>NZ_JAZGRL010000001.1:2584447-2651075 GCF_046540415.1 Streptomyces sp. E11-3 | reverse complement strand
CGGGGAGTGGGGGGAGTGGACGGGGTCAGGAGCGGGGCGCGGCCGGTGCCTTGCGGGTGATGAAGACGATCAGCGCCGCGACGAGCAGCACGCCGGCCAGGACGTACATCAGGACGTCGAAGCCGCTGCCCACCAGGGCCCCGGCGACCTGCGGCCCGAGGCTCGCGCCTACGAAGAAGCAGAACGTGCACAGGGAGAGCGCCGTACTGCGCGAGGACCCCGAGCGCTCGCCCACCGTGCCGACCATGGCCGGGGTGGCGATGGTGATCGCGGCGACGAAGATTAGGAGGAGGGCGGCGAGCCCGGCCGTGCCCGGCGAGAGGATGCCGGTGATCAGGGTGACCACGGCGGCGAGCAGCATGCCCAGGACCACCCGCGGGGCGTTGGGGATCCGGCTCAGCCAGGGCGTGAGCAGCGGGATGATGACCATGGCCGGCAGCGAACTGGCCCGCAGGGCGAGCAGCGCCTGGCTGTCCCCGACGCTGCCGCTGAGCTGAATGCCCGTGTACATGGCGACGAATGAGCCGAACACGGCGGGCGTGGCCAGATAGAGCAGCCGAAGCCCCGGGGTGGCAAGGACCTCGGGGATGGAGCGGTACGCGGCCAGCGGCGAGCCGCCCTTCGGCGGCAGGTCGGCGACCATCACGGTGCGCAGCACGACCGCCATGACGGCGAAGGCGAGGGCACTGGCCACGAACACCGCACGCCAGCCGAAGGCGTCGGCGATGGTCTGCGAGGCGACCTGGGCAATGACCGCCGAGGCCAGGAACGACGTGGTGACCGCGGTTGTGCTGACCATGCGCCGCTCGGGCGCGATGCGCTCGGCTATATAGGAAAGGATGGTGGGGGGAAAGGCCGCGACGGTGATGCCCTGCAGCACCCGCAGGGCGATACCGGGACCGAGTCCCGGCGCGCAGGCGACCAGGGCGGTGGTGACGGCGGTGGCAGCCATGCCGGCCACGACGATGCGGCGATGGCCGTAACGGTCGGCCAGTGGGCCGAAGACGACGAATCCGCCGGCGTAGCCGAAGCCGAAGGCACTGGCCATCCAGGTCAGGGACGAGGTGCTCGCCTGCCACGCGCTCGCCATGGAGTCCATCACCGGAATCACGGCGTACATCTGGCCGGTCGCGAGAATCGCGGTGAGGACGAAGGCGACGAGGCTGCGGCCCAGTGGGGCGTAGCCCGTGGGCAGTTGGCCCGGGCCGGTCACGCTCTTGTCGATCGCCTGAGTTGTTCCGTGTGACAAGTGGTTCTCCCGAATGCGTGGGAAGTCGCAGAGACTGAACGCGACGCCAGAACTCTATTCGCCCCTCATTCGCAAGGGAAATGGATTCGTCGGCTCACCTATGCAGAAGCTGCATGAATGCCGACTCCGCGGGTTTATGCGGGTGTCGTATAGGCCGGATCCGCAATGCATTTCCCTGCCCGTACGCCGATCGCTAGATTCTCTCCACTCAAGGGGGCAGTTATCAGCCACGCCCCGACGCCCCGACCTATGGAGGAATCGTTGTACGACTACCGGGGATTCTTTGCAGCCGAAATCGAGGAACTCAAGGCACGCGGAAGCTATCGGACGTTCCTGAGCATTGAGCGCAGGGCCGGCGAATTCCCGCAGGCCCTGTGCTACGGACCCGACAACGGCCGCCGGATCAGCGTCTGGTGCAGCAACGACTACCTGGGGATGGGGCAGCACCCGCTGGTCCTCGAGGCCATGCGGAAGGCGATCGACGAGTCGGGGGCGGGCAGCGGAGGCTCCCGCAACATCTCGGGCAACAACCGCTACCACGTGCTCCTCGAAGAGGAGCTGGCCGATCTGCACGGCACCGAATCCGCCCTGATCTTTCCCTCGGGGTACTCGGCGAACGACGCGGCGCTGACCGTCCTCGCCGGCCGGCTGCCCGGCTGTGTGGTCGTCTCCGACGAGCTCAACCACGCGTCGATGATCGCGGGGATCAAGCACAGCGGGGCCGAGAAGGTCATCTTCCGGCACAACGACGTGGACCACCTGGAGGAACTGCTCGCGGGCCTCGACCCCAAAGCCCCCAAGATCGTCGCCCTGGAGAGCATCTACTCCATGGAGAGCGACGTCGCACCGTTGGAGCGGATCGCCGAAGTAGCCCGCGAACACGGAGCGTTGACCTTCCTGGACGAGGTGCACGCGGTCGGCATGTACGGCCCCCGCGGCGCCGGTATGGCCGCGGAGCTGGGCATCGCCGATCAGTTCGACGTGGTGATGGGCACCCTGGCCAAGGCGTACGGCATCGCCGGCGGCTATGTGGCGGGCCCCGCCTCCGTCATCGACGCGATCCGCAGCTTCGCCTCCGCCTTCATCTTCACGACCTCTCTGCCGCCGACGGTGGCCGCCGGTGCGCTCGCCGCCGTACGCCACCTCAAGCGCTCCGACAGCGAGCGCACCGAGATGCGGGCCAAGGCCGCCCTGCTGCACCGGCTGCTGAGTGAGCGCGGCATTCCGGTGGTGTCCGACGCCGCACACATCGTGCCCGTCCTCATCGGCGACTCCGTCAAGTGCCGCGAGGTCGCGGCGGAGCTGCTCGACCGCCACGGCATCTACGTACAGCCGATCAACTCCCCGAGTGTGCCCACCGGTACGGAGCGGCTGCGGGTGACGCCGACGCCGCACCACAGCGAGGACCAGATCCACTGGTTCGCCAACGCGCTCGACGCGGTCTGGACCCGGACCAACCTGCCGCGGCAGCGGCCCGCTGCGCTGGCCGGCGCCGCGCTGTGACCCCGCCCCGCATTCGTACGCGTATTTCTGGAGAACACTCATGAGCCAGTTCGTGGTCGTCGTCGGCGACCCGCTCCCCGCCGAGACCCTCGCGGCACTGCGGCCGGACCGCTACGACGTCCGGCACTGCGACGGCAGCGACCCGCGAGCGCTGCACGCGGCGCTCGCGGACGCACACGCCCTGCTCATCCGCAGCGGCACCCAGGTGGACGCGGCGGCCCTCGCCGCCGCCCCGCACCTGCGGGTCGTCGGGCGGGCCGGCGTCGGCCTGGACAACGTGGAGGTCGAAGCCGCGACCCGGGCCGGTGTCCTGGTGGCCAACGCCCCGCACTCCAACGTCCTCAGTGTCGCCGAGCTCACCGTGGGGCTCATCATCACGTCGCTGCGCAAGGTGTCCGCGGCCGGCGCCTCGCTCCGCGCCGGGCGCTGGGACCGGTCCTCCTTCAAGGGAACGGAGCTGTCCGGGAAGACCGTGGGCATCGTCGGGTTCGGCAATGTGGGCAAGCTGGTCGCGCGCCGCCTCGCCGCATTCGACGTGGAGCTCCTCGCCTACGACCCGTATGTGACGTCGCAGGAGATGGCGCTCCTGGGGGCGCGCCGGGCACAGCTCGGCGAGCTGATGTCCGGCAGTGACGTCGTGACCGTTCATCTGCCGAAGAACCCGGCGACCACCGGTCTCATCGGCCGGCGTGAACTGGGCCTCGCCAAGAGCACCCTGCATCTCGTGAACACCTCCCGCGGCGGGATCGTCGACGAGACGGCCCTCCTCGAGGCGCTGCGGGAAGGCCGCGTCGCCGGGGCGGCCCTGGACGTCTTCGAGGTCGAACCGGCCGTCGGCTCCCCGCTGTTGGACCTCGACTCGGTCACAGCCACCCCGCACCTGGGGGCGAGCACGGCCGAGGCGCAGGACCGTGCGGGCCGCGAGGCCGTCGAGGCGGTGCGAGGCGCCCTGGAGGGGGCGCCGGTCGACCATGCGGTGAACGCCGCCGAGGTGGTGGTGTCCAGCCGGGTGCCGGCCTCAGTGCCGGTTCCCGTGCCCTGATACGTATCGCGATTTTTCGGGTCGACGGGACAAATGCGATTCTTTGATCATGCAAGACGCGATCAACACGATCAACACGACCAAAGAGAGTGACCCGTCGACCCGCACGGCGACCCGCCCCTCAGAGCTCCGGGCGCCGTCGGCGCCCGGAGTGCCCGCAGTGGCCTCACTGCCGAAGACCTTGGCGCTGTGCCTGCGAGAATCCCGGCCGTCCGTGCAGATCGTCTTTCTGCTCCGGTTCACGGTCGCCTTCCTGATGAGCGCCCGAATATCGGGCGCGGGACTCACCGCGTTCGCGCCCGCCGCGTGTGCCTGGGGGACGGCCACCAGCTACGTCTACCTCGTCAATGGAGTGCACGACGCTCCGGAAGACCGTATGAACAACAACGGCCGCCCCATCAGTAGCGGTGAACTCCCCCTGGCCAGAGCCAGATTGGTCTCCTGGGTGCTGGCGGCCTCGGCCCTGACCGTCGCCGCGGTGAGCGGCGGCTGGGTTCTCCCGGCCCTGGTGGCCGCCCAACTGATCTGCGGATACGCGTACTCCGCGCCGCACCTGGCCCTCAAGCGCCGCACCTCGACCGCCGTGCTCGACATCCTGTTCCTCGGGGGCCTGACCTTCGCTGCCGGCTGGCTGAGTGGTGGCGCGGCGGGGGAGCTGCTGCCGGTGCTGGCCTTCGGCGGTGCGATGACGCTCTGGATGGGGGCCGTCGGGGCCCTGGTCAAGGATCTCTCCGATGTGCGGGGCGACACCGCGGCCGGGCGCCGCACCGCCCTGGTCCGGTGGGGCGAGCGGCGGGCCCGGACCGTCTGCGCGATCACTCCGGTCATGGTCGGCCTGGCCTACACCGCCACCGCGGTGGTCGCCGCACCGCGCCTGCTGCCGTCCGCCCTGCCGCTCTTGGCAGGCGCGCTCGTGACGGCCCGCCTGGTCCGGGTCACCTCCTCCGACGAACCGCGCAGCCGCAGCAGGCTTCCGTACCGGGCGTTCATGGTGACGCAGTACGGGGCGTGTCTGGCCCAACTCGGGGCGGAACTGGTCGCGTTGCGGGTCGCTGGATAACTAGTCCTGAGGCGGAAGGCGAAAACCCGTGCAACGTGTAGCGGCCGCTGAAGGCACGCCGCACGGGACCGTAAGGTCACATCTCGGATCGCGGGGGTAGCGCCGCGGACACATGGGCGTCATATTTGGCAGCCTCATGCGGGTTCTCCTGGTCGAAGACGACAACGAGTTCGCCGATGCGTTGAGCACCGCGCTCCGACGTCACGGTCATGACGTGCTGCGTGCCGACTCCGGTGCGCAGGCGTTGGCCGCTGGCCCCGCGGATCTGGTGCTGCTCGATCTCGGGCTTCCCGATATGGACGGCATCGAGGTGCTGCGCCGGTTGCGGGAGCGCAGTCAGGCCGGGGTGATCGCGGTGACCGCTCGCGGGGAGGAGCGCCATCGGGTGCTTGGGCTGCGCAGTGGCGCGGATGACTACCTGGTCAAGCCCTTTGGGATGGCGGAGCTGGCGGCCAGGATGGATGCCGTGCAGCGGCGGGCGCGGCCGGTCACCCCGCCACCCGGTCACCGGTTCCGGATCGGTGCCGTCGAGATCGATCTCGCCCGGCGGGCGGTGTTCCGCGACGACGCACAGGTCGTGTTGACCCGCAAGGAGTTCGATCTGCTGGCCGCGCTGGTGAGAGCGGGCGGCGCGGTGCTGAGCAGGGAGCAGATCCTGTCCGATGTGTGGCAGACGACCTGGCAGGGTGTGGGCCGGACGCTGGAGGTCCATGTGGCCAACCTGCGGGCCAAGCTCGGTCCGCCGCGGCTGATTCACACCGTTCACGGGGTGGGCTACCGCCTGGCCGCCATGCCGGTCGGTGACGGGTCGGCTCCGGCCGGGGCCGCCGTGCGCGGCGAGCCGGACCGATAGGCCTGGAGAGCGGGCATGCGCCGTCGCCTGCTGGTCGTGTATCTGCTGATGCTGGCCGCGGTGCTGACGGCGGTCGCCGTCCCGTACGCGGCGGCCACCGCGGCGCGGGACACCCAGGGAGTGTTCATCGCCCAGCTGAACGACACGGCACGGTTCGCATCGCTGGCCGAACCGGCCCTGCGCACCGGCGAGACGGTCGCTCTGCGCGCGGAACTGACGCGCTACGACGAGCTGTTCGGGGTGGGGGCGGCCGTACTCGACGTCAACGAGAAGCTGCTGCTGGCCTCACGGGACGAGCTGCCGCTCACCGACGCGGCCGTACGTCGCAGGCTGGCGGCCGCCCTGTCCGACGAGCGCTCCGGCTTCGACCAGGTCGTCTGGCCCTGGCGGCCGGAGCCGCTGGTGCTCGCGGAGCCGGTGGGCCGGGGCGGCGAGGTGATCGGTGTGGTGGTCACCGTGGCGCCCACCGATGAACTGCGCAGCCAGATCCTCCGCCAGTGGGCGCTGCTCGCGGCTGCCGCCTGCACCGCCCTGGCCCTGTCCACGCTCGCGGCCGTCGCCTTGGCCCGCTGGACCCTGCGGCCGGTACGGGATCTGGACTCCGCGGCCCATGAGATCACCGCGGGAACGCTGGACGCCCGGGTACCGGAGGACGCCGGGCCGGTGGAGCTGCGGCGGCTGGCGAACTCCTTCAACGTCATGGCCGACACGGTCACCGGGGCGCTGACCCAGCAGCGGACCTTCGTCGCCCAGGCCAGCCACCAGCTGCGCACCCCCTTGGGCGTGCTGCGGCTACGGGTGGAGAACCTCGCCGAGCATCTGCGGCCGAGCGGCAGCCGGGAGCACAGCCTCACCCTGGCCGAGACCGTCCGGCTGGCCCGGATCCTGGGCAGCCTGCTGGCGTTGGCCAGGGCCGAGGGCGGGCGGTACGAGATCGAGGAGGTCGACGTCGAGGAGCTGGCCCGGGAGCGGCTGGCCGCCTGGGAGCCCATGACCAGTGAACTGGGGGTGCGGCTGCGGTGCGTCGGTGGTGTGCGCGGACCGGTGCTGGCCGCGGTCGACGCGCTGGAGCAGGCGATGGATGCGCTCATCGACAACGCGCTGAAGTTCGGCGGCGAGGACAGTGAGGGAGGTGAGGGAGGTGAGGGAGGTGAGGGAGGTGAGGGAGGTGGAGGTGGGGAAGTCGTGTTGCGGCTTGCCGAGCGCGATGGCATGGCCGAGATCCATGTGATCGACCACGGCCCCGGGCTGGACGAGCTCGCACGGGAGCACGCCACGGAGAACTTCTGGCGCAGCCCCGAGCACCAGAACGTGGCCGGTTCCGGTCTCGGCCTGTCCATCGTCGCCAAGCTGATGGCCGCCTGCGGCGGTGATCTCGTACTGCTGCCGGCCGAGCCGCACGGCCTGGACGCGCGGCTACGCCTGCGGTTGGCACGGGCGCCGGACGGCCAGCGGCCCGCCGCGGCCTGTGACTCCGGGCCTGCCGGTAGCGGGGCCTGCCGGTAGCGGGGCCCACCGGTAGCGCGGCCTGCCGGTAGCGCGGCCCACCGGTAGCGCGGCCTACGGCTTCCGGGCCTGCCGGTAGTAGCGAACCGCGCCGGGATGCAGCGCCGCGGGATACGTGGAGAAGGCGGCCCGCTTGTTCAGCCGGCGTGCCTCCCGGTGCGCGTCGGCCAGTTCGTCGCGGGCGACGAACAGCAGGCGGGTCAGTTCGTAGGCCAGTTGCTCGTCCATGTCCCTGTGGACGATCAGGTAGTTCGGCACGCCGATGGTCGCCGTGGCCGGCAAACCGTACATGGACCGGGGGATGCTGCGCTCGCTGTAGAGCTCCCCGTAGCGGTCCCGCATCGGGCCGACCTGGTCGGCCAGGTCGACGAGCCTGATCGGGTGGGTCCTGGCCAGGTCGCGGATGGCGCGGGCGGGCAGGCCGCTGGAGAAGAAGAACGCCGACACCCGGCCCGCCTTCAGCGCCCGGACCGACGTGTCCAGGTCCAGCTGGTGGCGGTCGACGTGTCCCTGGCCGGAATCCACCCCGGAGACCTCCAGCAGCCGTTCCACGATGACCTCGGTACCGGAGCCCGCCGCTCCCGTCGACACGGCGTGGCCGCGCAGGTCGGCCAGCGAGTGGATGTCGGTGTCGGCCGCCACCACCAGGTGTACGTAGTTCTCGTAGAGCCGGGCGAGCGTCCGCACCGGCTGCGGTGAGTCGAACGGCGGCTCGCCGGACACCGCCAGCGCCACCGAGTCGGCCAGGCTGAACGCCATCTCGGCCTCGCCGGACGACACCCTGCGCAGGTTGTCCAGGGACGCCGCGGTCTCCAGTACCTCGGGGCGGAGCCCCGGCAGGTGTTCCCGTACCGCCTTGGCCAGGCCCTGCCCGTACGCGAAGTACACGCCGCCGTTACCGCCCGTCGCGATCCGCATCTCGCCGGACGGCCGGGGCTGGGCGCACGACAGCAGCCCGAGCAGGACGGCCACGCACAGCCCGGCACGGACAAGTAGCCGATTCATGGGGCCAGACCCTACGGCTCAGAGCGGTGAGCGGCGCCCGGCGCAAACCTTAAAGGTTCCTCAAGTGGCGGCCCGGGAACGGCCGCGGACCGGGCGGGCCGCACTAGCTTCCTGCCCGACGCATCGACGCATCGACGCATCGACGCATCGACGCATCGACACACGACATGAGGAGTGTGCTTCATGGGACGACAGAGCCGCAGAGCCGGACTGGGCATCGCCCTGGGTCTCGTCACCCTGCTGACGGCCGCCTGCACCCAGCCCGCGGAGGCGGGCAAGTCGGCATCGGGTGATCCATCGACCATGTCCATCGCCACCGGCACCACGACCGGCATCTACTACCCGGTTGGCGGTGCGATGGCCGAAGTCATCAACGGCAAGGTGAAGGGGCTCAAGGCCAGCGCGGAAGCCACCGGAGGTTCGGTGGAGAACCTGCGTTTGATCGCCGCCGGCGAGAGCGAGATGGCCATCGCGCAGAGCGATGTGGTCCACCAGGCCCACCACGGCAAGGGCGAGTTCTCGGACAAACCGATCAAGACCCAGTCGTTGATGGTGCTCTACCCGAACGTCTACCACACCGTTTCGCTGGAGTCGGTCGACAAGAAGCTCGCCCTGGACTGCTTCTCCGACATCAAGGGGAAGCGCTTCTCCGTGGGCGCGCCAGGAAGCGGCAACGAGCTGGCCACCGATCTGGTCTTCGGCGCCCTGGGAATGTCACCGGACAAGGACATCCGCCGCCAGCGCTACGCCTACGCGGAGACCGGCCGAGCGCTGCGCGAGGGCCAGCTCGACGCGGGCTCCTGGGTGGTCGGCGAGGGGCATGGGTCGCTGCGGGAGCTGGAGGCCACCGACCCGCTCCATCTGATCCCTGTCTGCGAGAGCGAACTGCGTCGGATCACCGAGAAGTACCCCTTCTACACGCCGCACACGATCAAGGGCGGCACCTACTCCACGGTCAAGGACGATCTGCCGACCCTCGCCCTGTGGAATGTCGTCTCGGTGCCCGCCGATATGTCGGAAGAGCGCGGCTATGAACTGGCCCGCGCGCTCTACGAGAACGTGAGCTCCATCAACAAGGTCTACGAAGCGGGCTCCGACTACCTCGTCCTGAAGAACCTGGCGAAGAGCCCGGTCCCGCTGCACCCCGGCGTCATCCGCTACGCGGAGGAGAAGGGCGTGGAGATCCCCGACGAGCTCCGCCCCTGACCCGAGACGTGCTCCGGAACTCCAGAACTCCAAGACTCCGGAAACCGGGACTCCAGAAAGGGGTACGGAGATGAAACAGACCACCACGCTCCCGGAGGACGCGGACGCCGCGTCCCCCGAGCAGGAGCCCGACGGCCGGCCGCTGTGGCGCCAACTGGCCGCCGCCCGATGGGGGAACGGGGGGAACGACCGGGCCGCACGCGTCGTCGGCTACAGCATGCTCGCCATAGCCCTCGGCCTCGGCGGCTTCCAGATCTACACCGCCCTGAACCTGAGCCTGGGCTCGTATCGGCAGCGTGTGCTGCACCTGATGTTCGTCCTGGTGGTGGTCTTCCTGACCCGCCCGGCCGGCAAGGGCGCCTGGGCGAAGCGGGCGCCGATGGCCTTCGTCGATCTGCTGCTCGTGCTCGCCGCGGTGACCGTGAGCGCGTATCCGGTGCTGGACTACGAGGCGATCGTGACCCGCACCGGGGCGCCCGTCACCACCGATCTGGTCATGGGCGCCGTGACGATCCTGCTGCTGCTGGAGGCGTGCCGACGGGTGATCGGTACCTTCATGGCCGTGCTGGTGACCTGTTTCCTGGTCTACGCCTGGATCGGTCCGCTACTGCCCGGCCTGCTGTCGCACCGCGGCTACACCGTCCAGCGCATCATCTACCACAACTACCTTTTCCAGGAGGGCATTTACGGGCTGGCTCTCGGGGTCGCCGCCAGCTTCGTGTTCATGTTCATCTTCTTCGGCGCGGTACTGGAGAAGACCGGCGGCGGCAGCTTCTTCATCAACATCGCCTACGCCCTCACCGGCAAGTACCGCGGCGGTCCTGCCAAGGGCGCGGTGGTGGCCAGTGCCTTCATGGGCTCGGTCTCCGGCAGCGCGATCGCGAACACGGTCACCACCGGGGCCTTCACCATTCCGATGATGAAGAAGGTCGGCTACAAGCCGCACGACGCCGGCGGCGTGGAGGCGGCGGCCTCCACCGGCGGGCAGCTGCTTCCCCCGATCATGGGAGCCGGGGCCTTTGTGATGGCCGAGCTGGTCGGCGTCCCGTATACGGAGATCGTCAAGATCGCGATCATCCCCGCGCTGATGTACTTCGCGGTGATCTTCCTGTTCGTCGACATCCTCGCCAGACGGTACGGAATCATGGGCGTACCCGCCGAGAGCCTGCCCAGGCTGCGCGAGGTGATGGCCGGTGGCTGGCACTTCCTGGTGCCCTTCGTGCTGCTGATCTTCATGCTCATGCAGTACGCCGAGCCGCTCCTCGCGGGCCTGTACGCCACCGTCCTGCTGGCCGTGGTGGCCATGTTCCGCGCCAGCAGCCGGCTGAGCCTCAAGGACGTCGCGGAGGCCTTCGTGCTCGCGGCCCGCAACACGCTCTCCGTCTCGGTGGCCACCGCGGCCGCGGGCATCGTCGTCGGCATGGTGAGCCTGACCGGCCTCGGCCTGAAGTTCTCCAGCATGATGCTGAGTTGGGGCGGCGGCTACCTGCTGCCCACGATGCTGCTGATCGCCCTGGCCTCGCTGGTGCTCGGCATGGGCCTGCCGGTGACCGCTTCGTACATCGTGCTGATCGTGCTCGCAGGACCGGCACTCCTCGACCTCGGAGTACCGCTGGTCGTGGCACACATGATCGTCTACTGGTACAGCCAGGACTCCAACGTGACGCCGCCGGTGGCGCTTTCGGGCTTCGCGGCGGCCGGTATCGCCGGCTCCGACCCGATGCGGACCAGCGTGTCGGCCTGGAAGTTCTCCAAGGGGCTCTATCTGATCCCGTTGTTGATGGCCTACTCGCCGCTGCTGCTCAACGGATCGGTGACCGAGGTGATCCTCGCGGTGGTGACCGGGCTCATCGGCCTGCTGGCCTTCGCGGTGGCCATCGAAGGCTTCTGGCTGCGCAAGACCACGCTGGTCGAGCGGCTGGCGGCGTTCTCGGGTACGGCCCTGCTGCTCAGCCCGTACGCGGTGGGCGACGCGGTCGGCACGGTGCTGGTACTGGCGGTGGTGGTGGCCCAGCTGCGCGGCCACCGGCCACCCGCACCGGTGAGCGTCACATCGCTGAGTGGGCGAGCCGGATAAGACCGGTACGCATCCGCTGTTCGCCGAGTTCCGGCAGGAGCGCGGCGACGTGGTCGGCGGCCAGGGCGGCGAGCAGGGCGTGGGCGGTCTGGTCCGGGTCGGGTGCGCCGCTGAGCAGGATCGCCAGATGGCGGTGCCAGAACCGGTAGGCCCCGATCCGGTATCGGGCGCCGGGGGTGGCGGTCTCCGACATCCGTACCAGGGCCAGATGCTCCAGCAGGTAGTCGAAGTAGGCGTCGAGGAACGCGGTCAGGCGCTCGTCGGCCGGGGCGCCGGGGCCGAGTGGCGGCGGCCCGTGCAGGACCGCCTCCTGCAGTACGTGCTCGCGGGCGTCGAGGAGCGCGGCGGCCAGCCCGGACTTGTCGCCGAAGCGGCGGAACAGGGTGCCCTTGCCGACGCCGGCGGCCGCGGCTACCTGGTCCATGGACACCGCTTCCACGCCGTGCTCGGCGAACAGGCGGGCGGCCGCCTCCAGCACCGCGGCGCGGTTGCGGGCCGCGTCGGCGCGTTCCTTGGGCGGCGGCGTGCGGAGGAGTTCCAAGGGCGTTGCGGAACCGGACTGCAGTCCGTTACTGTCGTGAGTCACAACAGGACTGTAGTCCGATTCTCTTGGAGGTAGTGGCGTGACCGCACTCATCGCCCGCGACGAACTCAAGAAGGCCATCGACGCGGGCACCGTGACCGTCCTCGACGCGCTCGGCGGGGAGTACTACGCCCAGCAGCACCTGCCCGGCGCCATCGAGTTGGTACGGGCCGACGTCGACGCCAAGGCGCCGACGCTGCTCCCCGACCGCGACGCCGCGATCGTCACCTACTGCTCTAACCCGGCGTGCCCCAACAGCGGCCAGGTCGCCGACCGGCTCACCGCCCTCGGCTACACCGACGTCCGCAAGTACCGCGAGGGCATCCAGGACTGGGTCGAGGCCGGTCTCGCCGTCGAAACCGCCTGACCTCTTTCCGGTGTCGCCCCACCCCTTTGCCCAGGGCCGGGTGCCTCAGCTCGCGGGGTCCTCGGCCTTGGGCTGCCAGGGCGGTGTCTGGCCCCAGTGCCAGCGGGGGACGTCACCGGCGTCCACCGGGGGCGGGTTCTCGCCCGAGTAGATCAGGGCCATCCGCGTGCCCCACTCGATGTAGTAGAGGAAGACGCCACGGAACTCCGGATCGCTGGGCAGGCCGACCTCGTCGGCGGTGTCCAGGAGGAGGTCCACCCAGCGGCGGCGCTGTTCCTCGGTGATGCGGCGGCCCAGGTGCTTGGTGGCCATGTGCTGGTGGCCGCCGTGGTGTTCGGTGTACTGGGTGGGGCCGCCGAAGACCTCGGCGAGCCAGGTCGCCACATGCTGGGAGTGGTGGGCGTCCATGTCGGCGAAGACGGGGGCCAGGACCGGGTCCTTGCGTACATGGCCGTAGAAGGCTTCGGTGAGACGGTTCAGCGCCTCGGCGCCGCCCGCCCACTCGTAGATCGTGGGGGTACCGGGCTTGTCCGTCATCGGTGCTCCTGTCCCGCGGTCTTGGTCGTGTCGGCGTCCGGGCCCTGGGCGCGTACGCGTTGCACCTGGTCGAGCGAGTCTCGCAGGTCGGTCAGCCAGTCGTCGGCGTTTTTCTGGACCAGGCGTACGCACCAGGCGAGCGCGTCGCTGCGGCTGCGGGCGACGCCGCCCGCGATCAGGGTGTCCAGGACCTGGCGCTCGGGCTGGCGCAGCCGGGTCATCACGGGGGCGGCGACATGGGTGAACAGGGTCCGGCTGCCGCCGCACTCCACGCCCCAGGAGACCTTCTTGCCGAAGCGGTGCTCGGCCTCCCGGGCCACGGCGACCCGGTCCTCGCGGGTGCGTTCCCGGAACTCCTGGACGCGGCCCGCCACGGCCGCGTCCCGTTCGGCCGCCGAGACGGACTCGGCGAGCCGGGGTTCGGGGATGCGTCCGATGACGGTGATCTCCTCGCGGTCCGCCGTCACCTCCAGGACGCTCTCGTACAGATCTTCCGGCAGGCGGCCGACGAACCAGCCGCGGAGCTTCTCATGCTGTTCGGCTGTAATCATGTAATCAACATTGCACCCGGACCGGGGTGCAGCGCAAGAGGCGGTGGTCCCGGTCCCTGTCCCGGCCTGAGGTTCACCCCAGGACGAGCGCGGCCGCGATCGCCGGTCCGAAGGCGCCGCCCAGCTGGAAGCAGAGGACGAACATGCCGATCGCGGCCGGGCGTTGGGCGGCCGGTGCGGTGCCACCGGCGTAGACGGCGAGTACCGCGTTGCTGCCGGTGGCGGCGAAGACCGCGGCCGTGGCGGTCAGCAGCAGCACCGGTGCCGAGCTCGCGAAGGCGGCGACGGCGGGGGCCAGGGCGCCCACCGTGAGCAGGGTCGCGAAGACCGTACGCCGCCCCAGCCGACCCGCGCCCGCCGCGAACAGCAGGGACAGCGCCGACCCGGTGAGCAGGGCGATCAGCTGGCCGGTGCCAATGGCCGAAGTGGCCCAGCCCGTACGGTCGGTGATCAGACGCGGTACGGCGAACAGCAGGGTGAAGTACGAGGTCGCCAGGGTGAGGCCGGTCAGCGCCGAGACCACGAAGAGCGGGGAGCGCAGTACGGCGGCGGGGACGAAGCCCTCGGGGCGCAGCCTGAGGTGGCGGCCGAGCAGGGCGGCCGCGACCAGGGCGGCGCCCAGGGCCGCCAGCGGCGTGTGCGGGATCAGGATCAGCGCCGACGCGAGGGCTACCAGGAGTCCCGCGCCTCGGGTGTCGAAGGTCGGGGCGAGCGGCGGGGCGGCCTGCGCATACCGGGCCACCACCGGCACCGCGACCAGCGACACCGCGGAGACGGTGAGCGCCGCGTGCCAGGACACCGCGCCGCCGATCAGCGAACCGAGCAGCGGCCCGGCCGCGCCCAGGACGCCGAACCCGGAGGTGATCACGCCCATGCGGCGGGTCGACCCGGCCAGGTTCATCGCCACCGCCACCAGACCCGCGCCGCCGAGCGCCTGCCCGGCCCGTCCGGCGAGCGCCAGCGGCAGCCACGGCGCGCTGGCCACCAGCGCGGTACCCGCCACCACCAGAGCCGAGCTGACCCGCAGCGTCGACCGCACCCCGCGCTGCCTGAGCAGCCCGGCCAGCAGCGGCGTACCCACCGCCATCGCCCAGGCGAACGCGGTGACCAGCCAGGTCACGGCCGCCGTGGAGACGCCGAGCGAGCGCGCCATGTCCGGCAGGATCAGGACCGGCGCATTGGCCCCGGCGGCGAGCGGCGTGGCCAGCAACGCCAGCCAGAGCACGGGGACTTGGCGGGGCGGGGTGGTGGCGTCGGCGACGCGCTGAGGCGTGGACGTGGACGTGTACGTGGACGTGGACGCGGGCGTGGGCGTGGACGTGGGTGTGGTCATGGAAGGCGCCCCCATTGCTTCAGGATTAACAATCTCAACGTTGAGATAAAAGCAGTGGGAGTCGTTCAGCGTCAAGTGTCTTAATGTTGAGAGGTCTGGTGTTGAGAGGTCTGTGGTGAGCGGGAGAGCGCGATGAGCGATGCGGTGGACCAGATCGTCGGCCAGTGGGCCAGGGAGCGGCCGGACCTGGTCGACGCCCTGTGGCCGGTGGAGATGCTGGGCCGGATTCAGCGGGCGGCGCTGATCATCTCGAAGGAGGTCAAGGACTTCACAGCCGAACACGGACTGGAGATGGGCGAGTTCGACGTCATCACCACGCTGCGGCGGTGTGGCGCTCCGTACACGATGACCGCGGGAGCCCTGGTCAAGGCGTCCTTCGTCACCTCCGGGGCGATCACCAACCGGATCGACCGGATGGAGGCCAAGGGCCTTGTCGAGCGCGTACGGGACGGCGCCGACCGGCGCTCGGTGCGGATCCGGCTCACCGAGCACGGCCACCAGGTGATCGAGGTCCTGATGGGCGAGCATCTGCGCAACTACGCGCGGCTGGCCGAAATGCTGGACCGCGAGGAGGTCGACCAGGTCGCCGGGGTGCTGCGCAAGCTGCTTGAGGCGCACGGGGACACTTCGCTGAGCTGAGCGCCTGCTTTTGAACCCCGGCCGCTGTGCGCCTGGCGCCACCGCGGCGGGGTGTACCTGGCGCCACCCCGGTTCGGTGTCTGCACCCATGGGCGCTGACCTGGTCAAACCGTAGCTTCGATGGTGACGGCGCATCCGGCGCCACCAGGGAGCTGATGACGATGTACGGGACGGCCAAGCGTGAGCAGCAGCAGCGGCGGCGGGTCGCGGCGAACCGCAAGCAGCACCGCATCGACGCGATGCGGACCCCCGAGGCCCCCGCACTCGCCGCGCCGCGCAGGACCACCAGCGAGGCCCTCCGGCTCGTCTCCGTACGCAAGGTGCACGGCGCGGGTGCCGACCAGGTCACCGCGCTCGACGGTGTCACTCTGGGCCTTCAGCGCGGCAGCTTCACCGCGGTGATGGGCCCCTCCGGGTCCGGCAAGTCCACGCTGCTGCGCTGCGCCGCGGGGCTCAGCCGCCCCACCTCCGGCCTGGTCCAGCTGGACGGCGCTGAGCTCGGCGGCGCTGCCGAGCAGGAGTTGGCGCTCCTGCGCCGCGACCGTATCGGCTTCGTCTTCCAGACCCACAACCTGCTGCCGACGCTGACCGTCCTGCAGAACGTCACCCTGCCGCAGCGCCTCGCGGGCAGGAAGCCGGACCGCGCGCGGGCCGTCGAGATCCTGGAGCGGGTCGGCCTCGGCGAGCACCTGAACCGGATGCCCGCGCAACTCTCCGGCGGCCAGCAGCAGCGCGTCGCCATCGCCCGCGCCCTGATCACCCGCCCCAGCGTGATCCTCGCCGACGAGCCCACCGGCGCCCTCGACAGCGCGAGCGCCCGCGAGGTGCTGACCCTGCTCCGTACCGCGGTACGCGACCACGGCCAGACGGTCGTGATGGTCACCCACGACCCGGCCGCGGCCGCGTGTGCCGACTCTGTGGTCTTCCTGGCCGACGGCCGGGTCGTCGGCGAACTGCGCGACCCGAGCGCCGACGCCGTGGCCGAGCGGCTGGCCCACATCGGCGACGGCGACCGCGACGGTGACCGCGACAGCGGCCGCGACGGTGCCGCTACCGCTACCGCTACCGCTGCCGGTTCAGCCGACCCTGTCGGCCGGACCGACCTCCAGGAAAGTGGCCCGTTCGGCCGCCCCGCCCTTGGCGCGGCTTGACGACTCCAGGAGCTTGCCGGTGTCCGGGTCGATCACGAGCCGGGTCGTGGTGCGCTCGCCGGTGAACTCCGAGGGCGCCGGGGTGAATTCCACCGCAGTGCCCGTGCGGCCCTGGCTGTCCTTGACGGTGCCGATGAGCTCGACGCCCGCCCCGTCGGCCAGATCTGGAAGAGCGCCCCCGCACGTCCGGGCTCACCGGTGCGCCCGGGTGCCCGGCGCGCGAAGTAGCCGTGCAGGGCCGCCGAGTGCCGGAGCACCAGCGGCTCGAAGCCGGCAGGGTCGTGTGCGGCACTGGCCAGCAGCGTGGCGTCCTCGTCCACGTCCGTCGTGTCCGTGGTCACGGAACCTCCCTCGTGACTGCCGGTCGGCAGTCTCACCCCCTACTTGTCGCGAGGGGCGCGCCGCGTTCGCGACAAGTACTCCGGGACCTAATCCGCCGCCTCCGCGAGCCCCGTCTTCGCCCCCGCCCCGCACAGCGGCACCACCGCACTCCGTGAGCCCAGCGCGCCCCTGCGCACCGCAGCCCAGCAGGCCACCCCCGTCGACTCGACATAGAGTCCACGGGACGCCAGGTCCCGTTGGGCCGCGGCGATCGCGGGCTCCGGCACCGTCAGGAACCCGCCGCCGAACGCCCGTACCGCGGCCAGGATCTGGCGGGCCCGCGGCGGCCGGGCGATGGCGATCCCCTCGGCGTACGTCGGCCGTACGGGCGCCGGCGCGAGCAGATCGGATGCGCCCGCCTCCCACGCGGCCGCCAACGGAGCGACCGCCGCGGCCTGCACCGCGTACAGCGCGGGCACCCGGTCGATCAGACCCGCCGAGTGCAACTCCCGCAGCGCGAGCGCGGCCCCGAGCAGCAGGGTGCCGTTGCCGACGGGGACGACGAGCACCTCGGGCAGCCGCCCGCCCAGGTCCTCCCACAGTTCGTGGACGTACGTCTTGGTGCCGTGCAGGAAGTACGGGTTGTAGACGTGCGAGGCGTAGAACGTGCCCGGCGCGTCGGCCGCGGACCGGGCGGCGGCCGCGGCGGCCTCGCGGTCGCCCGCCACCACCTCGAGCCGCGCCCCGTGCGCCCGGATCTGCTCCAGCTTCTTCGGCGACGTACCGCTCGGCACGTACACCGTGCAGTCGAGGCCCGCGCGTGCGCAGTACGCGGCGATCGCCGTCCCCGCGTTGCCGCTGCTGTCCGCGATCACCCGCTCGGGGCCGAGCCGCAGCGCCAGTTCCGCGAGGAGCACCGCGCCGCGGTCCTTGAAGGAGAGCGTCGGCAGCAGGAAGTCCAGTTTGGCCGAGATGTGGTCGTTCAGTGTGACCAGTGGTGTACGTCCCTCGCCCAGGCTGGCCGTCGGGTGTCCCAGGGGCAGTGACTCGGCGTACCGCCAGAGCGAGTTGACGCGCCCCGTCAGGGACTTGAGTGGGGTCGGCGTGGGATGGAAGTCCAGGTCGAGCGGCCCGCGGCAGACCGGGCAGCACCAGGCGAGCGACCGGGTGGCGACCCGTGTGCCGTCGACCGGGCAGACGTAGTCGGGCAACGACGGCACCGAGGACAACGAAGAAGACGAGGGCGACGAAGAGGACGACGAAGACGAAGAAGACGAAGAAGACGAGGGCGGCGAGGGCTGTGACGTCATGGGCGCAGAGTAGCCAGCGCGTGTACGGGACTTTTGCCGCATGTGCTGACGAAGCGTCATGTCGCTCTTGTGGCCACCGTGTTACATCCGCGCATGACTCTTGTGGGATTCCTATGGATGGGTCAATCTTTCGCTGACGGCCGGGTCATGGACATGTTCAGTTGTCATGCCCCTGTCGTTGCACCGTCGTTGCGGCACTGCGCGATCCGAAACCCGCGCGCAGACATCGCAACCCCCCACCAGTGCACCATCAACGAGGAGGACCCCTCAGATGGCAGTCAAGCGTCCCGCTGGACGAAGATTCGCCCGCCTCGGTGCGACCGCTGTGGCGGCGCTCGCGATCGGAGCCGTCACCGCACTGCCCGCAGGCGCCGCGGGTCAGGACGCGGAAGGTGTGATCGCCAACGCCGGAGCCCCGAACCGGATAGCCGGCAGCTACATCGTCACCCTGGACGAGGACGCGGTCGACGCGTCGTCCAAGCAGGGCAAGGCGCTCGCCAAGAAGTACGGTGCCGAGATCGACGAGGTCTACGAGGCCGCACTGAACGGCTACGCCGTGGAGCTCACCGAGAAAGAGGCGAAGAAGTTCGCCGCGGACGGCGCGGTCGACTCGGTCGTACAGAACCAGCGGGTCTCGATCGACGCCACTCAGCCCAACCCGCCCTCCTGGGGCCTGGACCGGATCGACCAGGCGGACCTGCCGCTCGACAACAGCTACACCTACCCGGACTCGGCGGGTGAGGGCGTCACCGCCTACATCATCGACACCGGCATCCGGCACAGCCACAACGACTTCGGCGGTCGCGCCAGCTTCGGCTACGACTACTGGAACGAGGGCGGCAACGACGGCAACGGCCACGGCACCCACGTCGCCGGTACGGTCGCGGGCAGCGCTCACGGCGTCGCCAAGAAGGCCGACCTGGTCTCGGTGCGGGTCCTCGACAGCAACGGCTCGGGCAGCATCGCCAGCGTCGTCGGCGGTATCGACTGGGTGACCCAGAACGCCAAGAAGCCCGCGGTGGCCAACATGAGCCTCGGCGGCGGCGCCAACTCCACGCTGGACGACGCGGTCCGCAACTCCATCGCCTCCGGCGTCACCTACGCCGTGGCCGCGGGCAACTCCAACGCCAACGCCTCGGGCTATTCCCCGGCCCGCGTCGCCGAGGCGCTCACCGTCGGCTCCACCACCAGCAGCGACGCCCGCTCCTCGTTCTCCAACTACGGCTCCGTCGTGGACATCTTCGCGCCGGGCTCGTCCATCACCTCGGCGTGGAACACCGGCGACTCGGCGACCAACACCATCTCCGGTACGTCGATGGCCTCCCCGCACGTCGCGGGTGCCGCCGCGCTGGTGCTCGGCGAGAACCCCGGCTCGTCTCCCGCGCAGGTCGGCTCGGCGCTGGACTCCGCGGCCGCCACCGGCAAGGTCGGCAACCCCGGCTCCGGCTCGCCGAACAAGCTGCTCCAGGTCGGCGAGGGCGACCCAGGTGACCCGGGCGACCCGGGCGACGGCCGGTTCGAGAACACCACCGACTACGCGATCAGCGACAACCAGACCACCGAGTCCTCGGTCACCGTCAGCGGTGTCTCGGGCAACGCCCCGTCGGACCTGAAGGTCGAGGTCGACATCAAGCACACCTACATCGGTGACCTGCGCGTCGAGCTGGTCGCGCCGGACGGTGGCACCTTCCTGCTGAAGAACTACGGCACCGGCGGCAGCAGCAACGACATCAACACCACCTACACGGTCGACGCCTCGTCGAAGGCCGCCAACGGTGTGTGGAAGCTGCGGGTCCGTGACAACGCGTGGTGGGACACCGGCAAGATCGACGCCTGGGCGCTGCAGTTCTAGCCGCGGCTCCAGCACTCGGGTAGCACCGCACATCACCACCCCTCGTCCCCGCTGACGGCTCCGGCCGCCACGGGGACGAGGCCTCTCGGCGTACGATTCGCGCAGCCGTTCGCAAGATCCCGCCGAGGAGTACGGAACCCATGGCCACACCGCCGCCGCCCGAGGGGACACCGCCCCTGCCGCCATACGGGCAGCAGCCGTACGGCCAGCCCGCGCAGGGTCCGCAGCCGTACCCCCAGTCTCCGCAGCCGTACCCCCAGACTCCGCAGGGCCCTCAGCCGTACCCCCAGTCCCCGTACGGTCAGCCGCCGTACGGGCAGTCCCCGTACGGCGGCGGCTGGCCCGCGCCCTACCCGGGCCAGCAGCAGCACCACCACCAGCAGCCGCCGATGAACGGCCTGGCCATCACCTCGCTGGTGTTCGGTCTCCTGTGCTGCCTGCCGGTCATCGGCCTGGTCTTCGGCATCGTCGCGCTGTCGCAGATCAAGAAGAAGGGGGAGCGCGGCAAGGGCATGGCGATCGCGGGCATCACGCTCTCCTCGATCGGCACGCTGCTGTTCACGCTCACCCTCGTCACCGGTGGCGTGGACTCGTTCGTGGACGGGTTCCGGGAGGCCGGCAAGTACAGCGACACCGAGCTCGACAAGGGCGACTGTTTCAACACCCGTGACGGCCGCCTGGAGGGCGAGACGTACGGGGTCCAGGTCGTCCCGTGCGACACCCCGCACCACGGCGAGGTGTTCGGGACCGTCACGCTGACCGGCAGCAGCTATCCGGGCGAGGACCGGGCCCTGGACTTCGCCGAGACCCGGTGCCAGACGCTTCTGGACGACTACTACGGCGGCGGCGTCGACGCGCTGCCGGCGCGCGTCGACCTCTACTTCTACGCTCCGACCGCGCGCAGCTGGCGCGAGGGCGACCGCGATGTCTCCTGTCTCCTCGCCAACGTGGACGGCAGCAAGTCGAGCGGGTCGTTGCGGGGCACGGCGGACGAGGACTCGGGCGGCGGCTCCAGGGACGGCGACGACGACCCGGGCAGCGGCGTCGGCGCCGAGGTCTGACGATCCCGCTTTAAACGTAAATCATCACATCGGGTGATTCCTTGGCCTAAGGTTGCGGCCAACAACCGTCGGTTGCCAGGCTGTTGCTGTCTGTCAACCTGATGGGAGTGGCTTGTGACTTTCGGTGAGCAGCCTGCGTATCTGCGCGTCGCGGACGATCTCCGGAAGAAGATCGTCAGCGGTTCGCTGCCGCCGCACACCCGGCTCCCCTCGCAGGCCCGCATCCGCGCGGACTACGGCGTCTCGGACACCGTCGCCCTTGAGGCGCGGAAGGTCCTGATGGCCGAGGGTCTGGTCGAGGGCCGCTCCGGCTCCGGTACGTATGTCCGCGAGCGCCCCGTGCCGCGTCGGCTCGCCCGCTCCGGCTACCGCCCCACGGGCGTCTCCACTCCCTTTCGGCAGGAGCAGGCCGAGAGCGGCGCCCGCGGCACCTGGGAGTCGCGCAGCGAGCAGGTCGACGCCGGCGAAGAGGTCGCCGAGCGGCTCTCCGTCAAGCCGGGCGACCGCGTGATGTGCACCCGGTACGTCTTCAGGGACGCGGGCGAGTCCATGATGCTCTCGACCTCCTGGGAACCCCTGGCCATCACGGGGCGTACGCCGGTGATGCTCCCCGAGGAAGGACCGCTGGGCGGCTGCGGGGTCGCCGACCGGATGGCCGCGATCGACGTGATCGTGGACAACGTCGCGGAGGAGGTCGGCGCCCGCCCCGGCCTTGCGGAAGAGCTGCTCGCGCTCGGCGGCGTACCGGGCCATGTGGTGCTGGTCATCTCGCGCACGTACTACGCCTCCGGGCGGCCCGTCGAGACGGCCGACATCGTGGTCCCCGCGGACCGCTACCGCATCGCGTACCACCTGCCGGTGAAGTAGCCCGTGGCGTAACGGCGCCCCAGCGCCCCCCGTCGCACGCTCCCCCCTGCCCGCATCCGCCTCAAGTCCCTTCTCCCGGGGGCGCGTTCATCAGTGTGCGCCCCCTCGTTGGCCGGATGCGTACCTCTTCGTGCAAACACGTATCCGCTGAGTGAAGGTCGGGCGTAGGCTCGGGCATATGCGTAGTGCGGTTTCCTTATCGGGTGGGGAAGAGTGCGGGCGGCCGGCAGCGGGAGGGGTGCGATGAACGACGGCGGGGTCACGCTCCCATGGCAGGTCATCAGGCAGGACGACAGCGGAAACCGCTATCGCGTCGGCAGGTACGCCACCAGGGACGAGGCGCAGCGCATCGCCGACAGCTTCGAGGACCGACGCCACAAGCAGCTCTACTGGGTCGAGCGCATCGGCCAGCGAACCGGCTGAGCGCGGCGGTCCCCGAGTCGTAGGCCGTAGGCTCCGGCGCATGACCGAACGGATCGTGGTGGTCGGCGCCGCCCTGTACGACGCGGGGCGCATGCTGGCCGCCCGGCGCAGCGCCCCCGTGGAACTGGCCGGACGCTGGGAGCTCCCCGGCGGCAAGGTCGAGCCGGGCGAACGGCCCGAGCAGGCGCTGGTACGCGAACTGCGCGAAGAGCTCGGGGTCGAGGCGGAGCCCCTGGAGCCGATTCCCGGCGAGTGGCCGCTGGGGCGACCCGGATACGTCCTGCGGGTCTGGACCGCCAAGCTGGTGTCCGGCGAGGCGCGCCCGCTTGAGGACCACGACGCGCTGCGCTGGCTGACCCCGGACCAGATCTGGGACGTGGACTGGCTGGACCAGGACCGCCCCGCCGTGGCCGAGGCCGCCCGCAGGCTCGGGCAGGGCTAAGGGCCTGTCTTTGAACCCCCGTCTGCGCCCCGACGCCCGGCACGCGCGCACCGCCCGCCCCGTGAGTGCGGGGCCCGGCGCGAGCGGCCGACTGCTGCACTCCTCGTACGCCTTTCGTGCCACAGTGCGCCCGCGCGTGAGGTAGACGCCTCGCGATATCGGGTATGTGCTGATTAACCCCATGAAACCGGACAGGTTCCTGCTGATCTTGGGAAGTGATCGGCGTGCTCGACACCGATGGCGACTGCGCCGAGTGGACCTTCCCTGCCGACCCGGGGGCCGTGCGCACCGCTCGCCACCGGGTCCGCGGACAACTCCTCGCCTGGCGGCTCGACGAGCTCACCGATGTGACCGTTCTGCTGGTGAGCGAGCTGGTCACCAACTCCTTGCGGCACGCTTCGGGTCCCATCGGCGTACGCCTTCAGCGGCCGTCGGACCCCACCGGCTCGCTGCTGGTGGAGGTCTCCGACCCACTCCCCGACCCGCCCCTGGAACGCACCGCCGCACTTGAGGACGAGGGGGGCCGCGGACTCCAGTTGGTGGCCTGCTCCGCGGGCCGCTGGGGGACCCGGCGCGGCAAGACGGGCAAGGCGGTGTGGTTCGAGCTGCCGCTCCCTGGTGAGTAATGGGGAGAGAGAGTCTTGACCGGTCATCGGCCACCCGGCTCAAAATAGAGGGAAGTGACGGGTGGTGTGAACGCGGTGTTGTATGCGGCCGTAGTGCTGGATACTGCGGGCAAGCCGCCGGTGGTTGCTGGTCCGTGGCGGTGCTGTGTTTTCCCGGGGGGTGACCCCCGGACCCCAGCCTGAGTGAAGCGGAAGGCGGGCGCGTGAGCGAGATACCGGCCGGGTCGTCGGCACCCGGGGAGTCGCCGGGCGACATCATGTGGCAGAGCAGCCCGCCCGGCTCGATCTACGACTACATCAAGGTCGCCTCCTTCTCACTCAGTGCCGACGGGCTGATAGACCAGTGGTCGCTGCGCGCGGAGCAGCTGTTCGGGGTGCGTGCGCAGGATGCCGTGGGCAAGGATCCGATCGAGGCGTTCGTCCCGGCTGAGCTGCGCGATCTCGGACACCGCAAGGTCGCCGAGATACTCGACGGCAAGGAGTGGACCGGCGTCGTCCCCTTCCGGCTGGCCGCCGACGGCAGCCTGGACGGGGTCGCCGAGGTCTATGTGATGCCGACCGAGACCGAGCGCGGCGAGCGGGCGGCCGTGTGCATCGTCGTCGACGTCCGGGCTCTGCGTCGCATCGAGACCGACCTTGCCGCTTCGCAGGCGATTTTTGGTCAATCTCCGTTCGGATTTCTTCTTTTTGGTACGGACCTCAAGGTGCAGCGCGCCAACCGGCGCTTCGCCGCCGTCTTCGGCGGCGTGGCCGACGACCACCGCGGCCGTACCGTCCACGACTACCTGCCGCGCCAGGAGGCCGACCGGATGGCCGCGGCCCTGCAACGGGTCCTCGCCACCGGCGAGGCCGTCACCGAGATGCAGATCGTCGGCCCGGCCCCCGGCTCCACCGAACGCCGCCACTGGTCGATCAACCTCTACCGCGTCCACAGCGGCAGCGGCCACCCGGTCGGCGTCGCCGGACTCGGCATCGACGTCACCCGGCGCCAGGCCGCCGCCCGCGAGGCCGCCCACGCCCGCCGCAACCTGGCCCTGCTCAACGAGGCCGGCTCCCGGATCGGCAACTCCCTCGACCTGGAGACCACCGCCCGCCAACTCCTCGACGTGGCCGTCCCGGTCTTCTGCGACCTGGCATCGGTCGACCTCTACCAGGGCCTCCTCGACGGCGACGAGGCCCCGCCGGGACTGGTCGACGGCAGCGCCGAACTCCGCAGAGTCGCCTTCTCCAGCGCCGTCTCCGACGCACCGCTGGACGAGGAAGACCCGGTCGCCGTCGGCGCCGTACACCGCTACGCCTTCAACTCCCCCTGCGCCAGGGCGCTGCGCACCGCCCGTCCGGTCACCATCCCCGGCGACGAAGGCAGCCTGGTCCGCTCGACCCTCGCGGTGCCGATGGTCGCCCACGACACCGTCGTCGGCCTGGTCCGCTTCTCCCGCGCCAAGGGCAGCGAGCCCTTCGGCGAACGCGACCGCTCACTCGCCGTCGAGCTCGCCGCCCGCGCCGCCGTCTGCATCGACAACGCCCGCCTCTACCGCCGCGAGCACGAGCGGGCCCTCATCCTGCAGCGCTCCCTGCTGCCACCGGGCGACCCGGAGGCCGCGGGCCTGGACATCGCCTGCCGCTATCTGCCGGGCAACGCCGCCACCGAGGTCGGCGGCGACTGGTTCGACGTCATCGAGCTGCCAGGACACCGGACGGCCCTGGTGGTCGGCGACGTCATGGGCCGCGGGCTGCGGGCCGCCGTCGCCATGGGCGAACTCCGCACCGCCGTACGCACCTTGGCGCTGCTCGACCTGGAACCCGCCGAGGTGCTGTCCGCCCTGGACGAGGTCGCGCGCGGCCTCGGCACACCCTGGGGCACCGGGGCCCAGCGCGGCGACGCGGGCGGCGCGTCGGGCGGCACCCAGCAGGCGACCCGCGCCGCCCGCCAGCCCCGCGACGCCGACCCCTCCGAGGTGTACCTCGCGACCTGCGTGTACGCGGTCTACGACCCGGTCACCCGGCGCTGCACCTTCGCCAACGCCGGCCACCTGCCGCCCGTCCTGGTCGAGCCGGACGAGTCCGCGCTGCTGCTCGACGTACCGCCGGGCATGCCGCTCGGCGTGGGCGGCGAACCCTTCGAAGAGGTCGAGGTGGAACTCCCCGAAGAGGCGCTCCTCGCGCTCTACACCGACGGCCTGGTCGAGTCCCGCGACCACCCGCTCGACGAGGGCCTGGACGCCTTCCGCGCCGCCCTCACCCTCCCCGCGCGTCCCCTGGAGGACGTCTGCGACCACGTACTGGGCACCCTCGACACCCGGCATGGCGAGGACGACATCGCCCTGCTCATGGCCCGCGTACGAGGACTGCCCGCCGACGCCGTCGGCGACTGGACACTGCCGCGCGAGCCGCGCTCGGTGGGCCGGGCCCGCGAGTACACCCGCACCCAGCTGACCTCCTGGGACCTCGACCCCCTGGTCGACACCACCGAGCTGCTGGTCAGCGAGCTGGTCACCAACGCACTGCGCTACGGCGAGGGCGACATCCGACTCCGGCTGCTGCTCGACCGCACCCTGGTGTGCGAGGTCTGGGACGCGGGCCTGGTCCAGCCCCGCCGCCGCCGCGCCCGCGACACCGACGAGGGCGGCCGCGGGCTGCAACTCGTCGGCCTGCTCAGCGCGGCCTGGGGCTCGCGGCGCACCCCGCGCGGCAAGACGGTCTGGTTCGAACTACCTCTGCCGGACGGCGGCAGCACGGCGGAACCCTCGGTGGACGCGCTGCTCAGCATGTTCTGAGAGCCTGTTCGGAAACAGGCTCTCGAGAGGGAAGCCGGGTCAGGACCTGCCGTCGCCGCCCCTGCGGGCGCGGGTCTCCCGGCCGCCGAAGCTGCCGGGCGCGCCGCCGCCCTCGCCGCCGAGGAGGATGCCGCCGAGCACCGCGCTGGCGCCGTCCCCGTCGCCCGATGAGCGGCTCTCGTACGAGTCCACATCGCCCGCCGCCAGCTGCTGCGCCTGCCGGGCCAGGGCGCCCGCCTGCTGTGCCTCGGCCAGTGCGCCCGAGGTGTCGGACGCGGCCAGTGCGGCGGCCCGGTCGAGGTGCCGCAGGGCCTCGGCGAGCCGGGTCCTGGCCCGGCCGCCGACCGCGCCGCGGTGCGTGGTCACATAGTCCGCCGCCGCGCCGACACCGCTGCGCGAGGTGAGTATCGCCTGGTCGAGGAGGGCCAGTGCGCGCCGGTCCGCGTCCGCCTTCTCACGCGTCCCGGCGAGCGCCTCTTCGAGCGCCGCGTCGGCCTCCTCGATCCGCCGCAGCGCGTCGATCGGGTCGTGCCGCCCCGTGGCCAGCGTCTCGCGTACCTCGCCGACGACCGTCTCGGCGCGGGCGATCCGCCCCCGTAGATCGGAGGTGGAGGTACCCGCGACCGGGCCCTCAAGCATCCCGCGGGCGTCACCGAGGTCCGCCTCGGTCTCGGTCAGCGCGCCGGGCAGCCGGCCGGTCGCCGCCGCCAGCTCCTGGGCCAGCCGGTCCACCGAGTCGACCAGCGTGCCCGCCTGGTCCACGGCGCCTTCTACGGCGCGCAGCCGCACGGTGGCCGTGCCGCTGTCACCCGCGTCCAGCGCCTGCCGGGCCTCGCCCAGCCGTGCCAGGGTGAACAGCAGCCGCTCCTTGGCCTCCTCGACCCTCCCGGCCACGGGCGCGACCGCGGAGTCCGCGTACCGGGCGGCCAGCGCGGCGAACGTGGCCTCCGCCGTGCCCGTACGCCCTTCCACCTCGCGGAACACGCGCTCGGCGTGGTCCAGCGCGTCCGGTGCGTTCTGCTCCAGGGCCCGCAGCCGGTCGAAGTCCGCGGACTCGGCGTCCAGGCGGGCGCCCGCCTGGGCGCAGCGCGCGACGATCTCCTTGAGTATCCGCCGCTGCGTGGCCTCGCCCGTTGGGACGGACTCATCCAGCTGCTGCCGCACCCGGAAGGCCACGGCCAGCTCCGTCCTGGCGTACTCCAGCGCGTGGGTGAACGGCTTGACGGCCTCGTCCCCGAACTGCGCCACGGCGAACCCGAGTTCCTCGGTGCTGGTGCGGACCGCGTCGTCGGTCTCCACCAGCAGCCGCGAGGCCTCCGCGTCGAGCTCATCCAGCGGGGCCGGAGGCGGCGGGCTCTGTCTCCCGCCGCCGGGTGTGGTGCGCGTGGCGGCCCGCCTCTTCCGCTTGGCGTACGCGTACGCCGCTAGGGCGGCCGCGCAGCCCACCGCGATGACGGGGAGCACGACGTCGCCGCCGAGCTCCTCGTCCTGCGCCTGGGCGGCGATGATCGCCCAGGTGGCTATGGTTGGCGTCACATTCGTGAGCGTATGACCGGATGTGTGCGGTCGCGACCGGGGAAGAACCCCCTACGCCCCCCGCCGCCGGATCTTGTTCCCCAGCCACACCAACGGGTCGTACTTCCGGTCGACCGCCCGCTCCTTCAACGGGATCAGCGCGTTGTCGGTGATCCGAATGCCCTCGGGGCACACCTCGGTGCAGCACTTGGTGATGTTGCAGTACCCGAGGCCGTGCACATCCTGCGCCGTGGACTTCCGGTCCAGACCCGCCTCCTCCGCCGCATCCAGCGGATGCATGTCCAGCTCCGCCACCCGCATCAGGAAGCGAGGCCCCGCGAACGCCGCCTTGTTCTCCTCGTGGTCGCGCACCACGTGACACGTGTCCTGGCACAGGAAGCACTCGATGCACTTGCGGAACTCCTGCGACCGGTCCACATCCTCCTGCTGCATCCGGTACTCACCAGGCCCGACCCCTTCGGGCGGCACGAACGACGGCACCTCCCGCGCCTTGGCGTAGTTGAAGGACACGTCCGTCACCAGGTCCCGTACGACCGGGAACGCCCGCAGCGGAGTCACCGTGATCGTCTCGTCCCGCGAGAAGACCGACATCCGGGTCATACACAGCAGCCGCGGCCGCCCGTTGATCTCGGCGCTGCACGACCCGCACTTGCCCGCCTTGCAGTTCCAGCGGACCGCGAGATCGGGGGCCTGGGTCGCCTGCAGCCGGTGGATGATGTCGAGCACCACCTCGCCCTCGTGGACCTCGACCTTGAAGTCCTCGAGCCCACCGCCCTGGGTGTCGCCGCGCCAGACCTTGAACGCCGCCTCGTACGAGGTCGACGAGGCCGACGGGGTCGACGAGCTCGACGGGTTCGATTCGGCCGTGGTCATTCGTAAAGCTCCTCTTCGGCGAGGTACTTGACCAGCTCCTCCTTCTCGAAGAGGGCGAGCAGGTCGGGACGGATGGGCTCGGTCTGCTCCCGGGTGAGCCTGATCTGGCCGCGTACCGGATCGGCCGCCGCCAGATCACCGCCGGGGTCGGCCAGGTGGCACAGCAGATTGGCCCGGCGCCAGCCGCGGTCCATCGCCGGGAAGTCGTCGCGGGTATGGCCGCCGCGGCTCTCGGTCCGCTCCAGGGCCGCCCGCGCCACGCACTCGCTGACCAGCAGCATGTTCCGCAGGTCGAGGGCGAGGTGCCAGCCGGGGTTGAACTGGCGGTGCCCCTCGACCCCGGCCCGCCGCGCCCGCGCCCTGAGGTCGCCGAGCTTCTGCAGCGCCTGCGTCATCTCGGACTCGTGGCGGATGATGCCGACCAGGTCGTTCATGGTCTGCTGGAGCTCCTGATGCAGGGTGTACGGGTTCTCCGGCGGCCTGCCCTCGGCGCCCCCGGGCGTGGGCCCCTCGGCGGAGAACGGCCGCAGCGCCTCGGCCGCCGCCGCGTCGACCTGCGCCTCGTCCACCGGAGTCCGGGTCTCGTGCCCGGCCGCGTACTCGGCCGCGTGCAGCCCCGCGCGCCGCCCGAAGACCAGCAGGTCGGACAGGGAGTTGCCGCCGAGCCGGTTAGAGCCGTGCATCCCGCCCGCCACCTCGCCCGCCGCGTAGAGTCCTGGCACGCCGACGGTGGCCGCGGTGTCGGAGTCGACCGCGACGCCGCCCATCACGTAGTGGCAGGTCGGCCCGACCTCCATCGCCTCGGCCGTGATGTCCACATCCGCCAGCTCCTTGAACTGGTGGTACATCGAGGGGAGTCGGCGCCGGATGACGTCGGCGGGCATCCGGGTCGACACATCGAGGAACACCCCGCCGTGCGGGGAGCCACGGCCCGCCTTGACCTCGGAGTTGATGGCGCGGGCCACCTCGTCGCGGGGGAGCAGCTCGGGGGGACGCCGGTTGCGGTCCGGGTCCTCGTACCAGCGGTCGCCCTCCTCCTCGGACTGGGCGTACTTCTCCTTGAAGACGTCCGGTACGTAGTCGAACATGAACCGCTTGCCCTCGGAGTTGCGCAGCACCCCGCCGTCGCCGCGTACCGACTCGGTGACCAGCAGCCCCTTCACGGACGGGGGCCAGATCATGCCGGTCGGGTGGAACTGCACGAACTCCATGTTCAGCAGCGGGGCACCGGCGAGCAGCGCCAGCGCGTGCCCGTCGCCGGTGTACTCCCAGGAGTTGGACGTCACCTTGAACGACTTGCCGATGCCGCCGGTGGCGATGACCACCGAGGGTGCCTCAAGGACGAAGAACCGCCCCGACTCCCGGTCGTAGCAGAAGACGCCGCCGACGGAGCCGTCCTCGTGCTTCAGGATGCGGGTGACCGTGCACTCCTGGAAGATCTTCAACCGGGCTTCGTGGTCCCCGAACCGCTTCTCGTCCTCCTGCTGCAGTGACACGGTCTTCTGCTGGAGCGTACGGATCAGCTCCAGGCCCGTACGGTCCCCGACATGCGCCAGGCGCGGGTACTCGTGTCCGCCGAAGTTGCGCTGCGAGATCTTCCCGGAGCTGGTCCGGTCGAAGAGCGCGCCCCAGGTCTCCAGCTCCCACACCCGGTCCGGGGCCTCCCGCGCGTGCAGTTCGGCCATCCGCCACTGGTTGAGGAACTTGCCGCCGCGCATCGTGTCGCGGAAGTGCACCTGCCAGCTGTCGCCCTCGTTGACATTGCCCATGGCCGCCGCGATACCGCCCTCGGCCATCACCGTATGGGCCTTGCCGAACAGCGACTTGCAGATCACCGCGGTACGCGCGCCCCGCTCCCGCGCCTCGATCGCGGCCCGCAGCCCGGCGCCGCCCGCGCCCACCACGACCACGTCCCACTGCTGACGCTCCACTTGAGACATCTACGGCGCACCATCCATCTAGAAGAGTGTCGGATCGGAGAAGGCGCCGCTGGCGAGGAGATAGACGTAGAAGTCGGCGAGCGCGACGCTGATGAGCGAGGACCAGGCCAGCAGCATGTGACGGTCGTTCAGCTTGCCGACCCAGCCCCACAACCGGTACCGCACGGGGTGCTTGGAGAAGTGCTTCAGCCGGCCGCCCATGATGTGCCGGCAGGAGTGGCAGGACAGGGTGTAGAGCCAGATCAGCACGATGTTGACCAGGAAGACGAGGGTGCCGAGGCCCATATGGCCCCACTCGTAGTCCTTGTCGCGGAAGCCGAGCACGGTGTCGTACGTGAGAATCGCGGCCACCGGGAGGGCCGCGTAGAAGAAGTACCGGTGGATGTTCTGCAGCACCAGCGGGAAGCGGGTCTCACCGGAGTACTTCCGGTGCGGCTCGGCGACCGCACAGGCCGGGGGAGAGGCCCAGAACCCGCGGTAGTAGGCCTTGCGGTAGTAGTAGCAGGTCAGCCGGAAACCGAGCGGGAAGACCAGGATGAGCAGCGCCGGGGACAGGCCCCACCAGCTGCCGAACAGCGCCCAGTTGGGGCCGCCCCGCATGGGCTCGCAGTTCTCCGCCAGGCACGGCGAGTAGAACGGCGAGACGTAGGGCGCCGCGTAGTAGTCGGCGTTCGCGAAGGCCCGCCAGGTCGAGTAGACGACGAAGGCGAGCAGTCCGGCGGCGGTCGCAGCGGGCGCCAGCCACCAGCGGTCGGTACGCAGATGAGGGGCGGCGATGGCGGCGCGCGCGGCGCCGCGTACCCCGCCCTGGCGATGGCCGGTATCGGCCTGGGGATCGGTACTGGTAGCCAACGCATTCTCCCGTGGGGAACCTGGTTCTCCAGTCGGTCAGAGGTGCCGGTCCGAGGTGTCGGGTAGAGGGGTCTGAGGGGTCGGTCAGGGGGCGTGGTGATCGCGGGCGCCCAGGCCCTCGTCGTCGAGATCGTCGAGTCCTGCCCACATGGCACGGTCGTACGGTTCGTCGGAGATCGTGACCATTTCCTGGGGCTTCGGCGGCTCTGACGCCTTGGCACCCTGGGTGGCGGAGGTGGCCGCGCGCAGCAGCGCCACACTCTCGCGCAGATGGTCGGTGTCGGTGCGGACTCGGCGGATGTCCAGGCCCGCGCCGACCTGCTTCTCCAGCCTCGCGACGGAGCGCACCAGGTCGTCCAGGCTGCGCTGAACCGCCGTCAAATCATCCTGCAGGGACATGATTTGCCCTACCTTCCGCAGTTGCGGTGGCGATGACATGCGCCTGCGAGTGTTGCGCGTCACATCCACCGTTGTGAAGGGATCTGCGCGGATTACCGCCTCCGGAGCTACATGCGCGCTCTTGTGTACGGGTCGGGACTGTGATTGGGCCGCATGGGTGGGGTTCTTTGCTTCTGCCGACGTGTCGCCGCCCCGCGTGGGTCCCGGTCACCTTCAGTGGAGCGATAGGTGTGATCAACCCCTTATACCGTCACAGATACCACGATAACGCACCAACCCGGCCCGTACCGGTAGTGGGCGGCCGGGCCAGCCCCGGAGGTACCACCCATGTCCCACGACGGCGTCAGACTCCGCCCCGCGCTCAGGGCGGCCGCGTTCCTCACGACGGGCGCGCTCGCCCTGCCCGCCCTCACCGGCTGCAGCTCGGGCGACGAGTCCGACGCCACCCTCGTGGCCCAGGACATCGCGCCGGCCGCGCGGGACCAGGTGGCCGACGGCGGCAAGCTGGCCTGGGCGGTCGACGCGATGCCCGAGACCCTCAACGCCTTCCAAGCGGACGCCGATTCGGCTACCGCGCACATCGCGGGCGCCGTACTGCCCTCCATGTACACGATCGACGCCAACGGCCAGGCCCAGCGCAACGCCGACTACCTGGAGAAGGCCGAGGTCGTCGAGCGCGAGCCCAAGCAGGTCGTGCTCTACCAGCTCAACCAGCAGGCGGTCTGGAGCGACGGCAGGGAGATCGGCGCCGCCGACTTCGCCGCCCAGTGGCGCGCCCTGTCCGGCAAGGACAGCGCGTACTGGACCGCGCGTAACGCTGGATACGACCGGATCGAGAAGATCGAGCGCGGCGCCAACGACCTGGAGGTCCGGGTCACCTTCCGCAAGCCGTACGCGGACTGGCGCGCGCTGTTCACGCCGCTGTACCCCAAGGACGTGATGGGGAAGCCGGACGCCTTCAACGACGGGGCCCGCCGCAAGCTGAAGAACACCGCGGGCCCCTTCCAGATCGAGAAGCTGGACCGCAAGAAGGGTGAGACCACCCTCGTCCGCAACCCGCGCTGGTGGGGCAGCCCCGCCAAGCTGGAGAAGCTGGTCTTCACCGCCGTACCGCCCGAGAAGCGGGCCGCCGCGCTCGCCTCTGGCAAGGTCGACCTGGCCGACATCGGCACCGGCGTGGCCGAGCGGATCGCCCTGGCGGTACGGGACGCGGGCCGCAAGGGCCCCCTCGCCCACGGCCCCGGCTCCGACATCACCCCGGCCCAGGCCCTGCGCTCCTGGGCCATCGCCAACGGCGCGGGCTCCGAGGACGACGACGAGGCCGACGAGAAGGCCGAGGCCGAGCGCGAGGCCCGGAAGAAGAACCAGGCCGCGATCAAGCGGTACGCCGACGAGCAGCGCGCCCTGGGCGGCTTCAAGGTCCGCAAGTCCCTGGAACCGGCCTATACGCAACTGGCGCTGAACGGCGCCGACGGACCACTCGCCGACGAGCGGGTGCGCCGCGCGGTGGCCCGCGCCATCGACCGCACCGAGCTCGCCGAGACCGTACTAGGGCCGCTCGGTCTGCCCGCGGAGCCGGTCGGCAGCCATCTCGCACTGGCGGGCCAGCAGGCGTACGCCGACAACAGCGGGGCGCTCGGCGAACAGGACACCGCGGAGGCCAGGGCGCTGCTGGCCGACGCGGGCTGGTCGCAGGGCGGCACGGCCAAGGACGGCACGGCGGGCAGCAAGAAGGGCGCCGAGGACGAGGGCCAGAAGAAGGGGGAGAAGGGGGAGAAGGGGGAGGTCGAGAAGGACGCCGAGAAGAAGGCCGATAAGGACGCCGAGAAGAAGACCGATAAGGACGCCGAGAAGGACAAGGACGACGACGGCCGGTACATCGTCGGCCAGGAGGACGGCAAGCCCAGAAGCGAGGAGCCCGAGGGCGCCAAGGAGAAGCAGCAGGCGCAGCTGGGCGGCGCCCCCGGCGCGTACGCCCCCAAGGGCACCGCGGCCCCGAGCGCGGCCGGCGGCCCGCTCGCCAAGGACGGCAAGCCGCTGACCCTGCGCTTCGTGCTCCCCTCCGGACCCGGCTCGGAGACGCTGCGTAGCGTCGGCGCGAAGGTGTCGAAGATGCTGGAGCGCATCGGCATCCGCACCGAGACGGCCAAGGTCAAGGACGCCAGCTACTTCAAGGACCACATCGCCTCCGGCGAGTACGACCTGGCCCTGTACTCCTGGCCCGCCTCCGCGTTCCCGGCCACCGACGCCCGCCCGATCTTCGCCAAGCCGCAGCCCGCGGCAGACGGCTCCCTCAACGTCGAGCAGAACTACACGCGGGTCGGCACCGACCACATCGACCAGCTCTTCGAGCAGGCGATCAGCGAACTGGACGAGGGCACGGCCCAGGACCTGGTCAAGCAGGCCGACGCCCGGATCTGGGCGGCGGCAGGATCGATCCCGCTCTACCAGCGCCCCCAGCTGGTCGCGGCCAAGCCCCGCCTGGCCAACGCGGGCGCCTTCGGCTTCGAGTCGCCCCGCTACCAGGACATCGGCTTCCTGAAGCCGCAGGCGGGGCCCGCCAAGGGCGGCGAAGAGGGAGAGAAGTCCGGAAAGAGCTGAGAAGGACTGGGCTGGAAGATCCCTTAGCCCAGAGTTGACCGGTGACTGGCGAAGACGCCCCGGCGTTTACGCCGGGAGGAGTCGACTCCCGTCCCCGTAACGCGGGGTTTCGTCGGCAATCCGCGTTGGACGGGCACGGAGTGCCCCTCGTCGCTACCCGGCGGAGCCGGGCGGTGCGTACGCGTGTTCCCCGGTTCGCTGGTTCGCGTGCGCATGTGCGCAATCCGTGCACCTGTGTGTGATCTGGTCCTATCGTCGGGTCTTGTGAAGCTGGTGGTGCGGGTGAAGTTGCTGCCGTCGCAGGAACAGGCGGCGGACCTCGATGCGACCCTGGACGCCTGCAACCGCGCCGCCGAGCGGGTCGCCGCAGTAGCGTTCGAGACGGGTGTGAAGGACCGTAACGGTCTGCAGAAGCTGGTGTACGCCGACATCAAGACGACGTTCGGCCTGTCGGCGCAGCCCGCGGTGCGGGTGGTGAAGAAGGTCACCGACGCCTACGCCTCGTTGAAGGCGCAGGCCAAGGCCGGATTGCTCGGCAAGTCGTCCTCGCAGCGGTACCGCAGGGCGATGAACAGCGCCGTCTCGTTCCGGGCGGGGGCGGCGCAGCCGTTCGACGACCGGTGTCTGTCCTGGCAGTTCGATGCCCGGACGGTATCGATCTGGACGGTCGCGGGCCGGATGAGGAACCTTCCCTACACCGGGTCCGCCGACCAGCTGAAGACGCTGGAGGCCTACCGCAAGGGCGAGAGCGACCTGGTGCGGCGCAGGGGCGCGTGGTACCTCATCGCGACCTGCGACATCCCCGACCCCGAGACGTACGAGCCAGCGGACTTCCTCGGCGTCGACCGCGGCATCGTCAACCTGGCCACCACTTCCGATGGCACCAATTACCAGGGCCGCCGCCTTGGCCGCTACCGACGGTGGCATGCGCACAAGCGCGCCGAGCTCCAGGCCAAGGGCACCCGCTCGGCCAAGCGGCGCCTGGCCCGCCGTTCGGGAAAGGAACAGGCACATGCCACACATGTGAACCACAAGATCAGTAAGGAGATCGTGTCCGTCGCGCAACGCACCGGTCGCGGCATCGCTGTCGAGGAACTCGACGGCATCCGTGAGCGGGTACGGCTTCGACGCGACCAGCGGAGCACGCTCTCCTCCTGGGCGTTCCATCAGCTCGGACAGCACCTGGAATACAAGGCCCGGCGGGCCGGGGTGCCGTTCCTCGTCGTGGATGCGGCCTACACCTCGCAGCGCTGCCCGCGCTGCGGTCACACCGAGCGGGCCAACCGGCCCACTCGGGATCACTTCTCCTGTCGTCGGTGCGGCCTCGCTGGGCCCGCCGACGTCGTCGCCGGGGTCAACGTGCGCAACCGCGCACGCTCGGCGTGGGCCTTCGTCAACAGGCCCGTCCCCGCCCCGGTCTGAACAAGACCGGGGGAACCCTCGGGGAGATGCGACCCGTGACCGTCCCGCCGTAGGGGACAGTCGGGAGCGCGACGAGGCGTAGACGAAACCGAGCCAACAAGCTCGGTCGTTACGGCCGAGAAGTTGACTCAAGTCTCTTGCCCGCCGGTTTGCCCGGCGGGCAAAGGCATCTCCACACCCATTGACCTGTGCTTTCCCCATCTCACAAGCCCCGCGGAGGCCACCTCCGCGAAGGCGACGTACGATGGGGTACGGCCGTGGCATGTCTGCCCGGCGAGGCCCGCGTACCGGACTGGACGCGCGGCATCCACGATTCCGGGAGAAGCGCCGCAAGTATGCCCACCCGCCACGACATTCGTAACGTCGCCATCGTCGCCCACGTCGACCACGGCAAGACCACCCTCGTCGACGGAATGCTCAAGCAGGCCGGCGCCTTCGCCGCCCACGCCGCTGAGAACCTCGACGACCGGATGATGGACTCGAACGACCTGGAGCGTGAGAAGGGCATCACGATCCTCGCCAAGAACACGGCGGTGAAGTATCACCCCAAGGACGGCGGGGACCCGATCACGATCAACATCATCGACACCCCCGGCCACGCCGACTTCGGTGGCGAGGTCGAGCGCGGTCTGTCGATGGTCGACGCCGTCGTCCTGCTGGTCGACGCGTCCGAGGGCCCGCTGCCGCAGACCCGCTTTGTGCTCCGCAAGGCCCTGCAGGCCAAGCTGCCGGTCATCCTCTGCATCAACAAGACCGACCGCCCGGACTCCCGGATCGCCGAGGTCATCGACGAGACGTACGACCTCTTCCTCGACCTGGACGCCACCGAGGAGCAGATCGAGTTCCCGATCGTCTACGCCTGCGCCCGTGACGGCGTGGCCTCGCTGACCAAGCCCGAGGACGGCACCGTCCCGGCCGACAGCGACAACCTGGAGCCGTTCTTCACCACGCTCCTGGAGACCGTCCCGGCCCCCGAGTACGACGAGGCGGCGCCGCTGCAGGCCCACGTCACCAACCTCGACGCGGACAACTTCCTCGGCCGTATCGCGCTGTGCCGCGTCGAGCAGGGCGAGCTGAAGAAGGGCCAGACCGTCACCTGGATCAAGCGTGACGGTACGCAGACCAACGTCCGCATCACCGAGCTGCTGATGACCGAGGCGCTCACCCGCAAGCCGGCCGAGAAGGCGGGCCCGGGCGACATCTGCGCCATCGCGGGTATCGCGGACATCATGATCGGCGAGACCCTGGCCGACCCCGAGAACCCGATCGCGCTGCCGCTGATCACGGTCGACGAGCCCGCGATCTCCATGACCATCGGTACCAACACCTCGCCGCTGGTCGGCAAGGGCGGCAAGGGCCACAAGGTCACCGCCCGCCAGGTGAAGGACCGCCTGGACAAGGAGCTCATCGGCAACGTCTCGCTCCGCGTCCTGAACACCGAGCGTCCCGACGCCTGGGAGGTCCAGGGCCGTGGCGAGCTGGCGCTGGCCATCCTGGTCGAGCAGATGCGCCGCGAGGGCTTCGAGCTGACCGTCGGCAAGCCGGAGGTCGTCACCAAGCAGGTCGACGGCAAGACGCACGAGCCGATCGAGCGCATGACGATCGACTCGCCCGAGGAGCACCTCGGCGCCATCACCCAGCTGATGGCGACCCGCAAGGGCCGTATGGAGACCATGACCAACCACGGCTCGGGCTGGATCCGCATGGAGTGGATCGTCCCGTCCCGTGGCCTGATCGGCTTCCGTACGGAGTTCCTGACCCAGACCCGCGGCACCGGCATCGCGCACTCCATCTTCGAGGGCCACGAGCCGTGGTTCGGCGACCTGCGCACCCGCCACAACGGCTCGCTGGTCGCGGACCGCTCGGGCTCGGTGACGCCGTTCGCGATGGTCAACCTCCAGGAGCGCGGTGTCATCTTCACCGAGGCCGGCACCGAGGTCTACGAGGGCATGATCGTCGGCGAGAACTCGCGCGCCGACGACATGGACGTGAACATCACCAAGGAGAAGAAGCTCACCAACATGCGTGCGGCCTCCGCGGACACCACCGAGAACGTGGTCCCGGCCCGCAAGCTGTCGCTTGAGCAGTCCCTGGAGTTCTGCCGCGACGACGAGTGCATCGAGGTGACCCCGGAGACGGTCCGCATCCGCAAGGTCGTCCTGGACCAGAAGCAGCGCGGCCGCGCGGCCTCCAAGGCCAAGCACGGCTAGGCCTGGACCTCACCGGGTCCCGTGTGGGTTGAGAGATTTGACCCACAGTTTTGACACAGACATGGCCCGACTCCACGTCATCTCGGCGTAGAGTCGGGCCAGTTTGCGTCCGGGGGGACGCCGCGGGGAGTCATGGGGGATGCCGGGGGTGCCGCCGTCATCGGCGATGAACGATCACTCCCCATGGCTTGATCCGCAACTGGTTTTCCGTCGCGTCGCGTCCGGTAGTCGGTGTTACCTGACCGATAGGTGTGTAACGAGTCCGTTTCGCGGTCATCTATCTCGGATCGGTTTGTCCAGATTTCGGAAGAAGTAACCAGCAGGTGTGATCGAACCGAGACCAAAAGACTGTGGTCGGGCGGAAGTCGATGGCTAATAGTTGAGCGCGTAGAGCTCGGGTCAATGGGTCACGCGCCGTGGGGAGCGCCGACTCGCGAGCACTAGAGGTGCCTGCCTCGACCGTCAGGGGTGTCGGTCGGGCCAACGGCACCTTCTCTCGTAATGAACGAGTGGACTCAAGAGGAGGAAAGCCCATGTTCGGTGCCACAAGCGCTCAGTGGGCCGCGAAGTCCCCGGTGGTACGCGCGGTCGGTCTCATCCAGTGTGTCTCGGCGAACGGCGCTGCCGTACATGGCGGACTGCTCTGACGGTCCCGGCCCATCGGCCGATCTGTGACCTCAGGGCACTTCACCTCTCTCAAGGCAGCGGACCAGAATGCCCTTTCGGGTTTGGTTCCGCTCGTCCGGGTGAGCGGTGTCGTAGCTCTTGATCCTCCAACTGCCAGTCGGCGCGGGGTCGTTGGCAGCTGAACACCTGTGAAATGGACAAATGATGACGAGTCCAGTTGAGGCCGAGGACGCCCAGGCGTCCGCCGCCGTGGACGAAGAGACCGGGACGAAGGCGGACGGCAAGGAGACCAAGGGCCATACGGGCCGCTCTCCCGGCCAGCTGATGTGGGCGCGCTTCAAGCGCGACCGTACGGGCGTGGTCTGCGCCTGGGTGGTGATCGCCTACTTCGCGATCGCGCTGCTGGCACCGGTGATCTCCTGGCTCTACGGCAAGGACCCCTACACGCTCTACGCACTGGAGCCGGACTACCCGTTCCTGCTCGATGACTTCGAGATGCCGGCCGGCAGTTTCGGCGGTATGTCCGGAGAGTTCTGGTTCGGCGTCGAGCCCGTCGTGGGACGCGATGTGTTCACCATGCTGCTGTACGGCATGCGGACCTCGCTCTTCATGGCTCTCGTCATCACGGCCCTAAGCGTGGCCACCGGCGTGCTGATCGGTATGGTCAGCGGCTTCTTCGGCGGCAAGGTCGACTACTGGCTGGGCCGGGCCACCGACTTCTTCCTGGCCTTCCCGAGCCAGCTGTTCTTCATCGCCTTCATGCCCATCGTGGTCTCGCTGTTCGTCGATCCCGCGGAGGAGACTCCGACCTATATCCGGGCCGTCGCGATCGTCCTGGTGATGTGGTTCCTCGGCTGGATGGGTATGGCCCGTCTGGTGCGCAGCTCGGTACTGTCGCTGCGCGAGCGCGAGTTCGTCGAGGCCGCCAAGGTCTCGGGTGCGTCCCGGTGGCGGATCGTCCGCAAGGAGATCCTCCCGAACATCGTCACCCCGATCCTGGTGCAGGGCACCTACATGCTGCCCAGCGCCATCCTGTCCATCGCGTTCCTGTCGTTCGTCGGTGTCGGCTTCGTCGAACCGACACCCGACTGGGGCCGGATGTTCGCCATCGGCGCCAAGAACTACGAGCAGAACCCGACCTACATGTTCTTCCCGGGCATCGCCCTGTTCGTGTTCGTCCTGGCCTTCAACCTTCTCGGTGACTCGGTCCGCGACGCGTTTGACCCCAAGACCGGACGGTGACGTCCTTCTGCGGGTGGTGGCTGCCACCGCTCGCGCCGGGCAACCGGATCAGGCAGCAGTTCTCCTAAACAAATCTGACAGGTAGGTGCACGAGCATCATGAAGCTCACCCGATCGCGCTCCATGCGTGCCATAGTCGTCGCCGTCGCGGCCGGCTCACTGGCGCTCACCGGCTGCTCCAACGACAGTGGCAAGGACAACTCCAAGGACGAGTCCGCGAAGAAGGAAGACGCCGCGAAGCAGTCGAAGCCCGTCGCCTATGGCGACGCCGCTGCCTCCACCGGCCCCGCCAAGGAGGTGTCCGGAGCACAGTCCGGCGGCACCATCGGCGTCTACCTGCAGTCGGACCTGAGCCACATGGACCCGGGTCAGATCTACGTCAGCGACGCGGGTCAGTTCTCCCGGCTGACCCACCGCAAGCTGACCAACTTCCTTGAGGACAAGGACGGCAACCTGACCGTCGTCGGTGACATCGCCACCGACTCCGGCCAGTCCTCCGACGACGGCAAGACCTGGACGTTCACCCTCAAGGACGGCATCAAGGACGACGAGGGCAACGAGATCACCTCGGCCGACGTCCGCCACACCGTTGAGCGGCTGTACGCGGAGTTCATCTTCGACGGCCCGAGCTTCCTCCAGACCTGGCTCTCCGGCAAGGACTACCGCAAGGCGCTGCCGGACGGCCCGTACAAGGGCAAGCACCTGCCGGACGACGTCCTGGAGACCCCGGACGACAAGACGATCATCTTCCACTTCGACCAGCCGCGCCCCGACCTGCCGCAGGCGCTGGCGATGGCCGGATACTCCATCGTTCCCGAGAAGCGGGACACGAAGGAGAAGTACGACAAGGCCCCGGCCGCGCTGGGCCCGTACAAGATCGCTGAGCGCAAGCCCGGCAAGTCCCTGAAGATGGTGAAGAACCCCCACTGGGACCCGAAGACGGACGTGGTCCGCCACCAGTACGTGGACGGTTACGACTTCACCACCACCGTCGAGCAGGCCAGCCAGACCAAGCGTCTGGTCGCCGACCAGGGCGAGGCGAAGAACTTCATCCAGTTCACGACCTCCGTCGACCCGGCGCAGATCAAGGACGTCGTCTCCGACCCCAAGGTCAACAAGCGCACGATCAAGGGCTTCCAGCCCTACGTGTGGCAGATGAACTTCAACCTTGACAAGGACATCGTCAAGGACAAGAAGGTCCGTGACGCGATCACCTACGCCATCCCGAACAAGTCCATGATCGGGGCCGACGGTGGTAAGTACGGCGGTGAGCTGGCCGGTGGTCTGTTCGCCCCGACCCTGCCGGGCTACGACCCGAACTACGACCCGTTCGAGAAGTCGAAGACTCCGATGGGCAACATGAAGAAGGCCAAGGAGCTTCTGAAGGAGGCGGGTGTCAAGGAAGGCACCAAGATCAGCTACGCCTACGCCAACACCCCGCGCGCCCAGAAGCAGCAGCTCATCATCAAGCGCACGCTGGAGAAGCTCGGGTTCGACCCCCAGACCAAGGAGATCGACTCGGCCTCGTACTACGAGCAGATCGGCAAGGTCAAGAACCCGTACGACATCTACATCACCGGCTGGGGCCAGGACTGGCCGTCCCCGGCCACGGTCGTCACCCCGGTCTACGACGGTGAGCTGATCTCCGACGGCGCCTCGAACTACTCCCACATCAACGACCCCAAGGTCAACGAGCTCATCCAGAAGGCCCTCACCGAGGAGCCCGAGGCGGCCGCCAAGACCTGGGAGCAGGCGCACAAGCGGATCGTCGAGGAGGTCAACCCCGCCGCCCCGATCTACTACGCCAAGCAGCTGCAGCTCTTCGGCTCCAACATCGGTGGTACCCGGTACAGCACCGAGTCGAGCTACGTGAACATCAACGACCTGTACCTGAAGAAGCCGTAACGCTTAGCCACGGCTGATCCGTGGGGGTGCGCGCCAGGCGGAGCGCACCCCCACGGACCCACTTCACCCCTCACCACCGCCGCTTCCGAAGAGAGCAGCCGCCCGCCATGCTTCAGTTTCTTATCCGCAGGTTGACCGGCGCCGTCATGATCATGTTCTTGATCGGCGCGTTCACGTTCTTCCTGTTCTATACAATCCCCCAGGACTTCGCCGCCCTCTCCTGTGGCAAGAACTGCTCACCGGAGAATCTCGCGGTCATCCGCGCGAACTTCGGCCTGGACAAACCCATCACCACGCAGTTCTGGGAATTCATGGTCGGCATCGTGGCTGGCCGGGACTTCGCCGCCGGGAGCTGCCCCGCCCCGTGCCTCGGGCAGTCCTTCGCCTCGGGCGAATTCGTCTGGGACTCGATCATGGACCGGTTCCCGCTGACGCTGTCGCTGACCATCGGCGGCCTGGTCATCTTCCTGGTCCTGGGCCTTGCCTCGGGTCTGCTCGCTGCCTGGAAGCGCGGCACCGCGGTCGACAAGGGTGTCAGCGGCGCCTCGATGGTGCTGAGCTCGTTCCAGATCTACTTCCTCGGTCCGATCGTGCTGGGTCTCCTCGTCTACCAAACGGGCTGGATGGAGAACCCCAAGTACCACGAGTTCACCGAGGACCCGCTCGCCTGGGCGGTCGGCCTGCTGATCCCGTGGGCCGTGATGGCCACCATCTTCGTCGCGCAGTACACGCGTATGTCCCGCTCCACGATGATCGAGCAGCTCCAGGAGGAGCACGTCCGCACGGCGCGTGCCAAGGGCATGGGACGCAAGTACGTCTTCTTCCGTTACGCCTGGCGCGGCTCGCTCACCCCGATCGTCACTATCATCGGTATGGACCTGAGCGCGCTCCTTGGCGGCGGTGTGGTCACTGAGTTCACCTTCGACCTGGCGGGCATCGGCCGTCTCGCGGTGGAGTCGTCAGCAGCCAAGGATCTGCCGCTGACCATGGGTGTGATGATGTTCGGGGCGTTCTTCATCCTGATTCTGAACATCATCGTGGACATCTGCTACGCCTACATCGACCCGCGCGTGCGCCTCGCCTAGGAGAACGACCGTGACCACACTGACCAAGACCGAAGACACACCGGCCCCGACCGGGTCGGACGCCTTCCTCTCGGTTCGCGACCTGCGGGTGCGGTTCTCCACCGAGGACGGCATCGTCAAAGCGGTGGACGGGCTCTCCTTTGACGTCGAGCGCGGCAAGACGCTGGGCATCGTGGGCGAGTCGGGCTCCGGCAAGTCCGTCACCAACCTCACCGTCCTCGGCCTGCACAACCCCAAGACCTCCACGGTCGAGGGGGAGATCAACCTGGACGGCCAGGAGCTGACCACCGCGTCCGAGAAGGACATGGAGAAGCTGCGCGGCAACAAGGTCGCGATGATCTTCCAGGACCCGCTGACTGCGTTCTCGCCGTACTACACCATCGGCCGTCAGATCTCCGAGCCGTACATGAAGCACACCGGCGCCTCCAAGAAGGAGGCGAAGGCGCGGACCATCGAGATGCTCGACAAGGTCGGTATCCCGCAGCCCGCGATGCGCTTCAACGACTACCCGCACCAGTACTCCGGCGGTATGCGCCAGCGCGCCATGATCGCCATGGCCCTGATCTGCGACCCGGACCTGCTGATCGCCGACGAGCCGACCACGGCGCTCGACGTGACGGTCCAGGCCCAGATCCTGGACCTGCTCAAGGACCTCCAGCAGGAGTTCGGTTCGGCGATTGTGTTCATCACGCACGACCTGGGCGTCATCTCCCGCATGGCCGACGACCTGCTGGTGATGTACGCGGGCCGGGCTGTGGAGCGCGGCAGCGTCCGCGAGGTCCTGCGGGCTCCCCAGCACCCGTACACCTGGGGTCTGTTGAGCTCGATGCCGCGCCTCGGCGGTGACATCAACGAGGAGCTCATGCCGATCCCCGGCTCCCCGCCCAGCCTGCTCAACCCGCCCACCGGATGCGCCTTCAACCCGCGCTGCACCTACGTCGACACGGTCGGCGGCGGCCGGTGCACCAGCGAGCGGCCGCCGCTCGCCGACGGGCGTGCCGCCGCGTGCCACCTCACGGCGGACCAGCGGCAGGACATCTTCATCGATCAGATCAAGCCCAGGCTTGGTTAGGGAGACGCCAAGACATGAGCGACAACGTCACTCTGCCAAAGCAGGGTCACTCGGACACGCCCGCCACCACCGGTGAGGAACTCCTCACCGTCGAGGGCATGGCCATGCACTTTCCGATCTACGGTGGCTTCCCGTTCAAGCGCAAGGTCGGTGCGGTCAAGGCCGTGGACGGGGTCGACCTGACCGTCTACAAGGGCGAGGCCCTGGGCCTGGTTGGTGAGTCCGGCTGTGGCAAGTCCACCACCGGACGGCTGATCACGCGGCTCCTGGAGCCCACCGGCGGCAAGATCACCTATGCGGGCCAGGACATCACGCACGCCAAGCGCCAGGAACTCGCGCCGATCAGGTCCGAGATCCAGATGATCTTCCAGGACCCGTACTCGTCTCTGAACCCGCGGCAAACCGTCGGCACCATCATCAAGAGCCCGATGGAGGTCAACGGAATCAACCCGCCGGGTGGCCGCGAGCAGAAGGTGCGTGAGCTCCTGGAGACGGTCGGCCTCAGCCCGGAGCACTACAACCGCTTCCCGCACGAGTTCTCCGGCGGTCAGCGCCAGCGCATCGGCGTCGCGCGCGCCCTCGCCCTCGAACCCAAGCTGATCATCGCGGACGAGCCGGTCTCGGCACTCGACGTCTCGATCCAGGCCCAGGTCGTGAACCTTCTCAAGAAGGTCCAGGAAGAGATGGGCATCGCCTTCCTCTTCATCGCCCACGACCTGGCCGTCGTACGCCACTTCTCCCAGCGCGTGGCCGTGATGTACCTCGGCAAGGTGGTGGAGGTCGGCGACCGCGAGTCCATCTACACCCGCCCCCGCCACCCGTACACCCACGCCCTGCTCTCGGCCGTGCCCGAGGTGGAGATCGAGGGCGACGGCCCGCCGCGCGAGCGCATCCGCCTCGCGGGCGACGTCCCGTCCCCGATCAACCCGCCCTCCGGCTGCCACTTCCGCACCCGCTGCTGGAAGGCGCAGGACAAGTGCGCCACGGACGACCCGCCGCTGGTCCAGATCTCCGGCAACACGGAAGGCCACCTGACGGCCTGCCACTTCCCGGAGGACCCGATCGTCGAGGCCCATGGCAAGGACGTCATCCTCGACCCGGCGCTGGCGGCGCTGGAGGACGCGCACGAGTCCGACGAGGACTGAGCACCACCCCTCTCGCAGGACCGACGGCCCGGCACCCGCTCCTAGAGCTCGTCGAACGGTGGGATCACTCGGGTGATGGCGGTGGCCCCGGCGCGGCCCCTCCTTGATCTCGGTGACGTCGACGCCCGCTCACGAGGCTCCTCGACCGTTCTCGATCCCGGCCCCGGCCCCGTCGCAGGCGGCGTCGAGGATGCGGCCGATCTCTGCCGCGATGGCTCGGGCCTCCTCGTGGCTGTCGGTCGTGGCGGCCCGCGCTTTGAGGTCCCACAGCGCTGCCGCCTGCTCTGGGTGGCGCTCCACCGCGACGTACACCGCCCACTGCCCGACGAAGCGGCGCATCGGCGCGGCGCTGACCTGCTCGCGCGCCTGCCGCAGGGCGTCGGCGCGCTCGGCGTCGAACGTCGGCAGCGCGTCTGGTGCGAGTAGCGTGAGCGCACGGCGCAGCTCTTCGGGAGTGCTCGCCGTCATGCCTGATCGCCCTCTGGCTTCGCGGTCACGGTGAACCACACCGCCTTGCCGTGCGGGTAGCTCCGCACGCCCCAGTCGTCCGCGCACGCCTGGACGATGCCGAGCCCGCGCCCGGAGACGGCGTCAGGCGGCGCCTCGGCGGGGGCGGGGGTGCCCGGGCCGTGGTCCCACACGGTGACGCGTACGTCGTTCAGGACGCGGTCGATGCAGACGTATGCCTCGGCTACGGAGTGCCGGTAGGCGTTGGTGGCGAGCTCGGATGCGAGCAGTTCGACCGTGTCGGTGATGCAGGTGAGCCTGGCGGCTCGGAGGATGCCGCGGATGGTCGCGCGGACGACGCCGACGGCGTGGGGCGCGTGGGGGATGGCGAGTCCGTAGGACCAGAGGGGGTCGGGTTGTTCGGGCGTGCGCATATGGCACCCTCCAGGGTGAGTACCTGCTGTGACTAGCGTCATACTCACGGTAGGGATGGTGGGTGCATCACTGCAACCTGCTTGTAGGTATTGCTAGTTCAGGCGGAGACTGGATCGCACTGAGCGAAGGGGGAGGCGTGGGGCTGAGGACGAGTCCGAGCTACCGGCAACGGAGGCTTGGTGTAGAGCTGCGACGGTTGCGGGAGAGCGCGAGTTTGTCGTCGTACGAGCTGGCCGCCCGGCTCGGCATGAAGCAACCGCAGCTGAGTCACATCGAGGCGGGGCGCACCACGATCGGAGCCGACCGACTCCGCACGCTGGCGTCAGAGTGCCGTATCAGTGATGCCACTTTGATAGGTGCCTTGGTCGACATGGAGCAGGACTCCGGCAAGGGCTGGTGGAGCGAGTACCGAGGGCGGCTGCGGCCCTCGCTCCTCGACCTGGCCGAACTGGAGGCCTCAGCCCAGACTTTGACCTGCTACGAGCCGATGTTCGTGCCGGGCCTGTTGCAGACCGAGGCGTACGCGACCGCCATTCACCGGCGCGGGTATGCGCGCGCCACGAATGACGAGCATGACCTGGCCGTCGAGTTCCGGATGCGGCGGCAGCGCGTCCTGACCGGGCAGCGCCCGCCGCACCTGCACGCGATCGTGCACGAGGCGGCGCTCCACCCGTCGTTGGGTGACCAGGACGTCATGCGAGAGCAGTTGCAGCGGCTGATCGAAGCCTCGCGGTCGCCTCAAGTGACCGTGCAGATCCTGCCGTTCGACGGGCCGGTCCCGTTCGGAACATCGTTCACACTCATCGAACCCCCGGTCCGGGAGCTGAGCACGGTGATCGTCGCGCACGTCGAGAAGTCCCTGTACCTGGGGGATGCCGAGGCGGTCGTCAAGTACCGGAGCCTGTTCGCTAGGCTGCGGGAAGCGGCACTTCCTCCGGTTGACGCGGCGGTCCCGCCCGAGGCGCATGCCGCGAAGGACTCGCTGGGGCTGATCCAGCGACTCCTTTACCCGCTGCTCTAGGAAGGCGTGCATGGCTCGGCTCAGGTGGCAGAAGTCCAGCTTCAGCGAAGGGGGCGCCGACACCTGCGTAGAGGTGTCCACAGACCCCACCGGTCGCCCCCACCTCCGCGAGAGCGACACCCCGGCCGCGGTCATCGCCACCACNGAAGGCGTGCATGGCTCGGCTCAGGTGGCAGAAGTCCAGCTTCAGCGAAGGGGGCGCCGACACCTGCGTAGAGGTGTCCACAGACCCCACCGGTCGCCCCCACCTCCGCGAGAGCGACACCCCGGCCGCGGTCATCGCCACCACCCCCACCGCCCTCCGCGCCCTGCTGCACAGCCTCACCGGGGCGGCGCAAGGCGCGGACGCGCCGTAGCGCGGGCGGCGGCCGTACGGTCGATTCGGTCGTCGATTCGATCGCGCACGAAGTCGGCGTGACCGCTGTGTCGGACGTGCTCAACCCCGGGTGCGACGCCAAAACGCCCATTCGCAGCAGCAATTGGCGATAGGTGGTTCCGCATTAAAGGAGTCCGATATTCCGTATTCGGTGACCGACTTCCGAACAGAATTTACGTGATTGGCCTTGACAGGGCTGATCATCTACCCAGAGCATTACTCGCGGTCACCGACTGGTGATCGTCACGACGTAGGAGGTTCTCGAATGTCCGCGATCGTCTCCACCCTGAAGCACACGAAGTACATCGTCGGCTCCATGGCCGGCGTGCTGTTCTCCAACTGCCCCAGCTAGTAGGGGCTCCGGGGTGGGCGGCCGATCGGTCGCCCACCCCGGCACCGCGGGTTTTCGGACTTCGGTATTTCGGGCGGGGAGGGTCATGTTCGACTCGGGTATCCGGCAGTTCCGGCTGGCGTTGGCGATGGTCGTCGGCCGTCCGATCAATGTGCGTTCCGCGGAGAAACTCGTCGCCGACGCGTTAGAGACACTTGCCGAATTCGGTTCTCCCGGTGAGGACGTCGAGCAGCTGCTGCGCGGCGCGTCCGCCGACCCCCAGATGCGAACCGATCTGACGAACAAGGCCCTGCGCCGCACCGCCGAACGACTCACGACCCAATCGGCTTTCTACGCTGAGCACTTCAAGGCCGCCGGAGTCGATCCGGCCGGGCTGACCATGGAAAACGTCGGTGCGGTGCCGGTCACCACCAAGACGGACCTGGTCAAGCGCGCCGAGGATTTCCTGTGCGGCGAGCCCTTTCTCGCCTCCCGGACCACGGGGACGACGGGGCGGCCCGCGGAGATCTGGTATTCCGCCTACGAGGAGCGGCTCTGGCCCGCGCTCGTGGCGCTTTCCCAGATCCTGCGCGGCAGTATGCGCAGCACCGATCTGATGCAGTTCAACGTGAGTTCGCGTGCGACCGGCACCTCGTACGCCGAGATGCAGGTGGCCCGCCTGGTGGGCGCGTCCATCCGGATGGTGGGCCTGGTGCCGCCCGCCGAGACGCTGGACCTCATGGTCGGCACCGGCGCAGGATCACCGACGCTGATGGTCACCTACCCCAGCTACCTCGGCCAGTTGATCACCCTGGCCCGCGAACGAGGGCTGGGCCCGGAGGACTTCAGGCTGCGTGCCATCAACGTCGGCAGCGAGGTGCTCTCCTCCGCCCTCGCGGAAGCCGCCGCCGACACCTTCGGCGCCCGCGTCCACGACGGCTATGGCATGACCGAGCTGACCCCCATGGCCGGGGCGATCTGCCGGCAGCGCCATCTGCATATCGACGCCAGCATCGGCCTCGTCGAGGTGTGTGACCTGGAGACGGGCGAACCGGCCGAGCCCGGCGCGCTCGGCACGATCGTGGCGACGCCCTTCTACCCGTACCGGGAGTGCATGCCGCTCTTCCGCTACGACACCCGCGACCTCGTACGACGGCTGCCCGACGGGTCGCTCGACTGCGAGATGGCGAACGTGCCGGCGACCTCGCACATCCTCGGCAAGGCCGACCATGTGCTGCGTACGGCCGAAGGCGTGGTGACGCCGCGCGATGTCATCGAGGTGCTCGACGCCCTGCCGGGGGTCCGCTGGCCGGTGCGGCACCGGGCCTCCGTCGTCGAGGGCCGGCTGCGGATCGAGCTGCCGACGTCGCAGTCGGCGGACTGGGACCGCTCGGACGTGATCGCCCGCTTCGCATCCGCCGGTATCGACACCGACCTCGACATCGTGGACGTGGACGGCCGTGAACTACGCCGATACCGCTCCGACCTGACGGAGAGCAGCTTCACCGGGAGGGCCGCGTGAGCACCGCACAGCACGCCTTCTTCATTCTGGTCACGCTGGGTATCTCGGTGGGCGTCGCGCTCGCGGGCGTCGCCTTCTTCCGGCGGTTCACCCTCCCCAGGCCGGCCGTCGGCGCCTTCAACGGCAACGACATGGTCATCATGATGGCCTTCGTCGTCGCGCTTCCGTTTCTCTATCTCGCCCTGCCCGGCTGGCTGTTGCCGCTGGTGCTCGGCCTGACCCTGATCGGCGGTCTCGCCGTCACCTGGGGCTCGGTGATCCGGCCCGGCTGGCTGCGCTGGCTGCTCATCCTCGGCCTGGTGGCGGCCGACTGGATCACCGCCCGAGCGGCGGAGAACGACCCCACGGACGCCACGCCCTACTGGCTGGTCAACAGCACCATGATCGTGATGATGGCGGTCGGCGCGGCCAACCTCAACGCCCAGGGCGGGCTCCGGCTGCGCCATGTGTCCCGGTTCGCGCTGGCGCTGGCCGTGTACGACATCTTCTTCGCCACCGTCGTACCGATCACCCAGCGGCTGTTCAACGCGGTGCAGGGGTACGCCTTCGCCCCGTCGGCAGGCATCCGCATCGGGGACCTCGGGGCCGTCGTGGGGATGGGCGATCTGCTGGTGTACGCGCTGTACAGCACCGTCGCGTACAAGTCGTACGGGCGGCGGGGGCTGTACGTCGCGCTCGGGCTTGTCACCGTCTTCGGCGGACTCCTCCCGCCGATGACCCCGATGCTGGTCGAGGCGGTCACCGGAGATCTGCCGACCCTGATTCCCGCGCAGATCTTCTTCGGGCCCGCGGCCTTCGTCGGCTATCTCGTCCTGCGCCGCAGCGGCCCGGAGCGCAGGATGGTCGAGGTCCGGCCACCCGCCGCGCGCCCACTCGGGCATCCGGGGGATTCTGCGTCGCAGAACGCACAGACAGCGGTACTCAGCAGTACTACAGGTGGGCTAGGCAGTTGAAGGGCCCTGTCCCCGTTCCCGCTGACCACGGCGGGGCGGGGGCTTTCTCTTAATTCGTGACTGGTATCTGACTCAACGCTTGTCGTTCCCCGGCCCCGGCTTCCCGTAGCGGCGGAAGTCGGCGGTCTCCACCGTCCACGGGCCGAACGGCACCGCGTCGCCGAAGATATACGGGTCCTTTCGCGCGTAGCGGTCCCGGCAGGGCTCGGAGTGCACCTCGATGGTGCCGGTGCGCGGGTCGACGATCAGGTAGTGGCCGATACCCATGGCCGGGTACTCGGACAGCTTCTCGCCGTAGTCGTTGTTCGGGTTCGACGGGGAGACGATCTCGATGACGGCCAGGACCTGCGTGGCGTCGACGGTGAGGCCCTCCTCGTCGAGTACGGCCTCGGGGATCACGACGGCGTCCGGCCGCCGCATACGCCCGATCGAGGGATGCTCTATCTCGGGGCCGTTCTCGCAGATGTAGCCGGGGTGGGTGGCGGAGAGTTGATCGTTCAGTTGGTTGCGGATGCGGCGGACTGTGCCCTCGTGGCGTTTCGAGGGGCACATCATGGCGAGGAACGGACCCGAAGGGCCGATCTCGACGCTCCAGGACCCCTCAAGGCGCTCGGCGTAAGCCGAGAGATCCTCAGCGATCGCGCGCATCTTCGCGTAGTCCATACCTTGAGGGTAGCGAGAACGGCCCCCGCTCGGCGCCCCCGGCCGCCCACTCGGGCATCCGGGGGATTCTGCGTCGCAGAACGCACAGACAGCGGTACTAAAGGTGCGCTAGGCAACAGCGTGGGGTGTATTTGGGCCTAAGTCAGACTTAGGCACCCAAGGAGGCACCCCATGCGTGGAGCCACGCACGCCAAGTGGGCCGCATGCGCGGTCGCCGTCGCCCTGGCGGCGACGGCCTGCGGCGACGACAGCGGCAGCGGCGGCGGTGACGGTTCCGGCATCGTGCGGTCCTCGTGGGGTGATCCGCAGAATCCGCTGGAGCCGGCGAACACGAACGAGGTGCAGGGCGGCAAGGTCCTGGACATGATCTTCCGGGGGCTGAAGCGGTACGACCCGGAGACCGGCGAGGCCAAGGACATGGTCGCCGAGGGTATCGAGACCGAGGACTCGCAGAACTTCACCGTCACGCTCAAGGACGGGTGGAAGTTCAGCAACGGCGAGGACGTCACCGCGAAGTCGTTCGTCGACGCCTGGAACTACGCCGCGCATATCGACAACAAGCAGAACAACGCGCCGTTCTTCTCGTCCATCGTCGGATACGACGAGGTCCACCCGGAGTCCGGTGACGCCAAGGCCGAAGAGATGTCCGGGCTGAAGGTCACGGGGGACAACACCTTCACGGTCGAATTGAAGGAGAAGTTCTCGACCTGGCCCGAGACCCTCGGCTATCAGGCCTTCTCGCCGCTGCCCGAAGCGTTCTTCAGCGACCACGAGGCCTGGTTGAACAAGCCCATCGGCAACGGCCCGTACACGGTGGACTCGTACTCCAAGGGCTCCAGCATGAAGCTCCGGGCGTGGGACGAGTACAGCGGCGAGGACAAGGCCGAGAACGGTGGCGTGGATCTCGTTGTCTACACCGACAACAACACCGCGTACACGGACCTGATGGCGGGGAACCTAGATCTCGTCGACGACGTCCCGGCGCAGCAACTCAAGAACGTCGAGAGCGATCTCGGGGACCGGTATATCAACCAGCCCGCCCTCATCATCCAGACGATCACCTTCCCGCTCTACCAGGACGACTGGTCGAAGGAGGGGACGGAGAAGGTCCGGCGCGGGCTGTCCATGGCGATCAACCGCGAGGAGATCACCAAGCAGATCTTCCAGGAGACCCGCACCCCGGCCAAGGACTGGACCTCCCCGGCACTCGGCGATAAGGGCGGGTACGACGACGAAGTCTGCGGTGACGCCTGCGAGTTCGATGCGGACGAGGCGAAGAAGCTGATCGAGGAGGGCGGCGGGCTGCCCGGCGGGAAGGTCACCCTCACCTCCAACGTCGACACCGGGTCGCACCGCCAGTGGATGGACGCCGTCTGCAACAGCATCAACAACGCGCTAGGCGAGGGCACGGTCTGCACGGTCAACCCGGTCGGTACCTTCGCCGACTACCGCAGTCAGGTGACCACCGACAAGATGACCGGTCCGTTCCGGGCCGGCTGGCAGGCGGACTACCCGCTCATCCAGAACTTCCTGCAGCCGCTCTACTACACCGGCGCCTCGTCCAACGACGGGAAGTTCAGCAACAAGGAGTTCGACGCGCTCGTCGACAAGGCCAACCAGGAGTCCGACGAAGAAGCCGCCATCGAGGCGTTCCAGGAGGCCGAGGAGATCCTCGCCGAAGAGATGCCCGCCATCCCGCTCTGGTACCAGAACGGCAGCGCCGGCTACTCGGACAAGGTCTCGGATGTCGCCCTGAACCAGTTCAGCGTTCCGGTCTACGACCAGATCAAGGTCAACTGACCCTCCACTGAAGGCCGTTCCTGGAAAGCACCCTCCGGGCAACGGCCTTCAGTCCTACCTCCGGAGCCCCCATGGGACGCTATGTGATCCGGCGGCTGCTCCAGATGATCCCGGTGTTCATCGGCAGCACGTTCCTGATCTTCTTCATGGTGTACGCGCTCGGTGACCCGGTCGCGGCCCTCTTCGGCGACAAGGCGCCCGACCCGGCGACCGCCGCCCGTATCCGCCACGACCTCCACCTCGATGAGCCCCTGTGGAAGCAGTACCTCCTCTACATGGGCCAGATCTTCCAGGGCGACTTCGGTACCGCCTTCAACGGCCAGAAGGTCACCGAACTGATGGCCAGCGCCTACCCGGTGACCCTGCGGCTGACCCTGGTGGCCATCCTGATCGAACTGGTCGTCGGCATCAGCCTCGGCGTGGCCAGCGGCCTCAAGCGCGGCCGGTTCGTGGACAACTCCGTCCTGCTGATGACCCTCCTGGTGATCTCGATCCCCACCTTCGTCAGCGGCTATGTGCTGCAGTTCCTGCTGGGCGTGAAATGGGGGATCATCCGCCCGAGCGTGTCGTCGGAGGCGCCGTTCAGCGAGCTGCTCCTGCCCGGCGTCGTCCTCGCCCTGGTCTCCCTCGCCTACGTCACCCGGCTCACCCGTACCTCCATCGCCGAGAACGTCCGCGCCGACTACGTACGTACCGCCATCGCCAAGGGACTGCCCAGGCACCGGGTCATCAGCCGCCACCTGCTGCGGAACTCGCTGATCCCGGTGGTCACCTTCATCGGCGCCGACATCGGTTTCCTGATGGGCGGCGCCATCGTCACCGAGAAGATCTTCAACATCCACGGCGTCGGCTTCCAGATCTACCAGGGCATCCTCCGCAACAACGCCCCCACCGTCGTCGGCTTCGTGACGATCCTGGTGATCGTCTTCCTGGTGGCGAACCTGCTCGTCGACCTGCTCTACGCGGTCCTGGACCCGAGGATTCGCTATGCCTGAGCCGTACGACCCGCAAGACATCAACAGGCAGGCCATCGCACCCACCGGAGCGGGAGGCTCCATGGACCTCGCGATGGACGAGGCCGAGACCCTGGAGAAGACCCCCGGTGGCCCCGAAGGCACCGGACCGACGGGCAAGCCGCGCAGCCTCTGGTCCGACGCCTGGCACCAGCTGCGCCGCAGCCCCATCTTCATCGTCTCCGCTCTGCTGATCCTCTTCCTCGTCACCATCGCGATCTGGCCGCAGCTGATCGCCAGCGGCGACCCGCAGTTCTGCGAGCTGTCCAAGTCCCAGCAGGGCGCGTCGCCAGGGCATCCCTTCGGTTACAACACCCAGGGCTGCGACGTCTACACCCGCACGGTGTACGGCGCCCGCGCCTCCATCACGGTCGGCATCTGCGCGACGCTCGGCGCGGCGCTGCTCGGCTCGCTGCTCGGGGGGCTCGCCGGGTTCTTCGGCGGTTGGGGAGACGCGCTGCTGTCGCGTGTCGCGGATGTCTTCTTCGGTATCCCGGTGGTCCTTGGCGGCCTGGTCTTCCTGTCCGTGGTGACCAGCTCCACGGTCTGGCCGGTGGTCGGCTTCATCGTGCTGCTCGGCTGGCCGCAGATCGCGCGTATCGCCCGTGGTTCGGTGATCACCGCCAAGCAGAACGACTACGTCCAGGCGGCCCGTGCGCTCGGCGCGGGCAGCGGGCGGATGCTGCTGCGGCATATCGCGCCCAACGCCGTCGCCCCGGTCATCGTCGTGGCGACCATCGCTCTCGGTACGTACATCTCCCTTGAGGCGACCCTGTCGTTCCTCGGCGTGGGCCTCAGGCCCCCCACGGTCTCCTGGGGCATCGACATCTCCAACGCCGCCCCGCAGATCCGAAACGCCCCGCACATGCTCCTGTATCCCGCGGGCGCGCTGAGCATCACGGTGCTCGCGTTCATCATGCTCGGCGACGCGGTGCGCGACGCCCTCGACCCCAAGCTGCGCTGAGTCGCCGAGGAGGCACCGGACGATGTTGCTCGACGTACGCGACCTACAGGTGGAATTCCGTACGAGGGACGGGGTCGCCAAGGCGGTCAACGGTGTCAGCTACTCGGTGGACGCGGGCGAGACCCTGGCCGTGCTCGGCGAGTCGGGGTCCGGCAAGTCGGTGACCGCGCAGGCGATCATGGGCATTCTGGATATGCCGCCCGGGAAGATCACCGGCGGGGAGGTCGTCTTCCAGGGACGGGACCTGCTGACCCTCAAGGAGGAGGAGCGGCGGAAGGTCCGGGGCGCCGAGATGGCCATGATTTTCCAGGACGCGCTGTCCTCGCTGAACCCGGTGCTCTCGGTGGGCGACCAGCTCGGCGAGATGTTCATCGTCCACCGCGGGATGTCCAAGAAGGACGCGCGGAACAAGGCGATCGAGCTGATGGAGCGGGTGCGCATCCCGGCCGCCAGGGAACGGGTCGGGCAGTACCCGCACCAGTTCTCCGGCGGTATGCGCCAGCGCATCATGATCGCCATGGCGATGGCTCTGGAACCCTCGCTGATCATCGCCGACGAGCCGACCACCGCGCTGGACGTCACCGTGCAGGCCCAGGTGATGGACCTGCTCGCGGAGTTGCAGCGCGAGCTGAACATGGGGCTGATCCTCATCACCCACGACCTGGGTGTGGTCGCGGACGTCGCGGACAAGATCGCGGTGATGTACGCGGGCAAGATCGTGGAGACCGCCCCCGTGCACGAGATCTACAAGGCCCCCGCGCACCCGTACACCCGAGGCCTCCTCGACTCCATCCCGCGCCTGGACCAGAAGGGCCAGGAGCTGTACGCGATCAAGGGCCTGCCGCCCAACCTGACGGCGATCCCGCCCGGCTGCCCCTTCAACCCGCGCTGCCCCAGGGCCCAGGACGTGTGCCGCACCGATGTGCCGCCGCTGTCCGAGGTCTCGAAGGACCGGCAGAGCGCCTGCCACTTCTGGAAGGAGACGCTGCGCGATGCCTGAGCTCACCAAGGAGGCCGAGGAGTCCGCCCCGGTCGGCGAGGGCGAGCCGATCCTCGAAGTACGCGGCCTGGTCAAGTACTTCCCGCTCACCCGCGGCATCCTCTTCAAGAAGCAGATCGGCGCGGTCAAGGCCGTCGACGGCGTCGACTTCGTCCTCCACCAGGGCGAGACACTCGGCATCGTCGGCGAGTCCGGCTGCGGCAAGTCGACGGTCGCCAAGCTGCTGGTGAACCTGGAGCGGCCGACCGCGGGCGAGATCCTCTACAAGGGCGAGGACGTGACCCGGCTGTCGGGGCGGGCACTCAAGGCCGTACGGCGCAACATCCAGATGGTGTTCCAGGACCCGTACACCTCGCTGAACCCGAGGATGACGGTCGGCGACATCATCGGAGAGCNGGCGACCTCGGGGTGGATCTCGTACGGCTCTCCGATGATGTCGCCGACCGTCATCCTCGGGTTCAGCGAGGTGTACGGGTCCTGGAACACCATCTGGATGTTGCGCCGTACGGCCTTGAGCGCCCGCCCCGACAGCCGCGTGATGTCCTCGCCCTTGAAGAAGACCTCACCCGAGGTCGCCGTCTCCAGTGTCATCAGCAGCCGGGCCACGGTCGACTTGCCGCAGCCGGACTCCCCGACGATGCCCAGCGTCTCGCCCTGGTGGAGGTCGAACGAGATCCCGTCCACCGCCTTGACCGCGCCGACGTGCCGCCTGAAGACGATGCCCACGGTGAGCGGGAAGTGCTTGACCAGCTCGCGTACTTGGAGGATCGGCTCGTCGGGCCGCCGCCCACCGGCCTTGGTGAGCTCAGCCATGGATCGTCTCCTTCCAGAAGTGGCACGCACTGCCCCGCCCGACCAGCTCGCTGCCGTCCCGCTCGCGGACCGGGTGCAGCGGCGGCACCTCCGTACGGCAGATGTCCTGGGCCATCGGGCAGCGTGGGTGGAAGGCGCAACCCGTGGGCACCTGGGCCATGTTGGGCGGCAGGCCCTCGATCGCGTACAGCTCCTGGCCCTTCTGGTCCAGGCGCGGGATGGAGTCGAGCAGGCCGCGCGTGTACGGATGCGCGGGGCGTTTGTACAGCTCGTGCACCGGGGCGGTCTCCACGATCCGGCCCGCGTACATCACCGCGATCTTGTCCGCGACGTCGGCGACCACGCCCAGGTCATGGGTGATCAGGATCAGGCCCATGTGGAACTCGCGCTGCAACTCCGCGAGCAGACTCATGACCTGGGCCTGCACGGTGACGTCCAGGGCCGTGGTCGGCTCGTCGGCGATGATCAGGTCGGGCTCAAGGGCCAGCGCCATGGCGATCATGATGCGCTGGCGCATGCCGCCGGAGAACTGGTGCGGGTAGTCGTTCACCCGCTGCCGGGCGGCCGGGATGCGGACGCGTTCCATCAGCTCGACAGACCGGCTCTTGGCCTCCTTACGGGACAGGCCCTGGTGGACGCGGAACATCTCACCGAGCTGGTAGCCCACGGAGAGCACCGGGTTGAGGGACGACAGCGCGTCCTGGAAGATCATCGCGATCTTGCGGCCGCGGATGCTCCGGCGTTCCTCGCCCGACATGGTGAGCATGTCCTCGCCGCGGAAGGTGATCCGGCCCTTGGGGATCCTGCCGGGCGGCATGTCGAGGATGCCCATGATCGCCTGCGCGGTCACGGACTTGCCGGACCCGGACTCGCCGAGCACGGCCAGCGTCTCGCCCGCGCTGACGGAGTAGTTCACGCCGTTGACGGCCTTGATCACCGCGTCCCTCGTGCGGAACTCGACGTGCAGGTCCCTGACTTCGAGCAACGGACCGTCGGCAGTGGGCACATGCGCCTCAGTCGTCACGTAGGCCTCCCTCAGCGCAGCTTGGGGTCGAGGGCTTCACGGACGGCGTCGCCGAGCATGATGAACGCCAGGATCGTGAAGCTGAGAATGACGCCGGGCCACAGCAGCACATGTGGGGCGGTACGGATCTGGTCCTTGCCCGCGCTGATGTCGACGCCCCAGGACACGGTCGGCGGCTGCAGACCGATCCCCAGGTACGTAAGCGTCGCCTCGGCCGCGATATAGCCGCCGAGCGCGATGGTCGCCACGACGATCACCGGGGCGACGGCGTTGGGCAGGATGTGCCGTAGCAGGATCCGAGGGGTGCCCGCCCCCAGCGCCCTGGCGGCCTGGACGTAGTCCGCCTGCTTCACGCTGATCACCGAACCGCGCATCACCCGCGCCACCAGGGTCCAGCCGAAGATCACCAGGGCTGTGACCACGACGTAGACCGTACGGGTCTCCAGCGCGACCAGGACGACCATGGCGCCCAGCAGGAACGGGATGCCGAGGAAGACGTCGATGAACCGGGAGATCAGGGCGTCCACCCAGCCGCCGAAGTACCCGGCCAGCATGCCGGTCACCCCGCCGAGCAGGGTGACGATCAGGGTGGTCAGGACGCCGACCGTGATGGAGGCCCGGGTGCCGTAGATCATGCGGGTGTAGATGCTGTAGCCCTGGCCGTCGTAGCCGAGCCACTCCGGCTGGAACACGGCGCCGAAGTCCGGCTCCTGGAGGAACTTGTCCAGGTCGGCGCCGCGCGGGTCCCCGCTGGTGAACAGCGAGGGGAAGAACGCCATGAGCAGCAGCAGGAGGATCATCGCCGCGGATATCAGGAAGACGGGACTGCGGCGCAGGTCGTGCCAGGCGTCCGACCACAGGCTGTGCGGCTTGCCGGGCGCGGGTTCGGCGGCGGCCGGCGCGGCGGGTGCGACCGGAGCGTCCCGCGGCTCCTTCCCGTCCTTCCCGTCCGTCCCGCTCTTGGTCAGGTCAGGCATAGCGAATCCTCGGGTCCAGGACCGCGTAGAGCAGGTCGACGACCAGGCTGACAACGAGGTAGATGATGACGATCAGCGTCACGATGCCGACCACCGTGGAACCCTCGCGACGGAACAGCGCGTCGAACATCTCGCTGCCGATTCCGTTGATGTTGAAGATGCCCTCGGTGACCACCGCGCCCGCGAGCAGCCCGCCGATGTCCACGCCGAGGAAGGTGACCACCGGGATCATCGAGTTCCGCAGCAGGTGCATACGGAGGATGCGGAACCGGGGCAGGCCCTTGGCGACCGCGGTGCGCATGTAGTCCGCGCGCAGGTTCTCGGCGATCGAGGTCCGGGTCAGCCGGGCGACGTACGCCAGTGACAGCGAGCCGAGCACCAGGGCGGGCAGCACCAACTGGCCCCAGTCCTCGGAGTCGTTGACGACCGGGGTGACCCAGCCGAGCCGGTGCCCGAAGAAGTACTGGGCGATATAGCCGAGCACGAAGATCGGTACCGAGATGAACAGCAGGGTGAGGAACAGGACGAGGGTGTCCACCGCCGTCCCGGCCCGCAGCCCGGCGAGCGTGCCGAGCGCGACACCGAGCACCACGGTGAAGGTGAACGCGAGGAACGCCAGGCGCGCGGTGGTCGGCAGGGCGTCCGCGATGATCTCCGATACGGGTATCTGGTTGGCGATCGACTCGCCGAAGTCGCCCTGTGGAAGACCGGCCAGATAGTCGAGGTACTGCTTCCACAGCGGCTGGTCGAGCCCCAGGTCGTGGCGCATCGCCTCGATCTGGGCCGGGTCGAAGGACTGGTCTCCCCACAGGGCCCGCACCGGATCGCCGGGCAGGGCGTACATCATGAGGAAGACCAGCAGGGTGACCCCGATGAACACCGGGATCATCTGGAGCAGACGTCGTGCGACATAGCGCCCCATCCGTCCTCCTTACTCCGCTACTACTCCGCCAGTACTCCGCCCGGTTCTCCGCCAGTACTTCGCCGGCGGACCGGACCAGGGGGAGCCGAGGGACGCCCCGTCGGGCGGAGCGGCCCTCGGCTCGCCGACGGCTACTTCAGAACCTCGACGTTCTGCACGATCGCGAAGTTCGCCAGGTCGAACTCCACGCCCCGCACCTTGGCGCCGTGGGCCGCGTTCGTCTGGTAGTAGAAGAGTGGGATCGCCGGCAGCGTGCCCTCCTCGAACATCGCCTTCTCGGCGTCCTGGTAGGCCTTGACGGTCTCCTCCAGGGACGCTGCCTGGTCGCCCGCCTTGAACAGGTCGTCGACCTTCTTGTTGTTGAACTTGCCGTAGTTGGCGCTGGCCTTGGAGTGGAACAGCTCCTTGAGGAAGTTCACGTTGATCGGGTAGTCGAGCACCCAGCCGCCGCGGTAGAAGGTCTTGACGTCCCCGGCCTCACGCACGTCCAGGTCGGTCTGGAAGTCCGGCTTGGAGTCGCCCTTGCACTCGACGTCGATGGCCTGGCGGATGCTGTTGCAGACCGCCTCGACCCACTCCTTGTGCCCGCCGTCCGCGTTGTACTGGATGAAGATCTCGTTGTTCGGGACGCCGCCGCCGTCCGCGATGAGCTTCTTGGCCGCCGCCGGGTCGTACTTGGTGTAGTCGCCGGCCACGCCCTCCACATAGCCCTTGACGTTCGGGCCCACCAGGCTGCTGGCCGGGACCCGGGAGCCGCGCAGCACGGTCTTGGAGATCTGCTCGCGGTTGATCGCCTGGGAGATGCCCTGGAGGATCTTCGGGTCGACGTCCTCCCAGCCCTTGGCCTGGAAGTTCAGCTGCAGGCTCATGATCCCGGCCATCGGGGCGTCGACGGCGGTGACGCCCTTGTCGTCGTGGTACTTCGGCAGGTCGCGCGGCGGGACCGTGGTGAGGATGTCCGCGTTACCGGACTTCACCGCGTCATATTCCGCTTCGAGGGTCTGGTAGTTGACGTATTCGACGCCGCCGTTCTTGGCCTTGTCAGGACCCGCGTAGTCGTCGAATCGTTTCACCACGATCTTTTTCTTGCGGTCCCAGCTGACGAATTGATAGGGGCCGTTGCCGACGGGCTTCGTGCCGTACGCCTTGGGGTCGTCGAAGAAGGCGCTGGGCAGTGGCGAGAACGCGTTGTACGCCAGCTTGTAGGGGTAGTAACTGACGCGGTTGTTGAGTTCGATGGTGAAGGTGTGGTCGTCGACGACCTTCAGCCCCGCCATCTTGTCGGTCTTCGGCTTGCCCTTCTCCGGGTGGACGTCGTCGTAGCCCTTGATGTCGGCGAACCAGAAGCTGTTCTTCTGGTCGTTCTCGATGTTGGCGCTCCAGTTCCAGGCGTCGATGTACGACTGAGCGGTGACATCGCTGCCGTCGTGGAACTTCCAGCCCTTCTTGAGCTTCACGGTCCAGGTCGTGGCGTCGTCGGACTCGACCGACTCCGCGTTGACCATGACCAGCTCGCTCTTGTCGTCGTAGTCGACGAGCGACGAGAACAGACCCTTGATGACCTGGCCGCCCGCGGTGTCCTGGGAGTTGGCCGGGTGCAGCGTGGCCTGCGGCTCACTGTTGGCGAGCCGGACGATGCCGTCCGGGTCGACCGTGCCGCCCTTTCCTGGCTTGCCGCCATTGCCGTCGTCGCCGTTGTCGCTGGTGCAGGCAGCGGTCGCGGCGAGGGCGACGACAATCGCGCTCGCTACCCACCTGGCGCTCTTGGTACCGCGCATGGATTCCTCCTCGTGAGAGTCCATCCGTACATCCGGTATATTCCTGGAGATCCAATTCCGGAGTGAGTTGACCGGACTCTGACGCCGCCCGATGACGCAGTCAAGAGGAATGAGAGGGCGTAGCGAAAATCGCTCAGTTCTTGAGCAAAGGGAATCCCGATTGACACGGCGGCGTGATTGACGACGGCCGGTCACGGGTGGCGTATGGGGATGAATGACCGTCAACCGCGTTAACACGCAGGCAACTTGATCGATGCGCATCCGATATGAGGACGCGACACTCTGAAGAACGTACGGCCGTGCGGGTGCCGTAGACCGGCCGGAGCGCGCCATGTCGCTCCGGCCGGTCGCCCCGTGCCCGTGCCCACGGTCCCGGTGCGCTCAGGGAGCCAGTCCCAACGACCGCTTCAGGAAGTCCACCTGAAGCAGCAGCAGATTCTCCGCGACCTGCTCCTGTGGCGTCATATGGGTCACGCCCGACAGCGGCAGCACCTCGTGCGGGCGCCCCGCGGCCAGCAGCGCCGACGACAGCCGCAGACTGTGCGCCATCACCACGTTGTCGTCGGCGAGGCCGTGCACGATCATCAGCGGGCGGGCCGGTTCCACCGCGCCCGACAGACCGTCGTCGGTGACCAGCGAGTTGGCGGCGTACACCTCCGGTTGCTCGCGCGGGTCGCCCAGATAGCGCTCCGTGTAGTGGGTGTCGTACAGCCGCTGGTCGGTGACCGGGGCGCCCACGATGCCCGCGTGGAACACATCGGGTCGGCGCAGCACCGCGAGTCCCGCCAGATAGCCGCCGAACGACCAGCCGCGGATCGCGACCCGCGACAGGTCGAAGGGGAACGCGCCGGCGAGTGAGTGGAGCGCCTCGACCTGGTCGTCGAGCACCACCGCGGCCAGGTCGTTCTGTACCGCCTTCTCCCAGGCGGGGGTGCGGCCCGGCGTGCCGCGGCCGTCCGCGACGAGCACCGCGAAGCCCTGGTCGGCGAACCACTGTGAGGTCAGATACGGATTGTGCGCGGCGACCACGCGCGCGTGGTGCGGACCGCCGTACGGATCGAGCAGTACGGGCAGCGGGCCGTCCGTGTCGCGATAGCCGGCAGGGAGCAGCACGGCGCACGGGATACGCCGCTCACCCGCCTCGGTCAGCGTCACGCGCGGCGTGATGCCCGGACGCTCCGCATGCGACGCGACGAGCGCCGTCTGCTTGCCCCCGGACAGCACCCGCACCCGTGCGCCGGGGTACTCAGGGCGTGCGGAGACCAGCACCGTCACCTTGCCCGACCGCACCGCCGAGTGCACTCCCGGCTCCTGTGAGACCCGCTCCACGCCCAGCTCGTTGACCCGGTAGACATGGATCTCGCCGATCTCACCACGGGGCGCGGCGCCGCCGGCGGACGCGGCGATCAGCACATCGTCATCCGCGACATCCAGGACCGCGCGCACCTGCAACTGCGGGCCTGTCAGCGGCCGTTCGCCGACCGTGAGCACCCGCGCGCCGCCCTCGTCCGCGATCCGCACCAGCTGCCCGGACGGCGTCCAGGCCGGAACACCGGGCAGCAGCTCCAGCCAGTCCCTGTCCTCGGATGCCGTGTCGGCGTGCACCATCCGGGTCGCCCCGGTGTCCGGGTCCACGGCCAGATACACCTGCCCGCGCTGGTCCCTGGACTGCACCAGGATCAGCGGGGCGCCCGCGGCCGACCAGTGTGTACGGGTCAGATACGGATAGCGCGCCCGGTCCCACACCACCTCCTGGCGCGAGCCGTCCAGACCGAGCACGAACAGCCGCACCTCGGCGTTGGGCGTCCCGGCCGCCGGATAGGCGATCGGTGTGGGCTCGCGGTCCGGGTGCGCGGGATCGGCGATCCACCAGCGTTGTACGGGGGTGTCGTCGACCCGGGCGACCAGCAGCCGGTCCGAGTCCGGCGACCACCAGAAGCCCCGCGAACGGCCCATCTCCTCGGCGGCGATGAACTCCGCGAGGCCGTAGGTGACACGCCCGGAATCCGATCGCCGCTCGGGCTCGGCGAGCGCGCGGTCCGCCTCGCCCTCCGCGCCGATCACCCGCAGCGCGCCCCCGGCGACGTACGCCACATGACGCCCGTCAGGCGAGGGGCGCGGATCGATCACCGGTCCCGGTACGGACAGTTCCCGCGCGGTGCCCGCCCGCAACTCCGCCGTGAACAGCCGCCCGGAGAGCGCGAACGCCGCCAACTCCACGGCCGCGTCCGTGGCATACCCGACAATTCCGGCGCCACCCTCGCGGCTGCGCTCCCGGCGCGCCAGCTCCTCGGCGGACAGCTCCTCGGCCCGGCCGCCAAGCAGCGCCCGCGGATCGGCCGCGACCCGTTCCCTACCGCCGTCGGAGTCCGGGGCGTCAACGTCCAGTACCCACAGTTGATGAGACCGATCGGTGCCGGACCCGGAACGGAGGAAGGCCACACGGGCGCCGTCGGGCGACACCGTGAACGCGTGCGGTGCGCCCAGCCTGAAGCGCTGGGTGCGTGCGTGCCGACGCGGGAAGGAGTGCTGTCCGGTGGTCATTCCCCGAGGCTACTGATCCGGAGACGGTCATGCGCCCCCTCATGCTGCGATGCACCGATCCATGCGTACACACGGAAAGTTATGATCCATAGCGGTCGGTGGGTATACCTCTGCCGGCACTTGTGTTGACGTACGACCCTTTGCTGCTCGGGCCCTTGTCGTTACCGGATGTTCTGGCTGTCTTGGAGGTGGACTGCCGTGGCGCTCTCGATCTCGGCGGTGGTGCTGTTCCTGGTCCTCGTCGTCGTGCTGATCAGAAAGTCCGGCCTGAAGGCGGGGCACGCGATCGTCTGCGTACTCCTCGGCTTCTATCTGGCCAGTTCCTCGGTTGCCCCCACCATCAACGAACTGACGACCAACGTCGCGGGCATGCTCGGAGACATCAAGTTCTGACCAGGTTCCGCCCCGGTGGGCTCGTAGGCTGGGGGCATGACCGAACTGCCCGAGCGGCGTCTGCTCCTGGTGCACGCCCACCCCGACGACGAGTCGATCAACAACGGCGCCACCATGGCCGCGTATGCCGCGGACGGCGCCCAGGTCACCTTGGTGACCTGCACACTCGGCGAGGAGGGCGAGATCATTCCGCCCTCGCTCGCACATCTCGCGGCCGACCGGGACGACGCCCTCGGCCCGCACCGCGTCACGGAGCTCACCGCCGCGATGAAGGAGCTGGGCGTCACCGACCACCGCTTCCTCGGCGGCCCCGGACGGTACCGCGACTCCGGGATGATGGGCACCGAGCAGAACCACCGCGAGGGCGCGTTCTGGGCCGCCGACGTGGACGACGCGGCCGCGCCGCTCGTCGAGATCATCCGCGAGGTACGCCCCCAGGTCCTGGTCACCTACGACCCCGACGGCGGCTACGGCCACCCCGACCACATCAAGGCCCACCGGGTGGCGACGCGCGCCGCCGAACTCGCCGCCGAACCGGCCTTCCGGCGCGATCTGGGAGACCCGCACACCATCGCCAAGATCTACTGGAACCGCGCGCCGCGCTCGGAGGTCGAGGCGGCCTTCGCGCGGCTGCCCGAGCAGCTGGCGGCCTCGCCGTTCACGCGGGCCGCGAGCGTCGGTGACGTACCGGGCGTGGTGGACGACGCGCGCGTGACCACCGAGATCGACGGGCGCGGGTTCGCGGCGGCGGCCAAGGCGGCGGCGATGGGCACGCACGCCACCCAGATCGAGGTGGCCCAGCCGCTGTTCGCGCTCTCGAACGAACTGGCCCAGCCGCTGTTCGGCGTCGAGTACTACGAACTGGCGCGGGGCGAGCGGGGATCGGCGCCCGGCGAACGGGAGACGGACCTGTTCGCGGGGCTGGGGCTAGGGCCAGGACTAGGGCTCGGGCTCGGGCTCGGTTCGGGAGAGGCGGCGTCGTCGTGAGTACGCCTGGTGGATTTCTGACCCAGCCGCTCAGAGCGGGACGCATCGCGGCATATGTGCTGTTGGCGGTACTTGGGGTGTTGGTCGGTGCCGCGGGGTCCCTGGTGCAGGCCGCCTGGTTCCCCGGCGGGCTGCTGCTCGCGCTGCTTGGCGCGGCCGGTGTCTTCCTGGGCGGGGCACGGGCCCTTGGCGGCCAAGGCGGGGTGTTCGCGCCCGCGGTGGGCTGGCTGCTGGCCGTGGTCGTGCTGACGGTCAGCAGGCCCGAGGGCGACTTCGTGTTCGCCGCCGGACTGAGTACGTACCTCTATCTGCTGGGCGGGATCGGGGTCGCTGTGATGTGCGCCACGGTCTGGCTGCCACGGCAACCAGCCGGACCCGTCGCCCGACTTGGGAAGTGACATACCACTTCGAACCCCCCGTGGTACGGGTTTGACGGCGGTCACGGGATGACGACCGAGCGCGGCCAGTATGGTGGTGCGCGCCGCCGAGCTGCCCGCGCAGGGTGCTGTGACCTTGAGATAAAGAATTGGCGGGCGGCGGAGCCGATCGGGAGAACCTGCCTTGAGTCGTGAAACTGACAGTTCGTCCTCCGGGCCGCAGAGGCGCGGGGGTGCCGCATACCCCTCCGGGACACCGCCGTACGGATCGCCCGCGGGCGCCCGCGACACGGGGGTGGACGCGGAGCAGCAGGCTGCCGAGACGCAGTCCGATGAGTCGTCGGAGACGCAGACGACGCTGACCACGCGTGTCCGGATCAACATTCCCGGCTCGCGACCCATCCCGCCTGTGGTGATGCGAACGCCGATGAACGAGGGCGACAAGCCGGGGTCCGGGGCCGCGTCTGGGACCGGATCCCGGGACGCGGACTCGGGGGGCGCGGACGCGCCCCGTGGGTCCGGCTCGGCGGGTCCCTCTGGAGGTGCCCAGGGGAGTGCCCCTGGAGGCTCCGCACGGAGCGGCGAGACGTCGGGTGGCGGCGCGGGTGGCGCCGGGGCCTCGGCGGCCGACGAACCGGCCGAGGAGAAGACGAGCGACTGGTTCGCGCCGCGCAAGTCGCCCGCGGCCCCACGGGGCGCTGGTAGCGCCCCGGGCGGCCCCGGCGGCGCCCCGGACGCTTCCGGTACGCGGGGCGGCGCGGGCGCCGGAGGCTTCGGCGCCGGCGCCGCGGCCCAGGGCAACGGCTCCGGTCCGTACGGCTCCGGGGCGGGCCCGCGGGGCGCTGGCGGGCCTGGCGGCCCTGGCGCTGGCGCTGGTGCGCCAGGGAATGGCGCACCAGGCGTGGGTGGCCCCGTGGCCGGTGGTCCGGGTAGCGGCGGTCCGGGCAGTGGTGGCCTTGGCGTTGGTGGTCCGGGTGCTGCTGGTCCCGGTGCCGGTGGTCCTGGCACGGGCGGTCCGGGTGGTCCCGGTATTGGTGGA
>NZ_JAZGRL010000001.1:2574384-2584396 GCF_046540415.1 Streptomyces sp. E11-3 | reverse complement strand
CCCGCCCCCGCGCCCGCCGCCCAGGCCCCCAAGAAGAAGGGCCGCAGCAAGCTGATGCTCGCCGGGGTCGGCGTGGTCGTCATCACCGGTGGCCTCTACGGCGCCGGTCTGCTGATGAACCACTCGGACGTGCCGAAGGGCACCACCGTGCTCGGCGTCGACATCGGCGGCGGCACCCACGACGAGGCCGTCAAGAAGCTGGACGCCGCGCTCGGCAAGCGGGCGACGCAGCCGGTCGTGCTGTCCGTGGACGGTGAGAAGGCCGAGCTGACGCCCGCGCAGGCGGGCCTCAGCCTCGACGACCAGGCCACCGTGCGTAAGGCGGCGGTCAGCGACTACAACCCCGTGTCGGTGATCGGCTCCCTGTTCGGCGGCGAGCGGTCCGTGGAACCGGAGATGCCGACCGACGAGGAGAAGCTGGCGGACGCGCTGGAGCGGGTCGTCGGCGGCCAGAGCTCGTCGAACGACGGCGGTATCAAGTTCCAGGCGGGCAAGGCCGTTCCCGTCTACGGCAAGCCCGGCAACACGGTGAACATCCAGGGCGCCGTCGCCGCCGTGGACGCGGCCTACCGCACCCAGGTGGAGACCGGTATGACGCGGCCGGTCGAGCTCCCCGTCGCGACCACGGACCCCAAGGTCACCAAGGCCGAGGTCGACCGGATGATGAAGGCGTTCGCCGAGCCCGCGATGTCCGGACTGATCACGGTACGTACCGACACCGGGGCGACGGTGTCGTTCAGCCCGGAGAAGTCGATCCCCTTGTTCGTGAGCGTGGTCGCGGACAAGGCCGGCAAGCTCACGCCGAAGTACGACCTGGAGGCGCTCCAGGAGCTGTACGGCACCACCTTCGACGGCGTACTGGTCACCAAGGGCGACGGCAGCAAGAAGCAGCTCAGCCCGCAGGAGGTGGCCGCCGCCGCGGGGCAGGCCCTGGTCGGCAAGACGCCTCAGGAGCGGATCGTCACCATCCCGACGAACCCGAGCTGACCGGCCGCAGACCACCGCCCCTTCGGCACCCTCCTGCCGAAGGGGCGGTTTTCTGCCGGAGGGGGGCGGTCCGCGAAGTGGCGGGCGTCCGCTCCGCCCGTCCGCCCGTCAGTTGAGCATCGCCCGCGCCGCCAGCGCCTGCCGCCGGATGCGTTCGGCCGCCGTGGTGTCGACCGCGTCCACCACATCCGCGTACGCGTCCAACTCCTCCGCACCCGTACGGAACTCCCCGCGCTGGACCAGCAACTGGGCCCGCTCGTAGCGCAGTCGCGCGGGATGCGCGGGCAGCAGCAGCGAGAGGTCCACCGCCCACAGCGACACGTCGGAGCGCTCGGGGCGGGCCGCGGCCCAGGCGCGGATGTTGTTCAGGATGCGCAGCACGATGTCCAGCGGGTCCGCGGGGTGCAGCATCGACGGGTCGAGCGGCGCCCCGGTGGCCCCCGCCACCAGCAGTTCCGCGTCGCCGCCCGAGAGCACCCGCCCCCGGTCGAAGGGGTCGGCGAGCACCTGGTCGTCGGCGGGCCCGAACCCGACCACGAAGTGCCCCGGCAGGGCAACGCCGTACACCGGCGCCCCCGCCCGCCGCGCGACCTCGAGCCACACCACGGACAGCAGGATCGGCAGCCCGCGCCGCCGCCGCAGCACCGCGTGCAGCAGCGACGACTCAAGGCGCTGGTAGTCGGCCGGGGAGCCCCCGAAGCCGCAGCGCGCGCCGAGCAGCTCACCGACCGCCTGCGCCCACGCCTGGGGCCCACCGGGCCGGAACGGCAGCAGCCCGGCGAGCCGGTCCAGCTCGATCTGCGCCGCGTCGATCCCCGCCTCGTCGAGTGCCGGGTCCGCCTCCGCGCCCACCAGCAGACAGAGCAGCGCCAGGTCCGGCCGCTCGGACCTGGCTTCCTCGGCGAACCGCTGCCGTCGCGCGGGCGATGGGGGATGCATACGTCCTTGGTGCCCTCTCCGTGCGATCGCTAGGCCCGGGCTCAGCCGACCGGGACTAGGACACAGTGGGCGCGTCCACCGGCGCCCGGTAGTGGTGGTAGCGGTGATGGGGCGCGAAGCCCATCCCCTCGTACAGCCCCAGGGCCCCCGTGTTGTCCGACTCCACCTGGAGCCATGCCGCCGACGCGCCCTCGGCCAGCGCCTGCCGGGCGAGCGCCGCCATGACCGCCGTGGCCAGCCCCTGACGTCGCTGCTCGGGCGCCACCTCGACCGCCATGAACCCGGCCCACCGGCCGTCGACCACGCACCGCCCGATCGCCGCCGGAACCTCGCCCGTCTCGTCCGGCACGGACGCGAACCACACCGAAGGCCCGCTCTCCAGCACCTTCGTCACCACCGCCTGAGGCGTCTGAGACGTCCCGAACCGCTGGTACCGCCGCAGCCACCCCTCGTCGGCCGACCGCGACAGCCGTACGCGCGCCACGGCGGGGCTGTCCAGGTCACCGACCGCGGCGAGCCCGCCGACCCGGACCTCGGAGCTCACCTCACGTATCCACCCGCGTCGCTCCAGCTCCGCGCCGAGCAGTTCCTGCGCGCCCTCGGCTCCGGTGCCGACCTGGGCGTACGGGGGCAAGCCCCGTGCTGCGTACCAGGCACGTACCCGATCCAGTGCGTCGTCCAGCGGCACTCCCGGATCACCGAGCGGCAGTACCGAATTGGCTCGCCGGGTGAAGCCGGACGCGGCCCGCAGCTCCCACTCCCCGAGCCGCTCGTGTTCCACCGGCTGCCACCCCCGCGCGGTGACCCGCGCCAGCTCGGCGAAGGAGGCGGCGGGGCCCCGCCGCCGTGCCGGGGCGGCGGGCACGACCTTCCCGGCCACCAACGTCGATTCCACGATCCGGACGCTGTCCCCGGACCTTCGTGTGATGAACAGCACACCGCTGTCCCACGATGTGAGAACACCAACCGTGTCGGTGAACCTCCCGCCCGCTTCTCCACTCCCGCTCAAGCATCGCACTGAGACACGTTTGCCCACGTCAGCAGCGGTAATGTGGACTTCGAGGCGGCCGCCTCCGATGATTTCCACAGCTTGGTCCACCCCTCCTGTTCGGATCATGGCCAGGAACGGAGATACTAGGTGCGGGCATCGACGACGCCGCGCTCCCGCGCGCCAGGCGGCGGAGCCTGAGGAGGCCCGCCGGCGCCCTACCGAGGAGGAACGACAGCGTGACCTACGTCATCGCGCAGCCTTGTGTCGACGTCAAGGACAAGGCGTGCATCGAGGAGTGCCCGGTCGATTGCATTTACGAGGGCCAGCGGTCCTTGTACATCCACCCGGACGAATGCGTCGACTGTGGTGCCTGTGAGCCGGTTTGCCCGGTCGAGGCGATCTTCTACGAAGACGACACTCCTGAAGAGTGGAAGGACTACTACAAGGCGAACGTCGAATTCTTCGACGAGCTCGGTTCGCCCGGTGGTGCCAGCAAGCTCGGCCTGATCGAGAAGGATCACTCGTTCATCGCCGCGCTGCCGCCGCAGAACCAGTAACGGCTGTTCGCGCCGCCTCGGTCCCGTACGGCACCCACCGCCGTACGGGACCGAGGCGTTTCCGCATCCTCCGAACGTACGCCCGACACGAGAAAGTTGCCCCCTGTGTCCCCTGTGTCCGCGGTCTCCGACCGCCTGCCGGTCTTCCCCTGGGACAAGCTCGAGCCGTACAAGGCCACCGCCGCCGCCCACCCGCAGGGCATCGTCGACCTCTCGGTCGGTACGCCCGTGGACCCGGTGCCCGAGCTGATTCAGAAGGCGCTGGTCGCGGCCGCGGACTCGCCGGGCTATCCGACGGTGTGGGGCACGGCGGAGCTGCGAGACGCGATCACGGGCTGGTGCGGGCGCCGGCTCGGGGCCCGCGGACTCGTGCACCAGAACGTCCTGCCGGTCGTCGGCTCCAAGGAGCTGGTGGCCTGGCTGCCGACCCAGCTCGGCCTCGGCCTGGGTGACCGGGTCGCCTATCCGCGGCTGGCCTACCCCACGTACGAGGTCGGCGCCCGGCTCGCCCGCGCCGACTACGTCTCCTACGAGGACCCCACCGAGCTCGACCCGGACGGACTGAAGCTCCTCTGGCTCAACTCGCCCTCCAACCCCACCGGTCGGGTCCTGGCCAAGGACGAGCTGATCCGCATCTTGGCCTGGGCGCGCGAGCACGGCATCCTGGTCGTCTCGGACGAGTGCTACCTGGAGCTGGGCTGGGAGGCCGAGCCGGTCTCGGTGCTGCACCCGGACGTCTGTGGCGGCTCGTACGAGGGTCTGGTGTCCGTCCACTCGCTCTCCAAGCGCTCCAACCTGGCCGGTTACCGCGCCGCGTTCCTCGCCGGCGACGCGGCCGTGCTCGGCGAGCTGCTCCAGATCCGCAAGCACGGCGGGATGATGACGCCCGCCCCGGTGCAGGCCGCCACGATCGCGGCCCTCGGGGACGACGCCCACGTCGCCGAGCAGCGCGCCCGGTACGCGGCCCGTCGCGGCGCCCTGCGCGATGCCCTGCTGAAGCACGGCTTCCGTATCGAGCACAGCGAGGCGAGCCTGTATCTGTGGGCGACCCGCGACGAGTCCTGCTGGGACACCGTGGCCCATCTCGCCGAGCGGGGCGTGCTGGTGGCTCCGGGGGACTTCTACGGCCCGGCGGGGGAGCGGTTCGTACGGGTGGCCTTCACGGCCACGGACGAGCGGGTCGCGGCGGCGGTCGAACGCCTGGGGTAGCGGTACCCGTACGCACAGACGGAGCGGGCCCGGGAGTCAGGTACTCCCGGGCCCGCTCCACGCGCGCGTACGGCTCAGCCGAGCGGCAGGCCGCCCTTCAGCGGCAGCTGGTCGGCAGCGGGCAGGCCGCCGCCCACCGCGTCGGTGGGCAGACCGCCACCGGTCACCGAGTCCGTGGGCAGTCCACCGGTGGGCAGGCCGCCCATGAGCCCGCCCTTGGCCGCGGTCTCCCCGGTCTCACCGAGCATCTCGCCGGTGCTGCCCGCGACGTCACCGGCCGCCCGCTGCGCTACGGGCGCGGCGGTCGTCACGGCCTTGCCGCCGGTCTTGCCCGCGGTGGGGGCGGCCTTCTTGACGGCGTTGCCACCGGCCTCGCCCGCCATCTCGGTGACATTCTGGGTCGCGCCGTCGAGGGTGTCGGCGGCGCCGTCCAGCTGGGTCAGCCCGCCGAGGTTGGAGGTGTCCGGGAGTTCGACGGCGCTTGCGGAGCCGGCCGCACCGACCGCGGGCACCGCTCCCGCTGCGACAAGCAGCGCGGCACGGGCGATCCGACGGGTCAGGGGGAGGGACATGATGCTCCTTTGGACGGAGAGAACATTGGCGTACGGACGCCGTGACTACCGCTCGAGATCTCCGAAGGTTGCGGTAAGGCAACGTAAAGAGTTGGCAATGCATCACATCATCACCTACGGATAAAAACGGACAAACGGAGTGCGTCTCGCATGCCCGGGAATCCGCATAGCCCGGTGTTTTCAAGGGTCCTGACCGACCGCGGCCGAGGCGCGCCAAAAGCACGACGAAACGTCGTCCCTGCGTGATCGGCGTCCCCCTATCGAGGGAAGGGCCGCACTACCGGGCCATGACGATCAGGACCTCGTCGGTCCCGTCCCGCGCATCCGCTTCCGCCCGCGCCTTCACCTTGCGCCACTTCTGCCCGGAATCGTCGCCGGTCCACTCCCGGCCCGCGTACGCGACCCGCTCGACGTGCAGCACGGACGACTGCGCCACCGCCCACTGCGCCACTTCCCAGCCGCGCCGCACGCCGCCGTCCCGGTCCGCCGCGGACACCGGAACGGCCACGGTGTGCGAGGGCCCGGCAGGCCCGGCGTCCCCGCCCGCCGCACCCGCGCCGCCGCCCTTGCCGTCGTCGACCGCCCCGGTGCGCGGCAGTACGTCCCGCCCGAAGTCGCGGACCAGCGCCGCACGGACGCGCTCCGCGTCGCCGCTGCCCGAGCCCGCGTTCACGCCGCAGGTGAGCGAGGCGGCGGCCCGGCCGGTCAGGGCCGCGGCCAGCAGGGTGGCGTCCGGCTCGTGCTTGGCGTACGCCTGCGGGAAGCCGCTGCGCTGCACCCGCTGTGCGGCGTCCGTCAGCGGCAACTGCGTGTAACCCGGAATCTTCGCCAGGTGCTTGTAGAACTCCCCGGCCGAATACGCCGGGTCCATGATCTGCTTCCTGGTGCCCCAACCCTGCGAGGGACGCTGCTGGAAGAGGCCGAGCGAGTCCCGGTCCCCGAAGTCGATGTTCCGCAGCCCGGACTCCTGCAGCGCGGTCGCCAGCGCGATCGTCACGGCGCGCTCCGGCATCCCGCGCGAGGTGCCCACCGCCGAGATCGTCGCGGCGTTCACCGCCTGGTCGACCCCGAACTCGTAGGTCGCGCCGTCACCGGCGGCGGACACGACGACGCACCGTGGGGCAGGCTTGCCGCCGCCCGCGTACTGGGCCGCCAGATAGCCCGCGAGCGCCAGCAGCACGGCGACGGCCGCCCCGATCCTCAGGAGGCGGCCGCGCCCGATGGAAGAGGAGGGCTGCTTGGACACGCGGCCCACCGTACTGGAGTCCGGGATGCGGCCAAAAGCTCACTGCCACGCGGGGAAGGCTAGGGTCGAAACCATGCCCGACACCTCGCTTGACCTCACGCTGGATGCCGCGCGACTCACCGCGCAGCTCGTCGACTTCCCCTCCGAGAGCGGCCAGGAGAAGCCCCTCGCCGACGCGATCGAGGTCGCGCTGCGCGCCCTGCCGCATCTCACGGTCGACCGCCACGGCAACAACGTGGTGGCCCGTACGAACCTGGGCCGCGCCGAGCGGGTGATCCTCGCCGGGCACATCGACACCGTGCCGATCGCCGGCAACGTCCCGTCCCGGCTCGACGAGGACGGCATGCTCTGGGGCTGCGGCACCTGCGACATGAAGGCCGGGGTCGCCGTTCAGCTCCGTATCGCCGCGACCGTCCCCACCCCCAACCGCGACCTGACCTTCGTCTTCTACGACAACGAAGAGGTCGCCGCGCACCTCAACGGCCTGGGCCATGTCGCCGAAGCCCACCCCGACTGGCTGGCGGGCGACTTCGCGGTCCTCCTGGAGCCGACGGACAACCAGGTCGAGGGCGGCTGCCAGGGCACGCTGCGGGTGCTGCTGCGCACCAAGGGGGAGCGCTCGCACTCCGCGCGTGCCTGGATGGGCTCCAACGCTATCCACACGGCCGCGCCGATCCTGGCGAAGCTCGCGGCGTACGAACCGCGCAAGCCGGTCGTGGACGGGCTCCAGTACCACGAAGGACTCAACGCCGTGGGGATCGAGGGCGGCGTCGCCACCAACGTCATCCCGGACTCCTGCACCGTGACCGTCAACTTCCGCTACGCCCCCGACCGGAGCGAGGAGGAGGCGCTCGCCTTCGTCCGGGACTACTTCGCGGACTGCGAGATCGACGAGTTCATCGTCGACGACCACACGGGCGGGGCCAGGCCCGGCCTCACCCACCCGGCCGCCCAGGCGTTCATGGCGGCCGTCGGCGGCGAGGCGCGGCCCAAGTTCGGTTGGACGGACGTGTCGCGGTTCAGCGCGCTCGGCGTGCCCGCGGTGAACTACAGCCCGGGGGAACCGCTGCTCGCGCACAAGGTGGACGAGCGGGTACGGGTCGCGGACATCCCGGTCGCCGAGCAGCGGCTGCGCGGCTGGCTGACGTCCTGATCTCCGCTGGTCCCCGCTGATCCCCGGTGCTCTGCGCTGGTCGCTGCTGGTCTCTTGCGGGCATGCCCGTCACCCCCTGGCTTCCCGTAATTCCCTTCCTCCTCACTTCCGCCGACCTACGCTGAACCAAGACCGTCAGCGGAAGGGGATCTTCATGGGCAGTCCAGAAGCACAGGGGCCGCCGGAGGAGCAGTACCTCGGTCCTGTGGTGCGGCGGCGCGGACAAGTCACGCCTGGCACCACGGACCAGCGTTTGCTCGACTCCGAGGGCGGTGGCGACTCGGAGTGGCTGCACACCGATCCCTGGCGGGTGATGCGGATCCAGTCGGAGTTCGTCGAGGGCTTCGGCGCCCTCGCCGAACTCCCCAGCGCGATCAGCGTCTTCGGCTCCGCGCGTACGGCACCTGGCTCACCCGAGTACGAGAGCGGCGTGCGGCTCGGCAAGGCGCTCGTGGAGGCCGGGTTCGCGGTGATCACGGGCGGCGGTCCGGGCGCGATGGAGGCGGCGAACAAGGGGGCGCGGGAGGCCAGGGGGATCTCGGTCGGCCTCGGCATCGAGCTCCCCTTCGAGCAGGGCCTCAACCCGCATGTCGACATCGGGGTCAACTTCCGCTACTTCTTCGTCCGCAAGACGATGTTCGTGAAGTACGCGCAGGGGTTCGTGGTCCTGCCCGGCGGCCTCGGCACCCTGGACGAGCTCTTCGAGGCCCTCACCCTGGTCCAGACCCGCAAGGTCACCCGCTTCCCGATCGTGCTGTTCGGCACGGACTACTGGGGCGGCCTGGTCGACTGGCTCCGCGACTCGGTGGTCGCGCAGGGCAAGGCCTCGGCGCACGACCTCCTGCTCTTCCACGTCACGGACGACGTGGAGGAGGCGGTTTCGTTGGTGACGAAGGAGGTCGGGCGCTAGCGAATTCAGCCCGTCCGGCGTTTGAGGACATCGTTTGGAGCCTGGCCGGCGACTGAGGCCTTTCGGGAAGGGGCGGGGTGGGGGCCACATCTCTGACCCCAGCTCCCACTCCTCCCGTCAGGCCAGTCCTCGCCGCGCCACCGCCGGCGGCCGATGCCCCTGGATGGACGCGACCATGTCCAGGACCTGCCGAGTCTCGGCCACCTCGTGCACGCGATACACCCGCGCCCCGAGCCACGCCGACACCGCCGTCGTGGCGAGCGTCCCCACCACCCGCTCCTTGACGGGCTTGTCCAGCGACTCCCCGACGAAGTCCTTGTTGGACAACGAGACCAACACGGGCCACCCCGTGGACACCATCTCGTCCAGCCGCCGCGTCGCCTCCAGGCTGTGCCGCGTGTTCTTCCCGAAGTCATGCCCCGGATCGATCAGTACGGACTCCCGCGGCACCCCCAGCGACACGGCCCGCTCGGCCAGCCCCAGCGTCACCCGCAGGATGTCGGCCATCACATCCTCGTACGTGACCCGATGCGGCCGTGTCCGCGGCTCCGTGCCCCCCGCATGAGTGCACACCAGACCCACCCCGTGGCGCGCCGCGACCTCCGCGAGCCGCGGGTCGACCCCGCCCCACGCGTCGTTCAGCAGATCGGCCCCGGCCTCGCAGACCGCCTCGCCGACCTCGTGCCGCCAGGTGTCGACGCTGATCACCACGTCCGGGTGCCGCCTGCGCACCTCGGCGACGAACCCGACCGTACGCCGTGCCTCCTCCTCGGCCGTCACCTCCTCACCCGGACCGGCCTTGACCCCACCGATATCGATGATGGCCGCACCCTCTGACACCGCCTGCTCCACGCGGGCGAGCGCGGGCTCGTCGCGGAAGGTGGCGCCCTGGTCGTAGAAGGAGTCCGGGGTCCGGTTGACGATCGCCATGATCACGGGCTCCTGCGCGTCGAACTCGCGCCGTCCGAGCCGCAGCGGGCTGTGCATCCCCTGGTTCCTCCTCGCATCGGTCGCCTGTGACCTTAACTGTCGGTGCCGCATGGCACGATCGGACCGAACAGTTGAAAGTGGCGCGCTCCGGGGAGATGGTCGTGTTCTGGTTCCTGCTTATCGCGCTCGTGGTGGTGGTCGCCGCGGTCACCCTGGCCGTGCTGGGCGGCGGCGACTCGGCGCCGCTCCCGGACGCGGAGCCCGAGCGTGTCGCGGACCCGCTGCCCGCGGACCGCCCGGTCGGCTGGGTCGATGTGCAGGCGCTGCGCCTGCCGATGGTCGTCCGCGGCTACCGCATGGCGGATGTGGACGACGCGCTCGCCCGCCTCGGTGCGGAACTGGCCGAGCGGGACGCCAGGATCGCCGAGCTTGAGGCGGCGCTGGCCGGTTCCCAGGCCACCGCGGTCAGCGGCCCGGACCTCTTCAAGGACTACCCCCCACAGGACGCGGTCCCCGGC
>NZ_JAZGRL010000001.1:2518197-2574300 GCF_046540415.1 Streptomyces sp. E11-3 | reverse complement strand
CCCGCTGCCGCGCCCGATTCGCCCGCCCCGTCCGAGGAACCGCACCAGTGAGCGACACAGCCGCACACGCACCGGCCCCCGCGGGTCCCGACGGCACGCCCCGCTGCCCCTGGGCCCTCTCCGCGGACGACTACATCGCGTACCACGACGAGGAGTGGGGCCGCCCGGTCCACGGCGACGACGCGCTCTTCGAGCGGCTGTGCCTGGAGGCCTTCCAGTCCGGCCTGTCCTGGATCACGATCCTGCGCCGCCGTGAGGGCTTCCGCCGCGCCTTCGCCGACTTCAAGATCGCGTCGGTCGCGGCCTTCACGGACCAGGACGCGGCCCGACTGCTCGCCGACCCCGGCATCATCCGCAACCGCGCCAAGGTCGAGGCGACGCTGGCCAACGCGAAGGTGCTCGCGCAGTGGCCCGCGGGCGAGCTCGACGCCCTGATCTGGTCCTACGCCCCCGATCCGGCGACGCGCCCGGCGCCGCCCACGATCTCGGACGTACCGGCGATCACCGACGAGTCCAAGGCCCTGTCCAAGGCGCTGAAGGCCCGCGGCATCCGCTTCGTCGGCCCCACGACGGCGTACGCCCTGATGCAGGCGTGCGGCCTGGTGAACGACCACGTGGCGGGCTGCGCCTGGCGGAATTGAGCCTGTCCGGCGATTGAGGACGAGCCCGAAGGGCGATCGGGGTCTGGGGGCTTGCCCCCAGTTTCGGGAAGGGGCGGGGCTGGGGAAGAAACCCGCTTCCGCCCCCTAGCGGCCCAGATACCTCGGCTGCTCCTTCGCCACGAACGCCTGCACGGCGATCGTGTGGTCCTCCGACGCGCCCGCCCGGCTCTGCAGCTCGTCTTCCTTGTCCAGGGTCGCGTCCAGCGTGTGCCCCGCCCCGTACGCCAGCGACTCCTTGATCGCCGCGTACGCGAGCGTCGGCCCCGCGGCCAGCGAGCGGGCCACCTTCGCCGCCTCGGCCGCCAGGTCCGCGCCCGGGACAACCCGGCTCGCGATGCCCAGCTCGTACGCCTCCTGGGCCTTGATGGAGCGCGGGAACAGCAGCAGATCGGCCGCCCGGCCCGGCCCCACCACGCGCGGCAGCGTCCAGGAGACCCCGGAGTCCGCGGTCAGCGCGACCCCGGCGAAGGAGGTGTTGAAGGAGGCCGTGTCCGCGACGACGCGGTAGTCCGCGGCCAGGGCGAAGCCGAATCCCGCACCGGCGGCGACGCCGTTCACCCCGGCGACCACCGGCTTGGGCATCTCGGTCAGCGCCCGGACCACCGGGTTGTAGTGCTCGCGCACGGTGCTCATCATGTCGCCGGTGCCGGCCTCACGGGCGGCGGTCAGCGTCCCGATGTGCTCCTTGAGGTCCTGCCCGACACAGAAGGCCCGCCCGGTCGCGGTCAGCAGCACCGCGCGCACCGCCGGGTCCGCCGCGGCCGCCTGCGCCGCGTCCCGCAGGGCGACCTTGGCCTCCGTGTTCATGGCGTTCATGGCGTCGGGACGGTTGAGCGTGATCGTCGCGAGCCCGTCGGTCACCTCGTAGAGCACGGTGTCGGCCATGGCGGGGGTCCCCTTCGTCGAGATCGGTAGCGATCCGTAGAGATCACATACGTGCAGAGCACAGCATGACGGAGACCACACGGTGCCGGCAGGCGCCGAAGGGTGTGACCTGCGTCAAACAATTCGGGGTCGTCCAGGTGCCCGCGGTGGCGCAGTATCGCAGCCACATCGCCGAATTGAGTGGTTTTGGTCGAGCGCGTTGCGCAAGCGATGCAGACCGATGTTGTTCATCGGGTCCCGCGATGCGGGATAATGACCTGGAAGCAATGTGTTCGATGCCGGTGACACAGCACCTTTCATGGGGCCGCCGGCTGCGATGAGCTGGTTTCAGGAAGGGGAACGAGCATGGCGGCCATGAAGCCGCGGACGGGCGACGGCCCGCTCGAGGTGACCAAGGAGGGGCGGGGCATCGTCATGCGCGTTCCGCTCGAAGGCGGCGGTCGGCTTGTCGTCGAGCTGACCCCGGATGAAGCCGACGCGCTCGGTGACGCCCTTAAGAAGGTCGTCGGCTGAGCGGAAGCGCCCTTCACTTTTCACTGCCCCGGCACACTAACAGCGTGCCGGGGCAGTACTGCGTCCAGGTCCGGTTCGCCCGGGTTGCCACCTTCTGGCCATGGGGCGCGGTCAGCGTCTGACGGCGCAGAGCAGCCCGTCGCCCACCGGCAGCAGCGAGGACACCAGGTCGTGGCTCTCCCGCACGGCGCGCAGGAGTTCCCGCACCTTGAGTACCTCGGCCGGCTGCGGCCCCGAGTCGACCGTACGGTCGTCCGCGAAGACGCCCTCGAAGCAGACCAGACCGCCAGGTCGCAGCAGGCGCAACGATTCAGCGAGGTACTCCGGGAACTCGAACCGGTCGCCGTCGCAGAACACGAGGTCGTATCCGCTGTCCGCGAGCCGGGGCAGCACCTCCAGGGCGCGGCCAGGGATGAACCGCGCGCGGTTGCTGGCGAACCCGGCCTCGCGGAAGGCCTGGCGGGCGAACTGCTGGCGCTCGGGCTCGGCGTCGACCGTGGTCAGGACGCCGTCGGGGCGCATGCCGTGCAGCAGATGGATGCCGGACACCCCGGTCCCGGTGCCGATCTCGGCCACCGCCTTGGCGTCCGCGGTCGCCGCGAGCATCCGCAGTGCGGCGCCGGTACCGGGAGACACCGCGCGCAGCCCGGACGCCCTGGCCTGGTCCCTGGCCCAGAGCAGCGCTTCGTCCTCGGCGACAAAGGCGTCGGCGAACGCCCAGCTCGTCTGCCGGTTGGCGGTAATGAGCCTCTCCTGTCCCCGTAGTCGGCGGTAGCTCGGCGGTTGTACGGCGGTGGTACGGCGGCCTTGACCTGCCCGTGACTGTATCCGTTGGCGCCGGGAACCCGCAGATGGGACCGGGCGTTATGAGGAGGTGAAGAAGAAGCGCCCCGTCAGCGGCACCGAGCCGCGGTGCGGACTTCCAAATTCACGTAAAAACGCTTATCCGGAGCTAACGGGCGAGGTGGCTATGGTAGGGGCTCCACTGGACACCACCAGAGCCGACAGGGGAGGTGCGGCTGCGGCCGGTGATCGGGGCGGAGTGCCGCGCTGGCGGCGCCTTCTCAGGTCGGCGGGCGAGCCGAAATCCGTGACCAACACCGCTGACGTCCGTTCCCGCTTTCCCTCCGCACAGACCGCGACCTTCGCCACCGACGCGGATGCGCAGGCGTGGACTCCGCCCACCTGGGAGGAGATCGTCAGCACGCACAGCGCACGGGTCTACCGCCTCGCCTACCGTCTGACGGGCAACCAGCACGACGCCGAGGACCTGACCCAGGAGGTCTTCGTCCGCGTCTTCCGCTCGCTGTCCACGTACACGCCCGGCACCTTCGAGGGCTGGCTGCACCGCATCACCACCAATCTCTTCCTGGACATGGTCCGCCGTAAGCAGCGCATCCGCTTCGACGCACTCGGAGACGACGCCGCCGAGCGGCTGCCCAGCCGGGAGCCGTCCCCGCAGCAGGTCTTCCAGGACACCCACTTCGACGCGGACGTGCAGCAGGCGCTGGACACCCTGGCGCCCGAGTTCCGCGCCGCCGTGGTCCTCTGCGACATCGAGGGGCTGTCGTACGAGGAGATCGCGGCGACCTTGGGCGTGAAGCTCGGCACGGTCCGCAGCCGTATCCACCGTGGCCGCTCCCAGCTGCGCAAGGCCCTGCAGCACCGCTCGCCCCAGGCCCGCGCCGAGCGCCGCTCGCTCGCGGTCTCGGCCGCCGGGGCGCTGGAGGGAGGGGGCGCGACCGCGTGAACGGCTCCTGTCCGACACCTGCCGAGCAGCATCTCGGGGACCGCCTCGCCGCCCTGGTGGACGGCGAGCTGGGCCATGACAGCCGCGAGCGGGTCCTCGCACACCTAGCGACCTGCCCCAAGTGCAAGGCGGAGGCCGACGCCCAGCGCCGCCTCAAGACCTACTTCGCCTCCACCGCGCCCCCGGGCCCGTCCGCGAGCTTCCTGGCACGCCTCCAGGGGCTCCCCTCGGACGACGAGGACGACCAGGGGGACTCCGGCGCGCCGCTGGGGGGCCTCCTCGCCGACAGAGCCTTCGGGGCGCAGGCCGAAGGCGTCTTCGGCGTGCGCCAGGACCGGTTCGGCTACGGCCCCTCTGACGCCCACGGCGGGATAGTGCCCGGCGCGCCACGCGCGCGGGGCTTTCGTATCCATGAGGTCGGCCGCTCCACCTCGCCCGAGCGCTCCGGTGGTTCACGTGGCCGCCGGTTCGCCTTCGCGGCCGCGGGGGCGATGTCGCTGGCCGCGATCGCGCTCGGCGGGGTGTCCACGGGCACCCCGACACCGGCCGAGTCGGCCGAGGCGCGGGGCGCCAAGGCGAGTCCGCAGCAGCGGGTGCCGAGCGGCAGCGCCGCCAGCAGCGCCGAGGCGCAGCGCCGCCGTGGCAGCGGCCAGTCCTCGGTGTCCCAGGGACAGCGGTCCGACGTGCTCGTCGCACCGGTCGCGTCGCCCGGCATCGCGGGCCCCGCGGTGCCAGGACCGCCGCAGCGGCCGCCGCAGACGTTCACCGGACCGTATGCCACGCCGCTGCTCGCGGACGGCGGGTACGCGCTGTTCCCCGCGGACGCCGCGCTCTGGCCCCTGATACGCAGGGGCGTCGAAGCGCCGCTGTATCCGACCCGGCCCCACCCCGCCGGCACGCCGTCCCCCTCGCCGTCGGCACCGCTCGGCGACGCGCAGGCGGCCGGGCACTGACCGGCCGCTGCCCGCACCCTCGTAAACCTGATTGAATTCTCGGTGGGCGTGCCCGCCGAAGCGGGGGTGCGGCCCGTAGGCCGCGCCGTGCACCAGCTGTGGGGAGAACATGGACGAGGGGAAGCCCACCGGGGCGAAGGCGAATTGGTGGAGCCGTCCCCGGCAGGGACAGCTGGGCGCCGCCACGGAGCCGGGCACGGACCAGCCGCCTGGCAGCGAGCCCGAGGCCGCGACCGCGGCCCCCGCCGCCATGGACGAGGCACCCGCGCCGGAGGCCGAGCGCCGCCCGCTGCACGCCCCCGACCGGTACGGCACACCGCCCTACGGCGAGCCGGGCCCCTGGGCCCCNCCCCATTGAGCAGGGAGGGACCCCCTTCGACGCACGGCCGAATCACCCAAGTACGTCCAGTACGAGGGCGATCCGGCCGCACGCCGATGCACCGCACCGCGAGACATCAGCTGCTTCGCAGCGGGCGCAGGCTGATCCGCGAAGATCGGAGAGACGCCCCCTAGCGCTTGCGGCGCTTCATGAGGAGCCGGGGGAGTGCCGCGGGCGCCGACTGGCGGGTGGTCGCCGGGGTGGCCACCGGCGGCGCCGCGAGCGACCCGGTGGGCAGGTCCGTGGAGACGGCGTCCGGCTCCAGGCGCAGCACCCGGCAGTCGCGCGCCCAGCGCTCGGTGAGCTGGTCGCTGTCCACCGCGTTCAGCCGCTTGCCCTGGAGCTCCGCGACGGCCGCGTCCCACTGGGGCGACCGGGGCGCCAACTCGACCGCCTTCGCGGTCCAGACGACGAGCCGACCGCCCTTGTCCTTGCTGCGCACGGTGACCGTCACGGTCGCGCCGTCCGCGATGTCCGGCAGCGGCTGCTCGCCGGGCCCGTCGCCCACCAGATGCGCGGCGCCGTCGTGCCACGCGTGCCACAGCGCACGCTCCCGCCCGGCGCCCCGCACCCAGATCAGGCCGGACTTCTTGGTGGCCTCCTCGGCCAGCGCCCGGTCGAGCAGAAGCGCGGGAGTCGGCTCTTCAGTCGGCTCGGCGGCCGGGGCAGCAGTCATGCGCGAAGCTTAGCCACGGGTCCACGACGGGACCTAGAGCCACCCGTTGCGCTTCAGCGTGCGGTGGATGGTGAAGCAGGCGCCGATGATCCCGGCCAGCACCATCGGGTAGCCGTACTTCCAGTGCAGCTCCGGCATGTAGTCGAAGTTCATGCCGTACACACCGCAGATCGCCGTCGGCACGGCGATGATCGCCGCCCAGGACGTGATCTTGCGCATGTCCTCGTTCTGGGCGACCGTCGCCTGCGCCAGGTTCGCCTGCAGGATCGAGTTGAGCAGCTCGTCGAAGCCGACGACCTGCTCCTGCACCCGCGCCAGGTGGTCGGCGACGTTACGGAAGTACTTCTGGATGTCCGGGTCGATCAGCCGCATCGGCCGCTCGCTCAGCAGCTGCATCGGGCGCAGCAGTGGCGTGACCGCCCGCTTGAACTCCAGTATCTCCCGCTTGAGCTGGTAGATCCGTCCCGCGTCGGCGCTCCGCGAACTGCCCTTGCGGTGCGCGGAGAAGACGTCGATCTCCACCTCGTCGATGTCGTCCTGCAGCGCGTCGGCGACCGCGAGATATCCGTCCACGACATGGTCGGCGACGGCGTGCAGCACCGCGGAAGGCCCCTTGGCGAGCAGCTCCGCGTCGTCCTGGAGCCGGTGCCGCAGCGCCCGCAGCGACCCCTGCCCGCCGTGCCGCACGGTGATGAAGAAGTCCCGTCCGGTGAAGCACATCACCTCGCCGGACTCCACGACCTCGCTGGTGGCGGTGAGTTCGTCGTGCTCGACGTAGTGGATGGTCTTGAAGACCGTGAAGAGCGTGTCGTCGTACCGCTCCAGCTTGGGCCGCTGGTGGGCGTGTACGGCGTCCTCGACGGCCAGCGGGTGCAGCCCGAACTCCGCGGCGATACCGGCGAATTCGGCCTCCGTGGGCTCGTGCAGGCCGATCCAGGCGAAGCCGCCGTCGCGGCGCACCCGCAGCATCGCCTCGTGCGGGGTGAGGGTGGACTCGCTCTCGACGCGGTGGCCGTCGCGGTAGACGGCGCAGTCCACGACGGCCGTGCCGACGCCGGGGTCGCGGGTCGCGTCGTACGGGCTGTACGGGGCGCGGCTCTTGCGCAGGGACGGGCGGACGGCGGCACGCAGGTCGCGGATCATCGACATGGCAGGCTCCTTCGCGCGCAACGCGCTGCCCGCGGGGGTGGCACAGCCCGGAATGGGGACGTACGGCTCACGTCACGTCGCCAAAGCGGGCGGCACCGCACCGTCGCGGCGGCAGCTTCGCTACTGACACAGATCAAGCACAGAGATCAAGCGGAACGGATCAAGCGGAGACGAGATGCTCTTCCGTCATGCGATGCGCCGTGGGCTTCAGGTGTTTACCCGGCTGCGCGTCGGGTACGGGAAGCCTCGGTGAAAAGGAGCAGTCACCTGGCGGAAGAACGGGTGGTACTGCACGGTCGACTTCGATCCATCAGCCCCACCTCCTCCGGCCGGTCCCCCGTAGGGGAGATCCTCATGTCGGGCTCGAAAGCCACGCTGCTGTGCTCGTTGCGTGTCGCCCTGACCAGCGGCCAAGACTATCAGCCGACTGACGCGTCAAGGCGCCGCTTTGCGCGTTCCGTACGAGTTCTATGCTCGCCGCATGGCTGATGTTCTTGAGCTGGTGGAAGCCCGGCTGCGTACCGCCCTCGGCGAACCCGGCGCGCGGGCCGCGGTGACGTTCCTCGGGACCGACCGTATCGAGGTGCTGCGCTTCGCCGGACGGGATGTCGATTCCGACAGCGCGGTGGTCAGGTACGCCACGCTGGGGATGTCAGGGCAGCCGATGACCGACCCCACCGCGGCGCTCGCGGATCCGGTGCGCGGCCCGCGCGCCGAGCTGATCCTGTCGGTGCGCGGCGGCGTCGCCGACACCGACAAGGTGCTGCGCCCGCTGGCCGTGCTCGCCGCGTCGCCGCAGGTCGAGGGTCTGGTGGTGGCTCCCGGTGCCTCGCTCGACGTGGGTGAACCGCTGTGGCCCGGCGCGCAGTTCAGCTCCGTACTGGTCGCGGAGTCCGGCGGCCTGGTCGAGGACCTGGAGCTGCCGGAGCCGATGGACCCGGTGACCTTCCTGCCGCTGCTGCCGATGACGCCCAACGAGGCGGCGTGGAAGCGGGTGCACGGGGCGGCGGCGCTGCAGGAGCGGTGGCTGGCGCACGGCACGGACCTGCGCGACCCGGCACGGAAGTCGGTACCGCTCGACTGATGGCCCGTCGCGGCCCACGGTCTGCGGGGCGCTCTTAGGGGTGCCCTTCGACACCCGGTGGCCCCTGGAGGCACTCGGTCGGCCGCTGCGGTCTTGACCGCGCGGGCCTGTCACGCGACCGTGGAAGGCACCGGGTCGGCCGGTCGCGGCGGCCCGAAAGCGAGAGCCTGTGTCTGAACCCCCGTCGTCCGCGCGGAGCGCGGGCGCAGGCGGGGCGCGGGCGCAGGCGGGGGTTCAGACACAGGCTCTCACGGGCCCCCGGACGGGTGATCGTCCTTGACGCGGCGACGGCCGGGGAGGACTGTTGGGCGCTATGAGGGGCGAACCCAGTTGCCCGAAGTGCGGTGGCCGGGTCAGGGCTCCCGGCCTCTTCGCCGACGCCTGGCAGTGCGACGTGCACGGGATCGTGCATCCCCTGCAGCCTGTGGTCCCGCCCAGCGTCGAGGCACTCGGCGTCGTCGTGCACCGTACCCAGGTCCCCGTGTGGATGCCCTGGCCGCTGCCGGTCGGCTGGCTGTTCACCGGAGTCGCCATCGCGGGCGACGACCGCAGCGGCGGGCGCGCCACCGCCGTCGCCTGCTCCGGGCCCGCACCGCTCGGCGGTGTCGGCGAGCTGGTGCTGGTCGCCGAGGAGATCGGCGTCGGTCTGGGCGCGCGGTACGCGGGCATCGAGGGCCCCGACCCGGGCTCGTATCTGAGTGTCGAGAAGCCGCCGCAGGTAAAGGTGATGGCCGCCGGTCGGCCGACCCCGCTGTGGCATGTCTCCGGTGCGCCGGACGACCGGGCGGTCTTCGCCGGTGAGGCGTGCGGGCTCTGGCTCTGGGCGGTGGTCTGGCCCGAGCAGTCGGGACTGCTGCTGTACGACGAGTTGATACTGACGGATCTGCGGGACGCGGGCGCCGAGGTGGAGCTGGTGCCGTGCGGGGCATTGTCCCCGCGCCTGCTGCGCACCTGACCGCCTGTCCTGTCCTTGAGCCCCCGGTCTGTCCTTGAGCCCCCGCCCTGGTCCGGATCGCGCGGGGCGTCTGGTTCGGTGAAGGCGGCTCGGCGTGGACGTTATCCTTGAGCGTTCCCCGTACGTCCCGTCAGAGTCTGGAGTAGCCGCGTGCGCGTCGACCTGCACACCCACTCCACGGCGTCCGACGGTACGGACACCCCGGCTGAGCTGGTGCGCAACGCCGCCGCTGCCGGCCTGGACGTGGTCGCGCTGACCGACCACGACACCACCCGTGGACACGCCGCCGCCATCGCCGCGCTGCCGCCGGGGCTCACCCTGGTCACCGGCGCCGAGCTGTCCTGCCGCCTCGGCGGTGTCGGTCTGCACATGCTCGCGTACCTCTTCGACGCCGACGAGCCCGAGCTGCTCCGCGAGCGCGAGCTGGTACGGGACGACCGGGTGCCGCGCGCCCAGGCGATGATCGGCAAGCTCCAGGAGCTCGGCGCCCCGGTGACCTGGGAGCAGGTCGCGCGGATCGCCGGGGACGGTTCGGTCGGACGCCCGCACATCGCCGAGGCGCTGGTCGAGCTCGGCACCGTACGCTCGGTGTCCGACGCCTTCACGCCCGACTGGCTCGCCGACGGCGGCCGGGCCTACGTCGAGAAGCACGAGCTCGACCCCTTCGACGCGATCCGCCTGGTCAAGGCCGCGGGCGGGGTGACCGTCTTCGCGCACCCGCTCGCCGTCAAGCGCGGCGAGGTGGTCCCCGAGTCGGCGATAGCCGAACTGACCGCCGCGGGCCTCGACGGGATCGAGGTCGACCACATGGACCACGACCCGGCGACCCGGGCCAGGCTGCGCGGACTCGCCACCGACCTCGGGCTGCTGGCCACCGGGTCCAGCGACTACCACGGCAGCCGTAAGACCTGTGTGCTCGGGGAGTTCACCACCGACCCCGAGATCTACGGCGAGATCACCCGCCGTGCGGCCGGGGCGTTCCCCGTCCCGGGCGCTGGGGGACCGGGAGCGTAGCTCCGCCCCGCTCCCTGACGCTTCCCGCCTCCGGGCCGGGCGCCGCGCTGCGCTCCCCGACGCCCGTCCCCCTTTCAGCTCCTCTCTCGCAAGGCCTCACTGTGTTCGACGCTGCCGTTTTCGGATCCCTGTTTCTCACCCTTTTTGTGATCATGGACCCCCCTGGGGTCACCCCGATCTTCCTCGCGCTCACCTCCGGCCGCCCGGCCAAGGTGCAGCGGAAGATGGCCCTCCAGGCGGTCGCCGTGGCCTTCGGCGTGATCACCGTCTTCGGTCTGGTCGGCCACCAGATCCTGGACTACCTGCATGTCTCGGTGCCTGCGCTGATGATCGCGGGTGGCCTGCTGCTGCTTCTCATCGCGCTCGACCTGCTCACCGGCAAGACCGACGAGCCGAAGCAGACCAAGGACGTCAACGTCGCCCTGGTGCCGCTGGGGATGCCGCTGCTCGCCGGGCCCGGCGCGATCGTCTCGGTGATCCTCGCGGTGCAGAACGCGGACGGGGCCAAGGGCCAGGTCTCGGTCTGGGCCGCGATCGTCGCGATGCACATCGTGCTCTGGCTGGTCATGCGCTACTCGCTGCTGATCATCCGGGTCATCAAGGACGGCGGTGTGGTGCTGGTGACCCGGCTCGCGGGCATGATGCTCTCCGCGATCGCCGTACAGCAGATCATCAACGGGGTCACCCAGGTGGTCCAGGGCAGCTGACCGCCCCGGACACACCGAGCGCGAGCGCCCCCGTACCCATGTGTACGGGGGCGCTCGCGCGTTGACGTGCCGCTACGGCGTCGTGTGCCGTGGCGGCGTTATGAAGCGGCGTCCGTTATGAAGCGGCGTCCGTTATGAAGCGGCGTCCGTTATGAAGCGGCGTCTTCGGCCGGGCGGATGTAGATGCGCTGGCCTGTCGCGGCGGCCTGCTGCACGATCCGGTTGACGGAGGCGGCGTCCACGACAGTGCTGTCCACGGCGCTGCCGTTGACGTCGTCCAGGCGCATGATCTCGAAGCGCACAGTGCGTCTCCCTTCGTCTGATCCTCGGTGGGTCCCGTAGGGATAACGAAGTGCACCATACAAACATTCCCTACGCTAACGAAATTTTTCGCGAGCCTAACTACCTGCCGGTAATGAGATCGCTTGTGTTCGCTGTGTCAGCCCCCGGACAATGGGCGGCATATGAACGACGACCTGGCCGCTGAAGCCGACCTCGCGGAGATCGGTGCCCGCATCGAGCGCACCAACGAGCTGCTCAACCGCATGCTCGCCGAGGTGGCCAAGACGCCATCGACCCATGCGATCTTCGTGGATGCCGGCTATCTGTACGCCGCCGCGGGACGCCTCGCCACCGGGACCGAGGACCGCAGGGCCTTCGACCTGGACGCCGAAGGGCTGATCGACGCGCTGATCGACAAGGCCCGCACGATCTTCGCGGACAGCAGACTGCTCCGCGTCTACTGGTACGACGGCGCGCGGCGCCGCATCCACACCGCGGAGCAGCAGTCGATCGCCGAGCTGCCGGACGTCAAGGTCCGCCTCGGCAACCTCAACGCCAACAACCAGCAGAAGGGCGTCGACTCCCTGATCCGCACCGACCTGGAGTCACTCGCCCGGCACCGCGCCATCAGCGACGCCGCGCTGATCGGCGGCGACGAGGACCTGGTCTCCGCGGTCGAGGCGGCGCAGGGGTACGGCGCGCGGGTGCACCTGTGGGGCATCGAAGCGCCTGGCGGGCGCAACCAGGCCGAGCCACTGCTCTGGGAGGTCGACAGCCAGCGCACCTTCGACCTGGACTTCTTCAAGCCGTACGTCACCCGGCGCACCGCCACCGCCTACGACCCGACGGCGCCCCGGCCGACCCGGGACGACGTGCGCTTCGTGGGCGCCCAGGTCGCGGCCACCTGGCTCTCGGCGCGCGGCCGGGAGGCGCTGGTGGACCTGCTGCCCGGGCACCCCTATCTGCCGGGCTCCGTGGACCAGGAACTGCTGGTCGAGGCGGAGCGGCTGCTGCAGTACTCGCTGCGCGGGCAGGCGGATCTGCGCCGTGCGCTGCGGGACGGGTTCTGGGACCACCTGCGCGCGCAGTACTGACGGGGGGCGACCGGCTGGGGTCAGAGGGCGTCCCAGAAGCGGATCAGGGCCTCGGCCGTGATCTCGGGGCGGTCGGTGTTGGGGGAGTGCTCGGCGCCCGCGACGACGGTACGGCGCGCTGCGAGCCGTACCGCCATCTCGTCGAGCAGCGGCACCGGCCAGGTGTCGTCACGTTCACCGGACAGTACGTGCTTGGGCAGCGGGACGGCGGCCAGATCCGCGACCCGGTCCGGTTCGGTGCTCAACTGGCGCCCGGTGGCGATGAGCTGTGCCGGGCTGTTGCGCAGCCAGCGCGCGCGCAGGTCCGCCGCGTTGCCGTTGGTGTCGGTCTCCTCGGGGGGCTCCATCGCCTGCATCGCCTCCCACACCTGCGCGAGGTCCATCGCCATGAGCGCGTCGGTCAGGAGCCTGACCTTCTCCTGCTGGGACGGTGAGATCCGGGCGGGGCCCGAGGAGACCAGGGTCAGCGAGGCGAACGGCGCGGCGTCGAGCAGTACGGCGGCACGGGCGATCTGACCGCCGAGTGAGTGTCCCAGGAGGTGGACGGGGCCGCTGTCCAGGGCAGCGGCCTGGGCGAGCAGGTCGCGCGCCAACTCCTCCTGGGCGTAAGCCGATTCGTCGTCCCGTGGTCCGTCGGACTCGTACTGCCCCCGGCCGTCGACCGCGACGCACCGGTACCCGGCGGCACTCATCGGTTCGAGCAACGCGATGAAGTCCTCCTTGCTCCCGGTGTACCCGGGCAGCAGCAGCACGGTGGCGCGGGGGTTCTTCGTCGGCTCGGGGCGCGCGTCGAGTACGGCGAACGTGCCGCGCTCGGTGTGGAGTTGGCGGGCGCGGGCGCAGGGGGGTGGGGTGAAGGTGGGTGGCCTGCTCATGGCATGAGGCTAGGCGGTGGGGGTGTACTCGCTCACCCCGCCCCCGCCCGAAAGGGGGAGCCGCCGACACGACGACGGCCCGGCTCCTGTTCGGAACCGGGCCATCGTGTCGCGCGAGATCAGGCTTCGGCGGCCTTGCGGGTGCGGCGGCGTACGGGCTTGGCTTCGGCCTCGACGGTCTCCGCTGCGGGGGCTTCGGTGGCCTTGCGGGTGCGGCGGCGTACGGGCTNGGGCCCCCCTTCGACGCACGGCCGAATCACCCAAGTACGTCCAGTACGAGGGCGATCCCGCCGCACGCCGATGCACCGCACCGCGAGACATCAGCTGCTTCGCAGCGGGCGCGGGCTGATCCGCGAAGATCGGAGAGACGCCCCCTAGGCGGTCGCTGATCGTGAGCGGCGCAGGCTCCCGGAGGGGCGCAGCAGCAACGAGATCAGCGTCGCCGACAGGGCGAGGGCGCCGATGAGCGTGGCCACCGGAGCGGTGGTCACGGCCGAGTGCGTGATGAAGGCGCCGAGCAGGGCGCCGGTGGCGCCGGTGGCCAGGACCAGGGAGCGCGCGGGCAGCCGGTTGGGCAGCCGACGGGCCGCGAGCCAGGCCAGTCCCAGGCCGAGCAGGACGGAGCCGAGCGCTTCCAAGATCATGATCCCTCCCGAGTGCCGCCAGCTGCGAATCTTCCTAGCCGGTCTTACCCGGAGCGGACGGAACGCAACCATCCGCACACAACACGTGGGAGCGGCCCGGTGGTTGACCACCGGGCCGCTCCCGTCCGTGCTTGCCGAGCCGTCTGAACGGCTCAGAGCGCGCTGAATCCCACCTTGCGCGCGGTCGGCTCGCCGAGCTCGACATACGCGAGCTTGTCGGCCGGTACCAGGACCTTGCGGCCGTGGTCGTCCACGAGGGAGAGCAGCTCAGACTTACCGGTCAGCGCCTCGGACACCGCCTTCTCGACTTCCTCGGCGGTCTGTCCGCTCTCGATGACGATCTCGCGGGGCGTGTGCTGCACGCCGATCTTGACCTCCACGGCTATGTCCCTCCGACGGTCAGTGCTGTGCGCGGCCGTCCGCGCCGTACATGCGACACATTAGCCCGGTGAGGGGACGCGACAGTCCGCGGCGCCGCACGCTCGCAGCGAACACGTCCGTGGAATATCCGGCCGCGGAGCCGGTCCGCCGCTGGGGCGGACACGATCACCGCTGGGCGGACCGGAGCTACGGGCTCTGTTACGTGCTCTGCTCGGCGCCGTGCAGCGGGAAGCCCGCGATGCCGCGCCAGGCGAGTGAGGACAGCAGCTCGACCGCCTTGTCGCGGCCCACCGTGCTCTCGCTGTGCAGCCAGTACCTGGCCACCACCTGCGAGACCCCGCCGAGGCCGACGGCCAGCAGCATCGCCTCGTCCCTCGGGAGCCCGGTGTCCTCGGAGATCACCTCGGCGATCTCCTCGGCGCACTGCAGGGTGACCTTCTCGACCCGTTCGCGGACCGCGGGCTCGTTGGTCAGGTCGGACTCGAAGACCAGCCGGAAGGCGCCACCCTCGTCCTCGACGTAGGCGAAGTAGGCGTCCATGGTCGCGGCGACCCGGAGCTTGTTGTCCGTCGTCGACGCCAGTGCCGTACGGACCGCCTGCAGCAGCGACTCGCAGTGCTGGTCGAGCAGGGCAAGGTAAAGGTCGAGTTTGCCCGGGAAGTGCTGGTAGAGCACCGGCTTGCTGACGCCCGCGCGCTCGGCGATGTCGTCCATCGCGGCCGCGTGGTACCCCTGGGCGACGAAGACCTCCTGGGCCGCGCCCAGCAGCTGATTGCGGCGGGCCCGGCGCGGCAGGCGCGTGCCCCGCGGGCGCGCTGCCTCTGTCTGCTCGATGGCTGTCACGCCGCCTCCCACTTTGGTGAACTTCGGTTGTGCGGTGAGCGCCGCGTCGCCATCGTACTTTTCGGTAACCGTGGCGTGCGCGGTGCGGACGCAGAATATTTCACGGACCGGCGCAATGCGGGCGCGTCTCACATGCTCGAATGACGTCCCCCGTGGTATTTCGGTTCAGCAGTATCGGTTCAGCGGCATCGCTTCAGCGGTAGTCGTCTTCGTCCAGGTCGACGACCCGGGCCTGCTCGGCGGCGTCCGCCGCGTCGGCCTCCGACGGGTCGTAGTGCGGGCGCGGATCGTCCTGGTGCTGCCGCAGCTCGGCGTGCTGCTCCGCGGCGTCCGCCTCCGGGGTCTCCGAGTCGAGGGTCTCGTCCTCGTCCTCGTAGACCTCCGGGTCGGTCGGGTCAGCAGTCATGGCTCCCGCTCTCTCTTGAAGAAAAGGGGGCCGGGGCGTGGGCCCTCTCCTCTGAGCCTAGGAGACACCGATTCCGGGCGCTACGCGATCGGTGAGCGATCTGTGACCGCGAACACGTGAGCTATCGCGTGATCGTCTCGTAACATTGCCGCATGTCTTCGACCGAGCAGCCGGGAGCCCTGGCCACGACGGCGACCCGCGAGCCGCTTCCGGTCCGGGTCGCGGAGGGGGAACGGCTGCGTTCGGTCACCCTGCCCGGGCTGACGCTGAGCGTACGAGCCAGGCCGCCGGCCCGCCCAGGACTGCCGTCCGTGCTGTACGTACACGGGCTCGGCGGGTCCTCGCAGAACTGGTCGGCGCTGATGGCGCTGCTTGAGGACACGGTGGACGGTGAGGCGATCGACCTGCCGGGCTTCGGCGACTCGCCGCCGCCCGACGACGGCAACTACTCGGTCTCCGGGCACGCGCGCGCCGTCATCCGCTATCTCGACGCGGCGGGCCGCGGGCCGGTGCAGCTGGTCGGCAACTCGCTGGGCGGCGCGGTCGTCACCCGGGTCGCCGCGGCGCGGCCCGATCTCGTACGCACCCTGACGCTGGTCTCGCCCGCGCTGCCGGAGCTCCGGGTGCAGCGCACGGCCGTGCCGACCGCGCTGCTCGCCGTGCCGGGCGTCACCTCGCTCTTCGCGCGGCTCACCAAGGACATGACCGCGGAGCAGCGCACCCGCGGGGTGATGGCGCTCTGCTACGGCGACCCGCGGCGGGTCACCGCGGAGGGCTTCGCGAACGCGGTGCACGAGATGGAGCGGCGGATGCGGCTCCCGTACTTCTGGGACGCGATGACGCGTTCGGCGCGTGGCGTCGTGGACGCGTACACCCTGGGCGGACAGCACGGGCTGTGGCGGCAGGCGGAGCGGGTGCTGGCGCCGACGCTGCTGGTGTACGGCGGGCGCGACCAGCTCGTCTCGTACCGTATGGCGCAGAGGGCGGCGCGCGCCTTCCGCGACTCACGGCTGCTGACGCTGCCGGACGCGGGGCATGTGGCGATGATGGAGTACCCGGAGACGGTGGCCGCGGCGATCCGCGAACTGCTCGCCGACACCGGCGAATTGAGCTTCGGCTCGGGATCGGGAGGCTGAGCGGCGGGTGGGACGTCACAGGCGCGGGGCGACGGACACGGGTGACACCGGGGGCGTACCGGTAGTACCGGCCGACGGAGAGGGGCCGGGTGCGGGGCGCCGCAGACGCGCCTCCCCCGGCCAGCCGCAGGACGGGCCCCCGGCGCACGGGCTGCCCCGGATGCCGGCCGACTCCACTCCGCCGCGGGGCTTCCGCCCGGCTCCGGGTGCCCCGGGCGCGTCGCGCGGACCGTCCGTCCCTCCGGGGACTCCGGCGCACGGCGTCCCTCGGGTTCCGGGGCAGGGCGCGCCCGGGTTTCCGCAGCGCGGGACCCCGGCGCACGGCACTCCCGGGTTTCCGCAGCAGGGCACTCCCGCGCACGGCACCCCTGGTTTCTCGCACCCCGGCACGCCCGCGCGCGGTGTGCCGCAGGCGCGGCCGGGTGCCGCGGGCCCGGCGCAGGGAACGCCCAGGCAGGGAACGCCCGGGCAGGGCGTTCCGCAGTACGGGACCCCCGCGCACGGTGTGGCGCAGGTGCGTGGTGGGCACCCGGAGCAGCGGGAAGCCGGTGGCGGCTGGGGCGCCGTCGGTCGCGCGCCGGTGGCCGCCGGGCCCGGTGCGGCGCGTCCGCGGATACCCGGGCCGCGGCAGGAGTACCTCGCGGCGTTCGACGGCGGCCCGGCCACCGCCGACCCCGCCGACGACGTGTTCGCGGCGGGCGCTCCCCGGCGCGGCGGAAGGGACCCGTACGCGACCGTCACCGCCTGGGACTACGGCGTACCCAGCCCGGACGAGACGGACGCGGACGCCGACGACCCCGGCGGCCCGGACGGCCCCGACGGCGCGCCGTCGGCCGACGACCCTGCCAGCCCCCGTGGCGGCAAGGGCCGCGCCTTCACCGGCATCGCGGCCGCCGCGGTGACCACCGTGCTCGCCGTCGTCGTCGCCGGACAGGTGGCCGACGGCCCGTCCGGCGACACCCGGACCCAGGCCGCGGACGCCGACAGCCGAGGCCGCGACGACGACTCCGCCTCGCGGTCCGACGACCGGCCTACCCCGGCCGACCCCACGGCGGACCCCTCGCCCAGCGAGTCGGCCCCGGCGACGTACGCGCAGAAGATGGGCGAGAAGAACCCCTTCGACCCCGAGCTGAAGGGCGGCGGCGAGTTCGAGGCGATCGGCGGGCTCGACAAGGCGCCCGGCAAGGGCCAGAAGTTCCGCTACCGCGTCGATGTCGAGAAGGGCATCGGGCTCGACGGTGAGCTCTTCGCCGAGGCCGTACAGAAGACCCTCAACGACGACCGCAGCTGGTCGCACGGCGGCGGCCGTACGTTCGAGCGGATATCCAGCGGTCAGCCGGACTTCGTCATCACGCTGGCCAGCCCGGGGACGACCGGGGTCTGGTGCGCGAAGTCCGGGCTCGACACGACCCAGCAGAACGTGTCCTGCGACTCCGCGGCGACCGAGCGCATCATGATCAACGGCTACCGGTGGGCGCAGGGCGCCAAGACCTACGGCGACGAGATCCACGCGTACCGCCAGATGCTGATCAACCACGAAGTGGGCCACCGGCTCGGCTTCGGGCATGTGAACTGCTCCCGGGACGGCGGTCTGGCGCCCGTCATGCAGCAGCAGACGAAGTTCCTGGAGCGCGACGGGATCTCCTGCAAGGCCAACCCATGGGCCTTTCCCGGGCGTTGAGCCCGTGGTGACCCCCTGGTGAATCCCTGGTGAGCCCCCGTGGTGAGTCCGTGGTGAACGTCCGTCCGGCGAACCTTTATGGGCAGGCCCGGGCCTGACGCTCCGTAACGAAATTCCTTCCTAGCGCGACAGAACGCAACCTGCGCGGGAAAGTTACGACCGTTCACCCCTTTTGGTGGCGCGATGGACAACCGTCCGTCGCGCCACCTCCCGTACCGCTTACGTTCTTCCCGCTGCGGGCCGCCGGACCAACGGCGGCCCCCCACATGGGAGATCGGGGGTGTACGAGTGCGCATCGGACTGCTGACGGAGGGTGGCTACCCGTATGTCACGGGTGAGGCCAGACTCTGGTGCGACCGGCTCGTGCGCGGGCTCGAACAGCACGCGTTCGACGTCTTCGCACTGAGCCGGAGCGCGCACCAGGAAGAACAGGGCTGGGTCGAACTCCCGCCCCAGGTTCACCGGGTGCGTACGGCTCCACTGTGGACGGCCGAGGATGACGGCGTCGCCTACGGGCGCCGAGGGCGGCGCAGGTTCAGCGAGCACTTCGGGGAGCTCGCGGCCGCGATCTGTACCGTCGGCGGCCAGGCGGACCGTTTCGCCAGTGCGCTGTACGGCCTCGCCGACCTGGCCCGCGACGAGGGCGGTCTGGCCGCGGCGCTCCGCTCCGAGACCGCCGTACGCACCCTGGAGCGCGCCTGCCACGCACCCGGCGCGCTGCGCACCGCGCGTCAGGCGCGGGTGCCCGACCTGCTCGCCGTCGCCGGGCTCCTGGAGCGCGCCCTGCGCCCGCTGTCCCTCGCCTGGTACGACGACGTCGAGGGCGGCCTCGGCGCCGTCGACCTGTGCCACGCGACCTCCGGCGGCGCGGCCGCGCTCCCCGGACTGCTCGCCAAGCACTTCTCGGGCGTGCCGCTGCTCGTCACCGAGTACGGCGTCCAGCTGCGCGCCCAGTACCTGGGCGCTGCCGGCGAGCTGAGCCCCCCGGCCCGCGCACTGCTCGCCTCCTTCCACGGCCGGCTGGCCACCGAGGTGTACCGCCAGGCCGCGATCGTCACCCCCGGCAACACCCACGCCCGACGCTGGCAGGAGCGCTGCGGCGCCGACCGCGCCAAGCTGCGTACCGTCTACCCCGGCATGGCGGCGGCCCGCTTCGCCGACGTGGGCGAGAGCGGGGAGCTCTACGACCCCGACACGCTCGTCTGGGTCGGGCGGATCGAGCCCGCCAAGGACCTGATCGCCCTGCTGCACGCCTTCGCGGAGGTGCGCAGGCAGGAGCCGGGGGCCCGGCTGCGGATCGTCGGCGCGCCCGCCGACGGAGCCGATGCGGCCGCCTATCTCGCGCACTGCAAGGCGCTCGCCGCGCAGCTCTTCCCGGACGAGGCCGACGGCGAGCACGCGGTGGGCGCCAATCCGGTGTCCTTCGACGAGGTCGGCGGCCCGGAGGTGCCGGAGCTCGCCGACGCGTACGCGTCGGGCGGTGTGGTCGTGCTCTCCAGTGTCGTCGAGGGCTTCCCGATCAGTCTGGTCGAGGCGATGTTCTGCGGGCGCGCCACGGTCTCCACGGATGTCGGCGCGGTCGTCGAAGTCATCGGCGGTACGGGGCTCGTGGTCCCGCCGCGCAACCCGCGGGCCCTCGCCGACGCCTGTGTCGCGCTGCTGCGCGACCCGGAGCGGCGGGCGCGGCTCGGAGCCGCGGCACGCGCGCGTGCCGTCGAACTCTTCACGGTCGAACAGAACATCGAGGCGTTTCGCGGCATTTACCTGGAGATCGTCTCGCACTGCCCGGTACGCCGCGACACGGTGGACGCGGCGGGCGAACCACTGCCCTTCGCGCACCCGGCCGAGTCCCATGTGCCGGGGCGGTGGGCGGCGGGCAAGGGCGTGCCGCGGTTCGGGTACTGGCTCGCGGGGCGGGCGGCCATGAAGGACGGGCCGAGTTGGGTGGCGGAGCGGGCCGAGCCGGTGGGCGTGGTCGCCGCGGGTGTCGGTTCCGGTGTCGGTTCCGGCGTCGGTCCGGGCTTCGGTTCCGGCGTCGGTCCGGGCTTCGGTTCCGGCGCCAGCACAGGCACCGGCTACGGCGCCAGCACAGGCACCGGCTACGGCGCCAGTACAGGCTCCGGCTACGACGTGGAGCAGGGGGAGTCATGAGTAACAAGTCCCCTGTGGGCGCGGCCGCTTCGGAAGCGCCGTCGACCCCGGTCAGCCCCGGAGCCTGGGACGCCCGCTCCGACGAGGCGCTCACCGAGCCGGTGCCGGTGCGCGCGGCGCAGGCCAGCCCGCAGGCCACCCCGCAGGGCACCTCGAAGCCCCGTAAGCGCGGGGGTGTCGACCCGGTCAAGGCGCTGATGCACCGTCACCGCGAGCTCTGCGCACGGGCCGTCGACCCCCTGGAGATCGCGGCCGGCCTTGAGGCGCACGGCATGACCGACAGGACAGCCGCACGGTTCCGGCACCGGGACGTCTTCTCCCTCGCAGAGGAGATGTACGCGCGCGTGCCGCGCGACACCGCACCCCCGGCCGACGCGGTACCGCCCGCCCCCGCNATCGCGGCCGGCCTTGAGGCGCACGGCATGACCGACAGGACAGCCGCACGGTTCCGGCACCGGGACGTCTTCTCCCTCGCAGAGGAGATGTACGCGCGCGTGCCGCGCGACACCGCACCCCCGGCCGACGCGGTACCGCCCGCCCCCGCCGCCCCGGCCGCGCTGCCCGGCGGATGGGTGGCCCTGGCGCTGCTGCCGGGCGCCGTGTGCGCGCTCGCGGTCGCCCTGGTGCAGCTCACCTCGGGCCAGGCGCGGATCAGCGCGGCCCTGGTCGGTGCGCTGGCCGTCGCGGGCGCGCTGCGGATGGTCCTGCGGTACGGGCCGCTGCGCGCCGCCGGGCGTACGGTGCCCGCGACCCGGCTGTGGGTCTGCTGGCTGCTCGGGTACGCACTGCTCGGCGACGGGCTGCTGCGGGCCGCGCTCGCCGGAGGCACCGACGGACCCTGGCCGATGCGGCCCGCCGCCGTACTAGGACTCGCCCTGGCGGTGGCACCCGCGGCCTGGTGCGCCCGGCTCTTCAGCGTCCGGGCCGAGCGCAAGCTGGCCGTCAGCCGGGGCCTGGAGGAGTTCGCCGCGACCGTACGGCCCCTGCTGATCGGGGTGTTCCTGCTCTTCCTCACCGCGCTCACCGCCCTGCTGCAGCTCACCGGGCGGCTGCTCGACGAGGGCGCCGCGCTGGGCGGGGCGGGGGCACTCGGCGCGCTGCTGCTGCTGGCCAGGCTGCTGACCGTGCACGGGTTCCCGGGCGCACCCGCCGCCGCGCTGGGCGGTGCCTGCGCCGCGCAGGGCCTGGCCCTGGCCGCGGCCTTCGCCGGGCAGCTGCCGGGGCTCGGGTTCATCGCCGAGCCGGTCGACGCCGCGGTGCGGGCCTGGGGCGCAGGTGTGGTTCCCACCGTGGCCTGCGGCGCCGCGGCGCTCGCGCTCCTCGCCCACGCGGCCCGCACCCTGACCCGGGCCTCGGCCCACGCGAGCCCGGGGGCGATCCCGTGAGCCGCCCCCGCTCCCTTGACCTTCCCGCGGGGCCGACACCGCGGGCGCTATGCGAGACCCACGGCACCACCCCGAAGGAGAAGGCACGATGACCACCCCTCCCCCCGACCACTGCCACGAAGCGACCCAGGGGGCCGCCCGATGAGGGTGCTGCTGCTCGGAGCCAACGGATATCTGGGCCGCTTCGTCGCCGACCGACTGCTGGCCGACCCGGCCGTGCAGCTCACGGCACTCGGGCGCGGCGACGACGCGGACGTACGTTTCGACCTCGCGGGCGGCAGCCCCGGCGCGCTGACCCGCTTCCTGGACGCGGTCCACCCCGGGGTCGTCATCAACTGCGCGGGCGCGACCCGCGGCGGCGCCCGCGACCTGACCCGGCACAACACCGTGGCCGTCGCCACCGTGTGCGAGGCGCTGCGCCGCAGCGGCTGCGGGGCGCGGCTGGTCCAGATCGGCTGCGCCGCCGAGTACGGGCCGAGCCAGCCCGGCTCGTCGACCGCCGAGGACGCGGTGCCGCGGCCTGGTGGCCCGTACGGCGTCAGCAAGCTCGCCGCGACCGAGCTGGTGCTCGGGGCGGGCCTGGACGCCGTGGTGCTGAGGGTGTTCTCGCCCGCGGGCCCCGGCACCCCCGCGGGCTCGCCCCTGGGGCGGCTCGCGGAGGCGATGCGCCGCGCCATGCAGTCCGGCGACGGCGAGCTCAAGCTGGGCGGGCTCGGCGTACAGCGGGACTTCGTGGACGTACGGGATGTGGCGCGCGCCGTGCACGCCGCCTCGCTCTCGGCCGCCCAGGGCGTGGTCAACATCGGCTCCGGGCGAGCCGTCCGGCTCCGGGACGCGGCCGCCGTACTGGCCAGGGTCGCGGGGTTCGGCGGCGCGCTGCACGAGCTGGACGGGCCACCGGGGCGCGGCCCGCTCGGACATCCGCGCGCCGAGCCCGACCATGGCGGCCCGGCCGTCTACCCGTACCCGGACGGCTGCGGCAGCTGGCAGCAGGCGGATGTGCGCACCGCGCGCGACCGGCTGGGCTGGCGTCCCCGGATCAACCTCGAAGAGTCACTCGCCGACATCTGGATGGAGGCCGCATGTCGTATCTGATCTCCACGACCGCGAACCGCCCGGCCGAGACCGAGGCCGCGGTCGGGCTCGGCATCCCGGGCTACGCGCACCCTCTGGTGGCGCCCGTCGAGTGGGCCACGGCGACCTCGGCGGCCGCCACCACCCACTGGGTCGTGCTGAACGTCGCGGGCGGGCCCGGGGTCCGCCCCGACCCGCACTGCCTGGAGGCGGTGGGCCGGCTGCGCAACGCCGGGGTGCGGGTCCTGGGCCGTCTTGACCTGGCGTACGGCGCGCGCCCCTTCGGTGACCTGGTGCGCGACGCGCACCGCTTCCTGGACTGGTACCGGCCGGGCGGCTTCTACCTGGACCGCTGCCCCACCGAGCAGGCCGCGCTCGCCGACGTCAGCCGGGTCACCGCGACCCTGCGGGCCCTGTGTGACGACGGACACCTGGTGCTCGGCCACGGGACCCACCCGTGCCCCGGCTATGCGGAGATCGCCGACCAGCTGGTGACCTTCTCCGGCGCCTGGTCCGACTACCGCTGGTCGCAGGTCGCGGAGTGGACCGCCGCCCATCCGCCCGAGCGCTTCTGCCACTTGGTGTACGGAGTGCCGCGCGGTCATCTGGAGGAGGCGCTGCGGATCGCCCGCTGGCAGGGCGCGGCCACCGTCTACTTCACCGACCGCACCGACTGGGGTGGAACCGTCGACCCCTTCGCGGGGCTGCCCGGGTACTGGGACGAAATCGTCTCGCGGATCGGACGCTGTGTCTCGGAATGAAGAAGGGTGTGGCAGCGTTACCGACAGAACAACTGTTTCGAAAGACTGACCAACGGAGTCCCAGTGTCGCTGCCACCCCTGGTCGAGCCAGCATCTGAGCTCACCGTCGACGAGGTCCGCAGGTACTCCCGCCACCTGATCATCCCGGATGTCGGGATGGACGGGCAGAAGCGGCTGAAGAACGCCAAGGTGCTGGCCGTCGGTGCCGGCGGCCTCGGCTCGCCGGCGCTGATGTACCTGGCCGCGGCCGGCGTGGGCACCCTGGGCATTGTGGAGTTCGACGAGGTCGACGAGTCGAACCTGCAGCGCCAGATCATCCACAGCCAGGCGGACATCGGCCGCTCCAAGGCCGAGTCGGCCAAGGACTCGGTCCTCGGCATCAACCCGTACGTCAACGTGGTCCTTCACGAAGAGCGGCTCGAAGCCGAGAACGTGATGGAGATCTTCTCGCAGTACGACCTGATCGTCGACGGCACAGACAACTTCGCCACCCGCTACCTGGTCAACGACGCCTGCGTGCTGCTGAACAAGCCGTACGTCTGGGGCTCGATCTACCGCTTCGACGGCCAGGCGAGCGTCTTCTGGAGCGAGCACGGCCCCTGCTACCGCTGCCTCTACCCGGAGCCCCCGCCGCCGGGCATGGTCCCGTCCTGCGCCGAGGGCGGCGTCCTCGGCGTGCTCTGCGCCTCCATCGGCTCCATCCAGGTCACCGAGGCCATCAAGGTGCTCGCCGGTGTCGGCGACCCGCTGGTCGGCCGCCTGATGATCTACGACGCCCTGGAGATGCAGTACCGCCAGGTCAAGGTCCGCAAGGACCCCGACTGCGCGGTCTGCGGTGAGAACCCCACGGTCACCGAGCTCATCGACTACGAGGCCTTCTGCGGTGTCGTGTCGGACGAGGCGCAGGAGGCCGCGCTCGGCTCGACGATCACTCCCAAGCAGCTCAAGGAGTGGATCGACACGGACGAGAAGATCGAGATCATCGATGTCCGTGAGCAGAACGAGTACGAGATCGTCTCGATCCCCGGCGCCCGGCTGATCCCCAAGAACGAGTTCCTGATGGGCAACGCCCTCCAGGACATGCCGCAGGACAAGAAGATCGTCTTGCATTGCAAGACGGGTGTCCGATCCGCGGAAGTGCTGGCGGTCCTGAAGTCCGCGGGCTTCTCGGACGCGGTACACGTCGGCGGCGGCGTGATCGGCTGGGTCAACCAGATCGAGCCGGACAAGCCGATCTACTGAGCCTCGGCCGAGTCTCGGCGATCTGTTGAGGCGATCCGTTGAACGGAAGGGTCCGGCCCCCGCGGGATGGGGGCCGGACCCTTCGTCGTACGTAGCTGTCCTGGGCGTCCTACGAGCAGGTCTTGCCGTCGGCCGGGGCCTTGCCGTCCAGCAGGTGGCGGTCGACCAGCTTGGTGGCGCACGTGTTCACACCGTAGGTGCCGTGGCCTTCGCCGTTGACGGTCACATGGATGCCGACGCCGTCACCGAGCGCGTCGGCCATCTTCTGTGCGCCCTCGTACGGGGTCGCCGGGTCACCGGTGTTGCCGATGACCACGATCGGGGCGGCGCCTTCGGCGCTGACCTCGGGGGTCTTCCGCTCGCCCTTCACCGGCCAGTCCGTACAGCCCACCAGGCTCCAGGCCAGGGCCTCACCGAAGACGGGAGAGGCCTGCTTGAACTCCGGCAGGTGCTTCTTCACGTCGTCGATGGTGAGGCGCTCGCTGGAGTCGGCGCAGCGGATCGCGGCACCGGCCTCGTTGCTGTTGTCGTAACGGCCGCTCTGGTCACGGCCGTTGTAGGCGTCGGCGAGAAGCAGCAGCATATTGCCGGAGCCGGCCGTCTTCACCTCGGTCAGCCCCTGGGTGAGGTACTGCCAGGTCTCCTCGGAGTACAGAGTCGCGGCGATGCCGATGAACGCCGAGCTGTAGGTGAGGTCGCGGCCGTCCCGGGTCGGCAGCGGCTCGTCCTTGAGGCGTGTCAGCAGCGCCGAGATGTCCTCGCTGGCCGGATAGGCGTGCGGGCCAGGGGACTTCAGGTAGTTGTCCAGGGCCAGCTGGAACCCCTTGGCCTGGCCCAGCGACTTGGCGACCTTGCCCTCGGTCGGGTTGACGACGGCGTCGAAGACCGTACGGCCCACGTTCTTCGGGAACAGGTGGGCGTAGGTGCCGCCCAGTTCGGTGCCGTAGGAGATGCCGAAGTAGTTGAGCTTGTCGTCGCCGAGCACCTGGCGCATCAGGTCCATGTCCCGGGCGGTGTCGGTGGTCCGCACATACGGCAGCACCTTGCCGGACCGCTTCTCACACTGCGCGACGCTCTCCTTGTTGTCGGCGAGTGCTTCCTGCTCCTCGGCGGCGGTACGCGGCGGACCCTCGTCGGATGCCCGATCCTCGTCGATCTCCTTGTCGTCCACACAGTCCACGGTGGCGCTCTCGCCCACCCCGCGCGGGTCGAAGCTCACCAGGTCGTAGCGCTCGTTCAGCGTGCCGTAGTCCTCGGCGGCCGACGGCAGGGTGGCGACTCCCGAGGCGCCGGGGCCACCGAAGTTGAAGACCAGCGAGCCGATCCGCTCGGCCTTGTCGCTTCCGGTGGCCTTCTTGCGGATCAGCGCGACATCGATGGTCTCGCCGTCCGGCTTCTCGTAGTCGAGAGGGGCCTTCATGGTCGCGCAGTCCCAGGCCTGGCCCGGGGCCTCGCCGCCGCCCTGGGCGACGGAAGGGGCCGGGCACGTGGACCACTTGAGCTGCTGAGTGGCCAGCTCACCCGTCTTGGAGCCGGTGGAGCTCCCTTCGGACTTCTCCGATCCGCTGGTGCAGCCGGCCAGCAGAGCGGCGGCCAGGAGCGCGGCGGCCCCCGTGCGTATGGAAGGGGGATGGGGCATGCCTGATCCTGCTTTCGCGCCGAAGGTGCTGAGGGTGTCGGGAGGTGAACCGGGGGGCTAGTCGCAGACCTTGCCGTTCTCGGGGATCTTGTGGTCCAGGAGATAGCCGTCGATCGTGCCGTTCACGCAGAGGCCGCTGCCGTACGCGCCATGCCCCTCGCCCTCGTTGGTGAGGTGGATGCCGACGCCGTCACCGAGCTCGGTGGCCATCGTCTTGGACCCCTCGAACGGCGTGGCCGAGTCGCCCGTCGTGCCGACGACCAGGATCGGGGCGGCGCCGGGCGCGCTCACCTGCGTGGTGTCGTGCTCTCCTTCGACCGGCCACTCGTTGCACCAGCCCGCCGTGTCCCAGCCAAGGAAGGGGCCGAAGACCGGCGAGATCTTCTGGAACTCGGGCAGCATCTTCCGGGCCTCGGCGGGCGTCGGACGCTGCTTGGTGTCGGAGCAGGAGATCGCCCGCTGGGAGTGCTGCGCGGTGCTGTAACGGCCTTCGGCATCACGGTCGTTATAGGCGTCGGCCAGGTCGAGCAGCTCGCTGCCGTCTCCCTTGCGGGCCGCTGCCAGTGCCTTGGTCAGCGTCGGCCAGTAGTGCTCGGAGTACAGGGCCTGGACGATGCCGGTGGTGGCGAGGTTCTCGTTCAACTCGCGGTCGCCGGAGGTCGGCAGCGGCTCGCGGTCGATACGGGCCAGCAGGTCGGTGATCTCGCGGGTGCCGGTCTCGGGGTCCTTGCCGGTGGACTTCAGGTAGTTGTCCAGGGCCCGCTGGAAGCCCCTGGTCTGGTGCTTCGCGTGGCCGATCATGTCCGCGTTCGGGTCGACCACGGCGTCCAGGACCAGTCGGCCGACGTTCTTCGGGAACAGATGGGCGTAGACACCGCCCAGTTGGGTGCCGTACGAGAAGCCGAAGTAGTGCAGCTGCCGGTCGCCGAGCACCTGACGCATCAGGTCCATGTCGCGGGCCGCGTCGGTGGTGCGGATGTGCTCCAGGACCTCGCCCGACGTGCGGGCACAGCCCGCGCCGAAGTCCACGGCGTCCTTGAAGTACGCCGCCTCCTCGGCGGGCGTGTCCGGGGTCAGATCGACCTCGGTGTGCGCCTTCTCCGTCTCGGCGTCCGTACGGCAGCGCACGCCCTCGCTGGCTGCGACCCCGCGCGGGTCGAAACTCACCAGGTCGTAGCGGGTGTTGAGCTTCGTATAGCCGGGTCCGAACAGGGGCAGCCGCTCGACTCCCGAGCCGCCGGGGCCGCCGAAGTTGAAGATCAGCGAGCCGATCTTGCTGGACGGTCCCGTGGCCTTGGTGCGGACCAGGGCGATGCCGATGGTCTTGCCGTCGGGCTTGTCGTAGTCCAGCGGCGCCTTCATGGTGGCGCACTCCCACTTGTCGCCAGGGCGCTCGCCGGACGCGGGGGCCTCGCAGCGGCCCCAGTCGAGCTTCTGCCCGGTGAGGGCGGCGGGCAGGTCGGAGTCCACCGGACCGTTCGCCGACGGCTTTGCCGCCGAGCCCTGGCCCTTGGCGTCGGAGGTGGTGCCGCCGCCCGTACAGCCCGCGGCGAGTGCGACCAGCGCCAGCGCGGCGGCGGCCGCTCGCAGGCCTCGTACGGCCCGAACCGAACCCGTCATGCCCGTCATGAACGACTTCCCCCCTCGATCACCAGTCCGGTCATCCTACGGCGCCCGTTCTACGAGCAGACGGTCCCGGCCGACGGGGTCTTCCCGTCGAGCAGATAGCCGTTCACGGCGTCCTGGACGCAGGTGCTGCCGCTGTCGTACGCGCCATGCCCCTGACCCTCGTAGGTCAGCTCGACCCCGACGCCCTCGCCCAGCGCGTCGACCATCCTCTTCGCGCCCTCGTACGGTGTGGCCGGGTCACCCGTGTTCCCGATGACCAGGATCGGAGCCGAGCCGTCGGCGCGCACGTCGGGGTGGTCGGCGGCGCCGTCCACCGGCCAGTCGTCGCAGCTGACCATGGACCACGCCAGATAGTCACCGAAGATCGGTGAGGCCTCGCGGAACTCGGGGAGCTTCGCTTTGACATCGGCGACGGTGTACCGGGGCTTGGCGTCCGCGCAGTTGATGGCCGCGTTGGCCGCCTGGAGGTTGCTGTAGGTGCCGTCCGGGTTGCGGCCGTTCATGACGTCGGCGAGCGTCATCAGGATGTGACCGTCGCCGTCGTAGGCATCCTGGAGCCCCTCGGTCAGGAACTCCCAGAGGTCCTTCGAGTACAGCGACTGGGCGATCCCGCTGGTGGCGGCGGTCTGGGTGAGCTTGCGCTCGCCGCTGCCGGGCAGCGGCTCGGCGTCGAGCTCCTTCAGCAGCTTGGCGATACGGTCCTGCACGTCCTGGGGCGTGTCGCCGACCGGGCAGTCCTCGGTCTGCGAGGTGCAGTCCTCGGCGTAGTTCTCCAGCGCCAGCTGGAAACCCTTGGCCTGCCCGAGCGTGGCCTGCTCGGTCGTCTGGGTGGGGTCGACGACCGCGTCGAACACGGCGCGCCCTACCTTCTCGGGGAACAGGTGGGCATAGACACCGCCCAGTTCGGTGCCGTACGAGACGCCGAAGTAGTGCAGCTTGTCGTCGCCGAGTACCTGGCGCATCAGGTCCATGTCGCGGGCCGCGTCGGTGGTGCGGACATACGGCAGCACCTTGCCGGAGTTCTTCTCGCAGGCCTCGCCGTACGTCTTCACACCGTCGACGAGCGCCTTCTCCTCGGCGGTGTCGTCGGGCGTCGAGTCCTCCTGGTTGAGCGCGTCCAGTTGCTCGTCGTTCTCGCACTTCACCGGGGCGCTGCGGCCGACCCCGCGCGGGTCGAAGCTCACCAGGTCATAGCGGGAGCGGAGCTTCGCGTAGCCCTCGGCGAAGGCGGGCAGCGTCGCCACTCCCGAGCCACCCGGGCCACCGAAGTTGAACACCAGGGACCCGATGCGGTCCTTCTCCCGCCTCGCCTGGGCCCGGATCAGCGCGATCCCGATGGTGTCGCCGTCGGGCTTGTCCCAGTCCAGCGGCGCCTTCATGGTGGTGCACTGCCACTCGCCCCCCGCGGGCAGTGACGTGGGGGCCTCGCCGCCGCCCTGCGCCGAGTCCGGCTCGGGGCAGTCCTGCCACGACAGGCTCTGCGACGGCAGGTCCTCGGGCTCGTCGTCGCCGCAGGCGGTGAGGGCGGCGGTCAGCGCCAGCAGGAGCGTGGTGGCCAGGGCGGCGGTACGTGGGCGGGGCATGGGTCCATCCTGCGGGCGCCCCTGGTGGGGCGCGCGGGGCGGCGGCCGTAAGGGTTACCCAGCGAGTGCCCCAGGGCCTGCCCGGCGGACACGACCTAGAGTCCCACCAGCGTGACCTCCGTGGCCTTCACGCTCACCCATACCTCGACGCCCTCCGCGAGGCCCAGCTCCGCGGCCGCCCCCGGGGTCACCTCCGCCACCACTTCCGGCACCGCGTCGACCAGGACGCGCAACCGGCCGCCGTGGGCGGCGAGTTCGCGGACCACGCCCGGCCATACGTTGCGCGGGCTGCCCGAGGGGCGCTCGCGGTGCAGGGACACCGCCTCGGGTCCGACCACGCCCATCGCGGGGGCGCCGTCGTCGAGTGCGTCGTCGAGGGCCTTGGCGATGACCAGGTGGCCGCCGCCGGTCAGTTCCAGGTGGTCCGCTCGTACGGTGCCCGGCCAGGCGTTGCGGCCCAGCATCCGGGCCACCCAGGGCGAGCCGGGGTGCCGCGCGACCTCGGTCGTCTCGGCGTACTGCACCGGGCGCCCGTCCTCCAGTACGAGGACGTGGTCGGCCAGGGACACCGCCTCCACCGGGTCGTGGGTGACGATCAGGCAGACCCCGCGGAATCCGCTCAGATGCGCGCGCAGGGCGTGCCGTACGCGGGCCCGTGTCGTCTGGTCGAGTGCGGCGAGCGGCTCGTCCAGGAGCAGCAGGCGGGGGCGCGCGGCCAGGGCCCGGGCCAGGGCTACGCGCTGTGCCTGGCCGCCGGAGAGCTCGCCGGGCTTGCGGTGCGCGAGATGGCCGACGCCGAGCCGGTCGAGCCAGTCCTGTGCGGCTACGCGCGCGTGGTGCTTGGGCACGCCCTGGGCGCGCAGCCCGTACGCGGTGTTGGCGAGCGCGGTGAGGTGGGGGAACAGGGCGCCGTCCTGCGGGACCCAGGCGATGCCGCGCCGGTGCACGGGGAGGCCGTCGACGCGTACGGAGCCGAGCCGCAGTGGCCGGGCGTCGGCGCGCGGGGTGAGGCCGAGCAGGGCGCGCAGCAGGGTGGTCTTTCCGGCGCCGTTGGGGCCGACGACGGCGATGGTGGTGCCGGGGGCGGCGTCCAGTGACAGCTGGGTGTGGCCGGTGACTTCGGCGGTGAGGGGCCAGCCATCGGCGCCGGATCCGTCGGGGGTGTCCGAGCCGTCAGGAGTGTCCGAGCTGTCGGGGGCGCGCGAGCTGTCAGGGGTTTCCGAGCCGTCGGCGGTGTCCGACTCGGCCTGGGCGGCGGAGGGTTCGCGGAACTCGTCGGTGGCCGCGTTCGTTTCTCCGTTCGTACGGGGCGTGGCGCCCGCCCCGCCGCCAGCCGCCGCCGCCCCGCCACCGAGCCAACGTCCCCGCAGAGCCACCAGTACCGCCGTAGCGACCACAAGGAGCAGCAGAGAGACCGCCACCGCACCGTCCGGGTCGTTCTGCAGCAGCAGATACACCTGGAGCGGCAGCGTCTGGGTCGTGCCGGGCAGGTTCCCGGCGAAGGTGATCGTCGCGCCGAACTCCCCGAGCGCCCGCGCCCAGCACAGCGCCGCGCCGGCGATGAGTCCGGGCGCGACCATCGGCACGGTCACCGTGAAGAACGTCCGCAGCGGTGACGCGCCGAGCGACAGCGCCGTCTCCTCGTACCGCTCGTGCAGCGAGGCGATCGCCCCCTCCAGGCTGATCACCAGGAACGGCATCGACACGAAGGAGGACGCGACGACCGCGCCCGCCGTGGAGAACGGCAGGGTGACGCCCAGGTCGGCCAGCCACGGGCCGAGCAGGCCGCGCCGCCCGTACCCCTGGAGCAGGGCGACACCGGCGACCGTCGGCGGCAGCACCATCGGCAGCATCACCAGCACGCGCACCAGGGCCTTGCCGGGGAACTCCACGCGGGCCAGCAGCCAGGCCAACGGCACCCCGAGCACGAGCGAGAGGAGCAGCGCCCACCCGGACACCACCAGCGAGAGACCCAGCGCCTCGGTCACCTCGGGCGAGGTCAGCCGCTCGGGCAGCGACTGCCAGGGGGCTCCGGCGAGCACGCCCGCGAGCGGCAGGAGGAGGAAGGCGACCGCCAGCACGCCCGGCAGCGCGAGCGCCAGGGGAGCCCGGCGCCGTGGTCTTCCGTACGAACGGGTGCGGGTGCGGGTGCGGGCGAAGGTCCTGGTCATGGCGCCTGGAACCCCGCGTCGCGCAGCAGCCGCTGAGCCTCGTCGGATGACAACCACGTCACGAAGTCGGCCGCGGCGTCGGTGTTCCGGGAGCTGGTGAGGGTGGCCGCGGGGTAGGAGGCGATCGCGTTCTGGCCGTCGGGGATGGGCACCGTGGAGACCTTGCCTTCGGCGGATGCCGCGTCGGTGGCGTAGACGATCCCGGCGTCGGCCTCGCCGAGCTCCACCTTGCTCAGTACGGCGCGGACGCTCGGCTCCTGGGACACGGGTTTCACGTCGGCGTCCTGTGCGTCGAGGATCTGTCGGCTGTAGAGCCCGACGGGCACCTCGGGGGCCGCGAGTACGACCTTCAGGCCGCTTCTGGTCAGGTCCGTGAGGCCGGTGATCCGCTCCGGGTTGCCCGGGGCGGTGGCGATGGTGAGCCGGTTCCTGGCGATCACGGTCGGCGGGCCTGTCTCGGACTTCAGTCCGTCCATCGTCGCGGTGTCGGCGGTGACCAGCACGTCGGCCGGCGCTCCCTGGCGCACCTGCGCGGCCAGCTCCTGCGAGCCCGCGAAGGAGAACTCCACCTTGGCGCCGGGGTGGTCCTTCTCGTACGCCGCGCCCGCCGCCTTGAACACGTCGGTGAGCGAGGCCGCGGCGAGCACGGTCAGCCTGGTGTCCCTGCCGTTGCCGGAATCCTGCTGGCCGCCGCAGGCGGCGAGTGGCAGCAGCAGGGTGGCGGCTGCCAGGACGGCGACGGTGGTGCGGCGCATGGGATTCCCTCGATCGGAGAGGACGTCAGTCGGACGCGGTCGATTCGATTGATTCAGTCGATTCGGTTGATTCAGACGCGGTCGATATGGACATTGGTCGACTTCACCCGGGCCACCGCCTCCATCCCGACCTCGAGCCCGAGCTCCTCCACGGCCTCCCGCGTCAGCAGCGAGACCAGCCGATGCGGCCCGGCCTGGATCTCGACCTGCGCCGCGACATCGCCGAGCTTCACGGCCGTGATGATCCCCGGGAAGGCGTTGCGCGCGGAGGTGTACGGCTCTTCGCCACCCTCGTCCGTCTGATGCGCGAGCGTGACCGCGTAGGCCGCCAGATCCGGGCCGTCGATCAGCCGCCGGCCGGAGTCGTCCCTACGGGTCGGAATCCGCTCGGCGTCGGCCCAGCGCCGGACGGTGTCCGGGCTGACGCCGAGCAGCCGGGCCGCCTGCTGAGTGGTATAGGACCGCATGTGCGGCAATGTAGGCAGGTCTGCCTCGCATCTGCAAGGAAGACTGGGCGATGCTCCTGGCAACTGCGATGTGACTTGTGTAAAGCCCTAAAGCCCTAACGCCCTGAAGCCCTAAAGCGCGCCCTTGCGCGTCAGATGGTTGAAGAACAGCCACCCCGGCAGCACCGGCAGCCACAGCGTCAGCAGCCGGTACAGCAGCACCGCGGGCGCCGCGACCTCCTTCGGCAGCCCGACCGCGACCAGACCGAAGGTGAGCGTCGCCTCGACCGCGCCCACACCACCGGGTGTCGGCGCCGCCGACCCCAGCGCGTTGCCCGCGAGGAACACCACGGCGACGCTGGCGAGGCTGAGCGACACCGTGCCCTCGGTCGAGAACGCCTTGACCGACGCGTGCAGGCACATCACGAAGAGGCCGGTCAGCAGCAGCATCCCGCCGATCCCGGCGAGCAGCTTCTGCGGTCGCTGCAGGACGTCGAGCATGCGCGGCACCACACCGGCGAACAACGACCGCACCCGCGTGGCCACGAACTTCCGCAGGAACGGAACCGCGGTCACCACCAGCACCAGTACCGCGGCCGTCAGCAGCCCGGCGATCACCGTACGAGACGGCGCGAAGTCCGGGGTCTTCTCCGTCCCGGTCAGATAGCCGAAGGTCAGCAGCAGCACGATGTGCGAGCCGAGCCCGAAGAGCTGCGAGGCGCCCACACTCGCCACCGCGAGCCCGGAGCGCACTCCGGCCCGCTGCAGGAAGCGCGTGTTCAGGGCCACGCCGCCGACCGCGGCCGGTGCCACGATCTTGACGAACGACCCGGCGACCTGCGCCGCCACCGCGCGCAGGAACGACACCCGCTCCGGCACGAAGCCCAGCAGGCTCAGCGAAGCGGCGAAGTAGGTCAGCGCCGAGAACGCCGCCGCGGCCGCCACCCAGCCCCACTTGGCCGAGGCGAACAGCTCGTTGAAGTCGATGTCGGTCAGCTGGGTGAGCAGGAAGTACGCGCCGAACGCCCCGGCGATAAAGCTGATCAGCGTACGCGGCTTGATCCGCTCCAGCTGGGCGGGCTCGACCGGAGCCTGCGGCTTGATCCGCAGCACCTGGTGGCGGATCAGGGTGAGCAGGTCCTCCTCGCGGGCCTCGCTGAGCGCCACCTCCATCGCCCGCTTCTCGGCCTGCTTCTCCGCCTTCAGGGCCTTGCGGTCCAGGGTGCCGTGCTCCGCGGTGCGCGCCTGCTTGGCCCTGCTGGTCGCCGCCAGGACCGCCTCGCGCTCGCGCTGCGCCCGCTCGCGGCCCAGCCTGCGCAGCGTGGAGCGGGTGTGCCGGGAGAGGGCGAGCGGCTGCAGCAGCGGCATGCAGTCGGCGATCGCGTCCGGGCCGAGCACCTCGACCGCGGCGGCGGCCGCGCGCTCCGCCCCGGTACGCAGGCCGAAGGTGGTCAGCAGCTGGGCGATGTCCATCCGCAGCAGCAGGTCGCCCGCCGCGATCTCACCGCCGCGCAGGTCCGTGATGATGACCTTGCCGGAACGATCCACCAGGATCGCGTCGCCCTCCAGCCTGCGGTGCGCGATACGCCGCGACTGCAGCGCCTCCACCTGCCGCCAGGTGTCGCGCATCAGACCGTCGGTGAGCTCGTCGTCGCCCAGCTGGTCCAGGGAGCGGCCGCCGAGGTGCTCGTACACCAGCATGACCGCGTCCGGGCCGAGCTCGGAGGTCGCGATCAGCTTGGGCGCGTTGGCACCGGCCGCGATCGCCGCGTACGCCAGCAGCGCCTCCTGCTCCAGGGCCTGGCGCAGCGACGGCAGGCTGCGCCGGGTGGTGATGCCGCGCAGCGTGAGGCGGCGCCACACCCGGTAGAAGAATCCTTGCGCCTGCTGCTCCCGGTCCACCACCGTGATGTCCAGGGGCGGTCCGTCCTCCAGGGTCACGAAGTACCGTCTGCCCCGGTCGCCGATGTCGGGCGCCTGCGGCAGATCCTCGGCGCGCACCGCGCTGATCGGGTGGAAGCCGACGTGGCGCAGCCCGGCGAGCAGGTTCTGGCCGGTGGGCCGGACGTTGGGGGAGCCGACCGCGTACAGCGTCCCGTAGGCGACGGTCCAGCCGATCAGCACCGTGAGGATGATCGAGAACGGTGTGGTGTAGCCGACGATCAGCATCGACACCGCGTCCAGCAGCAGCACCGTCCACAGCAGGACCCGCCAGCGCGGCCTGCGGGCCATCCCGACGGCCGTCATATAGGCGATGACGGGCGCGAGATAGCCGTGCACCGGTGCGGTCAGCTCGCCGATGGCGCCGGTCGGCGACTGCCGGGTCAGGGCGTCCTGGATCGCTTCCGGGGCGCCCTGGGTCACCCACAGGTCCGTGGCGAGCGTCACGCCGTGCGCGAGTACGGCCGCGAGCACGCCGTCGGCGATGCGCAGCCCGTCCCGCTTGATCAGCCGCTCGATCGCGAAGGCGACCGGGACCAGCAGCACGGCGATGCTGGAGGCCAGACCGGCGAACTTGCTCAGCAGGTCGGGGGCCTGTCCGGTGCCCTTGGTGATGTCCTCTTCGAGGCCGGCGGCGGTGCCGTGCGCGAACCCGGCGATGGCCAGCACCAGGGCGATGCCGAGGATGCCGATGAGCATCCGCATCAGGTCGGACGGGCGGTGCACGCGCGCGGGGAGCAGGGGCTCGTCGCGCTCTACCTGGTCGACCGGGGTGTCAGGGTCACAGTGGCGGTCGTCACTGTGGTGCCCGGTGTGGTTGTTCTCGCTCGGCGGAGCAACATCCGGGCGCGACAGTGCCTCAGGAGTGCGCTCGCTGTCGCGAGGCTGCCCCTCCTGAGTCCGTTCTGTCTCTTTTTGCTTTCGTATCACCAGTCACCGCCCGCACGATGGTGGCACGTCCAGCCGCCGAGTGTGGCCTCGAGGGGGCGTTCGACCAGCGCGATGTGCTGCTGACCACAGTGTCGTACGAGTGCGGCAGGATAGGTCGGATGAGCGACGAATGCGTACCGGAGCCGCCGGGACTGCCGGAGTACGCGGAGCGCGTCCTTGAGGTCGCGGAGCTGATTCCGGCCGGGCGCGTCATGACGTACGGGGATGTCGCCGAGTGGCTCGGCGTCGGCGGCCCGCGGCAGGTGGGGCGGGTGATGGCGCTGTACGGCGGGGCCGTGCCGTGGTGGCGTGTGGTCCGGGCCGACGGCGTACTGCTGCCCGGCCACGAGCCGCGCGCCCTGGAGCAGTACCGCGTCGAGGCCACCCCGCTGCGGACCACGGGCGACGGCGGGCACCGTATCGACATGCGGCGGGCGCGCTGGGACGGCGGCGGGGCGCACGGCGACGAAGGACAGGCTCCTCACATATGACAGCTTCCGCCATCCCGCCCCCGTACGGGCGATCGGTGGCCCGTCCGAGGGAAGTGGCGAAGCGCGCCGAAGCCCCGCATCCGACCCGCCGACTGGCGTAGCGTCGGGCCCGGCGGTCACCGCACCACCGTCCCGCACGGCGGACGCACCGCGCCCCGCGGTCACCACGGCCACCGGGCCGCCACCGCACGCGCGGGGCCGCTCATCACCCAGTACACCCACCAGGACCGGCGAACCACGTGAGCTCCTCTTCTTCCACTCGGCGCCAGCCGTACCCCTCGATACGGCCGGGGAACCCCGGCGCGTACCGACTGGTGCGTACCCCGCCGATCCCGGAGGACCCCCCTCATCTGGACGCAGGTCAGCGCGCTGTGGTTGACCATACGGACGGTCCGCTGCTGGTCCTGGCCGGTCCGGGTACCGGTAAGACCACCACGCTGGTGGAAGCCGTGGCCGCGCGGATTGCCAAGGGTACGGACCCGGAGCGCGTCCTGGTGCTCACTTTCAGTCGCAAGGCGGCCGTCGAGCTGCGGGACCGGATGGCGCTGCGGATCGGGGCGGCGTCGGCTCCGCAGGCGACCACGTTTCACTCGTTCTGCTACGCGCTCGTACGGGCGCACCAGGACGCCGACCTGTTCGTCGAGCCGCTGCGGCTGCTGTCCGGCCCCGAGCAGGACGTCGTCGTACGGGAGCTGCTGGCCGGTGAGGTGGAGCTGGCGAAGGACGGCCACGCGCGCGTGCGGTGGCCGGACGAACTGCGCGCGTGCCTGACCACGCGGGGGTTCGCCGACGAGGTGCGCGCGGTGCTGGCACGCAGCCGCGAGCTGGGTCTCGGGCCCGGGTCGCTGGCCGACTTCGCGCGCCGTATCGGGCGCCCGGACTGGGACGCGGCGGCGTCCTTCCTGGCCGAGTACCTCGACGTACTCGACGCCCAGGGAGTACTGGACTACGCGGAGCTGGTGCACCGCGCGGTGCTGCTCGCGCGCCGCGCCGAGGTCGCCGCGCAGCTGACCGCGCGCTATGACGCGGTGTACGTCGACGAGTACCAGGACACCGACCCGTCCCAGGTCCGCCTGCTGCACGCGCTGACGGGCGACGCCCGGGGCGGGCGGACCCTGGTCGCCTTCGGTGACCCGGATCAGTCGATCTACGCGTTCCGCGGCGCCGACGTGAACGGCATCCTGGACTTCCCCGAGCACTTCCGCCGCGCGGACGGAGGGCCGGCGCCGGTCGAGGTGCTGACCACGTCGCGCCGCGCGGGCGCGGGACTGCTGGCCGCGACCCGTCTCGTCACACGGCGGATGCCGATGACGCGGCTTCCCGCGGAGCAGGTGCGCCGCCACCGGGAGCTGACCCCGGTCCGGGACGGCGGGACCGTCGAGGTCTACACGTACCCCACCCCTGGCACCGAGCTCGACAACATCGCGGACCTCGTCCGCCGCGCCCATCTGGAGGACGGCGTCCCCTGGCGCGACATGGCCGTCCTGGTGCGCGCGGGCGGCCGCACCATCCCGGCGGTCCGCCGCGCGCTCACGGCGGCGGGCGTCCCCCTGGACATCGACGGAGACGACCTCCCCCTACGCCACGAGCCAGCCGTCGCGCCCCTCCTGACGGCCCTCCGCGCCGCGGCGGCGGCCGCCTCCACCACGGGGGACGGGCCTGTGACGGCCGCTCCGCCCGACGGCGCACCCGCTACGGGGGCGGGCTCCACGGCGTCCGACGCGGAGCCGGAGGACGCGCCTGCCCCTGGGGATGTCCCCCTCGGCGACGGGGAGCCCGCCGCCGTGGGTGCGGCGCCCTCCGCTTCGGGCGCGGAGCCCGGCGCGGGGGCTGTCGTCGAGGGCCCGGTGTCCGCCGGGACCTGGCTCGACACCGAGACGGCCCTCGCGCTGCTCGGCTCGCCGCTCGCCGGTCTTGACGCCGCTGATCTGCGGCGGCTGGGGCGCGCGCTGCGGGAGGAGGAGCGGGCCGCGGGGAACCGCGTGCCGCCGCCGTCCGATGAGCTGCTCGCGCGGGCGGTCGCCGAGCCGGAGCGGCTGGTCGCGCACGATCCGGCGTACGCGCGCGGGGCGCAGCGGCTGGGCGAGTTGCTGCGTAAGGCCCGTGAACTCCTCGCCGGGGGCGGTACGGCGGAAGAGGCCCTGTGGGAGCTGTGGAACGGCACACCCTGGCCGAGCCGCCTGGAGCGCGCCGCGCACCGCGGTGGCGCGGCGGGCCGCAACGCCGACCGCGACCTCGACGCCGTCTGCGCCCTGTTCGCGACCGCCGCCCGCGCCGAGGAGCGCACCGGCGGCCGCGGCGCCCTGAACTTCCTCGCGGAGGTCGAGGCGCAGGACATCGCCGCCGACACCCTCACCCAGCGGGCCGTACGCCCCGACGGGGTGCGCCTGATGACCGCGCACCGCGCCAAGGGCCTGCAGTGGCGCGTGGTCGTCGTCGCGGGCGTCCAGGAGGGCCTGTGGCCCGACCTCAGGCGCCGCGGCTCGCTGCTCGAAGCGGACCGGATCGGCCGCGACGGCCTCGCCGAGCCGCTCACCCCCGGCGCCCTGCTCGCCGAGGAGCGCCGCCTGTTCTACGTCGCCGCCACACGCGCGCGTGAGCGCCTGGTCGTCACGGCGGTGAAGGCCCCGGCCGACGACGGCGACCAGCCCTCGCGCTTCCTCACCGAACTCGGCGTCGAACCGAAGGACGTCACCGGTCGCCCCCGCCGCCCCCTGTCCGTCGCCGCGCTCGTCGCCGAGCTGCGCGCCACCACCGTCGACCCCAGGGTCTCCGGCACCCTGCGGGAGGCCGCCGCACAGCGCCTCGCCCGGCTGGCCGCGCTCAGCGACGACGAGGGCCGCCCCCTCGTACCGTCCGCACACCCGTATCGCTGGTGGGGCATGTACGAGCCGACCCACAGTGAGATCCCCCTACGGGACAGGGAACGCCCGGTCGCGCTCTCCGGCAGCGCCCTGGACCAGCTCGCCAACACCTGCTCCCTGCAGTGGTTCCTGGGCCGCGAGGTCAAGGCGGACGCTCCGGCGACCGCCGCCCAGGGCTTCGGCAACGTCGTCCACGTACTGGCCGACGAGGTCGCCTCCGGACGCACCCCCGCCGACCTCGCCGTCCTCATGGAGCGCCTGGACTCGGTCTGGGACGCGCTCGCCTTCGACGCCCCCTGGAAGTCGGCCCAGGAGAAGGACCACGCGCGCGTGGCGCTCGAACGCTTCCTCCAGTGGCATGTGAACGACCGCGCGGGCCGCACCCCGCTCGCCAGCGAGCACGACTTCGACGTGACCCTCGGGGCGGGCGAGTACGAGGTGCGGATCCGCGGCTCCATGGACCGGGTCGAGACCGACGCCGAAGGCCGCGCCTACGTCGTCGACTTCAAGACCGGCAAGAACGCCCCGACCGCCGCCGACGTCGCCCGCCACCCCCAGCTCGCCGTCTACCAGCTGGCCGTCCGCGAGGGCGCGCTGGACGCACCCCTGGACGGGCTGCGCCCCTCGCCGGGCGGCGCCGAACTGGTGCAGCTGCGGCAGGGCGCCGCCAAGAAGGACGGCGGCGACACCCTGCCCAAGGTGCAGGCGCAGGAGCCGCTGGCCGGCGAATGGGTCGGCGAGCTGCTCGCCACGGCGGCGGGCAAGGTGCTCGACGAGCGCTTCACCCCGGCCACCGGCCAGCACTGCACCCACTGCGCCTTCCGCGCCTCGTGCAGCGCACGCCCCGAGGGCCGCCACATAGTCGAGTGACCCCGTACCGGGTGCGCCCGTTCACACCAGGGTGGGCGGGGACCAGCCCCGCCGCCCCCGTAGAGTTCCCGAAGTTCCTGTACACCGCGCGAGGAGAAACACATGGCAGCCCACCGGAACTACCTGGCAGCGGCGGTGGTCTGCGCGGCCGCGCTCGTCGGCGTCACCGGCTGCTCCAGTGACGACGACAAGCGCCCGTTCGACGGCATGAGCGCCGACGACATCGCCGAGAAGGCCAGCAAGGCCACCAGCGGGGCCAAGTCCCTCAAGATCGACATCAAGTCGACCGAGAACGGCCAGAAGAGCGAGGTCAGCTACGAGGTCGCCGGGACGGGCGTCTGCAGGGGCACCATGGACATGGCGGACGTCGGCAAGGTCGAGCTGATCGCCGTGGACAAGGCGTCCTACACCAGGGGCGGCGACGCCTACCGCGAGCGCGTCCTGGGCAGCCCGGAGGCCGCCAAGAAGACCAAGGGCAAGTGGCTGAAGGCGCCGGAGGAGCAGGCGGCGCGGACCTGCGACCTGGACGCCATGTTCAAGGCCTCCGACCTGAAGGGCGCCGAACGGGGCGACGACTCCGAGGCGAACGGCAAGAAGACGGCCACCCTCGTCAAGGACGGCGCCGCCGGCGAGAAGGTCACCTACCACATCGCGACCGAGGGCGAACCGTACTTCGTGAAGATCGACAGCAAGGGCGGCTCCGGGCCGACCACCCTGACGCTCTCCGACTTCGGGAAGAAGTTCCAGGTCACCGCCCCGCCGGCAGACCAGATCGAAGACCCGAAGGACGTCATCAAGGGCTCCTGACGCGGGGGACGTGACCGCAGAGGCAAGCGTCACAGCGGCCACCGGCACCCGATACGCCCCGGTTGTCAGTGGCCGCCGCTAGCCTCTCTGAGGTGTCCGCACGTATCACCGACCCCGAGCAGCTCAAAGAGCTCCTCGGCATCCCGTTCACCCCGGAGCAGACGGCCTGCATCACGGCGCCGCCCGCCCCGCAGGTCATCGTGGCCGGAGCCGGCTCGGGCAAGACCACGGTGATGGCCGCGCGCGTGGTGTGGCTGGTCGGCACCGGACAGGTCGCGCCCGAGCAGGTCCTCGGGCTGACCTTCACCAACAAGGCGGCGGGCGAGCTCGCCGAGCGCGTACGGACCGCACTGGTCAAGGCCGGGGTCACCGACCCGGACGTCATCGACCCGGACCACCCCCCGGGCGAGCCGGTCATCTCCACGTACCACGCCTTCGCGGGCCGCCTGCTCACCGACCACGGCCTGCGCATCGGCCTGGAGCCGACCACCCGGCTGCTCGCCGACGCCACCCGCTTCCAGCTCGCCGCGCGCGTCCTGCGCGAGGCGCCAGGACCGTACCCCGCGCTGACCCGCTCGTTCCCCGACCTGGTCAGCGACCTCCTCACGCTGGACGGCGAGCTCGCCGAGCACCTGGTCGCCCCCGACCGGCTGCGCGCGTACGACACCGAGCTGCTCGCCACCCTCGACGGTGTCAAACTCGGCAACGCCGACCTGCGCAAGGTCCCCGAAGCCGCCGCCGCCCGCCTGGAACTCGCCGAGCTCACCGGCCGGTACCGCGCGGCGAAGCGCGTCGGTGACCTGCTCGACTTCGGCGACCAGATCGCCCTCTCCGCGACCCTGGCCCGCACCCGGCCCGAGGTCGGCCGGATCCTGCGCGACGAGTTCCGCGTCGTCCTCCTGGACGAGTACCAGGACACCTCCGTCGCCCAGCGCATCCTGCTCGCCTCGCTGTTCGGCGGCGGTACCGGGCACGCGGTGACCGCCGTCGGCGACCCCTGCCAGGCGATCTACGGCTGGCGCGGCGCATCCGTCGCCAACCTGGACGACTTCCCCGAGCACTTCGCGCACGCCGACGGCCGCCTGGCCGACCGGTACGCACTCAGCGAGAACCGCCGTAGCGGCGGCCGCCTGCTCGACCTCGCCAACGGCATGGCGGCCCCACTGCGCGCCCTGCACGAGGGCGTTCAGGCGCTGCGCCCGGCGCCCGGCGCCGAGCGGGACGGCGTGGTGCGCTGCGCCCTGCTGCGCACCCACGCCGAGGAGCTCGACTGGCTCGCGGACTCGATCGCCCACCTCGTGGGCACCGGCACAGCACCCGGCGAGATCGCCGTCCTGTGCCGCACGGCGGTCGACTTCGCGCAGATCCAGGGCGCGCTGGTCGCCCGCGACATCCCGGTCGAGGTGGTCGGCCTGTCCGGGCTGCTGCACCTCCCCGAGGTCGCCGACCTCGTCGCCGTCTGCGAGGTGCTCCAGGACCCGGGCGCGAACGCCTCGCTGGTACGGCTGCTGACCGGCCCCCGCTGGCGGATCGGACCCCGCGACCTGGCCCTGCTGGGGCGGCGCGCCCGCCTGCTCGTCCAGCACGCGCGCGTGGCCGACGACGCCCCGGAGGCCGACCCGGACCGCCGTCTGGCCGAGGCCGTCGAGGGCGTCGACCCGTCCGAGGTCATCTCGCTCGCCGACGCTCTGGACACCTTCCTGGACGGCGACGCGAGCAGCGACGACCTGCCGTTCTCGACCGACGCGCGCGTACGGTTCGCCCGCCTCGCCGCCGAGCTGCGCGACCTGCGCCGCTCGCTGGCCGACCCGCTGATGGACGTCCTGCACCGCGTGCTGTCCGCCACCGGCCTGGAGGTCGAGCTCTCCGCGTCCCCGCACGCCCTGGCCGCCCGCCGCCGTGAGACCCTCGCCAACTTCCTGGACGTCGCCGCCTCCTTCGCCGCGCAGGACGCCCAGGCCTCGCTGCTGGCCTTCCTCGCCTTCCTGCGGACCGCCGCCCAGTACGAGAAGGGCCTGGACAACGCCCTGCCCGGCGGCGAGAACACCGTCAAGGTGCTGACCGCCCACAAGGCCAAGGGCCTGGAATGGGACGTCGTGGCCGTCCCCGGCCTGGTCACCGGGACCTTCCCCAGCACCAAGGGCCGCGAGAAGTGGACCGCCCAGGCGAAGGTCCTGCCGCACGCGCTGCGCGGCGACGCGGACACCCTGCCGGACGTCGGGGCCTGGGACAGCAAGGGCCTCAAGGCCTTCCACGAGGCCATGAAGGACCACCAGCGGACCGAGGAACTCCGCCTCGGCTATGTCACCTTCACCCGCCCCCGCTCCCTCCTCCTGGGCTCCGGCCACTGGTGGGGCCCGTCCCAGAAGAAGCCCCGCGGTCCATCGGACTTCCTGCACGCCCTGTACGACCACTGCGTGGCGGGCCACGGCGAGATCGAGGCCTGGGCCGACGAACCCGCCGAAGACGAGGAGAACCCCGCCCTGCGCGAGGCATCCACGGACCACGCCTGGCCGCTGCCACTGGACCCCGCCTCCATGGAGCGCCGCCGTGCCGCGGGGGCCGCCGTGCTCGGCCACCTGGACCGCCTGGCCGCCACCGGGCCGCAGCCCGGCCACGCCCCCGCCCTCGGCCATGACCAGGCGCACCCCGCGACCCGGGCCCCGGACCCGGCGGCCACCGACGCCGCGTACGACCCCGACTGGCCGCCGCCTCCGGACGAGGACCCGTACGACCCGGACGAGGAACCGTACGAGGGCCCGGACGAGGACCCGTACGAGGACCTGTACGACGAAGACCCGCACGGCGACGAAGATCCGCGCGGCATCGAGCACCCCCCCGCCCGCGTGGCCGAAGTCCCCACCGACCCGCTCACCCCGGAAGAGCTCCGCACCCTCGACTCCTGGGACCGTGACCTGGAGGCGCTCGCCGCCGAGCTGCACCGGTCCCGTGAAGCGGTGCGCGAGGTCCACGTACCCCCGACTCTCAGCGCGTCACAGGTCCTGCACCTCGCCGCCGACCCCGACGACTTCGCGCGCGAACTGGCCCGCCCCATGCCCAAGCCGCCCCGCCCCGCGGCCCGCCGAGGCACCCGGTTCCACGCCTGGGTGGAGTCCCGCTTCGAGGCGCTGGAGCTCCCCATGCTCGACCCCGAAGAACTCCCCGGCAGCGCGTCCGAGATCGCCGACGAGCGCGACCTGGAGGCCCTGAAGGAGGCCTTCGAGCGCACCCCGTACGCCCATCGCACCCCGCACCGGGTCGAGGCGCCGTTCCAGCTGGCGATCGCGGGCCGCGTCATCCGGGGCCGTATCGACGCCGTCTACCGCGAGGACGCGGACGCCGGCGAGAGGGGCGACCGCGCGGTGTACGAGATCGTGGACTGGAAGACCGGCGAGCCCGCCACGGCCGACCCACTCCAGCTGGCGATCTACCGGCTGGCCTGGGCCGAACAGCACGGCCTGCCCCCGCACGCGGTCAAGGCGGCCTTCGTCCACATACGCACCGGCGAGACCGTACGCCCGACGGACCTGCCAGGCCGCGCGGGCCTCGAACGCATCCTGCTGGCCGCACCGGGCGACGAGCCGCCCCAGGTCGCCGGATAGGCTCGGGACCATGAGCTTGCCCGTTGACAGTGCCGTCAGCGCAGTCCGCGCGTACATCGAGACCCACCGCCCCGCCTTCCTCGACGACCTCGCCGACTGGCTGCGCATCCCCTCCGTGTCGGCCCAGCCCGAGCACGCGCCCGACGTGCGGCGCAGCGCCGACTGGCTCGCCGCCAAGCTGAAGGAGACCGGCTTCCCGACCGCCGAGGTCTGGCAGACGCCAGGCGCGCCCGCCGTCTTCGCCGAGTGGCTGTCCGACGACGCGGACGCACCCACGGTCCTGGTCTACGGCCACCACGACGTGCAGCCCGCGGCCCGCGAGGACGGCTGGGACACCGACCCCTTCGAGCCGGTGACCGTCGGAAACCGCCTCCACGCGCGCGGCGCGGCCGACGACAAGGGCCAGGTCTTCTTCCACACCCTGGGCGTACGCGCACACCTCGCCGCCACCGGGCGCTCAACCCCAGCCGTCCATCTCAAGCTGCTGATCGAAGGCGAGGAGGAGTCCGGCTCCCCGCACTTCCGCGCCCTGGTCGAGGAGCACGCCGACCGCCTCGCGGCGGACGTCGCGATCGTCTCGGACACCGGCATGTGGTCCGAGACCACCCCCACCGTCTGCACCGGCATGCGCGGCCTGGTCGAGTGCGAGGTCGAGCTGCGCGGCCCGGACCAGGACATCCACTCCGGCTCCTTCGGCGGCGCCGTCCCGAACCCGGCGACCGCCGCCGCCCGCCTGGTGGCGGCCCTGCACGACGACCACGCGCGCGTGGCGATCCCCGGCTTCTACGACGGGATCACCCCGCTCACGGACCGCGAGCGCGAGCTGTTCGCCGAGCTCCCCTTCGACGAGGACGCGTGGCTGCGCACGGCCAGGTCGCAGGCGGCCCACGGCGAGGACGGCTACTCCACCCTGGAGCGCATCTGGGCCCGCCCGACCGCCGAGGTCAACGGCATCGGCGGCGGCTACCAGGGCCCCGGCGGCAAGACGATCATCCCGTCGTCGGCGTTCCTGAAGCTCTCGTTCCGGCTGGTCGCGGGCCAGGACCCACAGCACGTCGAAGCCGCCGTACGCGACTGGGTGGCCGCGCAGATCCCGACCGGCATCCGCCACACGCTCACCTTCACCGGAGCCACCCGCCCGTGCCTGACGCCGCTGGAGCACCCCGCGCTCCAGTCCGTCGCCCGCGCCATGGGCCGCGCCTTCGAGCAGCCGATCCGCTTCACGCGCGAGGGCGGCTCGGGCCCGGCCGCCGATCTCCAGGACGTACTCGACGCGCCCGTGCTGTTCCTCGGCATCTCCGTACCGTCCGACGGCTGGCACGCGCCGAACGAGAAGGTCGAGCTGGACCTGCTCCTCAAGGGCGTCGAAACCACCGCATACCTCTGGGGCGACCTCGCCGCGAACTGGCGTGAGGCTGAGGCCGACTGAGGAGAACCGACACGACTGGCGTGAGGCCCACTGCACACAACCCCGCACCACCTGCCGAGCACCCATTCCATCGGGGGAGTTGGAAGCACTAGTGACCACCTGGACCGACCGCACCACCGACCGGCCCCTGTCGCTGACCGCCCCGAGCGGCATCGACCGCGCCGCCCACCACCGCCTCGACGAGGCCTGGCTCGCCGCGGCCTGGAGCCACCCCACCACCCGCGTCTTCGTGGTCTCCGGTGGCCAGGTGCTGATCGACGACACCCCCGACGGCCGTACGGAGCTGGTCACGACCCCGGCCTTCGAGGCCCCGGTCACCGAGACGCACCGCTACTTCCTCGGCACCGACGAGGACGGCGTCAGCTACTTCGCACTGCAGAAGGACTCGCTGCCCGGGCGCATGGACCAGTCCGCGCGCCCCGCCGGCCTGCGCGAGGCGGGGCTGCTGCTCTCGCCGCGGGACGCGGGCCTGATGGTGCACGCCGTGGCGCTGGAGAACTGGCAGCGGCTGCACCGCTTCTGCTCGCGCTGCGGCGAGCGCACAGGCATCGCGGCCGCCGGGCACATCCGCCGCTGCTCCGCGTGCGGCGCCGAGCACTACCCGCGTACCGACCCGGCCGTGATCATGCTGGTCACGGACGAGCAGGACCGCGCGCTCCTCGGCCGCCAGGTGCACTGGCCGGAAGGCCGCTTCTCGACGCTCGCGGGCTTCGTCGAGCCCGGCGAGTCGATCGAGCACTCGGTACGCCGCGAGGTCTGGGAGGAGGCGGGCGTCAAGGTGGGTGACGTCGAGTACGTCGCCAGCCAGCCCTGGCCGTTCCCGTCCAGCCTGATGCTGGGCTTCATGGCGCGGGCGACCTCGTCGGAGATCACCGTGGACGGCGAGGAGATCGAGGAGGCCCGCTGGTTCTCGCGGGACGAGCTGACCGCCGCCTTCGAGTCCGGCGAGGTGCTGCCCCCGTACGGCATCTCGATCGCGGCCCGGCTGATCGAGCTCTGGTACGGCAGACCGCTGCCGCGACCCCTGCCCTGAGCCGGGATACAAGACGCGACCCCTGCCCTGAGCCGGGAAACAAGAGAGGGCGCCCCATGGCCGACTACCGCATCGAGACCGTCCGCACCGGCTACCGGGACTGGACGGCCCGCAACGACCGCGGCGCCGAGGTCCGCATCGCCGCCGCCGACGACCCGGGTTCCCAGCCGTCCTTCACGCCCGTCGAGCTGCTGCTCGCGGCGCTCGGCGGCTGCGGCGGTCTGGTGGTCGACCGCACCGCCCGCGCCGTCGACCACGACGATCTGCGGATCGTCGTCGAGTCGGTCTCGGCCCCCGAGGACGACGGCCGCGTCGGCAAGGTCCGTATCAGCTACGAACTGGACATCCCCGAGGGCGCGAACGGCGGCCGCGCCGCCGAGGTCTTCGCCCGCGGCGTGCGCCTGACCCATGAGAAGCACTGCACGGTCAGCCGCACGGTGGAACACGGCGCCTGCGTCGAGGCGATCCTGCCCGACGGCACCACCGGCTTCGAAGCCGGCTGACGTCGCAGGCGGCTGGACACACGAGAGCCCCCGCACCAGGGCGGGGGCTCGCGAACGCGCTGTGCGGTCGGCCGAGTGCGTCAGACGCCGACCTTCTGCTTGACCTGGGCCAGCGACGGGTTCGTCAGCGTCGAACCGTCCGCGAAGAGCACGGTCGGGACCGTCTGGTTGCCGCCGTTCGCCTTCTCTACGAAGGCCGCGGACTCCGGGTCCTGCTCGATGTTGATCTCCGTGTACGCGATGCCCTCGCGGTCCATCTGGCTCTTCAGCCGACGGCAGTAGCCGCACCAGGTGGTGCTGTACATCGTCACAGTGCCCAGCATGTCGTGGGTGCTCCTTGGTTTGCGCTGACGGACGGGCGTGCGCTCCGGTTACCGGCGCGCACCTCACAGGAACACATCGAACCGGGTCACCATTCCCGCAGGAGACCGGATTCCCGCAGGGGGTCGGGCCACCATTCCCGCGTTAGTACGACCAATACTGTCCCCCTGTGGACAACCGGCTCAGGCGTCCCCGGCGACCTGGCAGCATGGCAGGGTGACAGCAGCAACGCACTCCACTCTCTTCCCGCAGGTGCCGGATTCCCCCGACGCCGTGCTGGCCGGGCTCGACCCGGAGCAGCGCGAGGTCGCCACCGCCCTGCACGGGCCGGTGTGCGTCCTCGCGGGAGCCGGCACGGGCAAGACCCGTGCGATCACCCACCGGATCGCGTACGGCGTGCGCGCCGGGATACTCCAGCCCGCGAGTGTGCTCGCCGTCACGTTCACCAACCGCGCCGCGGGCGAGATGCGCGGCCGGTTGCGCCAGCTCGGCGCGCAGGGCGTCCAGGCGCGCACCTTCCACTCCGCCGCGCTGCGCCAGCTCCAGTACTTCTGGCCCAAGGCGGTCGGCGGGCAGCTGCCCCGGCTGGTCGAGCGGAAGGTCCAGCTGGTCGCCGAGGCCGCGGCCCGCTGCCGTATCCGCCTGGACCGCAACGAGCTGCGCGATGTGACCGGCGAGATCGAGTGGTCCAAGGTCACCCAGACCGTGCCCGCCGACTACCCGGCAGCGGCCGCCAAGGGGGGTCGCGACGTGCCCCGCGACCCGGCCGAGATCTCGCAGATCTACGCGATGTACGAGCAGCTCAAGCAGGACCGCTCGGTGATCGACTTCGAGGATGTGCTGCTGCTCACCGTCGGCGTCCTGCAGGACCGGCACGACATCGCGGAACAGGTCCGCTCCCAGTACCAGCACTTCGTGGTGGACGAGTACCAGGACGTCAGCCCGCTCCAGCAGCGGCTGCTCGACCTGTGGCTCGGCGACCGGGACAGCCTCTGCGTGGTCGGTGACGCCAGCCAGACGATCTACTCCTTCACCGGCGCGACCCCCGACCACCTGCTGAACTTCCGCACCCGCCACCCCCAGGCAACGGTCGTGAAACTGGTCCGCGACTACCGCTCCACGCCCCAGGTCGTCCAGCTGGCCAACGGCCTGCTCGCCCAGGCGAGCGGCCGCGCCGCCGAGCACCGTCTGGAACTGCTCTCCCAGCGTGAGTCAGGCCCCGAGCCCCGCTATACGGAGTACGGCGACGAGCCCACCGAGGCCGAGGGCACCGCCCGCCGCATCCGGGACCTGATCGCCTCCGGGGTCCCCGCGGGCGAGATCGCGGTGCTGTTCCGTACGAACGGCCAGTCCGAGCTCTACGAACAGGCGCTCGCGGACGCGGGCGTCGCCTACCAGCTGCGGGGTGCCGAGCGGTTCTTCGAGCGCACCGAGGTGCGCGAGGCGGGCGCCGCGTTGCGCGGTGCGGCCCGCTTCGGCGCCAATGACGCCCTGCTGGACGACACCGTGGATGTCCCGTCCCAGGTCCGCGCGGTGCTGTCCACCAAGGGCTGGACGACCCAGCCGCCGGCCGGTTCCGGCGCCGTCCGGGACCGCTGGGAGTCCCTGGCCGCGCTGGTGCGGCTGGCCGAGGACTTCACCCAGGCCAAGCCGGACGCCACCCTCGCGGACCTGGTGGCGGAGCTGGACGAGCGCGCCGCCGCCCAGCACGCCCCCACCGTCCAGGGCGTCACACTCGCCTCGCTGCACGCGGCCAAGGGGCTGGAGTGGGACGCCGTCTTCCTGGTCGGCCTCACCGAGGGCATGATGCCGATCACCTACGCCAAGACCGATGAACAGGTCGAGGAGGAGCGCCGACTGCTCTATGTCGGGGTCACCCGGGCCAGGCTGCACCTGTCGCTGTCGTGGGCGCTGTCCCGTTCGCCCGGCGGCCGTGCCTCGCGCCGCCCCAGCCGCTTCCTGAACGGCCTGCGGCCCGGCTCCGCCGCCACCGCCCCCCGCACCGCGGGCGGCTCCGGCTCCGTCGAGCGCGGCGGTACGGGGCGGACCAGGCGGGGGCCGCGCGGCCCGGTGTCCTGCCGGGTGTGCGGGCGGACCCTGACCGACGCGGGCGAGATGAAGCTGATGCGCTGCGAGGACTGCCCGTCCGACATGGACGAGGGCCTCTACGAGCGGCTGCGCGACTGGCGCGCGGACCGCGCCCGGGAGCTCGGACAGCCCGCGTACTGCGTCTTCACCGACAAGACCCTGATGGCGATCGCCGAGTCCGCGCCGGAGGCCGACGCCGAGCTCGCCCGCATCCCTGGGGTCGGGGTGCGCAAGCTCAATCGGTTCGGAGCCGACGTCCTGGCCATCTGTGCAGGTCAGGAGCTGGCTGAGGAGCCCGCGGCGGCCGTCGAAGGCGACTGATACAAACTCGTCGAAAAAATAGTTTGCGCACGCCCCGACAATCCCCATAGGTTCTTAACCACGGGAACAGCGACTTCTCTGAAGCCCTGGTTCCGTGCTGTACTTGAAGACCTTTGGACCGTTCGCAGCGGTCCCCGAGACGCCGAGAGGAGGCGAGTCCAGTGATCAACATCAACGCCAGCACCACCAAAATGACCGACGTCGATCGCTCGGTCGTCGCCACCTGCCCGCTCGGTATCTCGATTCAGGCCACCGGTCTGTCCGGCGCCAGCGCCCTCTCCGGCGTCCGCGCCGTGCGTCCGGAACTGCGCCCGGAGCCTCTCTCCCTCCTTACGGTCCTGCCGGTCAGTGAGGGCAATGAAGGCAATGAGCGACCGACCAAGGCATCGGCGGCAGCAGTAGCAACGGCACAGGCGCATGCCTACGCCTTTGCGGCAGCCGGTGCCGGATTCCGGAAGCAGACGACGAAGCAGCAGCACATGTGGGCCTACCGCGGGCTCGAACCCTGGAGTGATCCAGCCTGATCCAGGATCAGGCCGGCGCCTTCAGGGCCGCGGAACCCCACCCGGGATCCGCGGCCCTTCTGTTTTCCCCGAACGGGGAGAGCGGAGCGAAGGGGCCATCGGGACAAGCAGTACCTGGTACCAGCCGCCACCCGGCCAACCGGCCGGAACGACCAGACGAGGAAGACGCCACCGTGCAGACCGAAACGCACGCACCGTCCGTACCCCCTTCAGAGACGAACCCGCCTCCCGGCCTGGAGAACCCCTTGACTTCGCTCAGCCCGCTCACGCCGCTCACCGCCCTCGACGACGCCATCGAGAACCTCGGCGAGCCCGTCCCCTGCCGCAGCTACGACCCGGAGGTCTTCTTCGCCGAGTCGCCGGCGGACGTCGAGTACGCCAAGTCCCTCTGCCGCACCTGCCCGCTGATGGAGGCCTGCCTCGCCGGCGCCAAGGAGCGGCGCGAGCCGTGGGGCGTCTGGGGCGGCGAGCTCTTCGTCCAGGGTGTGGTCGTGGCCCGCAAGCGGCCGCGTGGTCGCCCGCGCAAGAACCCGGTCGTCGCATGAACGCCGCCGGAACCATCGACCGCCCCCACACGCACGACCCCATGAAGCAGGCCCCGATGAAGCCCGTCAGCTGTGAGCCCGTCGGCTCCGCGACCCCAGACCCCACCAACTCCGGTGCGAACGCCTCGCGCCAGAACAGGACCCGAGAAATGCAACTCCAACCAGAAGCCCTGGCCCGTGCGCATATGCACGACCAGCTGCGCGCCGCCGAGACCGAGCGCCGTGCACTGCGCCTGGTGACCGCCCGGCGTATGCAGCGCCGTGCCGAGCGCGCCTCGCTGCGTGCCCGCCGCGCCCTGGCCATGGCGGTCATGAACTGACCACCGCGTCGACGGCCCCCGTTCCGGGGGCCGTTCCGCACCCCGACTGATCCACCCCCGCGGGGGCCGCTGCCGAACGGAGCGGCCCCTGCGGTGCGTTGCGCTGTCAGAACCGCCACCACGGCGATATCGTCGCCCGGTGAACCAGCCCACTCATCACCCTGCGCAGCAGCCGGGTGCCGAGAGCATCGTGTGTTCCCGCTGCGGCGTCGTGGCCGAAGGCCCACAGCTCACCTGGACCTGCTCCGTCGAGAACGGCACTCGCCGCTACTTCTGCGACGACTGCGCCCGCGCCAACATCAGATCGATCGAAGGCAGACTCGACTCCAACTGGTGGTGACGGCCGGTGCTGAGGGCTGGCGGTCGCAGCCGGTGGTGACCGCCGGTGGTGAGCTCCGCCGCGCGCGGCTCAGGCCCCGGCCGCGGTGGCCTCCGCTTCCGGTTCGGGCTTGTCGGCCGCATCGGCCGCAGCGTCCGCATCGGCGTCCTCGGCCAGGAAGCCGGGCACCCATGCCTCAAGCTCGTCCCGCAGCCGCACCGTCGCGCCGAGTTGGCAGAGCACACCGATCGTGCTGAGCGTCACCCGGTGTATCAGCAGATACGACGGCGGCAGGTTCAGCTGCTTGCCCATCTGGTGGGCGGGGGAGCGGGGGTCGCCGATCCGCGTCGCCTGCGCGCGCAGCCAGTCGCGGGTGAAGACGAACTCCTCGGCGTGCACCGGCTCGATGATCGGCAGCAGATAGTCGAGGACTTCGTTCGCGTCGAGCTTGATGGACTCCTTGACGAACCCCTCCTCGCACAGCATGTCGTACACCGCGTCGGCCTCACCGCTGATCGCCATTCGCAGCGACTCGCCGATCGGGCCGGGCAGCCCGCCGGGGAGCCGGTCCACTGTGCCGAAGTCCATCACCCCGAGCTGCCAGCCGTCCGCTCCGCCGGCCGCGTCCCCTTCGTCAGCCCCGTCCGCACACACCGGCAGCAGCCGGAAGTTGCCCGGGTGCGGATCGGCGTGCAGCAGCCCGGTGCGCGCGGGACCCGAGAACAGGAACCGGGCGAGCAGCTGCCCCGCACGGTCGCGCTGCTCGTCGGTGCCGTCGGTGATCACCTCGGAGAGCGGTATCCCGTCGATCCACTCCGTCACCAGTACCTGGTCGGCCTGGTGCACCACATCCGGCACCCGCACATCGGGGTCGGCGGCGAACTCCTCGGCGTGCGCCCGCTGCGCCTGGGCCTCCAGGGCGTAGTCGAGCTCCTCGGACACCCGGTCCCGCAGCTCGGCGATGAGCGGCTTGATGTCCATCCCCGGAATCAGCGGCGCCAGCATCCGGGAGAACCGGGCGAGCTGGTTGAGGTCCGAGACCAGTGCCTCCCCGGCGCCCGGGTACTGCACCTTGACCGCGACCTCCCGCCCGTCGTGCCAGACGGCCCGGTGCACCTGGCCGATGGACGCCGCGGCCGACGGCTTGTCCTCGAACTCCAGGAACCGCTCCCGCCAGTCCGCACCGATCTGCTCCGCGAGTACGGAGTGCACCGTGCTCGTGGGCATCGGCGGCGCCGCCTCCTGAAGCTTCGTCAACGCGGCCCGGTAGGGCCCGGCGACCTCCTCGGGGAGCGCGGACTCGAAGACGGACAGCGCCTGCCCGAGCTTCATAGCGCCGCCCTTGAGCTCGCCGAGCACCTTGAACAGCTGCTCCGCCGTGCGCTGTTGCAGCTCGCGCCCCACGATCTCGGCCGGCTTGCCGCCTATCCGCTTGCCGAGCCCCCAGGTCGCCCGGCCCGCGATGCCGAGTGGCAGCGCGGCCAGCTTGGCGGTACGAGTGACCGCTTTCCGGGGTAGATCAGACATACGCCCCTCCAAAACCCAGACAGCCGCGCCTTGTCAGGCGGTTACCGGAACATTGTCTCGTGCCGCTCCCGAACCTCACTGGTGCCCTCCCCCTCACCGCCCCGAGCCGCTCCGCAGGAGCAATCCGGATGCGGCTCCACCCGCTGTGACGACCAGGCCAGGGCGGGCAGCGACACCTCGCAGCGCACTCCCGCACTCGCCGGCGACTCCCCGTCCACAAAGGCCAGGGCATGCCCCGCGGCCAGCCCCGCCACCGCCGTCGACAGCGCGAGCTCACCGGCAGGTACGGGACGGGCCTGCCCCGAGCGCCACTGCGCCACCAGCCGCGGCCACTGGGGATCACGCTCCGTACGGGCGATTTCAAGACAGCCCGCGCAGGCCGACGAACCCGGCAGGACGAGCGGCCCCACCACGCCCGTGCCCTCGATCACCCCCGCGTAAAGGTGCGGGGTCCCGGCCGCCATCAGCTGTGCGGCGGCCGCCGGGTCGGGCGCGTATCCGTCCAGACCTTCGCGCGGGGCCAGGACGACGAGCGAGAACCCGGGTTCCGCATGCCGTTCGGTACCCGGCGCCGCACCCCCGGCCGAGCGCCTTGGTCGTATCGATCGGGGTAACCGGCCGGGTGCGCATCGACGCACCAGCCGTCGCGCGGCATCCTCCCTGCGCCCCCCGATGGACTCGGCCGGCAGCCCACCGGGCGCCACGTCCCAGGGCTCGACACAGCCGCCGTCCCGCACCTCGACGCCGCCCACGCCCGCCCCGGCCAGTACCGCGGCCACACTCGACCCGACCCGGCCCAGGCCCCGGACCTGCACGCGTATGGTCCGTCTGGCCGCCAATCGCCTCAGGGCGCCGCCCGGTTCACGGTCGACCAGAGACAGCGCCGCCAGATCCGGTCGCAGGCGGTCCAGGACAGGACCCGCCCGCGTCCGTAACTCCTGTGCCGCCGCGCCGCCGCCGGTCGTGTCGTCCAGCAGGCCCGCCGCGGCCAGCCGTGCCACCAGCCGGTCCACCTGGCCTTCGGGCAGGCCCGCCCCGCGGGCCTCCTCGCGCAGCAGCGGCAGCCCGCGGGTGCCGTCCAGCAGCCGCAGCAGCCGCGCCGTGACGGTGTCCAGCGGGCCCAGCACCATCGCGTGCGCGGGGGCGACCCCGAACTGTGCGGTCCGCAGATCCCGCCAGCCGCGCCGCAGCGCGGGCTTCAGCATCGGATGCTTGACGGTGTTCATAGTGGTTCCCCCGTGAATCGTGCGCATGAGCCGTGCCCGTGAGGCCCGCTCGTGAACTGGTCGGATCGACGGTGCTGTCCTGCGATCCACCGTCAGCTTGCCCGCCCCGCCGAGCGGCTGCACAGAGTTATCCACAGGCGGTGGCTGATAGTCGTACAAACGATGCATGTGGTGGGTGGATCGGCCGCGAACCCCCGCGGAGTGAGGACTTCCCCCGCTGCCAGCGGGTAACGTCAGGGCGTGCCCGCCGATCCACTGCATGCCGGAAGCCCGCAGCGCAGCGCGACAAGCCAGCCGCCACGCGGCTCAGGGGTGAGCGCGGTCGAGGTCCGCAGAAGCGCACGCCGACGCAGAACGGTCTCCGCGTACCGCGAGGGCGACCGCACCATCGTGCTGATCCCCGCCCGGATGTCGGAGGCGGAGGAGCAGCGCTGGGTGGGTGTGATGCTGGACAAGCTGGCGGCCCAGGAGAGCAAGCGGCTGCTCGGCGACGCCGAACTGGCCGAGCGCGCGGAGCAGCTGTCCGAGCAGTACTTCGACAGCCGGGCCAGACCGACCTCGGTCCGCTGGGTCACCAACCAGAACACCCGCTGGGGCTCGTGCACTCCGGCCGAGGGCAGCATCCGGCTCTCGCACCGGCTGCAGGGGATGCCCGAGTACGTCGTCGACTACGTACTGCTGCACGAGCTGGCGCATCTGCTGGTACCCGGGCACGGCGCCGGTTTCTGGCAGCTCCTGGAGGCGTATCCGCGGACCGAACGGGCCCGCGGCTTCCTCGAAGGCGTGGTCGCCGCCGACCGGCTGCCCTATCTGCCCGCCGCGCGCGACGAGTAAGCGACGGTTCTGTACCGAGCGCGACCCGACTTGGCCCGATGTCGCTGCTTGCCGATAGCCTGGCGCACCGGGTTCACAGTCAGGATGGGGGACGGTAGGTACGCATGAGCAGGCAATTCCAACGAGGCCACAAGGCCAAGATCAGCGACCTCACCGCGGGTACGGATCTGTACGTCGGCGTGCAGATCTCCAGCCCGGGGCTGACCTTCGACATCAGTTGCTTCGGCCTGGACGCCTCCGAGCAGCTGTCGGACGACCGCTACTTCATCTTCTTCAACCAGCCGAAGTCGCCCGAAGAATCGCTGCAGCTACTCGGGCAGCAGGCGGGTGACACCGAGTCCTTCCGGGTGACGCTCGACCGGATTCCGCCGCAGATCCAGAAGCTGTCCTTCACCGCGACGATCGACGGCGCCGGCCAGATGTCGCAGATCGCCCCCGGATATATCCGGATCGTCGCGGGTGGCGAGGAGGTGGCCCGGTACGCCTTCGACGGCTCGGAGTTCTCCACCGAGCGTGCCGTGATGCTGGGCGACTTCTACCTGAAGGACGTCTGGCGGTTCGCCGCGGTCGGCCAGGGCTTCGACGGCGGACTCGACGCACTGCTGAAGAACTTCGGCGGCGAGGTCGCCGAGGAGGAGCCTCAGGCGCCTCAGCAACCGCAGGGCGCCACCCCCGGGTTCGCCCCGCCGGCGCAGGCCGCCGC
>NZ_JAZGRL010000001.1:2492715-2518116 GCF_046540415.1 Streptomyces sp. E11-3 | reverse complement strand
TCCGGCCCAGGCCCCGGCCCCCGCCGCACCGAACATGCACGGTGCGCCGACCATGGCCGCACCGCTGGCCCCCCAGGGCGGCACGATGCCGCCCCCGCCGGCACCCGCGCCGTACGGGCAGCAGCCGGCACAGCCGTACGGACAGCCGCCCCAGCAGCCGCAGTTCGGCCAGGTCCCCGGCCAGCCCGCCGCCCCTGCCCCGTACGGACAGCCCACGGGCGCGCCCCAGGGAATGCCGCAGGGCGCACCCCAGGGAGTACCCCAGGGCGCCGGCGCAGGACTCGGCGTCACCCTGGAGAAGTACCGCGAGGCCCCCACCGGCCAGCGCTGGGCCCTGCAGAACGGCCAGCTCGCCCGCGCCGACCTCGGCGTCGACCCGCAGCCCGTGCTCGCCCGGCAGGGCAGCATGGTCCTGTACCAGGGCAAGGTCGACTTCAGCTACAAGAGCGCCGGATTCCGCGGCCGTATCACCGGCAACGCCACCGGCCAGGAGATGCAGCTCATGCGCTGCACCGGCGGCGGCCAGGTGTTCTTCGCCGAGGACGCCGCGTATCTGCACCCCATCGAGCTCCAGGGCGACGCGATCTGCGTCTCCGCGGAGAACGTCCTCGCCTTCGACGAGTCGCTGCAGCACGAGGTGCGCCGCATCGAGGGCCACGGCATCCCCGGCGGCGCGCTGTACACCATGCAGTTCCAGGGCACGGGCACCGTCGTGGTGAAGACCAAGGGCACCCCGGTCGTCCTCCCGGTCACCCCGACGACCTTCGCGGACGCCGACGCCGTGGTCGCCTGGTCGGCCGCCTCGCAGGTGATCGTCTCCAGCCAGGTGCGGCTGCGCCGGCAGGCCTACCCCGGACACAGCGGGGAGAGCGTGAACCTCCAGTTCCGCGGCGCGCCCGGCAACTTCATCGTCGTCCAGCCCTACGAGGTCTGAGGAGCCCGTCATGACTCAGCAGCCGATCGCGGGCTTCGCCCCGACCCCGCCCGTCCACCGCATGGAGAACCACGGCAGCAACATGCTCAAGGTCGCCATGCAGAGCGGCCACGACCTCTTCGCCCGCACCGGCTCGATGGTCGCCTACGAGGGCTTTGTGCAGTACGAGCCCAATCCGCCCGCCGTCCGCCAGATGGCCTCCCAGTGGCTCACGGGCGAAGGCGCCCCACTGATGCGCTGCCACGGCGACGGGCTGCTCTACCTCGCGGACTACGGCGCCGATGTCGTCGTCCTCAACCTCGCGGGCGACAGCCTGTCGGTCAACGGCACCAATGTGCTGGCCTTCGACGCCCAGCTCCAGTGGCGGGTCGAGCGGGTCAAGGGCATGGCCAAGTTCAGCGGACAGGGCCTGTTCAACGTCTCGATCACGGGCACCGGCTGGGTCGCCCTGACCTCCCGCGGCACCCCGATCGTGGTCGACTGCGGGCGCGGCGAGGACGAGACCTATGTCGACCCGGACGCCCTCGTCGCCTGGTCCACGAACCTCAAGGTGAAGGGCAAGCGCAGCTTCAAGGCCTCCTCGATGATCGGCCGCGGCAGCGGCGAGGCCTACCAGCTGGGCTTCTCGGGCCAGGGCTTCGTCGTCGTACAGCCCAGCGAGGACAGCGCCGACCGCCTCCGGGCACGCGGCTGAGGGGAGCGAACACACCATGCAGAGCCCGCTTTTCGCACACACTGAGGTCCAGACACAGGACCGCTACGCGCTCCAGAACGAGAGACTGCTGCGCATCTCCCTGTCCGGCAACGAGGACATCCTGGCCCGCCAAGGCAGCATGGTCGCCTACCAGGGGATGCTCGAGTTCGACGGCGAGTACCAGACCCGCGGCCAGCACCGGGCCCGGGCCAGGACGGGCGAGGGCCTGAGCCTGATGCGCTGCTCCGGGCAGGGCACCGTCTACCTCGCCAACCTCGCCCAGAGCATCCACATCGTCGACGTGGACCACGACGGTCTGACCGTCGACGGCGCGTACGTCCTGGCCCTGGACTCCCATCTGCACTGGGACGTCATCAATGTCGACAGCCAGTACGGCATCTCCGGCTCCGGCAAGTACAACCTGGCCATCAGCGGCCAGGGCAAGGTGGCCCTGATGACCTCGGGGCAGCCCCTGATGATGCAGGTCACGCCGGAGAAGTACGTCAACGCCGACGCCGACGCGGTGGTCGCCTGGTCCACGTCCCTCCGGGTCCAGATGCAGTCCCAGACGAGCTCGTCGGGCGTCTGGCGCCGCCGTGGCAACACCGGTGAGGGCTGGGAACTGAGCTTCATGGGCCAGGGCTTCGCCCTCGTCCAGCCCAGCGAGATGCTGCCGCCGCAGAACGCCGTGATCGGTCAGGGCCTGGCCGCGCAGTTCGGCATGGGCCAGCAGGGCGTGCACGGCCAGAACCAGGGCAACGCCTGGAACTGACCGCGACGGGATCGGATAGGGGTAAGGGGCGGTCGCCTGGGCGACCGCCCCTTACCTGTGCCTGTCCCCTTAGACCTTGAGGCGTGCGCGTTAGACCTTGAGGCGTGCGCGGGCGGCCGCAACCAGCCGCAGCACCGATCCGTCGCTCACATCGGCCACCTCGTCATAGGTGAACCAGCGCAGATCCAGCGACTCCTCGCTGATCTGCTCGACCGCACCGGCCGGCGCCAGGGCGGCGTACTGCACATCGAGATGCCAGTGGCAGGGCGCCGGGATCGGATGCCGGTCCAGCGTCACCGGGCCACCGGGCACCAGCGTCAGGCCGGAGATCCCCGACTCCTCGGTGGCCTCGCGCAGCGCCGCCTCGGCGAGGGTGGCGTCCTGGGGCTCGCAGTGCCCGCCCATCTGCAGCCACATCCGCAGCTTCCTGTGCAGGGTCAGCAGCACGCGTCCGCGCGAGGGATCGATGACCAGGGCGCTCGCCGTGAGATGGCCGGACTCGCAGGCCTTCCACATGCCGTCGGGCTGGGCGGCCAGGTGGTCCAGATAGGCCTGGCGCAGCTCTTCCTGGCCCTCGTAGCTCTTCAGTACGAGAACCGCGTCGTCGTGCAGGCTCACTCGCTGTCGTCGCCCTTGCTGTCTGTGCCGCCCTCGTCGTCCTTGAGCTCGTCCTTGAGCTCGTCCTTCTTGAGGTCCGGCTTGGCCGTGGGGCCGCGGCCCGCCGCCTCGCCGAGCATCTTGTCCAGCTCGGAGAAGTCCAGCTGCTCGTGGTGGACGAAGCCGTCCGGGTCGTCCAGGTCGTGGGCGGTCGGCAGCATGTCCGGGTGCTCCCACAGGGCGTCCCGGCCGTCCACCCCGCGCGCGTCCGTGAGCGAGGCCCACAGCCGCGAGGCGTCCCGCAGCCGACGCGGCCGCAGCTCGAGCCCGATCAGCGTCGCGAACGTCTGCTCCGCGGGGCCGCCCGTGGCACGCCGCCTGCGCAGCGTCTCGCGCAGTGCCGACGCCGAGGTCAGCCGGTCCTTGGCGGCCTCGTGCACCACCGCGTCCACCCAGCCCTCGACCAGCGCGAGCGCCGTCTCCAGGCGGGCCAGCGCGGCCTTCTGCTCCGGGGTGTCCTCGGGCTGGAACATGCCCTGCTGCAGCGCGCTCTGCAGCTCCTCGGGGTTCTGCGGGTCGAACTGGCCGACCACGTCCTCCAGCTTGGAGGTGTCGACCTTGATGCCGCGCGCGTACCCCTCGACCGCGCCGAACAGATGCGAGCGCAGCCACGGCACATGCGCGAACAGCCGCTGGTGGGCCGCCTCGCGAAGGGCCAGATACAGCCGGACCTCGTCCTGGGGCACACCCAGGTCCTTGCCGAACGCCGCGATGTTGACCGGAAGCAGCGCGGCCTTGCCCGCCGGGGCCAGCGGGAGCCCGATGTCGGTCGAGCCGACCACCTCGCCCGCGAGCACGCCCACGGCCTGCCCGATCTGCTGGCCGAACATCGCGCCGCCCATGGAGCGCATCATCCCGAGCAGCGGGCCGGCCATGGCCTGCATCTCCTCGGGCAGTACGTCGCCCATGGCGGCCCCGACCCGCTCGGCCACCGGGTCGACGAGCTCCTGCCACACCGGCAGCGTCGCCTCGACCCACTCGGCCCGGGACCAGGCCACGGCCGTACCCGCCCCGGAGGGCAGCGAGGTCGCGCCGTCCAGCCACAGGTCGGCGAGGCGCACGGCCTCCTCGACGCCGGAGCGCTCGGCCGGGCCGACGCTGGCGTCCTTGGTGCCGTCAGAGGTGCCCTGGGAGACGGTCTGCCGGGCGATCTGCTTGGCCATGTCCCAGTTCACCGGGCCGCCCTCGTACGAGAGCATCTGGCCCAGCTGCTGGAAGGCGGCGCCCAGGTCGTTCGGGTTCATGGAACCGAACATCGCGGCGAACGGATTGTCGCCACCGGCGCCGCCCGCCCCGAAGCCGAACGGGCCCGCGGGTCCTTGGCCACCGGCGCCCTGCCCCCCACCGGGGGTGTCCTTCTTCTTGCCCTCGTCGCCGTTCTCCGGCTCCTCCGGCGGAAGGCCGAATCCGAATGGGGTGTCACTCACGGGAATCCTCGGCTCGTTGGGCCGTCGACCGACTGGCCGACGGCGGCTGCCCGACTTTCGCCACCCAGCGTAGACACCCGAGCAGCTTCGGGGCTCGGTGCTCCGCTGCCTCGCGGGCTGCGGCAGGATGGACGCCACCTGGTACGTACGTGTCTTTCACGTACGTACTGAAGACAACCGCTGGAGACGCCCGGTGAGTTCCCCAGATCCGCAGGTTCGCGCAGCGCGAAACCACTCAACTATTACCCACGCGACATCCGGCCACCAGCCCTCGACCGAGCCACTTCGCTCCGGCGCCTCCGCGGCGGCGCGCGGCCCCGTGGTGGCCATCACGGGTGCCGCGTCCGGCGTCGGCGCGCTGCTGACCGAGCGCCTGGCCGCATCCGACGCGATCAAGCAGGTCATGGCCATCGACGAACGCAGGGGAGAGTGCGCGGCGGCACAGTGGCACATCCTCGACGTCCGTGACCCGGCCATCGCCGAGAAGCTGCGTGGCGCGGACGTCGTCGTCCACCTCGCCCTCGATCTCGACCTGGACACCGACCCCGCGGCCCGTACGGCCTACAACGTCCGGGGGACCCAGACCGTGCTCACGGCCGCCGCGGCGGCTGGGGTGCACCGGGTGGTGCTGTGCACATCGGCGATGGTCTACGGGGCCCTGCCGGAGAACGAGCTGCCGCTCGCCGAGGACGCCGAGCTGCGCGCGACCGCGGAGGCCACCGGTGTCGGCGACCTTCTGGAGATCGAACGCCTCGCCCGCCGCGCCCCTCGCGCCCACCCCGGGCTCAATGTCACCGTGCTGCGGCCCACCGTCCTGGTGGGCGGCACCGACACCGCGCTGACCCGCTACTTCGAGTCGCCGCGCCTCCTGGTGGTGGCCGATTCACGCCCTGTGTGGCAGTTCTGCCACGTCGAGGACCTGTGCAGCGCCCTGGAGTACGCCGTACTGGAGAAGGTCGAGGGCGAGCTGGCCGTCGGCTGCGACGGGTGGCTGGAGCAGGAGGAGGTCGAGGAGCTCAGCGGCATCCGCCGGATGGAACTCCCTTCGGCGGTCGCCCTGGGGGCCGCCGCCCGGCTGCACCGGATCGGTCTCACCCCGTCACCGGCCGGTGACCTGGCGTACACGATGTACCCCTGGGTCGTGAGCGTCACCGGGCTGCACGACGCGGGCTGGCGGCCGCGGTGGACCAACGAGGAGGTCCTCGCGGAACTTCTCGAAGAGGTCGCGGGACGGCACACCGTCGCCGGACGGCGGCTCGGCCGCAAGGACGCGACGGCCGCGGGTGCGGCGGGTGCGACGGTCGCGCTCCTCGGCACGGCCGCGCTGGTACGCAAGGTCCGCAAGCGGCGTGGCATGTAGGCGCGGCATGGAGCGGCGGGTAACCGTCCGCGGGCGGCTTCTGTAGGAGGCTCCATACGCCGGGACCGCAGGCCGGTCGAAATCGCTATTCCGCGATGTCAGTCCCGTACGGCACCATGGTCGGCATGGCAGCAGCACGGTACGACCACCCCGGCGAGCAGGCAGCACAGGACCCGATCCGGCTGCTCGCCATCCGCGACACCCCGCTCTCGCTCGACGAGGTCTTCAAGGCCGCCGGTGACGACGCCGCGGGCGGCACCGCGCTCTTCGTGGGCACCGTGCGCAACCACGACGGCGGCGCCGACGTCGACGCGCTCGGCTACTCGTGCCATCCCACGGCCGAGGCCGAGCTGCGGCGGGTGGCCGAGAAGGTCGTCGCCGAGCACCCGGTGCGCGCCCTGGCCGCCGTGCACCGGGTCGGTGACCTCGTGGTCGGCGACCTCGCGGTGGTCGTCGCCGTGTCCTGCCCGCACCGCGCCGAGGCCTTCGCCGCCTGCCGCCAGCTGATCGACGACCTCAAGCACGAGGTGCCGATCTGGAAGCACCAGACGTTCTCGGACGGCACCGAGGAGTGGGTCGGCGCCTGCTGACCTCTTCGGCGTCTGGCCGGTCCCTTCGGCGTCTGCCGGTCCCTTCGGCGTCTACTGACTCCCGCGGCGCTCGCTGACTCCCTCGGTGCCCGCTGACCTTTGCGGCCACCCCGCCCCGAGGGTTTTCCGGTTGCGTAACCGGAAGGCTCCGGTGAGCGTTGACTGTGCGGAGGGTTTATCTGCTGATCAGTCAGTTGCGTTCGCTCAGGGGGTCGGGAGGACGGCGTGGCAGTACTTGCGTGGTTGCTGATTCCGCTGATGGCTGCGATCGGTGCCGGGATGTGGGGCAGCTGGGCCGCCAGCCATCGCCGTACGGGAGACGGCTCGGAGCTCGACGGCTATGCGCGGTTCCGGGCCGCGATGGAGAAACGGGCCGCGCTGGAGAAGTCGGAATCCGGCTCGGACATCCGCTGAGGCCCACTCCGGCACCCGGCCCCGAGCACCGGGGCCGACCACCAACGGACCGGCCCCAGCGGTGCACTCACAGGCCTGTCCCGTACTGTCGTTCCATGCCACGCCGCACCGCGACGATGCTCGCCTCGACCCTGATGCTGATCGCTCTGCTCTGCGCGGGACTGCTCATCAACGTGCCGTACTCGGAGATGTCGCCCGGGCCGACGGAGAACACCCTGGGCGAGCAGCGCGGCGAACCGGTGATCAAGATCACCGGGCGCGAGTCCTACGACACGACCGGCAATCTCAACATGACCACGGTCCGGGTCACCAGCGCCGACTACAAGATGACCCTGTTCAAGGCGATGTACGGCTGGCTGGCGGACGACAACCTCGTGGTGCCGCACGACACGCTCTACCCCAACGGCAAGACGGAAGAGCAGTCGACGCAGGAGAACGCCGAGGAATTCACCCAGTCCCAGGAGACCGCCAAGGTCGCGGCCCTGGGGGAGCTGGACATCCCGGTGAGCTCCCAGGTCGTCGTCGCCACGGTCGTCAAGGACAGCCCCTCCCAGGGGAAGCTGCACGCGGGCGATGTGATCAAGGACGTGGACGGTAAGGCGGTGAAGCAGCCGTCGGATGTGGCGAAGCTGGTCACCAAGCACCAGCCGGGTGAGGACGTCGTCTTCACCATCGTCCCGGCCAAGGAGGCGGTCGCCGCCGAGAAGGCGGACCGGGAGCCGACCGAGACCAAGCAGGTCACCATCACCACCCAGAAGGCCGAGGACGACAACCGCGCGCTCGTCGGCATCCGGGCGGGCAAGGACTACACGTATCCGTTCACGATCGACATCACGCTGCCCGACGTGGGCGGACCCAGCGCGGGGCTGATGTTCGCGCTCGGCATCGTCGACAAGCTGACGCCCGAGGACCTCACCGGCGGAAGGTTCGTCGCCGGGACCGGCACCATCGACGAGGAGGGCACGGTCGGCCCGATCGGCGGGATCGGGATGAAGACCGTGGGGGCGCGCAACAACGGCGCCGAGTACTTCCTCACCCCCGAGGACAACTGCGCCAGCGCCCTGAAGAACGTCCCCGACGGGCTGACCCTGGTCAAGGTCAAGACGATCGACGACGCACGGGAGTCCGTCGAGAAGATCGCCGAGGGCAAGACCTCCGATCTGCCCCAGTGCACGAAGAGCTAAGGCCTGTCCGGACGGAGGCGGTGGCGTACGCGACCGGACACCCCAGCCGCGTACGCCGCTGAAAGCTAGGCGGCGAAGGTCGCGGCCAGCGCCTCTGCCAGCCCCGGGACCAGGTCGGACCCGGTGAGCACCTCGGTCGGGGAGTCCTTCTCGCGCAGCCGCAGCGCCGACTCGCGCGCGCCGTCGCGCAGCACCGCGACCGTCATCCGGACCTCCTGGCGGTCCGGGTGCTTGGCTACCCACTTGGCCAGCTGCGCCTCGTTCAGGCCATCCGGTACCGAGGCCTCCGCGGACGGCGGCAGCATCATCCGCTCCACGGTGAGGGCGCAGCCGGCCACCGCGTCCGGCCAGGCGATCGTGCCGAGGAACTCGTCCAGCGGGCTGCCGGCCGGGAGCTCCTCCTGTTCGATGGGGGTGAGGTTGGCGGCGGACTCGTCGCCGGTCAGGCCGAGGCGCTCGGCGAGCCCCGGCTCCTGGGTGCGCAGCTGGGCGCTGTCGACAAGGGCGAACAGCCGCGCGGGCTGGTCCCAGCCGAGTCCGGCGATGTATTCGTCGATCTCGAGCACGGCACGGGTGAGTGGGCTCGCGGCCATCGGGGGACCGGAGGGGGAATGGTTGGGCATAACCAACATCCTGCCTCGTTCAGCCCCGAGATCGGGAACTGAGTAAAGCTTCGGTAAGTTGCATGAGTGGGCTCTACGATCGCTGAGCCTGCTCTACCGACAGCGACTCCACAGCGAACTTAGAGGTGCGCACCTTGGCTTTCCAGATGCCGGACCGCGGCGGAGGCCCATCCGGGCCACGGATCAAAGTGGGCCGACCCTCCCGTCGGGTCCGGAACCTGCTTCTGACGTTGGGCATCCTGGCCGTCCTGGCCATGCTCTTCGTCATGTTCGCGGGCTTCTGGACGGACTGGCTGTGGTATAGGTCCGTCAACTACTCCTCGGTGTTCACCAGGACCCTGTGGACCAAGATCGGACTGTTCACCGTCTTCGGGCTGCTGATGTCGGCGGCCGTGGGCGTCAACATCTGGCTGGCCCACCGACTGCGGCCGCCGCTGAGCGCCATGTCGATGGAGCAGCAGAGCCTCGATCGCTACCGCATGAGCATCGCGCCGTACAAGAAGTGGATTCTGCTCGCGATCACCGCCCTGGTCGGGCTGATCGCCGGCGCCTCCGCCTCGGGCCAGTGGCGCACCTGGATGCTGTGGGTGAACGGCACGTCCTTCGGGCAGACGGACGCGCAGTTCAAGATGGACATCGCCTTCTACATGTTCGATCTGCCCTGGTACCGCTTCCTGCTCGGCTTCGGGTTCGCCGCGGCGGTGCTCGGACTGATCGCCGCCGCCCTGACCCACTATCTGTACGGCGGGCTGCGCATCACCACGCCGGGATCGCGGGCCACGGCGGCTGCCACCGGTCACCTCTCGGTGCTGCTCGGCATCTTCGTGGCGCTCAAGGCCGTCGCGTACTGGTTCGACCGGTACGGCCTGGTGGTCAAGTCCGGCGACCTGAAGAACGCCGACAACTGGGTGGGCCTGCGGTACGTCGACGCCAACGCCTATCTGCCGGCCAAGACGATCCTGTTCTGCATCGCGGTCATCTGCGCGGTGCTCTTCTTCGCCACCCTGTGGCGGCGCACCTGGCAGCTGCCGCTGATCGGCTTCGGCCTGATGGTGCTCTCCGCTCTGCTGATCGGCGGCCTCTACCCGGCGATCGTGCAGCAGTTCCAGGTCAAGCCGAACGAGCAGGCCAAGGAGACGCCGTACATCAAGAAGAACATCGACGCGACCCGTGAGGCCTACGGCATCGCCGATGTGAAGCCCGAGGACTACGCGGACAAGGACGACGCCAAGCAGGACCCGAAGGACCTGCGGGCCGCCGCCGACACGACGGCGAGCTACCGGCTGAACGACCCGAACATCGTCTCGCCGTCCTTCCAGCAGCTGCAGCAGGAGCGCAAGTACTACCAGTTCCCGACGACGCTGGACGTGGACCGGTACAAGGGCCAGGACACGATCATCGGTCTGCGTGAGCTGGACCTCGACCGGGTCGACAAGCGCAACTGGATCAACCAGCACTTCATCTACACCCACGGCTACGGCGCGGTCGCGGCCAAGGGCACCGACATCGAGAAGGGCTCCGAGGGGACCCCGGACTTCACCTCGTCGGGTCTGCCGACCACCGGTGACTTCCCCAAGGACTACCAGCAGCGGATCTACTTCGGCGAGAAGACCACCCAGTACTCGATCGTCGGCGGGCCCCAGAAGGAGCTCGACTACGAGCAGGCCGGTGGCCAGAAGACGTACAGCTACACGGGCAAGGGCGGGATCGACCTCTCGAACCCGATAAACCGCGCGGCGTACGCGGCGGTCTTCAGCGAGCCGCAGATCCTGTACTCGGGAGCGATTGGCGAGGGTTCGGAGATCCTCTACAACCGCACGCCCAAGGAGCGCGTCGAGGCGGTCGCCCCGTGGCTGACCATCGACGGTGACGCCTACCCGGCGGTGATCGGCGGCAAGGTCCAGTGGATCGTCGACGCCTACACCACCAGCAACGGCTACCCGTACTCCTCGCGCACCACCCTGGGTGACACCACCGCGGACTCGCTGACCGACGACGACAGCCAGCGGGCCGTCCTCGCCCAGGAGAACCGGGTCAACTACATCCGCAACTCGGTGAAGGCCACCGTCGACGCCTATGACGGCACGGTCAGCCTCTACGAGTGGGACGAGAAGGACCCGGTCCTGAAGACCTGGAAGAAGGCGTTCCCGGGCACGGTCAAGGCCAAGAGCGAGATCCCCGCGGAGCTCAAGGAGCACCTGCGGTACCCGCAGGACATGTTCAAGGTCCAGCGCGAGTTGCTGAGCACCTACCACGTCACCAGCGCCACGCAGTTCTACAACGCGAGTGATGTGTGGCAGGTCCCCAACGACCCGACGAGCAAGGGCGACACGGCCGTCCCGCCGTACTACCTGTCGCTGAGGATGCCCGGTGACAGCGGCCAGAAGTTCTCGCTGACCAGCACCTACACCCCCAGTGGACGCCCGCACCTGGCCTCCTACATGGCGGTGGACGCGGATGCCAACAGCAAGGACTACGGCTCGATAAGGCTGCTGCGGGTCAAGGGTGACAACGTCGACGGCCCCGTCCAGTGGCAGAGCAAGCTGAGTTCGAGGGGAGACGTCCAGGAGTTCACCCGCAACGCGGAGACGTCGAAGTCGAACATGCTCTTCGGCAACCTGCTGGCCGTGCCGATGAACGACGACTTCCTCTACGTCGAGCCGATCTATGTGCAGGGCAGCAGCGCGCAGTACCCGCTGCTGAAGAAGGTCGCCGTCTCCTACGGCGGCGAGACGGCCTTCGAGGACAACCTCACCGAGGCGCTCAACAAGGTGTTCGGAGCCAACGGCGAAGAACCGAAGGAACCCGAGGAGCCAGCCGATCCAGGTGAGGAGCCAGGCACCGAGGAGCCCAAGGACCCGACGGTGGAGAAGGCCTTCGACGACGCCCAGAAGGCGTACGAGAAGGGCCAGGAGGCACTGAAGGACGGCGACCTGGCGGAGTACGCCAAGGCGATGGACGAGCTGGAGAAGGCCCTTGAGCGGGGCCGCGCGGCCCGTGAGAAGGAGGGCGGGTCGGGCGGCGACTAGGACTGCCCCCGCCGGGCAGGCCCTGGGCCTGCCCTGACGCGTCAGGACTCCCCCTCGCGCCGTGGTACGGTTTGTACACAACGGCGCGGGGTGGAGCAGCTCGGTAGCTCGCTGGGCTCATAACCCAGAGGTCGCACGGCGCGGGGTGGAGCAGCTCGGTAGCTCGCTGGGCTCATAACCCAGAGGTCGCAGGTCGCGGGGTGGAGCAGCTCGGTAGCTCGCTGGGCTCATAACCCAGAGGTCGCAGGTTCAAATCCTGTCCCCGCTACTGAAGCGCTGGGCTCATAACCCAGAGGTCGCAGGTTCAAATCCTGTCCCCGCTACTGAAGACGAAGGCCCGGATTCTCAATTGAGAATCCGGGCCTTCGTCTTGTGCGGTACCGCTTCGGTGCGCGACTGTACGGCCGCTGCCCACCGGTCAGTTGACCGACGGTCACTCGGTCGTGCGGGTGACGGATGCCTCGCCTGGGGGGAGTTGGCAAATCTGTGTTTGACTTATCTCTCTGTGGGCATGTCGACAAAACGCTGAAGTGACCTCACTGGCCGCGGTATACCAGGTGTACCCGGGTTGCAGGTGGTGCGACGATGGATGGTATGGGGGACAGGACGACTCTGTTGGAGACAGGGCGACTTACACGGTCGGCCGACCGGGAAGAACCCGGTGAGGCCGAGGACGAGGTGCGCCACCGGAGCGCCGCCGACGCGGGCGACACCGCCGCGATGAGCGTCCTCGGGGCCCTCCTGCTGCGCCGCGGCGATCTTGACGGTGCCGAGTCCTATCTGCGCGCCGCCACCGCAGACGGCGACCGCGCCGCCGCGAACAACCTCGGGGTCCTGCTCCATCAGCGCGGGTACGCGGACGAGGCGGCCGGCTGGTGGCGGATCGCCGCCGTCGCCGGTTCCGCCGCCGCCGCGCACGCACTCGGGCGCCACCACCGCGAGCGCGGGGACGAGCCCGCCGCCGAGTACTGGCTGCGCCAGTCCGCCGAGCAGGGCCATGTGCTCGGCGCGTACGCGCTGGCCGACCTCCTTGAGCACCGCAGCGACGTCGGCGCCGAGCGCTGGATGCGCACCGCGGCGGAACACGGCCACCGCGAGGCGGCGTACCGCCTGGCCCGCGCCCTGGAGCGCCGGGCCGCCGCGGGCACCCGCCCGGCGACGCGCCACGGCGCACCGGACCATGCGACGGGGCGCTCGGTCGTCTTCGGCGCGGAGCTGCTGCGTACCGCGCAGGTGGTGATCGGCACCGGCGGCGCGCCGGGCGCGGGGGTCGGGGACGCACCGACGGCACCCGAGCCCGCCGCGGCCGGACCGGCCGCGCCCGAGCGGGCAGCCGCCGAAGCGCCGACCGCCACCGGGTCGCACCGGACCGCCCCCGGATCGCACCGGACCGCTACCGGTTCGCACGCCGTGGGCGCCGACGGCGTGCCCTCCGCTGCCGGGCTGACCCTCGCCGAGGAGATCGAGCAGTGGTACCGCCAGGCCGCCGCGCGCGGGCACCGCAGGGCCGCCCTGCACCTGGGCGCGATCCTGGAGCAGCGCGGCGAGCTCAAGGACGCCGGGCGCTGGTACCTGTCGGCGGCCAGAGACGGCGAGTCGCGTGCCGCCTGCGCACTGGGCTTCCTGCTGCGCGACGCGGGCGACGAGGACAGCGCGTCCGTGTGGTGGCTCAAGGCCGCCCAGGACGGCGACGGCAACGCCGCCAACGCCCTGGGCGCGCTGCACGCCGAGCGGGGTGAGACCCAGTCCGCCGAGCGCTGGTACCGCGCGGCGATGGACGCGGGCGACGTGAACGGCGCGTACAACCTCGCGCTGCTCTGCGCCGGTCAGGGCCGGGCGAGCCAGGCCGAGCAGTGGTACCGCCGCGCCGCCTACGCGGGCCACCGCGAGGCGGCCAACGCGCTGGCCGTCCTGCTGCTGCAGGTCGGCGACACCGCGGGCGCCGAGCCCTGGTTCTCCAAGGCCGCCGAGGCGGGCAGCGTGGACGCCGCGTTCAACCTCGGCATCCTGCACGCGGGCCGCGGCGAGGACGGCTCCGCCCTGCGCTGGTACGAGCGTGCCGCCACGGCCGGTCACACCGAGGCTGCCCTCCAGGTCGGTATCGCCAGGCTCCGCGAGGGGGACCGGCAGGGCGCCGAGCGCCACCTGCGGTGCGCGGCGGGCGGTGGCAGCCCCGAGGCCGCGTACCGTCTCGGCACCCTGCTCGACTGCCACCCGCAGCCGGACGTCCTGGGCGAGGCGGTCACCGAGAAGTCGGAGTGCGAGGCCTGGTACGAGCGTGCCGCCGAGCAGGGCCACCGCCGCGCCCAGGTCCGGGTCGGCATGCTGGCGGCCGCTCGCGGCGACGTGGTCGAGGCGGCCCGCTGGTACCGCGCGGCCGCCGAGGCGGGCAGCCGCAACGGCGCGTTCAACCTGGGCCTGCTGCTGGCCCGCGAGGGCAGCGAGCCGGAGGCGCTGCTGTGGTGGACCCGCGCGGCCGACGCGGGACACGGGCGGGCGGCGCTCCGCCTCGCGCTGCTCTGCGCGCGCCGCGGCGAGCTGGCCGAGGGGCAGCGCTGGTGCGACCGCGCCGTGGACCTCGGCCCCGGGGAGGTCGCCGAGCGCGCGGCGCGGCTGAGCAAGGCACTCCAGCAGGAGCTGACCGCGTAGCGGCCGGATGGAGGGCCGGGTGGAAGGCCGGGTAGAGGCTGTTCGGAAGTGATTTGCGCTGGTCGTAGCCCTCGCGTAGGGTGGTGTTCACCGACGCGGGGTGGAGCAGCTCGGTAGCTCGCTGGGCTCATAACCCAGAGGTCGCAGGTTCAAATCCTGTCCCCGCTACTGAAGGCCAAGGCCCGGATTCTCGTAAGAGAGTCCGGGCCTTAGTCGTACCCCAGGACCCACCCGGTCGTACGCCCGAGGCCCACCCGTACGCGAAAAGCCCCCCGTACCCATCGGTGCGGGGGGGCTTTCGGGTCAACCCGAGAAGATCAAGTCAGGCGGCGGCGCAGTTCGGGCAGACGCCGCGGTAGGTGACCTCGACGCCCGAGACCGCGAAGCCGAAGCGCTCCGAGGCCGGGAGGTCGGAGAGCGGGTCGCCCGCGGGGTGCACGTCCCGGATCGCGCCGCACTGGGCGCAGACCAGGTGGTGATGCGGCCGGTGCGCGTTCGGGTCGTAGCGCTTGGCCCGGCGGTCGGTCGACACCTCGAGCACCTCACCCAGCGTGACCAGTTCACCCAGCGTGTTGTAGACGGTCGCCCGGGAGATCTCCGGCAGGCGCGTCACAGCACGCGCGTGGACCTCGTCGGCCGTCAGATGGACGTGGTCGCCGTCGAGGACCTCGGCCACGACACGCCGCTGGGCGGTCATCCGCCAGCCGCGTCCGCGCAGTCGTTCCAACAGGTCACTCATGGGGACCAGCCTAACAGTCAAGGGACCTAAGTCCCGAACGGGTGTGAGTCTGGATGCTTACTTGACTTAGACAATGTCCATTGTAGGATCGGGAACGGCATTAGCCAAGGGACAGGTTTTGCATCAGAGCACGCAGGAGGCGCACGTGACGCAGGGACCGCTCACCACGGAGGCCGGAGCGCCGGTCGCCGACAACCAGAACAGCGAGAGCGCGGGCGTCGGTGGCCCCGTCCTGGTCCAGGACCAGTCGCTGCTCGAGAAGCTCGCGCACTTCAACCGCGAGCGCATCCCGGAGCGCATCGTGCACGCGCGCGGTGCCGGTGCGTACGGCACCTTCACGCTGACCCGCGACGTCTCGCAGTGGACCCGCGCCAAGTTCCTCTCCGAGGTCGGCAAGCAGACCGAGACCTTCCTGCGCTTCTCCACCGTCGCGGGCAACCTCGGCTCGGCGGACGCGGTGCGTGACCCCCGCGGCTTCGCGCTGAAGTTCTACACCGAGGACGGCAACTACGACCTCGTCGGGAACAACACCCCGGTGTTCTTCATCAAGGACGCCATCAAGTTCCCGGACTTCATCCACACCCAGAAGCGCGACCCGTACACCGGCTCCCAGGAGGCGGATAACGTATGGGACTTCTGGGGTCTGAGCCCCGAGTCCACGCACCAGGTGACCTGGCTGTTCGGCGACCGCGGCATCCCGGCCACGCTGCGCCACATGAACGGCTACGGCTCGCACACGTACCAGTGGAACAACGAGGCCGGCGAAGTCTTCTGGGTCAAGTACCACTTCAAGACCGACCAGGGCATCAAGAACCTCACGGCCGACGAGGCCGCCAAGCTCGCCGGTGAGGACCCGGACAGCCACCAGCGCGACCTGCGCGAGTCGATCGAGCGCGGCGACTTCCCGTCCTGGACGGTCCAGGTCCAGATCATGCCGGCGGCCGACGCGGCCACCTACCGCTTCAACCCGTTCGACCTCACCAAGGTGTGGCCGCACGAGGACTACCCGCCGATCGAGATCGGCAAGCTGGAGCTCAATCGCAACCCGGAGAACATCTTCGCCGAGGTCGAGCAGTCGATCTTCAGCCCCGCGCACTTCGTGCCGGGTATCGGTCCGTCCCCGGACAAGATGCTCCAGGGCCGTCTCTTCGCGTACGGCGACGCCCACCGCTACCGCGTCGGCATCAACGCCGACCACCTGCCGGTGAACCGTCCGCACGCGACCGAGGCGCGCACCAACTCCCGTGACGGCTTCCTGTACGACGGCCGCCACAAGGGCGCCAAGAACTACGAGCCGAACAGCTTCGGCGGCCCGTCCCAGACGGACCGTCCGCTGTGGCAGCCGGTCGACGTCACCGGTGGCACGGGCAACCACGAGGCCCCCAGCCATGCCGAGGACAACGACTTCGTGCAGGCGGGCAACCTCTACCGCATGATGTCCGATGACGAGAAGGCGCGCCTGATCGAGAACCTCGCCGGGAACATCGCGGGTGTCTCCCGTGACGACATCGCCGAGCGCGCGATCAACAACTTCCGCCAGGCGGACGGCGACTTCGGCAAGCGTCTTGAGATCGCGGTGAACGAGCTGCGCGGCTGACGTACGCGCTTGAGTACGGCGCCCGGGTGGATCCGATCCGCCCGGGCGCCGTCGCGCTCAGCTCGCCAGTGTCGCCGAGTGGTGCTGTCGGCTGGGTGTCCAGCAGCGGATGATGTCGCGCACCGACACGATCCCCACGGGTTCCCGGTCGTCCAGCACGATCAGATGCCGGAAGCCTCCGTGTGTCATGGCCTCCGCCGCTTCCTCCAGCGTCCACACCGGAGCGGCGAACACGACGTCGGTCGTGGTGTGGGTGCCAGCGGTCTCCAGGTCCGGGTCCTGGCCCGAGCCGATGGAGTTGAGGATGTCGCGCTCGGTGAGGATGCCGAGACCGCCGGCATCGGTGTCCAGGATGACCGCCGCGCCGACCCGGCGCGAGGACATCAGCCGGGCGGCCTGGCGGAGCGTGTGGTCGGGGCCGATGGTCAGGACCAGGGTGCTCATGGCGTCGCGGACGAGCATGGGCTGGAGCCACCTCCTCGGTGAATCCACCCCTTAGACCCCTAGGGAATGGATTCACAAGTTCACAAGTGGGGTCGCTCTCAGAGTGGCAGGCAAACGGAACGGCAACAAGTGGGAGCGCGGTCGCTCAGTAGTGCGGTCTCGGTCGGTTTCAGTACCGCTGGTTGAGGTAGCCGAGCAGTTCCTCGTGGAGTCGGCCGTTGGAGGCGGCGGCGTTTCCGCTGTGCGGTCCCGGGGTGCCGTCCAGGCCGGAGAAGCTGCCGCCCGCCTCGGTCACGATGATCGCGTTCGCCGCCATGTCCCAGAGGGAGAGCTCCGGCTCGGCACAGATGTCCACAGAGCCCTCGGCGACCATCATGTACGGCCAGAAGTCGCCGTAGCCACGGGTGCGCCAGCACGCGCGCGTGAGGTCGAGGAAGCCGTCCAGGCGCCCCTGCTCCTCCCAGCCGCTCAGCGAGGAGTACGCGAACGAGGCGTCCGAGATCCGCGACACCTCGGAGACCCGGAGCCGGGTAGCCGCCGTCAGGCTGCGGCCCGTGTAGGCGCCCGCGCCCTTCGCCGCCCACCAGCGGCGGCCCAGCGCCGGTGCGGAGACCACACCGACCACCGGCTGGTAGCCGCCCTCGCCCGCCTCCATCAGGGAGATCAGCGTCGCCCAGACCGGCACACCGCGCACGTAGTTCTTGGTGCCGTCGATCGGGTCGATCACCCAGCGGCGGGGTCCGGTGCCCTCGATGCCGTACTCCTCGCCCAGGATCGCGTCCCGCGGCCTGGCGCGCTGCAACTGCCCGCGGATCAGTTCCTCGGCGCCCTTGTCGGCCTCGCTGACGGGCGTCATGTCCGGCTTGGTCTCGACCTTCAGGTCCAGAGCCTTGAAGCGTTCCATGGTCGCGCGGTCGGCGGCGTCGGCCAGCACATGGGCGAGGCGTAGATCATCGTGGTAGTCGGACATGGGCGAACAGTATCGAGCGCCGTCCATGCCAGCCACATGGCCCTGCTCCCAGCTACCAGGTCCTCGGCCTGCCAAGGCTATTGACAGTGCGGTCAAGCGCGTCAACTCTGGCACCGAGCCGCTGAGCCGCGGAGCCGATCGGCTGGGAGGCGATGATGCCCGCAGCGCGCGAAGCCTTATTGGAAGCGGCGTACACCGCACTGCTGCACCGCCCGTGGAGCGCGGTGCGGATGGTCGATGTCGCCGCCGTGGCCGGGGTCTCCCGGCAGACCCTCTACAACGAGTTCGGTAGCAAGGACGGGCTGGCCAGGGCGCTGGTGCGGCGCGAGGCCGACGGCTATCTGGCGGGGCTCGACCGGGCGCTCGCCCAGGGCGGGCTGCCGGCCGCGGCGGAGTGGACGGCGACCATGGGTCGGGACAACGCCCTGGTGTACGCCGTGCTCACCGGCTGCTGGGGCCCGAGGCTGCCCGCGCCGACGCTGGCCGCGGTGCCGTCCGGCTCGGTGGTCCCGGCGCAGCGCCGCGCGGACGGCGCGCTTCCGGCGCCGGGCGAGCTGATCGCTCTCGTACGGGACCGTGCGGTGGCCGCGCTCGGTGAGCCGGGCGCGGCGAAGGCCGAGACAGAGCAGCTGGCGCGGACCTGCGAGCTGGCGATGCGCCTCGCGCTGTCCTGTGTGGTGGCCCCGACGGAGGACGGAGCCGCACGTCTCGTCGGTGAGCTGCTGCCCACGCGGTAGTGTCGCCCACGTGCGGGCGCGGCGCCGGTCTCAGCGCGCGCCGCCCGGGAGTCTCAGTGCGCGCCGCCCGACAGCTGCAGCCCTATGACACCGACGATCACCAGCGTGATCGAGACCAGCTTCAGCGTGGAGACCACATCGCCGAGGAAGATCATGCCGTAGATCGCCGTGCCCGCGGCGCCGATACCCGTCCACACCGCGTACGCCGGGCCGACGTCCAGCTTCTTCAGGGCGAGGGTCAGCAGCCCGAAGCTGCTCAGCGCGAAGATCGCGAAGGAGATCGTGGGCCACAGCCGGGTGAAGCCGTGTGAGAGCTTGAGGCACACCGCGAATCCCGTCTCCAGGAACCCGGCGACAATGACCAGCAGCCACGCCATGGTGTGTGCCTCCCGAACTCAAGTGACCGCTTCGCGCCCGCTCACTGCTCGTCAGTTCCCCTGGATCTTCCGTTGAGATTATGCACTTACCGTCGGCCTTCGGGCGTAAACACCCGCGGGATCAGTCGCCTTCGCGCCGTTCCCTGGTGGCCAGCAACCTGCGCAGCGAGTAGAGCCGCGCCGGATCGGCGTGCCCGTCGGCGACCCACGCGTCCAGTGCGCAGTCCTGCTCGTCATGGCTGCAGGCGCGCGGGCAGCCCTCGGTGCCGGGTTCCAGGTCGGGGAAAGCGTTGATGACCCGCGAAGGGTCGACATGGTGCAGTCCGAAGGACCGTACGCCGGGAGTGTCGATGACCCAGCCCTCGGCGTCTGTCAGCGGGAGCGCGAGGGCCGATGTGGTGGTGTGCCGGCCGCGGCCCGTGACGGCGTTGACATGGCCGGTGCTACGCCGCCGGTCCTTGGGCACCAGCGCGTTGACCAGGGTCGTCTTGCCGACGCCTGAGTGCCCGACGAACGCGGTGACATGACCGTCGAGCAGCTCGCGCACCCGCAGCGCCGCGTCCCCGCTGGCCAGCTCCTCACGGCTGGTGACGGCGTACGGGACGCCCAGCGCGCCGTACGCCTCCAGGAGCTTGTCCGCCGGGGCCAGGTCGGACTTCGTGAGGATCAGCAGCGGCTCAAGACCGGCGTCGTACGCCGCGACCAGACAGCGGTCGATCAGCCGGGGCCGCGGCTCCGGGTCGGCGAGCGCGGTGACGATCGCCAGCTGGTCGGCGTTGGCGACGACCACGCGCTCGTACGGGTCGTCGTCGTCCGCCGTGCGGCGCAGTACCGAGGAGCGCTTCTCGATGCGGACGATCCGGGCCAGGGTGTCCTTCTTGCCGGACAGATCGCCGACGATGGCGACCTGGTCGCCCACCACGGCGGCCTTGCGGCCCAGTTCCCGCGCCTTCATCGCCATCACGACGCGGTCCTCGACGAGACAGGTCAGCCGCCCCCGGTCCACGGTGAGGACCATGCCGTCCGCGGCGTCCTCGTGCTTGGGCCTGATGTTCGTACGCGGCCGGTTGCCCTTGCGGTTGGGGCGGACCCGGATGTCGTCCTCGTCGGGGTTCTTGCCGTAGCGGCGCATGGCGTCAGTTGCTCCGGGCCCCGAGCATGTCCGTCCAGAGGTCGGGGAAGTCCGGGAGGGTCTTCGCCGTCGTGGCGACGTTCTCGATCTGTACGTCCTTGACCGCCAGGCCGATGATCGCGCCCGCGGTGGCCATGCGGTGGTCGTGGTAGGTGTGGAAGATCCCGCCGTGCAGCCGCCGCGGGCGGATGTGCAGGCCGTCCGCGGTCTCGGTGACATCGCCGCCGAGTTCGTTGATCTCCTTGGTGAGCGCCGCGAGGCGGTCGGTCTCGTGCAGCCTCAGGTGCGCGACGCCGCGCAGCGTCGAGGGGGAGTCGGCGAGCGCCGCCACCGCCGCGATGCCCGGCGTGAGCTCGCCGACCTCGCCCAGGTCCACATCGATACCGTGGATCGCACCGGAACCGGTGAACGTCAGCCCCTGCTCGGTCAGCTCGCAGGAACCGCCCATCTCGGTGAAGATCTCGCGCAGCGCGTCGCCGGGCTGGGTGGTGCGCTCGGGCCAGTCCGGGATGGTGACCCGGCCGCCGGTGATCAGGGCGGCCGCCAGGAACGGCTGGGCGTTGGACAAATCGGGCTCGATGACCAGATCGCGGCCGAGCAGCGCGCCGGGCGTGACCCGCCAGACATTGGGCTCGCCACCGGACTCGGGTGCGTCGACCTGGGCGCCGACCGCGCGCAGCATGTCGACCGTCATCCGGATGTGTGGCATCGAGGGCAGGCGGCCACCCACATGGCGCACCTCGACCCCCTGGTTGAAGCGCGGGGCGGAGAGCAGCAGCGCGGAGACGAACTGCGAGGACGAGGAGGCGTCGATCTCGATCTGGCCACCCTCCAGGGCACCGCCGCCGCGCACGGTCATCGGCAGCGCGCCGCGCCCGTCGTCGTCGATCCGGGCGCCCAGGCCGCGCAGGGCGTCGATCACGCCGTTCAGCGGGCGCTCGTACGACCTGGGGTCGCCGTCGAACCGTACGTCCCCGTCCGCGAGAGTGGCCACGGGCGGCAGGAAGCGCATGACCGTACCGGCGTTACCGACGTCCACGGTGGCCGGGCCGTGCAGCCCGGACGGGATGATCCGCCACGCTTCGCCCGCGCCGTCCGGCTGACCTGCGGCGGATGAGCTGGAGGAGACGGTCTCCTCGATGCCGACGCCCAGGGTGCGCAGCGCCCCGGCCATCAGCAGGGTGTCGCGGGAGCGCAGCGGGCGGCGCAGCCAGCCCGGCTCGGCGGCGAGCGCGGCCAGGACCAGAGCGCGGTTGGTGACCGATTTCGAGCCGGGCACATGGACCGTCGCGTGGATGGCTCCGCTCGCGGGCGGGGCGGGCCAGAGGGCGGAGTGCGCCGGGTTTTCGGTCATGCCTCTCACTTTAATGGCTCGCACCGACAGCGGATCTTGATCAAAGGTGGCGAAACCCCGTCGAAACAGTGCGCTGGTATCCGAGTCACCAGCCGAGCAGCCAGCGGCCGCCGCCCAGCAGCGAGCACACCGAGACGGCGTGGAAGAAGAACAGCCAGAGTGCCGCGGGCACATGGGTGAGGCGCGACAACTGGTCCGCGTCCGAGTCCGAGGCCCCGCCGTGGCGCCGCTTGGCCTGCAGCTCGAAGGCCGGTCGTACACCACCGAGCAGCAGGAACCACACCACGACATACGCGAAGCCGGCCTGCACCTCGGCGTCGGCGAGCCAGGACACCAGCAGGAAGGCGCCACCGGTCAGGATCACGGTCACCGCGCCGTAGACGTTGCGGATCATCACCAGAAGCACGATGAGCAGGGCCGTCGCCAGCCACAGCAGCGCCGTGATGTGGTCCGCGGCGAGCAGCCAGGCGCCGCCCAGGCCGAGCAGCGGGGGAGCGGTGTACCCCGAGGCGGCGGTGAGGATCATGCCGATGCCGGTGGGCCTGCCCCGGCTTACGGTGAGGCCACTGGTGTCCGAGTGCAGCCGGATGCCCTCCAGCTTGCGGCCGGTGACCAGGGCTATCAGGCCGTGGCCGCCCTCGTGGGCGATGGTGATCGCGTTACGGGCGACACGCCAGGTCCCCTGGGTGATCACCACGGCGAGTGCCGCGATGCCGGTGATGTAGACCAGCCACGGCTCCGGGGCGGACTGGGTGCCGAAGACGCGGTCCCACAGGCTGGTCAGGGACGCGGAAGCGATGGTGATGCTGTCCATTGCGGGGATTGGCTCCTCGGCACTTTGGGGATCTGGCAGTGTGGCACGTATGTGCGGTAGGTATGCGTCGAGTCGTCGGCCCGAGGATCTCGCGGGAATCTTTGAAATCGATAAGTGGGAGCCCGAAGAGGCCCTCGCACCGGACTGGAACGTGGCACCGACCAAAGAGGTCTACGCGGTCCTGGACCGTCCCCTTAAGGACGCTGACAGCCCGGAACCGGTTCGCCAGCTGCGCCGGCTCAAGTGGGGACTCGTCCCGTCCTGGGCCAAGACGCCCGAGGGCGGCGCCCGGATGATCAACGCCCGCGCGGAGACCGTGCACGAGAAGCCGTCCTACCGGCGCGCGTTCACCGCCCGCCGCTGCATCCTCCCGGCCGACGGCTACTACGAGTGGGTCACCGGCGACACGGAGCGCCAGCTGGAGGTCGAGGGCAAGAAGAAGCGGCCACGCAAGCAGCCGTACTTCGTGACCCCGGCGGACGGGTCGGTCTTCGCGATGGCCGGACTGTACGAGTTCTGGCGGGACCGCACGCTGCCCGACGACCACCCGGGCGCCTGGTGGGTGACCTGCTCCGTGATCACCACGGAGGCGGAGACCGGGCCACTGGGCGTCGCCCCGGCCGACGGGCCGCGGTCCCTGGCCGATATCCACCCGCGGATGCCGCTGATGCTGACGCCGGACCGCTGGGACGCCTGGCTCGACCCCGCGCGCACCGCCGTCGACGACCTGCGGCCGCTGCTCGCCCCGCCTCCGGAGGGGCTGATGCGGGCCTATCCGGTGTCGACCGCGGTCAGCAACGTACGGAACAACGGAGCGGACCTGCTGAAGGAACTGGACGGCCCTGAGGAGGGCACCCTCTTCTGACGGCACCCGGCTCTCTGGCGGCACACAGCCTTCTGACGGCACCCGGCGCCCCTTCCCGCCCGCCGCGCCACGCCCGAGGCACTATGGCGTCGTGACCCCTAAGGAACGCAGCGAGCTCGTCGAGACCGACGCGGGCGTGGCCCGCATCACCTGGCACACCGCCGACCGGCCCCGGCTCGTGCTGGCCGTCAGCCACGGCGCCGGTGGCGGCATCGAGGCCCGCGACCTGCGCGCACTGGCCGCCGAGCTGCCCGCACACGGCGTGACCGTCGCCCTGGTGGAGCAGCCCTGGCGGGTCGCGGGCAAGAAGGTGGCCCCCGCGCCCAAGACGCTGGACGTGGGCTGGCGCGGCCTGTGGCCCGCGCTGGCCCGCCCCGGCCTGCCCGTGATCGCCGGGGGCCGCAGCGCCGGCGCGCGCGTCGCCTGCCGTACGGCGACCGAGCTGGGCGCCCATGCCGTACTGGCCCTGAGCTTCCCGCTGCACCCCCCGGGCAAGCCCGAGAAGTCCCGCGCCGATGAGCTGCTCGGCGCCGGAGTGCCCACGCTGGTCGTCCAGGGCGGCAACGACCCCTTCGGGAAGCCCGCGGAGTTCCCGAAGGGCTCGTACCACCTGGTCGAGATCCCGTACGGCGACCATGGGTTCGCCGTACCCAAAAGGGCGGACATCGGGCAGGACGAAGCAGTGGCGCGGATCACCGACGAAGTCACCGCCTGGATCAAGGGCCTTCGGGAATGTTGACGTCGTGACCGATGTTGTGCGGGACGTCGGTACACACAGTTGGAGAGGGAGTCCGCCGCATGGGTTCGACCATCTGCCCGAACCGTGCCAGCGCCGCTGAGCTGGAGAAGTCCATGCTGGCCGCGGTGAAGACCGCCCCTATTCGAGCGGCGGGCAGGCACGATCGTCGTCTATCCTCCGATTCGAGCGGGTCCGGTATCGGTCCCGCCACATCGCTGGAGGAGGTGGGTCCGGTCACTGGGACCGACGACGGCCGAGTGGAAGAGACGGCGCAAGAGTCGGCTACTGAGCGCAACGCCCGCTTCGAGCGGACCGCGCTCGAGTTCCTCGACCAGATGTATTCGGCCGCCCTGCGCATGACGCGCAACCCGGCCGATGCCGAGGACCTGGTGCAGGAGACCTACGCCAAGGCGTACGCGTCCTTCCACCAGTTCCGCGAGGGCACCAACCTCAAGGCCTGGCTGTACCGCATCCTTACCAACACGTTTATCAACTCGTATCGCAAGAAGCAGCGCGAACCCCAGCGCAGCGCCGCCGAGGACATCGAGGACTGGCAGCTCGCGCGCGCCGAGTCGCATATGTCCACGGGGCTGCGCTCCGCCGAGTCGCAGGCGCTGGACCACCTGCCGGACTCGGACGTGAAGTCGGCGCTGCAGGCGATTCCCGAAGAGTTCCGTATCGCGGTCTATCTGGCAGACGTAGAGGGCTTTGCGTACAAGGAGATCGCGGACATCATGGGAACACCCATCGGTACGGTGATGTCCCGGCTGCACCGGGGCCGCCGTCAGCTGCGCGGCATGCTTGAGGACTACGCCCGTGAGCGCGGGCTGGTTCCGGCCGGCGTGGTGGAGTCGTCGAACGATAGGAAAGGCTCGGGCTCATGAGCTGCGGAGAGCCGCATGAGACAGACTGCTCAGAGGTCCTGGACCATCTCTATGAGTTCCTGGACCGCGAGATGCCCGACAGCGACTGCAACAAGTTCGAGACGCACTTCGAGGAGTGCTCTCCCTGCCTGGAGAAGTACGGCCTCGAACAGGCGGTCAAGAAGCTGGTCAAGCGCTGCTGCGGGCACGACGACGTACCGACCGACCTGCGGTCGAAGGTCATGGGGCGGATCGATCTGATCCGCTCGGGTCAGGCCGTGCCCGACCAGGACCTCACGACGTCGGCCGAGCTGCCGACGGAGTCCTGAACTCCCGCCCGGGGCACGGGCATCGCACCTGAAGACGACATCCCTCAACGGACATCCCGCAACGGACATCGCACAGGGAGACGGGGGGGGGCCGGGGGGGGGGGGGCC
>NZ_JAZGRL010000001.1:2477451-2492653 GCF_046540415.1 Streptomyces sp. E11-3 | reverse complement strand
ACGACACCCCTCCCCTTACCCCCCCCAAGGGACAGCCCCGTGGGTGCGGGGCCGCGCGGGGGGGGCGCGCCCCGCTGTCACCCGAAGGTGCTAATCCATGGCCGCAGAGCCGGGCGAATCCGGCGTAGGCCTCTCCCGCCGCACAACACCGCTCTATTCTCCGGATGCTGACCAGGCACGCCACCGGGCGTGCCGTGACCGGTGTACCGGTGTACCGGTGTCACGGGGAGGAGAGCGCATGCGGTCGGTTCCGCCGCTGGCCCGTCTCCTGATCGCGTGCGCCGTGCTCGGGGCCGTCGGTAGCGCGCTGCCCGCGTTCACCCATCCGACGCCGTGGACGACTGTGGCGCTGCTCGCCGCGTTGTACGCGGGCTGCGAGCGGATCGGCCGGAGCCGCTTCGTCGGGGAGCGTGTGCCCCAGAGCATCGGCGCGTTCCTCCCCGTACTGCTCGCCGGGGTGTTCCTGCTCCCGCCGCACGCCGCCGCGCTGATCGCCGTGCCCGGTGCGCTGATCGCCCCCGCCGAGCGGCGCCCCGCTGGACCCCGCCGCCTGTGGCGGGCCGCCCAACTCGCCCTGGCCTGCTGGGCGGGCGCCACCGTGCACCGCGCGCTCGACGGCTGCACGGCACTCAGCGCCGACGCACCGACCGTGCCGCACTTCCCGCACGCCCTGCTGCCCGCCGGGGCCTCGGCGCTGGCCTTCTGCCTGACCCTCGCTGTACTGGACGGCGGGATTCTGGCCACAGCCGAACGGCGACCGCTGCGCACCGCCTGGCGCGGCCACCTCCTCAGCTCGCTCGCACCCACCACGGTGCACGGGCTCGCCGGACTGATGATGGCCGTGCTCTGGACCAGCCCCTACGGCCCGCTGGCCGCGCTGCTCGTCCTGCTGCCGATGTACGTATCCGGCTGGATCTTCGCCCAGTACCACCGCGAGCGCGCCGCACACCAGGCCACCATCAGGGCCCTGGTCCAGGCCGTGGACATCAAGGACGAGTACACCCGCGGCCACAGCGAACGAGTGGGCCGTGCGTCGGAGTTGATCGCCCGCGAACTCGGCATGACGGACGAACGCGTGAAGGTGCTGCGCTTCGCCGGCATCCTGCACGACGTCGGGAAGCTCGGCGTGCCGACCCGACTGCTCAGAAAGGACGGCCCGCTGACCCTCGAGGAGCGCCGGGTGATCGAGCTGCACCCCGAGTACGGCCATGAGATGGTCCGCGGCATCGGGTTCCTGGGCGAGGCACGCTCGGCGATCCTGCACCACCACGAGCGGCTGGACGGCAGCGGTTACCCGTATGGCCTCGCCGGGCGGGAGATCCCGGAGTTCGCCCGTGTGGTCGCCGTCGCCGACGCCTTCGACGCGATGACCTCGACCCGCTCCTACAGCCGGGCCCGGCCGGTCGCGGACGCGGTCACCGAGCTGAAGCGCTGCGCCGGGCAGCAGTTCGACCCGCGGATGGTACGGGCTCTGGTGCGCGCCTTGGACCGGCACGGCTGGCACCCGGCCGTGACGGCGGATGAGCCCACCGGCCCGCGGGACACGGGCAGAAACGTCCCGCCACCGCAGCGCACGAGCCCGCGCACGAGTCCGAGCCCGAGTGCGAGCCCGAGTTCGAGCCCGCGTCCCCAGGAGCAGGCCGTACGCCAGCGCCACCCGGGTCCGGCCCGATGAGCCGCCGCACGCCCTGCACCGTGGCCGTCGTGTGCACCGCCGCGGGCCTGGTCACCGTACTCGCGCTGGGCTGGACCCTCGGGCACGGCATCGACGAACGCGGCACCGCCCTCGCCTTCGGGCTGCTCATCGCGCTTGGCGAGCTCGCCCGCTGGGGGAGCGCGGACGGCGGCGAACGGGAGCCCGCGCCGCTGGGCGCCGCGGGAGCACTCGCGTACGCCCTGCTCGGCCAGCACGCGGGCGAACCCACCACCCACGGGGTGCTCCAGATCCTCGCGGTCGTCGTCGCGGCGACGCTGGCCGGATCGGTCCCGCACCTCGCACACGGCCGCGGCCCCGGGCGCGACCACATCGCCCGCCGGGTGCTCACCGTCGGCTTCGCGGCCGTCTGCTTCCAGCCGCTCTACAACGCGGGCCAGGTGGGCGAACTGGTCGGCTACGGGCCGTACTACGCGCTGTGCATCGTCGGCGTACTCGCCCTCACCGCCCTCTTCGACGCCGTACTCGCCGCCGCCCTGGTGCGTGCCCGCACCAGATGGCCGTACGGCCCGCTGCTCCGCGACGAGCTGCGCGCCCTGCTCGGCATCGCCTCCGCGGTCGGCGCGACCGGCGCCGTGATGGCCCTCGCGGTCGCCGTCGTCGGGCTCTGGGCGCTGCCCGTGTTCTGTCTGCCGCTGCTGCTCACCCAGTTCGCCTTCCGGCGCTACGCGGCCGTCCGCACCACCTACCGGCAGACCATCACCTCACTCGCCCGGGCCACCGAGATCGCCGGATACACCCCACCGGGCCATGCCCGCCGGGTCGCTTCGCTCAGCCGCGCCGTCGGCCGGGAGCTGGGCCTGGCCGAGCACGAGCTGACGGTCCTGGAGTACGCGGCGCTGATGCACGACATCGGCCAGCTGTCGCTGCTCGACCCGGTCCCCGCGGGCGCCACCGCCGCCCTGCCCACCACCGAGCAGCGCCGGATCGCCCTGCTCGGCGGCGCGGTGGTGCGCCAGACCGGGGTGCCCGCCGATGTCGCGGTGGTGGTCGAGCGCCAGGCGGACCCGTACCGTGAGCAACCGCTCACCGCCCGGATCGTGCGTGCGGTGAACGCGTACGACGAGATGGCCCGCGCCCAGGGCCCCGGCGGCCCGCTGACCGCCCTGGAGCGGCTGCGGCTGGCGACCGGGCACGACTACCAGCCCGAAGTCGTTGAATCATTGGCCCGAGTGCTGGCCAGAGCGGCCTGACCCGGGTGGCGAGACGGCTTGATTCGAGTGGCGAGACGGCCTGACTCGGGCGGACGGGCGGCCTAGCTGGGGACCAGCTGGGTAACCCATGGGTAATGAGCGCCCGTCCGACTGGGCATGGTTGGATGCGAGTACAGGGTGTTTGGGGGACAGACCCCGACGCCGCGCGAATGAGCAGAACTGGTGTGAGAGACCTGGCAGGCGGGAATCGTGAGGATCTTCGGTAAGGGACGGCACCGGCCCTCCACCTCATGGCGGCAGGCCACCGATCGGGCGTTCACGCTGATCGGGGATGGCCGATACGAGGACGCGGGCGCGCTGCTGACGCGTGCGGCCGACCTCGAGCCGTGGCTGTCCGAGTCCTGGTTCAATCTGGCCCTGCTGCACAAGTTCCGGCATGACTGGGAGCAGGCGCGGGCCGCGGGACTGCGCGCGGTCGCGTTGCTGGACCGTGAGGCGGGCGCCCCCGACTGGTGGAACGTCGGCATCGCGGCCACCGCCCTGCAGGACTGGCCGCTGGCCAGGCGCGCCTGGCAGGCGTACGGCCTCAGGGTTCCCGGTGGCGCCGCCGCCGCGGGTGAGCCGCTCGGCATGGAGCTGGGCAGCGCGGCCGTACGGCTGTCGCCCGAGGGCGAGGCCGAGGTGGTGTGGGGCCGCAGGCTGGACCCGGCCCGGATCGAGGTGCTGTCGATCCCGCTGCCGTCCTCCGGGCGCCGCTGGGGCGAGGTCGTCCTGCACGACGGCGTCCCGCACGGCGAGCGCACCACCGAGGCCGGTCACTCGTACCCCGTCTTCGACGAGATCGAACTCTGGGCGCCGTCCCCCGTCCCCACCTGGGTGGTCCTCCTGGAGGCCGCCACCGAGGACGACCGGGACGCCCTGGAGCGCCTCGCCGCCGACGCGGGCTTCGCGGCCGAGGACTGGTCCTCGTCCGTGCGGCTGCTGTGCCGGATGTGCTCCGAGAGCCGGATGCCCAGCGACGAGGGCGACGGCGACCACCTCGACCCCCACGACCACAGCGAGCCCGGCCATCCGGGACCGCTCGGCCACCGCACGGCGGGCGCCCTGTGGGTGCCCGAGCGCGAGTGCGGGATCGCGGCGCCCGCCGGTCTGGTGCGCGGCCTCCTCGACGGCTGGGTGGCGGACAGCCCGGACTCCCGGGATTGGCGTGATCTGGAGGAGGTCTGCTGAGCGGCGGCAGGTGCCCGCGTCGGCTGGCCTTAGGCTGTATGCACCACAGGTCTTGGTTGAGGAAGGCGTACGGCGGACATGTCGCAGCAGGACACCGAACAGCAGCTCGCTGAGAACGCGGCGGTACTCCCCGTCGACGACGAGGGCTTCGTCGTGGACACCGAGGACTGCGAGGAGCGCGAGCAGGCCTACCGCGACCGTGGCACCGCGCGTCCGATCACCGTCGTCGGCAACCCCGTCCTGCACAAGGAGTGCAAGGACGTCACCGCCTTCGACGACGAGCTGGCCAAGCTGGTCGACGACATGTTCGCCAGCCAGCACGCCGCCGAGGGCGTGGGCCTGGCCGCCAACCAGATCGGCGTCGACCTGAAGGTCTTCGTCTACGACTGCCCCGACGACGTCGGCAAGCGGCACACCGGCGTCGTCTGCAACCCCGTACTCGAAGAGCTCCCGGCCGACAGCCGCTCGCTCGACGACTCCAACGAGGGCTGCCTCTCCGTCCCCACCGCCTACGCCTCGCTGGCCCGCCCCGACTACGCGGTGGTCCGCGGCCAGGACGAGAAGGGCAACCCGATCACGGTCCGCGGCACCGGCTACTTCGCCCGCTGCCTGCAGCACGAGACGGACCACCTGTACGGCTACCTGTACATCGACCGCCTCTCCAAGCGCGACCGCAAGGACGCGCTGCGGCAGATGGACGAGGGCACGCCGCGCTACGAGGTCGTACCGAACGCCTGAGCCGTTCTGTCGGCCGCTGCTCCAGCTGTCGCGGCGCCTTCGATTCGCACGCCTGTCCGATGGAAGATCACCTAGGGTGTGCGGCATGACGCTGCAACTTGTTCAGGTGAACTTCAAGGCCGGGGACGACTCGGCGCTCGGCCGGTTCTGGGCGCAGGCGCTCGGCTGGGGTGTTTCCAGTGAAGGGCCCGGCGTCACCAACCTGGAACCCGTGGGCTTCGACTGGCCGGACCCGTCCGCCGTCTGCATCGATCTCGTCCGCGTCCCGGATCCGGAGACGGTGAAGTGCCGCGTGCACATCGAGCTCGCCACCACCTCCGAGGCCCATCAGGCGGAGTTGGTCGCACGGCTGAAGGAGCTCGGGGCGACGCCCGCCGATGTGGGCCAGGGCGACGCGCCGTGGACGGTGCTGGCCGACCCGGAAGGCAACGTGTTCAGCGTCCTGGAGCCCCGGGAGCTCTACCGGGACACCGGGCCGATAGCCGCCGTGGTCGTCGCCTGCGCCGACCCACGGGCCATGGTCCGGTTCTGGGGCGAGGCGCTCGACTGGACCGTCCACGAGCTGACCGACGACCGCGCCCTGCTGCGCTCCGTCAAGGACGTCGGGCCGTACCTGGAGTTCCGCCGTACGCCCGACGACGAGGTCGTATGGAACCGCGTCCATCTCGACGTGATGTCCGACCCCGTCGACGATCAGGCGAGGGAGGTCGCCCGGCTCGAAGGCATCGGCGCGATACGGGCCGACGTGGGGCAGGGTGACGTCTCCTGGGTCGTCCTGGCCGACCCGGCGGGCAACGAGTTCTGCGTCCTCGGCAGGGGCTGACGCGCTCGACCGATGGTGCCGGCGTGACTCTCCACGCCGGCACCATCGACAACTGTCAGAAGTCGTCGTCGAACGACACCGAGCCCTCCACCGCGACCTGGTACGCCGACGGCCGCCGCTCGAAGAAGTTGGTCAGCTCCTGCACGCCCTGGAGCTCCATGAACGAGAACGGGTTCTCCGAACCGAACACCGGAGCCAGGCCCAGCCGCGCCAGCCGCTGGTCCGCGACGCACTCCAGGTACTGCCGCATCGACTCGGTGTTCATCCCCGGCAGCCCCTCGCCGCACAGGTCGCGCCCGAACTGCAGCTCCGCAGTCACGGCCTCGCTCAGCATGTCGGTGATCTGCCGGTCGAGCTCGTCGTCGAAGAGGTCGGGCTCCTCCTTGCGGACGGTGTCCACGACCTCGAAGGCGAAGTTCATGTGCATCGTCTCGTCCCGGAACACCCAGTTGGTGCCGGTGGCCAGGCCGTGCAGCAGCCCGCGGGAGCGGAACCAGTACACGTAGGCGAAGGCCCCGTAGAAGAACAGCCCCTCGATGCACGCCGCGAAGCAGATCAGGTTCAGCAGGAAGCGGCGGCGGTCGGCCTTGGACTCCAGGCGGTCGATGGACTCCACCGAGTCCATCCACTTGAAGCAGAACTCGGCCTTCTCGCGGATCGACGGGATGTTCTCGACGGCGGCGAAGGCGGCCGCACGGTCGTCCGGGTCGGGCAGATAGGTGTCCAGCAGCGTCAGATAGAACTGGACGTGCACGGCCTCCTCGAAGAGCTGCCGCGACAGATACAGCCGCGCCTCGGGGGAGTTGATGTGCTTGTAGAGGGTGAGCACCAGGTTGTTCGCCACGATCGAGTCGCCGGTCGCGAAGAAGGCGACCAGGCGGCCGATCATGTGCTGCTCGCCGGGGGAGAGCTTGGCGAGGTCGGTGACGTCGGAGTGGAGGTCGACCTCCTCCACGGTCCAGGTGTTCTTGATGGCGTCCCGGTAGCGCTCGTAGAAGTCCGGGTAGCGCATGGGGCGCAGGGTGAGTTCGAAGCCCGGGTCGAGCAGGTTCTTCTCGGATGCGGGGGTCGTCACTGGCAGGCCTCGCAGGATTCGGGGTTTTCCAGGGAGCAGGCGACCGCGTCGGGTTCGGGCGTCGCCTGTACGGGGATGGGGGCGGCGGCCGGTGCCGACTGGCCGGACGCGGCGCGGGCGATGCGGGTCGCCGGGCGGGAGCGCAGGTAGTACGTCGTCTTCAGGCCCTGCTTCCAGGCGTACGCGTACATCGAGCTGAGCTTGCCGATGGTCGGCGTCTCCAGGAACAGGTTCAGCGACTGCGACTGGTCGAGGTACGGCGTACGGGCCGCGGCCATGTCGATCAGCGCGCGCTGCGGCAGCTCCCACGCGGTGCGGTACAGCGCCCGGACCTCGTCGGGTACCCAATCCAGGCCCTGCACCGAGCCGTTGGCCTCGCGCAGCGCCTCGCGGGTCCGTGCGTCCCAGACGCCGAGCCGCTTGAGGTCCTGCACCAGGTAGGCGTTGACCTGGAGGAACTCGCCGCTGAGGGTCTCGCGCTTGAAGAGGTTGGAGACCTGCGGCTCGATGCACTCGTAGACGCCCGCGATGGAGGCGATGGTCGCGGTCGGCGCGATCGCCAGGAGCAGCGAGTTGCGCATGCCGGTCGTGGCGATGCGCTCGCGCAGTGCGGCCCAGCGCTCGGGCCAGTGCTGCTGTACGCCGTAGTGGTCGGGGTGCAGCACGCCGCGCGCGGTACGGGTCTTCTCCCAGGCCGGGAGAGGGCCGCCTCGCTCGGCGAGGTCGGCGGACGCCTCGTACGCGGCGAGCATGATCCGCTCGGCGATGCGGGTGGAGAGGGCCTTGGCCTCGGGGGAGTCGAAGGGCAGGCGGAGCTGGAAGAAGACGTCCTGCAGGCCCATCGCGCCCAGGCCCACCGGGCGCCACTTGGCGTTGGAGCGCCCGGCCTGCTCGGTCGGGTAGAAGTTGATGTCGACGACCCGGTCCAGGAAGGTCACGGCGGTGCGGACGGTGGCGTCCAGCCGCTCCCAGTCGATGTCGCCCGTCCCGTCGTCCCCCTCGACCACGAACGCGCCCAGGTTCACCGAGCCCAGGTTGCAGACGGCCGTCTCGCCGTCGTCCGTGACCTCCAGGATCTCGGTGCACAGGTTCGACGAGTGGACCGTGTGGCCGGGCTCGGCGGTCTGGTTGGCGGTGCGGTTGGAGGCGTCCTTGAAGGTCATCCAGCCGTTGCCGGTCTGCGCGAGGGTGCGCATCATCCGGCCGTACAGGTCACGCGCCGGGATGGTCTTCTGCGCCAGTCCCTGGGCCTCGGCCTTGCGGTACGCCGCGTCGAACTCGTCGCCCCACAGGTCGACCAGCTCCGGCACATCGGAGGGCGAGAACAGCGACCAGTCGCCGCCCGACTCGACCCGGCGCATGAACTCGTCCGGGATCCAGTGCGCCAGGTTGAGGTTGTGCGTACGCCGCGCCTCCTCACCGGTGTTGTCGCGCAGCTCCAGGAACTCCTCCAGGTCCGCGTGCCAGGTCTCCAGGTAGACACAGGCGGCGCCCTTGCGGCGGCCGCCCTGGTTGACCGCGGCGACCGAGGAGTCGAGGGTGCGCAGGAACGGCACGATGCCGTTGGAGTGGCCGTTGGTGCCGCGGATCAGCGAACCGCGGGAGCGGATACGGGAGTACGGGAGTCCGATGCCGCCCGCGTGCTTGGAGAGCCGCGCCACCTGGTGGTACCGGTCGTAGATCGAGTCGAGCTCGTCCAGCGGCGAGTCCAGCAGGTAGCAGGAGGACATCTGGGGGTGCCGGGTGCCGGAGTTGAACAGGGTCGGCGACGACGGGAGGTAGTCGAGCCTGCTCATCAGGGAGTACAGCGCGGCGACTTCGTCCACGGCCCGGTCGGAGTGGTCCTCGGCGAGGCCTGCGGCCACCCGGAGCATGAAGTGCTGCGGGGTCTCGATGACCTGGCGGGTGACGGGGTGGCGCAGCAGATAGCGGCTGTGCAGCGTCCGCAGTCCGAAGTAGCCGAAGCGGTCGTCGGCGCCGGTGTCGATCAGCGCGTCCAGGCGGGCCGCGTGGGTGCGTACGAATTCGGCCGTACGGTCCGCGATCAGGCCCTCGCGGTGTCCGGTGGCGACCGAGTCGGAGAAGGTGACAACCCCCTGCGAGGCTGCCTCCTTGGCGATGGTGACCGTCAGCAGCCTGGCCGCCAGGCGCGCGTACGCCGGGTCGTCACCGATCAGGCCCGCGGCCGCCTCGGTGGCGAGCGAGCGCAGCTCGGCCTCGTCCGATCCGGCGTGCCGGCCGCGCAGCGCGGCGGCGGCGACCTTGCCCGGGTCGGTGTCGGGGAGGTCGGCGGTGAAGTCGGTCAGGGTCCGCAGCAGTGCGGTGCCCGGGGCGTCTTCGACCCGCTCGGCAACCCTTGAGACAGGATCGGCTGGCGCGATGGTCACGGTGGAGCACTCCCTCGCTCGGCGCGGGGCCCGCGGGGAGCGGCGGGGGAGACGGGCGCGGGCACCCGTGCCGGGCCACCGCGCTCCGCGTCCACCAGCCCATTCCACGAGGCCCGGACGTATCGGCACCCGGACCGGACGGTACGAGTGCGCTGTCGGCAGGACCTCGGACTGAGCGGGTACGCAAAAGCGCACCAGTACACCGTTGCGGGACAGTTCCGGATTTGCACCGGATTCCCCTGCGGCGACAGCGAGCACGAGCATACATGTGGGGTTCGTTGGTTGCGGGACCCCCCACATATTGTGTCGCGGTGTCCCTGCGTAGGGTGGGGCGCGCTAGGCCACGGGCCGCGGTGTCACGGGTTGCCGAGCCACGCCACGGGCCGCGGTGTCACGGGTTGCCGAGCCACGCCACGGGCCGTCGCGCTACCAGGCCAGCGCGTAGGTGAGGAGGCTGACCAGGTCGGGTACGGGCTCCCAGTCGCGGTCCGGTGTCCGTACGAAGCCAAGCCGTTCGTAGATCCGGTGTGCCGAGTGCATCGAGGCCTGAGTGGACAGCACGACGCCGGTGCACTCCGCGGCCCGCGCCCGCTCCAGGCAGGCCCGCACCAACGCCTCGCCCACACCCCGGCCGCGCGCGGCCGGGTCCACGGCGAGCATCCGGAACTCGGCCTCGCCGGTCCTGGCTATCTCCGCCAGGGGAGTCCCGGCCACCGCGAAGGTCACCCCGCCGAGCGGCGCCGCGCCCGTCGGCCCGCCGCTGTCCACGGCGACGAGTACCTCGGCCTTCGCCGCGCGCGAGGCCACGTCGCGCAGCGTGTGCAGATACGGGTCCTCGGCGCCGAAGTCCAGGTGGCCGTCCTGGAGATAGGCCTGTGCGGTGAGCTCGCCCAGTGCTTCGTACTCCTCGGCCCGTGCCGGTCTGATCTGGAAGTCCATGATTCGCAGTGTGCCGTACGGCGCTGACAGCGGGCCGCGGTTTTCCCCAGGGAAACCGGCGGCCCGCTGTCATGGGGTCAGCAGCAGCGGAAGCCCTCGCGGGGATCGCGCCCGTGCCCGTCGGTGCGCCGCCGCTCGAACTCGCCGCGGCACAGCACCGGGGCGTCCGGATGCTCGTGGCGGGCCCGCTCGACATAGCGGTCGTAGGCGTTCTCGCCGGTGAACTCGCGTACGTACCACCACAGTCGGGCCAGTGCCCCGCGTGGCGCGGCGGTCGCGCTCACCGGACCGGCTCCGGCTCGTCGGGGCGCTGCTCGGGGATGCCGCCGCCGGGGCCCAGGCCCGCGGCCGCGAGTTGGGCCTTCTCCTCCGGCGTCGCGATCAGTTCGTCCGGGGCGATGATCTGGGACTCCTCGTACGGGGCCTCCTTGAGCTCCGCCGACTGCGGGTTCCGTATGGCCTTCACACAGACCCGTACGGCGTCGGCGATCACGACGACGATCAGCAGTGCGAACACCGCCGAAAGGGTGCCCTGGACCGTGGTGTTGGTGACGATCGTCTCCAGGTCCGCGAGTTCCTTGCCGCTGAAGTCCCCGGAGTCGATCTTGTCCTGGGTCGCGGAGCGCAGGCTGAAGAAGCCGACGCGCGGGTCGTCCGAGAACACCTTCTGCCAGCTGGCGGTGAGGGTGACGACGGCGTCCCAGGCGAGCGGGACACCCGTCACCCAGGCCCACTTGAGCCGCCCGGACTTGATCAGCATGACCGTGCAGACCGTGAGGGCGACCGCGGCGAGCAGCTGGTTGGAGATACCGAAGATCGGGAAGAGCTGGTTGATCCCGCCGAGCGGGTCATGGACGCCGACCCAGAGGAAGTAGCCCCAGGCCAGCACCACCAGGGCGCTGGTGAGATAGACGCCGGGCAGCCAGCCCACATCGCGGAACTTCCCGAGTACGGGTTCGGTCCTGCCCAGCGCCCTGCCCAGGCCCCGGGGCATCCAGGATGCCTGCCGCGCCTTGCCGACCAACGGCTGGGTGTTGCCGATGACTTCCTGGAGCATGAAGCGGCCGACGCGGGTGCCGGAGTCGATCGCGGTGAGGATGAACAGCACCTCGAACATGATCGCGAAGTGGTACCAGAACGCCATCATGCCGGAGCCGCCGATGACGCCCGAGAAGATGCTGGCGACGCCCAGCGCGAAGGTGGGTGCGCCACCGGTGCGCGACAGGAGCCCGTCCTCGCCCAGGTGCACGTCCTGGGCGGCCGCGGCCAGGTCGGCGGGCGTGATGGAGAAGCCGAAGCCGGTGATCGTGTCGGAGACGGTCTGCAGATCGGCGCCGATGATGTTCGGCGGGGCGTTCATCGCGAAGTAGAGCCCTGGGTCCAGGACACAGGCCGCGATCATCGCCATCACGGCGACCGAGGACTCCATCAGCATGCCGCCGTAGCCGACCATGCGGACCTGGGTCTCCTTCTGGATCATCTTGGGCGTGGTGCCCGAGGAGATCAGGGCGTGGAAGCCGGAGAGGGCGCCACAGGCGATGGTGATGAAGACGAACGGGAAGAGCGAGCCCGCGAAGACCGGCCCGTCGCCGCGTCCCGCGAAGTCGGTGACGGCGTCCATCTTCATGCCCGGCAGCGTGAAGAGGATGCCGAGCGCCAGCATCCCGATCGTGCCGATCTTCATGAAGGTCGAGAGGTAGTCGCGCGGTGCGAGCAGCATCCACACCGGGAGTACGGAGGCGACGAAGCCGTAGATGACCAGCCAGACGACCAGGGTCGACTTGTCGAGGGTGAAGGCGCCGGCCCAGCTCGACTCGGCGACCCAGCGGCCCGCCACGATGGCGAGCAGCAGCATCCCGACGCCGAGCAGCGAGACCTCCGCGACCCGGCCCGGCCGGATCCAGCGCATGTAGATGCCCATGAACAGGGCGATCGGGATCGACAGCGCGGTGGCGAAGGTGCCCCAGGGCGACTCGGCCAGGGCGTTGAGCACTACGAGGGACAGCACCGCGATCAGGATGATCATGATGGAGAAGACCGCGAGCAGACCGGCGATGCCGCCGATCGGGCCGATCTCCTCGCGGGCGATCCGGCCCAGCGACTTGCCGTTGCGGCGGGTGGAGAAGAACAGGACCACCATGTCCTGCACCGCGCCCGCGAAGATCACGCCGACGATGATCCAGATGGTGCCGGGGAGGTATCCCATCTGCGCGGCCAGCACCGGGCCGACCAGCGGGCCCGCCCCGGAGATGGCCGCGAAGTGGTGGCCGAGCAGCACCCGCCGGTCGGTCGGGTGGAAGTCGACGCCGTCGTTCAGGCGTTCGGCAGGGGTGGCCCGGGTCCGGTCCGCCTTGAGTACCCGGTACAGGATGAACTTGGCGTAGAACCGGTACCCGATCGCGTACGAGCCGAGTGCCGCGCCCACCATCCAGGCGGCCGAGACCTCTTCGCCTCGGGACAGCGCGAGCATCGCCCAGCTGAGGGCGCCGACGAGAGCGACCGCTGTCCAGATCGCCACCGACTTCGGTGTCATGCGCGGCCGTTGTCCGGTTTTCGGTGGTGCTGTCCCAGCCATATGGCGCTCCCGTCCCCTAGATCACCTGTTCACCTGTGGCGTGTGTTACCCACGTCACGGGCAGGAAATCTAGGGCGGTGGCCCCGGTCCGGGTAACCCCTCAGTCGAGGGGGCGCTGCAGCCGGGCGACGAACTTGTACCGGTCGCCGCGGTACACCGAGCGCACCCACTCCACCGGGCTGCCCGCGGCGTCCAGCGAGTGCCGCGACAGCATCAGCATGGGCAGTCCGACGTCGGTGCCGAGCAGTCCGGCCTCGCGGGGTGTGGCCAGCGAGGTCTCGATGGTCTCCTCGGCCTCCGCGAGGCGTACGTCGTACACCTCGGCCAGTGCCGTGTAGAGCGAGGTGTACTTGACCAGCGAACGGCGCAGCGCCGGGAAGCGCTTGGCCGACAGATGGGTGGTCTCGATCGCCATCGGCTCACCGCTCGCCAGGCGCAGCCGCTCGATGCGCAGCACCCGGCCGCCGGTGGAGATGTCGAGCAGCCCGGCCAGGGTGTCGTCGGCGGTGATGTAGCCGATGTCCAGGAGCTGCGAGGTGGGTTCGAGTCCCTGGGCCCGCATGTCCTCGGTGTAGGAGGTGAGTTGCAGCGCCTGGGACACCTTGGGCTTGGCCACGAACGTGCCCTTGCCCTGGATGCGCTCCAGGCGGCCCTCGACGACCAGCTCCTGCAGGGCCTGGCGCACGGTGGTGCGCGAGGTGTCGAACTCCGCGGCCAGGGTGCGCTCGGGCGGCACCGGGGTGCCCGGCGGCAGGGTTTCGGTCATGTCCAGCAAGTGCCGCTTGAGGCGGTAGTACTTGGGGACGCGCGCGGTGCGCGTGGCGCTCGCGGGCTCGCCCGCGGGGGCGGTCGCCTGGGGCTTGCCGGTCTCGGTACCCATGCTCTGCCTTCCAGGCTGCTGTGCTGCTGCCGTCACCGGCTCCTCCGTCTGTTGCGGCTCACATGGTGGCACGGCCCGCCCCGGACCGGTCGACCTCGCTCAGGTGTCGGTCCGATAACGGGATCTGGGACCCCTCTTATACACCCTTGACACCCCTAAAGGTCTAGGCCAAGCTCCCGGTACTGGTCTAAACCATTAAAGACCACGTCCCGGCCCCACGGGCAGTACTTCGCGTATGTCACCGCGGTGGGCAGGGGGGTTGCTGGTTTCCCTGAGGAGGGTGACATGAAGCGCAAGCTCGTAATGGCAGTCGGTGTGGCGGCCATGATGACCGGTGTCGCGGCCTGTGGCGGCGACAGCGACAGCGGCGGTGCCACGGACAAGGACGGCAACAAGGTCCTCAAGGTCTGGGTGATGGACGGGTCGGCGCCCGAGGCGTGGATCAAGGAAGTCAACAAGGAGTTCGAGGCCAAGCACGAGGGCGTCAAGGTCAAGGTCGAGGAACAGAAGTGGAACGGCATCCAGGAGAAGGTCACCACGGCCCTCTCCGAGGACACCCCGCCGGATGTCATCGAGCTGGGTAACACCCAGACCGCCGGCTACGCGGCCACCGAGGGCCTTGCCGACCTGACCGACGACAAGGCCAAGCTGGGCTACGACGGCTGGAACAAGGGCATGGTCGCCTCGGCCGAGCTCGACGGCAAGCTCTACGCCGCTCCCTGGTACGCGGCCAACCGCGTCGTCATCTACGACAAGAAGATCTTCAAGGACGCCGGGGTCGAGGAGCCCACCACCCGCGAGGAGTGGCTGGACGGCCTGAAGAAGATCAAGAAGTCCGACGGCAAGGTCCAGCCGATCTATCTGCCGGGCCAGAGCTGGTACGTCTTCGCCGGGTTCCTCTGGGACGAGGGCGGCGACCTCGCGGTCAAGGACGGCGACCAGTGGAAGGGTGCCCTGGCCACCGACGAGGCGGCATCGGCGATCAACTTCTACAAGGAGCTGCAGTCGCTGTCCAAGGCCCCCAAGGACAAGGACGAGGCGACCCCGCAGCAGTCCACGGACATCGTGCCCAAGGGTGACATCGCCTCCTGGATCGGTCTGGGCTGGGAGGCCGGCGGCGCCATCGACGCCATCGAGAAGGCCAAGGGCAAGGCCGACTTCGGCTACTTCCCGATCCCGGGCAAGACGGCCGACAAGCCGGGCAGCGTCTTCTTCGGCGGCTCGAACCTCGCCATCGCCGAGCGCTCCAAGAACAAGGACCTCGCCAAGGAGTGGCTGGCCCTGGCCGCCGGCAAGGAGCAGATGGCCAAGTACAGCGCGGAGGTCACCGGCAGCCTGCTGCCGAACAACGACGCCGCGCAGTTCACGCCGGAGGCGGGCTCCTTCGCCGAGGCCATGGCCAAGTCCGCGGTCTCCGGCAAGATCACCCCGGTCACGCCGGGCTGGGCGAACGTCGAGACCGAGCCCAACCCGATCAAGGAGTACATGACCAAGGTGCTCAAGGGCGAGGACCCGAAGAAGGCCGGCGAGGCGGCCGACAAGGTCATCACGGAGCGCGTCAACCAGGAGTAGCCGTACCTGGAGGTGGTGCGGCCGGTGCGCGGGCACGGGCCGCACCACCCCGTTACGCAGTGACAGCGGCCCGCACCCGGGGCCGCAGGCCCGGTGGGCGCCGAGCGGTCCCGGG
>NZ_JAZGRL010000001.1:2446500-2477390 GCF_046540415.1 Streptomyces sp. E11-3 | reverse complement strand
GCGGTCCCGGGGACCGCTCGGCGCCCCGGACCCGCCCAGAACCGCGAGGAAGAAGATCATGACCGTGCACTCCCAGGGAGTGGTGGCCTCCGCACCGGAGGACGCACCCGGGAGGGCGGCAGGCGACGCGCAGACCCCGCCGCCCCCTTCAGGCCCCAAGGAAGTCCCAACGCCTTCTCGCGGCAGACGGCGCCTGCCCACCGGGCTGCTTCCGTATCTGCTGCTCACACCGGCGGCCGTGTCGCTGCTGGTACTCCTCGGCTACCCGCTGATCCGCAACCTGATCCTCTCCTTCCAGCAGGTCAACCGGAAGGAACTGATCACCCGGAAGCCGAAGTGGATCGGCTTCGACAACTTCGGCGAGCTGCTGACCGACTCGACGTTCTGGACCGTCGTCGTCCGCAGCTTCGTCTTCATGGGCATCACCGTGCTGCTGATCATGGTGATCGGCACGCTGATCGGCATCCTGCTCAACTCGCTCGGCAAGGCGATGCGGCTGGTGCTTTCGATCGCGCTGCTGATGGCCTGGGCCACCCCGATCGTCGCCTCCGTCACCGTCTTTAGGTGGCTCTTCGACGAGCAGTTCGGCGTCGCCAACTGGTTTATGCGCACCCTCGGCTTCTCCGGCTACGACCAGCACAACTGGTTCGAGACCGGCACCTCGACCCTCACCATCGTCATGGTGCTGATCGTGTGGGGCTCCGTCCCCTTCGTGGCGCTCAACATGTACGCGGGACTGACCACCGTCGGCGCCGAGCTCTACGAGGCCGCCCGGATGGACGGCGCCACCAACACCCGTATCTTCCGGTCCGTGGTCTTCCCGATCCTGCGGCCCTTCTTCCTGATCACGACCTTCCTTGAGGTCATCTGGGTCTTCAAGGCCTTCGCCCAGGTGTACGCGATGAACCAGGGCGGCCCCGACGGCGAGTCCCAGACCCTGCCGGTCTTCGCCTACATCATCGGCAGCGGGCAGGGCCAGTACGGCATGGCGGCGGCCATCTCCGTACTGACGATCCTCATCCTGGTCGTCGTCATGTCCTTCTACTTCCGCCTGATCCTGAAGCAGGAGGACGAGCAGTGAGCAACGTGTCCCTCACGGCCGGCCGCGCCAGGCGCGCCAAGCTGTTCGGCAAGATCGGAAAGAACGCCCTGGCCCTGTGCCTGGCGGTCGTCTTCCTCTTCCCCGTGTACTGGATGTTCTCCTCGTCGCTCAAGCCGAGCGGCGAGATCCTCACCAAGGACCCGGTCTTCGTCTTCGTCCCGACCTTCGAGCACTACCCGACGGCGACCGGCGTCGACCTGTTCTGGACGTACGTCACCAACAGCCTCACCGTCACCATCGGCGCCGTCCTGCTCGCCCTGATCGTCGCCCTGGCCGCGAGCTTCGCGATCGCCCGGATGAGGTTCAAGGGCCGCAAGGGCATCGTCCTCGCCGTGATGCTGGCGCAGATGGCGCCCTGGGAGGTCATGGTCATCGCGATGTACATGATCATGCGGGACGCCGACCTGCTGAACAGCATCCCGACGCTGACGGTCATCTACTTCGTCATGGTCCTGCCCTTCACCATCTGGACGCTGCGCGGCTTTATCGCCGCCGTACCCAAGGAGCTGGAGGAGGCCGCGCTGATCGACGGCTGCAGCCGCACCCAGGCCTTCTTCAAGGTGATCTTCCCGCTGCTCGCGCCGGGCCTGATGTCCACCTCGCTCTTCGGATTCATCACCGCCTGGAACGAGTTCGCCATGGTGCTGATCCTCAACAAGGACGCCGAGGCGCACACCCTGCCGCTCTGGCTGACCCAGTTCCAGACGGCGTTCGGCAGCGACTGGGGTGCCACGATGGCAGCGTCCTCGCTGTTCACGATTCCCGTCCTGATCGTCTTCCTGTTCCTCCAGCGACGTGCCGTCGGCGGTATGACCGCGGGCGCGGTGAAGGGATAAACCCGACTTATGACGACCCTGACCCGTGGCACCGACACACTGACCCGTGACGCCCTCACCGTGCTGCAGCCCGGCTTCACCGGGACCAGCGCCCCCGATTGGCTGCTGCGCCGGATCGGCGAAGGCCTGTGCTCTGTCGGCCTGTTCGGCCGCAACATCGCCGACCCCGAGCAGCTGGCCGCGCTCACCGCGCAGCTGCGCGCCGAGCGGGACGACGTGCTGGTCGCCATCGACGAGGAGGGCGGCGACGTCACCCGGCTCGAGGTACGCACCGGCTCCTCGTTCCCCGGCAACCACGCGCTGGGCGCGGTGGACGACACCGCGCTGACCCGGGACGTGGCCCGCGAGCTGGGCAACCGGCTCGCCGCCTGCGGGGTCAACCTCAACTGGGCGCCGTCGGCCGACGTCAACTCCAACCCCGACAACCCGGTGATCGGCGTACGGTCCTTCGGCGTCGACCCGGCCCTGGTCGCCCGGCACACCGCCGCCTACATCGAGGGGCTGCAGGCCGCCGGTGTCGCCGCCTGCGCCAAGCACTTCCCGGGGCACGGCGACACCGCGGTCGACTCGCACCACGCGCTGCCCCGGATCGACGTAGGCCTGGACGTGCTGCGGGAACGGGAGTTGGTGCCGTTCCGCGCGGCGATCGCGGCCGGTACGAAGGCGCTGATGAGCGCGCACATCCTGCTGCCCGCGCTGGACGCCGAGCACCCGGCGACGCTCAGCCCGCGCATCCTCACCGGGCTGCTGCGCGAGGAACTCGGCTATGACGGACTGATCGTCACCGACGCGGTCGAGATGCAGGCGATCGCCGCGACCTACGGCATCGAGCGGGGCAGTGTGCTGGCCGTCGCGGCCGGTGCCGACGCGCTGTGCGTCGGCGGCGGGCTCGCCGACGAGGACACGGTGCTGCTGCTGCGCGACGCGCTGGTCGCCGCGGTCCGCTCCGGGGAGCTGCCCGAGCGGCGGCTCGCCGAGGCGGCGGCGCGGGTACGGGCGCTGGGGGAGTGGACGGCGGCCCACGCGGCGCTGCGCGAGGGCGCCGCTCCGGCCAGCGACATCGGCCTGGTGGCCGCGCGCCGCGCCCTCACGGTCACCCGGGCCGAGGGTGCCGCGGTGGCGGACGGCCCGCTGACCCATGCCCCGTACGTCGCGGCCTTCACGCCGGTGGCCAACATCGCCGTCGGTTCCGAGACACCCTGGGGGATCGCCGCGGAGCTGGCCCGGCTGCTCCCCGGCACCGAGACCGGTACGTTCTCGCCCGACAGCACCCCGGCTTCGGTACTGGAGGCCGCGGGCGACCGCCGGATCGTCGCCGTGGTCCGCGACGCGCACCGGCACGCCTGGATGAGCTCGGCCCTGGACGCCCTGCTCGCCGCCCGCCCCGACACGGTGGTCGTCGAGATGGGTGTCCCGCAGGCGCCGCCGCGCGGCGCGCTGCACATCGCCACCCATGGCGCGGCCCGCGTCTGCGGCCTGGCCGCGGCGGAGGCCATCACGGGCGCGTGACGGAGCCGGGTCCGTCCCCTGGCTCCGGAACGCGAAAGTGCCGGGCACCCCGCGAGGGGCGCCCGGCACTTTCCCTTTGACCGGTGACGTGGTGGCCCCGGAGGCCTACAGACCCTGCCAGTCCGGCTTGTTGTCGAACGTGTGGCGGAAGTAGTCCGCCAGCTTCAGCTTGGACGCCGCCGCCTCGTCCACGACCACCGTCGCGTGCGGGTGCAGCTGCAGCGCCGACGCGGGCACCAGCGCGGCGACCGGTCCCTCGACCATCTGCGCCACGGCGTCGGCCTTGCCCTCACCCGTGGCGAGCAGCACGAGGTGCCGGGCCTCCAGGATGGTCCCGATGCCCTGGGTGATGACGTGGTGCGGCACCTGGCTGATGTCGTTGTCGAAGAACCGGGCGTTGTCGATCCGGGTCTGCTCGACCAGCGTCTTGATCCGGGTGCGCGAGGCGAGCGACGAGCACGGCTCGTTGAAACCGATGTGCCCGTCGGTGCCGATCCCGAGCAACTGCAGATCCACGCCCCCGGCATCGGCCAGCGCCAGGTCGTACGCCGTGCAGGCGGCCGTCACGTCCTCGGCGCCTCCGTCCGGGCCCATGAAGTGGTCCTCGGTCAGCCCGAGCGGCTCGACGACCTGGCGCAGCACCGTGGCGCGGTAGGACTCCGGGTGCCCCGCGGGCAGTCCGACGTATTCGTCGAGCTGGCAGATGCGGGCGCGCGAGGCGTCCACGGCACCGGCCTTGACCTTGGCGGTCAGCGCCTCGTAGATGGGCAGCGGGGTCGAGCCGGTGGCCACGCCGAGCAGCGCGTGGGGCTTGCGCCGCAGCAGATCGGCCATGGCTTCCGCGATGAGCTCGCCGCCTGCCTTGGCGTCCGGGACGATGACAACTTCCACGCTGGGCCTGCCGATCTGGTGAGGGGACAGAGATGTGGTATAGACCAATCTAACAGAGCCGATGGGCCCACGCGCCCGGAACCGCTCCGGCTGGCGGGCCCGCGGCCCTCCGTGGTCGACTGGTTCTGCCCCACGCGAAAATCCCAGCGCCCCGACCCACTCGGACCAGCGCCCCCGTACCGCGCGGGACGGCCCGCCGCCTCCCAAGCGGGGTACCTGGAGAGCCCCGTCCGGGTGCCGGCACCCCGTGGACGGTGGGGGTAGGAGGTACCCAGCATGTCCGTCACGACCTCGGCCACGCAGAGTGAGCAGCCCGGCCGCATCATGGCCGGTGAGACGGCCGAGCAGCCCGCCGTCCTGCGCCGCGTCCTCGACCGGGGCGCCCCACGCATCCGCGAGGTCGCCGACCGGATCGCCAACAGCAAGCCGCGCTTCGTCCTGCTCACCGCGCGCGGCACCTCCGACAACGCGGCGCTCTACGCGAAGTACCTGATCGAGGTCCGCCTGGGGCTGCCGTGCGGCCTGGCCTCCATGTCCACGACGACCGCCTACGGTGCCAAGCCCGATCTGACGGACGTCCTGGTCGTCACCGTCAGCCAGTCCGGCGGCTCACCCGACCTGGTCGCCTCCACCAGGGCCGCGCACGAGGCCGGTGCGATCACCCTCGCGGTGACCAACAACCCGGACTCACCGCTGGCCGCCGTCTCCGAGGCCCACATCGACATCCTGGCCGGACCGGAGAAGGCCCCCGCCACCAAGACCTACACGGCCTCTCTCCTCGCGCTCTATCTCCTGGTGGAGGGCCTGATCCACGGCGACGGCGCCCCCGCCACCGCGCTCCCCGACCTCGCCGAGCGGCTCCTGGCCCGCCAGCCGGAGATCCGGCAGCTCGCCTCCCGCTACCGCTTCGCCGAGCGCATGGTCATCACCTCCCGTGGTTACGGCTATCCGACGGCCAAGGAGGCCGCGCTGAAACTCATGGAGACCAGCTACATCCCCGCCCTCGCCTACTCCGGCGCCGACCTGCTGCACGGCCCGCTCGCCATGGTCGACAACATCTCCCCGGTCATCGCCGTGGTCCCCGACGGCAAGGGCGGCGAGGCGCTGCAACCGGTCCTGGACCGCTTGCGCGGCCGCGGCGCCGACCTGGCGGTCGTCGGCCCCAAGGCCCAGGTCGAGCAGGCCTCGGCTGGCTTCGTGATGCCGACCGACGGGGTACCCGAGGAGCTCCAGCCCATCCTGGAGGTCATCCCGTTCCAGCTCCTCGCCTACGAGATGGCCATCGCCCGCGGCCAGGACCCGGACGCCCCCCGCGCCCTCGCCAAGGTCACGGAGACCCACTGAAGAGACCCACTGGCCCGCCGACCCGCCCCACGCTCACACCACCGTTACGCCAGCGAGCCCCCCGTAGCGTCCAGCCAGTGCCCCGTCACCCAGCGGCCGTCGTCCGAGGCCAGGAACGCCACCGCGTCGGCGATGTCCGACGGGACGCCGACCCGGCCGAGGGCGGAGTAGGCCGCGGCCCCTTCCCAGGCCTCGGGTGTGGCGCGCAGCCACTCCGCGTTGATGTCGGTGTCGATGATGCCGGGCGCGACGGCGTTGACCGTGATGCCCCGAGGGCCCAGAACCTTGGAGAGGTAGCGGGTGAAGATGTCCAGGGCGCTCTTGGTCATGCCGTACGCGATCAGGTCGGGCATCAGGGCCGCCTTCGACAGACCGCTGGATATGTTGATGATGCGCCCGCCGTCCCGCAGTCGCTCGGCTCCCTGCTGAGCCAGGAAGAAGGGCGCCTTGGTGTTCACCGCGAACAGGTGGTCGTACTCCGCCTCGTCGATCGTGGCGAAGGGCCTGGCCACGCCAATCCCCGCGTTGTTCACCAGGATGTCCAGGCCGTCCGCCTCGCGGTCGAACTCCGCCCACAGCGCCGCCGCGGCGCCCGGCACTCCCAGCTCGGTCCTGATCGCGAAGGCGGAGCCGCCCGCCGCCTCGATACCGGCCACCGTCTCCTTCGCCGCCGCCTCATTGCTGCCGTAGTGCACGGCGACCCGTGCGCCGTCTCGTCCCAGCCGCTCGGCGATGCTCCGCCCGATGCCCCGGCTGCCGCCCGTGACCAGTGCCGTCTTGCCCGCAAGCGTGCCCATGGCGACGCCCCCTCAAATATCTAGTGGTCGTTACAGAAAGAAACCGTAGCGAGATCCGGCGAGATTTTCTAGTGCACGCTATAGAATTCACTCCATGGTGACGGAACAGCCGACGGCGGCCCGGTCGGCGAAGCAGCGCGGGCGCCCCCGGTCCTTCGACCGGGACACGGCCCTTGAGCAGGCGATCCGGACCTTCTGGGAGCGTGGGTACGAGGCGACATCGGTCGCCGACCTCACCCGCGCCATGGGTATCGGCCCGCCCAGCCTGTACGCGGCCTTCGGTGACAAGCGCTCCCTCTTCGACGAGGTCGTGGTGGAGTACGCGGCCCGGTATGGAGCCTTCGGCACCCGCCCCTTCGACGAAGAGTCGACCGCCCGCGCCGCCGTCGAGCGCATGCTCCGCGATGCCGCCACCGAGTTCACCGACCCCGGGCATCCGCGCGGCTGCCTCATCATCAGCGCCGCGATCAACTGCACGACGTCGGAGGTCGAGCAGGCCCTGCGTGAGAAGCGCAACAGCAACGTCGCATCGATGGAGACCCGCATCCGCGCGGACATCGCGACGGGCGAGCTCCCGCCGGACACCGACGCCGCGGCGCTGGCCCGCTACAGCGGGGCCGTCCTGCAGGGAATGTCCCAGCAGGCGCGCGACGGAGCCTCCCGTGAGGAGCTGGAGCACGTCGCGGAGTTGGCGATGCTGGCCTGGCCGCGAGGGGATCGGCCGCAGGAGTTCGCGGCCAGGGCTTGAATCGTCGGGGGCCGTACAGGAAGGTGATCCATAGCGATGCGGCGGCGACGTTCAGAAGACGTTCAGAAGGCGTCCCAGCAGACGTTGGAGGAACAGACAAGGGCAAAGGGGCCCCGCCGCATGGACATCGGATAATGGTCTAGTCCACAATGCGTGAGCATGCTTCCGCTCTCCCCGCACAGGAGAGCGGAGCGAGGCAACCGACGCTCTCTGCCCTGACTGCGCCGGGCGCCTCGCACACGGTCGGCCGGGACCGCACACCCGGTGGCCGATTCAACTCCGGGCTGCGGTGCCGGGAGGGCTGAGGGTCCCTCCAGGCGCCGTGGCCCGCGGGTGTCTTCAGGCGCCCGCGGCGTCCGTACGCAGATCACGCGGCGCCCGTGCGCAGCTCACGCGCCAGGTACGCTCGGCCACGTGCCCTCCATGAACGACCTCGTACGCCAGCACACCGCTCTCGGTGACACCGATCTCGAGTGGCTCCATCTGCTGGTCTCGGAGTGGCAACTGCTCTCCGACCTCTCCTTCGCCGATCTGGTCCTGTGGGTCCCGACCCGCGACGGCACCCGCTATGTCTCCGTCGCCCAGATGCGCCCCAACACCGGCCCCACCTCCTACCAGGACGACATGGTCGGCCACCTGGTCCCGCGCGGCCGCCGCCCCATGCTCGACTCCGCCCTGGACGAGGGCCGCATCGTGCGCGAGGGCGACCCGGAGTGGCGCGAGGAGGTGCCGGTACGGGTCGAGTCCATCCCCGTACGCCGCGAGGGCCGTGTCCTGGGGGTGATCGCCAGGAACACCAACCTGCTCACCGTCCGCACCCCGTCCCGCCTGGAGCTCACCTATCTGCAGAGCGCGTCCGACCTGGCCCAGATGATCGCCGCGGGCTCCTTCCCGTTCCCCGCTCAGCAGGTCGACATGGACGCGTCGCCACGGGTCGGTGATGGGCTGATCCGCCTCGACGCCGACGGCACGGTCCAGTACGCATCGCCGAACGCCCTCTCCGCGTACCACCGACTCGGCCTCGCCGCCGACCTGGTCGGACACCACCTCGGTACGGCCACCGCCGAACTCGCCCCGTCCCGTGGCCCGGTGGACGAGGCCCTGGTGAAACTCGCCAGCGGTTGGGCACCACGCGAGACCGAGGTCGAGGGCAACGACTGCGTCATCCAGCTGCGCGCGATCCCGCTCAAGCCCAAGGGCAGCCGCATCGGCTCCCTGGTGCTGCTGCGCGACGTGACCGAACTGCGCCGCCGAGAGCGAGAGTTGATCACCAAGGACGCCACCATCCGGGAGATCCACCACCGGGTCAAGAACAACCTCCAGACGGTCGCCGCGCTGCTGCGCCTGCAGGCTCGCCGGATCGGCTCCGACCAGGGTCGAGCCGCCCTCGAAGAGGCCGTACGCCGGGTCGGCTCGATCGCGATCGTGCACGAGACGCTCTCCCAGAACCTGGACGAGCGCGTGGAGTTCGACGAGATCGCCGACCGGGTGCTGGCCATGGTGGCCGAGATCTCACCGGGCAAGGTCGTCGGCCGGCGCACCGGGCGCTTCGGCATCCTGGACGCCGAGGTCGCCACCCCGCTGTCCATGGTGCTCACCGAAATCCTGCAGAACGCCCTGGAGCACGGCTTCACCGAGGGTGACCAGGGCACGGTAGAGGTCTCCGCGGTCCGCGGCGGCACCAGCAAGGAGGGCCGACTGCTGATCACCGTCCAGGACGACGGGGTCGGCCTGCCCGAGGGATTCGACCCGCAGCGTTCCGGGAACCTGGGCCTGCAGATCGTACGGACCCTGGTCGAGGGCGAGCTGGGCGGCACGTTCGGCATGGTGCCGGCGCCGGAGCGCGGCACCCAGGTGATCCTGGACATCCCGGTACGCGCCGAGAAGTAGTACGCCCAGCTGGCAAGGGGCGGTACGCGACAGGCAGGACGCAGCACACAGCAGTGAGCCCCGGACCGAATCGGTCCGGGGCTCACTGCTCACGTTGCTGAGCGCATCGGGGGGTACTGCGCGCTGCGGCTCGGGGGCGGGAGATGCGTACTCGCCGTACGCGCCGCCGGGCTCAGGCTCGTCGGGGCTTTCAGGCGCTGGCGTTACGCGCCCGGTTGCGAGCGGCGCGGCGCTTCATCGCGCGGCGCTCGTCCTCGCTGAGGCCACCCCAGACGCCGGAGTCCTGGCCGGACTCGAGCGCCCACTGCAGGCACTGCTCCACAACGGGGCAGCGGCGGCAGACGGCCTTGGCTTCCTCGATCTGCAGCAGCGCAGGACCGGTGTTGCCGATGGGGAAGAAGAGCTCGGGGTCTTCCTCGCGGCAAACGGCGTTGTGACGCCAGTCCATGGCTGCTACCTCTCCTTGGTATGACATACGGGATGCTTGTGAATGTGAACGCTTTCACGAATCCCTCCACAAGGGAAGGTCCAGCCACCAGTTGCCTGGTGTAGGTCCTGTGCGTGAGGAGGGGGTTCGGACTCTCTGTGGGGCCGGTGTTGCGGGCCGTCCTGAGTGCCAAGTAGAGATTCGCAAACCTCGGCCCCGGATACAACCCCTTCCGAAAAGTTTTTTTTGATTCCTCGGTGTCGGCTAGGTCACAGCCGTACTTCCATGGGGTGGACCCTGGCCTAAACGTTCGAGTGAAAGGACTTTGGGCCCTTCCACTCACACAATCACACGCAGTGCACGGCGAACGCCTGTGAACGTCACGCTGGTCCGCAGCCCCAGGTGGTCACCATCCATCTGGAACGGCAGCGGGGCCTTCGAATGCAAGGTGAAGTCCGTCAGGTCATGCAGGGACAGGGCGTGCTTTCCGTGTGGGCCGCGCTCGGGGGACGAGGTGAGCAGCTGAGTCGCGTAGCGCGTCACCGCGGGGGTGGACAGCTTGCTGAGCCCGAGTATGTCGAGGCCGGTGTCGAAGGACGCCTGCGGAGAGGCGTACAGCGGGCGATTGCCCAGGTAGGTCCAGGGGGAGGTGTTGCCGACTATGGACAGCACGAGGTCGGTGACCGGGTCCTCGCCGGGGCGTTCCAGGGTGATCGAGCCGTGCCGGCGGCGGGGCTCGTCGAGGAACTGGCGTACCACCTGGCGCACGTAAAGGGCGTGCGTCGAGCGCTTTCCGCGCTCCCGCTGCTGTTCGACCCGGCCCACCACGCCCGCGTCGAAGCCGTAGCCCGCGCAGAACGTGAACCAGCGCGCCGGCACCGCTTCGTCCTCGGTGCCCGGAGTGCCCGCTGCCAGGCCCAGACCGACCGTGCGCTCACTCCCGGTACGCAGCGCGTCGAGCAGGGCGCCGGTGGCCTCGACCGGGTCGTTGGGCAGGCCGAGGGCGCGGGCGAAGACGTTGGTGGAGCCGCCGGGGACGACCGCGAGCCCCGGCAGCGCCGAGTCGGGCCCCTCGTGCAGCAGTCCGTTGACGACCTCGTTGACCGTGCCGTCGCCGCCCAGCGCGACGACCAGCTCGATGTCCTTGCTCTGCGCGGCCTGCCGGCCGAGGTCGCGCGCGTGTCCGCGGTACTCGGTGGTCACGACCTCGAGCTTCATCTCGCTCGCCAGCGCATGGATCAATACGTCACGTGTGCGGGCACTGGTGGTGGTTGCTGCCGGATTGACCACAAGGAGTGCGCGCATGCGAAGCAGCGTACCTACCGGGGTTTACGTGGCCCAGACCCAGGTCGACCACGCGGCCCGCTCCCGGGCCGCCCACCCGGCCATCGGCCGGGGCGGAACCGGGCCATTACCCTGCAGGGGTGAGCAGTGCTGAACAGACCACGAACCCCGAAGACCCGCGCCCCCCGCGGCTGACCGCCGCCGCGGTGCTCGCCGCGCTGGAGGGCATCGCGCTGGTGGTCCTGGGCGTGTACATGCTGGTGGACGGCCTGGTCGGCGAGTCGGCCAACACCCGGTCGGCGGTGACCGGCGGGCTCACGATGATCGTGCTGGCCGCTATCCCGCTGGTCGCCGCGCGCGGACTGCTGAACCGCCGCAGCTGGAGCCGGGGCCCGGCGATCGTCATCCAGCTGCTTGCCCTGCCGGTCGCCTGGCAGCTGCTGCAGGTGGACAGCGTGCTGATCCCCGGTGGGATCGGGCTCGCCGTGGTGGCCGTCACCACGCTGGTGCTGCTGCTGAGCCCCACCACGGCGCGGGCGCTGGGGATCGGCCCGCGCGACGCCGACGCCGCGTAGCCGAACGCTCCGGGCGGTGCCCCCGGCGCGATCTGCCGGGGGCGGGAGCGGGAGCGGGACCGGGGGAGTGCTACTCCTCCACCAGGAGCTTCTCGCGCAGCTGGGCCAGCGTGCGGGCCAGCAGCCGGGAGACGTGCATCTGGGAGATGCCCACCTCCTGGGCGATCTGCGACTGGGTCATGTTGGCGAAGAAGCGCAGCAGCAGGATGCGCTTCTCGCGCGGGGGCAGATCCTCCAGCAGCGGCTTGAGCGACTCGCGGTACTCGACGCCCTCCAGCGCCTCGTCCTCGGCCCCCAGGGTGTCCGCCACCGCCGGGGACTCGTCGTCCGTGTCCGGCACGTCCAGCGACAGCGTGGAGTACGCGTTGGCCGACTCCAGGCCCTCCAGGACCTCCTCCTCGGAGATGGCCAGCTTCTCGGCGAGCTCGTGCACGGTGGGGGAGCGGCCGTGCAGCTGGGAGAGCTCGGCGGTGGCCGTGGTCAGGGCCAACCGCAGTTCCTGGAGCCGCCGCGGCACCCGGACCGCCCAGCCCTTGTCGCGGAAGTGGCGCTTGATCTCGCCGACGACGGTCGGTGTCGCGTACGTCGAGAACTCGACGCCGCGCTCCGGGTCGAAGCGGTCCACGGACTTGATCAGGCCGATGGTGGCGACCTGGGTGAGGTCGTCCAGCGGCTCACCGCGGTTGCGGAAGCGGCGCGCGAGATGCTCCACCAGCGGCAGATGCATACGGACCAGCTGATTGCGCAGATCCGCGTACTCGGGGCTTCCGGCGGGCAGCTTGCGCAGCTCGATGAACATCGCCCGCGCACCGCTGCGGTCGTGCGGATCGTGGTGCCCATGCTGTGTCATGTGTGCCGCCCTCCCCCACCTGCCGCCGGGCGGTGCCCCCAGNAACGGGAGCCTGGATCTTGTAGTTCCCGTTCGGACTGTCCATCCCCCGTAAGAGTGATCGCCTACGCTTCAACCTCCAGTGTTGCCAGGGTGGTTGGAGAGGGGTCGGGGCGTGGGCGTGGCGATTCGCAGGGCGGGGGAGGCGGACCGGGAGTCCCTGGTGCGGCTGCTCGACGAGGCTTTCACAGACGATCCGGTCAGCGGCTGGGTCTTCCCGGACACGGCGCGTCGCCGTGAGGTGCACGGCCTCTTCATGGGTGTCTTCCTGGACATCGCCCTGAGTGAGGGGTGGGTCGACATCGCGGACGAGGGGGCGGCCGCCGCGCTGTGGCTGCGGGTGCCGGCGGGGGCGCCCGACGAGGAGGACGACACGCCCGCGCTGATGCGTGAGACGGCCGATCCGGACAACGAGCGCGCCGAGTTGGTCGGCCGCCTGACCGGCGCGGTCCATCCGCACGACCGGGAGCACGCGTACCTGATGCTGATCGCCGCGGCCCCCGGGCGGCAGGGCGAGGGGCTCGGCACCGCGCTGCTCGACCCCGTGCTGGAGCGATGCGACCGGGACGGCGTACCCGCCTATCTGGAGGCGAGCAACGCGCGCAGCCGGAAGCTGTACGAGCGGCTCGGCTTCGCCTTCACGGGGAGTGCGGTCCAGTTGCCGGACGGGCCGCAGATGTTTCCCATGTGGCGGGAGCCGAAGGAAGCGAAGGAGCCGAACGGGCGCTGAAGCCGAGAGGTTCCCAAGGGTCTTGCCAAACCACTTCAAGTGGAGCACTCTGGTTGGAGTGCTCCACCGGCATTGGTATCGCTAGGCAAGGGGATCAGCTTGCGCAAGCTCTCGTACTTCATCGCCACGTCGATCGACGGCTTCATCGGCGCCCCGGACGGGGACGCACAGTTCTTCACCCAATGGGTGGACGAGGAGTACTTCGACTACCTGAAGGCGGAGTATCCCGAGACCCTCCCCACTCAGGGGCGCGTCCCGCTCGGCATCGACGACCTGAAGAACCGGCACTTCGACACGGTCATTCAAGGGCGGGCCAGCTATGACCTCGCCCTGCAGGCCGACTGCACCAGCCCGTACGCCCATATGCGGCAGTACGTCGTATCCCGCTCCCTCACGCGGTCACCGGACCCGGCGGTCGAGATCGTCTCCGGTGACGTGGCCGCGAAGGTCCGCGAACTCAAGCGTGAGGGCGGGCTCGGCATCTATCTGTGCGGCGGCGCGAACCTGGCCGGCCAGCTCGTCGACGAGATCGACGAGCTGGTGATCAAGACCTATCCGACGTTCCTGGGCTCCGGGATGCCGCTGGCGGACGCCGGCTTCGCGGTCAGGGAGTTCACGCTCGACTCCGTGAAGTCGTTCGGGAACGGCGTGGTGGTCACCACGTACAGCAGGAAGCGGTAGCAGGAACCGGTAACGGGAAGCGGTAGCACGTCTGGTCGGGGGGTGGAATCGGGCCTAACGTGGATGTATGGCCAAAGAAGCGGGTCGTGCGGGTCGTGCCGAGTCCTCGGAGACCGGCTATGTCTGCCCGGTCTGCAAGCAGCCGGTGCAGACGGTCATCAAGCGGCGCAAGATCCTGGGGGCGTGGGTCCCGATGTGGATCGCCGGACCCTGCCAGAACGCCGACTGCGAGGCGCGGAGCGACGACGAGGCCGCGGGGGCTCACCATCGGCCGGAACCGTCGGGAGAGCCGCCGGAAGAGCCCGCGGAACGGTCCTGAGGACTCTTCCCGCGATTCCCGCGATTCCTGCCGAGAATCTTTCTGGGATTCTTCTTCGGGATGTCGAAAAAGCCGGTTCCGCTCCGACGTCTCAGGTGCCCGTCACCCGTAAGGGGGTGACACAGGCAACCGACAACAGGGAGCGGACTCATGAAGTACATGCTGATGGTCCAGGGCACACAGGCCGACTACGAGGCGATGAGCGGCAAGCCGTCCGCGGCCAGCCCCGCCTGGAGCGAGCAGGAACTGCAGGCGATGTACGCCTACATGGGCAGCATCAACGACGACCTGGCGGAGTCCGGTGAACTGGTGGACGGCCAGGGACTCGTCGAGCCTGCGCAGACCCGGCTGATCACCCCGGACAAGGACGGTAGGCCGGTCGTCTCCGACGGCCCGTACGGCGAGACCAAGGAGGTGCTCGCCGGGTACTGGGTGGTCGACTGCGCCTCGCTCGACCGGGTCACCGAGATCGCCAAGCGCGTCTGCGAGTGCCCGGTGCCCGCGGGTTCGCCCGTCTACCCGGTGGTCATCCGGCCCATCCAGGACGCCGGTGGAGGCGACTGTTGACAGAGCCGGACGCCACGCTCGAGGGCCTGCTGCGCCTGCACGCGCCGCAGGTCCTCGGTGCGCTGGTACGCCGGTACGGGCACTTCGACCTGGCCGAGGACGCCGTACAGGAGGCGCTGCTCGCCGCGGCCGGACAGTGGCCGAAGCGCGGCGTCCCGACGAACCCGCGCGGCTGGCTGATCAGGGTCGCGTCCCGACGGCTGACAGACCTGCTGCGCAGCGAAGAGGCGCGTCGGCGCCGTGAGCAGACCGCCGCCGCCCGCACACCCCGAGACGCCTTCACCACGCCGCCGCCTGGCGAGAGCCGCGCCCCCTCCGAGGACGACACGCTCACCCTGCTCTTCCTGTGCTGCCACCCCGAGTTGTCACCGGCCGCGCAGATCGCGTTGACCCTCCGGGCCGTCGGCGGCCTGACCACGGCCGAGATCGCCCGCGCGCTGCTGGTGCCCGAGGCGACCATGGCTCAGCGGATCAGTCGGGCCAAGCAGAAGGTACGGGGTGTCCACTTCCGCCAGCCGGGGCCCGACGACCGGGACCAGCGGCTCGCGGCGGTCCTGCAGGTGCTCTACCTGATCTTCAACGAGGGCTATACGGCGACATCCGGCAGCGCGCTGCGCCGTGCCGACCTCGCGCGCGAGGCGATCCGGCTGACCAGGTCCGTACGCCGACTGCTGCCGCGGGACGGGGCGGTGACCGGGCTGCTCGCGCTGATGCTGCTCACCGATGCCCGCGGCCCCGCGCGCACGGGGCCGCACGGCGAGCTGATCCCGCTCCACGAACAGGACCGCTCCCGCTGGGACCGGACGGCCGTCGCCGAGGGCGTACGCCTGGTCGAGGAGGCGCTGTCGCAGCCGCCCGTCGGGCCGTACCAACTGCAGGCCGCGATCGCCGCGCTGCACGACGAGGCGCCCCGCGCCGATGACACCGACTGGCCGCAGATCCTGGCGCTTTACGACCTGCTGGTGCGCTGTGCGCCCGAGCCGATGGCCGAGTTGGGACGGGTCGTGGCGGTCGCGATGGTACGGGGGCCGGAGGCCGGACTCGTCGAGTTGGGCAGGCTGGAGGATGCGCTGAAGGGGCACTACCGGCTGGACGCGGTACGCGCCCACCTGCTGGAGACGGCGGGCGACAGCGCGGGGGCCAGGGCCGCGTACCAGGCGGCCGCGCTGGGCACCGGCAGCCTGCCGGAGGCGCGCTACCTGCGGATGCGGGCGGCCCGGCTGGCGCGTTGATCCCTGTCGGGGCCGTGAGCGGCCGCCGCCTGTTCGGGGCGTTGTCAGTGGTGCCCCTCATGATGGGCGTACGACGGATCTCCAGGGGAGGTCTGATAAGCCACGGGACGGGGGAGTGGACCATGCGCAAGGCCACAGTGACGGGTGAGGGAGATCTGATCCGCTGGGTCGAACTGCCGGGGCGGGAGCCGGTTCGGGTGTACGTGCACGGCCTCGGGGCCTCGTCCCCGGCCTACTTCACCGAGGTGGCGGTCCATCCGCTGCTGGCCGGACACCGCTCCCTGCTTATCGACCTGCTGGGCCACGGCATCAGCGACCGGCCGACGCACTTCGACTACAGCCTGGAATCGCACGCCGATGCCCTGGCCGCAGCCCTGGACGCCGCGGGGGTCACCGGTGCCGAACTGATCGCGCACAGCATGGGGGGTTCGGTGGCCATCGTGCTGGCCGCCCGGCACCCGCACCTGGTCTCCCGCCTGGTCCTCGTCGACGCCAACCTCGACCCGCTCCCGCGCGCCCCCGCCTCCAGCGGGAGCAGCGGCATCGCGGCCTACAACGAGGAGGAGTTCCTGGCTGGCGGTTGGGCCGAGGTGCGTGACCGGGTCGGCCCGCACTGGTGGTCCACCATGCGCCTGGTCGGCCGGGAGGCGCTGCACCGCAGTGCGGTACAGCTCGTCCGCGGCACGACTCCCACCATGCGCGAACTCCTCCTGGACCTGAAAATACCCCGCGCTTTCCTGCTGCCGGAGTCCGACGGACCGCTGGCGGGCGGTGCGGCGCTGGCTGCCTCGGGAGTCTCGGTCGTCCCCGTCCCGGACTGCGCGCACAACATCATGCTCGACAACCCGGAAGGCTTCGTCCGCGCCACGGCGGCGGCGCTGGCAGAGCCTGCCTGAGCCGCAGGCCAGGATTTCGCCAGACGCCTTACGGAGCCTCGACGCCGGAGATCCGGTACTTCCGTACGTCCGCCTCGATGAGCTCGGCGGTCTGCTCGGACGACGGGCCGCTGCCGCGGAACTTCTCCAGGGCGGCGTCCGACTCCCACCGCTCGTACACGTTGATCCGGCCCGGATCGACCAGATCGGCGCAGAGCGCGAAGTCCAGACAGCCGGCGGCTGCCCTGGCCTGCTCGACGATCGGGCGGCACCCGGCCAGGTACCGCTCGCGGGAGTCGGGGTCGACGTACAGAGTGCCGGAGATGATGAGCATGGGCGGCCTTCCGTGGACGGTGATGCGTACAGCTGTCTCGTACGGGGAGGACCGTGCGGCGGGGCGGAACTCATCGGTCGGCAGGGAACTCCACGGAGAGCGAGGTCAGGAGTTCTTGAGCGCGGCCAGCGTGGCTCGGGTGTCGGACTTGAGCGTGTCCACGACGGCGGCGGGGGAGGGCGGGGCCGACTCGTCCGAGTCGTTCGAGAACGAGGCCCAGCGCACCTGGTAGGTGAACCAGCCGTCGCGTACCGCGAGGATGATCGAGGACGGGTCGTCATCATCGTCCTCGTCCTGAGTCTCGGTGACCACGTACGCCTCGTCGCCGAGGCCGCCGACGGACTTGACCTTGTACTTGAAGCCGTCGAACATCTGGTCCTCGTATGCCTTGTAGGTCGAGGCGAACTCGGGCTCGGGATCGGCCTTCTTGTGCCAGGTGGCGGTGGCAGAGAGGTAGCCGCTCGTCGAGTATTCGTCCCCGCGGCTCGACTCGCGGTCTGTGAAGCCGCGGCTGCACTGGCTCTGGTCGATCGCTTCCTGCTCGGAGTTGTAGCTGGTCGGCTTGGTGTCGCTCTCGAACTTGTAGCGCTTCAGGAGGGAGTTGTGCGAGGTGGTCTCGCACAGGTCCGCCGGGAGCCGGTAGCCCCGGAGGTCCGCCTGGTTGCCGATCGTGCCGGTGGCGAAGAGCGTCCCCGCCCAGAGCGCCGAGGCGACCACCGCGCCGCCGAGCGCCCACTGCCAGCCCGTCAGGGGCTTGCGAGCCGGGGGCGGCGGCTCCACCGGCGGCGGCCCGCCGAGCACCAGCGGAGGCAGCTCGTGCGGCTCGCCGGGCACCGGCTGCTGCTGGTACGGGTTCGGCGAGGCGGCCGCGCCGGGCTGCTGCTGGTGCGGGTTGTGCTGGTACGGATTCGGCTGGGACCCCGGTATTGACATGGGCGCAATGTATCCGGAAGCCCTACTTGGGCAGCGAGGAAGGGGTGAGGAGTTGGGCACGCAGCTCGGAGATCAGCGAGGCGTCGATGCCGACGTGCTTGACCGCGTAGTCGTGTACCGAGCCGTAGGTCTCGCTCAGGTCGGACAGGAACAACCGGATGACGTCCTCCGGCGCCCGCCCGTAGCCGGGCCAGCGCAGCGTCCGGCCGGGATGGTCCGCCTTCCAGTCGGCGACCAGCCGCTCGGTGGCCAGTTCGGTGAGCGCGAAGTCGGCGGCGATGTCGTCCTCGCTCACGCCCAGAAGCGAGAGGACCAGGGCGGCCAGCAGGCCCGTACGGTCCTTGCCCGACGCGCAGTGGAAGACCTGAGGCTCGCTCCCGTACGCGATCACCCGCAGGGCTTCGCGGAGTTCCACGGCCCCGTCCAGGGCCACCTCCGCGAACCGGTCGGCGAGATAGCGCCAGGGGTCGAGCGCGGGGTCGATCTCCGCCTGGTCGTAGGGGCGGTGCTCCACACTGAGGTTGACGTACGCGAGCGCCGGGTCGTCGGGGACGCGGCCCTTCCTGGCGATCTCCCACGGGTAGCGCAGGTCGATCACGGTACGTACACCCAGGGCGCGGAAGCGGTCCAGGTCCGCTCCCTGAAGCTTGGACAGCGCGTCCGACCGGTACAGGCGGCCCCAGCGCACCATGCGGCCGTCGTCGGCGCGATACCCGCCCAGGTCACGGAAGTTGTGCAGGCGCTCGAACGCCAGATGTCTCGTCACCCGTGACACCCTAGAGATCTTCGCCCCACCGGGCTGGGCCTCTGGGCGCCTTACCCGCGGGCATCAGTGTTGTCACGATCGGCGCACCCCGCCTTATCGGCGGCGTGACCCGTGGTGTGGGATGACCAGGACCAAGCAACACGATCAAGCCAGTCAGCAGTAATCAGCCATCAGTAATCAGTCATCAGCGACAGAAAGACAGAGGGGGAACCGTGGCACGAGCGCGGGCAGAAAGCCTACGGCGCGTGGCCTCGTCAGTGGCCGCCGGTACCAGTCCGCGGCAGGCGGCCGAGGAGGAAGTACGGCGCCGCGCCGGTCGAGGCGGCGGCGCGACGCGGGCCGGCGCGCAGGCCCAGGACTTCGCCGAACAGGAGCTGTCCGAGCCGCAGGAAGAAGGCATGGACCCGGCCGACTTCCCGGCCGCCCGTGAGCAGGGCGGCTCCATCGCCACCGTCATGGCGCAGCAGACCGTCCCCCTGGACGACGCCGGGGAGACCCTCAACCGCAGCGAACAGCAGCGCGATGGCCGCGAGATGGTGCACGCCATCTGCCCGATGGTGATCCCCAAGGGCCGTTCCCTGATCAGCATGCTGCCGGTGCTGCTGCTCCTGGTGATCGGCGTCGTGGGCACCATCGTCGTCTCGGCGACCGGCAGCGACGTACTGCTCAACCCGCTGTTCGGCATCCACTACTGGGTGCTCGCCATCCTCGCCGTGGCCTTCGTCTGGTGGCGGCAGGGCATGGTGATGGTGCCGGACGGCAGCCAGGCCATGATCACCCGCTTCGGCAAGCTGGAGAAGGTGGTCGGCCCCGGCCGGGTCATCCTGCTGAGCCCCTGGAAGCGGGTGTCGTACATCGTCAACACCACCCGTGAGTACCCCTTCAACGCGCCGGTGCGCGAGGCCCCGACCAAGGGCGGCGTCAAGGCGTCGATCGACCTGTTCATCCAGTTCCGGATCAGCGACCCCAGCGAGTTCGTCTACACCCTGGGCGCGGTGCGCGGCTTCGAGGAGAAGCTGAGCAACGCCGTCAGCGAGACGATCCGCAGCCTGATCTACGAGCAGGAGGCGGCCGGGATCTACGACATGGTGGGCGAGGACACCGGTCGGCTCCTGGAGCAGCTGAACCAGCAGTTCCGGCCCGCGGTCGAACTCACCAACGCCAACATCACGCACGCCGAGCCCTCCGACCGCAACTACCGGATGGACCTGGCGGCCCCGGAGATGGTCCGCGTCGCCAAGGAGGCGTACACCCACGAGTACGCGCTCCAGCTCCGCAAGGAGCAGGACGAGGGCGACCTGACCAAGGAGCTGGCCACCAGCCACGAGACGCTCTCCGCGATCCAGGCGGACATCGCCCAGTACCAGGCGCAGATGGACACCGCCGTGGAGCGCGAGACCAACCGCGCCCAGGCGCTGGCCAGCCAGCGGTACGTACAGGCCGAGTCGGAGGCCAAGGCGAACGCGGCGCTGCTGGAAGCGCAGGCGCTCGACATCCGCGCGGTGACCGCGGCGGAGGCACCCGAGATCCTCGAATACCGCTACCAGCAGCAGGTCCTGGACACCCTGGAGGGGGTCGCCGACCACCTGCCGAGGCTGGTCAGGATCGGCGCGGACGGCGTCGACGGCGGCGCCGGGGTCGACTTCCTGGCGCTCGCCAGGGAACTGGTCGGCGAGCGGGGCGCGGAGCTGTTCACGGACGCCGACATGGCCGCCGTACGGGCCAGGCTCTCGGAGGTGTCCAGCCGTATCAGCGAGCGGCAGGCCGAGATCGACACCCTGCTGGAGGCCGAGCGGCCGACCGTACCCGCGGCGCCGGTCGTCCCGACCGAGCCCGGGGGCGACGGCCCCGCAGACCCTGAGACACCCGAGAAGCCCAAGGGCGACGAGCTCGCCGAGGAGGCCGGCGAATGAGCACCGCGCGTATGAGCCAGAGGTCGGTCATCTCCGAGGCCGTGGCGTCCTGGAGCGAGATCCCCCAACTGCTGCGCGGCGGCGAGGCGGGCACCCTGGTGCCGGTCATCATCCCGCGCCACCGCCGCAAGCTGTGGTGGATGCTGCCCCTGTGGATCGGCGTCTTCGCCCTGCTGAGCGGCGTGATGCTGTCCATCAAGGAGGCCGACTCGGGGACCGTGGGTGACGTCGCCTACGGCGCGCTCGCCGGGACCGCGTACGCCGTCGGCGTCGTCCTGCTGCTGGTCGGCGCGCTGTGGTGGTGGCGCTCCTCGATCGTCGAGATCGAGCAGGGCACCCACGGCATCCTCACCCGCTACGGCGCGGTCACCCGCACCCTGGAGCCCGGCCGCCACTACCTGTGGCACCCGTGGTCGCGGGTCGACTTCGTCGTGGACATCGCCACCGAGATCCCGTACTCGGCGCCCGTGATGGCCTGCCCGACGCAGGAGAACGTGCCGCTCAGGTCCATCGAGTTCTTCCTGAAGTTCCGCATCAACGACGCGGTGCTGTTCGTCCGCACCATCGGCGCCGGGAACTTCGACCTGGTGCTGTCCAGCGCGGTCCAGGACGCCATCCGCCAGCGGGCCCGCATGGTGCGCACCGAGCGCGCCTACGACCTGCGCGGCTCGGACGTCGCCGACATGCAGGAGCTGCTCAACCGCCAGCTGTCCCGGTACGGCGTCCGCATCACCGGCTCCAACATCCCCGAGGTGCAGCTGCCCACCCAGTACCAGCAGCACCTGGCGACACGGGAGCGGGTCGCCAAGGAGCGCACCGCGTACGAGCAGGAGTGGGGCCTGACCCGCAAGCGCCGTATCGACAGCCTGGGCATGGACATCGAGCGGGCCAAGAAGGTGCGCGACGCGCGCATCGTCGAGGTCAAGGCCGCGCTGAACAAGGCGCGCGAACAGGTCGCCCAGCTCCTGGAGGAGCAGGAGACCAACGCCCAGCGGGTCCGCTTCGAGATCGAGACCCGCGGCCGCAGCGGACTCATCTCCGCCGAGAACGAGGCCAAGGCCCAGCGCCGGCTCGCCCAGGCCTACCGCGACAACCGCGCGGTGCTCCAGTACGAACTGGCCCGCCGCCGCCTGGACGTGGGCGCGGAACTGGCGACGAAGGCCCCGCAGCCGGTGGTCGTACGCACCGACGCGGGCGGTGGCGGCGACACCTCGGCTCTGTCGACACTGCTCGCCGCGCAGCTGCTGCCGCGGATGACGGAGCTCCCGGCGCTGAACTCCACGCCGCACACCGCGTTCGGGACCGAGCCGGACGACGCGGAGTGAGCCGGTCACAGCGGCCCTGAGGGCTCCGTACGGCACCCGACCCCCACGCGGGGGGCCGGGTGCCGTACGCGTACGGGGGCCCGGTTCCGTGAACTGTGTTCCGGCAGAGGTACGTTGGGCCGATCTGAACATCTGAACAACCGAGGCGTCTCCGAACAACCTGACGAACCACGTGACGAACGACGCGACGAAGGGCATGAAGGACATGGACACCGTTCATCGCTGCTGCCCGGGATGCGGCGTCGAACTCGCCGCCCTGCCCGGAGGAGTCTGCGGCTGCGCCGGGCCTTTCACGGCCGAGCAGGTCGACCCGATGCACATACGCCCGTACGCGGCCGAGCCCCCGCCGCCCGTGCTGTCGGCGCCCCTGCCGCCCTACGTGGACCACGAGTTGATGGCGGACGAGCCACCGCAGCCGTACCGCGAGCCCACCCCCGGGGGCACCCGCGCCAGGGGTTCGCGGCGCCGCAAGCCCCGTAGGCGCAAGGGGGTCTGGGTCCTGGCGGGCGGCGGGGTGGCCGCCGCCACGGCGCTGCTGTTCACTCAGGTGCTGGCCGACGGGGACGATGGCGCGCGCGGTTCGGGGGCGGCCGATCGCGTACGGGTGGACGACGGGGACCCCTCGCCGTCCGACACGGCACCCTCCGCGAGCGACAGGCCTTCGACGAGCGGCAGTCCTTCCGCCGACGCTTCCTCCGCGGAGCCGTCCCGTACCGCGGGGTCCGATCCGTCGGCGCCCGCCGCGAGCGAGCGGCAGCCGGACGGGGCGCGTACGTCCGGCGCCGCGGGCGGTGGTGCCTCGCGGGACCGGGAGCGCGCGAAGGCGCCGTCGGACCCGACGGCGTCCCAGGGCGGGGACAAGGGCCCCGCTAGGCGGGGCAACGGCGGCGGCTCGGGAACCGTGCTGCGGCCGGGCGACAGCGGTGCCGGGGTCACCGAGCTGCAGCGGCGGCTGAAGCAGACCGGGTACCTGGCCAAGAGCGCGCCGGAGGACGGGCAGTTCACCACGACCGTGCAGGAGGCGGTCTTCCGCTACCAAGCGGGCCGGGGGATTCGCGGCGACCGGGACGGGGAGTACGGAAAGAACACGCGCCGGGCACTGGAGGCCGAGACCGCTGCATGAGTCTTGACGCCGTCCCCTGACGCCACCGCCCGAGGCCGTCAGCCCCGCCGACGCCCCCGCAGCGCCAACTGCACCGCGCGTCCCAACCCCATGACGCCCACCAGGGCCACCACCGGCATCCCGACCAGCACCACGAACCCACCGCCGATATTGGCCCCGATCACCTCAGCCGTCACCACCCGGTGTCCGACGGCCGCGGCCGCACCCGCGCCAAGCAGCGGCCCCAGCGCGGACCACCACACGGGATCCATCCGCCGTGTCAGGGTCCAGTCCACGAACAGCGGCACCGTACCGGCGAGGGTCACGAACGAACCGGCGCCGACCGCCCGCTCGACCCCGCGGGGTATGTCCCACGGCCGTACCGCGAAGTCGGGGTCGGCCACGTCGTCCAGGGTCTGCTGACCGACGAGCCACCAGACCGCGACCGTGGAGGAGAGGAACAGCAGCACGGCGGCGACCAGCATGACCCAGCCGGGCGCGCGGCTCAGTGCGGTCTGCCGCGGTGGAGCTGGCGGAGCCGGAGGGGGCGGGCCAGTTGGAGGGGTCATAAGTCCACAGTGGCCCATCGGACCGACAGCGGCCAGGCCTCGGAACCACGGAGCCGAGTCAGCGGGCTCCGGCATCGGCGACGGCAGCGCTGAGCGGGAGCACGGCCTGGACGTGGAAGCCGCCGTCCGGCGTGGGCCCCGCGTGCAGGGTGCCGCGCAGCTCCGCCACCCGTTCGCGCAGCCCCGTCAGCCCGTGGCCACCGCCCTCCGGCAGGTCCTGGATGCTGGGGCCGCCCGCCGCTAGGTCCCGGACGGTGGGACCGGTCGCCGGGGTGGTACGCACCGTGGCCCGCAGCGCGTCGGCGGACGCGTCGTGCTCCACGGCCACGTGGACCCGGCTGCCCGGGGCGTGCTTACGGGCGTTGGTGAGGGCTTCCTGGACGATCCGGTACGCCGCCTGCTGCACCGGCAGCGGACAGGCGCCGGACCCGGCCAGGTCGGTGTGCAGCCGTACGGAGGGACCCGCCGTCTCGATCAGCGCGGGCAGGGCCGCCAGGCCGGGTGCGCGCAGGGCGCTGACCGCGCTGCGGAGCTCGGCGAGCGCGTCCTCGGCCTGGCGCCGCACGGGGTCGCCGGGATCGCTGCTCAGGGCGATGAGGCTGAGGTGGTGGGCGACGCTGTCGTGCATCTCGCGGGCGATCCGGGTCCGCTCGGCCATGGCGGCCCGCTCGGCGGCCAGTGCCTGCCCGCGCTCCCTGCTCAGCGCCAGCTCGGCCGCTTTGGCGGCCAGTTCGCGGCGCGACGAGGCAAGCAGCCCGAGGCTGACGGGGGCGAGTGCGAGCATCGCGGCGCCCAGCAGATCCAGGGTGACGTCCTCCCAGGCCCAGGAGAGGGGGCCCAGATGCGGCCAGGGGTAGAAGGCCACCGCGCACACCACGCCCGCCCAGACCCAGGGCTCCGCGCGGTGCCGCGGCGTCGCGGCCAGCCTGTAGAGGGCGAAGATCGTGGGCAGCCACAGGTAGCCGCTGGCCAGTCCCGGTAGGGCGAGGACCAGGACCGTACGGGGAAAGCGGCCTCGCACGACGAGTGTGAGGGCGGCCACGAGTGTCCAGCCGAACATCCAGCCGGGGCCCCAGTCGCGGGTGGCGACGGCCTCCACCAGGGCCAGGGCCACCAGGGCGGCGTCGGTCGCCCGTCTGAGCCAGCGGGCGCTCACGCCAGCCCCGCCCGCTGGGCCACGGTGGCCAGGGCGACCCGGCTCGACGCGTGCAGCTTCCGCTTCAGCGCGGAGATATGGGTCTTCACGGTGGTGACGCCGATGGCCAGCTGCTCGCCGATGTCCGCGTTCGACAGGCCGATGGCGAGCAGCGTGAGCACCTCGCGCTCGCGTGGCGTGAGGTGCGCCAGCGGTGTGCCCTCGGTGGCCGCGGGCTCCGGCGGGGCGGTCAGTAGCCGGGTGAGGACGGCGTGGCTGCCGCCCGGGGTGCAGACGACGCCACCGGCGGCGAGTACGCGTACGGCCTGACCGAGCAGGGCGGGCGCGCTGTCCTTGAGCAGGAAACCGGCCGCGCCACCGGACAGCGCCAGCTCCAGCTGATCCGGGACGTCGAAGGTGGTCAGCATGCCGACCGGGGGCGGCTGCGGCAGCTTCCGTATCGCGGTCAGCAGGGTGAGCCCGTCGGGGGCGGGCATCACGATGTCCAGCAGGACGACGTCGGGCGCCGTGTGCCGCACGGTGTCCAGCGCCGCGAAGCTGTCGCAGACGGAGACCTGGAAGCCGTCCTCGGCCGCCAGGAGTCGCCGCAATGCCTCCCGCACCAATTCCTCGTCGTCCACGACAAGTACCCGGATCACGGTGTCCCCGATTTCCCTCAACACTGACAGCACCGACTTATGTACGTTTTGCACAGAGCGGACCGGAACCGCGGCCTCAAGTAGGAGCGTACGACTCCTCCCCAGGTCCGACGCCTCGGCCCGTACCGCCTGCGACGATTGATCACGATCCCCCGCACGGCCGCGAGCGGGGCGCTTGACCAGCGCCATGCACCTCGGGCCGTGCGAACGGGGACCCTTGGGTACGGCCAGGGGGTTCGGGCACTCCACGGGGGGTTGCCGATCGTCGCGTCTCGCGTCACGGGCGCCGATCGGCCAAGGCCCGGCCCCGTGGCCGCCGTCAGATCCTGATTCTCAGCCTGGGAGCAACCGCGCCTCGGCAGGCGGCAGCTTGCTCCACCAGTGGTCGTAGCGGCCGTAGACCCGCGGCTCGCGGTCGGCGAGGAACGCGACCAGCGAGCGGGCCTCGTCCGCGAGTCCCTCCCAGGCCTCGTCCGGCAGGGGATGGAACGCGGTCGCCTCGATTCCTCCCTCGGCCGGGCGCCACACCCCGGCGACGTAGCCGTCGACCAGCAGGGTCGGCAGTACGTCGCCGTTCACGCGGGTCACCAGCTTGCGGTACTCGGGTGGGACGATCCGGCTCCGGTCGTACGAGGCGAGCAGGACGCTGTCCCACATGGCCATCAGCCTCGGCGGTGCCGGGGTGTCATCGGGCGGGCGCGGGGCGCCGGGTACGTCGAACAGCTCCGTACCGTCGGGCCCTTCGAGCCGCTCCAGGTCATCGGAGAGTGCCTTCAGGGCCTCCCTGGCCCGGCCCCGCTGCACCAGTGCGAACTGCGCCACGTCCGCCACCGAAGCCGGCCCGAACCCCTCCAGACAGCGCAGGACCAGTGTCCGCAGCGCCGTCGCCGACGCGTCGTGGTCCGCGAGTACGGGCCGCGGCTTCGCCGAGACGTACGACGGGCGGGCGCCGAACGACCACGGGGCCGGGGTGGGGGCGTGCAGCAGCGGCGCGTACCCGCGCAGCCCCTGCCAGGCGCGGGGATGCGGCGGGGCCGCGATCCGCTCCTCGACCCAGGCCTGCAGCTCCGCGGCGGTCCGCGTCCGGTCGGCGTACGCCAGCAGCTCCGGGACCAGCGCGTCGGCGTCGGCGACGGTCAGCCCGGACGCCTGGAAGCGGCTGTCCAGCCTGCCCGCCCGCAACGTCGGCTCCACGGCCTCCCGCAGGGCCCGGTAGTCCTCGGCGTGCACCGCGTGCAGGGTGATCCGCATCAGCGTCGCCTTGACCACTTCCCGCTCGGCGAAGGCGGCGTCGAGGTCGGCCGGGTCGAAGTCGGTGAGCCGGTTCCACAGCGCGACGTACGGCGAGGCCGGCTGCTGCGCCTGCAGCGCGACCACCCGGCGCACCGCGTGGCCGACGCCGAGCGACTCGCGCCGCAGCAGCAACTGCCGGGCGAGCAGGGAGCGGTTGAGCCCCCGCGCGGTGATCTTGGTGTCGCTCATGTGCCGAGGAAGGCGAGTACCCGCCGGCTCAGCAGCGCGGCGGCGTCCGCGTCGTACGACGCCAACGAGCTGTCGGCGAACAGGTGCTGGTCGCCGGGGTACAGGAACAGCTCCCCGTACTCGGCATCGCCGACCAGCGCCCGGGCGGCGTCGAGGTCGCCGTCGCCCACGAAGAACGGGTCGGCGTCCATCGCGTGCACCTGCACCGGCACCTCGTCGGGCCAGCCGGACCCGAACTCCGCCACCGGCACACAGGCATGGCACAACAGCGCCCCGAGCACACCGTCCCGCGTCTGCGCCAGCCGCTGGGCCGGCAGCACCCCGAGCGACAACCCGACGTACACCAACGCGCGCGGCAGCCCCTCGACCGCCCGTACGCCACGCTCGACGACCTCAGCGAACCCGATCTCCTCGGCGTGGCCCGCGCCCTCCTCCAGCGTGGCGAAGGTGCGCCCGTCGAACAGGTCGGGCGTGTGCACGGTGTGCCCGGCGCGCCGCAACGCGTCGGCGAAGGCGACGACGCCGGGCGTCAGCCCCTGCGCGTGGTGGAAAGGCACTACCTCGGTCAACTTGTGCACTCCTGTTCGCAGTTCGCTCCGTTCGGAACCCTAACCCTGCGAGAGTGCACCGACCCCTAGGCTTTTCTGACGACCATCACCACGCCCGCCGCCACCAGCCAGAGCGCCATCAGCAGCGGGGTGAGCCACCCGCTGACGGGGCCCGCCAGCGACAGTACGGCCACCACGAAGCCGGCCCATGCCAGCCACTGCGGCACCGCCCCCGGCGTCGTGCGGGCGGCCCGCCACACCGCGAACAGCATGACGGCCGCACCGGCCATCGCGCCGATCATGGCGCCGTACCCCACGTCCAGGAGCAGGATGGCGATCAGCGCGGTCCCCGGAACGACGTGGAACGCGTCCGAGTAGTTGGCCGTGATGGCGAAGACGTTCGACGAGATCGCCGCGACCATCAAGGACACCGCGAACACCGTGCCGCCCGTCATCACCAGGGTGGCCCGGCTTCCGGCGGCGCGGGTCAGCGCGGCGAGGAAGAAGAGGAACAGCATGGCCGCCCCGAGCAGTATCAGGGCCTCGGCCTCCGCCCAGTGCCGGTTGCTCTCCTTCGAGTAGAAGGAGATGACCTCACGGACCGCGTCCTTGCCCGAGGTATCGGGGGTACGCCACCCCAGCAGACCTCCGAACATCAGCAGTCCGCCGGAGGCGATCCCCGCGATGCCGGGCCACAGCGCCCGGCCAGTGGTGGGTTCTCCCCCCTGCGACGCCATCATGATGGCCTCCCGCGCGAGAAATCCCCGAGTCTGGGTGTTTCGGATACGCGGCCTAATTTTCTCACGTCTGCGCAGAAGGGGCTCGGCCGATGCTCGGCCGAGCCCCTTCAAAAAGCCCGCTGACCTGCGATGGTGCACCGATCGCGGGTCACCGTCGAACAGCCCTGGTTCAGGCCTTCTTGGTCTCCCAGAAGATCTTGTCGATCTGGGCGATGTAGTCCAGCGCCTTCTGGCCCGTGGCAGGGTCCGTCGAGCCCTTGGCGGCCGAGAGGGCCTTCAGGGCGTCGTTGACCAGCTGGTGCAGCTCCGGGTACTTCTCGAAGTGCGGGGGCTTGAAGTAGTCGCTCCACAGCACCGAGATGTGGTGCTTGGCGAGTTCGGCGCGCTGCTCCTTGATACCGATGGCGCGGGCCTGGAAGTGCGCGTCGTCGTTGGCGGCCATCTTCTCCTGGACGGCCTTGACCGACTCCGCCTCGATACGGGCCTGGGCCGGGTCGTACACGCCGCAGGGCAGGTCGCAGTGGGCGCTGACCGTCACCTTGGGGGCAAACAGGCGGGAGAGCATTGAGCTGTCCTTCCTCGTGATCGTCTTCTCAAGGTGCGACATTACTCCGTGGGGGAAGGGTTTTCGCGGGTGCCCCCGTGGGCTTAGGACAAAAGTCCAGGGGCGGACTGGGTCCGGTGGAGGATGGGACGGCACACTGGTGGGGGATCGGACCAGGAGGTGTCTGATGCGGGAACAGGAGCGCGAGCCGGGGCGCGCGGGGGACGCGGTGCGCGGGGCCAGGGTGCCGTTGGGGATCGCCGAAGTGCACGGGCCTTCGATGGTGCCGACGCTGCGGCACGGGGACCGGCTCCTCGTGCACTACGGGGCGCGGGTGCGCCCCGGTGACGTCGTGGTGCTGCGCCACCCGTTCCAGCAGGACCTGCTGGTCGTCAAGCGGGCCGTGGAGCGGCGCGACGGCGGCTGGTGGGTGCTCGGCGACAACTCCTTCGCGGGCGGCGACAGTACGGACTACGGGACGGTGCCCGTGGAGCTGGTGCTGGGCCGGGTCCGGCTGCGGTACCGGCCGAGGGGCGCCGGGGGCGAGGCGGCTCAGGGGGCGTTGCGGTCGCTGTTCGGGCTGGTGTCCTGGGTGCTGTCCGCGGCGCGGCCGGTGTGGGCCGACCGGTCGGCCTCCTCGCGCTTGCGGGCGCGGTAGGCGGCGACGTTGGCGCGGGTCGCGCAGCGGTCCGAGCAGTAGCGCCGGGAGCGGTTGGTCGAGGTGTCGAGATAGGCGTTGCGGCACGGCGCCGCCTCGCACAGGCCGAGGCGGTCGACGCCGTACTCGGTCAGGTGGAAGGCGAGGCCCATGGAGGCGATCGCCGCATAGCCCGCCGTCGCGTTCGACGGGTGGTCGGCGAGGTGCATGTGCCACAGGGGGCGGCCGTCGTCGTCCCGGTAGTCGTGCCCGGAGATCTGCGGGCTGACCGGGAACTCCATCAGGAGGGAGTTCAGCAGGTCGACCGCGAGCGTCTCGTCGCCGCCGTCCGCCGCCTCGAAGACCGCGCGCAGCCTGGCCCGTACCGAGCGGAAGCGGGTGACGTCGGCGTCGGTCGCGCGCCGGGCCGCCGAGGTGTTGTCGCCGAAGAGGTCGCGGACCGCCTCGACCGTGGTGAGGACGTCCTTGCTGCGGCCCGGTTCCTCGCTGTTGACCAGTCGCACGGCGTAGTCGGAGTAATAGGCCAGTTCCACTTGTAGTCCTTACGGGGTCGGGCTATCGTCGGTGCTGTCAGAGTAATGGGTGAGTCTGGCTTCAGGGTATTACCTGGAGGTGAGGGAGGGCTATGATGACCGAGCCGACGCGTACCGCCGCAGGCACCGACTGGCGCGCCTGGCAGGACAGCTGGGACCGGCAGCAGGAGGCGTATCTGCCGGACCGCGAGGAGCGGTTCCGGGTGATGCTGGACATGGTCGAGGCGCTGGTCGGCCCCGAACCCAGGGTCCTGGATCTGGCATGCGGTACGGGCAGTATCACCGACCGGCTGCTCAAGCGGTTCCCCAAGGCGGTCAGTACGGGCGTCGACCTCGACCCCGCGCTGCTCGCCATCGCCCGGGGCACCTTCGCGGGCGACGACCGGGTCACCTTCGTTACCGCCGACCTCAAGGACCCGCGGTGGACGGCCGCGCTGCCGTACGACTCCTACGACGCCGTGCTCACCGCCACCGCCCTGCACTGGCTGCACAGCGGCCCGCTGGCCGAGCTCTACGGGCAGCTGGCCGGTCTGGTGCGCGAGGGCGGCGTCCTCATGAACGCCGACCACATGCCCGACCCGTCGACCCCGCGGATCAACGCCGCCGACCGCGAGCAGCGGCACGCCCAGACGGACCGTGCCAAGGCCTCGGGCGCCCTGGACTGGAAGCAGTGGTGGGACGTGGCCGCCGAGGACCCGGTGCTCGCCGAGCCGACCGCCGAGCGGTTCAGGATCTACGGCGAGCACGCGGACGGCGACACCCCGCCGGTCGAGTGGCACGCGCGCGTACTGCGCGAGAAGGGCTTCGGGGAGGCGCGCGCGGTGTGGGCCTCGCCGTCGGACGCGCTGGTCCTCGCACTCAAGTAGGCGGCCAGGCAGGCAGCCGAGCAGGCAGCGGCAGGCACACGCGGAGGCGGGTAGGACCCCAGGGGTGCCGGACCCCCCCCCCGGGGT
>NZ_JAZGRL010000001.1:2433279-2446468 GCF_046540415.1 Streptomyces sp. E11-3 | reverse complement strand
CGAGCTGGCCGCGGCTGCCACCCGCGGTGGGGGTACGGACCCCTGGGGTCCGTACCGCCTCGCCTGGTGTCACGGGTGCGCGCAACGCCGTACCGCTAGAAGACCTTCGAGAGGAAGGACTTGGTGCGGTCGTGCTGCGGGTTGGTCAGGACGTCCCTGGGGTGGCCGGCCTCGACCACCACACCGCCGTCCATGAAGACCAGCGAGTCGCCGACCTCGCGCGCGAAGCCCATCTCGTGCGTGACGACGATCATCGTCATGCCGGAGTCGGCCAGGTCGCGCATGACGTCCAGGACGTCGCCCACCAGCTCCGGGTCGAGCGCCGACGTGGGCTCGTCGAAGAGCATCAGCTTGGGCTCCATGGCCAGCGCCCGGGCGATGGCCACACGCTGCTGCTGGCCGCCGGAGAGCTGCGAGGGGTAGTTGCCGCCCTTGTCGGCCAGGCCGACCTGGTCGAGCAGCCGCTCGGCGCGGGCCCTGGCGACCGCCTTCGCCTCACCCTTGACCTGGATCGGCGCCTCCATGACGTTCTCGATCGCGGTCATGTGCGGGAAGAGGTTGAAGCGCTGGAAGACCATGCCGATGTCCCGGCGCTTCAGCGCGACCTCGCTGTCCTTCAGCTCGTAGAGCTTGTCGCCCTTTTGCCGGTAGCCGACCAGCTCGCCGTCGACGTACAGCCGTCCGGCGTTGATCTGCTCCAGGTGGTTGATGCACCTGAGGAACGTCGACTTGCCGGAGCCGGACGGGCCGACCAGGCAGAACACCTCGCCCTGGGCGACCTCGAGGTCGATGCCCTTGAGGACCTCCACATGACCGAAGGACTTGTGGACGCCCTCGGCCTTCACCATGGGCCGTGCGGTCTCGGAACTCATGCGGCGGTGCCTCCCACCTTGCTCGGGGTACGGAACGAGGTGAGCTGCGCCCTGATCCGCTGCAGCGGCGTCGGCGGCAGCGCGCGGTTGCTGCCGCGGGCGTAGTACCGCTCCAGGTAGTACTGGCCGATGCTGAACACGGTGGTGAGCAGCAGGTACCAGAGGGAGATCAGGATGAACCCCTCCATGATCGCCAGGGTCCTGGAGCCGAACTCACGGCCCCGCAGGAAGAGCTCGCCATAGCCGATGCCGAACGCCAGCGACGAGGTCTTCAGCATGTTGATGAACTCGTTGCCGGTCGGCGGGATGATCACGCGCATGGCCTGCGGGAGCACGATCCGCCGCATCGTCCTGGCGCTCTTCATGCCCAGGGCCTGGGCCGCCTCGGTCTGGCCGGAGTCGACCGACTGGATGCCGGCCCGGCTGATCTCCGCCATGTACGCCGCCTCGTTGAGGCCGAGCGCGAGCAGCGCGGCCACGAAGGGAGTCATGACCTCGTTCATCTCGTTCTTGTAGAACGGCATGAGGTTCAAGGTGTCGAAGACGAGCGACAGGTTGAACCAGAGGAAGATCTGCACCAGCACCGGGGTGCCGCGGAAGAACCAGATGTAGCCCCAGGCAACGGTGGCCAGCAGCTTGTTCGGGGACAGCCGCATCACCGCGAGGACGGTGCCCAGGACGACACCGATCACCATGGCGAAGACGGAGATCTTGAGCGTCTCCCAGGCGCCCCAGGCGAACGTGCCGTTGGTGATCTGTTCGCCGACCACGCTCCACTGGATGTTGGCGCTGGCGAACGCGTTCACCAGCAGGCCGAGCAGGGCGAGTACGACGACGGCGCCGACCCAGCGGCCGTAGTGCCGGACCGGGATCGCCTTGATGGCTTCGGGAGGGGTGGTGGTGGCCTGGGACTCGGGCCCTTCGCCGTCCTTGTCGGGCGTCTCATCCTTCTTGAGGGATGTCGCGTCCTTGGTGAGGGGTGCCTTGTCCTTCTTGGGGGACGTCGCGTCCTCAGAGGGCGTCTCGTCCTTCTCAGGGGACGAGTCGGGGACCTTGTCGCTGGGTTCGGTCACGAGGTTGCTGCCTTACGTAGTGGAGAGGTTGAGCGACGGGCTCACTTGCCCGCGTTGATCGTGGCCTTCTCGATGGCGCCGCTCTCGGCCTTCCACTTCTTGAGCACCTCGGCGTAGCTGCCGTCGTCGATGATCGCCTGGACGGCTTCCTTCAGGGCGTCCCGCAGCTCGGGGTTCTTCTTGCTGACCGCGATGCCGTACGGGGCGGCCTCGATCTGCTCACCGACGACCTCGAAGAGCTTGCCGCCACCGGCCTCCAGCTCGTTGTACAGCGCCACCGGGAAGTCGGTGATGACGGCGTCGGCGCGCTTGGTCTGCAGCTGGGTGATGGAGTCGGTGTCCTGGTCGGAGATGAACTCCTTGATCTTCTTCTTGCCGCACTTCTTCTGCTGGCCCTTCAGCAGGTCCTCGTTGGCGGTGCCGCGCTGCGCGGCGACGCTCAGCCCGCAGAGGTCGTCCAGGGTCTCGATACCCTTGGGGTTGCCCTTCTGCACCAGGATCGCGGAGCCGGCCTGGAAGTAGTTCACGAAGTCGGCGCCGCCCTTGGCGTCCTTGCTCGCACCCTCCTGACGCTCCTTGGTGTCCGTCATGGAGGAGATGGCGACGTCCTGGCGGTTGCTGTTCAGGTTGAGGATCAGCTGGTCGAACGTGCCGCTCTCGAACTTGAACTCGACGCCGAGGACCTTGCCGAGCGCGTTGGCGATGTCGATGTCCACGCCAGCGGGCTTGTTGTTCTTGTCCATGAACTCCATGGGCGCGTACGCGATGTCCGAGCCGACCTTGATGACACCGGCGTCCTGGTACTTCTTGGGCAGCTTGTCGAAGAGCGGGGCCGCGCTGGCGCTCTTGTCCGCCTTCTTCGTGCTGGTGTCCTCGCTGCTGTCCTTCTCCGTCTGGTCGCCACAGGCGGTCAGCAGCAGGGCTCCGGCGACCGCGATCGCGCCGACCGCGGCAATCCGGGACTTCGCAGCGGTAGAGCGTCGGGTGGTGCTGGCGGTCATCGTGGTCCTCCGGCAGGTGGTGGAGTGGAGCGGTTGTGCACACACCTGTGGCTGTCGCCACCTTGTGTGATTAGGGGCATCTTGCCATTCGGACTCCCCCCTTCAGGGGGGTGCCAATGTCAAAATCAGATAACGGGCGATCGCGGACGAACGCCGGCCCGAGTTTGCAGGGTTTCCGCACTGCGGAACGAACACCTCAACAGTAAAGAATCCGGACCAGTCTCGTGATGCGGACACCCTGAGGGGACTTTTGGGACAATTAAGACTGCAGGGCTAGGGTCGAACTGATATCGGCTCGTGCCTGACAGGACCCATCCTGTAGAACAGTCGGTTACACCCCTCATCCGGGGCTCAGGGCGCGTGTGCGGCGTGCCCGCGCGTTCGTACCTCTCCCTTGCGGGGGCAGCCCAACCGCCGAAGCAAGGAACGGACGCGGTGCCCGCCCACCCCTCAACCAGGGAGTGGCCACCCTCAACGATTTAAGACTTAAGGGGTCAGACAACAGTGGCAGCGGAGATCGTCAATCCTCGCAGCGACGCCGGCACCGAGGGCACGGAAGAGCCCTTCGATCCGGCCTTCGCGCTGCATCGTGGCGGCAAGATGGCCGTGCAGGCCACCGTGCCGGTCCGTGACAAGGACGACCTGTCCCTCGCGTACACGCCGGGCGTCGCCAAGGTGTGCAGCGCGATCGCCGAGCAGCCGGAGCTCGTCCACGACTACACGTGGAAGTCGAACGTGGTGGCCGTCGTGACCGACGGCACCGCGGTGCTCGGCCTCGGCGACATCGGCCCGGAAGCCTCGCTCCCCGTGATGGAGGGCAAGGCGATCCTGTTCAAGCAGTTCGGCGGCGTGGACGCGGTGCCGATCGCGCTCTCGACCACGGACAGCGACGAGATCGTCGACACCGTGGTGCGGCTCGCCCCCTCCTTCGGTGGCGTCAATCTGGAGGACATCTCGGCGCCGCGCTGCTTCGAGATCGAGCGCAAGCTCCAGGAGCGGCTGGACATTCCGGTCTTCCACGACGACCAGCACGGTACGGCCGTGGTCACCCTGGCGGCGCTGCGGAACGCCGCGCGGCTGACCGAGCGCACCCTCGGTGATCTGCGTGCGGTCATCTCCGGGGCCGGTGCGGCCGGTGTCGCCATCGCCAAGTTCCTGCTGGCCGCGGGCATCGGCGATGTCGCGGTCGCGGACCGCAAGGGCGTCGTCAGCCGGGACCGCGAGGACCTCACCGAGGTCAAGCGGGAGCTCGCCGAGATCACCAACAAGGCGGGCCTTTCCGGCTCCCTTGAGGACGCGCTGTCCGGTGCGGACGTGTTCATCGGTGTGTCCGGCGGTACGGTGTCCGAGCCCGCCGTCGCCTCGATGGCGCCGCGGTCCTTCGTGTTCGCCATGGCCAACCCGAACCCCGAGGTCCACCCGGACGTCGCGCACAAGTACGCCGCGGTGGTGGCCACCGGTCGTTCGGACTACCCGAACCAGATCAACAACGTGCTGGCGTTCCCCGGCATCTTCGCGGGCGCGCTCCAGGTGCGGGCCTCGCAGATCACCGAGGGCATGAAGATCGCCGCGGCCGACGCGCTGGCCGATGTGGTCGGCTCGGACCTGTCCGCGGACTACGTCATCCCGTCGCCGTTCGACGAGCGGGTCGCCCCGGCCGTCACGGCCGCGGTGGCGGCAGCCGCCCGTGCGGAGGGCGTCGCCCGCCGCTGACCCCGCCGAGTGCATAAGAGGCCCCGCCTGCTCGCAGGCGGGGCCTCTTGCGTTTGCCGCATGCAGGCACGCGCGCGTGAGTGGTGGGGGAGGCCCTTCGGGTGTGCGCTACGGGATCGCCCTTTGACGGTCCCTTCCTGGTGCTTTGGGTACTTGGTGCGGGTACTTGTCCGGACAGGTTGCTGAGAAAGTTTGGTGAAGGGCTTCCCGTGGTTCATCCGGGGCTGGTGTGATGCGTGGCGCGTGGCGCGACAACACAACAGACCACCACCCAGGGGAGACGTGGATGAATCTCGTCGTGAACGGCGACGCGGAGAGCGGACCGGGAGGCAGCGCCGAGCCAGTCGGCTCGGTTACTGGTTGGAGGATCGCGCAGGGGGCACCCGCGCTGATCGACTACAGCTTCGGCGGGGGGTACCCGGGCCCGTCCGACCCCGGACCCGCGCAGCGCGGCAGCCGGTTCTTCTCCGGCGGGAACTCACCCCGTACGGCTTTGGTGCAGGACATCGACCTGCCTACGACCGGGGCGACCGGGCGCGCTGCCGTTGACGCGGGGCGCGTGCGGTACGCCGTCAGGGGATGGCTCGGCGGCTATGCGGGCCAGGAGGACGGCGTACGGCTGTCCGTGGAGTTCCGGGACGCCAAGGGGACCCCGGTCGCGCTGAGCGTGCTCGGGCCGGTGACCGCGGGCGAGCGCAAGGGGCGTACCGCACTCGTGGAGCGCGAGGCGACGTCCACGGTGCCGCCAGGGGCCCGCAGCGCCCGCGTCCTGCTCGTCTTCACGCGTTCCGGGAGCGGTACGTCCAACGACGGCTACGCGGACGCGATATCCCTCACCCTCAGCACCGTCAGTGCCCGCAACGCCGCTGGAGGCCGGTCGTGAAGCTCAACCGCCGTGATCTGCTGAAGGCCGCCGCCGCGTCGGGCGCACTCGGCGTCGCCTGGCCGCTGGCCGCCGGGCTCTCGCCCGCGCAGGCCCGCGAGGCCGCCGAGGCGCTGGGCGCCGACTACGACCCGGCCCCCTTCACCCTCGGCGTCGCGTCCGGAGACCCGCAGCCGTCATCCGTCGTCCTGTGGACCCGCCTGGCACCCGAACCCCTCGCCGCCGAGCAGGACCTGCCCGACGTCGTCGAGGTCGACTGGGTCGTCGCCGAGGACGCCGAGCTGCGTACGGTCGTCGCCCGCGGCAAGGCCCCGGCCTCCGCGACACTCGGCCACAGCGTCCACGTCCCGGTCAGTGGCCTGAGCGCGGGCCGCCACTACTGGTACGCCTTCACCGCGCTCGGCAAGACCAGCCGCGTAGGCCGTACGAAGACCGCCCCCACCGGGAACGTGGCCTCGGTCCGCTTCGCCGCCGCCAACTGCCAGGCCTTCCACGACGGCTTCTACGCGGCGCACCGTGGCATCGCCCGCGAGAACGTCGACTTCGTCGTCCACCTCGGTGACTACATCTACGAGCACGGCCAGGTCGGCGGCGTACCCGAGAGCCACGTACGCGACCACGAGGGCGGCGCGACCTTCACCCTCGCCGACTACCGCAAGCGGCACGCCCTCTACAAGGGCGACGCGTCCCTGCGCGAGGCACACGCCGCCCACCCCTGGTTCCTCACCTGGGACGACCACGAGGTGGCCAACGACTTCAGCGGTACGGGCGGCGGCGCCCCCTTCATGCAGCGCAAGGCGGCCGCGTTCCAGGCCTGGTTCGAGAACATGCCGCACCGCGACAGCTTCGGCGAGGCCGCGCTGCCCGACCCCGAGATCCACCGCGTACGGCGCTGGGGCAACCTCCTCGAACTCACCGTCCTCGATCTGCGCTCGTACCGCTCGGCGCAGAACCTCACCGACGGCACCATCCTCGGCGCCGACCAGAAGTCCTGGCTCAAGAGCGGTATCGACAACGCCCCGGACACCTGGCACGTCTGGGCCAACTCGATCATGCTCAGCCAGCTGCGCGGCTCGCCCGGCGGCTCGTACATGTTCACCGACCAGTGGGACGGCTTCCTCGCCGAGCGCAAGGAGGTCCTGGGGCATGTGCACAGCAGCGGCCTGGAGGACCTCGTCGTCATCACCGGCGACTGGCACTCCGCCTTCGTCGACGACCTCCGTACGGACTTCGACGACACCGCGTCGCCCGTCGTCGGTACGGAGTTCACGGCGCACTCGGTGACCTCGGGCGCGTACTCCGCGGACTGGAACCGGACCAACGGCCCGCGGATGGGCCAGGCGAACCCGCACCTGAAGTACTTCGAGGGCAACCGCTACGGCTACGACGTGTACGAGGTGACCCCGGAGCGCTTCTCGACCCATATGCGGGTGATCGAGGACCGCCGGGACCCGGTGTCCCCCGTCTCTACCCTGACCACGTTCCACGTGGACCGCGGCAAGGTGGGCTCGTACGAGGACGAGGCGACGAAGAGCTCTCCGGCGCAGTACCGCAGGGACTGAGGGCCTGCCGCCAAGTAACCCCTGAGCGCTTCAGTACCTACATGTGGGTTAGTCGGGTTTGCCGGGTGGTGTCTCTGCCGATCGGCCCGGCTGACCTGCTTGTCCGGCTGGGGGTTCGGGGGTTATCCCCCGAGAGGATGCAGTATCGAGGACCGCCGGGACCCGGTGTCCCCCGTCTCGACGCTGACCACGTTCCATGTGGATCGGGGCAAGGTGGGCTCGTACGAGGATGAGGCGACGAAGAGCTCTCCGGCGCAGTACCGCAGGGACTGAGGGCCGGACGGCTGTCATGGCTTGACCGGGATACGTGTCACACCGGTGCGCGGTTCCGCCGCGCACCGGCCCGCCCTATCGTCAAGGTCATGTTCGCTGCCTACGCCGCCCGAATCGACCGTGACCAGCCACTCAGCGGCCTTGAGTTGGGGGAGCGCCCGGCCCCCGACGAACGCCCCGGCTGGACGACCGTCAACGTCAGGGCCGCGTCCCTGAACCACCACGACCTGTGGTCCCTGCGAGGCGTGGGCCTCGGCGAGGACAAGCTGCCGATGATCCTCGGCTGCGACGCCGCCGGGGTCGACGCCGACGGCAACGAGGTCGTCCTGCACTCCGTCATCGGCCAGAGCGGCCACGGAGTGGGCCCGAAGGAACCCCGCTCCATCCTCACCGAGCGCTACCAGGGCACCTTCGCCGAGCAGGTCTCGGTGCCCACCTGGAACGTCCTGCCCAAGCCCGCCGAGCTGTCCTTCGAAGAGGCCGCCTGCCTACCCACGGCCTGGCTCACCGCGTACCGGATGCTCTTCACCAACGCCGGTGTACGCCCCGGCGACTCGGTCCTCGTGCAGGGCGCGGGCGGCGGCGTCGCCACGGCCGCGATCGTCCTCGGCAAGGCCGCGGGCCTGCGGATGTTCGCCACCAGCCGCGACGAGGCCAAGCGCAAGCGGGCGCTGGAGCTGGGCGCGGTGGAGGCCGTGGAGTCCGGCGCGCGGCTGCCGCAGCGGGTCGACGCGGTGATCGAGACGGTCGGCGCGGCCACCTGGTCGCACTCCATCAAGTCCCTCAAGCCGGGCGGCACCCTGGTCATCTCCGGCGCCACCAGCGGCGACCGCCCCTCACACGCCGAGCTGACCCGGGTCTTCTTCCTGGAGCTGAAGATCGTCGGCTCGACCATGGGCACCAAGGACGAACTGGAGGACCTGCTCTCCTTCTGCGCCGCCACGGGCGTACGTCCCGTCATCGACGAGGTACTGCCGCTGGACCAGGCCCGTACGGCCTTCGAGCGGATGGAGTCGGGCGGCCAGTTCGGCAAGATCGTCCTGACTGTCTGATACGTCCCTGGCCCGCCCCTGGATCTCGTTTCGGGGGGCGGGCCGAGGCGCGGCTCACTTCAGGTACGGGCCGTCGGCCCCGATCTTGCCGGGTGCGGTGTCGCTCCGCCGCTCACCGTGACCGGCGCGAAGCTGTCCACACCGGAGTCGGCGTCGGTGTGGCGGCGCTTGTACGCCACGTTCCCCGAGATGCCGTTGGTGGAGTACTGGCCCATCTGGAGGGCGGGCGGCGGGATAGGCCTGTCCGGCGGGCGGGTCTCAGGGGCCCGGGCTGTCAGTGGTGAGGGCTAGCGTGTGGGGAGTTGAGTTCGTCGTGTCCCAGGGAGCCGGTCGTGCGTACGCCTGTCGAATTCGTCCCCGCTGACGGTGAGGTCCGCGAGGCCGTGACCAAGGCCGGTGGGCAGCCGGTGTGGCTGGCTGAGCCGCAGTGGCCGCTCACCTTTGACGGCGAACCCATGGATTTCTTCGGTCAGTTCGCGCTTGAGGGTGGGCGGCTGGCGTATCTCTTCCTGACCGATGAGGGGGACGAGCACGCGCTGGTGCTCCAGCCTGGCGGTCGGATACCGGACTCCGTGACGGTACGGGCGCAGGCGGCGGGGCCGACGGTGGGCGAGGACCATCTGCCGCGCTCGGGTGAGCCGCTCGGGGACGACGACGCCTGGCAGTTCTTCGGCGGGCCCGGCGTCGAACCGCGCTGGCTGCAGGGTGACGAGACCCCGGATGACGGCTGGGACCTGGTGGCCCAGTTGGACTCGGGGGACCTGCCGTTCTTCGTCAACTTCGGCGATGCCGGGGTCGGTTATGCCTTCGTCTCGCCGGATGGCAGGGAGGGGTGCTTTCTCTGGCAGTGCTGCTGAGGGCACCTGGGCTCCGCGCACCCGGGCTCCGCGCACCCGGGCTCCGCGCACCCGGGCTCCGCGCACCTGGGCCCCGAATGGCGGGGTCCAGGTGGGGACAGGACCTAACGCCGCGGACCCCGGAGGAGCGCGCCGATGTGGGCCGCTGCCGTGGACAGATGGCGTCGGGCTTCACGGAGTTGGTCCTCTGTGACGCCGTGGTCGCGGGCCGCGTCGCGGATGTCGTCGCGGAAGCGGTCCAGGAGGCGGTCGAGGTCGCGGGGCGGTTCGCCGGTGGAGTCCTCGTGGGCCCACTCGGGGGCTGGAGGGGCGTCCTCGGGGGCCCGCTCGCCTCCGGTGTCCGGCTCGGGCGGCTCCTTGGCCAAGTCCACGCGCTCGACCGTGATGTCGGGCCCCGTGTCCGCTGCCGGTCCGGGCGTCGACGTTCCCGCCCCGGACCCCTTGCCGAAGCGGGCGAACTCCCTGGAGATCTCGGTGAGGCCCTCGCGTAGGCCGGACGGCCAGTCGCCCCGCGCGAAGTGGTCCTGGACCTTGTCCTGGACCTGCTTGGCGATGCGCTGCATCTCCTCGCGGGCCTCGTCCTGCGCGTCCTTGGCCTGGCGGCGGGCGCGCTGGGCCTCCTCGCGGGCCCGGCGCGACTCGTCCTTGGCCCGGCGGGCCTGCTCCTTCCACTCCTGCTTGGCGCGGCGCAGCTCCTCCTTCGCCGCGCGCCAGGCCTCGTTGTCGCCGAAGCTGTCGCCGAAGTTGTCTCCGAACGGGCTGCCCTTCCCGCTGGAGCCTCCGGTCGACTTCGACGTACGCCGGGTCTCGCTCGCCGCCGCCCGCATCTCGCGGCGCAGGTCACCCGCGGCGCCGTGCACGTCGTCGCGGATCTCCGCGGCCAGCTCGGCGACCGACTCGCGGATCTCCAGCTCCAGGTCGGCCAGTTCGCCGCTGCGGTCGGCAAGTTCGGCGCGGCCCGCGTCGGTGATCGAGTACACCTTCCGGCCGCCCTCGCTGGTGTGCGTGACCAGGCCCTCGGCCTCCAGCTTGGCCAGCCGCGGGTAGACGGTGCCCGCCGACGGCGCGTACAGGCCCTGGAAGCGCTCCTCCAGGAGCCGGATGACCTCGTAGCCGTGGCGCGGCGCCTCGTCGAGCAGCTTCAGCAGGTAGAGGCGGAGTCGGCCGTGGGCGAAGACGGGGGGCATGTCAGAGCACCTTCTTGTCGGTCGGGCGGTCGCTCGCGTCGGCCGCGCTCGCGTCGGCCACGTCCTCGTCGGCACCGCTTGCGTCCGCCGCGCTCGTGTCGGTCGCGGCCGGGCGGCGTAGCAGGGAGATCGCGCCCGAGACCGTGGACGCCCTGAGCGCGCCGCTCCCCGACCCGAGCGTCCCCGTGATGCTCTTCGCCCCCCACTTGCCGGTGACCCGCAGATCCTCGAAGGCGTTGGAGACCGTACCGCTGGTGGTGTTCGCCTCGACCACCGCGTCGGCCGGGTGCGGCAGCCGGATCGCGATCTCGCCGGAGACGCTCGTCAGGTTCAGTCGGCCGGGACGGCCCGCCGGGTCGATGTCCACGATCATGTCGCCGCTGACCGACTCGGCCTTCACCGCGGGGGCCGCGCCGTCGACCACGGTCAGATCGCCGGAGACCGACTTGAAGCGCAGCTCGCCGCTGACGGCCTGGGCCTCGATGTTGCCTGCGACCGTCTCGGCCCGCACCGGCCCGGAGAGCCCGACGAGCGTCGTGTCGCCGTTGACGCCCTTCACCTCGGACGGGCCGTCGATCCCGGAGACCACGGCGGTCGCGCCGACCACTCCGACCTCCACCGCCGCACCAGCGGGTACGGCGAGCGAGACGACCGCGCTGCGGTTCCAGCTCTCCCGGTCGAACCACTTGAGGAAGCCCTTCCAGGGCAGGTCGTCGTACGCGACGGTCAACCGCCCCGCGTCCAGGGTCACCGTCAGCGGTGGCCCCTCGATCGCCGACACCTCCAGGAAAGCGGAACTCTCCGCGGTGCCCACCACGTTGACCGTTCCCCCCACGGTGCGCACGTGGAGCGCCGTCACCGGGCCGTCGATAGCCAGTTTTTGCGGTTCCGCGACGGTCCATGTCGACTCTGGCATGGTGCTGACCTCCAGTGGCCTCCTGGGCCTGGGCCCGGTCCGACTCGACGCGCCATATATCGCGTCTCCTGTGAAACACGATATATCGCGGATGTGGAAAGTCAAGGCGCGCGGCCAAGTCGACCGACGCGGCCGAGTCGGCCGGATTGTCCTAGCGTGGGGGCATGTCCGACGTGCCCTTGCGCCGTGGTGCGCTCCTGCTCTGCCGCGCCGAACCCGCGGCGGTCGGCCCCGCCGCCCAGCTCCTGAGGGAGCGCATGCTGCTGGCCCCCGCGGGCCGCGACTGGAGCGTGCTCGTCCCGGAGGGCAAGCCCTGGTTGCACGGCGAGGAGCAGATCGACCGGGTGCTCGCCGGGTGGGCCACGGCGCTCGCGGTCGGGGCGCCCTGGCCGGTGCTGGCCCTGTGGTGGGACACCGAGGGCGCGGGCTACACGCTCGCCTCGGGCTTTCGGCGCACGGTCGGCTACGAGTGGGCCGCGAACGGCACCCCGGTGGGCGAACACGAGGCGATGCGTGCGTTCGCGGCGCGGCTCGGCCTCGACCCCGTACTGGACATGCAGTCCCTGGAGGCGCTGACACTCCCTGACCCGGCGGCCGACGCCCGCGCCCGGATGCTCGGCCTGCTGGCGGTGCTCGCCCGTACGGGACTCACGCTGCCCGCGGGCCTGACCCCGGGCGAACCCGCCGACCGCATGCGCGAGGTCGCCTGCGCCCTGCCGGACGTCGAACAGGTCGAGTGGTCCGGCTGGCGCGACGCGGTGCGGGCCGAGCTGGACGTGGTCGAGCAGAGCGGCCTCGGCCCGTGGCTGCGCGGCCCCCGGGCCCGCACGCTGTCCGCCGTCCAGTTCGCGGCGGGCATCCCAGTGACGCTCTGGGGTGTGCGCCGGCGCAGCGCCGGGTGGCTGCTCGCGGGGGCCCTGCTGCTCGCGCACGGGGTGGGCGGCATCGCGTACGACGCACTCCGCGCCCGCGACTGAAACGCGGGTCGGGGGAGCGGCTTGGCAGGGGAGTGGCCTGGCAGGCGAGTGGCCTGGCGTGGGAGTGGCGCGGCGTGCAGGTGGCTACTCGTCCTCGTCCTCGTCGTCCAGCCGGGCCAGCCAGGTCGCCAGGCGCTCCACCGGGACCTCGAAGTCCGGGTTCAGGTCGACGAACGTACGCAGCTGCTCGGCGAGCCACTCAAAGGTGACCTCCTCCTCGCCGCGCCGCTTTTCCAGCTCCTCGATGCCGCGGTCGGTGAAGTACATGTGTCGTGCTCCGTCATAAGGGGGTGAAGGCGGTCGGGCCCGGTCGGGTCATTCCCGGCAGGAAAAGCATAGGCAGCGTTCGACTGTGCTGATTCCCGCACTCTCGCATCGGTGGCTACCGGGGGTTAACCTGCCCTGACCCGAGGCAACGGGGGGACAGTATGAGCGAGGGAGTTACCCGAATCGCGCATATCGCGATGCCGGACGGCACACCCGTCTGGGCCCGGATTTCCGGAGTCGACCAGCTCGCGGAAGTCGGGGAACTCGGCGGCCCTTCCGATGGGTTGTCGTACAAGGACACCGGATTCGGTGAGACGGTCCTGGCCCGCGTCGAGAGCCTGCACGCGGTGGTGACCAGCGTCGCGCGCTCGCTCGCCGAGCCGCTGCGCGCGGTGAGCCCCGACCAGGTCAGTGTCGAGTTCGGCATCGAGCTGACCGGCCGGGCGGGCCGGGTGGTCGGACTGCTCGCGGACGGCGAGGCGAAGGGCGCCATCAAGGTGACCCTCACCTGGGACGGCGCCCCACCACCAGACCCAACGCACCGCCCGCCACCCGC
>NZ_JAZGRL010000001.1:2399564-2433194 GCF_046540415.1 Streptomyces sp. E11-3 | reverse complement strand
CACACCGCCCGCCACCCGACCCACCGCACCACACGCCACACCAACCACCACCCGACCCACCGCAAGGCGCGCCCCCCGGCGCACCGGCGCCCCCCGACGCGGCCGCGCCCGCCGGTGGGGGCGGGGTATGACGGACGGGCACGCCCCGGGCGCACCGGGTGGTTCCGCCCTGGCGCACCGTGCGCTGCGTGACCTTGTCATGTCAGCGACGGTACGCATCCATCGGGCGGGGTCCGGGTATGCCCCGGACGGACCCGGCGACTTCCTCGGGAGTGGCTACTTCGTCGCTCCGAACTGGGTCCTCACATGCGCGCATGTGGTCCGCCAGGGAGAGGGGGCCAGGGTGAAGGTGGTCTACGAGACCGAGCCCGGCCGAGGCGAGTCGTCGGTCGACGGCGAGGTGATGGCGACCCTGCCGGACACCCCGCGGGCCGTCTCGCCCGGCAGCTGGCCCGCTCCGGACCTCGCGCTGGTCCGCCTGCTCGAACCCGCCGACCACGCCTGCGTCTACGTCAGCGAGCGGCCCGCGGCCTTCTACGGCGGTGAGTCCGTGGTCTACCTGGGCTGGTCCGAGGTGGGCGGCGTGCTGCGGCGGGTGAACGGCACCTGCGCCGTACAGGGCACACTCGGCTGGGCCGACCCCGACGAGCAGATCCGCCTGGGCGGGGACATCCTGCCGCCCGGCGTGTCCGGTGGGCCGGTCGTCGATCCGGTACGGGGCGAGGTCGTCGGGGTGCTGAAGTCCCAGCTCGACCGCGGGCTCGGCGGGACGTCCATCGGCGTGGAGCAGCTGCGTGCGCTGCCCGTGCCCGACGGTCCTGTCGGCAGCGAACACGACGACCTCTACCAGGCCGTCTTCCACGCCCACGACCGCTACCACATGGACCGGCACCAGCACCCGGACGCCGCCCCCGGCAGCTGGACCGACGTCCAGAGCGACCTCGGCGCGACGGCGGGCCGCACCCTCACCCCCCAGCAGCGCACCCAACTCCTGGGCAGACTCGCCGAACTCCCGCCCCCCACCAGCACCCGCGGCCTGCTCTCCCTGCTCGACGGCCTGCTGGGCGGGCAGGCCGCACCCCGCTACCCGGCCCCGCGCGGCTGGCGCGACGGCGTCGGCGCGCTGTACGAATCCCGGCGCGGAGAGGGCGCGTTGGAGCTCGTACTGGAATTCGCGATGGGCGCGCTGACCGCCGAGCGCCCCTACGCCACGCCGGGCATGGACACCGCGGAGGAACGGCTGTGGCAGTGGGTGAAGTGGACCGCCGACGACCGCTCCCCGCGGTTCAGATCCGAGCTCCGGCACAAGCGCTACACCGGCCTCCGCCCGGCCGCGCCCGACCACAGCCTCGGCGGCGCCCGTACAGCGGCCAAGCGGGAGTGCACCGCGGATCTCGCCCCGCGCGCCTGTGTGCTGCTGGAGTTGGAGCCATGCGGCTGGGAGCCGGACCGCTTCGACTGGCGCGTCGGCGTCGTGGAGCCGACCGGCGAGGTGCGTCCGGTCGCGGACGACAGCAGGGGTACGAGCAGGGGCACCGCGCTCGGCGACCTGCCGGAGCGGCTCGCACCCCCGCTGGCCGAGGCGTTCCGCCAGTGCGACGAACCGGATCGGCGGGCCGCGCTCCAGGTCGCCCTGCCGCGCACCCTGCTCGATCTGGACGTCGACGCCTGGGAGACACCGTCGGGCGGGGCCCCGCTCGGAGTGCTGCGCCCCGTCTACGTACGGTGTGCGGACCTCGACCTGGACCTCGACCTGGACATGGATCTGGGCCCGGCCCCGGAGTCGGGCCCGGAGTCGGACCAGGCCGCCTGGGACGAGGCACTCCTGGAGAGCGCGACGCGCTGGCGCTGGACCAGGGTCTCCGGACTGCGCGCCGTGGTCGTGGACTGCGCGGACGGTATGCGGGTACCCGTCCCGCCCGAGCGGGAGTTGCGCAGGCTGGCGTACTCGACGGTCCCCGTGCTCTGCCGCTTCGACGGGCGGCACCGGCAGGAGAGCCTGGCCGGGCTCGGTAGGGTCGTCCGGGGCGGCTTCCGGGTGGCCCTATGGCGCCGCCTGGCCGACCAACAGGACGCGGTCTGCGCCGAGTTCCACCGCCGAGTCACCGATACGGTGGTGGGCGCGAGCAGTGCCGAGCGGCTCCCGGACCTGGTCCACGAGCTGCGGGCGGGACTGCGCGCGGGCCGTGCTCCGACGTACTGGTCGGCGGGGATCGCCCTGCTGTACGACGATCCGCGCCAGCCACTGCCAGGCGCGGACCATATTCTGCAGGCGCCGTGACCGGGCCCTGGGGGCACCGGCGCCGCACAGGCGGCACGCAGGCGTCTACGCCGACACTTACGACGTCTTGCGCGGCTCGCTAACGTGAGGCACGGTCGGCGGCTCCGGTCCTGGGTGGCGATGGGGGGACGAGTGACGATGGGGAACACGCAATGAGCGAATCCAGCGAGTGGCTCATCTACCGGGGGGCCGGCGAACCCCACGACGGAATACGCCGGTTACCACCCCCGCCACCTTGGCGTGACTTCTCGGGCCAGGAGGCGGCGGCCGGCGGCGACGGCCAGTTCCCGCAGCCACCGGCGCCGAACGGCGCCGACGGCTCCGAGGACCGCAGGCTCGGCGCGTACCGGCATCTCGCCGAGCTGTACCGGCCGGGCGCCGAGGAACTGGAAATGATCAACGCGGCGCTCTATCTGCGACGCCCGCTGCTGGTCACCGGCAGCCCGGGCGCGGGCAAGAGCACGCTGGCCCACTCGGTCGCCCACGAGCTCGGCCTCGGCCGGGTGCTGCGCTGGCCGATCGTCAGCCGGTCGACCCTGCTGGACGGTCTGTACCGCTACGACTCCATCGCCCGCCTGCAGGATGTGCAGCTCGCCGCGCTCGGCGCCGCCACGCCGGGGCAGGGCGGCGCGGGCGCCGCCGAGGGCATCGGCAGCTATGTGCGGCTCGGCCCGCTGGGCACGGCTCTGCTGCCGTCCGACCTCCCCCGCGTCCTGCTGATCGACGAGCTCGACAAGAGCGATATCGACCTGCCCAACGACCTCCTCAACGTGCTGGAAGAAGGAGAGTTCGCCCTTCCGGAGCTGGAACGGATCGCCGACCGGCTGCCCGGCGGTGTGGCCGAGGTGCTCACCGACGACGGCACCAGGGCGCGCATCCGCGATGGCCGGGTGCGCTGCCGGGCGTTCCCGTTCGTCGTCCTCACCAGCAACGGCGAGCGGGACTTCCCGGCCCCGCTGATGCGCCGCTGCATCCACCTGGAACTCGGCAGGCCCGACCACAAACGGCTGGCCACCTTCGTACGGGCCCATCTCGGCGACGACGCGGCCCGCACCGGCGACGACCTGGTGTCCCGCTTCCTGGAGCGCTCGCGCAGTGAACTCCTCGCCAGCGACCAGCTGTTGAACGCGATCTACCTCACCGACGCGGCGGCACCGCCCAGTCGGGACCGGCTCGCCGACCTGCTCATCCAGCGACTCGACCGCCCGAGGTGATGCGCCGATGCCTGACGCCTCGGCACGGCACGGCCCCGGTCCCGTAGGCGACGGCGGCCAGGAAGCCGGTGATCCGCTGCCCCAGTTCGTCGCCCGGTTGCGGGAAGCCGGACTCGACCTCGACGCGGAGCAGCTCTGCGACGCGCTGTGGCTCGCGCGTTGGTCACGGCCCACAGGGTCGTACGGGGGTGACGGCGCCGACGCGCCCGGTCCCGTACGCCGGGGCCGCCCGGCCGCTCCGGCGCGGACCGAGGACCAGGACCCCGGCGAGCACACCCCTGAGCGGCAGCAGGGCGAGGGGCCGTACCCGCGCGGCGAGGACTGGCGCGTAGACCTGTACCCCGTGCCGCCGGGCCAGGGCCCGCACCCTGCGCGCGGCGCCGGAGGCCTGGGCCTCCCGCTCGGTGTGCCGGCCGCGCCCGCACTGGCGGCCCCTCGCGAACTCCAGCGCGCGCTAAGGCCGTTACAGGGGTACCGCACCGGCGCCCCGCCTCTGCGCCATGTACTCGACGAGGATGCGACGGTCGAGGCCAGCGCGCGGGCGGGCGGGCTGATCCTGCCCGTCTACCGGCCGGTGACCCGTGGGGACGCCCGGCTCCAACTGGTCCTTGACTCCTCCTCGTCGATGCGCGTGTGGCGGCGGATGTTCGACGAACTCCAGCAGGTCTTCGGGCAGTTGGGGGCCTTCGGGGATATCCAGGTGTGCTATCTGCACCAGGGGCCCGACCACACCCCGGCGGTCAGCGGCCGTCTCGAAGCGGGCGCGGCGCCGTTGAACTCCGCGGACCGGTTGAGCGATCCCACCGGACGCCGGGTCACCGTACTCGTCAGCGACTGCGCGGGTCCCCTGTGGCACAGCGGGCAGGCCCAGCGGCTGCTGCACCGGCTCGCCGGGCAGGCCCCCGTCGCCGTACTGCAGCCGCTGCCGCAGCGGATGTGGAACCGCACCCGACTGCCCGTCGCCTTCGGCGAGTTGTCCCGAGGCGAAGGGCCCGGGGGAGCGGCCGCGCTGAAGGTCACCGGTGACGCCGCGGCGCCGCCCGGCGGGCACACGGGCGCCCTGCCGGTGCCGGTGCTGCCGCCCGCGTCCGGAGCGCTGGGCGCCTGGGCGCGGCTGCTGTCCAAGGCCGGTGGGGGACGGGTGGCCGGAGCGGTCGGATGGGTGCGCGCCGACCACCAGGCGGCGCCCGCGGCGCGTCCCAGGCGGCCGCTGTCACCCCTGGAACTGGTCAGCAGGTTCCGCTCGGTGGCCTCACCCGCCGCGGGCCGGCTCGCCGTCTACCTGGCGGCCGCCCCGCTCTGCCTGCCCGTGATGCAGCTGGTCCAGCGCACGATGCTGCCAGGATCCGGGCCGTCGGAGCTGGCCGAGGTGCTGCTGAGCGGGCTGCTCTCGCGCAGTAGGGGCGAGCCCGTCCCCGGCGAGGGGCCGCACGCCGACGGCGGACAGTGGTACGAGTTCGCACCCGGCGTGCAGGAGGTGCTCCTCGGCCCGCTGGGCCAGGACGAGGCGATGCTCGTACTGAAGCACTGCTCGGAGTACATCGCGTCGCGGTTCGGCGACGGCGGGCCGAACTTCCCCGCACTCGCCTTCGCCCAGCTCGGCGAGGACACCCAGGCGCGGCGGACGCCGCCGGGTCACATCGGTGCCGCCGCGGGCGACCGGCGCGACCGGGGCGACGAGGACGCGGGCGACGGCGACGCCGTCCCGCTCGTCCCTCAGCCCTTCGCCGAGGTCGCGGCACGCGTGTTGGAGCGTTTTATGCCGCTGCCCGAGGAGTTCGCGCTCTACAGCGACCGTGGCCGGGACGTGACCGGCGACCGCCCGCCGCACTCGGCGGTGGCCGGAGCGCGCGAACTGGTGGCCAGGTTCGACGCGGACGGCATGGTGCAGTACCTGATCGACGCCGTACAACTGCTGCGCGGCGCCACCGAGCGGGAGCGCCCCGCAGGTGCCGACCCGCAGTTGTGGGCCGAGTACGCCCGCTGTCTGCTGCGGCTGTGGGAGGTGCAGGGCGGCAGCGAGCTGCTGCGCGACGCCGAGTCGGCCGCCGAACGGGCCGTCGCCCACCCGAGCGCGGTTCCCGAACGCTCGGTGCTGGCCCGGGTGTTGCACGCGGCGGCGGACGACAGGCGGCGCCGCGATGACCGCCATGGGGCGCTGGAGCTGCTGCGCCGCGCCGACCGCGAGTACGCCGTGGCCTGCGCCGCGCCCGGCCTTGAGGCCACCGACGCCCTGTGGCTCACCCTGGAGCGGGTGCGCGCTCTGGAGGCGCAGTGGCGCCTCGGCGGCGACAGTGCGCTGCTCCAGGCGGCCGTGGGCATGCTGGAGGCCTTCGCCGACGCCTGGCCCGACCGCCGCGGCCGCCCGCGCGGCCTGCTCCTCGCCCACGGCCGTACGTTGCTGAGGCTGGCCGGGGTGACCACCGACGCCGAGCAGGCCAGGGCGTACGCCACCGACGCGGCGCGCTCCTTGCGCGAGGCGCTGGAACCGGAGGCCGCGGCACCCGATGCCGCCGCGCCGGATGCCGCCGCACCGGGTTCGGTGCCGGGTTCGGTGCCGGGCTCGCCGCCGGGTTCGCCGCCGGGTTCGCCCTCGCCTGGGGAGCGCCACCGCGTCCTGCTCGATCTGGTCGATGCCCTGCTTTGTTCCGATGCGGGCCTGGCCGAGGCCGAGTCACGGATCGACGCGGCCCTGACCGAGACGCACGACCAGCGCCTGGCCGCCGCGCTGCTCATCCGCTCGGCGCGTATCCGGGTGGCCCGGTACGAGGACTCGCACGACCCGCGCGAACTGGTGGCGGCCGCGGACCGGTTCGACCGGGCGTCCCGTGGGGTACCGAGGGACGCACCCGAGCACGCGGACCTGCTCGCCGAGTGGGGCGAGGTCCTGCTGCGGAGCGCCCAGGCCGGCACCGGGCAGGACCGCGCCGCCCGCACCGGGCAGGCCGTACGGGTGCTGCGCGCCTGCCATACGGAGACCCCGCAGGGGCACCGCCAACTGGCCTACCGGCTGGTGCTGCTCGGCCGCACGCTGATGCTGCGGTACCGCGCCACCGGCGACCGGGTCGATCTGCGCGAGGCCGAGCATCTCTTCTCCGTCGCGGCCCAGGAGGCGCCGAACGCGCTGGCCAGGGCGCGCTGCCTGCTGGACCTCGGCCAGGCGCGGTTCGAGGCCTACCGCAGCCTGGACCGGCCCGCCCGGCTCGACGAGGCCGCCGACGCGTTCCGGGGCGCGGCGCAGGCCGCGCGGGAGGCGGAGGAGGAGGCCCGTACGGCCCACGCGCGCTTCGGCGCCGTGGAGTTGGGGGCTCGGGCGCGGCACTGGCGGGGTATGACCTATGAAGCGGCGGCGCGTCCACGGGCGGCGCGCGACGCCTACCTGGCCGCTCGGGACGAGTGGGCCAGGCTGCCGGACGCGGGTGCCGCGGTGAGAGATGAGCCGAACCCGGGGCAGACGGCGCTGCGGCTGGCCGCACTGGACTGACCGGCATCCGGCCGGGGCGCGAGGAGAAGGGGGACACGCGATGGCGACGAGCGAATGGGACGAGGGCTTGTCCGAGCCACCGGAGCCGACGAACCTGCCGGAGCCGCCGGACCTGCCGGACCTCCCGGACCTGCTGGATCTCGACCTGGAACAGCTGCGGACCCTGGACCACCCGGTGCTCGCCGAGGTGCTGGCGGACCTGCGGGAGCGCGCAGGGCAGCCGAGTGAGACGTTGTGGGGCTTCAACAACTCTTTTTGAAGGCGCACTTGCGGACAGCGGGCGAGAGGAGCGAAGGGGCCGCGGATCAGAGAAGCAGACGGACATTTTCGGTCGGCATCGTGGCCGATTCGGACAACAGCGATCGTTGAGTGTTTGTCGGTCTGCCGTGACAGGAACGTTCCGCGTCAGACCGATGGCAGCAGCAGGGGGGTGCCGCAGTGTCGCGACAAGTGACCCCGCGTGCCGCTCCCTTCCGGCAGTTCATCGTGAAGGTGCACGGCCGCTGCAACCTCGCCTGCCGCTACTGCTACCTCTACGAGGGCCCCGACCACACCTGGCGCACCCGCCCCGCCGCCGCGGGCCCCAAGGTGCTGGACCAGACCGCCACCCGGATCGCCGAGCATGCCGCGCGGCACACGCTCACCGACCTCTCGCTCGTCCTGCACGGCGGCGAGCCGCTGCTCGCCGGAGCGGCCCGGCTGGCCGCTTTCGCCGAGCGGGTACGCGAGCGGGTGCCGAGAGGGTGCGTCGTCCACACCACCGTGCAGACCAACGCCACGCTGCTCGACGACAGGCGGCTCGCCATGCTGGCCCGGCACGGCGTGACCGTCGGCGTCAGCCTCGACGGCGGACGGGCCGCCCACAACACCCTCCGCGTCGACCACGCGGGCCGCCCCTCCTGGCCCGCGGCGGTGCGCGGCGCCCGGCTGCTGGCCGAGCGGTACCCGGACGCGTACGCCGGAATCCTCACCGTCGTCGACCCGGCCAGCGACCCGGTCGAGACCTACGAATCGCTGCTCACCCTGCGGCCACCCGCCCTCGACCTGCTGCTGCCGCACGGCAACTGGACCGCCCCGCCGCCGGGCCTTCCGGGGCGCGGAACCTCGTACGGGGACTGGCTGTGCACCGTCTTCGACCGCTGGTGGTCGGCCGGGCGCCGGGAGACCCGGATCAGGCTATTCGAGGAGTGCCTGGCCCTGCTGCTCGGCCTGCCCGCCGCGACCGAGTCGCTGGGGACCGAACCGTTCACCGCGGTAGTCGTGGAGACGGACGGCTCCATCGAACAGGTCGACTCGCTCAAGTCCGCCTACGAAGGCGCCGCCAGGACCGGACTCGACATCTTCCGGCACTCCTTCGACCAGGCCCTGAACCACCCCGGTGTCGCCGCACGGCAGACAGGCATCGCGGCCCTGTCCGCCCAGTGCCAGGCCTGCCCCCTGGTCGCCGTCTGCGGCGGCGGCCACTACGCACACCGCTACCGCGCGGGCCACGGCTTCACCAACCCCTCCGTGTACTGCACCGACCTCCAGCGCTTCATCCGCCATGTGGCGTCCCGGCTCAGGGAGTCCGCAGCCCTCACTTCAGGAGGTGCTACACGGTGACCACCGCGGTCCCCGAGCGGGTGTTGCGGGAACTCGGCCGCACCGAAAGCGGCCCCGAGGCACTGCGGTTGCTCATACGCGACCAGCACACCCGGCGGCTGCTCCTGCTGCGCGCGGTACTCGACGCCGCCGAGGCCGCGCCCCCAGCCGTTTGCCCCCGCCGCGAGCTGTGGCAGCTGCGCGCGGACTGGGCGCTGTTGGAAGCCGCCGAACGCGCCGGCGGCAGGGCGGCGGTCCGCGCCATCATCCTGCACCCCTTCGTCGGCCCCTGGGCCCGCCGTTGCCTCACCGGACTCACCGGACTCACCGGCCCCGCGCACACCCCCGAACTCGCCAGGGACCTGGCCCACTTCAGCGCCGTCGCGGCCGCCGCCGCGGTGCGGGCGCGGGTGCCGTTCTCCGTACGCCTGATGGCGCATGACGGCCTCCTGGCCCTGCCGACCCTCGGCGGCCTGCACACCGGCACCCCCGCGGCCGCCGAGGTCCACGCGTCCCTGGACCGGACCGCGCTGACCCTGCGACAGCGCGGCGCGCCACCCGTCAGGGTGTACCCGCAGGCGGACTGCGGCGCCTGGTCCAGCGCGCCCGCCTGGACGCCCCTGTACGGCCTGCCCGGCCTCGGGGCGGAGTCGGCCCCCGTACCGTTCGACGACCTGGACCCCTACCGCGTCATACGCGGCAGGCCGGCGCTCAGCGAGGTCGCCACCCTCGACGACGCCACCCGAAAGCGCTGGCTGCACGCCTGGTCGGGCACCGCTGAAGTGCTGGCACTCGGTGGCGCGCACCGCCTGGCCGAGGCGGCCGCGTTGCTGCGGTGTCTGGTGCCGCTGGTCGATCCGCCTGGCGCAGGTCCGGACCGGTCGTCCGGCAGCTGCAGCGCAACCCTGCGGGAGGCCTTCGGCGCGGTCCTCAGCAGTACCCCGGCCACCCCGGCCCTCTTCGCAGCCACCCTCGTGCACGAGCTCCAGCACGCCAAACTCGCCGCCCTCAGCGAACTGCTGCCGCTCCATCACGCCGACGCCACCGCCCGGTACTTCGCGCCCTGGCGTCCCGACCCGCGGCCGTTCGACGGCCTCCTGCAAGGCGTCTACAGTCACCTCGCCCTGGCCGACTACTGGCAGGGCGTCGCCCTGGCCGTGCACCAGGTGCCCCTCCGAGACCAGGCCTGGGCCGCCCACGCGCGCTGCCGCGAACAGGTCGGCGCGGCCCTGCCGACGCTGGTGGGATCGCCGGACCTCACCCCGGCCGGGCGCCGGTTCGCCGACGCGATGGTCGGGGCGTACACCCGACTCCTGCGGCACCCTCCCCCCAAGGGGCAACTCGCCCGAGCCACGGCGTATGTGAGCACGGCCCGATCCATCTGGCAGCAGCGGCATCGGCCGTTCAGGCGGTGAAAACTACTCCGTCCATGGGAAGTTGACTGTAAACCGCAGCCGGTTGCCGGGTATGGCGACGGCTATCGTGGACGCTTGCCGGACTCTAAAACGGCGCAGGGAGGCGGCTGCATGTCTGGAGCTCGTACAGCGGTCAGGCAAACGATCACGATCAGTTTCGCCGGTTTCAACCGGCCCTGGGCAGCGTGGATCGGGAACCGCCTGGAACGCCGCGGCCACCGGGTCGTTCTCCAGCGGTGGGACCCGTCGGTCCAGGTGCCGTTGGAGGAGTCGCTGCGTGATCTGAAGCTGGCGCCCGGGAAGATCCTGGTCATCCTCAGCGCGTGGTACTTCGAACTGGGGCCGCGCACCCACAAGGAGTGGAACACCGCCCTGCGCGAGGTCGTCGCGCCCGACCCCGACCGGTTCGCCGCCGTCTCTGTCACCACCTCGGCCGTGCCCAGCGCCAGCAGCGTCTTCGGCGCCTACGACCTCACCAACGTCGGCTCCGACGAGGCCGAGAAGCGCGTCATGGAAGCCCTGGGGCTACCCGCCGAACCTCCCGCGAAGGCGCCGCAGGCCGGCAGGCACGGCCCCCGCTTCCCTGCCGACACCCCCGAGGTCTGGGGCGGCGTACCCCGCCGCAACACCCGCTTCACCGGCCGGGAACCACTGCTGAACGACGCTTACCACCTGTTGCAGGCCTCCGGACAAGGCGCCCGAGTGGTCACCCTGCACGGCATGTCGGGCGTGGGCAAGACCCAACTGGCCGCCGAGTACGTCTACCGCTTCGGCTCCGAGTACGACGTCGTCTGGTGGGTCGGCGCCGGGAACCGCGGCACCTACCGGCGGCGGATGGCCGAGCTGGCCCCCGCCCTGAACCTGTCGACCGGGGCCGAGTACGGCGAGCGGATGCGCGCCGTCGGGGACGCGCTGCGCCGCGGCGACCCGTACGCGCGCTGGCTCGTGGTCCTCGACGGCGCCGACGAACCCGACCAGATCTGGGACCTCGTCCCCACCGGACCCGGCCACGTCCTGATCACCTCGCGCAACCCCGAATGGGGCGAGCACAACAGCAGCCTCCTGGAGATCCCCGTCTACGAACGGGTGGAGTCCGTGGCCTTCATCCGCCGCCGCGCGCCCCGGCTGACCGAGCCGGAGGCGGATCTGCTGGCCGACGCGCTGGGGGACCTTCCCCTGCTCCTGGATCAGACGGGCGGCTGGCTGAACGACTCCGACCTCTCCGTCCAGGAGTACATCCAGCTGCTCGAAGGCGGCATCGACCAGGACGTGGTCAAGGTCTCGGCCGACTTTCCGCTCGCCTTCCAGACCGCCTGGTCGATACTGCTGAACAAGCTCCGCGACACCGTGCCGGAGTCCGTCGGCCTGCTGCGACTGTGTACGTTCTTCGCGCCGGGCAGCATTCCGGTGAGGATCCTCAAGGAGATGCCGCGCGGCGAACTGCCCGAGCAGCTGGTCGGACTGCTGAATGACCCGCTGCTGTGGAACAAGGCGGTCAACCAGCTGCGGCAGTACTCGGTGGTCCGCATCGAGCCCTACGAGACGTCATCCGACGAGGCTGCCCCTTCCGGCGAGTCGCTGTATCTGCACCGGATGGTCCACCAGATCGTCCACCGCGACATGCCGGACGCGGACCGCGAGGAGTTCATCGACGTCGTCCGCCGTGCGCTGGCGGCGGCCGACCCCGGCCGCCCCACCGACACCCGCCTGTGGCCGCGCTACGCCGAGATCGTCCCGCACCTCAAGTACGCCGACGTGCTGCGCACCACCGATCCGGCCGTGCAGTCGCTGGTCCTGAACTGCCTGCGCTATATGTACCTCTCCGGCGAGTACACACCCGGCATCAAGCTCGGCGAGCGGGCCCTGGCCGCCTGGAAGGAGCTGCTGGGCGAGACCCACCCCCGCATCTGGGACCTCACCCACCACTACGCCAACCTGCTGCGGACGGTCGGCGAGTACGCGCGTACGGAACCCATCGACCGCGCCGTGGTCGACCACCTGCGAGCGGAACGCGGTCCTCAGGACCTGGACCACCTCCGTGCCGCGTCAGGTCTCGCCGCCGACCTGCGGGGCCTGGCCCGCTACGAGGACGCCCTGGAACTGTCCGGCCGGGTGCTCACCGGCTATCAGGATCTGCTGGGGGAGCAGGACTCGCGCACGCTGAGCGCCCAGAACAACGTCGCGGTCTCGCTGCGTCTGCTCGGGCGTTACCAGGAGGCACTCGACCTGGACCTGCGCACCCTGGAAGCCCGACGGCAACTGCTGCGCGCCCGGCACAACTGGGCGCTCTCCTCCGAGATCTCGTACGCCCTGGACCTGCGCCTGCTCGGCCGCTACAGCGAGGCCGAGTCACTCCAGGCGCAGAGCGCACGGGTACACCGGATCGTGATGGGCCGGGACAACCCGCAGACGCTGCGCGCCGAGTACAACCTGGCGCTGTGCCACTACCGTGTTGGCGACCGGGAGAAGGCCGGAGCGCTGCTCGCCCGGGTCCTGGAGCGCAGTGAACGCGTCCTGGGCGACGCGGACCCGCTCACCGTGGAGTTCGCGGTCGGCCAGAGCTGCTACGCCCGTGAGCACGGCGACATCGACCAGGCCAGGGAGACCAGCGAGTCGGTCATCGCCCGGTACGAGCAGATGCTCGGGGACGGCCACCCCTATGTCGCGGGCGCCAAGGCCAACCAGGCGCTCATCCTGCGCAACGTCGGGGAACGAAGCGAGGCCCACGCCCTCATCGACAAGGCGCTCGCCGACCTGACCCAAGCCGTCGGCGAGGCCCACCCGTGGACGCTCGGCTGCGCCATCAACGCCGCCGCGGCGCACAACCTCGCCGGTGACCTGGAATCGGCGGCCGCGCTCAGCCGGGCCACGGTCTCCAGGGCCACCGAGACCCTCGGCAGGACCCACCCGCTGACCCTGTCCGCCCGGATCGCGCTCGCCGCCGACCTGCGCGGACTGCGGGACCGCCAACAGGCCGAGAAGACCGAGGACGAGGCCCTGGGCGACCTGGTGACCACGCTCGGCTCCCAGCACGTGCACACCATCTCCGCCAGGGCCAGGAACCGGCCGTACTGGGACTTCGAGTCCCTGATCGTCTGACCGGTCCACACCGGCCGACCACACGCAAGGGCCCGGCACCCCCAGGGGATGCCGGGCCCTTCGGCTGCTCAGGTCAGGCGATCAGGCCTCGAACACCTCACGCACCAGCTGCTCCTGCTCCGCCTGGTGGCGCTTCGCGGAGCCGACCGCCGGGGACGAGCCGTGCGGCCGCGAGATGCGGCGCAGGCGCTCGTCGTGCGGGATGTCGGCGCCGACGGCCAGGTCCAGGTGGTCGATCAGGTTGAGCGCGATGAACGGCCAGGCACCCTGGTTCGCCGGCTCCTCCTGGACCCACAGGTACTTCGCGGCGTTCGGGTACTTGGAGATCTCCGCCTGGAGCTCGGCACCCGGCAGCGGGTACAGGCGCTCGATGCGGATGATCGCCGTGTCCGTGGCACCGCGCTTGACCCGCTCGGCCTCAAGGTCGTAGTAGACCTTGCCCGCGCAGAAGACGACCTTGCGGACCTCGGCCGGGTCGGCCGTGGCGTCGCCGATGACGGGACGGAAGCCGCCCGTGGTGAACTCCTCCGCCTTGGAGGCCGCCGCCTTCAGTCGCAGCATCGACTTCGGGGTGAAGACGACCAGCGGCTTGTGGTGCGGGTTGTGCACCTGCCAGCGCAGCAGGTGGAAGTAGTTCGACGGGAGGGTCGGCATGGCGACCGTCATGTTGTTCTGCGCGCACATCTGCAGGAACCGCTCGGGACGCGCGGACGAGTGGTCCGGGCCCTGGCCCTCGTAGCCGTGCGGCAGCAGCAGCGTGACGCCGGAGGTCTGGCCCCACTTCTGCTCGGCCGAGGAGATGAACTCGTCCACGACGGTCTGCGCGCCGTTGACGAAGTCGCCGAACTGCGCCTCCCACATCACCAGCGCCTCGGAGCGGGCCAGCGAGTAGCCGTACTCGAAGCCCATGCAGGCGTATTCCGAGAGCAGCGAGTCGTAGACGTTGTAGCGGGCCTGGTCTTCGGTCAGGTACTGCAGCGGGGTGTAGTCCTCGCCGGTCTCCTGGTCGACGAGGACCGCGTGCCGCTGACCGAAGGTGCCACGGCGGGTGTCCTGTCCTGACAGCCGGACCGGGACGCCCTCCATCAGCAGCGAGCCGATGGCGAGGGTCTCGCCCATGCCCCAGTCGATCGTGCCGTCCTCCACGGAGGACGCGCGGCGCGTCATCTGCGGCATCAGGCGCGGGTGGACCTTGATCCGGTCGGGGATGTTGACCTGCGACTCGGCGATCCGCTTGACGGCCTCCTGGGAGATCGCCGTGGACGCGGGCTCCGGGAACCCGGCCTGCGGGTCCACGGCCACGTGCTCACCCGGCTGGGTGGCGGCCTCACGGACCTCCGTGAAGACCTTCTCCAGCTGGCCCTGGTAGTCCTGCAGGGCCTGCTCGGCCTCTTCCAGGGTGATGTCGCCGCGGCCGATGAGCGACTCGGTGTAGAGCTTGCGCACCGAGCGCTTCTTGTCGACCAGCGAGTACATCTGCGGGTTGGTGAACTGCGGGTTGTCGCCCTCGTTGTGACCGCGGCGGCGGTAGCAGATGAGGTCGATCACGACGTCCTTGTTGAACGCCTGGCGGAACTCGAAGGCCAGGCGCGCCACGCGGACGCAGGCCTCCGGGTCGTCGCCGTTCACGTGGATGATCGGCGCCTCGATCATGCGGGCCACGTCGGTGGCGTACATGGAGGAGCGCGAGGACTCCGGGGCGGCCGTGAAGCCGACCTGGTTGTTGATCACCACGTGGACCGTGCCGCCGGTGCGGTAGCCGCGCAGCTGGGACATGTTGAGCGTCTCCGCCACCACGCCCTGGCCCGCGAAGGCCGCGTCACCGTGCAGGGCGACCGGCAGGACCGTGAAGTCCGTGCCGCCCTTGTTGATGATGTCCTGCTTGGCGCGGGCGACGCCCTCCAGGACCGGGTCGACCGCCTCCAGGTGCGAGGGGTTCGCGACCAGCGAGACCTTGATCTGCTCGCCGTCCAGGCCGGTGAAGGTGCCCTCGGCGCCCAGGTGGTACTTCACGTCGCCGGAGCCGTGCATCGACTTCGGGTCGAGGTTGCCCTCGAACTCGCGGAAGATCTGGGCGTACGACTTGCCGACGATGTTCGCCAGGACGTTCAGCCGGCCGCGGTGGGCCATGCCGATGACGACCTCGTCCAGGCGCGCCTCGGCGGCCGAGTCGATGACCGCGTCGAGCAGCGGGATGACGGACTCGCCGCCCTCGAGCGAGAAGCGCTTCTGGCCGACGTACTTGGTCTGCAGGAACGTCTCGAAGGCTTCCGCGGCGTTCAGCCGGCGCAGGATGCGCAGCTGCTCCTCGCGCTCCGGCTTGCTGGTGGCGCGCTCCACCCGGTCCTGCAGCCACTTGCGCTGCTTGGGGTCCTGGATGTGCATGAACTCGATGCCGGTGGTGCGGCAGTACGACTCGCGCAGCACGCCCAGGATGTCGCGCAGCTTCATCATCGACTTGCCGGCGAAGCCGCCGACCGCGAACTCGCGCTCCAGGTCCCACAGGGTGAGGCCGTGCTCGGTGATGTCCAGGTCGGGGTGCTTGCGCTGGCGGTACTCCAGCGGGTCCGTGTCGGCCATGATGTGGCCGCGCTGACGGTAGGAGTGGATCAGCTCGAAGACCCGGGCGGCCTTGGTGACGTCGTCGTCGTGGCTGGCGTCGATGTCCCGCAGCCAGCGGACCGGCTCGTAGGGGATGCGCAGCGACTTGAAGATCTCGTCGTAGAAGCTCTCGTCGCCGAGGAGGAAGTTGGCGACGATGCGCAGGAACTCGCCGGAGGCGGCGCCCTGGATGACGCGGTGGTCGTAGGTCGACGTGAGCGTCATGACCTTGGAGATGCCCAGCTTGTTCAGGGTGTCCTGCGAGGTGCCCTGGAACTCGGCCGGGTAGTCCATCGAGCCGACACCCATGATGACGGACTGTCCGGGCATCAGACGGGGCACCGAGTGGACCGTGCCGAGGCCGCCGGGGTTGGTCAGCGAGCACGTGACGCCGGTGAAGTCGTCCATGCCGAGCTTGCCGTTGCGGGCGCGCCGGACGATGTCCTCGTAGGCCTGCCAGAACTCGAAGAAGTTCAGGGTCTCGGCCTTCTTGATGCCCGCGACGACCAGCTGGCGGTCGCCGTTGGGCTTCACCAGGTCGATCGCCAGGCCGAAGTTGACGTGCTCCGGCTTGACCAGGGTGGGCTTGCCGTCCTTCTCCACGAAGGAGTAGTTCATCGACGGCATGGCCTTGATGGCCTGCACCATCGCGTACCCGATGAGGTGGGTGAAGGAGATCTTCCCGCCACGGGCGCGCTTGAGGTGGTTGTTGATGACGATGCGGTTGTCGAAGAGCAGCTTCACCGGGACCGCGCGGACGGACGTCGCCGTCGGCACCTCCAGCGAGGCGTTCATGTTCTTCGCGACGGCGGCGGAGGGGCCGCGCAGGGCGACGTACTCGGGGCCCGCGGGGGCCTCCTTCGCCGGCTCGGCCTTGGCTGCGGCCGGCTTCGCGGGAGCCGGGGCGGCCTTCACGGCCGGCGCGGGCTTCTCGGCGGGCTTCGCCGGTGCGGCGGCGGCCGGGGGAGCCTGCTTGGGAGCGCTCGGCGCGGCCTGGGGCGGCGTCGCGGTGCCCGCAGCCCCCGCGGCTGCGGCACCCGGTGCGGGGCTTTCCGTCGGCTTCGCCGGTGCGACCGTGCCGCCCGGCTTGTAGTCGGCGAAGAAGTCCCACCAGGCGCGGTCGACTGAATTCGGGTCCTGGAGGTACTGCTGGTAGATCTCGTCGACGAGCCACTCATTGGGACCGAACGCGGCTGCAGGGTTCTTGCCCTGCCCGTCTTGGTCGGTCGAGACGCTCGAGTTACTGGGGGACTGTGGCGACACGGCGGTAACCGCCCTCTTCCGCTTCACAAGGTGGTGGACAGCGGGAATCAAGGCTACGCCTCCAGGGCCGAGAGGTGCAGACCGGGCGGGCCATACGTCGCGTAAGTCACACCGTGAGCCGTGTTTCGGGCGTGGGAATGGCGGGAAACAAGCGGGGTTCCGGCGTGTGAGGCACGCTTGAGAGAAGGGTCACGGCCCTGGATGTCCGCACCCTTGGCCGGGAGCTCATCCGAACTCGCGGCTTGAATTCGAACCCTACGTCAAACGTGTGACCAGGGAATACCCGGAAGGGTGACCTGGATGAGGCAGCCGCGAGGGGATTCGGCCACTCCGATCCGGCCGCCGTGCAGATCGACCGCCCAGCGGGCGATCGCGAGCCCCAGACCCGTACCGCCGTCGCTCTCCGGGCCGTGCGGGGTCGCGGCGTGGCCGCGGTTGAAGCGCTCGAAGACCCGGTGCCACTCGGACCGCGGGATGCCGGGCCCCTCGTCCTGCACCTCCAGGGTGAGCGACTCGGGGGCCGCGCCCGGCCTGGCCCGTACGGTGACCCGGCCGTGCGGCGGGCTGTGCTTCACCGCGTTGTCGATCAGGTTCGCCACCACCTGGTGCAGCCGCTCGGCGTCGGCGTGCGCGGTCAGCTCGGGCGGCGAGACGTCGAGATGCAGATGCACGTCCGTACGGGTGTGCCGCCCCGACGAGGAGAGCATCCCGCGGCGCTGGGACGCGGCCGCGCCCGGCAGCTGTGCCTCCCTCAGCACCCCGGACAGATAGGGCCAGACCTCGAAGCGGCGGGCCCGCAGCGGTATCACGCCGTTGTCCAGGCGGGACAGGTCGAGCAGGGTCTCCACCAGGCCGCCGAGGCGCTCGGTCTGCTTCAGGGCCGTCCGCATGGTCTCCGGGTCGGCGGCCGACACCCCGTCCACCACGTTCTCCAGGACCGCCCGTAGCGCGGCGATCGGGGTGCGCAGCTCGTGTGAGACGTTCGCCACCAGCTCCTTGCGGTGCCGGTCCTGGGCCTCCAGATCCTCCGCCATGCGGTTGATGGTCCCGGCCAGGTCGCCGAGCTCGTCGCGGCGGTCGGCGCCGCGGACCCGGCGGGTGTAGTCGCCGTGCGAGATGGAACGGGCGACGGTGTTCATCTCGTCCAGCGGGGCGGTCAGCGAGTGCGCCACGAACTGGGTGATCAGCAGGGTCGCGATCACCGAGAAGACGGTGATGAAGCGGAGCTCGGTCTGGGTGCGCAGCGCGACCATCAGCAGCCCGGTGGTGATGAACACCGAGACGACCACCAGCGTCCCGAGCTTGGTCTTGATCGAGAACGGCCGCAGCTCGCGCAGCCACCGCCACAGCGGGCCGCCCGTCGGGCGGGTCGGGCGGGGCCTGGGGACGAGCCCCGGAGTGTGGGGGGCGGCGCCGGGGTCGGCCTGGGCGTCGGGCTCGGCGCCCACGGGGCTCGGGCCGCGACCGCTCGGGCCGCGACCGCTCGGGCCGCGACCGCTTGGGCCGCGACCGGTCGGGTCGGGCCTGAGGCCGGTCGCCTCGGGCCTGCGGCCGGTCGGGTCGGGCCTGCGGCCGACCGCCGGGCCGCCCCCGGCGTCCGGGGGCCCGGGCCTGGTGGTGTCCGGGGAGCCGGGCTTGGTGTGTGTAGGGCTGGGCCTGGCGCCCGTACGCCCGGGCCTGGTGGTGTCCGTCAGGCGGGGCTCGGCGTCCGCGGGCCCGGGCCTGCTGATGTCCGTAGGGCCGGGCTCGGTGGCGTCCGTAGGGCCGGGCTCGGTGTTCGCAGGGCCGCACTCGGCGTCCGCGGGCCCGGGCCCGGTGATGTCCGTGGGGCCGGGCTTGGTGTCTGTAGGGCCGCACCCGGTGTCCGCGGGCCCAGGCCTGCTGGTGTCCGTAGGGCCGGGCCTGACGCCCGCAGCCCCGGCCCCGGTGGCGTCCGTAGAGCCAGGACTGGTGGTGTCCGTAGAACCGGACCCGTCAACCGTCGCGGCGGACCCGTCAACCGTCGCGTCGGGCCCGGTGCCCGCTGCGTCGGGCCCGGTCCCCGTCGCGTCGGACCCGGTGGTCATGGCGCCGGGCTCTCCAGCGCGTAGCCGACGCCGTGCACCGTACGGATGCGCTCCGCGCCGATCTTCCGGCGCAGGGCCTTGATGTGGCTGTCCACGGTCCGCGTACCGGACGCGTCCGCCCAGTCCCAGACCTCCGCGAGCAGCTGCTCGCGGGAGAGCACCGCGCGCGGCGTGTTCGCCAGGCAGACCAGCAGGTCGAACTCGGTAGGCGTCAGGTGGACGTCCTCGCTGCGCACCCGGACCCGCCGCTGGGCGTGGTCGATCTCCAGTTCGCCGAGGCGGAGGATGCCACTGCGCGGCGTGGTCGCGGCGAGCGCCGCGCGCTCCACTCTTCGCAGCAGGACATGCACCCGCGCGGCGAGCTCCCGCATCGAGAACGGCTTGGTCATGTAGTCGTCGGCGCCGACCCCGAGCCCGACCAGCATGTCGGTCTCGTCGTCCCGCGCCGTCAGCATCAGCACCGGCACCGGTCGCTGCGCCTGGACCCGCCGGCACACCTCGAGCCCGTCGAACCCGGGCAGCATGATGTCCAGGATCAGCAGGTCCGGCTGCCATGCCTGGGCGGTTTCCACGGCCGCGGGTCCGTCACCCGCCGTCTGTACGACAAAACCCTCGGCCCGCAGCCGGGCGGCTATGGCATCGACGATCGTCAGGTCGTCCTCGACCACCAGCACCCGCCGCTGTGCGCCCGGCGTGGCCGCCGTGCCGTTGTGGGAGGTGTGTGTCTGCTCCATCGCCCCGCCCCTGAAGTGATCCGTGTCAGCCAGCAGAGTAAGGGCACGAGCCACGGTGCGGCTACGCAGCCCTGTTGCCGAGATGCACTACGTCCGGAACGCCCCGGGCAACCGGCATCTCTTCGGTACGCACCCCCCGGAATCCGGCATTCCGCAAAGCCTGTTCGAAATCGGCTGACGGCTGCGCGGACCACACGGCGAGTACGCCGCCGGGGGTGAGCCGCGCCTGGCAGGCGGCGAGTCCGGCGGGCGAGTAGAGGCTCTCGTTGTCCTCGGTGACGGTCCAGTCGGGGCCGTTGTCGATGTCCAGGCACAGCGCGTCGTAGCGCTCTTCCGAGGTGTGCAGATACGCGACGAGGTCGGTGTGCAGGATCTCGGTACGCGGGTCCCGCAGCGCCGGACCCGACACGGCGGCCAGCGGTCCCGGCTCCCCGAGGTGCCAGTCGATGATGGCCTCCTCACGCTCGACGACCGCGATCCGGCCCCAGCGCGGGTCCGCGGCCGCGTGCGCCAGCGAGAACCCGACGCCGAGGCCGCCGATCAGCAGACTCGGCGCGGCCCGCTCTCCGGGCGCCGCCGCGTGCTGCTCTCCGAGCGCCGCGCCCGCCGCGTCGACGAGCAGCCGCTCGGAGCGGCCGTCCGAGGTGTCCATCAGAAAGCACCCGTTGGCGATGATCTGCAGCAGCTCCCCGTGCCGCCGTAGCGCGACCTCGCCGTACGGGCCCTCTCGGCGATCCAGGACAACGGGTTCAGCGGAGTTGTACGCGTCTCGCATGCCCCCATCCTGCCGCAGGGGCCCCGGCGAGCCGTCAGGCCCTGGCCCCTTCGGCCCGCGCCCTGCGGCCCCGGCCGCGGTGGCGGGCTGTGCGCCCGGGACCACCGGTAACCCTGACTCGCGTACCGCGAACTCCCGATAGATGTAAGGGGCTTCGTTCCTCCTTTATGTGGAGCTGACAGCCATCCGTTCGGATGACTCCGCGGTCCAGGAGTTCGCCGGACAGCACGACGAGCGGGCCCGCGTCCGCGCCTAGCGTCAGTGGAGGAGGTACACCACATGAATCGAGACACGAGGGCGCGGGGGATCGCCGCCCGTGCGGGCGCCTGGAGCGCCCGTCACCGATGGGCAGCCGTCGGCATCTGGGTGGCGTTCGTCGTGCTCGCCATGGTGGGCGGCTCGGCGACCGGGCAGAAGGATGTCGAGCAGAGCGACCAGCTGAAGGGTGAGACCAGCCGCGCCGCAAAGATCATCGATGAGCTGGGAATCGATGAACCCGCTGGCGAGACGGTTCTCATCCAGGCCGAGAAGAAGGGCCTCACGGCCACCGACACCGGATTCCGTACGGCCGTCGACGAGGTCGTCGCCGCCGTCGAGGGCACCGGCAAGGTCGCGGACGTGACCTCGCCGTACGACACCGACACCATCTCCAAGGACGGGCGCAGCGCACTCGTCCAGTTCAACATCCGCGGTGACCCGGAGACCGCGACCGACCGTATCGAGCCGGTGCTCGCGGCCGTCGACGGCGTGCAGAAGAAGCACAGCGGTGAGCTGTACATCGCCGAAATCGGCGGCGCCAGCATGGGCAAGACCTTCGACGACGCCTTCGGGGACGACTTCAAGCAGGCGGAGTTCTCCGCCGTGCCGGTCGCCTTCGGCATCCTGCTGATCGCCTTCGGGGCGCTGGTCGCGGCCCTGCTTCCGGTACTGCTCGCCATCTCGGCGATCATCGCGACGATGGGCCTGATGGCGGTCGTCAGCCAGGTGCAGCCGATGAGCGAGACGGCCAGTTCCGTGATGCTGCTCGTCGGTCTCGCCGTCGGCGTCGACTACTGCCTGTTCTATCTGCGCCGGGAGCGCGAGGAGCGGGCCGCGGGGCGGAACGCACGCGACGCCATTGAGATCGCGGCGGCCACCAGTGGCCGGGCGATCATCGTGTCCGGTGTGACGGTCTGTGTGGCGATGGCCGGAATGCTGTTCACCGGGCTCGCCGAGTTCCAGGCGATGGGCCTGGCCTCGCTGATGGTCGTCGCGGTGGCGATGGTCGGCTCGGTGACCGTACTGCCGGCGCTGCTGTCGCTGCTCGGCGAGCGGGTCGAGAAGGGGCGGGTGCCGTTCCTCAGGCGGCTCAAGCGGTCCGACGCGAACGGTGAGAGCCGTATGTGGCACGCGGTGCTCCGCACCGTGCTCAAGCGCCCGGCCGTCTCCGTGCTGGTCGCGGCGGGAGCCCTGGTCGCTGTCGCGATGCCCGCGCTCGGAATGAAGACCCAGAACCTGTCCCTGGACCAGGAGTTCGGCGACTCGCTGCCGATCGTCGCCACGTACGACCGGGTCAACGAGGCCTTCCCCGGTGGCTCGGAACCGGCGGAGGTGGTGGTCAAGGCCACCGACATCTCCGCGCCGGAAACCCAGAGCGCCATCGCGGACTTCCGTGAGCGGGCGGTCAGTTCGGGCGCCTCACGCGGCCCGGTCGAGGTCGTCACGCACGAGAAGCAGAACGTCGCGGTCATCTCCGTGCCGCTGGTCGGCGGCTCGGACCAGGACGCGGCGGTGAAGAGCCTGAAGCTGATCCGGGACGAGGTACGGCCCGCGACGCTGGGCCAGGTCGACGGCCTGGAGGCGCCGGTCACCGGCATGATCGCCGGATCGCACGACTTCAACAAGCAGATCGTCTCGGCCGTGGCGCCGGTCTTCGCCTTCGTCGTCGTCTTCGCGTTCCTGCTGATGCTGCTCTGCTTCAGGTCGCTGACGATCGCGATCACCTCGATCGTGCTGAACCTGCTGTCGGTGGGGGCGGCGTACGGAGTCCTGGTGGCCGTCTTCCAGTACGGCTGGGGCGCCTCGCTGGTCGGCGCCGAGGGCGTCGGGGCGATCATCTCCTGGCTGCCGCTGTTCCTGTTCGTGATCCTCTTCGGCCTGTCGATGGACTACCACGTGTTCGTCGTCTCCCGGATTCGCGAGGCGAAGTTCCAGGGGCGGACGACCCGCGACGCGATCACCCACGGCGTCGTCACCACGGCCGGGGTCGTCACCAGCGCGGCCGTGATCATGGTCGCCGTGTTCTCGATCTTCGGCACCCTGTCGATGCAGTCCATGAAGCAGATGGGCGTCGGCCTCGCGGTGGCCGTACTCATCGACGCGACGATCATCCGCGCGGTGCTGCTGCCCGCGGTGATGGCCCTGCTCGGCGATCGCAACTGGTACTTCCCGCGCTGGCTGAACTGGCTCCCGGACCTCACCCACGACGAGGCCCCGGAACCCGCGTCGGCGCCCGCGCCCGCCAGGTCGGAGGCGGAGCCGATGTCCGCGCAGCGGGGCTGACACACGGGACTTCCCCGCCCCTCGCGTGCGTTACCCCAGGCACCAGACGGCTCACGGAGCCGTCTGGTGCCTGCGCACGTATGCCAGTACATGCCAGTACACAAGAGCAGCACCTGATCGCTCACAGCGAACGCCCTCAAGGGAACATCCCCAGGCTCACAAGCATTGAGTCCGTACAGCTCAACTTGAATGCCGAAGGGGAGATCATGGCTACTGAGTCCGCTGGGTCCAAGGCGTACACCTCGCTCACCCTGCCCGTGCTGCCGCTCGACGACGAGGTAGTACTGCCCGGCATGGTGGTGCCGCTGGACCTGAACGACACCGATGTGCGCGCCGCCGTGGAGGCCGCCCAGGCCGCCGCGCGGTCCGATACCGGCAAGCCGAAGGTGCTGCTGGTGCCGCGGATCGACGGGACGTACGCGAGCACCGGTGTGCTCGGCACCGTCGAGCAGGTGGGCCGTCTCGCCGACGGCGACCCCGGCGCGCTCATCCGCGGCCGCCACCGCGTCAAGATCGGCGCGGGCACCACCGGGCCCGGCGCGGCCCTGTGGGTCGAGGGCGCCGAGGTCGAGGAGGCCGTGCCCGAGCCGCTGCCCGGCTCCGTCGCCGAGCTGGCCAAGGAGTACAAGGCGCTCGCCACCAGCTGGCTGCGCAAGCGGGGCGCCTGGCAGGTCGTGGACCGCGTCCAGCAGATCGAGGACATCTCGCAGCTCGCCGACAACTCCGGCTACTCGCCCTTCCTGTCCACCGACCAGAAGGTGGAGCTCCTGGAGACGGCCGACCCGGTCGCCCGCCTGAAGCTGGCCATCGGCTGGCTCAGCGAGCACCTCGCCGAGCAGGACGTCGCCGAGTCCATCGCCAAGGACGTCCAGGAGGGCGTGGACAAGCAGCAGCGCGAGTTCCTGCTGCGCCGCCAGCTGGACGCCGTACGCAAGGAACTGCGCGAGATCAACGGCGAGTCCGAGGGCGAGGAGTCCGACGACTACCGGGCCCGCGTCGAGGCCGCCGACCTGCCGGAGAAGGTGCGCGAGGCCGCCCTCAAGGAGGTCGACAAGCTGGAGCGGTCGTCCGACCAGTCACCCGAGGGCTCCTGGATCCGCACCTGGCTGGACACCGTCCTGGAACTCCCCTGGAACGAGCGAACCGATGACGCGACCGCGTACGACATCCCCGGCGCCCAGGCCGTCCTGGACGCCGAGCACGCGGGCCTTGCGGACGTGAAGGAGCGGATCACCGAGTACCTGGCGGTCCGCAAGCGGCGTGGCGAGCGCGGACTCGGCGTGGTCGGCGGCCGGCGCGGCGGAGCGGTGCTCGCCCTGGTCGGTCCGCCCGGCGTCGGCAAGACCTCGCTCGGCGAGTCCGTGGCGCACGCGATGGGGCGCAAGTTCGTCCGGGTCGCGCTCGGCGGCGTACGGGACGAGGCGGAGATCCGCGGCCACCGGCGTACGTACGTGGGGGCCCTGCCCGGCCGGATCGTACGGGCCATCAAGGAGGCGGGCTCGATGAACCCGGTCGTCCTGCTCGACGAGATCGACAAGGTCGGCTCCGACTTCCGCGGCGACCCGGCCGCGGCCCTCCTGGAGGTCCTGGACCCCGCGCAGAACCACACCTTCCGCGACCACTACCTGGAGGTCGAACTCGACCTGAGCGACGTCGTCTTCCTGGCGACGGCGAACGTCCTGGAGGCCATCCCGGAGGCGCTGCTCGACCGTATGGAGCTGGTCAGGCTCGACGGCTACACCGAGGACGAGAAGGTCGTCATCGCCCGCGACCACCTGGTGACCCGGCAGCTGGAACGGGCCGGTCTGGAGAAGGACGAGGTCACGCTCGACGAGTCGGCACTGCGCAAGCTCGCGGGCGAGTACACCCGGGAAGCGGGCGTACGGAACCTGGAGCGCTCCATCGCGCGACTGCTGCGCAAGGTCGCGGCCCAGCACGAGCTGGGCGGGCGCGAGCTGCCGTTCACAGTGACGGACGCCGAGCTGCGCGACCTGATCGGGCGGCCGCACCACGTCCCGGAGTCCGCCCAGGACCCGGCCGAGCGGCGGACCGCCGTACCCGGTGTGGCCACCGGGCTCGCGGTGACCGGCGCGGGCGGCGACGTGCTGTACGTCGAGGCGTCCCTCGCGGACCCGGAGACAGGCGGCTCAGGACTCACCCTCACCGGTCAGCTCGGCGACGTCATGAAGGAGTCCGCGCAGATCGCGCTCTCCTTCCTGCGCTCACGCGGCGCGGAGCTGGAGCTGCCGGTCGGCGACCTGAAGGACCGCGGCGTGCACATCCACTTCCCCGCGGGCGCGGTCCCCAAGGACGGCCCGAGCGCGGGCGTCACCATGACGACCGCACTCGCCTCGCTCCTGTCGGGCCGCCTGGTCCGTACGGACGTGGCGATGACCGGCGAGGTCTCCCTCACCGGCCGCGTCCTGCCCATCGGCGGCGTGAAGCAGAAGCTGCTGGCCGCGCACCGCGCGGGCATCACCACCGTGGTGATCCCCAAGCGGAACGAGGCCGACCTGGACGACGTCCCCGCCGAGATCCTGGACAAGCTGGACGTCCACCCGGTCACGGACGTCCGCCAGGTCCTGGAACTGGCCCTGTCCCCGGCGAACAGCGCGGCGTCGTCGGAGGTGCCGGTGGCGGCGTGACGACACGGTCCGTCGGCGGTGTCGGCCCGGGCTCCGGTACACACCGGGACCCGGGCCGCGCGGCTGTCCGGTCCGTGCGGCGCCTCTGCCGTCTGCGCTGGCTTCGTCCTCGTCGTCAGGTCTGGTCGCTGGCGCGGGGGTGGGAACCGACGAGAAGTACGACCCCCGCGGCGACGCCGACCAGCACGATCGCGGCGGACAGCCAGCCGTAACCGGTCCAGAGCGACAAGGGAAGCAGCGGCCCCACGACGGTCCCGATCACCGCGGCGGCCCGCTGCGACGGACCGCCCGACCACGCCCAGCGCAGGGGGCTCCGGGTCCGCCGCCAGACCACGACGACACCGGCGAGGGACCAGACCATCGCCATGACGGCGAATCCGAGCGGAAGCCGCGGGAAGAACGTTCCGATGCCGTCGCTGCCAAGGCCGCGCGCCCCTCGGACGAGCATCACCGGGCCGAGCACCGCGAAGAAGCCCGCGACGATGCGGACGAACCGGACCGGCTGGAGTCCCGCGATGGACTGCCCGCGATGGGCGGAGCGCTGGACCATGCGCCTCGCGGCCCCGTGGAAGTCGGTGGCCACGGTCCAGCCGAACGCCGTCGCCGCGATACCCCACACGAGCAGGAAGAGCCCGCTGGCGCTCTCCGACTCGGCCGCTGCCACTGCCGCCATACCCGACATGTCCCCCGCCCGCTCCCTGCCCCGTGGTTCCGTCCCCGGATGGTAGCCGCGATCAGCCGCGTCGTCGCAGGTCAGAATCGGGAAGGAAAGAGGATGGAGCGCCCCGCTCTAGAGCGATGCCAGGCGCAGGGCCAGCGCGACGGCGGCCAGGATGGTCAGGGAGGCCGGTACCGGCAGGCTCTTGAAGTCGTCGGCTCGTATGTGAAAGCCCATCGCGCCGAAGAAGTAGAGGACCAGGCAGATCGCCGCGGCGATACCGATCGGCTCCCAGAAGAGGCCGACGACCAGGCCCGCCGCGCCCGCGATGAGGAGCGTGGCCAGGGCGTTGAGGCGGCTCTCGGGTACGCCGAGCTTGGCGTACGTCTCCACCACGGACGGGCGGTGGCTGAGCTTCATCAGCGCGGACCCGGTCAGTACCGCGGCGAGCAGCGCCGAGACGATGGCGGTGGCGAGGAACATGAGGCACCTCCGCAGGGCCGTCCGCGTGGCGGGGCGACACCCTGTCCAGGGTAGGACCCGGCTTCCAGGGTAGGACCCGGCCGCCCCGACGTCGCGCGAAGTCAGCCATTGGCCCATGCTCGCCCGTCCAGGAGGGCCTCAGGGCTGCCCCTGGTCTACGCCTGCGAAATACTGGACCAGCTGCGGCAACGGCCGCGGTCGACGTTCGGGAAGGCGATTCGGTGGGTGCTGACGTGCACGAGAGCGGCGAGGAACCGGTCGGGCACACCAAGCCGGGGACCGGCGCGGAACCGGTCGGGGACACCGAGCCGGAGTACGGCGCCGACCAGGAGTTCCTCGCACTGGAGCGCGAACTGACGGTCTTTCTGCGCCGCGCCCGCGCCTCATCGGGCGAGATGGCCCGCGCCGTACACCCCGACCTGGAGCCCGCCGCGTACGGACTACTGGTACGCCTCGCCGAGTGCGGCGCGCAGCGGGCCACCGCGCTCGCCGGGTACATCGGCGTCGGCAAGGCGACCATGAGCCGCCAGCTGCGGGCCCTGGAGCAACTCGGCCTGGTCACCAGGGAACCGGACCCCGCAGACGGCCGCGCGTCCCTGATCCGCCTCACCGACGAGGGCAGGGAACGCTTCACCACGGTCCGCGAGGCCCGCCGCGCCCAGTACGTACGCAAACTCGCCGACTGGGACCGCCGCGAGGTGGCCGAACTGGCCCGACTCCTCGGCCAGCTGAACTCAGGAGCCGAGGAGTAGGAGGAGTAAGAGGAGTAGGAGGAGTAAGAGGAGTAAAGGGCCAAGGAGAAGGGGGGCGCGGACCCTAGAGTTCCGCGAACACCGCCGCCGCGTCGTCGTGCGCCTTCCACCGGAACGCCGGTCCTGACTCCGCCCGCGCCGTCTCCAGCGCCCTCACCCGGTCGATCAGCGACCGCGGGCCCTCCTTGCGCAGCAGCGCGAAGCAGTCCGCCCAGCTCCCCTCGTCGAACATCTCCACCCAGCGCCCGGCCCCGTCGGTGAGCGCGGCCAGCGCGGTGACCTCGGCCCGGGGCAGCGTCCCGGTGACCGCCCGCGCCGCCACCGAGGGATCGGCGGCCGCCGTGAAGAAGCCGCCCTCCGCGTTGCGCAGCGCCTCCACCGCCGCCCTGTACTCACCCACCGCGGCCTCGCGTTCGGCCGAGCCGTGCGGCAGGGCGCGGGCCGCGGCGCCCAGCTCCCGTACCCGCGGCGGCAGCGTGTCCAGCCGGTCGTCGAGTACGGCGGTGACCGAGCCGTTCGGCCCCTCGACCAGCAGCGCGGAGTCGGAGAGCACCAGATACTCCACGCGGTCCGCGTCCCAGCGGGCCAGGACGACGGTTGCCTGAGGCGTGCGAGGGTGAGAAAGATCACACGTGTCGCGGTGGGTGTCGGCGGTGCGCCCGATCGCATGGCCCAACACCTCGGCCAGCGTCAAATCTCGTCGCGAAACGGACAGTTCACCCAGGGTGCCACCGAGGCGCGCGGTGAACCAGTGAACGGAATGCAGACATCCGTCGTCGCCCGCCGGCGGGGTCACGCCATCGAGCAGAACCAGCGAACCGCCCTGACCCGAGGCGGGCAGTGCCACCGACACGTAGTCCTCGTTGGGGCGTTCGGGATGGCCGGGGTCCGTGGCGAGTTCCATGCGCATCCCGCCAGTCTGCACGAGCCCTTCACGGCGCGCCCGCAGGCCCCTTGAGGCACGTCACCAGGCGGGATTTGGGTGGATTGCTTCGTTCCGGAAGCGCGCGGCGGGGCATCTTGCCAAAGCGCGCCCGGCCAGTCCAACCGGCGCTCCGAGCACGGCCGATGCGCGTGCCGCGAGGACTTGCCCGCCCCCTTCCGCCGATGTTCACTCCTTCGGGTGGCCTGGCGAGTGATGGGCGGCTCCTGTCCCAGCGCGCTGGAAGGGTCAGTGCCGTACCAGTGGTGCCTGTGTTGACTCTTCGTCACCGGGTCGGATGGGCGCCCGAGCAACACTTTCAGTGCCCTTCCGGGGGCGAGGAAACGAGAACATCGAGATTGCGAGCACCGGTGCAGATGAAGCGGCCGCGTGGCAAAGGTGGCAACGGCGGCAAGGCCGATGTGGGCACTGAGCGGACTGGCACGGACCAGACCGTCGCGGAGCTGACGGCCCCGGAGCAGACCGACGGCGCGGCCCCCGCACCGGCACCGGATCCCACCGAAACCACCGGACCCGCCGGAACCACCGGACCCGCCGGACCCACCGGACCCGCCGGACCCACCGGACCCGCCGGACCCACCGGCCGCAAGGTCCGGGTACGCAGCCGACTGATCATCGCCGTCGCCGTGGTCGCCGCCGCGGTCGCCGGAGCCGGTGCCCCCGCCCTGCTGTCGTCCACCGACCAACTGGCCGAAACACAGAGCCTGGTCACGCTCGCCAAACGCACCCAGCGCGCCGTCGTCCTGGCCCACTCGCTCTCCGACGAGCGCGACCAGGTCACGTCGTACATCGCCGCCGGCCGCCCCAAGGGCAAGGGGCCCGACGAGAGCGGCAGCGCCCGAGTCGACCGGCAGATCACCGAACTGCGCGCCGAGGCGCCCAGCGGGCTGCGCAAGGACCTCGACGCCATCTCCGGCGTACGGCGGGCCGCGCTCACCGGCAAGGGCACCGCGCTGGACGCGCACACCGCGTACAGCGACGCCATCGCCGAACTGCACGCCCTCACCGAGAGCCTCGCCGACCAGCTCCCGCCGCGCGCGGGCGCCGGCAGCCGCGCGCTCGCCGACCTGGACCGTGCCGTCGAACAGGCCACCGCCAGCCGCGGGCTGCTCCTGGCCGCGCTCGCCACACCGCGGCCCGAGCCCGTCACCACCTTCGACCCGATCACCGGCCAGTACGTCACCAGCACCCCCGAATCCCCGCTGGACGCCCGCCGCGACGAACTGAGCGCCGCCGCCCAGCAGGCCAGGATCGGCGAAGAGGTCGCCCGCGCCGACTTCGAGCGCGCCGCGCCCGGTGTGGACCAGGCCAAGCTCCGCTCCACGGTCACCGGACCCGAGATCACCACGGCGGAGAAGTACCTCGCCCGCCTCACCGACAAGCCGACACTCTCGGCCGCCGAACTCGACCTGGACCGCGGCAAGATCGACGCCGCGCTCTCCGCCCGCGTGGAGCAGCTGCGCAGCGTCGAGAACAGCCTCACCGCGGAGCGCACCGCCAGGATCGCCCAGCTGCGCGACGACGACGTCACCGCGCTGGAGATCCGGATCGCGATCGTCGGCGCGCTCCTGCTGCTCGCCGTCGGCGTCGCGACGGGTGTCGCCCGTACGCTGACCCGGCCGCTCGCCGTACTGCGCCTGGGCACCGCCCGGATCGCCGACGACCCGGCCACCGACGAGCCGGTGCGCTTCACCGGCCGCAACGACGAGTTCGCCCAGGTCGTACGCTCCGTCAACACGCTGCACGCGCACACGGCGAAGCTGCGGGATCGCCTCACCGCCCTGGAGAGCGACCGCAAGCACCTGGTCGGCCGCCGCGAGACCCTCGCCGAGGAGCGCGAGGACCTGCGCCGCGAGCTGTCCGACGCGACCGCCCATCTGGAGCAGGTCAGGCACAGCGTCGAGGGGACCTTCGTCAACCTGGCACTGCGCACCCTCGGCCTGGTCGAGCGGCAACTGGCGGTCATCGAGAACCTGGAGGACCGCGAGCAGGACCCCGAGCGCCTCGCCACCCTCTTCCGGCTCGACCACTTCGCCACGGTCATGCGCCGCCACAACGAGAACCTGCTGATCCTCGCCGGCGCCGAGCACAAGCACGCCCACCCGGGTCCGGTCCCGCTGATCGACGTCCTGCGGGCCGCGGTCAGCGAGATCGAGCGCTACGAGCGGGTACGGATCTCCTCGCTGCCGCAGCACGCGCACCTCGCCGGGTTCGCCGCGGACGACATCAGCCACCTGGTCGCCGAACTCCTGGAGAACGCGACCTCGTTCTCGCCGCCGGACGCCTCGGTCGAGGTCTCCGGGTGGCTCCTGGAGAGCGGCGAGGTCATGCTCTCGGTGCAGGACGAGGGCATCGGCATGACCTCGGAGCGGCTGCGCGAACTCAACTCCCGCCTCTCGGACTTCGACCCCGAGGAGCCGCACGAGCGGGACGGCGGCCTCGGCCTCGGCCTGTACGTGGTCGCCCGGCTCGCCGAGCGGCACGGCGCCCGGGTCCAGCTGCGCGAGCAGACGCAGGGCGGCGTCGCGGCGGTCGTGGTCCTGCCGAAGCCGGTCCTCGCCGCGACGCCGTCCACGGTGGTGGCCGCGCAGCCCAGTGCCCCGGTCCCGGGCGCGGCCCCGGCCGTCCATCTCCCCGGCTCCGAGGCCGAGGCCAACTCCAACGTCCTCCGGGCCGGCCGCACCCCGCCGTCCCCGTCGGACGACCCGCTCATCACCGCGGCCGAGCAAACCCTCCGCTCCCACGAGACCGAGACGACGGCGGACGCGGACGTGGAGGCGGACACGGGCGTGGACGCGGTTGCCGAAGCCGAGACGGTCAGCGGCACCGGCGTCTACGGCGGCAGCGCAGCCGGAGCCGACGCGGCCACTGACACCAGCGCCGATACGGACACCGACGCCGACACCAGCGCCGACGCGCCCGCAGACGCTGACGCCGACGCCGAGGCGGAAGACGCGGACGCCCAGCCCGAGCCCGAGATCCCGGAGCTCAAGATCCCCGCGCCCGCGATCCCCGCTCCCAGGTCGGCCGAACCCGAACCCGAGCCCGCGAGCGACGACGCCGAGCAGGCCCACCCAGAGGCCGACACCGACACCGACGCCGACACCGACACCGCGCCCCCCGCACCGAAGTGGGAGCGCGTCACCGACAAGGGGCTGCCCAAGCGGACGCCCAAGATCACGGCCCCGGTACCGGCACCCGCCCGGCCCGGTGCCGGTTCCGTCGACGCCGACGCGCTGCGCCGCAGGCTCGGCGGGTTCTATCAGGGGGCGAGGGACGGCCGCCGCGATGTCGAGGCCGAACTCTCGGAAGGCAGTGCGGAAACCGACCGGACAGCGGAATCCACTGAAGCCGCTGAAGCCGCTGAAGCCGCGGAAGACACGGAAACCGCGGAAACCGATCGGACCGCAAAGGACATGGGGGACACAGTCGAGGAGGCCCGCAGTTGACTGCGCCCATGCGTACGCCCAGTACCCCGAGCGCCCCAAGTGACCCAAGTGACCTGAGCGACGCGAGCGATGCGAGCGATTCGAGAGCGGAACTCAGCAGCGAGGCCCGGAACCTGCAGTGGCTGCTGACCAACCTCGTCGAGGAGGTCCCCGGCCTGCACTCGGTGGCCGTGGTCTCCTCCGACGGCCTGCTGCTGCTCTCCTCCGACCCCGGCAGGCTGCAGCAGCGCGCTGGCCAGGCCAGCCCGCAGGGCCCCAAGGGCTCAAGCGCAGACCTCGCCACGGTCGTCTCGGGCATCTGCAGCCTCACCGTCGGCGCCGCCAAGCTGATGGACGGCGGCGGCGTCAAGCAGACGATGGTCGCCATGGCCGAAGGCAGCCTCTTCGTGATGGCGATCAGCGACGGCTCGCTGCTCGGCGTACACGCCAGGCCGGACTGCGACATGAGCGTCGTCGCGTACCACATGGCGCTCTTCGTCGGCCGCGCCGGGCATGTCCTCACCCCCGAACTCCGCAGTGAACTGCGCCAGTCGATGGAGAGCGCCCAGTGAGCACAGCAGCCGAGCTGCCCATCCGCGGCGGCAACCGCAAACCCGCCCGAGTACGCCCGTACTCCCTCACCGGCGGCCGCACCCGCTTCGGGCACGTCCTGCTCGTGGAAACCTTCGTCGCCCGCATCGACACCGCGCTCGAAGCACCCGACGAGCGGCGCGAACTCGCCAACGGCTCACTGGAGACCCGTGTCGTCCCGGAACTCCGCGCCATCGTGGAGATCTGCCGCCGGATGCGTACGGTCGCCGAGATCGCCGCGCTGTTGAAGATGCCGTTGGGCGTGGTCCGGGTGCTGCTCAGCGACCTCGCCGATCAGGGAAAGATCCGTGTGTACGGGACCGGGCACGGCCCGGGTCAGCCGGACCGCGCGCTGCTGGAAAGGGTGCTGGGTGGACTCCGCCGTCTCTGACACACTCATCGCGGAAGCCGCGGCCAACGCCAAGGCCCAGGAAGCCGAGGCGGCCGAGGCAGTCGAGGAAGAAGAGGGCGCCCAGCCCTGGCAGACCGACACCACCCGTGCCCCCATAGCCACCAAGATCGTGGTCGCGGGCGGCTTCGGAGTCGGCAAGACCACGCTGGTCAGCTCCGTCTCGGAGATCACCCCGCTGCAGACCGAGGCCCTGATGACCTCGGCCAGCGAGGACAGCGAAGACGACGATCTGACCGCGACCCCGGACAAGACGACCACCACGGTCGCCATGGACTTCGGCCGCATCACGCTCGACGACGACCTGGTCCTGTACCTCTTCGGCACCCCCGGCCAGCAGCGGTTCTGGTTCATGTGGGACGACCTGGTGCGCGGCGCGATCGGCGCGGTCGTGCTCGCCGACACCAGGCGGCTGCCCGACTGCTTCCCGGCCCTCGACTACTTCGAGAGCTGCGGGATTCCGTATGTCGTCGCGGTCAACCACTTCGACGGCACCGAGAAGTACGAGCCCGAGGACGTCCGCGACGCCCTGACGCTCCCCGCGCACACCCCCGTGGTGATCATGGACGCGCGCCGCCGGATCACGGTCATCGAGACCCTGCTCGCCCTGGTCGGCCACGCCCTCGACGCCACCCCCGAATAAGCCCACCCAACCCACCCACCCCGC
>NZ_JAZGRL010000001.1:2394714-2399475 GCF_046540415.1 Streptomyces sp. E11-3 | reverse complement strand
CCAGTCTGCGCGCCGGGCGGGGGTGGCGTTGGGGGAGGGGGGGGGGGGGGGGCCACAGCTCTAACCTGGAGCCCCCACCTCCCCGTACCCAAGGTCCGACCCCTCCGTAGCCCCCTCAGGCAGCTCCGGCGGGACGTACCCGGCCATCGGTGAAGCACCGGAATCGGGTCGCACCACTCCCAACAGAGGATTCGCCGCGATCGGCGAGACCTTGACCTTCGCGCCGGGCCGCGGCGCGTGGACGACCATGCCATCGCCCAGATAGAGCGCGACATGCGTCGCCTCGGGGAAGTACACCACCAGGTCCCCCGGCCGCACCGTCTCCAACGGCACCCGCGGCAGCTCGGCCCACTGCTCCTGCGACGTGCGCGGAATCGCGCGCCCCGCGCGGGTCCACGCACGTGAGGTCAGCCCGGAGCAGTCGTACGTCGCCGGCCCCTCCGCCCCCCACTCGTACGGCTTGCCGATCTGGTCCACCGCATACCGCAGCGCGGCCTTGCCCGCCCGTGAGGGAGCCCGCGGGGCCGGGCTGCCCAGCGCACCGGAGGCGACCAGTTCCTCCTGGGCTCTGGCGGTCTCCGACTCCTCCAGCTCCCGCAGCTGGGACAGCTGCTCCGCGCTCAGGTCGGCGAGCAACCGTTCGACCTCGGCCAGCCGCCTGGTAACCGTGTCCCGCTTCTTCTTGCGCTTCTCGGCCAGCGTCAGCTGCTTGTCCAGCGCCTTGCGGGACTTGGCGGCCAGCTCCTTGGCACGCCGCTCACCCGCGGTCAGACGGCCCACCGTCTGGGCCCGCTCGGCCGCCGCGCGCCGGATCAGATGGCCCTGGTCGAGAGCGTGCTGCGGGTCGCGGGCGAGCAGTAGCCGCACATACGGGGAGAGTTCGCTGGTGTCCTGGTACTGCTGCCGGGCCAGCCGCCCGGCCGCACCCCGGCTGGCGCCCAGGGCGAGCCGCGCCTTGGACAGGGCGCGGCCGAGCCTTCGGGTCTCGGCCTTCTGGGCCTTCAGCTTCTCCGCGGTGGCGTTGTACGACTCGGTGGCGTCCTCGGCTTTGCGGTACAGATCCTGAAGGTCCGTCAGCAGTTCGGCCACGGACGGCTCTCCGGCGAGCGGCTCGGGTTCGGGGGCCGGCACCGCGACCGCGGGCCCTCCCGCCAGGACCGCCGCCACCACCGTCGCCGTACAGACCAGGCGAAGAACGTTGCCCGACACAAGACCACCTCCACCGCGAGCATGCGGCGAAGGTGCGGGCGCCACCTGGTGACGGGGGCGATCCGGCCGTATCGGGTCACCCGTTCCGGGAGGTGCGGCGAGCCGGAATTGACACGACGTCAGTCAGCGGAGCCCTGCCGTGGCTTCGTCCAAGGCCACTTCGGGCCGTCGCTCGGCCGGCCCTCCGGGTCGTACTCGTACTTCCAGCCCCGAGTCAGGCCGTGCCGCTTGCCGTGTGCCACGGGCACCCTCCGGTACACCAGGACGGTGGGCTTACCGCCGTCCGCGTCCGGCACGGGAACCTCGTACACCTTCGGCGGATGCCCGGTGATGCCGGTCAGCACCGGCATCACCCGGCCGTCCAGCGGGCCGCCGACGAAGGGGGTGTCTTCGCTCTTCACGCCACCAGTGTCACAGCAGGTGGGCCGCGTCGCCCACCACGGGCAGTACGCGCCGGGCCAGCGCCCCGGCGCAGCCGTCGGGCCGCTCCAGGGCGAGGGCCGCGCGCAGGGCCGTCGCGGTCTGCTCGTCGGACGCGGCGGTGGCGGTCATCAGCGCCATGAACTGATCGAGCAGCCAGTCCCTCAACTCACCCACCGGCGGCTGCTTGCCCTCGTCCAGCCAGATCAGCGAGGCCGCCTCGACCGCCGTGATCCACATCCGCACCATCATGCGCAGCCGGGGCGCGGGCTCCGCCACCTGGAGATGGGCCAGGATCTGGTCCGCGGCGGCCCGTCGCACCCCGTCCACGATGGCGCTGGTACGCGATGTGGAGGCGACACTGCCGCCCTGGAGCAGCGCACTGAACCCGGTGTCATGCTCGTCCACGAAGGCGAGATAACGGTCCAGGGCGCGGCCGAGCCGCTCGGTGAGCGGGCCGGTCGGCGGCTCGGCGAAGCACTGCTCCAGGTCGTCGGCCGCCGAGCGCAGGGCGGCCTCGTACAGCTGCTGCTTGCCGCCCGGGAAGTAGCGGTACACCAGCGGCCGCGAGACCCCCGCGACCTCGGCGACGTCGTCGATCGAGACCTCCTCGGGCGCGCGGTGCGCGAAGAGGGTGAGCGCGGCGGCCAGGAGTTGGGTACGTCGCTCCTCGACGCTCAGCCGCCGGTACGCCGGGGCGGACGCGCGGGCGGGCGGGCGGATGGGAGCAGCCGGGGACATGCTCGCAGCGTAGTCGCAGAAACGTCCGCGCACCGGAGTGCGGGCACCGGACCGCGCTACGCCGGCAGCAGCGAGGTCACCGGCCCGGTCAGGCCAGCAGCCCCGAGCTGCGCCACAGCCGCCGCCCCGCACCCCGCAGGACCCCGATGTCATCGAGGAAGTCGGTAAGTCGCTTCGCACCGGTCTGCATGACCTCCCTGCGGTGGCCGCTCGCCTTGACCTGGGCGAGTGCCTCGCGCCGGTCCAGGCCGACGTCGTCGTACACCTTGGGGTTGACGAAGGCGAGCGAGAAGACCCGGGCCGCCTCGCCGGAGCTCAGCCGGGTGAGCTCGCGCTCCCAGCGCGGGGCGGTGACCATCTGGCGGCGCAACTCCTCACGCGCGTACCGCACATGACGTGCCTCCTCCACGACATGGATACGGGTCACCCCGCGCACCAGCGGCTGGACCCGCTCGTCGGGGAAGGTGAGCCGCTGCATCCAGTCGAGGATCTCCTCCCCGAGCAGCGTGCAGGCGAAGGACCCAGGGGTGGTGGAGACGGTCTTCAGTACGCGGGCGAGGTTGTGGTTGACCTTGGTGACGGGGTACGTCGGCGCCCCGGCCTTCTTGATCATGCGGGCGAACATCATCGAGTGCCGGCACTCGTCGGCGATCTCCGTCAGCGCGTACCGCACATGGGAGCTGGTCAGGGACTTGTCGTAGATGTGCCGCACCAGCAGCTGCATCAGGATGATCTCGAACCAGATGCCGAGCGAGGCCAGTGAGGCGGCCTCATGCCTGGCCAGGTCCATCCGCTGCTCTTCGGACATCCTCCGCCACAGCGGTGTGTCGTACAACGAGACGAGTTCTGGCGGCCAGAACCACTTGCCCTCTTCGGCGGGCGCTTCCCAGTCGAGTTCCTTGTCGGGGTCGAAGGAGTGCTTCGCGGAGGACTCCAACAGCCGCTCGGCCACCTGCTCACGGTCCTTGAGCAGGCCGAGAGCGTCCCGTAGCCCCTCAAGCGCGACGGCTTCCGTCATGGTCGTCATGCCATTCCCACCTAGTCGTGTGCGTTACCGGCGGTCACGTCTTATGAGACTGCGCGTCAGCAAGGGCGTCAATCCCCTGTGTGCGACTTGTTGACCACCCGTCTACCAACGTGTGAATCTGCCAACTACCGCGTCCGGTAAGGACGTCACGGCAGCCGCCGAGCGAAGGAGCCGTCAGTGTCGACGTACGATCGCTACACACACGCCCCCGCAGAACCGACCTGGCAGGTCCCCGCCACCGGCTCGGCCCGTTTCAGCTGGGAGTACGACGACGGGCGCGACCGCCTCCTCGCCCTCTACCAGAAGGGCAAGGACAAGCAGTGGGACGGCGCCAAGCGCATCGACTGGGACCTGGAGGTCGATCCGCACAACCCGCTCGGCACTCCCGACGAGGCGCTGACGCTGTACGGCACCCGCCACTGGGCGAAGATGACCGACCGCGACAAGGGCGAGCTGCGCCAGCACTACGCGTCCTGGCAGTTCAGCCAGTTCCTGCACGGTGAGCAGGGCGCCATGGTGTGCGCGGCGCGCATCGTCGAGTCCGTCCCCGACCTGGACGCGAAGTTCTACTCCGCGACCCAGACCATGGACGAAGCCCGGCACGCCGAGATCTTCGGCCGCTTCCTGCACGACAAGGTCGGTCTGGTCTACCCGATCAACGACAACCTCCAGGCGCTGCTCGGCGACACCCTGCGCGACTCCCGCTGGGACATGCCCTACCTGGGCATGCAGGTGCTGATCGAGGGCCTCGCGCTGGCCGCGTTCGGCATGATCCGCGACACCACCGACAAGCCCTTGCCCAAGCAGATCCTGGCCTACGTCATGCAGGACGAGGCCCGCCACGTGGCCTTCGGCCGGATGGCGCTGCGCGACTACTACGCGCAGCTCAGCGACGCGGAGCTGCGCGAGCGCGAGGAGTTCGTGATCGAGGGCTGCTATCTGATGCGCGACCGGTTGCGCGGGGCCGAGGTCCTGGAGAACTTCGGGATCTCCAAGGCGGAGGCCGAGGAGTACAGCGAGCGGTCCGAGTACCTGGCGCTCTTCCGCCAGCTCCTCTTCAGCCGCATCGTGCCGTGCGTACGGGACATCGGGCTGTGGGGCCCCCGCCTCCAGCAGGCGTACGTCGACATGGGCGTCTTCGAGATGGGCAACTCCAACCTGGACCAGCTGATGGCCCAGGACGAGGAGATCGCGGAGAAACTGGACGCGGAGCGCTTCGCGGCGGAGGAGTCTTCGCGGGTGGCGGAGGTCACCGCGACGATCAACTCGGGCCGCGCTCCGAACTAGCCCCCACGGTGCGGGGTGTCGGGGGTGAGGGTGCACCCTCGGGCTTGGTTGCACGGGTGCCCCGTGGCGGGGGGGGG
>NZ_JAZGRL010000001.1:2350248-2394671 GCF_046540415.1 Streptomyces sp. E11-3 | reverse complement strand
CCGTTGTGGGCAATCGTTCCGCAGGGCGAGGGGGGCACCTCCCGCTCGAGCGAAGTCGAGAGTGGGGGAGGGTGGGCACAACCCCTCGCCACGGGGTGCACCCGTTTCACCAAGCCCGGAGGGCAACACCCTCCCCCCGTCACGGGGCACCCGTGCAACCAAACGCCCGAGGGCAACGCCCTCCCCTCGCCACGGCGCACCGTGACAACAAGCCCGAGGGCGCACCCTCACCCCGCCACGGCGCACCCGTGCAACCAAGCCCGAGGGCGCAGCCTCGGCCCGTCGCGCGGCGCTAGCGCGGGCCGCAGTCGCATTCGGCTGTGGCGGGGAGCGAGAGGCGGGCGACCGCGCCACCGTCGGGCGCGTTGGCGAAGGACAGGCTCGCCCCCAGCACCCGCGCCTGGCCCGCCGCGATGGTGAGGCCGAGGCCGTGGCCGCCCCGCGCACCCCCCTCCGTCCGGAACCGCTGCGGGCCGTGCGACACCAGATACTCCGGATACCCGTCACCGTGATCGCGCACGGTGATGACGGGCCCGTCGACCGTCAGAACCACCGGCCCCCGCCCATGCCGATGCGCATTGGCGAGAAGATTGCCGAGGACGCGCTCAAGGCGTCGCCGGTCCGTCTCGACGCACAGGTCGCGAGCCACCACGACCTGCGTGTCCGTGCCGGAGGCCCGGACGACGCGCGCGGCGAGGGGCCCCAGCAGGTGCGCGTCGAGCTCGAGTTGCTCGGACCTGGAGTCGAGCCGGGAGATCTCCAGCAGGTCCTCGGTCAGCGAGCGCATGGTCTGGACCCGGTCCCTGACCAGCTCCGCGGGGCGGCCCGGCGGCAGCAGCTCGGCCGCCGCGTGCAGCCCGGTCAGCGGGGTGCGCAGCTCATGCGCGACATCCGCGGTGAACCGCTGCTCGCTCTCCAGCTTGCCCTGGAGGGATGAGGCCATGGTGTCCAGGGCTCCGGCCACCGCGGTCACCTCGTCCGGATGGCGCGTGGGGTCTTCCGTACGGGGGTCGTTGACCCGCGCGTCGAGGTCACCCGCGCTGATCCTGCGTGCCACGGACGCGGTCTGATGCAGCCTGCGGGTCACCCGGGTCACGGCGAAGGCGCCGATCAGGAGTGTGGCGCCGATGGAGAGGACCGACGAGCCGACGATGGCGCGGTCCAGGCCCTCGATCGACTTGGCGCTCTGCGAGTAGTCGATCTCGGTGGCGATCACCCGGCCGCCGTCGGCGGGGCCCGCCGCCCACATGGTGGGGCGGCCGTTGTGGTCGGCGACCATGGTGGCGCGCTGCCCGGAGGCGGCGAGGTCGCGCAGCGCGTCCGGCAGGCCCGACGGGTCGACACCGGAGCCAGGGGGAAGCCGGTCCCCGGCCTCGTACAGGCGGCTGACGTCCTCCAGCTTGGTGAGGGCCTTCTCGCGGGCGTTGCCCACGGTCTGGCCGGTCACCGCGACGTGGACGAGGGAACCGAGCAGCGCCGCGAGGACGCAGCACATGACCGTGATGAAGAGCGCGGCCTTCCAGGTGAGGGTCGCGGTCCAGGCGGGCAGGCGGGGCTTCACGGGCGCGCCGCCGAGGGGCCGGGGCTCGCGTCGCGGTCCGGGCTCGCGTCGCGGTCCGGGCTCGTGCCGCCGTCGGGGCTCGCGTCGCCGTCGGGGCTCGCGGGGATGATCTCCAGGCGCTTGGGGAGCATCGCCTTCTGCTGTGCGTCCCAGGACCAGACGTCCCGGTACTCGTAGTCGGGGATGTGCGCGGGGGAGTGCACGACGAGGTCGCGTCCTGCCACCTCCACGCTGAGTACGGGCTGCGCGGTGGACATGATCCGCATCAGCTTCGTACCGTCGGGGCGGTAGCAGCGGATGCCCAGGCTGCCGTCGGAGAACTGGATGCCGACGATCAGCTCGTGCTTGCCGTTGCCGGTGATGTCCCGGTAGTACGCCTTCAGGACCGGGCAGTCGGCGGCCTTCTCGTCGCACTCGGCGACCGCCTTGGCGGTGTCGTCGGGGAGCGCGTCCGCCCCGGTGTAGGTGTCCGGGTGGGCCGCGGCCTCCGCCTGGACGATCGCGATCGGGTCGATCGCGTGCAGGTCCCCGTCCGGGACGCTGATGCCGGGGACGGCCTCGGTCATCACGTCGGAGAGGTCGTCCTGGTTCCCGGGTGGTGGCGGTGGCAGGTCGGGCCAGAGCTGGGCCGGGCCGACGGCCCTCGGCGTCGGGCCCGCGCTCTCGGCGCCGCCCGGATCGTCGCAGCCCGTGGCGAGCAGGGCGGCGACGGGCAGCGCGAGAGCTCCCAGGGCCAGCCGGCGACGGGTCACGGCACTCCAGCCTGCCGCGGCCTGCGGCCTAGTTCACGAGATCGGCGTAAAGGATGATGTTGTCGGTGCGGTGGCCTCCCTCGAGGCCGCCACCGCAGGTGAGGAGCCGCAGCTCGGGGCTGTTCGTCTTCCCGTACACCTTATTCGTGGGGAAGTCCTTTTTCGCTACCTGTTCGATCTCGCGGATCTTGAAGCGCGCGGTGCTGCCGTCCGCCCGGTCGACCTCGATCGCGTCGCCGACCTTGACGTCCTTGATGTTCCTCATGAGCGCCGGGCCGTCCGCGGTGTCGTAGTGCGCGACCAGTACGGATGCGCCCTTTTCGCCCGGGGTGGGGCCGTCCGTCCACCAGCCGGGCTCATCGGCCTTGTCCACCGGCGGTACTCCGAGCTCGCCCGAGCCGTCCGTGGCCAGGTCGAGCATCGACTTCGCGTCGACTCCGGCCGAGGGGATGCGCAGCCCGGTCGGCTCGGCGGGCTTCAGCGGCTGGGCGGCCTGCCTGGCCTGGGTGGTGGCGGTGGAGCTGACGGTGACGTCGGGGCCGGGGCCGTCGGAGCCCTGGCCGCAGGCCATGAGCCCGCCGCCGAGTGCGACGGCCAGCGCGGAGGCCGTGGTGATGCGGGCCGTACGGGACAGGGTGGACGCGCTCATGGGGGCTCCAGTGGGGGAGGGGGCCGAGTGGATTTTCTGCGGCACAGTGGATTTCCTGCGGCACAGATGACGCTATGTGTCCCGGATTGCGATGGTTCGGCTGGCTGGTAACGGCAGGCCGTAGGTGTTCGGGCGGTGTCGTTACTGGTTCGGCTGTTACGCGACTGGTTCGGCCGGTACGTGCGTCTTCGCCGCAACCGGCCTATTGCCCCCTCCGTGCCGGACTGCTCCCATGGTCATGGGGTGATGCGGCATGGCCGGACTACGGGTCGTACCGACCTGGCGGCACGGGCAGGAGAGGTACTACGTCCTGCTGCCCGACGGAAGGAACATCGCCTGGTACGACCGTGACGCGGGCCGGGTGAGCCTCCTGCACGACGAGCGCAGAGCGGGCGTGCTGGAGGCGCTGCAGCCGTATCTCACCGGGCCGGTCACCGTCGGACCGCCGCCCGTGCCCACCGCCTCCGACCTGCTCAGACTGAACCTGCACCCGGACGACGACCTCGCCCCGAACCGCCCGGGCGAGGCCCTGCTGGTCGCGCTCGACCGCGACCCCGCGCCGCCCCGCCGACTGCGCGGCGACCCGCGCCGCCGTGAGCTCGCCGCCGAGCAGGCCGTGGGCGGGGCGCTGGACCGGTTGGAGGGCGTGGGCTGGCGCACGCTGCACTCGGTTCCGCTGCCCGGCGGGGCGCGTATCCACCATCTGGCGATCGGCCCCGCCGGGCTCTTCTGTGTGCACGCGCTGAACGCGCACCGCCAGCGGGTGCGCGTCGCCGATCCCAATGTCGCCGTCGGCCGGGCCGGACCGCAGCCGCTGCTGCGCGGCCTCAGGCACCAGGCCGACCGCGCGGGCCTCGCCCTGACGGCCGAGGTGCGCCCCCTGCTGGCGCTGGCCGAGGCGGCGGCGGTCGACCTCCGCGTGGTGCCGCGCGAGCTCCGGGTGCTGCCGGAGGGCGAGCTGGCGGCGCTGGCCGCGCTCGGCGGCGTACTGAAGCCCGCGGACATCGAGGCGCTGTACGCGCACGCCCGCGACCGGCGCAGCTGGCTGCGGGTCTGATCCGGTTACAGGTGGTCGCCCCAGCCGCCCTGGATCATCGTCTGGAACGCCCAGGCGCCGTCCCGCTTCAGCAGGATGTCGGCGTAGCGCAGCTGATGCGTGCCCTCCGGTGTGGTCATGGTCGAGTCGGTGAAGACCACGACCATCGCGGGGGACAGGAAGACCGGGGTGCGGGTCGACTCGAAGGTGACGTCCGTGTCGCCCATCACCTGGGTCATCGTCCGCACGAACCGCTCGCGGTCCCACTGGGCCGACCTGCCGTTGCCCGCGGAGTCGTCGCTCACCAGGTTGAGCGGGAAGACGGCCATATCGGCCATGCGCTCGATCTCGCGCTTGCCGCTGCGCGCGTCGTACTCCGCGAACCAGGCGTCCAGGCCGGCGCGGTCCTCGGTGGTCGGGGTGTATCCGGTCTCGGGCAGGAAGGTCATACACGCTCCTCGCGACTGCTGGTCAAGAAGGGTTACGTGAGGAACGTATGCCCTGGGGGTCTGCTAGTCAAACTTGATTAGTCGTGATGCGCGTCACGGACGCGGCGGTGTCACATCCGGCGCGCGGCCGGTGTCTCCATGCCGTAGCCCGATGGAGGAATGGAGGAGGAGAGACATGGAGTACGCCGAGGCGATGAGCCAGACCCCGCCGACCGTGACCGACGAGCTCGCCGCCCGGCTGCTCGGGCGGCTCGGGGCGCCGGCGATGGTCGAGCTCACCTCGTGGGTCGCGTGCGCGAACAGGTCCGCGCGGACGAACGTCGCTCTCGGCATCGAGTCGCAGGGCTTCGCGGCCGCCCGCGACATGCGCCCGCACGCCAAGCCGAGCCGCGGCATAGCGTCGGCGTCATGACCGACAACCCGTTCGTCGCCCACCGCAGGCTGCTCTTCACCGTCGCCTACGAGATGCTCGGCTCGGCCGCCGACGCCGAGGACGTCGTCCAGGAGACCTGGCTACGGTGGGCGGACGTGGACCAGGCCCAAATCCGCGACCCGCGCGCCTACCTGGTGCGGATCGTCACCCGGCAGGCGCTCAACCGGCTGCGGTCCCTGGCGCGCCGGCGCGAGGACTACTTCGGCGAGTGGCTGCCCGAGCCGCTGCTCACCAGCCCCGACGTGGCCGAGGACGTCGAGCTCGCGGAGAGCGTCTCGATCGCGATGCTCACCGTGCTGGAGACGCTCGGCCCGGCCGAGCGCGCGGTGTTCGTACTGCACGAGGTCTTCGACACGCCGTACGGCGAGATCGCGGCGGCCCTCGGGAAGACCCCGGCGTCGGTACGGCAGATCGCCCACCGCGCCCGCGAGCACGTCGCTGCCCGCCGACCGCGGATGGAGGTGGACCAGGCGGAGCAGCAGCAGGTCGTCGAGCGGTTCCTGGCGGCGCTGACGTCGGGGGATCTGCCGGGCCTGCTCAAGGTGCTCGCTCCCGACGTGGTGCTCGTCGCCGACGGCGGTGGGCTGGTGAAGGCGGCCAGGCGACCGATCGTGGGCGCCGGCAAGGTGGGCGCGTTCCTGATGAATCACGCCCGGCTCTCCGTGGACCTGCAGGCGGTGCCGATGTGGCTCAACGGCACCGCGGGCGCCCGGATCGATGTCGACGGCGCACTCGCCTCCGCGGTCGGCGTGGCCGTCGAGGACGGCCGGATCACCCGGCTCTACGCGATCCGCAACCCGCACAAGCTGGGCCGACTCGAGGACCAGGCGGAGCTGGCCCGCTAGCGGGCCACGCGCGCTACCGGCGTTTTCGGGGCAGCGGTCTGGCGCGGTTGAGGTTGATCAGCGGGCCGAGCAGGTCGCCGTACCGCTGCAGCCGGGGCGCGATCTCCGTGGCCACGAAGGACAGCTGCGCCGGATCGGTGCAGGACTCGACCTCGTCCCAGGTCACGGGTGTCGAGACGGTCGGCTCGCGGCGGGCGCGCAGGGTGTAGGGGGTGGCGGTGGTCTTGGCGGCAGCGTTCTGGCTGTAGTCCACGAAGACCTTGCCGGGGCGCAGGCTGCGCGTCATCCGGTGCAGCGCGAGGCCCGGCAGCTCGCCCTCGGCCTCGACCGCGAGCTCCTTCGCGTACGCCGTGACCTTCTCGGACGGCGTGGGCTCCAGCGGCACCAGGACATGCAGGCCCTTCGAGCCCGAGGTCTTCGGGTACCCGGCAAGCCCGTCGGCGGCCAGCCGCTCCCGCAGCCAGCGTGCGACCTCGCAGCACTCGACGACGGTGGCCGGGGCGCCGGGGTCCAGGTCGAACACCATGCGGTCGGCCTGGCCCGGTGCGTCCGCCTGCCACTGCGGGGTGTGGAACTCGGTGACCAGGTTCGCCGCCCACATCAGCGAGGCCAGGTCCTGCACCAGCACCTGGGTGGCCGCCGCCTGGTCGTCGGAGTGCCGGGGGACGTCGGCGGTGTGCACCCAGGACGGGGTGCCGGGCGGGACGTTCTTGGTGAAGAACCGCTGACCGTCGGGTCCGTCCGGGAAGCGCAGGAACGACACCGGGCGGTTGTGCAGATGCGCGAGCAGCGAGCCCGCCGTGCTCGCGTAGTAGTGCAGCGCCTCGCCCTTGGTGAAGCCGGTCGCCGGATAGAGCACCTTGTCCAGATTCGAGAGCGTCAGGCGCCGCCCCTCCACCTCCGTGATGGGCGTCATACGAGGAGAATCCCACGTAATCGCGCGGAATTCTCTCAGGGCGTCGGGCCGCTCCAGATCGCCGAGTCGCGGTCGAACTCCGGCCGCACCTCCACGTCCAAGGAGGCGTCGGCGTTCGGGGGCAGGCCGAAGGCGTAGGTGGCCACGGCCTGGCGGCCCGGGAGCACGGTCCCGCTGAGGCCGGAGAGGATGTTCGCCGCGCTGTCGAAGATCCGTTCGGCCGTGCGTCCGTCGGCGTCCTTTGCCTGCACTCGGAAGAGGGCGAGGCCCAGCCGCTCGTCGGAGTTGTTACGTACCGTGATGTCGACCGTCACGGCCCGGTGGCCGGAAGAGTGTCCGGCCGCCGTATCAGAGGGGCTGAACGAGCGAGGGGCCGAGACCGTGACCTCGACCCCGTCCTCGTAGTGCTGGGTCGCGCCGAAATCGAGCGCTCCCTTGGTGGCGGGTGTCGTGGCCTTCCCCGGCTCGGCGGACTCGTCGTCTTCCGGAGTGGTGGCCGCTGGTGTGGGCGGTGCTGTTGTCGTGGTCTCGGTGGGGGAGAGGTTGCGTTCGAGGTCCTTGAATGCGTCGTTGACGATCAGGGCTCCGATGACCGACAGGGCGAGGGCGAGGACGCCGAGGACGGCACCGGTGATCGACATACGCCGGTTGGTGGCGTAGCCCCGCGCCGCGCGGCGGGCGCCGACGAGACCCAGCACCAGGGCGATGACACCGAGGACGGCGGCCAGCCAGAAGAGGATGGGGACGAGCCCGGTGAGGAGTCCGACGATGCCGAGGATCAGGGCGCTGATGCCGAGCGCGTTGCGGGGCGGTTGATCCGGCCCTGGAGCCGACGGGCCGTGCAGCGGACCTGCGGGCGGTCCCGAGGGTGGACCCGTGGGCGGTCGTGCGGGTGGTTCCGGGGGTGGACCCGCGGGCGGGCCCGCCGGTGATTCCGGGGGCGGCGCAGGGTGGGTCCAGGTCGTCCAGTCGGGCTTCTTTGGAGCTGCCATCCGGTTTCGCCTCTTCAGGAGACCTTCCCCCGGCGCTGCTTGCCGCCCTTGTGGGAAAGGGCCTTGATGAGTTCCTCGCGACTCATGGACGATCGCCCCGGTATCTCCGCGTCGGCAGCGCGGTGATAGAGCTCTGTCTTGCTGAGGGATTCGAGGTCCGAGGCCCGCGGGGCCGGCTTTTCCGTCTTCTTTCCGGCCCGTCGTTTCGCCGCGGCGTCCTTGATCTTCGTGGGGGGTCGGAGGCTGGCCTTTTCTTCGGTCGCCTCCTGCGGTTCCTCGCCTCTCGCGGCCTTGGCTCTGCTGACGCTGGCTTCCAGTGCCCCCATGAGGTCGATGACGTTGGTGGACTGGGGAGGTGGCACCGCCTTGTCCAGGGTCTCGCCGGTGCGCTTGGCCTCGACGAGGCGCAGTACGCGCTCCTGGTAGGTGTCGTGGTACTCCTCGGGGTCCCAGTCCATGCTCAGCGCCTCGACCAGCTGGATCGCCGTCCGCAACTCCGGTTCGGTGACCTCGGTCTTCTGCGGGAGGTCACCGACCTCGTGATGGGGGTCGCGTACCTCGTCCGCCCAGTGCAGGGTGTGGACGGCCAGTACGTCCCCTTCCGCTTTCACCGCGACCAGGTACTCGCGATTGCGCATGACAACGCTGGCGATGCCCGCCTTGTTGGACCGCGAGAGGGCTTCGAGGAGGAGGGAGTACACCTTCGCGTACTCCTTGCCCTTCGCGCCCAGGTAGTAGGTCTTGTCGAAGAAGATCGGATTGACCTGATCCAGGTCGACGAACCCCTTGATCTCCAGGGACCTGGACTGACCTGGGGCGATGTCGTCCAGTTCACCGGGCTCGACGACGACGTACTCGTCGCCCATGTCGAACCCCTTGACGATCTCGTCCGCGAGGACCTCCTCACCGGTCCGCTCGTTCACCCGCTTGTTGCGGACCCGGTCGGACGTACCGCGCTGGAGCTGGTTGAAGCGGATCGTGTGGCTCTCCGTGGCGGTGAACAACTGCACCGGCATGGCGACCAGCCCAAATGAGAGAGCACCGCTCCAGACCGCACGCCCCATGTCCCTCCACCTCCTCGTACCTCCCATCGCACCCCCACCGCGCGGTGATCGCATCCCGGGCCCTGGGGAAGGCCGCGCTGCGGGGTGGGTGAGGGGGGACGCCAGGCTGGGCGGTGCTCCTCATGCTGGTCGGTGAGCGGACAGGGTCAGTCGCAGCTGCCGCTCGGCCGGGTCCGTGTCACCACGTTGCTGATGCCGGTGGTCCCGTCGAGCCACACCACCTGGCTACCTGACGGGGCGGCGGCCGAGAGCTGCTCACCGCGGTTGCACGAGACCCGGCGCCTGAGTACGTCGCCGCCCTTGCGGGACGGCGCGAACTGCCAGAGCTTGGCCAGCGACTCGTTGCGGAATTCGGAGCCGGAGCCGGAACCGGAGTCGGGGGTGCGGGCGGTCATCGTCACCGCGTCCGGGGAGACGGTCAGGTCGAAGGCGTTGAGTGCCTGCGGGCCGGTCTCCGGGCTCACGTCCCTGACGTCCGAACCGTCGAGCCCGGCACTGCGCAGGGCCGTCGTTCCGTTCGACCGGATCTCGTCGAGCAGCCAGAAGACACGGTCGCCGCGGAGGGCTGTCGGGCCGAGGCTGGTCCCCGCTGCGGCCTTCTGGATGAGGGTGTCCTCACCGGTCGCCAGGTCGAGCACCCGGGTGTTGTACTCGTAGCTGCCGGTGACCCGTCGGGTCTGCTGGTAGGCGATCCTGCCGTGGCTCAGCGACGGGAAGCGCGTCCTGTTGTAGCGGCCGCCGCCGATACGGGTAGCGCTGTCCGGGTCGCTCATCCGCAGGTAGACCACGTTCCGCAGCCCCGCGCGCAGACTCATGTCAAAGGTGACCACATCACCCTCGACGGCCAGGGCGGACCCCACACTTCGGCCGGACCACAGGGTCTTGACGGGGCCGCCGTTCAGCGGCCTGGCCAGGATGTCCACGGACGTGTCGCCGTACGCCTGCCACACCACCGTCGTACCGTCCGTGGCCGGATTGACGTGGTAGCGGCCGTCGTTGGGGCTCATCAGCCTCAGCCGCCCCTTGCCGTCCGTGCGGCCTGCCCACACCGAGTAGGGCTCGGATCCCTCCTCGTTGGACTTGGACGCCACCCACCAGCCGTCGCTCGCGCCCAGGTGTGAACCGGTGGTGTTGACGCGCTGGAGCAGCAGGTCCGAGTCGACGCCCAGGGCCAGTTCCCAGCGGGGCACGATGCCATGGGCGTTGAAGGCCCGACGGATGTTCCTGAGGTTCTTGCCGCCGGCCTTCAGGGCCTTGGCCGCCGCGATGACCGCCGTCCGGCCCTCGGTGAACCCGTCGAGCGGCGTCAGGTACTCGGTGAGTGCCTTGTAGACGATCTTGTCCGCGAGCGCGGGGTCGAGGTCCTCGCGGATGTCCCACAACGCACCCGAGAAAATGGTGGAGTTGAGGTGGACGCCACCGTTGTCGGTGCCGAACCCCACACCGAGGAAGGACTTGGCGGTGGTCCGTCCGTCGTTCTGGTCGCGGAACGCGCACGCGCGCGGGGACTTGGTACGGCACAGCGTCTCACCCACGAGCCCCGCGTCCGGGTCGTCCATGGGGATGCCGTACACGTCCGTCTCGACGGCGTTGCCGAAGTAGTCCGCGATCGCCTCGTTCATGGCGCCGGACTGGCCCGCGTAGACCAGGCCGGCGGAGTGATCTATGACTCCGTGCGTCAGTTCGTGGCCGACGACGTCCAGAGCGGCGGCGAGCGGGCGGTGTTCGTCGTCGCCCGTGCCGTACACCACCTTCTGCCCGTCCCAGAACGCGTTGACGTACGGCTGGCCGTAGTTGGTGACCCCGACCAGGGAGTTGACCGTCATGCCCCGCCCGTCGAGGCTGTCGCGGCCGAACTTGCTCCGGAAGTAGTCGTAGACGTGAGCCGCCGCCCAGTGTGCGTCCACCGCGCCCGCGGTGGTGGCCTCGGTGCCGAAGTCCGGGGTCGGCGAGGCGAACTCCTGGAGGTCGTCGGGCCACTTGCCGGCCACGTCCGCGGCCCACTTGCCGCGTGCGTCCCAGGTGGCCAGGACGTTGCCGGAGCCGTTCGGTATCCGGGACTGGTCGCGCAGTACGTAGGTGTCGCGGGCGTCGTCCTTGGTGACCTGGAGCTTGACGGACTCGCCGTTCAGCCGGACGCCGGAGCCTGAGGCACCCGGACCGGAGCCCGAGGCGCGCGGACCCGAGCCCGCGGCGTCCGAACCGGAGCCCGCGGCACCCGGACCGGACTCCTCTGGTGGGGGCGTGGCGCTTTGCGTGCTTCGCGCGGGTGCCGTTCCCGGCGCCCCGAACGTCTTGATGCCGCTGTACTGGAGCACCGGGTACCCGGCCCGCGCGTCGATGTACACCTCACGCAGCACCGGCTCGCCACGCACCGGCCCCTTGCTCCGCACGGTGACATGCCGGGCCAGCACCCCCTTCCCGGTGGGGATGACGACCAGGCCGCGCGGGATGCCGATCAGTGGTGGCCGCTCTCCTCCGCCCTCATCACCCTCATCGGACGCGGCGAACCCCCGCGCGTCCAGGTCGGCGGCCCGTACGGCGTCGACGGCCCGCTCGACGGCGAGCTTCTCGTCGATCTCCGCAGCGGTGCCGGTGCGCAGACCGGTGAAGTACTTGCCCGAGGTGCCGGTGACGACCCGGTTGCCGTCGCGCTTCTCCATACGGACCACATACTGGCCACCGAGAACCGGCACACCGCGGTGCTTCTGCCGCAGTCGTACGGTCTCCCGCCCGCCGTCCGCGAGGGTCGCCACGGGTTCCAGATCGCGTGCCGGAGCGGGGATCCGGTAGCGCCGCTCCTTCGAGGCGAGATGGGCCTGCGCCGCGTCCGCGGCATCACGCGCGGCTGGAGCGCGCTCTCGAATGCCCTCCACCAGCGCGGGCGTCGCGGTCTCCTGCCCCGGAATCACCTCGCCCGGGCTCGGCGGGGGTTCCGCGGCAGCCGGGCTCGCGGCAGCCGGGCTCGCGGCAGCGGGGGACGCCGACACGAGAAGTGCGGCGACGCCGATAAGCGCCGCCGCACTGGATATGCCGCTTCGTCGTGCTCTTGCCCCCGCTCTCGCTCTTGCTGTGCGTAACCCTTCCGGACTCTCCGTGCTGGTCCCGGACCGAGTCATGTACCCACCCCCACCTCTCCGTGGATCGGAACCGGCGGCACGCCACCGCCGGGCATGGACATGTAACCCGTGGTGTGTCGACGCATCAACGGGGCGGGGGCTCATGCAGGCGACTTCCGGCCCTTGCGGTCAAGGGCGTGACCGGGAAGGCCACGATCGGAGCCAGTTGCCGCTACGCGCGTGGGGTGCGGCCGGGGAGCCCGCCCCCTGAAGTGCGCCCCCGCCTGGGCGTGCCCGTATCAGCGGCGTGGCCTGGCAAATACGGGCAAGACGACTGGTCGTTGGGGCCGTTCACAGCACAACGCCCGCACCGGCGCCAGCGGTAAACGGAGATCGAGACCGCTTCGTCATCGCATCGTCGCTCAACCGGCCCTCACCGAAGGGCCCCCGAGTGGCGCATACTGAACTCAATGACAAAGCCATCCGCGCCCCGGCGCCACCTGCCCACGAGCCCCTTCAAAGCCCCGGTCGCCGCACCGGTGAAGCACTTCGCCCTGGGGGACCGCGTCTCCCACGACCAGTACGGTCTCGGCAGGATCATCGGCGTCGAGGACGGCATCGCGGCACTCGTCGACTTCGGCTCCCGCCAGGCCAGGATCGCCAGCCCGTACACGGGTATGGACAAGCTCTGATCTCTGCCGTACCGCGACGACAGGCCTTCCCGAGGAGGAACTAGGCGCTGCCGTCACGGTCCTTACGGTCGCCCCTGCGGTCCGCACGGTCTGTGCGGTCCTTCGTCCCTTTCCCTCGCATCGCTCATGAAGTCAGCTCAAGCCATAGATCACACTGATGACGAATTGCCAATTTTCGCAATTCGTTACATGCTGTAGAGGCTGTGCTGCCCGTGAAGTCGAGTGAGCGAGTGAGGTAGAGGGACACGTGACCGTTTCGCTCCGTTCCCTGCTGCCCGCCCGCGCGGACTTCGCCGCGATGACCCGCAACCCGCGCCGCGACCTGCTCGCGGGGCTCACCGTGGCGATCGTGGCGCTGCCGCTCGCCCTCGGCTTCGGTGTCTCCTCGGGCCTCGGCGCCGAGGCGGGCCTGGCCACCGCGGTGATCGCGGGCGCGCTGGCCGCGGTCTTCGGCGGCTCGAATCTGCAGGTGTCCGGGCCGACCGGGGCCATGACGGTGGTCCTGGTGCCGATCGTCGCCCAGTACGGACCTGGCGGGGTGCTCACCGTCGGCCTGCTCGCCGGTGGCATGCTGCTGGCGCTCGCGCTGCTCAAGACGGGCAAGTACATGCAGTACGTGCCCGCGCCCGTGGTGGAGGGCTTCACCCTCGGCATCGCGTGCGTGATCGGCCTCCAGCAGTTGCCCAACGCCCTGGGCGTCGCCCAGCCGGAGGGCGAGCGCATCCTGGTGGTCAGCTACCGCGCCGTCGAGGAGTTCGTCCGTACGCCCAACTGGACGGCGCTCGGGCTGGCGCTCGGGGTGGCCGCGCTGATGCTGGTGGGCGCCCGCCGACGGCCCACCATCCCCTTCTCGATCATCGCGGTGATCCTTGCCACGCTGGTCGCCCAGCTCTTCCACCTGAAGGGCGCCGCCCCGATCGGCGACCTGCCATCGGGCCTGCCCGCCCCATCGCTCGGCTTCCTGGACCCGGCCGCGGTGTCCTCGCTGCTCGCCCCGGCCGTCGCGGTCGCCGCGCTCGCCGCCCTGGAGTCGCTGCTGTCGGCGACCGTCGCGGACGGGATGACCGTGGGCCAGAAGCACGACCCGGACCGGGAACTGTTCGGTCAGGGCATCGCCAACCTCGCCGCCCCGCTGTTCGGCGGCGTGCCCGCCACCGCCGCGATCGCCCGTACCGCCGTCAACGTACGGTCCGGAGCGGGCTCGCGGCTCGCCGCGCTCACCCACGCCGCGGTGCTCGCCGCGATCGTCTTCGCGGCCGCACCCCTGGTCTCCAAGATCCCCCTGGCCGCGCTCGCCGGCGTGCTGCTCGCCACCGCGATCCGCATGGTCGAGGTCGGCTCCCTGCGCGCCATGGCCAGGGCGACCCGCTCCGACGCGGTGATCCTGGTCCTGACCGCCGTGGCGACCCTCGCCCTCGACCTGGTCTACGCGGTGATCATAGGGCTGCTGGTGGCCGGTGCGCTGGCCCTGCGCGCGGTGGCCAAGCAGGCCCGGCTCGAAGAGGTCGACTTCATCGCCGACCTGCCCGGCGGACACAGTGAGGAGGAGCGTGAGCTGCTCGCCGAGCACATCGTCGCCTACCGCATCGACGGTCCGGTCTTCTTCGCCGCCGCCCACCGCTTCCTGCTCGAACTCTCCGAGGTCGCCGACGTCCGCGTGGTCATTCTGCGGATGTCCCGCGTGACGACCATCGACGCCACCGGCGCGCTGGTCCTCAAGGACGCGGTGGAGAAGTTGAACCGGCGCGGCATCGTCGTCATGACCTCCGGTATCCGCGCGGGCCAGCGCCAGGTGCTCGACTCCACCGGCGCGCTCCGGCTGCTCCGCCTGGAGGGCCGCGAGTACGCCACCACGCCGGAGGCGATCGCCGGGGCCCGCGCCTATCTGCGCGGCGCCGGACTCCTGCCCACCGTCCCTGCCCAACCGTCCGGTACGGCTCAGCTGTCCGGTACGGCTCAGCTGTCCGGTACGGCCCAACCGTCAGCCAAAGCCCAACCGTCCGGCACGGCCCACGAGGAAGCCTCCCGATGAGTACCGCTCCCGCCCCGCACCGCCTGGTCGAACTCTCCGGCGCCGAGGCGCTGTGGCTCCTCGACGGCAGTCGCCGGGGCCGTCTCGTATACGTCAGGCGCGGGGCGCCCCCCGTCCGCCCGGCCGACGCCGCGCCCGCCGTCCGCCCCGCCGCGCACGTCCTGGAGCACGGCCGCCTGGTCGTCCGTACGCCGGTACCGGCCGCCGCGCTGGCCGCGGGGGCCGCGGTGACGTACCAGGTCGACGAGGGGGGCCAGGGCGGCACCGGCTGGAGCGTCACGGCCACCGGGCCCGTGGAGGTCGTCACCGACCCCGACGAGGCCGCCCACTACCGCCGTACGCTCGCCGGCCTGACCCATGGCCCGCACGACACGGTCCTGCGCCTGCACCCCCAGACGGTGACCGGCTTCCGTCTCACCGGCGCGGGGGCCTGATGCCACCTGCGGATACCCTCGCTCTCAACGGAGGTCTCGCCGCTGTCGTCGAGCATCTGGATCACCCTGCCCATGTGAACGACCACCGGGCAGCGATGGCTGCGTTTCCGGGGGACAACCCCCGGACCCCCAGCCCGACAAGCAGGTCAGCCAGGCAAGCCGGTGTGGACGTCGCCGGGCGGACCTGGGGAAAGGCACGAACCCATGACCATTGAGTGGCGCTACTCCAGCGAGCAGGACCACGGTGTGCTGTCGGTCGCCGGATTCCTCGGCGCGGACGCCGTCGCCCGCTTCACCGGAGCGGTCGGATGGGTGCTGGCCCGTGGTGCGGGTCCTGTCGTCCTGGACTGCACCGAACTGCGCGGCTGGTCCGCCGACGGCCAGAGCGCCATCACGCTGGCCGCCCAGCGCCTCGCCGACCAGGGGCGGGCCCTGGAGCTCGCCGCGATCCCCGCCGACGGCTCGCTCGTCCCCGACGGCGACGGGCCGCCGCTCACGGTTCACTGCGACCTGCCCACCGCGCTGGCCGCGCAGGCCGCCCGGAGCGCGCCCGCCGACGGCCGGCCGGACCAGCAGGACCGGCAGTGGCGTACCGACGGATGGCCCACCTGACGGGCCGGGTCCGGTCCCTCGAGTGGGTGGGCGAAGATAACACCATGCCGATGTTCTCCGCGTTCTCTGCCTCGTCCGCGTGGACACCAGCCGGGAGGCCCCTCCGGTGAGTGCGCCGCTGTACCAACTCAAGGCCGAGTTCTTCAAGACGCTGGGCCATCCCGCCCGGATCAGGGTGCTGGAACTGCTCAGCGAGCGCGAACACGCGGTCGGCGAAATGCTGCCCGAGGTCGGCATCGAACCGGCCCACCTGTCCCAGCAGCTGGCGGTGCTCCGCCGCGCCAACCTGGTCGTGACCAGGAAAGAGGGCTCGACCGTCTACTACTCGCTGACCAGTCCGCACGTGGCCGAACTGCTGCGGGTGGCGCGGACGATCCTGTCCGGCGTACTCGCGGGCCAGGCGGAGCTACTGGCGGACCTGCGGGCGGGGCAGCCGTCTTCGCCGGGGGCCGCCGAGCCGGGCGAAACGACGGGGCGCCGCAAGCCGTCCTAGGCGGAGGCTGGTGCGGGGGCGCCCCCGCACGGATGTGAGAGGCCCCCGCCTGGACGTGAGATGCCCCGGCCGGGTGTGGGACGCCCCCGTACCCCCTGCCAGCTGCGCGGCGACCGTCTCCCGGCAGGTCGGGCACCGCTCCCTGCCGTCCCACGCACTCCACCCGAAGTCCGTGGGCTCAAGCGACCGCCCTCCAGTTCCCTGCGCACCGGCGAGAGGGAACAAGGCTCTATGAATCGCAGGGCCCCGGCGCTACCCTCCCGCGCATGATTCCCACGGTCGTCTGGGGCACCGGCAACGTGGGCCGCGCGGCCATCCGCGCCGTCCAGGCGCACCCCGCGCTGAAGCTGACATCCGTAGTCGTCCGGAACCCGGACAAGGTCGGCCGCGACGCGGGCGAACTCGGCGGCCTCGACGGTGCGTTGGGCGTCACGGCGACCGACGACATCGCCGCGGTACTGGCCGCCGCACCCCGCGCCGTGGTCTACGCCGCCTCCGGCGACCTCCGCCCCGACGACGCACTCGCCGACGTGCTCCGGGCGATCCGGGCCGGGGCCGTCGTCGTCACCCCCGCCCTGTACGCGCTGTACGACCAGCGCAGCGCACCACCCGAGCTGCGCGACCCCGTACGGGCCGCCATCGCGGACGGCGGCGGCTCGCTGTTCGTCTCCGGAGTGGACCCCGGCTGGGCCAACGACGTACTGCCCCTGCTGATCAGCGGACTCGGCAGCACGGTCGACGCGATCCGCTGCCAGGAGATCTTCGACTATGCGACGTACGACCAGGAGGACTCGGTCCGGTACCTGGTAGGCATGGGCCAGCCCATGGACTACGAGCCGCCGATGCTCGCGCCGGGCGTCCCGACCATGGTGTGGGGCGGCCAACTGCGGCTGATGGCACGGGCACTCGGCACCGAACTCGACGAGATCAGCGAGACACTGGACCGCTGCCCGCTGGACAAGACGGTAGCCACCACGACCATGGGCGAGTTCCAGGCCGACACCCAGGGTGCGGTCCGCTTCGAGGTACAGGGCATCGTCGCGGGCCAGCCCCGCATCGTCATCGAGCACATCACCCGCATCCACGCGTCCTGCGCCCCGCACTGGCCAACGCCACCCGACAACGGCGCCGGAGCACACCGCGTGATCATCGAGGGCCGCCCCCGTATCGAGGTCACGGTCGAGGCCACCGACGAGGGCGAGAACAGGTCGGCGGGCGGGAACGCCACGGCGGTTGGCCGCCTGGTGGGCGCGATCGACTGGTTGGCGGAGGCGGAACCCGGCCTGTACGACGCACTGGACGTCCCCCTGCGCCCGGCGGTGGGCAGGCTCGCCGGGCCTCGAAGGAGTACGAGGAGGCCACGATGAACATCGACATCCCCGAAGGCAAGGACCCGATCGGCTACGTCTGGGGCGAACTGGTCCCCGGCATCGGTCCGTCCGCCTCTGCCTTCTCCCTCGCGGTGTACGAGCACACCACCCTCGGCCTGCGCGAGTTCGAAGCCGCGCGCCTGCGCATCGCCCAGATCAACGGCTGCCTCTTCTGCCTCGACTGGCGCACCGAACGCGACGACGGCCAGAAGGTCGAGGACGGCTTCGCCGACGCGGTGACCCAGTGGCGTACCACCGACGCTTTCGACGACCGCACCCGCCTGGCCGCCGAGTACGCCGAGCGGTACGCCCTGGATCACCACGGCCTGGACGGCGACACCGGGTTCTGGACCCGGATGACCGCCCACTACAGCCAGCGCGAGATCGTGGAGCTGAGTATGAGCATCGGCTCCTGGCTGGCGTTCGGCCGCCTCAACCACGTACTGGGCCTGGACGCCGTCTGCGTCCTGCCCCCGCACACCGTGTAGCTGCTACGCGCGGAAGCTAGAAGTCAGCGGCGATGACCGACTCGATGTTCCGTTCGGCGAGCGCGGTGATGGTGACGAACGGATTGACGCTCACATTGCCGGGAATCAGCGACCCGTCGATGACGTACAGCCCCGAATACCCGTGCAGCCGCCCGTGGTTGTCGGTCGCCCGGTCCAACACCGCACCGCCCAGCGGGTGATATGTGAGGTGATCTCCCCAGATCTTGTACGCGCCGAAGAGATCGGTCCGATAGATCGTCCCCTCCCTGGAGTTGATCCTGTCGAAGATCGTCTTCGCGGCGTCGATGGACGCCTGCTTCCAGGCGGTCTGCCAGTTGAGTTCCACCGCACCCCTCGCGGCGTTCCACGAGAACTCCGCCCGATGCGGAGTGTCGGTGATCGACAGGTAGAACGAGGCGTACGTCTCGATCCCGGTCGGCAGCGGCGCGACCTCGGCGAACGCGCCGCCTGCGGCCCAGTTGTCGATCCCGGCGGTGGGCATGGCGGACTGGACCTTCCCGGTCGGGTCCCACATGTGGTTGGCGCGTCCGCACATCACGTTCCCGTTGTCCCCCCACCCTTTCCCGATCTCACCGTTCAGACCGGGCAGTACGCCGGTGGCCTTGAGCCGGGTCAGCAGCTTGCTGGTGCCGACGCTTCCGGCCGCGAAGAACACCTTGTCCGCGGTGACGGTCTTGGTGGCGACGGGGTCGCCGACCGTGTCGATCTGGTCGATGACCACCGTGTACCCGGGGTCGCCGCCCCCGCCCACCGGAGCGACCGAAGTGACCTTGTGCAGCGGCGAGATGGCGACCCGACCGGTCGCCAGGGCCCCGGCGAGATAGGTCTGCCGCAGCGACTTCTTCCCGTGGTTGTTGCCGTAGAGCACCTCACCCACCAGCGCGGACTTCGGCACCTCCCCGGCCGCCTCCCGCTCCATGTACGCCCAGTCGTACACGTTCGGCACGAAGACGAACGGAAACCCGGACCGCTCGGCGTGCTTACGCCCGACCCGCGCGTACCGGTAGCAGTCGGCCGCCTCCCACCAGCCGGGGTCGACGCTGCTGACCCCGAGCCCCGCGTTGGCGCGCGGATAGTAGACGTCGTACATCTCATCCGCATCCACGGACGGCAGCACGGCCCCGAAGTTCTCCCGCCGAGGCGTGACCGCCATCCCCCCGTTGACCAGCGACCCGCCGCCGACCCCGCGTCCCTGATACACGATGATCCCGCCGAACTCCTCGGCGTCCAGGATGCCGGTGTAGCGCGGGACGTTCTTGTCGAGCGGATACCCGAGGAACTGACTGATCGGCTGTCTGGTTCTGGTACGCAGCCAGTACGAACGGAAGTCCGGCGCGGTGGTGTTGGCGAAGACCTTGCCGTCGGGCCCCGGGGTGTCCCAGGCCATCCCCATCTCGACCATGTGCACCTCGACCCCGGCCTGCGCGAGCCGCAGAGCGGCCACGGACCCGCCGTACCCGGTACCGATCACGAGGGCCTGGACGTGGGCGCCGGGTTCGATCGACGCGGCGGAGTTGGGGGCGGCCTTCGCGTGGGCGTCGGCGCTGACATGCCCCGCAAGGGCAACAGCCCCAAGAATGGAACCAGTTCCAGCGATGAATCCGCGGCGCGATATACCCCGGGAGCCCGCATTGTGCATGGTAGCGACACGCATGTGACGTTCCTCACTCTCGACGGAATGAGAACACGTATTACTGCCGCTAGCGCAAGAAGTCCCGCATACCAATAAGTAACTTTCGCCCGATCTTGGCTGGATGAGCTCCCAGGGTGCGCCGATGTACGTGCCGTCACCTTGCACGCGGACGAACGACGTGCACCAAAGGTTGTACAGCGTGCGGGGATTTGAGGTGTGAGAAGGCGCACGGCTTGTAGGCGTGATGTTCAGGAGCGCGGAGCCGCTTGAGGTTACGTGGGGTCCCCCCGCGAATCACGAAGCGTTGCCAAGTACGAGACTTTTCAAAGGTGGAACGTTTGAGTCCGCGATCAACCCATGCGTACAAGCCGCTGAGCCTGAAAAGGAGAACCTGGCTGACCCTCGGCGCCGTCGTCATCGGCGGTGCGGGAGTGGTGACGGTCGCCATCGCCACTCCGCCCGACGGCCAGACGGAGACGAAGGCGAAGGCCTCCCCGGTCAAGATGCACACCGTGCCGCTGCAGGCGAAGGGCGCCGGGAAGAGCGGCGTCGACCGCCGCGGCACCGAGCCGTACAGCCTCCTCGGCATCTCCTGGCCCGCGAGCAAGGTGGACATCGAGGGCACGGCGGAGGTCCGTACGCGCAGCGTCGAGACCGGTGAGTGGACCGGCTGGCAGAAGCTCGAACTCGGCGTCGACCCCGTGGAGACGGCCGAGGGCCAGAACGAGAGGAAGATGCGCGGCGCGACCGAGCCCCGCTGGGTCGGCCCCTCGGACGGTGTCGAGGCCCGCGTGGTCGCCGCCGACGGCTCGGTGAGCGACGGTCTGCCGAAGGCGCTCCGCCTTGACCTGGTGGATCCGGGCATGCTGCCGAAGGAGGCCAAGAGGGCCAACCAGGAGGCGCAGGACGCTCCGGACAGCAGCGACGCCGATCCCGCGGCCTACGCGCTGCAGCCGCCCGTCGAGAGCTCCACACCGGTGCCTGACGAATCGCCGGGCGGCGACTCGACGGCCGACGAGTCCCCCGCCGCGACGACGGCGGAGAGCCCAGCGCCCGCCAACTCGCCCACCGAGCCCCCCAGCTCGCCCACCGCGTCCCCCGGNAGAGCTCCACACCGGTGCCTGACGAATCGCCGGGCGGCGACTCGACGGCCGACGAGTCCCCCGCCGCGACGACGGCGGAGAGCCCAGCGCCCGCCAACTCGCCCACCGAGCCCCCCAGCTCGCCCACCGCGTCCCCCGGTGAATCCACGAGCGAGAGCACGAGCCCCGCGCCGAGTGACAGCGCCTCGCCGAGTGACTCCACCTCGCCGACGCCGACGCCGACGCCGACCGAGACCGTGCCGACGCCTCTCCCGTCCACCGTCAACCAGCCGCCGATCGTCTCCCGCACCACCTGGGGCGCGGACGAGTCCAGGGTCGACGACCCGCCGGCGTACCTGGACAAGCTCGACGCGGCTTTCGTCCACCACACCACGGACGCGAACGGCTACACCTGCGCCGACACCCCGAAGATCCTCCGGGCGGTCTTCACGTACCACGTGGAGTCCAACGGCTGGAACGACATCGGCTACAACTTCCTCGTCGACAAATGCGGCAAGATCTATGAGGGCCGTGCGGGCGGTGTCGACCTGCCCGTGCGGGGTGCGCACACCTACGGCTTCAACGGCTACTCCATCGGCATCTCCGTCATCGGAAACTACGCCACGGACGGCAAGACGACCGCGCCCATCCAGAACGCCGTCGCTCGCATCGCCGCCTACAAGCTCGGCCAGTACGGCGTCGACCCGGCCGGCCAGGTGACGCTCACCGCCAGCGCCGACACGGGCGTGTGGAACGAAGGCGAGCAGGCCACGCTCCGCACCATCTCAGGCCACCGCGACGGCTACGCGACTGAGTGCCCGGGCGACGACCTGTACTCCAAGCTCGCCGACATCCGCCGGTTCGCGGCCAGCCCGGCGGCGAACGCCGCGCCGCCCACCGCCGACCTGAACGGGGACGGCGTCCCCGACCTGGTCGCGGGCACGCCGGATGCCGCGGACAACGGCAAGGACGGCGCGGGCACCGTGACCGTCGTCCCGGGCGGTACGGACGGCCCCGTGCCCGCCGCCAAGAAGACGATCACCCAGAACAGCCCGGGTGTCCCCGGAGGCTCGGAGACTGGCGACAAGTTCGGCACCGACACCGCGTGGGGCGACGTCAACGGCGACGGCCACGCCGACCTCGTTATCGGCAGCCCCTACGAGGACACCCACAGCCTCACCAACAACGGCATGGTGACCGTCATGTACGGCCCGGAGCTCAACTCCGGCAAGGTGCTCAACACCGGCTCCGAGACCCGCGCGGACTGGGAGCGGCACGGATCGTCCGTCACCGTCGGGGACTTCAACAGTGACGGCAAGGCCGACGTCTTCTCCGTCGCGCGCGGCAAGCCGGGCCGTTGGTGGTCCTACGACGGCGCGACCGGAACAGCCACCTCCGGCTACCTGGGCTCCGGCCCCTATAGCGGCTCCGCCTACGCCGCCGACTCCGCCACGGGCGACTTCAACCGCGACGGCTACACCGATGTCGTCGTCAACTTCCGCGACCCGGACAAGTACGGCCGCGTACTGGTCCTTGAGGGTTCGGCGACCGGCCTGCAGCGCGCGGGCATCCTCGGTGTCAAGGGCGGCCGCTCGGTGGACGTCGGCGACGTCAACGCCGACGGGTACGCGGACGCCGTGGTCGGCCAGCCGTACACCGCCGAGTCCGGGGCGTACCGGGGCGGCCAGGTGACGGCCTTCTACGGCTCGTCCTCAGGCCTGACCACCACCGGCCGTACGACGCTCCACCAGGACTCCGGCGGGGTGCCGGGCGCGGCCGAGAACGGCGACGCCATGGGCTGGTCCATCAGCGTCGGCGACTACGACCGCGACGGTTACGCCGACGTCGTCGCCGGTGTGCCGCGGGAAGACCTCACCCGCTCCGGCACCTCCCGGACGGACGCGGGCATGGTCGTCCTGCTGCGCGGTACCTCCAGCGGCCTGACCGGCAGCGGCGCCCAGGCGTTCCACCAGGACACCTCCGGCATCCCCGGGGCGACGGAGTCCAACGACTGGTTCGGCTCGAAGGTCGTCCTGAACGACCTGTCGGGCTGGGGCCGCGCGGACCTCGCCATCGGCGCGATGGGCGAGAACAACGAGGACGGCACGATCCTGTACCTGCCCAGTGGCAGCGCCGGAATCTCCACGTCCAGCGGCGTCTACATCGGCCGCAGCCAGCTGGGCACGCAGGCGGGCGACGGCCTGGGCTCGGCTCTCACACCGTGATGCGGTAGCGCGGTAACGGCAGTACGCCACAGATCCCGCCGTGGGGGGGGGCCCGGGGGGGGGCCCCCCCACGGCGGGCGTCGCCATGGGGGCGGGCCAGCGGGCAGGCCGTACCGCGGCGATCACTCGCGCTCATGCCGATGCCGATGGCGGGCCGATCGGCCGAAATCCGCCAACTCAGATCACACGGGTCTTCCGTGAAGCCCCTGCTCCTGTCGTACGGGCCCGTCAGGGAACCGAAGGGCCGCTGAGATAGGCACCGGCCCGGTTGTAAGGCCAGGCGTTGGCGACGCAGCCGTTCAGTCCCTTGATCTGTTGCATCATCGCCGGGGCGGGCTGGCCCGGCCCGGGGCAGCCCTCGTGGCCGCGGCCGATTCGGTGGCCGACCTCGTGGTTGATGATCAGCGCCTGGTACTCGGCGATGGGCCCGTCGAACTGGGGTGAGCCGAGGACCCATCGCTTGAGGTTCACGACCACGTTCTCCCCGACCCTGCAGTTGACCTCGCCCCTGGTCTGCAGGCCCGCGGCGCCGCAGATGGCGTCGACGGTACCCGGCGTCGCGATCTTCACCACGAAGTCGTAGGAGCCCGACCCCACCCGCTTGAACGAGTGCTGGCCGCCGCGGGTCCAGCCCCGGTTGTCGGCGAGTATCGCGTCGACCCGGGCCGCGGCCCCGCTCGCTGTGATGTCGATGCCGTCCTCGACCATCACCTTGTAGCGCCACACACGAGGCCCCGCGCCCGCGGTCGCCGGGCCTGCCCCAGCCGTCCGGAAGGTGCCGGGGCCGGTGGCCGGTACGGCGACCTTCTCGTCGCGGGTCTGTGACGGGGACGGCGAAGCGGAGGCGCTGGGTGAGGCGGAGGCACTGGCCGAAGGGGAAGTGCTGGGCGAGGGAGATGCGTCGGGCGACGTGCTGCCGCTCGGCGACGCGTCAGCGGGGCGGGCGTCAGGAATGGGACCGGCCGAGGCTTCTTCTCGTAGGTCGGCGGTGCCCGGGGCGCGGTCGGCCCCCGCCTGGTCGCGTGTGTCCTGCAAGTAGGCAATGGCGACACCACCGCCGAACGCGGCGACGCAGAGGAACACGCCAACCGTGACCACCCGTGCCGCGCCTCGCCGCGCGGCGCGTCTTCGGACACGGGTGCGGCGTCCGCGGCCGTGCCCTCTGGGCTCCCCCGAGCCCTGGCCCCCTCCGGGTTGAGCTGACCGGTACTGGCGAACCGCGCGCCGTCCCATGGCTGTTGTCCTCCCCTGGCTGTGCCAACTGGGCAGGACTGACTACGTCATGGGACCGATCCACTGCCGCTCCGCGCCGCCGGAGATCCCTCTCCGGGCTTCGCGCCCCCCGCCGCACAGGGCAGGCAACCCCGCCCTGACCAGGACAGTCTTAGATACACCGTCGCATCGCCGTCAACCTGACGGATAAAACACCCATTCTGGTTGCGAGGCCGCAACGCACGCCGCCTGCCCTTCAGGGGCGGATGGTGGAACCGCATCGCGCCGCAGTTGCCGGTTCGTGCTGCCGCACACCTGAGGTGAGCCCGGCGTGTCCGCGCGGGGTCACTCTGTCTCGGTCGGCAGTTCGCCGCCCGAGCAGGCGGCACGGCCGAACTCGCCGCTCGCTGTGGCGAGTTGCACATGGTTGCCGCGGATGGCGAGGGTGCAGGACGCTTTGCCGCCCTTTTCGCCGAGCTGGATCGACACGATCGGCGTCCTGCCGAGCGGTACCTCGACGGTCTTCCGCCAGGGCAGTTCCGCGGCCTTGGCCACCGTCGCCTTGCCCGACTCGCTCCGGGCCAGGTAGGAGATGTCGGCCGGGCCGTCACCGGTGACCTCGTACGTCACCTCGGCGGTCGGCACGGGCTCGGCCTTCGGCTTGCTCTCGGTGCCGAACATCCCGTAGGCGACGAGGCCGCCGGTGACGAGCAGCAGGGCGGCCGCGATCGCCAGGGTGGCCCGGGTCCCGTCGGAGCGCCGCTTCGCGGAGCCGGAGCCGTCCGTGTCCCCTGCGGATTCCGCGCCCTTTTCGGCCATCTCCGTCTGGTCGCTCTTCTCGTTCTCCTCGCTTTTCTCGTCCGACTCGGCCTTCTCGGGCCCCGCTGATGGCATAACAGTGAACCGGCTTTCGGTAGGCGGCGGTTGTGGAACCGGGCGGTTATACACCATCCGTACCCCGCCGTGCGAGCGACCGAATAAACAGGGCATAAAGCCCCGGCCTTCAGCGGTGTTTTGCCTGTGATGTCCATGCCCTTGACGGCGCGTCGGTGCGCTTACTAGAAATCCGCCGTCACGCGTACGGGCCGGGCGTTCCGGCTCGTTGGCCGCGATGGAACACCCCCAAGCCGGGCGGGAACCTCCGCTCCGGTCCGTTCCGCCTGCCCGAAAGGCAGTTAGGTGAAAGTTCCCTACAGGAGATATCTCTCCTGCTTGGTGGTATCGGCAGTGGCGAGCACGCTGCTACCACAAATGGCCTATGCCGCACCGGTTTCCGGTGAGCCCGGCAAGAGCTTCACGGAATCACTTTCCGGCTTGTTCTCCGACGACGACGAGGAGAAGCAGAGGAAGCAGAAGGAGGAGAAGGAACCCCCCTCCTACGACGAAGGTCAAATAGCCGACCGGCAGAAACTCCCCAAGGGCAAGAACGCGCCGAAGGCCAAGCGCGTCAAGGAGCTGACCAAGCGACGCACCCCCACCGCCCGCTTCTGGGAGCTCTCCGACGGCCGCGTAGAGGCGGAGTTGTCGGCGGCGCCGACCTCCTATCGCGCCCCGGAGTCGAAGTCCTGGAAGCGGATCGACGGGACTGTACGCCCCGCGAAGGACGTGAAGGGCAAGGACAAGCCCAAGGGCTTTGACTACGCCAACACCACTAATACAGGCCGTAGTTGGTTCGGATCCGACCCGGACCGGCTGTTGCGCTTCGAGGCCCCGGGTGGCGGAGCCGTCACCCTCGGCCTGGAGGACGCGCCCGGCAAGCGGCTCAAGCCGGAGGCCAAGGGCGCCACCGTCACCTACCCGGGCGCGGCGCACGGCGCCGACCTGTCGTACCAGGTCGGTCCGGGCCGGGTGAAGGAGGACATCACCCTGGCGAAGCGCCCGTCCGGCCCGGTGACGTTCACGTTCACTCTCAACACAGACGGCGGTCTGACGCCGAAGGCGCGCAAGGACGGCTCGATCGCGTTCTTCGGCGAGCTGCCCAATACCCCCGTTCTGGTTATCCCCGCCCCGTACATGACGGACGCGAAGAAGTCCGCGTCGTCGCCGTACGGATACGAGTTCAGCGCGGATGTCACCCAGAAGCTGACCCGCGACCGGGACGGCGACGGCTGGAAGCTGACCGTCACCCCCGACGCGAAGTGGCTGAAGGCGAAGGAGCGGCAGTACCCGGTCGTCGTCGACCCGACGCTCACGATCGCGCCGTCGCCGAGCGGGTCCCAGGACACCATGGTCCTGTCCGACTCCCCGGGCACGAACTTCAACTCCTCCTGGAAGCTGTCCACGGGCAAGACCTCCAGCAGCGCCAGCGCGCGCTCCCTCCTGAAGTTCCCGCTGGACGAGATCCCCGCCGGGGTGCAGGTCGACGCGGCCCGGCTGAGCGTCTACTTCGACCAGTCGCACACCACCAACGGCAACGACGTCCCCATCCAGGCGTACCGGGCCACCGGCGCCTGGGACGAGTCCACGGCCACCTGGTCCAACACCAGTGGCCTGCTGGGGGAGTTGTCCGGCACCAGCGTCCAGGTGGACAACGGCGACGCGGGCACCACGGCCGCGACCGGCACCTGGCCCGCGTCCGGCTCCTCGCTCACTCAGTACGCGGTGGACCAGGACTACCAGTACAACAAGGACACGGTCGCCGGTGACAAGTACACCTGGCAGCCGAAAGTCAAGGACACCGCCACCTACCGGGTCGACGCGCACTACGTCGCCGCCGCCGACCGGGCCACCAACGCGCCGTACACGGTGACGCACCGGGACGGCTCGGCCACGTACACCGTCGACCAGAGCGCCGGGACCAACGGCGAGTGGACGTCCCTGAACGGCGGCACGCAGCTGCCGTTCGCCAAGGGCACGGCCGGAAAGGTCGTCCTCGGTGACGATCCGGCCTCCGACTCCACCGCGGTCATCGCGGACGCGGTACGCCTGGTCAACCCCGCCCAGATCGTGAAGAACAAGGGCGAGTACAACGAGTGGCACAAGTTCCCGGTCGCCGACACCGTCCAGAAGTGGGTCAACGGCACCGCGAACCACGGCTTCATCCTCAAGGCCAAGGACGAGTCGTCCACGGGCCCGCTCGGCGGCCCCCGCTACGAGGCCGGTGACGGCTACTACGGCGGCGAGACCGCGACGATCCCGCGGCTCACCGTCTCCTGGGGCCGGGCCGGCACCGCCCTGCGGTCCCCGACCGTCGTCCACGGCACCGGCCCGGAGCTGAGCTGGCCCGCGTACAAGAACTCCAGCGGCGAAACCGGCGCCGACATCGTCGAGTACCAGCTGCACCGCTCGACGAAGCAGGACTTCACGCCGTCGGCGGCGACCCTGATCGCGCCGGTCGACAAGACGGCCACCTCGTACGCGGACACGACGGCCACGCCGACTCCGGACACGTACGCCGGCCAGATCGGGCGGTCGTACTACTACCAGATCGCGGTCAAGACGGCCGACGGCGACCTACTCGGATCCCCGACCCGGACCGTCGGCGTGCCCAAGGCGGGCCGCACGATGAAGCTCATCCAGGGCACATCGGGCGTCACCGACACGGCGCTGTCCTCCGCGCAGCCCGGCACCAACCAGGACACCATGCAGTCCTGGGGCGTGGGCCAGAACTGGCTGAGCGTCGGTAACAACTCGTCCACGTACGGCAAGACCCGTGCGGCGATGAAGTTCGCCACTGACGACATCCCGGACACGGCCACCGTCCTGGAATCCCGCATGTTCATGTGGGGCGCGGAGACCACCACCGACACCGACGGCGCGATCTACGAACTCCACGGCCTCAACCGGAACTTCGACGAGACCGAGGCGACCTGGAACAACGCCACCGCCGCCACCGCCTGGACCGCACCCGGCGGTGACTACTCGGCCACCGTCTCCGACACCGTCGGCAGCGTCCACGACGTCGGCCGCCACTGGTGGGACGCGACCTCCCTCACCCAGGACTGGATCGACGACCCGGCCGCGAACAAGGGCGCGATGGTCCGGCTCAAGGACGAGTCCGCCACCGGTCCGCAGGAGCGCACGCTGTTCCTGTCCTCGGAGGCCGACGACTACCAGCTCGGCCCGCTGCTGCGCGTCGTCTACGTCGACTCCACGACGCAGGACACGTACTACGCGCCGCAGACCCCCTCCCGGATGACCCCGAACACCACCTACACGGTGGACTTCACGGTCACCAACACCACGTCCTCCGCGTGGGCTTCGGGCGAGCGCGAGCTCTCCTACACCTGGCAGCTCCCCGACGGCACGGACGCCACGACCGGCGGCAACCAGCTGGCCACGGCCATCCCGCCGCTCACCCCCGGCGAGTCGGCCACGATCCAGGCCGAGGTGAAGACGCCGATCAACTCGGACTCCGGCAACAAGCGCACCGAGTACGTGCTCGGCTGGGACGTCCGCACGGTCGCCGACGGCACCTGGCTGTCGGCCGGGACAGGCGGCATCCCACCGCTGAAGCAGAACACGGCCGTCGAGGCCCCGACCTCCAACCAGCTCGGCCTGGAGAAGTTCTACTCGTACACGGGCAAGAACACCGGCGCCGGGTCCACGGTGATGAACAACCTCGCCGCGGGCAACAGCGTCTGGTCGTACAACGCGTTCGCCAACCCGGGCCGGGGCCTCAACACCTTCGCCCGGTTCTCGTACAACTCGCTCGACACGAGTGACACGGTCGCCGGTCACGGCTGGTCGTTCCAGGTCGCCGGCCCCATCCGGCTCGGCGCGCCGCTGGACTTCCACCCGAACCCGAACCCGACCGAGGTCCGCCTCCCGGACGGCGACGGCACCACGCACGTCTTCCGCTGGGACAGCACCAACAGCGTGTGGAAGGCCCCCGCGGGCGTCCACTTCAAGCTGGAGGCCAAGCCGGGCGCGGAGTGCAAGCCGTCCAGCGACCCGGTACCGGACGCGTGGACGATGACGCGGCCGGACGGCACGCGGTTCCTGTTCGGCTGCGACGGCTACCTGACCTCCACGGTCGACAAGAACGGCAACGCGCAGACGTTCACGTACGAGGAGCGCCGGTCCAACAACAAGCCGACCAAGTTCCTCAGGTACGTCACCGACCCAGCAGGCCGCCAGTCCCTGACGGTCGACCACTACAAGAAGGGCGACTCGTCCTACGAGTACATCGACGACACGGGCGCGAAGGTCAGCGGCACCAAGCTGACCAACACCAAGATCTACGACCACGTGAAGTCCATGACGGACATCTCGGGCCGCAAGGTCGCCTTCTACTACACCGAGAAGGGCCTGCTCGGCCGGATCGTGGACGGTGAGGGCTCGGCGCAGCCGAAGGTCTTCAAGTTCACCTACGACGCCACGCAGGGCAACAAGAACGTCAAGCTGGTCGAGGCCACGGACCCACGCGGCAACGCGACCGACATGGCGTACTACGCCCCGAAGGACGGTGACGACCCGAAGTACCACTGGTGGACAAAGACGATCACCGACCGTCTCAACGGTGCCACCGGCTTCGCATACGCGTCCAACGCCACCACCCCCAAGTTCACCGACACCAAGGTCACCGACGCCGAGACGAACGCCACGGACTACGTGACGGACGACTTCGGCCGCCCGGTGCAGACCACCAACGCCAAGTCCGAGACCACGAAGATGACGTGGGACGCGGACAACAACGTCACCTACATCGAGGAGGACAACGGCGCCAAGACCGCGCACTGCTACGACCAGAAGACGGGCTATCCGCTCTGGCAGCGCGACGCGGAGAACAACAAGAACGGCGTCCCGCCGTCCGAGGACTGCGCCCCGGGCACCTACCCGGCCAACTCGGCGCAGTACGGCTACCAGACCCGGGCGGACGGCTACGCGGCCGACCTGGTCTCGAAGACCTCCCCGGAGGGGCGCGAGTGGCGGTTCGGCTATGACACGTTCGGCAACCTGAAGACGGTCACCGACCCGAAGGGCGTCGCGACCGCCACGGCGGACGACTACACGACGTCGTACGCCTACAACGGCTACGGCCAGCTGACCAAGGCGACCGACGCCAACGGCAACGCGACGACGAACAGCGACTTCGGCCCCACGGGCTACCCGCAGACGATCACCGACGCGCTGGACAAGTCGACGAAGTTCGTCTACGACGAGCGCGGCCAGGTCACGTCGGTGACGGACGCGCTGGACAAGAAGACCACGCAGACGTACGACACGTTCGGCCGCCCACTGGTCTCCACGGTGCCGAAGGACCAGGGCGAGGGCGACTTCATCACGACCCCGGCGCCCGTGTACGACGCCAACGACAACGTCACGAAGTCGACGGCGCCCAACGGGGCGGTGTCCACAGCCGTTTACGACGCCACAGACCAGGTGACGTCGGCCACCGCGCCGAAGGACATGGCGACGTCGGACGAACGGAAGTCGGCCTACACGTACGACAAGGTCGGCAACCTCAAGACGACAACGGAGCCCAAGGGCACGCTGACCACGTCGGACCCGACGGACTACGTCACGACGAACAACTACAACGCGATCTACCAGCTCACCTCGGCCGTGAACGCCGACGGCGACAAGGTCAGCTACAAGTACGACAACGTCGGCAACACCACCACGGTCATCGACCCGAAGAAGAACGCGACCGCGGACACGACCGACTACACCAGCAAGACCGCCTACGACCTGAACCACCGGGTCACCAAGGTCACGGACGCGGCCGGGAACACCACCCAGCGGTCCTACGACAAGGACTCGCTGGTCGTCTCGACAACGGACGCCGAGAACAACACCACGACCGTCACCTACGACGAGCGTGGTGCGAAGACTCAGGTCAAGGTCCCGCACAAGGGCACGACGTCGATCACGTACCGGACGACGAAGTTCGAGTACGACGAGGTCGGCAACACCACGAAGGTGCTCACGCCGCGGGCCGTGGAGGCCGGATCGACGGAGGCGTTCACAGCGCGTACGGAGTACGACGCGCTGAACCGCCCGGTCAAGCAGTTCCAGCCGTACGACCCGGCGGACGCCCGCTACAACGACCCGAACGTCTACACAGAGACGGCCTACGACGCGGTGGGCCGGATGAAGTCCACGTCGCTGCCGCCGTCAGAGGGCCAGACGGTCCGTAACAAGACGACCTACAGCTACTTCGACAACGGCTGGGCGAAGTCGTCCGTGGACCCGTGGGACATTTCCACCACGTACGACTACAACGACCTGGGCCAGCAGACCACCCGGACCCTCACCTCGGCGGGCGGTTCCTCGAACCGCACGATGGCGTGGGGCTACTACCCGGACGGCAAGCTCAAGTCGAAGTCCGACGACGGCGTCCCGGTCGGCAAGAACGTCGTCCTGGCCGACAACTCCGACACCCAGCACACCACGTCGACCGGCACTTGGACGAAGGCAGACGCGGAGGGCCAGCAGGGCTACGACCACGCCACGCACGCGGCGGGCACGGGCACGGACGCCTTCACGTGGACGCTGAACATCCCGGCGGACGGCACGTACGACGCGTACGTGAAGTACCCGGAGGTGACGGGCGCGGCCACGGCGGCGAAGTACACCGTCACCCACGCCACGGGCACGACCGACAAGACCGTCGACCAGACGGCCGCAAAGGGCACCTGGGTGCCGCTCGGTTCGTACGACTTCGAGCAGGGCAATGCGGCGAAGCTGGAGCTGTTCGAGAACAGCGGCGGAAAGGCCGTGGCGGACGGCGTGAAGCTGGTCCGGGACAACACGTCCGACACGGACAACGAGCAGAAGACGTTCACGTACGCCTACGACGCGAACAGCAACCTGACGTCCATCGACGACACGTCGTCGGGCACGAACGCGGACGCGTACACGGTCACGTACACCGGCCTGAACCAGGTCAAGAAGGTGACCGAGTCGCTCGCGGGCCAGGAAGAGAAGGCCACGTCGTACGCGTACGACGCGAACGGCCAGCCGGAGACGGTCACCCACCCCGACCAGCACTCGTCCTACACCTACGACCTGCGCGAACTGGTGAAGACGGTCGAGGTCGGCAAGTCACCGACGGACGCCTCCCCGAAGGTGTCCACGTACACCTACACGGCCCGCGGTCAGAAACTGAAGGAGACGAAGGCCAACGACAACACCGTCGACCACACGTACTACCTCGACGGCGCACTGAAGTCGACCAAGGAGAACAAGCCCAACGGCACCCTGGTCGCCTCGCACACGTACGCCTACGACCCGAACGGCAACAAGGCGCAGGACGTCGCGAAGAAGATGAACGCCGACGACAACGCGGCGTATCTCTCCTCCACGACCGACTACACCTACGACCCGGCCAGCCGACTCGCCAAGTCGGTCAAGACGGGCAACGGCGCGGCGACGGAGACGTACGTCCACGACGACAACGCCAACGTCGTCAGCCAGTCGGTCAAGGGCACCTCAACCACCTTCACCTACGACCGCAACCGCCTCCTGTCATCGGCGACATCAGGCACGTCATTCTCGTACAACTACGACCCGTTCGGCCGCCAGGAGTCCGTCACGGCGGGCGGCGAGGTCGTGGAGCGCAGCGTGTACGACGGCTTCGACCACGTCGTCGAGTCCCAGAAGGTGGACGACGCGGGGGCCCTGAAGTCCACGAAGTACACCTTCGACCCGCTGGACCGCACGGCCTCGAAGACGGCAGACGGCAAGACCACCGACTTCAACTACCTCGGCATGTCCGGCGAGGTACTGGGCGAGGAGGTCTCCGGCGAGCTGACCAAGTCCTACCAGTACAGCCCGTGGGGCGAGCGTCTGTCCCAGGTCAAGCACCACACTGACGGAACGTCGGAGGACGGCTTCTACGGCTACAACAGCCACACGGACGTCGAAACCCTGACGGACGAGAACGGCAACGCGAAGGCGACATACGGCTACACCGCCTACGGCAAGGACGACGAGTCCGAATTCACCGGCATCGACCGGCCAGACACCGCCGACCCCACCAAGGACGCGTACAACCCCTACCGCTTCAACTCAAAGCGCTGGGACGCCTCTGCAGGCGAGTACGACATGGGCTTCCGCAACTACAGCCCAGGCCTGAACCGCTTCACGACCCGAGACATGTACAACGGGGCGCTGGCGGACATGGGCCTCGGCGTGGACCCGTACAGCGGCAACCGCTACGCCTTCACCGGTGGGAACCCCACCAGCAGGGTTGAGCTCGACGGTCACATCTCTTGCGGCTTCTGCCGTGACGTGGTCAATACCGTGGAGGACGCCTTCAAGAGCGGGACAAAGGCAGTTGCGAAGACCGCGGGCCGAGGACTCTTGACTGCTGGACAGGTGTTCCTTGATGTGTTGGGGTGGAACTCGCCCACGGGATCCCAGGGATACGAGTCGGATCCTGGTGCCACACCGGACTACGACAAGGGACTGTTGCTCAAGCCTGACTCGAAGAAGGAGTGGCAGCCTGGCGTCGGCCGGTTCCCATTCCAGCGGCAGGACTGCACTCGCGGCCAGAGCATGGTGTACTACATGCCGCTCGACCAGCAGGGGCGGGCTCAGGGCGCCTTCGCGTGCCTCACGGCTGGCGGGTTCAACTACACGGACAAGAGTGGTGACAAGGTGATGAACACGCCGCCCACGGAGATCATGGGTAGTAACGCGCCGTGGCCTCCGCAAACGCCTGGATTCTGGGAGAGTGCTCCCCCGGGGTTCAAGCTAGGGAACGACCCCACTATGAACCGCGGTCATCTTCTGGCGCGTCAGCTCGGTGGTAGCGGAACAGATCGACGCAACCTGGTGCCGCTGTATCGGACCGCGAACTCCCCTGAAATGGCGGGGGCAGAGAAGAAGATTGCGGACTCGATCGCAGCGGGGAATACGGTCTACTATTCGTCGGTCCCTGTTTGGGGGGACGAAAGCAATCCAATTCCCCGCGGTGTTACCATGACCGCCTACACTTCGACAGGGTCTCAAATTGTCAATCAGACGATTTGGAACAGACCATGACGAAGACGTAGTCCGTTCGTAGTCGCGTGGAGGGGTGCACATGGAGTGGGTCAATCGCCTGGTGACGGTGACGGGTTGGAGCGCTGAGCCAGGCGAACTAGACTGGGCCGACACTGAAAGGGTGCTGGGCACCCCTCTGCCGGCTGATTTCAAGGAAATGCGCCGTCGCTTCGCGGCGTGGGGTGCCTTCTGTGATCATGTGCTGGTACTAAAGGCGCAAGGGGTCGCAGAGTCGGTGCTGGCCAATCACGAATCCTTGCTCAGGTCCGTGCGTGGAAATCCCGATAACCGTCGGATGTTCGAACCCTTCGGGCTCCTCGGAGATGGCGAGAGTGGGGGCAAAGGGCTTGTGCAGTGGGGGTATTCCTTCATTGAGGAGGAGTACTACTGGCTGGCCGACACCTCGCATGATCCGTCGACATGGCCCGTGGTGGCGCGAGTGGATCCACTGGAGCCTTTTCAGCGTTTCGACATGACCGCCTCTGAATTCGTTTACCGTTTGCTCACGGAGGCAGAATTCTCTGCATTCAGTGTCGCGGGGACGATCGAGACGCCGTATTACCGGGCTTTCTGAGCCGCTGGGCTTCGACTGAATTGAACTCCGACGTGACGGCCCGCCAGGTGCATCTGGCGGGCCGTCAGCTGTGCCATATTTTCCACGAGCCCATCCTGTTATTGATCCAAAACGGGGTACGAACCGGGAGAGTCGGCTTGAATAACAGTGGGCTCCCGCACGCGCTTGGGGGGTTGCAATGGCCGGGACTCGATCGGAAATTTTGCTCGGTATTCCTGTATCTGTTGTTTCGGTTTCAGTGATCGGGGGCGTCTGGGCGTCTTGTGATGTCGGCGTAAACTCATCTGCTAATTCGTTCTACCTCGTACTCCTTGCTCCGCTCATGTGGCTGACTGCAGCCGTTTTGTGGATGGCTTTCTATCGGGTTCTGGGTAGATTTGGTCCTGCTGTGACTTTGGTGGCCGGAGTCGTCTTCAGTGTGTCTTATTTGGTTTTTCGTGACGTGGCTTGGGATTGTGGACTCGTATCCAGCCCCAGAGTGCCCGGGAAACATTCCGCCATGGTGGCCGGGGTTCGTCCCGGGGTGAATCTCCTGGGTGCCTGGTGCGCGAATCCTGGACGGTCGACTTCTCCGCGGGGGCGATGGGGGCATGAGTCGTCTGCTCGGCTATGCAATGACTTGGGCCGCTCTCATGGGGTCGATCACCCTCAGGTACGGCGAGTCCGGCGAGGATCGGCTGATGAGTCTTGTCGCTGCGCTCCCGGCTTGGGGATATATCGGCTTTCGCGTCAGGCGGGAGATCCGGGGGATCAAGGAGGACGGCAAGCTGGAGCGCATGCGCAGGGAGGAGCGGAAGCTCATGGGACAGGACGAACTGCTCGATGCCATAACGCGGTTGGCTCGGCGCGGTGCGCAGCCGCTGCAGTGCGGCGTGGCCGGGCATGGGGCAGGGCACCTCTGTCTTGCCGTCGCCGGGGAGATCTCGCTGGCCGAGCTGGTTGAGGGGATCAGCGGCCGGTACGGGGTCTCACGCAATCTCGCCATGGGCGGATACGCCGATCCGACGGTGGACGCGACGACAGGGCTGCCCCTGCTCGCCCCCTTCGGTGAGCACGTGGTGGACATGCGGGCATGGGCATATGGGAGTTGGTGGATCGGGGCCGGGACCGTGGACAGCGAGGGCGGTGTGCGGCGCGTGGTGCTGGTCGCCGAACGGGCCGCGCCGGTGGTGGACGGGTTGCCAGTCGATGCCTCGTGGGTGGAGCGGGTCGTTGCCGTGACCGGGTGGGCCGGAGGGGGACGGACGCGGACGATCGACTGGGCCGCCGTCGAGGAGCGCCTCGGCACCGCTCTGCCCGGCGACTACAAGCAACTCGCCGAGATCTTCGGAGACGGTGCCTTCGACGGTTTCCTGAGCCTGTACGTCCCCGATGCCGGTCTGCCCGGCATGGACGTTGTTGATCACGCCGAGTATCTGGCCCGGTTTGAATCGCGGGAGGGCGTGAGTGTCTGGCAGCCGTATGGCGTCTACCCGGCCCCCGGGGGGCTTCTTCAGTGGGGTACGTCTGAGCAGGCGGACGAGTTCTACTGGCTTACCGAAGGCGATGACCCAGAGGGGTGGCCCGTCCTCGCTCAAGAGGAAATTCCCGATTCCTGGCGCCGGTTCGACGGCTCGGTCGCCGAGTTCGTCTTCCGCATGCTGACTGAGCGCGGGCACCCCTTCTCGACCGCCCGGTATTTCGACACGCACTGGTTCGAGAGCCACGAACCGTGAGCCGGCTCCGAGCTGACCGCTTGGCTGACGAGTCCAGTGGCTGCCTCGGCGCCGGGCACGGAGGGACTCTGCGAGCCGGGTGAAGTGCTGACACTCGTCGCATGCGTGGCTGGATCAGTTGGGAGCCATGGTCAAGTCACCGATCACTCGCAGCCCGACTTGAGCTGCCAACCAAGGAGCACGTTTGGCCTCAACCTGTTTGATGTGCACGAAAACCGATGAGCGCAGACTGAGCCGCCGGGCGACCGGCGTCGGATGGCGCACATCAGTCAGCGCCGGTCTCGGCTTCCTTGGGTGCCGCGGTGGGCGCCTCGGGGACGACATGCGACCCCCTGCCCGACACGGTGCCCTCCTGCCCCGCGCCCGTTCCCGTCGCGCCCCGGCAGGAGCGGGCACGGCCCCGTTCGCCGTACGGGCTGGACGTGCCGCTTGCCGGTGAGGACAGCGCGCTGGTCCGCCCGTATCTGCTCGACCACGAACAGCGGCAGGAACGGGCCCGGCAGAGTCGGCGGCGGCTCGCCCTGGTGCTCGCGGCCGAGTACGGCATCGACCTTGACCGGCGCCTGGTCGGCGCGGCGGGGGTGGCCTGATGAACAAGCAGCGGCACGGCGACCCGTGCGGGGCGCGGTCCGACCGCGTACCGCTACCTGCACGAAGGGCTCACCGTGCTGTCCGGCCACGCCCCGCACTGCGCGCGGCGTGGCGGATGATCCATGAAGAGGAGGGCTTGGACGGGGAGTAGGCCCGGAGGCCGTACGCGGTTGAGGTCCCGTCGCGCGCCGGGACCCTCCCGTCGTCAGCGCCCGGACAGCGAGGCCACGAACTCGGTCCAAGCCTCGCCGCCGACGCCCAGCGCTGGGCCGGTGCGCCGCTTCGAGTCCCGAACGAGCACGGCTGCGGGTGTCGTGGCGACCTCGACGCAGTCGCCCCCTTCGGCACCGCTGTAGCTGCTCTTGAACCAGGTGAGTTCCGAGCCCACGGACGGGGCCTCTGCGGTGTTCATAGCTCTCCCAGCAACTTCTCGATGAATCCCAGGGACTCTCGCGGAGTGAGAGCCTGGCTCCGGATGATCCCATAACGCGCGGCTGCGAGATGGGTCTCATCTCGGTTTGTGAGCAGGTGACTTCGCCCCTGGACCTCTCCGTACACGAACTGCTCGCCGCCCTTGCGTGTGATCAGTTTGAACGGTCCGTCAACGCCCGCGTTGTCCTCGCGGTCCATCGGCATGGCCTGGACCTCCACATTACGTTTCTGCCCGAGGAGCAGGATCTGTTCAAGCTGACCGCGCATGGCCCTGCCTCCGCCGAACGGCTTGCGTAGCACCGCCTCGTCCATGACGAAGCTCAGCAGCGGTGCGGGCCACCGACTGAAGATCTCCTGTCGCGACAGCCGTGCGGCAACGCGAGACTCGATCGTCTCCTCGTCGAGGAGCGGCCGCCGCATCGCAAGCACGGCCCGCATGTAGTCCTCCGTCTGCAACAGGCCGTTGACCACGTGCGAGTCATACGCGCACAGCTCGACCGCCTGCGCCTCGAGCCGCGCCATATCCCGGAAGAACGCCGGATACTGAGCCCGCGCAACCTCCTCCTTAAGGGCCTTCAGTACGCCGCCCGCGTCCAGCACCTCATCCGCCCGGTCGATGAACCGCGCCTGCGGAATCCGGCGCCCCTGCTCGATCGACGCGATCGACTGAGCCGCGTACCCCATCCGCTTCCCGAACTGCGCCCGGTCGAAGCCCGCCCGTACCCGCAACAGCTTCAACTGCCGCCCGAACGCGCTCACCACACCCGAGCCCGGCTCGTCCTCCGGCCGCTGCCCCACCTCGGCCCGCTCGCCGCCCTCGTCCTGAGCCATCGTCACCGTCCACGCCTTCCGCCCGAACCACCCGCCGCGCCACGTACAGCCACCGACCCGCCGCGTACAACGCCCCCGCGACAACGCGTCACTCCTGGTCACGCTACGCCACGACACCCCACCGTGGGAGCATGACCGGCAACCCCGCACGCACCACGCAGACCAGCCAACTCCCCAGCCCCACCCACCACTTCGCCATGGACTTCAGCTCCACCCCGCGCGGCGCCCGCCTCGCCCGGCGGCTGTGCGCGAAGCGGCTCGACGCCTGGGGCATCCCGTATGGCAGCGAACCGCACGACACACTCAGTCTCATTGCCGCCGAGCTGTGCGCCAACGCCGTCCGGCACGGCCACGTCCCCGGCCGGGACTTCCGCTTCGACCTCACCGCCGCACCCGACACGCGTACCAGGCCCACTGGCACACGCGTACGCATCGCCGTCACCGATACCAAGGGCGACCGTCTCCCCGAGCCCGCCCCCGCCGACCCCACGGGCGACCGGGCCGACGGGCGCGGACTTCTCCTCGTCGCGGCGCTCGCCGACCGCTGGGACTCCGAGTCGCGCGCGCAGGGTCCCGGCAAGACCGTCTGGGCAGAGTGCGCCATCCCGCACTCTGCCGCGTAGATGCCGACCGGCGTGGGTGGCGAAGCCGCCAGATTCCCCACGGCGTGGTATTCAGATGTATTCTTGCCGTATGGCTGACACCACCATCAAGGTCACCGACGACGTTCGCGACCGGTTGCGCATACTGGCCGACGAGCGGGGCACCAGCGTGCGCAGCCTCGTGGAACGGCTCGCCACCGAGCTGCCGACCGATGCCGAGCGTGCGGAGCGCACCGCCCGAGGGCTGGCCTACATCCGTGCGAACCTCTGCCCGGACCTCACCGACGACGACGTACGGCGCGCACAGGAATGGCGGGCTGACATCGCGGCCGGTCGCATCGGGGGCCGCAGGTGATCATCCTTGACCACACGGCGGTGCTCGCCCTGTGCCGGGGGCACCGGTTCCTGTCCGGCCTCGCGGTAGTTGAGGCGGACGAACCCGCCGGGCGGGCCCACGTCCCCGCGCTGTGCCTGGTTTCCGCGAGCCTGGAGCTGCCCGGTGCGGCAGCCCACGTCGGAGCACTGCCCGGCCTGGAGTTCCTTCCCCTGGACTTCGCCGCCACCGCGGCCGTCGAACAGGCCGTCGCCTCCGGAGTCGACTGGCGCCACGCACACGCTGTCTGCTCCGCGGTCTCCGGCGCGGAGGACGGGCAGGTGCTCACCGCCGTTCCCGAGGCCTACGACGGAACCGGGGTGTGGGTCGTCGATATCGGGAAACCCTGACCACGCGGCCCAAGCCAGACCTTGGTGAATCTGGCGTCGGTGCGGATGAGGTTCAGGGCGGCAGCGGTCAGCATGTGCTGGAAGCGCGTCTTGTCCAGTCCGTGGTGGCGGGTCCGGCGTAGTCCGCAGCGCCGGGGCCCTTGCCCGAAGGCCGCTTCGATGCCGGCGCGTGTCGCGCCCGGGAGCGTGCACCCGCAGGTGGGCGCGATGGTGTGGGGCGTGGCCAGGGGCCGGGTCGGTGCGGTCACGGGATGCGCGGGCCCTGCGTCCGGCTGCGCCCTCTGGGCGGCGGCATCGAGTGGGACGCGGAGCCCGAAAGCCTCACTACGTCCGTGACCTTCCTGGACCCGCCTCAGCGAGGAGGCGCGCAGTGAACCCCGTGTGGGACAAGCGGCGCAACGGCGACGCGTACGTGGCGCTGCTCGACCACGCCGCCGCCTGCCCTTCATGCCGTGCCGGGGCCGTCCTGTGCCCGGACGGCCGACGGCCGGCGGGCGCGCTGAGGACCGTACGGGAGCGAGGTGCGCGCATCGTGATCTGCCGCAGCCGCGAACGGGAGATCCAGCCTGGCGAGCCGTACGGGCGGCACGTGCACGACCGGGCGACGGGTGCTCCGCTGGTCAACTACAGCCACCGCGACCGCCGTTTGTGAAGGCGTTCAGGTAGGGCTGGTTGGTCGCGCGTACGTCGGGGATCCGTTTGGTGAGTGCGGAGTTGTGTCCTCAGTCAGGTCGGAATAGGCGGTTCCGATGGTGTGAGAACCGACACGCCTGCAACCAGTGACGCTCCGGTGACTCCGTGCGCTGGATGAAGTGAGAGATGCGAACGAGCGTTCTCCATCCGAGCTGAGGGGTAGGCGTCATGGGTGACGGTGACGAGCAGGAGGAGCGCGGACCGCGGGCCGAGGGGATGCGGCGGCACGCGGCCGGGCTGGTGGGGCATGTGACGGCGCGTAACCGCCTGCCGCTGGACTACTCCGTGGCGAGCCTGCGCGTGGTCGACTTCGTCATCGATGGATTGCGTTCGGGTGGGAAGGCGCGGGCGGAGGTCGGGGGGACGTTGTTCGGGCTCGGGGCGTACGTCGGTGAGGTGTTGGTGCGGCGGGCCGGGGCGGTGTGGGTGGACTTCGACGCCGACCAGCGCGCGTACTTCGGGCAGCCGGTCGGGGTGCGGATGCCGGATGGGCGGGTCTGGAACCCGCTGGGCAAGGTGGTCAACCGGTTCGAGGTCGGCAAGGAGGAGTCCCTGCAGACCTTCTACCTGACCCTGCCGGGGAGGATTCGCCGGGCGGCCTGATGCCGCACTCGTTGGGCCGGGCTCTGCCTGGTCGTGGGGTGCCCGTCTGTCCCTCGGGTCGGCGCTGGACGCCATCGAGTGGCCGTAGCGGCCCCGGTCGCCCTGGGTGTGAAGACCCGCCTCAGCCCCGCAGCGCCCGCCGCACCCGCCGCCCCACGAACTCCACGGTCAGGCTGACCAGCAGCGACGCCAGCAGCACGCTGGTGACCACGGAGAAGTCGAAGGCTCCGAGACGCTCGCTGAGCAGTCGGCCGAGACCCGCCGCGCCGACGACACCGACGATCGCGGTGTCGCGTACGCAGATCTCGAAGCGGTAGAGCGTGTACGTGATCAGGTGGCTCGCGGACGGTGGTGCCACGGATGCCACCGCCGAGACCATCCGGGGTACGCCCGCGTTGCGCAGGGCGTCCCGAGGGCCCAGGTCCATGGTCTCCCAGGCCTCGGCAACCAGGCGGCCGAGGATGCCGCCCGTGTAGAGGCCGAGCGCCAGGGCCCCGGGCAGTACTCCGGGGAAGAGCGCCAAGAGCGCGACGACGGCCCACACCGTCGGGGGGATCGCCCGCAGGGCGAGGAGGAGCAGCCGGGAGACCCACCAGGCTGCCTTGCGGCCCCAGGCCGCCGGGCTGCGGCGGTCGGCGCGCGGGCGGCTGGCCCAGGGGCCCGCGAGCAGGGTGATCACGACCGCCACCGCCATGGCGAGCACGGCCATGGCCACGGTGTCGAAGGTGGCGTCGGCCAGCACTCGCATCCCGCCCTCGGGGAGCGCGGGCGGCCACAGGTCGCCGAGTAGCTGACCGGTGAGCTCCTGGGTGCGCGGCGAGGTGAGTCCGGCCGGTGAGAGGCCGACCCACCACCAGGCGACCGCGATCGTCGGCAGCACCAGGACCAGGGACCAGCGGGTCGAGCGGGACAGGCCCTGCGGCGACCGGCCCGCCGCGCGCGGGCGCTCATGTCCGACCGACCAGTCGGCGCAGGTCACCACGGCGACATCGGAGCGGACGCGGTTGCTCCACAACTCGACCACCCCGGCGAGTGCCAGCAGGGTCGCGACCAGCGTCCAGACCTCGCCCCAGTTACGGGACTGCAGGCTCACCGTGAGTTCGAAACCCAGGCCGCCCACGCCCGCGACGCCGAGCACGACCGCGGACCGCAGGGCGCACTCGAACCGGTAGAAGGAGTACGAGAGGAGAAGCGGTGCCGTGCCGGGGAGGAGGGCGTAGGCCAGCGCGGAGAACGGCCTGGCCCCGGCGGAGCGCAGCGCGCGTAGCGGCGCGTCCGGCACGCTGTCGAAGGTCTCTCCGAATACCTGCGCGCTCTGCGCACCGAAGGGCAGGGCGAGCGCCAGTACGGCGACGAGCGGGTCGAGGCCGAGCACGCTGACGAAGAGCAGTGCCCAGACCAGTTCATGGACCGAGCGGACGGCCACCAGCACGCCGCGCAGGACAAGCCGCCCCACCCGTACCGGCCATGGCGGCGCGTCACCCCACGCCACGTCGCTGAGGATCAGGCCGCCGACCAGGCCGAGCACCAGCGCCCCGGCCGTCCCGATGAGGGCCAGCGCGAGCGTCGTCGCCGTCGCCTCGAACACCACCTGGAGGAAGGCGGGTTCGAGGGAGGGGTGCAGCACCGTAGCCGCGAGGTCGTCGAGCAGGGCCAGGCCGCCCCGGTTCACCAGCTCGCTGCCTGCCGGGATGGCGCGCTGAACCGCCCAGATCAGCAGTACGGTCACTGCCGCCAGGCCGACGAGTTTGCGGAGCAGTACGGTCCGCCCGCTCACGGACTTTCGCGCCCGGGCGGTTGCGGCCGGTGGTGAGGGCGGGGCGCCGAGTCGGAGCGTCATGCGAGCGTGTAGAGCTCGTGCAGGGCCGCGTCGCTGACGTCGGCGGCCGGACGGTCGAGCACGATCTCGCCCTGGCGCAGACCCACCACGCGCGTGCAGTGCTCACGGGCGAGTGCGGGCTGGTGCAGGCTGACAACGAGGGTGCGTACGGTCGATGTCGTGCGTACGGGCGGTGCCGTGCGTACGGGCGGTGCCGTGCTTACGGGCGACGAGGGGCCCGTGGACGACGTGGTGCCGAGCAGGCCGAGAATGCCCGCCGCGCGCACCGGGTCGAGACTGGAGACGGGCTCGTCGGCCACCACCAGCTCCGGCGACTGCACCAGGAGCCGGGCGATCGCCACCCGCTGCCGCTCGCCGCCGGACAACCGCTCGGTGCGTTCGTGCAGCGCCCAAGCCAGGTCGACACGGTCGAGCGCGTCCCGGACCACGTCGAGCGAGCGCGGCCAGACCAGCGAGGCCAGCGCGCGGGGCGTGCTCCACTGGCTGAGCCTGCCCGCGTTGACGTTGTGCAGCACCCGGACCTGCTCGATCAGCGCGAGGTCCTGGCTCACCGACCCGATGCGCTGCTGAAGTAGCCGCCGCCGTGGGGCAGTCAGGCGTGCGGGGTTCTCGCCGAAGACCTCCATGCTGCCGCTGGTCGGCTCAAGCGATCCATTGAGTAGAGCCAGGAGTGTGCTCTTGCCGGCGCCGCTGGTGCCCAGTACCGCTACGCGTTCCCCCGCGTGGACGGTGAGATCCAGCTCGCGCAGCGCCTCGTGCGAGCCGAACCGGCGCCCCGCGCCACGGAGCCGGATCACCGGCGTGCCGTCGCTCGGCGGACTGCCGTCGCTCGGCGGACTGGCATCGCTCGGCGACAAGGCGTCTCTCACCGCAGCAGCCCCAGGTCGCGGGCCACGTCCTCGATCTGGTCGTAGGCGGAATTCCTGGTCGGTACGAACGACTTGGCGCCGAAGAGTCTGAGCAGCTTGGCGTCCTCGGCGTCCTGCGGGTCGAGTCCCAGGAGCAGGTCCAGCACCTTCTTCCTGGTTCCGGCGCCGAAGGTCTTGTCGAGGTCCGGGCGGGCCAGCCAGTGATAGTCGGCGTAGCCGGGGGTGCGCCACAGCACGACCACCTTGCTCTCGTCGATGTCGCCTGCCGCGACGGTGGCCTTCCAGACCTGCTCGTTGACGGCCCCGGCCTCGTAGCTGCCACTGGCGACGAGCTCGATGGTCGCGTCGTGGGAGCCGGAGAAGCCCGGCTTGCCCCGCAGCGCGCTCGTCTTGAGTCCGGCCTGCCGCATGAAGTACTCGGGCATCAGCCGCCCGGAGGTGGAGGTCTCGCTGCCGAAGGTGAGCGTGTGCCCCGCGAGGTCGCGCAGTCCGTCCGTCGTCTTGAACGGTCGCAGCTTCGAGCCGGTGTGGGCGATGAAGAGGCTGTGGAAGTCGGCGTCGATGTCACGTTGCGCGATGGCGGTGGACCCCGGCTTACGCTCGCGCGCCTGGACGCCGGTGAGACCGCCCATCCAGGCCAGGTGTACGTCGCCGATCTCGAACGCCCGTACCACGGCGGTGTAGTCGGCGACGGGGCGGTAGACCACGTCCAGGCCGGTCGCGTCGGCGAACCGCTTGGCCACGGCGGGATAGAGCCGGTTGAGCAACTCCGGGTCCTGGTCGGGAATGGCGGCGATCCCGAGCGGTCGCGCGTCCGCCCCGGCCCCGCTGCCGCAGGCGCTCAGCAGCAGTGTCGCTCCGGCGCCGAGGAGCAACGTACGACGGGCTATCGGCCTCACAGGCATGCGTACTTCCTTGTCGCGGGACGGGGTGACGGGGTGGCCGGGTGACGGGCTGACGGGGTGGC
>NZ_JAZGRL010000001.1:2306826-2350148 GCF_046540415.1 Streptomyces sp. E11-3 | reverse complement strand
GACGGGGTGGCGGGGTGGCGGGGTGGCGGTCGGGGTCTCAGCCACGCGGCGACGCCCGGCGCGCGGCCCCGGCGACCACGCCGCCGATCAGAGCGACGGACAACAGGAAGGCCGCCGAGGTCGCGGTGCCGCCCAGCCACGGATCGCTGAAGCCGACCTGCGCGTACAAGGACACCGCGGCCGCCACACCAACAGCCGCTGCCGCCCATCCGAGTACGGCGACCTGGCTGCGGGCGGCCACCAGCACCAGCGCGCCGACCACCACCAGCACCACCCCGCCGACGAGGTTGTACCTGCCGAGGCTGAGCGACCAGTCGGTCGACGCCAGGCCGGAGCCAAGGCGGGCGAGGGGCTCGTCGGCCGATGCCACCACGCTGTAGGCGCCGACGACCACCGCGAGCGCGCCCCACACCTGGCCGAGAGCCCGGGCGGAGCCCACGCCGGACCGCACCGCGTCGACGGCGAACACCCGTCCGGCCGAGGAGAACAGAATCACCAGATGGGCGCCGACCATCAGCCAGTACGACCAGGGCCATTCGTCCGGCGCGAAGGCCACCGACAGGCCGATGGCCAGGGACTGGGCCACACCCAGAACCGCGGCCACCCGCACCCAGGCCCCCGTCAGCAGCAGCACCGCCAGCGCGGTCTCGACGAGGAGGACGACCCACCCGAAGGCCACGATGTTGGGCAGTACGGCGTGCTCCACGACCCAGCTGTACGGCGGGAGCACCGGGTCGCTCACGGCGAAGGACGTGAAGTGGAAGAGCCCCTTGTCGGCGTCCTCGCCGAAGTCCGGGGGACGCTTCCACACCACGTTGTAGAGCCACATCAGGCCGAGCAGGACGCGGAGGAAGCCCGCGGCGTAGGCCTGTTCGCGACGGACCTCGTCGGTCGCGGGGGCGAGCAGCCAGCGTACGGGGGCGAGCAGTGAGCGGGTCTCAGGCAAGTGCGAGCGGGATTCAGGCACAGCGGAACACCTCACGTCCCGATTGGGCGGCGGCGTCCTGGACGGCGAGCGTGTCCCGTACGACGCCGAAGACCTCGGACAGCGGCAGCGGGGCATCGGCGATCCGCATATACGGGTCGGTGACCGCTACCGGGTGCCACCAGGCGCCGTCCGCCGTGAGCGTCGGCTCCGGCTCCAGACCCTCAAGCGAGACATGCACCCCCTTGTCGGCGAAGCCCTCGTGCGCGACCGGCCGAATGATCCGGTCCGGCATCGCGATCCCGGCGTCGTCGAGGCGCCGATGCAGCGCTTCGACGCCCTTCGGGTCCTCGTCGTACAGCGTGGCGGCCACCCGTACCCGGAACCCGAGCGAACGGGCCAGCGTGATGCCGTCGACCGCGCGGTTCCACGACCCCGCACCGCGCTGCCGGTCGTGCAACTCGGGCGTGGCCGAGTCGAGGCTGATCTGGAGCACCACATCGCGATCCAGGTGCTCCAGGGTCTCCCGACGGGCGCCCCTGCCGAAGATCATCCCGTTGGTCAGGATGGTGCGCTCCAGACCGCCCGCCGCCCTGACCAGTGCACCGAGATCGGGATGCATGAAGGGCTCGCCTCCGGTGAAGAACACCTCGCGCCCGTCCTGGGCCGTGAACTCCCGGAACACCTCGGTGGCCAGGTCCGCGTCGAAGCGCCGGGCGGCGGCCTTCGGGGAGGACTCGGCGCAGCAGTACTCGCACGCGAGGTTGCAGTCGAAGTTCGTGTAGATCCACAGTCGGCGGCCCACCGGCAGCCGCTCACCCGGAGTGAACACCGTGGCCGCCTGCGCGGGCTTGCCCGCCTTGCTGACGGCGAACCACCACGGGCCGTCGGGCGACTCGGCGACCTCGGTGACGAGGTCATGCCCGATCAGCTCGGCCCACGCGGGCAGATCGGTGACGACACTGACCTCCGCGCTGCGCACCCCGAGCAGCTGCCCGGGTTCGAGCCGGCGCATCGCGCGGGTGATCAGCAGCAGCAGGCCGCTGCCGCAGTCCATGTCACCGCCGTCGACCAGCGCCGCGACTTCGCCCAGGGGATTCGGCGCCTGACCAGCATCTGTCCGTTCGACCATGGTTTCACCGTAGCGACGGGCGGCAGGGCCCGCACCGGATCGCTCCTTACGAAACCCTGACGGCGGCGGCTCCCCGTACTCCCGTACCTGCTGAGGCGCACCCCCGGGTCTACCCTCACCCCCATGACGACCGACCACGGCACACCGCGCCCTGACGACGCAGCGACCCGGACGGAGTTCTGGGAGGGCGTCCACGACAGCAAGGACGTCGACGGAGTCTCCTGGTGGCAGTCGGTCCCTGGCCTCTCCCTTGGCCTGGTCGACAGGGCCGGGCTCGGCCTCGACGAGCCGATCATCGACGTCGGCGCCGGCTGGTCGACCCTGGTGGACCACCTACTCGAACGCGGCTACCGCGACCTGTCAGCGGTCGACCTCTCGACCACCGCCCTGCAGACCGTCCGCGACCGCCTCGGCCCGGCCGGCGCCGACGTCGTCCTCACCATGGCCGACGTACTCGACCTGCGCATGGGCCGCACGTACGCCCTGTGGCACGACCGCGCGGTCTACCACTTCCTCACCGAGCCCGAGGAACGTGCCGACTACCTCGCCTCGTTGGAGCGCTCGCTGCACCCGGGCGGCTGGCTCGTCGTGGCCACCTTCGGCCCGGACGGCCCCACCACCTGCAGCGGCCTGCCCATCGTCCGCTACACCCACGCCGAACTCGCCGCCCAGTTCCCCGGCTACGACCTGATCGACACCGCGGGCGAGGACCACCGCACCCCGTGGGGCACGTCCCAGCAGTTCACGGCCGTACTGATGCGACGCCGCTGAGCGGGCGAGTCGCGGCAGACGGACGGCGCCCCCGGCGTGACGGCACGACCCGGCGCGGAAGGGCGTGGACAGGAGCGCTACTCTCCGGCGAGGTACGCGGTCACGTAGGCCACGTGAACGGTCTGAGGCGGGGAACGACGGGCGTGGAGAAGCAGCAGAGCCGCGGCGGCGCGCGGAGTGCGGCCGACGGGGCGCGTCTCGCCGCACGCGCCCTCGTGTACGCGGTGGTCGGCGGTGTCGCGCTGATCGTGATCGCCACTGTCGCCTCGGTGCTCGGGCCGATGCTGGCGCTGGATCTCTACACACCGGCGGTGGCCGCCTGGTGGACGGTGTTCACGGCCGTGGTCGTCCAGGGCGTGCCGTTCCTGATGCTCGGCACGGTGGTGTCGGCGGCGATCGGCGCCTTCGTACCGGAACACGTCTTCCGTCGCCTGCTGCCCAAGAGCCAGGCGCTGGCCGTGCCCGTCGCGGGAGCGGCCGGAGTCGTCCTGCCGGGCTGCGAGTGCGCGTCGGTGCCGGTGGCCGACAGTCTGATGCGGCGCGGGGTCGCCCCGGCGGCCGCGCTGGCGTTCCTGCTCTCCGCGCCGGCGATCAACCCGGTGGTCCTGGTGGCCACGTCCATCGCCTTCCCTGACAGTCCGGAGATGGTGGTCGGCCGGCTCGTCGCCTCGCTCGCCACAGCCGTGGTGATGGGCTGGCTGTGGGTCCGTTTCGGAAGCGAGAAGCTGCTGCCGCCACGCAGGAGTCGTACGTCGTCGGGGCGGGAGGGGCGGGAGCCGAAGACCCGCGCCGACCGGTGGCAGGAGTTCCGCGGCGGGGTGCAGCACGACTTCCTGCACGCGGGCGGGTTCCTGGTCGTGGGCTCGGCGGCCGCGGCGACGTTCAACATCGTCGTGCCGGGCTCGGTGCTGGACGCGTTCACGGGGTCGCCGTGGCTGTCGGTGCTGCTGCTGGCCGTGCTCGCGGTGGTGCTGTGCGTGTGCTCGGAGGCCGACGCGTTCGTGGCGGCCTCGCTGAGCGGCTTCTCGCCGACCGCGCGGCTCGCGTTCATGGTCGTCGGGCCGATGGTGGACCTGAAGCTGATCGCGCTTCAGTCGGGCACGTTCGGGCGCGCGTTCGCGTTCCGGTTCTCGGCGGCCACGTGGGTGGTCGCGGTGGCGAGCAGTGTGCTGGTGGGGTGGTGGTTGCTGTGAGGCGGAACGTCCAGGCGGGCCTGTTGGTCCTCAGCGGGGCCGCGGTGCTGCGGATCTCGCTCTTCAGCGACCTGTACCTGCGGTATGTGAAGCCGAGCCTGCGCCCGTACCTGATCCTCTCGGGAGGCTTGCTGGTCGCACTCGGGCTGCTGGCGGCCATCGCCGCGTGGAGGTCTTCCACGTACGAGAAGAAGCGGTCGTACGCGGACGAGGAGTCGTACGGGGACGAGGCGTCGTACGAGAAGACGCGGTCGTACGAGGAAGCCGACCAGGGCCAGGGCGACTACGCGGGCGAGGACGCCGGCCACTGCCACGACCACAGCAACGGCCCCCGCGTCGGCTGGCTCCTGGCCGTCCCGGCGGCGGCCCTGCTGCTCTTCCCGCCGCCCGCCCTCGGCTCGTACAGCGCCGAACGCGAGGAGGCCGCGCGTATCGCCCAGCGAGTCGGCACCTTCGACGCGCTGCCCGACGGGGACCCGGTCGACCTCACGCTCGGTCAGTTCACCTCCCGTGCCGTGTACGACAGCGGCGGCTCGATGACGGGCCGCACGCTACGGCTGACCGGGTTCGTGACCCGCGGGGACGACGGCACCTGGTACGCGACCCGGCTCCAGATCTCCTGCTGCGCGGCCGACTCGCGACCGATCAAGGTGGAGGTCCGGGACGCGGCCGCCCCGCCGGACGGTGCCTGGGTGACGGTCACCGGCACCTGGCATCCCGAGGGCGAGCTGGGCACGGACGAGGCGTGGCCGCCCGTCCTGGAGGCCACGGCTGTGCGGCGCGTGGCAGAGCCCGAGAACCCGTACGAGAAGTGGTAGACGTTCAGAAACAGGCTCTCAGGGATTCGCGGCCCGGCTCCTGGCCCAGATCGACCGGACGTGCCCGAGATGCTTGGCCATGCACGCCTCCGCGCCCTTCGCGTCGCCCGCCAGCATCAGGTCGAGGAGTTCCAAATGCTCCTCGGCCGACGGGATCAGCTCACCGCGCTCGTCCAGCGCGGTCAGCCCGTACAGGCGTGAGCGCTTGCGCAGGTCACCGACGGTCTCGACCAGGCGGTCGTTGCCGGAGAGTGCGAGTAGCGAGAGGTGGAATCGCCGGTCGGCCTCCAGGTAGCCGATGAGGTCGTGGGCGCGCGCGGCCCGCACGATCTCCTCGGCGACCGGCCGCAGGGCTTCCAGCTCCGCACGTGTGGCGGACTTGGTGATCCGGCCGATCACGGGGACCTCGATGAGCGCGCGGATCTCCGCGTACTGGTCGAGGTCGCGCTCGTCGACCTCGGTGACCCGGAACCCCTTGTTGCGGACCGGCTCGACCAGGCCCTCCCGGGCCAGGTCGAGCATCGCCTCGCGCACGGGCGTGGCCGAGATCCCGAAGTCCTGGGCCAGGGTCGGGGCCGAGTACACCACCCCCGGCCGCAGCTCGCCGGAGATCAGGGCGGCCCGCAGGGCGTGGGCGACCTGGTCGCGCAGCCGCTCACGGGTGGCGCTGAGATCGTGGTGCTGCAGGTGCCCCATAGCGGTGGTGGTCCTTCCAGGCGGAATGGACCACCACCTTACAATGTCACATTGTTTTTGCAGGTGACAGGGTGTGCGCAGCCAAGCCGACGGTCCCTCAGTGCCCTCCCCTGGGCCGGTCGCAGCTCCCACCCACCCCCGGCTCCATGTAGGGCCCGTGCGCCTCAGCGCTCACCTCACGCCCGCGTACGACCCCGCTCACACAGGCATCACCGGTGTGCACCCCGTACGAGATCCACTCACCATCCCCCTGCACATACATCGCGTTCCCCGCCTCGCAGCCGAGCCCGTGCAGTACCGCGGTGATGTCGTCGGCCGTGGCGCCGCCGCTCTTCTCCACAGCCGTCGTCAGAGCCTTGCGTACGAGCTCAGCCGACGCGTCCCCACTCGCCTGCGCCTGCCGCGAGAGCGCACTGGGCCGCTTGAACGCGTTGTTCTCGGCGTACTTGGGATTCTCCGGAACGGGCTCGTCGCCGGCGCCCGCGTCCGTCTCCTGCGTGGCGGGAGGCTTGGGCGTCGGCGTACCCGGCGCCTGGGCGCAGCGCGGCCGTGCCTCCGGTGACGGAGCCTGGGGAGCCTCCGCACTCGGCGAGCCCCCTCCGGCGCTGGCCGATGGCCGCTCCTCGCCGCAGGCGGCGGTCGCCAGGAGTATCAGGGTGACCGCGGCGGCGGCACGCAGCGGCCGAGCGGTACGCAGTGAATTCACCATGGCCACAGCATCGACCATGCCCCGCCCGCACCGACCGCCACCCTCGATCCACGCGACTGACCGAGTTTTGGGCGACCCTTTCAGGGGAACCCTGACCAGGGTCGGCGAGTCGGCTTCTCTCGAGTGGTCCTCAGCCGAAAGGTCCCACCATGAACTGCTATGAATGCGGCCAGCAGGGCCGTACCACGCCCGCCACCGCCGTCTGCCGCGTGTGCGGAGCGGCTGTCTGCACCGACCACGTGCGTACGGAGAGCAAGAGTCTTCGCGAGTCCGCGAGCCCGGGCAAGGTGACCCACGACCAACCGGCCCGGCAGCTGACCTGTCCGGTGTGCCACGCGGCGGAGGAGTCTTCCTGAGGCCGTCCCCTTGGTGGCACCAGAGGCCCGGGATGGATCCCCGGCCAGGAAGAGAGGGCGAGACATGGCCGACTTAATCGAGGTCATTTCCGGGAGCGGTCAGGAAGTCGGCCGGGGCGAAGAGCTCGCCCCCTTCACCGTCCGACTCGTCTCCGAAGAGGACGGCAGCCCGGTGGGTGGCGCCGTGGTCAGCTACTTCGTCGACGACGTGCAGGGCACCGGGACGGACTTCCGCGGCGGCTCTCCCGTCATGGTCACCAGCAGCGCCAACGGCATCGCGACGACGGACGTCCCGCTCATCGCGGGCGACTCCGCGGGGCGGGTGGACGTCAAGGCGATCGCGGAGTCCGCCCGCTGCACGCTGACCTTGCACGTGCGGTAGCCGCAGGACGTTCTGCCTGGCTCGTCTCAGCACGTTCTGCCTGGCTGGTCTCAGCCTGCCGCTCTCATCAGGGTGCGCGGCCCTCGATCCGGGCCTGCTCCCTCGGTCTGCCAGTCTGCGCTGGCGCCTTGGTATCGCCTTCCCCCTGCTCGCCAGGACGCGCCTGATCGTCCTCGACGAGCCCACCAACGGCCTCGACCCCGTGGGCATCCGTGAGATGCGCGGCATCACGCTCATGGTTCCAGCTCGATGCCGATCGTGGGCGTGTGGTGCAGCGTGTTGTGGACCGTGCAGTGCGAGGCGACGGCGAGCAGGGCCGCGCGACGCTGCTCCGACAGCCCCGGCGGCGTACTGATGGCGATACGCACGGATGCCACGCGGGCCGGCCGGTCGGTCGCCATGGCGAACTCGGCGCGCACCCGCAGCCCCGCGCGCTCCAGGCCGTGGCGCTTCAGGTAGCGGCCGGCGTAGAAGGCGATACAGGTGGCCAGGGAGGCGGCGAACAGCTCGGTGGGGGTCGGCGCGGTGTCCGTGCCGCCAGCGTCCTCGGGCTGGTCCACCAGCAGCTGGTGGCCGCGTACGTCGACGGCGTACGCGTCTCCGTCGACGTGGGTCACGTCGAGGACGTGCGCCGTGGCGGCCGGCATGGGGGAGGTGTCCGGCGTGCGTGGGGCGGTGGTCTCTGATGCTGTCCCTGTCATGACCGCGCCTCCTTAGCCAATGTCATCCGTTATCCGTTATCCGCTATCCGTTATCCGTCAGCTGCCAGTTGTCCGATGCCCGATGCCCGATGCCCGATGCCGGCCGTCATCCGTAATCCGCTGCCGACTTCCAGTGGACCGCGAGCGGAGCGGTGGCGCGAGGGGCCGGTGGGGCGCGGTCGGGACCGTTCGGCCCTGTCTCCGCCTGAGCTCCCTCACGAGAGTGGAGGGATGGCCCACCACATCGTGATTCTCGGAAGCGGCACCGCCGGCACGCTGACGGCCAACCGGCTGCGGCGGCAGTACGACGAGCGCGAGTGCCGGATCACGGTCGTCGACCAGAACGACGACCACGTCTACCAACCCGGTCTGCTGTTCGTCCCGTTCGGGCTGACCCAGCCGCACCACCTGATCCGGTCCCGGCCGCGCCAGCTGCACGCCGGCATCGGCTACGAGCGCGCCCGGATCGACCGGGTCGACCTGGACGCGCGGACGGTGCACTTCGCGGCCGGCGACCGGCTGGGCTACGACGTACTCGTCGTGGCGACCGGCGCCGCGCTCCAGCCGGAGGAGACCGAGGGACTGACCGGCCCCGGCTGGGGCGAGAACGTCTTCACCTTCTACGACCTGCCCGGCGCGGTCGGCCTGCAGCGCGCGCTGGAGCACTTCACGGGCGGCAGGATCGTCGTAGACGTCGCCGACATGCCGATCAAGTGCCCGGTCGCACCTCTGGAGTTCGCCTTCCTCACCGACTGGTACCTGCAGCGCTGCGGCATCCGCGACAAGGTCGAACTGACCTACGTCACCCCACTCGACGGCGCCTTCACCAAACCGGTCGCCGCCCGCGCCCTGGGCGGCCTGCTGGAGCGCAAGGGCATCGAACTCGTCACCGAGTTCACCCTCGGCGAGGTCGACGGCACGGGCGGCCGGCTGGTGTCGTACGACGAGCGAGAGGTGCCGTTCGACCTGGCGGTGGTCGTGCCGCTGCACGGCGGCGCGGAGTACGTCGGCCGCTCGCCCGGCCTCGGTGACGCGCTCGGGTTCGTCCCGGTCGACCCGCACACGCTCCAACACCCGGACCGGCCGGAGGTGTTCGCCATCGGGGACGCGGCGGGCCTGACCGCATCCAAGGCCGGCTCGGTGGCGCACTTCGAGGGCGAGGTGCTGGTGCACAACATCGGCCGCTTCCTCGCCGGACGGCCACTGGACGCCACGTACGACGGACACACCAACTGCTTCATCGAGACTGGCTTCCACAAGGCCCTGCTCATCGACTTCAACTACGACACCGAGCCGTTGCCCGGCCACTTCCCGGCCTCCGTAGGGCTACCGCTGCTCAAGGAGTCCTACGCCAACCACCTCGGCAAGCTCGCCTTCGAGTGGCTGTACTGGCACAGCCTGCTGCCCGGCAGGGAACTGCCCGGGATCGGCTCGGCGATGCCCGAACGCGGCAAGACCCACATCCCCGCCTGACCCTCCGACCCTCTCGCGCCCCTCCGACCCGAGTAAGGACACCGTCATGCCCACCGCCACCTTCGACGGCACCACCGTCACCATCGACGACGAGGGCTTCTTCACCGACCCCGGCCAGTGGACCGAGGACATGGCCACCGGGATCGCCCGCGAGCTGGGCATCGAGGAGCTGACCGACCGGCACTGGACCGTCATCCACTTCATGCGCGCCGAACACGCGGCGAAGGGCACCGGCCCCACCGTCCGGGTGCTCGGCAAGGCCTCCGGCGTGAGCGTCAAGGAGCTCTACCAGCTCTTCCCGAAGGGCCCGGCGAAGACCGCCGCGAAGATCGCCGGGATCCCCAAGCCGCGCGGCTGCATCTGAGGAGCGTGCCCGTCATGCCCGACACCGCCACCCACGACACCCAGGCCACCCCCGCCACCATCGAGAAGGTCTCGATCATCGTCTCCAAGGGATCCCTGGAAGGGATCTACCCTGCCCTGATCATGGCCAACGGCGCCCGCGCCGAAGGTATCGAGGCCGACCTGTTCTTCACGTTCTTCGGCCTCGACGCCATCACGAAGAAGCAGTACGACCACATCAAGCTGGCCACCGTCGGAAACCCGGGCCTCCACCTTCCCACGCTCCTCGGCGGGCTGCCGGGCGTACCGGACCTGATCACCCGGTACATGGAACGCAAGATGGAGAAGCTCGACATCCCGCCGATCCCCGAGTTCATCGAGATGATCTCCGACACCGGCGCCGGCATCTACGCCTGCAAGGCATCGGTCGACCTCTTCGACCTCGACAAGGACGATCTGATCGACCAGGTCCAGGGCATCATCACGGTCGGCGAGTTCTACGAACACGCAGCCGGCGCCCAGATCATCTACACCTGAGGTGCCCGGCACCGGCCTGCCGGACGGAACGGACCCGCAGTCAGGAGGAAGGGCCAGCCTGCGGGGGTTGCGGGGGCTTCGGGGCGGGGGCTTCGGGGGTTGCGCGGGCTTCGGGGAAGGCCCAAGAGCCTCGGGGTCGTCTTCGGCCAGACCGGCGTGAAGAAGGAGCAGGCGGGCAAGTTCACGCGCCTCGTCGGCGCTGAGCGCCGCCCACACCCCCGGTTCGCCGCCCTGGTCCTGGCCAACGTCCAGGGTGACCCGGCTGATGGGCCGGTTCGGGGACGCGAGCCGCAGGCGCCCCACCGCGATGCGGCGTCCGCAGGTGGTCACGAGAGGCGTGTCATCGGTGATGCGGAACCGCTCTCGCCCAGTCGTCATCGCTCTCACGCCCTTCCTCGTGGGTGGCTCCCGTTCCCCGGCCGGGTATTAGGCGCAGCGTCCGACGGCCCCGGATTGTTCCCCGCGCGTGCCTGCGCGGACGCCGCGTCCCAGGCCTGTCCGTCGGACGAGGGATCGGCGTCGCCGCCAGGAGTCACTTCCGTACGGCGCGTACGAGCACAACGACAGCCGCGTGGCTGCCGTCGGCGTCGGTCACCGGTCGGGTGACGGCCTCGGCCCGCAGGACGTCGGCGTACGGCCGCCACAGCTCGGCGATCTGCTCGGCCGTGTACAGCACACGCGGATCCTGCGGGCCGCCGTGGCCGTGCTCGAGATTGGCCGCGTCATGGCCGACAAGCAGCAGGGTTCCGCCCGGACGAACAGCGCTCGCGGCCCTCCGCAGCACCTGGGCCATCTGCGGCCACGGCAGGTGCAGATACGCGATCAGGGCCAGGTCGTACGGCGCCTCAGGGGCCGACCAGCCCGTCAGGTCGGCGCAGACGGTACGGAGGAGCCCCACCCCGCGCTCGGCGGCCAGCCGTCCGGCCTTGTCCAGCGCGACGGCCGAGAAGTCCACGGCGTCCACCTCCCACCCCCGCTCCGCGAGCCAGAGCGCGTTGCGCCCCTCACCGGCGCCCAGGTCCACGGCCCGCCCGACCGGCAGGCCGGCCAACTCCTCCTCGACGAACCGGTTGGGCCCCGCCGTCCACACCAACTCGGCACCGCGGTAACGCTCGTCCCAGCTCGCTGCGTCCATCGTGTGCACTTCCTTCCCGGTCCCTCCGTGTGAGCAGACTCCCATGCAGGCATGGCAGGCCTGGCAGGCATAGCAGGCCTGGCAGGGACGGCATCCGCCATCCGCCGAGAACGCGGCGTCGGCGAAGTCGCCTACGAGCGGCAGCGATCCCACGCCCGTTCCCACGCCCGTTCCCACGCCTGTTCCCCCGCCCGCTCCACCGCCCGTTCAACGAAGGCGCGGAAGCTGCGCGGTGGTTGGCCGGTGAGGCGCTGGACGATGTCGGTGGTGCGGTCCTCGGCGCCTCCGGCGATGGCACGGTCCATGCCGGCGAGCATCGCGGCGAACTCGCCGGGCATGTCGGCGGCGGCCAAGCGGTCGCGCAGCTGCTCGTAAGTCAGCTGGCGGTGGGTGATCGTCCGGCCGGTGACTTCGCTGAGGATGGCGGCGATGTCGTCGTAGCTCAGCGCGCTGGGCCCGGTGATGATCAGGTCGGTGTTCGGGGCCTGGGTCTCGGTCAGTGCGTGCACGGCGACGGCGGCGATGTCGTCGGCATCGACGAATCCGACACGACCCTCGCCGGCCGCCGTACGGATGATCCCGTCCACTCTGATGGACCGGGCATGCACGTGATCGCCGGTGAAGTTCTGCATGAACCACGACGGCCGCAGCACCGCCCACTGGGAGAACAGTCCGGGCAGAACCCGGTGCACCTGTCCCACGGCAGGGCCGCCGGCGGGGATCGCCGACGAACTGAGGAGCACCGCCCGTCGGACCCCGGCGGCGCGGGCCTGCTGGAGAAAGGGCAGCATCACGGCTGCCGGGTCCGGAGCGCCGAGCGGCGGGATGAGATACACCCGCCCCGTGCCTTCGAGCGCGCCTGCAAAGGACGCGGGATCGCCCCAGTCGAACCGTACGGGCAAGGCCTCACCCACGGGAGTGGCGCCCCGGCTAGCGGCCTTGACGCGCTGGCCTGCGGCGGCCAGTCGGGCGGCGACACGGCTGCCGGTGGTGCCGGTGGCCCCGATGACCAGAGTGAACTCCTGCGACCCATCCATCAGTTGCTCCCAGCGAAGTTGGCGGCGGGGTGGGCGGGATTCTGGACGGCGAGTGGGTTCCAGTAGTCGCGGTAGTGGGTGATGAGGCCGTTCTCGACTGTGACCACGGCGATGTAGGACATGTCGAAAGGACTGCCGGTATTAACCAGACGGCCCACACCCCGCATCTCGACCACGATGGTCTCCGGGGCGGTGGTCTGGTGAATCTCGACGTAGGGGAAGTCGTGCAGGTCGATGTGGTCGGGGTAGCCGCGCATGTACTCGGCGACGGCCGCCTTGCCCTCCAGCCGCTTGGGCCAGCCGTCCGGCGCGAAGGGGAACTCGAAGATCCCGCCCTCGTCCCAGAGGCCAACCCAGCCGGGGATGTCCTTGTCCAGCAGTAACTGCAGGCCGTGGCGGTACAGGTCCGCCGGTGCGGTGCTCGCGCTCATCGGGTACTCCACCCACTAGGATACGGACCAGGGGTCCGTTTTACCCTCTCGACAATACGGACCCAAGGTCCGCTTTGTAAACGGAGAACCCGCATGCCCGAACGGAAGCCACGCGCGGACGCCACGCGCAACCGTGAGGCCGTCCTCGCGGCTGCCGACACACTCTTCGCCCGTTGCGAGAGCCCACAGGCGGTCACCATGGCCGACATCGCGGCAGCGGCCGGCGTCGGCAAGGGAACGCTCTTTCGCGGCTTCGGCGACCGCACCGGCCTGATCCACGCCCTGTACGAGATGAGACTCGCGCCGATCAGACTCGCCGCCGAGGAGGGGCCACCGCCTCTGGGACCCACCACCCCGCCACTTCAGCGGATCCCCGCCCTCCTCGACGCCGTCCTGTGCTTCAAAATCGACCACCGCCACCTCGCCCTGGCCCTGGAGGGAACCAGCAGCGACAGCCCCTACGCGGCAGACCACTATGAGCGCTGGCACGCCACACTCCGAACCGCGCTGGACCAGATCCCCGAACTCACCGACAGCGACTTCACGGCGCACGCCCTACTGGCCGCCACCCGCGCCGACCTCATCGAACACCTCGTAAGCCGACAGCGGATGACGCGTGAACAACTGCGGGCCCACCTGCGGGCCTTCACCACCAAACTCCTGGAACCCGGTGCACCAACAGTCTGAACACCCCGCGCGGAACCGAAACTGGCTCCGCCAAGCCCGACCAGGCACCTCACACAGGTTGCCCCGGCCAGCGCGCGGCGCACCGTATGCCTCACTCAGGCGCGGCGTCGCCGCCTGGTGACCATCGTGTAAGCGATGGCCACGGCGGAGCCAGCAGCAAGACCGAGGCCGATACCTGTTTCGAGATTGGTGGGGCCCGATGCGCCGCCGATACCGCCCTGGGCTCCGCGAGTATGCATCACGGTCGGGCTGGCGGGGCGAGGGCTGGCGGTAGCGCTGCCCCTTCTGGGGAGTACCTCGCAGGCAATGCCATCGTTCGGCCCCGGGTCCTCATCGAGCCGGTGCGGGTCACTCGGGTCCCTATCGAACTCTGCTTGCGCGTCTTCCTGAAAGACGAAGTCGGCGCAGTCGAGATCCTGCGCGAGCGCGACGCCGGAGAGCGGAGCGATGGAAGCGACAGCCAGGGCTATGCCGCTCACAGCGGTACGGCAGTTCACGAGGGCCTCCTTGGTCGGCGGGACCGTCAACTCGACCGTAGGAGCTGGGTGTTTTCCCGGCTCGCGACGCTAGGCCGAACGGGAACGCGGGCCCGGACGCACCCAGCCGCTCCCACTCCAAGCGGAACGCTGGGATTGGGGGGTTGCCACACAGAGCTCGTGATCAAGAAGGAGCGCAGTTCGTAAGAGCGGCGTACGGCCGCACACGTACAAAGACCCCGCACTCAACGCAAGCGTTGATGGCGGGGTCTTTAGGCACCTCATCAGGGGTGCCCCCGGCAGGATTCGAACCTGCGCACACGGCTCCGGAGGCCGTTGCTCTATCCCCTGAGCTACGGGGGCGTGTCGGGCGCTCGGTGAGCGGCGACGGGTAGAACCCTACCAGCTCGTTGGGGGTCTCCAGGAACGGGTATTTCGTGTCCCGTCCGTCGCATGCGTCCCGGGGGTATCAGGGGTGGGGCGCAGGTCAGCCGGTGCGTTGTGGGTGTGGGGTACCCGAGGGGGGTGGAAGTGGGGAAAAGCCGGACGCGACGGTGGGCGCGGACCTACGCTCGAGTTGTGCCAGGGGCGTCCGGCCGCGTGCTTGTTGTGGACGACAACAAGGTCATCCGGCAGCTGATCAGGGTCAATCTCGAGCTTGAGGGCTTCGAGGTCGTGACCGCGGCCGATGGTGCCGAGTGTCTGGATGCGGTGCATCAGGTGCGGCCCGATGTCGTGACGCTTGATGTGGTGATGCCCCGCCTTGATGGGCTGCGGACCGTCGCGCGGCTGCGGGCCGATGCGCGGACGCGGCATCTGCCCGTGGTGATCGTGAGTGCCTGTACGCAGTACGAGGTGGAGACGGGCCTGGAGGTGGGGGTGGACGCGTTCCTCGCCAAGCCCTTTGAGCCCGGTGAACTGGTGCGTACCGTACGGCAGTTGGTGGAGCAGGAGCGTCGTCCCGCGTTCGGGGGCGAGCAGGCTCCGGGGCAGGGGCCTGGCCGCGCCGGGCTTGCGCGGGGGCGGGCTGATCAGGGGTGCGAGCGAGGGGCGGGCCCCGCGCGGTGCTGAGCAGCTGAGCAGCTGAGCAGCTGTATGGGTGGCCAGCGCGCCTTCGGGGCTGACCACACGGTCGGCCCCGTGCGGTTGGCCCCGTGTGGTTGGCCACGTGGTCGGAGGGCTTGTCCTTCGTGCGTGGATGGGCCGGCTCCGTACCCTGATCGCTGGCCTCCCCGCACCCGCGCTGTCCGTATCGCGGGAAGTCGGGCTAAACAGTTCGCCTTCTCACCCCCCTCCTCCCATACGCTTGTCCCGTGACCCCCGCCGATCTCTCCCGTACCGTGCTGCGCGCCGTGCGCCGCGCTGTCGAGGAGGGGGAGCTGTGCGTGGCCGTACCCGCACGGGCCGTGGTCGAGCGGCCTCGCCCCGGAGGCCGTGGGGACTACGCCACGAACATCGCCCTGCAGCTCGCCGGGCCCGCGGGGCGGCCGCCCCGCGAGGTCGCGGACGCGCTGCGCGGGCGTATCGCCGCTGTCCCCGGCATCGCGCGCGTGGAGATCACCGGGCCCGGGTTCCTGAACTTCACGCTCGCTGGTGGCGGGCGGGGGGAGCTGGTTCGTACGGTCTGCGCGCAGGGGGCCACCGGGTATGGGCACAGCACCACGATGGCCGGGCGGAGCGTGACGTTCCGAGCCGTCGACGAACTGCGGGCCCAGGTCGTGACCCAGGCGGTCGTACGGCTGCTTCGCGCGCAGGGCGCGCGGGCCGAAGTGCTGGCGAGTGCGGCGGCTGAGCCGCTGCCCGACGACGTCGAGTCGCTGCCGGTAGCCCCCGTCCCCGCCAGCGAAGGTGACGTACTCCGTCGGTTCGGGCGGGATGCCGTCGTCTGGGCGGCGCTCAGCGGCGCCACGCAGGAGCGGCCGCGGTTCGGGCCCGGGCTGCTCGTCCAGGACGAGAGCAATCCGTTGTTCCGGGTGCGGTATGCGCATGCTCGTACGCGGGCGCTGCTGCGTAATGCCGATGACCTGGGCTTCGGGGCGGAGGCAGCGGAGATTCCGGACGGCGACGCGCTGCTCGACGCCCTCGCCCAATACCCCGCCACCCTCGAAGCCGCCGCCCACCACCGCGCCCCCGACCGGCTCGCCCGTCAGCTGGTCCTTATCGCCGATGCCGTGCTCGCCTACCAGCACACCGTCCTCCCGCTCGGCGACGAGAAACCCTCGGCCGCCCACCGCGCCCGGCTCGCGCTCGCCGAAGCCGCCGGGACGGTGCTCGCAGGCGGCCTGTCCCTGCTCGGCATCAGCGCACCCGATCATCTGTGAGATGTGAGAGAGACGACAGAACCATGAGCCGTTCCGCACACCCCGCCGGGCCCCGCCACGCCGACGTCCTGCCCGAGGGGCACTACCACGCGCCGCCCACCGACCTGAACGCCCTGGACGACAAGGTCTGGGCGCACACCGTCAGCCGTAACGAGGCCGGAGTCGTCAGCGTCGGCGGTATCGAAGTGACCCGGCTCGCCGAGGAGTTCGGCACCCCGGCCTACTTCCTCGACGAGGCCGACTTCCGTTCGCGGTGCAAGGCATGGCGGGATGCCTTCGGGGCCGACGCGGACGTCTTCTATGCCGGTAAGGCCTTCCTGTCGCGGGCCGTCGTCAAGTGGCTGCATGAGGAGGGGCTCAATCTCGATGTGTGTTCCGGGGCTGAGCTGACCGTCGCCCTCGGCGCCGGGATGCCCGCCGAGCGCATCGCCTTCCACGGCAACAACAAGAGCCCGGAAGAGATCGAGCGGGCCATCGAGGTCGGGGTCGGGCGGATCGTGCTCGACTCCTTCCAGGAGATCGCCCGGGTCGCGCACACCGCGCAGCGGCTCGGCAAGCGGCAGCGGGTGCAGATCCGGGTGACCGTCGGCGTCGAGGCGCACACCCACGAGTTCATCGCCACCGCCCACGAGGACCAGAAGTTCGGCATCGCGCTGGCCGACGGCCAGGCCGCCGAGGCCGTACGCCGCGCACTCCAGCTGGACGGCCTCGAACTCATCGGTATCCACAGCCACATCGGCTCGCAGATCTTCGACATGGCGGGCTTCGAGGTCTCCGCCCGACGTGTCGTCCAGCTGCTCGCCGAGGTCAGGGACGAGCACGGCGTCGAGCTGCCCGAGATCGACCTCGGCGGCGGCCTCGGTATCGCGTACACCTCGGACGACGACCCGCGCGAGCCGCACGAGATCGCCAAGGCGCTCGGCGAGATCGTCACCCGTGAGTGTGAGGCCGCGCAGCTGCGCACCCCGCGGATCTCCGTCGAGCCGGGCCGCGCGATCGTCGGGCCGACCGCCTTCACGCTCTACGAGGTCGGCACGATCAAGCCGCTGCAGGGCCTGCGCACGTACGTCTCGGTCGACGGCGGCATGTCGGACAACATCCGCACCGCGCTGTACGACGCCGAGTACAGCGTCGCCTTGGTCTCCCGCCGCTCGGACGCCGAGCCGATGCTGGCCAGGGTCGTCGGCAAGCACTGCGAGAGCGGTGACATCGTGGTGAAGGACGCCTTCCTGCCCGCGGACCTGGCACCGGGCGACCTGATCGCCGTGCCCGCCACCGGCGCGTACTGCCGTGCCATGGCGAGCAACTACAACCACTCGCTGCGCCCGCCCGTCGTCGCGGTCAGGGACGGCCAGGCGCGGGTGGTGGTCCGGCGCGAGACGGAGGAGGATCTGCTGCGCCTCGACGTCGGCTGAGGCCGGCGCGGGCCGCGCGGGCGGCGCGTGAGGTCACCTGGTGTCGGGTGATGAAATAGACATCTCAGGATCCGGACGATGGATGGAAAGTCCGTTCCGGTGGGTGAGACTGGTTCAACCGTCGAAGTACGAGAAGTGAAGTACGAGAAGTGAGGTCGGATGATGCGTACGCGTCCGTTGAAGGTGGCGCTGCTGGGCTGTGGGGTAGTCGGCTCAGAGGTGGCGCGCATCATGACGACGCACGCCGACGACCTGGCGGCCAGGATCGGTGCCCCGGTGGAGCTGGCGGGCGTGGCGGTCCGCCGCCCCTCCAAGGTGCGTGAGGGCATCGACCCCGAGCTCATCACCACCGACGCCACCGCCCTGGTCAAACGGGGCGACATCGATGTGATCGTCGAGGTCATCGGCGGCATCGAGCCCGCCCGTACGCTCATCACCACCGCCTTCGAGCACGGCGCGTCCGTCGTCTCGGCGAACAAGGCGCTGCTCGCCCAGGACGGCGCCGGACTGCACGCCGTCGCCGAGGAGCACGGCCGCGACCTCTACTACGAGGCCGCGGTCGCCGGGGCGATCCCGCTGATCAGGCCGCTGCGCGAGTCCCTCGCGGGCGACAAGGTCAACCGCATCCTCGGCATCGTCAACGGGACCACGAACTTCATCCTGGACAAGATGGACTCCACCGGGGCCGGCTACCAGGAAGCCCTGGACGAGGCCACCGCGCTCGGGTACGCGGAGGCCGACCCGACCGCCGACGTCGAGGGCTTCGACGCCGCCGCCAAGGCCGCGATCCTCGCCGGGATCGGCTTCCACACGCGCGTGCGTCTCGATGACGTGTACCGCGAGGGGATGAGCGAGGTCACCGCCGCCGACTTCGCCTCCGCCCGCGAGATGGGCTGCACCATCAAGCTGCTCGCCATCTGTGAGCGCGCGGCCGACGGCGGGTCCGTCACCGCCCGCGTACACCCGGCGATGATCCCGCTCAGCCACCCGCTGGCCTCCGTACGCGAGGCATACAACGCGGTGTTCGTGGAGTCGGAGGCCGCCGGGCAGCTGATGTTCTACGGTCCCGGCGCCGGTGGCTCGCCGACCGCGTCCGCCGTGCTCGGCGACCTGGTCGCGGTCTGCCGCAACAAGCTCGCGGGGGCCACCGGGCCCGGCGAGTCCGCGTACACCCGCCTGCCGGTGAGCCCGATGGGCGAGGTCGTCACGCGGTACCACATCAGCCTCGACGTGGCCGACAAGCCGGGTGTACTCGCCCAGGTCGCGACGGTCTTCGCCGAGCACGGCGTATCGATCGATACGGTGCGCCAGCAGGGCAAGGACGGCGAGGCCTCACTGGTCGTCGTCACCCACCGCGCGTCCGACGCCTCCCTGAACGGGACCGTCGAGGCGCTGCGCAAGCTCGACACCGTGCGCGGTGTCGCCAGCATCATGCGTGTTGAAGGAGAGTAAGGGACATGACCGCCACCCGGACCGGCGCCCACCAGTGGCGCGGGATCATCGAGGAGTACCGCGACCGTCTGCCCGTGAGCGAGACGACGCCCGTGGTCACGCTCGGCGAGGGCGGCACTCCGCTCGTCCACGCAGAGGTGCTGTCCGAGCTCACCGGCTGCGAGGTCCACCTCAAGGTCGAGGGCGCGAACCCGACCGGGTCGTTCAAGGACCGCGGGATGACCATGGCCATCTCCAAGGCCAAGGAGGAGGGCGCGAAGGCCGTCATCTGCGCCTCCACCGGCAACACCTCGGCCTCGGCCGCGGCGTACGGCGGCAAGGCCGGGATGGTCAGCGCCGTACTGGTGCCGCAGGGCAAGATCGCGATGGGCAAGCTGGGCCAGGCCCTGGTGCACGGCGCCAAGATCCTCCAGGTCGACGGCAACTTCGACGACTGCCTGGTTTTGGCGCGAAACTTGTCCGAGAACTACCCGGTGGCATTGGTCAATTCGGTCAACCCGGTGCGTATCGAGGGCCAGAAGACCGCCGCGTTCGAGATCGTGGACGCGCTCGGCGACGCCCCGGACATCCATGTGCTGCCGGTCGGCAACGCCGGCAACATCACCGCGTACTGGAAGGGCTACAAGGAGTACGCGGCGGACGCGTTCGCGACGCACACCCCTCGAATGTGGGGCTTCCAGGCCTCCGGTTCCGCCCCGATCGTGCGCGGCGAGGTCGTCAAGGACCCGTCCACCATCGCCACCGCGATCCGGATCGGCAACCCGGCCTCCTGGGCCTTCGCCGAGGCCGCGCGGGACGAGTCGGGCGGCTTCATCGACGAGGTGACCGACCGTCAAATCCTGCGCGCCTACAAGCTGCTGGCCTCCCGTGAGGGCGTCTTCGTGGAGCCCGCCTCTGCCGCGTCCGTCGCCGGACTGCTCAAGGCGGCCGAAGAGGGCAAGCTCGACAAGGGCCAGCGCATCGTCTGCACGGTCACCGGAAACGGCCTCAAGGACCCGGACTGGGCGGTCGCGGGAGCCCCGCAGCCGGTCACCGTTCCGGTTGACGCGGTCGCCGCTGCGGAGCGCCTCGGCCTCGCGTAGGGTGTTCACGACTTGACGCAGGGAAGGCGGGACCGGAAGCGAGTGATCGTTTCCGGTCCAAAACCACCCAACCCTGGGTAGTAGGTGCATGGGGGGCTTACGACACGCATCGTGCGCCTCCTGTGCGCCCTATGTCGCCGCAGAACCTTCCTTCGATAGGCTGTACCGAACCCGCCCCGCCGCATATGCCAGCGGTGCCGCCGGTAGCGGCCTTCGGGGGTTGTGGCCTTCGGGTGTTTCTGCCTCTTGCGATAACTTCGAAAACTCGCAGCTCAACAAGGAGAGTCATCGAGCGATGGCCGGTCCAGCCTTCCGCGCCGCCGCCGTCAGGGTGCGCGTCCCCGCCACCAGCGCCAATCTCGGCCCGGGCTTCGACGCCCTCGGCCTGTCGCTGGGTCTGTATGACGACGTCGTCGTCCGGGTGGCCGACTCCGGGCTGCACGTCGACATCGCGGGTGAGGGCTCCGAGACCCTCCCGCGCGACGAGAGTCATCTGCTCGTACGGTCCCTGCGCACCGCCTTCGACCTGCTCGGCGGGCAGCCGCGCGGCCTTGAGGTCGTCTGCGCCAACCGCATCCCGCACGGCCGCGGCCTCGGCTCCTCGTCGGCCGCCATCTGCGCCGGCATCATGGCCGCCCGCGCGGTCACCATAGGCGGGGACGCCAAGCTCGACGACGCCGCGCTCCTTGAGCTCGCGACCGAGATCGAGGGGCACCCCGACAACGTCGCCGCCTGTCTGCTCGGCGGCTTCACGCTCTCCTGGATGGACGGGGGAGCGGCCCGGGCGATCAGGATGGAGCCCGCCGATTCCATCGTTCCGGTGGTTTTCGTCCCCGCCCAGGCGGTACTCACCGAGACCGCCCGCGGGCTGCTGCCGCGTACCGTCCCGCATGTGGACGCCGCGGCCAACGCGGGCCGGGCGGCCCTGCTCGTCGAGGCCCTGACCAGGCGCCCCGAGCTGCTGCTGCCCGCCACCGAGGACCGGCTGCACCAGGAGTACCGCACTCCCGCCATGCCGGAGAGCGGCGCCCTGGTGGAGCGGCTGCGCGGGGACGGTATCCCCGCGGTCATCTCCGGCGCGGGCCCCACGGTGCTCGCGCTGACCGAAGACAGTGCGGCCGACAAGGTCGCGCGACTCGCGGGTCCGGGGTGGGCGGCCAACCGCCTCGCCCTCGATCTCGCGGGAGCGAGTGTGCTGCCGCTTGCGCAGTGAAACACGCATGCCGGGGAAGGAGAGGGGGAATATTTGTTGGATCCGGTAGTGTTAATCTCAAGTCTGCACCCGACACCTGCAAGGCGTGGTGCTTCGCGTCCCCGTCAGGTAAACCGCTGGGGACAGACCTTCTTCCGGGAGCCTCCCAAACTGCTTGATGCCGCGCGTTGAGCAGTGCTGAGCACGCTCCGGAACCGGCGTGACCGAGCCGAGTGACACAGCACGACCGGTGACACTGCTTCGGACTCGTCGACATCAATGACCTCTTCCGCCGTTTAGGCGGACCACCGCCCCGGCTCGGTCCGTAGAACCCAAGGACCCCGCCGGACAGCACAACCGGTCGCCGAGCCAGACAGGCCGACGTCCGCTCCAGGGAAGGACCCTTCGTGAGCGACACCACCGATCTGATGGGCGCACGTGTCGACGAGACCGCTGCCGCGCCCGCCACGGACGCCTCTGCCGCGCCTGCCGGTGCTTCCGGCTCCACGCGGCGGCGCCGCGGTACCGGCCTCGAGGGCATGGTGCTGGCAGAGCTGCAGCAGGTCGCGTCCGGCCTCGGGATCAGGGGCACCGCGCGGATGCGCAAGAGCCAGCTGATCGAGGTCATCAAGGAGGCCCAGGCGGGCGGCGGCGCGGCCGCGGCCAAGAGCGCCGCTCCTTCGGGGGACTCCGCGGCCACCGAGACCAAGCCGAAGCGCCGTGCGACGTCCAAGTCCCGTACTGGTGACGCCGATGCCGCCCAGAAGGCAGACAAGGCCGAGAAGGCCGTCAAGAGCCAGGACAAGGCCCAACAGGCCGTGTCCCAGCAGCAGATCGACATTCCCGGCCAGCCCGCCAGCGAGGACGCCCCGGCCACCGAGCGCCGTCGGCGCCGGGCCACCGCCGAGGTCTCCAGCCCCGACACCAAGGCCGAGGCCGTCGTCGAGGCCAAGAGCGAGCCGAAGGCCGACGCGGGCCGCACCAAGACCGACACCAAGGTCGAAGCGCAGCCCGAGACCAAGGCCGAGGCCGCCCAGGAAGGCGAGGGCCGTGGCCAGGGCCGCGAGCGTGGCAACCGCCGTGAGCGCGGCCGCGACCGCGACCGTGGCGACCGCCGCGGCAAGGGCGACGACCAGCAGGGCGGCGGCCAGGGCCGACAGCAGCGTCAGGGCGGCCAGGGCGGCCAGCGCGCCGACGAGGACGGCTTCGACGACGAGGGCGGTCGCCGCGGTCGCCGTGGCCGTTACCGCGACCGTCGTGGCCGCCGTGGCCGCGAGGACTTCGGCAACGAGCCGCAGGTCTCCGACGACGACGTCCTGATCCCCGTCGCGGGCATCCTGGACATCCTCGACAACTACGCGTTCATCCGTACGTCCGGCTACCTCCCGGGCCCGAACGACGTGTACGTCTCGCTCGCCCAGGTCCGTAAGAACGGCCTGCGCAAGGGTGACCACGTCACCGGCGCCGTGCGCCAGCCCAAGGACGGCGAGCGCCGCGAGAAGTTCAACGCGCTGGTCCGCCTGGACTCCGCCAACGGCATGGCGGCCGAATCCGGCCGCGGGCGCCCGGAGTTCCAGAAGCTGACGCCGCTGTACCCGCAGGACCGGCTCCGTCTGGAGACCGACCCGGGCGTGCTGACCACCCGCATCATCGACCTTGTGTCGCCGATCGGTAAGGGCCAGCGCGGTCTGATCGTGGCCCCGCCGAAGACCGGCAAGACCATGATCATGCAGGCGATCGCCAACGCGATCACCCACAACAACCCCGAGTGCCACCTCATGGTCGTCCTGGTGGACGAGCGTCCCGAGGAAGTCACCGACATGCAGCGGTCGGTGAAGGGCGAGGTCATCTCCTCGACCTTCGACCGCCCGGCCGAGGACCACACCACCGTCGCCGAGCTGGCCATCGAGCGCGCCAAGCGCCTCGTCGAGCTGGGTCACGACGTGGTCGTCCTGCTGGACTCGATCACCCGCCTGGGCCGCGCGTACAACCTCGCGGCCCCCGCCTCCGGACGTATCCTGTCCGGTGGTGTCGACTCGACCGCGCTCTACCCGCCGAAGCGCTTCTTCGGTGCCGCGCGCAACATCGAGGACGGCGGCTCGCTGACCATCCTGGCCACCGCGCTGGTCGACACCGGCTCGCGGATGGACGAGGTGATCTTCGAGGAGTTCAAGGGCACCGGCAACATGGAGCTCAAGCTCGACCGGAAGCTCGCCGACAAGCGGATCTTCCCGGCCGTGGACGTCGACCCGTCCGGCACTCGCAAGGAGGAGATCCTCCTCAACAGCGAGGAGCTCAGCATCGTCTGGAAGCTGCGCCGGGTGCTGCACGCGCTCGACTCGCAGCAGGCGATCGAGCTGCTGCTCGACAAGATGAAGCAGACCAAGTCGAACGCCGAGTTCCTGATGCAGATCGCGAAGACGACCCCGTCGCCGGGCAACGGCAACGACTGACCTCGCGGCAGCGCACCACCCAGGGCCGCCCTCGTCACTTCGGTGACGGAGGCGGCCCTTCGGCATCTCACAGCGCGCTCTCAGAGCGTTCCTAATGTCCCGTGCAACCCTTTTTGCGGATTCAACGTCTGACAGACGACGGCTGAGTACTGAGCTGGGGGTACCCGGACCACCGAGGACTGAGGAGCGCATGGCGGAGCAGAGCGGGCCAGTGAGCGGCATATCGGAGCGGCGGGGCGGTGCGGGCGGCCGTCGGCGCAAGCCGCGCAGCGGGCGCAGCAAGGCACTCACCGGCGCCGCCTGGGCCGCGGCGGCCGTGGTGGTGCTCGGCGGCACCGGACTCGGCTATGTCTACTTCCGGCTGGACGGCAATCTCAAGAGCGTCGACATCAACGGGGCGCTCGGCACCGACCGCCCCGAGGACATCGACAACGGGTCGATGGACATCCTCGTACTCGGCTCCGACTCCCGGGACGGCGCCAACGGTGAGTACGGCGGCGGCGACGAGGGCGCCCGCTCGGACACCGCGATGATCCTGCACGTCTACCAGGGCCACAAGAAGGCCAGCGTGGTGTCCATCCCCAGGGACACCCTGGTCACCAGGCCCGAGTGCGAGACGGACGGCGGCGGGAAGGACCCCGGCGGCGAGCGCAGGATGTTCAACGAGTCGTACTCGGTCGGCGGCCCCGTCTGCGCCGTCAAGACCGTCGAGAAGATGTCCGGCATCCGCATGGACCACTACCTGGAAGTCGACTTCTCCGGCTTCAAGAAGCTGATCGACGAGCTCGGCGGCGTGGAGATCACCACCGAGAAGGCCATCAAGGACAAGGACAGCCACCTCGACCTCCAGGCCGGTACGCATACGCTCAACGGCGAGCAGGCCCTCGGCCTCGTACGCACCAGGCACGCGGTCGGCGACGGCGGCGACCTCGGCCGAATACAGCTGCAGCAGGCCTTCATCAAGGCGCTGATCGAGCAGGTCAACGAGATCGGCCTGCTCACCAGCCCCAAGAAGCTCCTCGACCTCGCCGAGACCGCCACCAGTGCGCTCACCACCGACTCGGAGCTGGGCAAGGCCAAGGACCTGGCGAGCTTCGCGCTCGGCCTCAAGGGCATCGACTCGAAGAACATGAGCATGGTCACGCTCCCTGTGACGTACGACACCATCGACCCGAACCGCGTGGTGCCGCTGCCGAAGGAGACCCGGCTGGTCTGGGACGCGCTGCGTGCGGATCAGGCCATTCCGGCCGAGGCGACCAAGGACTCGGCGGGCGACAAGGGCGAGGCGGGCTCGGTCGTGAAGGACGGATAGGCGGCCCGGAACGGCTCCGGCACAGTTCCGGCACAGCTCCGGAATAGATCAGGACCCCCCTCGGTTTTGGGAGATACGGCCGGTCCTGGCAGACTGGTACGTCGGCCCCGGTTCACGGACGAGCATCCCGCTCGTGCGACCCGGAGCCCTCCCGAAACTAGGAGACACCCTTGAAGCGCGACATCCACCCCGAGTACGTCGAGACCCAGGTCAGCTGCACCTGTGGCGCGTCGTTCACCACCCGCAGCACGATCGAGTCCGGCACCGTCCGTGCCGAGGTCTGCTCCGAGTGCCACCCGTTCTACACGGGCAAGCAGAAGATCCTCGACACCGGTGGCCGTGTGGCCCGCTTCGAGGCCCGCTTCGGCAAGGCTGCCGGCTCCAAGAAGTAGCGAGCCACTGCGCCGGTCCTCGGTCGCTCCCGCCAAGGGGGGACCAGGACCGGCGTTTTTTGGTCGGTCAAGCCCATGTCGTAACGAGGATCCAGGAGCCCGGAGATGTTCGAGGCGGTCGAGGAACTGGTCGGCGAGCACGTCGACCTCGAGAAGCAGCTCGCCGACCCTTCGGTCCACGCGGACCAGGCGAACGCGCGCAGGCTGAACAAGCGCTACGCGGAGCTCACGCCGATCGTCGCGACCTACACCTCCTGGAAGCAGACCGGTGACGACATCGAGACGGCCAAGGAACTGGCCGCCGACGACCCGGAGTTCGCGGCCGAGGTGAAGGACCTGGAGCGCCAGCGCGAGGAGCTCACCGAGAAGCTGCGGCTGCTCCTGGTGCCGCGCGACCCGAGCGACGACAAGGACGTGCTCCTGGAGATCAAGGCGGGCGCGGGCGGCGACGAGTCGGCCCTGTTCGCCGGCGATCTGCTGCGGATGTATCTGCGGTACGCGGAGCGCGTCGGCTGGAAGACCGAGATCATCGACGCCACCGAGTCCGAGCTGGGCGGCTACAAGGACGTCCAGGTCGCCGTGAAGACCAAGGGCGGCCAGGGCGCCACCGAGCCCGGGCAGGGCGTCTGGGCGCGGCTGAAGTACGAGGGCGGGGTGCACCGCGTCCAGCGGGTGCCGTCCACCGAGTCCCAGGGACGTATCCATACCTCGGCGGCCGGTGTGCTGGTCACCCCGGAGGCCGAGGAGGTCGACGTCGAGATCCACGCGAACGATCTCCGTATCGACGTCTACCGCTCGTCGGGCCCCGGCGGGCAGTCCGTCAACACCACCGACTCGGCGGTACGCATCACGCACCTGCCGACCGGCGTCGTCGCCTCCTGCCAGAACGAGAAGAGCCAGCTCCAGAACAAGGAGCAGGCCCTGCGTATCCTGCGTTCCCGGCTGCTCGCCGCGGCGCAGGAGGAGGCCGAGAGCAAGGCCTCCGACGCCCGCCGCAGCCAGGTCCGCACGGTTGACCGCTCTGAGAAGATCCGTACGTACAACTTCCCGGAAAACCGCATCTCGGACCACCGCGTCGGGTTCAAGGCGTACAACTTGGACCAGGTGCTCGACGGGGAACTGGACGCGGTGATCCAGTCCTGTGTCGACGCGGACTCCGCGGCCAAGCTCGCCGCGGCCCAGTAAGGGGTAGGCGCGTGAACCTTCTGCTCGCCGAGGTGGCCCAGGCCACCCAGCGGCTGGCCGACGCCGGTGTGCCGTCGCCGCGCCATGACGCGGAGGAGCTCGCCGCCTTCGTGCACGGCGTCAAGCGCGGAGAGCTGCACTCGGTCAAGGACGTGGACTTCGACGCGCGCTACTGGGAGGCCGTCGCCCGCCGCGAGGCCCGGGAGCCGCTGCAGCACATCACCGGGCGGGCCTTCTTCCGCTATCTGGAGCTCCAGGTCGGACCCGGTGTCTTCACCCCGCGTCCGGAGACCGAGTCCGTCGTCGGCTGGGCCATAGACGCGGTGCGCGCGATGGACGTCGTCGAGCCGCTGATCGTCGACCTGTGCACCGGGTCGGGCGCGATCGCGCTGGCCATGGCGCAGGAGGTGCCGCGCTCGCGGGTGTACGCCGTGGAGCTGTCCGATGACGCCCTGGTGTGGACACGCAAGAACGTCGAGGGGTCCCGCGTCGTTCTCAGCCAGGGTGACGCGCGGACCGCGCTGCCCGAGCTGAACGGCCAGGTCGACCTGGTCGTCTCCAACCCGCCGTACATTCCGCTCACCGAGTGGGAGTATGTCGCCCCGGAGGCCCGTGACTACGACCCCGAGCTCGCGCTGTTCTCCGGTGAGGACGGCCTCGACCTGATCCGCGGCATCGAGCGCACCGCGCACCGGCTGCTGCGCCCCGGCGGTGTGGTCGTCGTCGAGCACGCCGACACCCAGGGCGGCCAGGTGCCGTGGGTCTTCACCGAGCAGCGGGGCTGGGCGGACGCCGCGGACCACCCCGACCTGAACAACCGGCCGCGCTTCGCGACCGCCCGCAAGGCGATGCCGTGATGCGGGGCGAGGCCGTAACGACGGTCATGCCGTTCACGACGTTCACGACCGTCACGACTGTCATGACGAGGAACACCAGGACCATGCACGCGTACGAGGAGGCTCGCTAGATGGCACGGCGATACGACACGAACGACGCGACCGACCGCGCGACCGGTCTGCGCGAGGCCGCGTCCGCCGTCCGCCGCGGCGAGCTGGTCGTGCTGCCCACGGACACCGTGTACGGGGTCGGGGCCGACGCCTTCAGCTCCGAGGCCGTCACCGACCTGCTGCTCGCCAAGGGCCGCGGCCGTGGCATGCCCACGCCCGTCCTGATCGGCTCCCCGAACACCCTGCACGGCCTGGTCACCGACTTCTCCGAGCAGGCCTGGGAGCTGGTCGACGCCTTCTGGCCCGGCGCGCTGACCCTGGTCGCCCGCCACCAGCCGTCCCTGCAGTGGGACCTGGGGGACACCCATGGCACGGTCGCGGTACGGATGCCGCTGCACCCGGTCGCCATCGAGCTGCTCACCGAGGTCGGCCCGATGGCCGTCTCGTCGGCCAACCTCAGCGGGCACCCGGCCCCCGAGGACTGCGACGCCGCGCAGGAGATGCTCGGCGACTCGATCTCCGTGTACCTGGACGGCGGCCCGACCCCCGGCATCGTCCCCTCCTCGATCGTGGACGTGACCGGGAAGGTCCCCGTGCTGCTGCGCGCCGGTGCGCTGGATGCGGAGGAGCTCCGCAAGGTCGTACCCGACCTCGAGGTGGCCAGTTGACGGCCCCCGAGGGGCGTGGCATAGCGGGCTTCACCGGGCATTCGGACCATTTCCGCATCCTCCACGTCAGCACCGGCAACGTCTGCCGCTCGCCCATCACCGAGCGGCTGCACCGCCATGCCCTGGCGCACCGCCTCGGCGACCCCCGCACCGGCGGCCTGGTCGTGGAGAGCGCGGGCACCTGGGGGCACGAGGGCGCGCCGATGGAGACCAACGCCGCGGCGGTGCTCGCCGACTTCGGCGCGGACTCCTCCGGCTTCATGGGCCGCGAACTCCTGGACGAGCACGTCATCCGGGCCGACCTGGTGCTCACCGCGACGCGTGACCACCGGGCACAGGTGATCTCGATGGGGCACTCGGCTGGGCTGCGCACCTTCACGCTCAAGGAGTTCACCCGACTCGTACGGGCCATAGACCCGGCCACGCTCCCGGAGCCGCTCGACGACAGTGTGGTCGAGCGGGCGCGCGCCCTGGTACGGGCGGCGGCCGCCCTCCGGGGGTGGCTACTCGCTCCCACGGCGGAGGCGGACGAGGTCCATGACCCGTATGGCGCACCGCTGCCGTTCTTCCGCTCCATCGGCGACGAGATCCAGCTGGCGCTGGATCCCGTCGTCACGGCGCTGACGGGGCTGCCGGCGCGGGCGTAGTGGGGGTGCCGGTCAGAGATTGGCCCCCACCTCGCCCCTTCCCGAAAGGCCTCAGTCGCCGGCCGGGCTCAGAGACTGGCCTCAAACTCCCCCACTCTCGGCTTCGCTCGGGCGGGAGGTGCCCCCCTGCCGGGCTGAGATCAGCCCGGCCACCGGCCTGCGGGCGCAGACGAGGGCTCCGGCCTACATTGGAAGGGCCACCCCTCCGCGAGGCCCGGAGCCGAACATGTCGGTCAGCATGGAACCCGCCACCCGCGCAGCGCCCGCGGACTTCGACGCGCTGCGCCGCCAGGACCCCGAGCTCGCCGACGTCCTGAGCGCCGAGCTCGAACGCCAGTCCTTGGGCCTGCAGCTGATCGCCGCCGAGAACTTCACCTCACCGGCCGTCCTGGCCGCCCTCGGCTCCCCGCTCGCCAACAAGTACGCCGAGGGCTACCCCGGCGCCCGCCACCACGGCGGCTGCGAAGTGGTCGACGTCGCCGAACGCCTCGCGATCGAGCGCGCCAAGGCCCTCTTCGGCGCCGAACACGCCAACGTCCAGCCGCACTCCGGCTCGTCCGCGGTCCTCGCCGCGTACGCCGCGCTGCTGCGCCCCGGCGACACCGTGCTCGCGATGGGCCTGCCGCACGGCGGCCACCTCACCCACGGCTCACCCGCCAACTTCTCCGGCCGCTGGTTCACGTTCATCGGCTACGGAGTCGACGCCGAGACCGGTCTGATCGACTACGAGCAACTGCGCGCCCTGGCCCGCACCCACCGCCCCAAGGCCCTGGTCTGCGGCTCGATCTCCTACCCCCGGCACATCGACTACGCGGCCTTCCGCGAGCTCGCCGACGAGATCGGCGCCTATCTGATCGCGGACGCCGCACACCCCATAGGGCTGGTCGCCGGGGGAGCGGCGCCCAGCCCCGTCCCGTACGCGGACGTGGTGTGCGCCACCACCCACAAGGTGCTGCGCGGTCCCCGGGGCGGGCTGCTGCTGTGCCGGGCCGGGCTCGCGGAACGCATCGACCGGGCGGTCTTCCCCTTCACGCAGGGCGGCGCCCAGATGCACACGATCGCCGCCAAGGCCGTCGCCTTCGGCGAGGCGGCCACGCCCGCGTACACGACGTACGCCCATCAGGTGGTCGCCAACGCCCGGGTGCTGGCCGACGGGCTGGCCGCCGAGGGTCTCACGATCACCACCGGCGGTACGGACACCCACATGATCGTCGCCGATCCGGCCGCGCTCGCCAGCGACGCCCGTAGTGCGAGAGGACTGCTCGGCGGGGCGGGCCTGGTCGTCGACGTGTGCGCGCTGCCGCACGGCGACGCACGCGGGCTGCGGCTGGGCACCGCGGCAGTGACGACCCAGGGCATGCGCGAGGCGGAGATGGCACGGATCGCCGTACTGGTGTCGGCCGCGCTCCGAGCCGACGGCGATCAGGGCGATGGGGTGCGGAAGATGCGGGACGAGGTGCGTGCGCTCGCCCGGCGATTCCCGCCGTATCCGCCGCTGTATTCCGCCTCGTAGAGGGTAGGCGGAGCTGCATCGGCGCGACCGAGTGCAACCATCGTCGCTACCGCTCCTGGCGGTGTTGGCCGGTGTCGGCCAACCTGCCATGACCCGGATCGGAGATCCGGTGACCTCGCGAACGGTCTTCGAGATCGGGGAACAGCATGAGGTGGTCACCCTGGCGCAGCCTGGTCTTGCCGCCCTGGTGGGGCGTGCCCGCTGTCCTGGGGTGGGCTCGTGGTCCCGTGTGGCCTGGGGGCGAATGCGGTCTGGCCGGTAGCTCTCCGCTGCACCATCCTCCGGTGGCGAGTGGTCACACCTGGCCGACGCCGGATTCGATATCCCTGGCCGCGTCTGCCGATCGCCACGGCGGCACTATGGTGCCGGGTGACGGGGGTCGTGGTCTGCTGCTGGAGCGAGGCTTGCCAGTGCTGACTGCCCCAGATCGAGGTGTAGGCCGGATCGACCGCCACGACCAGCAGGCCCTGGTGGTAGGCCATACCGCGCAGGCGTTCCCGGAAGCGGGTGGTGGGGATACCAGCCACGGTGCGGCGGAAGGCCTTGCCGCGCTTGCCCCGGCCCATGGTCTCGCGGCCGGTCTGCCGAGCGTCGGTGAAGCCGAGGTTCTCCACGCAGATGCCCGCGCAGTTGCGTTCCTGGGCAATGGCGAGGAGTTCGGTGATCGCGGCGCGCAGCCTCCCGTCGCGCTGACTGGCGGGGCCGGTCAGCTCCAACGGCACGGTGATCGGATCACCCGCCGGGTTGCCGTGTGCGTCGAGCACAATCGCGGCGAGGTGGTCGGCGTTGAGGTCCACCGCCAGCAGCCGCCCGCCCGCCGCGTGGATCTCCTGCGGAGTGGGCAGGGCGGCGGTTTCGGCCGACCAGGACGCATCCAGGTACCAGCGGCCCCGGGCCACGTCGTACCTGATGTCGTAGCGGACCGCCCGGTTCGCCCGCACCCGGTCCAGCCATTCCTCCCGGCGGTGCGAGAACGTGACAGTGCATTCCAGCCGGTAGCGGCCGCGCGGGGCGTTGGCCAGGTGCCGCAGGGGCTCGGGCAGCACGATCGTCACCGCGCCGTCGTGCGGGTCGACGGTGATGGTGTAGTTGCCGTGCGGGGCACCGGACTCCCCGTCGGCGGTGAGGAACAGGCGGGCCGCGTCCCAGCGCTGCCGCCACTCGCGCGTGGTGAGCTGGGCCTCTGCGAGGTGGTGCCGTACTTGCGCCAGGCGCCTTCCGCCCATCACGATCGCCGGACGCCCCGCCTCGATCCGAGCCTCGAGCACGGCAAGCCGGGCGCTGAGGGCCTGCGCCCGGCGCTGCTTGCCGAAGCGTTCGACTTGGTCGGCATAGCCACGCACCCGGCCCCGGCGCTGGCCGCACGGCACTGCGAGCCGAGTGCCGATCGTGGCGATGGCGCGGCGCAGGCTGGCGCGCTCGTCGTACAGGCAGCGCACCGAGAGCTGGTACTGCTCCTCGCTCGCGCGGGTCATCGCTCCGGCCCACCGCGAGGACGACACCGCCGTCAGCGCCTTCTTCCGACTGGCGCGCTGGGTGTCTTTACGGGGCACGCTGCCCAGGGCGACCCGCTCGGCCAGATCGGCCCGCTGATGGCGCCCCAGGTGCTTTCCCGCCAGGGTGAGTACCATGGCGTCCGCCTCGGACGGGCGGAGCCGGTCACGTACCCGGGCACCCGCGGGCGCGGCCACCGTGAAGGGGGCCGTGATCGGGCGCAGCTCACGCTTCTTCCGCCGCTTGGACACCCTCGTCACCTCCATCCCGCCCCGGTCGCCTCGCCACGATCAACGTATCGACCGCCACCTACAATCAGCACTCGCCGAGATCTATTCACCCAGACGAGGGGCCCGGACGATCCACAACGATCAACAGCTGCCAACCCGGAAGTCACCAACCGTATGCACACAGAGCTAGTGTGTGGGGCTCAGATGGCCAGCGATACCAGTGGGGAAGCCCGTGCGTGAATATCTGCTGACGCTCTGCGTCACGGCAGCGGTCACCTATCTCCTGACCGGGCCGGTGCGGAAGTTCGCCATCGTCGCCGGGGCGATGCCGGAGATCCGCGCGCGGGACGTGCACCGTGAGCCCACGCCGCGGCTCGGTGGCATCGCCATGTTCTTCGGGCTCTGCGCGGGTCTGCTCGTCGCCGCCCATCTGGCCAACCTGGAGCCGGTGTTCGAACAGTCCAACGAACCGCGGGCGCTGCTCTCGGGCGCGGCCCTGATCTGGATCATCGGGGTCCTGGACGACAAGTTCGAGCTGGACGCGCTGATCAAGCTGGGCGGCCAGATGGTCGCCGCGGGCGTCATGGTGATGCAGGGTCTGACGATCCTGTGGCTGCCGGTGCCGGGCTTCGGCTCGGTCTCGCTGACCGCGGGGCAGGGCACCCTGCTGACCGTCGCACTGGTCCTGATCACCATCAACGCGGTCAACTTCGTGGACGGCCTGGACGGGCTCGCGGCCGGGATGGTGTGCATCGCCGCCACGGCGTTCTTCATGTACGCGTACCGGATCTGGTACGGCTACGGGCTTGAGGACGCCGCGCCCGCGACGCTCTTCGCGGCGATCCTGATGGGCATGTGCCTCGGCTTCCTGCCGCACAACATGCATCCGGCCCGGATCTTCATGGGCGACTCGGGTTCGATGCTGATCGGCCTGGTGCTCGCGGCGGCCGCGATCTCCATCACGGGTCAGGTGGACCCGGACGCGATGAACCTCTTCGCGGGCTCCGAGAAGGCGGCGGTGCACCAGACGGTGCCGGTCTACATCCCGCTGCTGCTGCCGCTGACCATCATCGCGGTGCCGGCCGCGGACCTGGTCCTGGCGATCGTCCGCCGTACGTGGCGCGGCCAGTCCCCCTTCGCGGCGGACCGGGGCCACCTGCACCACCGCCTGCTGGAGATCGGTCATTCGCACAGCCGCGCGGTGCTGATCATGTACTTCTGGTCGGGCCTGATCGCGTTCGGCACCCTCGCCTACTCGGTGAACTCGGCCTCGATGTGGATCGTCCTGGTCCTGGTCGCCCTCAGCGCGGTGGGCCTGGTCCTCCTGCTGCTGCCCCGCTTCACCCCTCGGGCCCCGCTCTGGGCCCAGTCCTTCGTACCGCCGCGTTACCGCCGCCGGAGTGTGGCGGCTTCCGTCGAGGACGCGCAGGCTGCCCGGACAGCAGGCCTCAACGGCGCCACGGCGGTAGGCGGACGTCAGCGTTTCCTCTCGCGTCAGAAGGTCGACAGCAGCCGCTAGAGATCTTTAACGGTGTGGGTTACGTCGGGTCGTGACGGTTGGTGGCGGCTGCGCTATGCCGGAGGGATGAGGTATCCCGATGGCGGTGGGCTGACAGCCCAGGAGCGGGATCGGCGTGAGCAAGTCCGGCTCGCGGCCGCTGACTTGATCGAGGCGGGGGCCAGTGACCGGGAGGTGGCCCGGCGGTTCAGGGTGACTCGGATGTCGGCGAACCGCTGGCGCCGGGCGCTGGCTTCGGGTGGTCGGCAGGCCCTGATATCCAAGGGCCCTGGCGGTGCACGCTGCAAGCTCAGTGCCAGTCAACTGCGTGCTTTGGAAGCGGTGTTGGAAGCCGGTCCGGCCGCGTGCGGTTGGACCGACCAGTGCTGGACGCTGGCGAGGATCGCCGAGGTCGTGCGCCGCCGGTTCGGCGTCGACTACACCCTGGCCGGGCTCGACCTGCTGCTGCATCGCATCGGCTGGAGTGTGCAGGTCCCGGCCCGCAAAGCCACAGAGCGGGATGAGTCGAAGATCGCCGCGTGGAGGGACGAGCAGTGGCCCGTCATAAAAAGAGGGCGGCGGACCTGGGCGCCTGGGTCTGCTTCGAGGACGAGGCAGGCCAGGGCCTGAGGCCGCCCAAGGGCCGCACCTGGGGCCGCCGTGGCCACACACCGCTCGTGCGAGTCACCGCCGCAGGCACCAAACGCGTCTCGATGGCTGCGCTGATCTGCACCAAGGCCGGCCGCAGGCCGCGGTTGATCTACCGCATCCACCTGGACCGCGGCCCCGCCAAGGGCCGACGCAAGGGCTTCACCGAGACCGACTACGCCCGCCTGCTGGATGCCGCACACCAACAGCTCGGCGGCCCCGTCGTCCTGGTGTGGGACAACTTGAACACGCACGTCAGCCGCACCATGCAGGAGCTGACCGCCGCCCGGTTATGGCTGACCGTCTACCAGCTGCCGCCGTACGCTCCCGAGCTCAACCCGGTCGAGGGTGTGTGGTCGCACCTCAAGAGGTCGCTGGCCAACCTCACCAAACACAGTCTCGACGAGCTCACCGCGTTGGTGAAGACGCGACTGAAGCGGATGCAGTACCGACCCAGTCTCATCGAGGGCCTCATAGCCAAGACCGGACTGGACCTCCAACCGTCGTAACCCCAGCCGTTAAAGATCTCTAGACGACATACGACGCGGCGGCCAGAGCGACATTGGCTGGTTTGTGATCTCTGTGGCGGCACGCTCGGTGGTGGCCCTGTGAGCACGCCTGCCATCAGCGATCTTTGGTGCCGTGTTTCCTGTGCCCAGGGCGTACAGGTAGGGAAAAGATAGGAATAAGACATTCCCCTCCCTGGGGTCTCGGTTATTCGCGTTGAAACTCATTGCAGTGGCCGTCGCGTTTCGCATAGCGTCTGGCGTGCCGCGTCCGTGACCGGGGCGCGGTAATCCAAGATTGAATCAAGGGGAAACAGTGCGTAAATTCGCCTGCATAGTCGCATCGGCGGCGATGATGAGTGGCCTGCTCGGGGCTGGAGTCGCCCAGGCCTCGGTGTCGTCTGCTCAGCAGCCCATCGAGGCCAAGAGGACCAAGAAGTTCACCATCTCGACCAGCCCGCTGGAAAAGAAGGAGTCTCCCCAGAAGTTCAAGAAGGGGAAGACGGGGAAAGTTGAATACACCATCACCAAGAAGCAGTACAACAGCGCGATTGGCGTCCGCCTGATCACATGCGGCAAGAAATGGAAGTCGCTGACAGACTGGAAGGACTTCAAGAAGAAGAAGGGCCAGTACTACACGTTCGACAAGTCGGTGAAGAAGGGGACGTGCTTCCGGGTGCAGTCGGGGCGCACCTGGGCTGGCGGGGGCTCGGACGTTGAGGGCAAGGTCAGGTACTCCTGACCCTGACCCAAAGCGGGATGTAGTACCTGGATCGGCGGCTGCTTCGGCAGCCGCCGATCGCCTTGTCTGGCGTCGCCAGCAGGGGGGCGGTGGGCTGAGGGTGCCCACTCGTTCAGGTGGCGAGCGCCTCAGGCCGGCCCAATATGCGCCTATACCAGACAACTCGACCAACACGGCGCACAGACGCGCGCGTTGCTCCTCATGTGTGACAGCTGGCACACTCAGTAGGTAAAGACCTCATCAAATAGTTTGTGATACCGTTCACGAGATCCCGGGGTAGGGCCGTTAGGCCGTCGTCCGACGGTCCGGTGGCATGCGAAGCCCCACCTGACCCGGGGCTTACGCTCGTTCATGACGACAACTCGTCCCCTTCAGTAAGTGGAGCTTGCCGCCATGCAGTCCAGTGCCCTACGCACGCTGTTCCCGATGGTCGTACCCACAGCCGCAGTCGGCGTTCTTGCCGCTGTGGTCAGTGGTGTCGTCGTCGGCGGCAAGGGTGCTCTCGGGGCGATTCTGGGCGCGCTGGTGGTCATTCTCTTCATGGGGGCCGGCCAGGTCGCGTTGCAACACGTGGCCAAGGCCATGCCGCAGCTCCTCCAGGGCATGGCGCTGGTGGTCTACTTCGGCCAGCTTGTGCTCCTGCTGGTCTTCATCCTCTCAGTCAGGAACACCACGCTCTTTCACCACAAGGCCTTCGCGTTGACTCTCGTGTTCGGCGTTGTCGTGTGGATCGTGGCGCAGGCGCGTGCGCAGATGAAGTCCAAGACCCTTTACGTAGACCCTGACGCCGAGGCCGAAGGTGACTCCCATGGGACGGGAGAGTCGCGTGAGAAGTAGGGCCGGTATAAGTCCTTGTACGACGGGCTGCTATCGTCCGATCCCGACTGCGGCACTGCGGGCGCGGGCACCAGAGCTGACGCCTGCCACATCGCGAGGCTCTGCGCCTGTCCGCCGCCACCCCCTTGTAAGACCCGACCGGTGCCGAACTGCGGCCGCCCCGCCGCTCAGACTTAACGAGGTTGCCGTATCCATGCGCCATGCAGAAGGAGCTCCTGGTGACTGCTGACGCCCAGCTGCTCGCTTTCGAGACCGACTGTCACTTGTTCGGGGACTGTGGATTCCCGGCCCCGAGTGTCTGGTCGTTCTTCTTCGAGCCGCTCTTCACCATCGGCCCTGTCGAATTCAACAAGCCGATGCTGCTCGCGCTCGTCGGTACGTTCGCCATTCTGGGCTTCTTCTGGGCCGGCTTCGCCAAGCCGCAGGTTGTGCCCGGCAAGCTCCAGATGGTCGCCGAGGCCCTGTACGACTTCGTGCACCGCGGTATCTCGAAGGAGGTCATCGGTAAGAAGGGCGAACCGTTCGTCCCCTTCCTGGTGTCGCTGTTCTTCTTCGTCTGGATGCTGAACCTCTGGGCGCTGATTCCGCTGGGGCAGTTCCCGGTGAGCTCGGTCATCGCCTTCCCGGCGGGTCTGGCGTTGGTCGTGTGGGTCACCTACATGACGGTGACGTTCAAGACCAACGGCTTCGTCGGCGGTATCCGGAACCTGTGTGTTCCCAGCGGACTGCCGAAGCCGATCTACGTCATCCTGACGCCGATCGAGTTCGTCTCGAACGTCTTCGTGCGGCCCTTCACGCTGGCGGTGCGACTCTTCGCGAACATGTTCGCGGGTCACATCCTGATCCTGATCTTCACCATCGCCACGTGGTACATGCTCGGCACGGTGCTCGGCACCGTCTACGCCTCGGCGTCGTTCGTCCTGACCCTGGTCCTGACCGTCTTCGAGATGTTCATCCAGGCGCTGCAGGCGTACGTCTTCACCGTGCTGACCGCCACCTACCTCTCCCAGGCGCTCGAAGAGGCGCACTGAGACACCGAAGCCACCCCAGGCTCCGCCCCCACTGACGTCCGGTGGACGCACTCTCCACCGGCCCACCAAGAGAAGGAAACACGGACATGTCTGCTCTGGACACCCTCGCGGCCATCGAAGGCAACGTCGGCACCATCGGCTACGGCCTCGCCGCGATCGGCCCCGGTGTCGGCGTCGGCATCATCTTCGGTAACGGTGTGCAGGCCATCGCCCGCCAGCCCGAGGCTGCCGGCCTGATCCGTCAGAACATGCTGCTTGGCTTCGCCGTGGTCGAGGCCCTGGCCCTGATCGGCTTCGTCGTTCCGTTCATCCTCTGACGTACGGCCGTAGCCACACCCGATGAAAGGTCCACCACGATGAACTGGTACCTGGCAGCCGAGGAGGCTCAGGACCCTCTGATTCCGGTCTGGCCCGAGGTTCTCATCGGCCTGATCTGCTTCGGCATCATCTTCTTCGTCTTCTCCAAGAAGCTCCTCCCGGCCATCAACAAGGCCCTGGACGAGCGTCGCGAGATGATCGAAGGCGGCATCGAGAAGGCCGAGGCCGCGCAGACCGAGGCCCAGAGCGTTCTTGAGCAGTACAAGGCTCAGCTGGCCGAGGCGCGTCACGAGGCGGCGCGGCTGCGTCAGGACGCGCAGGAGCAGGGCGCCACGCTCATCGCTGAGATGCGTGCCGAGGGCCAGCGGCAGCGTGAGGAGATCATCGCTGCCGGTCACGCCCAGATCGAGGCCGACAAGAAGGCGGCTTCGACGGCGCTCCGTCAGGACGTGGGCAAGCTCGCCACCGACCTGGCCGGCAAGCTCGTCGGTGAGTCGCTGGACGACCACGCCCGGCAGAGCCGCACTATCGACCGTTTCCTCAACGAGCTTGAGGAGAAGGCCGAGGCGGCACGATGAGTGCGCACGGAGCGAGCCGTGTGGCGCTGGGCGCCGCACGCGAGCGGCTGGACGCGCTGACCGACAACACCTCGGTCGACGCGGCGAAGCTCGGTGCCGAACTGGCGTCGGTCACCGCGCTGTTCGACCGCGAGGTCTCGCTGCGTCGGGTCCTGACCGACCCGGCGCAGTCCGGCGAGGCCAAGGCCGAGCTGGCCGGGCGGCTGCTCGGCGGCCAGGTGGGCGGCGAGACCGTCGACCTGGTGGCCGGTCTGGTCCGCTCGCGCTGGACGTCGTCCCGTGACCTGGTGGACGCGCTGGAGGAGCTGGCGGACACCGCCGACCTCACCGCGGCCCAGCAGGCGGGCACGCTCGACAACGTCGAGGACGAGTTGTTCCGGTTCGGCCGGATCGTCGCGTCCAACACCGAGCTGCGCGCCGCGCTCACCATCCGCGGTGGCGCTTCGCAGGCCAAGGGCGAGCTGCTGCGCAGCCTGCTCGGCGGCCGCGCGGAGTCGACCACGGAGCGGCTGATCGAGCGTCTTGTGACCCGGCCCAGGGGACGTAGCCTGGAAGCGGGACTCGAGTCCCTGTCCAAGCTCGCCGCCGACCGCCGGAACCGGACGGTCGCGGTGGTCACCTCGGCCGTACCGCTGTCCGACGGACAGAAGCAGCGGCTGGCCGGTGCGCTGGCCAAGCTGTACGGCCGGGACATGCACCTCAACCTCGACGTGGACCCCACCGTCCTCGGCGGGATCAGGGTGCAGGTCGGTGACGAGGTCATCAACGGCTCCATCGCGGACCGTGTCGAAGACGCGCACCGCCGACTGGCCGGCTGACGACTTCACGTCGTCCCGGCCGTCACACCAACTCAACAAGCATTGCTAACGGCCCGAGTTGGGCCGTGCAGAAGATGCACAGTTTTTCTGGGGGCCCGCGGCGAAGCCGCTCGCGTGCACAGCCCCAGACCCCCAAAGAAACTTCGGGCCCAACAAGGAGAGCAGGGAACCCAGATGGCGGAGCTCACGATCCGGCCGGAGGAGATCCGGGACGCGCTGGAGAACTTTGTCCAGGCGTACAAGCCGGACGCGGCCTCGCGCGAGGAGGTCGGTACGGTCAGCGTGGCCGGCGACGGCATCGCGAAGGTCGAGGGCCTGCCCTCGGCCATGGCCAACGAGCTGCTGAAGTTCGAGGACGGCACCCTCGGCCTCGCCCTCAACCTCGAGGAGCGCGAGATCGGTGCGGTCGTCCTCGGTGAGTTCAGCGGCATCGAAGAGGGCCAGCCGGTCAGCCGTACCGGCGAGGTCCTGTCGGTAGCGGTCGGCGAGGGCTACCTCGGCCGTGTTGTCGACCCGCTCGGCAACCCGATCGACGGCCTCGGCGAGATCGAGACGTCCGGCCGCCGCGCCCTCGAGCTGCAGGCCCCGGGCGTCATGGTCCGTAAGTCGGTGCACGAGCCGATGGAGACCGGCTACAAGGCCGTCGACGCGATGACCCCGATCGGCCGTGGTCAGCGTCAGCTGATCATCGGCGACCGCCAGACCGGCAAGACCGCCCTGGCCGTCGACACGATCATCAACCAGCGTGACAACTGGCGCTCGGGCGACGTGAACAAGCAGGTGCGCTGCATCTACGTCGCCGTCGGCCAGAAGGGCTCCACCATCGCCTCCGTGCGCGGTGCCCTTGAGGAGGCCGGCGCGCTGGAGTACACGACCATCGTCGCCGCCCCGGCGTCCGACCCGGCCGGCTTCAAGTACCTGGCGCCGTACACCGGTTCGGCCATCGGCCAGCACTGGATGTACGAGGGCAAGCACGTCCTCATCATCTTCGACGACCTCTCGAAGCAGGCCGACGCCTACCGCGCCGTGTCCCTGCTGCTGCGCCGCCCGCCGGGCCGTGAGGCCTACCCGGGTGACGTCTTCTACCTGCACTCGCGTCTGCTGGAGCGCTGCGCCAAGCTCTCCGACGAGATGGGCAAGGGCTCGATGACGGGTCTGCCGATCGTCGAGACCAAGGCCAACGACGTGTCGGCGTTCATCCCGACCAACGTCATCTCGATCACCGACGGCCAGTGCTTCCTGGAGTCGGACCTGTTCAACGCCGGTCAGCGCCCCGCGCTGAACGTCGGTATCTCCGTCTCCCGTGTCGGTGGTTCCGCGCAGCACAAGGCGATGCGCCAGGTTTCCGGTCGGCTCCGTGTGGACCTCGCCCAGTACCGCGAGCTGGAGGCGTTCGCCGCCTTCGGTTCCGACCTGGACGCCGCGTCCAAGGCCTCGCTCGAGCGCGGTCAGCGGATCGTGGAACTGCTGAAGCAGGACCAGTACCAGCCGATGGCCACCGAGGACCAGGTCGTCTCCGTCTGGGCCGGCACCACCGGCCGTATGGACGACGTACCGGTCGCCGACGTGCGCCGCTTCGAGAGCGAGCTCCTTGACTACCTGCACCGCAAGGAGCAGGGCCTGATGACCTCCATCAAGGAGGGCGCCAAGATGTCGGACGACACCCTGGCCGCCGTCTCGGACGCCATCGCGGACTTCAAGAAGCAGTTCGAGACCTCGGACGGCCAGCTGCTCGGCGAGGACGCTCCGGCTGCCGTCGACGCCTCCAAGTGACGACGGAAGGGACCTGACTCATGGGAGCCCAGCTCCGGGTCTACAAGCGTCGCATCCGGTCCGTCACCGCGACGAAGAAGATCACCAAGGCGATGGAGATGATCGCCGCCTCGCGCGTCGTCAAGGCGCAGCGCAAGGTGGCGGCCTCGGCTCCGTACGCGACCGAGCTGACCCGCGCGGTGACCGCGGTGGCCACCGGTGCGAACAACAAGCACGCGCTGACCACTGAGGTGGAGAACCCGACCCGGGCCGCGGTCCTGCTCATCACGAGCGACCGCGGTCTGGCCGGCGGGTACTCGTCGAACGCCATCAAGGCGGCCGAGCACCTCACCACGCAGCTGACGAACGAGCGTAAGCACGTCGACACGTACATCGTCGGTCGCAAGGGTCTGGCGTACTACAACTTCCGGGACCGTGCGGTGTCGGAGTCGTGGACCGGGTTCACCGACAACCCGACCTACGCGGACGCCAAGCGGGTGGCCGCCCCGCTGATCGAGTCGATCATGCGGGACACGGCCGACGGTGGCGTGGACGAGCTCCACATCGTCTTCACCGAGTTCGTCTCGATGATGACGCAGTCGCCGGTCGAGAAGCGGATGCTGCCGCTCAGCCTCACTCCGAGCACCGCCGAGGAATCGGCGGAGGTCCACACCAAGGGCGCTGAGGTGCGACCGCTGTTCGAATTCGAGCCGTCGGCCGAGGACGTCCTCGACGCCCTGCTGCCGCGGTACGTCGAGAGCCGGATCTACAACGCGTTGCTGCAGGCGGCCGCTTCCGAGCACGCCGCACGCCGCCGCGCGATGAAGTCGGCCACCGACAACGCCGGAGACCTGATCCACAACCTCTCCAGGCTTGCCAACGCGGCCCGACAGGCCGAAATCACCCAGGAAATCAGCGAGATCGTCGGCGGCGCGAGTGCCCTGGCCGACGCGACCGCGGGGAGTGACAAGTAATGACCACCACAGCTGAGACGGCCCCTGCCGCTGGCGTGGCCACTGGCCGCGTCGCGCGGGTCATCGGCCCGGTCGTCGACGTGGAGTTCCCCGTCGACGCGATGCCGGAGATCTACAACGCGCTGCACGTCGAGGTCGCTGACCCGGCCGAGGACGGCAAGCAGAAGACGCTGACCCTCGAGGTCGCCCAGCACCTGGGCGACGGCGTGGTCCGCACGATCTCGATGCAGCCCACCGACGGCCTGGTCCGCCAGGCCCAGGTGACCGACACCGGCAAGGGCATCTCGGTGCCCGTCGGTGACTTCACCAAGGGCAAGGTGTTCAACACCCTTGGTGAGGTGCTGAACCTGCCGGAGGAGAACGGCAAGGAGTCCGAGCGCTGGGCCATCCACCGCAAGGCTCCCGCCTTCGACCAGCTCGAGTCCAAGACCGAGATGTTCGAGACCGGCCTGAAGGTCGTCGACCTTCTCACCCCGTACGTCAAGGGTGGAAAGATCGGTCTGTTCGGTGGCGCCGGTGTCGGCAAGACCGTCCTCATCCAGGAAATGATCATGCGTGTGGCGAAGCTGCACGAGGGTGTTTCCGTGTTCGCCGGTGTCGGTGAGCGCACCCGTGAGGGCAACGACCTCATCGACGAGATGGAAGAGTCGGGCGTTCTGGACAAGACCGCGCTGGTCTTCGGCCAGATGGACGAGCCCCCGGGCACCCGTCTGCGCGTCGCCCTGGCCGGTCTGACCATGGCGGAATACTTCCGCGATGTGCAGAAGCAGGACGTGCTGTTCTTCATCGACAACATCTTCCGCTTCACCCAGGCCGGTTCCGAGGTCTCTACGCTGCTCGGCCGGATGCCCTCCGCGGTGGGTTACCAGCCGACCCTGGCGGACGAGATGGGTGTGCTCCAGGAGCGCATCACCTCGACCCGTGGTCACTCGATCACCTCGATGCAGGCGATCTACGTCCCCGCGGACGACCTGACCGACCCGGCCCCGGCCACGACCTTCGCGCACCTCGACGCGACGACCGTGCTGTCGCGTCCGATCTCGGAGAAGGGCATCTACCCGGCGGTGGACCCGCTGGACTCGACGTCCCGCATCCTGGACCCGCGCTACATCACCAAGGAGCACTACGAGGCGGCCAGCCGCGTCAAGGGCATCCTGCAGAAGTACAAGGACCTGCAGGACATCATCGCGATCCTTGGTATCGACGAGCTGGGCGAAGAGGACAAGCTGGTCGTCCATCGCGCCCGTCGTGTCGAGCGGTTCCTGTCGCAGAACACCCACGCCGCCAAGCAGTTCACCGGCCTGGACGGTTCGGACGTGCCGCTGGACGAGTCGATCGCCGCGTTCAACGCGATCATCGACGGTGACTACGACCACTTCCCCGAGCAGGCGTTCTTCATGTGCGGTGGCCTCGAGGACCTGAAGGCGAAGGCCAAGGAGCTCGGCGTCTCCTGAGTCGGCGCTCGTCAGAGCACCGCACTCGTCGCGGGGGGGGGGGGCCGCCCCCCCCCCCCCCC
>NZ_JAZGRL010000001.1:2284459-2306727 GCF_046540415.1 Streptomyces sp. E11-3 | reverse complement strand
GGGGGGGGGGGGGGGGGGCCCGCCCCCCCCCCCGCGAAACGCCCACTAGAATTTGACCCAACACCCGGCTGGACCGCCGGGTGGTGACCCGAGGAGCCCCCTTGGCTGCTGAGCTGCATGTCGAGCTGGTCGCCGCGGACCGTAATGTCTGGTCCGGCGAGGCCACCCTGGTCGTCGCGCGCACCACGTCCGGCGACATCGGCGTCATGGCCGGTCACCAGCCGCTGCTCGGTGTGCTGGAGTCGGGCCCGGTGACCATCCGTACCAGCGGCGGCGACAACATCGTCGCGGCTGTGCACGGCGGTTTCATCTCGTTCGCTGAGAACAAGCTCTCGTTGCTGGCGGAGATCGCCGAGCTGGCCGACGAGATCGACGTCGATCGTGCGGAGCGCTCGCTCGAGCGCGCCAAGTCGGAGGCCGACGCGGCCGCCGAGCGGCGCGCCGAGGTCCGCATCCGCGCGGTGACGGCGGCGCGCTGACCGAGCGCGACCAGAACAGATGACTCAGCCGCGGCCGGGACTGGACTTTCCAGACCGGGCCGCGGCTGAGGCAGTGCGGATACAAGAACAGTTTCCCTGCGTGGGCTCTGGACTAGGCTCAAGCAGGGGAAACCCCGTCTGGATGATGCGAGGAGGTCGGCGTTGATGTTCCTCGCTCTGCTTGTGGGCGCGCTGGTTGTCGTGCTGGTGCTGCTGGGGCTGTTCGTCTTCGGCCTGCGCCGACGGCTGATCCAGCGCTCCGGCGGCACGTTCGACTGCAGTCTGCGCTGGAACATCCCGGAGGAGACCGACACCTCCGGCAAGGGCTGGAGCTATGGCGTCGCCCGCTACAACGGCGACCGTGTCGAGTGGTTCCGGGTCTTCTCGTACGCCCCCAGACCCCGCCGTGTCCTCGAACGCTCGGCGATCGAGGTGGTGGACCGCCGCGCCCCGGACGGCGAGGAGGAGCTCGCGCTGCTCTCGGACGCGGTCGTACTGGGCTGTCGGCACCGGGGCACCCGGCTTGAGCTGGCGATGAGCGAGGACGCGCTCACCGGCTTCCTCGCCTGGCTGGAGGCGGCCCCGCCCGGCCAGCGCGTCAACGTCGCGTAGGCGCTCCGCGACGTGCCGTCCATTGTCTGCGGCACCGTTGTGGCTGGTCGCGCCCACGCGGCGCAGCCGCAAATCGGCACGGCCCCGCGCCCCTTTGGGGCGCCCTCACACGCCCAGTTCCTGGGCCAGCACCGCCGCCTGCACCCTGCTGCGCAGTTCCAGCTTGCCCAGCAGGCGGCTGACGTGTGTCTTCACCGTGGCCTCCGCCATGTCCAGGTGCCGTGCGACCTCCGCGTTCGACAGGCCCTGGCCCAGGCAGGACAGCACCTCCCGCTCACGCCGGGTCAGTGACTCCAGGACGGCCGGGTCGGCAGTGTCGCGTACCGGCTTCGCGGCGAACTCGGCGATCAGCCGGCGGGTGACGGCCGGAGAGATCAGGCCGTCGCCGCGGGCCACCGTGCGTACCGCGGTCAGCAGGTCCTGGGCGTCGGTGTTCTTCAGCAGAAACCCCGAGGCACCCGCGCGCAGCGCCCCGAAGACGTACTCGTCCAGGTCGAACGTCGTCAGCACCAGCACATCGGCCAGCTGCTCGGCGACGACCTGCCGGGTCGCCGAGACCCCGTCCAGGCGGGGCATCTGGACATCCATCAGCACCAGGTCGGGGCGCAGCTGCCGGGCCAGCGCCACGGCCTGCTCGCCGTCCGACGCCTCGCCGACGACCTCGATGTCCCGGGCGCTGCGCAGAATGAGCACCAGACCCGCGCGTACGGAGGCCTGGTCCTCGGCGACCAGCACTCGGACCGGCCGCTCGGGTGGCTGCGGGTTCATGGCTGTTCCTCCTCCGTCGGCAGGGTCGCCGCGACCTGCCACACCTTTGTCTCAGCGGTCGGGTCGGCGACCGGTCCGGCCGTGATGTCACCGCCGAGCAGTGCCACGCGCTCGCGCATGCCCACGAGGCCCGCCCCCGAACCCGGTGCGCGCGGCCCCGGCCGGTCCCCGAAGGGGCTGGTCACCCGGACGGTGAGTGAGCCGTCCAGCCGCGCCAGGGCCACCGACACCTGACCGGGAGCCGCGTGCTTGAGCGCGTTGGTCAGGGACTCCTGCACGATGCGGTACGCGGCGAGCTCGACCGGGGCCGGGAGGCGCTCTGGTGTGCTGGGGCGGGCGTCGTCGAGCGTGAAGGTCAGACCGCTGGCCGAGCCGCCCGCGCGGGCCTGTTCCACCAGGGCGCCGAGGCCGTCCAGGGTGGGGGCGGCGGCGGGCTCGCCCTCGGCGCCGGACTCGCGGAGCAGGCCGATCAGGCGGCGCATCTCGGCCAGTCCCTCGACGCTGTTCTCGCGGATCACCCCGAGCGCGTCCCGTGAGGTGCCCGGATCGTCGATGGACAGCGCGGCCGTGGAGTGGATGGCGATCGCCGAGAGGTGGCCCGCGACCATGTCGTGCAGCTCGCGGGCCATCCTGGCGCGCTCGGCGGTGACCGCCTGGGCCCGGTCCATCTCGGCGAGCAGCGCGGTCTGCTCGGCGCGTAGCCGGGCGGCCCCGGCGGCGTCGCGGTGGTTGCGTACGACCACGCCGGTGGCGGCGGGCCCGAGTGTCACGAAGCCGGTGACCACACCGAGGATCAGGGCCTCCGGTTTACGGAGCCAGGCCAGCGTCCCGACCGTCATCGCGACGGTGGCGAGCCCGGCGACCCAGGGGAGACGGCGGGCGGCGGCCGGAGTGCCGTACAGCACGGCCGCGTAGAACAGGTCGGCGTACAGCACGACCGTCACCAGGCTGCCGGGGGTGAACTCGTTCGCGACCAGCGCGAGTGTGCCGACGGCCAGGGCGGTGGCCGGTGCGGTCCTGCGCAGCAGCGCCATCGCGGACATCGCGGCGAGCGGCAGCAGCATCCAGGGGGCGCCGAGCAGCCGGCTGCCGTTCATGTGCAGCCCGAGCGCCCACATCAGTACGCCGCTGAGCAGACCGGTGACCGCGATGAGGACGTCATCGCGGTGCGGGCGGGGGAGCTCAGTCACATCCCCATCCAACACGGCCCGTGGCGCCGTGGCCTCCGTATGGCGGGTGAGGCTGTGGCCGTACGCGGTACATCGAAGGATGCAGCCGTACTTCGTCACTGGCGACGACGATCGGCCCGCGATCCCACGGGAGCCTGATGGAGTCCGAGAGGAGAGCTGCCGTGATCGTCACACTGATCGTCATCTGCGAGGTCGGCTTCTGGGTGCTGCTGGTCGGTGGCCTTGCCCTGCGCTATCTGGCGAGGATGCCGCGGGCCGGGCTCGCGGTGCTGCTGTGTGAGCCGCTGCTGGAGATCGTGCTGTTCGTGGTCACCGCCATCGATCTGAAGAACGGTGCCCAGCCCGACTGGAAGCACGGCCTGGCCGCCGTCTACATCGGCTTCTCGGTGGGGCTCGGGCATCGCACCATCAAGTGGGCGGACGCGCGCTTCGCGCACCGGTTCGCGGGCGGTCCGCCGCCGGTCAGGCCACCGAAGTACGGGATGGCGCGCGCTGTCCACGAGTGGCAGGTCGCGGCCCACTGGGTGCTGGCCGCGGCGGTCGCGCTGGCGCTGCTGCAGGGGGCGGTCTGGTACGTCGGCGGGGACGGCGACATCAGTTCGCTGCGGGGCTGGCAGCAGACGATGCTCCTGGTGATCGTCATCAACCTGGTCATCGCCGGGAGCTACACGCTCTTCCCGAAGCGGGCCCCGGCCGGGGCCGCCGCCTCCGACGAGCGGCCCCTGAGCAAGCTCTAGGCGGCCTCAGGCACCGCTCAGCGCTCGCCGCCCGGCACCCAGAGCACGTCTCCGACCTCCTTGTTCGCCATCCTCGCGAGGATGAACAGGAGGTCGGAAAGCCGGTTGAGGTAGGTCGCGGTCAGCGGGTTCATCGTCTCGCCGTGCACCTCGAACGCCGCCCAGGTCGCGCGCTCGGCCCGCCTGACCACCGTGCACGCCTGGTGCAGCAGGGCCGCGCCGGGGGTGCCGCCCGGCAGGATGAAGGAGCGGAGCTTCTCCAGCTGTTCGTTGAAGACGTCGCAGTCCGCCTCCAGCTTGTCGATGTAGAACTGCTCGACGCGCAGCGGCGGGTACTCGGGGTTCTCGACGACCGGTGTCGAGAGATCCGCGCCCACGTCGAACAGGTCGTTCTGGACCCGGACGAGGACCTTGACGACCTCCTCGGGGAGCTGCCCGAGTGCGATGGCCGTGCCGATGGCGGCGTTGGCCTCGTTGGCGTCGGCGTAGGCGGAGATCCGCAGATCCGTCTTGGCCGTACGGCTCATGTCTCCGAGGGCCGTGGTGCCCTGGTCCCCGGTTCGGGTGTAGATGCGCGACAGAATGACCATGCCGCTGAGGTTACTCCCAGGCTCTTACGCCCCGGCCCGCTGGAACAGCCGGGTGCCGACGGTGAGGGATGCCGCCGACAGGGCCAGCACTGTCAGTACGCCGTACAGCATCTGCGTACTGGCGTAGTCGCCGACGTATCCGGCGCGTACCGCGTCGACGAGATAGCGGAACGGCATGACGTGCGACAGCGCGTCCAGCCAGTCGGGCGCGAGGGCCATCGGCAGCATCAGGCCTGACAGCAGCATCGAGGGCATGGCCACGGCGTTGATGACCGGGCCGAACTCCTGTGGCGTGTTGACGGTCAGTGCGAGCGCGTACGACAGCGAGGCGAGTGACAGCGAGAGCAGCGCCACGAACGCGAAGCCGATCAGTACGCCGCCCAGTGGGGCCCGCAGTCCCATCGCCAGTGCGGCCAGCACCAGCAGTACCGACTGGAAGACGAAGAGCAGGGCGTCGCGCAGCACCCGGCCGAGCAGCAGGGCGAGCCGGCTGACCGGGGTGACGTGCATCCGCTCCAGGACGCCGGTGTTCTTCTCGATGATGATCGAGAACCCGGCGAACGAGGCGCCGAAGAGCCCGAGTTGCAGCAGCAGCCCCGGCACCAGGACCTGCCAGGAGCTGCCGGACGAGTTCAGTGGCAGGTCGGTGAGCAGCGGGCCGAAGAAGAGCAGGTACAGCAGCGGCATCAGCACGCCGAAGAAGATCTGGAACTTCGAGCTCAGGGTTTGCCGTGCGTACCGGCCGAAGACGATCGAGGTGTCGTGGAGAAGCATCGGGTGTCCTAAATCGGAGTCCCTGTACGGGAGTGGCTGTACGGGGGTCCCTGTACGGGAGTGGCTGTACGGGAGCGGCTCTACGGCAGTGGCTATACGGCGACAGGGGCGGTGTCCCGAGGCGCGGGGCCGCGCCCCGTGATGGCCAGGAAGGCGTCCTGCAGCGTGGCGTCCAGGGAGCCGGTGTGCTGGAGCTTGAGCGCGCTCGGGGTGCCTTCGGCGACCACCACACCCTGGTCGACGATCACCAGGCGGTCGGCCAGCGCGTCGGCCTCGTCGAGGTAGTGCGTGGTCAGAAAGACGGTGGTGCCGTGGTCGTCGCGCAGCCGCCGCACCAGGTCCCACAGGTCGGCGCGGCTGCGCGGGTCGAGCCCGGTGGTGGGCTCGTCGAGGAAGAGGACCTCGGGCCGGTGGGTGAGGCCCATGGCGATGTCCAGGCGGCGGCGCTGGCCTCCGGAGAGCGCCGCGCACTTGCGGTCCAGGAGGTCGGTGAGGTCCAGGTCGCGCGCCAACTCCTCGGCCCGCTCCGTCGCCTGAGCCTTGGTCAGGCGGTAGAGGCGCCCCTGGGTGACCAGTTCCTCGCGTACGGAGACATGCGGGTCGACGCCGCCCGACTGGGCGACGTATCCGCTCTTGCGGCGCACCCCCTGCGGATCGCGGGCCAGGTCGCAGCCCGCGACGGTGGCGGCGCCGCCGGTCGGCGGCAGCAGCGTGGTGAGCATCCGCAGCGTGGTGGTCTTGCCGGCGCCGTTGGGGCCCAGGAAGCCGAGGATCTCGCCCGGCCGGACGGTGAGGTCGATGCCGCGCACGGCCTCGACCGGGCCCTGCTTGGTCTGGAAGGTCCGCCTGAGTCCGGCGGTGCTGATGATGGCCATGCCCTCAAGAAAAACAGAGTCTCTGAAAGTTTGCAATGACTTCAAGTTTTAAGTGAGGCCAGCGACGCCTACGATGGGGGCATGGCTGAGGGACTCAGGGAGCGGAAGAAGCGCCAGACCAGGCAGCACATTTCTGATGTGGCCACCGGTCTCTTCCTGGAGCGCGGCTTCGACGCGGTGACCGTCGCCGAGGTGGCCGAGGCGGCCGAGGTGTCCGTGAACACCGTCTACAACTACTTCCCGGCCAAAGAGGACCTCTTCCTCGACCGCAGCAAGGGCGTGATCACCCGGCTCTCGCGCCAGGTCCGCGCCCGCGACGTGGGCGAGTCCGCGGCCGCCGCCGTACTGCGCGAGATGCGCGCCGGAGTGGAGGCCGTCTCGCCGTTCTACGGGCTGGTCGACGGCTACGACCGGTTCGCGCGCGTCGTCGAAGCGTCGCCGAGCCTCAGGTCCCGGCTCTGGCGGCTACAGCAGGACACCCTCGTGGACATCGTGGAGATCCTGACCACGGAGACCGGGGCGGACCCCGACGACGTACTGCCGCTGCTCGTCGGCGGACAGCTCGCCTGGGTGCAGACCACCCTCATGGGCTATATCGGCCATCAGATGATGGCGGGGCGCAAGGCCGTCGATGTGTCCCGTGACGCGCTCGTGCTGCTTGACGAGATGGAGGAGGTCCTGGGCGAAAAGGTCCTCAACTACGCCGTGCGGACCGCCTGATGACCGCCCGTGGTGTGATCTCCGTCAGATAGGGCGTGACGCGCATCTCGTCGCGCCCCGAACGGGCCTCACGGGCACTAGTCTCCGCCGTGAGCACACGTAAACAGCGTGTTAGTACGTGAGGGGATCGCACAGTGGCCAGGAAGCTCGCCGTCATCGGAGCCGGACTCATGGGGTCCGGGATCGCTCAGGTCTCCGCTCAGGCGGGCTGGGACGTGGTGCTGCGCGATGTCACCGACGCCGCCCTGACCCGCGGCACGGACGGCATCAAGGCTTCGTACGACAAGTTCGTCGCCAAGGGCAAGTTGAGCGCCGAGGACGCCGAGGCGGCGCTGGGCCGGATCAGCACCACCACCGACCTGGGCGCGGCCGCCGACGCCGACGTCGTGGTCGAGGCCGTCTTCGAGAAGCTCGAAGTCAAGCACGAGATCTTCCGCACCCTCGACGAGCTGGTGAAGGACGAGACGATCCTCGCCTCCAACACCTCCGCCATCCCGATCACCAAGATCGCGGCCGTGACGCAGCGTCCGGAGCGGGTCGTCGGCGCGCACTTCTTCTCGCCGGTGCCGATGATGCAGCTCTGTGAGCTGGTGCGCGGCTACAAGACCAGCGACGAAACCCTCGCCGCCACGCGTGAGTTCGCCGAGTCGGTCGGCAAGACCTGCATCGTCGTCAACCGTGACGTCGCGGGGTTTGTCACCACCCGGCTGATCTCGGCCCTGGTCGTCGAGGCCGCCAAGCTGTACGAGTCGGGCGTCGCCACCGCCGAGGACATCGACATCGCCTGCAAGCTGGGCTTCGGCCACGCCATGGGGCCGCTGACGACCGCGGACCTGACCGGCGTCGACATCCTGCTGCACGCGACGGAGAACATCTACACCGAGTCCCAGGACGAGAAGTTCGCCCCGCCGGAGCTCATGCGCCGCATGGTCGACGCGGGTGACATCGGGCGCAAGAGCGGCCAGGGGTTCTACAAGTACTGAGTCACTGAACTGAGCCACTGATCGGGTCGTTGATCGGGTCACTGATCGGCCGCTGAGCGTCGGGATCTCGCACGAGGTCCCCCTCGCGGGTGAATTGGATATCGGTTCGCTTACGGACGACAACTTCTGTGCCCGCAAGCCAGTCAGTTCAGTGAGATGACATGAGACCACAGTGATAGCGGTGGCATGACTACGCAGCACTCTCGGGGAGCGCATATGCACATCAGGGGCGACCACGCCGAGCTGACCGTCGGGGGCCGCCTCGACGTCCGAAGCGCGGCGGACGCCCGGACTGTCTTGCAGTCGGCTCTGGACGAAGGCGTCGGCGACCTCGTCGTCGACCTCTCGGGCCTCGATGCGCTGGACGCCACCGGGCTCGGCGTCATCATGGGGGCGCACCGCCAGGCGGGCCGCTGCGGCCGCCGCCTGGTGCTGCGCAACGTACCGCCGCAGATGCAGCGTCTCCTGGTGGCGACCCGACTGCACCGCATCCTGGCGATCGAGGGCGGAATCGGCGCACACCCCTTGTAAGGGAGTAGTGCGGGCAGCTCGGTCCAGTCGCGCGCAATCCTCACGAGACTGTGACGTCGTGGACGGCGCGGGACCCCGGGTGTTCCGCGATACTGGAGCTCGGTCTATGGTTCGGTCGCTCACCCTTGCAGCATGTGTGTGACGGGCGAGCGCCGGACCAGATGCGACGGAGGGGGTTCCGCCGGGCCGTAAGGCCTGGGGGGAGTGTGCGAAAGGCCGGGGAGCCGACGCATACAACGCTTTTGGGGGGCTTTAGCCATGGACCCGACAAACCGGGGACCGGAAGAGTACGGTCACGACAACGGCGACTTCGGCGCGCGCAGCGACGATCCGGGAGGCGCCGGCCCACCGCGCCCGCCGCGTGACGCGCTCACCCCCGACCTCGGAAGCCCGGTGCCCGCCCGCGTGGTCCAGCTGGTCTCGGGTGACTTCCTGCTGACGGTCAACCCCGTCGACGGCAGCGAGATCGAGCCATGCCCGCCGGGTGAGCACCCGCCCCGGCCCCGCAAGTACAGCGCCGACGAGCGCGCCGACCTGCGCCGCGCCGCCCAGCCGCCCCCGCCGCCGAACGGCGTGGCGGGCCTCGGCCCCACGCCGCCGCTCCTGGAGCGCCAGGAGGAGCGTGAGCGGCTCGTGCGCCTGCTCGCGCGCGGGCGCTCGGTACGGCTCACCGGACCCGCGGGATCGGGCCGTACGAGCCTGCTCCACACCGTCGCCGAAGACTGCGCGGACCTCGCGCCCGACGGCGTCATACGTCTGAACGGCCACCACCGCAGCGCGACCGACCTGCTCTTCGACCTGTACGCCGCCGTCTTCACGGCCGATGGCTACCGCCCCGACCGCGCCGAACTGCTCGAACTGGTCCATGACATCGGCGCGGTCGTCGTCGTGGACGACCTCGAGTTCGGCGGATCGGCACTCGACGAGCTCCTGGAGGCCACGCCCGAGTGCGCCTTCCTGCTCGCCGCGACGCCCGACGTCGCCGCCCCCGACCCCGACTCGCACCTCGAAGAGGTCTTCCTCGGCGGGCTCAGCCGCAGCGGCGGTCTGCAGCTCCTGGAGCGGTGTGTGGGCCGGGCCCTCACCGAGGACGAGGCGGGCTGGGCCGGTGACCTGTGGTTCGAGTCCGAAGGGCTGCCGCTGCGCTTCGTGCAGGCCGGGGCGCTGCTGCTGCAGCGCGACCAGCTGCGCGCCGACCCGGGCGCCTTCGACGAGTACGGCTACTACGCCGAAGCCCCGTACGACGCGCCCTTCGACGCCGACGACGGCCACGACGTACCCCTGCCGACCCTCGCCGAAGGCGCCGCGCCCGCCGCGCTGCTCGCCTCGCGGCTGAGCGACTCGGCCCGCGCCGCACTCCGGTTCGCCGTCGCCCTGGGCGGCGAGGTGCCGCATCAGGCACATCTGCCCGCACTGGTCGGGGACACCCACGCGGACGCCGCGCTCGGCGAGCTGGCGAGCGTCGCCCTGGTCACCCCGGTCGGCTCGCGCTACCGCCTCGCGGCCGGAGTGAGAACCCAGCTGCAGGCCGCCGGGTACGGCGACGACGCGGCCGAGCGCGCACACACCGCCGCCCAGCACTACGCCTGGTGGGCGGGGCATCCATCGGTGGCCCCGGAGCGGGCCGTCGCCGAGTCGGACGCGGTCCTGGCCGCGCTGACCGCTCAGGTGCCGGGCAGCGACTCCGGGCAGCTGAGCTGTGCGGTGCTGCTGGCGCGCACCGCCGCCCCGGCGTTCGCGGCCGGGCTCGGCTGGAGCGCCTGGGAGCGTGCGCTGCGCACCGGCCTGGAGGCGGCACGGCTCGCGGGCGAGGTCGCCGAAGAGGCGTACTTCCACCACGACCTGGGCATACTCGCGCTGCTCGGCGGCCAGTTGGACCGGGCCAGGGCGGAGCTTGAGGCGTCCATCGGGATGCGCGGCGTACTCGCGGACAAGCGCGGCACGGTCGCCGGGCGCCGGGCGCTGGCGCTGGTCGCCGACCGCTCGGGCGGCGCCGTGCACGGCGGGCGCACCCCGGCGGGCGAGGAGGTGCCGGCCGCGCGGTACGAGGAGTCGGCGTCGCCGCCCGGTGGGATACCCGCGGCACTGTCGTTCCCCGAGCCGCCGAAGGCGACCGACGAGACCCTCGTCACCCGGCAGCACACCCCCGTCAGCGGCGCCGGTGGCCCCTCCACGGCCGGCACCCGGCGCACCTTCTTCAGCGGCGCCCGGCGCAATCTGGTCGCCGCGGGCGCGGGCGCCCTGCTCGCCGCCGTATTGGGCACCGTGGTGACCCTCGGCGCCACATCGGGCGAGGAGCCGCCCGCCAACAACGTCAAGCCGGACCGGTCGGCCAGTCAGGAGGACGGCGACGGCGGCCTCCCGGCGGACCGGCCGAACAAGGACTCCGACAGCGACGCCACCAGCCGTCCCGGTGACGGCGGCGGCCCTGGCGTGGCACGCGGTACGGACGAGCCGGACGACACGGGTGAGCCGGGCGACCCGTCCTCCAGCGCCGATCCCTCCGAGACCCCCGACCCGTCCGCATCGGGTACGCAGCCGACCTCTCCGGACCCCACGTCGCCTGACCCGACGACCCCCAAGCCCACGAGGCCGGACCCGACCACTCCCGACCCGCCGACCCCGGACCCGACCACGCCGGACCCGGACCCCACGACCCCGGACCCGACGACTCCGGACCCGGAGCCGACCACCGAGGAGCCGCCGGCGTCCTCGCCCGACACCTCGACCTCGGCTAGCGCACCGGCGAGTAGCAGTGCTCCCGCGAGCAGCAGCGCACCGGCGAGCAGCAGTGCACCGGCCAGCAGTAGCGCCCCGGCAAGCAGCAGCAGCGCCGCTGACTCACCGAGCGCGTCGGGTCCCGTCATCTGAGCAGCACCCTGTCGCTGACATGACCGTGCCGCGCCACCCGGAACGAACACCTCCGGGTGGCGCGGCACGGGCCGTTTACGGACAGAGCTGCCTGAGCGGCTAGAACAGCCTGAGCTTGTCGTCCTCGATGCCGCGCAGTGCGTCATAGTCGAGCACCGCGCACCCGATGCCCCGGTCCGTCGCCAGTACGCGCGCCTGCGGCTTGATCTCCTGGGCCGCGAACACGCCGCGCACGGGCGCCAGGTGCGGGTCGCGGTTGAGCAGCTCCAGGTAGCGGGTGAGCTGCTCCACGCCGTCGATCTCGCCCCGGCGCTTGATCTCCACGGCGACGGTCGCGCCGTCCGCGTCCCGGCACAGGATGTCCACCGGGCCGATGGCCGTCGGATACTCGCGGCGGATCAGGGTGTAGCCCTCGCCGAGGGTGTCGATCCGGTCGGCGAGCAGCTCCTGAAGGTGTGCTTCCACGCCGTCCTTGATGAGGCCGGGGTCCACGCCCAGCTCGTGCGAGGAGTCGTGCAGAACCTCCTCCATCGTGATGATGAGCTTCTCGCCCGCCTTGTTCACGACGGTCCACACCCCGGCGTCGTCGCCGGTGCCCTCCTTCAGAGTGCAGGGCGGCGACATCCAGTTGAGGGGCTTGTAGGCCCGGTCGTCCGCGTGGATGGAGACGCTGCCATCCGCCTTGACCAGGATCAGGCGGGGCGCGAGGGGCAGATGGGCGGTGAGCCTGCCCGCGTAGTCCACGGAGCAGCGGGCGATGACAAGACGCATGGTCGGCAACGCTACTCGACCAGAGGGCTCCCACGCGATTCGTCTCCCTGGCCCCATCCGAACCGCCCGTCGCATCCGTCCGCGCGGGCTCATTGGGCTGCCCTATATATCCACGTAGCCCCCTGTTCGTTTTTGGCCAGTTGTGCGCGCATTCTCCTGGTGCGGGGAGGACACGATGCTTACCGTATAAGCAGGAGGTCGCGGCGCGTGCACGCTGCGTAGGCGAGCTCCTTGCCTGTCCGTCAGCCCCCGTACGCACGGGGGCGCGAGAGGAGAACTCATGTCGCTCGACGTCTCACCGGCACTGTTGGAACAGGCCGAGCGAGGCGAGGTCGACGAAGCAGCCTTCGTCGACTGCGTCCGGACCTCCCTGCCCTTCGCGTGGGAGATGGTCAGCTCACTGGTGGCTCAGCTGAAGGTCGACGGCGGCGAGTTCGCCGACAACCAGACGCCGCCGCCGGACGAGCAGGCGCGTGGTCAGCTTCTGCGTGCGCTGGCCAGTGACGCGATACGTGGTGCGCTGGAGAGGCACTTCGGAGTGCGCCTCGCATTCCAGAACTGTCATCGTGTCGCGGTCTTCCCGCTTGACTCCGCGGCCGACGACCGGCTGGCCCGCTTCACCTCGATCAGGGGTCAGCTGCTGAACCAGTCGCCGGAACTCAGGGACTGCTGAGCCCAGTTGCTGCCGCCCCGTACGCGGGAGGTGTCTAGTACCGGGGCGGCAGCCCGGGCCGGTAGCCGACTTCCAGGTAGGGCCGGGTACGGCTGGGCAAGGCCGGGTACGGCGCTCAGGCGGGGGGTCAAAGACAGGCGCTCAGCCAAGCCGGGGGAGTACCTCGGCGCCGAGCCGCCGTACGTTCTCCTCCGTCGCCGCCAGATCGCCGGAACCCTCCACCAAAAGCGCGAAACGCTTGATGCCCGTACGCTCCGACGTCGCCGCCAGCCGGTCGGCGCAGAGCCGTGGTGTGCCCACCGGGTGGATCCCGCAGAGGAGTTCGGTGTACGCCACCGGGTCGCGCATGGCGCGCACCCGCCCGTCCACGGTGATGTGGGCGTCAAGCCCCGCTTTCAGCCAACCGGGCATCGCCTTCAGCAGGATCTCCGCCGCCGCTGTCGTATGGTCCGCGACCTGCGCCACTCCGGCCGAGACATGACCGGCCTCGACGACCCGCTCCGGTGAGTGCCCCGCCGCCAGCGCGTGGCCGCGCCAGGCGGCGACCATCTCGGCCTTCTCCTCGTCCCCGACATGCATGCCGAGCAGCATGGGCAGACCGCGCTCCGCCGCCATCCGGACACTGCCGGGCGAGGTGCAGGCGACGATCACCTCGGGTCCGCCCTGGCCGCTGAGTGCCTCGTCCGGGCGTGGTACGACAGGGACTTCGCGGAAGGTGAAGCGGTCCCCGGCGGCCGCGACGCGGGGCTCGCTCAGCCAGCGACGCAGCAGATCGAGGGACTCCGGGAACCCCGACTCGTACGCCGCAAGGCCCGAGCCGAAGACCTCCAGGTCGACCCAGGGACCGCCGCGCCCCACACCGAGTGAGAAGCGCCCGCCGCTGGTGAGATGCAGTAAGGCGGCCTGCTCGCCGAGTGCGACCGGGTGCTGGGTGGGCAGCACCGAGACCGCCGTGCCGACCCGGATACGCTGGGTGCGCCCGAGCAGCAGCGCGGCCAGCGTCACCGCGGATGGACACACGCCGTACGGCACGAAGTGGTGCTCGGCGAGCCAGACCGAGTCGAGCCCGGCCTCCTCGCTGACCTCCGCGGTGCGCACCGCGCGGTGCAGCGCCTCCCCCTGTCCCTGGCCCGGGAACTGTGCGGCCAGTACGAAACTTCCTACGCGCATGGCGTCTCCTGCCTCCTCGGCGCCGACGCGGTGACTCCCCCTACCGGCAACAACGCGTGACACGTGCCAAAGGCACGGTCTGGCATGAAGTTTGGCGCATTTCATGATGAGCGCCAGTGTTGAGGGTGTGGTGGGGTTCTGGTGAGGAACGCCTACCCCGGCCCCTGCCGCGTAGGCTGGACGGGACCGCTAGTCCCCGTACGGCCGGTGAGGTGTCTCCGTGTCCCCGCGCAAGAACCGTGTCTCGTCCCGTCGCGGTGGTGCCGCCTCCTCCTCCGGCAGGGGCGCCGAGGAGGACCGCGAGCGGTACGGCGGCTTTCAGCACACGGAGACCTGGCAGGGCGAGGAGTTCTCGGTGCGCCATGTGGCGGGCGCGAGCGCGGCGGGCAAGACGTACCGCTGCCCCGGCTGCGACCAGGAGATCCCGTCCGGGATGCCGCATGTGGTGGCCTGGCCGGAGTTCGGCGGCGTGGACGACCGGCGGCACTGGCACAAGGCGTGCTGGAACGCGCGGGACCGCCGCACCAGTCGGGTGCGGCGGTCCCGTAACGCGCCCAGGTTCTGACCCGGCGCCGGACAGGCCTTGGCGCCGGGCGCCGGATAAGTGCCCCGCGGCCGTCATACGTCCCGGTTGTGTGTCACGGCGAAGGCGCCGGCCAGCGCGACGCCGGTGATGCCGGCGAGAATCAACAGCAGCTTCCAGGCGCCGGAGGAGCCGTCGTCCAGGAACGGAATCCCGAACATCGTGGCGAGGCCGTTCAGCGGCGAGTACTTGACCAGCGCCTCCTGGAGGTCCCTGAGGCTCTCCATCTGCATGAACAGGGCGAGCAGCAGCGGCAGCAGGATCACCCCGAGCATGGTGGTGATGGCGCCCGCGGAGTGCCTCAGCAGCGAGCCCACGGCGAGTGCGAGCAGGCCGAGCAGCGCCACATAGAGCGAGGCACCCACCGTCGCACGCAGCCATTCGCCGTCGGCGGCGACCAGCTCCCCGCCCACGATCGAGTCCGAGGGCACCGAGGCGAACTCACCCGCGGGCTTGCCGCTGAGCGTGGACGACTGGATCGCCGCGGTCAGCGTGGTGGCGACCAGCGTCATCAGGAACGAGACCAGGAAGAACACGATGGCCTTGGCGGCCAGCACCCGGCCGCGGGCCGGGCACGCGGTCAGCGTGGTGCGGATCATCCCGGTGCCGAACTCGGAGGTGATCACCAGCACGCCGAGCGTCAGGATGCAGATCTGGCCGAGCATCAGGCCGAAGAGGCCGCCGGAGAGCAGCGGGGCCTGCGCGTGCGAGGAGCTGTCGAGCCCGAACGCGGTCATCAAGCCGATGCCGACGACCAGTACGAACATCACGCTCAGCGTCCACATCGTGGAGCGTACGGTGCGGATCTTGGTCCACTCGGAGGCGAGCGCATGGCCGATGTGGGTGGTCCGGATCGGGATCGGTGAGGTGTACGCGCCAGCGGGCGCGCCCTGCCAGGGGCCCTGCGGGGCGGTCGCGCCCTGCTCGGCCGGCTGCGGCGGCAGGGGAGCGGGTGCCTGCTGTGGCTGCGGCGTCGACGGCATCGGCGTGGTCATCGGGCGTCCTTGGTGTCGGCGGCGGCGTCGCTCGCGGGCTTGGTCAGATCGGCGGCCGGAGCCTGGGCGGGCGGGCCCTGCGGGGCCGCCGGAGCGGCCTGCTGCGGGGCGTACGGGTTCGGCTCGCCCGGCGCCGGGGGCGCGTACCCGCCCTGCGGCATCGCGAACGGCTGGCCGCCCTGCTGCGGTGGTGGCGGCGCGTACCAGCCGGGCTGGCCCTGACCGGGCGCGGAAGGCTGTCCAGGGCCCTGGGGCGGAAGCATGCCCGGGGCGGCCATCTGCTGCTGCAGCCCGGCCCGCTGGTCGGCTGTCGAGCGGTAGTCCACCGCGCCCTGTGTCATCCGCATGTACGCCTCCTCCAGCGAGGCCTGGTGCGGGGACAGTTCCCAGAGCCGTACGTCCGCGTCGTGCGCGAGGTCGCTGATACGCGGCAGCGCGAGACCGGTGACCCGCAGCGCCCCGTCCTGCTCGGGCAGCACCTGGCCGCCCGCCTCGGTCAGCGCGGCGGTCAGCTTCTCCCGCTGCTCCGGCTCGGTGTGCGGCGTACGCACCCGCGCGAAGTCCGCCGAGTTCGCCGAGATGAAGTCCCTGACGCTCATGTCGGACAGCAGCTGCCCGCGCCCGATCACGATCAGATGGTCGGCGGTGAGGGCCATCTCGCTCATCAGGTGCGAGGAGACGAAGACCGTACNCTGCTGGGGCGAGCGCAGCCGCACATAGCTGCGGGAGTTGTCCTTGATGAAGTCGGCCATCGCGGTGTCCGCCAGCAGGCGGCCCTGGCCGATGACCACGAGGTGGTCGGCGGTGAGGGCCATCTCGCTCATCAGGTGCGAGGAGACGAAGACCGTACGCCCCTGGGACGCGAGCCCTTTCATCAGATGGCGAATCCAGTGGATGCCCTCCGGGTCGAGACCGTTGACCGGCTCGTCGAACATCAGGATCTTCGGGTCGCCGAGCAGGGCGCCCGCGATACCCAGGCGCTGGCCCATGCCCAGCGAGAAGCCCTTCGCCTTCTTCCTGGCGACCGGGGTCAGGCCGACGGTGTCCAGGACCTCGTACACGCGGCTGGTCGGGATGCCGTTGGACTGCGCCAGGCACAGCAGGTGGTTGAAGGCGCTGCGGCCGCCGTGCATGGCCTTGGCGTCCAGCAGGGCGCCGATGTACTTCAGCGGGTGTCTGATCTGGTCGTAGTGCCTGCCGTCGATCAGGACGTCGCCCGCCGTGGGGCGGTCCAGACCGAGCATCATCCGCATCGTCGTGGACTTGCCCGCGCCGTTCGGGCCCAGAAAGCCGGTGACGACGCCCGGTCTGACGGTGAACGTCAGTTGGTTCACCGCGAGCTTCTCGCCGTATCGCTTGGTCAGCCCCGCGAGCTCGATCATGCCGACCACGCTAAGACGGGGCCAGGCCCGCTGCCACTTGACGTGGCGGCGGGCCTGGCCCCATGAGCTTCCTGCTCAGTTACCCCTACGACTACCGGGTCTGCTGGGCCGGGACACCGCGGGTGGCCGGCTCGTCCTCGCCCGGGGTCCCGGCGGCGGCCACGGCCGCGCCGGTCAGCGTCGCCAGCATCTCGCGGACGTTGGTCAGCTGGGCGTTGATCGAGTCGCGGCGGTTGGTGAGCGCCGCCAGCTCGCGCTCGGATTCGCTGCGGATACGGTCGGCCTTGGCGTTCGCGTCGGCCACGATGTCCTCGGCCTGGCGCTGTGCGGTCTCCACCGTCTGGCGGGCGCGGCGCTCGGCGTCGGTACGCAGCTTCTCGGCCTCCAGGCGCAGCTGCTCGGCGCGGTGCTCGATCTCCGCGAGCCGCTTCTCGGCCTTGGCCTGACGCGAGGCCAGGTCGCGCTCGGACTGCTCGCGGCGCTTGGCCAGGTTGGTCTCGAAGTCCGCGGCGGCCTGGGCGGCCTTGGCGCGGGTCTCCTCGAACAGCGCGTCGGCCTCTTCACGCTTGGACTGGGCGTCCTTCTGCGCCTCGTTGCGCAGGACGGTCGCCTCGCCCTTGGCCTTCTCGACGATCCGGACGCCTTCGTCCTCGGCCTTGGTCTTGCGCTCGGCGGCGAACGACTCGGCGTCGTTGCGCACCTGCTGGGCGGCCGACTCGGCGAGCTCGCGGTGCTGCTCGGACGCGCGGCGGGCCTCCTCGCGCAGGTCCTTGGCCTCCTCTTCGGCGAGCCGGAGGATCTTTTCGACGCGCGCGCCCAGACCCGCGTACGACGGCTCCGCGTCGGCCACCTGGGCCTGGGCGTTCTGCGTCTCGAGGTGGAGTTCCTCGATGCGCTTCTCAAGAGCGGTGATACGTGCCAGAGCACTGTCGCGGTCGGAGACAAGCTTGGAAATGCGGTCGTCCACCTGAGCGCGGTCGTAACCACGCCGCACCTGCTCGAAGCCGTAAGGGGAGGCGGAAGTGTCGCTCATGGGGTTCCTGTCGAATGAGACCGGTGAGGTGATAGGGGGAATCCTAGAGGCCAAGGCGGCGTGTCATCGAGCAGTTGCCCGTTTGATCTGGAGAATGACCCTCCTTTTGAGTGGCTAACCCTCAGAACGCTTGCCAGGAACAGGCCGGAATGTCCCTGAAGAGCACAGGACATGACGTTCCCGCCAGGGCCTGTCTCCCCGGTCTCCGCGGGTCCACGACGCCTGGCACCGCACCTCGCCGCACTTCCGTATCACCCAAGTACATCCAGTACGAGGACGATACGGCAGCACGCCGATGCACGGCACCAGACGCCGCGGCCTGATCCGCGGAGACCGGGGAGACAGGCCCTAGCCCTCGGACTGCTTGCCACTCGAACGTGGGGCCCCCGCCGCGACGCCTGCCTTGACGCCACCGCCCGCGGCGGACCCGCCGCCCGACGTGGCACTGCCGCCGCCGGTCGGGGCCTCGAAAGACTCCAACGCCTCGAGTACGTCCTGGACACGGGAGATTTCCGTATTGATGTCCTCACGGCGACGGACCAGAACCTCCAGCTCGCGCTTGCCCTCCTCGACCATCCGTGCGGCCTCGGCCTCCGCCTCGCTCTTGACCCGCTCGGCCTCGCGCAGCGTCTTGGCCGTCTTCTGGTCGGCCTCCTTGAGCAGCTGCTCGGCCTTCTTCACGGCGGCGATCCGCACCTTGCCCGCCTCGGAGTTGGCCTCCGAGACCAGCTCCTTGGCCTTGCGCTCCGCCTCGGCCTGCTGCTCCTCGGCGGCCTTGACCAGCGCGTCGCACCGCTCGCCCGCGGACTTCATCGCCTCGGCGGACTCCCGGCGGGCCCGCTCGTGCAGCTCCTCGATCTCGGTGGTCATCCGGTCGCGGCGCTCCTCGGCGCGCTCCCTTATGGCGGTCGCGTCCCGGCGCGCGCCGACCAGCAGCTCGTCGGCGTCCGTACGGGCCTTCTCGACCAGCGAGTTGCCCTCGACGGTCGACTCGGCGACCAGCCGCTCGGCCTCCTTGCGGGCGGCGCCGACCATGGTGTCGGCCTGCTCCTCGGCGTCCGCCGTGGCCTTGCGGGCCTTCTCCTGGGCGTCCGCCGCCAGCTTGTCCGCCTCGGCCGCCGCCTCCGACACCAGCAGGTCGACCTGCTCGGCGGCCTCGGTGCGGCGCTTGTTGGCCTCCTTGCGGGCCTCGTCCAGGGTGCGCTCGGCCTCGGTCTGCGCCTCGCTCCTGATGCGCTCGGCCTCGGCCGCCGCGTCCGCCTTGACCTTCTCGGCCTCGCTGCGGACGCGCTCGGCGTGCCGCTGCGCGGAGCCGACGTTGTCCGCGGCCTCGGCACGCAGCCGCTCGGCCTCGGCACTCGCGTCACCGACCAGGCTCTCCGCCTTCGCGGTGGACTCGGCACGTACGCGCTCCGCCTCGCTGGTCGCCTCGCCGACCAGGCGCTCCGCCTTGGTGGTCGACTCGGAGTGCAGGCGCTCGGCTTCGGCGGCCGCGTCGCCGCGTACCCGCTCGGCCTCGCTGGTCGAGTCGGCGTGCAGGCGCTCCGCCTCGCTGGTCGCCTCGCCGATCAGCGCGTCGGCCTGGGTGGCCGCGTCGCCGCGGATGCGGTTGGCGTCCTCGCGGGCCTCGGCGCGCGTGCGCGCGGCGTCCTGTTCGGCCGATGCCACGGCGTCCGACGCCTCGGTACGCAGCCGCTGGGCGTGCTCGGAGGCCTCGGACCTGACCCGCTCGGCCTCGGCGATCGCCTCCGTCGTGGTGCGCTCGGCCAGTGCCTTGGCGGCCTCGGTCTCCTCCTGCGCCTCGGTCCTGAGCCGGGTGGCGTCGGCGGCGGCGCGTTCCCGCTCGGAGTGCGCGTCCGCGCGGACCCGGTCGGCCTCCTCCTGGGCCTCGGACCTGGTGCGCTCCGCGGCGTGCTCGGCGGCCGAGCGCAGTCCGGAGATCTCCTCCTGGGCCTGCTCCTGCAGCCCGGCGACGGAGTCGCGTACCTGCTGGGCGGTCAGCTCGGCCGCGGCGACCAGGTCGGTGGCCCGTCGGTCCGCCTCCTCGACCAGCCGCTGCGCCTCGGTCTGGGCCTCGTCCACCCGCTTGCGGGCGGCCGCGAGCAGCTCCTCGCTCTGCTCACCGGCCCGCTCCCGCTCCTGGTCGGCCTCCGTACGCGCGGCGGCCAGCAGCTCCTCGGCCTCGCGGCGGCGGCGCCCGGCCTCCTCCTGGGCAGCGGACAGCTCCTCGGCGGCCTGCGCCGCGACCCGCTCGGCGGCGGCGGTGGCCTCCGCGCGCACCCGGTCGGCGCTCTCCTGTGCCTCGGTCTTCAGCCGCTCTGCCTCGCCGGCCGCCTCGCTGCGCAGGCGGGCCGCGGCGGTCTCGGCGTCGGCGCGGTTCTCGGCGGCTTCCGCGGCGGCCTCGGTGCGCAGCCGCTCGGCCTCCGCCTCGGCCTGCGACTGGAGCGTACGGACCCGCTCGGCGGCCTCGGTGCGCAGCCGGTCGGTCTCGTCCGCGGCCTCCCGGCGCAGCCGCTCGGCCTCGGCGCTCGCGTCGCTGACCGCCTTCTCGGCGGCGGCCAGGCGCTCCTCGGCCTCCGTGCGCAGCCGTTCCAGCTCGGCGGCGGCCTCGGTCTGGCGCTGGGCGGCGCCCCGCTCGGCCTCGTCAAGCAGCTGCTGCGCCGCCCGCTCGGCCTCGGACTTGGTGGCCTCGGCCTGCTCGGCGGCCTCGGAGCGGTGCCGCTCGGCCTCCGTGCGGGTGCGCTCCAGGGTCTCCTCGGCCTGCCTGCGCAGGGTGGTGGCGCGCTCGATCGCCTCGGTGCGCACCCGCTCGGCCTCGGTGGTCGCGGCGGTACGCAGCTCGTCGCCGTCGGCCCTGGCCTTGGTCAGCAGCTCCTCGGCGGAGCTTGCCGCCTCCTCGATCTGCTGGACGGCCTCGCGCCGTGCCTCGCCCCGGATGCGCTCGCCCTCGGCGACCGCGTCCGCGCGCAGCTGTTCGGCCTCGCCGCGCAGCCGCCGCGCCTCCTCCTGGAGCTCGACGGTCTTGGCGCGGTACTCCTTGGTGTCGTCCTTGGCCGCGCCCTTGAGCTGGGTGGCGATGTCATGGGCCTCGTCGCGCAGCCGGTCGGCCTCGGCCTCGGCCTCGCGGCGGATGCGCTCGGCCTCCTCCGTCGCGGCGGTGGTGGTCGCCTTGGCGTCCTCGGAGGCCTTGGTGAGCACCTCCTCGGCGGTACGGGCCGTGGTGGACAGCTGGGACGCGGCCTCTTCGGCGGTGGCCGTACGGGCCTTCTCCTGCGCCTCGGCGATCAGCTTCTCGCCCTCGGCGCGGGCGTCGGCCAGCGCCTGCTGGGCCTCGGTCTTGGCGGTCTCGGCCTCCTTGGTGGCCTCCTCGACCAGCCGGGCGACCTGCTCCTTGGCGGTACGGGTGCGCTGTTCGTTGGCGGCCTCGGCCGCGGCGAGCCGCTTGGCCGCCGCGTCCTTCGCCTCGGTGACGACCTTCTCGGCCTCGCCGCGCGCCGTACGCAGCGCCGCCTCGGCGTCCTGCATCCGCTGCTCGGCCGCCCGGCTCAGCTCGGTGGTCTGCCGACGGGCCGACTCGGCCTCAGTCGCGGTGCTGGAGCGCAACTGCTCGGCGTGGTCGGTGGCCTCCTGGGCCTGCGTCGACGCGGCGTTCAGCAGCCGCTCGGCGTCGGCGCGGGCGCGGCGCAGGATCGCCTCGGCCTCGCTGCGGGCGGCCTCGGCCTCGCCGCTGACCCGCTGGCCGGCCTCCGCGGTGAGCCGCTGGGCCTCGGCGCGGGCGGCGGCCAGGGCCTGGTCGGCCTCGGCGCGGGAGTCCTCGAGCAGCCTGCGGGCCTGCTGCTCGGTGCGGTTCCTGAGCTGCTCGGCCCAGGCGACGTTCTCGTTGACATGCGACTCGACGGTCTGCCGTCGCTCGGCGAGCTCCTGGTCGAGCTGCTGGCGCCGGGACACCGCCTCGGAGTGCAACTCGGCCTGCAGCCGGGCCTGCTGCTCGGCGTGCTCCTGGAGGATGCGCTGGGTCTGGGCGCGGGCCTCGCGCAGTTCCCGTTCGGCGTCGGAGCGCAGCTGGTCGGCCTGGGCCTGGGCGTTCCGCAGCAGCTGCTCGGCCTGGTAGCCGAGGTCCGCGGTGTCGTAGGCAGGACGATTCGCGAGGTTGCGCCGCGCCTCGTGGAGCTTGGCGCGCAACACCTCGACCTGATAGCCGAGGTCCTCGGCGTGCTGGACGGCCTTCTCCCGCTCGGTCTTCAGCCGTTCCATCTCGGCTTCGAACCGTGAGAGGTGGTCGACGTCAGCCTCCTGGCGTTCGTAGCCCCGCACTGCGCGGTCCCATCCTTCCCCAAGCTCTCAGCTCGTTCGAGCAGGGGAGACCCACTCCTGGTCGCAAGTCTCTCCAACGAGCTCCGTCCATCCGCCGAACGGGGCCCCCGGGGAATGGTGTCAGATCAACGGCGGAGCCGGGACTGCTGCCCCGATGCCTGCCCCCCGAAACCCGGACCCCGGACCGGGGGGGGGCCCCCCCACCCCCGGCCGGCCC
>NZ_JAZGRL010000001.1:2262627-2284382 GCF_046540415.1 Streptomyces sp. E11-3 | reverse complement strand
CCCGGCAAGCCGGGCGATCGCCCCAACCCTACCGGCCCAGGGATGCGGAGGTCAGTGCTCCGGTGACGGCGCGGGGGCCGAAGTGACCAGTTCGGTCAGCACACCGTGGCAGTCCTTGGGGTGCAGGAAGGTGATCCGGGAGTCCATGGAACCGCGCCGCGGCTCCTCGTACAGGACCCGTACGCCCTTGGCCCCGATGGCCGCGGCGTCCGCGTCCACGTCCGGGGTGCCGAAGGCGATGTGGTGGACCCCCTCGCCGTTCTTGGCCAGCCACTTGGCGACGGTGGACTCGTCGTTCACCGGTTCCAGGAGCTGGAGGTAGGTGGCACCGCCGTCCGACGTTTCGTTGATCTTGAGCATGGCCTCGCGTACGCCCTGCTCTTCGTTGACCTCGGTGTGGAACACCTCGAATCCGTAGGTGGAGCGGTAGAACTCAACTGTCTTGTCGAGGTCGAAACAGGCGATCCCGATGTGGTCGATGCGCGTCAGCATCTGTCCAGTGCAGCGCCTCCAGGCGTGATTACGCAACGTGCGCGCGATCACACTGGCTGGCCGGTGACGCTGGTGGGTACCGGTCAGTACATTGCAAGTAAACCCTCGTTCACTCCCTCTCATCCAAGGGGCCGTGCCTCATGTCTGGAACGAACAGCACGACTTCGGTGATCGTCGCCGGGGCCCGTACGCCCATGGGGCGGCTGCTGGGCTCACTGAAGTCCTTCTCCGGCGCCGACCTCGGCGGCTTCGCGATCAAGGCCGCGCTCGACCGCGCCGGTATCGGCGGCGACCAGGTGCAGTACGTGATCATGGGCCAGGTGCTCCAGGCCGGGGCAGGGCAGATCCCGGCGCGCCAGGCCGCGGTCAAGGGCGGCATCCCGATGAGCGTCCCGGCGCTCACGGTCAACAAGGTCTGCCTCTCCGGCCTCGACTCGATCGCGCTGGCCGACCAGCTCATCCGGGCCGGCGAGTTCGACATCGTGGTCGCCGGCGGCCAGGAGTCCATGACCAACGCCCCGCACCTGCTGCCGAACTCCCGCGCGGGCCACAAGTACGGCGCGATCGAGATGCTGGACTCGATGGCGCACGACGGCCTGACCGACTCCTTCGACGGTGTCGCGATGGGCGAGTCCACCGAGAAGCACAACACCCGACTGGGCCTCGCGCGCGCCGAGCAGGACGAGATCGGCGCGCTCAGCCACCAGCGCGCCGCCGCCGCCCAGAAGAACGGCCTGTTCGAGGCCGAGATCACCCCGATCGAGATCCCGCAGCGCAAGGGCGAGCCGGTCGTCTTCGCCAAGGACGAGGGCATCCGCGCCGAGACGACCGCCGAGTCGCTCGGCAAGCTCCGCCCGGCCTTCGCCAAGGACGGCACGATCACGGCCGGTACGGCCTCGCAGATCTCCGACGGCGCGGCCGCGGTGGTCGTGATGAGCAAGGCCAAGGCGCAGGAGCTGGGCCTGGAGTGGATCGCCGAGATCGGGGCGCACGGCAACGTGGCGGGCCCGGACAACTCGCTGCAGTCCCAGCCCTCGAACGCCATCAAGCACGCCCTGGGCAAGGAGGGGCTCACCGTTGACGACCTCGATCTGATCGAGATCAACGAGGCTTTCGCGGCGGTCGCCGTGCAGTCAATGAAGGACCTCGGGGTTACCCCGGAAAAGGTGAACGTCAACGGCGGCGCGATTGCCCTGGGCCACCCCATCGGCATGTCCGGCGCGCGTCTGGTGCTGCATCTCGCGCTGGAGCTGAAGCGGCGCGGCGGCGGCACGGGCGCGGCCGCGCTGTGCGGCGGCGGCGGTCAGGGCGACGCCCTGATCGTGCGGGTGCCGCGCGCCTGATCCGGGTATCCGACTGATTCGGGTACGCGGCTGATCCGCGTACCCGGCAGACCCATCCGAGGAACGGAGTTGTGATGGTGGACGTCCCCCAGCTGGTGGCCCAGGCCAGGGAGGGCCGGCCGCGTGCGGTGGCCAGGCTGATCTCGCTGGTGGAGGGGGCGTCCCCGCAGCTGCGTGAGGTGATGGCCGAGCTGGCACCGCTGACCGGCGGCGCGTACGTGGTCGGGCTGACCGGCTCGCCCGGTGTCGGTAAGTCGACTTCGACCTCGGCGCTGGTCAGCGCCTACCGCAGGGCGGGCAAGCGGGTCGGTGTCCTGGCCGTCGACCCCTCCTCGCCCTTCTCGGGCGGCGCGCTGCTCGGTGACCGGGTCCGGATGTCGGAGCACGCGTCCGACCCGGGCGTCTACATCCGCTCGATGGCCACCCGCGGGCACCTGGGCGGCCTCGCGTGGGCGGCGCCGCAGGCGATCCGGGTGCTGGACGCGGCGGGCTGCGATGTGGTCCTGGTCGAGACCGTGGGCGTCGGGCAGTCCGAGGTCGAGATCGCCTCGCAGGCCGACACCTCGGTGGTGCTGCTCGCGCCCGGCATGGGCGACGGAATCCAGGCCGCCAAGGCCGGAATCCTGGAGATCGGCGACGTCTACGTGGTCAACAAGGCGGACCGGGACGGCGCCGACGCCACCGCCCGCGAGCTCAACCACATGCTGGGGCTCGGGGAGTCCCGGGGCCCAGGCGACTGGCGCCCGCCCATCGTGAAGACGGTCGCGGCCCGGGGCGAGGGCATCGACGAGGTGATGGAGGCGCTGGAGAAGCACCGCGCCTGGATGGAGGAGCGGGGCGCGCTCGCGGAGCGGCGCACGGCCCGCGCGGCCCGCGAGGTGGAGACCATCGCGGTGACGGCGTTGCGGGAGCGCATCGGCGACCTGCACGGCGACCGCCGCCTCAGCGCCCTGGCCGAGCGCATCACCGCCGGCGAACTGGACCCGTACGCGGCGGCGGACGAACTGGTGGCGGGTCTCACCGAGGCCTGACGGGTGTGAGGGCGGTCGCGGACCGGCCTGACGGGTGTGAGGGCGGTCGCGGACACGCGGACGGGCGACACGGGCCCTGCGCCGACTGTCCCGGTCGCCCTTTCGCCTTTCAGACGCGGCCGCGTTGCTCGCGCAGGTGCTCGGCCACCGGGTGCAGGGTCGCGCGCAGCTGCTGGAGGGTGTCGGCGTCGATCAGGTCGATGAAGTGCCTGCGTACGGAGTCCACGTGGTGGGGGGCGACCTTCTGCATGGTCGCCAGGCCGTGGTCGGTGAGCACGGCGTAGAGCCCGCGCCGGTCCGACTCGCAGTTCTCCCGGCGTACCAGGCCCGCGTTCTCCATCCGGGTGATCTGGTGCGAGAGGCGGCTCTTGGACTGCAGGGTGGAGGTGGCGAGGTCACTCATCCGCATCCGCAGATCGGCGGCCTCGGAGAGGTTGACCAGGATCTCGTAGTCGTTGTTGGTCAGTCCGAACGGCTGTAGATCCTTTTCGAGCTGATGCATCAGCAGCCTGCTGACGTCCAGGTGGGTACGCCAGGCGCACTGCTCGGCGTCGGTTAGCCAGGGGGTGGCCGTCTCGGTCTCCATAAATCGATTCTACCTAAGAAGTTGAAATGTGAACGAATGAAGGAATGTGACCACAGGCACTCCGGCCACGATGCGGCAGGGGCGCACGCGTTCGACGTCACACTCCGCAGACTACCGCTCACAGCGCGGAGTGATACGGGGGGTGGCCGACCTGGCCGGTTACCCCCCGTCGTTGCGTTCGCGAACTCAGTACGCCCGCCCCGGCACCCCCTCCTGCCGCGGCACCGCCCCGGTCGCCTGCTCCGCCATCAGTGTCTCGGTCGACTGCAGCAGTACGGTGCCCGCGCCGACGAACTCGAACTGGTGCTCCTCGCCCGAGGTGCCCCCGAGGCCGGTCAGCCCGCGCACACCGCCCAGAAAGCCGCGCAGATAGCCGTGGTCGTAGTGGTGGCACGGCGACGGGCAGTCCGCCCAGCCCACCAGCGCCTGCGGGTCGACCCGGATCGGCGGCTCCATGAACACCACCTCGCCATTGGACGCGGCGACGAACTTACCCGTACCGATGAGCGTCACAAAGCCGGGCACGATCGACTGCTTGAGCTGGAGACTTGGCTGAAAAGCGAGCAAATTCCCGGATCGGATGGTGAGGTTGCCGTTGTCCAGGTCGAAGGAGTTGACGTCGAAGGCCCGGTCGGCGAGCAGCATCTTGCCGCTGCCCTCGGCGACCACCCAGTCGTTCGCGTGCAGCGGTGAGTGGAAGCTGGAGCGGATCAGGTTGTCCAGCGGGCCGTGCCCGATGCCGTTGAACTGCATCGACCCGTAGTAGGCGATCATCTTGCCCTTCTGCAGGAACCACTGGCTGCCCTTGAGGTCCACGCAGAAGGTGTAGGCGTTGACGTTGTCGTCGACCGGCAGGGTCGTCGGGTCGAAGATCACGGGCCCGGTCGCCGGGGGGTGGTTCATCGGATTCCTCCGAGGATGCCCCGGTCGGTCGGGTAGGTTGACCGCCGTGCGTTGCGAGAATCAAGCGCGTACGCCGTGCTGATCGAGAGCCAAGACAGCACATGTACCTCCAAGCCTTGCTGTACGAACCCGGGCTGGTTTCAACCCGGCTGGTGTTGATCGTGGAAGACCTGTCAGGTCGCTGACCCGCAGGCGGCGTGAGCCAGGAATCCCTCTGCTTCAGCTGAGGGAGGATTCAAAGCTTCTCCTCCGAGGCCTGGACGTACACCGCACCACTGCCGGACAGCTCCAGCTGGAAGGCCTCGCCCGAACCGCGGCCCACCATGTCGCGCCAGCCGAGCGCCGTGGAGAGTTTGTTGCGTACGTCGCCGTGGTGCGCCACATAGGCCTGCGGGTCGACGTGGACCGGCCGCTGCGGGGTGATCGGGACCTCGATGACCCCGCCGTGCGCCATCACGGCCACCGCGCCGTGGCCCTCAAGCGTCGTCGTGAACAGGCCCTGGCCGCTGACCTGGCCCCGCACGATGCCCATCACGCCGCCCTGCGAGCCCATGAACATCGTTCCCTGACGCAGTGACCCGTCGAAGGCGAGCAGCCGGTCGGCCTCCACGTAGAGGGTGTCCCCGGCCAGGTTGATGACCTGGATGTGGTGGCCGCCGTGCCCGAACAGCACCGTGCCGCTGCCCTCGACCGTCATCAGCGGTGTCGCCTCGTTGGCCACCCGGCGCCCGATCATGGAGCCCAGGCCGCCCTGTCCGCCCTGGATGTTGGGCGTGAAGGAGACCTCGCCGCGGTACGCGAGCATCGCGCCGCGCTGGCTGAACAGCCGCTGCCCCGGCGTGATCGTGGCCTCGACCATCTTGGAGTTGAGTTCGCGGAACGGCATCAGAGGTCCCCTCCGATGGTGTTGCGCTCGCTGGGCTGTACGTAGACCAGGCCGTCGCCCTCGAAGCGGATCTGGAAGGCCTCGCCCGAGCCCTCGCCGATGAACGTACGGAACGTCACACCGGACTGGAAGCTCTGGTTGACCTGGCCCTGATGCGCGATATACGCCCCTGGGTCGACGACCAGCGGGAACTGGGGCGCGACCCGCAGGATGACCGCGGGGCCGTCCGACATGATCGCCGCCTGCCCCTGGCCCTCCACGACCGTGGTGAACAGGCCGTTGCCCTGCGAGGCGCCGCGCAGCCCGGTGAACGTGGTGCCGGTGCGCAGCGCGGCGTCCGTGCAGAGCAGGTTGCTCGCCTCCACATGCAGCTTGTCGCCGTGCAGTTGTACGAGGTTGATGTCGCTGGCCCGGTCCGCGAAGTAGCAGACCCCCTCTCCCTTCACCTCCATCACGGCCATCTGCTCGCCGGTGAGGCGGCGGGTCACCATGCCGCGCAGGCCCTCACCGCCACCGGTCATCTTCTTGAAGGTCATTCGGCCGTCATAGGCGACCATCGAGCCGTTCTTCGCCTTGACGGCGTCCCCGGTCATATCGACGGCCAGCATCTTGCTGCCTTGGAGTCGGAAGGTTGCCACGGAGGTGACCGTATCCGGCGGGGGTGCCCCCCGACAGGTCCCCCAGGGCTATCCGTACCCTGAAGAGACCCCGATTCGTGGGTTCCTCCCACCGACTACCGAAGGTGCCCTTTCGTGGACATCAAGACCGCATCCGCACTCCGCCGACTCCGGCTCGTCTCCGCACCGGAGGCCGTGTCCTTCCTGCTGCTGCTCGTATGCTCGGTGCTCAAGCGCACCACGGACTTCAACGCGGTGCCGGTCATGGGCGCGATCCACGGCGTGCTCTTCATCCTGTACGTGGTCTTCTGGCTGGACGCCTGGAACCGCACGCGGTGGGACGTGAAGCGGGCCGCGCTGTACTTCGCGCTCTCGGTGTTGCCGGCCGGCGGCTTCTTCGCCGAGCGCAAGCTCAAGCAGGAGGCGGAGGACGCGGTCAGCGCGGTCATCGCCGCGCGGGCCCGCAAGGAGAGCGCCACGGAAGGCGCCGGCGCGTGATCGTGGCGTTCTCGGTCACTCCGCTCGGTGTCGGCGAGGACGTGGGGGAGTACGTCGCCGACGCGGTCCGTGTGGTGCGGGAGTCCGGGCTGCCGAACCGCACCGACGCGATGTTCACGTCGGTGGAGGGGGAGTGGGACGAGGTGATGGACGTGGTGCGGCGCGCCGTCGCGGCGGTCGAGGCGCGGGCGCCGCGAGTGTCCGTCGTCCTTAAGGCGGACATCCGCCCGGGTGTTTCGGACGGCCTCACGTCGAAGGTGGACACGGTGGAGCGCCACCTGTCCGCGTAGCGCTCAACGACTGACCTCAAACGCCGGCCGGGCTGACGTTCTTCAGCCCGGCCGGCGTTTTCTCGCCCCTAAGAGTTGAGCGATCGCTCAAAAACCATTACCTTCACATTGAGCACTCGCTCAAACATGGCGCTGACGTGGGGGGACCCGTGAGTCTGTACATCGAGGCACGCATCCGTACCGACCTGGACGCGCTCTGGTACCGCACCCAGACCCCCGCCCAACACCAGCGCTGGGACCTCCGCTTCACCGAGATCGACTACCTGCCGCAGGTCGACGGGGAGCCCCAGCACTTCCGGTACGCCACCCGCGTACTGCCCGGCCTCACCGTCGCCGGCACCGGCGTCTCCGCGGGCGAGAAGCACCGCCCGGACGGCACCCGCACCTCCGCGCTGCGGTTCAGCTCCCCGCACCCGCTGTCCCTGCTCGCGGAGGGCAGCGGCTACTGGCGGTACGTGCCCGACGGCGACGATGGCGTGCGCTTCGTCACCGGCTACGACTACCGGCCCCGCTGGGGCCGCGCCGGCGCCCTCGCCGACCGTCTGGTCTTCCGGCCGCTGATGGGCTGGGCCACAGCCTGGTCCTTCGACCGGCTGCGGCTCTGGCTGGAGCGCGGTATCAGCCCCGGGCAGGCCCTGCTGTCCGCGCTCGCCGAGGTGCTGCTGCGCATCACCTGCGTGGTGGCCGTGGCGCTGGTGTCCCCGGCGGCCGGGGCGCTCGTCGCCGTACTCGCCGCCCTCCTGCGGCCACTCCCGACCACCCCCGCGGCCCGCCGCTGCCTGCGGAAGCCGCCCGCACGCGCGCGTGCCCCCAAAATCCTCGACACTCTCGCCCTCCAGGAGTCCCGATGACACCGGCCTCGATCTTCCGCACCGTCATGGGCCCCGAGTTCGACCGCCTGCACCCGCAGCTGCAGCGCCGCTTCTCCGTCGGCCTGGCGAGCGGCGAGGCCTGCGTCGGGCGCGGCGTGATGGACCGCATCTGGCACGGCGGCAGTTTCGTCAAGCCGTTCCTGGCGGTTGGCGGCACGCGCAACATCCTGGTGCCACGCGAGGGCAGGCACATCCCGTTCACCATCGAGAACGTGCCGTACACCGACACATACGGCCGTGAGACGGTGACCTTCGTGCGCACCTTCCAGCTCCCCGGCGGTCCCCGCCGCTTCGACGCCCAGATGGTGCTCGGCACCCAGGGCGACCGCATCCTCGACTACCTCGGCACCCACCAGCACCTCGCGTCCGACCTGCACTTCTCGACGGACGGCCGCGGCGGCCTCGTCATCCGCTCCGGAACGCACCGCTTCCGGGAGGGCCCCGTCGACGTCCGGGTCCCCGACCTGATCGGCGGCGACGCCGAGGTCCGCGAGACGTTCGACGACCACAGCGGCCGCTTCCGTATCCGCGTCCGGGTCACCAACCGCCGCTTCGGGCCGCTGTTCGGATACGAAGGGTCCTTCGCCGCCTCGTATACGGACGTCCGGCAGTGCGGCGTGCGTCCCGGCCTGCGCCCGGTGCGCGAGGAGGCCCGCGCATGAGCGAGCGCCAGGTCAAAGGGGCCACGAAGGCCAAGGAGTCGGCCAAGAGCCAGGAGACCAGACAGAAGCTGCTCGCCGGAGCGCTGCGTACCCTCACCGAACAGGGCATCGCCAAGACCTCGGCGCGCACCGTCGCCGCCACCGCCGGCGTCAACCAGGCGCTGGTCTTCTACCACTTCGGGTCCGTCGACGAGCTGCTCGCCGCGGCCTGCCGGTACGGCACCGAGCAGCGGGTCGCGCTCTACCGCGAGCGGCTCGACCAGGTCACCAGCCTCGCCGAGCTGCTCGCCTTCGGGCGCGAGATGCACGAGCGGGAACGCGAGCTCGGCCATGTCGCGGTGCTCGGCCAGCTCCTCGCGGGCGCCCAGACCCAGCCCCGGCTCGCCCCCGCCACCGCCGCCGGCCTCGACCTGTGGATGGCCGAGATCGAGAAGGTGCTGGCCCGGGTGCTGACCACCACCCCGCTCGGCGAGTTCGCCGACCCCGTCGGCCTCGCCCGCGCCGTCGCCGCCTCCTTCGTCGGAATCGAGCTGTACGAAGGCGTCGACCCCGGCGGCGCACAACGTGCCCTGGACGCCCTGGAACAGCTGACGGTGCTGGTCGCGGCCCTGGAGGAACTGGGCCCTGTCGCCCAGCGCGCGGTACGCCACCGGCTGCGCCGCACCACCCGCCGCTGAGCGCGCGGGCCAGACCACCGCCAAACCCGCCAGAGGCAAAACCGCTCGCACGGACGCCTCCCGTTCGACACGCCGATAAATCTCCCCTTTTGTGGGGGTATCAGCTAGTTCGATCGGTTGGAGGGCGCTGTGCGGCCGGAGGGCTACGACTACGACACCCACAGCAGGCTGGCCGGACCGCTTACCGAGCCGGAACCCGGCCCCTACCAGGTGCAGTACCGCAAGCTCCTCTCCCGAGAGCCCCACCGAATACGCGCCATCCTGATGATGAGCATGGCGCCGCTGCTCACCGCGGTACTGCTCGGCTACCTGGTCTGGCCGTCCCACTGGACCAGGCGCGAGGGCGGCGACCAGTGGCTGGTCGGGCTCGACATCACGATGCTCGTCGCGATCGGCCTGATCGAGCTGTTCATGCTCGTCAACGTCATCTCGATCGCCCACGCCACGATGGTCGCCAGGGACCCGGTGCCGGTCACCCCGCAGCCGGGCACCCGCGTCGCGTTCCTCACCACCTACGTGCCGGGCAAGGAACCGATATCCATGGTCCGGGCCACCCTGGAGGGCGCGATCGCCCTGCGCCACGACGGTCCGCTCGACGTCTGGCTCCTGGACGAGGGCGACGACAGCGCGGCCAAGGCACTCTGCGCGGAGCTCGGCGTACGCCACTTCACCCGGAACGGAGTGCCCGAGTGGAACCGTAAGAAGGGCATCCACAAGGCGAAGACCAAGCACGGCAACTACAACGCCTGGCTCGCCATGCACGGCGGCGGATACGAGTTCTTCGCCTCCGTCGACACCGACCACGTACCGCTGCCGAACTTCCTGGAGCGGATGCTCGGCTACTTCCGCGACCCGGACGTCGCCTTCGTCGTCGGACCGCAGGTGTACGGCAACTACACCACCGCCGTCACCAAGTCCGCCGAGTCCCAGCAGTTCCTCTTCCACGCCCTGATCCAGCGCGCCGGCAACCGCTACCGCTCACCGATGTTCGTCGGCACCAACAACGCCGTACGGGTATCCGCGCTCAAGCAGGTCGGCGGCTTCTACGACTCGATCACCGAGGACATGGCCACCGGCTTCGAACTGCACCGCAGAAGGAACCCGGCCACCCGCCGCCACTGGCGCTCCGTCTACACCCCGGACGTGCTCGCCGTCGGCGAGGGCCCGGCCTCCTGGACCGACTTCTTCACCCAGCAGATGCGCTGGTCGCGCGGGACGTACGAGACGCTGCTCAAGCAGTACGTCAAGGGCGTCTTCCGGATGCCGCCCGGCCGGCTCTTCAACTACTCGCTGATGCTGGCCTTCTACCCGATGGCCGCCCTCACCTGGGTACTCGGCATCCTCAGCTGCTCACTCTTCCTGTGGTTCGGGGCCTCCGGCACCCAGGTCTCCGCCTCGATCTGGCTGATGCTCTACAGCGACGCCGCGGCCCTGCAGGTGGGCCTCTACCTCTGGAACCGCCGCCACAACGTCTCACCCCACGAACCCGAGGGCTCCGGCGGACTCGCGGGCATGGTGATGTCCGCGCTCTCCGCGCCCATCTACGCCAAGTCGCTGGGCGAGGCGGCGCTGCGGCTGCCCAGCAGGTTCGTGGTCACCCCCAAGGGCGGCGGCACCAGCCCCGACCGGCTGCTGACCTTCCGTATCCACCTCACCTGGGCGGTCGTCGTGGCCGGAGCGCTGACCGCGTCGTTCGTCCTCGGCCACAGCCATGTGGCCATGCGGACCTGGGCCTTCCTCGCCCTGGCCCTCGCACTCGCGCCGACCGCCGTGTGGGGCTGTACGCAGCTGAGGGAGCGAAGGGCACGAAGGGAGCGCAGCAGCAGGCAGCCGCGGTGCGCCCCGATCGAGGAAGGCGAGCCGGAGCCCGCGCTCGCCACACCCGGCCCGGTGACGAGCCCGGTGACGAGCACGGTGTCCAGCACGACGACAGGAGGAAGCTGAGCCATGGCGTACCGCCCCAGCAAGCGGCTGAAGAAGACGGCACTCGGCGTCGGAGCGGTCGGGCTGCTCGCGGCGCTCAACGCCCCGGCCGCCCTCTCCTTCGCCGAGGAGAAGTACCACGACTACAAGATCGCCCAGCCTGGCTACAAGAAGCAGTACGGCTCCTGGAAGATCCTCGACATGCCCGAGGAGTACCAGCTGAACTCCATCCACGCCGCCCTGCTGCACACCGGCAAGGTGCTCCTGGTGGCGGGCTCGGGCAACAACCAGAAGCAGTTCGACGCGGGCACCTTCGAGACCACCCTGTGGGACCCGAAGGACAACTCCTTCAAGAAGATCGAGACGCCCGAGGACTTCTTCTGCGCCGGGCACGCCCAACTCCCCGACGGCCGCCTGCTGGTGGCCGGCGGCACCGCCCGCTACGAGGTCCTGGGCGACGCCGTCGAGCGGGCCGGCGGCGGCATGCGGATCAAGAACGAGAGCCCGGACAAGGCGGTGACCCTGAAGAAGGGCACCAGGTTCCGCTCGCCCACGGGCGTGGAGTACGTCACCCAGGCCGATGTCACCGTCCCCAAGGCCAAGCGCGAGTTCGAGGTCACGTACTCCAAGAAGGGCGTGATGAAGCCCTGGAAGACCAAGGTCACCGCCGCCGAGGTCCGGGTCTTCGTGGAAGCCGTCAAGGAGGGGCCCAGCGGGCTGACCACCCAAGCCGCGCAGTACGAGGTCGTCGGGCTCAAGGGCAAGGACGCCGACAACGTCTACGGCATCGCCCAGAAACTCACCACCAAAGACCAGGACTTCCAGGGGATCAAGGCGGCGTACGAGTTCGACCCCAAGGCGGAGAAGTACGTCCCCGTGGACCCGATGAAGAAGGCCCGCTGGTATCCGACACTGGTCACCCTCGACGACGGAAAGGTGCTCGCCGTCTCCGGACTCGACGAGGTCGGCGTGGTCGACCCCGGTGACAACGAGCTCTACGACCCCAAGACCAAGAAGTGGTCCAAGGGCCCCACCCGCTACTTCCCGACCTACCCCGCGCTCTTCCTCACCAAGGGCGGCAAGCTCTTCTACCCGGCCGCCAACGCGGGCTACGGACCCGCCGACAAGGGCCGCGAACCAGGGATCTGGGACCTGGAGAAGAACACCTTCGAGAAGGTCCCCGGCCTCACCGACATCAACCAGACCGAGACGGCGAGCTCCCTGCTGCTGCCCCCCGCCCAGGACCAGAAGGTGATGATCCTCGGCGGTGGCGGCGTCGGCGAGTCCACGAAGTCCACCGCCCGTACGGCCCTCATCGACCTCAAGGACGAGAACCCGGCCTTCGAGGAAGGCCCCCGCCTCCCGCAGGGCACCCGCTATCTGAACAGCGTGATCCTGCCGGACGACTCGGTGTTCACCACGGGGGGCTCCAGGGACTACCGCGGCCGGGGTGCCAGCGACATCCTCAAGGCGCAGTTCTACGACCCGGAGTCCAACTCCTTCACCCCCGCCGCCGACCCCACCGTCGGCCGCAACTACCACTCCGAGGCGCTGCTACTGCCCGACGGGCGGGTGGCCGTCTTCGGCTCCGACCCGCTCTTCGCCAACAAGCAGAACTCCAAGCTCGGCACCTTCGAGCAGCGGGTGGAGATCTACACGCCGCCGTATCTGCACAAGAACGGGGACGACCGGCCGGTCCTGGGCGACGGCCCTCAGGAACTGGACCAGCACGGCCGCGCGACCTTCGAGGCCGAGGACCCCGAGCGGATCGAGCAGGCCCGCCTGATGCGGCCCAGCGCGGTCACCCACGTCACGGACGTCGAGCAGCGGTCGATCGCGCTGAAGGTCTCCAAGAGCAAGGACTCGGTGACGGTGACGGTCCCCGACGACAAGGCGCTGGTGCCGCCCGGCTGGTACATGGTGTTCGTCACCGACAGCGAGGGGACGCCGTCCGAGGCCCAGTGGATTCACGTCAAGCAGTGAGCACGCGACGCGTGAGCGCTACGTTCTGGTGTTCCGGGCCAGGCCGAGCGCGTAGTCCGGCCACCACCGGCCCGCCCTGGGCCCGCCGCGGCACTCGCCGTCCGACTCACCGGGCCGCTTGATCCACAGATAGGCGTCGAGCAGCGGGTCGCCGGTGTCGGCGGTCGGCCGCTTGCCGAGCGCGCGGCCCGGCGGGTTGCACCAGGCGTCCGTCCGGGCGCCGGGCAGCGGGCCGTTGCCGTTGCGGCTGCTGTCGACGACGAAGTGCTTGCCGCCGAGCAGTGCCGACAGCTGGTGCCCGTAGTCCCGTACGGCGTCGTCGGTCTGGAAGTTGGAGACGTTCAGCGCGAAGCCGTCGGCCTTGGCGATTCCGGAGTCGCGCAGCGGCGTGGCCAGCCGGCCCGGGTTCTTGATCCAGTCGGGGTTGCCCGCGTCCAGGTACACCTTGGTGTTCGGCTGTTCCTTGAGCCGCTCGATGGCCTCGGCGAGCAGTTGGAAGCGCTCCTGGTGGAACTGCGCGGGGGTGCAACCGTCCACGCTGTGCGGGATCGCGTCCGGCTCCAGGATCACGATCGCCTTCATGTCCTGGATGCTCTCCGCGAAGGTGTCGAGCCACCTCCGGTAGACGTCCACGCTGTGCGCGCCGCCCGCCGAGTACTGTCCGCAGTCGCGGTGCGGGATGTTGTACGCCACCAGGACGGCGGTGCGGTCGTCCCGCGCGGTGCCCTCCCTGGCCGCCCTGATCTTCGGCGCCGGATCGTCACCCGCGGGCCATACCGCGACCGGCTGCGAGGCGATGCGCTCGATGAGCGCGGCGTCCTTGGCGCGGCCTTGTTCACGCCACTGTTCGGCCTGCCGGGCGGCGGGGCTGACGGGGTCCACCCAGAAGGGGCTGTCGTCGGCCGCGGACGGCGAACCGGATGAGCCCGGTGACGGGGAGGCGTTCGACGGCCCGCGCACCAGGGCCGCCTCCCGTGGCTCGGGGCCTGACGAGCAGCCGAAGGTGAGCGCGATGGCCCCCGCGAGGGCGACGGCTCGGGCGCCACGGGTGAGGTGTGCGGTGCGGGTGAGGTGAGCGAGATGGGCGATGTGGGTGACGCGGGTGAGACGGGCGGACATCCAGCCCCCTGGGACGACGGCGCGCGGATGATTCCGGGCAATCGTTACATAAGGTGTATGGCGCTCCGGGGCGCCACACCCGTGGGTTTCCTCCGGACCGAGCGGCGGGGGACCGAACTTCGAGACGGGGCTGACCACGATATGACCGGCCGGTAGGGTCAGATGTGTGCCGAAGCCGCTCAGCCTCCCCTTCGACCCCATCGCCCGAGCCGACGAACTCTGGAAGCAGCGTTGGGGTTCCGTGCCGTCCATGGCCGCGATCACCTCGATCATGCGCGCCCACCAGATCCTGCTCGCCGAGGTCGACGCGGTGGTCAAGCCGTACGGACTGACCTTCGCGCGCTACGAGGCGCTGGTGCTGCTCACCTTCTCCAAGGCCGGTGAGCTGCCGATGTCGAAGATCGGCGAGCGGCTGATGGTGCACCCGACGTCGGTGACCAACACCGTGGACCGGCTGGTGAAGTCGGGCCTGGTCGACAAGCGCCCCAACCCGAACGACGGGCGCGGCACGCTCGCCTCGATCACCGACAAGGGGCGCGAGGTTGTCGACGCCGCCACCCGCGAGCTGATGGACATGGACTTCGGGCTCGGGACGTACGACGACGAGGAGTGCGCGGAGATCTTCGCGATGCTGCGGCCGCTCAGGGTCGCCGCGCACGATTTCGACGAGGCGTAGGGACTGTCCCAACCCGCGCGAAGATCGCCCGCCTCGCGCGGTTACGCTCGATGCCATGAAGTCGAATGTGCTGTCCCGCTACCGGGTGATGGCGTACATCACCGCCGTATGGCTGCTGGTCTTCACCGCGGCGATCATCGCGAAGTACGGGTTCGATGCCGGCGACACCATGGTGATCTCCCAGATTCACGGTGTGCTGTTCATCATCTACGTGATCTTCGCCTTCGACCTGGGCTCCAAGGCGAAGTGGCCGTTCGGCAAGCTCCTGTGGGTGCTGGCCGCGGGGTGCATCCCGCTCGCCTCGTTCTTCGTCGAGCCGAAGGTCACCCGTGAGGCCCGCACGCTGATCACGGACGGTGCGCAGGCGACCGCCAAGGCGTAACCCCACCGCCGTACTCCACCGCCGCGCGACCAACGCGCGGCGGTTGGCCATCGACATTTACTAGGACGTCCTAGTAAATTCATTGGTATGGACGCTGACGCCATCGAAGAGGGCCGCCGCCGCTGGCAGGCCCGGTACGACTCCGCGAAGAAGCGGGACGCCGACTTCACCACGCTCTCGGGTGACCCCGTCGAGCCGGCCTACGGGCCACGACCCGGGGACACCTACGAGGGATTCGAGCGGATCGGCTGGCCCGGTGAGTACCCCTTCACGCGCGGGCTCTACCCGACCGGCTACCGCGGCCGCACCTGGACCATCCGCCAGTTCGCCGGGTTCGGCAACGCCGAGCAGACGAACGAGCGCTACAAGCAGATCCTCGCCAACGGCGGCGGGGGCCTCTCCGTAGCCTTCGACATGCCGACCCTCATGGGGCGTGACTCGGACGACCCGCGCTCGCTCGGCGAGGTCGGGCACTGCGGGGTCGCCATCGACTCGGCAGCCGACATGGAGGTCCTGTTCAAGGACCTCCCGCTGGGCGATGTCACGACCTCGATGACGATCTCCGGGCCCGCCGTACCCGTCTTCTGTATGTACCTGGTCGCCGCCGAGCGGCAGGGCATCGACCCCGGCGTACTCAACGGCACACTGCAGACCGACATCTTCAAGGAGTACATCGCCCAGAAGGAGTGGCTGTTCCAGCCCGAGCCCCATCTGCGCCTGATCGGCGACCTGATGGAGCACTGCGCCCGCGCGATTCCCGCGTACAAGCCGCTCTCGGTCTCCGGCTACCACATCCGCGAGGCGGGCGCGACGGCCGCGCAGGAGCTGGCGTACACCCTGGCCGACGGTTTCGGATACGTAGAGCTCGGCCTCAGCCGCGGCATGGACGTGGACGTCTTCGCGCCCGGTCTGAGCTTCTTCTTCGACGCGCATGTCGACTTCTTCGAGGAGATCGCCAAGTTCCGCGCCGCGCGCCGCATCTGGGCCCGCTGGATGAAGGACGTGTACGGCGCCCAGACCGACAAGGCGCAGTGGCTGCGCTTCCACACCCAGACCGCGGGCGTCTCGCTCACCGCGCAGCAGCCGTACAACAACGTCGTACGTACGGCGGTCGAGGCACTCGCCGCGGTGCTCGGCGGCACCAACTCGCTGCACACCAACGCCCTGGACGAGACCCTCGCGCTGCCCTCCGAGCAGGCCGCGGAGATCGCGCTGCGCACCCAGCAGGTGCTGATGGAGGAGACCGGCGTCGCCAACGTGGCCGACCCGCTGGGCGGCTCCTGGTACATCGAGCAGCTCACCGACCGCATCGAGGCCGACGCCGAGAAGATCTTCGACCAGATCAAGGAGCGCGGGCTGCGGGCGCACCCCAGCGGCCAGCACCCCATCGGGCCGATCACCTCCGGCATCCTGCGCGGCATCGAGGACGGCTGGTTCACCGGAGAGATCGCCGAGTCCGCCTTCCAGTACCAGCAGGCGCTGGAGAAGGGCGACAAGCGGGTCGTGGGCGTCAACGCCCACCACGGCTCGGTGACCGGTGACCTGGAGATCCTGCGGGTCAGCCACGAGGTCGAGCGCGAGCAGGTGCGGGTGCTCGCCGACCGCAAGGGCGGCCGGGACGACGCCAGGGTGCGGGCCGCCATCGAGGCGATGCTGGGCGCCGCGCGCGACGGGTCGAACATGATCGAGCCGATGCTGGACGCGGTGCGCGCGGAGGCCACGCTCGGCGAGATCTGCGACGCGCTGCGGGACGAGTGGGGCACGTACACCGAGCCGCCGGGCTTCTGACTCTACGGTCAGGTCCAGTACGACGTTCGCCCTGCCAGGCACTGCCTGGCAGGGCGAATCCGTTGCGTACCGTCCTCAGCCGCCTCAGCCGCCTCAGCCGCCTCAGCCGCCTCAGCCGCCTCAGCCGGTGATCGACTGGTGCAGACCGGGGACGGTCAGGGTCCCGCCGAACTGCCCGGCCTGGGTCACCTTCACGTTGGTGAAGTACGCGATCGGGACGTTCAGCGGTGGCGGGTTCTCCGGGTCGAAGACGATCGGGATGAGCCCGAAGAGATTGCCCTGCAGGCGCTCCGTGTACATGATCGTCTGTCCGCCGCGGATCGTGGAGGTCGAGCCCTTGGCCGCCTCCACGTGGTACCGCTTGCCACCGGGGCCGCCCACGATCTGGTGCAGGTCGCCGATGTCCGTGCCGTCGTCGACGGTGAACTTCAGCGCCTGCTTGACCCGGCCGTCGGGCGTGCGCAGATTGACGACGCCCTTGTAGTCGAGGCCCTTGAGCAGCAGGGAGGTCGCCTCCAGCTCCCACGGGTCGTTGGGAATCGGGGCGGGCGGGGTCTCGTCCTCGCCCGCGACCTTCTTCTCCACGACACACGGGAACGGCACCTTGCCGTCCTCGTCCGGCGCCATCGGGTCGGCCTCCTCGGGGGAGGGCTCGACCGCGTCCTCGGCTCCGTCCTTTCCGTCCTTGACCTTGTCCGCCGCGTCCTCAGCGGCGGACTCGGCCTTTTCGGCGGTGTCGTCGAGGCCGTCCTTGGCACCGCCGACCGTGTCCTTGACGGCGTCCTCGACCGGCTTGGTGGCCTGGTCGACGGGGGAGTCGTCCTTGGTCGCGTCCGGGGTGGTGGGCGACGGGGACGCGGACGGCTCGTCCTCCGCCTCCGTCTCGTCGCCCGGTGTGAAGAAGTCCTTGACGTCATCGCCGAACTGCTTCAGCGCGTCCCCGACCCCCAGCGGGTCGAGCGGGTTCTTCGTCTCGGCCGGTGCGGGGCTGGGCTCCGGCTCGGCGGTCTGCCCGCCCGAGGCGGACGGAGAGGGCGACGGGGCGGGGTCGGCCTTGCCGTCGGACCCGGCCCCGGCCCCGGACCCGGATCCGGGGGCTGCCGGGGACGGCGAAGGCGTCGGCTCGTTGGCCTCGGACCCGCCGTTCTTGGCGTCCTTGGCGTCCTCACCGTCGGCCTTGTCGGCCTGGTCGTCCGTGCCCTTGGCGTCCTCGGCGTCCTTCTCTGCTTCAGGCGCCTTGTCCGTGTCGTCCTCGGCCTCCGCGTCCGGCGCGGTGACACATGGACCGTCCCGGAAAGGGCTGTCCGGCTGTGGCTTGGCCTGCGCGAGGGTGGGGGTCAGGCCCATGCCCATGAGTACGGCACTGGGCATCGCGGCGAGCGCTATCGCCTTGCCCGCGGGCATCTGGAGCCTCGTCAGCAGCGGCTTCCTGGGGGCAGCGTGCCGCGGCCCGGTTCTGACCCGGGGCTCGTCCGCGGCGGCGGCCCCCTCCTCAAGGGCCTGCACCTCGTCACCCGGCACTGTGCCTCCCGTTCGTTCCGTCGTTGGTCGGGCCTGCCCCTGACGCGTCGTCCGCTGTGCCGCCCGAGCTGTTCGCGGCTCCCGCGGCGGCAGGCTCGGCGTCCACGGCGTCCACTGTGTCCTGGGCGCTTTCGGCGTTCTGGGAGCTCTTGGCGTCCTTCGCGTGCCCGGACTTGTCGGGCGCGTCCCCGGACTTGTCGGGCACCCAGGCGACGCCCAGCGCACCGCCGATCATGGCCAGCAGGTACCCGACCACGAAGCCACCGAAGTTGGAGACCACCAGCGAGACCAGGGCGAGCAGAATCGCCGCGACGCCCGCGAAGACGCGGGACTGCAGCTGGAACCACAGGGTCAGGCCGAGCACGACCAGCAGCACACCGATGATCAGAGACCCGGCGCCCGCGGTGGTCGACATGCTGATCGTCAACGCGCCCAGCGGGATGCTGGCGTACGGGAAGTACATGATCGGGATGCCGCCCAGCAGGGTCAGCAGACCGCCCCAGAACGGACGCTGGCCGCGCCACCCTCGGAACGATCGGCGCATCCGGCTGAGCCTGTCGCCCAGCCCTCCTCGCTCGTCGGCGCTCATGTCGTACAGCTCCTCGGGAAAGGCGTTGGTTCTGTGTTGGTGCCGGTCCGGGCAGGGGGACGGCCGGTGGACAGTGGCCTGGCCACCGACGTCCCCACGCCCGGCCGGTCAGCGCGGCGCGTGCCGCACGGGTGAGTGCGTCAGTAGCCCCACGCCCGGCCGGTCAGCGCGGCGCGTGCCGCACGGGTGAGTGCGTCAGTAGCACTCGTGCTTGCCCTTCTTGACCTGCATGCTCAGGCCGGGGAGCTTGAAGGTGCCGGCGGTGGTGGCCCACGCACGCTGCTTGACGTCGGTGAACTCCACCTTCTCCGCCTGCTGGGCGAAGGAGCCGGGAGCGTAGGCGCCCTGGCCGTCCTTGCCCGGCTTCGCCGGACCCGGGCCCTTGGTGGTGGAGTCGATCGAGACACCGATGTCGATGTTCGTGAACGTCGCGTTCGCCGACAGGTCGTCGGCGTCGATGTAGAGCTTCTTGGCGTCGACCTTGGTGTCGCCGCCGCCGGCCGTGAGGTTCATCGACACATCGCCGAACACCGGGACCGGAACGACCACGGACTGGCACAGCTCGGTGATCTGGGCCGTCTCCAGGCCGACCACGGCGACCGGCTTCTTGCCCTTCGCGGTGTTGTCCAGAGCTCCGTACTGGACGAAGCCCTGGCCTTCGAGCTTCTTGGCGGTCACCTTGAACTGCTGACCGGACACATTGAACGATGCCGCGAGCGCACCCTGTGAGAGGGCGACGCCTATCGCGGCGGTCGCCGCGACGCTCGGCACCATGACCACGGCGAACCGCTTCCATCTGGTTCCGCCACGAGCCACGGATTCCATGACTTTCCTCCTTCTCGGACGTACACCCCGGGCCCTGACTGCTCCATGGCGGCTCAGCCGGGCAGGGATGGGAGAAGTGCTACGTCCTCGGGAAGGAGAGCGCCCGTATCGGTGGCGCGTACCGCGCCCGCATCACCGGCGATCACCCCCGAGCGACAACCACTGGCCGCGCCTCGCTTCAGACGCACGACCGATCGGACAGGCGCTGCCGGAGGCAGTACCCCCTGTCCTGATGACCTTCGGCGGTGCCTCGGGCCACTCGGTGGGGACCCACGAATCCGGCGTCCCGAGCTGGCTGTCGGGCTGCCGGTATGGACCGAGCGTGGCCGATCGTGGTGCATTCGCGGCGCCCGCACAAGGGGGTTCGTTACTCGCTGGTAACGGCGCGATAACCATGGCCGTACCGCCGGGTACCCCACACGTACCGAGGGTGGAGTAAACGCGGGTTATACATCCGGAAATTACGGGCAGATGTGCACGGCTTGAGGGGGGTGACTTACTCCAAGTAACAGCGGCCGCGCCTTACCAAGTTTTGGTAAAGCGCGGCCGCTGTCTCACTCTGTGCTCAGAATCTTCACAAGGCTTCTGGGGCCTCGCCGTTCACGGTCTGGCGTTCACCGCGGTCCGGTGTTCACCCGCCGTCTGGCGTTCACCGCCGTCCGATCAGAACAGCCCCGTCCGGTGTTCACCGCAGTCCGGTGTTCGCCGTCCGGTCAGAACAGCGCCCTGGCCAGCGCCGACCGAGCCGTCGCCACCCGCGGGTCGTCGGACCCGACCACCTCGAAGAGCTCCAGGAGCCGCACCCGCGCGGCGTCCCGGTCGTCCCCAGCGGTGCGCTTGACGGTCTCGACGAGCCGCCCGAAGGCGTCCTCGACATGGCCGCCCACCAGGTCAAGGTCCGCGGCGGCGATCTGCGCGGCCACATCGCCGGGCTTCTCCGCGCCGTCCTTACGGACCTGCTGTGGGTCCATCCCCTGGACGCGCTGCAGCAGTTCGGCCTGCCCGAGCCCCAGCTTGGCCTCCGTGTTGGCCGGGTCGTCGGCGAGCACGTTCTTGTACGCCTGTACCGCGCCGCCGAGGTCGCCCGCGTCCAGCGCCTGGACGGCGGCCTCAAGTAGAGCGTCGTACGGACCGGCCGGCTCCTCCGCCTCGGCGGCGCCCTCCGTACCCTCCGCGCCCTCGGCGCCCGGCTCGACGGCGATCCCGGTGAGCCCGAAGCGCTCCTCGGCCACCTGGATCAACTGGTCGAGCGTCGCCCGGATCTGCTGCTCCGGGGCCACCCCCTGGAAGAGCGGCAGGGCCTGCCCGGCCACCACCGCGAAGACCGCCGGAATCCCCTGGATTCCGAACTGCTGCATCAGCATCTGGTTGGCGTCGACGTCGATCTTCGCCAGTACGAACCGGCCGTTGTACTCGGCCGTCAGGCGTTCGAGCAGCGGGCTGAGCTGCTTGCAGGGCTCACACCACTCGGCCCAGAAGTCGATGACGACGGGCACTTCGGCGGAACGCTGCAGGACGTCGTTCTCGAATCCGGCCTCGTCGACGTTGATCACCAGACTGGTCGGCGGTACGGCACCGCCACCCCCCTGCCTGGCCTGTTCGGCGCGCGCCTGCTCCGCCTTCGCCTTGGCCTCCTGGGCCGCCTTCACCGCGGCGAGGTCGACGACTCCGCTCATGGACATGTTCCGTGGCTGCATGAGTACATCTTCTCCCTTCCGCGCGCGGGAGTGAAAAGCTCTGGCGAAGCCCTTGCCTTGTGCTTGCCTCGCGACCGCGTTACGCGGGATGGACCGCGGCTGTCCGCAGCCCCCCGCCGGATTGCGGGGCGTACGGACAGACCGCGATCTGACCTCCCCGAGGAGGCTCGGGTCGGCGCTGGGTCCCCACCCTGGCGCCAGTGGTTGTCGCTCGCCTCACGTATGAGGTTTCGCTACGAGTCGTAGCGTAACTGCATCGTCGGACTCACGGACAGCCTCGAGTCGTGATCTCTCTCACGGTCAACCTGACCCACGAGTAACCCGTGGGTAGACACGAGTAACCGCTGGGTAGAGTCAGGCACATGCCCACCAGTCCCCGCCCCCGCACCGGCCGC
>NZ_JAZGRL010000001.1:2179851-2262527 GCF_046540415.1 Streptomyces sp. E11-3 | reverse complement strand
CCCGCACCGGCCGCCCCCGCCGCGCCGACGCGGATGCCGCGATCCTGGAGGCGACGCGGGACGCGCTCGTCGAGCTGGGCTGGTCGAAGCTGACGATGGGCGATGTGGCCACCCGCGCCAAGGTCGCCAAGACCACCCTGTACCGCCGCTGGACGAACAAGAGCGAACTGGTCGTCGACGCCGTCGCCCTGCTCTTCGACGAACTGACCCTGCCCGACCGGGGCAGCCTCGCCGCCGACGTGGAGAGCGTCGTGCTGCAGTTCGCCGCGCTGCTGGAGCGCCCGGAGACGAAAACGGCTCTGATGGCGGTAGTCGCCGAGTCCACGCACGACGCGGCCCTGCGCACCCGCATCCGCTCCTCCATCGTCGACCGCCAAAAGCGCCTGGTCCTGGAGGGCCGCACCCGTGCCCAGGCCCGCGGCGAACTCCCCACGGAGAGCGACCCGGCGACGGCGGCCCGCACCTCGGACCTGATCTTCGACGTGATCGCGGGCGCGGTGGTGCACCGGGCCCTGGTCAGCTCGGAACCCATCGACGAAGCCTGGGCCCGTGACTTCACCCAGCTGATCCTGGTCGGCCTGACGGCGGTAGCCCCGGCCTGAGCTGTGGTGATGCCGGATGCCGTACGGCTTCACGTCTCCGACGCCCGGCCACTAGAATGTGGGTAGCATGGGAACAGTTCCCACATGCTCCACGAAGGGGGGATCGTGTCCGTCACCAACGTCGACCTCGACGACGACGTACTTGCCGAAGCCGCGAAGCTGCTCGGCACCACCACCAAGAAGGACACCATCAACACCGCCCTCGAAGAGGTCATAAAGCGCCACAAGCGCCGCCAGGCCGCCCAGTACTTCGCCGAGCGCGGCGCACGCGGCGACTTCGATCAGCTGGAGAAAGACCGGCAAGCCCGTAAGGCGGCCCAGCAGGGCGACGCCCCCAGCCAACAGGCCGCCCCCGCCGAAGGCTCCGCGTGATCCGCTACCTGATCGACACAAGTGCCCACGTCCACCTGTCCACCCACCCCGAAGCCGTCAATCGGTGGGATGCGGAGATCGAGACCGGCGCCATCGGCATCTGCGAGGTCACCCGCGCGGAGATCCTCTACAGCGCTACCGGGCCGGACGACCGCGACGAAATCGACGAGAAGCTGTCCGACCTGTACGGCATCGTGCATATCCCCAAGGACGCCTGGCGCTGGGTGAACACCGCCCAGTACAAGCTCACCCAGAAAGGCCAGCACCGCTCAGCCGGAGTCATCGACCTGATTCTGTGCGCCACCGCCGCACACCACGGCCTGACCGTGCTGCACCGCGACAACGACTTCGCCACCGTCGCCCGCATCGTGAAGGACCTCGACCAGCGGGACGTCCGGCACCCTTAAGTGAGGCCTGGGCCGCCGCCCCGTTGGCGCGTCATTGGCCGCCGCCCAGCTCACACCAGACGAGCTTGCCGCCCGGCCCAGGCGCCCCGAAGGCGTAGTGCCCCCACCGATCCGCCAACTCCTCCACGATCCGCAGCCCGCGCCCGCCTTCGCCGTCCACGCCGCACAGCCCGACGCGGGGCGGTTCGCCACTGCTGTCCCATACGGAGAGCCGCAGCCACGGCCCGGTTCGCTTGACGCGGAGGCAGGCGGGGCCGGGGGCGTGCGCATGGGCGTTGGTGACCAGCTCGCTGGCCACGAGCTCGGCGGCGGGGAGGAGTTCGACGGGCCCGTGCGCGCGAAGGATGAGCCGGAGGGCGCCACGGGCGACGCCGACGGCGAGGGGGTTGTGCGGGATGTCGATGCTGTACTCCCAGGCGTCCTCGTTCATAGGGGCCTCCGCCCTGGACAGGGATGATCGGACCACGCAGCGCATGGCGAACTTTCACAACTCGGGTGCACGCACTGCGTGTTGGTTGCGATACTGACGGTAGAAGTCGCTGGAGCAGAATTGCAACCCAAACTCTCGAACGAGGGACACTCAACTCCCCCAAGGAGGCAGAGCCTTGGCCCTGCGCACCCAGATCAGCGAACGGCAGCGGCGACTCGGGGCAGAGTTGCGCAGACTGCGCGACAGTCGTGGTGTGACCACTTCCGAGGCTGCCGCTGCAGCAGGCTTCAACTCCCCGTTCCTGAGTCACATCGAGGCTGGCCGTACCGCTGTCGCCACTGACCGCCTCCATCGACTCTGTGCGCACTACGAGGTCAGTTCTGCTCCGTACCTGGAGGCTCTGGTCGCGATGTCCGAGTCCAGCGGCAAGGGCTGGTGGAGCGCCTATAAGGGAAGGGCCACCCAGTACGCGCTCAATCTCGCGGAGCTGGAGGCCGGATCGGCCCGCCTCTGCTCGTACGAGCCGCTACTCATTCCAGGCCTGCTGCAGACCGAGGACTACATCCGCGCCCTGTTCGACGGCGTACGTCCGCAGCACGCCACGGCCGAGGACGCCATCGCCTTCCGCCTCGACCGGCAGAAGATCCTCACCGCGGAGGGAGCCCCTACCGTGCACACGGTGGTCCACGAGGCGGCTCTCCGCATGCACTACGGAGGTCCCGAGGTCATGCGGGCGCAGTTCCTCCACCTCATCGAACTGGCGAGGCTGCCGAACGTGACCATCCAGATCTTCCCGTTCCGCGCACGGACCTTCCTGGGAGTCAGCATCCCGTTCGTGTACGCGGCGCCGCGCGTCGAGGAGTTGGCCACAGTCGTGCTGGAACATCCGAACGAGCCGGTCTACCGTGACACCGAGGAGCACCTGTCCCGCTACCGCGCACTCTTCGATCGGCTGAAGAGCTCAGCGCTCGCCCCGGTCGACCCCTCCACCGCACCGGAGTCCCACGCGGTACCGGACTCCCTGATGCTGATCCAGCGTCTCCTGTACGACCTCTAGAAAGGCCCGAAGTGCCCCAGCTCACCTGGCAGAAGTCCTCGTTCAGCGGTGACGAGTCCGGCAACTGCCTCTACCTCGCCGCCACCCCCGACGGCACGGTCCGCCTCCGCGAGAGCGACACCCCACACGAGATCGTCACGACCACACGCGCCCGCCTCGCCCACCTCATACGCGCGGTCAAGTCCGGGGAAACTGCTGCTTCATGAACCACTGGGCCTCCTCCCGCCGTGTCACCGTGTGGAACAGCACCGCCTCCCGGCCGCCACTGGTGACGGCTAGGCGCCGGTCGGCCCCGAGCGTCGCGGTGCACCCCCCGCACGGGGACTGCCAGATAGGCCCGGACGGGATACCCGAGGCCGGGATCAGCCGCGTACGGCTCGTACGTATGGAACGGCCTGGCACCGTGGCCCGCACCTCCTCGCCCTCCTCAAGGTAGGGGTGCAAGAGCACGGGAGCCCTCCAGGCCCCGCCCATCAGGCCGAAGAACAGAGCCATCACTGCGGCGTTGACGGCCGGGCCCCACTTCGGGTGACCCCGGTAGACGATCACTGTGTAGGCCACCACGGACACGGGGATAGCCCCCAACGCGGCAACGCGCCGCAGCACTAGATCCCCGTGCGAGAGGCCGGCCGCGCCACCGCGCCGCCGCCGCAGCAGGAGCGCCCGGTATAACGCGAGCCCGGTCACCGCCACCCCGGAAGACGCCAATATCCACACCGCCGGAGTCGGGTACGCCCATCGCACCGCGAACACCAACACCACCGCGCACACGCCGAGATACACGGCATACGCACGGTGGCCACGATAGGTGCACGTGAGCGAGCCTCGGCAGCGCAAGCCAGCCCCTTCAGTAGACCGTGGCGCAAATCAGAATGTGAAGCGGAAGGGGAGGCCAGTGCGGCGAGTGAGGCAGGCGACCTCTGGTCTTCCGGGTGGCGTCTGTGGAAGGGGGAGGGTGAAGGAGGTGTTCTGTCCTTAAGGGGAAGGGCTGGTTCTGCCCTCCTGAGGAGGACGTTACGGCGGCGTGACGTGGGGCGCTCGCAACCGCTCAACTCCCCGTGAGTCAGGGGCAATCAAGGCCTTACGGCCGGGTAACCGCCGTGGGCATCGCGGGTTCGTAGCGTCGGGGACGTGAATCTCACACCTCCCGGCTGGGGCACCATCCGCGGGCGCGTGGCCATCGTCCTCGCCGTCCCCACCTGTCTCCTGCTCATCGTTACCGGCCTCGGTGTCGCCGACCGCGCCGCCGACTGGTCCGCAGCGCGCGAGACCGCGCAGCGGGTCGAGATCGCCCTTGGAGCTCAGGGGCTCGTGCGTGAGTTGCAGCGTGAACGCGGGCTCACCAACGGGCTGTTGGGCGGGGCCACGGAGTACCGCGACGACGTGGTGGCTCAGCGGACCCGTACTGACGCCGCCCATGACACGTTCGACGACCTGCTCGCGGAGAGCGATGCGGGCACCGCGAGCGCGGCCCGTGACGCCCTCGCCCCCGTCGTGGCGCTGGCCGGGCTGCGTGAGCAGGTCGACGAGGGGAGCGCCGAGCGCGCCGAGACCCTGGTGACGTACACCGAGGCGATCGAGGAGCTGGTCGGCACCGCGACGGCTGATCCGGTGCGCGGTGACCGGGCGCTGGTCGACTCGATGGGCGCGCTGGGGGCGCTGGCCAGGGCCACCGAGGCGGTCGCCCTGGAGCGCGGCTCGCTCAACGGAGTTTTCGCGGCCGGGCGTTTCAAGGGGCGCGAGTTCCTCGACTTCACCGAGGTACGCGCCGAACGGGTGGCCCGCCTGCGGCAGTACGCCGAACTCGCCACCCCCGCCCAGCAGTCCGCCCTGGACGCCGCCTTCGCCTCGCGCGACGCCAAGCGCGCCACCGGGGCCGGCGGCTATGAGGAGCGGGCCGAGGACGGTGCCGACGGCTCCAGGCTCAGCGTCGACCCCGCCGACTGGTGGTCGTCGATGACCAAGCTCGTCGACCGGCTGCACGGCGTACAGCAGCAGGTCGGCGCCGACGTACGGGCCCGGGCGGACCGGCTCGGGGACGACGCCACCGGGCAACTCGCCGGGTTTATCGCCCTTGGGCTGCTGATCCTCGCGGTCGCCACCGCCCTGGCAGTGCTCTCCGCCCGCGCCATCACGCGACCACTCGGCGCGCTGGCCGCCGAGGCCGACGCGGTGGCGCACAGCGGACTGCCCGCCGCGGTCGCCCGCATCCAGGAAGCCGAACCCGATGATGATCTCGTAGCGGGAGAAGACCCCCAGGAGGAGCGTCGAGTCGCGCGCCGGGACGCGCGCCGAGTCCCGGACAGCGCCCGCGAGTTCACCCAGCTCGCCGCCGCCCTGCACAACGTCGAACGCACCGCGATCGGCCTCGCCACCAAGCAGGCCCTGCTGCGCCGCAACAGCTCCGAGTCGCTCGCCAGCCTCGGCCGCCGCAACCAGGCGCTGCTCAACCGCCAACTCGGGCTGATCACCACGCTGGAGAGCCAGGAGGTCGACCCGGACGCGCTCGGCGAGCTCTTCGAACTCGACCACCTGGCCACCCGGATGCGCCGCAACGCCGAGTCGCTGCTGGTGCTCGCGGGCGAGGAGCGGCCGCCGCGTACCTGGTCGGGACTGGTGCGGGCGGCCGAGGTGGTGCAGTCGGCGGTCGCCGAGGTGGAGCAGTACCAGCGGGTGTCCGTGGTCGACGTGCAGGACGGCCGGATCCGCGGTCACGCGGTCGCCGAGCTGTCCCATCTGCTGGCCGAGCTCATCGAGAACGCCCTGGTCTTCTCGCCGCCCTCACGCCCTGTCGAGGTCTACGGCTGGCGCGACGGCGCTGAGTACTGCCTCGCGGTCGTCGACCGCGGGGCCGGGATGACCCCCGCCGAACTGGACCGTTCCAACGCCCGCCTCGCGGGCCGGGAGTCCTTCCTGATCGCCCCCACCCGCTATCTCGGCCACTATGTGGTGGGCACCCTCGCGGCCCGCCTCGGCGCCCAGGTCGAACTCCGCCCCACCCAGGGGCAGGACGGGCCCTGCGGCATCACGGCCTATGTGGCCCTGCCGGCCGCACTCGTCGAGGCACCGGAAGCCGCCCACCCGGCTGCGGTCGGCTGAGCGATGGTCAGCTAGCGGATCGGACCCCGGGATTCGGACCCCGGGATTCGGACCCCGGGATACGGCGGTGGGCCGCACCCCCTCGCAGGGAGTGCGGCCCACCAGTTCACCGGCCCGGCGCCGTACGACCTCAGTCGCGGTCGCCGCCGCCCAGGTGGTGCACCCGCACCATGTTGGTGGTGCCGGGCACGCCGGGGGGCGAGCCGGCCGTGATGATCATGATGTCGCCCGCGTTGAAGCGCTTGAGCTTCAGCAGCTCCGCGTCGACCAGGTCGACCATCGCGTCGGTGTTGTCGACATGCGGCACGATGCGGGACTCGACGCCCCAGCTCAGCGTGAGCTGGTTGCGGGTCGACACCTCGGTCGTGAAGGCCACGATCGGCTGCGCGGCGCGGTAGCGGGACAGCCGCCGCGCGGTGTCGCCGGACTGCGTGAAGGCGACCAGCGACTTGCCACCCAGGAAGTCCGCGATCTCGCAGGCCGCACGGGCGACGGAGCCGCCCTGCGTGCGGGGCTTCTTGCCGGGGACCAGGGGCTGCAGGCCCTTGGCGAGCAGCTCCTGCTCCGCCGCCTGGACGATCTTCGACATGGTCTTGACCGTCTCGATCGGGTACGCGCCGACCGAGGACTCGGCGGACAGCATGACCGCGTCAGCGCCGTCCAGGATGGCGTTGGCGACATCGCTCGCCTCGGCGCGGGTCGGCCGCGAGTTGGTGATCATCGACTCCATCATCTGGGTCGCGACGATCACCGGCTTGGCGTTCCTGCGGCACATCTCCACCAGGCGCTTCTGCACCATCGGGACCTTCTCGAGCGGGTACTCGACGGCCAGGTCACCACGGGCCACCATGACCGCGTCGAACGCCGCGACGACGCTCTCCATGTTGGCGACGGCCTGCGGCTTCTCGACCTTGGCGATGACGGGGACCCGGCGGCCCTCCTCGTCCATGATCTTGTGGACGTCCTTGACGTCGTCGGCGTCCCGGACGAAGGACAGCGCGACCATGTCGCAGCCCATCCGCAGCGCGAACCGCAGGTCCTCGACGTCCTTCTCGGACAGCGCGGGGACGTTCACGGCCGCGCCGGGCAGGTTGATGCCCTTGTGGTCGGAGATGACACCGCCCTCGATGACGATCGTCCTGACCTGGGGGCCGTCGACGTCGGTCACCTTGAGCTCGACGTTGCCGTCGTTGATCAGGATCTGGTCACCCTTGGCGACATCGCCGGGCAGGCCCTTGTAGGTGGTGCCGCAGATGGACTTGTCGCCGGGGACGTCCTCGGTGGTGATGGTGAACTCGTCACCGCGCACCAGCTCGACAGGGCCTTCGGCGAAGGTCTCCAGGCGGATCTTGGGACCCTGCAGGTCGGCCAGGACACCGATGGCGTGGCCGGTGTCGTCGGCCGCCTGGCGGACGCGGTCGTAACGCTCCTGGTGCTCTGCGTGGGACCCGTGGCTGAAGTTGAAGCGGGCCACGTTCATACCGGCATCGATGAGCGCTTTCAGCTGCTCGTACGAGTCGACGGCGGGGCCCAGTGTGCAGACGATTTTGGAACGGCGCATGAGGCGATCCTATCGGTTTGTTTCAGAGCGGAATATTCCGTCTGGCGGAAGGTCCAAATGGGCGGCGGTGCGCTCAGGTGTGCCCGTACGAGGGGCTGTCCCGGGCGCCGTCCCGGATGCCCCGGTCATGCGCTGACCAGGGCGTATGCCTGAGTGGCGATCTCCAGTTCCTCATCGGTCGGTACGACGGCCACGGCGACCCTCGCGTAGTTCGCCGAGATCAGCCTCGGCTCTTCGCCGCGTACCGCGTTACGCTCCGCGTCCAGCGCCAGGCCCAGCTCCTCAAGGCCCGCGACCGCGGCCTGCCGCACCAGGGCCGCGTTCTCGCCGACGCCCGCGGTGAAGGCCACCGCGTCCACCCGCCCGAGCACCGCGTAGTAGGCGCCGATGTACTTCTTCAGCCGGTGGATGTAGATGTCGAAGGCCAGCCGGGCCCGCTCGTCGCCCTCGCCCATGCGGCGGGTGATCTCCCGCATGTCGTTGTCGCCGCAGAGCCCGACCAGGCCGCTCTTCTTGTTGAGCAGGGTGTCGATCTCGTCGATGGACATCCCGGCGACCCGCGACAGGTGGAAGATCACGGCCGGGTCCAGGTCGCCGGAGCGGGTGCCCATGACCAGGCCCTCCAGCGGCGTCAGGCCCATGGACGTGTCCACGCACACCCCGCCCTTGACCGCGGACGCCGAGGCGCCGTTGCCCAGGTGCAGCACGATGACGTTGACGTCCTCGGGTGCCTTGCCGAGCAGCTTCGCGGTCTCGCGGGACACGTACGCGTGCGAGGTGCCGTGGAAGCCGTAGCGCCGTACGCGGTGCTCGTCGGCCGTCGCCACGTCGATCGCGTACCGGGCGGCGTACTCCGGCATCGTGGTGTGGAAGGCGGTGTCGAAGACCGCGACCTGGGGCAGGTCGGGGCGCAGGCCGCGGGCCACCTTGATGCCGGTGATGTTCGCCGGGTTGTGCAGCGGGGCGACCGGCACCAGGCGCTCTATCTCGGCGAGCACCTTCTCGTCGATCACCGTGGGGCTGGTGAAGGACTTCCCGCCGTGCACCACCCGGTGGCCGACGGCCGCCAGCTCGGGGGAGTCCAGGCCGAGGCCGTCGGCGGCCAGTTCGGCGGCGACGGCCTTCAGCGCGGCCTCGTGGTCGGCGATCGGGCCGTTCAGCTCGCGGCTCTCGCCGCCGCCCGCCAGCGGGGTGTGCTTGATACGGGAGGTCTCCTCGCCGATCCGCTCGACCAGGCCGACGGCCAGGCGTGAGCTGTCGCGCATATCCAGGAGCTGGTACTTCACCGACGAGGAGCCGGAGTTGAGGACGAGGATACGGGTGGCGGTCATCGGCGGACGGTTCTCTCTCGTACGGGGGCGGGGGTCGGTCGGCTCGTACCGTTCGTACGGTTCATGTGGCTCACGCGGCTCATACGGTCCGGGTCTGGGCCTGGATCGCCGTGATGGCGACCGTGTTGACGATGTCCTGGACGAGCGCGCCCCGGGACAGGTCGTTGACCGGCTTGCGCAGACCCTGCAGCACCGGGCCGACCGCGATCGCCCCGGCCGAACGCTGTACGGCCTTGTAGGTGTTGTTGCCGGTGTTGAGATCCGGGAAGATCAGCACCGACGCCTGGCCCGCGACCTGCGAGCCCGGCAGCTTGGTCGCCGCCACGGACGGCTCCACCGCGGCGTCGTACTGGATCGGGCCCTCGATCATCAGGTCGTCGCGGCGCGCGCGCACCAGTTCGGTGGCCTCCCGTACCTTGTCGACGTCGGCGCCCGTGCCCGAGGTTCCGGTCGAGTACGACAGCAGTGCGATACGCGGCTCGACGCCGAACTGAGCGGCGGTGGCGGCCGACTGGACGGCGATGTCGGCGAGCTGCTCGGCGTTCGGGTCCGGGTTGACCGCGCAGTCGCCGTACACCAGGACCTGGTCGGCCAGGCACATGAAGAACACCGACGAGACGATCTTGGCGTCCGGCTTGGTCTTGATGATCTCGAAGGCGGGCCGGATGGTCGCCGCCGTGGAGTGCACCGAGCCGGAGACCATGCCGTCGGCCAGACCGGCCCGCACCATCAGCGTGCCGAAGTAGTTGACGTCCGAGACGACATCGTGGGCGAGCTCGACGGTGACACCCTTGTGCGCCCGCAGCTGGGCGTACTCCTCGGCGAACTTCTGCCGCATCGGCGAGGTCTGCGGGTCGATGAGCTGCGCGTGGGCCAGATCGACGCCCAGGTCGGCGGCCTTCTTGCGGATGGCCTCCACATCGCCGAGCAACGTCAGCTCGCACACCCCGCGGCGCAGCAGCACATCCGCCGCGCGCAGCACCCGCTCCTCGGTGCCCTCGGGCAGCACGACCCGGCGGAGGTCGGAGCGGGCCTGCTCGATCAGCTTGTGCTCGAACATCATGGGCGTGACCCGGTCGCTGCGGGACACCTGCACCCTGCCGAGCAGCTCGGCGCCGTCCACATAGCGCTCGAAGAGGCCCAGCGCGGTCTCCGCCTTGCGCGGCGTCGCGGCGTTCAACTTGCCTTCCAGGGCGAAGAGTTCGCCCGCGGTGGGGAAGGAGTTCCCGACCACCGAGATGACCGGGGTGCCCGGCGCGAGCCGCGCGGCCAGGCGCAGGATCTCCGGGCTGGGCCGCTCGCCCAGGGTCAGCAGCACGCCCGCGATGGGCGGCGTACCGGCGCTGTGCGCGGCGAGCGCGCCCACCACGAGGTCGGCGCGGTCGCCGGGGGTGACCACCAGCGAGCCGGGGGTCAGGGCGTTCAGGAAGTTCGGCAGCATGGCGCCGCCGAAGACGAAGTCCAGGGCGTCCCGAGCCAGTCCGGCGTCGTCGCCGAGCAGCACCGTGGCCCCCAGTGCGTGCGTGATCTGCGCGACGGTGGGCGCGGCGAGCGCGGGCTCGTCGGGCAGCACATAGCAGGGCACGGGCAGTCGGGCGCTCAGGCGCTCGGCTATGACCTCGCGGTCCTCGGGCGCGACGCGGTTCACTGCCAGCGCCAGTACGTCGCAGCCGAGCCCCTCGTAGGCCCGGAAGGCGTTGCGGGCCTCGGCGCGCACCGCGTCGGACTCCTGCGCCTTGCCGCCGACGACCGGGAGCACCCAGGCGCCGAACTCGTTGGCGAGCCGCGCGTTGAGCGCCAGCTCGTCGGGGAGCTGGGTGTCGGCGAAGTCGGTGCCGAGTACCAGCACCACCTCGTAGTCGTGGGCCACTTCGTGGAAGCGGCCCACCAGTCGGGAGACGAGTTCGTCGGTCCCCTTCTCCGCCTGCAGCGCGGCGGCGTCCCCGTACGACATCCCGAAGGCGGAGGACGCCTCCTGGCCGAGCCGGTAGCGGGCCCGCAGCAGGTCGAACAGGCGGTCGGGGCCGTCGTGGACGAGCGGGCGGAAGACACCCACCCGGTCGACCTGACGGGTCAGGAGTTCCATGACTCCCAGCTCGATGACCTGGCGGCCGTCGCCCCGGTCGATCCCGGTCACGTACACGCTGCGCGTCACGCGTGCTCTCCGTTTCGTCGCTCGCTCATGAAAAAGTACCCGTTATGGCGGGCTTGCCCTCTTGACAATACTCCGACGGGTGGATAGGGCGCCCGCCGGACAAAGGGCCTCAGAGTACCGGTCGGAAGACTCCATTAAGGTCCCTTCCGGTGGAGTAGGGGAAGCGGCGGGCAGTGACGACCCGTGGAACAATCAGACCCGGCTCACGCGTACCACTAGCGAGCAGGAGACTTGGCACGATGCGCATCGGAGTACTCACCGCGGGCGGCGACTGCCCCGGACTGAACGCAGTGATCCGGTCGGTCGTGCACCGCGCCGTCGCGGCCCACGGCGACCAGGTCATCGGCTTCGATGACGGCTACAAGGGACTGCTCGACGGGCACTACCGACCGCTCGACCTGACCGCCGTGAGCGGCATCCTGGCCCGCGGCGGCACCATCCTCGGCTCGACCCGGCTGGAGAAGGGCCGCCTGCAGGAGGCCGTCGCCAACGCGCCCGAACTCACCAAGCAGCTCGGTATCGACGCCCTCATCCCGATCGGCGGCGAAGGCACCCTGACCGCCGCCCGGATGCTCTCGGACGCCGGAATGCCGGTCGTCGGAGTCCCGAAGACCATCGACAACGACATCTCGTCCACCGACCGCACCTTCGGCTTCGACACCGCGGTCGGCGTGGCGACCGAGGCGATCGACCGCCTCAAGACCACCGCGGAGTCGCACCAGCGCGTGATGGTCGTCGAGGTCATGGGGCGGCACGCGGGCTGGATCGCCCTGGAGTCCGGTATGGCGGGCGGCGCCCACGGCATCTGCCTGCCGGAGCGGCCCTTCGACCCCGCCGACCTCTGCAAGATGGTGGAGGAACGATTCGCCCGCGGTAAGAAGTTCGCGGTCATCTGTGTCGCCGAGGGCGCGCACCCGGCCGACGGCACCATGGACTACGGCAAGGGCGAGGTCGACCAGTACGGCCACGAGCGCTTCAAGGGCATCGGCACCGCGCTCGCCCACGAGCTGGAGCACCGCCTCGGCAAGGAGGCCAGGCCGGTCATCCTCGGCCATGTCCAGCGCGGCGGCACCCCGACCGCGTACGACAGGGTGCTCGCGACCCGCTTCGGCTGGCACGCGGTCGAGGCCGCCCACCGCGGCGAGTTCGGCAAGATGACCGCGCTGCGCGGTACGGACATCGAGATGGTGCCGCTCGCGGAGGCGGTCACCTCGCTCAAGACGGTGCCCGAGAGCCGGATGGCGGAGGCCGAGTCGGTCTTCTGACGGGTCGGTCTGTTGGTTCTCTTCTGTTGGTTCTCTGAGGACGTCTGGTTCTCTGGAGACGTCTGGTTCTTTGGAGACGTCAGGCCCGATGCCGGGCGCCCGGTACACCCGGAGCCCCCGGCTCGACCCGTGCCCAGAAGTGCTCCAGGATCCGCTCCAGGAACTCCCGGCCCGCCGCGTCACCGGATCCGCTGCCGCCGCCCCAGCTGAGGGTGCCGGCCATCATCCCCTGGTAGTCGCCGTGCAGCCGCTCCAGCGCGGTGTCCAGGCGGGCCCGCTCCAGCGGCAGCATCTTGGCGATCGGGCGTGCGTACGCCTGCCAGCGGGTGGTCACCGTGCTGCGCAGCATCTCCGCCAGCTTCTCGTCCAGGCCGGTGACCGTGGCGAAGTCCCGCGCCGAGAGTCCGAGCGCCTCGGCGAGGGCCGCCGACTGGCGCTCGTTGCCCCGCCACTTCCCGGTCTCCTCCATACGCGCATAGGTCGCGATGTCGACGCCGACCCGGTGGGCCACGTCCTCGGGCGCCAGCCCGCGTGCAAGGCGGTGCTCGCGCAGCGTCGTGGCCGCGCTCATCAGTTCGGCGGGCGCGCACCACAGGGCCCCGGCGAGTGCGGTCAGCTCGGTGGCGGTCGGTGCGGCGCGGCCGCGCTCCCAGGCGTCGATGGTCTCGGCGGTGACATGGGTCAGCCCGTACGAGGCGTACATGCCGTACGCGACGTGGCCGGGCGCCATGCCCAGCGCCTGGCGCAGCCGACGGGCCGCTGGAGCGTTGAAGGGGGGAGTGGGCTGGGTCTGGTGCACGGGCACACGCTAGGGGGAGCGGGCTCTGGCGACTACGGTGCGTTCCCCCAGGATCACCACTCGTAGGAACCTACGATGATTGTTACCAGCGGGTCACACTCTGCTTATCCTTTCACCGCGCCGCCGAGTGCGAAACCTCCGGTGAGCCGTCGAGAGATCAGTACGTACAGCAGGACCACCGGCGTCGAGTAGATGATCGAGAAGGCCGCGAGCTGTCCGTACACGACCGTCCCGCGATTGCCGAAGAAGTCGTTGATGGACACCGACGCGGGCAGCTGGTCCGGGCTCAGCAGGAGCATGAAGGGCACGAAGAAGTTGCCCCACATCATCACGAACGAGAAGACGGTGACCACTCCCACGCCCGGCCCCATCAGCGGCAGCACGATCCGGAGCAGCGACTGCAGCGACGAGGCGCCGTCCGTCCAGGCCGCCTCCTCCAGCTCCTTGGGGACGCCGTCCATGAAGTTCTTCATCAGCCAGATGGCGAAGGGGAGTTGGGACGCTGCGAAGAAGAAGATGGTGCCGTGCATGGTGTCGATCAGGTCGACCTGTACGTACAGGGCGTAGACCGGGACCATGATCGCGGTGATCGGCAGACTGGTCGCGAAGAGGATCGTCAGCATGAACGGGCGGTTGAGCCGCGAGGGGAAGCGGGAGAGCGGATACGCGGCCAGGGCCGCGCAGGCCACCGTGAGCAGGGTCGCCCCGCCGCACAGGATCAGGCTGTTGCGCAGCGGCGTGAAGGTGATCTCGGGGGTCAGTACGGCGTCGAAGTTGTCCAGTGTGAGGCCGTCGGGCACCTTGACCCGCAGACCCGCGTCGGGGTCGACCGAGGAGAGGACGACCCAGGCCAGCGGCAGTACGAACACCGCGGCGACGAAGAGCAGTCCGGCGTCGGCCGCGAGCCGGCGGGAGGTGCGGCGGCGTGCCACGCCAGATCTCCGCACGTCAGACCTCCGTCCGCAGCAGGCGCAGGTACACCAGCGAGAAGAGCGCGCCGACCAGCAGCAGAAGCAGGGCCATCGCCGTGCTGTAGCCGATCATGCTCTTCAGGAAGGCCTGGTCGTACATCAGCAGCGGCAGGGTCTGGCTGCGGTCTCCCGGCCCGCCCCTGGTCATCACCCAGATCAACCCGAACACGGAGAGCGTCTGCAGGGTGTTGAGCATCAGGTTGGTGCCGATGGAGCGGCGGATCATCGGCAGCGTGATGTGCCACATCCGCCGCCAGCCGCCCGCGCCGTCCACCTCGGCCGCCTCGGTGATCTCCTGGGGGATCTCGTTCAGGGCGGCCGAGTAGACCAGCATCGAGAACGCCGTACCGCGCCAGACGTTGGCGAACGACACCGCCAGGATCGGCAGCGTGAACAGCCACTGCTGACCGGGGAGATGGAGCCACTCCAGAATGGCGTTCAGGGTCCCGTCGCGCCGGAAGAAGGCGTACAGCAGGAACCCGGCGACCACCTCGGGCAGCACCCACGCGGCGATCACCACCGCCCCGGTGAGGGTACGCACCGGCTTGGACGCGCGCTGCATCAGCGAGGCCAGGGCCAGGCCCAGGGTGTTCTGTCCGATCAGCGAGGAGAGCACCGTGAAGACGACGGTGAGCCAGACCGCGTTGCGGAAGGCGTCGTCCTTGAAGGCGGTACGGAAGTTCTCGAAGCCGACGAAGCTGGACTCCGCCTGGCCGGTCAACTGGAGGTCGGTGAAGGCGATATAGCCGCAGTAGGCGATCGGCCCGGCCAGGAAGAGCACCAGGAGGACGACGGCGGGGGAGACGGGCAGGGCACGGACCAGGCCGCGGCGGACCGCGTGACCACCGCTCACTTCTCGACCACGGCGCCCTTGGTGAGGGACTTCAGCTCGTCGTCGTAGTCCTCGGCGGCCTTGTCGACGGAGCGGTCGCCCGTGGTCACGCCCTCCATCGCCTCCTGGATCGCGGTCGAGACCTTCGGGTAGGCCGGGTAGGCGGGCCGGTAGTGGGTGAACTCGACCAGGTCGGTGAAGAACTGGATGCCGGGCTGCGCCTTGACGTACTCGGGGTCCTTGGCGACGTCGTCCCGTACCGCGATACCGGAGTTCGCGATGTACCAGCGCTGGGCGTTCTCCTTGGTCTGCATGGTCTCGATGAACTTCCAGGCCAGGTCGGGGTTGGCGGCCTTGGCCGGGATCGCCCAGGTCCAGCCGCCGGACAGGCTGACCTTCCCGGGTGCCTGGCCGTGCTGGGTCGGCATGGCCGCCAGGCCCAGTTCCTTGGACCACTCCGGCCACTCGTGGCCGCTGCCGGGCAGCCAGTCCTGCGGCAGCCAGGAGCCGTCCAGGTTGATCGCCAGCTTGCCCTCGGGCAGCAGGTCGCCGCGGACGGTGGTGGCGATGTTCGGGTCCAGGGCGTCGGCGACGTCCGGGCCGAGCTTCTCCTTGTAGACGGTCTCCACGAACTCCAGCGCGTCCTTGAAACCCTGGCTGCCCGCGACCCACTTGCGCGAGCCGGTGTCGTACAGCGGGTCGTCGCCCGTGCCGTACAGCAGCATCTCGAAGCCCTGCATGGTGGACTGCTCGCCGCCGGGCTTGCCGGTGTAGACGTTCAGCGGGATGACGTCCGGGACCTTCTTCTTGATGGTCCTGGCCGCGTCGAGGATCTCGTCCCAGGTCTTCGGCTGCCAGTTGGCGGGCAGCCCGGCCTTCTTGAGGATGGCCTTGTTGAACCACAGTCCTCGGGTGTCGGTGCCGTCGGGCACGCCGTACGTCTTGCCGTCCTCGGCCTTCGCGGCGGTCTTGGCCGAGTCGACGAACTGCGGCCAGTCCTTCCAGCCGTCCAGATACGTGTCCAGCGGCTTCAGATACCCGCTGGTGATATCCGAGTTGATCAGGAAGGTGTCCTCGTAGACCAGGTCGGGGGCGGTCTTGGGGGAGCGCAGCATCTGCTGGAGTTTGGTGTAGTACTCGGCGTCCGGCGCCTTGATCGGCACCAGCTTGACCTTCTTGCCCGGGTTGGCCTTCTCGAACTGCTTCTTCATCTCGGCCAGATAGGTGTCCATCACCTTGATCTGGTTGTCCGTCGACTGCTTGAAGGAGACCTTGACGGTGTCCTCGTCGCTGCCGGAACCCCCGCCACACGCGCTCAGGGCTCCGGCGGCGAGTAGGGCGGCGAGGACCAGCGGGGCGGTGGGGCGCACGGGCACGACCTCCTACGAGCCGTCATTGGCTGCGGTGACGTGACCGTAGGCGCGCGCTCGGGCGGGGTCAATGCTCCGCGCCCTGGGCGACTGGATCTAGGGGGTGTCTCGGGGAGACACGTCTAGCGGCCGAGGCGGGCGGCGAGCTCCGTCGCGCGGGCGACCGGGACTCCGGCCGAGACCAGGGCCGTCACCGCGGCGGACTCGCCCGCCCGGTCGGCCGGGAGCGCACCGTCGTTGACCGCCTCCATCAGGCCGAACAGCACCTGCTCATGGACGTACGCCAGGGCGTCGGCCGGCAGCGGGGACACGAACACCCCCTGGTCCAGGCCCTGGCGCAGCAACTGGACCAGGTTCTCGCGGACCGGCGCGAGACGCTGCCGGATACCCGCCATCGTCACGCTGCGCTGGGCGAGCGAGACCAGCAGACGGTAGCGGTCGGCGATGGGCCAGACGGCGAGGGTGCGGCGGGCCAGCTCCTCGGCGGGGTCCGTGACGCCTGAGGGCTCCTGGGCCTGGGCGGCCGCGACCGCCTCGACGGCGTTGTCGGTGAGTGCGCTGATCAGCGCGTCCCTGCTGGGGAAGTGGCCGTAGACCGTACGGCGGACGACCCCCGCTGCGCGGGCGACCTGGTCCATCGACGCGTCGGGGTCGCGCAGCAGCTCGGCGAAGGCGACATCGAGGATGCGGCGGCGGTTGGCGTCCGCGCGGCCGCCGCCGACGGGGGCGGTGGCGTCACGGGCCGTGGTGCTGCGGGTCGTTGCGCTGGGAGCCGTGGCGCCGCGGGCCGTCGCGCGGTGAGCCGTGGTGCTGCGGGCCGTGGTCATGTCGTCCATTCTGCACAGCCCTCCTCCATTTGCACAGTCGTGTGCAATCACGTAACTTGCGCATGGCTGTGTAGTTGCACATGGCTGTGCAGATTTACGAGGGAAGGCGGCACCGGATGCGCCTCGTCATGGACGAGCCGGTAGAGAAGATGGACGGGCCCTACGCCCGTCGCTGGTGGGCACTGCTGGTGCTGTGCCTGAGTCTGTTGATCATCGTGATGGCCAACACGGCGCTCACCGTCGCGGCCCCCGACATGACCAAGGACCTCGGCCTCACCAGCTCCGACCTGCAGTGGGTCATCGACGGCTACACCGTCCCGTACGCCGCGCTGATGCTGCTGCTCGGCGCGATCGGCGACAAGTACAGCCGCCGCGGCGCGCTCATCCTCGGCCTGGTCGTCTTCGGCGGCGGGGCCGTCGCGGGCTCGCTCGTGGACAGCGCCACCGGCGTCATCGCGGCACGCGCCGTGATGGGCTTCGGCGCCGCCATGATCATGCCTGCCACGCTCTCGCTGCTCGCGGCGACCTTCCCGCGCGCCGAGCGGGCCAAGGCGATCGTGATGTGGACCGCCACCGCGGGCCTGGCGATCGCGGCCGGACCGCTGGTCGCCGGACTGCTCCTGGAGAGCCACGGCTGGGCCTCCACGTTCCTGATCAACGTGCCCGTCGCCGTCGTCGCGATCATCGGCACGCTCACCCTCGTACCGCCGTCCAAGGCCGCCCGGCACGGCAGCATCGACTACGTCGGCGGTCTGCTGTCCGTCGTCTGGGTCGGTGCGCTGATCTACATGATCATCGACGGGCCGCACTTCGGCTGGGGCGTCGGCGCCATCAGCTCCGCGGTCATCGCGGGCGTCGCCCTCGTCCTCTTCGTCATCTGGGAGCTGCGCCACCCGCACCCCGTGCTCGACGTCCGCCGCTTCCTGAACCGCGGCTTCGCGGGCTCCAACCTCGCCGTCGCGCTCTTCTTCCTCGCGGTCTTCGGCGCGTTCTACTACCTGACCCAGCACCTGCAGTTCGTGCTCGGCTACAACCCGCTGGAGACCGGCGTACGGATGCTCCCGCTGGCCGGTGCGGTCTTCGTCGGCTCCGCGCTGACCGGGTACCTCACCCCGCGCATCGGCATGAAGATCACCGTCACCGCGGGCATGGTCGGCGGTACGGCGGCGCTCGCGCTGCTGACCCAGATCGACAGCGGTTCGTCGTACGACGACTTCCTCGCCCCGCTGATGATCCTCGGCCTCGCCATCGGTCTCGCGCTGTCGCCCTGCACCGACGCGATCATGGGCGCGTTCCCGGAGGCCGAGCTGGGCGTGGGCGGCGCGGTCAACGACACCTCGATCGAGCTCGGCGGCTCGCTCGGGATCGCCGTACTCGGCTCCGTACTGGCTAGCACCTACTCGTCGAACCTCTCCGACGCGGCGGCGGCTTCGGGCGGCAAGCTGCCGCCCGAGGCGCTGGAGACCGCGCAGGACTCGGTGGGCGCCGGATACGCCGTCGCGCAGGGCATCGGCGAGCAGGCCAAGGAGGTCGCCGGCAAGGCCGCGCAGGCGGGTACGCCCGAGCAGGCCGCGCAGCTCAAGGGCCAGGCGGAGCAGCTCGCGGACGGGGCCCGGCAGATGGCGGACTCGGTGGGCGCCGCGTTCAGCGACTCGGTGGCGCATACGAGTCTGATCGGCGCGGTGATCCTGGGTGTCGGGACGGTGCTGGTGGCGGTGCTGCTGCCGCGGCACCGTCGGGGCGGCGCGGAGGACGCGGCGGCGGAGTCGGCGGAGTCGGTGGAGGAGGCGACAGACCGCGAGTCGAAGGCCGAGTCCGAGCCCAAGGCTGAGTCCAAGTCCAAGTCCAAGTCCGAGCCCAAGGCCGAGTCCGAGTCCGAGTCCGAGTCCGAGTCTGTGTCCGCGGGCGACCGCGCCTGAAGCTGTCCGCGCGTGGGGGCACGCGCGCGTAGCGCCACCTGTGCGCCCGTACGAATCCTCGTACGGGCGCACGGTCATGCGTACGGGTCGGTGATCTCCCGCAGACGCGTCAGGGTCTCGCGCAACTGCGCCATCCGGCGCTTGCCGAGGTGCGCGGTCCACTCCGCCTCCACCTCGGCGACCACGGCCTCGGCGACTGGGATCGCCGCGGCCCCGCGCGCGGCGATCTTCACCAGTCGGGCGCGCCGGTCGCGGGGGTCGGGGACCCGTTCGACGTACCCCGCGCGCTCAAGGCGGTCGACCAGGAAGCCCGCCGTCTGCTTGGTGATCTGCGCCTGCTCGGCGAGGTCCGTGAGCCGGGTGCCGTCGGGGCCGATGCGCTGCATGACGCGGGCCTGGGCGACGGTGAAGTCGTCGAACCCCGCATCGGCGAGCGCGGCGAAAATCCGGTCCTCCATGGCCCGGTAGGGAATGAACAGCAGTAGTCCCACATTGAGCTCCTGCCCGTGCTCGGCCCGTTCCCCCGCGGCCTCTCCGGACATGCGTACCGCTCCCGTAGCTTGACATTGGTCAGCGTCTCTGACTAACTTGGTCAGGGAAGCTTACCATTCTTGTAGGCGGTGGTCACCATGAGCGGCACACTGACCGGCGAGGAACGCTGGCAGGCGGTCGACAGCGAACGGCTCAGTCTGGCCGAGCTGCTCGACACGCTGACACCGGACGAGTGGGAGCTCCCGACCCAGTGCGACGGCTGGCGGGTGCGGGACGTCGCCGCGCACCTCACCCTCGCCCCGCGCATCGGCCTCGGCCGGGTTCTGGTCGAACTCGCCCGCGCCCGCGGCAACTTCGACCGCATGATCCACGACACCGCCTGTCAGGCCGGGGCCCGCCCGCCCGAGCAGATCGCCGCCGACCTGCGCGCCCTGATCGGCTGGCACCGCCCGGTCGTCGGCACGACCCGGCGCGAGTCGCTCCTCGACATCCTGGTGCACGGCCAGGACATCGCCCTGGCCCTGGGCCGCGAGCGCCCGATGCCGGTCGACGCCGCCTGTGACGCGGCCGACCGGGTGTACCGCATGAGCTATCCCTTCCAGGTCAGGCGGCGGTTGGGGGACCGCCGCCTGACCGCCACCGACGCCGAGTGGCAGCGCGGCGAAGGTCCGGAGATCCGCGGGCCGATCGCCGCGCTGCTGCTCCTGCTCACGGGCCGGGAACAGGCGGCACACCCGCACCTGACCGGCCCCGGCCTGGAGACCTCCGTACAGCCGAAGCCGAAGCCATAGCGGGATCCCGATCCGGCTATGCCTTCGGTGCCGAACGGCGACCCCTGAGCTCGGCGAACCCCTCCACGCCCGCGATCAGCAGCACCCCGTCCCACAGCCGTCCGGCCCGCTCGCCGCGCGGCGCAGGTGAGACGACGGGACCGAAGAGCGCCCCGACGCCGGGTACGGACAGCACGGGCGTGCCCACCTCGGTGCCGACCAGCGCGATGCCTTCCTCGTGCGAGGCCCGCACCACGGGGTCGTACTCGTCGCGCCACGCCACCTCCGCCAACGCCGCCGGCAGCCCCGCGTCTTCGAGCGCGTGCCCGACCCCCTCCCAGTCCTCGCGCTCGTGCAGCCGGGCGCCGAGGGCGTCGAGGTACGCTCCCAGCGCCGCGCTGCCGAACCGCTCCCGTACGGCAGCGCACACCCGCCCCGGGGCGCGCAGGTACTCGCCCCACTGGCCCTCGGGGTCCTCCGGGTCGACGTCCAGGTGCTCGTTCAGTACGGCGAGGCTCATGACCCGCCACCGGACGTCGATGTCCCGCACCCGCTCCACCTCGCGCAGCCAGCGCGAGGTGATCCAGGTGTACGGGCACACCGGGTCGAACCAGAAGTCGACGGGCTGGCGCAACGGACTCACCTCAGGTGGGCCAGGACTGTAGGACGACGTGCGCCAAGCGATGCTCGGGACATCCCACCCGCTGCATGAAGGCGCCGAGGGCATCTCCGCGGGGGTAGCGTACTTCGTCCTGGCAACGGCGTAGCCCTCGTCGATCACCGCGGCCGCGCCGAGCGTCGGCGACACCCGTGTCCGTCGCGACCGCCGCCGGTGCCCGGCAGCTGTCCCCTTCCGCGCTGGCCCTGACGTCCGCGTCAACGTCTACCGTCGTACGTATGCGCATCGGAGAGCTGGCCGAGCAGGCCGGGACGACCACGCGGGCTCTGCGGTACTACGAGTCCCTGGGGCTGCTGCCCGCACGGCGGACGAGTAACGGATACCGGACGTACGGGGACGAGGATCTGCGGCTGCTGCGGCAGATCCAGATGCTGCAGGACTTCGGGTTCGAGCTGGAGGAGACCCGGCCGTTCGTGGAGTGTCTGCGGGCCGGGCATCCCGAGGGGGACTCCTGTCCTGACTCGCTCGCTGTCTACCGGCGCAAGGTCGAGGAACTCGACGCGCTGATCGGGCAGTTGCAGGGCGTACGGGCCCAGGTCGGCGCGCAGTTGGCGCGGGCCGAGCGGGCACGGGATGCGCTGGCGGCCGATGCGGCGGTTCCGGGGGGTCTGGAGCCGCGGTGTGAACTGGGAACGGAGAGGGGCAGAAGTGGGCGCGCGGCCTGAGGGTGTGGCGATGGTGACCGACGCGGATTTCGCGGGGGAGGTGCTGGGGGAAGAGCTCCCCGTGCTGGTCGAGTTCACGGCCGAGTGGTGCGGGCCGTGCCGCCAGCTGGCGCCCGTACTGAGTGCGATCGCGCGGGAGGAGAGCGAGCGGCTCAAGGTCGTGGCGTTGGATGTGGACGCCAGTCCGGAGACGACGATCGCGTACGGCGTGCTGGGTACGCCCACGCTGATGGTCTTCCGGGGCGGGGAGCCGGTGCGGTCGATGGTGGGGGCGCGACCGAAGCGGAAGCTGCTGACTGAGCTGGAGGACGTTGTCTGACCTGAGCGTGCCCGCCGGCGTTGCTCAGCCCTAACGGCGAATACCCCGGACCGTTTGACGGCCGGGGTATTCCTCTGGGTATATTGGGTGTTTCTGTATGAACACAGAAAAGGCCCCACACTGGGGGCCAACTAAAGACACCGTATCCCACGAGGAGTCGAATTGTCAACCGGGGAATCTGTTGAATTGCAGAGCGAGCAGCAATTCATCGACCGCCTGTATGACCGCCTCGACGCACTCCGCGCCGAGGCCGAGACCCAGGCGCGCAGGGCGTTGGCCCAGGTGGGGCGCGGTCTGCAGGCTCGGCTCGAACGGGATGTGGTCGCCCAGGAACGGAGCCGGGAGGTCGCCGAGCTGGACGGAGTCGAATCCGGGCTCTGCTTCGGGCGCATTGATCTCGCAGTGGCGAGTGAGGAGGCGGGCGATGGTGCCGAACGCCACCACCACATCGGGCGTATCGGAATTCGCGCGGACGACGCGGAGCGCACGCCGCTGCTGATCGACTGGCGTGCGCCGGTCGCCCGGCCCTTTTATCTCGCGACCGGCCATACGCCCATGGGCCTGCGCCGGCGACGCCACCTCACCACCCAGGGGCGTACGGTCACCGCGCTGCACGACGAGATCCTGGACGTCGGGGACACCAGCCGTACCGGATACGAGGACCCGAACGGCGACGCCGTGCTGCTCGCCGCCGTCAACGCCGCGCGGACCGGGCGGATGGGCGACATCGTCCAGACCATCCAGGCCGAGCAGGACCGGATCATCCGCGCCCCGCACCAGGGCGTCCTGGTCGTCGAGGGCGGTCCGGGTACGGGCAAGACCGCGGTGGCGCTGCATCGTGCCGCGTATCTGCTCTACGCGCACCGCGAGGTGCTGGCCAAGCGTGCGGTACTGATCGTCGGGCCGAACCCGGCGTTCCTCGGCTATATCGGCGAGGTGCTGCCCTCGTTGGGCGAGACGGGCGTGCTGCTCGCGACCCTGGGCGAACTGTTCCCCGGAGTCCGGGCCGAGGCCACGGAGAGCCCCGACGCGGCCGCCGTGAAGGGGCGCGCGGACATGGCCGACGTCATCGCGGCCGTGGTCCGATCGCGGCAGTCCGTCCCCGACCCGGTCCTCGAGATCGACCACGAGGGGTACGGGACGCTGTACCTGGAGCGGGGCATGGCGGAGGACGCCCGCGCCCATGCCCGCGCGCAGCACCTGCCGCACAACCTGGCCCGCCCGTACTTCGCCTTCCAGATCATCGACGCCCTGACCGACCAGCTCGTCGAGCGCCTCGGGGCCGATCCCTTCGGCGGGCCCAACCTGCTGGGGCCCGACGACATCGCGCAGCTCGGCAAGGAGATCGCCACCAGTGCGGAGGTGCATGCGGCGATCGACTCGCTGTGGCCTTCGCTCACTCCGCAGCGGCTGATCGCCGACTTCCTGGCGGAGCCGGAGGGATATCTGTCGGATGCGGATGCGAAGGCGGTCCAGCGGGATGCGGGTGCGGGTGCTGGTGTTTCTTGGACTCCCGCTGACGTTCCGCTGCTTGACGAGGCGGCTGAGCTGCTCGGTGTGGACGACTCCGCCGAGCGTGCCGCCGAGGAGGCCGAGCGGCAGCAGCGCATCGAGTACGCGCAGGGCGTCCTGGATGTCTCGTACGCCTCGCGTACGTACGAGTTCGAGGACAAGGACGACGAGGACTCGGAGGTGCTGCTCGCGCACGACATCGTCGACGCGGAGCGGATGGCCGAGCGGCAGGAGGAGGCCGACCATCGGTCCGCGGCCGAGCGGGCGGCGGCGGATCGGACGTGGGCGTTCGGGCACATCATCGTGGACGAGGCGCAGGAGTTGTCGCCGATGGCGTGGCGGCTGCTGATGCGGCGGGTGCCGACGCGGTCCATGACGCTGGTCGGGGATCCGGCGCAGACCGGGGACGAGGCGGGGTGCGGGTCCTGGTCGTCGATCCTGGCGCCGTACGTCGGGGATCGGTGGGAGCTTGTGCGGCTCGGAGTCAACTACCGGACTCCGGCGGAGGTGATGGAGCTTGCGGCGGGGGTGGTGCGGGCGCGGGATCCGTTGTTCTCGCCGCCGCGGTCGGTGCGGGCGACGGGGGTGCGGCCGTGGGTTCGGGCCGCGGCCGCGTCTGATCTGCCGGGCGCGGTGGCGGATGCCGTCGCCCGGGATCTTCCCGCGGAAGGGCGGCTAGCGGTCATCGCGCCGCGGGAGCTGCATGCGGCGTTGGCCTCGCGGCTGGACGGGGTGGTGGCCGGGGATGTGCCCGATCTGACTCGGCGGGTCGTTCTGCTCGACGCGCGTCAGTCGAAGGGGCTTGAGTTCGACGCGGTGATTGTTGTCGAGCCCGCTGAGCTCAAGACCAGTGATCTGTATGTCGCGCTGACTCGGGCTACGCAGACGTTGGGGGTGCTGTACGCGGGTGAGCTGCCGGTGGGGTTGGGGGTGGGGTCAGAGATTTAGCCCCCACCCCGCCCCTTCCCGAAAGGCCTCGCCGGCCGGGCTCACAAATTGGCCTCAAACGTCGGCCGGGCTGGGATATCGCCCTTCGGGCTCGTCCTCAATCGCCGGACGGGCTGAAAATTCAGCCCGTCCGGGCCGGACGGGCTGAAAATTCAGCCCGTCCGGCGATTGAGGACCGAGGTCTGGGGCGGAGCCCCAGTTACGGGAAGGGGCGGGGTGGGGGGAAGAACAATCCCTGACCCGCGCATCACGCCGGCCGTAGCCACACCGTCGCCAGCGGTGGCAACGTCAGCCGCAGGCTGGCCGGGCGGCCGTGGGCCGGGGTCGGGTCCGGCTTCAGCGCGGATCCGCTGGACACGTCACCGCCGCCATAGCGCCCCGCGTCCGTGTTGAGGACCTCGGACCAGGCCGGGACGTCGTCCGGCACCCCCAGGCGGTACTCGTGACGCACCACCGGCGAGAAGTTGGAGACGGACAACAGCGGCGAGCCGGACGCGTCGTAGCGGAGGAAGGCGAGGACGTTGTCCTCGGCCGCGTCGCTGACGATCCAGGCGAACCCGCCCGGGTCGGTGTCCCGCGACCAGAGGGACGGTGTGCGCAGATAGACCGCGTTGAGGTCGCGGACCAGGTCGCGCACACCCCCGTGGTCGGCGGACGCGCCGTACGACGGGTCGAGCAGCCACCAGTCGGGCCCGTGCGCCTCGGACCATTCCGCGCCCTGGGCGAACTCCTGGCCCATGAAGAGGAGTTGTTTGCCCGGGTGGGCCCACATGAAGCCCAGGTAGGCGCGGTGGTTGGCGCGCCGCTGCCACCAGTCGCCCGGCATCTTGGACACCAGGGACTGCTTTCCGTGGACCACCTCGTCGTGGGAGATGGGCAGGACGTAGTTCTCGCTGTAGGCGTACACCATCGAGAAGGTCATCTCGTTGTGGTGGTACTTGCGGTGGACCGGCTCGTGGGACATGTACTCGAGCGAGTCGTGCATCCAGCCCATGTTCCACTTCAGCCCGAAGCCCAGGCCCCCGAAGCCACCGGGGCCGATGTGGTGGGTGGCCCGTGTGACGCCGTCCCACGCGGTGGACTCCTCGGCGATGGTGACGATGCCGGGCTCGCGCCGGTACAGCGTGGCGTTCATCTCCTGGAGGAAGGCCACCGCGTCGAGGTTCTCGCGACCGCCGTGCACGTTCGGCGTCCAGGCGCCGTCCTCGCGCGAGTAGTCCAGGTAGAGCATGGAGGCTACGGCGTCGACCCGCAGCCCGTCGAGGTGGAACTCCTCGCACCAGTACACCGCGTTGGCGACCAGGAAGTTGCGTACCTCGTTGCGGCCGTAGTCGAACTCCAGGGTGCCCCAGTCGGGGTGCGCGGCCCGCGCCGGGTCCTCGTGCTCGTACAGCGGCTTGCCGTCGAACTCTGCCAGCGCCCAGTCGTCGCGCGGGAAGTGCGCGGGGACCCAGTCCATCAGGACGCCGATGCCCTCGCGGTGCAGTGCGTCGACGAGGTGCTTGAAGTCGTCGGGGGTGCCCAGGCGCGCGGTCGGCGCGTAGAGGCCGGTGACCTGGTAGCCCCAGGACCCGCCGAAGGGGTGCTCGGCGACGGGCATCAGCTCGATGTGGGTGAAGCCGAGGTCCTTGACGTAGGAGGGGAGTTGGTCGGCCAGTTGACGGTAGGTCAGTCCTGGGCGCCAGGACGGGAGGTGTACCTCGTAGACCGAGAAGGGGGAGGCGTGGACGGGGCGTGCGGCCCGGTCCGCCATCCACTTCGCGTCGTGCCAGATGTGGTGCGAGGCGTGCACGATCGAGGAGTTGGCGGGCGGGGCTTCCGTACGGCGGGCCAGCGGGTCGGCGCGCAGGGTCTTCGAACCGTCCGGCCGGGTGATCTCGAACTTGTAGAGCTCGCCCTCGCCGATGCCGGGGACGAACAGCTCCCAGACGCCGGAGCTGCCGAGCGAGCGCAGCGGAAAGCCGGTGCCGTCCCAGTAGTTGAAGTCCCCGACGATGCGGACGCCGCGCGCGTTCGGTGCCCAGAGGGTGAAGCGGGTGCCGGTCACGCCCTGGTGTGTCATGGGCTGGGCGCCCAGCGCCTGCCACAGCTGCTCGTGTCTGCCCTCGCCTATCAGGTGCAGGTCGAAGTCGCCGAGGGAGGGCAGGAAGCGGTACGGGTCGTGGGTGTCGAGTTCGGTGTCCTGGTACGTGACCAGCAGGCGGTAGTCGATCACCTCGCGGAGCGGGAGCGCACCGGTGAAGAACCCCTCGCCGTCGTCGTGCAGTTCGGCGCGGAGGCCGTCGGCCAGGACGGTCACCTGCTGGGCGTACGGGCGCAGCACCCGGAACGCCACTCCGTCCGGGACCGCGTGCGCGCCGAGTACGGAGTGCGGGTCGTGGTGCGAGCCGTCGACCAGCCGGTCGCGGTCGGATCGGGGGACCTGTACCTGGACCTGGGCCTGGGCTTGGACCTGCTCCTCGGGACTGGCGTTGGGCTTGGTCTTGGACTCCGTTTTGGGTTTGGCCTTGCCCTTGGTCTTGGCTTTCGCGGACGGCTGGCGGGTCTGGCGTGGCGGGCGGCGGTCGGTCACGGACGTGCGCCTCCTCGAACAGTTCTGGCGGGGCGGGCGTGGTGGGCGTGGTCAGCCGGTGGCCAGGCGGCGTACGGCGGCCAGGGGGACCGGGAGCCAGTCGGGGCGGTGCCGGGCCTCGTAGAGGACCTCGTACACCGCCTTGTCGGTCTCGTACGCGCGCAGCAGCTCGGCTTCCGCGCGCGGGTCGCGGCCGGACACCTCCGCGTACCCGGTGCAGTACGCGGCCCGGCAGCCGGCGGCCCACTCGGGCGCCCAGGGCTGGTGCGAGCGGGCCGCGTAGTCGAAGGAGCGGAGCATTCCGGCCACATCGCGGACGGGTGGCTGGGCGAGGCGGCGCTCGGCGAGCGGGCGTACCGGCTCGCCCTCGAAGTCGATCAGCGACCACTGCCCGGTGGGGGCACGCAGGCACTGGCCGAGGTGCAGATCGCCGTGCACACGCTGGGCGTGGCCGAACCCGTCGCCCCCGGTGTCCCGTAGCGCGTCGAACGCGGCGGCGAGCCCGGGAGCGTACTCCCGCAGCGCGGGAACCGCCTGCGCCGCCGCGTCGAGCCGCTCCCTCATTCCGGACGCGACCAGGTCCCGCTGGGCCCTGCCCCACGTCACCGTGGGCAGCGCGTGCGCGAGCGCGGCGTGCACCTCGGCCGTGGCGCGGCCCAGCGCGGTCGCCTCCGGCGTGAAGTCGGCGCCCTTGGCCAGCATGTCCAGAGCCAGCTCCCAGCCGTCATCGGCGCCCGCCAGATAGGGCTGGAGCACGCCGAGTACGTACGGATCGCCCTGCGAGGAGTGTGCGCGCGCATGGAACCACGCCACCGGCGCGGGCACCCGCTCGCACCCCGTGCGCGCCAGTGCGAGCGGCAGCTCCAGGTCCGGGTTGACGCCGGGCACCACGCGGCGGAACACCTTCAGGATGAGTGAATCGCCGTATACGAGTGAGGAGTTGGACTGCTCGGCGCTTAGGGGGCGGGCCGCGAGGCCGGGCGCGATCTCCACCCCATCGGCGCGCTCGAAGCAGAGCCCGCCGATCCGCCCCGGAATGCGCAGCCGCTCCAAGATCAGCTCCGCGAGGCGGGGGTCCCCCAGTGCGTCGTACACCGTCCACCCGGCCAGCGGCCCCCGCGCCGGGCGGCCGATCAGCGCGGGCGCGAGCCGCGTCGGCAGGGTCCGCCGTACGCCGAGCAGCAGCTGATAGCAGTCGGCGGGAGGTACGGGCGGCGCGCCTGCCACGCTCTGCCCCGGCACTCCCGGCTGCCGCACCCGCACCAGCAGGTGCAGCAGGCCGGGGGCGGAGGGCGCGGCGGCCGACGGCGGCAGTAGCTCGGCCGCCGAGACCAGGCCGAAGCCGGTGACCGGGCGGCCCTTCCCGGCGAACCAGCGCTGCCGGGGCAGCCAGTCCCGCAGCAGCGGATCGAGCGAGGACAGCAGCGCGACGGCGGTCGTACCAAGGCGGGTGGCGGCTTCCGACATGACGTCGCGTCCTTTCCGCTGCGGCGGATACGGCGGACAGGGAGGGGCGTCGATCGCGCCCCTCCGGGATCAGCCCAACTCACAAGCTACGCGGGGTCCTTACGCAGACGGAACCAGTAGAACCCGTGGCCCGCCAGCGTCAGCAGATACGGCCATTCCCCGATCGGCGGAAACCGCACCCCGCCGATCAGCTCCACCGGGTGCCGCCCCAGGTAGGCCCGCAGGCCCAACTCCGTGGGCTGCGCGAACCGGGAGAAGTTGTTGACGCACAGGACCAGGTCGTCGTGGCCTTCATCGGTCGGCGGGGCCTCGCGCAGGAAGGCGAGTACGGCCGGATTGGTCGACGGGAGTTCCGTGTAGCTGCCGAGTCCGAACGCCTCGTTCTGCTTGCGGATCTCGATCATCCGACGGGTCCAGTGCAGCAGCGACGACGGAGACGACATCGACGCCTCCACGTTCGTGACCTGGTAGCCGTAGACCGGGTCCATGATCGTGGGGAGGTAGAGCCGTCCCGGATCGCAGGACGAGAAGCCCGCGTTGCGGTCCGGCGTCCACTGCATGGGGGTGCGGACGGCGTCCCGGTCGCCCAGCCAGATGTTGTCGCCCATCCCGATCTCGTCGCCGTAGTAGAGGATCGGCGAGCCGGGGAGGGAGAGCAGCAGGGCGGTGAACAGTTCGATCTGGTTGCGGTCGTTGTCCAGGAGCGGGGCCAGGCGGCGCCGGATGCCGATGTTGGCGCGCATCCGGGGGTCCTTGGCGTACTCCGCGTACATGTAGTCGCGCTCTTCGTCCGTGACCATTTCGAGGGTGAGCTCGTCGTGGTTGCGCAGGAAGATGCCCCACTGGCAGCCGGACGGGATCGCCGGGGTCTTGGCCAGGACTTCCGAGACCGGGTAGCGGGACTCGCGGCGTACCGCCATGAAGATGCGTGGCATCACGGGGAAGTGGAACGCCATATGGCATTCGTCGCCGCCGGCCGTGAAGTCCCCGAAGTAGTCGACGACGTCCTCCGGCCACTGGTTGGCCTCGGCCAGCAGCACGGTGTCGGGGTAGTGCGCGTCGATCTCCTTGCGGACCCGCTTGAGCAGCTCGTGGCTGCGCGGCAGGTTCTCGCAGTTGGTGCCTTCCTCGGCGTAGAGGTAGGGCACGGCGTCCAGGCGGAAGCCGTCAATGCCCAGATCCAGCCAGAAGCGCAGGGCCGAGATGATCTCCTCCTGGACGGCCGGGTTCTCGTAGTTGAGGTCCGGCTGGTGGGAGAAGAAGCGGTGCCAGAAGTACTGCTTGCGCACCGGGTCGAAGGTCCAGTTGGAGGTCTCGGTGTCGACGAAGATGATCCGGGCGTCCTGGTACTGCTTGTCGTCGTCCGCCCAGACGTAGTAGTCGCCGTACGGGCCGTCCGGGTCTGTCCTGGACTGCTGGAACCACGGGTGCTGGTCGCTGGTGTGGTTCATCACGAAGTCGATGATCACCCGCATGCCGCGCTGGTGCGCGGCGTCCACGAACTCCACGAAGTCGGCCAGGTCGCCGAAGTCGGGGAGTACGGCGGTGTAGTCGGAGACGTCGTAACCACCGTCGCGTAGCGGTGAGTTGAAGAACGGTGGCAGCCAGAGGCAGTCCACGCCCAGCCACTGGAGGTAGTCCAGTTTGGCGGTGATGCCTTTCAGGTCGCCGATGCCGTCGCCGTTGCTGTCCTGGAAGGACCGCACCAGGACCTCGTAGAAGACGGCGCGTTTGAACCAGTCGGGGTCACGGTCCTTGGCGGGGGTGTCTTCGAAGGTGTCCTGGACGGGCTCGTTGACGATCATGATGTGGGTGACCCTCCGAGGGACGGTGAGGACGGTCGCAGGACGGTGCAGATGTGCGCGGGCGCGCGGCCCGGCTCAAGGCGCACATAGCTGGCCCTGCCCCAGTGATAGGTCTCGCCGGTGAGCTCGTCGCGCACCGGCACGGTCTCGTGCCAGTCGAGCCCGAGCGTCGGCATGTCCAACGAGACCGTGGCCTCCTGGGTGTGGTGGGGGTCGAGGTTGGCGACCACCAGAACCGTGTTCGAGCCCTGCCGCTTGGAGTACGCGATGACCGCGTCGTTGTCGGCGTGGTGGAAGTGCAGGTCGCGCAGCTGGCGCAGGGCGGGGCTGCGGCGTCTGATCCGGTTGAGCGTGGTGATCAGCGGGGCGATGGAGCGGCCCTCGCGCTGGGCCGACTCCCAGTCACGTGGGCGGAGTTGGTACTTCTCGGCGTTGAGGTACTCCTCGCTGCCGGGGCGCAGCGGGGTGTTCTCGCAGAGCTCGTAGCCGCTGTAGACGCCCCAGGTGGGGGAGAGGGTCGCGGCGAGTACGGCCCGCACCTCGAAGGCGGGGCGGCCGCCTTCCTGGAGGTAGGCGTGCAGGATGTCGGGGGTGTTCACGAAGAAGTTGGGGCGCATGTAGGCGGCCGCGTCGCCGGTGAGTTCGGTGGCGTACTCGGTCAGTTCGTGCTTGGTGTTGCGCCAGGTGAAGTAGGTGTACGACTGTTGGAAGCCGATCGCCGCGAGCCGGTGCATCATCGCGGGCCGGGTGAACGCCTCGGCCAGGAAGATCACGTCGGGGTCGGTGCGGCGGATGGCGGCCAGCACCCGTTCCCAGAAGAGCACGGGCTTGGTGTGCGGGTTGTCGACGCGGAAGATCCGTACGCCGTGGTCCATCCAGAACCGCAGCAGCCGCAGGGTCTCGGAGAACAGGCCCGGCAGATCCTGGTCGAAGTCGAGCGGGTAGATGTCCTGGTACTTCTTCGGCGGGTTCTCGGCGTAGGCGATGCTCCCGTCGGCGCGGTGCTGGAACCAGTCGGGGTGTTTGTCCACCCAGGGGTGGTCGGGGGAGCACTGGAGCGCGAAGTCCAGGGCGACCTCCAGGCCCAGGTCGTCGGCTCTGCGCACGAACGCGTCGAAGTCGTCGAGGGTGCCGAGGTCGGGGTGTACGGCGTCGTGGCCGCCGTCCGGGGAGCCGATGGCCCAGGGCACGCCGACGTCGTGGGAGTCGGCCGAGAGGGTGTTGTTGCGGCCCTTGCGGTAGGTGGTGCCGATGGGGTGGACGGGCGGCAGGTATACGACGTCGAAGCCCATCGCGGCGATCGCGGGCAGACGCTGGGCGGCGGTCGCGAAGGTGCCGCTGACGGGCGGCTCGCCGTCGCGGAGCACCGCGCCTTCGGAGCGGGGGAAGAACTCGTACCACGAGCCGTACAGGGCGCGCGGCCGCTCCACCATCAGGGGCAACGGGTCGGACGCGGTGACCAGTTCGCGCAGCGGGTGGCGGGCGAGTGCCGCGTCCACCTCGGGGGTGAGGGCCGCCGCCAGCCGGGCCGGGACCGGGCGTCCGGTGTCCCGTAGCGCGGCCGCGGCCTGGCGGACGGCGTTCCGGGCGCGCGGCTCCGGGATCGTGGCGGCGGCCCGTTCGTGGAGCTGGGCACCCTCTTCGAGGGTCAGTTCGGTGTCCTGCCCCGCGGGGATCTTGATCTGCGCGCGGTGGCGCCAGGTGGTGACCGGATCGCTCCAGGCCTCCACGTGGTACGTCCAGTCGCCTTCGGTGTCGGGCGTGACCTGGGCTCCCCAGCGGTCGGTGCCGGGGGCCAGTTCACGCATCGGTATCAGGGGGCCCGTACGGCCCTGCGGGTCGACGAGCGCCACCTGGGCGGCGACCGCGTCGTGCCCTTCCCGGAAGACGGTGGCGGTGACCTGGAAGGTCTCGCCGGCTACGGCCTTCGCCGGGCGGCGGCCGCAGTCGACGCTCGGCTGGACGTCCACGATCGGGATGCGTCCGGAAGTTGAGTTCACGTGACCACCTGAAGAGGGTTCGGCGGGTACGGAGAACGCGAGTGGACAGCGGTACGCGCGGGTGCGCGCACCCCTGCGTATGTCCAGGGCCTGGGGACGCCTCGCGGGGGTCTGGAGGGGGTCTAGCGGGNTCTCCGGGTCCCAGCGCGCCGAGCTGCTGCGCGAGGCCGACCAGGGCGCGGCGGGCACCGCGGCCGAACTCGGGCTCGGCAAGCGGGAGAAGCTGGTCGTCCGCGATGTCGTCAAGGACCGCGACGGCACCACGCACACCCGCTACGAGCGCACCTACGCCGAACTCCCGGTACTCGGCGGCGACCTGGTCGTCCACCAGGCCAGGTCCGGGAGGACCAAGGGCGTGACGAAGGCCGTCAAGGCGGACCTGGCGGCCGTCGACACCGCCCGCGCCAAGTCGGCGCCGAAGGGCGCGCGTTCGGTGATCTGGGCGGCGGACGGCAAGCCCGCACTCGCGTACGAGAAGGTCCTGGGCGGCAAGCGGAAGGACGGCACGCCCCGCGAGCTGCATGTCGTCACCGACGCCCGCACCGGCGAGAAGCTGAGCCAGTGGGACGCGATCCAGACCGGCACCGGACACAGCCAGTACAGCGGCGAGGTCGAGGTCGGCAGCACCGCCGACGGCTCCTCGTTCACGCTGACCGACGGCGGGCGCGGCGGCCACAAGACGTACGACCTGAACCAGGGCACGTCCGGCACCGGCACCCTCTTCACCAACCAGACCGACACCTGGGGCGACGGCACTCCGGGCAACCGCGAGACCGCGGGTGTGGACGCCGCGTACGGCGCGGGCGTGGCCTGGGACTACTACCAGCAGGTGCACGGCCGGGACGGCATCCGCGGTGACGGCGTCGGCGCGTACTCGCGGGTCCACTACGGCGACAACTACGTCAACGCCTTCTGGTCGGACGCCTGCTTCTGCATGACCTACGGCGACGGCGCGAACAACGAGAATCCGCTGACCTCCATCGACGTGGCCGCACACGAGATGACCCACGGCGTCACGTCGCACACCGCGGGCCTGATCTACAGCGGTGAGTCCGGTGGCCTGAACGAGGCCACCAGCGATATCTTCGGCTCCGCCGCCGAGTTCCACGCCGCCAACTCCGAGGACGTCGGCGACTACCTCATCGGCGAGAAGATCGACATCCGGGGCGACGGCACCCCGCTGCGCTACATGGACCAGCCGAGCCGGGACGGAAAGTCCAAGGACTCCTGGTACGCGGGCATCGGCAACATCAACGTCCACTACTCGTCCGGACCCGCGAACCACTTCTTCTACCTGCTCTCAGAAGGCAGCGGAAAGAAAACCATCAACGGCGTCGACTACGACTCGCCGACCTCCGACGGCCAGCCGGTCGAGGGCATCGGCCGGGACAAGGCCGAGCAGATCTGGTACAAGGCCCTGACCACCTACATGACGTCGAACACCAACTACGCCAAGGCCCGCAAGGCGACCCTGAGCGCCACCGCGGACCTGTACGGCAAGGGCTCGGCCGAGTACCAGGCCGTCGACCGCGCCTGGGCGGCGGTAAACGTCACCAAGCGCGGGCGGTAGGCCCTCGAATACTGGGCGGCGTCCGGGGCTGCCACCACGCCCCGGATGCCGCCCGTCCATGGTGGGCGGGTCGGTATCGGTTCGGTATCGGCTGGGTGTCAGCGCATCAGGACCCCCGCCGCCTCGCCGGTGGACTCGGACGGCACCGCGACCAGACCGAGTTCGGCGCCGCTCGCCAGCAGCCGGTGGGCGGGCAGGATGCGTACGGTGTAGCCGAAGGGCCCCGTACGGTCCAGGGCCAGCGGCCCCTCGTAGATCCAGCGGCCCTCCAGGTCGGGGCCGGCGGCGGGCTTCAGGCCCGTCACCGCGGCGTCCGTGATGCGGTCCTCGGGGTCGACCCGGCCCGTGACGGCCTGCACCTCCACGTCCTCGGGCCGGAGTTCACCGAGTTGCACCCGCACCCGCAGCGCGAGCGTCGAGCCCAGCTCCTCGGTGCCCGCGCCCACCGGCCGGTCCGTCTGGGCCACCTGGTCCGCCTGCGCCGACGCCTCCACATGGTCGACGGCCACATACGGCCAGGCCGCCCTGACCCGGCCCTTCCACGCCGCCAACTCCCGTGCCGCGGCGGCGTCCAGGGCGCGGTGGGCGTGGGCCGCGGGGGCGTACAGCCCCTCGACGTACTCGCGGACCATGCGCCCGGCCAGCACCTTCGGGCCGAGCGTGGTCAGGGTCCTGCGGACCATGTCGATCCAGCGGTCCGGGAGCCCCTCGGGGCCGCGCTCGTAGAAGCGCGGCGCGACCCGCCGCTCCAGCAGGTCGTACAGCGCGGCGGCCTCCAACTCGTCGCGGCGGTCCGCGTCGACCGCGGTGCCGTCGGCGGTCGGGACGGCCCAGCCGAAGTCCGGCTGGAACCATTCGTCCCACCAGCCGTCCAGGACCGACAGGTTGAGGCAGCCGTTGAGGGCGGCCTTCATCCCCGAGGTGCCGCAGGCCTCCAGCGGGCGCAGCGGGTTGTTCAGCCAGATGTCGCACCCGGGGTACAGCTTCTGTGCCATCGCCATGCCGTAGTCCGGCAGGAACACGATCCGATGGCGCACCCGCGGGTCGTCCGCGAACCGCACCAGCTCCTGGACCAGGCGCTTGCCGCCGTCGTCGGCGGGGTGCGCCTTGCCCGCGACGACGATCTGGATCGGCCGCTCGGGGTGCAGCAACAGCTCCATCAGCCGATCGCGGTCGCGCAGCATCAGGGTGAGCCGCTTGTACGAGGGGACCCGGCGGGCGAACCCGATGGTGAGCACATCCGGGTCGAGTACCCCGTCCAGCCAGCCCAGTTCGGTCGCCGCGGCGCCGCGCTGGCGCCAGGACACGGCGAGCCGCTCGCGTACCTCGTGCACCAGCCGCTCGCGCAGCGACCGCCGCAGCTCCCAGATCTCCTGGTCGCCGATCTCCGCGACCGAGTCCCAGCGCTCGGAGCCGCCGACACTCAGCGCGTCCTGGGTCCGCTGCTCGCCGATCTGCCGCGCGCCGAGCCGGAACACCTCGGGCGCCACCCAGGTCGGCGCGTGCACCCCGTTGGTCACCGAGCCGATCGGCACCTCGTCGGCGTCGAAGCCCGGCCAGAGTCCGGCGAACATGTCGCGGCTGACGCGGCCGTGCAGGGTGGAGACGCCGTTGGCGCGCTGGGCGAGGCGCAGCCCCATCACCGCCATGTTGAACAGGTTGGGCTCCCCGCCCGGATAGGTCTCCATGCCGAGCCGCAGCACCCGCTCGACGTCGATGCCCGCCAGCTCGGCCCCGTCCCCGAAGTGCTGGGCGACCAGCTCGCGGTCGAATCGGTCGATCCCGGCCGGTACCGGGGTGTGCGTGGTGAACACCGTCCCGGCCCGCACCGCCTCAAGTCCCGCGTCGAAGTCCAGCCCCTCGTCGGTGAGTTCCCTGATCCGCTCCAGACCGAGGAACCCGGCATGCCCCTCGTTGGTGTGGAAGACCTCGGGCGGGGGATGGCCGGTGAGGCGGCAGTACGTACGCACCGCGCGCACCCCGCCGATACCGAGCAGCATCTCCTGCAGCAGCCGGTGCTCGCTGCCGCCGCCGTAGAGCCGGTCGGTCACATCGCGGTCGCCCAGGTCGTTGTCCTCGACGTCCGAGTCGAGCAGCAGCAGCGGCACCCGGCCCACCTGGGCCAGCCACACATGCGCCCGCAGCGACCGGCCGCCGGGCAGCGCGAGGGTCACCTGGGCGGCCGTACCGTCCGCCTCCCTGAGCGGGGTGAGCGGCAACTCATGCGGGTCGAGGACCGGATAGTGCTCCTGCTGCCACCCGTCCCTGGACAGCGACTGCCTGAAGTACCCGTGCCGGTACAGCAGTCCGACGCCGATCAGCGGCACCCCCAGGTCGCTGGCGGCCTTCAGATGGTCACCGGCCAGAATGCCGAGCCCGCCGGAGTACTGCGGCAGCGCCGCCGTGATCCCGAACTCGGGCGAGAAGTACGCGACACCGGCCGGGAGTTCGGCGTTCTGTTCCCGACCCTGCTCCTGATACCAGCGGGGGCCTTCGACGTACTCCCGCAGATCCTCGGCGGCGGCCCGCAGCCGGCGCAGAAACCGCTGGTCGTCGGCGAGTTCGGCGAGCCGCGCGGTCGACACCTGCCCGAGCAGCCGCACCGGGTCGCCACTCCAGCTCTCCGGATCGATGGACTGGAACAGCTCCCGGGTCCCGGTATGCCAGGACCACCGGAGATTGCGGGCCAGCTCGCTGAGCGGCTGGAGGGGATCGGGGAGTACGGGCCGTACGGTGAACCGACGAATAGCCTTCACGGTCGGGTCTCCCTCGGTGCGCTGTGGCATGCGGGCGCTCCCGACGGTAGCGGCGCGACGGCCGCTCGGCCACGGCGCACGCGGCGCGCACGCGAGCCTCCCGTACGCGGTCCAGGCCGGGGTGAACGCCTCAGTCGTCCGGCGCGGTGACCGCCTGAGCTGCGTGAGCCGTGATACCTCCGCCCTGATGCCCGCCAGCGACAACCGCAGCCCGAAGCGGAACTGCTCGGCGGAGCCGACGACGAACAGCAGTACTCGTGATCGAGGGGGCGAACCCTGCTCAGGCCAGACAGAGTGGGGGGGGGGGGGGGGGGGGGGGGGCCCCCCCCCCCCCCCGGGGGGGGGGGGGGACAGAGTGGGGCGGTCTCCGTGTGGAGACCGCCCCACCCCGTGAGTGTGGTGTCGATGTGTGACGCCGGTGCGCTACCTGACGGCCTCGAAGCCGATGCCACCGGAGGCGCCGATCGTGACCCTCAGGGTGTCGTAGCCACCCTTGCCGTCGTTGGCGTGCTTGGTCCAGTACTGGCACTTGAAGCCGGTGTCGGACTTCCCGTCGAACGCCTTCGCGACGGGGAGCTCCTCGCAGGCGAGCTTGCTGGTGTCGGTGCGCCCCGACTCGGGGCCGTAGCTCTCGTACAGCGCGTTGTACACGAGCTTCCCCACCAGCAGGCCCTTCTTGGGCGTGGTGGTGTAGGAGGTGATGGTGCTGCCCTCCCGGTACCTGTCGCTGATCTTGACCTCGTAGGGGATCTCGGCACCCTCGTACGTCACGACGCACTGACTGACCGCGCCGGCCTTCTGGGTCACGCCATCGGGGCACTTGGCGCTGGTCTCACCGGCCACCTTGGCGGTGAGGAGGATGGCCTCGCGCAGGCGGTGCTCCACCTGCTCGGTGAGGGGCGCGCCCTGCTCGGGGGCCGGGGTGACCTTGAGGTTGTCTTCGCCGCGCTTGCGCACGTCCTTCTGGGGGCCGTCGATGGCGACCGGCAGGGCCTTCTGCGCGGCTCCTCCGCCACTGGAGTCGGAGGAGCCGCTGTCGGAGCCGCAGCCGGCGGTGAGCAGACCGGCCGCGACCAGGCCGATCAGAATCTTGGGGTTTCGCATAAGCGGAGCGTAAACGCCGCCACCGGCACGCCGTACAAAGAGGGCCGGGCGGCGGCGGGGTCCACGGCAGTTCGCACCAGGTGCATAACGGGACGGAAGTTGATCAATTGCATGCGTCAGGACTCCGGCTGCGCGGATTCCCTGAGCCGCATGGGGGCGCGGTCGTAGTCGAACTGTGACAGTGGCCCGCCTCGACTCTCCCGCACCTTGAGCGCATCATCGGCGCCGACTCCAGCGCGCTCGCGGACCCTGCATCTCCGCTATCCCACCACGCTGTCCCGCCACGCGCGGTGCAGCTCGGCGAACCTGCCGTTGTCGGTGGTGAGTTCGGCCGGGGTGCCGTCCTCCACGATGCGGCCGTCCGCCATGACCAGGACCCGGTCGGCGATCTCGACCGTGGAGAGGCGGTGGGCGATCACGACCGCGGTGCGGCCGTGCAGGACGGTGTGCATGGCGCGTTGGACGGCCCGCTCGCCGGGGATGTCGAGGGAGCTGGTCGCCTCGTCCAGGATGAGTACGGCCGGGTCGGCGAGCAGGGCGCGGGCGAAGGCGACCAGTTGGCGCTGGCCCGCCGAGATGCGGCCGCCGCGCTTGCGGACGTCGGTGTCGTAGCCGTCGGGCAGGGCGGCGATGAAGTCGTGGGCGCCGATCGCCTTCGCGGCGCTCTCGATGTCCTCGCGGGTGGCCTCCGGGCGGCCGATCGCGATGTTCTCGGCGACCGTGCCGGAGAACAGGAACGCCTCCTGCGTCACCATGACCACACCACGCCGCAGTTCGGGCACCGCCAGGTCGCGCAGGTCCGTGCCGTCGAGCAGGACCCGGCCCTCGGTCGGGTCGTAGAAGCGGGCCAGCAGCTTGGCCAGCGTGGACTTGCCCGCGCCGGTGGAGCCGACCACGGCCACCGTCTGGCCCGCGGGGATGGTCAGGTCGAAGCGGGGGAGCACCTCGCCGCCGGTCCGGTACGAGAACGACACGCCGGTGAACTCGACCTCGCGGCCGGGGTGTTCGGACGCGAGGGCCGGGAGCTCGCGGGGCGTCGCGGGCTCGGGGACGGTCGGGGTCTGGGCCAGCAGGCCCGCGATCTTCTCCAGGGACGCGGCCGCCGACTGGTAGGAGTTCAAGAACATCCCGAGCCGGTCGATCGGGTCGTACAGCCGCCGCAGATAGAGCACCGACCCGGCGAGCACACCGAGCGCCAGGGCGTCGTCCGCGACCCGGTAGGCGCCCCAGAGCACCATCCCGGCGACCGCGACGTTGGCGACCAGCCGCGAGCCGACCACATAGCGGGCCATCTCCAGGATGGCGTCGCCGTTGGTGCGTTCATGGGTGCGGTTGAGCTCGTGGAACTCCGCGTCGTTCACGCGCTCGCGCCGGAAGGCCCGCACCGGGCGGATGCCGTTCATGGTCTCCGTGAACTTCACGATGACCGCGGCGATCGCGGTGGACCGCTTCCGGTAGATCTTCCCGGCCCGGTGCTGGTAGAGCCGTATCAGCAGATACAGCGGGACGAAGGACGCCACCGCCAGGCCGCCGATGCCCAGGTCGAGCCAGAGCAGCAGGGCCAGGATGTACGCGGTGGAGAGGATGACGGTGATCAGTTCCTGCAGGCCCTCGTCGAGCAGCTCACGCAGCGACTCGACGTCCGTGGTGGAGCGGGAGATGAGACGGCCCGACGTGTAGCGCTCGTGGAAGTCCACGGACAGGGCCTGCGCGTGCCGGAAGATCCGGCCTCGCAGATCCAGCAGTACGTCCTGGTTGACGCGGGCCGCGGCGCGGATGAAGCCGTACTGGAGCGCGGCCCCGCCGAGCGAACACAGCGCGTAGCCGACCCCCACGGCGATCAGCGGCCCGTAGTCGTTCGCGCGAACCGCCGGTACGCCACGGTCGATGGCGTACGCGACCAGCAGCGGGCCCGCCTGCACGGCCGCCTGCTGGAGCAGCAGCAGGACGGCGGTGAACGCGACACGGACCTTGAGCGGGGCCAGCAGCGACCGCAGCAGGGCACCGGTCGCGCCCTTGGGGGCGGGCAGGGCGTCCTGGGCGAACGCGTCCGGCTCGTGGGGCGGCTCGTCGACGGCCGCGGGCTTGGTGTCCACCGTCGTGGTCAACGGACCTCCTCCTGTGCTGGGGCGCCTGACATCAGCCACGCGTACTCGGCGTCGGTGCGCAGTAGTTCCTGGTGGGTGCCCACGGCGGCGATCCGGCCACCGGAGAGCAGCGCCACCCGGTCCGCGAGCAGCACCGTGGACGGGCGGTGTGCCACGACCAGGGCCGTGGTGTCCGCGAGCACCTTGCGCAGGGCCGCCTCCACCAGGGCCTCGGTGTGTACGTCGAGCGCCGACAGCGGATCGTCCAGTACGAGGAAGCGGGGGCGCCCCACCACCGCCCGTGCGAGCGCGAGCCGTTGGCGCTGCCCGCCGGACAGGCTCAGGCCCTGCTCGCCCACCTGGGTCGCGGTGCCGTGCGGCAGCGCGTGCGCGAAGTCGGCCTGGGCGACGTCCAGGGCGCGGCGCAGCTCGACGTCCCCGGCCCCCTCGTCGGCGCCCATCAGTACGTTCTCGCCGACGGTCGCCGAGAAGAGGGTCGGCTCCTCGAAGGCGACGGCCACCAGGTGGCGCAGCCGCGCGCGGGGCATCGCGGTGATGTCCTGGCCGTCGAGCGTGATCCGGCCCTCGGTCACCTCGTGCAGCCGCGGTACGAGCGCGGTGAGGGTGGTCTTGCCGCTGCCGGTCGCGCCGACCAGGGCCATCGTCTCGCCGGGCCTGATGTGCAGGTCGATCCGGTCCAGGGCGGGTGCCGCGTCAGCGGGGGCGTCCGGGTAGCGGAACCGCACGCCGTGGAAGCGGAGTCCGGCCGCATCGGGGGCACCGGGCACCGGCTTGCGCGGCCCCGCGTCGCCGTCAGGGCGTACGGCTTCAGGGCGTGCGGCTTCAGGGCGTGCGGCTTCAGGGCGTACAGCTTCAGGACGTACGGCCGACTCCGGCTCCGCGTCCAGCACTTCGAAGTACCGGTCGGTCGCCGTCGCCGCCTCCTGGCTCATGGCCAGCAGGAACCCGATCGACTCCACGGGCCAGCGCAGCGCCAGCGCCGTCGACAGAAACGCGACCAGCGTGCCCGCCGACAGCTCGCCGTCCGCGACCTGCACCGTGCCGAGCACCAGCGCGGCGCCGACGGCGAGTTCGGGCAGCAGCACGATCGCCGCCCAGATCCCGGCGAGCAGCCGGGCCTTGTGCAGCTCCGTGCCGCGCAGCGTGTGGGACAGGTCCCTGAACGCCCGCGCCTGCGCGCGATGGCGGCCGAAGCCCTTGATGATCCGGACGCCGAGCACGCTCTCCTCGACGACCGTGGTGAGGTCCCCGACCTGGTCCTGGGCCCGCCGCGCCGCGTGCGCGTACTTCTGCTCGAAGATCGAGCAGACCACCATCAGCGGAATGACCGGGCCGAGGATCACCAGCCCGAGCGTCCACTCCTGCGCCAGCAGGATGATCACGCCGACCAGGATGGTCACGCCGTTGACCAGCAGGAACGTCAGCGGGAAGGCGAGGAACATCCGCAGCAGCATCAGATCGGTCGTGCCCCGTGACAGCAGCTGCCCGGATGCCCACCGGTCGTGGAAGGCCACCGGAAGGCGCTGCAGATGCTGGAACAGGTCGGCCCGCATCGCGGCCTCGACCCCGGCCAGTGGACGGGCCACCAGCCACCGCCGGAACCCGAACAGCAGCGCCTCACCGATCCCCAGGACCAGCAGGAACAGCGCCCCCAGCCACACCCCGTCCGGATCACCGTCGGCCACCGGGCCGTCCACGATCCACTTCAGCGCCAGCGGGATCACCAGGGCGATACAGGACGCCAGGACCGCCACCACCGCCGCGACGGACAGCCGGGCCCGTACCGGGCGGACGTACGGCCACAGGCGCAGCAGCGAACGTACGGCGGACCTGTCCTTCGGGGGCGCGGCTTCGGGCGCGTGGTCAGCGGGCATCAGGGGTGAGCCTAGGGTTTGCCACTGACAGCGCCCAACGGGTTATTGGTCCTAGGACCGGTCGTAGGACCGGTCGTGGGACCGGGCCGCCACGGTCGCAACGGTGTACGACCGCGGCATGCCCGGCTGAGCATCCCGAGGGTGCTCAGAACCCGACGGTGCTCAGAAGGTGAGCTTCCAGCTGTTGATGTAGCCGGTGTCATAGCGGGCCACGTCCCGCACCCGCAGCTTCCAGGTCCCCGCGGCCGTCTCCGAGGACGCGTTGACGCTGTACGTCTCCTTGACGTTGTCCGCCGAGTCACCGCCGCTGGCGTTCTTCAGGCGGTACGCGGTGCCGTCCGGTGCGATCAGGTCGATGACCAGGTCACCGCGCCAGGTGTGCACGATGTCCACGCCCACCTTCAGGGCGCTGGGCGCGTTGCCGTCCCGGTCGACGGTGATCGACGAGGTGACTGCGGAACCGTAGTCCGGGATCTGGACGTCGGTGTTGTTCTCGTACGTGTCACCCGGCTCGCCCGGGTCGCCGCCGCCGGGGCGCTCGCCGACGTTGACTCCGGCCCACGCGTGCTGGACCGCCTTGTACTCGTCGCTGGTGGCCCCGTAGAGCTCGGCGGTCACCTCAAGGGTGCCGGTGCGGGCGCCCGCGTAGTTGGTCGTGGTGCCCCACTTGGTGCTGAGCGCCTTGTACCAGATCAGCGCGGCCTTCTCGCGGCCGATGCCGGTCACCGGGAGGCCGTCGGAGGTCGGCGAGTCGTAGTCGACGCCGTTGATGGTCTTCTTTCCGCTGCCCTCGGAGAGCAGGTAGAAGAAGTGGTTGGCGGGACCCGACGAGTAGTGGACGTCGATGTTGCCGATCCCGGCGTACCAGTAGTCCTTGGAGTTGCCGTCCCGGCTGGGCTTGTCCATGTAGCGCAGCGGGGTGCCGTTGCCGCGGATGTCGATCTTCTCGCCGACCAGGTAGTCGCCCTTGTCGCTCGTGTTGCCCGCGGCGAACTCGACGGCGGCGGCCATGATGTCGCTGGTGGCCTCGTTCAGACCGCCGGACTCACCGCTGTAGCGCAGGCCCGCGGTGGACGAGGTGAGCCCGTGGGTCATCTCGTGCGCGGCCACGTCGATCGAGGTCAGCGGCTTGGCGTTGCCGTCGCCGTCGCCGTACGTCATACAGAAGCAGCTGTCCTGCCAGAAGGCGTTGACGTAGTTGTTGCCGTAGTGGACGCGCGAGTACGCGCCGACGCCGTCGCCGCGGATGCCGTCGCGGCCGAACGCGGACTTGTAGTAGTCCCAGGTGAGTGCCGCGCCGTAGTGGGCGTCCGCACCGGCCGTTTCCAGGTTCTGCGGAGTGCCGTTGCCCCAGACGTCGTCCGGTCCCGAGAAGAGCGTGCCCCGGCCCGACGTGCCGCGGTTCAGGTTGTACGTACGGTGGCCGCCGCGGGCGGTGTCGGTCAGGGTGTAGTTGCCGCCGGACTGCGCCGTGCCGAGCGTGACGTCGCCGCTGTACTGGGTGTGCCCGTCGCCGTTGTGGACGGCCTGCCACTCGTACAGCTTCGCGCCTGACGCGGCGTCCGTGACGACGTGCAGCTCGTTGGGGGTGCCGTCGTCCTGCAGGCCGCCGACGACCGTCTCGTACGCGAGGGTCGGCTTGCCGTCGGCCATCCAGACAACCTTGCGCGGCGCCCGCTCGGTGTCGGGCTTCTCGGCGCCCTCGGCCTTGGCGGCGCCCAGCGCCTGCCTCTCGGCGGTGGACGGCTTGACCTTGGCGGTGGTGGCGATGCCCTTCAGCTTCGCCGTGGACGCCTTGGAGACGGACTCCGCATCGCCGGACTTGTCCTGACTGACGATCAGGTCGCCGCCGAGTACCGGGAGTCCGCCGTAGGTGCGCTCGTAGCGGGTGTGCGTGGTGCCGTCGCGGTCCTTGACGACATCNCTTCAGCTTCGCCGTGGACGCCTTGGAGACGGACTCCGCATCGCCGGACTTGTCCTGACTGACGATCAGGTCGCCGCCGAGTACCGGGAGTCCGCCGTAGGTGCGCTCGTAGCGGGTGTGCGTGGTGCCGTCGCGGTCCTTGACGACATCGCGGACGACAAGCTTCTCCTTCTTGCCGAGGCCGAGCTCCTTGGCGGTCGCCGCCTTGGAGGCGTCGGCCTCGCGTATCAGCGCGGTGCGCTGGGCGGGGGAGAGCTTGGCGGGCAGGGCGCCGGGGTCGGCGCCCTTGTCGGCCGCGGCCTCAGCCGCGGCCTGCGGGCTTGCGGCGCCCGCGACGGAGGTCTGGATGCCGACGGCGAGCAGTGCCGTGGCGGCGATGAGTGCGCTGGTTGCCTTGACGCGTCTGTGGGAGGTGCGTCTGTCTGAGAGGGATCTCAACACTGACTCCTGTACGTGTGATTACGTGTGGTGGAGCTCAGAGCGGCGCGCACGGAACGTGGGGGGTGCCGCGCGCCCGATTCCCGGAAGCGTGGCAGCAGAGCCGTGTTCCTGTCAGGAGCGCGTCAACATGTTGGCCGGAAACGTGCGCTGAACGGTTTTGGGCGTTCGCTGAACGGACGGTTGGTGCATGGTGTGAGGCCGGGCGCCGCTGTGGGTGCCCGGCCCCGCGTGTCATGGAACCGCTGCTCAGAGGCGCTGCCAGAGCGCCGGGGTGAGCGGCGGCTCCCAGCCGGTCTGCGCCTGATGCCCCTGGATGCACCGGTAGGTGCTGCCGCCGTAGGTGACCTGGTCGCCCGGCGCGTAGACGGTGCCCGCGGACCAGCTGCCGCCGGGCGGGTCACCGGGGTCGCCTGGATCGTCCGACGTGGTCTTCAGAGTCAGCCCGTACTGCTGGAGGATCGGGTTCACCGGCTGGTGGAACGTCGTACCGCCGGACCGGCAGTTGCCCGAGCCGCCCGAGGTGACGCCCTGCGCCTGGCTGCCCGAAATGTAGGAGCCGCCCGAGTCGCCCGGCTCCGCGCAGACCGAGGTCCGGGTCACTCCGGTGATGGTCCCCTCGGGGTAGGTGACGCTGGTGTTGTGCTGCTGGATGGTGCCGCAGTGCCATCCGGTGGTGGAGCCGGAGCGGCAGATCGACGCGCCGACCGGGGACTGCGTGGAGCCCGCGACCTGCACCTGCTGCCCGCCGGAGCCACGGACGTACGGGGTAGCGGTCCAGCTGGAGTTGGTCAGCACCCAGGCCATGTCACGCCCGGGGAATATGGATGCCTGGAAGCTGCCCTGCGCGGCCTGGTTGCTGCCGCGGGTCGTGGTGCCCGCGCGCCCGCAGTGGCCCGCGGTGACAAAGCCCTGGTCGCTGCCCCGGGTGATCGAGAAGCCCACGGAGCAACGGCCGCCGCTGCCCATGTAGTACGCGTCGCCGCCCACGATGTCGTACAGCGCGCGCGGGCGTTCGGTGGTCTTCTCGACCCGTACGAGGGCGGAGTCGACACCGGCCGCGGCGACCAGCTTCTTGGCGGCCGAGGTCTTGATGGCCTGCACCACGACCTTGTTTGACGCGATGTCGACGTACCAGACGGGCGCGTCACGGGTCGCTGTCTTGTTCACGGCGTCTTTCGCGGTCTGGTCCAACTCGGCCTTTGCCGCGTCGAGTTCCGCGACCGAGTGCCGTACGACCTTGGCCCGTGCGCCCTTGGCCTCGATGGCCTGGACGTCCGATGCGTCGGTGGTGGCCACGGTGAGCCGCGCGGAGTCCGCGCCGCGTACCCAGGCGCCCGCGAAGTCACCGCCCAGGGCGCTCCGCAGCGCCCCCGCGACGGCGCCCGCCTCGGCCTCGTTGACCAGGCGCTGCCTGGCCTGGGCGTGGGTCAGTCCGAGGTCGCGCCGCATGGCCTTGAGGAGCTGGGGCGATGCCTGCGCGACGGCTGCGGTCTCGGCGGCCGGCTGGACGGCGGCGGGTTCGGGTTCGGCGGTCCTGGCCGCCGCCGTACCGGGCAGCGCGGTCAGGACCAGCGCACCGGCCGCGCCCAGCGCGGCGAGTGCGGCGCCCTTGGCATGTCTGTGGAGCATGGGGGGTCTCCTCGGTTCGAACAGTATGCGTTGGCTCAATAGGGCCGCCGAAACCGTAGAACCGTGAACATCTGTTCAGAAGCTGTCAGTTGACCCTCTGCTCGGTGTTATGCGCCTGGTCGGCAAGCCAGGCGGTGTAGCTCTCGCTGCGTGCGGTCGCGTCGGTGTGGGCGGCGCGGGTCTGGGCGAACACGGTGGACGCGCTGGCCGCTGCCGGGCCTGTCGGGTGCCAGCCCAGCAGGTGCCGCCAGGTCAGCGGCGCGCCCGTCAGCGGTCTGGTCACCACGCCCGCGGTGGGCGGAAAGGTCGCCCGGCACAGCCCTACGGCGCGCCCGACCTGCACCAGGTGGACACAGGACGCGGTGTCCGTCTCGTACACCCCGGCCGGGGTGAACCCGGCGCGGGCGCACGCGGCCGCGAAACAGTCCCCGAAGCAGCCGTCGCCCGGTACGTCCGTCCAGTACTCGGCCCGCAGTCGCGCCAGATCGATCTCCGCGCACCCGGCCAGCGGGTGGTCGGAGGCGAGCATCACGAACACGGGGTCGCGGGCCACCTCTCGCCAGATCAATCGCTCGCCCTCCGGCGGCGGGCTCGCCCCGCATGTGCCGATGAGCGCGAAGTCCAGCCGGGCCTCGGCCGTCTGGGCGGCGATCTCGCGTTCCGACCACGAGGTGTGCGTCGTCACGCGCACGCCGGGGCAGGTGGCGGCGAGCCGGTCGACCAGGCCGCCGAGGAGCGGGCCGTGCGTCCCGCCGATCCGGAGGCCGCGCCGCTCGTCGCCCGCGTGCGCGAAGTGCGCCGCGTCCCGTTGGAGACCGCTCACCGCGGGGAGCACGATCCGGGCGCGGTCCAGGACGAACTCCCCGAGCGCGGTGGTCCGTACGCCGTGCCGCCCGCGCTCGAACAGCTCCCCGCCCAGGATGCGTTCGATGCGCTTCAGCTGGGTGCTGAGCGCGGGCTGGGCGAGACCGAGAGCGGTGGCGGCTTTGGTGAGGCTGCCCGCGTCCGCGATCGCGCGGATCGTCTTGAGGTGCCGCAACTCCAGGTCCATGGGGTGAGCTTGGTCCGGACCTGCCGTCGGGGCAATACTCCGGTCCAGACCAGTGCGGGTCAGAGATTGATCCCCCACCCCGCCCCTTCCCGAAAGGCTCAAACGCCGGCCGGGCTGAAGGATGGCCTCAAACGCCGGCCGGGCTGGAGTTGGCCCGCAGCAACAGCACCGTCCGCGCGGGAACCGTCACCGCCGCCCCTGCCCGGTACGACGCAGCAGGCGCAACCCCTTGCTCCTCCAGCGACGTGTCCACCACCACCTCATACGTCGACGCCCACGGCGCCCCCGGCAACACGAACGACACCGCCCCCTCCCCACTGTGCAGCACCGCCAGAAAGCTGTCGTCGACGACCGGCTCCCCCCGCGCGTCCCGCCCAGGGATATCCCGCCCCGACAGGTACATCCCCACCGTCGCCGACGGCGCGTACCAGTCCCGCTCCGTCATCTCCGTACCGCCCGCCGTGAACCACGCCAGATCCCGCAACCCGTCCGCCCCGTGCGCCCGCCCCGAGAAGAACGCGCGGCGGCGCAGCACCGGATGGGCGTGTCGTAGCGCGGTGAGCCGGGAGGCGAGCTCGAACAGCGACCGCCAGCCGGGCTCTTCGAGGAGCGACCAGTCCAGCCAACTGACGGGCCCGTCCTGGCAGTACGCGTTGTTGTTGCCGCCCTGGGTGCGCCCGAACTCGTCCCCGGCGACCAGCATCGGCACCCCCGTGGACAGCAGCAGCGTGGTCAGCAGGTTCCGCAGCTGCCGTCGCCGCAGCGCGGTGACGGCGGGATCGGTGGTCTCGCCTTCGGTGCCGCAGTTCCAGGACCGGTTGTCGTTCGTCCCGTCCCGGTTGCCCTCGCCGTTGCCCTCGTTGCGCTTGTGCTCGTACGTCACGAGATCGCGCAGCGTGAACCCGTCGTGCGCGGTGACGAAGTTGACCGAGGCGTACGGCCGCCGCCCGCCCCACGCGTACAGGTCGCTCGATCCCGAGAGCCGGTACCCCAGGTCCCGTACGTCAGGCAGCGCCCCGCGCCAGAAGTCCCGTACGGCATTGCGGTAGCGGTCGTTCCACTCGGTCCACAGGGGTGGGAACGCGCCCACCTGGTAGCCGCCGGAGCCCACGTCCCACGGCTCGGCGATCAGCTTCACCCGGCGCAGCACCGGGTCCTGCGCGATCACCGCCAGGAACGGCGACAGCATGTCGACATCGTGGAAGGAGCGGGCCAGCGCCGCCGCCAGGTCGAAGCGGAACCCGTCCACGCCCATCTCGGTGACCCAGTACCGCAGCGAGTCGGTGATCAGCCGGAGCACCTGGGGCCGCACCACGTGCAGGGTGTTGCCGCACCCGGTGTAGTCCGCGTACCGGCGCGCGTCGGACTGCAGCCGGTAGTAGCCCTGGTTGTCGATGCCGCGCAGCGACAGCATCGGGCCCAGTTCGTTCGCCTCGGCCGTGTGGTTGTAGACCACGTCCAGGATCACTTCGATGCCCGCGTCGTGCAGCGCCCGCACCATCCGCCGGAACTCGCCGACCTGCTGCCCGGTGCTGCCGCTCGCCGCGTAGGCAGCGTGCGGCGCGAAGTACCCGATCGAGTTGTAGCCCCAGTAGTTGCGCAGCCCGCGCCGCAGCAGATGGTCCTCGTGCGCGAACTGGTGCACCGGCAGCAGTTCGACGGCGGTCACTCCGAGCCGTACGAGATGGTCGATCGCGGCGGGATGGGCGAGACCGGCGTACGTCCCGCGCAGTTCTTCGGGAATCCCCGGATGGAGCTTGGTGAAGCCCTTCACATGCAGCTCGTAGATGACCGAGTCGGCCCAGGGCGTCTTGGGCCTGCGGTCCTCGCTCCACTCGTCGCCCGGCGCGTCGTCGTGCACCACCACCCCCTTGGGGACGTACGGCGCCGAGTCCCGGTCGTCGCGCACGGTGTCGGCGACGTGCTGCTCGGGCCAGTCGCGGACATGCCCGTACACCTCGGCGGGCAGTGCCCCGTAGTCCTGCCCGCGGACCGCGTCGACGGCCTTGGCGTACGGGTCGAGGAGCAGCTTCGCCGGGTTCCAGCGGGCGCCGGTCCAGGGGTCCCAGCGGCCGTGTACGCGGTAGCCGTACCGCTGCCCCGGCAGCACATCCGGCACGAAGCCGTGCCAGATCTCGTGCGTCAGTTCGGTCAGCGGGCAGCGGGTCTCGTGGCCGTCGTCGTCGAAGAGGCAGAGCTGGACCGCCTCGGCCCCGCCCGCCCACAGGGCGAAGTTGGTGCCCGCGACGCCGTCGGGTCCGGCCCGGAAGCGTGCCCCGAGCGGTGTCGGGGCGCCGGGCCAGACCGGGCGGTGGTCGGGCTGCGGGGTTCCGTCGCTCCGGCCGTCGCCGCCGGTGACCACCGACTTGGCCTGCCCGTTGCTTGTCGGAACGGCTTGGCTCTTCGCAGCTGCTTGGCTCTTCGGAACTACCTGGCTTGTCGGACCTGTCTGAGCTGCCTCCTGCTCGGGTGCCCTCGTCACCTGTCAGCCTCCCGCGGCTCGGTGGGACCGACGCCAACCAACGGCTGTACGAGGGCGTACGGCGTCCCGGCCGCGGCTCCCTACGTGTGGTCCTCCCCAGTGTTCTGCCCTCAACCGGGCCCGCACTCACGTTTCCCCCGGAGGGGGGCGGTCGTTGGGGAGCACGTGAAACAGGTTGCGAGACGCGCTCGGCGCGCAGGGGCCGCGTTGGCCGCGGTACTGACATGGGCAGGCCTCCTGACCGGCTGCTCCGGGGACGGGATCGGCACGGTGTTCGGCAAGCAACGCTCGCCCGCCGAGGCCATCCAGGTCACCCCGGACGACGGCAAGCGGGGCGTCCCGGCGGACAACGGCATCAGGGTGAAGGTCCCGGACGGGCGCCTGGAGTCCGTGAAGGTGGTCAGATCGCAGGACGCCCAGGAGCAGCCGGTGCCGGGCCGGATCTCCACCGACGGGCTGAGCTGGGAGCCCGACGACAAGAAGCTCGCGCTGGCCGCCAAGTACGTGGTGGACGCGGTCGCCCTGGACGGCCACGGCCGCCGTCAGGCCCGCCACACCACCTTCACGACGTACGTGCCCGAAGAGCGCTTCGTCGCCTATGTGACCCCGGAGAACCGCTCCGTCGTCGGCACCGGAATGATCGTCTCCCTGGAGTTCAACCGCGAGGTGAAGAACCGTGCCGCCGTCGAACGCGCCGTCAGGGTGACCGCGGACCCCGCCGTTCCGGTGGCGGGCCACTGGTTCGGGAAGTCCCGTCTGGACTTCCGCCCCAAGGAGTACTGGAAGCCGGGCACCAAGGTCACCGTCGACCTGAGACTGCGCGATGTGGAGGCGGCGCCCGGCGTCTACGGGCTGCAGCACAAGACGTTCGGTTTCACGATCGGCCGCAGCCAGGTGTCCCTGGTGGACGCCAAGAAGAAGACCATGGAGGTCCGCAGGGACGGCGAGCTGGTGTCCACCGTCCCGATCACCGCGGGCTCCGCCAAGACCACCACGTACAACGGGAAGATGGTGGTCACCGAGATGCTTGAGGTGACCCGGATGAACGGCGCCACGGTCGGCTTCACGGACAGCGACGGCAAGGGCGAGTACGACATCCCCGACGTCCCGCACGCCATGCGGCTGACCACGTCGGGCACCTTCCTGCACGGGAACTACTGGGCGGCGGCGGACACCTTCGGCAACGCGAACGTCAGCCATGGCTGTGTGGGGCTGCGCGATGTGAAGGGCGGCAGCGCCGAGACCCCCGCGGGCTGGTTCTTCGACCGCAGCCTGATCGGGGATGTGGTCGAGGTGCGCAACTCCGCGGATAAAACGGTCGCACCGGACAACGGGCTGAACGGCTGGAACCTGACCTGGGCCAAGTGGAAGGCGGGCTCCACCCTGAGGTGAGACGCCGCGTCGGTTTGAGGCTGAACGGTGACAATCCCAGGGGTCCATACCCCCATGGCGGTGTGATTACCTGTCGCCGTGCGCTGGGCCGGGACCTGGCCACATGGCGGGCCTGACCAGGCCATGTGAGGGGAGAAAGATCGTGAACGGGCGACCGATATCGGGGGCATCGGTTGGGGCACAGCGGCGCCGCCGTAACGCGGGGCCGCTGGCCCTGGCGCTCGGCGCCGTACTGCTGGCGGCCACCGCGTGCGGACCAGGGGGCTCCGATTCCGGCGGCGAAGGCGACGGGGAGAAGAAGAAGGTCGGCGCCGACAAGACGCCCAGTGACAACCGGCCCTCGCAGGCCGTGGTGGCCGTGTCGCCCAAGGACGGCGCCGAGTCCGTCGCCACCAGCGGGACCCTGAAGGTCACCGCGGACAAGGGCGAGCTGACGGACGTCAAGGTCCAGGACACCGCGGGCAACGCCATCCCCGGTGAGATATCCGAGGACGGCGCCACCTGGAAGCCCGCGCACCACCTGGCCGCGTCGACCAAGTACAAGGTGCACGCCACGGCCAAGGACTCCGAGGGGCGTACGGCGGCCAAGGACACCACCTTCACCACGCTGACCCCGCAGAACACCTTCATCGGCCACTTCACGCCGGAGGACGGCTCCAAGGTCGGCGTCGGAATGCCGTTCTCGGTCAAGTTCACCCGCGGGATCACCAACCCCGACGACGTGGCGAAGGCCATCCAGGTCAGCACCTCGCCCAAGGTCGAGATCCGGCACAAGTGGTACGACAACGACCGCCTGGACTTCCGCCCGGAGAAGTACTGGAAGCCGGGCACCAAGGTCACCGTGAAGCTCAACCTGGACGGCGTCGAGGGCCGCGACGGCGTGTACGGCGAGCAGTCCAAGACCGTGAAGTTCACCATCGGCCGCGAGCAGGTGAGCGTGGTCGACGCCAAGAAGAAGACGATGACGGTCAAGCGGGACGGCAAGACCATCAAGACCATCCCGATCACCGCGGGCGCGCCGGCGACCACGACGTACAACGGCCAGATGGTCATCACCGAGAAGCTCAAGGTGACCCGGATGGACGGCGCCACGGTCGGCTTCGGCGGCGAGTACGACATCAAGGACGTACCGCACGCGATGCGTCTGTCGACCTCGGGCACCTTCATCCACGGCAACTACTGGGCGAGCGCGTCCACCTTCGGCTCGGAGAACGTCAGCCACGGGTGCGTCGGCCTGCGCGATGTGCGCGGCGGCTATGACGGCAAGACGCCCGGTGCCTGGCTCTTCAAGAAGTCCATGATCGGCGATGTGGTCATCGTGAAGAACTCCAAGGACAAGAAGATCCAGTGGTGGAACGGCCTGAACGGCTGGAACCTGCCCTGGGACAAGTGGGAGAAGTAGCAGTTCGTACGACGGGCCCGGTGCTGTGAGCAACGGCACCGGGCCCGTCGCCGTTAGCGGCAGTTAACCTGCCTCCCATGACCGTGAATCTCGAAGTCTCCGAGGGCGTCGGCACCATCCGCCTGGACCGTCCTCCGATGAACGCCCTGGACATCGCAACCCAGGACCGGCTCAAGGAGCTCGCCGAAGAGGCGACCCGCCGCGACGACGTCCGCGCAGTGATCCTCTACGGCGGTGAGAAGGTGTTCGCGGCCGGCGCGGACATCAAGGAGATGCAGGCCATGGACCACACGGCCATGGTCGTACGCTCCGGGGCCCTGCAGGAGTCCTTCACCGCCGTGGCCAGGATCCCCAAGCCCGTGGTCGCCGCCGTCACCGGCTACGCCCTGGGCGGCGGCTGCGAGTTGGCCCTCTGCGCCGACTACCGCATCGCCGCCGACAACGTCAAGCTCGGCCAGCCGGAGATCCTGCTCGGCCTGATCCCCGGCGCGGGCGGCACCCAGCGCCTGTCCCGCCTGGTCGGCCCCTCCAAGGCGAAGGACCTCATCTTCACCGGCCGGATGGTGAGGGCCGACGAGGCCCTCTCGCTCGGCCTGGTGGACCGGGTCGTACCCGCCGCCGAGGTGTACGAGCAGGCGCACGCCTGGGCCGCGAAGCTCGCCCAGGGGCCGGCCATCGCGCTGCGCGCGGCCAAGGAGTCGATCGACGCGGGCCTGGAGACGGACATCGACACCGGCCTGACCATCGAACGGAACTGGTTCGCCGGGCTGTTCGCCACCGAGGACCGCGAGCGGGGGATGCGCAGCTTCGTGGAGGAGGGTCCGGGCAAGGCGAAGTTCCTCTGAAGTGGCGTCAGTTGACCGGGGTCCCTCAAAGGGGCACCTTATCTGAGCCTTAAGTGAACCTTAAGATTCACTTGCTGCGAACTCTGGGTGATCAACTCCGGACGGATTGTTATCGCAGCTCAGGTGGGGCACAACGGGGCCCTAAGTGCCTTCGGCATATGCCAGGACGGCCCTCCGGAACCGATGGTTCCGGGGGGCGTATTCCCCTGGAAAGCCCCCAAGGGCCGTGCTGTGACGCCATGATGGGGGGATGGCGGGGCTGGAAGGCAGTGAATCGTCGCGGCAGCACGGGAGTGCGACCGCGATGCGATGGACACCGGCCGTCGAGGACGAACGGGCGCTCAAAGCACTGGAGTTGTTCGGAAATCCGACGGAGGCCGAGGTCCCGCTGCCGTCTCGTCCGGAGTCGGCGGGTGCCGCGCGCCGACTGACCCAGGTGGTCGTCCTGCGCCAGTGGACACTCTCCCCGGCCATCGCCGAAATCGCTGTGCTGCTGGTCTCCGAGCTCGTCGGTAACGCCGTACGGCACACCGGCGCCCGGGTGTTCGGGCTGCGGATGCTGCGGCGTCGCGGCTGGATAAGAGTCGAGGTGCGCGATCCCTCGCGCGGGCTGCCGTGCCTGATGCCGGTCCATGAGTTGGACATCAGCGGCCGCGGCCTCTTCCTGGTGGACAAGCTCTCCGACCGGTGGGGCGTGGATCTCTTACCGCGCGGCAAGACGACCTGGTTCGAGATGCGCGTCACCGACCGCTGATACGCCGACCGCTGATACGCGGGGGCTGCGCGCTGCGGGGTGAAGGTTTCGGGCTGACTGTGAACGCACGGAAGCCCCCTCGCGCCGTGATGCGGCGCCGCGGGGGCTTCCATGTGGTGCGCCGGGATCTTCGGGGGTGTGATCCACGGCCGCCTTGACGACCTGGCCCGGGTCAATGGGGGTCGTTGCGTTCGACTATGGCAGACCGACGCGCCCCAAGCTAAAGTCGCATACTCAGACAAACCACTCGATATGCGGTCGCTTCGAATCTGAATCCTTGGTGACTTAGCGCACTTGCCTTGTAAACGCTAACTAAATTAGCCGCGTGCTAAGCGATCAGCAGTCGATCAACCCTGGGTCCATCCCTTGAGGTCGCGACCCGCAAAGGCCCGAATTCGGGTCAATCATCCTTATCTCGGATGTTCCCCCCTTAAATGGTCGCGTGACCACGACCGACCGCCGCGGTGCCCTGCGTGCCGGTGCCCTGCTCGCCCTCGCGGGCACGCTCGCTACCGGCTGCTCCACGGCTGAGCGCACCCCGAAACGGTCCGCGACTCCGGCACCCCCGGCCCCGGGCCCCCGACGCTTCCCCGGACTCCCCGCGCAGATCGAGCACGGCCCCCGCGACCAGGCCCGCGTCGCCCTCACCTTCCATGGCCAGGGCGACCCCGCCACGGCCCGCGCCCTGCTCGCCGAGGCCGAGCGGGCCGGTGCCCGGGTCACCGTGCTGGCCGTCGGACGCTGGCTCGACGCGTACCCCGCGATGGCCCGCCGCATCCTCGACGGCGGCCATGAACTCGGCAACCACACCCAGCGCCACCTCGACATCAATTCCATGCCCGAGCGGGAGGCGTACGCGGAGATCACCGGGTGCGCGGGCCGGCTGCGTCGGCTGACCGGTTCCATCGGCACCTGGTTCCGGCCGTCCCGCACCCAGCGGGCGAGCCCCCTCGTCCAGCGGCTGGCCCACCGCGCCGGCTATCCGCATGTCCTCTCCTACGACCTCGACTCTCTCGACTTCACCTCGCCGGGCGCCACGACCGTCATCCGCACGGTGGCCGGCCAGGTCCGTAAGGGATCGGTGGTGAGCCTGCACTTCGGGTACGCGGACACGGTCGCCGCGCTGCCCGCCGTCCTGGAAGAAATCGACCGCCGCGGCCTGAGCGCGGTCACCACCACGGAGCTGCTGACCTGATGCTGCACTTCACCCAACGATCCCGCGCGCTGCTCGTCGGCGCCCTGCTGGCCACCGGAGCGCTCCTCGCGGGCTGTGGGACCCCGGCCGACCAGACCGCGGACGAGGCCCGCGGCAAGAAGGCCCCCGCCAAGCCCGCGAAACCCGCCAAGCCCAAGGCGATCTACGGGCTGCCCGGTATGCCGCCGGTGCTCGACCCCACGGACATCTACGCCGCCAACCGCCCGGACAAACTCTCCCCGGTGGTCAAGGACTTCCCCACCCGGGTGTACGTCCCCAACACCACCTCCAACACCGTCTCGGTCATCGACCCGGAGAAGTTCAAGGTCATCGAGACCATCCCGGTCGGCAACCACCCTCAGCACGTCGTCCCCTCCTGGGACATGAAGACGCTCTGGGTCAACAACAACCGCGGCCACACCCTCACCCCGATCAACCCGGCCAACGGCAAGGCGGGCAAGCCGGTCGAGGTGCACGACCCGTACAACCTCTACTTCACGCCCAACGGCAAGCACGCCGTGGTGATGGCCTCGATGGACCGCGAGCTGGTCTTCCGCGACCCGCACACCATGGACCGGGTGCACACCGAGCCGGTCACCTGCGCGGGCGTCAACCACGCGGACTTCTCGCTCGACGGCCGCTACTTCATCGTGTCCTGCGAGTTCTCCGGTGAACTCCTCAAGGTGGACACCGAGAAGATGAAGGTCATCGGCCAGCAGAAGCTGCCCTTCAAGGGCGCGATGCCGCAGGACGTGAAGATCTCACCCGACGGCGAGACCTTCTACATCGCCGACATGAAGGCCCACGGCATGTGGGTCCTGGACGGCGAGAAGTTCACCGAGCCGACGCTGCTGCCCACCGGCAAGGGCTGCCACGGCCTGTACATCAGCCGCGACTCCAAGGAGATGTTCGTCCCCAACCGCGGCGAGGGCTCGATCTCGGTCTTCGACTTCGCCAAGAACAAGCTGACCAAGAAGTGGTGGCTCCCGGACGGCGGCAGCCCCGACATGGGCAACATCTCCGCCGACGGCAAGGTGCTCTGGCTTTCGGGGCGTTACGACTCCGAGGTGTACGCCATCGACACCAGGACCGGCGTCCAGCTGGCCCGCATCCCGGTCGGCGGCGGCCCGCACGGCCTGACCGTCTATCCGCAGCCGGGCCGCTACTCGCTGGGCCACACCGGCATCTTCCGCTGACTTACGCGCTGACTTACGCGCTGACTCACGCGCTGACTCACGTACTGCGGCACCCACTTGGGACACGCTCACCTTCGGGTGACAGTCCACGGCCCGCCACCGCGACGCCGAGATGCTGATCACCATGACTCCCGTGATCACAACTCGCCTGCGGCGGCGGGCCGCTGCCGTCGCCCTGTCCCTGGCAACCTTCCTGGTCCCGGCCGCCGCCACGGAGGCCGCAGGACCCTCCGCCGCCCCCGCTTCCTCTGCCTCATCCGTCTCCTCCGCCGGGTTCGCGGCGGCCCCGGCCTGCCCGGTCGTCCCCGACAAGCTGCACGCCGCGGCCGAACGCCCCATCGACCTCACCAGGATCACCCCGGAGCCGGTGTACCGGGAGGACTGCAAGACCCTCTACCGGGCCGACGGCCGCGACCCGAAGGTCATCTTCAAGGAGGGCTTCCACCCCAAGGACACGGTCAACGGCCAGTACGACCTGGAGAAGTACGTCCTCAAGAACCAGCCGTCGCCGTTCGTCTCCACCACCTATGACCACGACCTGTTCAAGGAGTGGGCGAAGTGGATGAAGCCCGGGGCCTTCAACTACTACATCGACGCCCCGAACGGCATTGACGTCAACAAGACGATCGGCGACACCCACAAGTACGCCGAGCAGGTGGAGGTCGCCTTCCCCGGCGGCGTCGCGCGCGAGTTCATCATCGGGGTCTGCCCGATCGACAAGGAGACCGCGACCGAGATCATGTCGAAGTGCCGGAGCAATCCGCACTACCGCCCGACGGCCGACTGACGTCTGAGGTGGAGCAGGCGCCCCGGAGCTTCGCGCTCCGGGGCGCTCTTGTGTCCGTACAGGGACCTCAAAGACAGGCTCTCACCAGGCCACGGGCAACCGCTCCGGCAACCGCTTGATGAACCCCGTACGCCACACCAGTTGCTCCTGCGGCACCGCGAGCCGCAGCTCGGGCAGCCGCTCCACCAGCGCGGTGAGCGCTACCTCGGCATGGGTCCGGCCGAGTGCGGTCGCGGGGCAGAAGTGCCGCCCGGCGCCAAAGGCGAGATGCGGATTGTCCGTACGTTCCAGATCGAGCCGCTCAGGATCATCGAACACTTCCGGATCAAAGTTGGCCCCCTCGACCAGCACGAGCACCAACTCCCCCTTCCGCACCAGCACATCTCCCAACCGCACATCGTCCGAGGCGAGTCGGGGCAGCCCGTCGCCGATGGAGAGGTTCCACCGCAGCAACTCGTCGACGGCGCGCCCCATGCGCTCGGGACGGCCCCGCAGATACCCGACGAGTTCGGGCCGCTGCAGCAGAGCGAGTACGGCAAGGACGAGGAAGGCGGAGGTGGACACGGCCCCCGCCCCGAACAACGACACGGCGACGGTCGCCAGCATCTCGTCCGTCAGATGAGCCGAGTCCGGATCGTTCTCCCGCAGTGCGGCCAGCCGCCCCAGCAGCCCGGAGCGCAGCTCCACAGGCCCGTTCAGCCGGTCGACCATGTATCCGACGTCCTTGTACCAGTTGAGCGCCGACTCCTCGAACGGTCGCGCGCTGGTCATGAACGCGATGTCCAGGCTCGACATCAGCCGCCGCCAGTCCGCGAACGGCGCCCCGATCACCCTGCAGTGCAGCGCGGCCGAGAACGGATCGGCGAACCCGCCGCGCAGATCGACGGGAGGCCCCTCCGCGACGAGCCCGTCAATCAGCTCATGGGCCCGTCCCCGAAGCCAGCCTTCCAGCCCGTCCGCCTTCGGATTGAGGGACTTCATCACCGCACCGCGCAACCCGGCGCTGTTGATGTTCCCCATGTTGTTGACGACTTCGGGCGGAATGGTGAGCGCATACTGCCGAGGCACCCCCTCCAGCGCGGTGTCCTTCAGACTGAACCGCTCGTCCTCCAGCACCTGCTTGGCCAGCGCGTACGAACTCACCAGCCAGGCCTGGTCGCCGGTGAGTGTCCGCACCCTGGCGACGGGTTGTTTCTCGCGCAGCCAGGCGCACTCTCGGGGCAGCACATCCCCCCGCCGCGACAACGGAAAGTCCACCAGGACCTCGTCCTCACGCCGCACGAGCCACACCGCCTTCCGGCCTCTCCAGCCCTTCCGGCCGCACGACCGCATACGCCTGGTTACGGGTGGCCCGCAGCCCGCCGCCCCGCGCGTACAGCACCTCGGTCAACGGCATCACCGTGTGGTACGCGGCCACCGAACTCGGCACGCCCAGAATCCCCGGCGTATCCACGAAGAACGGCAACTCGGCCGCGATGTAGTCCAGACAGACACGCCGCTGCCACTCGCTGGGGGCCTCGCCATCCCCCACCTTGGCCTCAAGGAAGTACCGCACCATGTCCTCACACCCCTTGCGGAACGCGTCATCGTGCTCCATGAAGTGCCGCACCCGCCGATGCTGCAACTGGTACACGGGATTGCCCCCGAACTCCGAGAGCCCCCGCACCCTGGTACTCCCTTCCGGCGGCCCGGCCCGCCCAACTCCCTTGACCAGCCGCCTCCGTACCGCTTTGAGCTCCTTGGCGGCCCGCCGGGCGGCGTGCTCCCTGCTGTACCCGAAGGCCGCGAACATCTCCTCCACATGGAGATCCGCGTACACGAAGTCGATCTCAGCGAACCGCCGCTGCGCCCAGTCGGCGAGCTCGGCGATCCGCTCGGCGTTGAAGTAACTGTTGCCTGGACTCACTCCGATGAGGACATGGTCACCCTCCTCCCAGATGATCTGGCAGGTCCGGCTGAAGGGCAGAACCTCGAAGGCTCCGAGCGTCTGGTTCGTGTCGTGTGTCTGCATCACGGGGGACACCCCTGGCACCGCGATTCCCTGGGAGCCCTGTGCTCCTGGTACGGCGGCGACATCGGAACGTTAGTGCGTGGGGGCGGAGAGTGACGTAGGGGGACTGCGCTGATTGGCTTGTTCTCGCCTTCACATGTCCAGAACTGGAACCTGAATTCCGCTTCACGGAATGGGGAGGGTAGCGGACGGCTGGGAGATCGGGCCGTGTGGGAGACTGCGGAGCCGTGCTGGAGGGGAGTCGATCGTGAACAGGCGGCGGCAGAAGAAGCTGACGCGGCGTCTTGTCGGGGCGATGGTGTTTGGTGACCTTGCCGAGGTCGAGGCGCTCCTTCGGGTCGGTGCGCACCCGGATCTGGCCGACGCCGACGGGACCACGCCGCTCTATGCGGGGTCCGTCCACGGGGCCGCGGACAAGGTCCGGTGCCTGCTGGCCGCGGGAGCTTCGCCCGACCGGGAGAGCGGGGATGGTTCGGAAGGCACCCCGCTGTGCGGGGCCGCCTGTTGGGGCCACGCCGAGACCGTGCGCGAGCTTCTCGCCTTCGGCGCCGATCCGAACCTGCGCGAGGACCACGGGAGCGGCTGGTCGCCTCTTGAGTGGGCGCTGCGCGGTCCGCACCCGAGGGCAGCGGAGCTGCTCCGCGCCGCTGGCGCCAGCGGCGGCCCCCGGTGAGGAGGGGGCACGCCTGATCTCCTCCCGAGGTCAGACGGCTGTGCCGCCCACCATGAGGATCTTGATCGCGATGTCGCAGTCCGCCATGGCCCACTCCTCTGCGTCGCGTACGTGCACGGTAGCGGCCGTCTCACGGGGTGCGGAGGTCGACGGTCCGGGCGGCGGCTGACGGTAAGTCGAGCTCGGCCCAGACCGTCTTGCCTACGGCGAGGCTCTCGACGTTCCAGCGGGCGGCCAGGGTGCCCACGATGAGGAGGCCTCGGCCGAACTGGTCGTCCCGGCCCGGCTGTCGCGGGGACGGGGGATGCTCGCCCTTCGGGTCGGTCACTGCCACTCGCAGCGTGTTGCGCGTGAGGAAGAGCTCCACACGGAACAGGCGGTCCCGCAGGCTGCCGTGTAGCAGGGCGTTCGTACTCAACTCGCTGGCGAGCAACGCCGCGTCACCTGCGACCTCGGGGTGACCCCACGTCGTGACGCGCTCGGCGACGCGTCTGCGGAGGGCCGGGACGCTCTTCGGGTGCGGGGTGTAGGTGGCGACGTCGTACCGGTCGCCACCGGTGTTGGGGTTGGGGTTGGGCTCGGACATGGGGGTGCCCCTCCTTGCGTCAAGTGACGCCGCTGTGCGAGCGGTTGAGCACTGACGGTAGCGGCGTGCTGCAACTTGGCGCAAGCAGTCTCGGAGACATCTGTCTCCGAGACTTGTTCGGGTCTGTTCCGGACTGCACACTGACCCCATGGCGGCAGAGCAACCAAGTCGGGGAAACCGCGTATCCACCGTTCTCGCCCGGAAGTTGGGCGGCGAGTTGCTGCGGCTGCGGGACGCCGCCGGGCTCACGCAGCCCCAGGCGGCCGCCGCGCTGTCGGCGACCGCGGCCAAGGTGGCCAAGATGGAGAAGGGCTGGGTTCCGTTCCGGGAGCCGGATATCCGCGCGTTGTGCGAGCTGTACGGGGTCAGCGACGCTCAGGTCGTTGACCGACTGCTGAGCTTGGCGAAGACGGACCGCGAGCGTCGCAAGGTCAAAGGCTGGTGGAACGAGTACCCCGAGCTGCGCGCTCTCGTCGAGTACGTGGCGCTGGAGGACATCGCTACCGGTGTGCGTACCTGGCAGGGCGCCTTTGTGCCGGGCCTCTTGCAGACCCCGGACTACGCCAGGGCGCTTGCGGTCGGCAACGCGGACTGGGACGACCCCGACGAGATCGAACGCTTCGTTGAAGCCAAGATCGCCCGCCAGGTGCGTCTGACCGACGCCAACCCCCTGCAGCTGTGGGCGCTCATCGGCGAGGGAGCGCTCCGACAACTGGTGGGCGGCCGTGACGTGATGCGCGCACAGCTCGCCCACCTGGTGCAGGCGGCCGGTCACCCCCACGTCAAGGTGCAGGTCGTGCCCTTCATCGCCGGTTCGCACCCCGGCATGACCAGCGCCTTCAGCATCGTCTCGTTCGCCGAATCAGGCGCGATGGACGTGGTCTACATGGACACCACGTCGTCTACCCTGTGGCTGGAGAGCGAGGCGGACGCCGCCCGCCACGACGCCGCGTTCGGCCGGATCGCCCGGAACGGACTCGCTCCCCGCGACTCCCTCGCCCTGGTCGAGCGCATCCGCAAGGAGCTGTAAGCCGTGCCGTACTTCGAGTTCGTCAAGTCAAGCTTCAGTAGCGGGAACGGCGAGTGCGTCGAAGTCGCCCGGAACATCCCCGGAACCGTAGCCGTGCGCGACTCCAAGGACCTCACAGGGCCTGTCCTGCGCCTGACCCCGGCCGCCTGGTCGGCCTTCGCCGCGTTCGTCGCCAGCCGACGGGCTCACTAGGACGTAGCGGTCAGGACGAAGGAGTGGCCCGCCGGGTCCGAGTAGGTGCGGGTGTGGCGCGGGCCGGTGTTGTCCTTCGCGTCGACGGGCTTCGCGCCGAGGGAGACGGCCTCGCGTTCCGCCTCGTCCATGTCGTCCGGGGCGACGAGAATCCTCAGGTGCGCCTGCTGCGCGTCTTCCGGCCGGGGCCAGCTCGGTGGTGCGTAACCGCGCTCCCGGTGGATGGCCAGGCAGATGCCCTGCTCCCCGACGACTTCGACGAAGTCGGGGTTCTCACCCGGCCGGGCGGTCGCGTCCAGGAGCGCGGCGTAGAACTCCGCGAGCCGTTCGGCTTCCGCGGCGTCCAGGACGAGCACGCTGGTTTTGTGGACGGTCATGGGTCCTCTCTCCTCTGCTCGGTCGTCGCCGCTAGGCGCTCGGCCACCGGCCGGGTCCCCCGGCCGACCGGGCTGAAACAGGGCGCGCCCGGTGTGGACGCGCGAGGCGCCTCAGCGCGCGGCCAGCAGCGCCTCCGAGCCGACCGGGCGGTAGCCCGCGGCCTGGAAGGCGCGCAGGCTGCGGGCGTTGCCCGCGGAGACCTGGACCCAGAGGGGGGTCCGGGGCGGGACCAGGTGTCTCGCCGCCGTGGCCAGGGCGCGGCCGAGGCCCCGGTGGCGTACCGCCTCGTCGACCTCGATCGCCGCCTCCCAGCGGCCCGCGACGCCCCGGCCCAGGACGACCACACCGCCGTCGGCGGACCAGACACGCACCTCGTCGCGGCGCTTGCGGGCCCGTGCCGCGCGCGGATGATCCGGGTCGTCGATCTCGTGGAGCGGGAGCGGGGGTTCGCCGGGCAGCGGGGTCGCGGTGAGCAGGACGTCGATGGTGTCCGTCGAGCGGCCGGTGCGGTCCATGAGGGCGGTGAGGAAGCGGGCGTTCATGGTCGCGGCGAGGTCGTCGCAGTCGGTGGCGGCGAGGGTGGCCCGGACCCACGCGGGGTCCTCGTCCGTGAAGATCACGGAGTGTGCGGTGAACGCGATCACCCCGGCATCGCGGTGGCTCGGCTGGGGGACGACCGTGGTGCCGCCGTCGGACGGGGGGAACTCGCCGCGGCCCGCCGCGTCGAGGATGTGCCGGAGGGACGTCGGCGTGCTGGGGCCTGTGCGCACTCGCGTACTCCGCTCTGGTCGATCGTCGGCTGTCGGCTGTCGGCTGTCGGCTGTCGTCAGGCGGAGGTCTTGCGGTAGAGGCCCGGTGCCATCCCGTACTCCCTCTTGAACGCCTTGGCGAAGGCGAACTCCGAGGTGTAACCCGCCCGTTCGGCGATCGTACGCAGCGGTGCGTCCGCCTCGCGCAGCAGCCTCCCCGCGGTGATCATCCGCCACCAGGTGAGATACGCGAGCGGCGGCCGGCCCACCGTGGCCGTGAAGCGGCGGGCGAACGCCGCGCGGGACAGGCCGCCGTGTGCGCTCAGTTCCCCGACCGTCCAGGGGTGCGCCGGATCGCCGTGGACCGCGCGCAGGGCCGCCGCCACCGCGGGGTCGGTGAGCGCGGCGGCCCAGCCGGTGAGGTGTGCGCCGCCGTGCCGCTCTTCCAGCCACCAGGAGCGCAGGATGTAGAGGAGGAGCGTGTCGAGGAGGGACCGGACGATCGTGTCCGACCCCGGCTGCGGGTCCTGGAGCTCGCTGCCGAGCAGTTCGACGGCCGTGCGCAGTTGGGGGTGGGCGCCGACTCTGGCCGGCAGGTGCACGAGTTCGGGGAGGTCGGTGAGCAGCGGGTGGGCGCGCGCTCTGTTCAGCAGGTAGGCGCCGCACAGCAGCACGCTGGTGGGCGCTGTCTCACTGGGCGCCCGGCGCGGGGCCGGCGGCCAGGAGCCGTCCGGTCGCAGCGCGAACTCCTCCAGCGGTACGCCGGGTTCGCCGGCCAGACCGTGCCCGCGGCCGTGCGGGAGGAACACCACGTCGCCGGGGGCGAGTTCGACCGGAGGCGCGCCCCGCTCGGCCCGGATCAGCCACGCCGAACCCCGCAGCACCACATGGAACCCGGCGCCGGACGACGCGGGGAAGCGGATGCCCCAGGGCCCGTGGTTGTGGGTCAGGTTGGAATGCGGCCGCCCGGTCCGCATCGCGGCGACGGCATCGCTGAGGACATCCATGACGTCACCGTAGTCCAGCATCCGCCAAGCGAGATGAATGGATATGGAGGGGAGATTCTGAGATATGGGGCGTCTTCTGTGCCGTGCCTACGGTTGCGTTCATGACTACACAAACCGCGACCCGTACCGTTCCCCGCACCGCGCAGGCGGTCGTCTTCGACGAGATCGGCGGACCCGAGGTCCTGAAGGTGGTGGACGTGCCACTGTCCGCCCCGGGGCCGGGTGAAGTCCTCCTGCGTGTCCAGGCGTTGGGCCTCAATCGCGCCGAGGCCCTCTTCCGCTCGGGCACCTACTACTACCAGCCGACCCTCCCCGGCTCCCGGCTCGGCTACGAGGCCGCGGCCGTGGTCGAGGCGGTCGGCGCGGGCGTCACCACCTTCGCCGTCGGCGACCTGGTGATGACCGGGCCCGGCATCGAGATGAGTGCCCAGGGCGTCTACGGCGACCGGGTGCTGCTGCCGGTCGACTCCGTGGTGCCGCGCCCCGAAGGGCTCGACGCGGTGACCGCCGCCGCCACCTGGCTGACGTACTCCACCGCGTATGGCGGGCTGCTGGAGACGGGCGGGCTGCGTCCCGGCGACCATGTTCTGATCACCGCGGCCTCCAGCGGAGTCGGGGTCGCCGCCCTGCAGACGGCCGCCCGGATCGGGGCGGTCCCGATCGCGGTCAGCCGGACCCGCGACAAGCGCCAGGCGCTGCTCGACAACGGCGCCGCCCATGTCATCGCCTCGGGCGAGGAGGACGTGGTGAAGGAGACCCGGCGCCTCACCGGAGGCAAGGGCGCGGAGCTGGTCTTCGACGCGGTCGGTGGCCCCGGCCTGGTGGAGCTGGCACAGGCGACGGCACACGCCGGGACGGTCGTCGTCTACGGCTGGCTCGATGACCGCGCGATGCTGCTGCCGCGCAACTGGCCGCTGAGCGTGCACGGATACAACAACCTGGAGCTGACCTCCACGGCCGCCGGGCGGCGCCGGGTCGACGCGTTCATCGGCTCGGGGCTGCGGGACGGCACCTTCCGGCCGGTCGTCGGCGAGGTCCTGCACGGCCTGGAGCGGATGCCGGACGCCCACCGGCTGCTGGAGGCCAACCGGCACACCGGCAAGATCGTGGTCAGCCTGGACTGAGCGCGTGCTCCCGGTGCGGATTCGCCAAAGTGAGCCCCTTGTCCCGGAGGCAAGGTGTGCCGGGTGTGAGGGGTGCGGCGTCGGCGGCGTAGGGGTGGCCGCGGGGTGGGGACCTGGGCATACGCCATGTACAGCGGCTAAATAGTCAATTCCTCGATTAATTCAGGTATCTATCGGTCGCGAATGTTTCCGGCCGGTGAACTGAAGTGTCGCCTTGTGTCGCGCTTCGGTCGTCACAACGATCGCCTCGTCCTTCCGCGCCACCCCCTGAGGAGTACGCATGAGCGATCGGTTGACACTCGGCCCGGACGCCGCACGGCAACTGGCCACGACCACCAAGACCACCCCGCAGATGCGCGGCATCACCCCGCGCTATCTGCTCCGCGCGATGTCCTGGGTGGACGTCGAGTCCGGCGTCTACCGGGTCAACCGTCGCCTCAGCTTCCAGATCGGCGACGACCGGATCGCGACCTACAGCGAGAACGGCAGCCACGCCGTGGTACCCGATGACCTCCGTGAGGTGCCCTATCTGCGGGACGCCGACGCGGAGTTACTCGCCGAGCTGGCCCAGCGGTTCACCGCGGTCAGCTTCGACGCGGGGGAGACGCTCGCGTCGGAGGGCGACGTCGCCGACCGGCTGTGGATCCTGGTGCGCGGGCGCGCCGAGAAGCGCGTCACCGGGCGGTACGGCGAGGACGCCCTGGTCGAGGTCATCGGCGACGGGCAGTTCTTCGACCTGGACAGCTGGACTCGCGCCCAGCCGCTGCCCTACCGGGTGCAGGCCCTCACCGCGGGCGTGGCGCTGTGTGTCGACCGCGCCTCCCTCGCCACGCTGACCGAGCGGGACGAAGCGCTGCGCGGCGCCATGGAGGAGTACAGCGCCAACGGCGAGGTGCCCGGCGCCGAGATGCCCATCGAGCTCTCCGGCGGGCATGTCGGGGAGCTCGAACTCCCGGGCACCTACGCCGAGTACGAGGGCGCGCCGCGCGAGTACCACATGAGCCTCGCGCAGACCGTGCTGCGGCTGCACACCCGCGTCGCCGACCTCTACAACGAGCCCACGGACCAGACCCGGGCACAGGCGCACCTGACCATCCAGGCGCTGCGCGAGCGCCAGGAGAACCTGATGCTCAACCACCCCGAGTTCGGGCTCTTCAACAACGTCGCGCCCGGCCAGCGCGTCCAGACGCGTACCGGCGCACCCACCCCCGACGACCTGGACGAGCTGCTGACCAGGGTCTGGAAGCAGCCCGGCTACTTCCTCGCCCACCCCAAGGCGATCGCCGCGTTCGGCCGCGAGTGCACCCGGCGCGGGGTGCCCCCGGTGACCGACAGCCGGTTCGGCAGCCCGCTGCTGACCTGGCGCGGGGTGCCGCTGCTGCCGTCCGACAAGGTGCGGTTCAGCGGAGGGGGCGGTCTCGGTACGACGGAGATCCTGCTGATGCGCATGGGCGAGGCGGAGCAGGGCGTGGTCGGGCTGCGCCCGGCGGCGGTCCCGGACGAGGTCGAACCCGGCCTGTCCATGCGGAACATGGGGACCGACCAGAAGGCCATCACCTCATACCTGATGACGGCGTACTTCAACACCGCGGTGCTGGTCGAGGACGCGGTCGCGGTCCTGAAGAACGTCGAGGTGTCCAAGTACCATGACTACTCCTGAAGTCGGCTCCCGTGTGCCGAGCGCGGACACCCTGCTCACCGGGACGACGAGCCCCGGCGCCGTGGGTGCGCCCTTCGACGCCGAGGCCGTACGGCACGACTTCCCGGTGCTGCACCGGCCCGTCAACGGCCATCCGCTGGTCTGGCTGGACAACGGCGCCACCACCCAGAAGCCGCGCCAGGTGATCGAGGCGCTCGGCGCGTACTACGGCGTCGCGAACTCCAACATCCACCGCGGCGCGCACACCATGGCCCGCGAGGCGACCGCGCTCTTCGAGGAGAGCCGGACCGCCGTCGCCGCGTTCCTCGGCGCCCCGTCCCCCGAGGAGATCGTCTTCACCCGGGGCACCACCGAGGCGATCAACCTGGTGGCGCAGAGCTGGGGCCGGGACAACCTGGGCCCCGGCGACGAGATCCTGGTCCCCGTCCTGGAACACCACTCCAACATCGTCCCCTGGCAGCTGATCGCCAAGGAGCGCGGGGCGCGGGTGGTCCCGGTACCGCTGCTCGCGGACGGCACGATCGACCAGGACGCGTACGCCGATCTGCTCTCGTACCGGACCCAACTGGTCGCCGTCAGCCACGCGTCGAACGTGCTGGGCACCGTGCCGCCGCTGCGCGAGATGATCGCGCTGGCGCACCGGTACTCGGCCACCGTCCTTGTCGACGGCGCCCAGGCCGTCGCCCACTTCCCGGTGGACGTCCAGGAGTTGGACGCCGACTTCTACGTGTTCTCCGGGCACAAGCTGTTCGCCCCGACGGGCATCGGCGCGCTGTACGGCAAGCCGGAGCTGCTGGCGGGGATGCGCCCCTGGCAGGGCGGCGGCAACATGATCGAGTCGGTCGACTTCGGTGAGACGACGTACGCGCCCGTCCCGCACCGCTTCGAGGCGGGCACCGGCCATATCGCCGGGGTCGTCGGGCTGCTCTCCGCGCTGAAGTGGCTCGGCGCGCTGGACCGGGACGCCGTCGTGGCGTACGAGACCGCGCTGATGGACTACGCCCAGCAGGCACTCTCCGCCGTGCCCGGCCTCGAACTGCTGGGCTCGGCCCCGGAGCGTATCGCCGTCCTGACCTTCACCCTCGCCGGTGTCGACCCGTCGACCGTGGCCGAATGGCTCGACCGGGACGGGATCGCCATCCGAGCCGGGCACCACTGCGCGCAGCCCGCGCTGCGGCACTTCGGCCTTGAGAGCGCGGCCCGTGCGTCGTTCGCGCTCTACAACACACCTGAGGAGGTGGACACCCTGGTCTCATCCCTCAGCCGCCTGCGGCAGCAGGCCGGTTGACGGCGCCTCCCCGCGCTGGGGGGGGGGGGGGGGGGGGGGGGGNCGGACCGCCCGCCGAGGCGGGGCCGCATACCGAGCGGGGGGCCGAGCCGCTCGACGAGCCCGAGAAGGCGTGCGCGGCAGCCGACCGGTAGACCCCGGCCCATCGCCCCGGCGGGCCCTACGCGGGACCGCCGGGCACCCCCCGCACCCCGCCCACCGTGTCGCCGTTCTCGGTGCCCAGGCCCTGCGAGTCAGGGCGGCGGGCCAGTCCGCGGTCGAGCTCCTGCGGCCACTGCCCGAAGACCTCGGCGTCCATCGTCGCGAGCCGCGACCGCAGCGGGGCCACCTGCTCCCGCGTACAGGCCTCGGCGACCGTGGCGTACAGCGCGCGCAGCCGCCGCTGCACCTGGACCGAGGTGGCCCCGAAGTGCCGGATCTCGTCGGTGGCGATACACACGTAGTCGGCCCAGGAGCGGGTCCGGTGCCGGAACGCGGCCGGTTCGCCGGTCACCCGCCGCACCGCGAGCCGGGGCGCGATCAGCACCAGCAGGTCCTCGATGTGGTCGAGGCACTGCACGGCGCGCCCCGGATCGTTGATGCCGGGGGACAGCGCCTTGAGCGCGATGTCGACGAACGAGCGCAGCGCCCCGGCCGGGTCGATACCCGCGCTGTACGTGGCACCGAACAGCAGACAGCGCGTCAGGTCCTCGCGACGGACCGGTTTCGCGCCCGGATGGACGAGGAACAGCGGAGCCTCCTGGGCGACGAAGTCGCCGAACACCGGGACGAGCTGGATACGCGCGCCGGTCCTGCGGGCCAGCCGCTCCAGCCCCTCCTCGTGGCAGGCGATCAGGATCTGGCCGCGCCTGGGCGGTGCGCCGAGCCGGATCACCTCCGGCGCGGCGGGTGGGTCGGCGAGCCCGGGGGAGGCCTCGGCGGCCGGCTCCCCGGCCACGTATCCCGGATGCGTACGATCGACCGCCCTGCGCCCCTCGGCGGCGAGATGGCGCAGCAACTGCCCCGAGTTCAGCGTGCTCGTCACCCGTGCCACGAGCGCGAAGAACAGCACCGCGCAGACCACGGAGAGCAGGATGGCGAAGAACATCGAGATCACCGGCCGGTAGTCCTCCTGGCCCACCGCGAGCCGCACCGAGATCATCAGGGTGTAGACGAACGTCGCCATGAAGGTGCCCATCGCCCAGCGCATCACCCAGTCCTGCTGCAGCATCGGCACCACGCGCACCGACAGCTGCGAGCCCCCGAACTGCATGGCCAGGGTGATCGCCGTGAAGACCAGACCGGTCAGGGTGATCATGCCCCCCGCGACGGCGGAGAGCAGGGTGGCCATCGAACCGGCGTCCAGATAGCGGAAGAAGGTCTCGCCGAGTTCGTGCTCCAGATAGGTGACCTCGCGGTCGATCAGCGGGAACAACCAGGACAGGAAGAGGCCCACACCCAGCAGGACGACCGGCAGCGGCCAGATGCGGGGCGCGCGCAGCCGACGGCGCGTGAGGTACCACTTCCCACGACCCATGTCCCAAACGTAACTATGCGGTGCGATTCCGGCACCTCGCGGACGACCCGGGCGTTGTGCCTCCGGTCGCCGCCGCGCAGGTCCTCGGGACGTGCTGGACGTGCTGGACGTGAATTCTTCTAGTCGGCACCGGACGTTGCCGCAGCTCAGTTTGTGCGTGCCGAGCCCGGTCCAACAGACCAATTCCGCGGTGAAAACACGGTCCAAGTACGCCGGCATCAGCGTTAACCAGGGGTGACATCACGAGCGGGCCGGATTTTGTAGAAGTCTACGAAGAGCCGGTCTCGGCCTGGCGGTGTTTTCGTGTCTTCAACTCCTAGCTGATTCCGGTGAGTTGGCTGTGTACTCCCTCAAGTTGCAACTAAGCAACGGGGATTGTGCTTGCACTCCTGACATCTCGCCGAACGAAGGAGAAAGCCTTGACTGACACGTTTTCCGGCCGGAGTATTGAGATCGCCTGGCCCGATCTGGGTATCACCGTTACCGCGGAACTCGACGATCGCAACCCCGCGCTGGCCGACGCGCTGTGGGACGCGTTGCCCTATCGGAGTCTGCAGGGGCACGCGCTGGTGGCGGGCGAGCACCTGTATCACGCGGCACCGATTCCCTCGCTGCTGCATACGCCCGCGTCCTACAAGATCGCTGACCGGCGCGAGGCGCCCGACGGGACGGTTTTCTGTTCCGCGCTGCAGCATGTGGGCATCAAGTACGGCACGTTGACCGAACCGATGCCGGCATCTCCCGTGGGCCAGATCCGGCCGGAGGATATGCCGGGTCTCATCGAGGCCGCACAGGCGGTATGGGATTCGGTCTATTCGACGAAGAAGCCGGCCCTGGTGGAGGTCCGTAAGGCGGGCACGGCAGGCGGTCACCGCATCCCCCGGCTGACCGCGGCCGACCCCGACGCGAACCAGCTGATCCACGACGTATACACCGAGACCGAGCGGATCTGGCTGTCCGGACCCCCCGAGCTCGCCGATCTGCACGAGGGACGGATCGCATCCGGGGCCGGGAGCTTCGAGACGGTTCTGCCCACCCTCTTGTTCGTCAACGGTGAGACCCGCCCGCTGGGATACGCCACCTACGGCGGCCTGGTACGGGCCGTGGTCGCGGACATGCCGATCGACTCGCTGCGCCAGATGGCCCGCCTGTTGATCGGTATCCCGGCCGAGTTCCTGGGCTACTGCGGCCTGGAGAACCTGTGGGCCTTCACCCAGCGCTTCCTGTCCTGCCTCGACCAGCTCGACCGCGAGGACTTCCTGGCCGTGGCGAGTCAGATGGCCCTCTACATCAACTGCCTGGGTGGCTGGAACCTGCACCTGTTCCCGTGGGACGCCGGTGACCACCTGCGCCAGCAGCCCCTCGCCGAAGCGAGTCAGCAGTCGTGACCGCTCTGCCCGAACGCGCGGACGCCGTCGTCATCGGCGCGGGAGTCATCGGCACCTCGATCGCGTGCCATCTCGCCGAGGCCGGTGTCGGCACCGTCCTGCTGGAGCGCGGCACGCTCGGGTCGGGGGCGTCCGCGGCCACCGCGGGCGTGGTGCGTACCTACTTTCCCGGCGACGCCCGTACCGGGAGCCTTGCCGTCCGTAGCGCGGCGGCGTATCACGCCTTTGCCGAGCGGACCGGAACTCCACTCGGCCTGCGGCGTGTTGGCTTCCTGGTGCTGTTCACCGAAGAGCACCAGGTGGAGGAGTTCCGACGCGACCAAGCCGCCCAGCAGGCCGCAGGCGTGGACGTCGAGCTCGTGTCCGCGTCCGAGGCGGCGCGACTCAACCCGCTGCTCGACGAGCGCACCATCCTGGCGGCAGCCTGGTCACCCGAGGCCTACTCCTGCGACCCCGCCGCCATCGTGCGCGGCTACGCCGCTGCCGCGCAGGAGGCCGGCGCCATCCTGCGTACGGAGACACCCGTCACCGGCGTCGACCCCGACGGGCGGGTCCACACCCCCACGGGCAGCATCCGCGCCGACACCGTGGTCTGCGCGGCCGGCCCCTGGTCGGGGACGGTCGGCGCCATGGCCGACGTCCACCTCCCGGTGACTCCGGACCCCATCGAACTGCTCCTCACCGACCCGCCCGCCGCCCCTCTCACCACCCTGCCGATGACCCTGCACCCCTCCAGTCTGCGGATCCGCGCCTGGAAGGACCGCATCCTCGTCGGGATGGGCCGCCCCGAGCAGGACGAATCGCGGGAGGTCTGGCTCCAGCGGCTGTCGCACCAACTCGGCACCACCTACCCGGACCTCGCCGGCAGCCGCATTCACCGCGGGTGGAGCGGATCCCTCGACGCCAGCCCGGACGGGAGCGCCTTCATCGGCCGGGACCCCTCCCGTCCCTTCCTCTACGCGGCGGGATTCTCCGGCCAGGGACTGTGCCAGGCACCCGCGGCCGGAGAGATCGTCCGCGACCTCTGCCTCGACAAGGAGCCCTGGACCGACGCGGCCGGCCTCTCCGTCGACCGCTTCCCCGCGGTCGTACAGCCACCGATGCCTTCGTAAGGAAAATCTCATGATTGTCTTGGGGTGGAACGGTTTCACTCGCGTCTCGGAATTCTTCGCCGAGAACTTCGGCGCGGTCGGAACCGAAAAGCACTACCTCCTCGGCCACGACTCGGGTGCATCGCTGCTGGTGGACGGCGAGCTGGTCGCTGCCGTGGAGGAAGAGCGGCTCAACCGGGAGAAGAAGACCACCGACTTCCCGGTCAACTCGGTGAAGTGGTGCCTGGAACACGCGGGGTTGCGGTTCTCCGACATCGACCGGATCGCGATCCCCTGGAACTGGTCCGCCGAGGTCCAGGACCAGCTGCTGTCCGATATCACGTCGGCGCCGATGGAACCCTCGGCGCGGGGATACCTGGTGAGCAGCATGCGCAAGCTGTTCGCCGAGGTCGTCAGCCCCGAAGCGATCCTCGCCGACTTCGCCGCACGTACCGGTTTCACTCCCGATCCGGACAAGGTGGTGTTCGTACCGCACCACTTCGCCCACGCGATGACCGGCTACTACATGGCGGGTATGAAGGACAGCGCGTTCCTCATCAGTGACGGCCGTGCCGAGCGGTTCTCGTCGCTGATCGGGGAAATCCGCGACGGCCGGATCCGCGTCTTCGACGAGTCGACCATCGGCGCGGAGTATTCGATCGGGCTCCTGTTCGCCGCGATTACGCGATTCCTGGGCTTCGTGCCCAACAATGACGAGTACAAGATCATGGGCCTGGCCGGATTCGCCGAGCCCCCAGCGCCGAACCCGTTCCTTGAGCACATCGTCGAACTGCACGAGGACGGGCGATACACGTTCCGCAGGCCTCTTGAGACGGACAACCCCCGTAGCTTCGAGCCCCTGTTCGAGCAGTATTTCGGTCCTGTGCAGGACACCCTGGAGTACAAGGCCAAGGTGGCCGCCGCGGCACAGGAGATGCTGACCGTCGTCACGAGCCACCAGCTCCGCGCGCTGGAGGCCAAGACGGATCTGAACCACCTGCTGTTCGAAGGCGGCGTGGCGCTGAACTGCCTCAACAACACTCCGCTGCTTGAGGGGTCGCGGTTCGACGACATGGACGTGAGTTTCGGCGCCAGCGACACCGGCATCGTCATCGGCGCCGCGGTCCAGGCCTGGGTCAGTCACCCGGACAGCGCCGACAAGAAGAAGTCCGCGCCGCGGGTCACTCCGTATCTCGGACCGGAATACGACGACTCGACGATCGAGCAGGCCCTACGGGAGTTCGGCGATCGCGTGGAATGGAGCAGGCTGAGCGACGACGCGGTCGTCGATCAGGTGGCGAAACTGCTCACCGAGAAGGTGGTCATCGGCTGGTACGAGGGCCGGATCGAGCATGGCCCTCGGGCACTGGGGCACCGCAGTATCCTTGCGAACCCGAATTTCCCGGACATCAAGGATGTCATCAATACGAGGGTCAAGCACCGCGAACCGTTCCGCCCGTTCGCACCGATCGTGCTTGAGTCGGACGCGCCGAAGATCTTCGAGATGGGCCGCAAGACCCGTTCGCCGTATATGACGTTCGTGTTCCCGGTGCGGCCGGAATTCCACGACGTGCTCCCGGGGGCGACCCATGTGGACGGCACCTCCAGAGTGCAGACGATCACCGATCAGGACACCCCGCGGCTGGCGGCTCTGTTGCGCCGGTTCACCGCACTGACCGACGTTCCCTGTCTGCTCAACACCTCGTTCAACGTGGCGGGCGAGCCGATCGTCTGCACACCGGCCGACGCGCTGAAGTGCTTCCTCGGCACGGAGATCGATTACCTCATGCTCGGCAACTACCTCGTCAGGAAGGCCGACACCTCCGCCTGACCTTCGTACGCGTCGCCGGGACGTCTTGCATGACGTCCCGGCGACGCGTGTGTCCGCCCACCTCACCCAGGAGCAGCCCGCTTGAACGCCGCGCATACTGAACAGCCTGAGGACCTCAAGGAGTCCGAGCCCGCCCCGGCCGGGCTCGCCGACCTGGGCACGCCCACCACTCTCGTACTGATGCGGCACGGGGAGACGGCACTGACGCCGGAGAAGCGCTTCTCCGGCAGTGGCGGCGACCCGTCGCTGTCGGCGGCCGGGCGGCGGCAGGCCGAGGCGGCCGCGGCGATGCTCGCGGCGCGCGGGACGGTACGGGCGGTCGTGGCCTCACCGCTGCGGCGCTGCCGGGAGACCGCCGAGGCGGCGGCCGTACGGCTGGGGCTCGACGTACGAGTCGACGAGGAACTGCGGGAGGCGGACTTCGGGGCCTGGGAAGGGCTGACGTACGCCGAGGTGCGGCAGCGCCACCCGGACGAGCTGGCGGCCTGGCTGCGATCGCCGACGGCAGCACCGTCGGGCGGCGAGTCCCTCGACGACGTGGCGCGGCGGGTGGCGCTGTCACGGGACAAGCTGCTGGCGCGGTACGCGGGGCAGACCGTGCTGGTCGTCTCGCATGTGGTGCCGGTGAGGCAGCTGGTCCGGTTGGCGCTCGGCGCGCCGCCGGAGTCGTTGTTCCGGATGGAGGTCGCGGCGGCCTCGGTGTCGGCGGTTGCGTACTACGCGAAGGGGAGTGCGTCGGTGCGGTCGCTCAACGACACATCGCACCTGTGGTGAGCCCTGCTGGCGATGGCAGGGACCTGGCGCCCCACCGCCGTTTCTGTCTTGATCATGTCGCTGACCTGCGCCGGACGTTTCGGTCGGAAAGCGCTGGGGTTACTGAGGATCGCCTTTCATACGAATCTACAAGATGGACCAGATGACCAGGCAACTCCTTCATGGTTTCGGTGACTGACCACGGGCTGGGGCGGGCGGGTGTACTTGCGCTATTCCGCGTGAACAGCACGTGAACGAGTCACGGAACGGACGTCGGGCCCTGGCTCGAAATGCTCGATCCGAACGACCCGACTCCGATGGAAGAGAGCCCCACATGGACTTCCTTCGCCCCGCCAGCTGGGAGGAGGCGCTGGCCGCCAAGGCCGCGCACCCCACGGCTGTGCCGATCGCGGGTGGCACCGATGTGATGGTCGAGATCAACTTTGACCACCGGCGCCCGGAGTACCTCCTGGACCTGAACCGGATCAGCGCGCTGGGCGCGTGGACGGTCGGCCAGGAGAAGGTCGTCCTGGGTCCATCCGTCCCGTACACGAAGATCATGGAGAATCTGCGGGCCGAGCTGCCGGGTCTGGCGCTGGCCGCGCACACGGTGGCCTCGCCGCAGATCCGCAACCGGGGCGGCGTCGGCGGCAACCTGGGCTGCGCCTCACCGGCCGGGGACTCCCATCCGGCGCTGCTGGCCTCGGGGGCGGACGTCGAGGTGGAGTCGCAGGCCCGCGGGGCGCGGCTGATCCCGATCGACGCGTTCTATACGGGCGTCAAGCGCAACGCCCTGGAGCCGGACGAGCTGATCAAGGCCGTGCACATCCCCAGGGCGGACGGCCCGCAGCAGTTCGCCAAGGTCGGCACGCGGAATGCGATGGTCATCGCGGTCTGCGCGTTCGCCCTGGCCCTGCACCCCACGACCCGCACGGTGCGCACCGGCATCGGCTCCGCCGCCCCGACCCCCATCCGGGCGAAGGAGGCCGAGGAGTTCCTGAACGCGGCGCTGGCGGAGGGCGGCTTCTGGGACACCGGCAAGATCATCACCCCGTCGGTCGCGAAGGAGTTCGCGCGGCTCGCCGCAGGCGCCTGCAACCCGATCGACGACGTGCGCGGCAGCGCCGACTACCGGCGGCACGCGGTCGGCGTGATGGCCCGCCGCACCTTGATGTGGACCTGGGAGTCCTACCGCGACTGTCACGGCCGCGGCGCCCACGAAGGAGCTGCATAGCCATGCGCGTCAATTTCACGGTCAACGGCCGCCCGCAGGAAGCCGACGACGTCTGGGAAGGCGAGAGCCTCCTGTACGTGCTGCGTGAGCGCATCGGCCTGCCGGGCTCGAAGAACGCCTGTGAGCAGGGCGAATGCGGCTCCTGCACGGTCCGTCTGGACGGTGTGCCGGTCTGTTCCTGTCTGGTCGCGGCCGGTCAGGCCGAGGGCCGCGAGGTCGTCACCGTCGAGGGCCTGGCCGACTACGCCCAACACCGCGACGCGCACGGCGGCTGCGGCACCGGCGCCTGCGGCACCTCACTCGACGCCGCGCAGCAGTGGCAGGCCACCGGCACCGACAGCCAGACCGGCGAGGCCAGCGAGCTCGCCCCGATCCAGCAGGCGTTCCTCGACGCCGGCGCCGTCCAGTGCGGTTTCTGCACCCCCGGCCTGCTGGTCCAGGCCGACGCGCTCCTGGAGCGCAACGCCGCACCGTCCGACGCCGACATCCGCGAGGCCCTCTCCGGCAACCTCTGCCGCTGCACCGGCTACGAAAAGATCCTCGACGCGGTCCGCCTGGCGGCCACCCGCCAGGCCAAGACCCATGCGGGAGGGGCCCCGGCATGAGCGAACTGGTCACCCCGGGCCTGGTGAACACCCACTCGGCTGCAACCCACTCGGCTGCAACCCACATGGCCCAGATCTGGCTGCCGAGTAACCAGACAGCGGAGGCTTCCTGATGACCAACCAGCCTTCTCCCGCCCGCACCCCACAGGACCTCAACGAGTCGATCACCGGCGGCATCGGCGACAGCCCGCTGCGACCGGACGGAACGCTCAAGGTGAACGGTGAGTTCGCCTACTCCTCGGATCTCTGGGCGGAGGACATGCTCTGGGGCGGGACGCTGCGCAGCCCGCACCCCTATGCGCGGATCAACTCGATCGACATCACCGAGGCCGTCAAGCACCCCGGCGTGTACGCGGTGCTGACCCACGAGGACGTCCCCGGCGAGAACGTCTACGGCCTGAAGGTCGCCGACACGCCGGCGCTCGCCTCGGACATCGTGCGCTACAAGGGTGAGCCGGTTGCCCTCGTCGCCGCCGACCACCCGGAGACGGCCCGGCGCGCGCTGGCGAAGATCGTGGTCGACTACGACGTACTTGAGCCGATCACCGACCCGGAGCGGGCCGCGCACGACGACACGCTGCCCAAGCTGCACCCCGAGCACCCCGGGGGCAACGTGGTGCGCTATCAGCCGATCATCAGCGGCGACCCGGAGGCCACGGCCGACGTCGTGGTGTCCGATGTGTACACCATGGGCATGCAGGACCAGGCGTTCCTCGGTCCGGAGTCCGGTCTGGCCATCCCGGCCGAGGACGGCGGGGTCGACCTGTTCCTCGCCACCCAGTGGCTGCACGTGGACCAGAAGCAGACGGCGCGGGCGCTCGGCCTCCCGGTCGAGAAGGTGCGCTTCACCATGTCCGGTGTCGGCGGTGCCTTCGGCGGCCGCGAGGACCTGTCCATGCAGATCCACGCCTGCATGCTGGCGCTGCACACCGGCAAGCCGGTGAAGATGGTCTACAACCGCGAAGAGTCCTTCTACGGCCACGTACACCGGCACCCGGCGAAGATGTACTACGAGCACGGCGCGACCAAGGACGGCAAGCTCGTCTACGTCAAGGCGAAGATGTACTTCGACGGCGGCGCGTACGCCTCCAAGACCCCCGTCGTGGTCAGCAACGCCACTTCGCTGGCCGTCGGACCGTACGAGGTACCCAACGTCAAGATCGAGGGTTGGGGCCTCTACACGAACAACCCGCCGTGCGGCGCGATGCGTGGCCTCGGCGCCGTACAGCCCGGATACGCCTACGAGTCCCAGATGGACAAGCTCGCCAAGGCGCTCGACATGGACCCGGTGGAGCTGCGTCAGCTCAACGCCGTCTCCCAGGGCTCGACCATGCACACCGGGCAGGTCCTTGACTCGCCCGCGCCGGTCGCCGAGCTGCTGCAGCGCCTCAAGGACATGCCGCTGCCACCCCAGGACGCCTGGAAGACCGCCGACGGCCAGGCCGACGTCCGCGGCCTGCCGGGTGGTCTGTCCAATACCTCGCACGGTGAGGGCGTTGTCCGGGGCGTCGGCTACGCCGTGATCATCAAGAACGTCTCGTACGCGGAAGGCGTCGACGACTACTCCACGGCGCGGGTGCGGCTGCAGGCCATCGGTGGCGAGCCGGTCGCGCTGGTGCACACCGCGGCGGCCGAGGTCGGGCAGGGCCTGATCACCATGAAGCAGCAGATCGTCCGCAGCGAACTCGGCGTGGAGCGGGTGACCGTCGCCCCGGCCGACACCAACGTCGGTGACGCGGGTTCGAGTTCGGCTTCCCGCCAGACGTACATCACCGGCGGTGCCGTCAAGACCGTCTGTGAGGCCGTGCGCGAGGCCCTCTTCCGGTTGGGCCGCGACAAGTTCGGCTGGACGCAGACCGATCTGTCCCTCAAGGGCGGCAAGGTCGTGTCCGCGGCCGACGGCGCTCTCGCCGCGGTCGAGGAGGTCCTCGGCGACGACGTGATCGAGGAGACCCGCGAGTACCACCACCTGCGGACCTACCCGATGGACCCGGTCACCGGCCAGAGCAAGCGGGTGCACGTCCAGCACGCCTACGCCGCGCACCGCGCGGTCGTCGAGGTGGACGCCGAGCTCGGTCTGGTCAAGGTCATCCAGCTGGACTGCGCGCAGGACGTCGGCAAGGCGATCAACCCCGACGCCGTGATCGGCCAGATCCAGGGTGGTTCCACCCAGGGAATGGGCCTTGCCGTGATGGAGGAGATCAAGGTCAAGGACGGCAAGATCCGCAACCCGTCGTTCACCGACTACCTGATCCCGACCATTCTGGACACGCCGCCGATGACGGTGGACGTGATCGAGAGGGCCGACCCGAACTCGCCGTACGGCGTGCGCGGTGTCGGCGAGCCGCCCACCATTTCCGCCACCCCCGCGGTCGTGAACGCCATCCGCAACGCGACGGGGCTGGACCTGACCCACACCCCGGTCTCACCGGAGCACATCTGCGGCGTCGAGCCGCGCTGACCCCCACCGCTCCCGAAAGCTGCCCTCACCACTTCCGAAAGCTGCCCCCCACCACTTCCGAATAAGGAGTAACCGTGACTACGCACACCCAAGAGCCGAGCATCCAGGAACTCGAGCGCGCCTGGATGGACCAGGCGATCAGCCTGGCCACCAACAGCGTGGCGAACGGCGGCGGTCCGTTCGGCGCACTGGTCGCCAAGGACGGCAAGGTCGTCGCCATCGGGAACAACCAGGTCACCGCGACCCTGGACCCGACCGCGCACGCCGAGGTGAGCGCGATGCGCGCCGCCTGCAAGGAACTGGGCACCTTCTCGCTCCAGGGCTGCGTCCTGATCACCTCGTGTGAGCCGTGCCCGATGTGCCTTTCCTCCGCGCTGTGGGCGCGAGTCGACCGGATCGTCTTCGCCGCCGATCGGGACGATGCCGCGGTGGCCGGTTTCGACGACCGCAAGTTCTACGACCTGTTCGAGAAGCGGCCCGCGTCGATGTGGCCGGCGTCGATCGAGCAGCTGGACCTGCCGAACCGTACGGCGCCGTTCGACGCCTGGCTGGCCAAGTCCGACCGTATCGACTACTGACAACCCGGTGCAGTGCGGCTGTGAGTGCGTTCGATGATCACGAACTACGGCTGGAGTACTCATGGCCCTGCACCTGGCGTTGACCATCTCCCGGGATTCCGATGGATCCCTCACCTCGCAGATACAGAGGTCCATCAAGCGGGAGATCCAGCAGGGAACCCTGCACCCCGGCACCCGGCTGCCCGCCACCCGACGGCTCGCCAAGGACCTCGGCGTCTCCCGCAGCGTGGTGGTCGAGTCGTACGCGCAGCTCGCCGCGGAGGGGTATCTGGAGGCAGCGCGGGGTGCCGGCACCCGGGTCACGGGCCATCTGTCCCGTGACGCGGTCGTGCCGGCCCTGCTGGACGAGGGCCGGGTACCCACGGTGCGCTGGGACCTGCGACCCGGCGGTCACAACGCCCCCGGCGTGCCGCGCGGGGAGTGGCTGACGGCCTATCAGCGGGTGTTACGGTCCCCGCGGCCGCTTGGCACCTCCTATCCGCCCCTCGCGGGCGAACCGGAGCTGCGCGTCGAACTCGCCCGCTACCTCGGACGGCTCCGCGGGGTGCGGGCGACGCCGAGCACCATGCTCGTGGTGGGCGGATTCGCCCAGGCTCTGGCCCTGTTATGCGCCGAGCTGCCCGCGACGGGCCGCACGGAACTGGCCGTCGAGGACCCCTGCCATCCGGGCCAACGCCGCTTTGTCCAGGACAGCGGCATACGCGTGGTGCCGGTGCCGGTGGACGACGAGGGCATCGACGTCGACGCCCTGGCGGCGACCTCGGCACGCGCCGTCCTCGTCACCCCGGCCCATCAGTTCCCGACCGGAGCCGTGCTCTCCGACCGCCGCCGTGCAGCGCTCGTACAGTGGGCGCGTGCCGTCGACGGCTGGGTGATCGAGGACGACTACGACGGCGGGCTCTGGTACGACGACGAGCGCCCTCGGCCGCTGGCCCTGCAACGACTGGCGCCCGACCGGGTGATCTACGCCGGCACCGCGAGCAAGATCCTCGGCCCCGGCCTGCGGCTGGGCTGGCTCACCGCCCCCGAGAAGCTGCTGCACCGGCTGCTGCGGGTACGCGCCCGGCACGACCTCGGCACCGAGTCGTTCACCCAGCTCGCCCTGGCGGACCTGCTGCGCAGCGGGCTCTTCGACCGGCATCTGCGCAGGCTCAGCCAGAAGTGCGCCGCCCGGCGACGGCTCCTCGGGGAGGCCGTGTCGGCCCAGTTGCCCGGCGCGATGGTACTCGGACCCGCCGCAGGCCTGCACGCCCACGTCCGTCTCCCCGCGCATACCGACGAGGCGGCGCTGGTGGACGGTGCGCTGCGCCGCGGGGTCCTGGTGCGCGGCGGCGCGGCGTTCGGCGTCGTACCCCGCGTGGAGGCGCCCGCACTGGTCGTCGGGCACGCCCATCTACCCCTGTCCGGGGTGGCCGAGGCGCTGCGGGAACTCGGCGCCGTTCTCAGCGCACGGTGATCGGCGCTCCGCGCTGTCGACGCGCGAACCACCAACTCCCGTGCCAGGCGGTGGGTTTCGAGCGTGGACCGGATCTTGTAGGAGTCTACGAAGAGTCGTCTCAGCCTGCGGATGTCTTCATGTCTTCCACCCCTATCTGACTCCACCCGGTTGGCTGTGTACTCCTCACACAACTTGCAACGGAGCAAGGGACTTTCCCCGCCTGACAAGTCTGACAAGGAGTTCTCGTGGCGATCCAGCGGAAGCACACGATGCACCACTCGACGATCGTCGACGCCGATCCGGACGCCGTCTGGACCGAGGTCCGCGACCCCATGAAGGTGGTGAAGATCGTGTCCGGAGACGCGGCGAAGGACGTGCGCTGGGCCGAAGGCGGCGCGCTCGAACGGGTGCCGTCGCGCTATGACTTCACGCTGGTGTTCTGCGACGGCCTGGTCCAGCAGGAGGTCGCCGGACGCAACGAGCTGGAGCGGTCCCAGACCTACCGAGCCGTCGCGCCGACGACGGGCGTCGACGGCTACGTCGCCACGGTTCGCGTCCGGCCGATCACCAACGATCCGGACCGCAGCTTCTTCGAGTGGTCACGAGAGCTGACGATCGCCGACGACGCCGACCCCGAAGTCGTCGAGGGGATCATTGCCATGATGGAGAAGCAGACCGACGCCGTGCGGGACTATTTCGCATCGCCGAAGCCGTAGCCGCCTGGCGTCACGCCGTCAGCACTCGATGACGTTGACCGCGAGCCCGCCGCGGGCCGTCTCCTTGTACTTGACCTTCATGTCGGCGCCGGTCTCCTTCATGGTCTTGATGACCTTGTCGAGGGACACCTTGTGGCTGCCGTCGCCGCGCATCGCCATCCGCGCCGCGGTGACCGCCTTGACCGCCGCCATGCCGTTCCGCTCGATGCACGGGATCTGGACCAGGCCGCCGACCGGGTCGCAGGTCAGGCCCAGGTTGTGCTCCATGCCGATCTCGGCGGCGTTCTCCACCTGCTCCGGGGTGCCGCCGAGCACCTCGGCCAGCGCGCCCGCGGCCATCGAGCAGGCCGAGCCGACCTCGCCCTGGCAGCCGACCTCGGCGCCGGAGATGGAGGCGTTCTCCTTGAAGAGCATGCCGATGGCGCCGGCCGCGAGCAGGAAGCGGACGATGCCGTCCTCGTCGGCGCCGGGCACGAAGTGCATGTAGTAGTGCAGGACGGCGGGCAGGACGCCCGCGGCGCCGTTGGTCGGGGCGGTCACCACCCGGCCACCCGCCGCGTTCTCCTCGTTGACCGCCATCGCGTAGATCGTCGTCCACTCGCTGCGGTGCAGGATCGGGTCGCCGTCGGCGCGCAGCTGGCGGGCGGAGGACGCGGCGCGGCGGCGTACCTTCAGGCCGCCCGGCAGGATGCCCTCCCGGGACATGCCACGCGAGACGCAGGCCTGCATGACCCGCCAGATCTCCAGCAGGCCCTCGCGGATCTCGTCCTCGGTGCGCCAGGCCTTCTCGTTCTCCAGCATGAGGGAGGAGATCGACAGGCCGGTTTCCTGGGCCAGGCGCAGCATCTCGTCGCCGCTGCGGAAGGGGTACTTCAGGACGGTGTCGTCCAGCTTGATCCGGTCCTCGCCGACCGCGTCCTCGTCGACGACGAAGCCGCCGCCCACCGAGTAGTACGTCTTCTCCAGGAGCGGGGTGCCGGCGGCGTCGTACGCGAAGAGCGTCATGCCGTTGGCGTGGTACGGCAGCGCCCGGCGGCGGTGCAGGATCAGCTGGTTCGGCTCGTCGAAGTCGATCTCGTGGGCGTCGCCTATCTCCGCGCCCATCAGCCGCAGCCTGCCGGTGGAGCGGATGCGCGCGACCTCGTCGTCGGCGCTCTCCACGTCGACGGTACGCGGGGAGTGGCCCTCCAGGCCCAGGAGTACGGCCTTGGGCGTGCCGTGGCCGTGTCCGGTGGCGCCCAGCGAGCCGAAGAGCTCGGCGCGCACCGAGCCGGTTTCGGCGAGCAGACCGTCCTTCTTCAGGCGGCCCACGAACATCCGGGCGGCCCGCATCGGGCCGACCGTGTGGGACGAGGACGGGCCGATGCCGATGGAGAAGAGGTCGAATACGGAGATGGCCACGGTGGCGGACTCCCTTGTCTGCTCGTGGGGTGTGCGGGGCGGGGCAGAAGGCGACTCGTGAGGTGCGCGGACTGTCTCCACCCTTCGCGGATGGTGTCCGGCATTCGAGCGTAACGCGCGCGGGGAAACTCCCGACAAGCGCCGATTTGCGGCATGGGGTATGGAGGGTGGAGTACGGCGAGGGGCCCGGCCCGTGGACGCCCGCGGGCCGGGCCCCAGAAGCGGCGCAC
>NZ_JAZGRL010000001.1:2167956-2179782 GCF_046540415.1 Streptomyces sp. E11-3 | reverse complement strand
CGGCGAGGGGCCCGGCCCGTGGACGCCCGCGGGCCGGGCCCCTCTCGCATCGCTGTGAGGCTCGTTACAGCGACGGGTACAGCGGGTGCTTCGCGGCCAGGGCGGAGACCCGGGCCTTCAGCGACTCGGTGTCGGCCGACTGCTTGAGCACCTCGGCGATGATGTCCGCGACCTCGCGGAAGTCATCGGCGCCGAAGCCGCGGGTGGCCAGCGCGGGCGTACCGATCCGCAGACCCGAGGTGACCATCGGCGGCCGCGGGTCGTTCGGGACCGCGTTGCGGTTGACCGTGATGCCGACCTCGTGGAGGCGGTCCTCGGCCTGCTGGCCGTCCAGCTCGCTCTCGCGCAGGTCGACCAGGACCAGGTGGACGTCCGTACCGCCGGTGAGCACGTTCACGCCCGCCGCCCTGGTGTCCTCCTGGACCAGGCGCTCGGCGATGATCCGCGCGCCCTCCAGGGTGCGCTGCTGGCGCTCCTTGAAGTCGTCGGACGCGGCGACCTTGAAGGAGACGGCCTTCGCCGCGATGACGTGTTCCAGCGGGCCACCCTGCTGACCGGGGAAGACCGCGGAGTTGATCTTCTTGGCGAGCTCCTGCGTGGACAGGATCACCCCGCCGCGCGGGCCGCCGAGCGTCTTGTGCGTGGTCGTGGTGACCACATGCGCGTGCGGTACGGGGGACGGGTGCAGCCCCGCGGCGACCAGGCCGGCGAAGTGGGCCATGTCCACCATCAGGTACGCGCCGACCTCGTCGGCGATCCGGCGGAAGGCGGCGAAGTCCAGCTGGCGCGGGTACGCCGACCAGCCGGCCACGATCAGCTTCGGTTTGGACTCCTTGGCGAGGCGCTCGACCTCGGCCATGTCGACCTGGCCGGTCTGCTCGTCCACGTGGTACGGGACCACGTTGTAGAGCTTGCCGGAGAAGTTGATCTTCATGCCGTGGGTCAGGTGCCCGCCGTGCGCGAGGTTCAGACCCATGATCGTGTCGCCGGGCTTCAGCAGCGCGAACATCGCGGCCGCGTTGGCCTGGGCGCCCGAGTGCGGCTGCACATTGGCGTGCTCGGCGCCGAACAGCGCCTTGATGCGGTCGATGGCGATCTGCTCGACCACGTCGACGTGCTCACAGCCGCCGTAGTAGCGGCGGCCGGGGTAGCCCTCGGCGTACTTGTTGGTCAGGACCGAGCCCTGGGCCTCCATGACCGCGACCGGAGCGAAGTTCTCCGAGGCGATCATCTCGAGGGTGGACTGCTGGCGGTCCAGCTCGGCGTCGACCGCGGCGGCGATGTCCGGGTCGAGCTCGTGCAGGGGCGTGTTGAGAACAGACATGGGCCTACGTCCTTGGATGCTCAGGAGCCGGAGAACTCGGTGTACTCGTCCGCGGAGAGCAGGTCCTTCGGCTCCTCCGTGACGCGCACCTTGAACAGCCAACCGCCCTCGAACGGGGCGGAGTTGACCAGTGCGGGGTCGTCCACGACATCCTGGTTGGCCTCGGTGACCTCACCGGTGACCGGCGAGTAGAGGTCGCTGACCGACTTGGTGGACTCCAGCTCACCGCAGGTCTCGCCCGCGGTGACGGTGTCCCCGACCTCGGGGAGCTGGACGAAGACGACGTCACCGAGCGCGTTGGCCGCGTGCTCCGTGATGCCGACCGTCGATACGCCGTCCTCGGCGACCGACAGCCACTCGTGCTCCTTGCTGTAGCGCAGCTGCTGGGGGTTGCTCATGGCCTGAATTCTCCTGTACGCGGGGGAGTGATGGTGAACGAGGTACTCAAGAGGTACCCAAGGTGAACGACGCGACGGACGTGGTCAGACGTGACGCGGTCGGACGGGACGTGCGATGCGTCACTTCTGGCGCTTGTAGAACGGCAGCGCGACGACCTCGTACGGCTCCGCCTTGCCACGGATGTCCACGCCGACCCCGGCCGTACCGGGCGCGGCGTGCGCGGCGTCCACGTACGCCATCGCGATCGGCTTGCCGAGCGTCGGGGACGGCGCACCGGAGGTGACCTCGCCGATCACCGTGCCGTCGGCGGCGACCACCGGGTATCCGGCGCGCGGCACCCGGCGGCCATCGGCGACCAGCCCGACCAGCTTGCGCGGCGGCGCGGTCTCGGCCTTGGCGGCGGCAGCGGTCAGCGCGTCATGGCCGACGAAGTCGTCTCCGTGCGAGGTCTTCTCGAACTTCACGACCCGGCCCAGGCCCGCGTCGAACGGCGTCAGGGCGGTGGTCAGCTCGTGCCCGTACAGCGGCATGCCCGCCTCCAGGCGCAGCGTGTCCCGGCAGGAAAGACCACAGGGGATCAGCCCGGCCGAAGACCCCGCCTCGGTCAGCGCCTGCCACAGCTTCTCGGCGTCGGCGGGCGCCACGAACAGCTCGAAGCCGTCCTCGCCGGTGTAGCCGGTGCGGGCGATCAGGGCCTGCACCCCGGCGACCGTGCCCGGCAGGCCCGCGTAGTACTTCAGGCCGTCCAGGTCGGCGTCGGTGACCGACTTCAGGATGCCGGGGGACTCCGGACCCTGTACGGCGATCAGCGCGTACGCGTCCCGGTCGTCCCGTACGGCGGCGTCGAAGCCCTCGGCACGGGCGGTGAGGGCGTCCAGGACGACCTGGGCGTTGCCCGCGTTCGCGACGACCATGTACTCGGTGTCGGCCAGGCGGTAGACGATCAGGTCGTCGACGATCCCGCCGTCCTCCTGGCAGATCATCGTGTAGCGGGCGCGGCCGGTGCCGACCGAGCCGATGTTCCCGACCAGGGCGTAGTTCAGCAGGTCGGCGGCCTGCGGCCCGGTGACCGTGATCTCGCCCATGTGCGAGAGGTCGAAGAGACCGGCCTTGGTGCGTACGGCGTTGTGCTCGTCGCGCTCACTGGCGTACCGCAGCGGCATGTCCCAGCCCGCGAAGTCGGTCATGGTCGCGCCCAGCGACCTGTGCAGGGCGTCGAGTGCGGTGAGACGGGGGGCGTTGCTCATCGTTAGGGCTCCCAGGGCATGACTGGCGAGGACGAAATCCTCCCCATCTGTCATCAAAACCTGAGAGGTTCGCCCCGGCCACACGGACGCGTGGACTGGGCTTGCACCTTGGGTGGAGCCGGACCAGGAACGGACCGACCCGCTTTTCAGAGTTGCCTCGTCCGCGCGGTACGGGGCCTGAGAGATTCAAGGGAGGGTCTTGCTCCTTCGGCGCCCCGGCCGGTCAAGGCCAGGAACTCTCCCGCGCGGATTCAAGCGGCCGGTATGCAGTTAGCGCGCACATCATTGCACGTCCCGCCCCGGCTCGTCCCGGCCCGGCGTAAGGTCTATGCGCGCCTAGGGTCTGTCCGCCGGACAGGCCCTAGGCGCGCAGACGGAGCAGTGGCGAGCAGGCAGGTTGCAGATGGACATTCCGGCGCAGGGCGCAGACGGAGCAGCGGGCGCGTACGGCCTTCCGTATGAGGGATGGCCGGGCAACGAGCTCGAAGAGGTACTCGCGGCGTCGGTCGGCGCCGAACCTTCACCCTCCGTGGCCGGCCGTATCGTCGAGGTGCTCGGCCGCAGCCGGCTCTGGGTGCCGCTGCCCAAGGGCGGCGGCCCGGACAGCCCCGACCTCGACCTGCCCATGGTGGAGCTCGGCGGCGCCGCCTACGTGCCGGTCTTCAGCTCGGAGCAGCAGTTCAAGCAGGTGGTCGGCGAGCACATGGCGTACACCGTGGCGCCCGCCGTCGAGTTCGCCCGCGGCCTGCCCCCGCGGCTCGGGATCGCCGTGAACCCGGACGGCGCCGTCGGTATCCCGGTGCCGCCCGCGGCGGTGGCCGAACTGTGCCGGGTCGGGCGCACCCCGCTGGACGGCCCCACCAGCGGCGGCCGGGTCCGCCTCTTCGAGCCGGACTGGCAGGTCGACCCGGTGGACTTCCTGTCCGTGGCGGCGGAGGAATTCGCGGCCACGGGCGTGGTGCGCACCGCGCGCCGGTGCCTGGCGAGCATCGAGGGCGCCGACCCGGTGATGTTCGTCGGCGTGGAGGTCTCGCAGTGGGACGGGCCCGCCCGTAACCTCCCCATGGACGCACTCGGCCGCGCACTGGGCCGGGTCCCGGTGGCCTGGCCGGTGAACCTGGTACTGCTCGACGTGGCCCAGGACCCCGTCGGCGACTGGATGCTCGACAAGGTGCGGCCCTTCTACAACCGGGAGCACTGAGCCGCTGTCGGTGCGGCCGCATAAGCTGGTTTCATAACCCGGGTCACCCCGGGACGGGGAGAAGCGGCAATGGTGTACGGGACTGTGGCAAAAGGGGGCCGGTCGACGGTGAGCGCGTCGGGCGCGGCTGCGGCCGGGCAGATCGAGCACATGCTGCGCCAGGTGACACCCGGGCGCTACGACGCGTACGAGGCGCTGCTGCGGGCGCTCGCCGACCCCGCGTCCGGGCAGGTCTGGATGCTGCTCTGGCACGGCCAGGCCGGATCGCCCGACGCCCAGTACGGAAACATGGAGGTCGACGGCGTCGGATACGCCCCCTGTGTCACCTCCGCACAGGAGCTCGCCGCCTCCGGCTGGAACCGCGCGCACGAGGTCATCAGCGGCCTCGACGCCGCCCGCGCCCTCTACCCGGACCACTTCGGCCTCTGGCTCAATCCGCACGCCCCGGGCGGCGGCGTCGGCATCCCCTGGCCCGATCTGCGCCGTATCGCGGCCGGCCTGGACCGGCAGCCCGCGGGCCCGCTGCGGCTGTCCGAGCCGACCATCGACCTGCCGCAGTTCTACGCCCAGCTCAGCCAGCACGCCCACCGCACCCCCGCGGTCCGTTCACTGCGCCGCGCCTGGGTACAGCCCGCGCTCGGCCAGCCGTATCTGGCCATCGGGCTCGATGTATACGACACCACCCCCGCGTCGGTGGACTCGGTGCGCGCGATGATGCAGAAGTCGATCGTGGCGGTCCCGGACGGGCTGCCGGTGTCGACCGTCGCGATGTCGGACACGTACGACCCGGTGGTGATGTGGCTGCGGGCGAGCACCCGCCCGTTCTACGACCGCGAGGCGCACGCTCCGGCGCCGGCTCCCGCGGGGTACGGCTATCCGCCCGCGGCGCCCAGTACTTACTGAACCCTCATCGCACCGCGCGTGGCTTATGGGCGCCATGTCCCTTGCGCGTCCGGTTTGTTGGTCTCCTGGGTCTCAGATGGATATCACCGCTATGCGGACCGTTCACCATCGTGAGCGGTGACTGTATGGTGCGGCGAAGTTGACTATCTCTCGGCTCAGCCGATCACTGGGGAAACCATGCGAATACTCAGAACAGGTGCCGCGCGTGCGGTCACGGTGGCCCTCGCGGTCGCTGTGGTCGCCACTGGATGCTCCAGTGAGCGTGACAAGGACGGCGGCGAGGGCAAGAAGGGCGGCGACACCTTCGTCTTCGGAGCGGCCGGTGACCCGAGCTCGCTCGACCCGGCGCTGTCGTCCGACGGCGAGACGTTCCGCGTCACCCGCCAGGCCTTCGAGGCCCTCATCGAACACGAGCCGGGCGGCACGGAGTTGGTCGGCGGTCTCGCCGAGAAGTGGTCGTCCAACGACGCGGCGACCGAGTGGACGTTCAACCTCCGCAAGGGCGTGAAGTTCCACGACGGTGAGAAGCTCACCGCCGAAGCGGTCTGCAAGAACTACGACTTCTGGTTCAACAAGACCGGCTCGGACCAGAACGCCGACCTCGCGTACTACTGGCGGGCCATCATGGGTGGCTTCGCCAAGAACGAGGACAAGGACACCCCGGAAGCGAACTACGACGGCTGCACCGCCAAGGACGACCTCACGGCCGTCATCAAGGTGAAGGAAGCCACCGCGAACCTGCCCGGCGGCTTCTCGCTGCAGGCGCTGGCCATCCACTCCCCGAAGTCGGTCGAGGCGTACGAGAAGCAGGGCGCCACCGGCGAGGGCGACGCGATCAAGCGTCCCGAGTACAGCCAGAAGGCCGGCGTCGTCGCGGGTACCGGACCCTTCAAGATCTCGACCTGGAACAAGGGCAACAAGGAAATCACCCTTGAGCGCTTCGACGACTACTGGGGCGACAAGGCCGGTGTCGAGAAGCTGGTCTTCCGCACCATCGACACCGAAGAGGGCCGCCGCCAGGCGCTCCAGGCCGGCGACATCCACGGCTACGACCTGGTCGCGCCCGCCGATGTCGAGACGCTGAGCAAGGGCGGCTTCCAGACGCCCGTCCGTGACGTCTTCAACATCTTCTACATGGGCTTCACCCAGGACAGCAAGGGTGCCGGGCCGCTGAAGAAGAAGGAGGTCCGGCAGGCGATCGCGCACGCGATCGACCGGAAGAACATCGTCGACACCCAGCTGCCCGAGGGCGGTGTGGTGGCCACCCAGTTCATGCCGGACACCGTGGCCGGGTACTCGGACAAGGTCACCACGTACGACTACGACGTGAAGAAGGCCAAGCAGCTGCTCGCCGACGCCGGTGAGAAGAACCCGACGATCGAGTTCTGCTACCCGACCGAGGTCACCCGCCCGTACATGCCTGCCCCGGCCGACATGTACGAGCTGATGAAGGCCGACCTGGAGAAGGCCGGCATCAAGGTCAAGCCGCGTGCCATGAAGTGGAACCCGGACTACGTCAACGCCGTCACCACGGGTGAGTGCCCGATGTACCTGTTCGGCTGGACCGGTGACTTCAACGACGGCTACAACTTCATCGGCACCTGGTTCGACAGCTTCGACCCGCAGTGGGGCTTCAAGAACGACAAGGTCTTCGGCGCCCTGAAGAAGGCCTCCGCGGAGCCCGACGCCACCAAGCGCACCGAGCTCTACAAGGCGGCCAACGAGATCGTCATGGACTACATCCCGGGCGTCCCGATCTCCTCGTCCCCGCCCACCATCGCGTTCGCCAAGAACGTGAACCCGCCGAAGACCTCGCCGCTCACGCAGGAGAACTTCGGCGAGATCACCTTCAAGTAGTAAGAACCACACGTACCACCCGACCAGCGCGCGTCCGTCCGGCCCCGGCCATCCCGGCGGCCGGGCGGACGCGCTGCTTAGAGTGAGAAAGGGGCATGCGGGGTGCTGCGACTCGTCGTACGAAGACTGCTACAGCTGATACCCACCCTGCTGGGCCTGTCGGTCCTGCTGTTCGTCTGGCTGAACCGGCTTCCCGGAGGGCCGGCGGCGGCCCTGCTGGGGGAGCGGGCGTCGGCGGAGGACGTACGGCAGATCGAAGCCGCGCTGGGGCTCGATCAGCCCTGGTACGTCCAGTACGGCCGCTTCCTGAAGCGGTTGGTCCAACTCGATCTGGGCACCTCGACCCAGACCGGCCAGCCGGTGTGGGACGAGTTCGTCCTGCGCTTCCCGGCGACCGTCGAACTCGGCATCACCGCCATCCTGCTCGCCGTGGCCGTGGGTGTGCCGCTCGGCTACTTCGCCGCCCGGCGGCGCGGCGGCTGGCTCGACGTGGCCGCGGTCTCCGGATCGCTGCTCGGCATCTGCATCCCGGTCTTCTTCCTGGCCTTCCTGCTGCGCGCCGTCTTCGCCGTCGAACTGGGCTGGTTCCCCAGCTTCGGCCGCCAGTCCACCGGTATCAACGCCACCGAGGTGACCGGCTTCTTCGTCCTTGACGGCGTCCTCACCGGGGAGTTCGACGCGTCCTGGGACGCGATCACCCACCTGGTGCTGCCCGCCGTGGCCCTGGCCTCGATCCCGCTCGCCGTGATCGTCCGGATGACCCGCGCCAGCGTCCTGGAGGTGCTCGGCGAGGACTACGTCCGCACCGCCGAGTCCAAGGGCCTGCACCAGCGCGTCGTACGCGGCCGCCATGTGCTGCGCAACGCGCTGCTGCCCGTGGTCACCGCGGTCGGCCTGCTCACCGGAGCCCTGCTGTCGGGCGCGGTGCTCACCGAGTCGGTGTTCGCCTTCGGCGGTATCGGCTCGTTCCTCAAGCGTGCCATCGACGGTCGTGACTACCCCGTGCTGGTGGGCTTCATCCTGTTCATCGCGCTGGTCTTCGTCATCATCAACCTGCTCGTCGACCTGGCCTACAGCCTCATCGATCCGAGAGTGCGGGTGCATTGATGAGCACCAAGACCGACAAGATAGACCGGCTCGCCGAACTCACCGCCCAGAACGAGACCAGCACGGGCAACAGCCTCTGGGTCGAGGCGATGCGGCGGCTCAAGGCCAGCAAGATGGCCCTCATCGGCGCCGTGATCATCGGCATGTTCGTGATCCTCGCCGTCGTCGGCCCCTGGGTCGCCCCGCATGACCCCACCGCCCAGCTCTGGCGCGGTGAAGTCCGTACCAACCAGGGCATTTTCGTCGGCATGCGCGCCGAGAACTGGTTCGGCCTGGACCACCTGGCCCGCGACGAGTTCTCCCGGATTCTGGTCGGCGCCCGGCAGACGCTCCTGGTCGGTGTCGTCTCCACCGTGATCGGCCTGACCATCGGCGTCCTGATCGGCACCGTGTCCGGCGCCGCCGCCACACTCGGCGGCAAGGCCGGCGGCCGTATCGACTCCGTCATCATGCGCTTCATCGACATGATGCTGGCGCTGCCCTCGCTGCTGCTCGCGGTCAGCATCGCGGCGGTGCTCGGGCAGAGCCTCACCACCGTCATGATCGCCGTCGGTGTGGTGCAGATCCCGATCTTCGCCCGGCTGCTGCGCGGTTCGATGCTCGCCCAGGGCGGCTCCGACTACGTACTCGCCACCAGAGCGCTCGGGGTGCGCAGACGGCGTATCGTCCTCGCGCACATCGTGCCCAACTCGCTGAGCCCGGTGATCGTCCAGGTGACCCTGAGCCTGGCCACCGCCATCATCGAGGCCGCGGCACTGTCCTACCTGGGTCTCGGCAACCCGGACGCCGCCATCCCGGAGTGGGGTGTGATGCTCGCCCAGTCGCAGAAGTACTTCGACCAGGCGCCGATGCTCGCGGTCTACCCGGCGCTGGGCATCATCATCACGGCCCTGGGCTTCACCCTGCTCGGCGAGGCCATGCGCGAGGCGCTCGACCCGAAACTGCGGAGCTGATGACATGGCGTTGCTTTCTGTGGACGAACTGTCCATCACGTTCACCGGGCGTGGCCGTAGGGACGTCAAGGCCGTGTCCGGGGTGTCCTTCGACGTCGACCAGGGCCAAGTGGTGGGCCTGGTCGGCGAGTCGGGCTGCGGCAAGAGCGTCACCTCGCTCGCGCTGATGGGTCTGCTGCCCGACCGCGGAGTACGGCTCGGGGGCCGGGCCGACTTCGACGGCAAGGATCTGCTCACCCTGAGCCAGAACCAGATGCGCGACCTGCGGGGCTCGCAGATCGCCATGATCTTCCAGGACCCGCTGTCCTCGCTGAACCCGGTCGTCCCGATCGGCGTCCAGGTGACCGAGATCCTCTCCCGGCACCGGGGGCTCAAGGGCGACGCGGCCCGCAAGGAAGCCGCGAACCTGCTGGACCGCGTCGGCATCCCCGACCCGACCAGGCGGCTCAAGGAGTATCCGCACCAGCTCTCCGGCGGTATGCGCCAGCGTGCGCTGATCGCGATGGCCGTCGCCTGCGCGCCGCGCCTGCTGATCGCCGACGAGCCGACCACCGCACTCGACGTGACGATCCAGGCGCAGATCCTGGAGCTCCTCAAGGAACTCGTCGACGAGGAGGGCACCGCACTGCTGATGATCACCCACGACCTCGGGGTGGTCGCCGGACTGTGCGACCAGGTCAACGTCCTGTACGCGGGCAAGGTGGTGGAGTCGGCCGGACGGCACGCGCTGTTCGAGTCGCCCACGCACCCGTACGCGCACGGGCTGCTCGGCTCGATCCCGCGCCTGGACGCGCCACGCGGTGAGCCGCTCAAGCCGATCCGGGGCTCCATCAACGACCGGATCGACTGGGCCGACGGCTGCGCCTTCGCGCCCCGCTGCGACTACTACACGCTGGACTGCCTCAGCGGAGCCGTCGAGCTGACCGAACCACGGGTGCCCGCCCACCATGTGCGGTGCGTCAACCCCGTACTGCCCAAGGGCGCCGCGGCCGCCGAGTCCGTGCCTACCGTGTCCACCGTAGACGTAGAGAAGACGGAGGCCCCCTCATGAGTCTGCTCGAACTCAACGGCGTGAAGGTCCACTTCCCGGTCAAGAAGGGCGTCTTCTTCGACCGTACGGTCGGCCATGTGTACGCGGTCGACGGCGTCTCGCTCTCGGTCGAGGCGGGCCAGACGTACGGCCTGGTCGGCGAGTCCGGCTGCGGCAAGACGACGCTGGGCCGGTCCATCCTGCGGCTGGTCGACATCACCGACGGTGAGGTCGTCTTCGACGGGACCGACCTGGCCAAGCTCCCGGCGGAGGAGATGCGCAAGCACCGGCGGCGGCTGCAGATGGTGTTCCAGGACCCGCTGGGCAGCCTGGACCCGCGGCAGAACATCGAGTCGACGCTCTCCGAGGGCATGGAGGCCCATGGCATCGGCGCCGACAAGGAGGAGCGGCGGGAGCGCATCCTGCGCATCCTCGACAAGGTCGGCCTGCCCGAGAACGCCCTGTCGCGCTACCCGCACGAGTTCTCCGGCGGTCAGCGTCAGCGCATCGGCATCGCCCGGGCGCTGGCCCTGGAGCCCGACGTGATCATCTGCGACGAGCCGGTCTCCGCGCTCGACGTGTCCATCCAGGCGCAGGTGGTCAACCTCCTGGAGGAGCTCCAGAACGAGCTGGGCCTGACCTATGTGGTCATCGCCCACGACCTCGCCGTGGTGCGGCACATCTCCGATGTCATCGGGGTGATGTACCTGGGTTCGCTGGTGGAGGAGGCGCCCAGCGACGCGCTGTACGCGGAGCCGAAGCACCCGTACACCAAGGCCCTGATGTCGGCCGTGCCGATCCCGGACCCGGTGGTCGAGGAGAACCGGGAGCGGATTCTGCTCGAGGGCGACCTGCCGTCGCCGTCCAACCCGCCCGCCGGCTGCCGCTTCCACACGCGGTGCCCGTGGAAGCAGGACACGCTGTGCGACACCGAGCGCCCGGCGCTCACCGACCTCGGCGACGGACACAAGGTGGCCTGCCACTACGCCGCCGAGATCGCGGCCGGGACCGTGGTGCGGGCCGGTGAGGCGGCCGTCGAGGACGACGCCGAGGAAGGCAAGGAACCGGCTGGCGTGGTCGCTCCCTGAGCCTCCCGCTTCAGCCGGGACCGGGAGGTCCTGGAACACCCGGCACAATTGCCGGGTGTTCCAGGACCTCACCGACCTCTTCTCGCCCTCCGTCCAGCACGGACTCGACCTCGCCGGGATCTTCGTCTTCGCGATCTCCGGCGCACTGCTCGCCGTACGCAAGAACTACGACGTCTTCGGCATCGCGGTGCTGGCCGAGGTCACCGCGCTGGGCGGGGGGCTCTTCCGTGACGTGGTCATCGGGGCGGTGCCGCCGGCCGCGTTCACGGAGCTCGGCTACTTCGTGACCCCACTCCTCGCAGCCACCCTGGTGATCTTCCTGCACCCCGAGGTGGAGCGGATCAACGGCGCCGTGAACGTCTTCGACGCGGCCGGGCTCGGCCTCTTCTGCGTCACCGGCACGGTCAAGGCGTACGAGTACGGGCTCGGCCTGACCGCGTCCGCCCTGCTCGGCCTGGCCACGGCCGTGGGCGGCGGTGTGCTGCGCGACGTACTCGCCAACGACTCTCCGTCGCTGCTGCGCTGGGACCGTGACCTGTACGCGGTACCGGCGATCGTCGGGGCGGTGATCGTGGCTCTCTGCATCCGCTATGACGTGCTGAACGCGGCCACCAACGCGCTGGCCGCGGTGACCGCGTTTGTGCTCCGGCTGCTCGCGATCCGCTACCACTGGAGGGCGCCGCGCGCCTGGAACCGCAGGTCGGCGGGGGTGGAGGG
>NZ_JAZGRL010000001.1:2154789-2167877 GCF_046540415.1 Streptomyces sp. E11-3 | reverse complement strand
CCCGCTCCCCTTCACCGCCCCCTGGCACTACGAGCTCCGCTTCCCCCGCGACCCCCGCGCGCCCCGTATCGTGCGGATCACCCTCCGCTCCGTACTCACCGCCCACGGGCTCGACGAACTCACCGACCGCGCCGAACTCCTCGCCTGTGAGCTGGCCACCAACTCCGTACGGCACACCAACAGCCCGGCCGCCGTGTGGCTGCACTGGCGGCATCCCGTACTCCGCGTGGTCGTCCACGACATGAGCCCCGACCTTCCCGAACCGGGACCGGTGCCGCCCGGTGACGCCGAAGGCGGGCGCGGACTGGTGATCCTGGACGCGGTGGCCGACCGCTGGGGCGGCTGCTCCGTCACTGCGACCCGGAACCCGTATGCCCTCGGCAAGACGATCTGGTTCGAGCTCTCCGTGGACCGGGGCGAGACTCCGCCGCCCGCGCTCGCGGCGGCGTGACAATGAGCCGCAGCGCCGTCTGGGCGGTGAGTACAGTGAGAGCGAGGGCGGTGTGCGCTACACCGAAGCCCTGTGACGCACCGCAGGCGAAGGAGGACCGATGTCGGCAGGTCTGGCCCGCCACCCCATTCCCGTCCGCCGTGGGCACCTCCGCGAGGCGGCGGAGAAGCTCGAACAGATCACCGGCACACGGGTCGAGATCATCGGAGGAGCCCTCGTGATGTCGCCGAGCCCGAGCGGCAAGCACGCCGGGATCATCATTGACTTGCGGGACGCAATCCGCCCGGGGCTCGCGACGGCACACGAGGCATTCGAGAACGTGTCCGTTCCCATGCCTGGCGACCCGGACGACTACGCGACCCCGGACCTGACCGTCGGCCCGCGCGCGTTCAAGGACGAGGACGGGTGGCTGCTGGACGCGGACGCGGTCGAGCTCGCGGTGGAGGTCATCTCGCCCAACGAGCGTCTGAAGGGCATCAACGAGAAGACCGCGTGGTACGCCGCCGCACGTGTCTCCCGACTCCTCCAGATCGATCCCCGTACGGGGACGTGGTCCCTGTTCACCCGTCCTGGAGACGGGGAGTACAGGGGCGTCATACACGGCAAGTACGGAGAGAGCATCCCGCTGCCCTCGGGTCTGGGCGGCGAACTGACCACGACAGCCCTCCCCACCTACCGCACTCCGCCCCGGAACTGACGCGTCGCGCTCCAAGCGGTGGGCTATGGCTTGGGCGGGAGTGGAGTGTTGGCGGACCAGAAGTCGGAGTGGACGTTGGGGCGGGGGAGGGGGTATTCACCCCGGTAGTTCGGAGGAGTGGTGGGGTCGGCGACGTCGGACTTCTGGACGCAGGGGCTGTCTACCACGAAGTAGGCCTGGCCCTTTCCGCCGATGATCAGAGAAACCCCGAAGCCGTCGGAGGACTGGGCGAAGATGGCCGGAGTCCGCTCGCTGCTGTTGACCGACTTAATCGTGTATCCGCTCTCCTTCCAGAACCGCTCAACAACTCCGAGGAACGCGCCGCGCCGTTCATCCGAAATAATTGTCATGACTGTGCGGTCGCGCGAGATGCTCTCATGTCCTTTGGAGGTTACCCCGTGCGCCCATTGAATCTCCGGCTTGATGGTGTTGATTGTGTCGTCAAGGATCGCATCTGCTTGCTCTGCCGCCTCCTGCATATTCATGTCGGGACATCTCTTTCTGGTCTGACTTGCCGATTCAATCGCCGTGCAACTTGTCAGCAGTATCGCTGCTGACGCGGCCGCCAGCAGGGGCATGAGTTTCATCGCCGCCCTTCTGTCTTGATATTGGGTTCGCCTGCGACGATCCTGGCAATATTGTCTGCGGACACTCTGTCCGCTTTCGGGTCAAAGTAGTTGGTGTGGGCCTCGACGCCCCCCGTGATGACATGCGGGCCGTCGTCCACTTTGAAGCGTGTGGCGCCGAATGCTTCGCTGGCCGGATCTTTGCCGAACCAGAGGCTGTCATTTCCTGGGTCGGCGACCTGCCCGACTGCGACACCGATGAGTCCAGGGAACGCCAAGCCCGCTGCAGCGTGTGCCTTAGAGGGGGCTTTGGTTACCAGGTCGTTGTCGGCTGCGCCAACGAAGACGTGGCCCTTGTCGACGTTCAGATCCTGTGCGGAGTTCGCGCCGGTTCCTGGGCTTCCGACCAGGATGACGTTGTCGGCGCCTGGGATGCCACCCGGTTGCTGGGCAGCCTGTCCGACGGTGAGGGAACCGTATGAGTGGCCGATCGCGGTGACGTGCGGATCGGAGGTCTCGTTAGTTGCGGAGATGCCAGCCATGAACTCGTTGTACGAAGCTGCCCCGGCTTTGGCGCTACCGATGAATGCGATGTCTGTGTTCTTCACTAGACTCTCAGCCGGGAGTTGTGGTGCGTCGTAGCCGAGCCAGGCGATGGCGGCAGTGGATGGATCGTATCTCTGGGCTCCTCTGGCGGTGTCCAGTGCCCGTTTCAAGCCGTCGTCTCCCGTGAACTCGGTGTCCAATTTTGAACCGAGACCTGGAACAAAGGCCGAGACGTTCGTCGAAGTGTCGGGGTTTCCGTAAGCGACGATCGCCCGGCCGTTGCCCTCATCGCTGATGCCGAGCAAATACATCGGGGGCGGGACCTCCTTGCCGACCTCCAGGCGCTGCGTGACGTTCTCCGCCAGCTGCCTATCGATGTCCTTCAGAGCCGTCAGCATCGTCCTCGACTTCTCGTCGTCCTGCCCCTCCAACTTCCCGATCAGCAACCGCAGATTGTCGCGATTGGCCTCATCCCGAACCTCCGCAGGAATCCCATCCAGGTTCCCGATCACATCCGGGTAGACGGCCAAGTACTCCTCCCGCCGCTCCTGGGACAGGCCCTCCCACCACTCCCTGCGCTCGGCAGGGGACTTGTCCTTCGGGAAGTCGTCCTTGAGGTACTTGTACGCGATGTCGCGCACCGCGTCCGCGTCACCGGCCGCGTCTCTCCACGTCGCCGAGTTGACCGTGAGCCCCGGCTCCGCCTTCAGCTTGCGAAGGGCTTGGCTGAAGCGGCCGTCGATGTCGTTCGCCTCGCGTAGCGCGTGGGCGATGCGGTCGGCGATGTCCTCCGCTTTGGAGTGGTGTGGGTTGAGGGTGGTGAGGAGGGGCGAGGGGCTGCCGGACAGGGGCTTGCCGTCCGGGGACGGGCGTTGGTCGAAGAGGGTGCCGCGTCCCGCCACCGAGCCCCCAGGGTGCTTGGCACCACCATCCATCAGGTTCTCGCCACCGGGCGGGTAGCTCACCGAACCGTTCGCGTTCACCGTGAAGTTCAGCGCCGCCGCGTCCTCCAGCGCCCCCTTCAGCCGCCGCTGCGGGGCACGCAGTTCATGCGCCAGGCCGTTCAGGGTCGAGCGCACCAGCCCGCACTCCGTGTACAGGTACGCGAAGTTCCGGTTCAGCCGCCGCAGGCGCCGCACCACCGCCTGGGCCGCCTCGCCCTCCTGCGTCTTCGCCAACCGGCCGGTCATCTCCGCGTCCACCCGATCCCGCGCGGCATCGGCACGGTTGCTGACCTTGCCCCAGCCGTCGGCCGCGTCGGTCAGCCGGGAACAGTCCAGGTCCCGCAGCTGCTGCCAACTCAGCACCGGGTCACCGCCCCAGCCCACCCTCAGGAACCCGCACGGCGTCCGCGTTCGCCTTCACGCGCGCGTCGGTCTCGCCTTGGTCCCTCGCCGCCTGCCGCAGCTTCGGCACCAGCGCCCCGCACTCGTCCCGTACGGAGTCGAGCCGCTTCTCCCAGGACGCGAGTACGGCCTTCAGGACGCCCGCGCTCGCCAGCCCCTTCGCTCCGGCGGCGACGTCGACGCCGTGCGCCTCGCTCAGGTCCCTCCTGCCCGTGGCCATGCTCGTCCGCAGCTCCCGCGCGACGTCCGCCGCGTTGGTCCACGGCTTGCCACTGTGCCGAAGCCGACCGCCACCGCGCGCGGACTGCCGCCCGACCGCATCGGCCTTCAGCTGCTCCCACTCGTCCCAGGCCACCGCCGTACCCTCCCCGTTCCCGCATCGTCAGCAAGGGCAACGAGGCGGAAGCGCCGCCGGACACGGGACGGGCAGCCTCGTCAGCCCTTCACGTGGAACTCCGCCAGCACCGGCGCCAGTACCTCCGGGTCGGCCATGTGGGTTTGGCCCTCCAGCATCAGGTGTTGGCCATCGGGCGCGGCGCGGGCGATCTCGCGAGCCGCCTCGGCCATCCAGTCGAAGCTCTCTGTGCCATTGATGACGAGCAGGGGGACGCTGACGGCCGCCAGCCGGTCCACCGGGACCAGGCTGTCGCCCAGGACCTCGAAGTCGTAGGCGATCGTCGGGGCCAGCGCCTCCCAGCCCGCCCACATCGGTGACTTACGTAGCTCGGCGATCACGCCTGGGGGCGCGCCGGTTCCGGAGACGAAGTACTCGACCGCGTCGCCGCGACGGTCGGCCGCCAGGAGTTCCCGCAGGCGGGCCGCCTGCTGGCGCCTGGCCGGTACGCCCTCCTCGTCCGGGGTCAACGGGGGTTCGTACGCGGAGACCTTGGTGATCGGCAGGCCGCTCGCGGCCGCCTCCATCGCCAGTGCGCCCCCGGACGACGTGCCGTGCAGTGCCACGTTGCCGCCCACCCTCTCGATCAGGGCGGCGATGTCCTCGACCTCCCTGGCCACCGCGTACGGCAGCGTGTCGCCGCTGCCGCCGCGGCCTCTGCGGTCGTAGGAGATCGCGGTGAGCCCCTGCGCCGCGAGCTGCGCGGCCAGCGGGTCCTCTTCGGCCGCGCCCGTGCACAGGGCGCCGCTGACGAGGATCACCGCCGGGCCCGCGCCGGTACTCCCGTAGACGATCGGGGTGCCGTCACGCGAGATCGCTCTGCCCATGGTTTCCATGCTGGGGCAGACCGCGCGGGCGCACAGAACTCATCGGTGGGCGGGGGACCGGTTTCCGGGCGCCTGCCGAACAGGGCTCAGAGCGCGTCGACTTCGTAGAAGCAGAAGTGGTTCTTGATCTGGGCCACTTCCGGCTTCGGGTCGGGGTAGCCCCACACCGCGTCCGCCGCTTCCGGCAGCGACCAGTAGGAGGCCGTTCCCTTGAAGGGGCAGTACGTGTGGGTCTCGGACGGGGTCAGGAGGTCGGTGCGTACGTCCTCCGGGGGCAGGTAGTAGCGCACTGGGTAGCCCGTCTCGCGCAGGAGCAGCGGGCGGGAGCTTTCCGCGACGACCTGGCCCTGGTGGGTGACCCGTACGGGGTCCGTGCCCTCTTCGATGGTGATGCGGTGTCCCTTGGTCATACGTCGTACAGCACGCCCGTCGCTCGCGTTCTTCCCGTCGCGCGCCCCTACTCTGGGATCATGAACATCTGCGTCTTCCTTTCCGCCGCCGACCTCGATGAGCGCTACACGCGGCCCGCCAGGGAGTTCGCCGAACTCCTCGGCAAGGGAGGGCACACACTCGTGTGGGGCGGGTCGGACGTCGGGCTGATGAAGGTGGTGGCCGACGGGGTGCAGGAGGCGGGGGGCCGGCTGACCGGGGTGTCGGTGGAGTTTCTGGCCGCCAAGGCACGCCCCAACGTCGAGCGCATGGTGGTCGCCAAGGACCTCGCCGAGCGGAAGGCGCTGCTGCTGGAGAACGCCGACGCGGTGGTGGTGATGGTCGGGGGCACCGGAACCCTGGACGAGGCCACCGAGATCCTGGAGTTGAAGAAGCACGGGAAGACCGAGAAGCCCGTGGTGCTGCTCAACACGGCGGGGTTCTACGACGGGCTGAAGGAGCAGTTCCGGCGGATGGAGGACGAGGGCTTCCTGCCCCTTCCGCTCACCGAGCTGGTGTTCTTCGCCGAGGAGCCGGTGTCCGCCCTCGCTTACCTGGAGGAGTCCGCGGGAACGCGTTGAGACAGGAACGCGTTGAGACAGGAACCCGCTGAGACAGGAACCCGCTGAGACAGGAACCCGCTGAGACAGGAACCCGCTGAGACAGGAACCCGCTGAGACAGGAACCCGCTGAGACAGGAACCCGCTGAGACAGGAACCCGCTGAGACAGGAACCCGCTGAGACAGGAACCCGCTGAGACAGGAACCCGCTGAGACAGGAACCCGCTGAGACAGGAACCCGCTGAGACAGGAACCCGCTGAGACAGGAACCCGCTGAGACAGGAACCCGCTGAGACAGGAACCCGCTGAGACAGGAACCCGCTGAGACAGGAACCCGCTGAGGCGGGAACCCGTTGAGTCAGGGTGACGGCTGATGGGATCATGCGGGACATGGCTACACATGTGATCACTGGTGCCGGTTCCGGTATCGGCGCTGCCGTCGCGCGCCGGCTGCACGCGCGCGGGGACGAGCTGGTGCTGCTCGCGCGCGACGCGGGGCGCGCCAAGGAGCTCGCCGCCGAGTACCCCGGCGCGCGTACCCTCGTCGGCGACCTCGCGGACCCGGAGCGGCTCTCCTGGGCCTTCTCCCATCAGAGCCTCCCGGACCGGGTCGACTCGCTGCTGCACATCGCGGGCGTGGTCGACCTCGGGCCCGTCGGTGAGCTCACGCCGAAGGTCTGGCAGGCCCAGCTGAACGCGAACCTGGTGTCCCCGGCCGAGATCACCCGTCACTTCCTGCCCCAACTCCGGCTCACCCAGGGCCATGTGCTCTTCGTGAACTCGGGTGCCGGGCTGAACGCGCACGCCGAGTGGTCCGCGTACGCCGCGTCCAAGCACGGGTTGAAGGCGCTCGCCGACTCGCTGCGCCACGAGGAGAAGCCGAACGGTGTTCGGGTCACCTCGGTCTATCCGGGGCGCACCGCGAGCCCCATGCAGGCCAAGGTGCACCAGCAGGAGGGCAAGGCGTACGACCCCTCGCGCTGGATCGACCCGGAGTCGGTCGCCACGACGATCCTGATGGCCATCGACCTGCCGAGCGACGCGGAGGTCAACGACCTGACGGTGCGCCCGGGCCGGTGAGCGCACCCCAGCTCACCCTGCCTCTGTCGAGGCCGGAGCGAGTGGTGTTCCGTACGCTTCCGGGGTGAGCGAAAAGAGCAGGTTCAGCTGGGGCCCCGCCACGGGGGTCGGTTCGATGCCCGGAGGAGACGCGCGGGAGGCCGCGAAAACCGTCGTCGGGAGCTTCGAGACGCCGGAACAAGGGATGCCGTTTCTGCCGGAGCTGCCAGCGCGGGGGCCGGGTGCCGACATGATCGGGCGGACCGCGGGGCTGCTGGTCGAGGTGTACGCGCGCGTGGAGCCCAGCGGCTGGCGGATCGGGGACCGGCCGGGGATGGACACCCGGCGGGCCCGGTCGTGGCTGAGGGAGGACCTGGACGCTCTGGAGGAGTTCACGCAGGGGTACCAGGGGCCGCTCAAGGTGCAGGCCGTGGGCCCGTGGACGCTCGCGGCCGCGCTGGAGCTGAGGAACGGTGAGGCGGCGCTCGGCGACGCCGGGGCGTGCCGTGACCTCGCGGGCTCGCTGGCGGAAGGGCTCACGGCGCATCTCGCGGAGGTACGGCGACGGGTGCCGGGTGCCGAGCTGGTGCTGCAGCTCGACGAGCCGTCCCTGACGGCCGTGCTGCGCGGGCAGATCAAGACGGCCAGCGGGTACCGCACCCACCGGGCCGTGGACCGGCAGAGCGTGGAGAGCGCGCTGCGCGACCTGGTGGCGGTGCACGACGGTCCGGTGGTGGTGCACTCCTGCGCTCCCGACGTGCCCTTCGCGCTGCTGCGCAGGGCCGGGGCCGCGGGGGTGTCCTTCGACGCGTCGCTCCTCACCGAGCGTGATGAGGAGACGATCGGGGAGGCCGTGGAGGCCGGTACGCAGCTGTTCGCGGGCGTCGTGCCGTCCACCGACGCCGCATTGTCAGACCCTGCCAGTAACGTCAGTGGTGTCAGGACGCTGTGGCGCAGGCTGGGCCTGACTCCGGGGAGTCTCGCGGAGTCGGTCGTGGTCACGCCGTCGTGCGGTCTCGCGGGGGCTTCGCCCGCGTACGCCCGCGCGGCGCTCGCCCACTGCGTCCGGGCCGCGCGATCACTTGCGGACAACCCTGAGTAATCACGCGCGATCCGTCCCGCCAGCGGGACGCCTCGGCGACGGGAACACCCCGACACCGGGATATACGGGACAACGGGAGGACTGAGACGGTGGCCGGCGAAGAGCACGCACAGCACACAGCGGCGCCCTCGGAGGCGCGCGAGAAGCACGCGCAGCTCGCTGAGCAGATCGAGGAGCACCGCTTCCGGTACTACGTGAAGGACCAGCCGGTCGTCAGCGACGGCGAGTTCGACACACTGCTGCGCTCCCTGGAGGCCCTGGAGGAGCAGTACTCGGAGCTCAGGACGCCGGACTCGCCGACCCAGAAGGTCGCGGGCGTCTACGAGACCGAGTTCACCTCGGTCGAGCACCACGAGCGCATGCTGTCCCTGGACAACGCCTTCGACGACGCCGAGCTGGCCGCCTGGGCGGAGCGGGTCGGCAAGGACGTCGGCGCCTCGGACCACCATTTCCTGTGCGAACTGAAGATCGACGGGCTCGCGGTCAACCTCACCTATGAGCACGGCCGCCTGACCCGCGCCGCCACGCGTGGCGACGGCCGCACCGGCGAGGACATCACCCCTAATGTCCGGACGATCTCGGACATCCCCGACCGCCTCCAGGGAGACCGGGTCCCCGCCCTCGTCGAGGTCCGCGGCGAGGTCTTCTTCCCGATGGAGAAGTTCGAGGAGCTCAACGCCCGCCTGGTGGAGAGCGGCGACAAACCCTTCGCCAACCCGCGCAACGCCGCGGCGGGTTCCCTGCGCCAGAAGGACCCGAGGGTCACCGCGACCCGGCCGCTGCACATGGTCGTGCACGGCATCGGCGCCCGCGAGGGCTTCGACATCGACTGCCTGTCGCACGCCTACGAGCTGCTGCACGAGTGGGGCCTGCCGACCGCGCAGCACAACAAGGTGGTCGGCAATCTCGACGGCGTACGCGAGTTCATCGCGTACTACGGCGACAACCGCCACTCCGTGGAACACGAGATCGACGGTGTCGTCGTCAAGCTCGACGAGATCCCGCTGCAGGGCCGCCTCGGCGCGACCTCGCGCGCGCCGCGCTGGGCGATCGCCTGGAAGTACGCGCCCGAGGAGGTCAACACCAAGCTGGTGGACATCCGCGTTGGCGTCGGGCGGACCGGCCGGGTGACGCCGTACGCGGTGGTGGAGCCGGTCACCGTCGCGGGCTCCGAGGTCGAGTTCGCCACCCTGCACAACCAGGAAGTGGTCAAGGCCAAGGGGGTGTTCATCGGCGACACGGTGGTGCTGCGCAAGGCTGGTGACGTGATCCCCGAGATCCTCGGCCCGGTCGCCGACCTGCGGGACGGCAGCGAGCGGGAGTTCGTGATGCCCGCCGAGTGCCCCGAGTGCGCGACGCCGCTGCGGCCGATGAAGGAGGGGGACATCGATCTGCGCTGCCCCAACTCCCGCTCCTGCCCCGCCCAGCTGCGCGAGCGGCTGTTCTATCTGGCGGGCCGCAAGTGCCTGGACATCGAGAACTTCGGCTATGTCGCGGCGACCGCGCTGACCCAGCCGCTGGAGCCCGCCGAGCCGCCGCTGCGCGACGAGAGCGATCTGTTCGACCTCACCGTCGAGCAGCTGCTGCCCATCAAGTCGTACGTACTCGACCAGGACAGCGGGCTGCCCAAGCGGGATCCGAAGACCGGCGAGGAGAAGATCGTCACCTTCTTCGCCAACCAGAAGGGCGAGCCCAAGGCCAACACCCTGGCCATGCTGGAGAACATCGCGGCGGCCAAGGAGCGCCCGCTCGCCCGGATCATCACCGGTCTGTCCATCCGCCATGTCGGACCGGTGGCCGCCGAGGCGCTGGCGCGTGAGTTCCGCTCCCTGGAGCGGATCGAGCAGGCGAGCGAGGAGGAGCTGGCCGCCGTGGAGGGGGTCGGCGGGACCATCGCCGCCTCGCTCAAGCAGTGGTTCGCCGAGGAGTGGCACCGGGAGATCCTGCGCAAGTGGCAGGCGGCGGGGGTGCGGCTTGAGGAGGAAGGGGCCGAGGACGAGGGCCCGCGGCCACTGGAGGGGCTCACTGTCGTTGTCACCGGCACGCTGCAGGGGCATACGCGGGATGGCGCAAAAGATGCGCTGCAGAGTCAGGGCGCGAAAGTGACCGGATCGGTTTCGAAAAAGACGTCTTTCGTCGTGGTGGGGGACAATCCTGGATCGAAGTACGACAAGGCCATGCAGGTAAAGGTTCCGGTCCTCAATGAGGAGGGCCTCACTGTCCTGCTGGAACAGGGTCCGGACGCCGCACGGGAAGCTGCGCTTCCGATCGAGGATTCGACCGGCGAGTAGTGGTTGAAGGCCACCCGTTCAGCGCATACCAGATGCATACGGGTGGCCGGGCCGCATTCGGGCAACCGTAGGCGACCGCCGCCCGCGAAAGCCTTCCGCGCCCTACTGTTGAGGGGTGCGCCTGCCGTGCCCCGCCGCGTATGGGGTATCTCCTGCTCCCTGCGAGCACGGGGAGAGGTTTTCAGACGCGGTGACTCCTGGCATGAGGCCGCGTGGCGTGGGCACCGCCGGCTGTGAGAGGGACGGGAATGAAACCGACCGAGAGCGCCGATCCGGTGTCCTGGCTGCGCCGGTTGGCGCTGCCCGTGCTCCCCGCGGTCGTGGTGGCGCTGGCCGCGGGCGTGCTGTGCGCGGGGTTCGTGCGCGCACTCACCGGTGACCATGCGCTGTTCCCCGGATCGGCCGCCGGCTGGTCCCTCGCCGTACTCACCGGCGTCATCGTCGGCCACCTGGTCGCACTCGGCCGCGAGCGCTGGTGGGGCGGCACCGGATCCGGTGCCGCCCTCACCCTCGCGGTCCTGCTGCTCTACGGCTGGGTGTCCGCCGCCATGGTCAGCCTCACCGTCGTCCTCCTGGTCGGCACCGTGCGCAGCGGCCACAGACGGCAGAGCGTGGTGCACGGCGCGGTGGACATCCTGGGGATCGGCGGGGGCGCCCTCGTGCTGGCCGCCTTCGGCAACCAGCCCTCCGTGGAGGACCCCTGGAAACCAGAGAGCTGGAACGTCTGGACCGTCCCCGAGGTGGCCCTGGCCGCGGCCGCCTATCTCGTGGTGACCCGGCTGCTGATCTGGTACGTCCACGCCCCGCACCCCACGGGACTACCGACCGTCGCCCGTACGTCGCTGATCAGGCAGGGTCTTGTCGGGGTCGCGCTGCTCGGTATCGCCCCGCTGATCTGTGTGGTCGCCATCGCGCTCCCCGTCTTGCTGCCGCTGTTCGCGGTGCCGCTGATCGCGCTCGACTCCACGCTGTGGATCGCGCGTGCCAGAGCCGAGGAGCAGCTGCGCGACCCGCTCACCGGACTGCCCAACCGGCAGTGGCTCCTGGAGCGGATCTGGACCGCCCTGGACGACGCCGATCGGGTCGGTGCGCGCTCCGCGCTCGTCCTGATCGACCTGGACCGCTTTCGCTCGGTCAACGACACGCTCGGGCATCTCGCCGGCGACCGGCTGCTGCTGCAGATAGCCGACCGGCTGCGGCACGCGCTGCCCCGCGGGGCGGAGGCCGCGCGGCTCGGCGGCGACGAGTTCGCAGTGCTCCTGCCGACCTGCGACTCCACCACCAGCGCCCAGCGGGTGGCGCGGACGCTGGTCGCCGAGCTCGGCTCGCCGCTCGACCTGGACGGGCTGACGCTGGTACTCGAAGCCAGCGCCGGGCTCGCCGTCTTCCCCGACCACGCGCTCGACGCGGAGGGGTTACTGCGGCGGGCCGACGTCGCGATGTACCAGGCCAAGCGGGACCGTACGGGCGTGGAGGTGTACGAGTCCAAGCGGGACTCCAACACACCGGACCGGCTGGGCCTGCTGGGCGATCTGCGACGCGCCCTGGACGCGAACGAGGTCGAGCTGCACTACCAGCCCAAGGTCCGCTTCGACGGCCAGGTGGCCGGACTCGAGGCGCTGGTGCGCTGGGTGCATCCGGAGCGCGGGAAGGTGCCGCCGGACGAGTTCATCGCGATCGCCGAGTCCTCCGGGCTGATGCCGTATCTGACCGAGTACGTCCTGGAGACCGCGCTCGCCCAGGTCGCGCGCTGGCAGGCGCAGGGCCTGAAGGTGCCGGTCGCGGTCAATGTCTCGCCACGCGACGTCCATACGCCGGGATTCGCGGGCGCGGTGGCCGCGCGGCTGGCCCGGCACGGGGTGCCCGCGGGGGCGCTGCAGCTGGAGATAACCGAGCATGTGCTGCTGGAGGACCCGCAGCGGGCCGCGGACACGATGGCCGGGCTCACCGGGCACGGCGTGAAGATGTCACTCGACGACTTTGGGACCGGGTACTCGTCGCTGGTCCATCTGCGGCGGCTGCCGGTGAGCGAACTCAAGATCGACCGGTCTTTCGTGGCGCGGCTCGCCGTCGACAACGAGGACGCCGAGATCGTCCGCTGCACGGTCGATCTGGCGCACTCACTCGGGCTGCTGGTCGTCGCCGAGGGCGTCGAGGACGACGAGACCTGGGAGCGGCTGCGGGACCTCGGCTGTGACGCCGTACAGGGCTGGCTGGTCGCCGCGGCGATGCCGGCCGAGGAGACCACGGCGTGGCTGCGGGCGCGGGGGTCGCGGGGGTGGCAGCGGCCTGCGGAGCTGCTGGCCGCGGCGCGGGCGGCGGAGGCCGACGCGGGTTCCGCCCCTGCCCCGCCGCAGGACGTGGAGCGGCCGTCCGGCCAGGTCGTGAACTAGCCCTCGGCTGCACGGGGCTGGTTCTGGGGGTGCCCCCAGGGCGGAGCCTCTGCCTGCGGCGCGTGGGGTTCGTGCGTCGTTTGGCGGCGTCGGCGACTGCGGGGTGGCGCGCCTGGCGCTGCCGCGCGTCGGTCGGGTCGGGGCGCTCGTGCGGACCGGTGGTGGGTGCGCCCGGCCTGCGGCCGAGCGTGTTTCCCACCCGCACCACCCGTGCGGGTGGCGTTGTCAGGTGCAGGTGGCCCTTGTGGGGGCTCAGCGCCGTCGGCGACTGCGGGGAGGAGCACCCGCCGCTGCCCACATCGACCGGCCCGTGGCCCCCTGCGGCCCCGCCGCTGCGTGGTCGGCCCCGCTTCTGCCGCCTCGCCTCGCGCGGCCTCACTCCGCCTTGCGGCCTCGCTCTGCCCCGCGCTGCCCCACCCCGCACCGC
>NZ_JAZGRL010000001.1:2128542-2154759 GCF_046540415.1 Streptomyces sp. E11-3 | reverse complement strand
CCCGCACCGCCTCGCCCCCGCCGCGTCGCCGTGGGGCTACAGCCCCGGTTCTCGGGCGGGTGGGTGGGGAGTCCCGGCCGTAGGCCGGGTCCGGTCACAGCCGCGCAGCGGGTGGCGTGAGCCCGGTGCGGGGCGAGGACGAGTCCCGCGTCCGCCCGACCGGACGAGTCACGCGTCCGCCGGACCGGGCCAGCCTGCGCGGCGGGACTGGCCAGTGCGAGCGCAGGGATCGGCCAGCCCGCGTCGCGGGATCGGCGCAGAACGGGCAGCCCGATCGGCGTCGCGCCGGTTAACCGTTTCACGGGCATGGGGCCGGGCCCCATAGGATTGGGGCCAACACCATCACAGTCACCCCGTGAGGATCCGCATGCCTGGCATCACGCGCGAGGAGGTCGCCCACCTCGCACGGCTGGCGCGTCTGGAGCTGAAGGGCGAAGAGCTCGACCACTTCGCCGGCCAGCTCGACGACATCATCGGCGCGGTCGCCCGCGTCTCCGAGGTCGCCGACCAAGACGTACCGCCGACCTCCCACCCGCTGCCGCTGACCAACGTCATGCGCGCGGACGAGGTCCGTCCGTCGCTCACCCCCGAGCAGGCGCTCTCCGGCGCCCCGGCCCAGGAGCAGCAGCGTTTCAAGGTGCCGCAGATCCTGGGGGAGGACTAATCACCATGACGGACATGACAGATATGACGGACGGCAAGGCCGAGATCATCCGGCTCACAGCGGCCGAGATCGCCGCGAAGATCTCTTCCGGTGAGCTCACCGCCGTAGAGGTCACCGAGGCCCACCTGGCCCGGATCGACGCCGTCGACGAGAAGGTGCACGCCTTCCTGCACGTCGACCGCGAGGGCGCACTCGCGCAGGCCCGCGCCGTGGACGAGAAGCGCGCCAGGGGCGAGCAGCTCGGCCCGCTCGCCGGTGTGCCGCTCGCGCTCAAGGACATCTTCACCACCATGAACATGCCGACCACGGTCGGCTCGAAGATCCTTGAGGGCTGGGTCCCGCCGTACGACGCGACCCTCACCCAGAAGCTCAAGGCCGCCGACGTCGTCATCCTCGGCAAGACCAACATGGACGAGTTCGCCATGGGGTCCAGCACCGAGAACAGCGCGTACGGGCCGACCGGCAACCCCTGGGACCTCACCCGCATCCCCGGCGGCTCCGGCGGCGGCTCCAGCGCGTCGCTGGCCGCCTTCGAGGCCCCGCTCGCCATCGGCACCGACACCGGTGGTTCCATCCGCCAGCCCGCCGCCGTCACCGGCACGGTCGGCGTCAAGCCGACGTACGGCGGCGTCTCCCGCTACGGCATGGTGGCGTTCTCGTCCTCGCTCGACCAGGGCGGCCCCTGCGCCCGTACGGTCCTGGACGCGGCCCTGCTGCACGAGGCCATCGCCGGGCACGACCCGCTCGACTCCACCTCCATCGATGCCCCGGTCCCGCCGGTCGTCGAGGCGGCACGCAACGGCTCGGTCCAGGGCATGCGCGTCGGCATCGTCAAGCAGTTCCGCGGCGAGCACTACCAGGCCGGCGTGATGCAGCGCTTCGACGAGTCGGTCGCACTGCTCAAGGAGCTGGGCGCGGAGATCGTCGAGCTGGACTGCCCGTCCTTCGACCTCGCACTCTCCGCGTACTACCTGATCGCGCCCTCCGAGTGCTCGTCCAACCTGGCCCGCTTCGACGCCATGCGCTACGGCCTGCGGGTCGGCGACGACGGTACGAAGTCCGCCGAGGACGTCACCGCGCTCACCCGTGAGGCCGGCTTCGGCGACGAGGTCAAGCGCCGCATCATCCTCGGCACGTACGCGCTGAGCTCCGGCTACTACGACGCGTACTACGGCAGCGCCCAGAAGGTCCGCACCCTGATCACCCAGGACTTCGAGAAGGCCTTCGAGCAGGTCGACGTGGTGGTCAGCCCGACCACGCCGACCACCGCCTTCCCGATCGGCGAGCGCGCCGACGACCCGATGGCGATGTACCTCGCCGACCTGTGCACCATTCCGACCAACCTGGCGGGCAACGCCGCCATGTCGCTGCCCTGCGGCCTCGCGCCGGAGGACGGCCTCCCGGTCGGTCTGCAGATCATCGCCCCCGCCATGAAGGACGACCGGCTCTACAAGGTCGGGGCTGCTGTCGAGGCCGCATTCGTGGAAAAGTGGGGCCACCCGCTGCTAGAGGAGGCTCCGTCGCTGTGAGCACGCTGGCCAAGGCCAAGGGCTTCAAGAAGTCCAAGGCCGGTACGTATCTGTCCATCGGCACCACCGCGTTCGGCGCGATCAGCGTGATCAAGCAGGCCAAGAAGGCCCGCTTCGAGCACGACACGCTCCAGCTCGTCGACGCCGTTGTCTCCGCCGCCGCCATCGCCACCGGCATCGCTCTGCTCTACCGCGAGCTGAAGCGCCTCGGCGACGACGACGTCCTGCTGGGCTGAGAGGGAAAGTTTCACCGTGACTGTCACGACTGACCTGGCTTCGTACGAGGACGCCCTCGCGACGTACGACCCCGTCATGGGCCTTGAGGTCCACGTCGAGCTCGGCACCAAGACCAAGATGTTCTGCGGCTGCTCGACCGAGCTCGGCGCCGACGCCAACTCGCAGACCTGCCCGGTCTGCCTCGGCCTGCCCGGCTCCCTCCCGGTCGTCAACGCGATCGGCGTCGAGTCCGCCGTCAAGATCGGCCTCGCGCTGCACTGCGAGATCGCCGAATGGTGCCGCTTCGCCCGGAAGAACTACTTCTATCCGGACATGCCGAAGAACTTCCAGACCTCGCAGTACGACGAGCCGATCGCCTTCAACGGCTACCTGGACGTCCAGCTGGAGGACGGCGAGGTCTTCCGCGTGGAGATCGAGCGCGCCCACATGGAGGAGGACACCGGCAAGTCGACCCACGTCGGTGGCGCGACCGGCCGTATCCACGGCGCCTCGCACTCCCTCCTGGACTACAACCGCGCCGGCATCCCGCTGATCGAGATCGTCACCAAGCCGATCGAGGGCGCCGGCAAGCGCGCACCCGAGGTCGCCAAGGCGTACGTCGCCGAGCTGCGTGAGCTGATCAAGGCGCTCGGCGTGTCGGAAGCCCGGATGGAAATGGGCCAGATGCGCTGCGACGTCAACCTGTCGCTGCGCCCGAACGGCACCGAGACCTTCGGCACGCGCAGCGAGACGAAGAACGTCAACTCGCTGCGCAGCGTCGAGCGTGCGGCCCGCTACGAGATCCAGCGGCACGCCGCGGTCCTCAGCAGCGGCGGCACGATCGTCCAGGAGACCCGGCACTTCCACGAGGAAGACGGCTCCACCACGGCCGGCCGGATCAAGGACAACGCCGAGGACTACCGCTACTTCCCGGAGCCGGACCTGGTCCCGGTGGCCCCCGCGCGCGAGTGGGTCGAGGAGCTTCGCACGACGCTCCCCGAGCTGCCGCGGGTGCGCCGCAACCGGCTGCGCGAGGAGTGGGGCGTCTCCGAGCACGACATGCAGTCGATCCTCAACGCGGGCGCGGTCGACCTGATCGCCGCCACCATCGAGGAGGGCGCGGACGCCGCGTCCGCCCGCAAGTGGTGGATGGGCGAGCTGGCCCGCAGCGCCAACGAGTCGGGCCGCGCGCTGGACGAGCTGGCGATCACCCCGGCCCAGGTCGCCCGGGTCACCGCGCTGGTCACGGCGGGCGACCTGAACGACAAGCTGGCCCGCCAGGTCATCGACGGCGTGCTCAAGGGCGAGGGCGACCCGGACACCGTCGTCGAGAAGCGCGGCCTGAAGGTCGTCTCCGACGAGGGCGCGCTCACCGCGGCCGTGGACGAGGCGATCGCGGCCAACGCGGCGATCGCGGACAAGATCCGCAGCGGCAAGGTGGCCGCGGCCGGCGCCCTGGTCGGCGCGGTCATGAAGGCGACCCGCGGCCAGGCGGACGCGGCCCGCGTCAAGGAGCTGATCCTGGAGAAGCTCGGCGTCGAGGGCTGACGCCAGGCCTGATCCGCAAGGGGCGGGGCACCGGTTTGATCCGGCGCCCCGCCCCTGTGCGTGTGACCCTGTGAGGGTGGGTCGGGGGCATGGACTCTCGTACGCGTCCAGTTGGACGTTCCATTGTTGTCGCCTGGATGTGTTCCGCCCGCCGCCGAACGTCGTTAGCGTCCCGCCCGTCGCACCGGACGCCCCCGCCCCGGTGGACCGACGGACTCGGGAGGACCAAGTGGCCACGGACATCTCACGGCGGCGCACGCTCGCACTCGGTGGTGGCGCGCTCGGCGCCGCGGCGGCGGGCTCGCTGCTGCCGCCCTCGCTGCGGACGGCGCTGGCCGCGCCGCCGCCGACCGGTGGCCTGGACGCCATCGAGCACGTGGTGATCCTGATGCAGGAGAACCGTTCCTTCGACCACTACTTCGGTGCCCTGCGCGGTGTACGCGGCTTCGGCGACCGCAACGCCATCGAACTCCCCAGCGGCAAGCCGGTCTTCGAACAGCCCGCCCCGCTGGGCACCGTCCTGCCCTTCCCGGTACGCGACGCGGCCGAGGCGCAGCAGAAGGACCTGCAGTACATCGGGGCACTCGACCACTCCTGGGACGGCGGGGCCAAGGCCTGGAACAACGGCTGGATGGACGGCTGGATCACCGCCAAGACCGCGGCCACCATGGCGTACTACACGCGCGACGACATCCCGCTGCACTACGAACTCGCGGACACCTTCACCGTCTGCGACGCGTACCACTCGTCCATCCACACCTCGACCAGCCCCAACCGCAACCACCTGTGGAGCGGCAAGACGGGCTACGAGGCAGGCGGCGACCGCGCCGTCGGCAACAGCGCCTACGACGAGGACAGCCACCCCGGCTACGACTGGCCGACCTACCTCGAACGGCTGGAGCAGGCGGGCCGAAGCTGGCGCACGTACACGGAGTGGGAGAACTTCACCGACAACCAGGCGGAGTTCTTCACCTCGTTCAAGGCGATCGCCCGCAAGGTGCTGGCCAAGACCGAGCACACCTATATGGAGTCGTTCTACGCGACCGTACGGGCGGCCGGGTCCCCCGAGGAGCGCGACGCCCTGCTCGCCGTACTGGAGGAGGGCGTCGGCACGCTGACCGCGAGCGAGCGCTGCCTCTTCGAGCGGGCGCTGCGCCGCCTGCCCACGGGCACCCTCGCCGAGGAGTTCGGCAAGGACGTCGCGGCGGGCAAGCTGCCCGAGGTCTCGTATCTGGTGCCGTCCGCGCTGGACTCCGAGCACCCGAGTGTCTCGTCGCCGATCCACAGCGCCACCATCGTCTACAAGGTCCTGGACGCGCTCGCCTCGCACCCCGAGGTGTGGCGGCGCACCGCCGTCTTCATCTGTTACGACGAGAACGACGGCTTCTTCGACCACGTACCCCCGCCCGTACCGCCCGCCGACGAGAGCGAGGAGCGCTGGCAGGGGCGGCCCACAGGGCTCGGTATCCGGGTGCCGATGCTGGTCGTCTCGCCGTGGACGGTCGGCGGCTATGTCTCGTCGGAGGTCTTCGACCACACCTCGGTGATCCGCTTCCTGGAGCGGTGGACGGGCATCGAGGAGCCGGGCATCAGCGCCTGGCGCCGCAAGGTCACCGGCGACCTCACCGGCGCCTTCGACTTCACCCGCGGCCGCCCGCAGCCCGAGGTGGAGCGGCCGGGCGCGATACCGCCGTTCTCCGGGCGCTGGGCCCCGCAGCCGCCGTCGCGCCAGACGATGCCCGAGCAGGAACCAGGACACCGCCCCGCCCGGCCGCTGCCGTACCAGCCCGACGCGCAGGGGTCCGTCGACGCGTCGGGCAAGGTCTTCCGGCTCGCGCTGTCGAACACGGGGAGCTCCAGCGCACACTTCGCGCTCTATCCGTACGCGGGCGAGTACGCGGCCCCGCAGCACACCGATGTAAGGGGCGAGGCGCAGTGGGAGGTGCCCCTTGCATCGGGCTCGTACCGCTTCACGGTCACCGGGCCGAACGGCTTCCGGCGTGAGTTCGCCGGGAGTGTCGCGGCGGGGCCCGAGGTGGCCACCGACATCGATCCACGCGCGCGTAAGGTGCGTCTCACCCTGCGCAACGGCGGCACCGAGCCGGTCACCTTCACCCTGCGGCCGCTGGCGTACGCCGACTCCAAGCCCCGGAAGATCACCGTCCGGCCGGGCCGGAGCCGCACCGTCGCCCACCAGGCAGCCAAGGCACACGGCTGGTACGACCTGGAAGTCGTGAGCGACACGGACCAGACGTTCCGGCGGAGGCTGATGGGGCACATCGAGAACGGGCGGGCCAGTATCTCCGGCTGAGCGCGGTCTTGTGAAGAGAAACACGAAAAGGACAAACGATCTCTTCCTGCTGTAAAAGTGGGCTCTGAACGGGTACGAGCCGAGTACGAAACGGGCTGTTTCCCGCCACAGATCCACGATCACTCAGGGAGCAGCTTCGTGGCAGTCATCGCACGGTGGTGCATCAGGCACCGACTCGTCACCGTTCTGCTCTGGCTGCTCGCATTGGGGGGCGTCAGTGCCGCGGCCGGCATCGCCGGTTCCGCGTACTCGAACGACTACGAGGTCCCGGGCACCGACTCGGGCCGCGCCACCGAACTGCTGAAGTCCGGCTTCCCCGACCTCGGCGGCGACACCGGCACCATCGTCTGGCACACGGACCAGGGCACGGTGCGCGCCGCCGACGTCCAGCAGACGATGTCCAAGACCCTGGACAAGGTCGCCGAGCTGCCCGGCGTCGCCTCCGTCACCAGCCCGTACGGCGCGGCCGGCGAGTCCCAGATCAGCCAGGACCGGCACACCGCCTACGCCGCGCTCACCTTCGACAAGCCCGCCCACGAGGTCGACCCGGCGCACGCCGAGGCCGTCGTCGAGACCGCCAAGGCCGCCGAGGCGGACGGCCTCCAGGTGGAGCTCGGCGGCACCGCCATCGGGGTCACCGAGTCTCCGGGCGGGCATGTCGCGGAGATCGTCGGGGTCGCCGTGGCCGCCGTCGTCCTCTTCCTCGCCTTCGGATCGCTCGCGGCCAGCCTGCTGCCGATCGCCACCGCGCTGGTCAGCGTCGGCACCGCGTACGCGGGCACTGTACTGCTCGGCCACCTGATGACCGTCGCCGACTTCGCGCCCATGCTGGGCATGCTGATCGGCCTCGGTGTCGGCATCGACTACGCGCTGTTCATCGTGACGCGGCACCGGCGCGGCCTGAAACGCGGCCTCTCGGTGGACGAGGCGGCCGAGAACGCGGCCGCCACCACCGGGCGCGCGGTCGTCTTCGCGGGTGCCACCGTCTGTATCGCGCTGCTCGGCATGCTCATCCTGCGGCTCAGCTTCCTCAATGGTGTCGCGATCGCCGCCTCCCTCACCGTGGTCCTCACTGTCGCGGCTTCGGTGACGCTGCTGCCCGCCCTGCTCTCCTTCATCGGCACGCGCGCGCTGTCCCGCCGCGAACGCAAGCGGCTCGACGAGCATGGCCCGCAGCCCGAGCTGCCCACCGGCTTCGCGGCCCGCTGGTCGGCCTTCGTGGAACGTCGCCCCAAGCTGCTCGGCGTGCTTGCACTGCTGCTGATGGCGGCTCTCGCGCTGCCCACGCTCTCGCTGCGGCTCGGCACGTCCGACCAGGGCAACAACCCGACGAGCGCCACCACCCGACAGGCCTACGACCTGCTGGCCGACGGCTTCGGGCCCGGCGTGAACGGCCCGCTGACCGTGGTCGGCGAGGTCCACGGCCCGCAGGGCAGGCTCGCACTGGACCGGCTCGGCGACACCCTGCGGGGCACCGACGGGGTCGCCGCCGTCACCCCCGCGACCTACGACCAGAACGGCGAGATCGGCTTCCTGACCGTCGTCCCCGAATCGGCTCCGCAGTCGGCGGCCACCAGCGACCTGGTCAAGACGCTGCGCGACGACGTGCTGCCGAAGGCCGGGTCGGGCGCGTCAGGCTCGTCCGGCTCATCGGTCGAGGCGTACGTCGGTGGGATCACCGCGAGCTACGACGACTTCGCCGAGGTCATCGTCGGCAAGCTGCCGCTCTTCGTGGGCGTCGTGATCGGCCTCGGCTGCCTCCTGCTGCTGCTCGCGTTCCGGTCCATCGGCATCCCGCTCAAGGCCGCCGCGATGAACGTCGCCGCGGTCGCCTCCTCCTTCGGCGTGGTGGTCGCGATCTTCCAGTGGGGCTGGGGGAGTGAGCTGCTCGGCCTCGGCCGGGCCGGGCCGATCGAACCGTTCCTGCCGGTCATCATGGTGTCGGTGCTCTTCGGGCTCTCGATGGACTACCAGGTCTTCCTGGTCAGCCGGATGTACGAGGAGTGGCTGGAGACCGGCGACAACCGGCGGGCGGTACGGGTCGGCCTCGCCGAGACCAGCCGGGTGATCAACTCGGCGGCCGTGATCATGATTTCGGTCTTCCTGGCCTTTGTGCTCAGCGGCGACCGGGTCATCGCGATGTTCGGCATCGCGCTGGCGGCAGCGGTCGCCCTGGACGCGTTCGTGCTGCGTACGCTGCTGGTGCCCGCCCTGATGCATATGCTCGGCGGCGCCAACTGGTGGCTGCCCAAGTGGCTGGACCGGTGGCTGCCGAGGATCAGCATCGAGCCGCCGGAGTGTGGCGCGGTGGCGATTCCCGGTCAGCGGGCGGACGAGGCGGAGCAGCCGGTCGAGGTGGGCGCGTCCCGCTGAGGGGCCCGTTAAGACGGCTCTCAGGTCCGGCGCCCGGCGTGAAGGAAGCTCTCAGACAGGGCACCTAGCGTGCGGCGTATGACGACTGCGACGAACCAGGACAAGTCCCCCGGCGATAGCCGCACAGAAGCCGAGACCGAGGCCGAGGCCAAGACCGAGCTCGAAACCGCGAACGAGGCCGAGGCCGAGCCGGAGGTCGCGGCCGAAGCGGAACCGGATGCGGAACCGGAAGCCGAGCTCGACGACGCCACCGACACCCCTGAGGCTGCCGACACCCCCGACGCCGCCGAAGAGTCCGCCCAGGCCGACGACAAGCCCCGTACCGGAATCGGCCAGGGCGCGGCCGCGGTCGTCTCCGTGGGACTCGCCGTGGTGGCTCTCACCGGCAGCTGGGTCGGCACCGTGGCCGCCGCGCGCGCCACGCTGATCGGCCAGCTGGAGACCCAGCAGACCGCGAGCGTCGCGCAGCAGATCCAGGCGGTGTACGGGGACTCCTGGCAGCTCACCGCGCTGATCGGCGGCGCCTTCGCGCTGGCCGCGCTGACCGTGGGAGCCGTGGTGCTGGCCAGGCCCGCGTTCGGGGCCTCCGCGCGCGTACAGCTGCCCTGGACCAGGTCCGTGGCCTGCGCCGGAGTCGTCCTCGGCGTCCTGGGCCTGCTGCTGGCGATCGCCAAGTACTCGGGCCTCATCCTCGGCCTGCCGTCCGCCTCCTAGGTACCAGGCAAGCCGTGAGGCCTCTGGCAGCCGGGGCCTTAGGCCGCTCTAGGAGGGGTCCTAGGGCGGCCTAAGGCTCTGGTCCACTCGGAGATGGGGCGATCTCCCGATGTGGCGGCACCCCCTGGGAGGCGAAGGTGGAGTCATCGCAGAGAGCGATACGACAACCCACCAGGGGGAACGAGATGTTCGAGTACCGGCAGTACGAGATCCGCCAGGCCGAGCTGATCCGCGAGGCCGACGCCCAGCGGCTGGCCAACCAGGTCCGGCGGCCCCGCCGTGCCGCGGGCGGTTCAGCCGAGCACGACCCGGAGGGGCGGGTGAGCGACCGGTCCTGGCGCGCCCGCTTCGCCCGCGCCGCGTGAACCTGCCCCAGGCGGGCCCGCTCTACGCGGGCCCGCCTGACGCCGGTCCGCCGCGACCAGCCCCACCCGCGCCGAAACCGAGTGCCGTTCTGTCAGACCCCTGTGCGATGCTCGGCGGTGTGGAGATCAGGTCCCTCAGTCCCGTGTTCGTCGGCCGCGCCAGTGAGCTGACCGCCTTGAACGATGCGCTCGTCCGCGCCGCCGCGGGCGAGCCGCAGGCGTTGCTCGTCGGCGGCGAGGCCGGGGTCGGCAAGACCCGCCTCATCGAGGAGTTCTCCGCCGGAGCCTGCCGGGACGACGCCGTCGTGGCGCTCGGCGGCTGCGTCGAAATAGGCGCCGAGGGACTGCCGTTCGCCCCCTTCTCCACCGCCCTGCGCTCCCTGCTCAGGCAGCTGCCCGACGAGCTGGCCGCCGCGGCCGACGGGCAGGAGGAGGAACTGGCCAGGCTGCTGCCCGAGATCGGCGAAGCCAGCCGCGGGCCGTACGGCCGATCGGGCCCGAGCGACGAAGAGGGCACCGCACGCCTCTTCGAGCTCACCGCGCGCCTCCTGGAGCGGATCGCCGCGCAGCGCACCGTCGTTCTCGTCATCGAGGACCTGCACTGGGCCGACGCCTCGACCCGCCACCTGCTCTCCTACCTCTTCCGCACCCTGCGCCGTGGCCGTCTCGTCGTGATCGCCACCTATCGCGCGGACGACATCCACCGCCGCCATCCGCTGCGCCCCCTGCTCGCCGAGCTGGACCGGCTGCGTACCGTCCGGCGCGTCGAACTGTCCCGCTTCACTCCGCTGGAAGTCCGCCGCCAACTGGCCGGAATCCTCGCCGCCGAGCCCGAACAGTCCCTGGTGGACCAGGTCTTCGAGCGCTCCGACGGCAACGCCTTCTTCGTGGAGGAGCTGGCCGCCGCCCAGAGCGGTGGCTGCGCCACAGGTCTGCCCGACACCCTGCGCGACCTCCTGCTCGTCCGGGTCGAGGCGCTGCCCGAGCACGCCCAGCGGGTCGCCCGGCTCGTCGCCGAAGGCGGCTCCACGGTCGAGTACGCGCTGCTGGCAGCGGTGGCGGGCCTCGGCGAGGACGACCTGATCGAGGCCCTGCGGTCAGCGGTCGGCGCCAACATCCTGCTGGCCAGCGCCGACGGCGACGGATACCGCTTCCGGCACTCCCTGGTGCGCGAGGCCGTCAGCGACGACCTGCTGCCCGGCGAACGCTCCCGGCTGAACCGCCGCTACGCCGAGGCCCTCCAGGCGGACCCCTCGCTGATACGCGCCGACGAGCGCGCCCCCCGCCTCGCCAGCTACTGGTACCACGCCCATGACGCGGCCCAGGCCCTGCCCGCCGTGCTGCGCGCCTCCGTCGAGGCACGGCGCCGCCATGCGCACTCCGAGCAACTGCGCATGCTGGAGCGCGCGATGGAGCTGTGGGACGACGCGCCCGAGGAGGTACGGGACGAGCTGCGCCCGGCGGACTACGCCGAGGCGTATCCGCCCTGCGGCTGCGATCCGGAGACCACACCGCTGGGTTACCTGGATCTGATGGCCGAGGCCACGGTCGCGGGGCGGCTCTGCGGCGAGCGGGAGCGCGCCCTGAAGATCGCCAAGCAGGCTCTGCGCCTCCTGGACGACGCCAACGACCCGCTGCGATCGGCGTGGTTCTGGGTACAGCGTTCATGGCTGTGCTCCGCGCTGGGCCGCAGCGACGGCTGGAAGGAGATCGCCGCCGCGCAGGAACTGGTGCGCGGGCTGCCCCCGTCCGACGTACACGCCGAGGTGCTGTCCGTCGTCGCCGCCTGGGGCATGCTGCACGAGCCCGGAGCGGAGAGTCTGGAGGCGGCCGAGCGCGCCGTCGAGTACGCGCACATGCTGGGGGCCGAGCGCATCGAACTGCACGCCAGGCTCACCTACGGCGGCATCCTGGTCGACGCCGGAGAGATCGAGGCCGGACTCGCGGAGATGGACGAGGTCAGGAAGCGCGTAGTCGATCAGGGACTGACCTCGCAGATCGGCCGCTCGCACATCAACCTCGCGTCCGAGCTGGAAGGGATCGGCCGCTCCGACGAAGCCGTGGCCGTCGCCACCAGGGGCATTGAACTCTCCCGTAAGTACAGGCTGTTGGACGCCCAGAGCTGGGCTCTGGGCAACATGGCCGAGTCGCTGTACTCGCTCGGCCGCTTCGATGAGTGCGCCGACACCGCGCGGCAGGCCCGTCGTAAGTCCATCAGCCGCCAGCCGCGCGGCATGGCGTCCGGTCTCCTCGCGAACCTGGCGCTGGCCCGAGGAGACCTGGCCACGGCGGTCGCGGAGTTCGAGGCGTGGCAGGAGCACTTCAGCCGTCACGACCCCGTACCGCAGCACGCGATCCCGCTCGCATCACTCGACATGGCCATCGCCGCGGCCCAGGGACGCTTCCTCGACGCCCGGGAAGGTATGGCCAAGGCGGCCCAGGACGGGCTTCCTCCCGGCTCGCGGCGCTACATCTGGCCGCTCCTGCTGGTCGCCGCCCAAGCGGAGGCCGCCGCCCGCGGACTGCCCGCGGCCGAACCCGGCCGCGCCGAGGCCATCGAACGCATCCGGGCCGCGGCCAAGCCCCTGGCGACCCTGGTGCCGCTCTGGAAGGGCTACGAGCGCTGGGTCCGCGCCGAACTGCTGCGCGCCGAGGGGCGCGACACGGTCGCCGACTGGGACGAGGTGCTCGACGTCCTCCAGACTCTGAAGCGCCCCTACGACCTGGCCCAGGTGCAACACCGCCTCGCCGAGGCCCTCCTGTCGGCCGCGCCGGACGACGCCGGGCGCCAGCGGGCCGCCCAACTCCTCGGCCGGGCCCGTGAGGTGGCCGACGCGCTCGGTGCCCGCCCGCTCGCCGAGGACGTCATCCAGCTCGCCCAGCGCGCCCGGCTCACCCTGACCGGCGCGGAGCCGTCGGTCCCCGCGCCCGCCCAGGCCCCCGAAGACCCCGCCCAGTCGCTCGGCCTCACCAGCCGGGAGCGGGACGTACTCAGCCTGGTCGCGGTCGGCCGCAGCAACCGCCAGATCGCCGAGGAGCTCTTCATCTCACCGAAGACGGCGAGCGTCCACGTCTCCAACATCCTCGCCAAACTCGGCGTCTCCGGCCGAGGCGAGGCGGCCGCCCTGGCCCACCGCCTGCGCCTGTTCCCCGCCGAAACGGAGCGAGCCCAGGCCTGACCCCCGCCCGCCAGCCGGACGGGAACCCCGCCCGCCCGTCAGCCGGACAGGAACCCCAGCCGGACGGGAACCCCGCCCGCCCGTCAGCCGGACAGGAACCCCACCCGCCCGTCAGAGCCTCAGTCGGAGTCCTGGGCGGGCAGCCGTATCACGACCTTGCCCGAGGTGAGGTCTATCGGGCCCTTCCCCGGATCGTTGTCGTTCAGGTCGACGCGAGTCATCTCAAGCCGCTTGCGTTCCGCGTTGGTGTGCTTGCGTCCCGGAGCGAAGATCTCCTCCATCAGGTTGAACATCGCGCTACTTCACCTCCAGTCGCAGAATCCGGTCGTCGCCTTCCCCCGGCGTGCCCCGTCCGTCCGTCTCGTTGGTGACCAGCCAGAGCTTGCCGCGGCCCGCCGACTCCACCGTGCGCAGTCGGCCGTACTCGTCTGAGAGGAAGGCCTCAGGCTTCGCCACCGGGTCGGTGCCGTCCAGCGGGATGCGCCAGAGCTTCTGCCCGCGCAGCCCCGCCATCCAGATCGACCCCTCGGCCCAGGTGATGCCGCTCGGCGAGGCCTCGAACGTCTTCCACTGCGCGACCGGACCGGTGAACCCGCCCTCACCCTCACCGTCGCCGTTCGCCCCGCCCTCGACCTCGGGCCAGCCGTAGTTCTTCCCCGCCTCGATCAGATTCAGCTCGTCCCAGGTGTCCTGGCCGAACTCGGCCGCCCACAGCCGCTTGTCCTTGTCCCAGGCGAGGCCCTGCACATTGCGGTGGCCGTACGAATACACCACCGAGTCGGCCTCCGGATTCCCGTCGGCGGGCTGCCCGTCCGGGGTCATCCGCAGGATCTTGCCGCCCAGCGACGTCTTGTCCTGCGCCAGGTCCGGGTCGCCGGTCTCGCCCGTTCCGGCGTAGAGCATCTTGTCGGGGCCGAAGGCGATCCGCCCGCCGTTGTGGTTCACGCCCTTGGGGATGCCCCTGAGGACCGTGGAGGGCGCGCCCAGCTGCCTGCCGACGGGCTTCTTCTCGTCGTACCGCATCCGGGCGATGCGGTTGTCCGACGCGGTGGTGAAGTACGCGTACACCATGCGGTCCGAGGCATACGACGGCGAGAGCGCCAGGCCCATCAGACCGCCCTCGCCTGCGGGCTCCACGCCGGACACCGAGCCGATCACGGTCTTCTTGCCGCTGTCCCCGTCGACCCGGGTGATGGTCCCCTCGTCCCGCGAGGAGACGAGCAGATCGCCGCCGGGCAGCGGGGCCAGTCCCCAGGGCGACTCCAGGTCCTCGGTCACGGTGTCCACGACCTTCACCGACCCCTTGGCGGGTGGCGCCTGGGCCGCGTCGCCCGACCGCGACGGGCCGCCGGGCGTCGAGTTCTCGCCCTGCCCCGGGAACACCGGCCCCTCGTCGCTGCCCGATGAGCAGCCCGCCACCAGGAGCAGCGCGGCGGCGGCCCCTACGGCTGTCACAGCACGACGTCGCACGATTCTGGTCCCTTCGGCGGTGACTGTTGTCCCTCTCACTCTTCTTACACCGCAGCCGCCTCAAAGGTTCCCGATCACGGCAAGAGGGACACGCCAGGAGAGGCGAGGTCAGTCCCACGACCCCTGCGCCGGCGGCAGCTCCGCGATCTCCGTCAGATCCGCCGCGGTCAGTCTCAGCGACGCGGCCCGCGCGTTCTCCACCGCCCACCGCTCCCGCTTGGCCCCGGGCACCGGCACCACCTGCCGCCCCCGCGTCAGCACCCAGGCGAGCGCCACCTGCGCCGGGGTCACCTCGGGCCCGTGCCGCCCGGCGACCCGCCGCAACCCGGCCACCACCGGCTGGTTCGCGGCCATCATCTCGGACGTGAACCGCGGATGCCGGGCCCGTACGTCATCGGGCTCGAAGCCCTGCCCGGGCGTCAGCGTCCCGGTCAGAAAGCCGTTGCCCAGCGGCATGGCCGCCAGGAAGCCGACCCCGCGCGCCTGGCACCACGGCAGCAGCGCGTCCAGCGCCTCCGGTGACCACACCGACAGCTCGGCCTCGACCGCACTCACCGGGAAGACCTGCTGCACCCGCTCCAGCTGCCGGATCGTTCCGTCATGCAGCGCCGCCCCGGCTCTGCGGCCCGCACGTGCCCCCACCGCACACAGCCCGAGCGCGCGCACCTTGCCCGCCGTGACCAGCTCCGCCATCGCGCCCCAGGTCTCCTCGACGGGCACCTCGGGGTCGGCCCGGTGCAGCTGGTACAGGTCGATCACATCCGTCTGCAGCCGCCGCAGCGAGGCGTCACAGGCCCGCTTCACATATCCGGGGCGGCCGTTGGCCACGATGTGCTGCTCACCCACGAGCAGCCCGCACTTGGTCGACACGAAGGCGTCCGCGCGCCGGTCCCGCAGCACCCGGCCGATCAGCAGCTCATTGGTGAACGGCCCGTACATGTCCGCCGTGTCCAGCAGGTTCACGCCCGCGTCGAGTGCGGCGTGCACGGTACGCAGCGACTCTTCCCCGCGCTGCCGCGAGCCGGTGTACGCCCAGCTCATCGGCATGCATCCGAGCCCGATCGCGCCCACCTCAAGCGCCCCCGCGCCGATCGTCCTGCCCTCCACCTGCCCGTGCCCTCCCCGACCTTGCCCGAGCCCCCAAACTAACCTCTGGCGCCGGACCGGCCGCGCACGGCCTCCTGACCACGGCCTCCTGACCACGGCCTCCTGACCACGGCCTCCTGACCACGGCCTCCCGGCCATTAGCCTCCTGACCATGAACGACATGAAGGGTATGAAGGACATGAGCGAGGAGATCTGGCTCCCGCTGCCCGCCGACGAGATCCCCGGACTGCCCCAGGGGCCCACCTACCGCCACTGGGACGGCGGCCCGGACTTCCCCGCGGACCCGGCCGCTTGCGGCTTCTACGCCGTCCCCTATATGAAGTCCACCGAGGTCTCCATCCGCCCGCTGGCGGCGATGACGTCGCTCCGTGTCGTCCAGACCCTGACGGCGGGCATCGACCATGTGCAGCCCGGACTCGGTCTGCTGCGCCCCGGCGTGCGGCTGTGCAACGCCAAGGGGGTGCACGAGGCCTCCACCGCCGAGCTCGCGCTGACGCTGATCCTCGCCTCACTGCGCGATATCCCGGGGTTCGTGCGCGGGCAGCAGCGCGAGGAGTGGCGCTCCGGCTTCTATCCGGCGCTCGCCGACAAGTCCGTACTGATCGTCGGGTACGGGTCCATCGGCGCCGCCATCGAGGACCGGCTCGCCCCCTTCGAATGCGCGCGGGTGGCGCGCGTCGCGCGCTCCGCCCGCACCACGGAGCGCGGCCCCGTACACCCGCTCTCCGAACTGCCCGCGCTGCTCCCCGAAGCCGACGTCGTGATCCTCTCCACGCCGCTCACCGAGACCACCAAAGGCCTGGCGAACGCGGCCTTCCTGGCCCGGATGAAGGACGACGCCCTGCTGGTGAACGTCGCCCGCGGCCCCGTCGTGGACACCAAGGCCCTCATCGCCGAACTGGAGACCGGGCGCATCAGGGCCGCCGTCGATGTCACCGACCCGGAACCGCTGCCCGCGGGTCACCCCCTGTGGCATGCTCCGAACCTCCTCATCAGCCCGCATGTGGGCGGCAGTTCCTCCGCCTTCCTGCCGCGCGCCAAGCGGCTGCTCGCGCGACAGGTGGCGCGGTACGCGGCCGGGGAGCCGCTGGACAACGTCGTACTCACCACCGGATAGCGGTCGCTTCGCACAGGCTTCGCACACGCTCGGCGATCGCCCATATGCACCAAGTGCCCGCATCGTCGCTGGTCGTCACGGAGAGTAGAGAGGCTATGTCCCTGAGTGACGAGACTGGTGTATCGTCCCGACTGGGGCAGCGCCGCGCGGAGTTCGGCGCAGGGGAGATATCGGACAGCGAGGGGGGCGACGGGCGATGCACGGCCTATGGACGAACCATCCGACGCGGCGGGGACGCCGTCGACGACCCTCGCGCGCCCTGTCGACCAGACACCGGCGCGGGACCACCCGCAGGACCTGCCAGATCAGGGCGGCCAGGACCTGCCAGATCCGGGCGGCTCGGTGAGTACCCCCGGTGTGTGGCCGACCGTCGGCGCCGCCTCCGGGGGCGGCCGGACGACGGGCCTGGTGCCGCAACTGGTGCTCGCCATCGTGTGCGCGGGCTACGCCACGGGCTCCGCCCTCGGCTGGGGATCCGAGCGACTCGCCCTCGTCATGGGGGACTTCGGACTGAGCCTCGCCGCCGCGACAGCCGCCGTCTCCTGCTTCCTTTACGCCCGCACCCGGCAGAGCCGCTTTCGACCCGCCTGGCTGCTGTTCGCACTCTCCTCGGCGATGGCGGCCATCGGGAACGCCGTCTGGGGCTGGTACGAGGTCGTACTGCGCACCCCGGTGCCCACGCCCAGCCTGGCCGACCTCTTCTTCCTGTGCTTCGCGCCGCCCGCCATCGTCGGCCTGCTGGTGCTGGCCAAGCGGCCCGTCACCCGCGCCGGGTGGGTCTGCCTGGCGCTGGACTCCTGGCTGATCGGCGGCTCGCTGCTGACCCTGTCCTGGAGCCTGGCGCTCGCGCACACCGCGGAGTTCGGCGACCGCAGCGTGCCCCAGGCCGCGCTCTCGCTGGCCTATCCGCTCCTTGACATCGTGCTGGTCAGCATGGTGCTCGTCCTGCACTTCCGGCGTACGTCCGCGAACCGCTCGGCGATCAACACCGCGATCGCCGCACTCGCGCTGACCGTCCTGTGCGACACCCTGTTCACCTCGCCGCTGCTGCGGGAGACCTACCGCTCGGGTGAGATCCTGGACGCCGGCTGGTTCGCGGGCTCCCTGCTCCTGGCGTACGCCCCCTGGGTGACCCCACGACCGGGCAGCGCGGGGTACGCCTACGCGCAGGACACCGCGTACGCGCAGGACACCGCGTACGCCCAGGACACCGCGTACGCCCAGGACACCGCGTTCGCGCGGAGCGCCGAGCAGGCCGACGAGCACTGGGCGAGCATGGTGCGGCGCGGCGGCCAGGTCACCCGCCCCATCGGCGGCTCGATCGCCGCGCTCACCCCGTATCTGGCCGCGGCCGTCTGCACGTTGGGCATCCTGAACAACGTACTCAACGGCCGCAGCGTCGACCGGGTCGTCCTGGTCACCGCCTGCACGGTGGTGCTCGCGCTGGTCGTACGGCAGGCGATCATGCTCCTGGACAACATCTCGCTCACCCAGGAACTGGCCCAGAAGGAGAACCACTTCCGCTCCCTGGTGCAGGGGTCGAGCGACGTCATCATGATCGCCGCGCCGAGCGGCATCCTGCGGTACGTCAGCCCGGCCGCCGCCGGAGTCTGGGGCCGGGACGCGGACGAACTGGTCGGCACCGAACTGGCCATGCTGATCCACCCGGAGGACCTCGGCCGGGTGGCGCACGAGATCCGTAGATTCCTGGCCGCCCGGCCGCTGGACGAGCCCACGACCCGTATCGAATGCCGCTTCAAGTCCGGCTCCGGCGACTGGCTCAACGTCGAGTCGACCGTCAACCGCCACCAAGGCGGTCTGATCTTCAACAGTCGGGACGTCACCGAACGCGTCCGCCTGCAGGCCCAGTTGCAGCACAACGCCGAGCACGACCCGCTCACCGACCTGCCCAACCGCGCGCTGTTCACCAAGCGCGTCTCACAGGCGCTCGGCGGCCGCCGCAACAGCGACCGGGGCACCGCCGTGCTCTTCATCGACCTCGACGGCTTCAAGGCCGTCAACGACACCATCGGCCACCAGGCAGGCGACGAACTCCTGGTGCAGGCGGCACGGAGACTGGCCGATTCCGTACGGTCAGGGGACACCGCGGCCCGTCTCGGCGGTGACGAGTTCGCCGCCCTCATCCTCGGCGACGGCACCCGCGACCGCACCGCGCGTGAGTTCCACATCCACGAGCTGGCCGACCGGCTGCGGCTCGCCCTCTCCGAGCCGTACGTCATCGACGGGAACGACGTACGGGTGGCCGCCTCCATCGGCGTCGCCTTCGCCGAGCCCGGCGTCACCGCGGGCGAACTGCTGCGCAACGCCGACCTCGCGATGTACCGCGCCAAGGCCGCGGGCAAGGGCCGTGTCGTGCTGTACGCCCCCCAGATGCAGGCCGAAGTGGTGCGCAAGTCGGAACTGGCGAGCCGGTTGCGCTCCGCACTGCACGACGGCGAGTTCGCCCTGCTGCACCAGCCCGTGGTCTCGCTGGACACCGGCCGGATCACCGCGGTCTGCGCGCAGGCCCGCTGGCGCTCGGCCCAGGGCATCCTGTTCACCCCCGCCGAGTTCCTGCGCGTCTCCGAGTCCGAGCCCGCCGCCGCGGGCGACCGCTCCCCGGAGCTCGGCCGCTGGATGCTCGAAGAGGCCGTCGAGCAGGCCGCCGAGCGCGCGCGCAACGGGCTCGCCGTCCCGGTCGCGGTCCGGATGAGCGCCCACCGCCTGCTGGACCGCTCCATGCCGCTCGGCTCCATCGAGGCACTCCTCACCCGCCACGGGCTTCCTTCCGGCGCCCTCGTCATCGAGCTCGCCGACAGTGACCCCCGAGGCTCCCTGGACGACCTCGAGCGCCGCCTGACCGCGCTGCGCAGACTCGGTGTGCGGATCGCGCTCGACGGCTTCGGCAGCGGACACGCGGCGATCACCGCGCTGCGCCGGCTCCCCGTCGACGTACTCAAACTGGACCGCTCCCTGGTCGAGGGCGTGGTGGAGTCGGCCCGTCTGCACAAGATCACCAGTGGGTTGCTGCGGATCGCCGCCGACCTCGGGCTGCGCTCCGTCGCGGACGGCGTCGACCTGCCCGAGCAGGTGGTCGCGCTGCGCGCCATGGGCTGTTCGCACGGCCAGGGCATGGCGTTCTCCGGGCCGCTGGACGAGTACCGGCTGCGCCGCGTGCTGACCGGGGGGCACTACTCCCTTCCGCATGGCCCGATCGAGCCGGTGCGGGTCCGCGGCCCGATCGGCGGCGGCGGCCGGCACGGCACCAAGAACGGCAGCAACGGCCAGGTCAACGGCTCAGGCAACGGCGCGGCCAACGGCTCGGTCCAGGTCATCGGCGGCACGATCAGTCGCTCACATAATGAGACGGCCGTCCCACCCACTTGACAGTCCTAGGGCCTCGGAGGGAGGGTCAATGTCATGCGCACCCGAATTCTCGTACTTGGAAAGCGCGTCGGCTGAAGCCGAGTTGTGAAGACTCGGCGAACGCACCGACGCGCTCCCCTCGCTTGCCTCCGGGCACGGGGGGTTTTTTGTTGCACTGGCACCGCACATACCCTCGCAAATCACCCTTAGCTTCGAGAAGAGAATGCCGATGACCGAGCAGGCCACCGGGGCCCACCATCCGCAGCCGCGGCCCCGTTCCGGAGGACAGCAGTCCGCCCCCGTCGAGAACGTCACGGGTGCGCAGTCCCTCATTCGTTCTCTCGAGGAAGTCGGCGCCGAGACGGTATTCGGCATCCCCGGCGGCGCCATCATGCCCGCGTACGACCCGCTGATGGACTCGAGCAAGGTCCGGCACGTCCTGGTCCGCCACGAGCAGGGTGCGGGCCACGCCGCCACCGGCTACGCCCAGGCCACCGGCAAGGTCGGCGTCTGCATGGCGACGAGCGGCCCCGGCGCCACCAACCTGGTCACCCCGATCGCCGACGCGCACATGGACTCCGTGCCGCTGGTCGCGATCACCGGCCAGGTCGCCTCCAAGGCGATCGGCACGGACGCCTTCCAGGAGGCGGACATCTGCGGCATCACCATGCCGATCACCAAGCACAACTTCCTGGTCACCAAGGCCGAGGACATCCCGCGGACCATCTCCGAGGCCTTCCACATCGCCTCCACGGGCCGCCCGGGCCCGGTCCTGGTCGACATCGCCAAGGACGCCCTGCAGGCCCGCACCACCTTCAGCTGGCCGCCCACCCACGACCTGCCCGGCTACCGCCCGGTCACCAAGCCGCACGCCAAGCAGATCCGGGAAGCCGCCAAGCTGATCGGCCAGGCCAAGCGCCCGGTCCTCTACGTCGGCGGCGGCGTCCTCAAGGCCGGCGCGACCGCCGAGCTGAAGGTCCTGGCGGAGCTCACCCACGCCCCCGTCACCACCACCCTGATGGCCCTGGGCGCCTTCCCCGACAGCCACCCCCTGCACGTCGGCATGCCCGGCATGCACGGCGCGGTCACCGCCGTCACCGCGCTGCAGAAGGCGGACCTGCTGATCGCGCTGGGTACCCGCTTCGACGACCGCGTCACCGGCAAGCTGGACAGCTTCGCCCCGTACGCGAAGGTCATCCACGCCGACATCGACCCGGCTGAGATCGGCAAGAACCGTGCGGTCGACGTGCCGATCGTCGGCGACGCCCGCGAGGTCATCGCCGACCTGGTGCAGGCCGTCCAGGCCGAGCACACCGAAGGGGCCGTCGGCGAGGCGGCGGCCGACGGCTACGCGGCCTGGTGGCAGGACCTCAACCGCTGGCGCGAGACCTACCCGCTCAGCTACGACCTGCCCGACGACGGCAGCCTGGCCCCGCAGCAGGTCATCGAGCGCATCGGCAAGCTCGCCCCCGAAGGCACGATCTTCGCCGCGGGCGTCGGCCAGCACCAGATGTGGGCCGCCCACTTCATCGACTACGAGCGGCCCGCGACCTGGCTCAACTCCGGCGGCGCCGGAACGATGGGCTACGCGGTCCCGGCCGCGATGGGCGCCAAGGCGGGCAAGCCGGAGGCCCCGGTCTGGGCGATCGACGGCGACGGCTGCTTCCAGATGACCAACCAGGAACTGGTCACCTGCGCGCTCAACAACATCCCGATCAAGGTCGCGATCATCAACAACGGCGCCCTCGGCATGGTCCGCCAGTGGCAGAACCTGTTCTACGACGGCCGGTACTCCAACACCGTGCTGCACGCCGAGGACACCGGCCACGACGACCCCGGCTCCCAGGTCGGCGCCAGCGGCAGCACCCGCAAGGGCACCCGCGTCCCGGACTTCGTGAAGCTGTCCGAGGCCATGGGCTGTGTCGCGATGCGCTGTGAGGACCCGGCCGACCTCGACACGGTGATCGCCAAGGCCAACGCCATCAACGACCGACCCGTCGTGGTCGACTTCATCGTCCACGAGGACGCCCAGGTGTGGCCGATGGTCGCCGCCGGCACCTCCAACGACGAGGTCATGGCCGCCCGGGGCGTCCGCCCCGACTTCGGCGACAACGAAGACGACTGAGAGAGCCGAGAGAGAGCTTCAAGCCCATGTCCAAGCACACACTCTCCGTCCTGGTCGAGAACACGCCCGGCATCCTGGCCCGGATCGCCGCCCTGTTCTCCCGCCGCGGCTTCAACATCGACTCGCTCGCCGTCGGCGTCACCGAGCACCCCGACATCTCCCGCATCACCATCGTGGTGCAGGTCGAAGACCTGCCGCTGGAGCAGGTCACCAAGCAGCTCAACAAGCTCGTCAACGTCCTGAAGATCGTCGAACTCGAAGACGGCGCGGCCGTCGCGCGTGAACTCGTTCTGGTGAAGGTGCGCGCCGACAACGAGACCCGCTCCCAGATCATCGAGATCGTCCAGCTCTTCCGCGCCAAGACCGTGGACGTCTCGCCCGAGGCAGTCACGATCGAGGCAACAGGATCGAGCGACAAGCTGGAGGCGATGCTCAAGATGCTGGAACCCTTCGGCATCAAGGAACTCGTCCAGTCCGGCACGATCGCCATCGGCCGCGGCGCGCGCTCCATCACGGACCGCAGCCTGCGCGCCCTCGACCGCTCGGCCTGACCCCCCCGGGCCGTGGGTGGCCCGTCAGCCACCTGCGGCCCACATCCCGAGACTGACCGTCAAGGCACCCCCCGTCCCCACGTACTGTGTGGGCAACCCGGCATCCGCTGCCGCCATCACCAAGGAGAGACCTCAAGTGGCCGAGCTGTTCTACGACGACGACGCAGACCTGTCCATCATCCAGGGCCGCAAGGTCGCGGTCATCGGTTACGGCAGCCAGGGCCACGCCCACGCGCTGTCCCTGCGTGACTCGGGCGTCGACGTCCGCGTCGGTCTGCACGAGGGCTCCAAGTCCAAGGCCAAGGCCGAGGAGCAGGGCCTGCGCGTGGTGACCCCCGCCGAGGCGTCCGCCGAGGCCGACGTCATCATGATCCTGGTCCCGGACCCGATCCAGGCCCAGGTGTACGAGGAGTCCATCGCCCCGAACCTGAAGGACGGCGACGCCCTCTTCTTCGGCCACGGCCTCAACATCCGCTTCGGCTTCATCAAGCCCCCGGCCGGTGTCGACGTCGCCATGGTCGCCCCCAAGGGCCCGGGCCACCTGGTCCGCCGCCAGTACGAGGAAGGCCGCGGCGTCCCGTGCATCGCGGCCGTCGAGCAGGACGCGTCGGGCAACGGCTTCGCGCTCGCGCTGTCGTACGCCAAGGCGATCGGCGGCACCCGCGCCGGCGTCATCAAGACGACCTTCACCGAGGAGACCGAGACCGACCTCTTCGGCGAGCAGGCCGTCCTCTGCGGCGGTACGGCGGCGCTGGTCAAGGCGGGCTTCGAGACCCTGACCGAGGCCGGCTACCAGCCGGAGATCGCGTACTTCGAGTGCCTGCACGAGCTGAAGCTCATCGTGGACCTCATGTACGAGGGCGGCCTGGAGAAGATGCGCTGGTCGATCTCCGAGACCGCCGAGTGGGGCGACTACGTCACCGGCCCGCGGATCATCACCGACGCCACCAAGGCCGAGATGAAGAAGGTCCTCGCCGAGATCCAGGACGGCACCTTCGCCAAGAACTGGATGGCCGAGTACCACAACGGCCTGCCCAAGTACAACGAGTACAAGAAGCAGGACGAGAACCACCTCCTGGAGACCACTGGCAAGGAGCTGCGCAAGCTCATGAGCTGGGTCGACAACGACGAGGCCTGAGGCTGACGCGCGCGGGGCCGGACCGGTGGTCCGGCCCCGCCGCACGCCTTCGGACATGGTGGTCAATCGCCATTGGACACCCCGTCCAACCACGGATGGGTGATCCTTCCGCCGAGGCGGAAAACTCGCCGCGCGGCGGCACTAGACTGCACACCACATACGCGTCAGGCCCACAGCGTCGTGCGTCTTCCACGCGGCTTGCCCCTCCACCGCCTGCGGCCGTCGGGACGGCCGTCCGCAATGGACTTGTGAGGACACACGTGAGCTCGAACCCTGCCAAACCTGTCGTACTCATCGCTGAAGAGCTGTCGCCCGCCACAGTGGACGCGCTGGGTCCGGACTTCGAGATCCGGCACTGCAGCGGAGCCGACCGCGCCGAGCTGCTGCCCGCCATCGCCGACGTCGACGCGATCCTGGTCCGCTCCGCGACCAAGGTCGACGCCGAGGCGATCGCCGCCGCGAAGAAGCTGAAGGTCGTCGCCCGCGCCGGGGTCGGCCTGGACAACGTCGACGTCTCCGCCGCCACCAAGGCCGGTGTGATGGTCGTCAACGCCCCGACGTCCAACATCGTCACCGCCGCCGAGCTCGCCTGCGGTCTGCTCATCGCGACCGCGCGGAACATCCCGCAGGCCAACACCGCGCTCAAGAACAGCGAGTGGAAGCGCTCCAAGTACACCGGCGTCGAGCTCAGCGAGAAGACCCTCGGCGTGGTCGGCCTCGGCCGGATCGGCGTCCTGGTCGCCCAGCGGATGTCCGCGTTCGGCATGAAGGTCGTCGCGTACGACCCGTACGTACAGCCCGCGCGTGCCGCGCAGATGGGCGTGAAGCTGCTGACCCTCGACGAGCTGCTCGAGGTCTCCGACTTCATCACCGTGCACCTGCCCAAGACCCCCGAGACCCTCGGTCTCATCGGCGACGAGGCGCTGCACAAGGTCAAGCCGACCGTCCGCATCGTCAACGCCGCGCGCGGTGGCATCGTCGACGAGGAGGCGCTGTTCTCCGCCCTCAAGGAGGGCCGGGTCGCCGGCGCCGGCCTGGACGTCTACGCCAAGGAGCCGTGCACCGACTCCCCGCTCTTCCAGTTCGACCAGGTCGTCTGCACCCCGCACCTCGGTGCCTCCACGGACGAGGCGCAGGAGAAGGCCGGTATCGCGGTCGCCAAGTCGGTGCGGCTCGCGCTCGCCGGTGAACTGGTGCCGGACGCGGTCAACGTCCAGGGCGGCGTCATCGCCGAGGACGTACGGCCCGGCCTGCCGCTGGCCGAGAAGCTCGGCCGGATCTACACCGCGCTCGCCGGCGAGGTCGCGGTGCGGCTCGACGTCGAGGTGTACGGCGAGATCACCCAGCACGACGTCAAGGTGCTCGAACTCAGCGCGCTCAAGGGCGTGTTCGAGGACGTCGTCGACGAGACGGTGTCGTACGTCAACGCTCCGCTGTTCGCCCAGGAGCGCGGCGTCGAGGTCCGCCTGACCACCAGCTCGGAGTCCCCCGACCACCGCAACGTGGTCACCGTGCGCGGCACGCTCACCGGCGGCGAGGAGATCGCGGTCTCCGGCACGCTGGCCGGGCCCAAGCACCTGCAGAAGATCGTCGCGATCGGCGAGCACGACATCGACCTGGCGCTCGCCGACCACATGGTCGTCCTGCGGTACGCGGACCGTCCGGGCGTCGTCGGCACGGTCGGCCGGGTGCTCGGCGAGGCCGGTCTGAACATCGGCGGCATGCAGGTCTCCCGCGCGGACGTCGGCGGCGAGGCCCTCGCGGTGCTCACGGTCGACGACACGGTCCCGACCGGGGTGCTCGCGGAGCTGGCCGAGGAGATCGGCGCGACCTCGGCGCGCTCGGTCAACCTGACGGACTGACCGTTCGTACGTCGACGGGGCCCGGCCGCTGTGAAGTGGCCGGGCCCCGTCGCGTGTGTCCGGGGACCGTCACCCCAGACGGGCCCGCTTCAACGCCATGTGCAGCAGCAGCCGGTCCTGGCCGTCGTCCAGGTCGAGGCCGGTGAGCTGCTCCACCCGCGAGAGGCGGTAGTACAGCGTCTGGCGGTGGATGCCGAGCGCCGCCGCGGTGCGGCCCGCCTGGCCCGCGTGGTCGAGGAACACCTCCGCGGTGCGGGCGATCTCGGCGTGTGCGGGGGAGAGCAGTGCCCGTACGCAGGAGTCGTGCGCGGCGTCGGCGGGCAGCGCGGTGAGGAGGCGGTACGGGCCGATGGCCGCCCACTCGGCCACCGGCCCGAGCCCGGGCTGCGCGAGCGCGCTGCGAGCGGCCGCGACGGCCTGCGCCCAGGCGGTCGGCAGGTCCGCGAGCCCTCGCAGCGGCCCCCCGATCCCAGCGGCGACACCACCACCGGCCCCGGCTCCGGCCCCGGCTCCGGCCTTGGCCCCGGCTCCGGCTCCGGCCCCGGCTCCGGCCTTGGCCCCGCCCCCGGCTCCGGCCCCGGC
>NZ_JAZGRL010000001.1:2093660-2128457 GCF_046540415.1 Streptomyces sp. E11-3 | reverse complement strand
CCCGACCGCGCTCCTCGCCCCGCTCCCGGCGTCGGCCCCGCCTCCGGTGCCGCTCCCAGCCCCGGTACCGCTCCCGGTCCTGGCCTCCGGGCGTGCGCCCGTCAGAGGCGCGCCCGTGTCCTCCAGCAGGCGCTCTGCCACGGTCCTGGCCGGAGACAGCGCGCCCGCGGACCGGAGCCGTACCAGCGCGGCGAGCACACGCCCGGCGGTGGCGTCGGGGGCCGTGGCGTCCGACGGGACCGCGCACACCGCCGCCGTGCCCGGGACCTTGCGAGCGTCCTTGCTGGGCCAGGGGGTGACGCAGACCAGGACGAACAGGTCGTCCGCCCCGGGGCCCAGCGCCGCCCGGAGCGCGGCCATCGCCATGTCGCGCTCCCGGCCCCGCTCCGCGGTGAGGGCCGCGCGGAACTCTCGGGTCACCTCGTCGCCCGCCGAGGCCTCGTCGGCGAGCAGTACGCCGATGCGCTCCGTGACCTCCATGGCCGCGGCCAGCCGGTCAGCGGAAGGGCCCGGATCGGTGTCGAGCAGCCAGACATAGCCGTGGACCACACCCCGGTGGCGTACCGGTAGGCACAGCCGCGCACGGAGCACCCCCGCGTCCGGCGCGGCCGGAATCCGCATCGGGCCGCTCGCCCGGGCGATGCCGTACTCCTCGAACCAGGCCCGTACCGCCGGGGTGGAGCGGCGGGTCAGGATCGACCGGGTACGGACCGGGTCCATCTCGGTGTCGTCGTCGCTGTTGTGCGCCCCGAACGCGATCAGCCCGAAATCGCGGTCCTCCAGCGTCGCGGGGGCGCCGAGCAGCGCCGAGACCTCATCGACCAGTTCCTGGTAGTCGCCCTTCACGCAGCCATTCTGCGGCATCAGCACTCGCGCTTCATACAATTGTCTGAGATCCGGGACACGGATGCGTGACAGCTGTCGATGGCTAAGGAAGGGAGCGATCCTTAGGTTTCACGGTGGTTCTCCGTGCTGTTCCCGCTGGGTTCACCCGGGCATTCGACAGAAGCCCACCAGCGAGGTTCTGCCACTCTCGTCCCACTTTCGTGGAGGTGCCCCGTGCTGGGTCCCGTGCTTCTCGCCGCCGCGCGTAGCGACAGCATCCGTCGTATCGTCTCGGCCGCACCGGTCACCCGCCCCGTGGTGAACCGCTTCGTCGCCGGTGAGCATCTCGACGAGTCCATGCGAGCCGTCCAGACCCTGGCCGACCGCGGGCTCGAGGTCACCCTCGACCACCTCGGCGAGGACATCACCGACCCGGCCGAAGCGCTCCGCAACCGCGACGCGTACCTCGCGCTCACCGACGGCCTGAAGCCCCTCGGCCTCGGCGAGCGCGCCGAGATGTCGGTCAAGCTCTCTGCCTTCGGGCAGGCGCTGCCCGGCGGTCACGACCTCGCCCTGAAGAACGTCACGCCGGTCGTCGAGGCCGCCGCCGAGATCGGCACGACCGTGACGCTCGACATGGAGGATCACACTACGGTCGACTCGACCCTGGCGATCCTCGCCGAGCTGCGCGAGCGTTTCCCGCAGACCGGAGCCGTCGTCCAGTCGTACCTCTTCCGTACGGAGGACGACTGCCACGCGCTCGCCGGGGAAGGCTCGCGGGTGCGACTGGTGAAGGGCGCCTACAAGGAGCCCGCCTCCGTCGCGTACCAGGACAAGGCCGAGGTCGACAAGGCGTACGTCCGCTGCCTCAAGATCCTGATGGCGGGCAAGGGCTACCCCATGATCGGGTCGCACGACCCGAGGATGGTCGCCATCGGTCAGGAGCTCGCCCGGCTGGGCGGGCGCAAACTGGACGAGTACGAGTTCCAGATGCTGTACGGCATCCGGGAGGCCGAGCAGCAGCGTCTGGTCGCCGAGGGACATCGCATGCGTGTCTACATCCCGTACGGCACCGACTGGTACGGATACTTCATGCGCCGCCTCGCCGAGCGCCCGGCCAACCTCGCCTTCTTCCTTCGCTCGCTGGTGAGCCGAGGGTGATGGCCATGGCCTGTGCCCCCGCCTGAACTGGCAACCGACTCACACACCCCGCAACCCCCTAAGGAGATTCGGCCATCATGGACGCTGTAACCCAGGTCCCCATGCCGGTCAACGAGCCGGTTCACTCCTACGCTCCCGGTTCGCCCGAGCGCGCCCGTCTCGAGGCCAAGCTCAAGGAGCTGTCCGGGAACCCGATCGAGCTGCCGATGACCATCGGCGGCGAGAGGCGACTGGGTGGCGGCGAGCGCTTCCACGTCGTACAGCCGCACAACCGCAAGGCCGTCATCGGCACCTACGGCAACGCGACCCAGGCCGACGCCCAGGACGCCATCGACGCCGCCCTGGCCGCCGCCCCGGCCTGGCGCGCGATGTCCTTCGACGACCGCGCCGCGATCATCCTGCGCGCGGCCGAGCTGCTGTCGGGCCCGTGGCGCGAGACCCTCGCGGCCTCCACCATGCTGGGCCAGTCCAAGACCGCGCAGCAGGCCGAGATCGACACGCCGTGCGAGCTGATCGACTTCTGGCGCTTCAACGTGAAGTACGCCCGCGACCTGCTCGCCGAGCAGCCGGTGGCCAACTCGCAGGGTGTCTGGAACCGCCTGGACCACCGCCCGCTTGAGGGCTTCGTCTACGCGATCACGCCGTTCAACTTCACCGCGATCGCGGGCAACCTGCCGACCGCCCCGGCCCTCATGGGCAACGTCGTGGTCTGGAAGCCGTCCCCGACGCAGACCCACGCCGCCGTGCTGCTGATGCAGCTCCTGGAGGAGGCGGGTCTCCCCAAGGGCGTCATCAACCTGGTGACGGGTGACGGCCTCGCGGTCTCCGATGTGGCCCTGAACCACCCGGACCTGGCCGGTATCCACTTCACCGGCTCGACCAAGACCTTCCAGCACCTGTGGAAGACGGTCGGCAACAACATCGAGAAGTTCAAGTCGTACCCGCGCATCGTCGGCGAGACCGGCGGCAAGGACTTCGTGGTCGCCCACCCGTCGGCCGACCCGGCGATCCTGAAGACGGCGCTGACCCGCGGCTCCTTCGAGTTCCAGGGCCAGAAGTGCTCGGCGTCCTCGCGTGCGTACGTCCCGCGGTCCCTGTGGGAGAGCGGCCTGCGCGACGAGTTCGTGGCCGAGGTCGACGGCATCAAGATGGGCGATGTCACCGACCTCGAGAACTTCATGGGCGCCGTGATCGACGACCGTGCCTTCGCCAAGAACAAGGCCGCGATCGACCGTGCGGCGGCCGACCCGACCTGCGAGATCGTCGCGGGTGGCACCTACGACGACTCGGTCGGCTACTTCGTCCGCCCGACGGTCATCGAGTGCTCCGACCCGGCCAACGAGGTCTTCACCACGGAGTACTTCGGCCCGATCCTGGCGATCCACGTCTACGAGGACGACACGTACGAGGAGATGCTGGCGCAGATGGAGTCGGTCTCGGCGTACGCCCTGACCGGTTCGATCATCGCCGGTGACCGTGCGGCGGCCGCCGACGCGATGGAGAAGCTCCGCTACGCGGCGGGCAACTTCTACATCAACGACAAGTCGACCGGCGCCGTGGTCGGCCAGCAGCCCTTCGGCGGCGGCCGCGCCTCCGGCACCTGCGACAAGGCGGGCGCCCCGCAGAACCTGATGCGCTGGACGCTGACCCGCGCCATCAAGGAGACGCTGGTTCCGCCGACCGACTACCGCTACCCGCACATGGGCTGACCCTCCGGGTCCGCCTCCATCGACCACCGCCTCCGTCCGGCCTGCACCCCGGACGGGGGCGGTGTGCGTTCCGGGCTCCTACGCCTTGGGCTGGTTCCGGGCTCCTACGCTTTGGGCTGGTTCCGGGCGAGGAAGTCGCCGATCAGCGTGGCGATCTGTGCCGCGTGCGTCTCCAGGGCGAAGTGTCCGGTCGGCAGCAGATGGACCTCGGCCTTCGGCAGGTCGCGCTGGAAGGCGAGGGCGCCTTCCGGGACGAAGATCTCGTCGTGCGCGCCCCAGACCGCGAGCAGGGGCACCTGCGAGGTGCGGAAGTACTGCTGGAAGGCGGGGTAGAGCGCGAAGTTGCTGCCGTAGTCGCCGATCAGGCCGAGCTGGATGGCGTCCTGGCCCTCGCGGGCCATCAGCGCCGCGTCGTGGTGGTACGCGTCCGGGCTGACCAGCGTCGGGTCCGGGACCCCGTGGGCGTACTGCCACCGGATGCCTTCCAGCGAGCGGATGGCCCGTACCGGAGCGGCGGTCTCCGGGTTCGTCGGGTCCGCGATGAACGCGAGCACGGGCGCCCAGCCCTCCTTGCCGAGCCCCTCCTCGTACGCGTTGCCGTTCTGGGTGACGATCGCCGTGATGCGCTCGGGGTGCGCGAGCGCCAGCCGCAGGCCGATCGGGGCGCCGTAGTCCTGCACGTAGACCGCGAACCGGTCGAGCCCGAGCTGCTCGGTGAACTCCCCGATGAGGTCGGCCAGTTCGGCGAAGGTGTAGGTGAACTCCTCGGCTGACGGGGCGGCCGAGCGGCCGAAGCCGGGGTAGTCGGGGGCGATGACGCGGTACCGGTCGGCCAGCCGCGGGATCAGGTCGCGGAACATGTGCGAGCTGGTGGGGAAGCCGTGCAGCAGGAGGAGGACGGGGGCGTCGGCGGGGCCCGCCTCGCGGTAGAAGAGCTCGTGGCCGCGAACGGTGGTGGTCAGGTGCCGGGTCTGCTGCGGCGCACTCATGGCTAACCTCTCACAGGTGATTTGGGGGTTGAGGTGACGGGTCGAGTAGAGCACGCGGGGATCTAACCGGTCAACCATCAAAGGGCGGTTATGTGGAACCGCGTGTCGATCACCCGGCGTCCTGCCCGTGGCAGCGTCCGCGCCCAACTCGCCTTCAGGGAGAGCCGATGACCATCGCCGCCACCGACCGGTTCCTCGACTGGGACGGCTGCCACAACGTCCGCGACCTCGGCGGGCTCGGCCCGGTCCGCCGTGGGGCTCTGGTCCGGGCGGACCGGCTCGACAAGCTGACGGAGTGGGGGTGGGAGGCGGCGTACGCGCACGGCATACGCACGGTCGTGGACCTGCGCAATGGCGACGAGTACGGGGATGACGCGGCGCCCCGCCCGGACGGGATCACGACACTGCGGGTACCGCTGGACGGCATCGAGGACCGTGAGTTCTGGGACAAGTGGTGGGACGACTGGCGCACCGGGACGCCTGTCTACTACCGCCCGTTCATGGAGCGCTTCCCGGAGCGGGTCGCCGCCGTCGTGCGCGCCATCGCGCGGGCCGAACCCGGGGGTGTCGTCTACCACTGCGCGGCGGGTCGGGACCGCACGGGAATGATCTCCCTGGTGCTGCTGGCCCTGGCGGGCGCGACGGCAGAGGAGGCCGCCGCCGACCACGCGCTCAGCGCGGCGCGGATGCCCGCGATGTGCGCCGCCATCGGCCGCGACTGCGACCAGCCGGAACTCGACGCCGAGCTAGCGGCGGCGGGCACCAGTAACCACGGTGCGGCCCTGGAAACCCTCCGCCGGCTCGACGCCGAGTCCTACCTCCGCGCGGCGGGCGTCACCGACGCCGAACTGGCCGCGCTGCGGAACCGGCTGGTCTAACGGAACCGGCTGGTCTAGGGGGTGTCCGCTCAGATCTCCACCATCACCTGATCCAGCGACTTGCGTACGAGATCAGGGACTTGGCAGTCCGGCGCGGGATAGCCGACCGGGATCACCGCGAACGCCTTCTCGTTCTCCGGGCGGCCCAGCACCTGGGAGAGGAACCGCATGGGGCTCGGCGTGTGGATCAGGGCGGCGAGCCCCGACAGATGCAGCGCCGAGAGCAGCATGCCGACCGCGATGCCGACCGACTCGTCGACGTAGTAGTGCTTGTGCTTGGCGCCGTCCGCGCCGAGCCAGTAGCGCTGCTGGAAGACGACGATCAGCGCGGGCGCGTCCGTCAGATGCGGCTTGACCTCGTCGGTGCCGAGCGGGCGCAGCGCCGCCAGCCACTCCTCGCCGAGGCGTCCGTCGTAGCTGATCTGCTCCTCGTGTTCGGCCGCCTCCCTGATCCGGCGGCGTATCTCGGGGTCGCGGACCAGGGCGAAGGTCCACGGCTGCTGGTGGGCGCCGGACGGGGCGGTCGCGGCGCAGGCGATGGCGTCCCGGATGACCTGCTCCGGCACCGGGTCGGTGGCGAACTGCCGTACGGTCCTGCGCTGTTGCATACGGTCGCGCAGCTCGGCGGCGCGGGCGAGTGACTCCGCGGGGTCCATCCGCTCGGGGTGGTAGGGGACGGGGCGGTACGGGGCGCCGTGGATGGGCGCCCACTCCTCGGTGGTCGGCATGGCCCAGATTCTGCTGGGCGCCCCCGCGTCGCGCCAGAGGCCAAACTCGCGGCACCCGATGTACTCTGCTTGAAGTGGTTTCGCTTCCAGGGAGAACGCCATGCGCCAGAACCCCGCCCGCCGCACCGCGCTCCTCGACGGCGCCATCGAGGTACTCGCCCGCGAGGGCTCACGCGGGCTGACCCTCCGGGCCGTCGACAAGGAGGCCGGGGTCCCCATCGGGACGGCGTCCAACTACTTCGCCCACCGCGCCGACATGCTGGCGCAGGTCATGCAGCGCATCCTGGAGCGGCTGACCCCCGAGGAGGCCGAGCTGGCCGACACCATGGCGGCCAAGCCGTCGGCCGAGCTGGTCAGGACCCTGCTCCAGCAGCTCCTGGAGCGCACCCGACAGGAGCGCTCCAGTCACCTGGCGCTCCTTGAGCTGCGCCTTGAGGCCACCCGGCGCCCTGAGCTGAACGCCGAGCTGACCCGGTTCTTCAGTGCTCAGCTGGAGGCCAACATCGACTTCCATCTCGGGGCGGGGCTGCCCGGTGACCGTACCGGCGTGGTGCTGATCTACCTCGCGATGCTCGGGCTGATCGTGGACGACCTCACCGTCCCCGAGCTGCTCACGCCGCACCGGACCGACGTGCTGATCGACGCGATGGTGACGCGGCTGCTGAGAGCCTAGAACCAAGATCGCGTCTCAGATACTAGGAAGTCCGACTAACTGTGGAGACAGAAGCTCCACTCTCCCTTAGCTTTGTAGAAGCCGAACGTCTCGCTCGATCCAGCGAATGGCGGTCGTGAGCCGGTCCCTTGCGCAGGCAACCCCTGCGGCCCCGCTCCCCGCCCCTTCCGGCGCCTCGAAATCCAGTGTTCTCCAGAGCCGTACGGCCGCGTCCGTCACTCGCGCCCGACACTCTGGACCGTGATCTCAAGGAGTCGATCACTATGTCCGTCGAGACGACCACCCGCCGAGTCCGCCGCACTCCCGCCGCCCCCGCGTCGGAGCGCAAGAACGCCGCCGCCGCCCTGCAGCGGGCCCTCGACCGCAGGGACAACGGCGGCGCCACCGGCCACTGACAGTCGCCGGTCGGATCGTCGTCACCGGCCTCGCTTGATCTCGAAGTAGTCGACGCGCTCGCCGCTCTCGGCGAGCGCGGAGACCTTCAGCACCGGCGCCGCACCGGTCTCCGCCTCCACCGCGAGGAAGGAGAACCCGGTGAACCGCACCCGCGACCACTCCACCGTGTCCGGGTCCGGCAGCCGCAGCCTGGTCCAGTGATGGGTCAGGATCGAGTCGCGGTCGTTGACGTTGCCCTCGTAGCTGTCCTTCACGCCGAGCCCGAAGCTGTACAGCTCCTTGCCCGCTCCGCCCGCCGTGACGTACACGATCCCGTCCCGCGTCGGGTCCGTGGACGCCCCGACCGGCACCGGCTTGCCGACCTCGCCGTTCTTGACGGCGTCGGTCCGCTCGTACACATGGTTGTGTCCGTTGATCACCAGGTCGACCTCGTGCTTGGTGAGCAGCGGCAGCCAGGCGTCGCGCAGCCCGCCGTCCGAGCCGTGTGTCGCCGTCGAGTACATGCAGTGGTGGAAGAAGACCACGATGAACTCCACGTCCGGGTCCCGGCGCAGCTCGCCGAGGCGCCGGTCCAGCCAGGCCGTCTGCCTGCCGTCCGTATAGCCCTTGTTGGCGGGTATCTGGTACGAGACGTCGTTCGCGTCCAGCGCCACCACGCCGACGTTGCCGTACGTGAAGGAGTACACGCCCGGCGCGTTCTTCGGGTCGAAGCCGTTCTCCGGCAGCGAGAAGCGCGCCGACTGGCCGCCGTAGCCGTTGGGTGAGTACCAGGCCTCCATGTCGTGGTTGCCGGTCGTCACCATCCACGGCACCCGGGCCGCCACGCTCTCCGTCTGCGCCAGGAACTGGTCCCACACGCGCGCGTCGTACGTGTCCGACTCCTTGCCGTGCCCGCTGGAGTCGGCGTAGCAGATGTCGCCCGCGTGCAGATGGAAGGACGGGTTCTGGCCCAGGATCAACTGGTCGTTGGCGAGCGCGTCGTAGCTCACACCCTGGTCGCCGAAGGCCGTGAAGACGAACCGCTCGGGCTTCGCGGGCGCGGTACGGAACGAGCCCAGCGTGGCGAGCCGCTCGGGCGAGGCCGGGTCGAAGCCGTCGTGGCCGACGCCGTAGTAGTACGTGGTGCCGGGCTTCAGGCCGTCCAGGGCCGTGTGCAGGTAGTACTGGTCGACCTCGGGAAGCTTGCGGGACAGCGCGGGGGTGTGCAGCTCGCGCACCTCGGCGTCGATCTTCCGGCTCAGCTCCCAGGGCGTCAGCCCCACCCGTACATACGGCCGCTTGACCGCGAACGGGACCTGCCAGGAGATCCGCATCTGAGTCTTCGGGTCGGCGCCGAAGGCGAGATGCCGGCCGAACGGGGCGACCAGCGAGCCGTCCACCTTCGCCGTCGCGGGGGAGCCGGCCAGCGTGGGGGTGCCCGCGCTCGCGCTGCCTGCGCCGCCGACCAGCAGCCCGCCGCCGCCCGCCAGGGTCGCGGTCGCCAGACCGCCGACCAGCGCGCCGCGCCGCGAGACCTTGGGGCGCGCGTGCTTGGCGCGCAGGTACTCATGCTGTTCGGCCATGCTCATGCGCCGTACGAGCTGCTCGGGGATGCCGACCTTGGGCGTGTCACTCATGGAGGGCAACTTCCCAGTAACTTCCAACTCCGGCCAGTCCTCCGGGTGAACAGACGGTGGAGAACCGTAGAGATCTCGGGACGCCCCGGCGAGATCCGGGACGCACCCCCGGCGAGATCTGGGGATGCATCCCCGGCGAGATCTGGGGATGCATCCCGCGAGGTCCGGGAATGCCCCGGTGGCACATCCACTAAGTCCACATCGTGGACATCCATGTGTCATCCCATGGGACGCGGAGTACGGTTCTGTCATGTCTCGCAGCATCAATCTCGCAGTGGTCCCCGGTGACGGCATCGGACAGGAAGTCGTGGCGCAGGGGCTCAAGGTCCTGGCCGCGGTCCTCCCGCAGGATGTGAAGCTGGAGACCAAGGAGTACGACCTCGGCGCCCAGCGCTGGCACCGCACCGGTGAGACCCTCCCGGACGCGGAGCTCGAGTCGCTGAAGCAGCACGACGCCATCCTGCTCGGCGCGATCGGCGACCCGACCGTGCCCTCCGGCGTCCTGGAGCGCGGGCTGCTGCTCAAACTGCGGTTCGCCTTCGACCACTTCATCAACCTGCGGCCGAGCAAGCTCTTCCCGAACACCTCGACGCCGCTGGCCGGACGCCCGGAGATCGACTTCGTCGTCGTCCGCGAAGGCACCGAGGGCCCCTACACGGGCAACGGCGGCTCGCTGCGCACCGGCACCCCGGCCGAGGTCGCCACCGAGGTCAGCGTCAACACCGCGTACGGCGTGGAGCGTGTCGTCCGGGACGCCTTCGAGCGCGCCAACGCCCGCCCCCGCAAGAAGCTGACGCTGGTCCACAAGAACAACGTCCTGGTGTACGCGGGCCACCTGTGGAAGGGCATCTTCGACCGGGTCGCGGCCGAGTACCCGGACGTCACCACCGACTACCTGCACGTCGACGCCGCGACGATCTTCTTCGTCACCCAGCCGGAGCGCTTCGACGTCATCGTCACCGACAACCTCTTCGGTGACATCCTCACCGACCTCGCCGCGGCCGTGACCGGCGGCATCGGCCTGGCCGCGTCCGGCAACATCAACCCGACGGGCGCCTTCCCGTCGATGTTCGAGCCCGTGCACGGCTCCGCGCCCGACATCGCGGGCCAGGGCAAGGCCGACCCGACGGCCACCATCCTGTCGGTCGCCCTGATGCTGCGCCACCTCGGTTTCGAGGCCGAGGCGGAGCGCGTCGAGGAGGCCGTCTCGGCGGACCTCGTGGAGCGCGAGGGCACGACGCGCACCACCGACGAGACCGGTGACGCACTCGCGGTACGAGTAGCGGGCTGACCCGGTCGGACCGCGGAACCCCGGGGGATACCCCCGGGTCACCGCCCCTCAGCCGCCGGGTGCGCACACCCGGCGGCTTTTCCTCTGCGGCGCCGGGTGTCACCATCGACCCCTGGGCCGCACTCACTCCGTCTTGTGCCCGGCCCCACGGTTTCGTGCTCGCACCACGCGAGCGATAATCGAACGTGGGGCCGCGGCATGCGGGGAGCTCGGACGTCACGCAGCCGTTGCGGCGTGAGCGCGGTCCATCACACACAACAGGTGAAGGACACGCACTCATGACGACGCCCACGATCGAGCTCAAGCCCTCAGCCCACCCGCTGTCCGACGCGGAGCGTGAGGCGATCCTGGCCAATCCCGGATTCGGCCGCCACTTCACCGACCACATGGTGACGATCAAGTGGACGGAAGGCCGCGGCTGGCACGACGCGGAGCTCGTCCCGTACGCGCCGCTGTCGATCGACCCCGCGAACATGACGCTGCACTACGCGCAGACGATCTTCGAGGGGCTCAAGGCCTACCGCCGCGCCGACGGCTCCATCGCCACCTTCCGCCCGGAGGCCAACGCCGAGCGCTTCAACGCCTCGGCGCGCCGGATGGCGATGCCCGAGCTGCCCACCGAGCTGTTCCTCGCCGCGTGTGACGCGCTGGTCAAGCAGGAGCAGGCCTGGGTCCCCGGCGCCGGCGGCGAGGAGACCCTCTACCTGCGCCCGTTCATGTTCGCCACCGAGGTCGGCCTGGGCGTCCGCCCCTCCAACGAGTACCTCTTCATCGTCATCGCCTCCCCCTCCGCGCCGTTCTTCGCGGGCGGCGTCAAGCCGGTCACGGTCTGGCTGAGCGAGGAGTACGTGCGGGCCGTCAAGGGCGGCACGGGCGCGGCGAAGACCGGCGGCAACTACGCGGCCTCGCTGGCCGCGGCGGCCGAGGCGAAGGAGCACGGCTGCGACCAGGTGGTCTGGCTGGACGCCTTCGAGCACCGCTGGATCGAGGAGATGGGGGGCATGAACCTGTACTTCGTGTACGGCAACAAGATCGTCACCCCGGAACTCACCGGCTCCCTCCTCCCCGGCATCACCCGCGACTCGCTCCTCAAGATCGCCCGCGACCTGGGCTACGAGGCGGTCGAGGGCCGTATCTCCACCGAGGACTGGAAGCGCGGCAACGAGGACGGCACCCTGACCGAGGTCTTCGCCTGCGGCACGGCCGCGGTGATCACGCCGGTCGGCGCGGTGAAGTCCGCGCGCGCGGACTGGACCCAGGCGGACGGCCAGCCCGGCGAGGTCACGATGCGACTGCGCAAGGCGCTGCTCGACCTGCAGTCGGGGGCGGCGGCGGACGCGCACGACTGGATGCACAAGATCGTCTGAGGAATTTCAGCCGGGCCGGGCTGAAATCTTTCAGCCCGGCCCGGCGAAAATCCAGCCCGGCCGGCGTTTGAGGCCAAAGGGGGTCTGGGGGGCTTGCCCCCAGTTTCGGGAAGGGGCGGGGTAGGGGAGACGGCCCGCCGCAGGCGCCCCCACCCCAGCACCACTCAAGCCGCGCTGTCCACCCGAGCCCCGGCCCCGGCCCCGGCCTCGACCCCGTCCGGGATCCGCGCGGCGACAGAAGCACGCGGCGCCAGCAGCACATACAGCACGCCGCCGACCGCACCCGAGAGCAGGAAGCTGAAGTCCAGCCCGCCCAGCAGATCCACGAGCGGGCCCGTGTAGTTCGGCGTGTCCACGGCGAACAGTCCCACGGCCGAGCCCGCCGCCCAGGCCGCGGTGGCCTGCGGATTCCAGCCGCCGCGGAACCAGTAGGCGCCGCCGTGCGCCCGGCGGTTGAGCACCTGGAGCGCCTCGTTGTCGTACTCGCCGCGGCAGCGGACGTACCCGATCAGCACGATCACGGCCCAGGGGGTGCCGACGGCCGTGAGCGCCAGCACGAAGGAGGTCATCGCGTCCTGGGCGTTCCAGGCGAAGTGGCCGACGAAGACCATCACGGTGGAGACGACGGCGACGGCATAGGTGGCTCTCGTCCGTGTGGTGCGCGGCATGATCGCGTCCAGGTCGAGGCCCATCGAGTACAGCATCAGCCCGGCGTTGCCGATGGACCCGGCGGACGCGGCGATCAGCAGCGGCACCAGGAACCAGACGGGGGACGCGGCGACGAGCGGCCCCGCGTAGTCCTCGTAGGCGCCCGCGGCGAGGGCCGTGAAGGTCCCGAAGAACTGCGGGACGGACAGGCCGACCACCAGGCCGACGCAGGTGGCGAGCCAGACCTTCTTCGATGAGTAGCGCTTGGGCGAGATGTAGCGGGTGTAGTCGCCCAGCAGCAGAATGAAGGCGATCGGGCCGCTCAGTCCGGCGGCCACGGTGGAGAGCACCCAGGTCGGCCAGAAGCCGCCCAGCAGATACTCGCTGCCGGCCGGGGCCGCGGTGGTGAAGTCCGGGGCGTACGCGAAGACGCCGACGATCAGCAGCAGGGTCATCCCGATGGCCAGCGCGCGGGAGAGCCGCAGCAGCAGCCGGTAGCCGTAGATGGCGGCGAAGGCGGTGGCGCCGGCCAGCACGGCGTAGATCAGGGCGTAGCCCACGCCGGTCTCGGGCATTCCGAAGAGCCGGCCCATGGTGGCGACCATCGCGTCGCCGCCGACCCACAGGGTGAGCGCGGAGTAGCCCAGCGACAGCAGGAGGCCGATAACCGATCCGATGAGCCGCCCGCGCACGCCGAACTGGGCTCCGCTGCTGGTGGAGAGGTTGGTCGCGGTACGCAGGGAGACCAGTGCGAGCGGGGCGATGAGGAAGGTGCCGACCAGGGTGCCGACCAGGAGTGAGCTGACCGAGGGCCAGAAGCCCAGACCGAAGGAGACCGGCAGCCAGCCGAAGATCACGACGCCGAGTGCGAGGTTCGAGCCGAGGAGGAAGCTGACCACGTCGCGCGGCCTGCTGGTGCGCTCCTCGTCGGGGATGGTCTCGACACCGTATTGCTCGATCTGCATGGAGGTTCTCCCTGGGGGCCTGGGATACTGGGTTTCTTTGAGCGGCACTCAAACCTCTGAGCGAAACTCAATGTGCGGTCTCTCTCGCCTCCAGGTCAAGACTTTCGCGAAAAGAACCGAAGGTTTAGAGTGACGCTCAAATAGGAGGTGTGGTGACGTGCGACTGACCCCCACGGAGCGCGACCGGCTGCTGCTCTTCAACGCCGCCGAACTGGCACGGGCCCGCCGGGCACGCGGCCTGCGGCTCAACGTCCCCGAGGCGACCGCTCTCATCGCGGACACCGTCTGCGAGGCGGCCCGCGACGGGCTCCGGCTCGCGGAGGCCATCGAGCGCGGCCGCGCTGTCCTGGCCCCGGAGGACGTCCTGCCCGGCGTCGCCGATGTGATCACCGAGGTCAATGTGGAGGCCGTCTTCGACGACGGATCCCGGCTCGCCGTGGTCTCCGCCCCGCTGGGCGCGGGCTCTGACGGAACCGCGCCCGGCGCGCTGCTCCCGGCCGAGGCGCACGCCGACCCCGCGCCGACGCGCACCCTCACGGTCCACAACACCGCGCAGGTCCCGATCAGCGTGACGTCCCACTTCCACTTCTTCGAAGCCAACCCCCGCCTCGACTTCGACCGCGCGGCCGCGTACGGCACGCACCTCGCCGTCCCCGCCGGGTCCTCGGTCCGCTTCGCCCCCGGCGGCGAGGCCCGGGTCGGGCTCGTACCGATCGGCGGCGACCGCGTGGCGATCGGCTTCGCGGGCCTGGTCGACGGCCCCCTCGACGCACCCGGGGCCAAGGAAGAAGCCCTGCGCCGCGCGGCCGCCTGCGGCTACCTCGGCGCGGGCGACGACTCACCGGAGGTCCGCCGATGACCGCCATCGACCCCCACGAGTACGCGGCCGTCCACGGCCCCCGCGCCGGTGACCGCGTCCGCCTCGGCGACTCCGGCCTGACCGTACGGGTCGAGTCCGACGCCCAGCGCTACGGCGATGAGTTCCTTGCCGGCTTCGGCAAGACCGCCCGCGACGGACTGCACCTCAAGGCCGCGGCCGTCCGCGAGACCTGCGACGTCGTCATCAGCAACGTCCTGGTGATCGACGCGGCCCAGGGCATCCGCAAGGTCTCCATCGGCATCCGCGAGGGCCGTATCGCGGGCATCGGGCGGGCCGGGAACCCGGACACCCTCGACGGCGTGGACGTGGTCGTCGGCACCGGCACGTCCATCGTGTCCGGCGAGGGCCTGATCGCCACCGCGGGCGCCGTGGACCCCCACGTCCACCTGCTCTCACCACGCATCATGGAGGCTTCGCTGGCCTCCGGCGTCACCACCATCATCGGCCAGGAGTTCGGCCCGGTGTGGGGCGTCGGCGTCAACTCGCCCTGGGCGCTGCGGCACGCCTTCAGCGCCTTCGACGCCTGGCCGGTCAACATCGGCTTCCTGGCGCGCGGTTCGTCCTCCGACACGGCTCCCCTCGTGGAGGCGCTCGCCGAGGGCGGGGCCTGCGGCTTCAAGGTCCACGAGGACATGGGCGCACACACCCGCGCCCTGGACACCGCGCTGCGCGTCGCCGACGACCACGACGTCCAGGTTGCCCTGCACAGCGACGGCCTCAACGAATGCCTGTCGGTCGAGGACACCCTCCGCGTCCTGGAAGGCCGCACCATCCACGCCTTCCACATCGAGGGCTGCGGCGGCGGCCACGTACCCAACGTGCTCAAGATGGCGGGCGTGCCGAACGTCATCGGCTCCTCCACCAACCCCACCCTGCCCTTCGGCCGGGACGCCGTCGCCGAGCACTACGGCATGATCGTCTCCGTACACGACCTGAAGACCGACCTGCCGGGCGACGCCGCGATGGCCCGCGACCGGATCAGGGCCGGGACGATGGGCGCCGAGGACGTTCTGCACGACCTGGGCGCGATCGGCATCACCTCGTCCGACGCCCAGGGCATGGGCCGTGCGGGCGAGACCGTACGCCGCACCTTCCAGATGGCCGGAAAGATGAAGGCGGACTTCGGCCCGCTGGACGGCGACGGCCCCGCCGACGACAACGCGCGCGTACTGCGCTACATCGCCAAACTCACCATCAACCCCGCGATCGCGCACGGCATCGCCCACGAGGTCGGCTCCATCGAGACCGGCAAGCTCGCCGACATCGTCCTGTGGAGCCCGCAGTACTTCGGCGCCAAGCCGCAGCTGGTCCTGAAGTCAGGCTTCCCGGCGTACGGAGTGACGGGCGACCCGAACGCCGCGACCGACACCTGCGAACCCCGCGTCCTGGGCCCGCTGTTCGGGGCGCACGGCTCGACCCCGGCCGACATCTCGGTGGCCTTCGTGGCGGGGGCCGCGGTCGAGTCCGCGGCGGACACCATGCCCACCAGGCGCCGCCGCGTGGCCGTCCGCGGCACGCGCGGCATCGGCCCCGCCGACCTGTGGCTGAACTCCCGTACCGGACGGGTCGACGTGGACGCCCGTACCGGCCTGGTCACGCTCGACGGCGACCCGGTCAGCTCGGAGCCGGCCGACTCCGTCTCCCTGAACCGCCTGTACTTCCTCTGACTCTTCCTCTGAGGCCCCTGTAAGGACCCCCCTTGATGAACACTCCTGCCGCTGCCACTCCTGCCGCTGACGGCTTCCGGATGCCCGCCGAGTGGTCCCCGCACGAGCGCACCTGGATGGCCTGGCCGGGCCCCAACCCGACCTTCGACAACCCCGCTGACCTGGACGCCTCCCGTGAGGCCTGGGCGTCGGTCGCCCACGCGGTACGCCGCTTCGAGCCGGTGACGGTGGTAGCGGCCCCCGACCAGGCCGCTACGGCCCGCCGCTACCTGGGCCCCTCCATAGACGTGGTCGAGCGCGAACTCGACGACGCGTGGATGCGCGACATCGGCCCCACGTTCGTCACCGACGGCCGGGAACTGGCCGCGGTGGACTGGACGTTCAACGGCTGGGGCGCCCAGGACTGGGCCCGCTGGGAACACGACAGCAAGATCGCCGCGCACGTCTCGGACCTGGCCGGAGCCCGCACGTACGCCACGCGTCTCGTCAACGAGGGCGGCGGCATCCACGTAGACGGCGAAGGCACCGTACTCCTCACCGACACCGTCCAACTCGGCCCCGAGCGCAACCCCGGCTGGACCCGCGCCCAGGTCGAGGCCGAGATCCACGCCCACCTCGGCACCACGAAGGCGATCTGGCTGCCGCGCGGCCTGACCGGCGACTACGAGGGCTTCGGCACGCTGGGCCACGTAGACATCGTCGCGGCGTTCGTGAAGCCAGGCGTGATCGTCGTCCACAGCCAGCCGGACCCAACCCACCCCGACCACGAACTCTGCAAGTCGATAGCCGCGTACCTGCGCACCCAGACGGACGCCCGGGGCCGCGCCCTGGAGGTCGTGGAGATCGCGGCCCCGACCGTCCTGGAGGCCGACGGCTGCTGGGCCGACTACTCCTACATCAACCACTACCTCTGCAACGGCGGAGTGGTCCTCTGCTCCTTCGACGACCCACGCGACGAGATCGCGGCCGGGATCTTCCGCCGCCTCCTCCCCGAGCGGACGGTCACGCTCGTGGATGCCCGTACGATTTTCGCCGGGGGTGGCGGCATCCACTGCATCACCCAGCAACAGCCCAAGATCTGACATGTGACATCTGGAGAATCCGTGGCCGAGGCCAGTACCCCGCGCAGGCGCAATGCCCCACCGCGCGAGGAGGTGCTGGCCGCGGCCATGGAAATGATCGCCGCAGGGGGCCTGGACCGCCTGACGATGGCGGCGCTGGGTCGCGAGGTAGGCATGAGCAGCGGCCACCTCCTCTACTACTTCAAAACAAAAGACGAACTCCTCTTCCAGACCCTGGAATGGAGCGAGGACCAGCTAGGCGCCGAACGCCGCGCACTCCTGGCCCGCCCGGTCCCGGTCCGCGACCGCCTGGACGCCTACGTGGACCTCTACGTCCCCGACGCCCCCCGCGACCCCCACTGGACCCTCTGGCTAGAGGTCTGGAACCGCTCGCAATACGCCGACGCGGAGGCCAACGCCCGCACCCGCCAGGCCGCGATCGAGGGCGCCTGGCACCGCGACCTGGTAGCCCTCCTCGCCGAGGGCGTCTCCACCGGAGCCCTCCGCCCCGTAGACCCCCAACGCTTCGCGACCCGCCTCCGAGCCCTCCTGGACGGCTTCGCGGTCCACGTCGCGGTGGGCCTCCCCGGCACGGACCGCGCCCAAATCCTGTCCCACGTACGCGAGTTCCTGGACGATGCCACGCACCTGCCGGGGAACTGAGCGCTCTCCGGTTTCGTCGGCGGCAGGGTCCGATACCACCTCGAACATCCCTCCGGCTCTACCAGTAGGGTGTGCATGCCAGGTACCCGGGTGCTGCACCTGGGGGGAAGCGAGAGTGCGGGGGTTGGCCATGAGTTCGGAGAGCGCGGAACTGCGGATGCAGCTGGCTCAGCTTGATGGTGGCGGCGGGTCGGGTGGCGGCGAGCCGACGTTGGCGAGCTCCGCGACCGACAAGAAGCGTGCCGCGACGTACATGGACGAGCACCTGATGCGCAACACCCAGGCTGCCGGTCGTATGGCGGAAGGCGGCGGCACTATGCTGCCGCTCCTGGTGGGCCCACCGGCCCCAGGGCTGGGCGTTCTGAAGCCGGACACCGGTCTGAAGGGGCTTTCCGGCTGGGCCGCGGACATGGGGCTCTCGACGGCGATGACCATCTGGCAGGGACAGGTGAATCGGCTGATGAGCCAGCTGAATCGGGAACTGAGCGGACTGCGCGGCGCGAACAACGTCTTCCAGGGCCAGGACAACCACACCTGGACGCAGCTGCACTCGGTCCAGGTGGAACAGCCGCCGTTCCGCAGCCCTTTCGACTCGTACTGACCGGGGACCGACCGTGTCACTGAGCTATCAGGACGTGATGACCGCCGATCTGTCGCCGCTGTCGGACGTGTCCGAGGCCTGGCAGAAGATGGGCGAACGCTTCGGAGATTTGAAGGGCGACTACACGAAGCACGTGCAGGGAGCACTGGCCAACGGTAAGTGGCAGGGGGGTGCTTTCGGCACGCATCAAGACACCTCCAAGGCCACGGTCTTCGAATATCTGGCGGCCAAGAAGGAGGCACTGGCCATCGCGAGCCTCCTCAAGGAGGCGTACACCGAGCTGACCCGGCTGCAAAGGGCGGTGAAGGACCTGGTCGCCGACGCGGAGGAGAAGGACTACAAGGTCGACAGCTCGGGCAAGGCCACCTATGTCGGCTTCGACAACCTCTCCGCGCAGCAGCGGTACACCGCCAGCCACGATCCGGACCACGCCAAGGCGGTGGCTCTGTCCCGGCAGCGGGCCCAGGAGTGGACCGACGAGATCGCCAAGGCGGTGAAGGCCGTTGACGACGTCGACCAGAGCGTGAAACGGGCACTCACCCGCACAGCGACGGATACCAGGCCAGACGGCACCGGTTTCGGCGGGTTCAACGCACACGCCGTGGGCGACCTGAAGAAGGCCGGAGTACCCGATGAGCCCGAGGCGTCCGAGACCGCCACGCAGACCAACGGGTGGGTCGCTGAAGGCAAGACGACGGTGACCGGGCCCGCCGCCGGAGCCTCCGTCACTGGTCCTGGCTACGGCAGGGAGGGTATGGCCAAGGCGTATGCCGACCTCGGCCACGCGACGGCGGAAGGATCGCTGACCAACGGGAACATGAAGCTCTCCGGGATAGCCGATGCCTACGCGGGCGCCAGGGCCACCGCGAGCATCGGGATCACCGACAAGGGCATAGACGGCAGCGCCGAGGCGTCCGTGGGAGCGCGGGCGATGGCCGAGGGGCGAGCCGAGTACAGACATGTCGGTGTCTACCAGCGGGTGACCGGATTCGCCGGTGCCGAGGCCGGCGTCAATGCCGGGGTCGGCTTAGAGGGAGTCAACCTTGGCGCGAAGGCGTTCGCCGGAGCCAAGGTCGCTTCCGGCACCGGCGTGGAGGTCGCAGGGATCGGCATTGGCGGGACGGCCGAGGGGCATTTGGGTAAGGGCGCAGAAGCCGAACTGATATTCGGTAAGGGGGAGGACGGAAAGTTCCATATCGGCGGCAAACTAGGCCTCTCCCCTGGCATCGGCGGTGCTTTGGGTGGAGAGCTCACGGTTGACCCGGACAAGGTGGCCGACGCTGCAGGCGATGCGGCCGAGGCGGTGGGCGATGCGGCTGGCGCGGTGTCCGACAAGGTCGGTGACGCGGCCGGCGCGGCGGCCGACAAGGTCGGTGACGCGGCCGGCGCGGCGGCCGATACGGTCGGTGGCGCGGCTGGAGGTCTCAAGGGCGCTGTCGATTACCTGTTCTGATGCACTACTCCCAGGGAAGGAGAGCCCGAGATGCCCACGACACTGCCGATGCCGATCGAATTTCGACTGCCGGAGGGCTGGTACGCGGTCCCTCCGGACCAGGTTGGCGCTCCGGATGTGGCCTTCGTCGCGCTGCATCCGCAGCCGGATGCCGGATTTGCCGCCAACATCACCATCGACGGTGAGTATCGGCCGGACGCGGCGACGCTCGCTGAGATCGCAGACGAGTCGGTACAGCGCATGCACGAGGTCGCCGAGAAAGTGACGATGACCAACCGCAACGAGGTCGGTACCACCGACGCGCCCGGCCTGACCCAGGAGCTGATCTTCTCGACCGTCGCCGGTAGCGTGCGCCGTGACCTCGTTCAGCCCCAGGTGTATCTGTCCCTGCTGGATGTCAATGATCCACGTAAACGTTCGGTGATTCGGCTAGCTCTGACCGTCACCGCGGCCCAGTACAACAGCGTTCTGGCTGACTTTCAGGACTTCGTGCGCACTGTTCGCCCAGAGACCCGGGCGGCGTCCTAGCGCGTTGTATCGACACATAAGACCGTTTCCGGTAGCCAGATACTGAGGTTGAACCGATGGGCCTTTTCGACAAACTGACCGGCACGCGGCGACCCAGCAGCAGCGTCGCGCCGCGTTCTGCGGAGGAGGTGCAGGCTGCGCTGCTCGGTTGCAACGGTCCGGACGTCCCTTACGTCGTACGTGACGGCGCTCCGGAGGGCGCCGACTTGGTGGCGGAGTGGCGGATCGCGGAGCCTGCTTGGCAGACCTTCTTCGTCAGGTCCCAGGTGACCCGTGCGCTTCAGATTCGGATGCGCCTGGTTCCGGAGAAGCAAGAGGTGCGTGCCCTTGACCACGAGTGGGAGGTCACCTGGGTCGGGGGAAAGGCCAGACTGGCACCGGCGGCCGAGTACACCCGTGGACAGGTGAAGACGGTTTCCTGGCGTCGGACGGTCGGACGGGGGGCCGACGGCCGGCTTGAGATGTCAGAGACGTTTCGCTTCGACAGCTCGGCGCTCAAGGATCCCCTGCGGGACGCGGTCCTTGGGGCGGGATGGACATGGCGCGGAGTGACGTTCGGCAAGCTGTGACTGGTCGATGGGGGTGAGGGGCAGAGGCGAAGGGCAGGCGCAATGGCCCTTGCTCTAGCCGTCAATGGCGGGCGTGTCTTCGCACTTCCGGGCCCCCTTCGCGGGCGTGCTCGAAGTGGCCTGCTCGTTGTTCGACTTCTCCATCGGCTGGCCCAGGGGTGGTATATACCGCTCACGTTCTTGACGTACCACGCCCAAGAGGCGTAGGCCTCGCACTCCGCTGCTGCCGGTGTCGGCACCCTTCTGGCCCTCCGCTAGCTTCGTCAGAGCCTTCGCGACTGCCTCGCTGGGTGAGTCAACATCGTCGCCTGCCTTGGCCCACGTGGCCTTGTTGGACCTCACTTGCCGCGCCGCTGTCCTGCCCACCGCCGCCCCTGGACGGGTACCTGATTGAGCTGCGTCTGCGAGGACCGCGCCTGGAGCCCCTTGGCCTTCAGCTGCTCCGACTCGGATCAAGCCATGACTGATTCCCTTCAGGTGTGTTGATGGTCTGCGGTCAGCCTTGGCGGTTGCGGATGACGGTGGGGACGGCGATGGCTGTGCCCAGGAGGGTGGCGGCGCCGATGCCGAGGGCTAGCCAGAGGCCTGCATTGCTGTTGTCGTCGGACGGGGAGGCAGCGGCGGGCTGTTGGTTGCGCTGCTCCTCGTCCGTTTCCTTCGCATCGTCGTCCTTGGACGTGGACGGCTTGGGGGAGGGGGCCTCGGTGGCGGACCCGGCCTCGTCGGGTTGGCCGGGGATGGGGTATTCGTCGGCGGGGCCGGGGTCGCCAGGTTTCTTGAGGGCGATGCGAGGGCGGACGACGCCGTAGCCGACGACGTCGTCTCGGGAGAGGCCCTTGTCATTGCCGCTGGCGGTTTGCATCAGGACGCGTAGGACTTGGTTGTTGGTCCAGTCGGGGTGCTTGGACCAGATGAGGGCGGCGGAGGCGGAGGCCAGGGCGGATGCCTGACTTGTTCCTGCGCCTTTGCAGATCTGGGTCTTTGCCGGGCATGCGCCAACGATGTCCTCCCCAGGGGCAGCGAGGTCAACTTGAGAGCCCCACTGGGAGTTCTTCATCGGCTTTGCATCTCGGTCGACTCCAGCGACTCCCACGACGCCTGGCGTCGCAGCAGGGTATTGGACAGGGTTTCCCTTGCTGCCGCTATTGCCGACTGAAGTAAAGAGCAGCTTCCCTTTGCCCAGGGCGTACTTGACTGATTCGGCCAGTTCGGGTGCTCCTATGCCTTCCTGGCTCGTGGAACTTGTAGTGCCCAGCGAGAGGTTGATGATCTGTGCGTCAGAGTCTGCGGCGAAGCGGATCGATTTCGTAAGAGCCTCGAACCAAGCGCTGGTGGTTCCGACTCCGATGTCTTGCTGCGAGTAGCGCATCCGGATGGGGAGGATCTTGGCTCCCGGTGCCAGGCCAAACGATGCATTGGGCCCGCCGCGAGCGCCCGTAGCCGCGATCAAGGCGGCCATTCTTGTGCCATGGTGGTCGTAGTCGGTGTTCTCGTTCCCCTTGAGCCCCGAGAAGTCCTTGCCATCAAGTACCTGGCCGCGCAAGTCCGCGATCGAGTCGTCGACGCCCGAGTCGATGACGGCGACGGTGACGCCCTTGCCGGTGCTGGTCTGCCACATCTCCTCGGCGTGCATCGCGTCCAGGTGCCACTGGTCCTCGCGTACGGAGTCGGCGTGCGCCGGCGCGGTGGCGATGCCTGCCAGAAGCAGGCCCAGTCCGGCCGCCAGGGCAGTTCTGAACCGGGCTGGTCGCCTGCTCGGGGTGTGCATCTGTTTGCCTTCTGCTCGTCGCTAGTTGTCGATGACCGGGGGGACTACCGGCCGTTGGCCCTGCTGCCAGGTCTCTTCGTCCTCGGTGGTGAGGCCGGGGCGATCGGCCCGCCTGTCGTCGCGGCGCCGTGGCTGGGAGGTGCCGGGCGGTGGTACGGGGGTGCCGCCACCTGCGACCTTGGTGCCGCCTGGAGTGAACGGGCCGCCCGTGGTGCGGCCTGTTTGCTGGGGCAGACCGCCGATCACTCCGCCGCTCTCGCGGGCGAGGCGGCGGCCGGTTGCCGAACCACCCCGGCCAGGGGTGCTGCCGCCCGTCCCGGCGCCCATGCCGGGTGCTCCGACCGGGCCGCGGCCGTACGGGACTTCGGAACCGATGACCGTGCCGCGTGGGACGGCACCGGTGGGGCGTCCGCTACCAGTCTGGGTGGGGCGCCCGCCGATGATGCCGCTGTCGCGCGGCATCCGCGCGGCCGTGCCGGGACTTGCCGGGCTCTGGCCGGGCAGGCCGACTGGGCGGGTTGTCCCGGTGATCGGGCGTCCCGTACCCGTTGAGGGGCCGGGCGGTGTTGGTCCGGAGCCGCTGCCGCCCACGATCGGCGGCATGGTCCCCGGAGGCAGGACTGGACCGACATCCGGTCGTCCCGTAATCGGCGGGCTATTCGGGCCTGCGGGTGGTGACGCTGCTGGTGCCTGCGGCAGCGGGGCCACGCTGTCGATCTCCATGCTGACTGGGGGCCCGGCGGGCCCTGTGGCGATCGGCACCGACGCGCCGTTGCCTGCGGATCCGACGCCCAGCGCAGCACCGGGGGAGTAGGGCGGAGGCGAGTCGACAGCCTCAGCGGGCGAGGCAGAAGGACCCCTCGCCACGACGCCCGCTCCGCTCGCCGCTGTCCCAGGCGGCGGCCCGGCAGGTGCGCTCGCTACGACCCCCGCTCCACCGCTCTGCGCCGGAGCCGCCCCATACTCCGGGCGATGGCCCGTCGGCTCCCACTGGTCGGAACGCAGGTGCATCGCCGGTGGCGGAAACGTAGGCGGCTGCTCCGACTGGACTTGCTGCGCAGAGAACTCATACGTCTGCGCCAGCTTCCGCAGGCGCTGCACCGCCTCGCCCCGCGCCGCGTCCATCCGCCCCTGCGCCGCCGCTTCGTCGGAGCGGGCCGTCTGCGCGGTCGTCCGGGCATCCGGATCGTTGCGGTTGTCCGGGTCCGTCGCCGCCGCGTAGCTCTTCTGTGCCTTGGTCAGGTCCGCCCGCGCGTCCGTCGTCTCCGACAGTGGCGGCATGGCGGCCTTCGCCTCCGCGATGGCCTGGGAGGCCTCGGCCAGCCAGTGCCCGGCGACCTTGCTGTACTCGCCAAGGCGAAGCGTTGCGTTGGCTGTCTGGTTGCCCCACTCGCGGAACGTGTCGCCGCCCTCGCCGTGCCAGGACAGGCCGCCCACGTGCGTCTTCAGGTCTTCGCCGATCTTGGAGATCGTCTTCGCCGCGGCCGACAGCTTGCGGGCCAGGTCCGCGGGGCCTGCCGCGTTCGCCGACGCCAGCAACTGCACCAGCTGCGCATGCGACATCGACTCGAAGTCCGTGTACTGGAGCCGGGGTTGTGGGCTCCGGCCCCCGCCCCCGTCCTCACCCGCCATCGTTCCCTCCCCGTAGAGCCAAAGCTTCGGAGAGTAACTCTAGCTACCGCCTGTGACAGTTGATGTTTCGGGCCTTGAGGGTCAGGACGAGTGCGCGGAGGGCTGCCGGGTCTGTGCTGAGCCGCAGGTCCGGTACGTCGCTTTCGCGAAGCGCCACGCCGTCAGCGGTGGCGGCGACCTCGACGCAGGCATTCGCGGAGGCCTCGGAGAACGACGACTTGAGCCACTGCAACTCGGGCAAGGGGAGCACCTCTTACAGTTCTTCGGCGATCTTCCGGATCAGGTCCCTCGACTTGTTCGGATTCAACGCTACCTGTTCGACTACGTCCAGGCGCCTGCGGAAGTTGGCCAACTGCGTCGAAGAGTCAAAGAACACGGCGCCGATGGGTGTGTCCACCTGGACGGTGTCCAGGAGAGGGCTCTCAGCCGCCAGGTACAGCACGGAGTCACCGGCCATGGGGAAGCGTCCGGCTGCGAACGGGATGATGAGCAGCCTGACGTTGGGTCGCTCGCTCTCCTCCAGGAGGTACGCCAACTGGGCTTTGGCCACCTCGCGGCCGCCGGTCCGCAGTCGCAGGGCTGTCTCGTGGACCATCGCCACGTACGGGACTCCGGGTGTGTTCGACACCACTCGATGCCTGGCCAGGCGGTGGGCGATGCGCAGCTCGACCTCCAGGCGGGGCAGTGCCGGGATGAAGAGGTCGAAGAGGGCGCGTGCGTGCTCCTCGGTCTGGAAGACGCCGGGGATGTGGGCGGTCTGGAGGTCGCGCAGGCTGGTCGAGTGATGCTCCAGTTCCGCCAGGTCCACGAAGTCGGGTGGGATCTTGTCCCGGTACTCGTCCCACCAACCCCGCGTGCGGCCCCCGGTCATGGCAGCCAGGGCGTCGATCAGCTCCTGGTTGTCGCATTCGTAGATCGTTGCGAGCCGCCAGAGTCGCTCCTTGCTGATGCCGAAGCGCCCCGCCTCCACGTTGGAGATGGTCGTACGGTCGGTGCCGAGCAGCTCGGCAGCCCTGGGCGCGGACAGGCCTGCGGCCTCTCGGAGTCTTCGAAGCTCGCTTCCGAAGCGCCGTTGGCGAACGGTGGGCGTCTGCCGTGGTGCCATGCGTCGTCTCCTTGTTCGCGGCTCAGTGTGGCGATCAGCGCTATGGGCGTCTAGCGGTATCCAGGATTTCACTCGTTGAAGTGAACTCGGTCTCACGGGTTGGGTGTTGGGTCTATCGTGTGACGCAGGCCACCCGCCTCGTACCAGCGGAAGTGCACCTGCCCGGCTCCAGCCGGGCAGGTAGAGCCACCGCCGACTCCTGGCGCCACGGCCCGCGTCATCGCAACGCCGCACTAGGAAGGTGCCGTATGAACGACAACGCGATCCCCGACCTCACGCCCATCGCCTTCGCCGACCCTTGGGAGTACGAACTCGCCATCCCCCGCGACCCCCGGGCCCCCGCCATCGCCCGCGCCACCCTCCGGGCCGTCCTCGCCGCGCACGANCGGGCGGAGGGCCGGACCCGGGGGCCAGGGGGTCGGCCCTGACGCGGGGTCGGGTGGCCCGCCACCCATGGCCAGAACCCGCACCCCCACCGCCCGCATCGTGAGACCCCACCCCGAAACACCGCGGAACTGTGCCAAACTGCCGCCGTGCTCTCGTTCGCCACGATTATTGGCAGCAGGCGCGCCGGTCCGCAGTGACCGCTACGTACCACCATGTACGGGCGGACACCGTCGTCTCAGACCCGCGCGCAGACCTCTCGCACCCGCGAGAGGTTTTTCTGTTTCCTGGCCCACCACAGCCGGGGGCGGAGCGCCTGGGATCATTAAGGGGACGGTGGAACCGGTCATTCCGGTAGACCGAGATCCGACACAGGAGCCAGATCAGCAATGACGGACGCAACCGACGAGAACGACAACGCGCACTCTCAGAACCCCCAGAGCGCGCGGCTCGACGACTCCTTCCACGTCTTCGACACCACGCTGCGCGACGGCGCGCAGCGCGAGGGCATCAACCTCACCGTCGCGGACAAGCTGACCATCGCCCGGCACCTGGACGACTTCGGCGTGGGCTTTATCGAGGGCGGCTGGCCGGGCGCCAACCCCCGCGACACCGAGGTCTTCGCCCGCGCTCGTGACGAGATCGACTTCAAGTACGCGCAACTGGTCGCCTTCGGCGCCACCCGCCGCGCGGGAGCGACCGCCGCCGAAGACCCGCAGGTCAAGGCGCTGCTCGACTCGGGCGCGCCGGTGATCACGCTGGTCGCCAAGTCCCATGACCGGCACGTCGAACTCGCCCTGCGCACCACCCTGGACGAGAACCTCGCGATGATCGCCGACACCGTGAGCTATCTGCGCGCGCAAGGGCGGCGGGTCTTCGTCGACTGTGAGCACTTCTTCGACGGCTACCGCGCCAATCCCGCCTACGCCAAGTCCGTCGTCCGTACGGCAGCCGAGGCCGGCGCCGATGTCGTCGTCCTGTGCGACACCAACGGCGGGATGCTCCCCGCACAGGTGCAGGCCGTGGTCGCCACGGTCCTCGCCGACACCGGCGCGCGCCTGGGCATCCACGCCCAGGACGACACCGGGTGCGCCGTCGCCAACACCCTCGCGGCCGTCGACGCGGGCGCGACCCACGTCCAGTGCACCGCCAACGGCTACGGCGAACGCGTCGGAAACTCCAACCTCTTCCCGGTCGTCGCCGCCCTGGAGATCAAGTACGGCAAGCAGGTGCTCCCGCCCGGCGCCCTCGCCGAGATGACCCGTATCTCGCACGCCATCGCCGAGGTCGTCAACCTCACGCCCTCCACCCACCAGCCCTACGTCGGTGTCTCGGCCTTCGCCCACAAGGCGGGCCTGCACGCCTCCGCGATCAAGGTCGATCCGGATCTGTACCAGCACATCGACCCGGAGCGGGTCGGCAACACCATGCGGATGCTGGTCTCCGACATGGCCGGACGCGCCTCCGTCGAGCTCAAGGGCAAGGAGCTCGGCATCGACATCAGCGGCGACCGCGAACTGGTCGGCCGGGTCGTCGAGCGCGTCAAGGAGCGCGAGCTGGCGGGGTACACCTACGAGGCAGCCGACGCCTCGTTCGAGCTGCTCCTGCGTGAGGAGGCCGAGGGCAAGCGCCGCCGCTACTTCAAGGTGGAGTCCTGGCGCGCCATCGTCGAGGACCGCCCGGACGGCACCCACGCCAACGAAGCCACCGTGAAGCTCTGGGCCAAGGGCGAGCGCATCGTCGCCACGGCTGAAGGGAACGGCCCGGTCAACGGGCTCGACCGGGCCCTGCGCGTTGGCCTTGAGCGCTTCTACCCGGAGCTCGCCAAGATGGAGCTGGTGGACTACAAGGTCCGCATCCTGGAAGGAACCCACGGCACTGGGTCGACCACCCGCGTCCTGGTCTCGACCTCCGACGGCGACGGCGAGTGGTCCACGGTCGGGGTCGCCGAGAACGTTATCGCGGCGTCCTGGCAGGCGCTGGAGGACGCTTACACGTACGGGCTGCTGCGGGCCGGGGTCGAACCCGTCGACTGAGGCCTCCGCGGCGGCCCATGTCGCCTTCGACGGAGTTACCGTCGAACGTATGAGGCCCCACATAGCGGTGCAGAGCATTCTCCGGTTCGCCGTTGTCTTGCTGCTCGCCCTGGGGGTCGCCTTCCTCGCGGCCCCTGGGGCGTACGCGGCCACGTCCGTCTCCGAGGTGGGCCAGGCCCTCAGGGAGAGTCCGGTCTACGTCGACGAGGCGGCATCGGCCGAACTCACGACGGCGGACGCGGACGCCCTGGCCCAGCGGATCAAGGACGCGGACAAGCCGGTGTTCGTGGCCGTGCTCCCGGCGGACTTCGCCGAGCGGGCCGGCGTGCCCGAAGAGCAGCTGTTCAGGGCCCTGCGCGCGCAGACCGGCATCACCGGGCTGTACGGGATCCAGCTCGGCGACACCTTCGACGCGAAGGCCGACTCCGTCGTCCTGTCCGAAGACGGCGTGAGCAACGTCAAGGCGGGCATGGAGGGCACGACCACCGCGGCCCGGCTGAGCAGCTTCACCGACCTGGCGGTCGACAGCGTCCGCGGCAGCGCCCCGGCCTCCTGGGGCACCGCATCCGGCGAGGACGAGGGCGCCTCCGGCGAGGCCCTGATCACCCTCGGTGCGGTCGCCGTGGCCGGTGGCGCGGGCGCGTACGCCCTGGTCAGGCGGAACCGCGCGAAGAAGGCCGAGGCCGAGCGGAACGCCCTGGCGAAGCTGGCCGTCGTGGTCGACGAGGACATCACCGCCTTCGGCGAGGAACTGGACCGCCTGGACTTCCACCCAGGCGAGCCGGGCGCGACGGATCAGATGCGTACGGACTACGAGCACGCCCTGGACGCGTACGAACAGGCCAAGTCGCTCATGGCCGCCGCCGAGCGCCCCGACGATGTGCGCGCGGTGACCCAGGCCGTGGAGGACGGCCGCTTCTCGCTCGCCGTACTGGCCGCCCGCCGCGAGGGCCGCGAGCTGCCCGAGCGCAGGTCGCCCTGCTTCTTCGACCCGCGGCACGGCCCGTCCGTGGCCGACGTGTCCTGGGCCCCGGTGGGCGCACCCCAGCGCGAGGTGCCGGTCTGCGCGGCGGACCAGGCGCGGATCGAGGACGGCGAGGACCCCGCGGTCCGCCAGGTCGACACGGAACACGGCCGCCGTCCGTACTACGAGGCGGGCCCGGTCTACGGACCCTGGGCGGGCGGCTACTACGGCGGCATTCTGCCCGGCCTGCTGATCGGCACCATGCTCGGCTCGATGATGTCCAGCCCGGCGTACGCGGCGGACGCCGACATGAGTGCGGGGACGGGCTACGAGGGCGGCGACCAGTCGGGCGCGGACTTCGGCTCGGACGACTTCGGCGGCGGGTTCGGCGGCGGGGACTTCGGTGGCGGCGGCGACTTCGGTGGCGGGTTCATGTAGTCCCCCGATAGTCCCCCGACCGATAGAGGACAAGAACTGTCCTATTTCACTCCTACGGTCTACCCATGGACACTGTGGACGCTCTCGACGGCGTAGAAATCAAGACCTTCGCGGACTCGGCCGAACTGGAGGCCTGGCTCGCCACCCACCACGAGCTGCCGACCGGGGTCTGGCTGAAGATCGCCAAGAAGGGTTCGGGGTTGCGCTCGGTCACGGTCACCGAGGCGCTCGACGTGGCCCTCTGCTACGGCTGGATCGACGGTCAACGCCGTGGCTACGACGCGACCCACTACCTGCAGAAGTACACCCAGCGCAGGCCCCGCAGCCTGTGGTCCAAGGTGAACGTGGGCAAGGTCGAGGCGCTCACGGCCGCCGGCCGGATGCGGGAGCCGGGGCTCGCGGAGGTCGCGGCGGCGCAGGCGGACGGGCGGTGGGCGGCGGCGTACGAGTCGCAGAGGAACGCCACGGTGCCGGACGATCTGGCCGCCGCGCTGAAGGGCAACCAGCAGGCGGCGGAGTTCTTCGGGCGGCTTGGCAAGACGGACCGGTACCTGGTCATGCTTGGCCTGATGACGGCGCGGAGCCCCGAGGCCCGGGCGGCCAGGCTGGAGAAGGCGATCGCCGAGCTGGCGGCGGGGCGGAAGGCGCGGTGACCCTCCCGCCCCGCAAGGGCGAGGACTCGGGATGCGCGCTCGGCACGCGGACTAGGCCGCGTTCCTGATCGCCGAGATGTCGAAGTTCAGCTTGATCTTGTCGGAGACCAGGACGCCACCGGTCTCCAGCGCCGCGTTCCAGGTCAGGTCCCACTCGGAGCGCAGGATCTCGGCCTTGCCCTCGAAGCCGACGCGCTCGTTGCCGAAGGGGTCGGTGGCCGAGCCGTTGAACTCCAGGTCGATGGTGACCGGCTTGGTGACGCCCTTGATCGTCAGGTCGCCGCTGATGCGGTAGTCGTCGCCGCCCGCGGCCTCGGCGCGCGTCGAGCGGAACGTCATCGCGGGGAACTGCTCGGTGTCGAAGAAGTCGGCGCTCTTGAGGTGGCCGTCGCGGTCGGCGGAGCCGGTGTCGACGCTGTCCATCACGATGTCGAGGGTCGCGGTGGACCGGGCGGGGTCGGTGCCGTCCAGGTGCAGCGAGCCAGTGAAGTCGACAAAGGACCCCTTGACGTTGGTGACCATCGCATGGCGGGCGGTGAACCCGATCGTGGTGTGCGCGGCGTCGATCGTGTAGTCGCCGGTCAGCGCCGCGAGTGCGGGGTTGGTTGCGGCGACGGTGGCGGTGCTGTCGTTCCTGCGGCCGAAGATGCCCATGGTTCTGCTCCTTGCTGATGCACTTGAAGATTCAACTACAACGACCATAGGCCCATCTAGTTTAGATTTCAACCTTTTGGTGTCCTGGGGCTGCTGTGAGGCGTCCCTCAGTAGGGGATCGGCAAGGGATCAGGGGAGGGTTGTGTGGATCCGACAACCACGGAGCCCCCTGAGCAGTCACTTACGCTGCACCGCAGGGGGGTTCTGTCCAGGGCTACCAGGAAAACGGCCCGGAGACTGTGTGGAGTCGACGGCCCCTTTTGCTGGGTGCACTTCGTAAGGTCGCTACATGACCGTTTTGGACGAGACCGCTTCCCCGGAGGGCGAGCCCACCGGCGCCCGTGGCCGTGTGGCCGAGCTGCGCGAGATCCGCGCGGCCGCGCTGGCCGGGCCCAGCGAGAAGGCGACCGAGGCGCAGCACGCCAAGGGCAAGCTGACCGCCCGTGAGCGGATCGAGCTGCTCCTGGACGCGGGATCGTTCCAGGAGGTCGAGCAGCTGCGGCGGCACCGGGCCACCGGCTTCGGCCTGGAGGCGAGGCGGCCGTATACCGATGGTGTGGTCACCGGGTGGGGCACGGTCGAGGGTCGTACGGTCTTCGTGTACGCCCATGACTTCCGGATCTTCGGTGGTGCGCTGGGTGAGGCCCACGCCACGAAGATCCACAAGATTATGGATATGGCGATCGCGGCGGGGGCGCCGCTGGTGTCGCTGAACGACGGCGCGGGCGCCCGTATCCAGGAGGGTGTCTCGGCGCTCGCGGGCTACGGCGGCATCTTCCAGCGCAACACCCGTGCCTCGGGGGTGATCCCGCAGATCAGCGTGATGCTCGGCCCGTGCGCGGGCGGCGCGGCCTACAGTCCGGCGCTGACCGACTTCGTGTTCATGGTCCGTGAGACCTCGCAGATGTTCATCACCGGCCCGGACGTGGTCAAGGCGGTCACCGGTGAGGAGATCACCCAGAACGGTCTGGGCGGCGCCGATGTGCACGCCGGGACCAGCGGGGTGGCGCACTTCGCGTACGACGACGAGGAGACCTGCCTCGCCGAGGTCCGCTACCTGCTGGCCATGCTGCCCTCCAACAACCGCGAGAACCCGCCGCACGTCGCCTGCGAGGACCCCGCGGACCGGACCAGCGACGTACTGCTCGACCTGGTGCCCGCGGACGGCAACCGTCCCTACGACATGCACAAGGTCATCGAGGAGCTCGTCGACGACGGCGACTACCTGGAGATCCACGAGCGCTGGGCCCGCAACATCGTGTGCGCGCTGGCCCGGCTGGACGGCCAGGTGGTGGGCATCGTCGCCAACCAGCCGCAGTCGCTGGCCGGTGTGCTGGACATCGAGGCCTCCGAGAAGGCCGCGCGCTTCGTGCAGATGTGCGATGCCTTCAACATCCCGATCGTCACTCTGCTGGACGTCCCCGGCTTCCTGCCGGGCGTCGACCAGGAGCACGGTGGGATCATCCGGCACGGTGCGAAGCTCCTGTACGCGTACTGCAACGCGACCGTCCCGCGGATCTCGCTGATCCTGCGCAAGGCCTACGGCGGTGCGTACATCGTCATGGACTCCCAGTCCATCGGCGCGGACCTGACCTACGCCTGGCCGACCAACGAGATCGCCGTGATGGGCGCCGAAGGCGCGGCCAACGTCATCTTCCGCCGCCAGATCGCCGAGGCCGAGGACCCCGAGGCCATGCGGGCCCGCATGGTCAAGGAGTACAAGGCCGAGCTGATGCACCCCTACTACGCCGCCGAGCGCGGCCTCGTCGACGACGTCATCGACCCGGCCGAAACCCGCTCGGTCCTCATCAGCTCCCTCGCCATGCTCCGCAACAAGCACGCCGACCTGCCCTCCCGCAAACACGGCAACCCCCCGCAGTAACCCTGCGACGACCGCTACGAAGACGGGACACGACTTAGATGAGCACCCCTGGCGACCACTTCCTCCGCGTCGAGAAGGGCCACGCCGAGCCCGAGGAGCTCGCGGCCATCACCGCGATCCTGATGGCCCGCGCCGCGGCTCAGCCCCAGGCCCCTGCCCACCGCGGCCGCGCCAAGGCCGGCTGGCGCCGCCTGGAGCGCACCCCGGGCTTCCGCGCCCCGCACAGCTGGCAGGGCTGACGTTCGTCTCAGGCGCCCGGCCGGGGATCTCCCCGGTCGGGCGCTTGTGCGTTGTGGGTTCGGCCCGGGCCCAAGCCTCGGTACGGGCTCAAGGCCTCGGTACGGGCCCAAGGCCTCGGTACGGGCCCAGGGTCCCGGCGCGGGCAATCAGGGGCAGGGCAGGGCGCGGGCTGCCGCGCGGCGGACCGGCCCGCGGCGGGCCGTCAGTCGAACTCCCCGTCCAGCGCGCCGAGTTTGAACGCCTCCCACTCGACCGCGGTGAAGCGCAGCACGAGGCCGTGGGGATCGGCGGGGTTGCGCAGCGCCACGGCACCGTCCTGGAGCGCGGTGATCTCCACCGGGCCGTCCGCGGGGCTCCCGGGTGCGCTGATCCACTCGGCATCCGCGAGATCGAGTGCGTAGAGCCGTTCCCGCTCTTCCTCTTTCATGGCCGCAGGACGCCTGTGTTGATCCCTGAAATAAATGCCCGCCAAGAAGTGGAATCGAAAACAATCATTCCGAGCTCCCGCTTCTTGGTGTCTCGAATCGCCCGCTGTCGGGCTGAGAGTTCCGTGTACTCGATACAACCGTTCGGGCCGCTGTGGCTGCTCTTGCGCCACTCATCCGAAACGGTTTCGGTGAGTGCGGCGACTGGGACAGGTGTGCGGCGCATCATGCTTACCTTCCTTTGCTGATCCGTTCACTGATGTACTGCATGGATTGCGCGGGGGAGAGGGCGGCAGCCGTCAGATCATCCCAGGCCTTGGTATACACCTGCACGTCAGCGCGCTGCTCCAGTATCGTTCCCCCGGTCATATGCTCCAACCAGACCACCTCGGCGGGAGGATCTCCCCGCAGGGTGAAGAGAGTGTACGGGGCGTACTGGGCAGGCGGCATCGCTATGTCCAGCGGAAGGACCTGAATGGTGACACCGGGCAGCTCACCCGCTTCCATCAGATACTCGAACTGTTGACGAACAAGTTCCCTGGGTCCAGCCATTCGATGCAGTACGGAGGCGTCGATAATAACCCTGAAGCGGAATTCGCCGTGTTCGTTCAGTAGATTCTTGCGCCTCAACCGGGTCTCCACAAGAGTTTCGGCCCGATCCTCCTCGGCCCCCGCGGCGAATATCTGGCGCATATAATCCTCTGTCTGCAGCAGACCGGGCGTCACCGCCGGCTCGTAGGAGCGGACGAGGGAGGAGTCCGCTTCTAGTGTGAGGTAGTCGCGCAGGTCGTCGCTCAGCAGCGGTCCCTGTCCTGACCACCAGTCGACCTTGTGTATGTCGCGCGCCAGCCGTTTCAGGTTGGCCCGCTGCTTGTCGTCCGCCACTCCGTACAGATTGAGCAGAGTGGTGAGATCAAGCTGCCGTATGCCCCGCTTGCCCGTCTCGATCTGGCTGATCTTGGGCTGACCGCACTCCAGAGCGGTCGCGGCGTCCTGAACTCTGAGGTCGGCCTCGGTCCTCAGCCTGCGCAGTTCAGCGCCGAGCCGACGGCTGCGGATGGTGGGCATCTCGCTCTGTGACATGCGCACATGATGTCCCGCACCCTCGGGCCAGACAACTGTCATCGGGGCTCCCATTGCTATGACGGAACGGCTGATTGTGATAGTTGCCGTGGTGATAATTTCGCGACAGGATCAGAGCAACCCCCCTTTCTTGCAAGCGAGTTGACCGTGACAGCACCGCCGGAGGGGCAATGCCGGACAAGTCCGAGTACGAGCACGATCCGGGGCGCTCGCCCCGCACGCTCCGCCTGGAGTGCAGCCCGCACCGTCTGGAACAATGTGCGGCACTTTCTGGTAGCCGCCCCGGCCGCCGCGGTCGGCATGGCGCTCGCGCCGGGCGGCAAGGTCATCTGGGCCGAACTCAAGGCGTAGCGGACGCCCCGCGACACTCGCCCCGGCCCCCGTCGAGTGCCGCCGGACGGACTGCCGCACAGGTCCGAACCGTCGCAAGGCCGGCTTTCGCGCGGCCAGCGGCGTCACAGCTGTCTGCCGTCAGCTTCCCCGAGCAGGTTCCCGAGCCTGCGCAGCCCCCTGTGGGCGGCGGTACGCTCGGCACCCGCGCGCTTGCCGAGCAGGTCACCGGCACCCTGGGAATCCAGGCCCACCACGGTCAGTAGGACCACCGCCTCGGCCTGTTCCCGTGGCAGCCGCGCGATGAGCGCCAGGGCCCTGTTCCGTACGATCCGGGCACACCAGCCGCGGAACGCCGCCTTCGAAGTGGTCCGTGAATGAACTACGCCTGTGGCCAGGCGTGTTGCCGCGCGCTCGGCCGGGTTGGTCGCGTTCGGGCACGGTTCAGCGCTGTGCCGTGGGAGGGAAGGGCCAGGTGGAATGGCCGAGAGTCGCCGCCCACGACAAGAGGCGGGGCCCGTTCCGGTATCGGAAC
>NZ_JAZGRL010000001.1:2058530-2093561 GCF_046540415.1 Streptomyces sp. E11-3 | reverse complement strand
CGGGGCCCGTTCCGGTATCGGAACGGGCCCCGCCTCTTGTCTGCCGTGGTCGCCGTTAGCGAAGCCGGGCCATCAGTGCGTGTTCCACCAGCGTGATCAACGCCGACTTGGCATCCGCGCGGTGGCGGGCGTCGGTGGTGATGATCGGGGTGTCCGGGCCGATCTGCAGGGCCTCGCGGACCTCGTCGGGCTGGTAGGGCTGGTGTCCGTCGAAGCCGTTCAGGGCGATGACGAAGGGCAGCCCGGAGTTCTCGAAGTAGTCGACCGCAGGGAAGCAGTCGGCCAGGCGCCGGGTGTCGACCAGGACGACGGCGCCGATCGCGCCCCGTACGAGGTCGTCCCACATGAACCAGAACCGGTCCTGACCGGGTGTACCGAAGAGGTACAGGATCAGGTCCTGGTCCAGGGTGATACGGCCGAAGTCCATGGCGACGGTGGTCGTCGTCTTGTCCCCGGTGTGCGTGAGGTCGTCGATACCGGCGCTGGCGCTGGTCATCACGGCTTCGGTGCGCAGCGGGTTGATCTCCGAGACAGCGCCGACGAACGTGGTCTTGCCCACGCCGAAGCCGCCCGCCACCACAATCTTTGCGCTGGTGGTAGAGCGGGACGCACCGCTAGAGCTTGCGAAGTCCACTGAGCACCCTTTCGAGCAGTGTCACATCTGGCTGGCCGCCGGCGTTCTCGTCGCCGCCGGGCTGGTGGATGGCGACGAGTCCCGCCTCCGCCAGGTCGGCTACGAGGATGCGGGCTACGCCTAGGGGAATGGTGAGCAGCGCCGAGATCTCCGCTACGGACTTGATCTCCCGGCACAGATTGCAGATCCGCTGATGCTCGGGCAACTGGCCCTGCAACTGATGCGGTTCCGCGGTGGTGTGCACCAGCGCCTCGATGGCGAGCTGGTACCGCGGCCTGGTGCGTCCGCCCGTCATGGCGTACGGACGCACCAAGGGGTTGTGATTGCCGCCCGCGGGCTGCTGCCGCCCGGGGGCGCGCCGTGTGGACTGCTGCTGCACGGGTTGACCGCGCCCAGCGCCCTGCGGCGGGTAGGGCTGCTGTGTGGGCTGTGCGTAGGGCTGCCCCTGGTGGCTGGGCGCGGAGGGGAAGTTGTAGTGGTTGGGGGAGCCTTCGCCCTGCCCCTGCCCCTGTCCGTACGACCAGTTGCCCGAAGACGAACCGTCTGGGGGTGTTGCCACGTTCTCCTCCTCCGACATTGCGATCCACCATTGGAGCCGCGTCCCGAAACTTTAAAGCCACGGGGCAAGAAAACGTACTGCCCGTCTGCTAGTTGAGAAGGCTCCCCTGGAGCTCCGCGCGGAGGTCCGGTGTGAGTACCGTGCCCGCACGGTCCACCAGAAGGGCCATCTCGTACCCGATGAGGCCGATGTCCGCCTCGGGGTGGGCGAGCACGGCCAGCGAGGAGCCGTCCGAGATGGACATGAGGAAAAGGAATCCTCGCTCCATCTCCACAACAGTCTGGGTCACGCTGCCGCCCTCGAAGATCCGGGAGGCCCCGGCGGTGAGGGAGGTCAGACCGGAGGCGACCGCTGCCAGCTGGTCGGCACGGTCCCTCGGGAATCCTTCGGACATCGCGAGCAGGAGTCCGTCGGCGGAGACCACCACCGTGTGGGACACCCCGGGGGTGTTGTCCACAAAGTTGGTGATCAACCAGTTCAGATTCTGCGCCGCCTGGCTCATCGGGCTCACACTAACGCTCCTGGTTGTAGTTGCCACCAAGGCCGAAGCCCTGGCCGTTCGAGTCACTTCCTGCGTCGCGGCCCCGCTGGACGCCCCGGCGCAGGTTGCTCAGCCTGCCCCGTACGTCCTCGGGGTCGCGGGAGACCTGGGGGCCGCCCTGTGGGGTCTGTTCCGCGGTGCCCTCGACCAGGTTGGCCTTGGGTACCCGGCGCGGCAGGCCGGAGGAGGTGACCCCGCCCGCCTTGGGCTTGCGGAGCTGCTCGGCCCGCTGCCAGCGGTCGTCGTTCGCCGACTGCCATCCGCCGTCACCCGCACCGTCGCCGTTGCTCCCGGCCCCCGCGGGCGGCTCGTGGTCGGCACGCTGTTGCGGGGGAGTGTCCTGGGTGGGTCCGGGCTGCCACTGCCGACCCGTACCGGTGTGACCGCCCGCCGCGGCGGCTGAGCCACGGCGCGGAAGGCCGGCGTCGGTCAGGTCGTGGGTGGCGCTCGGTGCAGGTGCGGAAGGCGCCTGCTGGTCGAAGCCTACGCGGTCGTCGCCCCCCGCGGGAGCTCCAGGACCGGATTCCGCTTCCTGGTTGTACGTGGGCTGGTACGCGTCCTGGTAGCCGGACTGCTGCTGCCACTCTCCCTGGTGGGAGCGGTCGTCGTAGCCGTCGTACTGCTGCTGGCCGGAAGCCTGCTGGGGCGCGTGATCGTCGTAGCCGCCCTCCGCATACGCGGGCTCCTGGTAGCCGCCGGACTGCTGGTAGCCGTCGTAGCCGCCCTGCTGGCCGTCGTAGGCCGGCTGTTCGTCGTAGCCCTGCTGCTGCCCGTCGTATCCGGACTGCTGAGCGTCGTACCCGGACTGCTGCCCGTCGTACGCCTGCTGACCCTCGTACGACTGCTGACCCTCGTACGACTGCTGCTGGCCGTCGTATCCGTCGTGCTGGCCCTGCTCGTCCCGGAAGAGCGGACGGTCGGGGCCCTGCGCCTCCAGTGCCGCGCGGCGCTCCTCGCGCATCAGCGAGCGGCCCACCGGGTCCAGCTCACGTGCGTCGTCGGGCACCGAGGGGTTGTCGTCGTAGCGACTGTCGTCGAAGCCGAGCTCCGCGGCGGTGCGCAGCGGCGGGGCCGCGAACGCCTGCTGCTGCTGCGGCTGGTCCTGCTCCGGGATGATCTGCGAGACCGTGAACTCGCTGTCGGGCAGGTCGCTGCCGCCGCCACCGTGCGTGATGATGTCCGGCAGCATGACCAGCGAGGTGGTTCCGGCCTGCTCGCCCGAGGGGCGCAGCTGGACCCGGATGTCGTGCCGGCTGGCGAGGCGGCCGACCACGAACAGGCCCATGCGCTGGGAGATCGCGGCGTCCACGGTCGGCGGGTTGGCCAGCCGGTGGTTGATGTCCGCGAAGTCCTCGGCGGTCAGGCCGATGCCCTTGTCGTGGATCTCGATCATGACGCGGCCGTCGGGCAGCCGGGTCGCGGTGACCTTGACCTTGGTCTGCGGCGAGGAGAACGTGGTGGCGTTCTCCAGGAGCTCGGCCAGCAGGTGCACCAGGTCGGTCACGGCACGGCCGTGGATCTCGGCCTCGGGGACACCGGAGAGTTCGATGCGCTCGTACTGCTCCACCTCGGACGAGGCGGCGCGGAGCACGTCGACCAGCGGGACCGGCTGGTCCCAGCGGCGTCCCGGCTCCTCGCCGGAGAGGACCAGGAGGTTCTCGCCGTTGCGGCGCATACGGGTGGCCAGGTGGTCCAGGCGGAAGAGGTTCTCCAGCTGGTCCGGGTCGGCCTCGTTGTTCTCCAGGTCGGTGATCAGGGTCAGCTGGCCCTCGATCAGGGACTGGTTGCGGCGCGAGAGGTTGGTGAAGATCGCGTTGATGTTGCCGCGCAGCAGGGCCTGCTCGGCGGCGAGCCGGACGGCCTCGCGGTGCACCTGGTCGAAGGCGCGGGCGACCTCGCCGATCTCGTCCTGCGTGGTGATCGGGATCGGCTCCACACGGGTGTCGACCCGGCCGGGCTCGGTGCGCGAGAGCTGGTCGACCAGCATCGGAAGGCGCTGCTCGGCGATGCCGAAGGCGGCGGTGCGCAGGCGGCGCATGCTGGTGCTCATCTGGCGGGCCATGAGGGCGGCGATCAGGAAGGCGATCAGGACCGCGGCGACCACGGCGGCGCCGGTGATGTAGGCGTCGCGCTGGGCGTCGTCGGCGATCTGGCCGGCCTCGGTCACGGCCTTGTCGACCAGGCCGGTCTCGACCTGGCGGTAGCCCTCGAACTTGGCGGTGGACGCGGCCAGCCAGGTCTGCGGGGTGACGCCCGCGGCGGCGAGCTCCTGGCGGGTCAGCGCACCGCCGCCGATGAGGCCGATCATCTCCGACATGGACGGCGGCGGGACGAAGGTCTTGCCCGCGTCCTCGGCCTGCTTGGCGGCCTCGGCGAGCTTCTTCTTGCCCTCGTCCTCCTTCGCCTTCATCGCGGCCTTGAGGTCGGCGACGTCCCGGTCGGTGCCCGCGGAGACGAACTCGGCGATCGCGATCTCTTCCAGGTACGCGTACGAGGTGAAGGCGGTCAGCTGCTCCTTGTACTTCTTCGGGTCACTGCTCGGGCGGACCAGCAGGTGCGTACCGATGGAGCGCTGCAGCGACCCCGCGGCCTTGGCGAGCGAGACGGCGTAGACGGTGCGGCCGTAGCTGGTGATGTTGCCGGAGCCCAGGCTGAGCTCGTTGGCGAACTCCATCAGCGAGTGCTGGACCTCGACGTAGCCCTGCTCGGTGTTGACCGGGTCCATGGCGGCGACGTACGCCTGCTGGCGCAGCTTGGCGAGCTTGGACTCGTTGGTGCGGAACAGGTCGAGCCGGCGGTTGAGGCCCTTGATGTTGGGCATGTCCTCGACGACCTCGTCGAAGGTCGCCTTGGCGGCGTCGGTGTCCGCCCGGAGCTTCTTGACCTCGTCGGTGGTCCCGGCCTTGCTGAGCAGGTCGGCTGCGGAGAGGTCACGCTCGTTGAGCAGCGCCTGGCTGTAGTCCTCGGCGGCGCGCACCACGAGGGCGGTCTTCTCGGCGTCCTGGGCTTCGTGCCAGGTGTCGACCGAGCCCTTGACCTGGAAGCCGCCCATGACGACAGCGATGATCACGGGTATGAGCAGAATCGCGTTCAGCCGTACGGGCACCCGCCAGTTACGCGGCGAGAACCGGCTGCCGCTGCCGGACGAGCCGGCGCCCGCCGGGTCGGAGCCGGGTACCTCCGCGGGCGACGCCGCTGCCCGCGGCGGCGGGGTGAAGTTGCCCCGCGCCGACGGCTCGGGACTGCTCATGCTTCGCCTCACTCGACCAACAACCTCTCGGCGTCGGCACCTACGTTGTGCCGCTGTCGTCTTCTGGCCCGTACTACTGGGCAGTTCAGCGCATTCCAGCACGTCAGCCAGGGCTCCACCAAACAGTGTGAAGGACTGGTTCCAGGTGACCCATGCCTCAGATAAAACGGTCATAAAGAACGAGCCCCGCCAAAAGGCGGGGCTCTTGTGAGCACAGTGATACCGATCGACCGCGTGGGGTGTCGGAGGCTCCTGAATTCTCTGTCGAAATGTTATGAACACACGGGCGGATCGTGTCAAAGGACACAAGCCGCTCCCTGGGACGTACGGTAACTTCCGTACGCCCGCGCCTACTTGAGACGTGCCATCAGTGCGTGCTCGACCAGCGTGATCAGGCCACTCTTCGCATCGGCGCGGTGCCGGGCGTCGGTGGTGATGATCGGAGTGTCCGGGCCGATCTGCAGGGCCTCGCGGACCTCCTCCGGGTTATAGGGCTGATAACCGTCGAAGCCGTTCAGAGCGATCACGAAAGGCAGCCCGGAGTTCTCGAAGTAGTCGACCGCCGGGAAGCAGTCCGCGAGACGCCGGGTGTCGACCAGCACGACCGCGCCGATGGCACCCCGTACGAGGTCGTCCCACATGAACCAGAACCGGTCCTGACCGGGTGTACCGAAGAGGTACAGGATCAGGTCCTGGTCCAGGGTGATACGGCCGAAGTCCATGGCGACGGTGGTCGTCGTCTTGTCCCCGGTGTGCGTGAGGTCGTCGATACCGGCGNGGGGCGGTGGGTGCGGGGGGTGTGCTCTCGGGTGCCTGCTGCGGTTCGCCGCCCTGGGACCGGAACCAGTTGGTCTCCAGGGTGTCGTACAGCGGGGTACGGCCGTCGCCGGGTCCTGCGGCGGGCAGTTCCCAGGGCTCGGTGCGCCGCGGCTCTTCGGGACGCTGCTGCTGGGCGGAGCGGGGCTCCGGGGGCTGCGGTATCGCGAAGTCTGCGGTGTCCCGGGCGCCGTTGCGGGCGCCGGCGCCCATAGGGCCTTCCGGGCGCTGCGGCAGCGCGTGCGGGCGCTGGTCGGGGGCACCGGGGCCGCGCGAGGGGTCGCCCTGCTGGCGCTGCGGCTGTCCTGGCTGGCCTGCCTGTCCTGGCTGGCCCTGCTGGCCGTTCGGGCGGACCCGGGTGAACTCGGGGCGCTGCGGCAGGCCGTCGGGGCGCGGACCGTTGACGTCCGGGCGGGGGAACGGCGCCGTGGTGTCTGGCTCCTGGTGCTCGCGCGCGGTGTCCTGGCCGACCGACGGCTGGGCGTTCTCGTCGCTCCAGGCGGGCACCCGCGGCTGCGGGTTGCCACCGGGCAGCTCGGCACGCGGGCCGCCGCGCGGGGGCAGCTGGGGCTGCCGGTCGCCGCGGCCACCGGAGTTGCGGGTGTGCTGCTGCGGGGCGCCCTGGCCGCCCTGCGGGGCCTGCTGGCCGTTCGGGGCCTGGGCCGCGCCGCGGTCGCCCTGCGCGCCCTGGCCGCCCTGTGCACTCTGGCCGCCACCGAAGACGTCGGAGCGGGTCGGTATGCCGGAGCCGCCGGGCGCACCCGGGCCCTGGCCCTGGCCGGCGCGCCGCGCGCCGAAGGCGTCGCCCGGAACGGGCGGCCTGCCCTGCGGCGCGGAGTCCTGGGGACCACGCTGCTGCGGGCCGCCCTGTTGCGGACCGCCCGGCTGAAGGCCGCCCTGCTGGAGACCGGCTCGCTGGCCGGGCGCACCCGCGCCCGCGTCACGGCCGGGCAGCGCGGCCCGCGGCCCCGCTCCCGCGACCTGGCCGCGCGCCGGGGCGCCGCCGAGCAGCCCGCCGCCCCCACCGGGCCCACCGCCATGGCCACCGCGCCGGGCGGCAGCGGCACCGGCCGCGGCCTGCGCCACCGCGGGCGCACCGGACGGAGCGGGCGCGCCGCCGGGGCCACCCGGGCCCTTCTTGCCGCTCTGGGCGACATCGACGGGAAGCATGACCAGCGCGGTGGTGCCACCGGCGTCGGACGGACGCAGCTGGATACGGATGCCGTGCCGCTGCGAAAGACGGCCGACCACGAACAGACCCATGCGCCGGGACACCGAGACATCCACGGTGGGCGGCGCGGCGAGCCGCTCGTTGATCGCCGCGAGGTCCTCGGGCGAGAGGCCGATACCGGTGTCGTGGATCTCGACGAGCACGCGGCCGTCGGGCAGCGCGTGACCGGTGACCTTGACCTTGGTCTGCGGCGAGGAGAAGGAGGTGGCGTTCTCGAGCAGCTCGGCGAGCAGGTGCACGAGGTCGTTGACGACCCGTCCGGCGACCTCGGTCGTCGGTACCGAGGCCAGTTCGATGCGCTCGTACTGCTCCACCTCGGACGCGGCGGCGCGGAGCACGTCGACCAGCGGGACCGGGCGGGTCCAGCGGCGTCCCGGCTCCTCACCGGCGAGGACGAGGAGGTTCTCACCGTTACGACGCATACGCGTGGCGAGGTGGTCGAGCTTGAACAGCGAGGACAGCTGGTCCGGGTCGGCCTCGCGGGACTCCAGCTCGGAGATCAGCGAGAGCTGACGCTGGATAAGGCCCTGCGAACGCCGCGAGAGGTTGGTGAACATCGCGTTGACGTTGCCTCGCAGCAGCGCCTGCTCGGCGGCGAGGCGGACCGCCTCGCGGTGCACGTCGTCGAAGGCCGTGGCCACCTGGCCGATCTCGTCCCTGGAGTGCACACCGACCGACTCGACGGAGGTGTCGACATCCTGCGGGTCGGCCTCGGAGAGCTGCTTGACCAGCTCGGGGAGGCGTTCCTGGGCGACCTTGGTCGCGGTGTCCTGCAGGCGTCGCAGCGAGCGGATCATGGACCGGGCCACCACGAAGGCGCCGACCAGCGAGACACCGAGCACGAGCAGCAGCAGCGCACCGTTGAGCAGCGCGGACTGCTCGGACTCCTCGCGGAGCTTGCGGGCCTCCTGCTCCATGTCGTTCAGCAGCGTCTGCTCGATGAGCGACATCTGCTTCAGCTTGGTGGAGGCGGCGTCGCTCCAGTCGGGGTAGGAGCGCTTGTCCTGGCTCTTGAGCCCCTTGGGGTTCTCAAGGACCCGCTCGGCGTAGCTGTTGGCGTCCTTGATGACGGCGTTGCTGTCGTCGATCGGCTTGAGCAGCTCTTCGGGGTTGCCGCCGGTGCCCGAGTAGGACCGTTCGAAGTTCTTGCGCTCGACGGCCTCGTTGCGCCAGGCGGCCAGCGCGTAGAGCCGGTCGGAGTCGGAGAGCTTGCCGAAGGTCTCCTTGTTCTCCGGCAGCGCGGCCGCGATAACGGCACGCTGGATCGACGCGTTCTCCTTGGCGGAGGAGAAGGCCGACAGCGTACGGGTGCGCTGGATCATCTCCGGGTTGTTGGTCGCGAGGGCCATGTCCCGGGAGAGGCTGAGCAGCTGGTTGATCAGCTGGTTGTAGTTCGCGACCGTCTGCGAGGTGGGGGTGCCCTTCTTGTAGGCGTCCCGCCGGATGTCCTTGAGCGTGCGCAGCTGGGTCGAGATGTTGACGACGTTCGCGCGGATGCTGTCGACGGCCTGGTCGCCGCGCTGGTCGTCGATGTCCGACGTGCCCTCGACGAACGACTTCTGGGCGCGGTCGGTCTTGTCCCGGGGGCCCTTGACCGTGAAGTCCGAGGCGCCGACGCCGTGCGAGAGGGGGCCCGCCGACTTGTCGCGCTCGTCCTGGAGCGCGGCGGCGAGCTCGGTCGCCTGCTTGGTCATCTCGGTGAGCAGCTTCATCCGGTCCAGCTGCTCGATCTCGTCCATCGAGTCGCTGATCCGGATCACACCGAGCGAGGTGGCCACGACCACGGGCAGGGCGAGCAGCGACACCAGACGGGTGGAGATACGCCAGTTGCGCAGCGCGAGCCGGGAGCCGGTGGCGCTCGGCTCCTTGCCCTTGGCCGGAGCCTTGGCCCCGTCACCGGGCTTGCCGGGACCAGCACCGGCTCCTGTGGGGCGGTTGTCGGCCGATGCCGGGCCGGAGCCCGGGGCGTGCTGGGGCGAGGAACTGCCGGTCATGGGGCCAGTCCCACCGCGCAGCTCCGGCTCCGCCGCAGCGCTGCCATCCCTCTTGAAACGTCCCTGCACTAGCGTCGCAACCTCTGGACCAGGCGTCCCTCCGCGCAAGCGGACGAGACGGTGTCGGCGTCGAGGGGCCCAAAGGCCCCGTGGTGGTCGTGAGTGACCGGCGCATCTCCCCCTTGTCGCACCGCCACTCGGCGCTGCGTTGCGCCCTTTGCGCGCCGGTTCATACCCGCGGCGGTCCCGCGAATTCCAGCACAGCACAGGATCTCCAACAAGGCCCGGGTATCCGACCGTGACCTCTGTGACAGCACGTGAGTGCAGCGTCACGAGGTGTAGAGCGGGATCCACCACATATCGGACTTTTACTTACGAGCCGCTTACGGGTCAGGGGTGTCCCAGTCGCCATGATCAGGAGCGGAATGACGCCTTCCATGGCGGAATGTCCGTTCCGGTGAGGCGAGTTGGTGGTCCGCTTTGCCCGTTTCGCCCTCCGGCTCGTGAGCAAACTCACATGCCGATCGTAGGGAGTTCGCTGCTTTGACGGGAATTCGAATGTTTAGCCTGACGCTTTACAGCGACGGCCAGTCCGCCAACCAGCGAACCAACCAGAGACACAGGGGTCCGAACCGCCGATGAAGACGACGACGATGTTCCGCAACATAGCCAACCCGCGGCGCACCACGCTGGCGCACCTCGAGGACGCCGACGAGCTGCAGGCCGCGGCCGCACAGCCGGAGCACTCCGCCGACCTTCCGACGAACACGGCCAACCCCCGCCGGACGATCCTGATGGACGCCCCGGTCGCCGCCGTAGCGGAGTAACCCCGGGGTGGTGGCGGGGGTCATGGCGCGCGATCACCCGCCCCGCGCGCGTTAGCCTGGAGCGTCAGTCTCCAGCAGCTCCAGGCCTACCGGCCCTGGGTACGTAAGTAGAGGGGCCTCGCATTCCGTGCGCATCGCCAGGTTCTCCATCGACGGCAATGTCGCCTTCGGTGCGGTCGAGGGCAACAGCCCCGACGAGCTCGTCCTCGACATCATCAAGGGCATTCCGTTCGCCGACTTCGAGCTCTCCGGTACGAAGGTCCCGCTGAGCAAGGTCCGGCTGCTGCCGCCCGTGCTCCCCAACAAAGTCGTGGCCATCGGCCGCAACTACGCGGAGCACGCGGCAGAGCTCGGCCACGAGGTCCCCAAGGACTCCGACGCCCCCATCACCTTCTTCAAGCCGTCCACCTCGGTGATCGGCTCCGGTGACGCGATCGCGTACCCCTCCTTCTCCCAGGAGCTGCACCACGAGGCCGAACTGGCCGTGGTCATCGGCCGCATGTGCCGCGAGGTCCCGCGGGATCGCGTCAAGGACGTGATCTTCGGCTACACCTGCGCCAACGACGTCACCGCGCGCGACGTCCAAAAGCGCGAGCAGCAGTGGGCCAGGGCCAAGGGCTTCGACACCTCGTGCCCGCTCGGCCCCTGGGTCGAGACCGATCTGGACCCGGCCGACCTGGCCATCCAGTGCACGGTCAACGGCGAACAGCGCCAGCTGGGCCGTACCACCGACATGATCCGCTCCATCGAGGACCTGGTCGTCCACATCACCGAGGCCATGACACTGCTCCCGGGCGATGTCATCCTCACCGGCACCCCCGCCGGGGTCGGCCCCCTCACCGTCGGCGACGAGGTCGCCGTCACCATCGAAGGCATCGGCACTCTCACCAACAAGGTGATCAAGCGTGGCTAACGCGACCGTCCGCGTACGTTTCTGTCCCTCGCCGACCGGCAACCCCCACGTGGGTCTGGTCCGCACCGCCCTGTTCAACTGGGCCTACGCCCGCCACACCGGCGGCACCATGGTCTTCCGTATCGAGGACACCGACGCGGCCCGCGACTCCGAGGAGTCGTACCAGCAGCTTCTGGACTCGATGCGCTGGCTGGGCCTCGACTGGGACGAGGGTCCCGAGATCGGCGGCCCGCACGCCCCGTACCGCCAGTCCCAGCGCATGGACCTGTACAAGGACGTCGCGGACAAGCTCCTGGCGGGCGGCTACGCCTACCCCTGCTACTGCACCACCGAAGAGCTGGACGTCCGCCGCGAGGCCGCGCGCGCCGCGGGCAAGCCGTCCGGCTACGACGGCCAGTGCCGCTCGCTGAGCGCCGAGCAGAAGGCGGCTTACGAGGCCGAGGGCCGGACCTCGATCGTCCGCTTCCGGATGCCGGACGAGCCGATCACCTTCACCGACCTGGTACGCGGCGAGCTCACCTTCACCCCGGAGAACGTCCCGGACTTCGGCATCGTCCGGGCCAACGGCGCGCCCCTCTACACGCTCGTCAACCCCGTCGACGACGCGCTGATGGAGATCACCCACGTGCTGCGCGGCGAGGACCTGCTCTCCTCGACCCCGCGCCAGATCGCGCTCTACAAGGCGCTGATCGAGCTGGGCGTCGCCAAGGAGATCCCGGTCTTCGGCCACCTCCCCTATGTCATGGGCGAGGGCAACAAGAAGCTCTCCAAGCGCGACCCGCAGGCCTCGCTCAACCTCTACCGCGAGCGCGGCTTCCTCCCCGAGGGCCTGCTCAACTACCTCTCGCTGCTCGGCTGGTCCTTCTCCGCCGACCAGGACGTGTTCTCGGTGGCCGAGCTGATCGAGAAGTTCGACGTCGCGGACGTCAACGCCAACCCGGCCCGCTTCGACCTCAAGAAGGCCGAGGCGATCAACGCCGACCACATCCGCCGCCTGGACGTGAAGGCCTTCGCCGAGGCCTGCACCCCCTGGCTGAAGGCCCCGCACGCCAACTGGGCGCCCGAGGGCTTCGACCAGGCAGCCTGGGAGGCGATCGCCCCGCACGCCCAGACCCGCCTGCAGGTCCTGTCCGACATCACCGCCAACGTCGACTTCCTCTTCCGCAAGGAGCCGGTCGAAGACGAGGCGTCCTGGACCAAGGCCATGAAGGGCGACCCGGCGGCCCTGCTCACCACGGCCCGCGCCAAGCTGGCCGACGCCGACTGGACCAGCCCGGAGGCGCTCAAGAACGCCGTCCTGGCCGCCGGCGAGGAGCACGGCCTCAAGCTCGGCAAGGCGCAGGCCCCGGTCCGCGTCGCCGTCACCGGCCGCACGGTCGGCCTGCCCCTCTTCGAGTCCCTCGAAATCCTGGGCAAGGACCGCTCCCTGGCCCGCATCGACGCGGCCCTGGCGAAGCTGACCGCATAACGCGACAGAAGCTGACCCGCGTAACGCCACACGCGCGAAGGGACCGGAAGCCACCACGGCTTCCGGTCCCTTCGCGTACCGTCGAAGCTATGCCGGTCAAAGCGGTGGTCTGGGACATCGACGACACGATCTTCGACTACGCGCATGCCGACAGCACCGGCATCCGCGCACACCTCATCGCCGAGGGGCTGTCCGCGCGCTACGGCACCGCGCGGCAGGCGCTCAGCCACTGGAAAGAGATCACCGAGCGGCACTGGGCCCGCTTCGGCGCCGGCGAGGTCGGCTTCGACGAGCAGCGCCGCGACCGGGTACGGGACTTCGTACGGGCCCCGGGGCTGACCGACGCCGAAGCCGACGCCTGGTTCGACCGTTACCTCGGTCACTACGAGTCGGCCTGGTCGCTCTTCCCCGACACCGTGCCCGCCCTCGACGCCCTCGCCGACGACTACCGGCACGCGGTGCTCTCCAACTCCGCCGCCGACCCCCAGGAGCGCAAGCTGCGCGCCCTGGGGGTGCGGGACCGCTTCGAGGCGGTGCTGTGCGCGGCGGAGCTGGGAGTGTCCAAACCGGCCGCGGAGGCGTTCCTGGCCGCGTGCCGGGCACTGGGTCTCGCGCCCGGTGAGGTGGCCTACGTCGGGGACCAGCCGGAGATCGACGCGCGCGGTGCACGCGACGCCGGACTGTGGGGCATCTGGCTCGACCGGAGCGGCGATCGGCGTGAAGTCCCGTCAGGCGTACACCGGATCGCGAGCCTCGCCGAGCTCCCCGCGCTGTTGAGCGGCGATACCCGTTTTGGAGCGCCGTCCACCTTCGGGTAATGTTCTTCCTGCGCCGCTCGCCGGGCCGACAGGCCGGGCAGGGGGCGCAAGCCGAACAAGATCTCCTCTGGGGGTTGTGTTTTGGTGGCCTATGGTGTAATTGGCAGCACGACGGTTTCTGGTTCCGTTAGTCTAGGTTCGAGTCCTGGTAGGCCAGCTCGCAGAGCTTATCTGCAACGCCCCCGTTGTGTAGCGGCCTAGCACGCTGCCCTCTCAAGGCAGTAGCGCCGGTTCGAATCCGGTCGGGGGTACAGATCCATCCTGCGGATCACCTGGGTCGCACCCGGTGGAACGCGGTGACATCCATCCGGCTCCTGTCGGATGGGGATCGCTAGGGCCCCCGTTGTGTAGCGGCCTAGCACGCCGCCCTCTCAAGGCGGTAGCGCCGGTTCGAATCCGGTCGGGGGTACTTGCTGGTCTAGACCAGTGGGCTATGGTGTAATTGGCAACACGACGGTTTCTGGTTCCGTTGTTCTAGGTTCGAGTCCTGGTAGCCCAGCGCAGTAAAAATGCAGACAGGCCCCCGTTGTGTAGCGGCCTAGCACGCCGCCCTCTCAAGGCGGTAGCGCCGGTTCGAATCCGGTCGGGGGTACGTCACCGAAGAGGCCCTTCCCGCGTGGAAGGGCCTCTTCGCCGTTCCCGCACCCTCTCCCCGCGGACCTCATCCCCCTTGCCCGAAGCGGCGGTTGGACTCCTCCGCCTGGGCCAGCCGGCGCAGGCTCAGCAGGACGGGTTCATAGAGCACGGTCACCGCGATCGCGGCCTCGATCTGCCCGTCCGCTGACTCCTGCTCGCCCACCAACTGCAGATCGGCCTCGGCGAGTTGGTCCGCGACGCGGGCGTACGGCAGCAAATGCCGTACGTCACAGGGGTATCCGAGCCGGTGCAGCGTGGCGATCGCGCCGACCAGCATCCGGTACGCGGGCGAGGTCTCGCCCTCCTCGCGGCTGAACCCCCAGCCGACCTCCCCGAGCAGGGCGTCGGCCGCCCGCAGAGCGGGTTCGTACGAGGTGTCGGCGGCGTCCGGCTGCGGCTCGTGCGGCAGCGCCCACACGGCCGCGCCCAGGCGCAGATGAGGGTCGAGGGAGTCGTCGTCGACGGCCCCCAGGACGTCGCGCGCTTTGGCCACCGGAATCCGGCCCACCTGGATGAGTGCCCGCACCAGGCGCAGCCGGCGCAGATGGCCCTCGTCGTACTCCGCCTGTGTGGCACTGACCCGGCGGCCCGGCGGCAGCAGCCGCTCCCGCAGGTAGTACTTGATCGTTGCGGTGGAGACCCCGCTGCGCTCACTCAGTTCCGCCAGTCTCATCGCCCTTGCGCCCTTCATTGGAGAGTGCCACTATCTATACATGGATAGCGAGGCTATCCAATACCTGACGGCAAGGGGGCCCCATGAGCAGCAAGCCGATCAACCAGCGCATGACCGCGACCGCGGACGGCGACGTCGTCGTCTTCCTGATCGGGATGCGGATCAACCGTCTGCGGGCGTTGCGGAGTTGGCCGCGGACGCTGGCGGCGATGCCGCGCATGCTCCGTGAGCTGAGCCGGGACAAGGGGAGCGGGCTGCTCGGCCATCACCTGCTCGCCGGTGGGCCACGGACCTACTACGTGGTCCAGTACTGGGAGTCCAAGGAGAAGCTGCTCGCCTACGCGGCCGACCGGAGCAGGGAACACCGGCCCGCGTGGGCGGAGTTCAACCGTCGCGCGCGTGGCGCCAAGGGGGCGGTGGGCATCTGGCACGAGACCTATGTGGTCCCCGCCGGGCGCTACGAGAACGTGTACGTGAACATGCCCGCCTACGGTCTCGGTGCCGCATACGGCACAGAGCCGGGGGGGGGGGGGGGCATACGGCACAGAGCCGGTCGGCCGCCGCGGGGAGCGGGCGGCCGACCGGCTACGGGCGATCTGAGCGGAGAGATAGGGGAGTTACGAAAGTTACGGGAGGTGCGGATGGTTCGGGTGCGCCCTGTGGACGGGCAGGGCGCCTGACGGGCCCGCCGCGGCGTTGAGGCGGGCTCCGGGTGTGCGGTGCGGGTCAGCCGGTGCGGCGCAGGGCCTCGGAGAGCCTGCCCGCCGCGTCGATGATGGCCTGGGCGTGCATCCGGCCCGGATGCCGGGTCAGCCGCTCGATCGGCCCGGAGACCGATACGGCGGCGACCACGCGGTTCGACGGGCCGCGCACCGGCGCCGAGACCGAGGCCACGCCAGGCTCCCGCTCGCCGATCGACTGCGCCCAGCCACGGCGCCGTACGCCGGACAGCGCGGTCGCCGTGAAACGGGCGCCCTGGAGGCCGCGGTGCAGGCGCTCCGGCTCCTCCCAGGCCATCAGGATCTGCGCCGACGAGCCGGCCTTCATGGTCAGCGTGGAGCCGACCGGCACGGTGTCCCGCAGTCCGGACAGCCGCTCCGCCGCGGCGACACAGATGCGCATGTCGCCCTGGCGGCGGTAGAGCTGGGCGCTCTCGCCGGTCACGTCGCGGAGATGGGTCAGCACGGGGCCCGCGGTCGCCAGCAGGCGGTCCTCGCCCGCTGCCGCGGCCAGCTCGGCCAGCCGGGGGCCGAGAATGAACCGGCCCTGCATGTCCCGCGCCACCATCCGGTGGTGTTCCAGTGCCACGGCGAGGCGATGTGCCGTGGGTCTTGCGAGTCCGGTGGCCGCGACCAACCCCGCGAGGGTGGCCGGACCGGACTCCAGGGCGCTCAAGACAAGGGCCGCCTTGTCCAGAACGCCGACGCCGCTAGAGTTGTCCATGCAACGATACTCGCGTCTCACTCTGTGAAACGCAAGTTCAATTTTCCCGTGAACTTGCCACCCTGTACAGACAGCGCCCGCGAACCAACGGGCACGGCGCTGCACGCCCGGTACGAGGGGTACGGGCGTCGGCGGTCACCTCTCTAGTGGGGCCGAGACATCAATTCGGCCGAAGGGAAAGCGATGGGTAGGACACTCGCGGAAAAGGTCTGGGACGACCATGTCGTCCGGCGCGCCGAGGGCGAGCCCGACCTTCTCTTCATCGATCTGCACCTGCTGCACGAGGTCACCAGCCCCCAGGCCTTCGACGGCCTGCGGCAGGCCGGACGCCCGGTGCGGCGGCTGGATCTGACCATCGCCACCGAGGACCACAACACCCCGACCCTCGACATCGACAAGCCGATCGCGGACCCGGTCTCGCGCGCCCAGCTGGAGACGCTGCGCAAGAACTGCGCGGAGTTCGGCGTACGGCTGCACCCGCTCGGCGACGTCGAGCAGGGCGTCGTCCACGTGGTGGGCCCGCAGCTGGGCCTGACCCAGCCCGGCACCACCGTGGTCTGCGGCGACTCGCACACCTCGACGCACGGCGCCTTCGGCGCGCTGGCGTTCGGCATCGGCACCTCGCAGGTCGAGCACGTACTGGCCACCCAGACACTGCCGCTTGCCCGCCCCAAGACCATGGCCATCACGGTCGAGGGCGAACTGGGCGACGACGTCACCGCCAAGGACCTGATCCTGGCCATCATCGCCAAGATCGGCACCGGCGGCGGCCAGGGCTACATCCTCGAATACCGCGGCTCCGCCATCGAGAAGCTCTCGATGGAGGCCCGGATGACCATCTGCAACATGTCGATCGAGGCCGGCGCCCGGGCGGGCATGATCGCCCCGGACCAGACCACGTTCGACTACATCGAGGGCCGCCCGCACGCCCCGCAGGGCGCGGACTTCGACGCCGCGGTCGCGTACTGGAAGACCCTGAAGTCCGACGACGACGCCGTCTTCGACGCCGAGGTCGTCATCGACGCCGCCTCGCTCGCGCCGTTCGTCACCTGGGGCACCAACCCCGGCCAGGGCGCTCCGCTCTCGTCGTCCGTCCCCGATCCGGCTTCGTACGAAGACGCTTCGGAGCGGCTGGCGGCCGAGAAGGCCCTGGAGTACATGGGCCTTCAGGCCGGGCAGCCGCTGCGCGACATCAAGGTCGACACCGTCTTCGTCGGCTCCTGCACCAACGGCCGGATCGAGGACCTCAGGGCCGCCGCCGCGCTCGTCGAGGGCCGCAAAGTCGCCGACGGCGTACGCATGCTGGTCGTACCCGGATCGGTCCGGGTCGCCCTGCAGGCCGTCGAGGAGGGCCTGGACAAGGTCTTCACCGCCGCGGGGGCCGAATGGCGGCACGCGGGCTGCTCGATGTGTCTGGGCATGAACCCCGACCAGCTGGCGCCCGGTGAGCGTTCCGCCTCCACCTCCAACCGCAACTTCGAAGGCAGGCAGGGCAAGGGCGGCCGTACCCACCTGGTCTCGCCCCAGGTCGCCGCGGCCACCGCGGTCCTGGGCCACCTGGCATCGCCGGCCGACCTGTCCGACACCCCCGTGACCGCCGGAGCCCGATAACCATGGCCATGGAAGCATTCACCACCCACACCGGGCGGGCCGTCCCGCTGCGCCGCTCGAACGTCGACACCGACCAGATCATCCCGGCCCACTGGCTGAAGAAGGTCACCCGCGACGGCTTCGAGGACGGGCTCTTCGAGGCCTGGCGCAAGGACCCGGAGTTCGTGCTCAACCGCCCCGAGCGCAAAGGGGCCACGGTCCTGGTGGCCGGTCCCGACTTCGGTACCGGGTCCTCCCGCGAGCACGCCGTCTGGGCGCTGCAGAACTACGGCTTCAAGACCGTCATCTCCTCGCGGTTCGCGGACATCTTCCGCGGCAACTCGCTCAAGAACGGCCTGCTGACGGTGGTTCTGCCGCAGGAGACCGTGGACCGGCTGTGGGAGCTCGTCGAGGCCGACCCGACGGCCGAGATCACGGTCGACCTCAACGACCGGCAGGTGCGGGCCGAAGGCGTCACCGCCGACTTCGAGCTGGACGAGAACGCCCGCTGGCGGCTGCTGAACGGCCTTGACGACATCAGCATCACGCTGCAGAACGAGAGCGACATCGTGGCGTACGAGGCGGGGCGTCCCGCGCACAAGCCGAGCACCCTGCAGGCCTGATCCCGCGAGCTGCTCGGGCCGTCGCCCACGGCCTGCTTGAGCGGTCGGCCACCACCGGCTTGAGCCGTCGGCCACCACCCGCTTGAGCCATCCGAACCACCCGATCCATCCGAACCGCGGTCTGTGCGCAGGCCGCGGTTCGGCGTTTTGCGGACCCGCCGTCGCCGTCCACAACCGATCCTGGCCTACGATGAGTTGGGCGATTTTCAGCCACCGGGTCGAGGGTGCCGTCCAGGGTCGACTTGCCCGCTCCAGGCGGGCCGATCGCCCCATTTGGACGGCACGCTGAGGCCTCGTGGGGCGACAACTCGACTCAGATGGCACAATCGGTGCATGGACCGCGACAGCCAACTTGAGCTCTACGGCCTCGTCGCGGACCGGCTGAAAGAAGCGCACGCTGTGGTGCGCGCACTGCAAGTCCCGGAGGGCGTACGGATGGCGCTGACCCGGAAGCTGCTGGTCGTAACGGCCGCGGCCAAACACGATCTCACCGATGCGGCAAGGCGACTGGACCGGCTGATGAAGGACATCGACGAGGGTCGTTTTCCCGAAGATCCCTCCACCGATGTCACCGAGTGACGGTCGAGTTCGTTGCGGCACAAGGGTGATTAGCCCGTTTCGTGTTTGATTTGCGGTATACATCTGCCTAACGTGCGAAAAAGCTTGAACAGATTCGTTCGGGCAATGTCTCCGAAGGGGAAGACGTGAACAAGGCGCAGCTCGTAGAAGCGATTGCCGACAAGCTTGGTGGGCGTCAGCAGGCCGCCGACGCGGTCGACGCCGTACTCGACGCCATCGTGCGTGCGGTCGTCGGTGGTGACCGGGTCTCGGTCACCGGCTTCGGCTCGTTCGAGAAGGTCGACCGGCCGGCCCGGTACGCCCGCAACCCGCAGACTGGCGAGCGCGTCCGGGTCAAGAAGACCTCGGTGCCCCGCTTCCGTGCGGGTCAGGGCTTCAAGGACCTGGTGAGCGGCTCGAAGAAGCTCCCGAAGCACGATGTCGCCGTCAAGAAGGCGCCCAAGGGCAGCCTTTCGGGCGGTACGAAGACCACCGCCAAGGCCGCCGCCAAGAAGGCGACGGCGAAGAAGGCCACCGCCAAGAAGGCGGCTCCCGCGAAGAAGGCGACCACGGCCAAGAAGGCCACCGCCAAGAAGACCACGGCGAAGAAGACCACCGCCAAGAAGGCGGCGACGGCCAAGAAGACCGCGGCGAAGAAGACGACCGCCAAGAAGGCGGCCCCGGCCAAGAAGGCGACGGCGAAGAAGACCGCCCCCGCCAAGAAGGCCACGGCGAAGAAGGCGCCCGCGAAGAAGTCCACGGCGCGCAAGACCACCGCCAAGAAGACCACCGCCAAGAAGAAGTAGGCGGGGCCCAGGGCTTACTGGGAACTACTCACGCGCCGGGCCGGGCTCCCTACGGGGAGCCCGGCCCGCGTGCGTTCAGGGCCCCGTAGGGCGGCCCTCAGAGGGTCTGGAGCGTGACGAGGGTGATGCGGGGCTGGCCGCCCGTTTTGGTGCTCTCGTCAACCTCGATACGGACCCGCTGTCCGACCCGCAACAGCAGCAGCCCGCCCGCGTCGAAGGCGGCGGCGTCGAACGGCACCGGGGTGCCGTCGTCAAGGAGCACACTGCCGCAGCGGGTCTCGGGGTCGTATGTGTACGAGGTCGCCTGCATGCCCGCAGCCTAGCGGGCGGGCCGTGCCCTATTGGGCGGGGCGCAGCGCCAACGTGGCCCGCGCGGTGCGCGGCCCCAGGCCGAGGCGGCGGGCCGCGGCCAGGTCGGCGCCGGTGTCCACGTCCTGGCGTACGGAGTCCACGTCGGGCGTCAGCAGTTCCGCGGCCCCGGACGCCAGATGCCGGGCCCGCGAGGCCCCGCCGAAAGCGGGCCGCAATTCCACGCCCGGCGCGGCGGCGAGCAGGGTCGTGCCGATTCCCGCGGCATCGGCGAGAAAAGCACGGGGGAATGACGCGGCCGCGTCCAGTACGCGGCGCAATTCCACGGGCCGCAGCGCCGGCAGATCGGCGTTCAGGGCCGCCACAGCCGCCGCGGGCCGCATCGCTCGCGCGCTCCGCGCTCCGTGCGCCAGCGCGGCGTTGAGCCCACCGGCGGGCTCGTCCCGCACCACCCTGGCGCCGAGCACCCCCAGCTCCCGCGCGGCGCGCGCGTCGTCCGTGACGACCACCACATCCCGTACGGCCGGGCAGGCCGCCGCGGCGGCCACCGTGTCCTGGGCGAAGGCGAGCGCCAGCGAGGGGCGCAGGCCGTCCCCCGCGGTGTCCGCGAGCCTGCTTTTCGCCCGGATCAAGGGCTTCAGGGGTATGACCAGGGTCCACGCGGAGGCCGCGGCCCGGTCGGCATCGGTGCGCATCGGGCCCATTCTTGCTTGCCGCGGGGGAGTCCGGGGGAGATCCGCAGGCGTACGGTGTTCTCTTACGTTCTCGACAGACGGGGGGCCTGGGGCGACACTTGTGCGGCGCACCAGCGCAGTAGGCCCGTAGAGGAAGGTGTCCGAGTGTCCCGCCGCAGAATCGGCTTCTGGTACCGCCTGGCAGCGGTGATCGCAAAACCGCCGCTGGTGGTTCTGTTCAAGCGGGACTGGCACGGAATGGAACACATTCCCGTCGACGGTGGATTTATCACCGCGATCAATCACAACTCGTATCTGGACCCCCTGGCGTATGGGCACTTCCAGTACAACAGCGGACGAGTGCCACGATTCCTGGCAAAAGACAGCCTTTTCAAGGGCGGTTTTGTCGCCACGATGATGCGCGGTACGGGACAGATCCCGGTCTACCGGGAGAGCACCAACGCGCTCGACTCCTTCCGCGCCGCACTCGACGCCATCGAGCGCGGCGAGTGCGTGGCCTTCTACCCCGAAGGCACCCTCACCCGCGACCCCGAACTGTGGCCGATGACCGCCAAGACCGGTGTCGCCCGGGTCGCGCTGCGCACCAAGTGCCCCGTCGTGCCGGTGGCCCAGTGGGGTGCGCACCTCGCGATGCCGCCGTACGCCAAGGACAAGAAGTTCCGGCTCTTCCCGCGCAAGACCTTCCGGGTACGGGCCGGAGCGCCGGTCGACCTCGCGCGCTTCTACGACAAGGAGCCGACCCCGGAGGTACTCAAGGAGGTGACCGAGCTCATCATGGCCGCGGTCACCGAACTGCTGGAGGAACTCCGCGGCGAGCAGGCCCCGCCAACCCCCTACGACCCGCGCCAAGCGCGCATCGAACAGCGGCTCAAGGCCGTGGACCGCAGCAGGTCCGACCGCACCAAGTCCTTGGAGGACGAGAAGTGACACGGCCGGTGAAGGCAGCCGTCTTCGGCACAGGTTCCTGGGGTACGGCCTTCGGCATGGTGCTCGCTGACGCGGGCTGCGAGGTGACCCTGTGGGGGCGCCGCGAAGAGCTCGTCCAGGCGGTCAACTCCACCCGCCAGAACCCCGACTACCTGCCCGGCGTCGAACTCCCGGAGCGGATGCGGGCCACCACGGACCCCGCCGACGCTGCCCGGGACGCGGACTTCACGGTGCTCGCCGTGCCCTCGCAGACGCTCCGCGGCAACCTCGCCGCCTGGGCGCCGCTGCTGGCACCCGACACCGTTCTGGTCTCCCTGATGAAGGGCGTCGAACTCGGCTCCGCGATGCGGATGAGCGAGGTCATCGAGGACGTCACCAAGGCGGGACCCGAGCGCATCGCGGTCGTCACCGGGCCCAACCTGGCCCGCGAGATCGCCGCCAGGCAGCCCGCCGCCGCCGTGGTCGCCTGCCGTGACGAGGCCGTCGCCCAGCGGCTGCAGGCCGCCTGCCACACCCCGTACTTCCGCCCGTACACCAACACCGACGTGGTGGGCTGCGAACTCGGCGGCGCCGTCAAGAACGTCATCGGTCTCGCCGTGGGCATCGCCGACGGCATGGGCCTCGGTGACAACACCAAGGGCTCGCTGATCACCCGCGGTCTGGCCGAGACCACCCGGCTCGGCCTCGCCATGGGCGCCGACCCGCTGACCTTCTCCGGACTCGCGGGCCTCGGCGACCTGGTGGCCACCTGCTCGTCGCCGCTGTCGCGCAACCACACCTTCGGTACCAACCTCGGCAAGGGAATGACGCTCGAGGAGACGATCGCGGTCACCAAGCAGACCGCCGAAGGCGTCAAGTCCTGTGAATCCGTACTGGAGCTGGGGCATCGCTACGGCGTCGACATGCCCATCACCGAGACCGTGGTGGGCATCGTGCACGAGGGCAAGCCCCCGGTGGTCGCGCTCAAGGAACTGATGTCCCGCAGTGCCAAGCCCGAGCGACGCTGACTCTCGCCCTACCAGCAGGTACGCTCAACCCGATATGAGCAGCGAGACCTCCCCCCAGAGCCCGGTCCCCTCCTCGCCCGGAGGGGAGCCCAGGAAGCCGCGTGTGGCCGTCGTGTTCGGCGGACGCAGCTCCGAGCACGGCATCTCGGTCGTCACGGCCGGCGCCGTCATGCGGGCGATCGACCGTACGAAGTACGACGTCCTGCCGATCGGCATCACCAGCGACGGCCGCTGGGCGCTGACCACGGACGACCCCGAGCGGATGGCCATCACCGACCGCACCCTGCCGGACGTGGCGCAGCTCGCCGAGTCCGCCGCGGGCGGCGTGGTGCTGCCGCTCGACCCGGGCAACCGCGAGGTGGTGTACGCCGAGCCGGGCTCCGTGCCCAAGGCGCTCGGCGAGGTCGACGTCGTCTTCCCAGTCCTGCACGGCCCGTACGGCGAGGACGGCACCCTCCAGGGCCTCCTGGAGCTGTCCGGGACGCCGTACGTCGGCTCGGGCGTGCTGGCCTCCGCCGTCGGCCAGGACAAGGAGTACATGAAGCGGGTGTTCACCTCCTTCGGGCTGCGCGTCGGCCCGTACGTGGTGATCCGCCCCCGCGAGTGGGCCGAAGACCGCGACATGGCCCGCAAGAAGATCGTCGAGTTCGCCGGTGAGCACGGCTGGCCGCTCTTCGTGAAGCCCGCGCGGGCCGGTTCCTCGATCGGCATCACCAAGGTCGAGTCCTTCGAGGGCCTGGACGAGGCGATCGAGGAGGCACAGCGGCACGACCCGAAGATCCTGGTCGAGGCGCTGCTGCGGGGCCGCGAGATCGAGTGCGGGGTGCTGGAGTTCGAGGACGGGCCGCGGGCCAGCCTGCCGGCCGAGATCCCGCCGGTCTCCGACCACGACTTCTACGACTTCGAGGCCAAGTACATCGACTCGGCGTCCGGCATCGTGCCCGCGCCGCTCACCGACGAGCAGACCGCCGATGTGCAGCGGCTCGCGGTCGAGGCCTTCGAGGCGGCGGCCTGCGAGGGCCTGGTGCGCGCGGACTTCTTCCTCACCGACGACGGCCAGTTCGTGATCAACGAGATCAACACGATGCCGGGCTTCACGCCGATCTCGATGTACCCGCGGATGTGGCAGGAGAGCGGCGTCGGCTACGCGGAGCTGGTGGACCGCCTGCTGCAGGCGGCCCTGCGCCGCTCCACGGGGCTGCGTTAGCGCGTAGCGCGGAGCGTGCGGGTGTCAGCCCGCGATTCCTTCCGGCACCGTCTTCTTGATGGGCCCCGCGAGGTCCGTGAGCGGGCCGAGGCCACCGGTCTCGGCCCGCTTCTTGTCGAGCGTGACCTCGATGTACGCCTCGCGCAGCGCGCTGGTGACGCGGACCCCTCCGTCGCCTTGCCGCTCGACCAGCCAGCCGATGCCGTTCACCTCGGCGGTGTCCGCGTTCTGGTCGCTCATCCGGGCGGGGCGGGGGACACCGCAGCGCAGTATGATCGCCGAGCCTCCCCAGGCCGCGGTCAGCTCGGAGCGTGGTGTGGGGTCGGCGCGGTCGAGTCCGTCCAGCTGCCGCGGCAGCTCGCCGTGCAGACCGCGGCACGCCGCGGCGGACCGCGAGTCGGGCGAGGGAACCGCGGCCGACGCCGTGTCGTCCGTTGACGAGCAGCCCACGGCGGCGACCAGCAGACCGAGGGCAGGCAGAAAGCCGAGCCGGCGATGGAAAAGCTTCACCGGCCAAGGGTAGACGGGGGCTACAAGTGCACGACCGGGCAGGTCAGCGTGCGAGTAATGCCGTCCACTTGCTGGACTTTGGCGACCACCATACGGCCGAGTTCATCGACTGTGTCGGCCTGGGCGCGCACGATGACATCGTAGGGTCCGGTCACGTCCTCGGCCTGGATCACTCCGGGAATCTTGCCAATGAGGTCGGCGACGGTCGACGCCTTGCCTACCTCGGTCTGAATCAGGATGTACGCCTGTACCACGGAACCTCCAGGGCGGCCACGAGGATCATGTGGGGGAAAGAGACGCCACGGTATCGCGTCGCCGCACGTCGCGGGGAGACCCGCGGGGCCTGTGGCGTGGACAGTATGGCGTGCGGACAACCGAAGTTGACGAAATCGACGTATCTGTTGACGGTACCCGTGGCCACAGCGGCCCGCGACCGCAAGCGGACTGGCGCAGAAGGGGTACACCAATGAAGGGCACCGTCGGCGAGCTCGGGGAGTTCGGGCTGATCAGGGAGCTCACCTCCCGGCTCACCACCACTCCGGCGGTACGACTGGGCCCCGGCGACGACGCCGCGGTCGTGGCCGCCCCCGACCGCAGGGTGGTGGCCAGTACCGACATCCTGCTCGAAGGCCGGCACTTCCGCCGTGACTGGTCCACGGCGTACGACGTCGGGCGCAAGGCGGCCGCGCAGAACCTCGCGGACATCGCCGCGATGGGCGCCGTGCCGACCGCGCTGCTGCTCGGCCTGGTGGTCCCGGCCGAGCTGCCGGTCACCTGGGCCACCGAGCTGATGGACGGGCTGCGCGACGAGTGCCAGGTCGCGGGCGCGGCCGTGGTCGGCGGCGATGTCGTACGCGGGGACACCATCACCGTGTCCATCACCGCACTCGGCGATCTGCGCAACCACGACCCGGTGACCCGGGCGGGCGCACAGCCGGGCGATGTCGTCGCGTACACCGGCTGGTTGGGCTGGTCGGCCGCCGGGTACGCGGTGCTCTCGCGCGGCTTCCGCTCGCCGCGTGCCTTCGTGGAGGCGCACCGCAGGCCGGAGCCGCCGTACCACGCGGGTCCCGCGGCCGCGGGCCTTGGCGCGAGCGCGATGGCGGACGTCAGTGACGGTCTGATCGCCGATCTCGGGCACATCGCCGAGGCGAGCAAGGTCCGGATCGATGTGAAGTCCGGCAGTATCGACGTCCCCTCGCAGATGAACGACATCGCGCAGGCCGTCGGCGTCGACCCGATGCAGTGGGTGCTCACCGGGGGAGAGGACCACGCGATCGTCGCGACGTTCCCGCCGGATGTGAAGCTGCCCGCCCGCTGGAAGGTGATCGGCGAGGTGCTCCACCCCTCGGCGCTGCCGCAGGTGACCGTGGACGGGGCGCCGTGGACCAGCAAGGGCGGCTGGGACCACTTCGGCGAGATCGAGGACTGAGATGGCCGTCGCTCCGCCCTTGGTGCTGACGGTCGCCGGGTCCGACTCCGGTGGCGGCGCGGGCATTCAGGCCGACTTGAAGACGATGCTGGCCCTCGGCACCCACGGTATGAGTGTGGTCACCGCCGTGACCGCCCAGAACTCCCTTGGTGTGCAGGGTGCTTGGGAGCTGCCGGTGGCGGCGGTACGCGCCCAGTACCGCAGCGTGGTGGACGACATCGGGGTGCACGCGGTCAAGACCGGGATGCTGGCGTCGGCCGAACTGGTCGAGGCGGTCGCGGAGTTGCTCGCCGGGACCGACGCGCCGACGGTGGTGGACCCGGTGGGCGTCTCCAAGCACGGCGATTCGCTGCTGGCCGCGTCGGCTCTCGACTCCGTACGGACCGCGCTGCTGCCCGCCGCGACCGTGGCGACCCCCAACCTCGACGAGGTCGCGCAGCTCACCGGCGTACATGTCGAGACAGAGGCTGATATGCGGCGGGCGGCCGATGCGGTGCTCGGCTACGGGCCGCTGTGGGCGCTGATCAAGGGGGGTCATCTGGCGGGCGACGCGGCGGACCTGCTCACCGACGGCTCCGAAGAGCACTGGCTGCGGGCGCCCCGGCACGACAACCGCCACACGCACGGCACCGGCTGCACGCTGGCGAGCGCGATCGCCGCGGGGCTGGCCAAGGGGCTGACGGTCCCGGAGGCGGCGCGAGCGGCCAAGGAGTATGTCACCGGGGCGATCGCCGCGGGCTTCGCCCTCGGCGCGGGAATCGGCCCGGTGGACCACGGCTGGCGGTTCAGGGGCGCGTAGCGGGTGGGCTGAGGTCATGCGGCGTGCTCGCCGCCGCCGTGCTGGTGCGTCCCGAGGCTTTGTGGGGCGGGGGCGTGTCGGGGTGCGCCGTGTCCTTCGCCGCGGGGGTGCGCGCCGCCTTGGCGCTGCGCGCCGTTCGTGTGGGGCGGGGCCGGGTCGGGGAGCGTGCCCCGCCAGTCGGGGAGCGTGCCCGGGCCAAGGTGCTGCGCCCCGCCGTCGTGTGGGGCGGGGCCACGTCGGGGGGTACGTGCTCCCGCGCGTGGGGTTGTCCGGTATGGACAGGACCCCCGGCAGCACGGTTAGGTCGGCGGTCCGCGCGCACCCCCCGCCGCGTCCCCTCGTGTCGGCTTCGCGTCTGCGGCCCGGTGGGGGCGCGCACGCCCCGACGTTTTCCCGTTGCTCGACTCGCGTCTGCGGCCCGCTGGGACCGCCTCCGTCACCGCCGCGTCTCTTTCCGCCTGCGGTCCGGTGGATGTGCCCGTGAGGTGGGCTCGGGCTCAGGGCCGTACGCCCGTGTGACGCGTGAATGCCCGCCGGGAGAACTCCCGGCGGGCATTCACGGTCATGTGTCGGTCAAAGACCGGCTCTCAGTCAGGCGGGTGCCGTGTCGGAGGCGGTGTCGGCGTCCGCCCCCTCCACCGCGGTGGCAACCACCGCGGCCTCGGCGGCCTCGGCCGCCTTGGCGCGCTCGTCCGCGGACGCGCGAATCGCACGCCACGCGGACTCGGCTGCCTGCTGCTCCGCTTCCTTCTTGCTGCGGCCGGTGCCGGTGCCGTACGAGACGCCCCCGACGCGGGCAGCAGCTGTGAAGGTCTTCTCGTGGTCCGGGCCCGTCTCCGTGACCAGGTACTCGGGAACCCCGAGCCCCTCGGTCGCGGTGAGCTCCTGCAGACTGGTCTTCCAGTCCAGGCCCGCGCCCAGGCTCGACGACTTCTCGATCAGCGGGTCGAAGAGGCGGTGCACCAGTTCGGAGGCCGCGTCGAGACCCTGGTCGAGATAGACAGCGCCGATCACCGCTTCAAGGGTGTCGGCGAGGATGGACGCCTTGTCCCTGCCGCCCGTGCCCTCTTCGCCCCGGCCGAGCCGGACGAAGGCACCGAGGTCCAGGCCGCGGCCCACCTCCGCCAGCGCACGCGAGTTGACCACCGCGGCCCGCAACTTGGCCAGCTGGCCTTCGGGCAGGTCGGGGTGGGTGCGGTACAGCGTGTCCGTGACCACCAGGCCGAGCACCGAATCCCCGAGGAATTCGAGCCGCTCGTTGGTGGGCAGACCGCCGTTCTCGTATGCGTACGAACGATGGGTCAGCGCACGCACCAGAAGGGCGGACTCGAGGTGATACCCGAGCCGCCCTTCCAGAAGCGTGTGGGACGAGGCCGTGTTGTCCGCCTGCTTTTTAGCGTTTGACGGTTCAGACATCGTGCCTCTCACCAGCCGCTCAGACCTCGAGGACCTGGCGCTTGTTGTAAGTGCCGCAAGCGGGGCACGCGATGTGCTGCAGCTTGGGCTCCTGGCAACGCTCACACGAAACCAGGGTGGGGACCGCAGCCTTCCACTGCGACCGGCGGTGGCGCGTGTTGCTGCGCGACATCTTCCGCTTCGGAACAGCCACGGCTACTTCTCCTGCTCTTCGTCGACGCCCGCTTCGGCGCCGCTCTTCTTGTCCTTCTCGCCGTCCTGGAGCGAACCGGCGAGTCCCTGCAGTGCCGCCCAACGAATGTCGACGGCGTCATGGTGGTGGTCCGGGTCGTCCGCGAGCCGCGCTCCACACTCGGAGCACAGACCCGGGCAGTCGTCCTGGCACACCGGCTGCATCGGCAGTGCGAGCACCACCGCATCACGCAGCACGGGCTCGAGGTCGAACATGCCGTCCTCGAGGGGGGTCATGTCATCGTCCTCGGCGTCGTCGCCCGGTTCCGCCTGCTTGCTGCGGCCCCGGTCATCGGCGTCAGGGTACGAGAACATTTCCTGGAAGTCCGCGACGAGCTCTCGCTCTAGCGGCTCCAGACACCTTACGCACTCCCCCTCGACCCGTGCACGGGCGGTGCCTGTGACAAGCACCCCTTCCATGACCGACTCAAGCCGGAGCTCGAGTTCCACCGGGTCGCCTTCCGGCGTCCCGATGACCCCCTGGAGACCGAAGTCCTTGGGGGCCTGGATAGTGCGGGTCAGCCGCTGGAGCGCACCCGGACGCCGACCCAACTCGTGTGTGTCGAACACGAGGGGGTTGCGGTGGTCAAGGCGCGTGCTCAGGGCGTTTCCTGCTTTCAGATCATGTAAGTCGAGAAGTGGCCGACCTCGCGCTCGCGAGAGTTCTCACGAAGAGTGGGCAGCCGTGATCGCGGGCGTATGCGCGACCGAAGAGCCAGGATACTGGACCATTCGCTGTCGGCCCAATCCGGTGCCCAAGGGTGGGTGACAGACCCCGGTCAGGGGGTCTGCGGGCGGTCCTGTTCGTACTGGCGCAGCTGCTCCATGCTGATCATGCTCGTGTCGAAGAGACTGGTCTCGTCGAGCGCCGACTGATCGTGGGGGGACTGGCCGTGGGCCGGCTGGGCGTACCCCTGCTGTGGGTATCCGTACGGGTCCTGCTGCTCGCCGTACTGACCCTGCGGCGGATAGCCGTACGGGTCGGGCTGCTGGCCGTACTGCTGCTGCTGCTGGTAGGCGTACGGATCCTGCTGCTGGTAGCCGTACGAGTCCTGCTGCGGCGGGTACGGAGGCTGGGACGGTGCCGCGGGGGCGCCCGCCGTCGGCTCGGCGAGGTCGGCCAGGTAGTCGGCGTCGCTGGTGTGCTCCTGGGACAGCGCGTCCGCGGGCTGCTCGCCCAGGCCGTCGCTGGCCATCCGGCCGTGCAGGGTCTGACGGCCGCGGCCGACCGCTTCCAGGGTCTTGGCCAGCACCGCCTCGAAGGCGCCGAGCTTGACGTCGACGTATTCGTCGGCCCGTCGGCGCAGGGTCTCCGGGTCGTGGCTGCGCTCGGGGGCCTCGGTGAAGTCCGGGTCCTCGTAGCCCTGTTCGGTCAGGCCCTGGCCGGTGCCCAGGAGCTTCTCGCGGCCGCGGCCGACCGAGCCGAGGGTCTTGGTGAGGACGACCTCGAAGTTCGCCAGCTTGGAGTCGACGTAGTCGTCGGCCTCGGCGCGGATCTCCTCGGCCTCCTGGCGGGACTGGGCGAGGATGCGCTCGCCCTCGTCCTGGGACTGCCGGGCGACCGCGGTGTCGGAGATCAGCGAGCCGCGCTCGGCGCGGGCCGCCTCGATGATCCGGTCCGCCTCCTGGCGGGCCTGCTCCACCAGGTGCTCCCGGCCGCCGATGACCTCCCTGGCCTGGGCGAGGGAGCCGGGCAGAGCCTGCCGTACCTCTTCGAGCATCGACAGCAGCTCGGCGCGGTTGATCACGCACGAGGCCGACATCGGCATGGACTTGGCGCCCTTGACCGCCTCGACGATGTCGTCGAGCTTCTTCTGCACGTCCACGGGGTGCTCGCCACTCTCTGCCTGGTTGCTTGGAGCCGGACAAGGCGACTTTAGCTCCTGATCAACCCTTCGTGAGGCGCTTGTTGAGAGCCTCGAAGACCTCCGGCGGTACCAGGTGCGAGACGTCGCCGCCCCAGGCCGCGACCTCCTTCACCAGAGACGAGGAAAGGAAGCTGTAGGTGGGGTTGGTCGGCACGAACAGGGTCTCGACGCCCGAGAGGCCGTTGTTCATCTGGGCCATCTGCAGCTCGTAGTCGAAGTCGCTGACCGCGCGCAGGCCCTTGACGATGGCCGGGATGTCGCGCTGCTTGCAGTAGTCGACCAGCAGGCCGTGGAACGGCTCGACCTCGACGTTGCCGTAGTCCGCGGTGACCTGGCGGAGCAGGTCGATCCGCTCCTCGACCGTGAACAGGCCCTTCTTCGCCTGGTTGATCATCACCACCACATGCACCACGTCGTACAGCTTGGAAGCGCGGGAGATGATGTCGAGATGTCCATTGGTGACGGGGTCGTACGACCCCGGACAGACGGCGCGGCGCAACTGAAGTCCCTCGCTCTCCGGTCCGGTCATGGTGCTTCTGCGTCTTCGCAGGTAGAGGCGGCGCGACCGTACCAAAATGTGCCTTCGCCGTAGCGTCGGGACCTCAGTGGTGCGAAACCGTCCGGCCAGTGGAACTCGCCGCCTCTGGTGCTGCGTTCCACGGTGACGAGCGCTTCGTCGGCTAGCCACCCCTGAGTGCGGAGTGTGAGCAGGATCTCCCGAAGATCGTCGTCGCTCACGGCGTAGGGAGGATCGAGAAAGACCAGGTCGTACGGGTCACCGGGGGCCGGGGTCGCGACGACCTGGGCCGCCTTGGCGGCCCTGACCTCGGCGCCGGGCAGACCGAGCGAGCGGACGTTCTCCCGGATCGTGCGGACGGCGCGGGCGTCGGCCTCGACCAGCAGGGCGTGGCTCGCGCCGCGGGACAGTGCCTCCAGGCCGACGGCGCCCGAGCCGCCGTACAGGTCGAGCACCCGCTCGCCGTCCAGCGGGCCGCCGAGCAGCGACTGCCAGGTGGAGAACAGGCCTTCGCGCGCGCGGTCGGAAGTGGGGCGGGTGCCGGTCCCCGGGGGTACGGACAGGCGGCGCCCGCCGGCGCGTCCGGCGATCACGCGGGTCATCTGCGTCCTTCGGGCTCGGTGAATCGGTCACCCCACGATATGGCGTACGGACCGATCGGTCCCGATCAGTCCCGGCCGGGGGCGGTCAGACCCTCTCAGACCTTCTCAGCCCTTCTCCAGATAGTCCTCCCGGTCCTTGTCGAGGAGCGCGTCCAGAGCCGTGCGCAACTCCGGGTACCGCGTGAGGTCCGGGTCGTCGGCGACCAGCGTCACCGCCTCCGCGCGGGCCTGGGCGATGACCTCCTCGTCCTCGATGACCGCCAGCACCCGCAGCGAGGACCGGACACCGGACTGGGCCTGGCCCAGCACATCGCCCTCGCGGCGCTGTTCGAGGTCGATACGGGACAGCTCGAAGCCGTCCAGCGTCGCGGCCACCGCGCCGAGCCTGGCCCGCGCGGGGCTGGCCTCCGGCATCTCACTGACCAGCAGACACAGACCGGGGGCCGCGCCACGGCCGACCCGGCCGCGCAGCTGGTGCAGCTGGGAGACCCCGAACCGGTCCGCGTCCATGATCACCATCGCGGTGGCGTTGGGGACGTTCACCCCGACCTCGATGACCGTCGTCGCGACCAGGACGTCGACCTCGCCCGCGGCGAACCGGCGCATCACCGCGTCCTTGTCGTCCGGTGGCATCCGCCCGTGCAGCACCTCGACGCGCAGTCCTTGCAGCGGCCCCTTGGCGAGCTGCTCGGCCACTTCCACCACGGCCAGCGGTGGCCGCTTCTCGGCCTCGTCTTCGGCGGACTTCTTCTTCGGCTCCTCGTCGCCGTCGCCGATCCGCGGGCAGACGACGTACGCCTGGTGGCCTTTGCCCACCTCCTCGCGCACCCGCTCCCAGGCCCGCGCCAGGAAGTGCGGCTTGTCCTGGGCCGGTACGACATGGCTGGCGATCGGCGAGCGGCCCGCGGGCAGCTGGTCAAGGACCGAGGTCTCCAGGTCGCCGAAGACCGTCATGGCCACCGTGCGCGGGATCGGGGTCGCGGTCATCACCAGCAGGTGCGGTGGCTGCTTGCCCTTGGAGCGCAGCGCGTCGCGCTGCTCGACGCCGAAGCGGTGCTGTTCGTCGACCACGACCAGGCCCAGGTCGTGGAACTGCACCTTGTCCTCGATCAGCGCGTGGGTGCCGATGACGATCCCGGCTTCGCCGGTGACCAGGTCGAGCAGGGCCTGACGGCGGGCGGCGGCGCCCATCGAGCCGGTCAGCAGCACCACCTTGGTGCCCTGCTCGGCACCGCCCAGCATGCCGCCCTCGGCGAGCTCGCCCATCATCTCGACGACCGAGCGGTGGTGCTGCTGCGCGAGCACCTCGGTGGGCGCGAGCATCGCGGCCTGCCCGCCCGCGTCGACCACGGCGAGCATCGCGCGCAGCGCCACCAGGGTCTTTCCCGAGCCGACCTCGCCCTGGAGCAGGCGGTGCATCGGATGCTCGGTGGCGAGGTCGTCGAAGATCTCCCGGGAGACCTTCTGCTGGCCGTCGGTGAGGGTGAAGGGCAGCTTGGCGTCGAAGGCGTCCAGCAGACCGTCCGGTTGGGGCCGCCGCGCCACGGCGGGCAGCTGGGTCTCCGCGAACCGGCGCCGGGCCAGAGCGACCTGGAGCACGAACGCCTCGTCCCACTTCAGCCGGGCCCTGGCATCCGCGATGTCCGCCTTGGTGTGCGGCCGGTGGATCTTCAGCAGGGCCTCGGGCAGTGGCACCAGACCCCGGCCGTCGCGGAGCGCGGGCGGCAGCGGGTCGACGGCCTCCTGGGCGCTGGGCAGCACCGCGTCGACCGCCTTGGCGATCTTCCAGGACTCCAGCTTCGCGGTGGCCGGATAGATCGGGATCAGCGCACCGGCCCAGGAGCCGACCGCCTCGCTGTCGGCGCCGCGCAGCAGTTCGTACGCCGGGTGGGCGAGCTGGAGTTTGCGGTTGAAGGAGGACACCTTGCCCGCGAACATCGCGCGGGTGCCCGGCAGCAGGTCCTTGTGCGGCTTGTGGATGCCCCGGCCGAAGAAGACGAGTTGCAGCTGGCCGCTGCCGTCCGTGATCACGACCTCCAGGCGCTGCCCCCGGCCGCCGTTGAACTTCAGCACCCGGGCGCTCGCGACCTGGGCGACCACGGTCACATGCTCGTCCAGCGGCAGCTCGGCGAGGCGGGTGAGCTCACCTCGCTCCGCGTACCGCCGCGGGTAGTGGTGCAGCAGGTCGCCGACCGTGTGCAGGTCGAGATGCTCGGCCATCACCTTCGCGGTGGCGGGGCCGAGCAGTTTCTTGAGCGGTTCTTCTAGCGCGGGCACGTGTTCCATTGCACACCACGACGCTGACAGTCACCGGCACCCTGTGGAAAACCTGCGCCGAAGGCGGCGCTACTCCACGCCGATGAGCAGCAGCGCCGACTGCCGCCCGCCGCGGTAGACCACCGTGTCCACGGCCAGATGGGCCTCGCGTACATGGTCCTCAAGCCGTACCGCGACAGCGTCCGGGACCCCGTCGCCGAGTACCAACGTGACCATCTCGCCGCCGGCCGCGAGCATCCGGTCGAGCACGGTGGTGGCCGTGTCCGGGAGGTCGGCGCCGATCACGGCCACGTCCCCGTCGATCAGGCCCAGGACGTCACCGGCCTGGCAGATCCCGGCCATCGTCCAGGACTGCCGCTCGGCGACGGCCAGTTCGGCGTAGCGCGTCGCACCCGCGGCCGAGGTCATGGCGACGACGTCCTCGTCGAAGCGGCGGTCCGGCTCGTGCACGGCGAGCGCCGCGATGCCCTGCACGGCGGAGCGGGTCGGGATGAGCGCGATCCGTACGCCGTCCGTACGGGCCTGCTCGGCGGCGGCGGCCGCGGTGTGCCGCAGGGTCCCGTCGTTGGGCAGCAGCACCACCTCGCGCGCGTGGGCGCGGCGGATGGCGTCGACGAGCTCGCCGCTGGCGGGCGGCTCCCCCGGACGCGCGAGCACGGTGGTGGCCCCGGCCTCCGCGTACAGCCCGGCCAGCCCCTCGCCCGGCACAACGGCGACGACCGCGCGCTGCGCCCGCTCGCGGGGCCGCGGAGTGAAGCCCGCACTGTGCGCGTCCTGTGCCCCGAAGTGCGTGATCCTGATGCGGTACGGGCGCCCGGCCTCGACGCCCGCCTCGACGGCGGCGCCCGCGTCGTCGACATGCACATGGACGTTCCACAGTCCGTCGCCGCCGACCACGACCAGGGAGTCGCCGAGCGTGTCCAGGCGGTCGCGCAGCCGGTCGACGGCCGGGTCGTCGGCCTCCAGCAGATAGATCACCTCGAAGGCGGGGCCGCTGCCGTCGGGCACCGCGTCGGGCGCGCAGTCCGCCGGGGGCGCCGATGTCGCCTCGACCGTGTCGTCCGCGCGCTCGCCGCGCTCCACGCGCGCGTGGCCGAGTATCTGCCGTACGGCCTTGGGCGGCGCCTGGCCTGACAGCGCCTCCACCAGGGCCCCGAGCACGGCCACCAGACCCTGGCCGCCCGCGTCCACGACCCCCGCGCGCTTCAGCACGGTCAGCTGCCCCGGGGTCTTCGCCAGGGCCGTATGGGCACCGTCGTACGCCGCCCGCGCGGTCACCGCGCAGTCGCCTTCGGCGGCCCCGGCCGCGTCGGCAGCGGCGGTGGCCACCGTCAGGACCGTCCCCTCGACCGGATGCGCGACGGCCTGGTACCCGGCGTCGGCGGCCCGCCGCAGCGCGAGCCTGAGCAGGTCACCGCCCGAGAGGGTCCGGGGCGCGCCGCCGTGGGCCCCCTCGCCCTGGGCGGCCACCACCTGCGCCATCCCGCGCAGCAGCTGCGCCAGGATCGTGCCCGAGTTGCCGCGCGCCCCGATCAGCGCGCCGTGCGCCATCGCGCGCATCGCCTCTGCCGCCGAAGGTCCCTCGGCGGACCCTGCGGCCTCGTGTCCCGAGAAGACCGCCTCGACCGCCTGGGCCGCAGATTCCACCGTCAGATAAAGGTTGGTTCCGGTGTCCGAGTCCGCGACCGGGTAGACGTTGATCGCGTCGATCTCCTCGCGGGCCCGCCCCAACGTGTCCAGTGCGAGACCGCACCAGGTGCGCACCACGACGGCGTCGAGCGACTGCGGCACCTATGCCTCCTAGCTGCGGGTTCGTTCCGCACAGTAGTTCGCGGCCGGGGGGCCGCGGGGGGC
>NZ_JAZGRL010000001.1:1952484-2058441 GCF_046540415.1 Streptomyces sp. E11-3 | reverse complement strand
GCCGCGGGGGGCGGGGGGCGAGGGGGCCATGGTAGTTTCGTTCTACCGAAGCAGTCGTTGTATGCTGCTCCGGTTGCTCGATAGCTCTTGATGGCTACCGGGCCACTATTCCCCTGGCACCGCCACTCAGATCACTGAACCCGGCATGCCGGGTTTAACCGTAAGTGCATCTGAAGTCTTTGGAGTGTCCCGTGGCTGCCAACTGCGACGTCTGCGGCAAGGGGCCGGGCTTCGGCAACAACATCTCGCACTCGCACCGCCGTACGCCCCGTCGCTGGAACCCGAACATCCAGCGCGTGCGTGCCGTGGTCGGTGGGACGCCGAAGCGGCTCAACGCCTGCACCTCGTGCATCAAGGCCGGCAAGGTCTCGCGCTGACGTAACTTCCTCCGCTCCTAGGAGCAGGGGAGTCCCACCGCGCGGCCACCTAGCTGGTTGCTGAACAGCCGGTCCACCTCAGGGTGGGCCGGCTGTTCTGTTTCCCCATCCTTGACCCCGTCCAGCGCCCTGGAGGAGAAGCCGTGCCCGAGCTGCCCGAAGTCGAGGTCGTACGCCGCGGACTCGAAAACTGGGTCAGTGGCCGGACCGTCGCCGATGTGCGGGTGCTTCATCCGCGTGCCGTACGTCGGCATCCGGCGGGCGGCGCGGACTTCGCGGCCCGCCTCACCGGGCACCTCGTCGGCCCCGCCCGGCGCCGCGGCAAGTACCTCTGGCTGCCGCTCGCGGACTCTGCGTACCCCTCGTATTCCGTACTCGCCCACCTCGGCATGAGCGGCCAGCTCCTGGTCCAGCCGACGGACGCGGCCGACGAGCGGCATCTGCGGATCAGGGTCGGCTTCGACGACGCACTCGGCACCGAGCTGCGCTTCGTCGACCAGCGCACCTTCGGCGGACTCTCGCTCCACGAGAACACCGCGGACGGCCTCCCGGACGTCATCGCGCACATCGCGCGCGACCCGCTGGACCCGCTCTTCGACGACGCCGCCTTCCACACGGCGCTGCGCCGACGCCGTACGACGGTCAAGCGCGCCCTGCTGGACCAGTCACTGATCAGCGGGGTCGGCAACATCTACGCGGACGAGGCCCTGTGGCGCACCAGGCTGCACTACGAACGCCCCACCGCGACGCTCACCCGCCCCAAGACCACGGAGCTCCTGAGTCACATCCGGGACGTGATGAACGAGGCGCTCGCCGTCGGCGGCACCAGCTTCGACAGCCTCTACGTCAATGTGAACGGCGAGTCCGGCTACTTCGAGCGGTCCCTGGACGCCTACGGGCGCGAGGACGAGCCCTGCCGCCGCTGCGGTACGCCGATGCGCCGCCGCCCGTGGATGAACCGCTCCAGTTACTACTGCCCGCGCTGCCAGCGCCCGCCTCGCCCCCGCTAGTACGGGAAGGCGTGGAGTACGGGAAGGGGCTGGTCGAGCGCGGGAAGGGGCTGAGTGCGGGAAGGCGTTGCTAGAAGCCGAAGTTCTGGGTCCACCACGGGCCGCCGGACGCGAAGTGCGCCCCCACGCCGAGGGTCTTGTAGTCGCAGTTGAGGATGTTCGCGCGGTGGCCCGGGCTGTTCATCCAGGACTCCATCACGGCCCGCGCGTCGGCCTGTCCCCTGGCGATGTTCTCGCCGCCCAGGTTCCCGATCCCGGCCTTGTCGGCGCGGTCCCACGGGGTGTTGCCGTCCGGGTCGGTGTGGTCGAAGAAGCCGCGGTCGGCCATGTCCTGGCTGAAGTTCCCGGCGAGAGTGGCCAGCTGGGCGTCCGCGCTCACTGGGGCGCAGCCCGCCTTGGCCCGCTCCTGGTTCACCAGCGAGAGCACCTCGGCCTCGGCCGCCGACGCCGCACCGGTCGCCTGACTCGGCGCGGGCGCCGGCACATCGGGCTTGGCGGGCTCGGTACGGGGCGGGCTGCCCCTGTCCTTGTCCTTCGCCTTCTCGCTCTTGTCCTCGCCCTTGTCCTTGGCGTCGTCCTGCGCGCCGGAGCCGGGCTCCTTGGTGGACTGCTCCTTCTTGTCCTTCGCGTCCTTCGACGGTGTCGCCGAGGGCTTCGCGGAGGACTCCGACGGGGACGGCGCCGACGGCGTGGCACGGTCGGCACCCCGGCTGGCGGGGGTCTCCTCGCGGTCCGGCAGCACGGTGGCACCGCCCTGGGCCCGCGCGTCGGGCACGCCGTCGGCCTGCACCTTGCCGTCGTCGCCACCGAGCTTGAAGGTGTCGCCGCCCGGAAGGAGGCCCGACGTGACGGCCAGGGCGCCCATCGCCACCGCCGCGGAGACACTGAGCAGGCCGGTCCGCACGGGGGCGGCCGCCGCCCGCTTCCTGCGCCGGTGCGAGCTCGTACCGTGCGGGCTCGCGTCGCCTGCCAGGTGCTGCTCGCCGACGGCGCTTGGGGCGTCGGAGCGTCGGTGGCGTCCCATGTACAGGCCTTCCTCAGTACTTACCGGCAACGTGCTTCACCCATACGGGTGAGGCTCATCGGACGCGACTGTAGCCGATGACGCATGGGGGAGAAGTGCCTCCAGGGCAATTGGCCGGTTAGCTTGCACACATGCAAGACGATGTGCGGTTCACCGCTTGGGTACGCGGGCGAGTACAGGGAGTGGGCTTTCGCTGGTTCACCAGGGCGGCAGCTCTGGAGATCGGCGGGCTCATCGGTTTCGCCCTCAATCTGGATGACGGTCGGGTGCAGGTGGTGGCCGAAGGTCCGCGTGCGGAATGCGAGCGTCTGCTCGACTGGCTGCGGCACGGCGACACGCCCGGCAGGGTCGACGGGGTCACTGAGATCTGGGCCACGCCGCGTGGCGGCTACGACGGCTTCGCCATCCGCTGAGCCTGCCACGGGGGAGCGGTCGCGAGCAGATGCCCCTGGCAACCACGTATGGCACCTCGGGAGGGCAGAAACGACCTGGTGGTTGCCAAGAACGGCCGCTCGTGCCAGGCTGCGGACGTAAGGATGATCTCCATGCCCCCGCATCGTCCTATCATGGGACACATGGGACAAAGTGGCCCCGCAGAAGAGGCTGCGCCGCACGTTTTGCTGCCGCGCGCCCCCGGGTTGCCCGCCAATACGGGGCGTGATCGTGTTGACCGTCAAACTTTTTGGTGAGACGCTGAAAGCCCCGCGCACCCTAGCTGTTTGGCATGTGGGAACGGCAGTAAGTCATAAGTAGTGCCAATCACCGCGGGTGCTTCCCTCACGACCCACACCGCTTCGGTCGGTCACTCAGTGTGGAGGACCATCCATCATGGCAAAGGCGCTTCTCGGTTACGTCGGCGGTTCCGACCCGCGACTCCTCGCCGAGATGCGACGGCTTCAGCAGCGCGTCCAGGACCTGGAATCCGAGCTTGTACGCATCCAGGCCGAGAACGACGCGCTGGCTACCGCTGCCGCTTCTCACCCCGGAGAACTCCTCGAGAGCATCGACGTATCCCAGGCGGAGCCTGCGCTTACCTGACCCGGATCTGTAGAACGACGGTCAGGCTGCTCACGTCAACCGCTTGAGAAGAAGAACTGCAAGGGGCGCCTAGGCGTCCCTTCACTCTTTCCACCCGTTCCCCCTTGCTCCACCAGCGTTTCTTGCGTCTCCCGCGTTCGACCTGCCCGGACCCGCCGCGCTTACCGTCTGATGTGCCCTGCACCTTCCTCCGTGAAACCGGATGGCTCGCAGGGTGAGACCGCGCCCAGGCAGTAAAGTCCGGGGGCGTGCACCTCAAGGCCATGACCCTTCGTGGGTTCAAATCCTTCGCCTCCGCCACGACGCTGCGGTTCGAACCCGGCATCACCTGCGTCGTGGGGCCCAACGGTTCCGGCAAGTCCAACGTCGTGGACGCGCTGTCCTGGGTCATGGGCGAGCAGGGTGCCAAGTCGCTGCGCGGCGGCAAGATGGAGGACGTCATCTTCGCCGGCACGACCGGGCGGCCGCCGCTCGGGCGGGCCGAGGTGTCCCTCACCATCGACAACTCCGACGGCGTGCTGCCCATCGAGTACGCCGAAGTCACCATCACGCGGATCATGTTCCGCAACGGCGGCAGCGAGTACCAGATCAACGGGGACACCTGTCGGCTCCTGGACATCCAGGAGCTGCTCTCCGACTCCGGTATCGGCCGCGAGATGCATGTCATCGTCGGCCAGGGGCAGCTGGACTCCGTACTGCACGCCGACCCGATGGGGCGCCGGGCCTTCATCGAGGAGGCCGCGGGAGTGCTCAAGCACCGCAAGCGCAAGGAGAAGGCGCTGCGGAAGCTCGACGCGATGCAGGCCAACCTGGCGCGGGTGCAGGATCTCACCGACGAGCTGCGGCGCCAGCTCAAGCCGCTCGGACGGCAGGCCGCGGTGGCGCGGCGGGCCGCCGTCATCCAGGCCGATCTGCGCGACGCGCGGCTGCGACTGCTCGCCGACGACCTGGTCCGGCTCCGCGACGCACTACGGACCGAGATCGCCGACGAGGCCGAGCTGAAGCGGCGCAAGGACGCGGCCGAGGCCGAGCTGAAGGCGGCGCAGGCGCGCGAGTCCGCCCTGGAGGACGAGGTACGGCAGCTGACGCCGAGGCTCCAGCGCGCCCAGCAGACCTGGTACGAGCTGTCGCAGCTCGCCGAGCGGGTGCGCGGCACGATCTCGCTGGCCGAGGCACGAGTGAAGAGCGCGAACAGCGCTCCCGAGGAGGAGCGGCGCGGCCGCGACCCCGAGGACATGGAGCGCGAGGCCGCCAGGGTCCGGGAGCAGGAGGCCGAGCTGGAGGCGGCTCTGGAGGCCGCCCAGAACGCGCTGGAGGACACCGTCGCGCACCGGGCCGAGCTCGAGCGCGCGCTCGCCGACGAGGAGCGGCGGCTCAAGGACGTGGCGCGGGCCATCGCCGACCGCCGCGAGGGTCTGGCCAGGCTGAACGGCCGGGTCAACGCGGCCCGCAGCAGGGCCGCTTCGGCCCAGGCGGAGATCGGCCGGCTCGCGTCCGCGCGGGACGAGGCGCAGCAGCGGGCGGCCGCCGCGCAGCGGGAGTACGAGCAGCTCCAGGCCGAGGTCGACGGCCTGGACGCCGACGACTGTGAACTCGGCGAGCGGCACGACGCCGCCAAGCGCGCGCTCGCTGACGCGGAGGCCGCACTGACCGCCGCCCGCGAGTCGGCCACGGGCGCTGAGCGCAAGCGCGCCGCGGTCGCCGCCCGGCATGAGGCACTCGCGCTCGGCCTGCGCCGCAAGGACGGTACGGGCGCGCTGCTCGCCGCCCAGGACCGGCTGACAGGACTGCTCGGGCCCGCCGCCGAACTGCTCACCGTGGCACCGGGTTTCGAGATCCCGGTGGCGGCGGCGCTGGGTGCGGCGGCGGACGCCGTCGCGGTGGCCAACCCGGCAACGGCGGCCGAAGCCATCCGCCTGCTACGCAAACAGGACGCGGGCCGCGCGGCCCTGCTCCTGGCCGGCCCACCGGAGACCGGCCCTGCCATGCCGGGCAGCGCCCCGGAGCGCCACGGCGCGGCACGGCACAACCAGGACGCGGGGAGGCCCGATCCGGGCGGCGTACCCGCGTCCGCGCCGAGCGGCCGAGCCGTGGCCGGTGGTGCCGGGCGCGAGGGCGGTGCGGTGGTTGGTGGGGCCGGGGGCGAGCGGGTCGTCCGTGACGGCGGCGCGGCTGACGGCACTGGGCCCGATGCCCCTGCCGGGACCGATTGCGGCGGACCCGACGCGGGTGCGCTTGGCGGTGCCGCGCGTGCCGGTGGTGCCGGGCACGAGGGCGGTGCGGTGGTCGGTGGCGCCGGCTCCGATGGTGGTCCGCGTGACCGCGGTGCGGTTGATGACGCTGGGCGCGATGGCACGGCCGTGGCCGACTGCGGCGGACCCGACGCGGGCGCGCTTGGCGGCGCCGCGCGTGCCGGTGGCGCGGCCGGTGACACCGGCCGCGATGGCATGGCGTACGGGGCTGGGCCCGACAGCGCTCCCCGTGACGGAGGCGCGGCCAACGGTGCCGGGCTCGACGGTGCCGTGGCTGGCGGCGCCGCAGTCGACTCCGGTAAGCCCGCCCGCAGCGAGCCCGATGCGGGCGCGCCTGGCGGCGCGACACCCGGCAGCGCCACATCCGCCCCCGGCCCCGTACCGCCAGAGCCGTCCGAGTCGCGGACCGGGCCGCCATCCGCCGCGGACCTCGTGCGCGGTCCCGACGAGCTGATGCCCGCCGTGCGGCGGATGCTGCGCGGCGTCGTGGTCGTCGGCACCCTGGAGGACGCCGAGGACCTGGTGTATGCGCACCCGGAGCTGACGGCCGTGACGGCCGAAGGGGACGTGCTGGGAGCGCACTTCGCCCAGGGCGGCTCCGCGGGGGCGCCGAGTCTGCTCGAAGTGCAGGCGTCGGTGGACGAGGCCGCCGCCGAGCTGGCGGAGCTGGCCGTACGCTGCGACGAGCTGGCTCAGGAGCAGCACGCGGCGGGCGAGCGGCGCACCGAGTGTGCCGCGCTGGTCGAGGAGTTGGGGGAGCGGCGGCGGGCCGCCGACCGGGCCAAGTCGAGCGTGTCCCAGCAGCTCGGGCGGCTCGCCGGACAGGCCCGCGGCGCCGCGGGCGAGGCCGAGCGTACGACCGCGGCGGCGGCCAGGGCCCAGGATGCCCTGGACCGGGCGGCCGAGGAGGCCGAGGAGCTGGCCGAGCGGCTGGCCGTCGCCGAAGAGGCCCCGGTCGAGGAGGAGCCCGACACCGCCGTACGGGACCGCCTCGCCGCCGACGGTGCCAACGCCCGGCAGACCGAGATGGAGGCCCGCCTCCAGGTGCGTACCCACGAGGAGCGGGTGAAGGGCCTCGCGGGACGGGCCGACAGCCTCGACCGCGGCGCACGTGCCGAACGCGAGGCACGCGCGCGTGCCGAGCGGCGAAAAGCCAGGCTGCGCCACGAGGCCGCCGTCGCGGAGGCGGTGGCGTCGGGCGCCCGACAGCTCCTGGCGCACGTCGAGGTGTCCCTCGTACGGGCCGAGGAGGAGCGGGCCGCGGCCGAGGGCGCCAAGGCCGAGCGTGAGCGTGACCTGGTCGCCGAGCGGAACGCGGGCCGCGACCTGAAGGCGGAGCTGGACAAGCTGACCGACTCGGTGCACCGCGGCGAGGTGCTCGGCGCCGAGAAGCGGCTGCGGATCGAGCAGCTGGAGGCCAAGGCGCTGGAGGAACTGGGCGTGGAGCCCGCCGGGCTGATCGCGGACTACGGGCCTGACCAGCTGGTGGCCCCGTCGCCGCCCGCCGAGGGCGAGGAACTCCCCGAAGACCCGGAGCACCCACGTAATCAGCCCGTCCCGTTCGTCCGCGCCGAGCAGGAGAAGCGGCTCAAGGCAGCCGAGCGGGCCTACCAGCAGCTCGGGAAGGTGAACCCGCTGGCTCTTGAGGAGTTCGCGGCGCTGGAGGAGCGGCACAAGTTCCTCTCCGAGCAGCTCGAAGACCTGAAGAAGACCAGGACCGACCTGCTGCAGGTGGTCAAGGAGGTCGACGAGCGGGTGGAGCAGGTCTTCACGGAGGCCTACCGGGACACCGCCAGGGAGTTCGAGGGCGTCTTCTCGCGGCTCTTCCCCGGCGGCGAGGGGCGGCTCGTCCTCACCGATCCCGACAACATGCTGACCACCGGTGTGGACGTCGAGGCGCGGCCGCCCGGCAAGAAGGTCAAGCGGCTCTCGCTGCTCTCCGGCGGCGAGCGGTCACTGACCGCGGTCGCCATGCTGGTGTCCATCTTCAAGGCGCGGCCCAGTCCGTTCTATGTGATGGACGAGGTCGAGGCCGCGCTGGACGACACCAACCTGCAGCGGCTCATCCGGATCATGGAGGAGCTGCAGGAGTCCTCGCAGCTGATCGTGATCACGCACCAGAAGCGGACGATGGAGGTCGCCGACGCGCTGTACGGCGTCTCCATGCAGGGTGACGGTGTCTCCAAGGTGATCAGCCAGCGGCTTCGCTGAGTCCGTAGCAGCCCGCCGCGCACCCTTACTTACAAGAGTTGAATTCAAGGGGGCAAAGCTGTGCCTCCAAAGTCACAGCTCTTCACCTATTGACTTCGAAACTTGAAGGCATAGTCTCTGCAACGCAGTCTTTACCTTCAAGTGGTGGGTGGCCCCAAGGTATGCGCCACTTGAAGGGCCCCGCCCCCACATGCCAGGACGTCGAGGTCCTGCTCTGTAGGAGACACCGTGACCACCACAGCGAAGCTGAAGCCGACCCCCGCGGGCGGCGGTCGGCCCGAACACCTCAGCCATGTCATCTTCATCGCCGCGACGGCGGCACTGGGCGGCTTCCTGTTCGGCTACGACAGCGCGGTCATCAACGGCGCCGTGGAGGGCATCCGCGGGAAGTTCGACGTCGACTCGGCCACCCTGGGCACCGTGATCGCCATCGCGCTGCTCGGCGCGGCGCTCGGCGCCATGGTCGCGGGCCGTCTCGCCGACCGCATCGGCCGTATCCGGGTGATGCAGATCGCCGCCGTACTCTTCGCGATCAGCGGCCTCGGCTCGATGCTGCCGTTCGCCCTGTGGGACCTGGCGCTGTGGCGGACGCTCGGCGGCGTCGCCATCGGTATGGCGTCGGTGATCGCCCCGGCCTATATCGCCGAGGTAGCACCCGCCGAGTACCGCGGCCGCCTGGCCTCCTTCCAGCAGGCCGCGATCGTGCTCGGCATCGCCATCTCGCAGCTGGTCAACTGGGTGGTGCTGCAGTTCGCCGACGGCGACCAGCGCGGCTCGCTGCTCGGCCTGGAGGCCTGGCAGATCATGCTCGGCATCGAGATCGTCCCGGCCCTGCTGTACGGCCTGATGTCGCTGCGGATCCCCGAGTCCCCGCGCTACCTGATCGCCCAGGGCCGTATGGCCGAAGCACGGGCCGTGCTCGCCGACGTCGAACCGCGCGGCACCGACCTGGACGCCAGGATCGCCGAGATCGACGCAAAGATGCACATGGAGCACAAGCCGCGCCTCAGCGACCTGATGGGTGGCCGGGCCGGACTGCTGCCGATCGTCTGGGTGGGCATCGGGCTCTCGGTCTTCCAGCAGCTGGTCGGCATCAACGTGATCTTCTACTACAGCTCCTCGCTGTGGCAGTCCGTCGGCATCGACCCGTCGAGCTCCTTCTTCTACTCCTTCACCACGTCGATCATCAACATCATCGGCACCGTGATTGCGATGATCTTCGTCGACCGGCTGGGGCGCAAGCCGCTCGCGCTGATCGGCTCGGCCGGTATGGCCGTCTCGCTGGGGCTCGCCGCCTGGGCCTTCTCGTACAAGGAAGGTACCGGCGGCAACATCACGCTGCCCGACGCGCAGGGCACCGTGGCGCTGGTCGCGGCCCACTCCTTCGTGCTCTTCTTCGCGCTCTCCTGGGGCGTGGTGGTCTGGGTCATGCTCGGCGAGATGTTCCCCAACCGCATCCGCGCCGCCGCGCTCGGAGTGGCCGCGTCCGCCCAGTGGATCGCCAACTTCGCGATCACCAAGACCTTCCCGAGCATGTCGGACTGGAACCTGTCCGCGTCCTACATGATCTACACAGCCTTCGCGCTGCTCTCGATTCCCTTCATCCTCAGGTTCGTTCCCGAGACGAAGGGCAAGACCCTGGAGCAGATGGGCTAAACCCCCCGCTGCCCCTCTCTCCAGGAGGCCGCCCCTGCCCGGATCCCCGGGCGGGGGCGGCCTTGTACGTTCCGGGGCTCACTCCGCCAGACGCGGCAGCACCTGCTCCGCGAACAGATGCAGACTGCGCCACCCCTCGTCGACCGGCATGCCGCCGCACAGCGGATGCAGGATCAGGCTGCTGTCGGGGCGGTCATCGGCCAGGGCCACACACGCGTCGGGCGTGAGCACCCGGTACACGCCCTCGGCGCGCAACTCGTCGACGGTGGTGGCGCGCGAGCGGACCGCGGAGCGGATGTCCTTGGACTGCCACGAGGCGTACGTCCGCGCCTCGTGCAGGAAGTACCGTCCGTACTCGGCCCAGGTGCGGTCCGGGTCGTCGGAGGCATGCAGCAGCGGGGTCTCGGCCGCGGGCATCATCACCCAGCCCTCGGTCCCGTACTCAGCGCGCTTGTCCTGGTAGTACGCCTCCAGTTCGGGCAGATGCGCGCTCGGGAAGAACGGCAGCCCGAGCCGGGCCGCACGCCGCGCCGCGGCCCGCGACGACCCGCCGACCAGGAGCAGCGGGTTCGGCTGGGTGAGGGGGCGCGGGGTGACCCGGACCGTGCGGCCGCGGAAGGTGAAGGGCTCGCCGGTCCACGCCGCGAGCAGGGTCTCCAGCAACTCGTCCTGGAGTTTGCCCCGGTTGCCCCACTCGACGCCGAACGCCTCGTACTCCTCGGGCCGGTAGCCGATCCCCGCCACCGTGACCAGGCGGCCGCCGCTCAGCAGGTCCAGTACGGCGATCTCCTCGGCCAGCCGCAGCGGATCGTGCAGTGGGCCGATGACCGCCGACACCGTGACCGCGAGGCGCCGGGTGGCACCGAAGACCGCACCCGCGAAGGCGAAGGGCGACGGCAGCCAGTTGTTGACCGCACCGTGGTGCTCCTCGGTCTGCACCGTGCTGATGCCGCGGTCGTCGCCGTACGCGGCCATCTCGATGGCGGCGCGATAGCGGGCAGAGAGCGCGTCGGGCGTCGCGTCGGGGTCGACGAGGTTGAAGCGTACGACCGTGACGGGCATGGCCAGGTCCCCCTTCACCGGGTGGATGCGGTGCAGGGGGACGGTAGTTGACGTTGCGTCAGGTGGCCAGAGGGGTGGCCGTACGGTTCAGGCGGACGCCGGGTTCAGGCGGACATCGGGTTCAGACGGGCACCGGGTTCAGACGGACACCGGTTCGGCGTCCTTCGCGCGCGGCGCCTCGACGGCGGGCTTCGGCAGGGCGAGGTAGAGCAGGCCCGAGACCACGATGGTCGCGATCCAGCCGAGGCCGTACTCGCCGATCGGGTTGTTCGCCGCCAGCGGGCCGGTGAACCAGTCCGACGTGGTGAACAGCAGGCCCACCACCAGGGACACACCCCAGGCGATCACCGCGGCCGGGGCGAAGCCGCCCTTGTACCAGTAGGCGCTGGTGCGCGTGGTGTCGAGCAGGGCCTCGCCGTCGTACTCCGTGCGCCGCAGCATGTCCGCGCCGAAGACGCCGATCCAGGCCGAGAAGGCCACCGCGAGCAGCGACAGGAAGGCGATGAAGGAGCCCATGAAGCTGGTGGCGACCAGCATCAGGATGCCGCCGAAGATCAGCGAGATGACGGCGTTGACCGACACGGCCCAGTGGCGGGCGATGGTGAAGCCGAGGGTCTGCGCGGTGAAGCCGGCCGAGTACATCGACATCGCGTTGATCAACAGCATGCCGACCAGCGCGATCAGCAGATACGGGACCGCGATCCACAGCGGCAGGATCTCGCCGAGGAAGGAGACCGGGTCCTTGGCCGAGGCCAGATCCGGCGTGGAGACCGCCATGGCCGCGCCCATCAGCACCATCGGCAGGACGACGATCCCGGCGCCGCCGATGGAGTTGCCGACCATGGCCTTGGCGGACGCCGTACGCGGCAGATAGCGGGTGAAGTCGGGGGCCGAGGGAATCCAGCTGACACCGCCCGCGGCGATCATGCCGATACCCGCGACCATCATCGCCGTACTTCCGGCCGGGCGGTCGAAGACGGCGCCCCAGTCGGAGCTGACGATCAGATAGACCAGGACCAGGACCGAGAACCCGCCGAACAGATACGTCGCGTACTTGTTGCACTTCTGGACGGCGTGGATGCCGAGGCCGGATATCGCGAAGGTCGCGACCACGAAGAGCAGCAGCGTGACGATGATCAGCGGGGTGTTCTGCTTGATGCCGAAGACGATGTCCAGCACGGTGAGCAGGGCGTAGGCGCCGGTTACCGCGTTGATCGTCTCCCAGCCCCAGCGGGCGATCCAGATCAGCGAACCGGGCAGCAGGTTGCCGCGCTGCCCGAAGACCGCGCGGGACAGGGCCATGCCGGGGGCGCCGCCGCGCTTGCCCGCGATGCCGAACAGGCCGACCAGGCCGTACGACAGGCTGGGTGCGGCGATCGCGACGACGATGGCCTGCCAGAAGTTGAGCTGGAAGGCCACGACCAGGCTCGCGCCCATGGTGAGCAGCAGCACACTGATGTTGGCGGCTACCCAGGTGGGGAAGAGTTCGCTGACCTTGCCGGTGCGCTCACTGTCGGGCACGGGTTCGAGACCACGGGTCTCCAGGGCGGTGCCTTCGGCTTCGGCGGTGTTGCTCATAGGTGGGGATGTCCAGACCTCGTACGCGGCTCGACGGTGAGCCGCCTGGGGTGGGAGACGGGCAGCGCTGACTCTACGCGCGTTGATACGGCCCTCACCATCGTACTTTGATCTGAGTAGTGCCCTGCAGGGGCTTATGTCCTTTGGCGGAAGCCACAACCGGTGAGGGAGCGCGGGCGATGGCTGATACTGGGGCTGTTATGGAAATCGTCATCCTTGCTGTAGTCATCGCCCTGGTCGCGATCGGCGTCGTCAGCGGGCTCGTGATCGGCAGCCGCAAGAAGAAGCAGCTGCCGCCCACGGCGCCCTCGGCCACGCCGACCATCACCGCGCCCCCGGCCGAGCCGCATGTCGGCGAAGAGGCCGAGGAGCCGCGCGAAGAGCCACGCCGCACGATCGAGGAGGTAGAGCTCCCCGAGGCGGCCGCGCCCGCCGCCCCGGTCGTCGTCGAGGAGCCCGAGGCTCCCGCCGCGCCCGAAATCGAGGTCCCCGAGCCCACCGCGGGCCGACTGGTCCGGCTGCGTGCCCGACTGTCCCGCTCCCAGAACGCGCTCGGCAAGGGGCTGCTCACGCTCCTCGCGCGCGAGCACCTCGACGAGGACACCTGGGAGGAGATCGAGGAGATCCTCCTCACCGCCGACGTCGGTGTCGCCCCCACCCAGGAGCTCGTGGAGCGGCTGCGCGAGCGGGTGAAGGTGCTGGGCACCCGCACCCCCGAAGAGCTGCGCGCCCTACTGCGCGAGGAGCTGCTGCACCTCGTCGGCACCGACATGGACCGGGTCGTGAACACCGAGTCCGACACCGAGGCCCCCGGCATCGTGATGGTCGTCGGGGTCAACGGCACCGGCAAGACCACCACCACCGGCAAGCTCGCCCGGGTCCTGGTGGCCGACGGCCGCTCGGTGGTGCTCGGCGCGGCCGACACCTTCCGTGCCGCCGCCGCCGACCAGCTGCAGACCTGGGGTGAGCGGGTCGGCGCCCGTACGGTGCGCGGTCCCGAGGGCGGCGACCCGGCGTCGATCGCCTTCGACGCCGTCAAGGAGGGCATCGAGGAGGGCGCGGACGTCGTCCTCATCGACACCGCGGGCCGACTGCACACCAAGACCGGGCTGATGGACGAGCTCGGGAAGGTCAAGCGGGTCGTCGAGAAGCACGCGCCGCTGGACGAGGTGCTGCTGGTCCTGGACGCCACGACCGGGCAGAACGGCCTGGTGCAGGCGCGGGTCTTCGCCGAGGTCGTGGACATCACCGGCATCGTGCTCACCAAGCTCGACGGCACGGCCAAGGGCGGCATCGTGGTCGCGGTCCAGCGGGAGCTGGGCGTACCGGTCAAGCTCGTCGGTCTCGGCGAGGGCGCGGACGATCTGGCGCCGTTCGAGCCGGAGGCGTTCGTGGACGCGCTCATCGGAGACTGAGCGCCTCAACGGCCAATGGATGGAAGGACCCGCCCCAGGGTGCAGCTGGGGCGGGTTGTTTCTTTTACGGCGCGGGGTGCCGGTGTGACGCGTACGCCAACGCGCCCAGCAGCAGCCGCGCCTGCGGCGGGTGTGTCGCAGAGTCCAGGGCCGGGGCGCGGAGCCAGCGGACCGGGCCGAGGCCGCCGCGGTCCGACGGCGGGGCCGTGACGTACTCGCCGGGGCCGATGCCGCGCAGGTCGAGGTCGGCGTCGTCCCAGCCCATGCGGTAGAGCAGCGCGGGCAGTTCGGCCACGGCGCCGGGGGCGACGAAGAACTGGGCGCGGCCCTGAGGGGTCACCGCCACCGGTCCGAGCGGGAGGCCCATGCGCTCCAGGCGGACCAGGGCGCGGCGCCCCGCGGCCTCCGAGACCTCCAGGACGTCGAAGGTGCGACCGACCGGCAACAGCACCGCAGCACCGGGGAACTCCGCCCAGGCCAGAGTCACTTCGTCGAGGGTGGCCCCGGCCCGGATCTCCGCGGTGCGGTCCAGCGGGTGGGCGCCCGGCGCCGTACAGCCGGAGTCCCCGCAGGAGCACACGCCCCCGGCGGCGCGCGCGCCCGGAACCGCGTCCCAGCCCCACAGGCCGGTGAACTCCGCCACCACGGTGCACTCCGAGGTGCGCCCGCGGCGGCGCGCGCCAGGCCTGATCTCCCGCAGTCCGCGGCTGCCGCCGATCGTGAAGCCCATGCCCCCTCCAACGGGTCGAGCGCGTCGGTGGTTACGTGCCGAAGTGGAGCCGTGACCCACGGTGTTCCTCCCCTGTTCTGATGGCGCCCGGGGGTGTCACGGGTGGTGCGCCCGGATGCGTGCGCCCCGGCGTGCATCGCTCCGCCCACTTGCGGCTGTCCCGTGTCAAGTGAATCGCGTGTAGCCGTTCATGAGTTCATTCGAAGGGGTGGCGAATGGTGGCGTTTCCGAGAACCCCCTCGCCGGAGGGGTGATCGTAGGATTACTTTCAGTGCACGAGCCCAGGGGATGTGCGTGCTCGTGGGTATGCCGGAGGCAAGTCGTTTTCCTGTTCGACGAGTGACAAGCAGCGGACGGGAGACCGTAAGTCACGGCATTCTGTTAGGACTTCGCGTATCGGCGCGCGGTGGCTTTCGAAGCTTGAGGGATGGGGGTGTTCCAGTGGGCGGCACCGGCGACAGCGTGGGAAACGCTGACAAGCGCCCCAACGAGCAGCTGACTTCGTGGTTCGTGCGCAGCGGCTGGTCCAAGGGTGAACTGGCTCGCCAGGTGAACCGCAGAGCGCGCCAGATGGGCGCCAACCACATCTCCACGGACACCTCGCGGGTGCGCCGCTGGCTCGACGGCGAGCAGCCGCGCGAGCCGATCCCGCGCATCCTGTCCGAACTGTTCTCCGAGCGGTTCGGTGCCGTCGTCGCCATCGGGGACCTCGGCCTGCGCACCGCGCACCAGTCGCCGTCGCTCTCCGGCGTCGACCTGCCCTGGACCGCGCCGCAGACCGTGGAACTGATCGGCGAGTTCTCCCGCAGCGACCTGATGCTGGCGCGGCGCGGATTCCTGGGGACCTCGCTGGCCCTCGCCGCGGGCCCCACGCTGATCGAACCCATGCAGCGCTGGCTGGTGCCCGCACCGGCCGCGCCCACCGCGGCCCAGGAGCCGCAGATCCAGGGGCGCCGCGGATCGCGTCTGTCAGGTCCCGAGCTGGAACTGCTCGAAGCCACCACGGTCATGTTCCGCAAGTGGGACGCCCAGTGCGGCGGCGGACTGCGCCGCAAGGCCGTCGTCGGCCAGCTGCACGAAGTGACGGACCTGCTCCAGGAGCCGCACCCGGACGCCACCGCCAGGCGGCTCTTCAAGATCGCGGCCGAACTGGCCGAACTGGCCGGATGGATGAGCTACGACGTGGGCCTGCAGCCCACCGCGCAGAAGTACTTCGTCCTCGCCCTGCACGCCGCGAAGGAGGCCGGGGACAAGCCCCTGGGCTCGTACATCCTGTCGGGCATGAGCCGCCAGATGATCCACCTCGGACGCCCCGAAGACGCCCTGGAGCTCATCCACCTCGCGCAGTACGGCAGCCGGGACTGCGCCACCGCGCGCACCCAGGCGATGCTGTATGCGATGGAGGCCCGCGCGTACGCCAATATGGGCCAGCCCAGCAAGACCAAACGGGCCGTGCGGATGGCCGAGGACACCTTCGTCGACGCGGACGAGAGTGCCGAGCAGGAGCCCGACTGGATCCGCTTCTTCTCCGAGGCGGAACTCAACGGCGAGAACTCCCACTCCTACCGCGACCTCGCCTATGTGGCGGGCCGCAGCCCCACCTACGCCTCGCTCGCCCACCCGGTGATGGGGCGCGCCGTCGAGCTCTTCGGCAGGGACAAGGAGCACCAGCGTTCGTATGCGCTGAACCTCATCGGGATGGCCACCGTGCACCTCCTGCAGCGGGAGCCCGAGCAGAGCACGGTCCTGGTCGGGGAGGCGCTCGACATCGCCAAGAAGGTCCGCTCCGAGCGGGTCAACACCCGGCTGCGCAAGACCGTCGCCACCGCACTGCGGGACTTCGGCGAGGTGGCCGAGGTCCACGACCTCACCGACCGGCTCGCCGTACAGCTGCCCGAAACCGCGGAGGCGGTCTAGGCCCCAGACCCCGGCCGCGGCCCGCCGTCCCGAACAGCCCGACTCGGCTCCCCCGCCAAGTCACTCGGACGGCCCGGCCGCGGCCGGCCTCACCACACCCTCAGGTGCTGCGCAGAGGGTATGCAGCCGCACCCGCCCCGATCCGCCAGTTCATGGACGCGTAACACGAGCGCCGCCTTCGTCACTGCCCCGAAACATCGAGGGGCATCGACGGAAACGGCGCTGCGCCAGTCTCCTCAGCACAGTCGGCCCACCCCTCCAGGAGCATCCGCACGGGCCGTTCCGAATCACGAGGAGACTCGGCCTTGAATGGCGCAGATACCGCATTTGTACTGATCAGTGCCGCGCTCGTCATGCTGATGACGCCCGGCCTGGCCTTCTTCTACGGCGGCATGGTGCGGGTGAAGAGCGCCCTCAACATGCTCATGATGTCCTTTATCTCGCTCGGCATCGTCAGTGTGCTGTGGGTGCTCTACGGGTACTCGCTGGCCTTCGGCGATGACATCGGCGGCGGGCTGCTGGGCAACTTCGACCACATCGGCCTCAAGGGCATCAGCGCCGAGACGCTGACCGGCGGCGACGAGGGCATTCCGGTCCTCGCCTTCGCGCTCTTCCAGCTGATGTTCGCGATCATCACGCCCGCCCTGATGAGCGGTGCGCTCGCGGACCGCGTGAAGTTCAGCGGCTGGGCGCTCTTCATCGCCCTGTGGGTCAGCATTGTGTACTTCCCGGTCGCGCACTGGGTGTGGCAGGCCGACGGCTGGCTCTACAAGCTCGAAGTGATCGACTTCGCGGGCGGTACGGCGGTCCACATCAACGCAGGTGTCGGCGCGCTGGCAGCGGTCCTGGTCGTCGGTAAGCGGATCGGCTTCAAGAAGGACCCGATGCGCCCGCACAGCCTCCCGCTGGTCGTCCTCGGCGCGGCCCTGCTCTGGTTCGGCTGGTTCGGCTTCAACGCCGGCTCCGCGCTCGCCGCCGACGGCGTCGCCGCCCTGATGGCCTTCAACACCCAGGTCGCCACGGGTGCCGCGATGCTCGGCTGGCTGATCTACGAGCGCATCAGGCACGGCGCGTTCACCACCCTGGGCGCCGCCTCCGGTGCCATCGCGGGTCTGGTCGCCATCACCCCGTCCGGTGCGCACGTCAACGCCTTCGGCGCGATCCTGATCGGCGTCGTCGCCGGTGCCGTCTGTTCCTGGGCCGTCAGCCTCAAGTACAAGCTGGGCTACGACGACTCGCTCGACGTGGTCGGCGTGCACCTGGTCGGCGGTGTCATCGGCACCCTGCTCGTCGGTGTCCTCGCGATCGACGGCGTCGGCGGCGCAAGCCAGCTCGGCAAGCAGGCCATCGGCGCCTTCTCGGTGATGGCGTACTCCTTCGTCGTCTCCTGGATTCTCGCCAAGATCGTCGACTCCACCATCGGCTTCCGGGCCTCCGAGGACGACGAGACCAGCGGCGTCGACCAGGCCTTCCACGCGGAGACGGCCTACGACTTCAGTGCGGTGGGCGGCACCCCGATCAGCCGTACGCTGCCCGCACCGAGCAACGACGAGAACAAGGCGGCCGCGCCGCAGACCAAGAAGGTGGAAGCGTGAAGCTCATCACGGCAGTAGTGAAGCCGCACCGGCTCGACGAGATCAAGGAGGCCCTGCAGGCCTTCGGCGTCCAGGGCCTGACGGTGACCGAGGCCAGCGGCTACGGACGCCAGCGCGGGCACACCGAGGTCTACCGCGGCGCCGAGTACACCGTGGACCTCGTGCCGAAGATCCGGATCGAGGTGCTGGCCGAGGACGATGACGCCGAACAGCTCATCGAGGTCGTGGTCAAGGCCGCCCGCACCGGCAAGATCGGTGACGGCAAGGTCTGGAGCATCCCGGTCGACACGGCCGTCCGGGTGCGCACCGGCGAGCGCGGTCCCGACGCGCTCTGACCGGAACTGCCGGTACTGCCGGTATTGCCGGTACTGATCGAACGCAGATCAACAAGGAGCTGCTGGGCGTGAGTGTGGACGTACGTACGGGAACGGAAGACTCAGGTAGTACAGAACCCAGCGGCTACGCGGCGGCCCGGCTGCGCCTCCTCCAAGGAGAGGCGCAGTCCGGGCCGCCGCGCCGTGCGGCGCTGGCCGAGCTCACCGACGGCTGGCTCACCCGGCTGTTCTCGGCCGCGGCCGCCGACACCCGGGGCATGGCGCTCGTCGCCGTCGGCGGGTACGGGCGCGGCGAGCTGTCGCCGCGCAGCGACCTGGACCTGCTCCTGCTGCACGACGGCAGCGCGGACCCGGGCGCGGTCGCCTCGGTCGCGGACCGCGTCTGGTACCCCGTATGGGACCTGGGGCTCGCCCTGGACCACTCGGTGCGCACCCCGGCCGAGGCGCGCAAGACCGCGGGCGACGACCTCAAGGTGCAACTCGGACTCCTGGACGCGCGGCATATCGCCGGAGACCTGGGGCTGACCGCCGGGCTGCGTTCCGCGGTACTCGCCGACTGGCGGAACCTTGCCCCCAAGCGGCTGCCCGCCCTCCAGGAGCTGTGCGAGGAACGCGCCGAACGCCAGGGCGAGCTGCAGTTCCTGCTCGAACCCGACCTCAAGGAGGCCAGGGGCGGGCTGCGGGACGTCACCGCACTGCGGGCCGTCGCCGCCTCCTGGCTGGCCGACGCCCCGCGCGCCGGGCTCGCCGACGCCACCAGGCGGCTGCTCGACGTACGCGACGCCCTGCACCTGGCCACCGGGCGCGCCACCGACCGGCTCTCGCTCCAGGAGCAGGACCAGGTCGCCGCCGATCTCGGCCTCCTGGACGCCGACGCGCTGCTGCGCCAGGTGTACGAGGTCGCCCGCACCGTTTCGTACGCCAGCGATGTCACCTGGCGCGAGGTCGGCCGGGTGCTGCGCTCGCGGTCGGCCAAGCCGCGGCTGCGGGCGCTGCTCGGCTCGAACAAGGGGGCACCCGAGCGGACCCCGCTGGCCGAGGGCGTCGTGGAGCAGGACGGCGAGGTGGTGCTCGCGCGCACGGCGCGGCCCGAGCGCGACCCGGTGCTGCCCCTGCGCGCCGCGGCCGCCGCGGCGCAGGCCGGTCTGCCGCTGTCCCTGCACGCCGTACGCCGTCTCGCGGGCGCCGTACGTCCGCTGCCGACGCCGTGGCCAGCCGAGGCCAGGGAGCAGCTGGTGACGCTGCTCGGCGCGGGCCGCAGCACCGTCGAGGTGTGGGAGGCGCTGGAGGCCGAAGGCCTGATCACGCGGGTGCTGCCGGACTGGGAGCGGGTGCGCTGCCGCCCGCAGCGCAACCCCGTACACACCTGGACCGTCGACCGGCACCTGGTGGAGACGGCGGTACGCGCCTCCGAGCTGACCCGCCGCGTCGGGCGCCCCGACCTGCTGCTGATCGCGGCCCTGCTGCACGACATCGGCAAGGGCTGGCCGGGCGACCACTCGCTGGCGGGCGAGATCATCGCGCGCGACGTGGCGACGCGGATCGGCTTCGACCGGGCCGACACGGCCCAGCTCGCCTGCCTCGTACGGCACCATCTGCTGCTCGTCGAGACGGCGACCCGGCGCGATCTGGACGACCCGGCGACGGTGCGCGCGGTCGCGGCCGCCGTCGGCTCCGCATCGACGCTGGAGCTGCTGCACGCGCTGACCGAGGCGGACGCGCTGGCGACCGGGCCCGCGGCCTGGTCGTCGTGGCGCGGGTCGCTGGTGGCGGACCTGGTCAAGCGGGTGTCGGCGGTGCTGGCCGGGGACGCGCCGGACGAGCCGGAGCCCGCGGCGCCGACCGCCGAGCAGGAGCGGCTCGCCGTCGAGGCCTTCCGTACCGGGGGCCCGGTGCTTTCGCTGCGGGCCCAGCAGGAGCCCGTGCCGGACGGCGAGTCGGCCGGTGACCCCGAACCGCTCGGGGTCGAGCTGCTGATCGCCGTACCCGACCAGGCCGGGGTGCTGCCCGCGGTGGCCGGGGTGCTGGCGATGCACCGGCTGACCGTGCGGACCGCGGAGGTGCGTGGCCTGGAGCTGCCCGAGGACATGGGCAAGGAAGTACTGCTGCTCGACTGGCGGGTGGCGGCCGAGTACGGGTCGCTGCCGCAGGCCGCGCGCCTGAGGGCCGATCTCGTACGGGCCCTGGACGGCTCCCTCGACATCCCGGCCCGGCTGGCCGAGCGCGAGGCGGCCTATCCGCGCCGCCGGGGCGTCTCGGCGCCGCCGCCCAGGGTGACGGTGGCTCCGGCCGGGTCCCAGCTGGCGACGGTGATCGAGGTACGGGCCCAGGACGCACCGGGGCTGCTGCACCGGATCGGGCGGGCGTTGGAGGGAGCTGGGGTGCGGGTGCGGAGTGCGCACGTGTCCACGCTGGGCGCGAACGCGGTGGACGCGTTCTATGTCACAGACCCGGAGGGGGCGCCGCTGCCGGGGGAGGAGGCGGCATCGGTGGCCCGAGTGCTGGAGAAGGCGCTCAAAGTGAGCCCGTCCGGCGATTGAGGACATCTGTGAGCCCGGCCGGTGAGGCCCGCGGCGGAGGCCGCTAATGTCACAGCCGGGAAGGGGCGGGGTGGGGGACGATGCCCTGACCCGCGCCACCGCGCACCCGCACCGGAACCAGACCAGTACGCCCCGCGGTGGAGACCCCACCACAAGCGGCCAGATACCCTGGAAGGCGATCTGTCAGCCCGCACCCGACCCGAGGATTCGCGACCGCCGTGTTCGACACTCTCTCCGACCGCCTCGCAGCGACATTCAAGAACCTCCGGGGCAAGGGCCGCCTCTCCGAGGCGGACATCGACGCCACGGCACGCGAGATCCGTATCGCCCTGCTTGAGGCGGATGTCGCACTGCCCGTGGTCCGGGCCTTCATCAAGCAGGTCAAGGAGCGGGCCGCCGGCGCCGAGGTCTCCCAGGCGCTGAACCCCGCCCAGCAGGTCATCAAGATCGTCAACGAGGAGCTCGTCGGCATCCTCGGCGGCGAGACCCGCCGCCTGCGCTTCGCCAAGAACCCGCCGACCGTGATCATGCTCGCGGGTCTGCAGGGTGCCGGTAAGACGACGCTGGCCGGAAAGCTGAGCCGGTGGCTCAAGGGCCAGGGCCACTCGCCGCTGCTCGTCGCCTGTGACCTCCAGCGCCCGAACGCCGTGAACCAGCTGAGCGTCGTCGCCGAGCGCGCCGGCGTCGCGGTGTACGCGCCGCAGCCGGGCAACGGCGTCGGCGACCCGGTCCAGGTCGCCAAGGACTCCATCGAGTTCGCCAGGACCAAGGTGCACGACGTCGTCATCGTCGACACCGCGGGACGCCTCGGCATCGACCAGGAGCTGATGCAGCAGGCCGCGGACATCCGCGACGCCGTCAGCCCGGACGAGGTCCTCTTCGTCGTCGACGCGATGATCGGTCAGGACGCGGTCAACACCGCCGAGGCCTTCCGCGACGGCGTCGGCTTCGACGGCGTCGTGCTCTCCAAGCTCGACGGTGACGCCCGTGGTGGTGCCGCGCTCTCCATCGCGCACGTCACCGGCCGCCAGATCATGTTCGCCTCCAACGGCGAGAAGCTGGACGACTTCGACGCGTTCCACCCGGACCGCATGGCGTCCCGCATCCTCGGCATGGGCGACATGCTCAGCCTCATCGAGAAGGCCGAGCAGACCTTCAGCCAGGCCGAGGCCGAGAAGATGGCGGCCAAGCTCCAGAAGGGCCCCAAGGAGTTCACGCTCGACGACTTCCTGGCCCAGATGGAGCAGGTCAGGAAGATGGGCAGCATCAGCAAGCTGCTCGGCATGCTCCCCGGCATGGGGGAGATGAAGAGCCAGATCGACAATCTCGACGAGCGGGACGTGGACCGCACCGCCGCGATCATCAAGTCGATGACCCCGGGCGAGCGCCATGAGCCGACGATCATCAACGGCTCGCGGCGTGCCCGTATCGCCAAGGGCTCGGGCGTCGAGGTCAGCGCGGTGAAGAACCTCGTCGAGCGGTTCTTCGAGGCCCGCAAGATGATGTCGAAGATGGCCCAGGGCGGCGGCATGCCGGGGATGCCCGGGATGCCGGGCATGGGCGGTGGCCCGGGCCGGCAGAAGAAGAAGCAGAAGCAGGCCAAGGGCAAGCAGCGCTCCGGTAACCCGATGAAGCGCAAGCAGCAGGAGCTGGAGGCGGCCAAGCGCCGCGAGCAGCAGGCCCAGGAGGGTGGCGCGTTCGGCCTTCCGGGCGGGCAGCAGCCGAAGGACTTCGAGCTGCCGGACGAGTTCAAGAAGTTCATGGACTGAGCTCAGGATGTACGAGTTGTGCGAGTAAGGGGCGCCCTCCCAGGAGGGCGCCCCTTACTCGTTGCGTTGACTCGCCGGAAATGCCGCGATCGCCCCGTACGCCAATAATGGCCAGCGTGACCAGTCCCGTGCCCCCACGCGACCGCACCGACCAGCCGTGGCGCTCCGAGGGGGCGCCGCCACCCCCGCCGCCCAAGCGGAAGATGCGCTGGGGCGGCCTGATCCTGACCGCGCTGCTCCTCTACCTCGCCACCAACGTGGTGCTGTCCTTCTTCGGTGACGACGAGCCCAAGACGATTTCGTACACCGAGTTCAGCAGCCAGGTCACCGCGGGCAACGTCGCGAAGATCCACGCCAAGGGCGACCAGATCCAGGGTGATCTGAAGAAGGCCGCGGATGTGCCCGGCAGCGACAAGGGCACCTACGACAGGTTCACCACCCAGCGCCCGAGCTTCGCCGACGACAAACTCTGGGACGAGCTGACCGAGCAGAAGGTCGAGGTCGCCGCGGAGCCGGTGTTCGAGGAGCCCAGCCTGCTCAGCAATCTGCTGATCTCGCTGCTGCCGATCCTGCTCCTGGTGGCCCTGTGGGTGTTCGTCGCCCGGCGGATGGCGGCGGGCATGGGCGGCGCGGGGGGCATGCTCGGCCGCAAGGCTCCGCCCAAGCCGATCGAGATGGAGTCCGGCAAGCGCACCACGTTCGCGGACGTCGCGGGTATCGACGAGGTGGAGGGCGAGCTCAACGACGTCGTCGACTTCCTCAAACACCCCGACTCCTACCGCAGGATGGGCGCCAAGATGCCGCGCGGGGTCCTGCTGTCCGGTCTGCCCGGCACCGGTAAGACGCTGCTCGCGCGGGCGGTCGCGGGCGAGGCCCAGGTGCCCTTCTTCTCGGCCTCCGCCTCGGAGTTCATCGAGATGATCGTGGGTGTGGGCGCGTCGCGGGTGCGGGAGCTGTTCGCGGAGGCCCGCAAGGTGGCGCCGTCCATCATCTTCATCGACGAGATCGACACCATCGGCCGGGCCCGCGGCGGCGGCTCCGGGATGGGCGGCCACGACGAGCGCGAGCAGACCCTCAACCAGATCCTCACCGAGATGGACGGGTTCTCCGGCTCCGAGGGCGTGGTCGTCCTCGCCGCCACCAACCGCGCCGACGTCCTGGACCCGGCCCTGACCCGGCCTGGCCGGTTCGACCGTATGGTCCAGGTCAGCCCGCCCGACCGCGGCGGCCGCGAGGCGATCCTGAGGATCCACACCCGCGAGATCCCGATGGCGGACGATGTCGATCTCGCCCAGGTGGCCCGTACGACACCGGGGATGACCGGAGCGGAACTGGCCAACCTGGCCAACGAGGCGGCCCTGATCGCGGTCAAGCGGAACCAGCCCCAGGTCAGTCAGTCCGACCTCTCCAACGCCCTGGAGAAGGTCCAGCTCGGCGCTGAGCGCCCGCTGGTGATGTCCGCCGAAGAGCGCCGTCGTACCGCCTACCACGAGAGCGGCCACGCACTGCTCGGCATGCTGCAGCCGGGCGCCGACCCGGTCCGTAAGATCACCATTGTGCCGCGGGGGCGCGCGCTCGGGGTGACGCTCTCGACGCCGGAGGCCGACAAGTACGCGTACACCGAGGACTATCTGCGCGGCCGCATCATCGGCGCGCTCGGCGGGATGGCGGCCGAGCACGTGGTCTTCGACGTCATCACGACGGGCGCCGAGAACGACCTCGAACAGGTCACCAACATCGCGCGGAGCATGGTGGCGCGCTGGGGGATGAGCCAGCGGGTCGGCCGGCTGTCCGCACTGCCGAACGAAGCGCAGCAGCCCTACGGACTCGCCGCGGCTCCGGCGACGCTCGACGTGGTCGACCACGAGATGCGGCGCATCGTCGACGAGTGCTACGAGAGCGCCTGCGACCAACTCCGGCGGAACCGCGGCAAGCTGGACGCGCTGGCGGCGGCGCTGCTGGAGAACGAGACGCTGGAGGAGGAAGAGGCGTACCGCGCGGCGGGCATCACACGGCTCGGGAAGGACACGTGAACTGACGGGTGAGCAGGGCGCGTGAGCGCGTGCGTGTATCGATGGGCGCGTCGGCGTGCGAGCGCATGCGTGCGTCGATGGGCGCGCTGGCGCAAGAGGTCGTACGTCACCCGACGTGTGCGCCGGGGGATGAACCTCAGCGCGTGCGTGCGATCAGGTACCGGAAGACGTTCGCCATCCACACCGTCCCGTCCCGGCGTTGATGCGGATGCAGCGCCTCCGTCAGCTCCTTCTCCACCTGCGCCGGATCGGTCGCTGTGATCGCCGCCTCGAACAACCCGGTCGACAGCAGCCCGCGTACCGCGCTGTCCAGATCGGCGTACCCGAAGGGGCAGGCGACCCGCCCCGAGCCGTCCGGCCGCAGCCCGGCCCGCTGGGCGACCTCCTCCAGGTCGTCCCGCAGCGCGGGCCGCCAACTGCCCGTGGCACGCAGCGGATCGGCGAGCCGTGCCGCAACGCGCAGCACCGAGGACGTGGTGCAGCGCTCGGGCGGACCCCAGCCCGCCAGCACCACCGGGGTGCCGCGCTCGGTGAGCGGTGCGGCCCGCTCCAGGAGGGCGGCGAGACCCTCGGAGTCCCCAGCCGCGCAGCCGATCGGCTGGAAGGCGGTCACAAGGTTGTACGCGGGCAGGTCCGCCACCGCCGCCTGGTCGGGGCTGCGGTCGAGGAGACGGGCGTCCTCGGCCCGCGGGGCCGGGTCAGGCCCTGGCCGCAGCCGCTCACGGGCCAGCGCGAGCCGCTCCGGGGCGGCCGGCTCGACGCCGGTCACCGCCGCGCCGCGGGACGCCGCGAGCAGCAGCGCGAGCCCGGAACCGCAGCCGAGGCCGAGCAGTCGGGTGCCCGCGCCGACCTCAAGCCGTTCGTACACCGCTTCGTAGAGCGGCACCAGCATCCGTTCCTGGATCTCCGCCCAGTCACGCGCGCGTACGCACGCGTCCGTACATTCCGTACGGGAGGCTGACGCGGAGCCCGGAGTCGGAAGGTGCTGCTGTACGAGCGTGGGTGTCATCGAAAGTGCCCCAATCGACGAGAGGTGACGAGAGGTTCCCCTGGTGTCCTGTTTCTCCGCCCCCGTACGTGTGCGCGCACGCTCCCCCCGTATGCCAGGGAACTCCCCATCTGCCACGGCGTCCAGGGGTTGTTGGGTAATGCTTGGGTGCCCCGGGCGTGCGCCCCTTTCGGGGGCCGTTCTGGGTCGTCGGTTCCCTTTCACAGCAGGCCGAGTCGTACCATTCGCGCCATGGCAAAGGCTCCCGTTCTCACGCCCCAGGCGGACGATTTCCCCCGCTGGTACCAGGATCTGATCAACAAGGCCGAGCTGGCCGACAACGGTCCGGTGCGCGGCACGATGGTCATCCGACCGTACGGCTACGGCCTGTGGGAGCGGATGCAGCAGGAGATGGACGCCCGCATCAAGGAGGCCGGCGCCCAGAACGCGTACTTCCCGCTCTTCATCCCGCAGTCGTACCTGACGAAGGAGGCCGAGCACGTCGAGGGGTTCGCGCCCGAGCTCGCGGTCGTCACACACGGCGGCGGCAAGGAGCTCGAAGAGCCCGTGGTGGTCCGCCCCACCTCCGAGACGATCATCAACGCCTCCTTCTCGAAGTGGATCCAGAGCTACCGCGACCTGCCGCTGCTGATCAACCAGTGGGCGAACGTGGTCCGTTGGGAGATGCGCCCGCGGGTCTTCCTGCGCACCACCGAGTTCCTCTGGCAGGAGGGCCACACCGCGCACGCCACCTACGAGGACGCCAGGGACTACGCCGCGTACATCCACAAGGAGGTGTACGCGGACTTCATGACGAACGTCCTCGCCATGGACGTGGTCCTCGGCCGCAAGACGCCCCAGGAGCGCTTCGCGGGTGCCATCAACACCCTCACGCTCGAAGCGATGATGCGGGACGGCAAGGCCCTGCAGATGGGCACCAGCCACGAGCTCGGCACCAACTTCGCCAAGGCCTTCGGCACCCAGTACCTGTCCAAGGAGGGCAAGCAGGAGCCGGTCTGGCAGACCTCCTGGGGCAGCTCGACCCGGATGGTCGGCGGTCTGATCATGTCGCACGGCGACGACAACGGTCTGCGGGTGCCGCCGCGGCTCGCGTCCGTTCAGGTCGTGGTGATGGCCATCAAGGGCGACGAGGCGGTCGCCAAGGTGCGCGAGCTCGGCGACCGGCTGAAGGCCGCGGGTATCCGTGTCCAGGTAGACGACCGTATCGACACCCCCTTCGGGAGGCGCGCGGTCGACTGGGAGCTCAAGGGCGTGCCAGTACGGATCGAGATCGGCCCGCGCGACCTGGAGGCCGGCACCGCGATGCTGGCGCGCCGCATCCCCGGCGGCAAGGAGCCGGTCGCGATCGACGCGCTGGCCGGATTGCTGCCCCAGGTCTTCGAGGAGGACCAGGCGCGGCTGCTGGCGGAGTCCCGCGAGCGCCGGGAGTCCCGTACGACGGATGTGGCCACGATCCACGAGGCCGCTGAGGCGGCCGCGGCGGGCGGCTGGGCGCGCATCCCGTGGGCCGCGCTCGGCCCCGAGGGCGAGGCGGAGCTCGCCGAGAACGCCGTGACCGTACGGTGTCTGCTCACCGAGGACGGGTCGGTGCCGGACTTCGACGACGCACCCGGTACCGTCGCTCTGGTGGCTCGCGCGTACTGAGACGCCGTACGCCGGGAGTGACGAGGCTGAAATGCCTCTTGCGCATCTGATGAGAACACGTTCCCCGGCGTGTGGACCAGGTCTACGCGCCGGGGCGTACGCGCCGCTACGTACCACCTTGATGCGAACAGCGTGGCTTCTCCGCAGATCAGCGCACACGCCGTCGTCGTGACGCATGAGTAGCAACTGACGGGTACGTGCAAATTATTTGAGATGCCCCGTAATAGGAACACCGAGGGCACCCGGCTCGTTGTCACGACGTGAGCACGACACCACCTGTTCTCGCCGCAGAGCTGGCACAGGCGTGGGCCGACATTCAGCGGCACCACTCCGAGCTGCCGGATCTTGCCGCGCCCGAATCCCTGATCGGAGAGTCGTCGTCCGCCTGTGGCGCCGAGCTCTCCTTCGAGCGACTGCTGCACGAGGCAGTCCACGGCATCGCCGCCGCGCGCGGCGTCCGTGACACCTCGCGCGCCGGCCGCTACCACAACCGCCGATTCCTGGCGATCGCAGAGGAGCTGGGCCTGGACCATCCCGAGGAACCGCACCCGAGTAGCGGCTTCTCGCTGGTCTCGCTCAATCCCGAGGCCAGGAAGCGCTACCGCCCGACGATCGAGCGCCTGCAGCGCGCCCTTCAGGCACACACCGCCGCGACCTCCGAGGACACCGCACGCAGCTTCCGGGGGCCCGCCGCACGGCACGGCTCGTCCGGTGGTGGCGTACGGGTCAAGGCGGTCTGCGACTGCGGACGCAACGTCCGTGTGGTGCCCTCGGTGCTCGCCCAGGCGCCCATCATGTGCGGCGGCTGCGGCAAGCCCTTCCGCATCCCCGAGGCGGTGGGCGCCGCGAGATAGGCCGCACGGGGCAGCGAGCGGGGCGGCCGGCACCGGGGTCGGCCGCCCCGACGACGTATGGCACAATGACTAGCTGTACTCGACAGCCGCACAGGAACCCTCTCATCCTCCGGCTGACGCGTCCATCGGGCACTCGGGTACCGCAACCCCACGTGGCATCTCGTTGTGCCCAACCACGTCAAGACCAGGAGACACCACTCCAGTGGCAGTCAAGATCAAGCTGAAGCGTCTGGGCAAGATCCGTTCGCCTCACTACCGCATCATCGTCGCCGACTCCCGTACCCGCCGTGACGGCCGGGCCATCGAGGAGATCGGCCTGTACCACCCGGTGCAGAACCCCTCGCGCATCGAGGTCGACTCCGAGCGTGCCCAGTACTGGCTGTCCGTCGGCGCCCAGCCGACCGAGCCGGTCATGGCCATCCTGAAGCTCACCGGCGACTGGCAGAAGCACAAGGGCCTGCCCGCCCCGGCGCCGCTGCTGCAGCCCGAGGAGAAGGCCCCGCGCCCGACCTTCGACGCTGTCGCCGTCGCCGACGAGCCCAAGGGTGAGGCCATCACCCAGAAGGCGAAGAAGGCCGACAAGAAGGCGGACGAGGCCGAGAAGGCTGAGTCCACCGAGTCGACCGAGGCCTGAGCATGCTCGAGGAGGCTCTCGAGCACCTCGTGAAGGGCATTGTCGACAACCCCGACGATGTGCAGGTCGCCTCGCGCGATCTGCGCCGCGGGCGCGTCCTCGAGGTTCGGGTGCACCCCGATGACCTCGGCAAGGTGATCGGCCGTAACGGCCGCACCGCACGGGCCCTGCGCACTGTCGTGGGCGCCATCGGCGGCCGTGGTGTCCGCGTCGACCTCGTCGACGTCGACCAGGTTCGCTGAACCATCGCAGCACCGGCTCGGGCCGGGGAGGGCTTTCGAGCCGTCCCCGGCCCGACGTCGTATGACAGGAGAGAACGCAAGTGCAGCTGGTAGTCGCGCGGATCGGCCGTGCCCACGGCATCAAGGGCGAGGTCACCGTCGAGGTACGCACCGATGAGCCGGAGCTGCGGCTCGCGCCCGGCGCCGTACTGGCCACGGACCCGGCCGCCACCGGGCCGCTGACCATCGAGACCGGCCGGGTGCACAGCGGCCGCCTGCTGCTGCGCTTCGCGGGCGTCCGTGACCGCACCGCCGCCGAGGCGCTGCGCAACACCCTGCTGATCGCCGACGTCGACCCCGACGAGCAGCCCGAAGACCCGGACGAGTACTACGACCACCAGCTGATGGACCTGGACGTGGTGCTCACCGACGGCACCGAGGTCGGCCGGATCACCGAGGTCTCGCACCTGGCCTCGCAGGACCTGTTCATCGTCGAGCGGCCGGACGGCACCGAGGTGATGATCCCCTTCGTCGAGGAGATCGTGACCGGGATCGACCTCGACAAGCAGCAGGCCGTGATCGACCCGCCGCCGGGGCTGATCGACGACCGGGCCGAGGTGGCGTCCGCGCGCGAGGCATTGGGAGAAGAAGCCTGATGCGGCTCGACGTCGTCACGATCTTCCCCGAGTACCTGGAGCCCCTGAACGTCTCCCTGGTCGGCAAGGCACGCGCGCGTGGGCAGCTGGACGTCCAGGTGCACGACCTGCGGGAGTGGACGTACGACCGGCACAACACGGTCGACGACACCCCCTACGGCGGCGGCCCCGGCATGGTCATGAAGACCAACCCCTGGGGCGACGCACTCGACTCCCTCCTGGCCGACGGCTACGAGGCCGGGACCGGTGGCCCCGCCCTGGTCGTGCCGACCCCCAGCGGCCGCCCGTTCACCCAGGAGCTCGCCGTCGAGCTCTCGGAGCGCCCCTGGCTGGTCTTCACACCCGCGCGCTACGAGGGCATCGACCGACGGGTCATGGACGAGTACGCGACCCGGATGCCGGTCTACGAGGTGTCCATCGGCGACTATGTGCTGGCCGGCGGCGAGGCCGCGGTGCTGGTGATCACCGAGGCGGTGGCCAGGCTGCTGCCCGGCGTACTCGGCAACGCCGAGTCCCACCGCGACGACTCCTTCGCGCCCGGTGCGATGGCCAACCTGCTCGAAGGGCCGGTGTACACCAAGCCGCCCGAGTGGCGCGGCCGGGGCATTCCGGACGTGCTGCTCAGCGGTCACCACGGCAAGATCGCCCGCTGGCGCCGGGACGAGGCTCTGCGGCGTACCGCGCTCAACAGGCCCGACCTGCTGGAGCGTTGCGACGCGGCCGGCTTCGACAAGAAGGACCGCGAGATGCTGTCCATTCTGGGCTGGGCCCCCGAGCCCGGTGGCCGATTTTGGCGCAAGGTCCCGGACGTGGAAGAATAGGCCGCTGCTGTACGTCCAGCGTGCGCCCCTGCCACAGGGGGACACGACGCCCGCCCGACGCTGTCAGCACCCCGAAACTCATCACGATATTCCGCTGATGACCTGTGGCATCAGCGAGGAAGTAGACGATCATGGCTCACCTGCTCGACTCCGTCGACGCCGCATCGCTGCGGACCGACATCCCGTCCTTCCGCCCGGGTGACACGGTCAACGTGCACGTGCGCGTCATCGAGGGCAACCGCTCGCGTGTGCAGCAGTTCAAGGGCGTAGTCATCCGTCGCCAGGGCGCCGGTGTCCGCGAGACCTTCACGGTCCGCAAGGTCTCGTTCTCCGTCGGCGTCGAGCGCACCTTCCCGGTGCACACCCCGATCGTCGAGAAGATCGAGCTCGTCACCAAGGGTGACGTCCGCCGCGCCAAGCTGTACTACCTCCGTGACCTGCGCGGCAAGGCCGCGAAGATCAAGGAGAAGCGCGAGAACTGATCTCGCGCACGTCCGTTCGGGGCGGCCGGTTAGGCTCAGTTCCCGATGGACAGCGAAGCACAGTACACGGAGCGCGATCGCTCTCCCGAACCCGCCGACAGCGCGGGGGACGGAGAGGGGTCGCGCTCCGTGCGCGTATCCCGGTACCTGTCGTGCCGTGTCTCCCGACGCGGGCCGTGGCTCTCCTGGCGTGCCGCCGCCACGGTAGGCGCCACCTGTGTGGTCTTCCTGCTGCTCTTCAGCTTTGTGGTGCAGCCGTTCCTGATCCCCAGCAGCTCCATGGAGCCCACGCTCTGGGCCGGAGACCGAGTGCTGGTCAACAAGTTGGCGTACCGTTTCGGTTCCGAGCCCCAGCGGGGTGATGTCGTTGTCTTCGACGGCACTGACGCCTTCGGTGACTCCGACTACATCAAGCGTGTCGTCGGGGTCGGCGGTGACCGGGTGGTCTGCTGCGGCAAGGAGGGGAGCCTCAAGGTGAACGGCGAGCCGGTGGACGAGCGCGAGTACCTCTACCCGAGGGACGAGCCGTCGTCCGTGCCGTTCGACGTCGTCGTACCGAAGGGCACACTTTTCGTCCTCGGTGACCACCGCGCGGCCTCCAGCGACTCGCGCGACCGCCTCGGCAAGCCCGGTGGCGGCATGGTGCCCGTCGACACCGTGATCGGCAGAGCCGACTGGATCGGCTGGCCCTTCGACCGCTGGACATCCCTGGACCGCCCGCGGAGCTTTGAGCGGGTGCCCGCGCCGGACGGCGCGCATGGGTAGCCGCGGACGCCCGCGGACCGACCGGCACGCCGACACCCGGCTGCCCACCGGTACGCGGCCGACCAGTAGCCCCGTACCGCCGGGGCGGGCCGATCGGCGCAAGCTGGCCCGCAGGGTGAAACGCCGCCGACGGCGTTCCGCGCTCCGCGAGATACCCCTGCTCGTCGGCGTCGCGGTGCTGATCGCCCTGGTCCTGAAGACCTTCCTGATCCAGGCCTTCGTCATCCCCTCGGGATCGATGGAAGCGACGATCAACGTCGGCGACCGGGTACTCGTCGACAAGCTGACCCCGTGGTTCGGCTCGAAGCCGCAGCGCGGTGACGTGGTCGTCTTCAGGGACCCGGGGGGCTGGCTCGAAGGCGAGCAACAAGGGCAGAGGAAGGACGACCCGGTCGGCGTCAAGCAGGCCAAGGAGGCTCTGACCTTCATCGGGCTGCTGCCGTCCGACGACGAACAGGACCTGATCAAGCGGGTCGTCGGGGTCGGCGGTGACCGGGTGAAGTGCTGCGACGAGAACGGCCAGGTCACCGTCAACGGCGTCGCACTCAACGAGCCGTATCTCAAGCAGAACCAGCCGCCCCGTACGTTCGACGTGACCGTGCCCGAGCGCCGCCTCTTCGTCCTGGGGGACCACCGGGACAACTCCGCGGACTCCCGCTTCCACCTCACGGAGGCCTTCAACGGCACGGTCTCCGAGGACGGTGTCGTCGGTACGGCGAAGGTCATCGCCTGGCCCGTCGGCAACTGGCGCACTCTGGAGGAACGCGAGACCTACGCCTCGGTCCCGGATGCCGCGGACGCGCGTGGCGAGTCGGCCGCCGCCCTCGGCGCGTCGCATAGGGTGGCCACCGATGAATTGACCACGAAGATCCCCCTCCCGACTCCTGCGGAACTCCCGCTCGTTATGGGAGTGGTAGGCCTGCGTCGCGCATGGGACAGGCAGTGGCACGGAACGAGGAGTGGATGTGGGGGATTTGGCCGTCGGCGCACGATCAGGACACGACGAACCCGAGGATGAACGCGAAGTGATCAGCGGCGGCTCCGGGGACGCGGACGGAGACGGTGCCCCCAGGAACGGCTCGGGCCCGGGCGGCGGCTCGAACGGCGCGGCTGGCTCGGGTGGCGGTTCTGACGAGGGTCCCCGGAGTGCGGACAGCGGGGGCGATGCCGCCTCCGAATCCAAGAAACCCGAAGCCGAGAGGCCTGAATCCCAGAAGTCCGAAGCCGAGAGGCCCGAAGCCAAGAAGCCCGAAGCCAAGAAGCATCGCTCCTTCTGGAAGGAGCTGCCGCTGCTCATCGGTATCGCCCTGGTCCTCGCGCTGCTGATCAAGACCTTCCTGGTCCAGGCCTTCTCCATCCCGTCGGACTCCATGCAGAACACGCTGGAGCGCGGCGACCGGGTGCTGGTCGACAAGCTGACCCCGTGGTTCGGCTCGGAGCCCGAGCGCGGCGAGGTCGTGGTCTTCCGCGACCCGGGGGACTGGCTCCAGGGCGAGCCGACCCCTGATCCCAACGCGTTTCAGACGGTGCTGAGCTTCATCGGTCTGATGCCGTCAGCCGAGGACAAGGACCTGATCAAGCGGGTTGTCGGGGTCGCCGGCGACACCGTGGAGTGCAAGGGCACCGGGCCGCTGACCGTCAACGGCAAGGCGCTGGACGAGAAGTCGTACGTCACCATGGGCACGCCGTGCACCGACATCAATGACGGCGGTACGTTCAAGGTCACGGTGCCCGACGGCAAGCTCTGGGTGATGGGCGACAACCGCCAGAACTCCAGCGACTCGCGCTACCACCAGCAGGAGCCGGGCGGCGGCTTCGTCCCCGTCGAGAACGTCGTGGGCCGCGCGTTCGTCAAGGCCTGGCCGATCAACCGCTGGGACACCCTGCCGGTGCCGGACACCTTCGAGCAGTCGGGCATCAACGCAGCTGGGGCCGGTGACACGGCGGTGGGCGCGGTGGCGGCCGCGGCGCCCGGGGCGCTGGGGCTGGCCGGTGCGGTGCCGTTGGTGCTGTGGCGCAGGCGGCGGCTTTCTGGCGGCAGTACCGCCGGGTAGGGTGCCGTCCCAGATCGCCGATCTTCCTGGTGTACGGCGCGGGCGTGACGCTCGCGCCGCCGCGCTAGGGGGATCGATTCTCCGATGTGGGGCACGGGACGGGACGGCATGAGCAGAACGGGACGTACGGGCGAGGGCCGCGGTCGGCTCGGCAGTGTGCTGTCGGGAGTCGCCGTGGCCCTCGGCTGTGTGCTCTTCCTCGGCGGCTTCGTCTGGGGCGCGATCGCGTATCAGCCGTACAGCGTGCCGAGCGACTCGATGTCCCCGACGATCAAGAACGGCGACCGGGTGCTGGCCCAGCGGATAGACGGCGGTGAGGTGCGCCGTGGCGATGTCGTGGTCTTCCGCGAGCCGAGCTGGGGCAATGGCGATCTGCCGATGGTCAAGCGCGTCGTCGGCATCGGAGGCGACACGGTCGCCTGCTGCGACGCGGGCGGACGGCTGACCGTTAACGGCAAAGCCGTCGAAGAACCGTATCTGCGCCCGGGCTCGGAGGCCTCGGCGACCGGGGGGATACCCCCGACCACCGTCCCCAAGGGGCGGCTCTTCGTGCTCGGCGACGAGCGCGCCAACTCGATGGACTCCAGCGCCCGCCTGCAGCAGGCCATGAAGGGGTCCGTAGCGCGCAGCGCGGTGGACGCCAGGGTCGATGCCGTGGCCTGGCCGATGGACGGCCTGCTGGAGCGGCCCAGCGGCTTCGAGGAGCTCGGCGCCGTCTCCAGCCCCGGGCCGCTGAGGCTGGTCTTCGGTGCGGCCGTGGCCGGGGCGGTGCTGATCCTGGGCGGAGCCGCGTACGGGCCGGTTGCGGGGTTCTTCGGCAGGCGGCGGGAGGTGCACTCGCGTGCCCGTTGAACCCAAGGAGCCCGCGCAGGCGCTGCGCAAGGTGGCCCGAGTGGTGCTGCTCGACCCGCAGGACCGCATCCTGCTCCTGCACGGGCACGAGCCGGGGGACACCGCCGACGACTGGTGGTTCACGCCGGGCGGCGGCCTGGAGGGCGGCGAGAGCCGGGAACAGGCCGCGCTGCGGGAACTGGCCGAGGAGACCGGCATCACGGATGTCCAGCTCGGCCCGGTGCTCTGGCAGCGGATGTGTTCCTTCCCGTTCGCCGGGCGCCGCTGGGATCAGGACGAGTGGTACTTCCTGGCCCGTACGGCACAGACCGCGCCTGCCGCGACGCCCGTGACGGTCGGCGACGGGCTGACCGAGCTGGAGCGGAGCAGTGTCGCCGGACTGCGGTGGTGGACGTGGCAGGAACTCGCGTCCTGCCATGAGACGGTGTATCCGACCAGGCTCGCCGAGTTGCTCCGCAGGCTGCTCGACGAGGGTCCCCCGAGCAGTCCCGTGGTCCTGGACACCGAAATCGTCTAGGGACGCGCGGGGCTGGCGCACAATAGGGGGACGCACGGCTGAAGGGGAACATGCCATGAGCGCCGAGGACCTCGAGAAGTACGAGACCGAGATGGAGCTCAAGCTCTACCGGGAGTACCGCGACGTCGTCGGTCTGTTCAAATACGTGATCGAGACCGAGCGGCGCTTCTACCTCACCAACGACTACGAGATGCAGGTGCACTCGGTGCAGGGCGAGGTGTTTTTCGAGGTCTCCATGGCCGACGCCTGGGTGTGGGACATGTACCGGCCGGCCAGGTTCGTGAAGCAGGTCCGGGTGCTCACCTTCAAGGACGTGAACATCGAGGAGCTCAACAAGAGCGACCTCGAACTCCCCAGCAGCTGACCCCCGCGCCGCCCACCCCCCAGGGGTGACGGAGTTATCCACAGCTGACGGGTTGTCCACCAAGATCAACTCGTCGGCCGGGGATGCGTCACATTCGGTGCCGGAGGTGGTGCCGAATGAACGCACAGGGGGCACTCGGCAAGTACGGCGAGCAGCTCGCCGCCCGACGGCTGGTCGAGACCGGAATGACCGTCCTGGCCCGCAACTGGCGCAGCGGCCGGGGCGGCGAGATCGACATCGTCGCGCTGGACCGCGATGTGCTGGTCATCTGCGAGGTCAAGACCCGAAGAGCGGGACCCGACGAGCGGCGTCCCTTCGAACATCCCATGGCGGCCGTCACGCCGATAAAGGCAGACCGCCTGCGCGGCCTGGCCGAGCGCTGGCTGGCGCAACACGGCGGACCGCCGCCGGGCGGGGTACGGATCGACCTCGTGGGCGTCCTGCTCCCGCGGCGTGGGGCACCCGTCGTCGACCATGTACGGGGGGTGGCCTGACATGGGCTTCGCACGCACCTGCTCGGTGGCCCTGGTCGGCGTCGAGGGCGTCGTGGTCGAGGTACAGGCGGACCTGGAGCCGGGCGTGGCCGCGTTCACACTGGTCGGGCTGCCCGACAAGAGCCTGACCGAGAGCCGGGACCGGGTCCGCGCCGCCGTCGTCAACTCCGACGCCGAATGGCCCCAGAAGAAACTCACGGTGGGCCTCAGCCCCGCCGCCGTGCCCAAGGCGGGCAGCGGCTTCGACCTCGCGGTGGCCTGCGCGACCCTCGGCGCGGCCGAGCGGATCGACCCGCGGGTCCTGGCCGACATCGTCATGATCGGCGAGCTGGGCCTGGACGGCCGGGTGCGGCCGGTGCCCGGGGTGCTCCCCGCGGTACTGGCGGCGGCCGAAGCGGGCTACGAGAAGGTGGTCGTCCCGGAGCGCACGGCGGCCGAGGCGTCCCTGGTACCCGGGGTCTCGGTCCTGGGCGTGCGGAGTCTGCGGCAGCTGATCGCGGTGCTCACGGACGCACCGGTGCCCGACGAGGAGCCCGACGAGGTGGGGCGCCCTGATCCGTCGCTGGCCGGACTCAGTGTGCCGGGCGCCGGGGCGGGCGCGGGCTTCGGCGTCCAGGCGGGGGACCGGGAGCACCAGCAGGACCTCGCGGACGTGGTGGGCCAGGGCCCGGCCAGGGCGGCGATCGAGGTCGCCGCGGCGGGCGGGCATCACCTCTTCCTGTCCGGACCGCCCGGCGCTGGCAAGACGATGCTCGCGGAGCGGATGCCGTCCGTCATGCCGCCACTGACCCGGCAGGAGTCCCTGGAAGTGACCGCCGTCCACTCGGTGGCGGGCATACTGCCGCCGGGCCGACCCCTGGTCGAGACCCCGCCGTACTGCGCCCCGCACCACTCGGCCACCATGCAGTCGCTGGTCGGCGGCGGGAACGGCCTGCCGCGCCCCGGCGCCGTCTCGCTCGCACACCGAGGCGTGTTGTTTCTGGACGAGGCGCCGGAGTTCGGCTCCAAGGCACTGGACGCGCTCAGACAGCCCCTGGAGGCCGGACAGGTCATCGTGGCGCGGGCCGCTGGCGTGGTGCGGCTGCCCGCGAGGTTCCTCATGATCCTGGCGGCCAATCCCTGCCCCTGTGGCAGATTCACCCTGGTCGGCGAGGCCTGTGACTGTCCGCCCTTCGTGATCCGCCGCTACCAGGCCCGGCTGTCGGGGCCGCTGCTCGACCGGGTGGACCTCAAGGTCGCCGTCGAACCGGTCACCCGCTCGGAACTCAGCGGCCTGGTGGGACAGGGCGAGTCCACCGAGACCGTGGCGCACCGAGTGCGGGAGGCCAGGGAGCGGGCCGCTGCCCGGCTGACGGGCACGCCCTGGCGGACCAACAGTGAAGTGCCCGGGCATGAACTGCGGACCCGTTGGCACGCCGAGCCCGGCGCGCTCGCCGAGGCCGAGCGTGACCTGGAGCGGGGGCTGCTCACCGCCCGCGGCCTGGACCGGGTGCTGCGGGTCGCGTGGACGATCGCCGACCTGGCCCAGCACGCCAGACCGGACGCACACGATGTGACGCTGGCGCTCCAGCTGCGCACGGGCGTGTCACGCGGAGTGCCGATGGCGATCGGAGGCAGGGGATGACGGGGCCGGAGGCGCCGCAGGGCACTCGGTCAGCGGAGGTGTCGGCTATCGCTGACGAGGAGCGGCTGGCCAGGGCCGCACTGACCCGGGTTCTGGAACCCGGCGACGAGGCGGGCGGTCAGTGGCTGCGCTCGTACGGCGCGAGCGGGCTGATACAGCGGCTCAAGGAGGGGGGCGAGCTGTTTCCCCGGGTGACGTCCGCGCGCCGGGAAGGGCTGCGCGGGCGGGCCGTAGCGGCGCGGCCCGAGCGGGACCTGGAGCAGGCGCGCGCGGCCAGGGCGAGGTTCGTCTGCCCAGGCGACCCCGAGTGGCCGGCGCAGCTGGACGACCTGGGCCACGCGCGGCCCATCGGGCTCTGGATCAGAGGTCAGGCATCGCTGCGGCTGTGGGCGCTGAGGTCGGTGGCCGTGGTCGGCTCCCGAGCCTGCACGGAGTACGGAGCGCAGATGGCGGCGCGGCTCGGCGCGGGGCTCGCGGAGCGCGGCTGGGTCGTGGTGTCCGGCGGGGCCTACGGCGTGGACGGCGCCGGGCACCGGGGAGTGCTCGGCGCGGGCGGGGCCACCGTGGCGGTGCTCGCCAGCGGGGTCGACGTGCCCTATCCGCGCGGACACCACAGACTGCTCGACCGGATCGCCGAACAGGGTCTCCTGGTCGGCGAGTTACCACCCGGCGACCATCCCACCGCGTACCGCTTCATCCAGCGCAACCGGGTCATCGCCGCGCTCACCCGGGGCACGGTCGTCGTCGAGGCCGCCTGCCGCAGCGGTGCACTGGTGACCGCGCGCAGGGCCCAGTCGCTGGGCCGTCACACGATAGGAGTACCCGGTCCGGCCACCAGCGGACTCTCGGACGGGGTGCATCAACTCCTGCGTGGTGAAGGGGTACTGGTCACCAGCGCCGCCGAAGTCGTGGAGCTGGTGGGGGCCATCGGCGACCTCGCGCCGGAGCGGCGCGGCCCCGTCGTGCCCAGGGACCTGCTCGGCCCGCAGGCCGCACGGGTGCTCGCCGTTCTACCGGCCACCGGCGCGCTGACCGTGCGGGACATCGCGCACGGCGCCGCGACCACCCCGGATGACGCCGTCGGCAGTCTGTACGAACTCCAGTCACTGGGGTTCGTCGAACGACACGGCGACGGCTGGCAGTTGACACGCCAGACGACACAGACTGTCTTTTCGTCGAATGAAAGGTGGTGACCAGAGGCGTTCCGCCGTCCGGATGATCCCCGATGACCTTGGCAGATGGCCTTTCGGTCGCAGCGGCCCACGGGGGAAACGGCACGGTGGGCCGACCAGCTGAACGTATCTGCCCATGCCAGATCCCCTACTCTTCGCAGACCGCGACGCTCCAGTCACGCTACGCTCACATGGCTTCCGACCCCCCACCACGACCTCACCCCAGTTCACAGCAGGACGACTCAAGGCGACGAATGCCCCAGCACACCTCCGGGTCTGACCGGGCGGCTGTTCCGCCAGCTGCCCGCGGCAGCGTACGGCCGCCCGCACCCTCGTCGCTCGACGAGCTGTGGCGCTCGTACAAGGCGACGGGTGACGGGCGGTTGCGCGAGCAGCTGATCCTGCACTACTCGCCGTTGGTGAAGTACGTCGCCGGCCGGGTGAGCGTGGGGCTGCCGCCCAACGTCGAACAGGCGGACTTCGTCTCCTCCGGGGTCTTCGGACTGATCGACGCCATCGAGAAGTTCGACATCGAGCGGGAGATCAAGTTCGAGACGTACGCGATCACCCGCATCCGCGGGGCGATGATCGACGAACTCCGGGCCCTGGACTGGATTCCGCGATCGGTGCGGCAGAAGGCACGCAACGTCGAACGCGCGTACACGACACTCGAAGCGCAGCTGCGACGCACCCCGTCGGAAGGGGAGGTCGCCGCCGAGATGGGCATCGCGCTGGAGGAACTGCACACGGTCTTCAGCCAGTTGTCGCTGGCCAACGTGGTGGCTCTGGAGGAGCTGCTGCATGTGGGCGGCGAGGGAGGCGATCGGCTCAGCCTCATGGACACCCTGGAGGACACCTCCGCGGACAACCCCGTGGAGGTCGCCGAGGGCCGCGAGCTGCGCAGACTCCTCGCGCGGTCGATCAACACCCTCCCCGAACGCGAGAAGACCGTGGTCACCCTCTACTACTACGAGGGGCTCACGCTCGCCGAGATCGGCCATGTGCTCGGGGTGACCGAGAGCCGGGTCAGCCAGATCCACACCAAGTCGGTGCTCCAGCTCAGGGCGAAGCTGGCGAGCTTCGGACGCTGAATCGGTCCTGCCTGCGGCGTCGGCTCCGTAGAGTGGAAACGTGCCAAGGATTCGAGCGGCCTCTGTGGCCGAGCACCGGTCGATGCAGCGCGGCGCCCTGTTGGACGCCGCGCGTTCCCTGCTGTCCGAAGGCGGTACGGACGCGCTGACGTTCCCCGCGCTCGCCGAGCGCACGGGCCTGGCCCGGTCCTCCGTCTACGAGTACTTCCGCTCCCGCGCGGCGGTCGTGGAGGAACTCTGCGAGGTGGACTTCCCCGTCTGGGCGGCGGACGTCGAGACCGCGATGCAGCAGGTGCAGTCCCCCGAGGCCAAGGTGGAGGCCTACGTGCGGGCGCAGCTCGCGCTGGTCGGCGACCAGCGGCACCGTGCCGTGGTCGCGATCTCCTCCAGTGAGCTGGACGCGGGCGCCCGCGAGAAGATCCGGGCCGCGCATGGGGGACTGGTTGCCATGATCGTCGAGGCGCTCGATGCCCTGGGGCACTCGCAGCCCCGCATGGCGGCGATGCTTCTGCAGGGCATCGTCGACGCGGCGGTCCGCCGCATTGAGCTCGGTGCGGCGGAGGATCCGGCCGTCATCACCGACGCGGCGGTATCCCTCGCGCTCCGAGGAATACGCGGCTAACCCGCCGCGCGGAGGGTATGCACGGTGCCCCGTGCCGGGGTGAGGGTGCCCTTCGGGCTTGTCTTCACGGTGCGCCGTGACGGGGTGAGGGTGCCCCTCGGGCTTGGTTGAACGGCGCCCCGCGGCGGGGGGAGGGTGTTGCCCTCCGGGCTTGGTGGAACGGGTGCACCCGTGGCGAGGGGTTGTGCCCACCCTCCCCCANCTCCCCACCCTCAACCGCACCAGCAACCCCACCCAAGACCAGCGCCGCGCACAACATCACGATCAGCAGCACCACGATCGGCAGCACCACGATCAGCCGCACCGCAAGCAACCGCACCACGACCAGCCGCACCCCCGCACCCACACTCCGTTTCATCCCAGAACCGTGGCACCACCGCCCCCACCCCCGCTGATCACGGCCCGGATCTGTGGACAACCGACCGGTTGTGGACAGCGGCGTCACCCGGTACCCCGCGGGTCCCGTACACTTCTTGTGGCGATCCGGGTCACCGGGTCGACTTCGCACGCCCCGACGTCGAGGTCGTGAGCAGCGGCTCATCAGGAGCGGCAGTTCATCAGCACCGACGTCAGCGTCCCTCGGTCCCATATGCGGCTAGCCCTCATGTGTGGCACGGCGCGCGCCGGGGTGTCAGGACTTAACCGAGAACCTAGAACAACAAGGAGTACGGCCATGGCCGTCGTCACGATGCGGGAGCTGCTGGAAAGCGGCGTCCACTTCGGTCACCAGACCCGTCGTTGGAACCCGAAGATGAAGCGGTTCATCTTCACGGAGCGCAACGGCATCTACATCATCGACCTGCTCCAGTCGCTGTCGTACATCGACCGCGCCTACGAGTTCGTCAAGGAGACCGTCGCCCACGGCGGCACGGTCATGTTCGTCGGCACGAAGAAGCAGGCCCAGGAGGCCATCGCCGAGCAGGCCACCCGCGTGGGCATGCCCTACGTGAACCAGCGCTGGCTCGGCGGCATGCTGACCAACTTCTCGACCGTCTACAAGCGCCTGCAGCGCCTGAAGGAGCTCGAGCAGATCGACTTCGAGGATGTGGCCGCCTCCGGCCTCACCAAGAAGGAGCTCCTGGTCCTCTCCCGCGAGAAGGCCAAGCTGGAGAAGACCCTCGGCGGTATCCGCGAGATGCAGAAGGTGCCCAGCGCCGTCTGGATCGTGGACACCAAGAAGGAGCACATCGCGGTTGGTGAGGCCCGGAAGCTCAACATCCCGGTCGTCGCCATCCTCGACACCAACTGCGACCCCGACGAGGTCGACTACAAGATCCCGGGCAACGACGACGCGATCCGCTCCGTCACCCTGCTCACCCGCGTGATCGCCGACGCTGTCGCCGAGGGCCTCATCGCCCGTTCCGGTGGTGCCGGTGAGGGCAAGGGCGAGAAGGCCGCCGGCGAGCCGCTGGCCGAGTGGGAGCGCGACCTGCTCGAGGGCGAGAAGAAGGCCGACGAGGCCGAGAAGCCCGCCGAGACCCCGGCCGCCGAGGCCGAGAAGCCGGCCGAGGCCGAGAAGCCCGCCGAGGCCGAGAAGCCCGCCGAGGCCCCGGCCGCCGAGGCCCCGGCCGCCGAGGCCGCTGCCGAGGCTCCGGCCGCGGACGCCGCCGAGCAGGCCTGACCTCCCCAGAAAATCCCGGGGAACCGGTCACAGATGCGGTAGTTGACGGCGGGGGCAGGCAATGCCCCCGCCGTCCACCCGTAGATCTGTCCACCCGTAGATCTTCAGACTTCGCTTCGAGAGAGAATTCCGAGAATCATGGCGAACTACACCGCCGCTGACGTCAAGAAGCTCCGCGAGCTCACCGGCGCCGGCATGATGGACTGCAAGAAGGCGCTGGACGAGGCCGAGGGCAACGTCGACAAGGCCGTCGAGGCCCTGCGCATCAAGGGCCAGAAGGGCGTCGCCAAGCGCGAGGGCCGCTCCGCCGAGAACGGCGCCGTGGTCTCCCTCATCGCCGACGACAACACCTCCGGCGTCATCGTCGAGCTGAAGTGCGAGACCGACTTCGTCGCCAAGGGCGAGAAGTTCCAGGCCGTCGCGAACTCCCTCGCCGCGCACGTCGCCAAGACCTCCCCGGCCGACCTCGAGGCGCTGCTCGCCTCCGAGATCGAGCCCGGCAAGACCGTCCAGGCGTACGTCGACGAGGCCAACGCCACCCTCGGCGAGAAGATCGTCCTGGACCGTTTCGCCCAGTTCACCGGTGGCTACGTCTCCGCGTACATGCACCGCACCATGCCCGACCTGCCCCCGCAGATCGGTGTCCTGGTCGAGTTCGACAAGGCCGACGCCGAGGTCGCCAAGGGCATCGCGCAGCACATCGCCGCCTTCGCGCCGAAGTACCTCTCCCGTGAGGACGTCCCGGCCGAGGTCGTCGAGGCCGAGCGTCGCGTCGCCGAGGAGACCACCCGCGCCGAGGGCAAGCCCGAGGCCGCCCTGCCGAAGATCGTCGAGGGCCGCGTCAACGGCTTCTTCAAGGACGCCACGCTCCTTGGCCAGCCGTACGCGCTCGACAACAAGAAGTCCGTCCAGAAGGTCCTGGACGAGGCCGGCGTCACCCTGAAGCGCTTCTCGCGCATCAAGGTCGGCATCTGAGTCCGTACCGCGATCGACTGAAGGCCCGCTAGGGTCTACAGCAGCCGTCCGGCGACGACATCGCGTACGGACCCTCGTACGCGCCGGACGACCGCAGATCTGACGAGGAGGCCATTGCCGCTGAGGGACTATTGAGATCCCACCGGCAATGGCCTCTTTGCATGTGCACCACGAGGAGATCCCCCATGACCAAGTCCGACAACGGCGGCGACGGCAAAAAGACCGGCCGCTATCTCCTGAAGCTCTCCGGCGAGGCGTTCGCCGGCGGCGGCGGTCTGGGCGTTGACCCGGACGTGGTGCACGCCATCGCCCGGGAGATCGCGTCCGTCGTACGTGACGGAGCCCAGATCGCGGTCGTACTCGGCGGCGGCAACTTCTTCCGCGGCGCCGAACTGCAGCAGCGCGGCATGGACCGGGCGCGCTCCGACTACATGGGCATGCTCGGCACCGTCATGAACTGCCTGGCCCTCCAGGACTTCCTGGAGAAGGAGGGCATCGACTCCCGGGTCCAGACCGCCATCACCATGGGCCAGGTCGCGGAGCCGTACATCCCGCTGCGCGCCGTACGGCACCTGGAGAAGGGCCGCGTCGTGATCTTCGGCGCCGGTATGGGCATGCCGTACTTCTCCACCGACACCACCGCCGCCCAGCGCGCCCTGGAGATCGACGCCGAGGCGATGCTGATGGGCAAGAACGGCGTGGACGGGGTCTACGACTCCGACCCCAAGACCAACCCGGACGCCGTCAAGTTCGACGCACTCGGGTACGGCGAGGTCATCACCCGCGACCTGAAGGTCGCCGACATGACCGCCATCACCCTGTGCCGGGACAACAAGCTGCCCATCCTCGTCTTCGAGCTGCTCGCCGCAGGCAATATCGCGCGCGCGGTCAAGGGTGAGAAGATCGGCACGCTCGTGAGCGACCAGGGCACCCGGGCCTGATCCGGGGGACCTCCCCGAGGGATAGACAAAGCCCTGCCGGTCGGACACCGTGCAGGAAAGAGACGCGACGCAGCCGGCCGCCCCGTGCAAGCCGGGCCCACTCAAGACACGCAGGAGCAAGTGGTGATCGAAGAGACCCTCCTCGAGGCCGAGGAGAAGATGGAGAAGGCCGTCGTGGTCGCCAAGGAGGACTTCGCCGCGATCCGCACCGGTCGTGCGCACCCGGCGATGTTCAACAAGATCGTGGCGGACTACTACGGTGCGCTGACGCCGATCAACCAGCTGGCGTCGTTCTCGGTACCCGAGCCGCGGATGGCCGTGGTGACCCCGTTCGACAAGACCGCACTGCGCAACATCGAGCAGGCGATCCGCGACTCGGACCTGGGCGTCAACCCGAGCAACGACGGAAACATCATCCGGGTGAACTTCCCCGAGCTCACCGAAGAGCGCCGCCGGGACTACATCAAGGTCGCCAAGTCCAAGGCCGAGGACTCCAAGATCTCGATCCGCTCGGTGCGCCGCAAGGCCAAGGAGGCCATCGACAAGGCCGTCAAGGACGGCGAGGTCGGCGAGGACGAGGGCCGCCGTGCCGAGAAGGAGCTCGACGACACCACCGCGAAGTACGTCGCGCAGGTGGACGAGCTGCTCAAGCACAAGGAATCCGAGCTCCTCGAGGTCTGATGAACGACTCTTCCTGGGGGGCTCCGCCGCAGGCCGGCCACTGGAGACCGCCCGAGATGGGCCCTGTCCAGGGGCCTGCGTCGGCGGGTCCCGCCTACGATGAGCCCGCGGCGCAGCAGACTCGGCCCATGCCGATCGTGCCCGAGGTGCCTGACGCCGGTGACGGTGAACCCATGCCCAGCACGCCGTCACCCCAGCAGCCCGCGCAGCCGCACAAGGCCCCGCGCAAAAAGCGCGCGGGCCGTGACCTGCGCGCGGCGATAGGGGTCGGCGTCGGCCTCGGCGTGGTCATCGCCGCGTCGCTGTTCATCGTGAAGGCCGCCTTCATCGGCGTCATAGTGATCGCCGTCGTGGTCGGACTGTGGGAGCTCACCTCACGGCTCGCGGAGCGCAAGGAGATCAAGGCCCCGCTGGTGCCGCTCGCGGTCGGCGGGACGGCGATGGTCGTGGCCGGGTACGTACGCGGCCCCGAGGGCGCCTGGGTGGCGATGGCACTCACGGCGCTCGCGGTGCTGGTCTGGCGGATGGCCGAGCCGCCGGATGGCTACCTCAGGGACGTCACGGCCGGGGTGTTCGCGGCGTTCTACGTGCCGTTCCTGGCGACCTTCGTGGCGCTGATGCTCACCGCCGACGACGGTCCGCAGCGGGTGCTCACCTTCCTGCTGCTGACCGTGGTCAGCGACACCGGTGCGTACGCGATCGGCTGGCGCTTCGGCAAGCACAAGCTGGCTCCGCGCATCAGCCCCGGCAAGACCCGTGAGGGGCTGCTCGGCGCGGTCTCCTTCGCGATGGCGGCCGGTGCGCTGTGCATGCAGTTCATGATCGACGACGGCACCTGGTGGCAGGGGCTGCTGCTCGGGCTCGCGGTCGCGGCCAGTGCGACGCTCGGTGACCTCGGGGAGTCGATGATCAAGCGGGACCTCGGCATCAAGGACATGGGGACCCTGCTGCCGGGCCACGGCGGCATCATGGACCGCCTGGACTCGCTGCTGCCGACGGCTCCGGTGGTGTGGCTGCTGATGGTGATCTTCGTAGGTTCTTGACCTGCGGTGCGTTCCTGTAGTTCTTGACCTGTGGTTATACGAAGCGGGGCCCGTTGTCCACAGGACGGCGGGCCCCACTTCGTACATCTGCGACACTGGATGAACCATGCCCAAGCCCGGAGAACTCACTTTCGTCGCGCCCCGCGGAGCCAAGAAGCCCCCGCGGCATATCGCCGACCTCACGCCCGCCGAGCGTAAGGAGGCTGTCGCTGCCGTCGGCGAGAAGCCCTTTCGCGCCAAGCAGCTCTCGCAGCACTACTTCGCGCGGTACGCGCACGACCCGGCCGAGTGGACCGACATCCCCGCGGCGTCGCGGGAGCGGCTTCGGGAAGCGCTGCTGCCCGACCTGATGTCGGTGGTGCGGCACATCAGCTGTGACAACGACACCACCCGCAAGACCCTGTGGAAGCTGCACGACGGCACGCTCGTCGAGTCCGTGCTGATGCGGTACCCGGACCGGGTCACCATGTGCATCTCCTCGCAGGCCGGCTGCGGGATGAACTGCCCGTTCTGCGCGACCGGGCAGGCGGGTCTCGACCGCAACCTGTCCACCGCCGAGATCGTGCACCAGATCGTGGACGGCATGCGCGCGCTCAGGGACGGCGAGGTCCCCGGCGGGCCCGCCCGGCTGTCGAACATCGTCTTCATGGGCATGGGCGAGCCGCTCGCCAACTACAACCGCGTCGTCGGCGCCATCCGCCGACTGACCGACCCCGAGCCGGACGGCCTGGGCATCACCCAGCGCGGCATCACCGTGTCCACGGTCGGTCTGGTCCCCGCGATGCTGCGGCTCGCCGACGAGGGCCTCAAGTGCCGCCTCGCGGTCTCGCTGCACGCACCCGACGATGAGCTGCGGGACACCCTCGTCCCGGTCAACACGCGCTGGCAGGTGCGGGAGGTACTCGACGCGGCCTGGGAGTACGCCGACAAGTCCGGGCGCCGGATCTCCATCGAGTACGCGCTGATCCGCGACATCAACGACCAGGCCTGGCGTGGTGACCGGCTCGGCCGCCTGCTCAAGGGCAAGCGGGTGCATGTGAACCTGATCCCGCTGAACCCGACACCGGGGTCGAAGTGGACGGCCTCCAGGCCGGAGGACGAGAAGGCCTTCGTCGAGGCGATCGCCGCCCACGGCGTGCCGGTCACCATCCGCGACACCCGCGGCCAGGAGATCGATGGAGCGTGCGGGCAGCTCGCCGCGGCCGAACGGTAGTCTGGCTCCGTACATCTTCATATTCCGACAGGGGAGCGCCACAGCGCTGAGAGTGCGGCACCGTCCAGGCCGCAGACCCTCTGAACCTTGCCCCGGTCATTCGGGGTAGGAAGTTCGGTCATCACCTCATGCTGTTGCGCCCTGCCCGAAAGCCAGCCAAGGCTTCGGGCAGGGCCGCGTCTCTTCCTGGTCACCCAGGAGGAATCCAGTGAGCACCATCAAGAAGGCCGCGGCGCTCGCCGTGGTCACCAGCCTCGGCCTGGTCACTCTCTCCGCGTGTGGGAGCGAGGACGGCGACTCCGGCTCGTCCCAGAGCGGCTCCAAGACCGTGACCCTGGTCAGCCACAGCTCCTTCGCCGCGTCCAAGGACGTACTCAAGGAGTTCGAGAAGGAGTCCGGCTACAAGGTCAAGGTCCTCAAGGGCGGCGACGCGGGCGAGGCCGTCAAGAAGGCCGTCCTGGTCAAGGGCAACCCGCAGGGCGACGTCTTCTTCGGCGTCGACAACACCCTGCTGTCCCTCGCGCTCGACAACGACCTCTTCACGCCGTACGAGGCCAAGGGCCTGGACCGCGTCCCCGATGAGCTCCAGCTCGACCGGGACAAGCACCGGGTCACGCCCATCGACACCGGCGAGATCTGCGTCAACTACGACAAGAAGTACTTCGCCGACAAGAAGCTGGCGCCGCCGAGCTCCTTCGACGACCTGGTTAAGCCGGAGTACAAGAACCTGCTGGTCACCGAGAACGCCGCGACCTCGTCGCCCGGCCTCGGCTTCCTGCTCGGCACCGCCGCCCAGTACGGCGAAGGGGGCACCTCCCGCTCGAGCGAAGCCGAGAGTGGGGGAGGCTGGCAGGACTACTGGAAGAAGCTGAAGGACAACGGCGTCAAGGTCGTCGACGGCTGGGACCAGGCGTACAACGAGGAGTTCTCCGGCTCCGCGGGCGGCAAGAAGGCCAACGGCGACCGGCCGCTGGTCGTCTCGTACGCCTCCAGCCCGCCGGCCGAGGTGTACTTCGCCGAGCCGCAGCCGAAGGAGGCGCCGACCGGGGTCGCGACCGGCACCTGCTTCCAGCAGACCGAGTTCGCGGGGCTGCTGGACGGCGCGAAGAACGAGGCGGGCGGCAAGGCCCTGCTGGACTTCCTGATCTCCAAGAAGTTCCAGGAGGACATGCCGCTGAACATGTTCGTGAACCCGGTCGTCAAGGACGCCGAGCTGCCCGAGGTGTTCACCGAGTTCGGCGCGAAGGCCGACGACCCGCAGACCATGGACCCCAAGAAGATCGCCGACAACCGTGAGGCCTGGACCAAGTCGTGGCAGTCGCTGGTCCTGAAGTAGAAGGAGAAGGAGAAGGAGACGAGCGCCGGACAGGGCCTTCGGCGGGCGACCGTACGAAGAGCACCCGGCGGGGGTGCGCGGCGCGGCTCGGCCTGATGGCCCTGCCCGTCGCGTTCTTCGCGGTCTTCTTCGCCTACCCGGTCACGGCGATCGTCTCGCGCGGCCTCAAGGCCGACGGGGTCTGGCACCTCGGCCGGTTCGCCGATGTGCTGGGGGACCCCGACATCCTCCAGGTCCTGTGGTTCACCACCTGGCAGGCGCTCGCCTCGACCGCGCTCACCCTGCTGATCGCCCTGCCGGGCGCGTATGTCTTCGCGCGCTTCGACTTCCCCGGCAAGCAGGTGCTGCGGGCGGTCGTCACCGTCCCCTTCGTGCTGCCCACCGTCGTGGTCGGCTCCGCGTTCCTGGCGGTGCTCGGCCGCGGCGGGCTGCTCGACCAGCTGTGGGGCCTGCGCCTGGACACCTCGGTCTGGGCGATCCTGCTCGCCCATGTCTTCTTCAACTACGCCATCGTCGTCCGTACCGTCGGGGGCCTGTGGTCGCAGCTCGACCCGCGCCAGGAGGAGGCGGCCCGGATGCTCGGCGCCTCGCGGATGGCCGCCTGGCGCAAGGTGACCCTGCCCGCGCTCGGGCCCGCCGTCGCGGCCGCCGCGCTGATGGTGTTCCTGTTCACCTTCACCTCCTTCGGCATCGTCAAGATCCTCGGCGGCCCCGCCTTCGCCACCCTCGAAGTGGAGATCTACCGGCAGACCGCACAGATGCTCGCCCTGGACACGGCCGCCGTACTGACGATGGTGCAGCTCGCCGCGGTCGGCGCGATCCTCGCCGTGCACGCCTGGACGGTACGCCGCAGGGAGACCGCGCTGCGCCTGGTGGACGCGGCGCACACCACGCGCAGGCCACGCGGCGCGGGCCAGTGGGCGCTGCTCGGCGGCGTACTGCTCACCGTCGTCCTGCTGATCCTGGTACCGCTCGGCGTACTGGTCGAACGGTCCTTCAACACCTCCACCGGCTACGCCACCACGTACTACAAGGAGCTCACCTCCGAGGAGGGCGGCGCCTTCCTGGTGCCGCCGATCGACGCGATCGGCAACTCGCTCCAGTACGCGCTCGCCGCCACCGTCATCGCGGTCGTGATCGGCGGCCTCGCCGCCACCGCCCTCACCCGCAGGGCGGGCCGCCTGGTCCGCGGCTTCGACGCCCTGCTGATGCTGCCGCTCGGCGTCTCCGCCGTGACGGTCGGCTTCGGCTTCCTGATCGCCCTGGACGAGCCGCCGCTGGACCTCAGGTCCTCCTGGATTCTGGTGCCGCTCGCCCAGGCGCTGGTCGGCGTGCCCTTCGTCGTACGCACCATGCTGCCCGTACTGCGCGCCGTGGACGAGCGGCTGCGCGAGGCCGCCGCCGTACTCGGGGCCTCGCCCTGGCGGGTGTGGCGCGAGGTGGACCTGCCGCTGGTACGGCGGGCCCTGCTGATCGCCGCGGGCTTCGCCTTCGCCGTCTCGCTCGGTGAGTTCGGCGCGACCGTGTTCATCGCGCGGCCCGACAACCCGACCCTGCCGGTCGCCGTCGCGACCCTGCTCGGCCGCGCAGGCGAGCTCAACTACGGCCAGGCCATGGCCCTTTCGACCCTGCTGATGCTGGTGTGCGCGGTCTCGCTGCTGCTGCTCGAACGCATCCGTACCGACCGGACCGGAGAGTTCTGATGCCAGCCCTGCTGCGCCTGGCCGAGGCCACCGTCCGCTTCGCGGGCAAGCCCGCGCTCGACGGCGTCGACCTGGAAGTCGCCGAGCACGAGATCGTCTGCGTACTCGGGCCGAGCGGCAGCGGCAAGTCCACGCTGCTGCGGGTGGTCGCGGGACTCCAGCCGCTGGACGGCGGCCGGGTGCTGCTCGAAGGCCGCGACCAGGGCCGGGTCCCCGCCCACCAGCGGGGCGTCGGCCTGATGTTCCAGGACCATCAGCTCTTTCCGCAGCGGGACGTCGGCGGCAACGTCGCCTTCGGGCTGACCACACGCGCGGTGCCGCGTGCCCAGCGGGAGGAACGGGTCCGGGAGCTCCTTGAGCTGGTCGGACTGCCGGGCGCCGGAGGCCGCGCCGTCGCCTCGCTCTCCGGCGGCGAACAGCAGCGCGTCGCCCTGGCCAGGGCACTGGCCCCCCGGCCCCGGCTGCTGATGCTGGACGAGCCGCTCGGCCAGCTCGACCGGTCGCTCAGGGAGCGCCTGGTCGTCGAACTGCGCGAACTCTTTGGCGAGTTGGGCACCACCGTACTGGCCGTCACCCACGACCAGGGCGAGGCATTCGCGCTCGCCGACCGGGTGGTGGTGATGCGGGACGGCCGCATCGCCCAGACCGGAACCCCGCTGGACGTCTGGCAGCGGCCCGCCGACGCGTTCGTCGCCCGCTTCCTCGGCTTCGACAACGTGGTCGAGGCCACGGTCAGCGGCGAGGCGGCGGACACACCCTGGGGCAAGATCCCGGTCCCTGCCGGGTCCGCGCAGGGCGTACGGAGCCTGCTGGTGCGCCCCGCGGGCGTCCGACTCGTACCGGAGGAGGAGGGGCTGCGCTGCCGAGTGGCGGCCCGCACCTTCCGCGGCACCCATGTCGCCGTGCATCTCCAGCCCGCCGACGCGCCCCGGCTCGAAGCGGCCTGCGGTCTGCGGGACGCCCCCGACGTGGGCGAGTGGGTCGGGGTGGCGTTCGACGTGGAGGACGTTGTCGTGCTGGCGTGAGCGCCGCGGGCGGAAAACCACATGTCGCGGTGCCGACGGCGATCTAGGGTGCCGCCCATGACTCCCTCCCTGGACCACGACCGCTACTGCGACGAGATCATCCGCCAGACCGAGCTGCTGCGGGCCCACCTGGACGGCGCCGATCTCTCGGTCACCGTGCCGACCTGCCCGGACTGGAGCCTGCGCGACCTCGCCGTACACATCGGCGGCGCCCACCGCTGGGCCGAACAACTCGTGCGCACGAAGGCGACCGAGGAGATTCCCGAAGAGCAGGTCCCCGGCCTCCTCGGCCCGGACGGTGACGACCCCGCCGCTCTGGATACCTGGCTGGCCGACGGCGCCGAGGGGCTGGCGAAGGCACTGCGCGCCGCCGGTCCCGACACCGAGGTGTGGACCTGGGCGTGGGAACACCGCAGTGGGTTCTGGGCGCGGCGGATGGCCCACGAGACGGTCGTGCACCGCGCGGACGCGGCCCACGCGGTGCGCGCCGAGTACGTACTGGCGCCCGAGGTGGCGGCCGACACGATCGACGAGTGGCTGGAGATCGTACGCTTCGCCCAGCGCACCGAACCGGAGGACAGCGCGGGGGAGTTGCGCGGCGGTGGCCGCAGCCTGCATCTGCACGCCACCGACACCGCACCCGCGCTCAACGCCGAGTGGCTGATCGAGTTCGGGGACGACGGCTTCGCGTGGCGGCGCGGACACGAGAAGGCGACGGTCGCGCTGCGCGGTCCGCTCACCGACGTGCTCCAGGTCTTCTACCGACGACTGCCGGTCGACAGCGAGCGGGTGGAGGTGCTGGGGGAGCGGGAACTGCTGGCCTTCTGGCTGGAGCGGGCCACGTTCGGCTGAGCTCGCGCGCGGCAGGCTCTCAGGCCGAGGCCAGGGACTCCAGGGCCTCGGGCGCCTCCTCCACCGTGTCGACCAGCGCGATACGGGACTCCATCGCCCGCTCGCGCGCCAGCGCCCGCAGCAGCGGCCAGGCGGGCAGTCGCTCCGTCCAGTACGCGCGGTTCACCAGCACCATGGGGGTCGGCGCGCCCAGCGACTCGTAGTAGTTCGGGGTGGCGTTGTCGAAGATCTCCTGCACGGTGCCGGCCGCGCCCGGCAGGAAGACGACGCCCGCGTTCGAGCGGGCCAGCAGGCCGTCCTCGCGGGTGGCGTTGGCGAAGTACTTGGCGATGTGCCCGGCGAAGGCGTTCGGCGGTTCATGCCCGTAGAACCACGTTGGGATACCCACCGAGTCGCCGCCCCGCGGCCAGCGTTCGCGCACCGCGAAGGCGGCCCGCGCCCAGTCGGTGACCGAGGGGGTGAAGGACGGGGTCTTGGCGACCAGTTCGAGCGCCTCGTCCAGCATGCCGTCGGCGTGCGGCGCCCCGTACGCGCCCAGGTTCGCGGCCTCCATGGCGCCGGGTCCGCCGCCGGTGGCGACGGTCAGCCCGGAGCGGGCCAGGGTGCGGCCCAGGCGGGCCGCACCCGCGTAGTCGCGTGAGCCGCGGGACATCGTATGGCCGCCCATGACGCCCACCACGCGGGCGCCGGTGAGGAGTTCGTCCAGGCTGTCGGAGATCGCGTCGTCGTGGATGGCGCGCAGCATCGACGCGAAGATCTCGCCCTCCGCCTTGCTCTGCTGGAACCAGGCGTAGGCGCGGGCGTCGGGCGTGGCGTCGTATCCGTCGGCGAGCCCCGCGAACAGCTCGGCGGGTGTGTAGAGCCACCCGCGGTACGGGTCGAAGGGCAGCCCAGGCACCGGAGGGAAGACCAGCGCGCCGCCTGCCCGCACCTTCGCCGACGCGTCCGGCCGCATCGGGCAGCCGAGGAACACCGCGCCCTCGGTGTCGCACGACAGCAGCGCGGAGGTGCGTTCGGTCAGGTCGACGGCCTGGACGCGGTAGTGGGCGAGGCTCCCGCCGGCGGCGACCGTGTCGAACTCGGCGAGGCTCGCGACCTCGCGACGCGGCGACTCCACGGGGGAGGGTTCCTGGGGCACGGGCTCATGCTAAGCGGCTCCCCTGGCGTCGCTCAGGACCGCGCGGGCGGCACGGCCTGTGTCATCGCCGAGGGCGGGGGCGACACATCGCCGCCGTCGTGGTGGATCGGTGTGTGCGCGCCGGTGAGGGAGACGCCGGTGCCGCCTCGGCGGGCCGCGATGATCTCGGAGGCGATGGACAGGGCGGTCTCCTCGGGCGTACGGGCGCCCAGGTCCAGGCCGATCGGGGAGTGCAGGCGGGTCAGCTGCAGGTCGGTGACGCCGACTTCGCGTAGGCGCGTGTTGCGGTCTTCGTGGGTGCGGCGGGAGCCCATCGCGCCGACGTAGGCGACGGGCAGGGTCAGGGCCAACTGGAGGAGCGGGACGTCGAACTTGGCGTCGTGGGTGAGGACGCAGAGCACGGTGCGGCCGTCGACCTCCGTGCGCTCCAGGTATGTGTGGGGCCACTCGATGACGATGTCGTCGGCTTCGGGGAAGCGGGTGCGGGTGGCGAATATCGGGCGGGCGTCGCACACCGTGACGTGGTAGCCGAGGAACTTGCCGACCCGTACCAGCGCCGAGGCGAAGTCGATCGCGCCGAACACGATCATCCGCGGGGCGGGCACACTCGACTCCACCAGCAGGGTGAGGAGTTGGCCGGAGAGCGTGCCGTCCTCGGCGAGTGCGCAGGAGCCGTCCGCGCCGAGGGTGAGGGTGCCGGTGCGGCCACTGTCCAGCATCGCGGCGGCCTCGCCCGCGGCGGTGTGGTCCAGGTCGGGATGGCCACCGAGGCTGCCTTCGTACGAGCCGTCCGGGTGCACCAGGAGCGCGCGGCCCCTGAGTTCGGCGGGGCCTTCGATGATCCGGGCGAACGCCGCCGCGTCGCCCGAGGCACCCGCGGCCAGGGCCGCCTCGAAGACCGGGCGGGCCGGGGAGTCCGTACGGACCGGGGTGACCAGGATGTCGATCACCCCGCCGCACGTCAGACCCACCGCGAAGGCGTCCTCGTCGCTGTAGCCGAACTGCTCGACGACGGACTCGCCGTCTTCGAGGGCCTGTTGGCACAGGTCGTAGACAGCCCCCTCCACACACCCGCCGGAGACCGACCCGATCGCCGTACCCTCGCCGTCAACAGCGAGCGCCGCGCCCGGTTGCCGGGGGCCGCTGCCGCTCACGGCCACCACAGTGGCCACGGCGAAGTCACGTCCCTGCTCGACCCACCGGTGCAGATCTTCGGCGATGTCCAGCATGTCGGCCTCCGGGCGGGTCTCGGGTGGATGGCTGGTTTCCCTCTTGGGGCAAGCGTCAGGTGTCGGTGAGGTGCTCGGGACGGATCGGCACCCGGGTGAGGGCCAGGCCCGTCGCCTGCCGTACCGCCGCGACGACGGCCGGTGTGGACGACAGGGTCGAAGCCTCGCCGACCCCGCGCAGGCCGTACGGTGCGTGGTCGTCGGCCAGTTCGAGCACGTCCACCGGGAGCGGCGGGGTGTCCAGGATGGTGGGGATGAGGTAGTCGGTGAAGGAGGGGTTGCCGACCTTCGACTCCGGATCCACCACGATCTCCTCCATGACCGCGAGGCCGAGCCCCTGCGTCGTACCGCCCTGGATCTGGCCCACGACCGACAGCGGGTTGAGCGCCTTGCCGACGTCCTGGGCGCACGCCAGCTCGACGACCTTGACCAGGCCGAGGTCCGTATCCACCTCGACCACGGCGCGGTGTGCCGCGAAGGAGTACTGGACATGGCCGTTGCCCTGGCCGGTCTCGCGGTCCAGGGGGTGGGTCGGGCGGTGCCGCCACTCCAACTCCAGGTCGACCGCCTCCTCTTCGAGTACGTCCGCCAGGTCGGCCAGCGCCTCGCCGCCGTCGGTGACGACCTTGCCGCGCTCCAGCAGGAGTTCGGCCGTCGCCCAGGCCGGGTGGTACGAGCCGAACTTCCGCCGCCCGATCTGAAGGACCTTCGCGCGCACGGCCTGGCAGGTGTGGCGTACGGCGCCCCCGGTGACGTACGTCTGCCGCGAGGCGGAGGTCGACCCGGCGCTGCCCACCAGGGTGTCGGCGGGCTGGATGGTCACCTGGGCGACGCCGAGCTCGGTGCGGGCGATCTGCGCGTGCACGGTGACCCCGCCCTGGCCGACCTCGGCCATCGCGGTGTGCACCGTCGCCACCGGCTCGCCGCCGACGACCTCCAGCCTGACCCGTGCCGTGGAGTAGTCGTCGAAGCCCTCCGAGAACCCGACGTTCTTGATGCCGACCGCATAGCCCACACCCCGTACGACGCCTTCGCCGTGGCTGGTGTTGGACAGGCCGCCGGGCAGTGCGCGCAGGTCCGCGCCCTCGCCCGCCGACTCCCACTGGCGCTCGGGCGGCAGCGGCATCGACCTGACCCGGCGCAGCAGTTCGGCGACCGGGGCGGGGGAGTCGACCGGCTGCCCGGTGGGCATCAGCGAGCCCTGCTCCATGGCGTTCAGCTGCCGGAACTCCACCGGGTCCAGGCCCAGTCCGGCCGCGACCTTGTCCATCTGGGACTCGTAGGCGAAGCAGGCCTGGACGGCGCCGAAGCCGCGCATCGCGCCACACGGCGGGTTGTTGGTGTAGAGCCCGATGGCCTCGATGTCGACGTTCTCGCAGACGTACGGGCCAAGGCCGAGCGATGCCGCGTTGCCGACGACGGCCGGGGTCGAGGACGCGTAGGCGCCGCCGTCCAGGACGATCCGGGCGACGACATGGGTGAGCCGGCCCTCGCGGGTCGCGCCGTGCTCGTAGGTGATCCTGGCCGGGTGGCGGTGCACATGGCCGAAGAAGGACTCGTAGCGGTTGTAGACCATCTTCACCGGCTTGCCGGTGTGCAGGGCCAGCAGACAGGCGTGGGCCTGCATGGACAGGTCCTCGCGGCCGCCGAAGGCACCGCCGACACCGGACAGGGCGAGCCGCACCTTCTCCTCGGGCAGGCCGAGCACCGGGGCGATCTGCTCGCGGTCGACATGCAGCCACTGCGTCGAGACATACAGGTCGATACCGCCGTCATCGGCCGGGACCGCGAGCCCGGACTCCGGGCCGAGGAACGCCTGGTCCTGCATGCCCACCTCGTACTCCTCGCGCACGATGACCGCGGCACGCGCGCGTGCCGCCTCGACGTCGCCGCGCCGGACCGGCTGGCGGTGCACGATGTTCGGGTGCGGGACGTGCGCGGCGTGGTGGTCGTCCCGGTCCGGGTGCAGCACCAGGGCGCCGGGTCCGGTGGCCGAGGCCTCGTCGGTGACCGGCGGCAGGACGTCGTACTCGACGACGATCTTGGCGGCGGCGCGGCGCGCGGTCTCCGGGTGGTCGGCGGCGACCAGCGCGACGGGCTCGCCGTGGTGGCGGACCCGGCCGTCGCAGAGCACCGGCTGGTCGCGGAACTCCAGGCCGTACAGCTTGGCTGCGGGTAGGTCGGCGTAGGTCAGCACCGCGTACACACCGGGCTGGCGCAGGGCCTCGGTGATGTCGAGCCGGGTGATCAGGGCGTGCGCGTGCGGGGCGCGCAGGGTGTGGCCCCACAGCATGTCCTCGTGCCACAGGTCGGACGCGTACGCGAACTCGCCGGTGGCCTTGAGGATGCCGTCCGGGCGCAGTGTGGACTCGCCGACACCGCCCCTGGTCCGCGCGCCCTGGGTGATGCGGGTGGGGACGCCCACGGTGCCGGTCATGTCAGCCGCCCTCTCCCTCTGCTGATGATCCCGCTCCGGCTCCCTGCCGCGTGGCCGCCAGGCGGACCGCGTCAAGGATCTTCTCGTACCCCGTACAACGGCAGAGATTGCCGGAGAGTGCCTCACGGATGTCGGCGTCCGTCGGATCGTTGTCGCGCCTGAGGAGGTCGTCGGCCGCGACCAGCAGCCCAGGGGTGCAGAAGCCGCACTGGACGGCGCCCGCGTCGACGAACGCCTGCTGGATCGGCGCGAGTTCACCGCTCTCGTCCGCCCCCGCGAGCCCCTCCACTGTCAGCACCTCGCGGCCCTCGGCCTGCCCCGCCGCGACCAGACAGGAGCAGACCAGCACGTCGTCCAGGCGGACCGTGCACGAGCCGCACTCGCCTTGCTCACAGGCGTTCTTGGAGCCCGGCAGGCCCATCCGCTCGCGCAGTACGTACAGCAGCGACTCGCCCTCCCAGACGTCGTCCACCTGCCGGGGGCGGCCGTTGACCCGCAGGTTCAGACGCATGGTGCGCTCCTTACGCCCGAGCGGTACGCATCCCAGCACCACGTCAGCGTGCGGCGGGCCAGTACGCCCACCGCGTGGCGGCGGTAGGCGGCGCTGCCCCGTACGTCGTCGATCGGATCGCAGGCGCCCGAGGCGAGCTGGGCGAACTCCTCGGCGACCGAGGGGGCGACGGCCTTGCCGTTGTCCCAGCAACCGCCCTCTTCGAGTGCCGCGTTGAGGAAGTCCTCGGCTGCCAGCGCCCGGATCGGGGTCGGCGCCGCCGAGCCGATGCCCGTGCGCACCGTACGGCTCTCAGGATGGAGGGCGAGCGAGAAGGCGCAGACCGCGATCACCATCGCGTTGCGGGTGCCCACCTTGGAGAACTGCTGCGGCCCGTCGGCCTGGGGGATGTGCACGGCCCTGATCAGCTCGTCGGGCTTCAGCGCATTGCGCTTGACCCCCGTGAAGAACGCGTCGATCGGGATACGCCGCGAGCCGCGCGCCCGCGACTCCGCCTCGACCTCACAGCCCGCCGCGAGGAGCGCCGGATGCGCGTCCCCGGCGGGCGACGCGGTCCCCAGGTTGCCGCCGACACTCCCGCGGTTGCGGATCTGCGGCGAGGCCACCGTGTGCGAGGCGAGCGCCAGGCCGGGCAGCTCGCCCCGTAGCTCCGCCATGATCTGCGTGTACGGGACCGACGCGCCGAGCCGGACCGTCCGCTCGCCGCCCTCGGACTCGTCCATGGTCCACTCGGCCAGTTCGCCGACGCGGCCCAGGTCCAGCAGGTGGTCGGGGCGGCGGTGGTCGAAGTTGATCTCGACCATCACGTCGGTGCCGCCCGCGATCGGCACGGCCTGGGGGTGCGCTGCCTTGGCGGCGAGCGCCTCCTCCCAGCTGGCGGGACGAAGGAAGTCCATACGGCCAGTATCGACCGAAGCGCCCCCTGAGAGCCTTTTCTGAACCCCCGCCCGCGCCCCGACGCCCGGCACGCACCCTCGGGGCCGGTCGTCAGCCCTGCACCGCGGCCGGGTCCATCCACATGACCTCCCAGTGGTGCCCGTCCGGGTCCTGGAAGGAGCGGCCGTACATCTGGCCGAAGTCCTGCGGGTCCTTCGCCGGGGAGCCGCCCGCGGCCAGCGCGCGGTCCGCGAGCTCGTCGACCTTCTCGCGGCTCTCGGCGCTCAGGCACAGCAGGACCTCGGTGCTCCTGGTGGCGTCCGCGATCGGCTTGATCGCGAACTCGCCGAAGCGCGGTTCGGTGATCAGCATCGCGAAGATGGTGTCGCTGATGACCAGGCAGGCGGTGGTCTCGTCGCAGAACTGCTCGTTGAAGGAGTACCCGAGCTCGCCGAAGAACTTCTTGGAGACGTCGAGGTCCTTGACCGGCAGGTTGACGAAGATCATCTGCTGGTAGCCGTTGTCCGCCATGTTGCTTGCTCCTTGTGTCTATCCCGTTGGTGTGTCGCTTCGTAGGGGTAGACGGCCGTGTCCCACGGGACTCATCGGTCCCCGCGAGATTTTTTCCGTACGTTCTTCGGCACGGCCATCAGCGGGTCATGGGAAGCGCCGCCAGAGCCGCAACCGCCCAGGTCAGCGGGCCGAACACAGCCAAGAGCGCACCCGCGCGCAGCGCCGCGGCCCCGCGCAGCACCGATACCGGGGCGCCCAGCCGGACCAGCGCCGCCGTGGTGTGGGCGCGCGCCTGCCGGGCCTCCAACGCAGCGGTCGCCAGGGTCAGCAGCGGGCACCCCACCACCAGGACGGCGCCGAGCACGGTCAGCGGGCCGATCTGCGGCTGCCGGGCGCCATACAGCGCGGCCACCGCGATCCCGCCCGCCGCCACCGCGCACACCACGCCCAGCGGGCGCCCGATCCGCTGGGCCTCCGCGCGCAGCACCCGGCCCGCGAGCAGCCGGGCCGCGCCGGGCCGCAGGGCCCCGAGCAGGCGCCCGCACAGCGCGGTGAGCCCGGGGCCCGCCAGGGCGAGCCCGAGCGCGGTCACCGCCCACCCGGCGAGCACCCCGGCCGGGATGCCCACCAGCCGTCCCGGCATCGGCAGCCCGTCCGGTGTGCCCTGGGCCGTGGCCGCGTAGGTCTCCACGGCCAGGCCCGCCGCGATCAGCGCCACGCCCCACGGCAGCCCGGTCGGCGCGGGCGCGGGGGCGGCGGGCTGCCGTGGGTCCTGCTCGCCGCGGGGGCCGGGCCTGCGCGGCCGCAGGACCAGGGCGGCGCAGCAGGAGGCGATCACCGGGGTCAGGGCCAGCAGGGTCAGCGCGGCCGCCAGCGGCAGCGACTGCCCGCCGCCGAGCAGTCCGGCCGCCGCCCCGTCGAAGGGCAGCCCCGTCAGGTCGCCGCGCAGATGCAGGAAGAACAGCAGCGCGAGCATCGAGCCGAGGGTGCAGGCCATGGCGGTGGTGGCCGCGGCCAGCACCATCAGCCGGACCGGCCCGAGCCCCACCGCGGACAGACCGGGCTGCGGCCGGGTCCCCGGGTCCGTACGCGCCACGGCCACCGCGAGGTGCACGGTGGCGGCGAGCGGCGCCGCACACCAGGCGAGCCGCAGCAGGGCGCTCTGGGAGGCCTCCGGGTGGCCCATCGCGTACCCGAGGGTGCACAGGAGCAGGAATCCCGTACCGGCGGCGGCAGCCGCGACGGTCAGCCGGCGGATCAGGATCAGGGGATGGGCGCCGCGGGCTAGGCGGAGAGCGAGCACGCCGCCCCTTTCGGCTCGGGGGACTCCGCGACGCGTACGGCATGGACGCGGCGGCCGTCGAGCAGCGAGACGGTGCGGTCGGCGAGGGGGGCGTCGGCCGCGCCGGTGGATCCGGTGACGGCGGGGTCATGGGTGGCGAGCACCACGGTGATGCCGTGCGAGCGGGCGGCCGTGGTGAGCGTACGCAGCACATGGGCGCGGTCGGCGCGGTGCAGCGGAGCGGTGGGCTCGTCGGCGAACAGCACGGTGGGCGCGGTGACCAGGGCGCGGGCGATGGTGACGCGCTGCCGCTCGGACTGCAGCAGCGCGTGCGGCCGGCTGCGGGCGCAGGGCCCGACGTCCAGGCGCTCCAGCCACTCCAGGGCGGCCTTGCGGGCCGCGCGGTGCGAGTCGCCGCGCAGCAGCAGCGGCAGGGCGGCGTTCTCCCAGGCGGTGAGCTCGGGGACCAGCTGCGGCTCGGGGTCGATCCAGCCGAACCGGTCGCGGCGCAGCCGCTCACGTACCAGTGGGCCCATGGTGTGCACCGGCGTCGAGTTGAACCACACCTCGCCCCGCTGGGGCATCAGCTGGCCCGACAGACAGCGCAGCAGTGTCGTCTTGCCGCACCCGCGCGGGCCTGCCACGGCGAGGATCTCGCCCTCGCGCACGCCGATCGAGACGCCGGTGAGGGCGGGCGAGCCGTTGTGCGAGACGTGCAGGGCGCGTGCCCAGAGCACGTCGTTGTCCGGCGGGGCCACCATGGGGAAACACCTCGGTTCAGTTGCTCCGGTTACGCAGGGCCATCCCCCCCCGTGAGCCGTCCCCCGTACGAGGGAACGAGGAGGAAGCCGATTGGTCACAAGCGCGGGTGCGGTTGACTGTGCACAGCGCGTCGCGAGAACCAAGCGCGCGCTGCCTCCTGAATATGGGTCGACCGGGCTGGTTTCAACCCGGCTGGTGTTGATCGCGTCAGACTCGACCGCTCGCTGAGCGACTGAGCAGCGTGAGCCAGGGATCCCCCTGCTTTGGCAGGGGGAGGATTCAATGAACCGTAGGGATTGCGGCGTACGGAGCGCACAACACACGGCCCGGGCAGCCGCGTTCTCACTCGAACGGGCCACCCGGGCCGTGTGCATGTCCCGGCGTGTCAGAAGCGCCGGAAGCCTGACCGGTGTCGCTGTCAGAGCTTCGTCCAGGCCTCCGTCAGGACGCTGCGCAGGACCTGCTCGATCTCGTCGAAGGTCGACTGGTCGGAGATCAGCGGCGGCGCCAGCTGGACGACCGGGTCGCCACGGTCGTCGGCGCGGCAGTAGAGGCCGTTGTCGTACAGCGCCTTGGAGAGGAAGCCGTACAGGACGCGCTCGGTCTCCTCGTCGTTGAAGGACTCCTTGGTGGCCTTGTCCTTCACCAGTTCGATGCCGTAGAAGAAGCCGTTGCCGCGGACGTCGCCGACGATCGGCAGGTCCTTCAGCTTCTCCAGGGTGGCGAGGAACGCGCCCTCGTTGTCCAGCACGTGCTGGTTGAGGCCCTCGCGCTCGAAGATGTCGAGGTTGGCGATGCCGACCGCGGCGGAGACCGGGTGGCCACCGAAGGTGTAGCCGTGCAGGAAGGTGTTGTCACCCTGGTAGAACGGCTCGGCGAGGCGGTCGGAGATGATGCAGGCGCCGATCGGGGAGTAGCCCGAGGTCATGCCCTTGGCGCAGGTGATCATGTCCGGTACGTAGCCGAACTTGTCGCACGCGAACATCGTGCCGAGGCGGCCGAAGGCGCAGATGACCTCGTCCGAGACGAGCAGCACGTCGTACTGGTCGCAGATCTCGCGGACCCGCTGGAAGTACCCGGGCGGCGGCGGGAAGCAGCCACCGGCGTTCTGCACCGGCTCCAGGAAGACGGCGGCGACCGTCTCGGGGCCCTCGAAGAGGATCTGCTGCTCGATCTGGTCGGCGGCCCAGCGGCCGAAGGCCTCCGGGTCGTCGCCGTGTATCGGGGCGCGGTAGATATTGGTGTTCGGCACCTTGTGGGCACCGGGGACCAGCGGCTCGAAGGGGGCCTTCAGGGCCGGCAGGCCGGTGATGGACAGGGCGCCCTGCGGGGTGCCGTGGTAGGCGACCGCGCGCGAGATGACCTTGTACTTGGTCGGCTTGCCCTTGAGCTTGAAGTACTGCTTGGCGAGCTTCCAGGCGGTCTCCACGGCCTCACCGCCACCGGTGGTGAAGAAGACCTTGTTCAGGTCGCCGGGGGCGTAGTTGGCCAGCCGCTCGGCCAGCTCGACGGCCTTCGGGTGGGCGTAGGACCACACCGGGAAGAAGGCGAGCTCCTGGGCCTGCTTGTACGCGGTCTCGGCGAGCTCGTGGCGGCCGTGGCCGGCGTTCACCACGAACAGTCCGGAGAGGCCGTCGAGGTAGCGCTTGCCCCGGTCGTCGTAGATGTAGGTGCCCTCGCCGCGCACGATGGTCGGCACAGGGGCATTCTCGTACGAGGACATGCGGGTGAAGTGCATCCACAGGTGGTCGTACGCGGTCTGCGAGAGGTCCTTGCTCACGGCTATCGGGTTCCCCACATATAGGTCTGCTTCTTGAGCTTGAGGTAGACGAAGCTCTCGGTGGAGCGCACGCCCGGGATGGCCCGGATGCGCTTGTTGATCACTTCGAGCAGGTGGTCGTCGTCCTCGCAGACGACCTCCACCATCAGGTCGAAGGAGCCCGCGGTGAGCACCACGTACTCGACTTCGGACATGGCGGCTAGTGCGTCCGCCACGGGGTCGAGGTCGCCCTCGACGTTGATGCCGACCATCGCCTGCCGCTTGAATCCCACGGTGAGTGGGTCGGTGACGGCGACGATCTGCATCACGCCCTGGTCGAGCAGCTTCTGTACGCGCTGGCGTACGGCAGCCTCGGACAGGCCGACCGCCTTGCCGATAGCGGCATACGGACGGCGTCCGTCCTCCTGGAGCTGCTCGATGATCGCGAGGGAGACGGCATCGACGGTGGGTGTCGATCCGTTCCCGGTCCTGGAGTCTGCGCTTCGGCTGGCCACGCCCACACTGTGCACGAGGTCTCGTCTGTTCCGCAACCCCAGATCGATGAAATCCGTTGTTCTCGTGCTCGGATCTCGCGGATTTCGTAGATGTGACCGGCTAGGTATGTCGAAAGCGTCGGTGAACGGACTAGGGTGGGCATCTCACCCACTGGACATCTGATCAGGAGGCAGCAGTGACCACCGAACTGCGTCGGCTGCGCAACTACATCGACGGGGAGTTCCGGGACGCCGCGGACGGGCGGACCACTGAGGTGGTCAACCCGGCTACCGGCGAGGCGTACGCGACCGCCCCGCTCTCCGGACAGGCGGACGTCGACGCCGCCATGGCGGCCGCCGCCGCCGCGTTCCCCGCCTGGCGGGACCTGGTACCGGCCGAGCGCCAGAAGGCGCTGCTGAAGATCGCCGACGCCTTCGAGGAGCGGGCCGAGGAACTGATCGCGGTCGAGTCCGAGAACTGCGGCAAGCCGATCGGGCTCACCCGCAGCGAAGAGATCCCGATGATGCTGGACCAGATCCGGTTCTTCGCGGGCGCCGCCCGGATGCTCGAAGGCCGCTCGGCCGGCGAGTACATGGAGGGTCTGACCTCCATCGTCCGCCGCGAGCCGATCGGTGTCTGCGCGCAGGTCGCGCCGTGGAACTACCCGATGATGATGGCGGTGTGGAAGTTCGCCCCGGCGCTCGCCGCGGGCAACACCGTGGTCCTCAAGCCGTCGGACACCACCCCCGCGTCCACGGTCCTGATGGCCGAGATCATCGGCTCCATCGTGCCCAAGGGCGTGTTCAACGTCGTCACCGGCGACCGGAACACGGGCCGCGCGATGGTCGAGCACCCGACCCCGGCGATGGCCTCCATCACCGGATCGGTGCGCGCCGGTATGCAGGTCGCCGAGTCCGCCTCCAAGGACCTCAAGCGGGTCCACCTTGAGCTGGGCGGCAAGGCCCCGGTCGTGGTCTTCGAGGACACCGACATCGCCAAGGCCGTCGCGGCCATCGCCGAGGCCGGGTACTTCAACGCCGGGCAGGACTGCACGGCTGCCACCCGCGTGCTGGTCCACGAGTCCATCCACGACGAGTTCGTGACGGCGCTGGCCAAGACCGCGTCCGACACCAAGACCGGCATGCCGGACGACGAGGACGTGCTCTTCGGCCCGCTGAACAACCCGAACCAGCTCGCCCAGGTCGAGGGCTTCATCGATCGCCTTCCGGCGCACGCCAAGGTCGAGGCGGGCGGCCAGCGGGTCGGCGAGAAGGGCTACTTCTACGCGGCGACCGTCGTCTCGGGCCTCAAGCAGGACGACGAGATCATCCAGCAGGAGGTCTTCGGTCCGGTCATCACGGTCCAGTCCTTCACGGACGAGGCCCAGGCCATCCAGTACGCGAACGACGTCGAGTACGCCCTGGCGTCCTCGGTATGGACCAAGGACCACGGCCGCGCGATGCGCCTTTCCAAGGCACTCGACTTCGGCTGCGTCTGGATCAACACGCACATCCCGCTGGTCGCCGAGATGCCGCACGGCGGCTTCAAGAAGTCCGGCTACGGCAAGGACCTGTCGGCGTACGGCTTCGAGGACTACACGCGCGTCAAGCACGTGATGACGTCGCTCGAGGGCTGATCGGCTGCCCTGCACGGGGCGGACTTTCGCGGGGCGGGCAGGGGACCAACTGGGTCTCCTGCCCGCCCCGTTATGTTGCTGTGGCAGCCTTGCGTCCATGAGCGACGAACAGGTGGGCGCGGCCGTCACCTTGGGACTGCTGGCCGCGTGGGCGCTGCACGACGCCGAGGAGTTGGCGACCGTGCCGCGCTGGACCGCGGAGCACCTTCCCGAGCTGCGGGAGAGGTTCCCGGCCGTGCCGGAGCGTGTGTGGCGGACCCTGGACTCCGTCGAGCCACGGGAGTTCGCTGTGGCGGTGGGCGTGATGGGCGCGGTCGTCGCCTCCGCCGCAGCCGCGGGGCGCCTGAGCGGCGGCCGATCGGCCTTCTACCAGACGGCGTTGAACGGCTTCGGCCTGCACGGCCTGGTGCACCTCGCGCAGGCGGCGGCGATACGTGGCTACACCCCCGGCTCCGTCACCTCGCCGCTGCTGGTCGTGCCCTTCACCGCGTGGGCGCGCGGCCGCCTGCGGCGCGCGGGGGTGCTGCGGCCGACCCGGGCGCGGGACGCGGTGTGGGGCTTGGCGGTCGCCGGGGGCGCCACCGTACTGGCCCACGCGGTGGCACGGCGGGTGCCCGCCGCTAGGGGGCGTCTCCCCGATCTTCGCGGGCCCGCGACGCCTGGCACGCGCCCCCAAGCTCTCGACTGCTTCCCCACGCTCTCGGCTGCGCTCGAGCAGGGGAGACCCCATTGAGCAGGGAGGGACCCCCTTCGACGCACGGCCGNCCCACTCCTTCCCACCCCCTCCCAGGAAGGCAGTTCCCCTGTGATACCCACTGATCTGTACGACGGCATGTCCGAGCCGGTCCGCAAGGCCTGGGAGCGCAGTCTGACCAGCGGTCGGGCCGCCATGTCCCGGCGCCGTCTGCTCCAGGGCACCTCGCTCGCCGCCGGCGGAGCCCTGCTGGCCGCCTGTGGCATCCCCGCCGCCGAGGGCGGCGACAGCGAGGAAAAGGACAAGACGAAGGACCTCTCGGACAAGGAGAAGGTCCTCAACTTCGCCAACTGGCCGCTGTACATCGACGTCGACGACGATGACGAGAACAAGCGGCCCACGCTGGAAGCCTTCCAGCGCGAGTCCGGCATCAAGGTGAAGTACGTCGAGGACATCAACGACAACAACGAGTTCTACGGCAAGATCAAGCCGCAGCTCGCCGCGGGCCAGGACACCGGCCGCGACCTGATCTGCCTCTCCGACTGGATGGCCGGGCGGCTCATCAAGCACGGCTGGGCCCGCCGCCTCAACCCCGCCAACCTGCCCAACGCGGTGGCCAACCTCGAAGGCCGCTTCCGCAACGCGGCGCACGACCCGGGCCGCCAGTACAGCTACCCCTGGGCGGGCACCGCGGCGGTCATCGCGTACAACAAGAAGGCCACCAAGGGAAAGGTGGTCAAGAGCGTCACCCAGCTGCTTGAGGACGACTCCCTCAAGGGCAAGGTCTCGCTGCTCACCGAGATGCACGACACCATGGGCCTGACGCTGCTCGACATGGGCAAGGACTCCGCGGACTTCAGCGACGACGACTTCTCCGCCGCCATCGCCAAGATCCAGAAGGCGGTGGACTCCAAGCAGGTCCGCCGGTTCACCGGCAACGACTACATGGACGAGCTGAACTCCGGCGACATCGCCGCCTGTGTCGCCTGGGCCGGTGACGTCGTACAGCTCCAGTTCGACAACCCCGACGTGCAGTTCTACCTGCCCGACAACGGCTATCTCTTCGGCACCGACGACCTTCTGGTGCCCGCCAAGGCCAAGCACCAGAAGAACGCCGAGGCGCTGATCGACTACTACTACCAGCCGAAGATCGCGGCCGAACTGGCCGCCTGGGTCAACTACATCTGCCCGGTGGTCGGCGCCAAGGAAGAGCTCGCCAAGATCGACAAGGAGCTCGCCGAGGACCCGCTGATCGTCCCGGACGCCAAGATGATCGCCAAGGGCCACAACTTCCGGCAGCTCAGCGAGAAGGAAGAGACCCGCTACGAGGACCAGTTCGCCAAGCTGATCGGCGCGTGAGACCCCCGGCGGAAGCCAAGCCCATCTGAGGCAAGCCCATCTGAGGAACGTTCATGACCATCACCCTGTCCCAGGTCAGCAAGGTCTTCGGTGACTTCACCGCCGTGCACCCGCTGGACCTCACCATCCCCGAGGGCTCCTTCTTCGCCCTCCTCGGTGCCTCCGGCTGCGGCAAGACCACCACCCTGCGCATGATCGCGGGTCTTGAGGACCCCAGCACCGGCTCCGTACTCCTCGGGGATCAGGACATCACCGCGCTGCCCCCGCACAAGCGCCCGGTGAACACCGTCTTCCAGAGCTATGCGCTCTTCCCGCACCTGGACGTGTACGAGAACATCGCGTTCGGCCTGCGCCGCCAGGGCGTCAAGGACGTGGCCGGCAAGGTCGACGAGATGCTGGACCTGGTGGAACTGGGCCCGATGGCCCGCCGCAAGCCCCGCCAGCTCTCCGGCGGCCAGCAGCAGCGCGTCGCCCTCGCCCGCGCCCTGATCAACCGCCCGCAGGTACTTCTGCTCGACGAGCCGCTCGGCGCGCTCGACCTCAAGCTGCGCCGCCAGATGCAGCTCGAACTCAAGCGCATCCAGACCGAGGTCGGCATCACCTTCGTGCATGTCACCCACGACCAGGAGGAGGCCATGACCATGGCCGACCAGGTCGCGGTGATGTACGGCGGCCGGGTCGAACAACTCGGCGCCCCCGTCGAGCTGTACGAGAACCCGCGTACGACCTTCGTCGCCAACTTCCTCGGCACCTCCAACCTGATCGAGGCCGAGGTCGTCGACGCGGCCGGGGACCACGCCCTGCTCAAGGCCGCCGACAGCAAGCTCCGGCTGCCCGCCCAGCGCGCCCACACCGAACTGCGCACCGGCGACCGGGTCCTGGCGGGCGTACGTCCCGAGAAGATCTCCCTCACCCACGCGGCCGACGAGGCGACCATCCCCGAGGGCCGCAACCGCGTCACCGGCAGGATCTCGGACGCCAGTTTCCTCGGCGTCTCGATGCAGTACCTGGTCAACAGCCCGGCCGGGCCCGAACTGGCGGTCTACGAGCAGAACGTGGAACGCGACGCCCGCCTGATCCCGGGAGCCGACGTGGTGCTGCACTGGAACCCGGCCCACACCTTCGGCCTCGACTCCGCCCAGGCCATCGACGCCGGTACGGGGGAGGACGCCGTATGAGCCCTGCGCTCAAGACCGCTCCGCCCCCGGGCGCCGCGGAACCCGACGCCGTACCGGCCGCGACACCTGGACGCCGCCGCCTCACCCCGTACTGGCTGCTGCTGCCCGCCGGTATCTGGCTCGCCGTCTTCTTCGTGGCCCCGCTCTTCTACCAGGCGTCCACCTCGGTCCAGACCGGATCCCTGGAGGAGGGCTACCAGGTCACCTGGCACTTCGCCACGTACTGGGAGGCGCTGCAGGACTACGGCCCGCACTTCATACGCTCCTTCCTGTACGCGGCCGTCGCCACCGCCCTGTGCCTGCTCATCGGCTACCCACTGGCCTACATGATCGCGTTCCGGGCCGGACGCTGGCGCGGCATCCTCCTGGTGATGGTCATCGCGCCCTTCTTCACCAGCTTCCTGATCCGTACCCTCGCCTGGAAGTCGATCCTGTCCGACTCGGGCCCCGTGGTCTCCGCGCTGAACAGCCTGCACCTCCTGGATGTGACCAGCGCGCTGGGCCTGACCGCCGACGACCGCGTACTGGCCACGCCCCTCGCGGTGATCTGCGGCCTGACGTACAACTTCCTCCCGTTCATGGTGCTGCCCCTCTACAGCTCCCTGGAGCGGATCGACCCCGCACTCCACGAAGCGTCCCGCGACCTGTACGCGAGGCCGTCCACCACCTTCCGCAAGGTGACCTTCCCGCTCTCCCTGCCCGGAGTCGTCGCGGGCACCCTGCTCACCTTCATCCCGGCGTCGGGCGACTACATCAACGCCCAGCTGCTCGGCTCGCCGCGTGAGCAGATGGTCGGCAACGCCATCCAGAAGCAGTTCCTCAACGTCCTCGACTATCCGACCGCGGCCGCCATGTCGTTCATCCTCATGGCGCTCATCCTGGTCATGGTCACCCTCTACATGCGCCGCGCGGGAACGGAGGACCTGGTCTGATGTCCGCACCCCTGACCGCCCCCATCCACTGGGTGCGCCGCAATCTCGTCGTCATCGTGGGATCGCTCGCCCTGCTGTACCTGCTGCTCCCCAACGTCGTGGTGATGCTGTTCTCGTTCAACAAACCGGCGGGACGCTTCAACTACGAGTGGCGGGAGTTCTCCACCGACGCCTGGACCAACCCCTGCGGCGTCGCCGACATGTGCGGCTCGCTCGGGCTGAGCCTGCAGATCGCCGTGGCGGCCACGCTGATCGCCACCGCCTTCGGCACCCTGGCCGCCTTCGCACTCGGCCGCCACCGCTTCCGCGGCAAGTCCGCGACGCAGGGCCTGATCTTCCTGCCGATGGCGATGCCCGAGGTCGTGATGGCCGCCTCACTCGGCACGCTCTTCCTCAACATGCGGGTCGACTTCGGCTTCACCACGATCCTCATCGCCCACGTCATGTTCTGCCTGAGCTTCGTGGTGGTAGCCGTCAAGGCCCGCGTGATGTCGATGGACCCGCGCCTGGAAGAGGCCGCCCGCGACCTGTACGCGGGACCGGCGCAGACCTTCTGGCGGGTCACCCTGCCGCAGGCCGCGCCGGGCATCGCCGCCGGTGCGATGCTGAGCTTCGCACTCTCCTTCGACGACTTCATCATCACGCAGTTCAACGCGGGTCCGTCCACCGTGACCTTCCCGATGTTCGTCTGGGGCGCGGCACAGCGCGGCGTCCCCGTACAGGTCAATGTGATCGGTACGGCGATGTTCCTGATCGCGGTCGGCATCGTGCTCGTCGGCCAGCTGGTCGGCAACCGTCGCAAGAAGCAAGCACTGTAGGGAGTTGAGATCATGGCCCCAAGCGCCATGACCCCCAAGAACCGCTTCACCACCGCACTCGCCGACGCCCAGCCGGTGGCCTACTGGCTGGACGACCCCGGCAAGCCACGCGCCGAACCCGCGCTCACCGGCGCCGAGAGCTGCGACCTCCTCGTGGTCGGCGGCGGCTACAGCGGCCTGTGGACCGCCCTCATCGCCAAGGAACGCGACCCGCAGCGCGACGTCGTCCTCCTCGAAGGCCGCGAGGTGGGCTGGGCCGCCTCCGGCCGCAACGGCGGCTTCTGCGCCGCGTCCCTCACCCACGGCCTCGCCAACGGCCTGGCCCGCTGGCCCGGCGAGATCGAGCAGCTGGAACAGCTGGGCGCCCGCAACCTCGACGCCATCGAGGAGGCGGTCGCCCGCTACGGAATCGACTGCGACTTCGAGCGCACCGGCGAGATCGACGTGGCCACCGAGCCGCACCAGGTCGAAGAGCTCCGCGAGATGCACACCGAGTCCCAGCGCCTCGGCCTCGACGGCGGCACCGAGTTCCTGGACGCCGACCAGGTCAAGGCCGAACTCGCCTCTCCCACCTTCCTCGCCGGAATCTGGGACCGCGAAGGCGTCGCGATGCTGCACCCCGCCAAGCTGGCCTGGGGCCTGAAGCGCGCCTGCCTCGACCTCGGCGTACGCATCTACGAGAACACCCCCGCGAACACCCTCACCCAGCACGGCGCGGGCATGGCCGTCCGCACCCCGTACGGCCGGGTCCTGGCCCACCAGGTCGCGCTCGGCACCAACGTCTTCCCCTCCCTCGTCAAGCGAATCCGCCCCTACACCGTCCCGGTCTACGACTACGCCCTGATGACCGAGCCGCTCACCGAGTCCCAACTCGACTCCATCGGCTGGAAGAACCGCCAGGGCATCGGCGACAGCGCCAACCAGTTCCACTACTTCCGGATCACGGCCGACAACCGCATCCTGTGGGGCGGCTACGACGCCATCTACCCCTACGGCGGCAAGGTACGGGCCGAGTACGACCACCGCCCCGAGACCTACGCCAAGCTCGCGGGCCACTTCTTCCGCTGCTTCCCCCAACTGGAGGGCCTGCGCTTCACCCACACCTGGGGCGGCGCCATCGACACCTGCTCCCGCTTCTCGGCGTTCTTCGGCACCGCGCACTCCGGCCGGGTCGCCTACGCTGCGGGCTTCACCGGCCTCGGTGTCGGCGCGACCCGCTTCGGCGCGGACGTCATGCTCGACCTGCTCTCCGGCGAGCAAACCGACCGCACAACCCTCCAAATGGTCCGCAACAAGCCCCTCCCCTTCCCCCCGGAACCCTTCGCCTGGACCGGAATCTCCCTCACCAAGTGGTCCCTGGCCCGCGCCGACGCCAACGGCGGCCGCCGCAACCCCTGGCTGAAGACCCTGGACCGCTTCGGCCTCGGCTTCGACAGCTGAAGCGCCGGCGTACGCCCTGCTCACCCCAGTGACCCAGATCACTACCAACAAGTAGCGAAAACCCGCGTAAGGACTTCCACCAAGCCCGCTCTCTCTCGTGAAACGCATCGCGCGCAGACGAAAGAGGGAGGCCAAGCCATGACCGGCTCGGCGGATAGGTCAGCAGTGGAGTGGTTGGTCGCGGTCGCACCGGACCCGGAGGCCTGCCGCTGGGAGTGGGAGCGCAACCCGCTCGGGGTCGCCCTGCTCCCGGCGGGCAAGCGCTGGGACGTCCTGATCCTGCCCGGCGAACTCGGCTATCCGACGCTCGACATCCTGAACCGCTGCGTCGACCGCCCGGGCCCGGTGCTCGCGGACTTCGGCGACGCCCGGATGGGCTTCTTCGTCCCGGCCGGTACGGCGGCCCGCTGGGTCGGCACAGGAGTACGGGGCGCGGGCGACGGCACCTGGATCGTCGTCCCGTACCCCGGCCGGGCGACCGGCGGCGTCCGCTGGCTGATCCCCCCGGACGGCACCGGCACGCTCACCGACCCGGCCCTGCTGGAACTGGCCATGCACGAAGCGGCAGCCCAACTCGCCAGGACCACAGACCCCTAACGCCGCATCGACACGGACCCCACCAACACACCCCCCAAAACCCAACTCCCCACCACATCCAGCGGCCAGTGATACCCACACCACACAAGACCGACCCCCGCCGCCCCGACCACGACCACACACCCGACGACCAGCACCCGACGCACCCAGACGCCACGCAGATACGGAAGCAGCAACGCGACGGCCACCCCGTAGGCGACCGCCGCGGTAGCCGCATGCCCAGAGGGATAGAACCCCGTACCCGCCATACCGGGCGGCCCACCCCGCCCCACCAGAGCCTTCACCGGCACGACCACGAGCGGCACCGCGGCCATCACGAGCACACCCACACCCGGCGCCACCCACCACCGCCCCGCACGCTCCCGCCACCCGACATACAGGAGCACCGCGACCAGCACCGGAACGGCGACCGCCACCTCCCCCAGATCAGCGAGAACCTGCGCGAAGCCCTCGGCCCTCCCTCGGACCGCACGGCCGACGCGCTCGTCCAGACGCCGCACGGGCCCATCCACAGCGGCCACCCAGCCCAGCAGCACGAAGAAAAGAACGCCGACCCCAACCAGCAAGGTCGGCAACCGTAGAACAAGAGGCCAAACACCTGGCCCAGGAGACGCACTACCGATGTGACGGCTGCTCAGTCGGGGAATCACGGGAACAGCCTCGCACTGGGCCTGAGCACACGCGAACACGGCGAGACCACCAGGTCAGCGCCAGTCGCTAGTCGCCGCCGACACGCGCTCGACGGCTCTCACAGCCGCCGCACGCGCAGCACGGCGGTCAGCATCGGGAGGGCGAACTCGCCGTCGGCGGTCTCTGCTCTGCTCGCGAGGAATGCGCGGATCCGGCCGAGCGTGGCCTCACGTTCCTGTTCCGGCATGACCAGCATCCCCGCGCGCGTGGCGAGGGTCGCGACGAGGGAGTCGGCGGTGCGGCGCTGCCCGTGCGCGAACTCGGCCTGCTCCGGCGAGCCGAATCGGGCGGCCCCGCCGGTCTTGGGAAGGTGCATGTCCGCCGCCTCGGCGCGCCAGCTGGCGGGCGTGTCACGCGGGCCGATGGCCGCGCTCCCGCTGACCTGTGCGAGCCCGGCGACCCAGTCGACCTGGTCGTCCATGACGTTCCACAGACCGGCCAGGATGCCGCCGGGCGCGAGAACCCTGGCGATCTCGGGTCCCGCGACGGCCATGTCGAACCAGTGCATGGCGTTACCGGCCAGCACCGCATCGACGGACGCGTCCGGCAGCGGGATCGCCTCGGCACTACCCGACAGGGCACGGACGGTCGGCAGCGCCCGACGCAGCTCGGCCAGCATCGCCGAATCGGGCTCGACGGCAATGACTTCGGCACCCAGCGCGACCAACGTGGCGGTCAGCTTGCCGGTTCCGGCACCGAGGTCGAGCACACGCGGGCCCGGCGCGGGCTCAAGCGCCCAACGCACCGCGTCCTGCGCGTAGTCCGGACGGTGCTCGGCGTATGCGGCCGCCGCTGCGCCGAACGACGAGGAATGAAGCAGGCGTTCGTCCTTTTCCACGCGGCTACCTTAACTGCGACCGGCCGAGCTGTGCTTCGCTGCAACGGACCGCTGGTCCCAGCGGACCGAGTTCGGGCGAGACCGACGTTGATCAGCGGGTCGGGAAGGAATCCAGGGCAAGATCCCACTGGTCAGCTGCATGAAGCAGCGCAGCCGTATCCACCCGCACCTCCACGAAGTACTGGTAGATGTCCGCCCTGTCGTCACCTTGCTGCCATGGGGGTGCCGCCTCCAAGGACAGGTGAACGCGAATCACCGCCCCACCCTCGCTTCGATCGGCGAGGCTGAAGGCGAGGACCGGCTCGACGAACCACGTGTCCTTCATAGGTCAGTAGGGACGGATCGGTAAAGGACCAGCTGCCCTTGGGAGTCGTCACCTTGCCACCGATGACCAGCCAGTTGTCGTCAGGCTGTCCCGGACCGCGGAGAACTGATAGCGCAGCGGGCGAAGGGCCGGTGGAGGTTGTCGTTGTCTCTGCCTGAATCGTGCGGTGCCGGCCCGGAGCCGCCCCAACCGCTTGGCTGTTCAGCGCAATGGTCGAGGATGGAGCCATGCCAGGGGAAGTGAGCGAGATCGCTCTGAGTAAGCAAGATCTTCGTGAGGTCTCCGCGTTCGCCGCAGCGTGCGCGGAAGTGGTGCTCGAGGTATTCGAGGGCGATCAGCCGGACGACTTGCGGCCTCGAGACGCTATCGGCGCCGCGTGGGAGTTCGCTCGAGGTGGTGAGCGAGGGAAGGCTCTGCGCGACAGCGCGTGGGCGGCACTCAAGGCAGCCAAGAGCGCGGACACCGCGGCCGCGCGCGAGGCGGCTCGGGCCGCGATGTCTGCGGCAGGCGCCGCCTACCTCCACCCGCTGGCCAAGGCCACCCAGGTCAAACACATTCTCGGAGCTGGCGCTCACGCGGCCAGAGCGGCCGAACTCGTCGCCGACGACGATCGGAGCGTTGGTGCCGAACACCTTGAGCAGACGGTGCGTCGTGCGACACCGGTCGTCGTTGACGTGCTCAAACGCTTCCCGACGGCGCCGAGTGGCGGCGGACGGGTTGGTGAGTTGATCCGCATGCTGGACGCTGACCTTCGTTAAGGAAGCAGAAGGGCCCGGAAGCAGGGGGGTAGCTTCCGGGCCCTTCGGTGTCGGTCCCGATTCCGGTTACGAAGCGCAGCCAGAAGGTCGGACGCCGACGTGATCGTCCGGCGCGCGTCTCGGGGGGGATGAGTCGGGCGGCCATCCGATCGGTGAGAGGTGCCAAGAGGAGTGGGGGAACTCCATCCTGGACATCTACGAAGAACCTACGACACGAGACGTGACGTCAACAGTCGCACAGGCGTCATACCATCGCCCCCGCACAGGATCTTCACAGCACGTCAGACCGAGGCGATGGCCTCAGCGACGACATCCAGGCCCTCGTTCAGCAGGTCCTCACCGATGACCAGCGGCGGCAGGAAGCGCAGCACGTTCCCGTACGTGCCACAGGTCAGGACCAGCACACCCGCCGCGTGGCAGGCCTTGGCCACCGCGGCGGTCGCCTCCGGATTCGGGTCCTTCGTACCCGACTTCACCAGCTCGATCGCGATCATCGCGCCACGCCCACGGATGTCGCCCACGATGTCGCACTTCTCCTGGACCGCGGCCAGCCGCCCCTTCATGACCTCCTCGATCCGCTTCGCCTTGGCGTTGAGGTCGAGTTCCTTCATCGTCTCGATGGACCCGAGCGCACCCGCGCAGGCCACCGGGTTACCGCCGTAGGTGCCACCGAGGCCACCCGCGTGCGCGGCGTCCATGATCTCGGCGCGCCCGGTGACAGCGGCGAGCGGCAGACCACCGGCGATGCCCTTCGCCGTCGTAATGAGGTCGGGCACAACGCCCTCGTCCTCACAGGCGAACCACTGGCCCGTACGGCAGAACCCGGACTGAATCTCATCAGCCACGAAGACGATGCCGTTGTCCTTGGCGAACTGCGCGATGGCCGGCAGGAAGCCCTTGGCGGGCTCGATGAAGCCACCCTCGCCGAGCACCGGCTCGATGATGATCGCGGCGACGTTGTCCGCACCGACCTGCTTGGAGATCTGGTCGATCGCCTGTGCGGAGGCCTCGGCCCCGCAGTTCTCGGGACCGGTCGGCCAGCGGTAGCCGTACGCCACCGGCACCCGGTAGACCTCGGGCGCGAACGGCCCGAACCCGTTCTTGTACGGCATGTTCTTGGAGGTGAGCGCCATCGTCAGGTTGGTCCGCCCGTGGTACCCATGGTCGAACACGACAACAGCCTGGCGCTTGGTGTACGCACGCGCGATCTTGACCGCGTTCTCCACGGCCTCGGCACCGGAGTTGAACAGCGCGGACTTCTTCTCGTGCTCACCGGGGGTCAGCTCCGCCAGGGCCTCACAGACCTCGACGTAGCCCTCGTACGGGGTGACCATGAAGCAGGTGTGCGTGAAGTCGGCGAGCTGCGCGGAGGCCCGGCGCACAACGGCCTCAGCCGACGCGCCCACGGACGTCACAGCGATACCGGACCCGAAGTCGATCAGCCGGTTGCCGTCGACGTCCTCGATGATGCCGCCGCCCGCGCGCGCCGTGAACACCGGCAGTACGGAGCCCACGCCGCCCGCGACGGTGGCGGTACGTCGGGCCTGCAGCTCCTGGGACTTCGGGCCGGGGATGGCGGTGACGACGCGGCGCTCCTGCGGGACTGCGCTCATAAGGGGCTCCTGGGGGTGGATCGGACACGTTTCTTTTCGCAGGCTAGGGGTGAGACGGGGGTCCGGGCATGTTCCGTTGGGGAGAAGTACGCGCGTGGCGTTATCCGGACCGTCCATAGCGAGCAACGCGCACGACCGACGAGGGCACCGACCGGCGAGCGCGTCCGCCCCACCGGTCCGCACCCGCACGACCAACGGTGGGCACCGAGCAGCGGGCGCGTCCGCCCCCACCGGCCGGTAGGCGCACTGCCGGCCGGAGGGGACGGGGCGGGGGGTGCGCGCGCAGCGCCGACGGTCCACACCGGGATCCATGTGCCACCACCGGGTAAGACGTCGGCGTGAGCACGTACCCCCCGACGCGGCCCCGCCCCACAACGAACCGAAGTGCGCCCCGGCCACCCCACGACGCGCGGAACGCTGAACTCCCCCTACACAGCCACTAGATTGGGCCCCGCACAAACCGACAGACCGCCAGGTCAGGGAGCAAGGGTCGATGGACACCGACGGCACCAGCGACGCAAGGGCCACACGCGCCAACCAGGTGCCGAAGCCTGCGGCGCCGACTGGGCTGCCACCAGTCCCGCGCCACGCACCGGGAGCCGAGGCACCTCGCGTGCCCCCGCGGCCCGACGGCGCGACATTCCTGGCGTGGCTGCGCACCCCCCGCCCCCAGACCCGCCCAGGCATCTGGCGCTTCGCCCACACCCCGAGGCCCGACCAGGAACCCGAGCGCGTACCCGGCCGCCAGCTACTCAGCGGAGCAGTGATCTCGTTCCTGGTCGGCTGGCTGATCTGGTCCCTCCTCTACAACGGCTACCTCGGCAGCTACTGGCTCTGGCCGCTCCTCGCGCTCACCCCCGAGTCCTGGCGTTCCCAGGGCGGCAACCACACCGCGTACCTGGTGGCCTCGTACGTCTACTACTTCGTCGTGGCAGGAGGCCTCCTGATGATGGTCGGCCGCCTGGGCCGCTGGCCGGAGATCTGGCGCCGCTACGGCCCACCCGCCTGGCCAGGCGTACGCCCGCCCAAGGACACGCCCGCGTCCCAACAGCCCGAAGAGGACCCCGCCACCTGGCCCCAGCTCCGCGCCGCCGGCGCCCCCGACGCCGCCGACCGCCTCACCGCGGACGCCACCGCCGGCCTGATGCGCGACGTGGACCACGCCAGGATCGCCCGCGCCTGGCAGTCCGTACGCTCAGGCCGCCACGCCCTGCCCGACTTCACCCGCGCCGTACTCAAGGACGGCGCCGCCGCCTGCCTGCACCCCTCGGGCGAGCGCGACCTGCACGCCAGAGGAGCCAGACACGACCTGATCACCGCCCAGGTCCGCCTGGGCACGACGGCCGACGACGACCGCAACCCGTACCAGTACCGAGGAACCGGCCTGGCCGTAGGCCCCGACCTGCTGGGCACCTCACTCCTGGCCGTAGGCCCCTCGGGCTCGGGCAAGACGGGCAGCGTGATGAGCCCGCTCACGGAAGCGCTGTGCCTGCAGGCTCTGGCCGGACGGGCAGCAGTGGTGGTAGTCGCCGCCGCGGGCGCCGGTCTCGGCCCCGCCGAGAACTACGACGTAGTGGTCCGCATCGGCCACCCCGATTCGGTCTACGACCTGGACCTGTACGGCGGCACCACCGACCCCGACGAAGCCGCGACCGTACTGGCCGAGGCCCTCGTCGGAGACCTGGCCGACCCGCACCCCGGCGCCGACAGCCGCCGCTCCGCGACCGTGCTCGCCCAACTGCTCGGCCCGTACTACGTGGCCAACGGCCGCTTCCCCTCCGTACCCGAGCTGCGCGAACTCCTCGACGGCGCACCCGTGCCGATGGGCGCGCTCCGCGAGGCCCTGGAAGAGCGGGGCCAAGACGCGATGCTCCGCGAACTGGACGCCCGAGAGCGGCAGTCGGGCTCGCCAGGCGACCCGAGCGTGCTGCTCGCCGACCGCATGGCCCTCCTGGACCGCCCCGCCTTCGCGGGGTTCTTCGACACATCGGGCGAAGGCCGCCCGTTCTCGCTGCGCGCACTCGACCACCCCGTACGCGTCCGGATCGATCTGCCCGAGCGCGGCCACGCCGACGCGTCGCGCATCCTCGCCCGGCTCCTCCTCGCCCAGTTCACGGCCAGCGCGGCACACCGCGAGGACCGCTCGCTCTTCGCCTGCCTGGTGCTCGACGACGCCTCGCGTACGGTCACCCCCGAGGCCGTACGCGGCATCCAGCGCCTGCGCTCGGCGAACGCGGGCACCGTACTGGCCCTGCGCACCCTCGACGACGTGGCGGGCCCGCTGCGCAGCGCGCTGCTCGGCGCGATCGGCTGCCGGATGGCGCTGTCCGGGGTGACGCCGTGGGACGGGCAGCAGTTCGCGGAGGTCTGGGGCAAGGAGTGGATCGAGGCCACCGATGTCACCGACCGGCAGATCGTCGCGGACGAGCCGCTCACCAAGGTCTCGCACGCCCTGCGCAAGATGATCACCGGCAAGGCGCCGACCGCGAGGGCGGTGACCGTACGGCAGGTGGAGCGCGAGCGCTGGTCGGCGTCCGAGCTGGCGCACGCGGTGCCGCCGGGGCACGCGGTGCTCTCGCTGACGACGGTACGCGGCGAACACGCGCCGCCGCTCCTGGTGGACCTGCGGGACTGACTACGACCTGTCCGGGACCGCGCGGCGGACCCCTACGGTGAGGCAGAATCGAAAGAGGCCGTTCATACACCCCGGCCAAGAACTTGCCGCAGACGCGGCCCACGCAGAACAACCCGGGAAGACCAGAAGGTCCCATGGCCCCCACGCTCGCCTCTCTCGTCCACCACTCCTCGCTGAAGCTCGTCGTGCGCGCCGGAGCGGACCGCCTGGACACCCCGGTGCGCTGGGCGCATCCCAGTGAGCTCACCGACCCCGTGCCGTACATGGACGGCGGCGAACTGCTCCTGATCACCGCGCTGAAGCTGGACGCGGAGGACCCGGAGGCGATGCGCAGCTATGTGCGGCGGCTGGTCGGGGCGGGCGTTGCCGGGCTCGGCTTCGCCGTCGGCGTGAACTACGAGGACGTTCCCGCGGCCCTGGTGGACGCGGCCGCCGCCGAGGGGCTGCCGCTCCTGGAGGTGCCCCGCCGTACCCCGTTCCTGGCCATCAGCAAGGCGGTCTCCGCGGCCATCGCCGCCGACCAGTACCGCTCGGTCACCGCGGGCTTCGCGGCCCAGCGCGAGCTGACCAAACAGGCACTGTCCGGTGGCCCCGAGGGCCTGCTCGGCGCGCTCGCCGGACAGGTCGACGGCTGGGCGGCGCTGTACGACGCGGCGGGCGGCGTCGTCGCCACGGCACCCGAGTGGGCGGCCAGGCGGGCCACCCGGCTCATCCCGGACGTGGAGCGGCTGCGCGACCGCCCGGTCCCGGCGACCACGGTGGTCAGCGGCGCCGAAGACCGCGTCGAACTGCACTCGATCGGCACCGGCCGCCGCGCCCGCACCGCGCTGGCCGTCGGCACCGGCGCGCCGCTGGGCACCGCCGAGCGGTACGCGGTGCACTCGGCCATCGCGCTGCTCACCCTCACCACCGAACGCTCCCGCTCGCTGCACGCGGCCGAGCAGCGCCTAGGCGCCGCCGTACTGCGCATGCTGCTCGCCGGGCAGTCCGACCATGCCCGTACCGTCGCGGGCGACCTGTACGGCGGCCTGCTCGACGCCCCCTTCCGCCTGCTCATCGCGGAACTGGCATCGGCCTCCGCCACCCGAGCCCACGCGGGCGGCCACCTCCGTATGCCACCCGACGTCCGAGCGGCCGAGGACGAGGCCGGTACAGCGGCGGGGGCAGGCACCCCCGCCGTGCCCAGCGGCGAGGCCGCAGGTTCAGCCGAAGCCCTGGTCCGCGACGCGCCTGGCTCGTCACCGACGTCACCCACATCGACCACATCACCCACACCCTCCTCATCGCCTGCCGGGCAGGCGAAGGGGCGACCGAGGACCGGCGATCAGGTGCCCAAGGGCGCCGGTACCTCCGGCAGCCGACCCGGAAGCAGCCCAGCCAAGGGGGCCCATGGGTCTCAGGGGGCCCAGGAGGCGACCGGGGACCCCCTGGACACCCTCACCGACATCGTCGAGTCCGCCGCCGCCCGCGCGGGCGAACCCGTACTCGTCGTACCCGACGGCGGCGAACGGCTCGTCCTGCTCATCGCCGACGGCGGTGCCGCCGCCGAAGCCTGCGTCCGCTACGCAGCGACCCTGGAAGCCGCCAGGACCACCGCGCGCGCCCCCGAGGAGGACGAGCTGGTCGTCGGCCTCTCCGCGCCGGCCGGCCCGATCGCCGCCGCCACCGCGTACAAGCAGGCCGAACAGGCGCTGTCCGTCGCCCGTCGCCGCGGCCGCGCCCTGGTCGAGCACGAGGAGCTCGCCGCGGGCTCCGTGCTGCCGCTGCTCGCCGACGACGCGGTACGCGCCTTCGCCGACGGCATGCTGCGCGCGCTGCGCGAACACGACGCCACCGGCCGCGGCGACCTCGTGGAGTCCCTGCGGGCCTGGCTCTCGCGCCACGGCCAGTGGGACGCGGCCGCGGCCGACCTGGGCGTCCACCGCCACACGCTGCGCTACCGGATGCGCCGCGTCGAGGAGATCCTGGGACGCTCCCTGGACGACCCGGACGCCCGGATGGAACTCTGGCTGGCACTCAAGACCACCGCCGCGGCCTCGGAGTAGTCGGAATAGACAGCGCCACCCCATTCGCCCATCTGCCAATCCGGTGCACCCCACCCCCCGACTGCTACGTGCCGGATAAACGACCCGCGAGCCTTACGCCCCTACGGTGGGGAGAACCCCCAGCAACCAACGCGGAAGGGCCGGGAATCACAATGACTTCCACCCACGCCTTCTGGCTCGCCGGCCGCCAGGCCACCGGTGAGACCACTCTCGACGTCACGTCCCCCTGGGACGGCCGCACCGTCGGCACCGTCAGCGTGCCGACCGACGCCCAGGTCGAGGAGGCCGTGGCCGCCGCCTACGCGGTGCGCGACGAGTTCGCGGCCACCCCCGCCCACGTACGCGCCGCTGCCCTGGACCATGTCTCGCGCAGGCTCGTCGAGCGCACCGAGGAGATCGCCGAGCTGATCTCCGCCGAGAACGGCAAGCCCATGAAGTGGGCCCGCGGCGAAGTCGGCCGTGCGGTCTCGGTGTTCCGCTTCGCCGCCGAAGAGGCCCGCCGCTTCAACGGTGGAGAGGCCCAGCGCCTGGACACCGACGCCGGTGGCGTCGGCCGCCTCGCCCTCACCCGCCGCTTCCCGCGCGGCGTCGTGCTCGGCATCGCGCCGTTCAACTTCCCGCTCAACCTCTGCGCCCACAAGATCGCCCCGGCGATCGCGGTCGGCACCCCGATCATCCTCAAGCCGGCCCCCGCGACCCCGCTCTCCGGCCTGATCATCGGCGAGCTGCTCGCCGAGACCGAGCTCCCGGACGGTGCGTGGAGCATCCTGCCGGTCGCCAACGACAAGATGCCCGCCCTGGTCCAGGACGAGCGCCTCCCGGTGATCTCCTTCACCGGCTCCGACAAGGTCGGCTACGCGATCATGGACTCGGTGCCGCGCAAGCACCTCACCCTGGAGCTCGGTGGCAACGGCGCCGCGGTCGTCCTCGCCGACTTCGCCTCGGACGCCGACCTGGACTGGGCCGCGAGCCGCATCGCGACCTTCTCGAACTACCAGGGCGGGCAGTCCTGCATCTCCGTGCAGCGGGTGATCGCCGACGCGTCCCTGCACGACCGGCTGCTGCCGCGCATCGTCAAGGCGGTCGAGGCGCAGGTCACCGGCGACCCGTCGGACGACGCGACCGAGGTCGGCCCGCTGGTGAACGAGGACGCCGCCAAGCGCGTCGAGGCCTGGGTCGACGAGGCCGTCCAGGCGGGCGCCCAGCTGGTCACCGGCGGCAAGCGCGACGGCGCCGCCTACGCGCCGACCGTGCTCACCGACGTACCGGCCGATGCCACCCTCGCCTGCGAGGAGGTCTTCGGACCGGTCCTGACGGTCACGAAGGTGAACGGCGAGCAGGAGGCCTTCGACGCGGTCAACGCCTCCAAGTACGGCCTGCAGGCGGGCGTGTTCACGCACGACACGAAGACCGCGTTCCGCGCCCACCGCGCCCTTGAGGTCGGCGGCGTGATCGTCGGCGACGTCCCGTCCTACCGCGCGGACCAGATGCCGTACGGCGGCGCCAAGCAGTCCGGCGTGGGCCGCGAGGGCGTGCGCTACGCGATGGACGACTACACGTACGAGCGGGTCATGGTCCTCACCGGCCTCGACCTGTAACCACACGCGCCACAGCACAGCGGCCGGAGCCTCCCACCAGGGCTCCGGCCGCTGTCGTATGCCTGGCAGTACCTGGCGCGGCCAACAGTCGAAACCGACAATCGTTTTCATGTAAAGTGACGGCATGGCCGTTCCCAAGCGCAAGATGTCCCGTTCCAACACCCGCCACCGCCGCGCCCAGTGGAAGGCGAGCACCCCCGCCCTGGTGTCCGTCTACATCGAGGGCCGCGAGTACGCCGTACCCCAACGCCTCGTCCGCGCCTACGAGCGAGGCCTGATCAACCCCGAAGGCTGACCCGAAGACCGACCCGAAGACCGCCCCGCAGGAGGACGTGATGAGCAAGATCGCACCCCAACTCGGCACCGTCCAGGAGACCTTGCTCATCACGCTCTACAGCCGAGCCGTGGAGACCGGCGACCCCGACGGCATGCTGCGCGACCCGAAGTCCGTGGAGATGGTCGACGCGCTCACCTACGACTTCGCCAAGTTCGACGGCAAGCCCAGCCTCTTCGGCGTCAACTTCCGCACCCTGCTGTACGACCACTGGGTGCGCCGCTTCCTCGCCGACCACCCGACCGGCACCGTCGTCGAACTCGGCTGCGGCCTCAACACCCTCCCCCATAGCCTGAAGGGCATGGGGGGACCCCCCTCGAGCGCACCGACAACGGCACCGCCCACTGGGTGGAACTCGACCTCCCGGACGCCATCGACCTGCGCCGCCGCTTCTTCACCGAGAGCGACCGCCGTACGCTCATCGGCGCATCCGTGCTCGACACCTCCTGGCACGACCGCGTCGCGGCGCTCCCCGGACCGTATTTCTTCGTCTCGGAGGCCGTGCTGCCGTTCCTCGAAGAGGGCCAGGTGCGGTCGTTCGTACGCGACCTCGGCGGCCGCTTTCCCGGCGCGCTGCTGGCCACCGACACCTCGGCCCAGGCCATGGTCGACACCCAGGACCAGCATGACGTGCTGAGCCTGATGACCGCCCGGATGGCCTGGGCCTGCGACGACCCCCGCTCGGTCGAGGACTGGGAGTCCGGCCCGCGGCTGCTGGAGAGCCGTACCTTCCTCGACTACCCGGACGAGCTGACCGCCCCTCTCAGTGCCGCCCGGAAGGCGTTCGTCCACGCCCTGGAGACCGACCACCGGGACAAGACGGAGATCTACCGGCTCAACCTCTTCCGGCTGGGCGGCTGAACCTTCCGTCTCGCGAGGGAATGCCGCTGCGCGCAGGCTGGTGCGAAAGGGCGGAATCGGGTACCAACGAACTACCGAGTAGCACTGGTTGGTAACCGACAGTCCGGCCGGTTCCGTCGACCCCCTAGCGGCGAGGTGAGCTCCTCATGTCCGCCACACCCTCCTCCCAGCCCGCGCAGCCCTCCCCTTCCTCCCCTTCGCACCCGCCGTCCAAGGTCTCCGAGCGCGAGGCCCGCCAGGTGGCCGAGGCCGCGCGCGAACAGGACTGGCAGAAGCCGAGCTTCGCCAAGGAGCTGTTCCTCGGCCGCTTCCGGATCGATCTGATCCACCCGCATCCGCTCCCCGCCGACGAGGACGCCCAGCGCGGCGAGGAGTTCCTGGCCAAGCTCCGCGACTTCTGCGAGACGAAGATCGACGGGGCGCGGATCGAGCGCGAGGCCAAGATCCCCGACGAGGTGGTCAACGGCCTCAAGGAGCTCGGCGCGCTCGGCATGAAGATCGACACCAAGTACGGCGGCCTCGGCCTCACCCAGGTGTACTACAACAAGGCCCTCGCCCTGGTCGGCTCCGCCAACCCCGCCATCGGCGCCCTGCTCTCGGCCCACCAGTCCATCGGCGTACCGCAGCCGCTGAAGCTCTTCGGCACCCAGGAGCAGAAGGACACCTTCCTGCCGCGCCTGGCCCGTACCGACATCTCGGCCTTCCTGCTCACCGAGCCGGACGTGGGCTCCGACCCGGCCCGGCTTGCGACCAGCGCCGTCCCGGACGGCGACGATTACCTGCTGGACGGCGTGAAGCTGTGGACCACCAACGGCGTCGTCGCCGACCTGCTGGTGGTCATGGCCCGGGTACCCCGCTCCGAAGGCCACAAGGGCGGCATCACCGCCTTCGTCGTCGAGGCGGCGGCCGACGGCGTCACCGTCGAGAACCGCAACGCCTTCATGGGCCTGCGCGGCCTGGAGAACGGCGTCACCCGCTTCCACCAGGTCAGGGTGCCCGCCGCGAACCGCATCGGCCCCGAGGGCGCGGGCCTCAAGATCGCCCTCACCACCCTCAACACCGGCCGCCTCTCGCTGCCCGCGATGTGCGTCGGCGCCGGAAAGTGGAGCCTGAAGATCGCCCGCGAGTGGTCGTCCGTCCGCGAGCAGTGGGGCCGCCCGGTCGCCGAGCACGAGGCGGTCGGCGCCAAGATCTCCTTCATCGCGGCGACCACCTTCGCCCTGGAGGCGGTACTCGACCTCTCCTCGCAGATGGCCGACGAGGACCGCAACGACATCCGGATCGAGGCCGCGCTGGCCAAGCTCTACGGCTCCGAGATGGCCTGGCTGATCGCCGACGAACTGGTCCAGATCCGCGGCGGCCGCGGCTTCGAGACCGCCGACTCGCTGGCCGCGCGCGGCGAACGCGCCGTACCCGCCGAGCAGATCCTGCGCGACCTCAGGATCAACCGCATCTTCGAGGGCTCCACCGAGATCATGCACCTGCTGATCGCCCGCGAGGCCGTCGACGCCCACCTCAAGGTCGCCGGCGACCTCATCGACCCGGACAAGTCACTGGGCGACAAGGCCAGGGCAGGCGCGCGGGCCGGTGGCTTCTACGCCCGCTGGCTGCCCAAACTGGTCGCGGGACCCGGCCAGCTCCCGCGCACCTACGGCGAGTTCCACCCACCGGGCCACCGGGACCTCTCGGGCCATCTGCGCTACGTCGAACGCACCTCGCGCAAGCTCGCCCGCTCCACCTTCTACGCCATGTCCCGCTGGCAGGGCCGGATGGAGACCAAACAGGGCTTCCTGGGCCGGATCGTCGACATCGGGGCGGAGCTCTTCGCCATGAGCGCCGCCTGCGTACGGGCGGAACTCCTCCGTACCACCGAGGACCACGGCCGCGCGGCCTACCAGCTCGCGGACATCTTCTGCCGCCAGTCCCGGATCAGGATCGACGAGCTCTTCAACCGCCTGTGGACCAACACCGACGACCTGGACCGCAAGGTCGTCAAGGGCGTGCTCGCCGGTCAGTACACCTGGCTGGAGCAGGGCGTCGTCGACCTCAGCGGAGACGGCCCCTGGATCGCGGACGCCACACCGGGCCCGGCCAAGAAGGAGAACGTCCACCGCCCCATCCGCTGACTGCGTTCTCCCGGGGGACAACCCCCGGACCCCAGCCGGACGAGCAGGTCAGCCGGGTCAGTCGACGTGCACGTGGCCAGGCAAACGTGAGGTAACCGCCCGGTCAGGCGCCGAACCCGCCCGGTACGCACCGCGCCTGGAGAGGCCCGGCAACCCCGTCGCCGGGCCTCTCGCACGCCCGCTCCCCGGTCAACAGCGGGGACGCGGGGTCGGATCGCCGAGCGGTTGCGGCAACAATGGGGGGATGAGCGACATGCCTGCCCCTCTCGCCGACCCGCATCTGGTCTTCGATCCCGCCGAAGGCCCGCGGGACATCGTGGTACTCGGCTCCACGGGATCGATCGGCACCCAGGCCATCGACCTGGTCCTGCGCAATCCCGACCGCTTCCGGGTCACCGCACTCTCCGCGGCCGGCGGCCGGGTCGACCTGCTGGCCGAGCAGGCCAGGCGGCTGCGGGTGCGTACGGTCGCGGTCGCCCGCGAGGACGTCGTACCGGCGCTGCGCGAGGCACTCGCCGTGCAGTACGGCACCGAGCCGCTCCCCGAGATCCTGGCAGGACCCGACGCCGCGACCCAGCTCGCCGCGAGCGACTGCCACACCGTATTGAACGGCATCACCGGCTCCATCGGTCTCGCCCCGACGCTGGCCGCCCTGGAGGCCGGACGCACCCTGGCCCTGGCCAACAAGGAGTCGCTGATCGTCGGCGGGCCGCTGGTCAAGGCGCTGGCCAAGCCAGGACAGATCATCCCGGTCGACTCCGAGCACGCCGCGCTCTTCCAGGCGCTGGCCTCGGGGACCCGCGCCGATGTGCGCAAACTCGTCGTCACCGCGTCCGGCGGCCCCTTCAGAGGACGTACGAAGGCGGAGCTGGCGGACGTCACACCCAAGGACGCGCTCGCCCACCCCACCTGGGCGATGGGCCCGGTGATCACCGTGAACTCCGCGACCCTGGTCAACAAGGGCCTGGAGGTCATCGAGGCGCACCTGCTCTACGACATCCCCTTCGACTGCATCGAGGTGGTCGTCCACCCCCAGTCCTACGTGCACTCCATGGTCGAGTTCACCGACGGCTCGACCCTGGCGCAGGCCACCCCGCCGGACATGCGGGGACCGATCGCGATCGGTATCGGCTGGCCCGAGCGGGTCCCGGACGCGGCCCCCGCCTTCGACTGGTCCAAGGCGTCCAGTTGGGAGTTCTTCCCACTCGACACCGAGGCCTTCCCCTCGGTCTCACTCGCCCGGCACGTCGGCGAGCTCGGGGGCACCGCCCCCGCCGTGTTCAACGCGGCGAACGAGGAGTGTGTCGACGCCTTTCTCGCCGGCAGGCTGCCGTTCAACGGCATCATGGAGACCGTCACCGAGGTCGTCACCGAACACGGCACCCCGCGTACGGGAACTTCCCTGACGGTCGCGGACGTCCTCGATGCGGAGACCTGGGCACGTGCCCGGGCCCGTGAGCTGGCCGGCCTCGCGGCCGGGGCCACGGCTGAATCGACGACGACGCAAGACACCGCGGAGGCTCGTGCATGACGACCTTGATGATGATCCTCGGCATAGTCGTCTTCGTGGTCGGGCTGCTGTTCTCGATCGCCTGGCACGAGCTGGGGCATCTGAGCACCGCGAAGCTGTTCGGCATCCGAGTGCCGCAGTACATGGTCGGCTTCGGCCCGACGATCTTCTCGCGCAAGAAGGGCGAGACCGAGTACGGCGTCAAGGCGATCCCGCTCGGCGGCTATATCCGCATGATCGGGATGTTCCCGCCGGGGCCCGACGGGCGCCTTGAGGCCCGCTCGACCTCGCCCTGGCGCGGCATGATCGAGGACGCCCGCTCGGCGGCGTTCGAGGAGCTCCAGCCCGGCGACGAGAAGCGGCTGTTCTACACGCGCAAGCCGTGGAAGCGCGTCATCGTGATGTTCGCCGGCCCCTTCATGAACCTCATCCTCGCCGTCGCGATCTTCCTCGGCGTACTGATGACCTTCGGCTGGAACGAGCAGACCACCACCGTCGGCCGGGTCTCGGACTGCGTTATCCAGCAGAGCGAGAACCGCTCCACCTGCGAGAAGGGCGACAAGCCCGCACCCGCCAAGGCCGCGGGACTGGAGGCGGGCGACAAGATCGTCGCGTTCAACGGGACGAAGGTCGACGACTGGTCGACGCTGCAGTCCCGTATCCGCGAGACGGTCGGCCCGGCCACCATCACCGTCGAGCGCGACGGCGTCGAGAAGGACCTGAAGGCCAGCCTGATCAAGAACCAGGTCAGCAAGACCGACGGCGACGGCGGCTATGTCGAGGGCGAGTACGTCTACGCGGGCTTCCTCGGTTTCACCCCGGCCTCCGGCATCGTCGAGCAGTCCTTCACCGACTCCGTGGACCGCATGGGCACCATCATGGAGAACGGCTTCGACGCGCTGATCGCCCTCCCGTCCAAGGTCCCCGACCTGTGGGACGCGGCCTTCGGCGACGGCGAGCGCAAGCAGGACTCCCCGATGGGCGTGGTCGGCGCGGCCCGGGTCGGAGGTGAGGTGTTCACGCTGGACATCCCGCCGGAGAACCAGATCGCGATGATGCTGTTCCTCGTCGCGGGCTTCAACCTCTCGCTCTTCCTGTTCAACATGCTGCCGCTGCTGCCCCTGGACGGCGGCCATATCGCGGGCGCCCTGTGGGAGTCCGTCCGGCGCAAGCTGGCCCGGCTCTTCAAGCGGCCCGACCCGGGCCCGTTCGACGTCGCGAAGCTGATGCCCGTCGCCTATGTGGTGGCCGGGATCTTCATCTGCTTCACGATCCTGGTCCTGATCGCCGACGTCGTTAACCCGGTGAAGATCTCCTGACCGTACGGAGTTCACGGCGGCCGGACACCCAAGGGTGCCCGGCCGCCCCCATTGGGTGGGTTTGGCGGTGCGGTGTGCCTGGTGGCTCGGCCGTGGCGTAATCTCGAAGCCTGGAGCCCGCCGATACCGGGACCTTGATCCACACCTTGGGGTTGCACAGCAGATGACTGCGATTTCTCTGGGAATGCCGTCCGTACCGACCAAGCTCGCCGAGCGTCGCCGTTCGCGGCAGATCCAGGTCGGGTCGGTGGCCGTGGGCGGGGACGCGCCGGTGTCGGTGCAGTCGATGACCACGACCCGGACGTCCGACATCGGGGCGACGTTGCAGCAGATCGCGGAGCTGACGGCGTCGGGGTGTCAGATCGTGCGGGTGGCGTGTCCGACGCAGGATGACGCGGACGCGCTGGCGACGATCGCGCGCAAGTCGCAGATCCCGGTGATCGCCGACATTCACTTCCAGCCCAAGTACGTGTTCGCGGCGATCGATGCCGGGTGTGCGGCGGTGCGGGTGAACCCGGGCAACATCAAGCAGTTCGACGACAAGGTCAAGGAGATCGCCAAGGCCGCGTCGGCGAGCGGCACGCCGATCCGGATCGGGGTCAACGCCGGGTCGCTGGACGCACGGCTGCTGCAGAAGTACGGCAAGGCCACCCCGGAGGCGCTGGTCGAGTCCGCGCTGTGGGAGTGCTCCCTGTTCGAGGAGCACGGCTTCCGCGACATCAAGATCTCGGTGAAGCACAACGATCCGGTGGTGATGGTCAACGCCTACCGGCAGCTGGCCGCCCAGTGCGACTATCCGCTGCATCTGGGGGTGACCGAGGCGGGTCCGGCGTTCCAGGGCACCATCAAGTCGGCCGTCGCGTTCGGGGCGCTGCTGAGTGAGGGGATCGGGGACACGATCCGGGTGTCGCTGTCGGCGCCGCCGGCCGAGGAGGTCAAGGTCGGGATGCAGATCCTGGAGTCGTTGAACCTCAAGCAGCGGCGTCTGGAGATCGTGTCGTGTCCGTCGTGCGGGCGGGCGCAGGTGGACGTCTACAAGCTGGCTGAGGAGGTCACGGCGGGTCTGGACGGCATGGAGGTGCCGCTGCGGGTCGCGGTGATGGGCTGTGTCGTGAATGGTCCGGGTGAGGCGCGGGAGGCGGACCTGGGGGTGGCCTCGGGCAACGGCAAGGGGCAGATCTTCGTGAAGGGTGAGGTCATCAAGACCGTGCCGGAGTCGAAGATCGTGGAGACCCTGATCGACGAGGCCATGAAGATCGCCGAACAGATGGAACGCGACGGCATCCCCTCCGGCGAGCCCGAGGTCTCCGTCAGCTGAACCGCCCCGCGCGGCACACAGCGCCCAGCGAGCGGCACACCGTACACACCAAGCGGCACACCGTACGCACCAAAGGACCGGAACCCACCCAAGCTGTGGGTCCCGGTCCTTTGACGTGCGTTCCGGCAGCTCCGGGTACAGTGCCAGCAGATCAGCGACGCACGGCGTTGCCCGTAAGGAGTGGTGGAGCGGCCCCAGTGTTGACGCAGATGACGACCAGGGTTCTCGAACCCGGAGACCTCGACGCGGCACTCGAGATCCTCGAGCGCGACCCCGTCGCGAACGCCTTCGTCACATCGCGCGTCCTGGTCGCGGGGCTCGACCCCTGGCGGCTCGGCGGCGAGATGTGGGGCTGGTACGCGAACGGCCGACTGCGCTCCCTGTGCTACGCGGGGGCGAACCTCGTCCCGATCTGCGCGACCCCCGACGCCGTACGCGCCTTCGTCGACCGGGCCCGCAGGTCAGGCCGCCGCTGCTCGTCGATCGTCGGCCCCGCCGAGCCCACCGCCCTGCTCTGGCAGCTGCTCGAACCAGGCTGGGGCCCGGCCCGCGAGGTCCGCGCCCACCAGCCCCTCATGGTCACCGACCGGATGTCGGCCGACATCGCTCCCGACCCGTACGTCCGCCGCGTCCGCAAGGACGAGATGGACGTGATCATGCCTGCCTGCGTGGCGATGTTCACCGAGGAGGTCGGCGTCTCGCCGCTCGCCGGTGACGGCGGGCTCCTCTACCAGGCCAGGGTCGCCGAGCTGGTCGGCGCGGGGCGCTCGTTCGCCCGTATCGACCCGGACACCGGCCAGGTCGTGTTCAAGGCGGAGATCGGCGCGGCGACCCCCACGGCCTGCCAGATCCAGGGCGTCTGGGTGGCGCCCGAGTACCGCGGGCGAGGGCTCTCGGAGGCCGGTATGGCCGCGGTGCTGCGCTACGCGCTCGCCGATGTGGCGCCGGTGGCCAGCCTCTACGTGAACGACTACAACACCGCTGCCAGAGCCGCGTACCGCCGCGTCGGCTTCGAAGAGGTCGGCGCGTTCATGAGTGTGCTGTTCTGACCGTCCTGTGCTGGCTGTCCTGTGCTGGCTGTCCTGTGCTGGCTGTTCTGTTCTGGCTGTCCTGTTCTGATCGTCCCGTGCTGAACGTCCTGTTCTGGGCGCCCAGTGGCGGGCGCCGGGCCAGGAGCCGTCCCTGTGTGGCGCGCCAGAGGTAGTCTCCCCGGCATGCTGAGCTTTCCCGGAGGCCGCCGCTCCCCGGACGACATCGTGATCGCGCCGCTCGACCTCGCCGCGCGCGTGGACGAGGCCCTGGCCGTGCAGGCCGTCGCCTTCGGGCTCAGCCACGACGAGGTCGGCGTACGCCGCCAGATCGTGCTGCGGCACATGAGCCAGCCGGGCGCCCGCGCCCTCGGCGCCACCACCCACGACGGCCGCCTGGCCGGGTTCGTCTACGGCATGCCGAACGACCGCGGCCACTGGTGGTCCACGGTCGTCGAGCCCTATCTGCGCAGCCGCGGCCACGAGGACTGGCTCGACGACTCCTTCGTCATCACCGAGCTGCACGTCCACCCCGGCTTCCAGAACCGCGGCGTCGGACGCAGCCTGATCACCAACATCACCGACCCGGTCCCCGAGCCCCGCTCGATCCTCTCCGCGATCGACACCGACAGCCCCGCCCGCGGCCTCTACCACTCGCTCGGCTACACCGACCTGGCCCGCCAGGTCCGCTTCCCGAGCGCCCCCAGCCCGTACGCCGTGATGGGCGCCCCACTGCCGCTGCGCCGCCGTCAGGGGCACCCTGGAAGGGCTCCCGGAGCCCGCCGTCCCGGCAACTGATTTCCGCCCGGGCCCGCGACCCGGTTAACCTCCTGAGCAGTCGACGCTTTCCACGCAGGAGTTCACCATGGCCCAGGTCCAGCGCATGTCCCGCTTGATGATCAAGACACTGCGCGATGACCCGGCAGACGCCGAGACGCTCAGCCACAAGCTGCTGGTCCGCGCCGGCTACGTACGCCGTAACGCCGCAGGCATCTGGTCCTGGCTGCCGCTCGGCAAGAAGGTCCTGGACAACGTCTCGCGCGTGGTCCGCGAGGAGATGGACGCCATCGGCGGCCAGGAGGTCCTGCTGCCCGCCCTGCTCCCCAAGGAGCCGTACGAGGCGTCCGGCCGCTGGGACGAGTACGGCGACCTGCTCTTCCGCGTCAAGGACCGCAAGGGCGCCGACCACCTCCTGGGCCCCACCCACGAAGAGGTCTTCACACAGACCGTCAAGGACCAGTGCACGTCCTACAAGGACCTGCCGGTGATCCTGTACCAGATCCAGACGAAGTACCGCGACGAGGCCCGTCCGCGCTCCGGCGTGCTGCGCGGCCGCGAGTTCCAGATGAAGGACTCGTACTCCTTCGACACGAGCGACGAGGGCCTGGCCGAGTCGTACGCCCTGCACCGCGAGGCGTACCAGAAGATCTTCAAGCGCCTGGGCCTGGACTACCGCATCTGCTCGGCGGTCTCGGGCGCGATGGGCGGCTCGGCGTCGGAGGAGTTCCTCGCCCCGGCCCCCGCCGGTGAGGACACCTTCGCGGACTGCCCCGCCTGCGACTACGCGGCGAACACCGAGGCCGTCACCTTCGCGCTGGCCCCGGTCGACGGCTCCGCGCACGGCCCCGTCGAGGACCTGGACACCCCCGACACGCCGACCATCGAGACCCTCGCCGAGCACCTCGGCGTACCGGCATCGGCCACGCTCAAGAACCTCCTGGTCAAGGTCGACGGCGAGATCGTCGCGGTCGGCGTCCCCGGCGACCGCGAGGTGGACCTCGGCAAGCTCGCCGAGCACCTCGCTCCGGCCACGGTCGAGCTCGTCACGGCCGACGACTTCACCGACCGGCCCGACCTGGTACGCGGCTATGTCGGCCCGCAGGGCCTGGAGAAGGTCCGCTACATCGCCGACCCGCGGGTCGCGCCCGGCACCGCCTGGATCACCGGCGCCAACAAGCCCGACACACACGCCCGCAACGTGGTCTGCGGCCGCGACTTCGAGGTCGACGACTACCTCGACGTGGTCGTCGTCGCCGAGGGCGACCCGTGCCCCTCCTGCGGCACCGGCCTGAAGCTCGACCGCGCGATCGAGATCGGCCACATCTTCCAGCTCGGCCGCAAGTACGCCGACACCTTCCAGCTCGACGTGCTGGGCCAGCAGGGCAAGCCGGTCCGGGTCACGATGGGCTCGTACGGCATCGGCGTCTCCCGCGCGGTGGCCGCGCTGGCCGAGCAGTCCGCCGACGAGAAGGGCCTGTGCTGGGCCCGTGAGGTCGCCCCGGCCGACGTCCACATCGTCGCGGCCGGCAAGGCCGCGCAGACGGAACTGGCCCTGTCCGTCGCCGAGCAGCTCGCCGCGGCGGGCGTGCGCGTCCTGGTCGACGACCGGGCCGGGGTCTCGCCGGGCGTCAAGTTCACCGACGCGGAACTGATCGGCGTTCCGACCATCCTGGTCGCGGGCCGTCGCACGGCGGAGGGTGTCGTCGAGCTGAAGGACCGCCGCACGGGTGACCGGGAGGAACTCCCGGTCGCGGAGGCGATCGCCCGCCTGACGGCCTGACGGCCTGACGGCCTGACGGCCTGACGGCCTGACGGCCTGACGGCCTGACGGCCTGACGGCCTGACGGCCTGACGGCCTGACGGCCTGACGGCCTGACGGCCTGACGGCCTGACGGCCTGACGGCCTGACGGCCTGACGGCCTGACGGCCTGACGGCCTGACGGCCTGACGGCCTGACGGCCTGACGGCCTGACGGCCTGACGGCCTGACGGCCTGACGGCCTGACGGCCTGACGGCCTGACGGCCTGACGGCCTGACGGCCTGACGGCCTGACGGCCTGACGGCCTGACGGCCTGACGGCCTGACGGCCTGACGGCCTGACGGCCTGACGGCCTGACGGCCTGACGGCCTGACGGCCTGACGGCCTGACGGCCTGACGGCCTGACGGCCTGACGGCCTGACGGCCTGACGGCCTGACGGCCTGACGGCCTGACGGCCTGACGGCCTGACGGCCTGACGGCCTGACGGCCTGACGGCCTGACGGCCTGACGGCCTGACGGCCTGACGGCCTGACGGCCTGACGGCCTGACGGCCTGACGGCCTGACGGCCTGACGGCCTGACGGCCTGACGGCCTGACGGCCTGACGGCCTGACGGCCTGACGGCCTGACGGCCTGACGGCCTGACGGCCTGACGGCCTGACGGCCTGACGGCCTGACGGCCTGACGGCCTGACGGCCTGACGGCCTGACGGCCTGACGGCCTGACGGCCTGACGGCCTGACGGCCTGACGGCCTGACGGCCTGACGGCCTGACGGCCTGACGGCCTGACGGCCTGACGGCCTGACGGCCTGACGGCCTGACGGCCTGACGGCCTGACGGCCTGACGGCCTGACGGCCTGACGGCCTGACGGCCTGACGGCCTGACGGCCTGACGGCCTGACGGCCTGACGGCCTGACGGCCTGACGGCCTGACGGCCTGACGGCCTGACGGCCTGACGGCCGGCGCCGGGCGCGGGTCTGTCGGTGGCGCGCCAGAGATTGGTCCCCCACCCCGCCCCTTCCCGAAAGGCCTCGCCGGCCGGGGGCTCACAGATGTCCTCAATCGCCGGACGGGCTCCATTGGAGCCCGTCCGGCGATTGAGGACTTTCGGGAAGGGGCGGGGTGGGGGCTGATNGCTGCGCCGGAGCCGCCGGGGCGGGCTTGGGCGCGGGCTTCGGACCCGGACGGGGGCCGGGTGCCGCGGGGGCCGCAGGGGCTGCGGGCGCGGGCTTCTCAGCCGCGGCGGGCTTGGGCGCCGGCGCGGGCTTGGGTGCGGCAGGCCTGGCGACCTGCGCGGGGGACGGAGCCGACGGCGACGCCGGCTTGGGCGCCGGCTTGCGCGGCGCGGGCTTGGCAGGGGACTTGCCGGCATTGCCGCCGGGTCCCTGCAAAGCGTCGGTCAGCTTGCGTACTACGGGCGCCTCGATCGTCGAAGACGCCGAACGGACGAATTCACCGAGTTCTTGGAGCTTGGCCATGACGACCTTGCTCTCCACCCCGAACTCCTTGGCGAGTTCGTATACCCGGACCTTAGCCACTTCGCTCCTTTTAGGTCCGGGTTACGCCGGACCGTCGCTACTTCATGGGCGTACTCATCGCGTGCTCATCGAGTGCTCATCGCAATCTCGACCTACTTCCAACTCGCGGGGTACCAGGGCCGCACGGGGTTCCGTACGGCACGTCTTACGGTGTCGCCTGCTCGACGAACCGGCTCAGATCCGCGGTGTCGAGCGGACCCCGGACGCGGAACGACCGGAGAAACGCCCGGCGGCGGACCGCCAGATCGAGACAGACCAGGGCGGGGTGTACATAAGCACCCCGGCCGGGCAGCGTACCGCGATGATCGGGGACACATACACCCTCGATCATCACGACCCGCAGCAGATCGCTTTTGGCCGCCCGCTCCCGGCATCCCACACAGGTTCGCTCAGGGCATGCACGGGCATGCGTCCGGCCAGACACGCTTAAGTCTACCTCCCCGCACCGACCTCACCCCATTGGGTGATGAATCGAACGGATGTCGTCTTGATCTCAGTGGTCCCGGCAGCGGGTCTCAGTGGTCCCGGAAGGGGTCTGAGGGGTTCCGGTCGCCGGTCTCAGTGGTCCCGGCCGCGGTCGCCGTCGCCCTCGCCCGGCTCGGTGTCCGGGCGGATGTCGATGCGCCAGCCGGTCAGCCGGGCGGCGAGCCGGGCGTTCTGCCCTTCCTTGCCGATCGCCAGTGACAGCTGGTAGTCGGGGACGGTCACCCGGGCCGAGCGGGCCGCCAGGTCGACGACCTCGACCTTGCTGACCCGGGCCGGGGACAGCGCGTGCGCCACCATGTCGGCCGGGTCGTCCGACCAGTCGACGATGTCGATCTTCTCGCCGTTGAGCTCGGCCATGACATTGCGCACCCGGCCGCCCATCGGGCCGATGCAGGCGCCCTTGGCGTTCAGTCCTGAGCGGGTCGAGCGGACCGCGATCTTGGTGCGGTGGCCGGCCTCGCGGGCGATGGCCGCGATCTCGACCGAACCGTCGGCGATCTCCGGAACCTCGAGCGCGAAGAGCTTCTTCACCAGGTTCGGGTGGGTACGCGAAAGAGTGACCGAGGGGCCGCGTACGCCCTTGACCACGCGCACGACATACGAGCGCAGCCGCATCCCGTGCTGGTACTCCTCGCCGGGAACCTGCTCCTGCACCGGCAGGATCGCCTCGAGCTTGCCGATGTCGACCAGGATGTTCTTCGGGTCGCGACCCTGCTGGACGACACCGGTGACGATGTCGCCCTCACGGCCCGCGTACTCGCCGAGCGTCGCGTCGTCCTCCGCGTCCCGCAGCCGCTGCAGGATGACCTGCTTGGCGGTGGTCGCGGCGATCCGGCCGAATCCGGAGGGGGTGTCGTCGAACTCGCGGGGCGCGGCGCCCTCTTCGAGACCGTCGAGGTCCTCGGGGTCCTCCTTCGCCCACACCGTCACATGACCGGATTCCCGGTTGAGCTCCACGCGCGCGTGGCGGCGGCTTCCCTCGGTGCGGTGGTAGGCGATGAGGAGGGCTGCCTCGATCGCCTCGACCAGCAGGTTGAAGGAGATCTCCTTCTCCCGGACCAGACCCCGCAGGGCACTCATGTCGATGTCCACGGCTACGCCTCCTCTTCGTTCTTGTTCTTACGGTTGAACTCGATCTCCACACGCGCCTTCGCGATGTCCGCGAAGGCGATCCGCCGGGCGGTGGCCTTACGGCCCTTCACGCCGGGCACCTCGAGGTCGAGGCCTTCCTCGTCCACCTTCAGGATGCGCGCGACCAGCTCGCCGGGACCCGCTTCAGGGGTCAGCTGGAACTTCACCAGGCGGCCGACGGCGCGGACGTAGTGGCGGTGCTGGGTCAGCGGGCGGTCGGCGCCGGGCGAGGTCACTTCGAGTACGTACTCGCCGGAGCCCATGGCATCCGTCTCGTCCAGCTTCTCGGAGATCTCGCGGCTGAGCTCGGCACAGGTGTCGAGGTGCACACCGCCGTCGGCGTCCACCACGACGCTGAGCACACGTCGTTTACCGGCCGGGGTCACGGTGACCTCTTCGAGATCCAGATCCTTGGAGCTGACGAGCGGTTCCAGTAGCCCGCGCAGCCTCTCGCTCTGGGTGGTGCTCATCCGGGTGACTCCTCGGCCGCGTGTGCTGTTGTGGTTTCGTCGCGTGTCAGGTCAAAGGGTATCCGGTCGCACAGGGTGTTGCCGTCCACTGCCCGTCTGCCGGCGAGGGGTACGGTGATCACGGGCGCCCGCGGTCGTCACTCGCGCCCACCCCGCCTTCCCGACCTTCCCGACCTTCCCGACTTTCGGGTCTTGTGAGTCTTGCGAGGACGCCTGCCGTGCCGTTCACCCTGTCGTCGCGTATCCGACGTGCCCGCAGCGGGCCACGCCGAAGGAGTCTGCTGGCCGGGGCGGCCGGTGCCGTACTGCTCGCGGGCTGTACCGACGACACGCCCGGCGCATCGGCGGACAAGCGCTCCGGGGCGACCGAACGGGCACGCGCGCGTGTCGCACGGGACAGCGCCGAGCTGGCCGACCGGTACACCGCGGTGATCGCGGCGCACCCGGCGCTCGCGGACCGCCTGCGGCCGCTGCGGGCGGCGGCCAGGCAGCACGCGAAGGCGTTCGGCGGCGTACCGCGGAGCACTCCCGCGCCGTCCGGCTCCGCGACACCCTCGCCCAGCTCCTCGGTACCGGTACCCACCGGCGAGAAGGAGGCCCTGTCCCAGCTGGCCGCGGCCGAGCGCAAGCTGGCCGACGCGCGCCGCACGGCGCTCCTGGACCTGCCGGGCGAGCAGGCCAGGCTGCTGGCCTCGGTCGCGGCCGCGGGCGACGCACACGTGTATCTGCTGACCGAGGCGGGGCGATGAGCGAAGCACTGACCGCCGCCTACCAGGCGGCACTGCGCGCGGAGCACGCCGCGGTGTACGGCTACGGAGTCGTCGGCGGCCGGATCGGCAAGGACCGCGAGGGCGAGGCACGCGCCGCGTACAACGCCCACCGCGCCCGGCGGGACGCGCTGCGGCGCACCGTGCGGGGCCTCGGCGAAGAGCCCGAGCCCGCGGCCCCTGGCTACGCGCTGCCGTTCCCCGTGCCGGACTCGGCCGCCGCGGTGCGACTCGCCGCCGAGCTGGAGGACCGGGTCGCCGGGGTGTACGCGGATCTCGTCCGCGCGGCGGACGGCGAGCGGCGCCGGGCCGCCGCAGACGCGCTGCGCGAGTCGGCGGTGCGGGCGGTGCGGTGGCGGGGCAGCGGCGTAGCCTTCCCTGGGCTCGCCGAGCGGTCCGCCGAGGCGGCGACCGACGGCACGACCGGCCCGACCAGCGCCGCGGCACCGGGGACATGAGCGGACGGCGGTCCGGGCACGGTGCGGTGCCCGGCGGCGGCGTAACCTTCCCTGGGCTCATCGCACGGCCCGCCGACCGCGCGGCAGACCCGAGTACCGCCGCGACCTCGCAGACCTGAGCAGGGCGAAAGGAACTACGCACGCATGGCTTTCGAACCGCCGCAGCTCCTCGTCCAGGCGCTCGGCGAGTCGCCGGACGGCGGGAGCACCGAGCACGAGCGCGGCGGCGACACGGCCGAGTGGCTGGCGAAGCTGCCTCAGGCCGCCGAGGAGGCCGTCGCCCGGCGCGGCCTGACCGTCGAGCGGGTGCACTCCCCCGGTGGCCGCTCCAGCCTCGTCGTCCTCGTACGGCAGCCGGACGGCACACCCGCCGTCCTGAAGCTCGCCCCGCCCGCTGCGCGGCCCGCGCTGGAGGCGGCGGCGCTTGCCCACTGGGACGGCTGGGGGGCGTGCCAGTTGCTGGAGCACGGCGACGACGCGCTGCTCCTGGAACGGCTGCATGCCGATGTCTCGTTGCGGTCGCTGGCGGAGGCGAAGGCGCTGCTTGAGGCGGCGGGTACGGTGCGGCGGCTGTGGGTCGCGCCGCCCGCCGCCCACGCCTTCGAGACGGTCGACGTACGGACGTCCCGGCTCGCCGCGGCGATGGGGTCTGTGGCTGACGACGCCGTGCGGCCGCTGGTCGACGCGGCCCTGTCGGCCCGGTCCGCGCTCGTCGCCGACTCCGCCGAGGCGTTTCTGCTGCACGGCGACTTCCGGCAGGGCAAGGTGCTCTCCGGTGACCGGACGCCCTGGCTGGCGGTCGGGCCCGACCCGGTCGTCGGTGAGCGCGCCTACGATCTGGCGCGGCTGGTCCTGGACCGGCTTGACGATCTGGTCGCGGCCAGCAGCGGCGCGGCCACGGCTCGCCGTCGGGTGGGGAAGCTGGCGGACTCGCTGGAGGTCGACCGGGAGCGGCTGCGGGGATGGACGCTGTTCCGCGCGACGGAGGCGGCGACACGTGCCCTGCGCGCGGGCCGCACCCGCCAGGCCGAGCCGCTGCTCGAACTGGCGTCCTGGTTGTAGCGGTCGACCGCGCGCCGGTGGGGGTGCGGGTCAGGGAATCAGCCCCCACCCCGCCCCTTCCCGAAAGTCCTCAATCGCCGGACGGGCTCCAATGGAGCCCGTCCGGCGATTGAGGACATCTGTGAGCCCCCGGCCGGCGAGGCCTTTCGGGAAGGGGCGGGGTGGGGGACCAATCTCTGGCGCGCCACCGACAGACCCGCGCCCGGNCCGAGTTCACGGCGCCCCCCGCGGCCCCGTCGGCCCCGAAGCCGACCGGTGCCCGTCCCGGCGCGCCCAGGCCCGGTGGCCGTCCGGCCCCCGGCCAGGGTGGTCAGGGCCAGGCCCGTCCCGGCGGCGAGCGTGCTCCGCGCCCCGGTGGCGAGCGTGCCCCGCGTCCCGGTGGCGGCGGTCGTCCGACCGGCCCGCGTCCGGGCAACAACCCCTTCACCTCCGGTGGCTCCACGGGCATGGCGCGCCCCCAGGCGCCCCGTCCCGGTGGCGCACCCCGTCCCGGTGGACCTGGCGGCCCCGGTGGCGCTCCCGGCCCGCGCCCGCAGGGCGGCGGCCAGGGTGCTCCCCGTCCGCAGGGTCAGGGCGGCCAGGCCGGCCGTCCGACTCCGGGTGGCATGCCCCGTCCGCAGGGCGGCGCGGCCGGCCCGCGTCCCGGCGGCGGTAACCGTCCCAACCCCGGCATGATGCCGCAGCGTCCGGCCGCGGGTCCGCGTCCCGGTGGCGGCCCTGGTGGCGGCGGTGGCCGCGGCCCGGGTGGCGGCGGTCGTCCCGGTGGTGCCGGCGGCGCTCGTCCCGGCTTCGCCGGTCGTCCCGGTGGTCCCGGTGGCGGCGGTGGCGGTCGTCCCGGTGGCGGCGGCGGCTTCGGTGGCGGCGGTGGCCGTCCCGGTGGTGGCGGCGGCTTCGGCGGTCGTCCCGGCTTCGGTGGCCGTCCCGGTGGCCCCGGTGGCCGTGGTGGCACACAGGGCGCCTTCGGCCGTCCCGGTGGTCCCGCGCGTCGTGGCCGTAAGTCGAAGCGGCAGAGGCGCCAGGAGTACGAGGCCATGCAGGCCCCGTCGGTCGGCGGCGTGATGCTGCCTCGCGGCAACGGCGAGATGGTTCGCCTGTCGCGCGGTGCCTCGCTCACCGACTTCGCGGAGAAGATCAACGCCAACCCGGCGTCGCTCGTCGCCGTGATGATGAACCTCGGCGAGATGGTCACGGCCACGCAGTCCGTCTCGGACGAGACGCTGCACCTGCTCGGCGGCGAGATGAACTACGAGGTTCAGATCGTCAGCCCCGAGGAGGAGGACCGCGAGCTCCTCGAGTCGTTCGACATCGAGTTCGGCGAGGACGAGGGTGGCGAGGAGTACCTCGTCGCGCGTCCGCCGGTAGTGACCGTCATGGGTCACGTCGACCACGGTAAGACCCGACTGCTCGACGCCATCCGCAAGACGAACGTCGTCGCGGGCGAGGCCGGCGGCATCACGCAGCACATCGGTGCGTACCAGGTCGCGACCGAGGTCAACGAAGAAGAGCGTCGCATCACCTTCATCGACACCCCGGGTCACGAGGCGTTCACCGCCATGCGTGCCCGTGGTGCCAAGTCGACCGACATCGCGATCCTCGTGGTGGCGGCCAACGACGGTGTGATGCCCCAGACGATCGAGGCGCTGAACCACGCCAAGGCGGCCGACGTGCCGATCGTGGTCGCGGTCAACAAGATCGACGTCGAGGGCGCCGACCCGACCAAGGTGCGCGGTCAGCTCACCGAGTTCGGTCTGGTGGCCGAGGAGTACGGCGGCGACACCATGTTCGTCGACATCTCCGCCAAGGAGGGTCTGCACATCGACTCTCTGCTGGAGGCCGTGGTCCTCACCGCGGACGCCTCGCTCGACCTGCGGGCCAACCCGGAGCAGGACGCGCAGGGCATCGCGATCGAGGCCCACCTGGACAAGGGCCGCGGCGCCGTCGCGACCGTCCTGGTCCAGCGAGGCACGCTGCGCGTCGGTGACACGATGGTCGCCGGTGACGCGTACGGCCGCGTTCGCGCGATGCTCGACGACAAGGGCGAGAACGTCGAAGAGGCGGGTCCCTCGACCCCGGTCCTCGTCCTCGGTCTCACCAACGTCCCGGGCGCCGGCGACAACTTCCTGGTCGTCGACGAGGACCGTACGGCCCGTCAGATCGCCGAGAAGCGTGCCGCCCGTGAGCGCAACGCCGCGTTCGCCAAGCGCACCCGCCGGGTGTCCCTCGAGGACCTCGACAAGGTGCTCAAGGCCGGCCTGGTGCAGGACCTCAACATCATCATCAAGGGCGACGCGTCCGGTTCGGTGGAGGCTCTCGAGTCCTCGCTGCTCCAGCTCGACGTCGGCGAAGAGGTCGACATCCGCATCCTGCACCGCGGTGTGGGTGCCGTCACCGAGTCGGACATCGACCTGGCGATGGGCTCCGACGCCATCGTGATCGGCTTCAACGTGCGCGCCGCAGGGCGTGCCGCGCAGATGGCCGACCGCGAGGGTGTGGACGTCCGCTACTACTCGGTCATCTACCAGGCGATCGAGGAGATCGAAGCGGCCCTCAAGGGCATGCTCAAGCCGGAGTTCGAAGAGGTCGAGCTCGGTACGGCGGAGATCCGCGAGGTCTTCCGCTCGTCCAAGCTGGGCAACATCGCCGGTGTGCTGGTCCGCTCCGGCGAGGTCAAGCGCAACACCAAGGCGCGCCTGCTGCGCGATGGCAAGGTCATCGCGGAGAGCCTCAACATCTCCGGACTGCGTCGCTTCAAGGACGACGTCACCGAGATCCGCGAAGGCTTCGAGGGTGGTATCAACCTCGGGAACTTCAACGACATCAAGGTCGACGACGTCATCGCGACGTACGAGATGCGCGAGAAGCCGCGCGGCTGAGCACTCGGTAACCCGAGTAGCTCATAGCGGCTGAAGCAAGCCGGACCGGGGCCGGTCGGCGGGAGAAATTCCCGTCGATCGGCCCCGCCCGTTGCGTGTACGGTTTGGATGTCCCTGCCAAGCGGTTGGCGGGGCGCCGATCCCGTACCGGCGGGTCATCCGGATGAGCATGTATGTGGGGACACTGTCCTTCGATCTGCTTCTCGGCGACGTACGGTCGCTGAAGGAGAAACGCTCTGTCGTCCGCCCGATCGTCGCCGAACTCCAGCGCAAGTACGCGGTGAGTGTGGCGGAGGTGGGTGACCAGGACCTCCATCGAAGGGCCGAGATCGGCCTCGCGGTGGTCTCGGGGGACGCCGGGCACCTCAGGGACGTACTGGACCGGTGTGAGCGGCTGGTCGCCGCCCGGCCGGAAGTGGAGCTGCTGTCGGTACGACGGCGGTTCCACGGCGACGAAGACGACTGACCGCGGTCAACGGACTTGCCAGGCTTGTCAGGCTTGTCAGCGGACTTGTCGGACGTAACAGACTCAAGAGCAGCACTGCACAGCAGAACAGCTGAACAGTAAGAAAGAGGGAGACGGACCAGTGGCCGACAACGCGCGGGCGAAGAAGCTGGCGGACCTCATCCGGGAGGTGGTCGCCGAGAAGCTGCAGCGCGGCATCAAGGACCCGCGCCTCGGTTCGCATGTGACCATCACCGACACCCGGGTCACCGGTGACCTGCGGGAGGCGACCGTCTTCTACACGGTCTACGGCGACGACGAGGACCGGGCGAGCGCCGCCGCGGGCCTGGAGAGCGCCAAGGGCGTCCTGCGCTCCGCGGTGGGCGCGGCGGCGGGCGTGAAGTTCACCCCGACGCTGGCCTTCGTGGCCGACGCCCTGCCGGAGACCGCGAAGACCATCGAGAACCTCCTCGACAAGGCACGCGCCTCCGACGCCAAGGTGCGCGAGGCGTCGTCGGGCGCCGCGTACGCCGGTGACGCGGACCCGTACCGCAAGCCGGGCGAGGACGAAGACGAAGCCGACGCAGAGTCCAGGGGCGACGCCGCCGAATGAGCCAGCAGAGCACCACGCCGGACGGACTTGTCATCGTCGACAAGCCGTCCGGCTTCACTTCGCACGACGTCGTCGCCAAGATGCGCGGGATCGCCAGGACCCGGCGCGTCGGACACGCGGGGACGCTCGACCCGATGGCGACCGGAGTCCTGGTACTCGGCGTCCAGCGGGCCACCAAGCTGCTCGGCCACCTGGCGCTGACCGAGAAGGAGTACCTCGGCACCATCCGGCTCGGCCAGAACACCCTGACCGACGACGCCGAGGGCGACATCACCTCGTCGGCCGACGCCTCCAGGGTCACCCGGACCGCCATCGACGCCGGGATCGCCAAGCTGAGCGGCGACATCATGCAGGTGCCGTCCAAGGTCAGCGCGATCAAGATCGACGGCAAGCGCTCCTACAAGCGCGCCCGGGAGGGCGAGGACTTCGAGATCCCGGCTCGCCCGGTCACCGTCTCGTCCTTCACGGTGTACGACGTCCGGGACGCGGTCGCCGAGGACGGCACCCCGGTACTCGACCTGGTCGTCTCGGTGGTCTGCTCGTCCGGTACGTACATCCGCGCCCTCGCCCGCGACCTGGGCGCGGACCTGGGTGTCGGCGGCCACCTCACCGCGCTGCGGCGCACCCGGGTCGGCCCGTACAAGCTGGACGCGGCCCGCACCCTGGACCAGCACCAGGAGGAGCTGGCCGTGATGCCGGTCGCCGAGGCGGCCGCTGCGGCGTTCCCGCGCTGGGACGTCGACGAGAAGCGGGGCCGGCTGCTGCTGAACGGCGTACGGATCGAGCTGCCCGAGGAGTACGGCTCCGGGCGCGCGGTCGCGGTGTTCGGGCCCGACGGGCAGTTCCTCGCGCTGGTCGAGGGGCAGCGCGGGAAGGCCAAGAGCCTGGCCGTCTTCGCCTGACGGTGCTCAGGGCCTGACGGTACTGCGGCCTGACGGTGCCCAGGCCCTGGCGCCGTCCACTCGCCACACCCCGCCTGTTCACCCCTTTGGGCAGGCGCTTGGAGCGAAGCCGGGGTGCTTTGGGGGCGCATCCGGTTCGCCTTCTGTCCCGCTGATCATGATCGATCTACGGTCGGTAGGAGCGGGGTGTGGCGGGGAGGTTCGACGATGGCGGCTAAGGACTCCCGGACCGGGGACGTGGACCGGGAGGCGCTGGTACGGATCTGCGATCTGGCCGGGCGGCCGCGCGGGACCGCGTTCGCCGCGGACGAGCTCGGCACCCTGATCACCAGCCATGAGGCCGTCGACGGACTCGCCCGCCTGGTGCTGCACGGCCCCGACGGCCGCACCGGCGTCGTCGGTGCCGACGCGGTCACCCCGCTGCCCGAGACCGACCTCGCGCTCGTACGCGCCGAAGGGCTCGGGGTGCGGCCGCTGCCCGTCACCGTGCGGGCGGGCCTGGAGACCGGCGCCTATGTGCGGATCGCCGCGCGCGGCTGGCGCGAGGCGCGGGTGCTGGGCACCGACACCTCCGTGACGTACACCGCGACCGACCGCTTCCACCTCGTCCCGGCCGCCGTGGAACTGGCGATCGGCACCGATGGCAGCGACGCGCTGCGGCTCGGCAGCGGGGCGGCCGGAGGGCCGGTCCTGGACGTCGCCACGGGTGCGGTGCTCGCGGTACTCGGCACCGCGCTCCAGGCCGGACACCGGGCCGCCGCGGGCTTCGCGGTACCGCTGCGGGAGGCCGCGGCGGCGTACCCCGACGGCCCACTCGACCAGCTGCTGCGCCGCAACGCCGCCACCGTCCCCGCGTACGGGCGCGACCTGAACCTGGCCGGCGCGCTGCAGCTGACCGCCACATCGGTGGGGTCCGACGGCCCGCGCGACGCGGCGGACGGGCCGGCGAGGACGGCCGGTCCCGGGCAGCTCCCGGCGGAACGGCCGGACGTGGTCCGGGAGTTCGCGGACTTCCTCGCCTCGTCCGCGTACGTACTCGCCCTGGTCGGCGACCCCGGCACGGGCCGTACGACCGAACTGGCCGCCTTGGCCGCCCGCCGCGCCGAAGGCGCCGAGCCCGCCCCCACCGTCTGGCTGCGCGGTGCGGGACTGCGCGCCGACGACGCCTCGATCGCGGACGCGGTGGCGCGGGCGCTGGAAGACGCCGGGCGCATCGTCGCGGCCTCGGAGCCCAGGGAGTGCGGCGACGAGGGACGTCCGGCACACGCCCTGGGTGACATCGGGCCTGACCGGGTGGCCCGGCTGGCCAGGGACGCGGGGCGGCCGCTGCTCCTGCTGCTCGACTGCCCCGAGGAGATGCCGCCCGTCCTGGCCCACCGGCTGGCCGAGTGGACCGCGGGCACGGCCGACTGGCTGCTGGGTACGGGCGCCAGGCTGGTCGTGGCCTGCCGGTCCGCCTACTGGGAACAGGCCGGGGCGCACTTCCCGCCCGGCCTGCTGTACGCGGGGCACGACCTGTACGCGCAGGACGACCGGTACGCGGGCGACGACGCCGGGCGGCTCCCCGCCTGCGTACACCTGGCGGACCTGCCCGAACCCCAGGCCGCGCGGGCCCGCGCGCGGTACGGCATCCCGGACGGCGCGGCGGCTCCCGAAGTCGCCGGACACCCCCTGGCCCTGCGACTGCTGTCCGAGGTCAGGGCGGCGCTGCCCGAGGCGCCCGAGGGGTGCCCGGGACGTGCCGAGATCTTCACCGCGTATCTGGACCTGGTGTGCCTGCGGGTCGCGGTGCGCCTCGCGGCGCCGCTGCGGCTGCGCGGCACGGCGGTGTGCAGGCTCGCGGCGAAGGTGTCCGGGCAGCTCCACGAGGCGGCGCGGTGCTCGCTGGGGCCCGGACAGGGCGAGCTCGACCGGGAGTCGTTCGAGACACTCTTCCCGTGGCCCACGGGCTGGGCCTCCGCGGTCCTCACGGAGGGCGTACTGGTCCCCGCGGGCACCGGATACCGCTTCGCGCACGAAGAGCTCGCGGACTGGATCCAGGGCATGCACCTGGACCTGGACGCGGCGCTGCACGCACTGGTCCACCGCCGGCGCACGGACACCGCCCCGACCGAGGCGCCGGTACGCCCCCCGTCCCTGCCGGTGCCCCGCCACCGCATCGGCCCCGTGGTGCGCGGGCCCGGGGGGGGCCACCCCCCCCCCAGGGCCCC
>NZ_JAZGRL010000001.1:1946511-1952424 GCF_046540415.1 Streptomyces sp. E11-3 | reverse complement strand
ACCCCCAGGGCCCCCAAGTCCCCCCGGCCGAAACTCACCAGGCTGCGCCTCCTGTTGACCTCCGGCGCCGCCGCCCTGGGCCTGACCGCCACGCTCGCCAGCCCGCTCAACCCCGCGGCCCCGCAGGCACAGGCCGAGGACCCCACCACCCTCACGGTCGCGGTGGCGCAGAGCGTCGACTCCCTGAGCCCGTTCCTCGCCGTACGCCTGGTCAGTACGAGCATCCACCGGCTGATGTACGACTACCTGACCAACTACGACCCGAAGGACAGCAAGGCCATCGAGGGATTCGCCACCAAGTGGGAGCCCTCACCCGACAAGCTGACGTGGACCTACACGATCCGCGACAACTCCACGTGGTCCGACGGCAAGAAGGCCACCGCCGAGGACGCCGCCTGGACGTTCCAGGCGATGATGGACGACGAGGGCGCCGCGACCGCGAACGGCAGCTTCGTCTCCAACTTCAAGAAGGTGACCGCGCCCAGCCCCGACAAGCTGGTCATCGAACTGAAGAAGCCGCAGGCCACGATGGCCGCCCTCGACGTGCCGATCCTGCCCAAGCACCTCTGGGAGGACATCGACGACTACTCCGCCTTCAACAACGACAAGAAGTTCCCGATCGTCGGCAACGGCCCCTTCATCCTCACCGACTACAAGGTCGACAGCTTCGTCAAACTCAAGGCCAACAAGGACTTCTGGCGCGGCGCGCCCAAGTTCGACGAGCTGGTCTTCCGCTACTACAAGGACCAGGACGCCGCGGTCGCCGCCCTGCGCAAGGGCGAGGTCTCCTTCGTCGCCGGCCAGCCCGCGCTCACCCCGGCGCAGGCCAAGTCCCTGAAGCAGACCGAGGACATCGCGGTCAACGAGGGCCCGGGCAGGCGCTTCTTCGCCCTCGCGGTCAATCCGGGCGCCCGCACCAAGGACGGCAAGAAGTTCGGCGACGGCCATCCGGCGCTGCTCGACCAGCGCGTACGCCAGGCCCTGTTCCACGCCGTCGACCGCAAGACGATCGTCGACAAGGTCTTCCAGGGCCATGCCGTGGAGGGCGCGGGCTACATCCCGCCGCGGTTCTCGGACTACTTCTGGGAGCCGTCCGCCACACAGGAACTCGCGTACGACCCCGAGAAGGCTGCCCGGCTCCTGCACGAGGCTGGCTACGAGTCGAACAACGCGGGCAAACGCGTCGACAAGGACGGCAAGCCGCTCAACCTGCGCATCCTGTGCCACGCGACCGACCCCAACGACAAGGCGATCGGCAAGTATCTGCAGGAGTGGTGGAGTGCGCTGGGGATCGGCCTGAAGGTCGACTGCCGCGACGACGTCTCCAAGCCCTGGTACGACGGCGAGTACGACCTCGCCTTCGACGGCTGGTCGGTGAACCCGGACCCGGACTTCGTCCTCTCCATCCACACCTGTGACGCGCTGCCCACCAAGGCCAAGTCCAGCGCCGCGACCGACAACTTCATCTGCGACAAGCGGTACGACGCGCTGTACCGCCAGCAGCTCGCCGAGTACGACCCCGCCAAACGGGCGGACCTGGTCAAGCGGATGGAGTCGCGGCTGTACGACCTGGGGTACATGAATGTCATGGCGTACCCCAATGCGGTCGAGGCCTATCGCACCGACCACATCAAGTCGATCACCACAATGCCCGAGGACGCGGGCAACATCTACGGCCAGGACGGCTACTGGAGCTGGTGGTCGGCGGTCCCGGCCGCCGAAGGGAGCGGCTCGCAGAACGGCGGCTCCGACAACACCGGCCTCGTCGTCGGCATCGCCGCCGCGGCCGTACTCCTCGCCGCCGGCGGTGTGCTGCTCGCCCTGCGGCGCCGGTCCACCGCGGAAGACCGCGAGTAGCCGATGGCGGCGGACAGCACTCCCCCGCTCACGGAGTTCACCGAACTCAGCGAACTCAGCGAACTCACCGAGCGCGCGGACGGCGTGCCCACCGACGGCCCGGCTCCGGCCGGGCCGTCGGCCCGGGGCCCACGGGCCCGCACCACCCGCGCCTATCTGCGCTATGTGGCGGGCAAGCTGACCGGCGCGGCGATCTCGCTGCTCGCCGTACTCGTCACCAGTTTCTTCCTGTTCCGGATCATCCCCGGCGACCCGGTCAAGCACATGACCGGCGGCCGCCAGATGTCCACCGAGCAGATCGAGTCCCTGCGGCGGCAGTTCGGCCTGGACCAGCCGCTGTGGCAGCAGTTCACCGACTACTGCGCGGGCGTCCTGAGCGGGGACTTCGGCACCTCGTTCCAGTTCCGCGCCCCGGTCATCGACAAGATCACCGAGGCGCTGCCCGCCACCCTGCTGCTCACCGGCACCGCCTTCGTCCTCTACACGCTCATCGGCATCTGGCTCGGCTCGCGCTCCGCCTGGCGCCGCGGCAGGTTCGGCGACCGCTTCCACACCGCGTTCGCGCTCACTCTGTACTCGGTGCCGTCCTTCTGGCTCGGACTGCTCCTGATCGTCACGCTCTCGGTGGGCGTCGGGCCGATCCCCGGTCTGTTCCCGACCGGCGGTATGGAGTCCGGCGGCGAGAGCGGATTCGCGTACGTCCTCGATGTCGCCCACCATCTGACGCTGCCGGTGATCACCCTGGTCGCCGTCGAGTACGCGCGGACGCTGCTGGTGATGCGGTCCTCGCTGCTGGACGAGATGGGCAGCGACTACCTGACGACGGCCCGCGCCAAGGGGCTGCGCGATGACGTCGTACGCCGCCGCCACGCCGTGCCGAACGCACTGCTGCCGACCGTGACCCTGCTGTTCGTGAACCTGGGCAACACCGTGGCCGGAGCGATCCTGGTCGAGACCGTGTTCTCCTGGCCGGGTCTGGGCGGGCTGTTCTACCAGGCGCTGAGCGTGCCCGACCTGCCGCTGGTGCAGGCCCTGTTCTTCCTGTTCGCCGCCGCGGTGATCCTGATGAACACCCTCGCCGATCTGGTCTATCCACTGCTCGACCCCAGGGTGGGCCGATGACGACCGAAACCACCAGCAGCAGCACCAGCAGCCCGCGGGCGTTCGCCTGGGCCCGCAGACGACGGGCCGTCGCCCGGTTCTGGCGGCAGTACCGCACCCATCGGGCGGGCCTGGCGGGTCTCGCCGTACTGGTCGTGATCGCGCTGCTCGCGCTGGCGGCGCCGCTGATCACCGGGCCCGACGCGCAGAGCGTGACGCGGGCTCCGGGTGCGCCGATGGAGGACCCGAGCGGGCGGTTCCCGCTGGGCACCGACCAGTTCGGGCGCAGTCTGCTGTATCTGCTGGTGTGGGGCGCCCGGGTCTCGCTGGTCGTCGGGCTGCTGGCGGCCTTCCTGTCGGTGGCCATCGGTACGCTCGTCGGGGTCACCGCGGGCCACTTCCGGGGCTGGTACGCGACCGTCATCATGCGGATCACGGACTGGTTCCTGGTGATGCCGACGCTGGTCCTGGCGATCGCGCTGGCCACCGTCCTGGAGCGGTCCATCTGGACGACGGTCCTGGCGATCGGCGTCACCACCTGGCCGACGACCGCCCGTCTGGTGCGCGCCCAGACGCTGGCCGTGGAGTCCCGCCCGTACATCGAACGGGCCACCGCGCTGGGCGGCGGCCACGGCCACATCATGAGCCGCCACGTACTGCCCAACGTGATGCCACTGGTGCTCGCCCAGACCACGCTCGTCATCTCCAGCGCCATCCTCACCGAGGCGACCCTCGCCTTCCTCGGACTCGGCGACCCCACGGTCGTCTCCTGGGGCGGGCTGCTGCAGGACGCCCGTGAGGCGGGCGCGGTCAGTTCCGGCAACTGGTGGTATCTGGCGCCGCCAGGACTGGCCATCGCCGTGGTCGCGCTCGCTTTCACGCTGTGCGGGCGGGCCGTGGAGTCCGTACTCAACCCCAGGCTGGGAGCATCCCGTTGAGTCCACTGGGTCCACCGAATCCGCTGAGTCCACCAAGTCCGCCCGGTTCACCGGGTTCGCCGGGTTCGCCGGGTTCGCCGGGTTCGCCGGGTCTCCTGGAGATCAGGAACCTGAACGTGACGTACGCGTCCGGGGCCGCCGCGGTCCGCGGAGTCGACCTCACGCTCCAGGCGGGCCACAAGCTCGGGATCGCGGGCGAGTCCGGCTGCGGCAAGTCCACGCTGGCGCTGGCCCTGCTGCGGCTGCTGCCGTCCGACACGGCACTCTCCGGCGAGATCCTGCTCGACGGCGAGGACATCCGCACCATGAAGTGGGGGCGGCTGCGGGCGGTGCGCTGGGCGGAGGCCTCGATCGTCTTCCAGGGCGCGATGCACTCGTTGAACGCCGTACACCGGATCGGGGACCAGATCGCCGAGCCGATGCTGGTCCACCGCACGGCCACCCCCGACGGCGCACGGCGGCGGGTCGCCGAGCTGCTCGAACAGGTCGGGCTGCCCGCCGCGCGGGCCCGCGCGTATCCGCACGAACTCTCCGGTGGGCAGCGCCAGCGCGTGATGATCGCGATGGCGCTGGCCTGCGATCCACGGCTGATCGTCGCGGACGAGCCGACCACCGCGCTCGACGTGATGATCCAGGCGCAGATCCTGCGGCTGATCGAGCAGCTCGTCGCCGAGCAGGAGGTCGCCCTGATCATGATCAGCCACGATCTGGCGGTACTGGCCGACACCTGCGACCGTCTCGCGGTGATGTACGCGGGCCGGATCGTCGAGGAGGGACCGGCCCGGCAGGTGTACGACGACGCCCAACACCCGTACGGCAAGGCGCTGTCCGCCGCCTTCCCGCGGATCGGCGACCCCGCGTCCCGGCACGCTCCGCACGGCCTGGCGGGCGATCCGCCCGACCCGTCGGCGCTGCCCGGCGGCTGTACGTTCCACTCCCGGTGCCCGGTGGCCCTGCCCGCCTGCGCCACCGAGGACCAGGTGCTGCGGGACGCGGGCCCCGGGCGGAGCGCGGCCTGTGTCCATGTCGGGGTGCCGACGGCAAGGAGCCCACGATGACCACTCCCGCCACTCCCCCGCCGCTGCTGAGCGCGTCCGGGCTGCACATCACCTTCCCCGGACGCAGAGGCGCGCCCCCGGCCCGTGCGGTGGACGGCGTCGACCTCGACATCGCACGGGGCGAGATCGTCGCGCTGGTCGGCGAGTCCGGCTGCGGCAAGACGACGCTGGCCCGCTCGCTGCTCGGCCTGGTGCGGCCGAGCGCTGGGCAGGTCGCCTTCGAGGGCGAGCCGTTGGTGTACAGGAGCCGCGCCCTCAAGGCGTACCGCAGGCGGGTGCAGCTCGTACTCCAGGACCCCAGCGGCTCGCTCAACCCCCGGCACACGGTGTACGACGCCGTCGCCGAGGGGCTGCGTATCCATGGCGGCGCGGGCGCGGGTGGCGCGGGCGGTGACGAGCGCGCCAAGGTCGCCGAGGCGCTGGCGCGGGCCGGGCTGCGGCCCCCGGAGCGCTTCTTCCTCAGTTATCCGCACGAGCTGTCCGGCGGGCAGCGTCAGCGGGTCGTCATCGCGGGCGCGCTGGTGCTCGACCCCGAACTGATCGTCGCGGACGAGCCGGTGGCCTCGCTGGACGCGTCCGTACGCGGCGAGATCCTGGCGCTGCTCCTTGAGCTACGGGCGGAGTTGGGGCTCTCGGCGCTGGTGGTCACGCATGACCTGGGGCTCGCGTGGAACATCGCGGACCGGGTGGCGGTGATGTATCTGGGGCGGATCGTGGAGACGGGGTCGGTGGAGTCGGTGCTGACCGCGCCTCAGCATCCGTACACACAGGCGCTGTTGTCGGTGCTGCCGGAGGCGCCGGGTGCGCCTGTGGTGCTGGCCGGTGAGCCCCCGGACCCCGGCCGCGTCCCGGCTGGATGCCGGTTTCACGAGAGGTGCCAGGTGTTGGCGTCGGGGGATGCGGCACGGGTCGGGGTTGCGGCGGCGTGCCGGACGGTGGATCTGCCGGTGCTGGGGGGT
>NZ_JAZGRL010000001.1:1833304-1946415 GCF_046540415.1 Streptomyces sp. E11-3 | reverse complement strand
CTGGGCGGGGTCCGTCGGCCAGGCAGGGGGCGCGGGCTGCGGGTTCTGCGGCTGCGCCGGGGGCATCGCCGGGGCCTGGACGGGCTCCGCGGGCTGCTGCGCGGGCGCGGGCCACTGCGGCGCCGGGGTCGGGGCCTGCGGCTGGGCAGCGGACGCGGGCTGGAAGGCAGGCGGCAGCGGCGGAAGCCCACCACCCTGCAGCCCGCCCTGTGGCGCGGCACCAGGCGCCCAGGGCTGGCCACCGGGCACGGCGTCCTGCACGGAGTTGTCCGGGACCTCGTCCTGCACATCGTCCTGGGCCTCGTCCGGAACCGCGTCCCGCACCTCGTGCGCAACATCCTCCGGAACCGAGCCCTCCGGCACCGAATCCTCCGGAACCGAGTCCTCGGGCACGGATGCCTCGGGCGCGGAGTCCTGGGACACGGAGTCGCTGCCCCCACCGTTCCCGCCCGCCGCTACGTCGGCCACTGAAGCCGCATCGGACCCTGACATGGAGTCGGCGTCGGCGTCGGCGTCGGAGTCGGAATCGGAATCGGAATCGGGGTCGGCCGTCTCCGTGACCCCGGTCGCAACCTCCGAATCCCCAGATGAATCCTCGGACTCGTCCCCCGTGAGAGGAGCCGAAGGAACAGAACCCGACGGCTCGCCGTCGACCCCATCGCCCGTGCCACCGGCGTCCGCAGTCGCAGTCGCAGTCGCAGTCGCAGCCTCGGCCTCGGCTCGCTCCGCGATCTCACGCTTCAGCGCGCCTGCGGAGAACCGCATCGTGGCACCGCTCTCCAAATCACCATTGCCCGAGCCCTCAGAGCCCTCAGCCCCACCCTGCGCAACCGCAGGCGGCGCAGGAGCGACAGGCGGCGCAGGATCCGCCGGCGGCGCAGGCGCCACCGGCGGCGACCAGTTCGGCTCGAATCCACTCCCCGCAGGCAACCCCGGCACCTCCACCGGATTCCCGGCAGGCGGCGGCGGAGGAGGAGTCGCCCCGGCCGCCGAAGCCCCCGAGGTGTCACCCGACCCCGCCGCGTTCTGCGTGTACCAGGCAGGCGGCGTGTAGTCGATGGTGAACTCACCCGTCATCTCGGGCTCCGCGTCGGACTGATCGTCGACGGGCGTACCCCAGCCGCCGCGAATCTCGTCCCGATCGCTGTTCACTAATGCCTCCTGGTGTGGTCCAGCACCCTCAGTGCCGTGGTGGCGGCGGTCATTCACTGCCCGCCCATCGTCCGATCCCGGCTCTCCCCCCGGGACGCGCGCAGCCCGCACGCAGGTTCTGGCGCCGTTCCCGGACCCAGCCTAATCATCAGCACCACCACTACGGCAGGCCCGCCCATCCGTAGCCGACTGTCCCGTACGTCACGCCCCTCCCGGAAGTGACATCCGAAACACTCAACGCGCTGACCAAACCAGTCAATCCGCACCAAAGGCCCACCCGTCGGCGTGACACCGTACGAGGCCCCCACACGCCCCGCGTGGTGAGTGAGTCCCCAGGACCTTCACTCACCACACACCGGACCGTCACCACCTACCGCAGGTCGAACTCCCCGTCCCGCGCCCCCAGGACAAACGCCCGCCACTCCGCCTCGGTGTAGCGCAGTACGGTCCCGGGGTCCATCGACGACCGCATCGCCACCGCCCCACCCGGCAGATACGCGATCTCCACCCGCTCCTCGGCCTCCTCGGTCCCGGGCGGGCTCAGCCACTCCACATCCGAGATGTCCAGGGCGTACAGCTCGTCCTTCTCCTGCTGGGTCCCCATGTCGACGTCCTTTCACGTGCGTTCGCGCTTGTGGCAGCCATCGCCGCCAGAAGCCATGGTGCCCTGAACGAGCCCGCCGCGAAGCCGATACGAGTCCGATGCGACTCCGACGCGACTCCGATCCGAAATCCGATGCGACTCCGATGCGACTCCGATCCGAAATCCGATCCGAGTCCGACGTGAAGCAACGGGGCGCACCCCGCACTCAGTCCATCCGCCGAGCCACACCCAGCAGCCCGGACTCCGCGTCCGTCCCCACCGTCATCACCCACTGCCGCTCCCGCCCGGCGCACCACAGCGTGACCCCGTCCGCCAGCGTGGGCAGCGCCTCGACCTCCGCCCGCGACAGCCCCAGGATCTTGCCGATCTGCTCGGCCTCGCCCGGCGAGACCCGCTGGATTCCCACCAGCGACGAGCTACGCAGCAACCTGGGCGCCACCGGGCTCATATACGGCAGCAGCGTCAGCACGGACTGCCACGGCGACGACACCACCCGCCCACGCGGCGGCCGCATCCCGCAGTCCCGTACCACCAGCACCGGACTGCCGACCGTCGCCCCCGTCGGCGGCACCCGGCCCACGTCGTGCAGCGTGATGCACTCCAGGCCCGCGCCCGCAGCCTGCGCCAGGGTGGTCCACGCCTGCGCGCGACCCGTCTCGACGGCGACCCGCGCCCCCGTCCCCGCCGTACGCAGGGCCACCACCTGGGCCGTCCACAGGCCACCGATCAGCAGCACCTCGTACGGCACCGGACGGTGGAACCCCACTATCTGGGGGCGGCCCTCGGCGTCGTCACCGATCACCACGCCGTCGTCCCCGACGGGCAGTGACAGCGCGCCGAGAGCGTCCGTGGGCACGGTGTGCCCCGCGTGCCGAGGGCCGAGAAGTCCGCGGAACCGGCCGGCAGGTGAGATCGAGGTGCTCATCGCGCACCTCCCAGGGGCAGCGTCGCAAGCACTCCCGGCTGTTGCTCACGGTCAAGTCGTACGAGGCTCACCTTCGCGGAGCGTGCGGCGCTCTCCAGCGCCCGTCGCACGCCGACGAGGTCGTTGTCGGAGCCACCGGTGATGCGTACGTGGCCGCCGACATTGATCGACTCGTGGTGCGAGCCGCGCCGCACGGTGAGGCTGAAGGTGGTGGCGTATGCGGGGATCGAGGTCAGCAGGGACACCAGTTGGGGCAGCGGAGTCGCCGCGCGCCCCAACTCGGGCCAGCGGCCCACCGCGTAGGTGGTGTGCCAACGGTCGTCGCAGCGCCACACGCGCGCGGTCTCCTGGGTCCGGCGCTGCGGCGGGGCGTCCGGCCTGGCCGCACGGGCGGCGCGCATGGGGCTGGCGCAGGCCGACGTCGCCACCGCGGAGTTGAGTTCCTCCTGGTCGAGTACGACGGCCCGGAACCCGGCACCGGAGACGCGGCTCGCCACATGGTCGGCCGCGCGCACCAGGCAGCGCTGCGCCCCCTCGACACCGCCACCGCGCGCCTGGACGGCCTCCGAGCACAGCTCCGGGTTCAGCTTCAGGGCAACCCAGGTCATCCGCAGGGCGGGCGCCCCGGTCCGCTCCTGCAAGGGGGTGTACGAAAGGCGGGCCACGGACTGCTGAGGCAGATGCGGGGCGGGCGCGGACCGCACCTGCTGCACCAACTGCGCGGACTCAAGGGCGATGTCGTCCACTTCGAGAGCGTCCGCCAGGAGACTCAGCGGCAGCGCACGCGCGCCGAACGCGGGCCGCAGCGCCTCACTGCCCGCCTCGACCCGCACCACAGCGGTGAGGAAGCTACCGTCGCCCAGCATGCCGACGGTGCGACGTCGCTTGCGGTCGACAAAGGTGTACGGCTTGAGCCCCGGCGCGCACTCGGCGACCGGCGCCAGGGTCGGGTCGGTGTCCGGCGCTGCGGGTGCGGTGATGCGCTTGCGCGTACGCAGCCTCAGGACGGTCGAGAGCCAGTCCTGGAGGGCGTGACCGCGGCGGCGGATCACCGCGAGGAGCATCAGCACGCCGGCCACGACACAGGCCGGGACGAGCCAGAAGTCGCCGAGAGCGAGTCCGACGGCGACCAGCGCCAGCGCGGACTCCACGAGAACCAACTGCCGCAGCTGCACTGGCCCGATGCGGCTGGTACGTGCGAGGGGGCGCAGCGTCGTCGTCGCGGGGACGCCCTGGGCGGTGCGCGCATCCGGGGCGTTGCTGCGTTGCCGTCGGGAAGTCTCAGGCGCTCGACCGGTGGTCCGCCCGTTTCGCGCACGCGTCGCCGTACTCATCGCCGCGTTGCCCCCTCGTGTCCGCAATAAACCAAATTCTCATGGGCGTTGACCGGGCGATCACCCTACCTGAGCAGTAAGAGGGCAAGCGCCAACAGGCATAGTAGGGGCGGCCCGAAGGCAGGCGGTCCCGACGAGTGTGGGAACCTGGTCGCCCGGCGGGGAGAGGGACAGCGGACAGATGGCATCACGACGGGACGAACTGAACGCCTACACCTTCGCGAAGCGGAGGCTGATTGCGCAGTTCGTACAGCCGAATGCGACGGGTTCGGAGGAGGGCGCGCCGCGCCCGCTGCGCGCGGTGCTTCCCGGGGCCATCGTGGGTGTGGTGATCCTCGCGGTCTTCGGCGCGTGGGGCATGTTCAAGCCGGTCGCTCCCAAGGACTGGAACAAGCCCGGCGAGAACGTGATCATCGCCAGCAAGTCCACGACGCGGTACGTCGTACTGACCACCGGAAAGAAGACGCAGCTGCATCCGGTGCTGAACATGTCGTCGGCCAAGCTCCTGCTCAACCCCGACAAGGGCAAAGTCATCAACGTTGACGAGTCGGTCCTCGACAACGGCAAGATCCCGCACGGCGCCACACTCGGGATCCCGTACGCCCCCGACCGTCTGCCTGACCCGAAGGAGGCCGGCAAGGCCAAGCGGTGGGCGGTGTGCGAACGTCCGGGCGAGGGCGGCCGGGCGATCCAGAAGGCCGCCTTCGTCCTCGCCGAGCGCGAGGCGGAGAAGACCGAGGGAACCAACCGCCTCCGAGGCGGCGAACTCCTCTACGTAGAAGGCCCCGACAAGACCCGCTATGTGGTCGACGCCAAGGGCACGGCGTACCGCGTGGACGTGGAGGACGAAGACAAGGGAGAACTGCTCCTGCGCCAGCTGGTCGGCCAGGACCGTGCGGCCCAACGCGTCTCCGAAGCCTGGCTGGACACCCTTCACCAAGGTGACACCATCTCCTTCCCGACCGTGCCGGGACAGGTCGGCACCGCCGCCGGCGCCCCCGGGCTCCCGGCCGGAGTGAACAAGATCGGCATGGTTCTGTCCGCGACGGACGGCACCAAGAAGCAGCGGTACGTCGTCCTGCGGGGACGGGTCGCCCCGGTCTCGGACTTCACGGCCAAGCTGCTGCTCAACAGCCGCCAGCTCGTCAGCCTCGGCCAGAACGGACAGGAGACCCCCGTCAGCGCGGGCGCCTTCCAGCCCGGCCGGGAATTCGGCCAGTCCAAGAAGTGGCCGACCGCCGAGCCCAAGCCGGTCAACGAGGCAAGCACGGCCAGCGGCAGCAGGAACACCGTGTGCAACGTCCTGCACAAGGTGAACGCCGGCAACGGGAGGACCACACTGAGCACCTGGGCGGGCACCGACTTCCCCGCCACGCTCCCGACCGGCTCCAGCAGCGCCTACGTCACCCCCGGATCCGGCCAGCTCTTCCGGCAGTTCAAGGGCTCCAGGACCGACACCGGCTTCCTCTTCCTCGTCACCGACACCGGTCTGCGCTACGCGATGCAGTCGAACGGCGACAGCGCCACCGACGACTCCGGCATCGGCTCCTCTGGCTCCGCGGAGGAGAAGCGGGCGCGCCAGGCGGAGGCGCAGCAGGCCCAGAACCGGCTCGGCTACAAGAACGTGGACCCGCTGCCCATTCCGGCCCAGTGGTCGACCTTCCTCCCGACAGGCCCCCGGCTCTCCACCGGCGCCGCGAGTCAGCCCCAGGGCTCGTGAGGCCGGTACGACGATGAAGACCTACGGACGCCGACGCCCGCTGATCGTCTCGGCCGCCGCGACGCTCACCATGATCGGTCTGCCACTGTCGCCCGCGGCGGCGGAGGACAGCACGCAGTGCACCTTCCCCAACAAGAAGTACGAGGGCCGCCCCTGGTCCCTGCAGCGCGTCCTGCTCGACGAGTTGTGGCAGCAGTCCACCGGCGAAGGCGTACGCGTCGCGGTCATCGACACCGGCGTCGACGTGAAGAACCCGCAGCTGACGAAGGCCGTGGACACCAAGAGCGGCATCAATCTCATCCCGAAGAACATCAAGGACGACAACGGCGACAAGATCGAGCGCGGCAAGGAGAACGGCACCACGGACACGGTGGGCCACGGCACCAAGGTCGCGGGCATCATCGCGGCCCGCCCGGCCAAGGGCACGGGATTCGTCGGCCTCGCACCCGACGCCACGGTCATCCCCGTCCAGCAGAACGACGCCGAGGGCCACGGCACGGCCGAGACACTCGCCGCGGCGATCAAGCACGCCATCGACGAGCGGGCCGACGTCATCAACATCTCGCAGGACACCGCGAACGCCGTGGAGCCCGCCCCCGTACTGAAGCAGGCCATCGACAATGCGCTGGCGCGAGAGATCGTGGTCGTGGCCTCCGCGGGCAACGACGGCCTCGGCGGCAAGGACAAGAAGACCTACCCGGCGTCCTACGAAGGTGTCCTGGCCGTCGCCGCGTCGGACCGCAACAACGAACGCGCCGCCTTCTCGCAGTCGGGCGACTTCGTCGGTGTGGCCGCCCCAGGCGTCGACATGGTCTCCACCGTGCCGGGCGGCGGCCACTGCGCCGACAACGGCACCAGCTTCTCCGCCCCTTACGTCGCGGGCCTGGCCGCCCTCATCAGGGCCAAGCACGACGACTGGACGCAGCAGCAGATCGTCGCCCAGATCCAGCAGACCGCCGAACGCTCCATCGCCGGCCACGACCGCCTCGTGGGCTGGGGAGTGGTCGACCCGGTCCGGGCCCTCACCGAGGACGACCGGCCCATCGAGAAGCCGGTCGCCCACGAGGGAGTAACCCGCGTGAAAGCACCCACCCCGGCCAAGCTGCACCCGGGCGAGACACCGGAGCAGCGCGACGCCCGCCTGGCGACGTACGCGATGGTCGGCGGGGGAGCGGTGGTCGCGGCGGTGGCCGGCTCGGCGGTGGCACTTCGGGACTCCCGGCGCAGGAGACGGCGGATCGCACGGGAGGCCGCGGGTTGATTGCAGCCGCACAGAAACCAGGCTCGCCGAACCGTAGAAGTCTTGTGAAGTCTCGCGAAGTCTCGTAACGAATAAGGCATTTGGGGCTGTCATAGCTGTTGACTAGAGTGACGTGCGGTGCGATCGGTGCGATCGGTGGTCGGCGAGCCACCACCACGATCGCAATGTGCGGCAGCTGAAGTAAACGGGGAGGAATGGGCATCGTGCTCGAGATAGTCGGTGGCGGGGGCAGCTGTGGCGAGTGACCTCGAGCGTGGCGTAAGCGCGCTGAAGAAGTTCCGGCGGCACGTCGACGCCGTGCTGGCCGACCTGGAGGGCGGCGAGGGGGGAACCTCCAAGGTCGCCATGGAGCGGGTGACGCGTACGTCGTTCGGCGTCGGCATCCCGTTCGGAGAGGCGGAGGGCTTCTACAAGGAGTACAACCGCGTCCACAAGTCACTGGTGTCGCTGTCGAAGTCGCTGGGCGACCAGATCGAACTGCTGACCATCGGGGTCCACGCGGCCGATGTCGGTTACGACAACGTGGACGATGCGGAGCGCCGTCGCTTCCACGCGATCCGGGCACGTTTGGACATGGAGCGGGACGCGTCCGAGGACCCGGACCAGACCCCTGGTCCCGCGCAGCCTCGCCAGGACGCCAAGAGCGGTACGAAGGACCTGGGGTGATGACCGATGAGCGACAAGAAGAAGCCTGAGCCGACGCTGACTCCGCAGGAGCAGGCGCAGCAGAAGGACGAAGCCCAGATCAACGGGCAGTTCGCAGCAACCGACATGCTGGAACGAGCGAACGACCTCTTCGAGGCCATCGGCTTCGGCCCCAGAGGCAGCGTCTTCGGAGCGACCGCGTTCGACGGCCGGAAACTCAACGAGATGCTCGACTTCCTGGAGAGCGCGAACCCGGCCGACCTCGAGCACGCCGGCGAGACGCTCGAGAAGGCGACGACCGCCATCAACAAGGCCGCCAAGGACCTCAACGACTTCGTCAAGCAGACCGACTGGTCGGGCGAGGGCGCCACAGAGTTCCAGCGGTACGGGGCCGATGTCGTCAGCTACGCCTGGCGCATCGGCAAAATGGCCAACGCGGTCGGCGCCCAGATGAAGGTGGCCAGCACAGGCCTCACCTCGGTACGCAACGCCAGGCCGCCGCGCGACGGGCGCTTGATCCAGAAACGCCCCGACGACTTCGAAATCCCGGAGCGGACGGACAGCAACCCCGACTACCAGAAGGCCCTGCAGGTCGAGAAGGACCGCCAGGAGACCATCAACCAGATGAACCGCCTGGCGTCGTTCTACGCGGTCTCGCAGCAGACGCTGGCGTCGCAGGAGGCGCCGCGGCCGCCTAGGGCTTATGGGGCGGCGGTGCCGGAGCCGACAGGGCGGATTGTTAACCCCGTAGGGAATTCCGACTCTGGTGCGTCTCGAGAGGATCTGTCACAGTCCTCCGTCGCGCGCACCGAAGCGGGTGAGACGGGCGTCGGCGAGATGCCACCCCGGACTGGGGCGCTCGGCAAGGCGGAGCCGGTTCCGGCCTCCACCTCCATGGAGATCGACACCGTGACGACGCTTCCGCCCACCACGCCCACTGCCACGCCGCCTTCTCCCACGACGGGAACACCTCCCACGAACCAGGGTCCGGTTCCCCCCATGTCGCAGAACTACGCTCCCCCGGTGTCCAAGGCAACGCCCCGAGTCGGGCGGGCTGGCGATCCCCGAAGGAGTGCTACTTCCGGCACCAGGCCGCCCATGGAACGCTCCGGCAAGGCCGGTGAAGCCGCGACTCGACGGGCCGCCGGAACTCCGGGAAAGAATGGAGCTCCTCCAGGGCGAGCCCCGTCGACGGCCAACGGGCGCCCCGTTACAGGTGGACGTCCTCCCGCCATGGGCACGCCGACCAACAACACGACGCGTCCAGGCGTCGGCGGAGCCAAGGGCCAGCCGCCTGTTGTCGGTCGGCCCACTGGTACGGGACAGCCCACTGGTGGCGCCAAGGGCCAGTCACCTGTTGTCGGTCGGCCTACCGGTACGGGACAGCCTGCCGGAGGGCGCAACGCAGGCCCCACAGGGACTCGTGGCGGTCGGAGCGATGGAATCGTGGGCGGGAGGCCGCAGCGGGTCACCGGCGGGACCACGGGGTCGCGCCTACCGCGGGGAACAGTCATCGGTGGCGAGAGCCCGGGCGCGGGGCGGCCCAGCCCTCGGCAGGTTGGCCGGGGCACCCCCAGCACGAGCGGAGTCGTCGGGACACCGCGTGCGCCTGGCACTCGTGCCGGTACCGGTGCGAGGCCTACTGGAGGCACGGCTCCAGTAGGCGGTCGTGGAAACCAGCGTCAGCGAGGTGACGAGAATCAGGACCGCGAGGGCTCAACTCGCCCGGACTACCTGACGGAAGACGAAGAGACGTGGACCAACCGCCGGCGTGGGCCTGTGCCGCCGGTGATCGAGTAAGCGCTGGGGAAGGTTCAGAGTCAGGATGGCGGCGGGAATGATTGAGGCACGAAGGTCTCGGCGACGATTGATCAGCACTGTGACGGCGGTTGCGGCGCTGGCAGCGGGTTTCTCGGGGACCGCCCCAGCAGTTGCTGCTGACGCGCAGTCACAGCAGTGGTACCTGGATGCCATGAACGCTGAGGAGATCTGGAAGACCTCAACGGGTCAGGGGATCAAGGTCGCTGTCATCGACTCTGGGGTGAACCCAAACACCTCGTCCCTCAAGGGCCAGGTCCTGAAGGGGGCGGATGTCGCAGAAGCCGAGGGTGACGAGACCGACGACTACAGGGGGCACGGGACGACGATGGCCGAACTCATCGTTGGTACCGGGGCAGGCGGCGGACTGAAGGGGCTGGCACCCGCAGCCAAGGTCATTCCGTTTCGGGTCAGCGATACCGAGCTGCAGAACAACGAGAAAGTGAACGCTTTCGACATGCGGGAGGCGATCAAGGCCGCAGCTGACAGCGACGCCCGGATCATCAATATCTCCATGGCGAGCGATTTCTACAGCACCGAGACCCGTAAAGCTGTCAAGTATGCGCAGAGGAAGGGGAAACTCCTTTTCGCAGGCACGGGCAACGACGCTGTGAAGGCTAACAAGCCGCAGTATCCAGCGAGTTATCCCGAGGCGATTGCTGTGGCAGCTTCAGATCGTAGCGGAAAGGTGGCTGACTACTCCCGTCATGGCGACTTCGTAGACATCGCCGCGCCCGGCAGTGACATTCCAGGATGGTGCGACGAGACCTTCAAGGAGTACTGCAAGGGCAGCGGCACGAGTAATGCCACAGCCCTCGCCTCCGCCTCCGCCGCCCTCATCTGGTCCGCCCACCCCGACTGGACCGCGAACCAGGTCCTCCGCGTCATGATCGAGTCGGCCGGCCGCGGCAAGGACTGGAAAAAGGGCACGGTCAGCAACTACCTCGGCCACGGCATCGTCCGGCCCGGCGCCCACATCAACCGCGGCCTGGGCAAGCCCGGCGACCCGAACATCAGCCCGCTCACCAACAAGCGGACCGACGGCAGGTCGTCCGACCCATCCGCATCCGCCCCCGCCTCACCGAAGCCCTCCGCACCAGCTTCGTCACAAGCCCCCGCAGACAAGGCCGGCTCGGACACCGTCGCGGCAGACTCCAGTTCAGGTTCCTCGGACGGCAGTGGCCCGCCCGGATGGATGCTCGCCGCCATCGCCGCCGTCGCGGTGATCGGAGGCGGCGCCTTCGCCGTCGCACGGAAGCGCCGCAGCGCCTGACCGGACCGCCGGGCTCCGGGAGCCCTTTCAAACCACAACCCAGCCCGCCACAACAGTAATTCAGAGGGGAAACGCAACATGGCACAAGGACAGCGGCTTTCAGATCAGCAAGTAGTCAAGCTTGAGAAGGAAATCCTCGCGAAGTTCAACTCGATCAAGGGCCAGCTCACGCAGATCCAGGGCACGATCGACAGCCTCGAGGGCCAGTGGAAGGGCATTGGCGCCGGGGCATTCAACAGCAAGCAGTCCGAAATCAACACCTCGATGGTGCGTCTCGGCAACATCCTCGCAAAGTTCCTCGATGGCATGAACACATCGCGGAAGATCAAGGATGGCACGGAGGACGAGATCCGAGCTGCCGTGCAGAGCATCAACGTCGATCTCGGTGTCGGCACCAACGCCGCCCCGAAGTCGGGCATCAGCAGCCTCTAGAACCACTGGGCGAACCCGATCCCGGCAGGTCCAAGAGCCGGATGAAAATAACACGTGAGAAGAGGAAATCATGAGCACGAACTCAGCAGACGAACTCGTCGTCAAGTACGACGGCCTCGACGTGGCGGCGACGACGCTCGGTAATCAGGCCAAGAAGCTCGAGCAGGACCTGCGTGACATCAGGACGGCCATGATGAGCGTCGCCGCCGGCTGGGAGGGCGAGGCGCACTCCACCTACGTCACGGAACAGCAGAAGTGGGACAAGGAAGCTAACGACATCCACACGGCCCTCAAGCAGATCGGCCAGGTCGTCGCAAACGCAGGCGGCGAGTACATGGGCGGCGACAAGAGGGCAGCCAGTTACTTCCTCTAGGCACTGAACGCCGTACGCAGACACAAGGGGTGGGCACGCGCGAGGGGTGCCCACCCTGTTCTTCGTGAACCGCGCCAGTCGCTAGGCTGCTCGGATGCGTGATCGGGGAAGCGGTGGTGGCGGTGGTGGCGGTGGTGGCGGTGGTGACGGGAGTGCCGAAGGGCGCGGGAGCGGGTCCGCGGACCGTTCCACCGAGCGGGGTGGCTGGTTCCGCCGGCTGAGGAGGCACTGGCTGCTCGTCTCGGGGGTGGCCGTGGTGGTGCTGGCGGCCGGGGTGACGATCCCCCTGGCGGTCGCCGACTCCAGTGATGACGAGCCCTGTTGGCAACTGCCCGCCGAGGCACGAGCCCTCGCCGACGATCCCGCGGCCGCGACCAAGGCCCTCGACCCGGGCGACGACCTCGCCCGCCTCGGGTCCGCGAGGAAGCTGCTGGCGCACGAGAAGGTGTGCGGCGACGGCGCCCGCCTCCTGGGTCGCATCGTGGACGCGGCCACCCGTTCCGCGGGCCCCGGGAAGCCGCACACCTTGGCGCAAGCGCGCAGCGCCTATGCCGTTGCCGCCGCGCTCGACCATGTCGAACTCCCCGCGGGCCTGGCGCCGGGCGTGGCCCGGATGGTGGCCGAGTATGTGGTGGACGCGGCGCGGTACCACCGCTACAACCGCCATGCGTCCGGCCCCGCTGAGCCCTCCGACCAGGCCAGGGCCGACCGGAACGGCTGGGTCTGGCTCGGCCGCTTCCTCGCCCCCCGCGAAGCGCACGCCACTTTTGAGTACGCCGACGGCATCATGGACACGGACGCTGACATCGAGCACCTGGTCGCCGAACTCGCCATGGACCCCGAGGCGTTCGCGATCCTCTACGACGCCGAACGCGCCTACTTCGCCCACTACCTGGAGCGGCTGACCGACCAGGGCGGCGACCCGGCCTTCCGTCCCTCAGGCCGTGACACCACCTCGACCGCGACAACCTGGCCCGACAACGACCTCCAGGACGTGGCAGACCGTGTCGGTGACCTCATGAAGTACCGCGCCCGCTACGCCAGGGATGGCACGATCGCCGATCTCGCCGCCTTCGACGCGACCGTACGGGAACACACGCGCGGCACCTTCCGCCCCGCATCCCAGCAGCTGGACACCCGTCCACCCATGGGCGGCATCGCGGACCGGCCGGTCGCCGGGCCGGTACGCGGCGACCTCATGGACGGACGGCACCAGCTGTTCTCGGTGCTGGACCGCTGGGCGAAGGAGCGGAACGTGCCGGCGCGCCGCGCGGATGCGATGCGGCAACTGCTGGACGACGCGTACGTCCGCGCGCTGTGGCTGAGGACCTGACGCCGACGCCCAAGCCGTGCGGCGTCAGAAGGAGAGTCGCAGGCCGGAGCAGCCCCGCCGACGCGTCTGATCCTGTGCGAACTCCTTGAGCATCCGCCGCTTCATGGTTTCGCCAACTCCCGGAATGTCATCGGAAGCAGCGAGAGCGAAATGGGCCGCCTCGCCGCCGCAGCGGGCGCTGGCTGTCATGGAACGCCTCTCGCCCTTGTCCCTGCCGGCGGTGAGGCGGTTGCTCCAGTCGCCGTACAAGGCGACGAAGTACATGCCCTTCCCTCCCGCCCCGGACTCCTCCTCGCGCCCGACGGACAGGTCGCAGTACCCCATGGGCGCAGCGTCGTTGGTGCCCACCGTGACCCGCCAGTCCCTGCTCTTGGACAGCCCGGCCCTGGTCACCCACCCGCATCCGGTGTCCCTCGCCTTCGACAGCGACACCGGCGCCGGGCGGTCATCGGAGTCCTGGGGGTCGACCGGCACGGGCTCCCCCTTCGGGGCCTTGAGGGGCTTCGCGCCACAACCGAGCGTTTTGGAAGCGGAGTTGGCGAGCGAAACGGCCGTCCGGTACACGGCTCCCGGCACCCCGTAGTTGGCGTCCCGTCCCGTCCGCGTATGCACGAGCAGCTTGCGCTGCCTGCCGTCGGCGTCCTTGCCGAGATCCGGGCACGGCAGCAGTAGCTGGATGGTGCCGAACTTGTCGATGAACCCGGGCAGCCCGTCAGGCACCGGAGCCTGCGGCGAGAATTCCTCATTCGAGACGGCCGTCATGAACTCCCGGTCCTGGTCGTCCCGCCGGGTGAAGGCCTGCATCACCACGAGCCGCTCGTCGTGCACCTCGTCGCCCTCCATGGTGAGGCTGCAGGAGTAGGACCCCAGGCCGTCGATCTGCTGGGACTCCTCAGCCTTCAGATGCGAGTCCTCCGGCGAGAGCTGCTCTACCGCGTCTCGGGGCAGCGCCCCACCACAGGCGTTCCGCGCCAGGACCCAGTCCCGCACAGAGGGCTCGGCGACCTTCCCACCCACGCCCAGGACCACCGCGACCACCAACGACACCTTCACCCAGCGCCGCATCGTTTCCGCCCCCGTAGCACCGACCACCGACAACAACTGAGGGCCCCTTGCCCCACATACGCCCAGGACCCTACTCGTGGCCGTCCAGCTCCTTGCGCGCGGCCATGCACTCCAGCTTCCGCGAGCGCAACGCAGCCGCCGCTCCCGACAGTTCGGATACGAGCAGTTCAGCTACGGGCACGGCGTCACGGAGCCCGCGCTCGCAGAGCGCACCCTTGACTGGGCCTCGTGCCAGCCTGGCGTGGTACGCCCCGCCAGGAAGACTCAGCGACGTCGAGCGGTTGTCGACGGACGGCGGTACGGACGGCGGCGTCGCCTCTGTATCCGCAGCCGTGAACGAGGCGATCGATGCGCTCGAAAGGATCAGCGAGCGGCAGTCCCGGGGCCGCCCCTTGGCCTCACAACTCGCACCACAGGTCGATATCCGGGTGGACTCGCTCACGCAGACAGCTTGAGTGTGAGTAGGCCCATTGCCGCACCTCACCGCCCCGCGCCGGGTCCACCGCACCAAGTCTGAGCTCGGTCGCCCCCTGGTCCTGATCAAGATCGATGATCAGGCAACAGAAGCAACAGGTGGGGTTCGAGCTCAACGATGCACTCCCTGGCGGCCGAGACAACGGCGCTGAACACACCGTCTCGCAGACCATACGTCGAACAGACGCCCCGATAGCAGGACAGCCCCTGGCTGCACCGCGACCGCTACTGATGCACTCTGCGGACCCCCTCTCGTCTACGAATCGCGACCGACCTGCGGAGAGGCGGCCGGGATCTTGGAAGGGAGGTCGCACTCAGCCGTCTTGTGCGCGAAACGCGCCGACCCCACGGCCAGGTCGACCAAACGCTGCTCCACCTTGGCCTTCTCCGATCCTTCGTGACCCCTCAGGTGGACCACAACGCTCAGGCTGTAGCTGCCTCCCACGACACTCCCCGGGGCCGAGCAGGGCACGAGCAGCGCTGCTTTGCCTCCTTCGACGACCCCCATGGCCCCTGCTTCGAAGGAGGTGGCTCGAGAGGCGAGGTCTTCCCCGATAGCCTCCGCCGCCCAGCTCTGAGACGGCTTGGCGACCATCATCTGTGTCCGCGCACTCAGCAGAACGCTGCCTTCGCCCCAGACGAGGCAGTCGGCGGTGAAGCTCGAACCTCCCTGCGCGACCGTCTCGCCGTCGGTCCTGTCGTCGAAGGAATACTCCGTTTTGTCTGGAAGGACGTCTTTCAGGGCTGGGACGGATTCCCCCTTGTCCCCCAGTGATTCGCATACCTCCTTCGAGCTGATATCCCCGCTGCGTTCGAATGGGGGGAACCCGCTGAGGTAAGCAAAGACTGCGGCCGCCCCCGCGATCGTGGTGATCGCGACGAGGAGAGTCAGCTTCTTCGGCACGCCGTTCACAGAGTCACCCTTCCTTGTCCAACGCCTTGGGAACTCCCTGACCGTCGCAGTAGTCCGCGACATTGGTCTTGGCGTTGTTGAAGCCCTGCTCGGCGGCGGTGGCGGCTGAGGAGACGATGTGGGGGGAAGGGTTCTTGGCGCTTTCGCCCGCCTTCTGTGCCGCTGCCTCGACAAGGGTGTACGTCGACTCGCGGGTGTCGTTGATCTCCTTGCCGTTGCGATAGATCACCTCGTCCGAGCTGTCCTTCATCGCACCGTCTGTCAGAGCCCCGATGATCTCGCCAGTGGCCGTGCCGGCGAGGCCACCCGCCACGACCCCGCCCGGACCGGAGAACGGTGCCGTCGCCAGCCCGACGCCGATGCCGACACCACTGCTGACCCAGGTACTCGTCGTCGTGATGGCATCGTTGAACTCCTGGTCCTTGGCGCCGCCTTCGACCTCGTTCGCGTAGGCTCGACCGGCGCCGATCGTCCCCTCGATCTCCCCGGCGACCCTGGAGACGTCCTCGATGGTCTTCTTGAGGTTCTCGTCCTCGCTGTAGTTCTTGTCTGCCAGATACGCGTCGGGATTCGCGAAGTGGTACTCCATCAGGGACGTGGTGTAGCTGTGCTGACCGGTATTGACGGCGGCGTAGCCGTCCGGGTTCTGGCCCACCGTGTACAGGTAGCGCGTGATGTCCTGTTCGCTGAGAGTGGCCGCCGTCCCGGCGACGGGGAAGAGATTCTCCTCGTTCTCCTTGCCCGGGTGCAGCCCTCGGTTGATGTCCGGCATGTACTCGGCAGCGATCTGACCGAGACTGTCGGACATATAGCCGTGATCGGTGAGTCGCTTGGGGTTCTCGGAGACAGACTGGAAGATGCTCTCGACGAGTTCGGCCTGCCCGTCGTTGTGGGCTGGTGTGTCGAGCGTCGGCATCTCTCCGGCCGGGTGCCCGGTTGTCGCCGCCTCCAGGGCCATCGCCAGGTTGTTGCGCCCTGTGATGCTGTCCTCGCCTTTGTTGTCGATCTCCTTCGGCCAGTCGCGTTCCTCGAAGAGGTATTGGAAGTTGCTGAGCCCGACCTTGCCGTTCTTGCCGTTGCCGTCGGTGTCCCGTTCGAAGTCGTGGTCCTCGTCCTTGGTGACGAAGTCGGCGTTGAAGAAGTCGGTGGCCGCGCCGGGACTGTTGGCGAGCGCCTTCATGAAGCCGGTCATCGGGTCGGAGCCCGAGTCGGTCCCGGTGCGATTGAGGTACGGGTCCATGCCCATGTGCTGCCAGGCCATCGGCGTGTGACCGCCGTTGTCGGTCAGCTTCTTCTCGGTCTCAATCAGCTTGCTTCCGTAGTCCGTCAGGAAACGGTCGTCGTAGTCGCCCCAGCGCATCAGGTTGCTCATGACCTGGAAGCCCATAGTCCTGCTGTTCTTGGAGACGGGCTCGTCGCCGATATTGACCATGTCGTACTTCCACCCGGACATCCCGGGCGTGTCCGCCTGACTGGCCGTGGCGAGCGTCAGGCTCAGGTGCTTCTGGAGGTCGTCGTACTGGTCGACGCGCTCGGAGCCGACCTTGTACGCGGCATGGGGATTGTTGATGCCTTCCCAGAAGTTGAGCGTCCCCTTCGCGCCCAGGGTCGTGGCGAAATGCTCTGCGAAGATCTCGTCGCCCGAGTACTTCTCCAGGCCCGACTTCAGGGTGTCGAAGTCCTTCGGCGTCATGTCCTCGGGCTTCTTCTTCGCCACGGCAGCGAGCCGCTCGGCCTCCTTGACGGCGTTGTCTGCCGCGTCACGGTCCTTGTACTTGGCGTCCGAGAAACCGTAGTCCGTGAGGTCCACCAGCGCCTTGAGCGACGTAGACGCGGAACTGTCTATCTCGGTTGCCTTGTCCAGGATCCCCTGGAGCTCGCCGGCCAGGGCGTCGACATCCTTCTGGCCATTGGGAGCCTTCTCGTCAGGGTTCTCACGTACGACGAAGCCACCGTCCTTCGCGGAGACCGTCAAGTTCTTGCCCCGCCCACGGTCGATGGCCTCCTTGAGTAGGCGCTGCTGTGTCTTCAGCTCGTCCCGGGTGTCGCGCATGATGTTGCGAATCGACGTCGCCTGGGTGACGGCATCGCCGAACTCGCCGGCGGTCTTGCCGATGAACTCACGTGACACAGTGGCGTTGTAGCCGGCCCAGTTGGCCTTCTTGGCCTGCCCATGGAGGCCGTCCTTGGCGTCCTGCTTCAGTTCCTTCAGTTTGGTCAGCATGCTCGTCCAGTCGCTGACCGTGTCGTCGAGTAGTTTGAAGTTGGCCGAGTGCAGGGCTTCGAAATCCATCAGGAGTCAGTCCTTGTCCTTCTCGTCCTTCGGCCCGTAGATCTTGTTCTTCTCGCCCGACTTCGCCCAGTCCTCGTCGAATCCCGCGTCGAGTGTGTGGATGCTGCTCACGTGCCGCTGGATGAAGACCTCATTGCCGGCGTGGGCGTTCTTGGTGAAATCCATGTGGTTGGAGATCAGCGCGCACGCGTCCATGACCGAACCCAGCTGCCTGTCCCACCGGTTCGACACATGCTGCAGCGCCTTGCCGAGGGCGAACCCCTGCGAGTCCAGATCGGTCGCCGCAGAGTCCGTGCTCGTGACGCGTGCCTCCTTCCACAGCCGGTTGTACAGCTTGAAGGCGTGGTCCCCGATCTTCGCCAGATCCCGCTGATGCACCTCGAGATCACCTTGCGGACCGCCCGCGTTGGGTCTGTCCTCGGGAGGTAGCCCGTTCAGCTGCATCCGGGCCGACTCCCTCTCGGCCGCCGCGGCTTTCAACTGCTCCCACTCGTCCCAAGCCATCCGCTGGGCTCCTTCCCCCGTGTACCGATGGACGGTTGCATTCCGCATCAACCTATTGACGTGCTACGACTACGGGCAAGGGCTGTCTGTGACGTTGGTGTCGACGTCGTGCACCGAGTTGTTCACAGCATGCGCCGGACTGACCGGACAGCGGCTTCGCCCGCCCCATCAGGCAGGACGGACGACGCAGCCGACGGCTCGTGCGCTTCCGGGTTGTCGAAGTGGCGAGCCCGGAAGCGTCACCACAGCCCGCGCGGCTCGGCGCACAGGCCGACGGCGACAAACGCCACCGCGAATGTCGCCGCGAACACCGCCCCGCCGATCGTCAGGACTCGTCCGTCGGCATGCGGCCCGTCTGCACCAACGGATTGCCCCGCTGCCGTGAAACGAAGATGCCCCGGCCCGCCGGCATAGGCCGCATCCGTACGCCGCCGAGGACATCGCCCTCCTGCGGATCACCGGAGAGCAGTACGCCCTGCGCGCCGAGTTCCATCATTCGCTGCATGAAGGGTTCGTACGAGGTGCGGCTCGCCCCCGCGCTGTGGCGGGCGATGATGAAGCGGACGCCCACGTCACGTGCGAAGGGCAGGTGCTCGGCCAGCGGGGCCAGCGGGTTCCCGCTCGACGTGGAGACCAGGTCGTAGTCGTCGACCACCACATAGACCTGCGGCCCCTGCCACCAGCTCCGGTCGCGCAGCTGCTGGGCCGTGACATCCGCGGACGGCGTCCGGCGCTGCATCAGGTCCGCGAGCGCGTCCACGTGATGCGTCATGTTGTTGGACATGGGGACGTACTCGGTCAGGTGGCTGGCCGGCGTCACATCCAGGAGCGCACGCCGGTTGTCGATCACGAAGAGCTTGGCGGAGTTCCCGTCGTACCGCTCCGTCACCTGCTTGATCAGAAGCCGCAGCAGGTTCGACTTGCCCGACTCGCTCTCACCGAAGACCAGGAAGAACGGATCGCGGTCGAAGTTGACGAAGACCGGTTCCAGGGCGTTCTCGTCGATGGCGAACGCCACGCCGCGCTGGGGTTCCGCGTGGCCGGCCGGAAGGCTGTGGGCCGGCAGCTCGCGCGGGAGCAGCCGTACGGCCGGAGCGGCGGGCGCGGTCCAGTGACGGGAGACTTCCTTCGCCATCGCGGCCGTGGCCTCGGACAGGTCGCTGTCGGCGTTGACCCCGTCGATACGTGGCACAGCCCCCATGAAGTGCAGCTTCTCCGGAACCAGACCGCGGCCGGGCACACCGCTGGGGACGTTGACGGCGACCTTGCGGTCCACCTCCGAGTCCATCGTGTCGCCCAGCCTCAGCTCCAGCCTGTTCATCAGGTGGTCCTTGATGTTGGACCGGACCTCCATGGAGCGCGACGCCGCGAGGATCACATGGATGCCGTAGCCGAGTCCGCGTGCGGCGATGTCCAGCACCGCGGGCTCGAGCCCCTCGTAGTCGTTACGGAAGTTCCCCCAGCCGTCGATCACCAGGAAGACGTCGCCCCACGGCTGGTCCGTGACCGAGATGTCGCCGCGCTGCCGCATCCTGCGGTAGGTGGCGATGGAGTCGATACCGGCGCTGCGGAAGTACTCCTCACGGCGGGTCAGGATGCCGTAGACCTCGGCCACGGTGCGTCGCACCCGCTCGGGGTCGAGACGGGACGCGACACCGCCGACATGCGGCAGGCCGGACACCGACGACAGACTGCCACCGCCGAAGTCGAGCCCGTAGAACTGCACCTCCTGCGGTGTGTGGGTCAACGCGAAGGCGGAGACGATGGTCCGCAGCAGCGTGGACTTGCCCGACTGCGGGCCGCCGATGATCTGCATATGCCCCGCGGCCCCGGAGAAGTCCCGGTAGAGGGTCTCGCGACGTTGCTCGTACGGCTTGTCCACGACGCCGAGCGGGACGACCAGCCGACCGGCACCCTCGTATCCGGACTGTGTCAGGCCGCGGCCCTCGACCCCGGTGAGACCGGGCAGCAGTTCGTCCAGCGACGGCGGGTTGTCGAGCGGCGGCAGCCACACCTGATGCGCCTCGGCGCCGCGCCCTTCCAGCCGCCGTACGATCACATCGAGGACGGTGTCCGCCAGGGCGTCGTCCTCGGCTGTGCGGGGCTCCGGGACGCCAGTTTGCGCGGCCGGCTCGAAGTACCGGACAGGGACAGGCGACGCGGTGAACGTGACCGGCCGGCGGTCCACCGGCAGGGGCCCACCGGGAGTTACGGCCTGCTGACTGGTGCGGTAGACCCCGGACACGTACGCCGCCTTGAAGCGGACCATCTCGTCGGTGCCGAACTTGAGCAGCCCCGACCCGGGGACGTTCGGCAGTGAGTATGCGTCCGGGACACCGAGCGCCGCACGGGACTCGGCCGCGGAGAACGTCCGCAGACCGACCCGATAGGACAGGTACGTCTCCAGACCGCGCAGCCGGCCCTCCTCCAGGCGCTGCGAAGCCAGCAGGAGATGCACACCCAGAGAACGTCCGATCCGGCCGATCTGCACGAACATCTCGATGAAGTCCGGCATCGCGGTGAGGAGTTCGCTGAACTCGTCGATCACGAGAACGAGTGACGGGATCGGCTGCAGCGGTGCGCCCGCTGCCCGGGCCTTCTCGTAGTCGTGGATGTTCGCGTAGTTGCCGGCGTCGCGCAGCATCTCCTGGCGGCGGTTGAGCTCGCCCCGGATGGAGTCGCCCATGCGGTCGACGAGGGTGAGGTCGTCGGCGAGGTTGGTGATCACGGCCGCGACGTGCGGCATCTGGGACATGCCCGCGAAGGTGGCGCCGCCCTTGAAGTCCGCGAGGACGAAGTTCAGCGTCTCGGACGAGTGGGTGACGGCAAGACCGAGTACGAGCGTACGCAGCAGCTCGGACTTGCCGGAACCCGTGGCGCCGACACACAGACCGTGCGGGCCCATGCCCTCCTGCGCCGCTTCCTTCAGGTCCAGCATCACGGGGCTGCCGTCCTCGCCGACACCGATCGGCACCCGCAGCCGCTCGGACTGCGAACGCGGCCGCCAGGTGCGGCTGACGTCGACCGACGCGGCGTCGCCGAGGTTCAGCAGATCGGTGAACTCGAGGTTGGCCAGCAGCGGTTCGTCGTCGTCCGCCCCCGCCCCCACACGCAGCGGGGCGAGTTGCCGGGCGAGTGCCTCCGCGGCCTCGAGACTCAGCTGGTCGGGGGTTCCGTCGTACACCAGGTCGTGGCCGGACTCCAGCTGCAGGGAGTCCGGGTGGACGATGACGGACAGACCGCCGCGGGCCCCCGTGAGCTCGCCGGGGACGACCTCGATGATCGTCACGCCCTGAAGGCCCTCGGGAGTGGCCAGCGCCGATGGCTCGGGCACTGACCGGCCGTCGAGTACGACCACGATGTGCGGCTGGTCCAGGAGGGGGTGGTTGCCGCCCTGGAAGCGCGGACGTCCTTCCAGACGGGTGGCGAGCATGTCCTGCAGGTCGTGTGCGTCGGTGGTGATCAGACGCCGGGTGCCCGCGCCGTCGCCCTCGCCGGGGGCCTGGACGTGCGGCAGCCACTTCGCCCATTCCCACTGCGGCGCGGCAGCGGAGTCGGCCGCCACCGCGATGACCAGGTCCTCGGGGGAGTGGAGTGCGGCGAGCGAGCCCACCAGCGCCCGAGCGGCCGAGCGCACGGAGTCCGGATCCCCGCTGACCGTCAAGTGGTAGAAGGCGCGCAGGGACACGGCCATCGGAAGGCCGTCGAGGGTGCTGTGCGCGTTGAGGAACTGCTGCATCGCGCCCGCGGTGAGCGGTTCGAGGTCGTCGACCGGAGCGGTGTCGGGGGCGATGAGGGGCGTGGCGAGCTGCTGACTGCCCAGACCGATGCGTACCTGGCCGAAGTCGCCGTCGCCGGTGCGGCGCTCCCAGACCCGGCTCCCTTCGGCGACGAGCGCCCACAACTGCTCGGGGGACGGGTGCAGATAGAACTGCGCATCACGCTGGCGGTGCGCCGTCTTCAGCACCGTGCGCCGCGTCTGCGCCAGATACTTGAGGTAGTCACGCCGCAGATCCGCGAGTTGGCCCTGGGTTCCGCGCCGGTAGCGGACGAGCATGGCGACGCCCATGGCGACCGTCGACGCGATCATCACCATGCCCATGATCCGCATGATCGGGTTCGGGGTCATAAAGAAGAAGACGACCGAACCGCCCATGCCGAGCATCGGCAGCAGCTGCATCAGGGCGCCTTCCTGCTGCCCGCGGGGCAGTTCCGGCGGCGGTTGCAGCTGCACCTGCTCGTCGGGCACTTGGGACGGCAGGGCCCGCGGTGGGCGCTTGACGACGATCTGACTCACAGCTCACCAATTCCCTAGCCGGACGGAAATGTTCCGCTCCGCGCGCCCCCGTGGCGACGGGCTCCATCCGCGGGGAGGGATCCTACTTGCGCGACGAGTCGGAGCCGGGCGGTAGGGTGACGCGACGTGTTCGCGTGGCCGTCAAGCGGCCGTGAACTACCGCAAAGAAGCGGTGATTCGGAATGTCAGGCTTGCCAGCCAGGATCACCACGAGGGGAAGCAGCAGGTGAGTATGTCGGCCCCAGCCACGGCCACCGGAGGCGGTCAAACGGCTCCCGCGACTGTGTCCAACGGCAGCACCGGCTTCTGCCGGGTCACGGTCGTGGCACCGGACGGCCGCGTCGACGTCGCCCTGCCCGAGGACATCGCCGTCGCCGACCTGTATCCGGAGATCCTCCGTCTGTCGGGTCAGACGCCGACGCCGGGTGCCCCCGTCGGGTACCACCTCGTGCGGCGCGACGGCACCGTGCTCGACGGCGGCCGGTCCCTCGCCGCCCAGCGCATCCTCGACGGTGAACTGCTCTCGCTGCGGCCCTTCGCCGAGTCTCTGCCGCCCGCGGTCTTCGACGACGTCTCCGACGCCGTGGCCTCCGCCGTCGCCCGCGACCGCACCCTGTGGAGCGACGACCTGATGCGCGGCGCCGGCCTCTTCGGCGGCTCGGCGCTCCTGGTCCTGCTCGCCTTCGTCCTGTGGAGCGCCGCCCCCGGACACGACATGCACGGCCTGCCCGGCATCCTGGCCGCGGTCACCGGCGTACTGCTGCTCGCACTCGCCGGGGTGCGTTCGCGCGTGTACGACGACCGCGGCTCGGCCGTCGCCTTCGGCCTCGGAGCCCTCGCGAACGTCGCCGTGGCCGGGGCCGGCCTGCTCGCGCCCGCCGCGGGACAGGGCAACGGACGGCTGCAGTTCCTGCTCGCCTGCGCCGCCGTCCTGGTGGCCTCGGTGGTCCTGGTGATCGTGACGCCCAGTGGCGACGGTCCCTTCGTCGCCTTCGTCCTCGCGTCGACGATCGGCCTGCTCGTCACCTTCGTCGCGATCCTCACCGGAATCGGTCCCGTCCAGAGCGCCGCCGCGTGCGTGCCGCTCGCCGTGGGTGTCCTGGCCTTCCTGCCCGGTCTCTCGGCGCGCTTCGCCCGGCTGCCCATCGGGTTCGAACCGCCCCGTACGACGGTCGGTGCCTACGGCGACGCGGACGACGCCACCCCGCCCGGCCCGGTCGACGCCGCCCGTATCGCCGCCCAGGCACGCCGCGGCCACGAGCTGCTGGTCGGCCTGGTCGGCGGCTGCGCTCTGGTGACCGCCGCCGCGGCCGCCGTCCTGGGTTTCTCCGACAACGTGTGGGGACAACTGCTCGCACTCGCCACCGGTGTCGCGATGCTGATGCGCGCCCATCTCTTCCGCTACACCGCGCAGGTCGGCGTCGCACTCGCCGCGGGTCTCGGCGCCCTGCTGCTGCTCGGCCTCGGCCTGGCCCTGAACCCGCCCGCGGAGTTGTGGAGCGAGGCCGCGAAGGGGGATGGCGCGGGCCTGGACATCCGCATGATCTGGCTGACCGCCGCGATCGCCGCCATGGCCGCGACCCTCACCGCGATCGGACTCATCGTGCCGCGCAAGGGCGTCACCCCGTTCTGGGGCCGCCTCCTCGAGGTCGGCGAGACCTTCGTCCTGCTGACGCTGCTCCCGCTGTGCCTCGCCGTCTTCGACGTCTACCACTCGATCCGCGCACTGACGTCCTGAGGTAAGCCGTCCTGAGGCGGGCTGGTACTCTGTGTAACACCCGTCTGTGTACGCGCCCCAAATCGTGAGCGACGACCCCCATCGTCACTCATATGGAGCAGCGCCCGACGGTCCCCCGCCTCCGAGTCACGGAAGCTCTCTGAGAAGTAGACCAGGAGCACTCGGCGGCACCACGAGACAAACGAGGAGTTCGCGTGTCGCTCGACACCGCCACGAAGAAGCAGATCATGGCCGAGTTCGCCACCAAGGAAGGTGACACCGGCTCCCCCGAGGTCCAGGTGGCGATGCTCTCGCGTCGTATCTCCGACCTGACCGAGCACCTGAAGACCCACAAGCACGACCACCACTCCCGCCGTGGTCTGCTGATCCTGGTCGGCCAGCGTCGCCGCCTTCTGCAGTACCTGGCCAAGAAGGACATCCAGCGCTTCCGTACGCTGGTCGAGCGCCTCGGCATCCGCCGCGGTGCGGCGGGCGCCAAGTAAGACATGCCGAAGGGAGCGGTTCCCACCTAAAGGGGGCCGCTCCCTTTGCTGTACGTGCACAGTCGCACCGGGGCTTTGTAGTCTGGTCGCACGGCACTGTGTGAGACGTACGACACGTACGACTCGACAACGCAATACCGAACGAGGAGAAGCGTCCCTCGCCGCCGCCGGTCCTCGGTAGTGGCCCCCGGGACACTCACCCCGGGTGCTTCGATCGAAGACCGGCCCGACCACAAGGTGCACGCTTCTCCGCCACCGTCCCCCCGCCACACGGGCAGGAGGACGAAAGACGAGAAGACACGGAGAAAACGCTAGTGGAGAACGAGACCCACTACGCCGAGGCCGTTATCGACAACGGAACCTTCGGCACCCGCACCATCCGCTTCGAGACGGGCCGCCTGGCCAAGCAGGCCGCCGGCTCCGCCGTGGCGTACCTGGACGACGACACCATGGTGCTGTCGGCCACCAGCGCCTCCAAGAGGCCCAAGGACCAGCTCGACTTCTTCCCCCTCACGGTGGACGTCGAGGAGCGGATGTACGCGGCCGGCAAGATCCCCGGCTCCTTCTTCCGCCGGGAAGGCCGCCCCTCCGAGGACGCCGTCCTCACCTGCCGCCTGATCGACCGCCCGCTGCGTCCTTCCTTCAAGAAGGGCCTGCGCAACGAGATCCAGATCGTCGAGACGATCATGGCGCTCAACCCCGACCACCTGTACGACGTGGTCGCGATCAACGCCGCCTCCTGCTCCACGCAGCTGGCCGGCCTGCCCTTCTCCGGCCCGATCGGCGGCACCCGTGTCGCCCTGATCAAGGGCCAGTGGGTCGCCTTCCCGACGCACACCGAGCTCGAGGACGCCGTCTTCGACATGGTCGTCGCGGGTCGCGTCCTGGAGGACGGCGACGTCGCGATCATGATGGTCGAGGCCGAGGCCACCGAGAAGACCATCCAGCTCGTCACGGACGGCGCCACCGCCCCCACCGAGGAGGTCGTCGCCGCCGGTCTCGAGGCCGCGAAGCCCTTCATCAAGGCGCTCTGCAAGGCCCAGTCCGAGCTCGCCGCCAAGGCCGCCAAGCCGGTCGGCGAGTTCCCGGTCTTCCTCGACTACCAGGACGACGTCCTTCAGGCGCTGACCGCGGCCGTGTCCTCCGAGCTCTCGCAGGCGCTCACCATCGCCGGCAAGCAGGAGCGCGAGACCGAGCTGGACCGCGTCAAGGAGATCGCCGCCGAGAAGCTGCTCCCGCAGTTCGAGGGCCGCGAGAAGGAGATCTCCGGTGCCTACCGCGCGCTGACCAAGAAGCTGGTCCGCGAGCGCATCATCAAGGACAAGGTCCGCATCGACGGCCGTGGCGTCACGGACATCCGTACGCTCGCCGCCGAGGTCGAGGCCATCCCGCGGGTGCACGGTTCGGCGCTGTTCGAGCGTGGCGAGACCCAGATCCTGGGCGTCACCACCCTGAACATGCTCCGCATGGAGCAGCAGCTGGACACCCTCTCCCCGGTGACCCGCAAGCGCTACATGCACAACTACAACTTCCCGCCGTACTCCGTCGGTGAGACCGGCCGCGTCGGTTCGCCGAAGCGCCGCGAGATCGGCCACGGTGCGCTCGCCGAGCGCGCCATCGTGCCGGTGCTGCCGACGCGCGAGGAGTTCCCGTACGCCATCCGCCAGGTCTCCGAGGCGCTGGGCTCCAACGGCTCGACGTCCATGGGCTCGGTCTGCGCCTCCACCATGTCGCTGCTGAACGCCGGTGTGCCGCTGAAGGCCGCCGTCGCCGGTATCGCCATGGGTCTGATCTCCCAGGAGATCGACGGCGAGACGCACTACGTCGCCCTCACCGACATCCTCGGTGCGGAGGACGCCTTCGGCGACATGGACTTCAAGGTCGCCGGTACGAAGCAGTTCGTGACCGCGCTGCAGCTCGACACCAAGCTCGACGGCATCCCCGCCTCGGTCCTGGCCGCCGCGCTGAAGCAGGCCCGCGACGCGCGTCTGCACATCCTCGACGTGATGAACGAGGCCATCGACGTCCCGGACGAGATGTCCCCGAACGCCCCGCGGATCATCACCGTCAAGATCCCGGTGGACAAGATCGGTGAGGTCATCGGCCCCAAGGGCAAGATGATCAACCAGATCCAGGAGGACACCGGCGCCGACATCACGATCGAGGACGACGGCACCATCTACATCGGTGCCGCCGACGGCCCGGCCGCCGAGGCCGCCCGCGCCACGATCAACGGCATCGCCAACCCGACCATGCCGGAGGTCGGCGAGCGCTACCTGGGCACGGTCGTCAAGACGACCACCTTCGGTGCGTTCGTGTCGCTCATGCCGGGCAAGGACGGCCTGCTGCACATCTCGCAGATCCGCAAGCTCGCCGGTGGCAAGCGCGTGGAGAACGTCGAGGACGTGCTCGGCGTCGGCGCCAAGGTGCAGGTCGAGATCGCCGAGATCGACTCCCGCGGCAAGCTCTCGCTGATCCCGGTCATCGAGGGCGAAGAGGACGAGAAGAAGGACGACGCCGCCAAGTGACGTCCCGTAGTTCTCAGGCGACGGCCCGTGTCTCCTCGGAGGCACGGGCCGTCGCCCGTACCCAAACCCTGCTCAAGGGCGAGAACGGCATCGGCACGGTCCGTCGTACGACCCTGCCGGGCGGCCTGCGCGTCGTCACCGAGACCCTCCCCTCCGTACGCTCCGCCACCTTCGGCATCTGGGCCCACGTCGGCTCACGGGACGAGACCCCGTCCCTGAACGGCGCCACGCACTACCTGGAGCACCTCCTCTTCAAGGGCACCAAGCGCCGCAGTGCCCTGGACATCTCCGCCGCCATCGACGCGGTCGGCGGCGAGATGAACGCCTTCACGGCGAAGGAGTACACCTGCTACTACGCGCGCGTGCTCGACACCGACCTTCCGCTCGCGATCGACGTGGTGTGCGACATGCTCACCGGCTCGCTGATCGAGCAGGAGGACGTCGACGCCGAGCGCGGGGTCATCCTCGAAGAGATCGCGATGACCGAGGACGACCCGGGCGACTGTGTGCACGACCTGTTCGCGCACACCATGCTCGGCGACACCCCGCTGGGCCGCCCGGTGCTCGGCACGGTCGACACGGTCAACGCGCTGGACGCCGCCCGTATCCGCCGCTTCTACAAGCGGCACTACGACCCGACCCACCTGGTGGTCGCGGCCGCCGGAAACGTCGACCACGCGCGCGTGGTACGCCAGGTCCGCGCCGCGTTCGAGAAGGCGGGCGCCCTCTCGCAGACCCAGGCCACACCTGTCGCCCCGCGCGACGGCCGCCGCAACCTGCGTACGGCGGGACGGGTCGAGGTGGTCAACCGCAGGAGCGAGCAGGCCCATGTCATCCTCGGCATGCCAGGCCTGGCCCGCACCGACGAGCGCCGCTGGGCCCTGAGCGTCCTGAACACCGCGCTCGGCGGCGGCATGTCCTCACGCCTCTTCCAGGAGATCCGCGAGAAGCGGGGCCTGGCCTACAGCGTGTACTCGTACACCTCGGGCTTCGCCGACTGCGGCCTCTTCGGCGTCTACGCGGGCTGCCGCCCCAGCCAGGTCCACGACGTGCTGAAGATCTGCCGCGACGAGCTCGAACAGGTCGCCGAGCACAGCCTGTCCGACGACGAGATCGGCCGCGCCATCGGTCAGCTCGCGGGCTCCACCGTCCTTGGGCTGGAGGACACTGGTGCCCTGATGAACCGCATCGGCAAGAGCGAGCTGTGCTGGGGAGAGCAGATGTCGGTCGACGACATGCTCGCCCGGATATCAGCCGTCACGCCCGACGAGGTGCGCGCGGTGGCCCACGACATCCTGGGCCAGCGCCCCTCGCTGTCGGCCATCGGTCCGATCAAGGACAAGCAGGCAGCCCGCCTTCACGAAGCGGTCTCCTAGCCGTCCAGCCCGTCTAGCCCGTCTAGCCCGTCTAGCCCGTGAGAATCCGCACCCGTAGAAGGACGAAGCAATGAGCAAGCTGCGCGTGGCCGTCATCGGCGCCCAGGGCCGGATCGGCGCCGAGGCGGTACGAGCCGTCGAAGCCGCCGACGACCTGGAACTGGTCGCAACGCTGAGCCGGGGCGACAAGCTGGAGACCCTGGTGGAGTCCGGAGCCCAGGTGGCGGTCGAACTGACCACCCCCGCATCGGTGATGGGCAACCTCGACTTCTGCGTACGCCACGGCATCCACGCAGTTGTCGGCACCACCGGCTGGACCGATGACCGCCTCGCGCAGCTGAACACCTGGCTGGCCGACTCCCCGGACACCGGGGTCCTGATCGCGCCGAACTTCTCCATCGGCGCGGTGCTCAGCATGCAGTTCGCCCGCCAGGCGGCCCGCTTCTTCGAGTCCGCCGAGGTCATCGAGCTGCACCACCCGAACAAGGTGGACGCACCGTCCGGCACCGCGACCCGCACCGCCCAGCTCATCGCCACCGCACGCGAGGAGGCCGGCTGCGCCCCGCAGCCGGACGCCACCACCACGGCCCTGGACGGTGCCCGCGGCGCACAGGTGGACGGGGTGCCGGTGCACGCCGTACGCCTGCGGGGCATGCTCGCCCACCAGGAAGTACTGCTCGGCGGCGAAGGCGAGACCCTCACCATCCGCCACGACTCGCTGCACCACAGCAGCTTCATGCCGGGCATCCTGCTCGGTGTACGTCGCGTCGTGTCCACGCCGGGTCTCACCTTCGGCCTGGAACACTTCCTCGACCTCGGCAACTGAACGGTCGCCCGACATGCGCGCAAAGATCACGTACTTCGCCCTGGCCGCCGTCCTGGTCGTCTACTTCGGCCTGGTCGGCAGCCGCGGTGTACTGCTCATACGGGAGGGCACCGCGCTCACCGTCACCTTCGGTGTCGCGGTGCTGGTGCTGCCGCTGATCGGCATCTGGTTCCTCTGGAAGACCACCCAGTTCGCCCGCCGCGCGAACCAACTGGCCGCCGAACTCGAAGCCGAAGGCGGTCTCCCCGTCGACGAGCTCAAGCGCACTCCGAGCGGCCGCATCGACCGCGACTCCGCCGACGCCGTCTTCGCCCAGCGCCGCGCGGAGACCGAGGACACCCCGGACGACTGGCGCTGCTGGTTCCGCCTCGCGGTCGCCTACCACGACGCCCGCGACACCCCACGCGCGCGCAACGCGATGCAGCGCGCCATCGCCCTGCACGACGCCGCGGAAACGGCGTCGGCTCAGGCGTAGAGCGGTACTGGTCTAGGGGGAGACGCCCCCTAGGCGCTCACGGGAACCTGACGGTATTCGTACGCCCAGGCCTCGACCGTGTCCGCGGCCCTGTCGAAGGCCTCGGACCTGGCCATGAAGTCGGCGTTGTGGTCGGTGAGCAGGGGCGCCGCGACCTTCGTGCCGTCCTGCTGTACGAGGACGAGCGCCTGCCCCTGCACGGTGCGCGGCAGCCCCAGCCAGCGCACCGGCTGCTGGGTGGTGCGCACCTCCTGGACCCGCTCCCAGGGGAGTGTCCGGGTCAGGAAGAAGCCCACCTGCCGCAGCCCCCGCGCGCTGACCCAGGTGCCCATGCGCAGCATGCGCAGCGCGACCGCGATCACGACCGCCGCGCCGCCCGCACAGGTCACCGCGGCCGGCGGCCCGCCAGCCAACGCGATGATCATCGCGGCGAACAGCAGATACGAGGCGAGCAGCAGCAGCACCGCCGCGGCCCCGACCCGCCACGGCCCGGGACGGTAGGGCCGACGCCACAGGTCGCGGTCTTCGTACGGCAGCGCGACATCGGTGTCGGATTCGACTTCACCGAATGCGCGGTCGGCCGTCAGAAAGGGCAGGGGCACGACTGTTCCTCACTCCATGCACGCTTGACAGGGCTGTGCTCGGGTGAGGTTATCGAGGCGTGCCGCCGGCGACCACCACTGGGGGTCCGGACGTGTCAGCGCCCGTCCGATGCCTCGGACTGCTGCGTACTGGCCGGTGACTGCTCGGGCGAGAGAGCGGGCAGCCCGAACAACAGGGAGCCCACCAGGCCGCTGACGACGGTGAGGCCGATCAGCACATGGCCGAGTATCTGGCCGCGGGTGGCGCGCTCGCGCGGCGGGGGAGTGACATTGCTGCGGAACTTGTCGGCCTCGGCGATGAAGGCGAACGGGACGGGCTCTCGCCGACGGAACATGAAGGGCGCTTCTCCTCTGATGTCGTGGACGGTGCCGCGGGGGCCTCGCATTGAATGGCTGCTACTCAGACAGACGTTCAAAACGGCACACGGGTGCCCGGATCCGTGAAATTCACCGAAGAACGTCCCAGAGCGACGCCGAACGGTCGGACTGTCAGTGCTGAGCCGTAGAGTGGGCGCCGCCCGAGCGATGCGAATGGAAGGACCCCCGCCGGTGAGCGAGACCCCCGCCGAAGACCTCAAGCCGAGCTTCCGCAGTGAGGTGACCGTCGAGTTGGTGAAGCACAGCGCCGCCGACTCCGACGTCCTGTGGGCCGCCCGTGTCTCCACGGCAGGTGAGCAGTCCCTCGAGGAGCTCACAAAGGACCCGGAACGTTCCAAGGGGCTGATCAACTACCTCATGCGGGACCGCCACGGCAGCCCCTTCGAGCACAACTCCATGACGTTCTTCATCAGCGCCCCGATCTTCGTGTTCCGCGAGTTCATGCGCCACCGCGTCGGCTGGTCGTACAACGAGGAATCGGGTCGGTACAGGGAGCTGCAGCCGGTCTTCTACGTCCCCGGCGAGTCCCGTAAACTCGTCCAGGAGGGCCGCCCGGGCAAGTACGTCTTCGTGGAGGGCACCCAGGCGCAGCAGGAGCTCACCGGCCGCGTCATGGAGGACTCCTACCGCCAGGCCTACGAGGCGTACCAGGAGATGCTGGCCGCGGGCGTGGCCCGCGAGGTCGCCCGCGCGGTGCTGCCGGTCGGCCTGTTCTCCTCGATGTACGCGACCTGCAATGCCCGCTCCCTGATGCACTTCCTGGGCCTGCGCACCCAGCACGAGCTCGCCAAGGTCCCGTCCTTCCCGCAGCGGGAGATCGAGATGGTCGGCGAGCAGATGGAGCAGCAGTGGGCGCAGCTGATGCCGCTCACGTATGCCGCGTTCAACGCGAACGGACGCGTGGCCCCGTAAGAGCCTGCCTTTGAACCCCCGCCTGCGCAGCGACGCCCGGCACGCACCCTCGCCGCACGGCGCCACAGGACAGGTGGCTCCTTCCCCAAGCTCTCGGCTTCTCCCCCNATAGTGTTTCGGTGGTCATAGCGTGAGGGAAACGCCCGGTTACATTCCGAACCCGGAAGCTAAGCCTTACAGCGCCGATGGTACTGCAGGGGGGACCCTGTGGGAGAGTAGGACGCCGCCGAACTAAATTTGATAGACGCTGGTTCCCGAACTTCGGTTCGGGGACCAGCGTCTTTTTGTTTTCTGTCACTTGGTGTTCACGTTGCGCGGCGAACATCCCAGCCATGGGGACAGTAGCGATGCTCAGAGCCGCAGGCGTCGGACTCGGTGACGAGGTCATCGTGCCCGCGTACGGGAACGTGGAGATGGCCGAGGCCGTTGTGCTGGCGGGGGCGCTGCCCGTCTTCGCCGACGTGGACCCGGCCACGTACTGCCTTGACGCCGGTGCGGTAGCCGCGGCCGTGACATCGCGGACCGCCGCCGTCATCGCCGTACACCGCTTCGGACACCCCGCTGACATGGGGCTGTTGGGCGAAGTGGGGCGGCGGCACGGCCTCCTGGTGTTGGAGCGGGCCGACGGTGTGGAGACCTCCGCCGATGCGGCGTGGCGGCGTACACACGCCGGCTATCTCGACGCGCGGCTCGTGGGCGTGGTCACGCCGGCGCCGGTCGAGGGGCACACGTATCAGCAGTACGTGGTGCGGGTGCCCGGGAACGGGCGGCCGGATCGGGACGCGTTCGCGCGGGCCGTACGGGCCAAGGGAGTTGAGTGCCGGGTGCCCGTGAAGACGCCGGTGCACCGGCTGCCCGAGTACCGTCGGGACGTTCTGCTGCCGGAGACCGAGCGTGCGGCCGACGAGACCCTGGCCCTGCCGGTCGGGGCCGCTCTCTCGCGGCGGGACCTGCAGCGGATCGTTTCGGCCTGTAACGCGCTGGGTGGGCTGCTCCAGCCTGCCTTCTAGGAAGGCCAGTTGGAGGCGATTCGGCGCACCGGGATGTTCGGGGTATGATCTATCCCGTTGCCGAGCGGGAAAACCGCCAGGCAGCAGGCCCCTATAGCTCAGTCGGTAGAGCGTCTCCATGGTAAGGAGAAGGTCAACGGTTCGATTCCGTTTGGGGGCTCAGCGAGAAAAGGCCTTCACCCGATTCGGGTGGAGGCCTTTTTCGTGTGTCCGCTGAGGCTCCGGATGCCCGGTGATGACTGGTGGTCAGTTCGAGTGGGGTTCCGGTACGCGCATCGCGAGGATCGCCATGTCGTCGGACGGGGCGTCGGTGGCGAAGCGTTCGACGGCGCGCATGATGCGGGCGGCGACCGCCCCTGCGGTCAGGCCCGTGCAGGTGGTCAGCACGTCCACCAGGCCGTCGTCGCCAAGCATCCGGGTGCCCTCGCGGCGTTCGGTGACGCCGTCCGTGACGCACAGCAGCACGTCGCCCGGGTCCAGGGTGACCGTCTGCTCGTACAGCTCAAGGTCCTCCATGACGCCGAGCAGCGGCTGCGGGTCCGCGTACGGCTCGACCGTGCCGTCCTGGCGCAGGCGGAGCGGGAGCGGATGGCCGGCGCAGACAATCTTGAGGATGGCGCTGCCGTCCTCCTGCGGCCACAACTCCCCGTACAGGAGCGTCAGGAAGCGACTGCGGGCGCCCTCGTCGAGGATCGCGGCGTTCAGGCGCTCCAGTACCGCGGGGCCGCCGAATCCTTCGCGGGCGAGCAGGCGCAGGGCGTGTCGGGCCAGGCCGGTCACCGCGGCCGCCTCGGGGCCCGTACCGCAGACGTCGCCGATGGCGAAGCCGTAGGCGCCGTCGCGGATCGGGAACAGGTCGTAGAAGTCTCCGCCGACCTCGTTGCCCTCGCCCGCGGCGCGGTAGATGACGTCGACCTCCACGCCGGGGACCCGGGGCAGTCCCGGCGGCAACAGGCTGCGCTGGAGGGACTGGCTGATGGCCATGCGCTCCGAGTAGAGGCGGGCGTTGTCCAGGGCGAGTGCGGCTCGGCGGGAGAGGTCCTCGGCGAGTTCGAGGATCTCCTGGCGGAAGTGTTCGTCCGAGGGCTTGCCGAGGGTCAGCATGCCGATGACGCGGTTGCGGGCGACCAGCGGCAGGACGACCGTCTCGCCGCCGACGGCGGAGGCCGTGGCCAGGGTCGTGCCGATGCCACCGCCGAGCCGGGTCGGTTCGCCGAGGCCGAGACTGCGCATCGAGGAGCGCAGGGCGGCCTGGTGGGCGGCCTCGGACGGGGCGTTCCAGATGCGGGCGCCGGGCGTGGGTACCGGGTCAGGGGGATCGATGCGGGAGAGGAGGGCCTTGAGGCCGTCGATGCGCTCCTCGTCCTCGTGCAGGACGTAGGAGAGGTATGGGTCCGACGACTGGTCGGCGATGGTGTAGACGGCGCACCAGGCGGCGAGGGTCGGCACCGTCATCTGGGCCATCAGGGCCAGGGTCTGGTCGCGGTCCAGGGTTCCGGCGAGCAGGTCGGAGGCCTCGACGAGGAAGGAGAGGGAGCCGCGGCGGAGCCGTTCGAGCTCGCCGAGGCGTGCCGACTCCACGGCCAGCGCGATGCGGTCGGCGGCGAACTGCAGGCGTAGGGCCTCTTCGTTCGCGTACCGGCCGGGGGCTTCGGCGGCCACCCCGAGGGAGCCGGTGAGGCGGCCTTCGACCTTGAGAGGGACGGTGACGACCGAGCGCATGCCGGTGCCGTTCAGCAGCGGTGCGGCGCCGGGGACGGTCGCCAGGTCCTCGTGGACGGCGGGCATCCGGGCCGAGCCGTAGCGTCCCGTACCCGCCTCTACGGGGACGCGGGCGAAGCGCTGACGGACCGACGGCAGGCCGGTGGAGGCGCGTACCTCCAACTCCGTCTCGTCGTCCGTGGCGAGCAGCAGGAAGGCGGCGTCGCCGTCGAGCATGTCGCGGGCCCGCTCGACCGTACGCTGCAGCAGGCCGTCGAGGTCGTCGGGGGCCGGGGTACCGATGAAGGCGTCGAAGGGGTCGGTGCCCTGGGCGTCCTGGTTGCCGGCGGCGTCCGGCGCGGGGCCGCGCTGTGGGCTCTGCAGGATGGCGCGCTCGTGGTCGCGGACCATCAGGCACAGAGTCGAGGGTTCGCCGTCGTTGTCGCGGACGCGAAGGTGCGAGGCGTAGACGGGGATGACGCGGCCGTCGGCGCCGCGGATGCCGTAGCTGCCCTCCCAGCGCGACAGTTGGAGTGCTTCGGCGATGCCGGTACCGGTGCCCGGGGTGTGCGGCCAGGCGGCGAAGTCGGTGAGCTGTTTGCCGGTGACCTGCTCGGTGGGGTATCCGAAGACCGCTTCCGCGTCCTCGTTCCAGGAGGTGACCGCGCCGCTGCGGTCGATCTGTACGACGGCGACGCGGATCCGGCCGTCGGCGACGGGCAGCAGGTCGACGGGGAGGGCCGGGCCCGCGCTGCGGGTGCCGATCGGGCGGTCCGGGAGGTCGAGCTGGAACCAGACCTCTTTGTGGGTGGGGGTGTACTCGACGCCCCAGCGGGTGGCCAGGGCCGCGCACAGCTGGAGTCCGCGGCCGCCCTCGCGGTCGGGGCTGCCCATGCTCCTGGGGGACTGCTGGAGCGGGATCTCGCGCTCCGGATAGCGGTCGGCGACCTCGATGCGTACGGCGTCCTCGGTGCGCAGGCAGCTCACGTCGGCGGTGGTGCCGGCGTGGACGACCGCGTTGGTGACCAGTTCGCTGGTGAGGACGACGGCGTCGTCGATGATGTCCGCGAAGCCCCAGCCCTGCAGGGTGTCGCGGACGAAGCCGCGGGCGGTCGCGACCGAGCGCCCTACGGGATCGAAACTGGCAGCCGCCCGCGCGGTGATCACAGCACTCCTTGTCCGGGTTTCGACACCGAGATCTCCCGTACTCATGGTGCGGCCGCCCCTCCGATGCCCGTAGATCAAGTGCCACCGCCCAGGCCGGGCGGACCGGGGTGGTTGGACAGCCGGGTGCCAGGTTACTTACCTTCGCCGTTCATGCGGATGCCGGTCGCCGGTGTTTCCGCCCGGAGAGTGCACGGACGGTGCGAAGCTGCCGAACTGTTATGGCCTGGTTCGGCCATGGTGAAACACTGGGCAAGCTCATAGAGATGACCGGAACAATCTGAGCGGTCGGTCGACCCTTGCGGGAGGGACACAGTGGAGTCTGGCGCAGCGACGCGTGGCACCAGCACGCGGGCGAAGGGCGGCCCGTCCCGGAACAGTCAGCGCTCCGGGACCACCGAGGTGGATACCGCGGCGCTGAACAGGCTTTTGGCGGCTCTCGTCGCCATGCGGGACGGGAACTTCCGTAAGCGGCTGACTGTCTCCAGTGACGGGGTCATGGCGGAGATCGCCGCCGTGTTCAACGAGGTCGCCGACCGCAATCTGCACCTGACCGGTGAGCTGGCGCGGGTGCGGCGGATGGTCGGGCGTGAGGGAAAACTCACGGAGCGTCTTGAGCACGGAGCCGGTGAGGGCTCCTGGGCGGCGGCGATCGACGCGTCGAACGCCCTGGTGGACGATCTCGTACGACCTGTCTCCGAGGTCGGCCGGGTGCTGTCGGCGGTTGCCGAGGGCGACCTTGAGCAGCGTATGGAGCTACGGGCGCAGGGGGCGGACGGCGCCGGGCATCCGCTGCGCGGGGAGTTCCTGAAGGTCGGGCGTACGGTCAACAACCTGGTCGACCAGCTGTCGCGGTTCACCGACGAGGTGACCCGGGTGGCCAGCGAGGTCGGCACGGAGGGCAAGCTCGGCGGGCAGGCCCGGGTGCGCGGAATGTCGGGTTCGTGGAAGGACCTCACCGATTCCGTGAACACCATGGCGTACCGGCTGACGGCTCAGGTGCGTGATATCGCTCTCGTCACGACCGCGGTCGCCAAGGGCGATCTGTCGCGGAAGGTCACCGTCCATGTGGCCGGCGAGATGCTGGAGCTCAAGAACACCGTCAACACGATGGTGGACCAGCTGTCGTCCTTCTCGTCCGAGGTGACGCGGGTCGCCCGTGAGGTGGGGACCGAGGGCGAGCTCGGCGGTCAGGCGCAGGTGCCGGGTGTGGCCGGGGTGTGGAAGGACCTCACCGACTCGGTGAACCTGATGGCGGGCAATCTGACCGCGCAGGTGCGGGGGATCGCCGAGGTGACGACGGCCGTCGCGAGCGGCGACCTGTCACGGAAGGTCACCGTGAGCGCACGCGGTGAGGTCGCCCAACTCGCCGAAACGATCAACCAGATGACCGAGACGCTGCGGACGTTCGCGGACGAGGTCACCCGGGTGGCGAACGAGGTCGGCGCCGAGGGTCAGCTGGGCGGTCAGGCGAACGTGCCCGGCGCGGCCGGGACCTGGAAGGACCTGACCGACTCGGTGAACACGGTCTTCCGTAACCTCACCACGCAGGTGCGGGACATCGCGCAGGTGACGACGGCCGTGGCCAACGGTGATCTGTCGCAGAAGGTCACCGTGGATGTCGCGGGCGAGATGCTGGAGTTGAAGAACACCGTCAACACGATGGTGGACCAGCTGTCGGCCTTCGGTGCCGAGGTCACCCGGGTGGCACGGGAGATCGGCGTCGAGGGTGAGCTGGGCGGCCAGGCGGAGGTGCAGGGCGCCGCGGGCACCTGGAAGGACCTCACCGACTCGGTGAACACCGCCTTCCGTAACCTCAGCGGGCAGGTGCGCAACATCGCGCAGGTGACGACGGCGGTCGCCAACGGTGATCTGTCGCAGAAGGTCACGGTGGATGTCGCGGGCGAGATGCTGGAGCTGAAGAACACCGTCAACACGATGGTGGACCAGCTGTCGTCGTTCGCCGACCAGGTGACGCGGATGGCGCGTGACGTGGGTACGGAGGGCCGCCTCGGCGGTCAGGCGCGGGTGGACGGCGTCTCCGGCACCTGGAAGGAACTGACCGACTCCGTCAACTTCATGGCGGGCAGCCTGACCTCGCAGGTGCGGCAGATCGCCCAGGTGACGACGGCGGTGGCCCGTGGTGACCTGTCGCAGAAGATCGACGTGGACGCCCGCGGCGAGATCCTCGAACTCAAGAACACCATCAACACCATGGTCGACCAGCTGTCCGCCTTCGCGGACCAGGTGACCCGGGTGGCCAGCGAGGTGGGCACCGAGGGGCGCCTCGGCGGTCAGGCCCAGGTGCCGGGCGTGGCCGGTGTGTGGCGTGACCTGACCGACTCGGTGAACGGCATGGCCGGCAACCTCACCGCCCAGGTGCGCAACATCGCGCAGGTCGCGACGGCGGTGGCCCGTGGCGATCTGTCGCAGAAGATCGACGTGGACGCGCGCGGCGAGATGCTGGAGCTGAAGAACACCCTCAACACGATGGTGGACCAGCTCTCGGCCTTCGCCGACCAGGTGACGCGGGTGGCCCGCGAGGTGGGCACGGACGGCATCCTGGGCGGCCAGGCGGAGGTCCAGGGCGTCTCCGGTACGTGGAAGGACCTCACCCAGTCCGTGAACGGCATGGCGAACAACCTCACCCTGCAGGTGCGGAACATCGCCGAGGTCACCACGGCGGTCGCCATGGGCGACCTCTCCAAGAAGATCACCGTCGACGCGAAGGGCGAGATCCTCGAACTGGTCACGACCGTCAACACGATGGTCGACCAGCTGTCGTCGTTCGCCGAGCAGGTGACGCGGGTGGCGCGCGAGGTGGGCACCGAGGGCCAACTCGGCGGCCAGGCACGGGTGCCGGGTGTCACGGGCATCTGGAAGGACCTCAGCGACAACGTCAACCTGATGGCCAACAACCTGACCAGTCAGGTGCGGAACATCTCCCAGGTCGCCACGGCCGTCGCCAACGGCGACCTCACCAAGAAGGTCACGGTCGAGGCGCGCGGCGAGGTCGCGCAGCTCGCCGACACCGTCAACACCATGGTGAAGACGCTGTCGTCGTTCGCCGACCAGGTGACGCGGGTGGCGCGTGAGGTGGGTACGGACGGCATCCTCGGCGGCCAGGCCCGCGTGCCGGGAGTCTCCGGTACGTGGAAGGACCTGACGGAGTCCGTGAACGGCATGGCCTCCAACCTGACCGGGCAGGTCCGCAACATCGCCATGGTGACCACCGCGATCGCCAAGGGCGACCTCACCAAGAAGATCGACATCGATGCGCGGGGCGAGATCCTGGAGCTCAAGACCACCATCAACACCATGGTCGACCAGCTCTCCAGCTTCGCCGACCAGGTCACCAGGGTCGCCCGAGAGGTGGGCACCGAGGGCCAGTTGGGCGGTCAGGCGCGGGTCAGGGACGTCGACGGTACGTGGCGTGATCTCACCGAGTCCGTGAACGAGATGGCCGGGAACCTCACCCGCCAGGTGCGCGCCATCGCCGCCGTCGCCACCGCGGTGACCCGAGGCGACCTCAACCTCAAGATCGACGTGGACGCGGCGGGCGAGATCCAGGTTCTGCAGGACAACATCAACACGATGATCGCCAACCTGCGGGACACCACGATCGCCAACAAGGAACAGGACTGGCTCAAGGGCAACCTCGCCCGGATCTCCGGCCTGATGCAGGGCCGCCGCGACCTCGACGACGTCGCCGGGCTCATCATGAGCGAGCTGACGCCGGTGGTCTCGGCACAGCACGGAGCGTTCTTCGTGGCGATGCCCACCGAGGACGGCCCCGACGTCGGCGCGGAGGGCGATGACGAGGCGTACGAGCTGCGGATGCTCGGCAGTTACGGCTACTCGATGGGGTCGATGCCGACGTCGTTCAAGCCGGGCGAGACCCTGATCGGCGCGGCCGCGCTGGAGAAGCGCACCATCTTGGTGGAGAACGCGCCGTCCGGCTATCTCAAGATCGCTTCGGGTCTCGGAGAGGCACCGCCCGCGCAGGTGATCGTGTTGCCGGTGCTCTTCGAGGGCAAGGTGCTCGGAGTGATCGAGCTGGCCTCGTTCCAGCCGTTCACGCAGATCCAGCGGGACTTCCTCAACCAGATCGCCGAGATGATCGCGACGAGCGTCAACACCATCAGCGTCAACACCAAGACCGAGCTGCTGCTCAAGCAGTCGCAGGAGCTGACCGAGCAACTTCGGGAGCGCTCGGCCGAGTTGGAGAACCGGCAGAAGGCGTTGCAGGTGTCCAACGCGGAGTTGGAGGAGAAGGCCGAGCTGCTGGCCCGCCAGAACCGCGACATCGAGGTCAAGAACACCGAGATCGAAGAGGCCCGGCAGGTCCTGGAGGAGCGCGCCGAGCAACTCGCGGTGTCGATGCGCTACAAGTCGGAGTTCCTGGCGAACATGTCGCACGAGCTGCGTACGCCGCTGAACTCGCTGCTGATCCTGGCGAAGCTGCTCGCCGACAACGCGGAGGGCAACCTCTCCCCGAAGCAGGTGGAGTTCGCCGAGACGATCCACGGGGCCGGGTCCGACCTGCTCCAGCTCATCAACGACATCCTGGACCTGGCGAAGGTCGAGGCGGGCAAGATGGACGTCAGTCCGACCCGGATCGCGCTCGTCCAGCTCGTCGACTACGTGGAGGCGACCTTCCGGCCGCTCACCGCGGAGAAGGGCCTGGACTTCTCGGTACGGGTCTCGTCCGAGCTGCCGGCGACGCTGCACGTGGACGAGCAGCGGCTGCTGCAGGTGCTGCGCAACCTGCTGTCCAACGCGGTGAAGTTCACCGACAGCGGCGCCGTCGAGCTGGTGATCAGGACCGCCAACACCGATGTGCCGGCGGAGATCCGGGAGCAGTTGCTGGAAGCGGGCTCGCTGCGGGACGCGGACGCGGACCTCATCGCGTACTCCGTCACCGACACCGGTATCGGTATCGCCTCCAGCAAGATGCGGGTGATTTTCGAGGCGTTCAAGCAGGCGGACGGCACCACCAGCCGCAAGTACGGCGGTACCGGCCTCGGGCTCTCCATCAGCCGGGAGATCGCCCGGCTCCTCGGTGGCGAGATCCACGCGGTGAGCGAGCCGGGGCGCGGCTCCACCTTCACGCTCTATCTGCCGCTGCACCCCAGCGAACTGCCGCCGAACGGCTACCCGCAGCTGCCGCCGGCCGCGGCTCGCGCGGTGGACTCCGCGGGCCAGGAGCCGACGGAGCCGGTGTCGGCCGAGGACGCGCCCGCGGCGGACAGCGGCAACGGAGCCGAGGCCGCGTCGGCGACGAACGCCACGGAGCGCCCCGGCCTGCTGTTCCGGCGCCACCGCAGGTCCGCACGGGCGTCGGAGCAGCGGCCCGCGCTGCCGGGCCAGCCGGGAGCGGCGCAACCCGCGCAGGAGCAGTGGGCGCCCGATGACGAACCGGCCCCCCAGCAGCGCCGTTCCTTCCGGTTCCACGGCGAGAAGGTGCTGATCGTCGACGACGACATCCGGAACGTCTTCGCGCTGACCAGCGTGCTGGAGCAGCACGGCCTTTCGGTGCTGTACGCGGAGAACGGCCGGGAGGGCATCGAGGTCCTGGAACAGCACGACGACGCGACGGTCGTCCTGATGGACATCATGATGCCGGAGATGGACGGGTACGCGACGACGACGGCGATCCGCAGGATGCCGCAGTTCGCCGGGCTGCCGATCATCGCGCTGACCGCGAAGGCGATGAAGGGCGACCGGGAGAAGGCCATCGAGTCCGGTGCTTCCGACTATGTGACCAAGCCGGTCGACCCTGATCATCTGCTGTCGGTGATGGAGCGGTGGATGAGCGACGAGTGATGGGTGGGTGAGCGGGGCGCCTACACATCGCGTACGAATCCCGGGGAGTTGCTGACGGAACGTGGTCGACGTCGTGTAAGAGTGCGATATTCGGGGAACCTTCTGGTCTCCTACTGCGTTTCTGCTACGTGCACAGTGACATCACGGTGACAGGGTGTGGCGACAGGTGGGGTGCGGCTACGATGACCGGCACAAGGACGGGCGGCGTAAGGGAGTCGTCCCCTGGGGCGGCGACCGGTGCGATGCCGGGGCGAGGAGGACGGGCCATGGTGCAGAAGGCCAAGATCCTCCTGGTCGATGACCGGCCGGAGAATCTGCTGGCGCTGGAGGCGATCCTCTCTGCGCTCGATCAGAAACTGGTACGGGCATCGTCCGGGGAGGAAGCGCTCAAAGCACTGCTCACGGACGACTATGCGGTCATTCTGCTGGACGTCCAGATGCCGGGAATGGATGGTTTCGAGACGGCGGCGCATATCAAGCGCCGCGAACGGACCCGGGACATCCCGATCATCTTCCTCACCGCGATCAACCACGGTCCACACCACACCTTCCGTGGGTACGCGGCGGGTGCGGTGGACTACATCTCCAAGCCCTTCGACCCGTGGGTGCTGCGGGCCAAGGTCTCGGTGTTCGTCGAGCTCTACATGAAGAACTGCCAACTCCGCGAGCAGGCGGCGCTGCTGCGGCTCCAACTCGAGGGCAGCGACCGGGCGGCGATCGGGGAGAACCAGGAGCCCGCCGGGCTGCTCGCCGAACTCTCCGCGCGGCTCGCGGCTGTTGAGGAGCAGGCCGAGGCGCTGTCCAAGCAGCTCGACGACGACGCGGCCGACGCGGCGGTGGTGGCCACGGCCGCCCACCTTGAGCGCAAACTGACCGGACTGCGCAGGGCGCTGGATGCCCTGGAGCCGGGCGCCGGCGCGGCCTCGCTGCCCTCGCAGAACTGACGCCGGCCGCTCTCGGTGAACTGACGCGGCTGCTCTCGCAGATCTGACGCGGGCGGCTCCCGGTGAACTGACGCGGGCTGCCCGCCCGGACGCGGGGCGGGTGAGGCCGCGTCAGTTTCGTGCCAGGGACGGGGCGACACGAAAGGGTGAAGCGGCGGCACACGTGTCGACCGTCGCCTCCACCGGTACCCTCACCCCCATGGCCTCACGTCAGTCCGCAGCCAAGAAGGCTCCCGCGAAGAAGGCGGCCGCCCCGAAGAAGGCTCCGGCGAAGGCCGCTGCGAAGGCACCCGCCAAGAAGGCCCCTGCCAAGAAGGCAGCGGCCAAGAAGCCGGCGCCGCCGCCCAGCCCCAATCCCACCAGCGGCCTCTACAAGATCGTGCGTGCCTGCTGGCTCGGCCTGGCGCACGCCGTCGGAGCGACGTTCCGCGGCATAGGGCGCGGCGCCAAGGGCCTTGACCCCGCACACCGCAAGGACGGGCTCGCGCTGCTGCTGCTCGGCCTGGCCCTGATCGTCGCCGCCGGCACCTGGTCCCAACTGCGCGGCCCCGTCGGCGATCTGGTGGAGATGCTGGTGACCGGCGCCTTCGGCCGGCTCGACCTGCTGGCGCCGCTGCTGCTCGGGGCGATCGCCGTACGCCTGATCAGGCACCCCGAGAAGACCGAGGCCAACGGCCGTATCGTGATCGGCCTCTCCGCGCTCGTCTTGGGCGTGCTCGGCCTGGTCCACATCGCCTGTGGCGGTCCCGGGCGCGGCGAGGGCATCGAGGACATAAGAGATGCCGGTGGGCTCATCGGCTGGGCCTCCTCCCGGCCGCTGATCTACACCATGGGCGAGGTGCTCGCCGTACCGCTGCTGGTGCTGCTCACGGTGTTCGGACTCCTGGTGGTCACCGCGACCCCCGTCAACGCCATCCCGCAGCGGCTGCGGTTGCTCGGCCAGAAGCTCGGCCTGATCGAGGCCGACCCGGCGGAGCACTCAGGCGCGTACTCACCGGACGACGAGCGCTACGACGACCAGTGGCGGGAGGCCCTGCCGGCCAAGCCGCGCCGCCGCAGCGCCCCCGCGCCCGACTCGTACGACCCGGACCACGCCGAGGAAGAGGCCCTCACCAAGCGCCGCAGGCCGCGCCGCACCAGCGGCAAGGCGGAACTCGACCGGCCGATGGACGCGGTCGATGTGGCCGCTGCCGCCGCGGCGGCACTCGACGGTGCCGTCATGCACGGCATGCCGCCCTCGCCGCTGGTCGCCGACCTGACCCAGGGCGTCTCCGTGGAGCGGCCCGAGCCCACGCCGAAGCCGCGTCCTGCCGCTCAGGGCGCGCCCGCGAAGCGTGGGGCCGCCGACTCCGGCGTACCCGATCTGACCAAGGCCGCCCCCGAGGCACCACGGGACCTGCCGCCGCGCGCCGAGCAGCTCCAGCTCTCCGGCGACATCACCTACTCGCTGCCCTCGCTCGACCTCCTGGAGCGCGGCGGCCCCGGCAAGGCGCGCAGCGCCGCCAACGACGCGATCGTCGCCTCGCTCACCACCGTCTTCATGGAGTTCAAGGTCGACGCGGCCGTCACCGGCTTCACCCGCGGCCCGACGGTCACGCGCTACGAGGTCGAGCTCGGCCCCGCCGTGAAGGTCGAGCGGATCACCGCGCTGACCAAGAACATCGCCTACGCCGTCGCCAGCCCCGACGTCCGGATCATCAGCCCCATCCCCGGTAAGTCCGCGGTCGGCATCGAGATCCCGAACACCGACCGGGAGATGGTCAACCTCGGCGATGTGCTGCGCCTGGCCGACGCCGCCGAAGACGACCACCCGATGCTGGTCGCGCTCGGCAAAGACGTCGAGGGCGGCTATGTGATGGCGAACATGGCGAAGATGCCGCACATCCTGGTCGCCGGTGCCACCGGCTCCGGAAAGTCGTCCTGCATCAACTGCCTGATCACCTCGATCATGGTGCGGGCGACCCCCGAGGACGTACGGATGGTGCTGGTCGACCCCAAGCGCGTGGAGCTCACCGCGTACGAGGGCATTCCGCACCTGATCACGCCGATCATCACCAACCCCAAGCGGGCCGCCGAGGCCCTGCAGTGGGTCGTACGCGAGATGGACCTGCGCTACGACGACCTCGCGGCGTACGGCTTCCGCCATATCGACGACTTCAACCAGGCTGTGCGCAGCGGCAAGGTCACCTCGCCCGAGGGCAGCGAGCGGGAGCTGCAGCCCTACCCGTACCTGCTGGTGATCGTCGACGAGCTCGCGGACCTGATGATGGTCGCGCCGCGCGACGTCGAGGACTCGATCGTGCGGATTACGCAGCTGGCCCGGGCCGCCGGTATCCACCTGGTGCTCGCGACACAGCGGCCCAGCGTCGACGTGGTGACCGGTCTGATCAAGGCGAACGTGCCATCCCGGCTCGCCTTCGCGACCTCCTCGCTCGCCGACAGCCGGGTCATCCTCGACCAGCCGGGCGCCGAGAAGCTGATCGGCAAGGGCGACGGGCTCTTCCTGCCGATGGGCGCGAACAAGCCGATCCGGATGCAGGGCGCGTTCGTGACCGAAGACGAGGTCGCGGCCGTCGTGCGGCACTGCAAGGATCAGATGACCCCGGTCTTCCGGGAGGACGTCGTGGTCGGCACCAAGCAGAAGAAGGAGATCGACGAGGACATCGGCGACGACCTCGACCTGCTGTGCCAGGCCGCTGAGCTGGTGGTCTCCACGCAGTTCGGGTCGACATCGATGCTGCAGCGGAAGCTGCGCGTCGGCTTCGCCAAGGCGGGCCGGCTGATGGACCTCATGGAGTCACGGAACATCGTGGGGCCGAGCGAAGGATCCAAGGCGCGCGATGTCCTGGTGAAGCCGGACGATCTGGATGGTGTGCTCGCCGTGATTCGCGGGGAGGCTCACCCTTAGAGCCTGTCTTTGAACCCCCGCCTGCGCCCCGACGCCCGGCACGCACTCTCGNTCGTGGGGCCGAGCGAAGGATCCAAGGCGCGCGATGTCCTGGTGAAGCCGGACGATCTGGATGGTGTGCTCGCCGTGATTCGCGGGGAGGCTCACCCTTAGAGCCTGTCTTTGAACCCCCGCCTGCGCCCCGACGCCCGGCACGCACTCTCGCCGCACGCCGAGAGCACGCACCGAACACCGCTGCGCCCGCGCTCCGCGCGGACGACGGGGGTTCAAAGACAGGCTCTTAAGCGGAGGGGGCTCATCCGAAAGGGGAGGAGGCTCACCCGTAAGGGGACGTCGAGCAACCGTTTCCCTTCGTGCGACGTCAAGTTGGACAGCGGGGCGGGAGAATGTCCCACCATCGGGATGTCCGGCCATTCCGATGGCGTACAAAGTGCACCGCCCGGTTGCCCCACCCTTTCGTACCCCCTCTAGACTGAACGTCCAGCAGGTGGCTACACGCTCGAAAGGCGCCCCCGTGTCCATCGGCAACTCCCCTGAAGAGGACCGTCCTTCGGTCGAGCCTTCGGCTGAAGCCGAACCCTTGGTCGAAGCTGAACCCCTGGTCGAAGCCGAACCCATGGTCGAAGAAGAACGCCCCTCGGTGGGGCGCGCGCTTCAGCGCGCGCGTATCGACGCCGGGCTGACCGTCGACGAAGTCAGCTCGTCCACCCGGGTGCGCTCCCCGATCGTGCATGCGATCGAACAGGACGACTTCTCGCGCTGCGGTGGCGATGTCTACGCCCGCGGGCACATCAGGACGCTGGCGCGCGCCGTCGGCCTCGATCCCGCCCCGCTGGTGGCCCAGTACGACGGGGAGCACGGCGGGCGCCCCGCTCCCACCCCCGCGGCGCCGCTGTTCGAGGCCGAGCGGATCAGGCCGGAACGGCGCCGTCCCAACTGGACCGCGGCCATGGTCGCGGCCATCGTCGCCGTGATCGGTTTTGTTGGCTTCACGCTCTTCAGCGGTGAGGACGGCGGCACGGGGACGAAGGACCCGGTGGCCGGCAGCTCGCCGTCGCCGAAGGCCGAGCCGTCACCCACCAAGACCAAGCCGGCCGACCCCAAGCCGGACCCGGCCGACAGCGCGATCGCGGGCGCCCCCAAGAACAAGGTCACCGTGATGGTGAGCGCCGCGGACGGCCGCAGCTGGATCTCGGCGAAGGACCACAACGGCCGGCTGATGTTCGACGGCCTCCTCGAAAAGGGCGAGTCCAAGTCCTTCACGGACAAGAAGCAGATCAACCTCGTCCTGGGCGACGCGGGCGCGATCAAGCTCTTCGTGAACGGCAAGGAGATCAAGGACGAGTTCAAGCCGGGCACGGTCGAGCGGCTGTCCTACACCAAGGACGACCCGGAGAGCGACACCGGCGTCGGCTGAGCGTGAACGGCCGGTGACGGGGCCGACCGACGGTCGCGGGCGGGGCGGGGCGGGGCAACCGCCGCGGACGGGCCGCCCGGAGCGGCCTCGTTCTCCGGCTCCCGAGTGGGCTGTCAGGAGGGTTGTGACGTACGCCCCTGAACGGCTCGTCACCCTCGCGGCGGGGACCGGGGCGATAAGCACGTACGCTTGACCTCATGCCCGAACGCCGTACCGTCGCTCTCGTCACTCTTGGCTGCGCCCGTAACGAGGTGGACTCGGAGGAGCTCGCAGGCCGCTTGGAGGCGGACGGCTGGCAGCTCGTCGAGGACGCCGCGGCCGCCGATGTCGCCGTCGTCAACACCTGCGGGTTCGTCGAGGCGGCCAAGAAGGACTCCGTCGACGCCCTTCTCGAAGCCAATGACCTCAAGGACCACGGCCAGACCCAGGCCGTGGTCGCCGTCGGCTGTATGGCCGAGCGGTACGGCAAGGAGCTCGCCGAGGCGCTGCCCGAGGCCGACGGCGTGCTCGGCTTCGACGACTACGCCGACATCTCCGACCGCCTGCAGACCATCCTGAGCGGTGGCGTCCACGCCGCCCACACCCCCCGCGACCGGCGCAAACTGCTGCCGATCAGCCCGGCGGAGCGGCAGGACGCCTCCGACGTGGCGCTGCCGGGCCACGCCCAGGAGCCCGAGAACCAGCCCGACGACCTGCCGGACGGACTCGCTCCGGCCTCCGGGCCGCGGGCGCCGCTGCGCCGCCGTATCGGGACGGCGCCGGTCGCCTCCGTGAAGCTGGCCTCCGGCTGCGACCGTCGCTGCTCCTTCTGCGCCATCCCCTCCTTCCGCGGGTCCTTCATCTCGCGGCGGCCGAGCGATGTACTCAACGAAGCGCGCTGGCTGGCCGAGCAGGGGGTCTCGGAGATCATGCTGGTCTCCGAGAACAACACCTCGTACGGCAAGGATCTCGGCGACATCAGGCTGCTGGAGACGCTGCTGCCCGAGCTGGCCGAGATCGACGGGATCGAGCGGGTGCGGGTCAGCTACCTGCAGCCTGCCGAGATGCGGCCCGGACTCATCGACGCGCTGACCTCCACGCCGAACGTCGCCCCGTACTTCGACCTGTCCTTCCAGCACTCCGCGCCCGGTGTGCTGCGCGCGATGCGCCGCTTCGGCGACACCGACCGGTTCCTGGACCTGCTCGACCAGATCCGCGCCAAGGCCCCGCAGGCCGGCGTGCGGTCGAACTTCATCGTGGGCTTCCCCGGCGAGAGCGAGGACGACGTCGCCGAGCTGGAGCGTTTCCTCACCGGGGCGCGGCTGGACGCCATCGGCGTCTTCGGCTACTCGGACGAGGACGGCACGGAAGCGGCGACGTACGAGAACAAGCTGGACGAGGACGTGGTCGCCGAGCGGCTGGCCCGCGTCTCGCGGCTCGCGGAGGAGCTGACCGCCCAGCGGGCCGACGAGCGGGTCGGCGAGACCGTGCGGGTGCTGGTCGAGTCCGTCGACGGCGAGGACGGCGCGATCGGCCGCGCCGCCCACCAGGCGCCGGAGACCGACGGACAGGTGGTGTTCACCACGAGCCAGGGCTTGACTGTCGGTCGTATGGTCGAGGCAAAGGTGGTCGGTACGGAAGGTGTCGACCTGGTGGCCGAACCCCTGGAAGGCGCTGAGGAGGCGGGCAGATGACCGGAGTCCCCGCGTCCGCGGCGGGCGGAACCGGCCGTAAGCCGGTGGCCGGCGGTGGCAAGCTGGGCGCTGCGGCCGTCAACCAGGCCAGCCTGTGGAACATCGCCAACATCCTCACCATGGTGCGGCTGCTGCTCGTGCCGGGCTTCGTGATGCTGATGCTGGCGGCGGGCGGTCATGACCCCGCATGGCGCTCCTTCGCGTGGGCGGCCTTCTCGGTGGCCATGATCACCGACCTCTTCGACGGCCATCTGGCCCGTACGTACAACCTGGTCACCGACTTCGGGAAGATCGCGGACCCGATCGCCGACAAGGCGATCATGGGTGCCGCGCTGATCTGTCTGTCCTGGCTCGACGATCTGCCCTGGTGGGTCACCGGAGTGATCCTCGGGCGGGAGCTCGGGATCACGCTGATGCGGTTCTGGGTCATCCGGTACGGCGTCATCCCGGCCAGCCGGGGCGGGAAGCTGAAGACCCTGCTGCAGGGCATCGCGGTCGGGATGTACATCCTGGCGCTGACCGGGCCGCTGGCCACGCTGCGGTTCTGGGTGATGGCGGTGGCCGTGCTGCTCACCGTGGGCACCGCGCTCGACTATGTGCGCCAGGCCGTGGTGCTGCGGCGGCGCGGGCGGGCCGCGGAGCAGTCGGCGTGACGTCTGGGGCTTCTGAGGTCTCCGAGGGCGCTGGGGCATCGGCCGCGCGTGCTGCTGAGGTGCTGGAGCTGCTGGTCGGGCGGGGCGAGACGCTCGCTGTGGCGGAGTCGCTGACCGGTGGTCTGGTCGCGGCGGAGCTGACCGGGGTCGCCGGTGCGTCGAAGTGCTTTCGGGGGTCGGTTACGGCGTACGCGACCGAGCTCAAGGAGCGGCTGCTCGGGGTGGACGGCACCCTTCTGGTCGAACGTGGCGCGGTGGATGCCGAGGTCGCCCGGCAGATGGCCCAGGGCGTACGCAGGGTGCTCGGCGCGGACTGGGGGATCGCGACCACCGGGGTGGCCGGGCCCGAACCGCAGGACGGGCAGCCGGTCGGGACGGTCTATGTCGCCGTGGCCGGGCCCGGGGGCGCCCAGGTGGAGGCGGCTGAGGTCGCCGCGGGGGCGGACCCGGCAGCCGGCCCGGCGGGCGGAATGGCCGGGACGATATCCGGAGTGGCTGATTCCGGTGGTCTGCTGGACGGGAAAGTCGCCCAGCTGCGGTTGAACGGCAGCCGTGCGGAAATCCGTAGAGAGAGTGTACGGAGCGTGCTGGCGCTGCTCGCGGGCGAACTGACCAAGCCGTCGAGCGAACTGATCACGAATGTGCGGGCACAGGATACGGAACAACACGGGGGGATTTGATGTTTGCAGCCCTGAGTGAACACGACATCGCTCCCCGCACGGCCGCGTCGCGAGGCGGTACGGTGGTGCATGAAGGATGCGGTTACACGGTCCGAGGAGGGAGCCACCGATGATTTTGCTCCGTCGCCTGCTGGGTGACGTGCTGCGTCGGCAGCGCCAGCGCCAGGGCCGTACTCTGCGCGAAGTCTCCTCGTCCGCCCGAGTCTCACTCGGCTATCTCTCCGAGGTGGAGCGGGGGCAGAAGGAGGCTTCCTCCGAGCTGCTTTCCGCGATCTGCGACGCGCTTGACGTACGGATGTCCGAGCTCATGCGCGAAGTGAGCGACGAGCTTTCGCTTGCTGAACTGGCCGAGTCGGCCGCGGCCGAGCCGGTGCGCGAGCCCGTTCCGGCCGGGGTGCGACCGATGCTCAACGCGGTGTCCGTGACGGGTGTCCCACCAGAACGCGTGACGATCAAGGCGCCCGCCGAAGCGGTAGACGTCGTCGCAGCCTGACGACCGCTTGTGTGCGAACCCCGGCCGGGGTGATCTCGGCCGGGGTTTTCGCGTGTCCGGGGGTTGTTTTTCGAAGTGACCGGTAAGGGGCGCTATGTCATGGTTGGTGGGTACTCGGGGAAGCGTGCACGGCTGGAGGAACCCGTATGTACGTCGTGAAGAGCCCGCTCCCCGACGCGGATCTGAAGACGGTCTCCGAGGCGCTGCAGGGCGCGCTGGTCGACCTGGTGGACCTCTCCCTGGTGGCGAAGCAGATCCACTGGAACGTGGTCGGGCCGCGTTTCCGCTCCGTACATCTGCAGCTGGACGAGGTCGTGGACACGGCGCGGCTGCACTCCGACACGGTCGCGGAGCGGGCTTCCACGCTCGGGGTGTCACCCGACGGGCGCGCGGCGACGGTGGCGGGGAGCAGCGGGATCGGCGCGGTGCCCGGGGGCTGGGTGAAGGACGTGGACGCGGTGCGGGCCCTGGTCGACGCGCTGGGTGCGGTGATCACACGGATGCGGGAGCGGGTGGGGGCGACCGGTGACGCGGACCCGGTGAGTCAGGACATCTTCATCGGGATCACGGCGGACCTGGAGAAGCACCACTGGATGTTCCAGGCCGAGAACGGCTAAATGTGCCACACATGTGCCGTGCACGCGCTTTGTGTGCTTCTGGTGCTTCCTGTGCGCCCTCCCGCTGGGTGATCGCGCGGGTTTAGCGTCGGTCGGAGGAGGCTGCGCATGGCGGGGCGTGGAGGGTGGCGGTGGTCCATACCGAGGGTGCTCGCGGTGGCGGCGGCCCTGGGGTTCGGTGTGGTGTGGTGGTGGGCCGTGCTGCGGCTGGCGGTGGCGCCCGANAGGTCCGAGCGCGTCAGCACGCTGCCCGCGAGCGCGCTGTGCAGGCGCCGCGCAGCCTGGTGGACGGTGTCTCCTTCGGGCATGAGGTCAGGGTGACATGTGGGGCGGTGTGGCGGTCGGGTGTGTCATGCGGGGTGGGGTGGGAGTGGCGGTGGGCGTGTCATGCGGGCGGTGTCGGGGTGCCGCGCGGGTCGGGTCGGGGCGTGTCATGCGCGGAGCCGGAGACCGCGGGGTGTGGCGTGGAAGCCCGCCGCTTCCAGGAGGCGGCCGAGTGGGGACGTCAGGGATGCGGTGCCGTTGATGCGCTCCACGGTGACCGTGCCGAGGGTGCCCGCACGGGCCGCGGCGGCCAGGGCCTCGGTGGCGGTGTGCAGCCGGGGGTCGTCTGCGGCGGTCTGGTCCTCGGGGTCGGTGGGCCAGACGAGCAGGGTCTTGCCGCCGCGCTCCATGTACAGCGCCAGGACGCCGTCGACCAGGACGACCAGTGAACCGGCCTTGCGGCCCGGCTTGTGGCCGGCCTGCGCGGGCGGCTCCGGCCAGGGGAGGGCCGCGCCGTAGGCGTTCGCCGGGTCGGCCGCCGCGAGGACCGTCGCACGCGTGCCCTCGTGGCTGTCGCCGCGGTCGCGGGCACTGGCCGCCGCGCGCAGCCGGTCCACCGCGCCGTCCATCGCGAACTGGGCCGCGCCGAGCCCTTCGACGACATAGCCGCGCCGGGCCTGGCCGCTGTCCTCGAAGGCGGACAGGACGCGGTACGTCGCCGCGAAGCCGCCCTCGACGCCTTCCGCGGCGACCGCGCCCCGGGTGACGACGCCGTGCCGGTCGAGGAGCGTACGCGCGCGGGCATGGGCGCGCAGTGTGGGGTCGGGTTCGCGGTCCGGGAGCAACGACCAGCGGCCCGCGACGGTGGGCGGGCCGGTGCGCGATGCCGGGCGTGCGGCGGCCGTGAGGGAGCCGTACCGGCCGCGCGGGACGGGGCGCTTGGCGCGGTGGGCGGTGGAGCCCGCGGTGCGGCCCGAGCCGAGCAGCGCGCGCATGGGTGCGAGGGTGTCGTTGGTGAGCCGTCCGGACCAGGCCAGCTCCCAGAGGGCGTCGGCCAGTTGGGGGTCGGTGGCATCGGGGTGGGTGGTGGCGCGTACCTGGTCGGTGATCTGGCGGAAGAACAGGCCGTACCCGCCCGAGAGCGCGTCCAGGATGGACTGGTGGAGCGCGGTGAGCTCCAGCGGATGGGGCTCGGGCAGCAGCAGGGGCGCGGAGTCGGCCAGATAAAGCGACAGCCAGCCGTCCTTGCCGGGCAGCGCTCCGGCCCCTGCCCACAGCACCTCGCCGGTGGTGGTGAGTTCGTCGAGCAGCGCGGGCGTATAGCCCTGCACGCGGGACGGCAGGACGAGCTTCTCCAGCGCGGACGCGGGGACCGTGGCGCCCTGCAACTGCTCGATGGCGCGCACCAGTCCGTCGATGCCCCGCAGTCCGTGCCCGCCCAGATGCTGCCACTGGGGCAGGAACCCGGCGAGCGCGGCGGGCGGCACTGGTTCCAGTTCCTGGCGCAGGGCGGCCAGGGAGCGGCGGCGGAGCCGTCTGAGCACGGTGGCGTCGCACCACTCCTGACCGATTCCGGCCGGGTGGAACTCGCCTTGCACGACACGGCCGCCGGCGGCCAGACGCTGTAGGGCGCCTTCGGTGACGGCCGTGCCGAGGCCGAAGCGGGCGGCCGCGGCGACCGAGGTGAACGGGCCGTGGCTGCGTGCGTAACGGGCGAGCAGGTCGCCGAGCGGGTCCTTGACCGGCTCGGTGAACGCCTCCGGCACCCCGACGGGAAGGGCCGTGCCGAGTGCGTCGCGCAGGCGTCCCGCGTCCTCGACCGCCGCCCAGTGGTCGGCCCCCGCGATACGGACCCGGATGGCGCGGCGGGTCCTGGCGAGCTGCTCTGCCCAGTCCGGCTCGGCGCCGCGCTCGGCCAACTCCTCCTCGGTGAGCGGGCCGAGCAGCCGCAGCAGGTCGGCGACGCCCTCCGCGTCCTTGACGCGCCGGTCGTCCGTGCGCCATTGGAGCTCGCGTTCCAGCTCGGTGAGCACCTCGGCGTCCAGGAGCTCCCGCAGCTCGGCCTGGCCGAGGAGCTCGGCCAGTAGGCGCGAGTCAAGCGAGAGTGCCGCGGCGCGCCGCTCGGCGAGTGGTGAGTCGCCCTCGTAGAGGAACTGCGCGACATAGCCGAAGAGCAGCGAGCGGGCGAACGGCGACGGTTCGGGTGTGGTCACCTCGACCAGGCGGACGCGGCGGGCCTCGATATCGCCCATGAGCTCCGTCAGCCCGGGCACGTCGAAGACGTCCTGGAGGCATTCGCGCACCGCCTCCAGGACGATCGGGAACGACCCGAAGTCGCTCGCCACCTGCAGGAGCTGCGAGGCGCGCTGGCGCTGCTGCCACAGCGGGGTGCGCTTGCCCGGGTTGCGGCGCGGCAGCAGCAGAGCACGGGCGGCGCACTCGCGGAAACGGGAGGCGAACAGGGCCGAGCCGCCCACCTGGTCGGTAACGAGCTGCTGGACCTCGCCCTGGTCGAAGGCGACGTCGGCGGCACCGACCGGAGCCTGCTCGGAGTCGTACTCCAGGCCGGGCTTCGACGGCTCCTGGTCGAGCAGGTCCAGGCCCAGCAGATCGGCGTCGGGCAGCCGCAACACCAGCCCGTCGTCGGCGTGCATCACCTGCGCGTCCATGCCGTACCGCTCGGTGAGTCTGGCGCCCAGGGCCAGCGCCCAAGGGGCGTGCACCTGGGCGCCGAAGGGGGAGTGCACGACCACGCGCCAGTCGCCGAGCTCGTCGCGGAAGCGCTCGACCACGATGGTCCGGTCGTCCGGCACATGGCCGCAGGCCGTGCGCTGCTCGGCGAGATACGCGAGGACGTTGTCCGCGGCCCAGGTGTCCAGGCCCGCGTCGGCCAGCCGCTGGCGGGCGTCCTCAGGGGCCAGGCCGCCGATCTCGCGCAGGAACGCGCCCAGAGCGCGGCCCAATTCGAGCGGGCGGCCCAGTTGGTCGCCCTTCCAGAACGGCAGCCGTCCGGGGACGCCTGGCGCGGGGGAGACCAGGACGCGGTCGCGGGTGATGTCCTCGATGCGCCAGGAGCTGGTGCCGAGGGTGAAGACATCGCCGACCCGGGACTCGTAGACCATCTCCTCGTCCAGCTCGCCGACCCGGCCGCCGCCCTTCTTCGGATCGGCTCCCGCGAGGAACACCCCGAACAGCCCGCGGTCCGGGATCGTGCCGCCCGAGGTGACGGCGAGCCGCTGCGCGCCGGGGCGCCCGGTGACCGTACCGGCGACGCGGTCCCACACCACGCGCGGGCGCAACTCGGCGAAGGCGTCGGACGGATAGCGGCCCGCGAGCATGTCCAGAACGGCGTGGAACGCGGACTCCGGGAGCGCGGCGAACGGCGCCGCCCTACGGGCCACGGCGAGCAGATCGTCCACCTGCCAGGTGTCCAGCGCGACCATCGCGACGAGCTGCTGGGCCAGGACGTCCAAGGGGTTGGCGGGAACCCGGAGGGACTCGATGCCACCGGAGCGCATCCGCTCGGTGACCACGGCGGCCTGCACCAGATCGCCCCGGTACTTGGGGAAGACCACGCCCGTGGAGACCGCGCCCACCTGGTGCCCGGCCCGGCCGACGCGCTGGAGCCCGGAGGCCACCGACGGAGGCGACTCGACCTGCACCACCAGGTCCACCGCCCCCATGTCGATGCCCAGCTCCAGGCTGGAGGTCGCCACGACGGCCGGGAGGCGTCCGGCCTTGAGGTCCTCCTCGACCAGGGCGCGCTGCTCCTTGGAGACCGAGCCGTGGTGCGCGCGGGCCAGCACCGGCGGGGCGCCCTTGGCGGCGCCCGACTCGGCCATCAGCTCGGCGGGGGAGTGGGCCTCGGGGAGAGGCTCTCCGGTGGCTCGCTCGTAGGCGATCTCGTTGAGGCGGTTGCACAGCCGCTCCGCCAGGCGCCGGGAGTTGGCGAAGACGATCGTGGAGCGGTGCGCCTGCACCAGGTCGGCGATCTTCTCCTCGACATGCGGCCAGATGGACGGCCGTTCGCCCTGGTCCTGGCCGGAGTCGGTGGCCGGTGAACCGCCCAGCTCCCCGAGGTCCTCCACGGGGACGACCACCGAGAGGTCGAACTCCTTGCCCGAGGGCGGTTGGACGACCTCCACCCGGCGCTGTGGCGACAGATAGCGCGCCACCTCGTCCACCGGACGGACCGTCGCCGACAGGCCGATCCGGCGTGCGGGACGCGGCAGCAGCTCGTCCAGGCGCTCCAGGGAGAGCGCCAGGTGCGCCCCCCGCTTGGTGCCCGCCACGGCGTGCACCTCGTCCAGGATCACCGTCTCGATGCCGGTCAGGGCCTCGCGCGTGGCCGATGTCAGCATCAGGAACAGCGACTCGGGGGTGGTGATCAGGATGTCCGGTGGCTTGGTCGCCAGGGAGCGCCGCTCGGCGGCCGGGGTGTCCCCGGAGCGGATCCCGACCTTCACCTCGGGCTCCGGCAGGCCGAGGCGCACGGACTCCTGCCGGATGCCGGTCAGCGGGGAGCGCAGATTGCGCTCCACGTCGACCGCGAGGGCCTTGAGCGGTGACACGTACAGCACCCGGCAGCGCTTCTTGGGGTCGGCGGGTGGCGGGGTGCTCGCGAGCGAGTCGAGCGCGGACAGGAAGGCGGCCAGCGTCTTGCCGGAACCGGTCGGGGCCACGACCAGGACGTCCGAACCCTCGCCGATGGCCCGCCAGGCGCCTTCCTGGGCGGCCGTGGGCGCGGAGAAGGCCCCCGTGAACCAGCTGCGGGTCGCGGGGGAGAACGAGTCGAGCGCTTTCCCGGTCATGGCCCCCATCGTGCACCGCACCACTGACAATCGCCCGGACCTGGGGAAATCCACTGGCGGACACCCCGGACCCGTGCCACACAATGGACGCATGGCGGCAGGGGAGCAGGCGCGGTACTGGCAGTACCCCGACCTGCCCGGCGTGGACCTGCTGCACGCCCGCTACATCCGCAAGGCGTTCACACGGCACACCCACGAGACGTTCGTCTTCGCCGCGATCACCGAAGGCGTCGAGGCGTTCCACCACCGCGACGAACTGGTGCGCGCGGCGCCCGGCCAGCTCGCCGTGGTGAACCCCGACACTCCGCACACCGGACACGCGGGCGTCCCCGAGGGATGGACCTACCGCACGCTGTACCCGGCCGCCGAGCTGGTCGAGTCGATCGCCGCCGACACCACCACGCTGCGTGGCTCGGTGGCCTTCACCAGCCCCGTCGTGGACGACCCCTACGCGGCCCGGCTGGTCGTGGCCGTACACCGGGCGGCCGAGCAGGGCAACGCGCTGGCGGCCGACAGTCTGCTGCGTCTGGTCACGGCGTGGCTGTTGCGCAGCCACGGGGGCCGCCTCTCCCCGCGCCGGCCGCTCTCGGCGGGCGCGCGCGACGCGGCCCGCGCGCGAGCCGTCCTGGAGGAGCGGATGGCCGATCCGCCGTCGCTGGAACGGCTGGCCCAGGACCTTGGTACCAGCCCCTTCGCGCTGCTGCGCGCCTTCAAGTCGGCGTACGGAATGCCGCCGCACACCTGGCTCACCGACGCACGGGTACGTCGCGCCCGCGGACTCCTGGACGCGGGCACCGCCCCCGCCCAGGCGGCCGTCACCGTCGGGTTCACGGACCAGCCGCACCTCAACCGGCACTTCGCCCGGATCGTCGGGGTGCCCCCAGGGGCGTACCAACGTGGACGTACCGGCAAAGGCGTACCAGCGGAGGGCGCAAGAACGTACAAGACCAGGTCAGCGAGGTCCACGTAACGTCACGGAAGTGGGAGAACAGACAGCAGTCGTAGCGATAGGCCCCGAGGTCGAACCTCAAGCGGGCAAACCAGACTCCGCCGTCGTCCGGGACTCGCTCGGGGTAGGCGTCGCCGTCGGTCTGTCCGGGTTCGCCTTCGGTGTGACCGCGGTCGGCAACGGCCTGAGCCTGCTGCAGGCCTGCGCGCTGAGCCTGCTGGTCTTCACCGGCGCCTCGCAGTTCGCGCTGGTCGGCGCCCTGGCGGGTGGCGGCAATCCGGTGACCGCGGCCGCGGGCGCCTTCTTCCTCGGCGTACGCAACGCGTTCTACGGACTGCGCCTGTCGCAGCTGCTCGCGCTGCCGCGCTGGGTCCGCCCCTTCGCCGCCCACTGGGTCATCGACGAGACCACCGCCGTCACGCTCGCGCAGCCCACCCGGCGCGCCCGCCGCATCGGCTTCGCCGTCACCGGGCTCTCCCTCTACGTGCTGTGGAACCTCACCACGCTGCTGGGGGCCCTGGGTGCCGAGGCCATCGGCGACACCGAGGCATGGGGGCTCGACGCCGCGGGGCCCGCGACGTTCCTCGCCCTGCTCGCACCGATGCTGCGTACGACCACCGAGCGTGCCGTCGCCGCGCTCGCCGTGCTCCTCGGACTCGGCCTGCTGCCAGTGCTGCCCGCCGGGGTTCCGGTGCTGGTGGCCGCGCTCGCGGCGCCCATCGTGCTGTTCGTACAGGGCCGCCGCACCACCACGGAAGGGGCAGGGCGTTGACCATCTGGATCGCGATCGCGGTGACCGTGGTCGGCTGCTACGCGGTGAAACTGCTGGGTCTGCTGGTGCCCGCGGGTGTGGTGGAGCGCCCGCTGATCAAGCGCATGGCCGCGCTGCTGCCCGTCGCCCTGCTGGCCGCGCTCACCGCGCAACAGACCTTCGCCGACGGCAGTCAGTTGGTACTGGACGCCAAGGCGGCCGGGCTCGCCGCGGCGGCGGTCGCGTTGCTGCTGCGGGCACCGTTTCTGGTGATCATCGCGGCCGCCGTCGTGGTGACCGCGGGCGTACGGGCCATCGGAGGCTGACCCCGGGTTCGGCAGCCGTCAGTCCAGGGCGCGTCCATAGGCCCGTAGCGTGCGCAGCGCCTCAAGGGTGACGATCGGCCGTGCCTCCATGGCCGTGCTCGGAGCCCACTGGCGCCAGGCGATCGGCCAGCCGCCGTCCTCCCGCTGCTCGCTCTCAAGGAAGTCCAGCGAGCGCGCCATCTCCTCGTCGGTGAACCAGGAGCGGGCCAGCGACTCGGGCACGCGCGCGTAGTCGTGCGGGAAGTGGTGCTCGCCCGGTGCGTAGCCGGGCGCCACCGGGTACTCCGCACGCCGCTCCGGGTCGAGCACGGCAAGGCGCTGCTCCCGGACGAGGCGGCCGAGCCGGTCGGCCGCGACCTGGGCGCGCGACCGGTCGGGCACGCCGTCCAGGAAGGCGACGGCCGCGTGGATCTCGTACGGGTGGGACTTCTCCAGCCCCTCGACGGCCGTCCAGCAGAAGTCGGTGGCCCGGAACAGCCAGGCGTGCCACACCTTGTTGCGATGCAGCAGCCCCACCACAGGGCCGGTGGCGAGCAGATCGCTCGGCGGATCGTCGACGATCGGGATGAACGGAGCCGCCGGGTAGCCGCGCTGACTGGGGTGGATCGCCGGCAGGGCGCCGTCGGCGGTCGACACCTCCGAGAGGTAGCGGCACACCCGCTCCACGCGCTGCCCGCCGCACCGTCCGATGGCGTCCAGGACACGCAGCGCGTGCGCGGTGTGCAGCGGCTGGCTGACGGGGCCGCGCAGATCGGGTTCGAGCGCGTGGCCGTACCCGTCGTCCTCGTTGCGGTACGCGGCCAGGGCGGTCTCGACCGCGTCCGCCGAGCCGTCGAGGAAGTGGTAGGCGAACCGGCGCTGCTCCAGCACGCGCGCGGTGAGCCAGACGAAGTGCTCGGCACGGGCGAGCCGCGAGTGCTCGGGGCGCCGGGAGTCAAAGGAGCCTGCGGGTGCTCCGGGTGCGGATTCAGGCATGCACCGACCGTAGGGCGGTTGGCGCCCGGGGGCAGCCCCTCGGCCCGTGCTGCACTCTCAGGGGCGTGATACTGGGGGCATGCGGTTGACGGTCTTCTGGGAGCGGATGGCGGAGCACTTCGGTGCGGGGTACGTCGATTCCTTCGCGCGTGATCATGTGATGTCGGAGCTCGGTGGGCGCACGGTGGACGAGGCGCTGGCCGCCGGTCTGGAAGCCAAGGACGTCTGGCGAGCGGTGTGTACGTCGATGGGCGTGCCAGCCGAGCGGCGCTGAAGCGTGTCCCCTCGGCAGCTCGTTCCTTGCCGGGCTCGGCAGCCTCGCCCCCGTCCGTGGACGGGGGCGAGGCTGCCGCGTGGTGCGCTTGACACGAAAATCGAACATCCATTCTGATGGAAGCTCCGGTCCTGCTCCAGCCCGGTTTTCCCGGGGGTTTCCAGGGGTTATCCACAGGCCGGGGCCGACGTCGGGGCGCATTGTCAGTGGCAGGCGTTAGCGTCGTGGACGTGAAGCGATCGACTCAAGCAAATCGGGTGGAACCCATGGCAGGAACTGACCGCGAGAAGGCGCTCGACGCCGCGCTCGCACAGATTGAACGGCAATTCGGCAAGGGCGCCGTGATGCGCATGGGCGAGCGGCCGAATGAGCCCATCGAGGTCATCCCCACCGGGTCGACCGCGCTCGACATCGCCCTCGGGGTCGGTGGCATCCCGCGCGGCCGTGTGGTGGAGGTGTACGGACCGGAGTCCTCCGGTAAGACGACGCTGACGCTGCACGCCGTGGCCAACGCGCAGAAGGCAGGCGGGCAGGTCGCCTTCGTGGACGCCGAGCACGCCCTCGACCCGGAGTACGCGAAGAAGCTCGGCGTCGACATCGACAACCTCATCCTGTCCCAGCCGGACAACGGTGAGCAGGCGCTCGAGATCGTCGACATGCTGGTCCGCTCCGGCGCACTCGACCTGATCGTCATCGACTCCGTCGCGGCCCTGGTTCCGCGGGCGGAGATCGAGGGCGAGATGGGCGACTCGCACGTGGGTCTGCAGGCCCGGCTGATGAGCCAGGCGCTCCGAAAGATCACCAGCGCGCTGAACCAGTCCAAGACCACCGCGATCTTCATCAACCAGCTCCGCGAGAAGATCGGTGTGATGTTCGGCTCGCCGGAGACCACGACCGGTGGCCGGGCGCTGAAGTTCTACGCCTCGGTGCGGCTCGACATCCGCCGTATCGAGACCCTCAAGGACGGCACCGACGCGGTCGGCAACCGCACCCGCGTCAAGGTCGTCAAGAACAAGGTCGCGCCGCCCTTCAAGCAGGCCGAGTTCGACATCCTCTACGGCCAGGGCATCAGCCGCGAGGGCGGCCTGATCGACATGGGTGTGGAACACGGCTTCGTACGCAAGGCCGGCGCCTGGTACACGTACGAGGGCGACCAGCTCGGGCAGGGCAAGGAGAACGCCCGCAACTTCCTGAAGGACAACCCCGACCTCGCCGACGAGATCGAGAAGAAGATCAAGGAGAAGCTGGGCGTCGGTGTGAAGCCCGCGAGCCCCGAGGGCGAGCCGGGCGCGACTCCGGTCGACGGTGCGGCCAAGGAGACGAAGGACGGAGTGGCCAAGTCGGTGCCCGCACCGGCCTCGAAGGCCAAGGCGACCAAGGCCGCGCCGGCCAAGAGCTAGCCCGTGGTACGGCGAACGGACTGGCCGGAGGAGGCCGGGCGGCCTGGCGGCTTCGGCCTGGCGGACACCACGCCGCCAGGCGCCTGGTCGCTGCCCGCGGGCAGTCGACCAGGGAGCCAGGGAGCGCTGGGTGACGGGCCGTGGGACGGCGGTTCGCCCGGCGACGCCCCCGGGAGCGACCGGGATAGCGGTCCGGGCGAGCGTCCGCGCGGCGCTGGTCGGCAGCGTGGCGACCGGCGACGGCCCTTCGGGGACCAGGAAGGCGATCCGCGTGACGGCGGTTCGCCCGGCGAGGCCCCCGGGGACGCCTGGGACGCCCGAGACGACGACCCGGCTGGAGGAGGCCAGGGCGGCGGTCGGCGTGGTGGCGGCTCGCGTCGTGGCCGTCGGCGCGCCTTTGGTACGCAGGACAGCGGCTCCCCTGACCCGTCGAGGGCCGGGGACGGGGAGTCGCGCGGGCCGGGCGAGCGGGAGACTGACCCGGCCGAGCGGGCGCGGGCGATCTGTCTGCGCCTGCTCACCGGCACCCCGCGCACCCGCAAGCAACTCGCGGACGCGCTGCGGAAGCGGGAGATCCCCGACGAGGTCGCTCAGGAGGTCCTCTCCCGCTTCGAGGACGTCGGCCTGATCAACGACGCGGCCTTCGCGGACGCGTGGGTGGAGTCCCGGCACCACGGCCGGGGCCTGGCCCGGCGTGCGCTCGCACGGGAGCTGCGCACCAAGGGCGTCGACTCCGCGACGATCGACGAGGCGGTCGGACAGCTCGACTCCGACCAGGAGGAGGAGACCGCCCGCGAACTGGTCGCCCGCAAGCTGCGATCGACCCGCGGCCTGGACCGAGACAAGCGCCTGCGCCGCCTCGCGGGGATGCTGGCCCGCAAGGGCTACGCGGAGGGCATGGCGCTCCGGGTGGTGCGACAGGCGCTGGAGGAAGAGGGCGAGGACACGGAGGACTTGGAATACGGGGGTTTCTAGGTCCGCCGTCCCGCGGCCATCCCGCCTTGCTCCGCCCGGCCCAGGCCAGTCCGGCCCAGGCCAGTCCGGCCCAGGCCAGTCCGGCCCAGGCCAGTCCGGCTCAGGCCAGTCCGGCCCAGGGGTCGGGCCGTCCGGGACGGTTCCGTGCGGCGGCCAGGTGAGGGGCAGCCCCGCCCCGCCCTTGGCTTCGCCTGGTGCGGGCTGGGGTGCCCGAGGGCGCGGCGGCCGACCGCGTACCCGCTCCAGATGCCCGTCGAGCCCGCCCCGACCGGCTGGAGCCGTCCGTCCAGGGGCGGTTCCCAGCGCGGCCCGGTGCGGCCGGTCACGGCCCCGGACACCTCTCCGTGCCCCACGGTGCAAGGTAGCCACCGCGGCTCCTGACGGCACCGTTGCTTCGGGGCCGACCCCTGGTCAGGTCGACACAACATCGATGTCCATGTCGACGGTGATCGGCATCAGATCACCTCGTTCAGCTCGGCCTGCGTCTGTGCCGCCTCGGCGTCGCGAGCATCGTTGGGCGACGCCCTGTCGCCCCGTGACCCATGTCACATGCAGTTCCTGTCAGGAATCGGGGCGCTGTTCCGCTCAAGTCACGGGAGCAAGCGAACCGATAGGAGCGGCACATGAAGCACCGCATCGTCGTCCTCGGCGCCGGCTACGCCGGCGCCTACGTGGCCGGGAACCTGGCACGCCGGGTGTCCCCGGCGGACACCGAGATCACCGTGATCAACGCTGAGCCGGAGTTCGTCCAGCGGCTGCAGCTGCACCGGCTCGCGGCCGGCCAGGAGATCGAGGCTCCGAAGCTCGCCGACGTCTTCGCGGGCACGGGGATACGGCTGCGCCTGGCCCGTGTCACCGCCGTCGACCCCGAGCGCCAGATCGTCACCGTGGCCGACGCTGACGCCGATGGCGGCGGCGAGCTCGGCTACGACACACTTCTCTACACGCTCGGCAGTCACGTCGCCGACCACGGTGTCCCCGGTGTGGCCGAGCACGCCTTCGACGTCGCCGGCCGGCCCTCGGCGCTGCGCCTGCGCGAGCGCCTGGACAGCCTGGGCAGGCGGGGCGAAGGTGGGAGTGTGCTGGTCGTCGGCGACGGGTTGACCGGCATCGAGACCGCCACCGAGATCGCCGAGTCCCGGCCCGGCCTGTCGGTGGCGCTGATCGCCCGCGGCGAGCTGGGCGCCCGACTCTCCGCCGGAGCCCGCAGCCACCTGCGCCAGGCCTGCGACCGGCTGGGCGTCACCGTCCTGGAGCACACCAGCGTCGAAGCCGTCGAAGCGACGCGAGTGCTGTGCGCCGACGGCACCGCCCTGGCCTCCGACGCGACCGTGTGGACGGCCGGGTTCGCGGTCAACCCCATCGCCGCCGCCAGCGGTCTCGAGGTCACCGAGAACGGTCAGATCGTCGTCGATCGCACGATGCGGTCGGTCTCGCACCCGAACGTCTACGCCGCCGGCGACAGCGTCTACGCCATCGGCGACAACGGCCGGCCACAGCCGATGTCCTGCGGTTCGGCCGGCTACACCGGTATGCAGGCCATGCAAGCAATCCTGGGACGCCTGACTGGCCGCGAGATCGCGAACGTCAAGTTGGACTACGTGGGCAACCACATCAGCCTCGGGCGGCGGGACGGGATCCTGCAGATGGTCGACGGCGAAGCGCAGCCAAAGCCGAAGTATGTGGGCGGCCGGAAGGCCGCGCGGATCAAGGCGGGCATCCTCAGGATGTCGCTGTGGACCATCTCGCACCCGACCTTCGGCCTGCCCAAGCGCAAGCGCCGCCTGGCCGCCGCGTCGGATGCGTCCGCCGAGAGGGGCGGTCGCGTAGCCGTCTAGGGTAATCCGCGTGGACAGCACCGCCACTGATCGCTTCGACACCAGCCGGTTCCAGGCCAGCCGGAACCGGCTGGCCTCGCTGGCGTACCGGCTCCTGGGCTCCGCCGCCGACGCCGAAGACGTCGTGCAGGATGCGTTCCTGCAATGGCAGGCCGCCGACCGGCAGCGGATCGAGGTACCGGAAGCATGGCTGACCAAGGTCGTCACCAACCTGTGCCTCGACCGGCTCCGTTCGGCACAAGCCCGCCGCGAACGCACCGCCGGCGCCTGGCTGCCCGAACCGCTTCTCGACGGCGACCCGATGCTCGGCCCGGCCGACACTTTCGAGCAGCGCGAATCGGTCTCCCTGGCCGTGCTGACTCTTATGGAGCGCCTGTCCCCCCTTGAGCGGGCCGTCTACCTCCTGCGCGAAGCGTTCTCCCACAGCCACGCGGAGATCGCCGAGATCCTCGACCTCACCGAGTCCGCGAGCCAGCAGCACCTCCACCGGGCCCGGCGCCGCATCACCGCCGCGCGCCGCCGCGGCGGCAGCGAAGTCGACCCGGCATCCGCCCGTAGGGTCGTCGAGGAATTCCTCGCCGCTGCCTCCTCGGGCCGCATCGAACGGCTGGTGGCGCTGCTCACCGACGACGTGACCGCGATCTCCGACGGCGCCGGCCTGTCCGAGAAGCTGCTGCGGTACGACACTCCGCAGCGCGTCGCCGCCATCGCACGGGCCGGCTTCAAACCCACACCCGCGAAACGGCGACTTGTCGGCGGCACGCCCGCCGTCCACTACGCGGTCATCAACGGCGCCCCCGCCATCCTCACCGTGCTCGGCGACCAGGTCGTCGGCTCCGTGACGTTCGACATCACCGAGGGCAAGATCGCAGCCGTGCATGGCATCGCCGCCCCCGCCCGCCTCGTCCGCCTCACCGAAGCCTGGCGGCAGCACGAACCGGACCCGCCGCTCATCGCCCAGTGGTGACCCGCCGCCGAGCGCGGCCACCGTCGTGCGCATGCTGCGCGACCACGACGAACCGGTCGACACGGCGGTGAGTACGTGATCATCTCGCTACTTCGCACCGTGGGTCACGGCGAGGAGTCCGGAGCCGTCACACGGTGTCCGCCGCCGGGGGCCGCGCCCTGCGGCTCCTCCGCCGGTGCCGCACCAGACGCCTCGTGCGCCTCATGCGCCTCGTGCTGCTCGCGCCCCTCGTGCCGCTCCGGCTTCGGGTCCTTGGACCGCCGTACGACCGGCTCCCCGCCCCTGGCCGCGTCCGCGGCGGCGTAGAGCTCCGCCGGGCGCACCCCGGCGAGCGCGGTCACCAGATGGCCGTCCGGGCGTACCAGCAGCACCGTATGCGCGGCGGCGCCCGGGTAGCTCTCCGCGACCAGCAGTTCGGCGCGTACCGGCAAGGCCGACACCGCGCCCGCGAGCCGGGGCATCACCCCCGCCGTCAGCCAGTGCCGCCGCTCCCAGACACCGGTGCCGGGAGCGATCAGGACCACCAGCAGCCGATCGAGCCCCAGCCGGTCCCGCAGCCGTACCGACGAGCCGTCCGGCGCCGTCACCCGTACGTCCGCGACGGGAGCCCCTCTGCCGGTCCCCACCGTCACCTGCGCGGAAGCGGCCGCCGAAGTCCCGGCGGGCGACAGCGGCGAGTCGGCGTACGAGGGTGGCGCCCCGAGCGGCCCACGCCCCAGATGGCCGTCGGTGAGCAGCGCATCGTGCCCGCGCGCCGCGCCCGGCACATACGCGCGCAGCCCGCCGCCCCCGCGCAGTATCGGCAGCGACTGGTCACAGGCGCGCAGCCGGGCGGCGACCGCGGTGCGCCGCTCCGCCTGATAGCTGTCGAGCAGCGCCTTGGACGGCCCGTGGTGCCAGCAACGCCCCAGCTTCCAGGCCAGGTTGTCCACGTCCCGCAGCCCCTCTTCGACGCCCTGAGTGCCCAGCGCGCCCAGCAGATGCGCGGCGTCCCCCGCCACGAAGCAGCGGCCCACGCGCCAGCGCCGGGCCAGCCGGTGGTGCACCGTGTGCACTCCGGTGTCGAGGAGTTCGTACGGGGGTGTGCTCCCCCCGCACCAGCCGGCCAGGGTGTCTCTGATCCGGGCCACCAGGGCGTCCGGTGTGACCAGTTCGGTCCGCGAGGGCAGCAGCCAGTCCAGGCGCCAGACGCCATCGGTGAGCGGCCGCGCGGTGACCTCAGGGGACGCGCCGCGCCATGGAGGCGTCCGGTGCAGCACCGCCTCGCCCGGCCAGGGGAGTTCGGTGCGCAGTGCGGCGACCGCGTACCGCTCGACCGCCGTACGCCCGGGGAAGCGGATGTCGAGGAGTTTGCGCACCGTGGAGCGCGGCCCGTCGCACCCGACCAGGTAGCTGCCGCGCCACCAGGTGCCCTTGGGCCCCCGGGCATGCGCGGTGACTCCGCCCGCGTCCTGCTCCAGGGAGTCGAGGCGGCTTTCCACGACGACCTTGATCAGTCGCTCGCGTGCGACCGCGTCCCGCAGTGCGCCGGTGAGTACGTGCTGAGCCATATGCACGGGCGAGGGCCCGCCGTCCACCACGTCCCCGGAATCGTCCGACGCGCCCGCGTCCCCCGGACGGTCGAAGCCGCCGCGATTCTCGACGGCGTCCAAGTCCTCGAAGTCCTCCAGGTCCTCGAAGTTCTCAAGGCCGTCGAGGTCCTCGAAGGCGAGTCGCCGCATTACCTGTCGACGCCGCATCGACCGCCACCCGGCCCACCGGCAGTCACTGAAGGTGACCCCGGTCAACCGCTCGACGAGATCCACGGTGTCCGGACGCAACACGGCGGTGCGCGCGGGCCGCTGCTCGTCCTTGCCGGGCCCTTCGTCCAGTACGACGGAGGGAACGCCCTGGCGGGCGAGGGCGAGCGAGAGCGAGAGCCCGACGGGCCCCGCCCCGACCACGATCACCGGGTCCACGGCGCGGCTCCTCCTGCGCTGGAGGCCGCACGGGGTGCACGGGACGTACAGCTACCGGCAGTTGGAGCAAGGTGCACGATCACAGAACGTATGCAACCTATTGCGGGTGCTTGCGTCAAGTGACGGAGGCAGCGGCGTGATCGCCGCTGCCTCCGGTCCCGTACATCTCGTCAGACTGATTTGTCCGGTGGCCGGTCCCCCGGAGTGGGGAAGTCCGGGTGCTCTTGGGCGCCCGGTGTCGCGAGCTCCTCGACCGCGTCGACGCCGAGCACCGCGCCGGTGCTCTTCTTGGCCTGGCGCAGCCGCTTCTCCAGCCAGGAGGCGAAGCTGGTGAGGGCGAAGTTCAGCACGATGAAGACCACCGCGACGACGATGAAGCTGGGGATGACGCTCGCGTAGAACGCCGCCGCCGTCTTCCGGGCGTCGAGCAGCTCGGCGAAGCCGATCATCGCACCGCCGAGCGCGGTGTCCTTGACGACGACCACCAGCTGGCTGACGATCGCGGGCAGCATCACGGTCACGGCCTGCGGCAGCAGGATGGTCCGCATCGTCTGGCCCTTGCGCAGGCCGATCGCCTTGGCGGCCTCGGTCTGGCCCTTGGGGAGCGACAGGATTCCGGCGCGTACCACCTCGGCGAGTACCGAGGCGTTGTAGAGCACCAGACCCGTGACGACCGCGTACAACGGGCGCGTCTCGGTGCTGACGTCGGTGAACTGGTCGTAGAAGACGTTCGCGAACAGCATCAGGATGAGCACCGGGATGGCCCGGAAGAACTCGACGACCGCACCGGCCGGGATGCTGACCCAGAGGTGGTCGGAGAGCCGTGCGATGCCGAAGAGCGCGCCCAGCGGGAGGGCGATGACCATGGCCAGAGCTGCGGCCTTCAGCGTGTTGGCGAGGCCGGGCAGCAGATAGGTCGTCCAGGCCTCGGAACCGGCGAGGAAGGGGCTCCACTTGGCCCACTCCAGCTGCCCGTTGTCGTCCATGACACGCCAGGCCCACCACAGCCCCAGCGCCAGGAGGACGAAGAAGACGACCGACCAGATGAGGTTGCGCCGTTTGGCGGCGGGTCCCGGGTTGTCGTACAGAACGGAACTCATCGCTTCACCGCCAGCCGCTTGCTGAGCCACCCGAGAATGAGGCCGGTGGGCATCGTGATCAGCACGAATCCCAGCGCGAAGATAACGGAGATGAGGAGCACCTGCGCCTCGTTCTCGATCATTTCCTTCATGAGTAGTGCGGCCTCTCCCACGCCGATGGCCGCCGCGACGGTCGTGTTCTTGGTCAGCGCGATGAGCACGTTGGCGAGTGGCCCGATGACCGAGCGGAACGCCTGGGGCAGCACGATGTTGGTCAGGACCTGGGTGAAGGTGAGCCCGATCGCGCGAGCGGCCTCAGCCTGGCCGACCGGGACCGTGTTGATGCCGGACCGTACGGCCTCGCAGACGAACGCGGCCGTGTAGGTGGCCAGTCCGAGTACGGCGAGCCGGAAGTCCTGGGTCTTGAAGTCCCCACCCGAGCCGAGCGTGACGCCGAAGATGTCGGCGAGGCCCAGCGAGGTGAAGACGATGATGACGGTCAGGGGGATGTTCCGGACGATGTTCACATATGCGGTACCGAAACCACGCATAAGGGGAACCGGGCTGACGCGCATCGCGGCCAGAATCGTGCCCCAGACGAGGGCGCCGATTCCGGAGAAAACGGTGAGCTTCACCGTGACCCAGAACGCCCCGAGCAGGTCGTAGCCTTCAAGAAAGTCGAACACGATCTCCCGCGCTCTCGGATGTGTTGATGGCGTGGTACGCCGCCGGGATACCGGCGGCGTACCAGCGATGAGCTCAGACGAACGTCACTTGACGATGTCGCCGATCTTCGGGGCGGGCTCGTTCTTGTAGTCGGCCGGGCCGAAGTTGTCCGTCACGGCCTTGTCCCAGGACTTGTCCTCGACCATCTTCTCGAGAGCCTTGTTGATCTTGTCCAGCATCTCGGTGTCGCCCTTCTTGACCCCGATGCCGTAGTTCTCGTTGCTCAGGTTGAGCCCGGCGAGCTTGAACTTGCCCTTGTACTCGTTCTGCGACGCGTAGCCCGCGAGGATCGAGTCATCCGTGGTCAGGGCGTCGACAGCGCCACTCGCCAGTCCGTCGAGGCACTCCGAGTAGGTGCCGCGCTCCCTCAGCTGGGCCTTCGGCGCGATGTCGTTCTTGATGTTCTGGGCGGAGGTGGACCCGGCGACCGAGCAGAGCTTCTTGCCGTTGATGTCCGCGCCCTTGGCGATGTTGTCGTCGGAGCGGATCAGCAGGTCCTGGTGGGCGAGGAGGTAAGGACCGGCGAAGTCGACCTTCTCCTTGCGCTCGTCCGTGATCGAGTAGGTGGCCGCGATGAAGTCCACGTCACCACGCTTGAGGGCCTCCTCGCGGTCGGCGCTCGGGGTCTCCTTCCACGTGATGTCCTTGGCGTCGTAGCCGAGCTCCTTGGCGACGTAGGTCGCGACGTCGACATCGAAGCCCGTGTAGCCGTCCGGCGTCTTCAGGCCGAGGCCCGGCTGGTCGTACTTGATGCCGATGGTGATCTTCTTGCCGTCGCCGCCGTCACCCGAGTCCCCGCCGTCACCGTCGTCGGAACCACAGGCGGTGGCGGTCAGGGAGAGGGCGAGAACGGTGGCGGCAGCAGCGCTGACCTTGCGGAGATTCATGGTGAACATCCTTTTGTTTTCTTCGGGGGTGCCGAAAGCTCAGTGGTACGGGACTCAGGTGCGGGACGCGGACCCGGTACTCAGTGGTGACCCGGTACTCAGTGGTGCAGGATCTTCGACAGGAAGTCCTTGGCCCGGTCGCTGCGGGGGTTGGTGAAGAACTGGTCCGGCGTCGTCTCCTCGACGATCTGGCCGTCGGCCATGAACACGACGCGGTTGGCGGCTGAGCGGGCGAACCCCATTTCGTGGGTCACGACGACCATGGTCATGCCGTCGCGGGCGAGCTGCTGCATGACCTCCAGCACCTCGTTGATCATTTCCGGGTCGAGGGCCGACGTCGGCTCGTCGAAGAGCATCACCTTCGGCTCCATCGCCAGCGCCCGGGCGATTGCGACGCGCTGCTGCTGGCCACCGGAGAGCTGGGCCGGGTACTTGTCCGCCTGGTTGGCGACACCCACCCGGTCGAGCAGGGCGCGGGCGGACTCCTCGGCGGCCCGCTTGTCCTTCTTGCGTACCTTGACCTGCCCCAGCGTGACGTTCTCCAGGACCGTCTTGTGCGCGAAGAGGTTGAAGGACTGGAAGACCATGCCGACGTCGGCGCGCAGCCTGGCCAGCTCGCGGCCTTCGGCGGGCAACGGCTTGCCGTCGAGCGAGATGTTGCCGGAGTCGATCGACTCCAGGCGGTTGATGGCGCGGCACAGCGTGGACTTCCCCGAACCGGACGGTCCGATGACGACCACGACCTCGCCACGGGCGATGGTCAGGTCGATGTCCTGGAGCACATGCAGCGCGCCGAAGTGCTTGTTGACGTTCTTCAGCACGACCAGTTCGTCAGGCGCCGTTACGGCATCCTTGGCCGCCGATACTTCGGTCATCGGCTTGTTGCTCCATCCTCCTCGGTTGGAGAGGACAGTAATAACCCGGCGCGACCAGCGTCATTATATCTGAGGGGAAATTGAGCATAACGATCCGGCCGCAACCGGACACACCGCGTGAAGGGGACGCTGCGCTCCGTACCGGCTGCATAACGGAACAACCCCGTAACCAGAACGCACTTGACGGGGTCCTCGTCCATCGGCGTGGATGCCAGAGTGCATGCCTGCGCGCGACCTGAGCGTGCACCCGCGACCTGAGAGTGCACCCTGTCAGTGTCGACCAAACGAGTGATGAACCGAGGGAGGCCGGAATGAGACTGCTGCTCGTCGAGGACGACGATCACGTGGCCGCCGCCCTCTCCGCGATCCTCGCCCGGCACGGCTTCGACGTCGTCCACGCCCGCAACGGCGAGGAGGCGCTGCAGGCCCTGCTGCCGAGCGACAAATACAGCGGCGGACAGTGCGACAAGCCGCCGTTCGGGGTCGTCCTGCTTGACCTTGGCCTGCCTGACCAGGACGGTTACGAGGTCTGCGGCAAGATCCGTAAGCGCAGCGGCATTCCGGTGATCATGGTGACCGCCCGTTCGGACGTACGCAGCCGGATACACGGGCTCAATCTCGGCGCCGACGACTACGTGGTGAAGCCGTACGACACCGGCGAGCTGCTCGCCCGTATCCACGCGGTCAGCCGCCGCAACACCGCCGAGGACGGCACCACGCCCGGCGACGGCTCTCTGGCGCTCGGCCCGGTGGCCATCGAGCTCCCCACCCGGCGGGTCACCGTCGAGGGCGAGAGCGTCCAGCTGACCCGCAAGGAGTTCGACCTGCTCGCGCTGCTCGCGCAGCGGCCCGGTGTGGTCTTCCGCCGTGAGCAGATCATCAGCGAGGTGTGGCGCACCAGTTGGGAGGGGACCGGGCGCACCCTGGAGGTGCATGTCGCGTCGCTGCGCTCCAAGCTGCGGATGCCCGCCCTGATCGAGACGGTGCGCGGCGTCGGCTACCGGCTCGTCGATCCGCCCGGCTAGGCCACCCGGTGCGCACTCGTCTGCTCCCGCTGCTCATCGTCCTCATGGCGGGCGTACTGCTCGCGCTCGGTTTTCCGCTCGCGGTGAGCCTGGCCGCGGCCCAGCAGCAGCGGGTCATGGTGGACCGGATCGACGACACCGCGCGCTTCGCCGGGCACGCCCAGTTCGTCACGGAGCGTCCGACCGACTCGCCTTCGACCGACTCGCGTCCGGTACGCAAGGACGAGCGGCTCAAGCGGCTGGAACGCGAACTCGAGCGCTACCACGAGGTGTACGGCATACGGTCCGCCGTGCTCTACCGCGACGGCGTGTCCATGGCCGCCGCACCCGACGGGCGCATCCTCCACAACAAGCAGGCCGAGCGGGCCTACGAACAGGCCCTTTACGGCAAGAGCCGACAGGCCCCCGAGCAGGTCTGGCCCTGGCAGCGGCAGCGCTTGTACATCGCGTCCCCGGTGATCCGCGAAGGCGATGTGGTGGCCGTCGTCGTGACCGACTCGCCCACCGGCAAGATGCGCTCGCAGATCCTGCGCGGCTGGCTGATCATCGGCGCCGGTGAGGCCGCCGCGATGCTGCTCGCCATCGGCGCCGCGCTGCGGCTCACCGGGTGGGTGCTGCGGCCCGTACGCACCCTCGACGCGACCACGCACGACATAGCGACCGGACGGCTCAAGTCCCGGGTGCCGGCCGCCGGTGGACCGCCGGAACTCCGCAGCCTGGTCCGCTCGTTCAACGAGATGGCCGACAACGTCGAGGACGTGCTGGAGCAGCAGCGCGCCTTCGTCGCCGACGCCTCACACCAGCTGCGCAACCCGCTGGCCGCGCTGCTGCTCCGTATCGAACTGCTCGCTCTCGAACTGCCCGACGGGAACGAGGAGATCGCCTCGGTCCGTACCGAGGGCAAGCGTCTGGCGCGCGTGCTCGACGACCTGCTCGACCTGGCGCTGGCCGAGCATGCCGCGGCCGACCTCCAGCTCACCGACATCGGTGAGCTGGCCAACGAGCGGGCCGCCGCCTGGCGCCCACTCGCCGAGACCAAGGGGGTACGTCTGACCTGCGAGGGACTCGCCGCGACCACCGCCTGGGCGGACCCGATCGCCCTCTCCAGCGCGCTGGACGCGGTGCTCGACAACGCCCTGAAGTTCACCCCCGAAGGCGAGACCGTCACCGTCACGGCCGACTCCAACGGCGACACCTCCACGATCACCGTCACCGACGGCGGCCCCGGCCTCACCGAAGACGAACTCACCCGGGTCGGGGACCGCTTCTGGCGCAGCAACCGCCACCAGAACGTCACAGGCTCGGGCCTCGGCCTCTCCATCACGCGCGCGTTGCTCGCGGCGGGCGGAGGCTCGATCCGCTACGCCCACAACACCCCGCGCGGCCTGCGCGTGACGGTGACGGTGCCGCGTACCAGACCGGCGGAGCAGGCGTCACATGGCCGTACGGCTAGGGCTTGACCGAGCGGAGCAGGCGTCACATGGCCGTACCGCTAGGGCTTGACCGAGCGGTAATAGCGGCGGGCCCCGTCGTGCAGCGCCAGCGGGTCCGTGTAGATCGCGGTCCGCAGGTCCACCAGCTGGGCCGCGTGCACCTGGGAGCCGATGTGGTCCCGGCTGTCGATGATCGTACGGGTCAGCCCCTCGATCAGGGCCGGGTCCACCCGGTCGGTAGTCACCAGCAGGTTCGCCACCGCGAGCGTCGGTACGGCGGTGCCGCCCTGCGCGGTCGGATAGGCGTCGGCGGGCATCACGGCCGCCCGGTAGTTCCGGGACACACCGCCCTGGCTGTGCAGCTCGTCCACCAGGTCGCCCAGCGGTACGAGGCGGATGTCGACCCGCTGCGACATCTCACGGATGATCGTCGTCGGCAACCCGCCCGACCAGAAGAACGCGTCGATGTCCCCCCGCTCCAACTGCTCGGTCGCCGCGCTGATCCCGCTGGGCACCGGCTCGATGTCCCTCACCGGATCGAGTCCGGCCGCCCTCAGCACCCGTTCCGCTATCAGCCGCACCCCCGACGCGGGCTGCCCGACGGCCACCCTCTGTCCGCGCAGATCCGCGGCCTCGCGTACGTCCGATCCCTTGAGTACGACCAGCTGTACGTAGTCGTCGTACAACCGGACGCACCCGCGCAGCCGCTCGGCGCCCGCGCGGCCGTCCCGCTGGTACTTCTCGACGGCGTCGGCGGCCGCGATGGTGATGTCGGCCCGCCCGGTCGCCACCCGCGCCACGTTCTGCTGCGACCCCTCGCTGCCGAGCAGCCGGATCTCGAGATCGGGCAGGTCGCGCGCGGCCGCCTTCTGCAGCAGTTGCCCGTAGCGCTGGTACACCCCGCGCTCCACACCCGTACTGAAGGCCACCTCGCCGCTCGGCGACTTCGGGCCCAGCGGCAGCAGCCACCACACCAGCAGCCCGAACACGGCCAGGGCCAGGGCAGCGCCCTGCAGGGCACGGCGTCGGCCGAGGCGGGGGAGTGCCGGGAACATGCCCGCGATCCTGTCAGCTCGGGCCGCGTGCGGACAGGCCCTATGCCCGAGGTCACAGCTACCGGCGCCTGGCGGGCCAGGGCCGCCGGAGGGACCCTTACCCTTGTCGCATGAGCAGCGCGGGCCGGAGTGAAGCAGTGGACAACGTCGCAACAGTGGACAACGTCGCAGTGGGCGACGTCATGGAGCGTACGTACGAGGTGCGCACCTACGGGTGCCAGATGAACGTCCACGACTCCGAGCGGCTGTCGGGCCTCCTGGAGGGCGCCGGTTACGTCCGCGCCCCCGAGGGTGCCGACGGCGACGCCGACGTCGTCGTCTTCAACACCTGCGCGGTCCGCGAGAACGCCGACAACCGGCTGTACGGCAACCTCGGGCGGCTCGCCCCGATGAAGACCAAGCGCCCCGGGATGCAGATCGCCGTCGGCGGCTGCCTCGCGCAGAAGGACCGCGACACGATCGTGGAGCGCGCCCCCTGGGTCGACGTGGTCTTCGGTACGCACAACATCGGCAAGCTCCCGGTCCTGCTGGAGCGCGCCCGCGTACAGGAAGAGGCGCAGGTCGAGATCGCGGAGTCGCTGGAGGCGTTCCCCTCGACGCTGCCGACCCGCCGTGAGAGCGTGTACGCCGCCTGGGTCTCCGTCTCCGTCGGGTGCAACAACACCTGCACCTTCTGCATCGTCCCGGCGCTGCGCGGCAAGGAGAAGGACCGCCGCCCCGGCGACATCCTCGCCGAGGTCGAGGCGCTGGTCGCCGAGGGCGTCAGCGAGATCACCCTGCTCGGGCAGAACGTCAACGCGTACGGCAGCGACATCGGCGACCGCGAGGCGTTCAGCAAGCTGCTGCGTGCCTGCGGCCGGATCGAGGGCCTGGAGCGGGTCCGCTTCACCTCGCCGCACCCCCGTGACTTCACGGACGACGTGATCGCGGCGATGGCCGAGACGCCGAACGTGATGCCGCAGCTGCACATGCCGCTGCAGTCGGGGTCGGACACCGTGCTCAAGGCGATGCGCCGGTCCTACCGGCAGGAACGCTTCCTCGGGATCATCGAGAAGGTGCGCGCCGCGATCCCGCACGCCGCCATCTCCACCGACATCATCGTGGGCTTCCCCGGCGAGACCGAGGAGGACTTCGAGCAGACGATGCACACGGTGCGCGAGGCGCGCTTCGCGAACGCCTTCACCTTCCAGTACTCCAAGCGGCCCGGAACGCCCGCCGCCGAGATGGACGGGCAGATCCCCAAGGAGGTCGTCCAGGAGCGGTACCTGCGCCTGGTCGCCCTCCAGGAGGAGATCTCCTGGGAGGAGAACAAGAAGCAGGTCGGCCGCACTCTGGACCTCATGGTCGCCGAGGGCGAGGGCCGCAAGGACGGGGCCACGCACCGCCTGTCCGGGCGCGCGCCCGACAACCGCCTGGTGCACTTCACCAAGCCGGAGCAGGAGGTACGCCCCGGCGACGTGGTCACCGTCGAGATCACCTACGCCGCCCCGCACCACCTGCTCGCCGAGGGCGCGGTACTGGCGGTGCGCCGCACCCGCGCGGGCGACGCCTGGGAGAAGCGGAACGCGGCACCCGCCGAGAAGCCGGCCGGTGTGCTGCTCGGCCTGCCGCAGGTGGGCGTTCCGGAGCCGCTGCCCGCGGCGACGGGCGGCTGCGGCATCGCCTGAGGGGGCGCGCGGGCAGGCTGTACGGCGTACAGGAGCTGTACGGCGTACGGGATCGGCGTACGAGTTTGGTGTACGAGATGTACGGGGGACGGGGAAGCATGGCGGCGCGGTGGGGCCTCATCGTCGAGGAGAACGACGGGATGGGGGAGCGCAAGACCTGGGCCACCCAGGTGCTGGGGCGGGTCGAGGGCAGTCGCGAGGAGGCCCTCGCGCAGTTGGAGAAGCTGGCGCGAAGCTACACGTCCCAGCATCCGATGAACCCGACCAGCGTCCAGCTGTACCGGACCGCCGAGGGCTTTCTGATGCTCAGCGAGGGGTCCATGCGCACCTATCACTGCCGCTTCTCGGTCGCCGAGCTGCTGTACGACAGCGTGGAGGCCGAGCGGGCGGCAGCGGCGGCCCGTGCCGCCGAGCGCGCGGCGTGGGAGGCCCACAAGGCGGCGGAGAAGGCGGCACGGCGGGCTGAGCGCGGGCCGCTGTTCGGCAGGCGCCGCGGTCGGTGACAGGGCGGGACGCGACGGCGGACGGCTGGCTGCTCTTGTGTGACGGGGCCATGAGTAAGGGCGATGCGGACAACTTCCGCCTCTGTGCGGTGGAGTGGGATTCGGCCTCCCAGGCCCGACGCGCTTAAGCTCCCGATCATGCTTGTCGCCGCAGCCGTCTGTCCCTGTCCGCCTCTGCTGGTTCCTGAGGTCGCCGCGGGCGCGGCGCCGGAACTCGACGCCGCGCGGGCGGCCTGTAGCGACGCCGTCGCGGTGCTGGCAGCGGCCCGGCCGGACCGGCTGGTCGTCGTCGGGCTGGCTGAGCGGGACGGGCGGGGGCCGCATCCGCAGGGTTCCCGGGGTTCGTTCCGTGGCTTCGGGGTGCCGTTCGACGTCCGGCTCGGGCGGTCGGAGCCGGAGCCGCAGGGGGCCGATCAACCCGACGACCGCCCGGAGCGTGAGCTTCCGCCGTCGCTCGCGGTGGCCGCGTGGCTGTTGGAGCGCACGGCCTGGTCCGCGTCGCCGGTAGAGGGTCTCGGTGTGGGGGAACCGCTCGCGGCCGAGCAGTGTGCGCAAGTCGGACGGGACCTCGCGGCACACGCCGAGCGAGTGGCCCTGCTGGTGATGGGCGACGCCAGCGCCTGCCGCACGCTCAAGGCGCCGGGGTATCTGGACGAGCGGGCGGCGGGTTTCGACGCCGAGGCGGCCCGCGCGCTGGGTGCGGCGGACGTGGCGGCGCTCATGGCCCTGGACGTACGGCTGGCAGCCGAACTCCAGGTGGCCGGACGCGCGCCCTGGCAGGTACTCGCAGGCGCGGCAGAGGACGCCTCGCTACGCGGCCAGCTGCTCTACGACGACGCTCCGTACGGCGTGGGGTACCTGGTCGCGGCCTGGTCGTAGGGGCCTGGCGGCGCGGGCGTACGGCGGACAGCCGGCGGCGGGCGCGCCGTGGCGGCCGATGCGCGACTGCGGTCGCCGGACGCGGGCGAGCGCACCGCGCGGCGGCCGTGGGCCTGCGGCCACGATCGCTCCGGCGTGGGCCGCGTAGCACGCGCTGGCGCGAACACGGCGACTGCCGCACCGTGGCGACCGCACCAGAGGACGGCGGGGCACGTGCGTTGGGCGGTGGGGGCGTCGTGGCGGGCGTGCGGCGGCGAGTACAGCGTGCAGTCAGTCGGTGGCGGGCACCTGCGGTGGACGGTTGGAGCGCCGTGCCGGGTGTACTGCGGCTGNGTGGGGGCGCCGTGCCAGGCGAACGGCGGCCAGACGGCGGCGAGCGCACCGCGTGGCCAGGCGGCAGTGGGCACATCGCGCGCCCAGCCGGTGGCGGGTACCCGCAGCCGTCGACGGGTGCCAGGCCTACCGCGCCAGGCCCACGGCGGCCCGACGGTGGTGAGCATGCCGCGTCGGACCAGACCGTGGCGGGCGCGGCGCCGTGGCCTCCCGCGCTGCGCGGCCAGATCGGCCCGGCCGAGGCCGCGGCAGGCGCGCGCACCGCGGCGGCCGTGAGGGCGGTGCCCCACGGCCGTACCCCGGTGCGTCCGCCTACTTGCGGGCGGCTTCGCCCGCCTCGTTGTCGGCCGCCTCGTCCGCCGACTGCTGCTTGGGGATCTCCACACCCTCGGCCGACGCCGCGTCCGCGTCCGTGTCCGGGACGTCGTCGCCGTCGGCCGCGGCCTCCGCGGAGGCCTCTACCGCCTCTTCCGCGGCCTCAGCCGCAGGCTCGACCGTGAGGGTGGCCGCCTGCGCCTCCGCGGTTGACGCTTCCTCCGTGTCCTTGGACTTGCGGCGGAACCGTGAAAAAACGCCCATATCTACTCCATACGCTGTTCGTGCGGGCGAAATCCCGCGCCGCCCGGAGCGTCCCATTGCGTCGCCCGGGGCTCCGGTCCTCACAACCGGCGGCCAGAACCTCGCAACAGGCAACGACCCCGGACGCGTCGCGTCACGTCGCTCGTTCGGGTCCAGGCCCGTGGTTTGCGAGACTGGGGAGGTGAGTACCGCAGCCTCCACCCCCCGGGTCATCGCCGTCGTCGGCCCCACCGCGGCCGGCAAGTCGGATCTTGGCGTCTTCCTCGCCCAGCGACTTGGCGGTGAGGTCGTCAACGCCGACTCCATGCAGCTCTACCGAGGGATGGACATCGGCACCGCCAAGCTGACACCCGAGGAACGCGGCGGCGTCCCGCACCACCTGCTGGACATCTGGGACGTGACCGAGGCGGCCAGCGTCGCCGAGTACCAGAAGCTCGCCAGGGCCGAGATCGACCGGCTGCTCGCCGACGGCCGCTGGCCGATCCTGGTCGGCGGCTCCGGGCTCTACGTCCGCGGAGCCGTCGACAACCTCGAGTTCCCCGGCACCGACCCCGCGGTCCGCGCCCGCCTGGAGGAGGAACTGACCCTGCGCGGCCCCGGCGCGCTGCACGCCCGCCTCGCCGCCGCCGACCCCGACGCCGCCAAGGCGATCCTGCCCAGCAACGGCCGCCGTATCGTCCGCGCCCTGGAGGTGATCGAGATCACTGGGCAGCCGTTCACCGCCAACCTCCCCGGCCACGACTCGATCTACGACACCATCCAGATCGGCGTCGACGTCGCCCGCCCCGAGCTTGACGAGCGCATCGCGACGCGCGTCGACCGGATGTGGGAGGCGGGCCTCGTCGACGAGGTGCGCGCGCTGCAGGAGCAGGGCCTGCGCGAGGGGCGTACCGCGTCGCGCGCGCTCGGCTACCAGCAGGTACTCGCGGCGCTCGCGGGCGAGTGCGGCGAACAGGAGGCGCGCGCCGAGACCGTACGCGCCACCAAGCGCTTCGCGCGCCGCCAGGACTCCTGGTTCCGCCGTGACGCGCGGGTGCACTGGCTCAGCGGTGCCGCCGCTGACCGACGGGAACTCCCGGTGCGGGCGCTGACGTTGGTCGAACGAGCGGTTACAGCCTGATCACGTGATGGCATCGGGACGCTCCGGCGGTCATCCGGGCCAGCGGGGGCGTGCCATCATCAAGCTTCGATCGAGCCAGTGGAGTCCGAGTTGGGAGGGCGCGTGGCGATGGAGGCCAGCCCTCGCGACACCGCACACGAGGACCAGGGACAGCTGAGTCCCGACGGTCCTGAGGCGACCGGCGCCCCCGCGGCGGCCGACCGCCCCGAGCTGACCGACAGGTCCGACACCTCGAACGGCGGTGTCGTCGCGGACGGCCCCGACGAGACCGACGCCGCCGAGGCGGCGTCCGCGAACGAGGTCGAGGTCGAGCTGCGGCCGCAGCGCCGGATGCGGATCTGGCAGACCGCGCCGATCGTGGTGCTCGCGACCGTGGGCTCCCTGATGTTCGCCTTCCCGCTGGCCTTCGACTTCGGCGACGGCGGCGCGGTCGTGGCCATGCTCGGCCTGCTGCTCAGCTGCTGCGCCGCGGGCTGGGCCGTGATGGCCGCCCGCCGCGTCGGCCTCACCTGGCCGGGACTGCCGGGCCGCGGCTCCGGGCGCCGCCCGGACTGGCGGGTGATCGCCGCGTACACCCTGATCGTCGGCGCCGTCGCCGTACTGGCCGTGTGGCGCGTGGCCCGGCTCCGCTGACTCAAGCGCTCCCCTGGCTCAAGTGCGCCCGTGACTCAAGCGCTGCAAGGCCGTACGGCTCGGGGGTTGTCGTACCGACCCCGTACGATCGAGGAATGAGCACGCGGATCGCCTTCCTCAAGGGTCATGGCACGGAGAACGACTTCGTGATCGTTCCCGACCCGGACAACGCCATCGACCTGCCCCCGGCCGCAGTCGCCGCACTCTGCGACCGCCGGGCCGGCATCGGCGGCGACGGCCTGCTGCACGTGGTGCGCTCCGCCGCGCACCCCGAGGCCAGGGCCATGGCGGGCGAGGCCGAGTGGTTCATGGACTATCGCAACGCGGACGGATCCATCGCCGAGATGTGCGGCAACGGCGTACGGGTCTTCGCCCGCTATCTGCAGCGCGCCGGACATGCCACGGCGGGCGACCTGGCCGTCGCGACCCGCGGCGGCGTCAAGCGGGTCCACATCGCCAAGGGCACCGAAGGCGGCGCCACCGACGGCGACATCACGGTCTCCATGGGCCGGGCGGTGCTCCCCGATGAGCAGGCGACCGCCACCGTCGGCGAGCGCAGCTGGCCTACGCGACACGTGAACATGGGCAATCCGCACGCGGTGGCCTTCGTCGACGACCTGGACCACGCCGGCAGCCTGTTCACCGCGCCGTCCGTCAGTCCCGCCGCCGTCTACCCGGACGGGGTGAACGTCGAGTTCGTCGTCGACCGCGGCGAGCGCCATGTCGCGATGCGGGTGCACGAGCGCGGCTCCGGCGAGACCCGCTCCTGCGGCACCGGCGCCTGCGCCGTGGCCGTCGCCGCGGCCCGCCGGGACGGCGTCGACCCCGCGGTGACCGGTGCGCCGGTGGCGTACACCGTGGACCTGCCGGGCGGCCGACTGGTGATCACCGAGCGGCCGGACGGCGCCGTCGAGATGACCGGACCCGCCGTGATCGTCGCGGAGGGTGAAATCACGGAGGAATGGCTGCGTACCGTAATCCCTTGAACCTTCGCTCGAATGGGTGATCCGTTTCATGCTGGGCGAGAGCCGGTGAGTGGCGCGTGATGGGCTCGGTAGCATCAAGCACCGGCCCGGTCGGGGGATGCCGCCGCCCGCCCCGCCGCCGGTCGAGCTGCGGGAGGTGCCCATGAGTACGGAACCGAAGGGGGCGGCGCATGGCGCCTCGGACCGGGCGGCGGGGGAAGACGGGCAGGCGAATCCCGCCACACCCGCGACACCCCGCAAGCGTGGCCGCGCCCGTATCGATCTGCGCAGGCTGGGACGGGCCGCGCTGCTCGGCTCCACCGCACGGGGCCGGCTGCCGGCCGCCATCGGCCATGTGGCCGAAGCCCATCGCGCGTACTACCCGGACGCCGACCTGGAACCGCTGCGCCGCGCCTACGTACTCGCCGAGTCCTCGCACCGCGGCCAGATGCGCAAGAGCGGCGAACCGTACATCACCCACCCGCTCGCGGTGACGCTGATCCTCGCCGAACTGGGCGCGGAGACCAAGACCCTGACCGCATCCCTGCTCCACGACACCGTCGAGGACACCGAGGTGACACTCGATCAGGTGCGTACGGAGTTCGGCGCGGAGGTCTGCTATCTGGTCGACGGCGTGACCAAGCTGGAGAAGGTCGACTACGGCTCCGCCGCCGAGCCCGAGACCTTCCGCAAGATGCTCGTCGCCACCGGCAACGACGTACGCGTGATGTCCATCAAGCTCGCCGACCGGCTGCACAACATGCGCACCCTCGGCGTGATGCGCCCCGAGAAGCAGGCCCGGATCGCCAAGGTGACCCGGGACGTCCTCATCCCGCTCGCCGAGCGGCTCGGCGTGCAGGCCCTGAAGACCGAGCTGGAGGACCTGGTCTTCGCGATCCTGCACCCCGAGGAGTACGCCACGACCCAGTCCCTCATCAGGGATAACGCGGCCCGCCACGACCCACTCGCGGACATCGCCGACGAGATGCGGGCCGTGCTGCGCGAGGCGGGCATCGAGGCCGAAGTCCTGATCAGGCCACGGCACTTCGTCTCCGTGCACCGCGTACGGATCAAACGCGGCGAGCTGCGCGGCACCGACTTCGGCCGTGTCCTGGTCCTGGTGAACGAGGACGCGGACTGCTACGGCGTACTCGGTGAGCTGCACACCTGCTTCACCCCGGTCATCTCGGAGTTCAAGGACTTCATCGCCGTCCCCAAGTTCAACCTGTACCAGTCGCTGCACACCGCCGTCGCCCGCCCCGACGGCTCGGTCGCCGAAGTCCTCATCCGTACGCAGCAGATGCACAAGGTCGCCGAGGCGGGCGTCGTCGCGCTCGGCAACCCGTACGCGCCCGGCGCCGACGAACCGGGCGACGGCGAGCGCGCCGACCCCACCCGACCCGGCTGGCTCTCGCGGCTCCTGGACTGGCAGCAGGCGACCCCCGACCCGGACGCCTTCTGGAGCTCGCTGCGCGAGGACCTCGCCCAGGACCGCGAGATCACCGTCTACCGCAACGACGGCGGCACCCTCGGCCTGCCGGCCGGTGCCAGCTGTGTGGACGCGGCCTACGCCCAGTACGGCGAGGACGCGCACACCTGCATCGGCGCGCGGGTCAACGGCCGCCTGGCGACGCTCAGTACGGTGCTGCGCGACGGCGACACCGTCCAACTGCTGCTCGCTCCGCAGGAGACCGGCTCCGGGCCCTCGCCCGACTGGCTCGACCACACCCGCACCCCGGCCGCCCGGATCGCGATCCGGCGCTGGTTCGCCACGCACCCGGCCACGGCGCCGGAAGCCACCGGGCCCGCCGAGCGGCAGCCCGGTTTCCCGGAGAGCTCCGCGGCCGCCGCACCCCGGCCGCCGCAGCTCACCGCGGCCGCCACCCGACCGGGACAGCCCAGCGCCGTGGTCGACCTGCCGGGCGCGACCGTACGCCTCGCGCGGTGTTGTACCCCGGTGCCGCCGGACGCGGTGACCGGGTTCGCGGTGCGCGGTGGCGTGGTCACCGTGCACCGTGTGACATGTCCCGCGGTGCAGCGGATGGCCGCGGCAGGACGCGAGCCCGTCGGCGTGCGCTGGGAGGACCCCGACGACACCGCCGAGTGCCGGGTGACGCTCTTCGCCGAGTCCTTCGGGCGACCCCATCTGCTCGCCGACCTGACCGAGGCCATCGCCCTGGAGGGCGCGGAGATCGTCTCCGCGACCGTGGAACCGCCGACCGAGGGGCGGGTGCGCCACACGTACACCCTCCAACTCCCCGACTCCGCCCTGCTTCCCTCGCTGATGCGCGCGATGCGCAAGGTCCCGGGCGTGTACGACGTGGGCCGCGCCCAGCACTCGGCGACGGCAACGCAGTAACCCGGGCAGACCCGTTCGGGTGGGCGGGGCGCGCGCCGTCGCGGCGGGGGCGGCATGCGCTGATAGCCGTGGTCCATGTTGCTCTCGCCCCGGACCAGGGCCGCCCTGCTGGCCGTCGCCTCCGCATCGCTGCTCGCCGCGAGCCTGCCCGCACCCGCCGCCGCCCCACTCGGCATCGGCGACCCGCTCTTCCCGCACCTGGGCAATCCGGGATACGACGTCACCTCGTACGACATCGCCCTCATCTACCGCGGTGACAACAGCAAGCCGCTGGACGCCGTCACCAAGATCGACGCGCGGGCGACCGCCCCGCTGGACCGGATCAACCTCGACTTCACCCGCGGCACGGTGCGCTCCGTGGACGTCAACGGCGCCGCGGCCGGCCACGAAAGCGTCGGCGAGGACCTGGTCCTGACCCCGAAGACCCCGATCGTCTCCGGGAGCCCGATCCGGATCACCGTGCGGCACACCAGCGATCCCGCGGGCGCGTCCGACGGCGGCTGGGTACGCACCAGTGACGGTCTGGCCATGGCCAACCAGGCCGATGCCGCCCACCGGGTCTTCCCGTGCAACGACCACCCGGCCGACAAGGCCCACTTCACCTTCCGTATCACCGCACCCAAGGACCTCACCGCCGTCGCCAACGGACTGCCGACCACCCAGCGGCGTGGCGCGCGGGACACCACCTGGACCTATCGCACCCGGCACCCCATGGCCACCGAGCTGGCGCAGGTCTCGATCGGCCGCTCGGCCGTGGTGCGGCACAACGGGCCGAACGGGCTGCCGTTGCGCGACGTGGTACCGGCCAAGGACCGGGCGAAGCTGGAGCGGTGGCTGGAGAAGACCTCGGACCACGTGGAGTGGATGGAGCGGAAGGTGGGCCGCTACCCCTTCGAGACGTACGGGGTCCTGGTGGCCGACGCCGAGACCGGCTTCGCCCTGGAGACCCAGACCCTGTCGCTGTTCGAGCGGGCGCTGTTCACCCGGCCCGAGTACCCCGAGTGGTACGTCGACTCGATCATGGTCCATGAGCTGGCACACCAGTGGTTCGGCGACAGCGTCAGCCCCCGTGGCTGGTCCGACCTGTGGCTGAACGAAGGGCACGCCACCTGGTACGAGGCCCTCTTCGCCGAGGAACGGGCCGGGCGCACGCTGCGGGCACGGATGAAGCACGCCTACCAGGAGTCCGACCGCTGGCGCGCGAAGGGCGGCCCGCCCGCCGCACCGAAGCGGCCCGAGCCGGGGCAGAAGATCAGCCTGTTCCGGCCGGTCGTCTACGACGGCAGTGCACTGGTCCTCTACGCCCTGCGGCAGGAGATCGGGGAGCGGGCCTTCGACCGCCTGCAGCGCGGGTGGGTGCGTACGTACGCCGACAGGTCGGCGACCACCGCGGACTTCGTCCGGATGGCGGGGCAGGTCTCGGGCCGCGACCTGAGCGGCTTCTTCCGGGACTGGCTGTACGCCCCGACCACGCCGCCGATGCCCGGACACCCGGAGTGGAAGACGGCCGCCGTGCCCTCGGCGTCCTCGGCGTCCTCGGATTCCTCGGCGCCCTCAGAGTCGTCCGCGCCTTCAGAGTCGTCCGCGGCGTCCGCGCCTTCCGTGTCCTCCCCGTCCCCCGGGGTATAAGTCAGGTGACGAGACGGGGCGTGTCGTGCGACTATCAAAGCGTCGGACGGACGGCACGGCCTGACCCGGGGAATCTCCGGGCCACCCCGGACGTTGACGCCACTGACAACCCAGCCGGTGCGACAAGTCATCGGCGCGAAGGACCTAAGGACCCAATGACCTCCTCTTCTTCCCCTTCCCAGGACGCGCAGGACGCGCAGAACCCCGCGCAGAACCTCCCCGAAGGACTTCGGGCCGATGCCCTGATGGAAGAGGACGTCGCCTGGAGCCACGAGATCGACGGAGTCCGGGACGGCGATCAGCTGGACCGCTCCGAGCGCGCGGCGCTGCGCCGTGTGGCCGGACTCTCCACCGAGCTCGAAGACGTCACCGAGGTCGAGTACCGCCAGCTCCGCCTGGAGCGTGTGGTGCTCGTCGGTGTGTGGACCTCGGGCACCGTGGACGACGCCGAGAACTCCCTCGCGGAGCTGTCGGCACTCGCCGAGACCGCGGGCGCGCTGGTACTCGACGGTGTCATCCAGCGCCGCGACAAGCCCGACCCGGCGACCTACATCGGATCCGGCAAGGCCCAGGAGCTGCGTGACATCGTGCTCGAGACCGGAGCCGACACCGTCGTCTGCGACGGTGAACTCTCCCCGGGCCAGCTCATCCACCTTGAGGACGTCGTCAAGGTCAAGGTGGTGGACCGCACCGCCCTGATCCTCGACATCTTCGCCCAGCACGCCAAGTCCCGAGAGGGCAAGGCGCAGGTCGCGCTCGCGCAGATGCAGTACATGCTGCCGCGGCTGCGCGGCTGGGGTCAGTCGCTGTCCCGGCAGATGGGCGGCGGCGGGTCCAGCGGTGGCGGCGGTATGGCCACCCGTGGTCCCGGTGAGACCAAGATCGAGACGGACCGGCGGCGGATTCGCGAGAAGATGGCGAAGATGCGCCGGGAGATCGCGGACCTGAAGACCGGCCGCGAGATCAAGCGCCAGGAGCGCAGGCGCAACAAGGTGCCATCGGTCGCCATCGCCGGTTACACCAACGCCGGAAAGTCCTCGCTGCTCAACCGCCTCACGGGCGCGGGCGTCCTGGTGGAGAACGCGCTGTTCGCCACCCTCGACCCGACCGTGCGCCGGGCCGAGACCCCCAGCGGGCGGCTTTACACGCTCGCCGACACCGTCGGGTTCGTACGCCACCTGCCGCACCACCTGGTCGAGGCGTTCCGCTCCACCATGGAGGAGGTCGGCGAGTCCGATCTCATCCTGCACGTGGTGGACGGCGCGCACCCGGTACCGGAGGAGCAGCTGGCCGCCGTACGTGAGGTCATCCGCGACGTGGGCGCCACGGACGTACCCGAGATCGTGGTGATCAACAAGGCGGACGCGGCCGATCCGCTCGTCCTGCAGCGGCTGCTGCGGGTCGAGAAGCACGCGATCGCGGTGTCCGCGCGCACCGGGCAGGGCATCGACGAGCTGCTCGCGCTCATCGACGTCGAACTGCCGCGGCCCCAGGTCGAGATCGAGGCCCTGGTGCCGTACACGCAGGGCGCGCTCGTCTCGCGTACGCACGCCGAGGGCGAGGTGATCTCCGAGGAGCACACCGCGGAGGGCACGCTGCTCAAGGCGCGGGTGCACGAGGAACTCGCCGCGGAGCTGATGACGTTCGTGCCCGCCAAGCGGTAACGCCTGCCTGCGCGGTAGTACGAAGAAGGCCCGCCCCGATCTCGTCGTCGGGGCGGGCCTTCCGTGTGCCTACTTCCTGGTGCCTACTTCTTGCTCGCCGCGTCGAAGACCTGCTTGGCACCCGAGCCGAGCTGCGGTCCGGCGACCCAGCCACTGCCGCCGGCCGGGCCGATCGAGGTGTTGGACACCAGCGCCAGCAGGCCGTTCGACTTCTTGTGGAACCAGCCGCCGCCGGAGGAGCCACCGGTCATCGTGCAGCCGATGCGGTACATCGTGGCCGTGCCCGGGGCGATGGTGAGGCGGCCCGGACGGTCGATGCACTTGTACATCAGCGCGCCGTTGTGCGGCGGAGCCGCGGGGTAGCCCCAGGCGCCCATCGCGCTCACGCTCTGCGCCGACGGGGCGGAGAAGTCGACCGGGAGCGCGGCGCCGACGGTCTCCTCAAGGGACTTCTTGCCGGGCCGCACCTTCAGCACGGCGTAGTCCTGCGACCAGGCCGCCTGGCTGGTGCCGCCCTGCTTGATCCAGGAGCCGGAGGTCACGCCCCAGGTCGCCCAGAACTGGCCGTAGGGAGCCACCTGCCGGGGCGCGGCGTTGCGCAGCGCGGCCGGGGACTTGCCCTCGTCGTTGTAGGACGGGACGAACATGATGTTGCGGTACCAGCCGCCGTTGCCACCGGCGTGGATGCAGTGGCCCGCGGTCCACACGAGGTTGGACTTGCCCGGGTTGCGCGGGTCCTTCACCACGGTGCCCGAGCAGACCATCGAGCCCTTGGGGGAGTCGAAGAAGATCTTGCCGACCGCGGCGGAGTTCTTGTGGTACGGGGTCTTCTCCGGCTGCGCCTTGACGGGCGTCGGGGTCGGGTCGGTCGCGCCCTGGGTGGTGCTCTGCGCGCTGACCGTGTTGTCCGGGTCCTTGGCGTCGTGCATGCGCTCGGGGTCCCACAGGCCGTCGATGACCGGGTTGGCGAAGTCCTTCGCCTCACGCAGCCACTTGTCCTTCTCCCAGTTCTTCCACCCCCCGTCCTTCCACTTGTCGAGGTCGATGCCCTTCTCCTTGAGCCGGTCGGTGACGTCCGAGGGGAGCTCGAGGCCGTTGTCGTCCTTGCCCCCGCTGTCGCCGTCGCCGCCGTTGCCCGTGTCGCCCGCCTCGCTGGCGGTGGCATCCGGCTTGTCACTGGCCTTGTCGTCGCTCGAGCCACAGGCGGTGGCGGTCAGGGCCAGGGCAGCGGCGATCGACACCGCTGCCAGGGCTGGACGTATGGATCTCATGGTGCGTTACCCCCGATAGGTTGCTGTGTGTCATGTGCGTGGCGTGTCATGCTCGTGTCACTCGAAAGTGTGCTTTGGTGCCCGGCTTGGAGACGCGAGGCTCCACTATGCCGGGCGAGTTGCGGGCGGCCGACGGCGGGGCTGTGCCGATCTTGTGGAGAGCCCCGCCGTCGCATCCGCGTCGCCCGCGGGTCGTATCCGCAGGCGAAACGCGTCGTGTTCGTAGGCGACACGCGTCGTGTTCGCAGGTGACGCGTGTCGTACCAGCCGCCGCTGGGCCCTACTTGGCGTACTTGTCGCTGACCGCGTCGTAGATGCCCTTGGCCTCGTCACCGAGGCGCGGGCCCGCCAGCCACCCGGCGGTCACCGGGCCGATGGAGGTGTTGGAGACCAGCGCGGGCTTGCCGTCCTGGCCGGTGGCGACCCAGCCGCCGCCGGAGGAACCGCCGGTCATGGTGCAGCCGATGCGGTACATCGTCGGGTCGTTCTTCTTCAGCGACAGCCGACCGGGCTTGTCGGTGCAGGAGAACTCCTTCTGGCCCTCGAAGGGCGGGGCCGCCGGGTACCCGGTCGCCGTGATGCTGTCGATCTTCGGCACGGCGGGAGCCTTGAACTCCACCGGAAGCGACGCGCCCACCGTCTCCTCAAGGGACTTGCCGCCGCCGCTCTCGGGCTTGACGTGCATCACGGCGAAGTCGTACGGAGCGCCCAGGCCACCGGTCGTGGCGCCCTGCTCGATCCACTGCTCGGAGGTCTGCGCCCAGTCGGCCCACCAGGAGCCGTACGGAGCGACCTGTTCCTTCGTCGCGCCCCCGTCCCGGAGTTCGGCGAGCGACTTGCCGTCGTTGTTGTACGACGGGACGAAGACGATGTTCCGGAACCAGCCGCCCTGCTTGCCGGCGTGCACGCAGTGGCCCGCGGTCCACACCATGTTGGACTTGCCGGGGTTCGCCGGGTCCGCGACCACCGTGGCGGAGCAGACCGCCTTGCCCTGGGGCGTGTCGAAGAACAGCTTGCCCGCCGCCGGGGCGTTGTCGTGGTACGGAGCCGCGACCTCCTGCGCCTGTACGGGTTCGGGCGTCGGGTCCGTCACGCCCTCGTCACCGGAGATGTCGTCGTCGACGGGCTTGTCCGGGGTCTTGTCGGCGTCCCGCATCCGGTCCGGGTCCCACAGGTCCTTGATGATCGGGTTGACGTAGTCCTCGGCCTCGCGGAGCCACTTGTCCTTGCTCCAGTCCTTCCACTCGCCGTCCCGCCACTTGTCGAGATCGATCCCGTGGTCCTTGAGCCGGTCCTTGAGGTCCTCCGGAATCGTGATCTTGTCGCTGTCCGAGCCGGTGGTGGCCGTGGCGGAGGGCTGGTCGTCGGCCTTGTCGCTGCCGTTGTCGTCGGGGCCGCAGGCCGTCGCCGTCAGGGCCAGAGCGGCACAGACGGCGACCACGGCCGGAACGGGGGAGGTTCTGCGGCGCGCGCCCCTCCCTCGGCGAACGGTCAAGAGTGGGCGAATGGGTCGCATGGTGAGATCTCCCCCTGGACTATCGGTGGACTTCAGCGGCTGTTGAGCACCCCACACTATGTCGGCCCTATGGGGGACTGCCGACGGGTCGGCAACAGTCCTGTCACGGCAAGGATCTTCCCCTTGCCCGTGATCCCCCGGCCCTCGCGTCGTTGGTACGTACGGGGGACACGCGGTGCGCGTTCAGCTTGCTCCCCCCACGGACCGGCAGTGCCCAACTCGCCGACGTACCAGCCCAGTACACGCAGCTGCACCACCAGGACAAGCCCGTACAGCAGGAGGACCCACCGCCGTGTCCGTGACCGAGCAGGCGCCCGCGGGGCCGCCCACCGCACCCTCCGTGCCACCCGACGGCGCGGTCGGGGAGGGGATTCTGCGGCGCCAGTCGCTGCGTGAGTCGGCCGCGCGCACCTATGCGCGGGCGCTCCCGATCGTGCCGGTGCGCGCGCGGGGGCTGACGATCGAGGGCGCCGACGGGCGACGCTATCTGGACTGCCTCTCCGGAGCGGGGACGCTGGCGCTCGGGCACAACCACCCCGTGGTCCTGGAGGCGATCAGGAAGGTCCTGGACTCGGGGGCGCCGCTGCACGTTCTGGACCTGGCGACGCCGGTCAAGGACGCGTTCATCACGGAGCTGTTCGCCACGCTGCCGGGGGAACTGGCGGACCGGGCCCGGGTGCAGTTCTGCGGACCGGCCGGTACGGACGCGGTCGAGGCGGCGCTGAAACTCGTCCGCACGGCGACGGGGCGCAGCGGACTGCTCGCCTTCACCGGCGCGTACCACGGGATGACGGCGGGCGCGCTTGAGGCCTCCGGCGGCGCGCAGGACGTACGGGTCACCCGGCTGCCCTATCCGCAGGACTACCGCTGCCCGTTCGGGGTTGGCGGGGAGCGCGGCGCCGAACTGGCCGCCCGCTGGACCCAGTCGCTGCTGGACGACCCCAAGTCCGGGGTGCCCGCGCCCGCCGGGATGATCCTGGAACCGGTCCAGGGCGAGGGCGGAGTCAACCCCGCGCCCGACGGCTGGCTGCGGCGGATGCGACAGCTGACCGCGGACCGCTCGATTCCGCTGATCGCCGACGAGGTACAGACCGGGGTCGGACGCACGGGCGCCTTCTGGGCCGTCGAGCACAGCGGGATCGTGCCCGATGTGCTGGTGCTGTCCAAGGCGATCGGCGGCAGTCTGCCGCTGGCCGTGGTGGTCTACCGGGACGATCTGGACGCCTGGGAACCGGGTGCGCACGCCGGTACGTTCCGCGGCAACCAGCTCGCCATGGCGGCGGGCGCGGCGACGCTCGCGTACGTCCGCGAGAACGGCCTAGCGGAACGGGCCGGAGTCATTGGGGCCCGGATGCTCGGACAACTGCGGGGTCTTGCCGCCGAGTACCCGTGTATCGGGGACGTCCGCGGGCGGGGGCTGATGATCGGAATCGAGATGGTTGACCCCTCGTCCTCGGGGGACCCCGCGCGGCAGGACCCGGCGGTGCCCGGGCAGCCGCCCGCGGCACCGGAGCTCGCGGCCGCCGTGCAGCGCGAGTGCCTGCGCCGCGGGCTGATCGTCGAGCTCGGCGGGCGGCACTCCAGCGTCGTCCGGCTGCTGCCGCCGCTCACCCTCACCGACGAACAGGCCGCGGCGGTGCTCGACCGCCTGGCCGACGCGGTGGCCTGCGCCGCCCGCGGCGAACACGGGTAGCCCAGGGCCTCCCGGGAGTTGGCTCACCACCACAGCGAACGAGATCGGCCCCCGACCACACCGAACGAGATCGGCCCACCACCACACCGAACGAGATCGACGACGTACTCGACCACCGCACAAGGAACAGCTCTTGAACCGCAACCCCGCACCCGACGGCCGCCCCGACACCCCACCGCACGGGACGCCCGCGCGGCTGGTCGCGGAACCGGAGACGGTACCCAGGCAGTCGGGCGGTGGCCATGACGCGGCGCACCCCCTCGCAGCCGCTCACCGGGTGGCCGCGTACACCGATCCGCTGGAACACCCGGACCCGCGAACCGCCGCGGAGGCCGCGGCCGTCGAGAATCTGCTGCGGTGCTGGGTGCGCGAGAACAACTACCCGGCTCCGGACACGCCAGGCGGCACCCGCGGTCCTGGCGTCCTGCGTATCCCGCTCAAGGCCAGCGGTACCGCCCTTCTCGTCCCCGTGCGCTACTGGTCGGCGACCGGCTGGCACCGCTTCGGTCTGCCCGTGCTGGAGAGCGGCCCGCGTGGCGCGGCGCCCGTCGACGCGGTCACCACCGCCTCGCTCCTGGGCCGTGAAGCGGCGCAGAACAGCGGCGCGAACGGCGACGCTGTGGCCCTCGGAGACGGCGGAGATCTGGTCGGCCGGGTCGCCGACTCGGTCCGCAGGACCGCCGAGTTCCTCGTCGACAGCAGAAGTCGCCCCGAGCACGGGGACGACCTCTTCCTGACCGCCGAGCAGTCCCTCCTCCTGGGCCACCCGCTGCACCCGACACCGAAGAGCCGCGAAGGGCTCTCCGAAGCCGAATCCCGCCGGTACTCGCCCGAGTTGCGCGGCGCGTTCCCGCTGCACTGGATGGCCGTCGACCGCTCCGTACTCGCCACCGACTCGGCCTGGACCGAACGCGGCCGCACCGTACCCGCGCACCAGCTCACCGACCGCCTCGCCGGCCCCGGCCTCGATCTGTCCGGCGGTCGGGTCGCGCTGCCGCTGCACCCCTGGCAGGTCCGCGAACTGGTCCACCGATCGGAGATCGCCGCCCTCCTGGACGCCGGACTGCTCCAGGACCTCGGCACACACGGCGAACCCTGGCACCCCACCTCGTCGGTACGCACCCTCTACCGCTCCGGCGCGCCCGCCATGCTCAAACTCTCGCTCGGACTGCGCATCACCAACTCCCGTCGGGAGAACCTCCACAAGGAACTCCTCCGCGGCGTCGAGGTCCACCGGCTGCTGCGCAGCGGCCTCGCCGAACAGTGGCAGGCCGCTCACCCCCGGTTCGACATCATCCGCGACCCGGCCTGGCTCGCCGTCCTGGGGCCCGACGGCACCCCGCTGCCCGGTCTCGACGCGATGATCCGGCACAACCCGTTCACCCCCAGCGACGACGCCAGCTGTGTCGCCGGGCTGATCTCGCCCAGGCCCGTGCCGCCACACACGCCGGGCGACAGCAGCGAGGGGGACCGCGGCCAAGGCGACCGCACTCCGATGCGCTCCCGGCTCGCGGCGATCGTCACCCGGCTCGCCGCGCGCACCGGCCGTCCCGCGAGCGCCGTGGCCGCCGAGTGGTTCATGCGCTACCTCGAGCAGGTCGTACGCCCTGTGCTCTGGCTCGACAGCGAGGCCGGGGTCGCCCTGGAGGCCCACCAGCAGAACACCCTCGTCCTGCTCGACCCCGAGGGCTGGCCCGCGGGTGGCCGCTACCGGGACAACCAGGGGTACTACTTCCGCCACTCCCGGCGCGCCGAACTCGACCGGCGCCTCCCCGGCATCGGGGAGCACAGCGACACCTTCGTCCCCGACCACGTCACCGACGAACGCTTCGCCTACTACCTCGGCATCAACAACGTCCTCGGCCTCATCGGGGCCTTCGGCTCCCAGCGACTCGCCGACGAGCAACTGCTGCTCGCCGCCTTCCGACGCTTCCTCGGCGACGCCGCCACGGGACCCGACCGGCTTGACTCGCCCCTGCCCGCGCTGCTCTTGGACTCACCTGTGCTGCGCTGCAAGGCCAACCTGCTGACCCGGCTGCACGGTCTCGACGAGCTGGTCGGCCCGGTCGACACCCAGTCCGTCTACGTCACGATCACCAACCCCCTGCACGACTCACCCCGCCCGTCCCGCACATGACCCACCCCACCTTGGGAGAGGAGCGTCGCCGTGCCTCCCACCGATGCGAGCACCGACAGCGAGGACACTCTCGAGCTGCGCCTGCCGGATGACTTCCTCGCGCTCTTCGCCGCTACCACCGACGACGAGAACGAGAGCCATGAGAACGAGACCCCTGGTGACGAGAAGCCGCCGGGAGGGCTGCCGCCCCGCACCCTGCCAGGCGGCTACCTGCTCGACGACATCGCCGAATGGGGCCCGGCCACCACCGCCGCGGGTACCTTCCACCTCCTGCCCGTACGCCCCGAACGCGACCTCTCGCTCATCACCCGCTGGATGAACGACCCAGCTGTGGCCGCCTTCTGGGAACTCGCCGGGGACGAGAGCGTCACCGCCGCCCATCTGAGCGCCCAGTGCGACGGCGACGGACGAAGCGTCCCCTGCCTCGGCGTACTCGACGGCACCCCGATGAGCTACTGGGAGATCTACCGCGCCGACCTGGACCCGCTGGCCCGCTACTACCCCGCCCGCCCACACGACACCGGAATCCACCTCCTCATCGGCGGCGTCGCGGACCGCGGCCGAGGCCTCGGCACCACGCTGCTGCGGGCCGCCGCCGACCTGGTGCTCGACCATCGCCCCCACTGCGCCCGCGTCATCGCCGAACCCGACCTGCGCAACACCCCTTCCGTCGCAGCCTTCCTGAGTGCCGGCTTCCGGCTCTCCGCCGAACTGGACCTCCCCGACAAGCGCGCGGCCCTGATGATCCGCGACCGTGCCCTACGCATGGTGCTCTGACCCGCTCTTCTGATCCCTCGCTCGCCCCGGCCGGGTTCCCACCCCTGCCGCCCCTCTTTGCCACCACCCGTCGAACGGACGCTTCGCGCCCTCTGATCCCGGAGTCCCCGTGCAGAATCCCTCCGCCGCCCACGACACGGGAGAACCGCCCGCGCTCTACGACCCACCCGTGCTGTACGACCCGCCGGAACTGAACCGGGCGGCCTGGGACCAGGCCGCCCGCCGCCTACTCGGCAAGCTGCTCGGCGAGTTCGCCCACGAAGAGATCATCCAACCGGTCCCGGTATCGAGAGCCGCCCCCGACCACGACGCCCCCGACCGCGACGCCCTTGACCGATACACCCCCGACCACGACGCCCCTGACCGATACGCCCACGACCGATACGTCCTCAGCCTCGACGACGCCGCCGAGCTGACCTTCCGCGCCCGCCGCGGCGCGTACGGAAGCTGGCGTGTCGACCCGGAGTCCATCACCCTGCATCCCGCACACAGCCCGCAGGGCACACCACAGGACACCCCGGCGACCCCCTTCGCCGACCCGTTCCGCTTCCTCGTCCTGGCCCGCCGCACCCTGAACCTGGACGGCGCGACCCTCGGCCACCTCATCCGCGAACTGAGCGCCACGCTCGCCGCCGACACCCGCCTCGACCACACCGCGCACACCGCCGCCGACCTCGCCGACCTCGGCTACGCGCAGCTCGAAGGGCACCAGTGCGGCCACCCCTGGCTCGTACTCAACAAGGGCCGCCTGGGATTCTCGGCCCAGGACGCCGCCCAGTGGGCACCCGAGGCCCGCAGGCCCGCCAGGCTGCCGTGGATCGCGGTGCGCCGCACGCTCGCGACGTACCGCGGCGTCAGCGGACTCGAAACGCCCGATGCGCTCTACGACCGCGAGCTCGACGCGCCGACCCGCGCGTCCTTCACCTCCTCCCTGCGCGCACGGGGTCTCGACCCGGCCGCGTACCTCTACCTCCCCGTGCACCCGTGGCAGTGGGACGAGGTCGTGCTGCCGCTGTTCGCCCCGTCCATCGCCACTGACGACATCGTGCCACTCGCCACTGACAGTGACCTGCGGCTGCCCCAGCAGTCCATTCGTACGTTCCTCAACCTGTCCCGCCCGGACCGGCACACCGTCAAGCTTCCGCTGTCCGTGCTCAACACCCTGGTCTGGCGCGGACTGCCGACCGAGCGCACCCTCGCCGCACCCGCCGTCACTTCCTGGGTGCACTCGCTGCGTGACGCCGATCCGTTCCTCCGCGACACCTGCCGCATCGTGTTGCTCGGCGAGGTCGCCTCGGTCACCGTCGAGCACCCCGTCTACGACCGGCTCCCCGAGGCCCCGTACCAGTACAAGGAACTGCTGGGCACGATCTGGCGCGAGCCCCTGAGCCGCTATCTGGCGCCCGGCGAGCGGGCCCGCACGCTGGCGTCCCTGCTGCACACCGACGCCCGGGGCCGCGCGTTCACCGCGGAACTGGTCACGCGCTCGGGCCTCGCCCCCGAGGTCTGGCTGCGTCGGCTCTTCGCCGCGCTGCTGCCGGGACTGCTGCACTTCCTCTACCGCTACGGAACGGTGTTCTCCCCGCACGGAGAGAACGCCATCGTGGTCTTCGACGACCAGGACGTTCCCGTACGGCTGGCGATGAAGGACTTCGTCGACGACGTGAACATCAGCGCCCAGCCGCTGCCCGAGCACGACGCGATGCCGGACGGCGTACGCGCCGTCCTGCTCACCGAGCCCGCCGCCTTCCTGACCCAGTTCATCCACTCCGGTCTCTGCGTCGGTGTCTTCCGCTACCTCGCGCCCCTGTGCGAGGAGCAACTGGGCGTGCCAGAGGCCGACTTCTGGGCGCTCGTACGGGCCGAGATCCTCCGTCACCAGGCGCGCTTCCCCGAGCTGAAAGAACGCTTCGAGCTCTTCGACCTGCTCACCCCGCGGATCGAGCGCCTGTGCCTGAACCGCAACCGGCTCCACCTCGACGGGTACCGCGACCGCCCCGAGCGCCCGCACGCAGCGGTCCACGGCACCGTTCCCAACCCTCTGTCCGCACCGTGATCAAGGGATGGACCCCGGCATTGTCAGTGGCGCCCCTTAGGGTGGACGAGCTATGACGAAGCCCTCACTCCCCGAACTCCTCCATGCCGCCGTCGCCGCCGTCGGCGGTACGGAGCGCCCTGGCCAGGTGACCATGGCCGAATCCGTCGCCGAGGCCATCGACGACGGCTCCCACCTGCTGGTCCAGGCCGGCACCGGCACCGGAAAGTCCCTCGGCTATCTGGTCCCGGCGCTCGCCCACGGGGAGCGGGTCGTGGTGGCGACCGCCACGCTGGCACTCCAGCGCCAGCTCGTGGAGCGCGACCTGCCGCGCACGGTGGACGCGCTGCACCCGCTGCTGCGCCGCCGCCCCGAGTTCGCCATGCTCAAGGGCCGGTCCAACTACCTGTGCCTGCACCGGCTCCACGAGGGCGCGCCGCAGGACGAGGAAGAGGGCCTCTTCGACCAGTTCGAGGCGGCGGCCCCCACCAGCAAGCTGGGCCAGGACCTGCTGCGGATGCGCGACTGGGCGGACGAGACGGAGACCGGCGACCGCGACGACCTCACCCCGGGTGTCTCCGACCGTGCCTGGTCGCAGGTCACCGTCTCCTCGCGGGAGTGTCTGGGCGCGACGAAGTGCGCGTACGGTGCGGAGTGCTTCGCCGAGCAGGCCCGTGAGCGCGCCAAGCTCGCCGAGGTCATCGTCACCAACCACGCGCTGCTTGCCATCGACGCCATCGAGGGCGCCCCGGTCCTGCCCCAGCACGAAGTGCTGATCGTGGACGAGGCCCATGAGCTGGTCTCCCGGGTCACCGGAGTCGCCACGGGCGAGCTCACCCCGGGCCAGGTCAACCGCGCCGTGCGGCGCGCCGCGAAGCTGGTCAACGAGAAGGCCGCCGACCAGCTCCAGACGGCAGCCGAGACCTTTGAACGGCTGATGGAGCTGGCCCTCCCCGGCCGTCTGGAGGAGATCCCGGAGGACCTCGGCTATGCCCTGATGGCCCTGCGGGACGCCGCTCGCACGGTGATCTCGGCTCTGGGTTCGACTCGGGACAAGTCGGTCCAGGACGAGGACGCCGTGCGTAAGCAGGCCCTGGCCTCCGTCGAGACCATCCACGACGTGGCCGAGCGGATCAGTAACGGCTCCGAGTGGGACGTCGTCTGGTACGAGCGCCATGACCGTTTCGGTGCCTCACTGCGAGTGGCGCCCATGTCCGTCTCGGGCCTGCTGCGCGAGAAACTCTTCGCGGACCGCTCCGTCGTCCTGACCTCGGCCACCCTGAAGCTCGGCGGGGACTTCAACGGTGTGGGGGCCTCGCTCGGACTGGCCCCCGAAGGCACCGCGGGTACGGAGGGCTCCGAGGCGGAGGCCCTGCCGGTCTGGAAGGGCATCGATGTCGGCTCGCCCTTCGACTACGGCAAGCAGGGCATTCTCTATGTGGCCAAGCACCTGGCCAGGCCCTCGCGTGAGGGCACCCGCAGCGACATGCTGGATGAGCTCACCGAGCTGATCGAGGCGAGCGGCGGCCGCACCCTGGGCCTGTTCTCGTCCATGCGGGCGGCCCAGTCCGCCGCTGAGGAGCTGCGTTCCCGCATCCCCGAGTTCCCGATCCTGCTCCAGGGCGAGGAGACACTCGGCGAGTTGATCAAGGCCTTCGCCGCCGATCCGAAGACCTGCCTGTTCGGCACGCTCTCGCTGTGGCAGGGGGTGGATGTGCCGGGCGCGAGCTGCCAGCTGGTGGTGATGGACAAGATCCCGTTCCCCCGCCCTGACGACCCGCTGATGAGCGCGCGTCAGAAGGCGGTGGAGGAGGCCGGGGGCAACGGCTTCATGGCCGTGGCGGCGACCCATGCCGCCCTGCTGATGGCGCAGGGCGCGGGTCGTCTCGTACGGGCGTCCGGCGATCGCGGTGTGGTCGCCGTGCTGGACCCCAGGTTGGCCACGGCCCGCTACGGCAGCTATCTGAAGGCGTCACTGCCCGACTTCTGGTACACCACGGACCGCAACCAGGTCCGCCGCTCGCTGGCCGCGATCGACACCGCGGCCAAGGCCGAGGATCAGTAGGGCGAGGACCAGTAGAGCCCAGCGCACAGATCAGCGGGGCCAAGCGCACTGGAGCTCCGGGCCCGCGGGTCCCGGAGCTCCAGTGCGCTTGGCGGTCTGTTCAGACCCGCCGCAGCACGGCCACGACCTTGCCGAGGATGGTCGCCTCGTCGCCGGGGATCGGCTGGTAGGAGGCGTTGTGCGGGAGGAGCCAGACATGGCCGTCCTCGCGCTTGAAGCGCTTGACCGTGGCTTCGCCGTCGAGCATGGCGGCCACGATGTCGCCGTTCTCCGCGACCGGCTGGCGGCGGACCGTCACCCAGTCCCCGTCGCAGATGGCGGCCTCGACCATCGAGTCACCGACGACCTTGAGGACGAAGAGTTCGCCGTCGCCGACCAGCTGCCTCGGGAGCGGGAACACATCCTCGACCGACTCCTCGGCGAGGATCGGGCCGCCTGCCGCGATGCGGCCGACGAGCGGTACGTAGGACGCGGCCGGCTTACCGCTGGTGTCGGTGGGCTGGCTGCTCGGCTGGTCGGAGCCGCGCACCTCGTACGCCCTCGGGCGGTGCGGGTCGCGGCGCAGGAAGCCCTTGCGCTCAAGCGCCATCAGCTGGTGCGCGACCGACGAGGTGCTGGAAAGCCCCACCGCCTGCCCGATCTCCCGCATCGACGGTGGGTAGCCGCGTCGCTGCACGGAGTCCCGGATGACCTCGATCACCCTGCGTTGCCGGTCCGTGAGCCCTGAGCTGTCCGCCCTGATGCCTGGAGGTCGGCCAGGCAGCGAGCGCGTGGGCTTGGGCCCCTCCGGGTTCGTGGCTGGGTCTGTCATGGCATGCACCGGCTCGAGTCGGCCCTGGGAACGGTCCTGGGCAGTGATGGTGGCGCTGTCTGCGGTGGTGGTCACGGCGGCCCCTCTCGAGATGTTCTCCCTAGCTGGACAACGGTAGTTGCTTTCGAAAGGTTGCGCCAAACACACGTTCGAGTGAAAAACCAGCGATTACCTGACGTGATCATGTGCCTGGGTGTATGGCTGACACTCGAACGCAAGCCAATTCGGTTCATTACGGTACTCTTCACCGCCGAGAGGGCAGCCCCTCGTGGTGGCCTTGCCAGTCTGCCACTTCGGGCCCCGCGGGGCGTGTTCCGCCCCCGCTCCCGTACGCTCATGGCCGGTCGGCCGCGCGACACGCGATGGTGTCGAATGCGGGGCCAAACCCCAGATCTAGTGGTTGGATTCATCCGTCCACCCAGAAGTAGTGGTCCCTGGTCCTCCGGCTCCTCGGTCATCGCCTATGCTTGGGGCTGCTTCGAGGGGTTCAAAGCCTGTTTCGAGGCCCATCAGTCGTGCTGTGTAAGGAGGGTTCGGAGTTATGCACTGCCCCTTCTGCAGGCACCCCGACAGCCGCGTGGTCGACAGTCGCACCACCGACGACGGCACGTCGATCCGCAGGCGCCGACAGTGTCCCGACTGCTCCCGTCGTTTCACGACCGTGGAGACCTGCTCACTGATGGTGATCAAGCGCAGCGGGGTGACCGAGCCGTTCAGCCGCGCCAAGGTCATCAGTGGCGTCCGCAAGGCATGCCAGGGGCGCCCGGTCACCGAGGACGCACTCGCCCAGCTCGGCCAGCGGGTCGAGGAGGCGCTGCGCGCCACCGGTAGCGCCGAGCTGACCACCCATGACGTGGGACTGGCCATACTCGGCCCGCTGCAGGAGCTCGACCTCGTCGCCTACCTGCGCTTCGCGTCCGTGTACCGGGCGTTCGACTCACTTGAGGACTTCGAGACCGCCATCGCCGAGCTGCGGGAGCAGCGGGGCTCCGCGCCCGACGTGGGGGACGAAGGCCAGGCAGCCGGACGCGGGTCTTCAGGGGCTGCCGAAGTCCCCGTGCCCGCCACCGCCGCCGACTGACCGGCAGGCCGCCCCCGACCCCCGTGCCCGCCACCGCCGCCGACTGACCGGCAGGCCGCCCCGGACGTCCGGCGGGGGCGGCCGAACGGCGGCTATCCAAGACCTGTCGAGGGCGGCGCGAGCGGCGTCCAAGGCATCAGACATACACCGTGCCACGGGAAGAACGCGGCACTTCAGGGCGTTTTAGCCCGATACAGGGAGGCGGCATGACAGAGACGGCGAGCGGCTCAGCGCGAGGTTCCCGGTCCAAGGGAACCAAGGCGAACAAGGGCCTGCGTATCGAGCGCATTCACACCACCCCCGGCGTGCATCCGTACGACGAGGTGGAATGGGAGCGCCGTGACGTCGTCATGACCAACTGGCGCGACGGCTCGGTCAACTTCGAGCAGCGTGGCGTCGAGTTCCCCGGCTTCTGGTCGGTGAACGCGGTCAACATCGTCACCAGCAAGTACTTCCGCGGCGCTGTCGGTACCCCGCAGCGTGAGACCGGTCTCAAGCAGCTCATCGACCGGATCGTGAAGACCTACCGCAAGGCCGGCGAGGACTACAACTACTTCGCCTCGCCCGCCGACGCCGAGATCTTCGAGCACGAGCTGGCGTACGCCCTCCTGCACCAGATCTTCAGCTTCAACTCCCCGGTGTGGTTCAACGTCGGAACGCCACAGCCGCAGCAGGTCTCGGCCTGCTTCATCCTGGCCGTCGACGACTCCATGGAGTCGATCCTCGACTGGTACAAGGAAGAGGGCATGATCTTCAAGGGCGGCTCGGGGGCCGGCCTGAACCTCTCCCGTATCCGCTCCTCCAAGGAACTGCTCTCCTCGGGCGGCAACGCCTCGGGTCCGGTCTCCTTCATGCGCGGCGCCGACGCCTCCGCAGGAACGATCAAGTCCGGTGGCGCCACCCGCCGTGCGGCCAAGATGGTCATCCTCGACGTCGACCACCCCGACATCGAGGGCTTCATCGAGACCAAGGTGAAGGAAGAGGAGAAGATCCGCGCCCTGCGTGACGCGGGCTTCGACATGGACCTGGGCGGCGACGACATCACGTCCGTCCAGTACCAGAACGCCAACAACTCGGTCCGCGTGAACGACGAGTTCATGAAGGCCGTGGAGTCCGGTTCCAAGTTCGGCCTGCGGGCCCGGATGACCGGCGACGTCATCGAAGAGGTCGAGGCCAAGTCCCTCTTCCGCAAGATGGCCGAGGCCGCCTGGGCCTGCGCCGACCCGGGCATCCAGTACGACGACACCATCAACGCCTGGCACACCTGCCCCGAGTCCGGCCGGATCAACGGCTCGAACCCGTGCAGCGAGTACATGCACCTGGACAACACCTCGTGCAACCTGGCCTCGTTGAACCTCATGAAGTTCCTCAAGGACGACGGCGAGGGCAACCAGTCCTTCGAGTCCGAGCGCTTCGCCAAGGTCGTCGAGCTGGTCATCACCGCGATGGACATCTCGATCTGCTTCGCGGACTTCCCGACCCAGAAGATCGGCGAGAACACCCGCGCCTACCGCCAGCTGGGCATCGGCTACGCCAACCTCGGCGCCCTGCTGATGGCCACCGGCCACGCGTACGACTCCGACGGCGGCCGCGCCCTGGCCGGCGCCATCACCTCGCTGATGACCGGCACCTCGTACAAGCGCTCCGCCGAACTCGCCGCGGTCGTCGGCCCGTACGACGGCTACGCCCGCAACGCGACCCCGCACAAGCGGGTCATGAAGCAGCACGCCGACGCCAACGCCACGGCCGTCCGCATGGACGACCTGGACGCGCCGGTCTGGGCCGCCGCCACGGAGGCCTGGCAGGACGTGCTCCGGCTCGGCGAGAAGAACGGCTTCCGCAACTCCCAGGCGTCCGTGATCGCCCCGACCGGCACCATCGGTCTCGCGATGTCCTGCGACACCACTGGACTTGAGCCCGACCTGGCACTGGTCAAGTTCAAGAAGCTGGTCGGCGGCGGCTCGATGCAGATCGTCAACGGCACCGTGCCGCAGGCGCTGCGCCGCCTCGGCTACCAGCCGGAGCAGATCGAGGCGATCGTCGCGCACATCGCCGAGCACGGCAACGTGATCGACGCGCCCGGCCTCAAGCAGCAGCACTACGAGGTCTTCGACTGCGCCATGGGCGAGCGCTCCATCTCCGCGATGGGCCACGTCCGCATGATGGCCGCGATCCAGCCCTGGATCTCCGGCGCGCTCTCCAAGACGGTCAACCTCCCCGAGACCGCCACCGTCGAGGACGTCGAAGAGGTCTACTTCGAGGCGTGGAAGCTGGGCGTCAAGGCGCTCGCCATCTACCGCGACAACTGCAAGGTCGGCCAGCCGCTCTCCGCCAAGAAGAAGGAGGAGGAGACGGCCGAGATCGCCGAGAAGACCGAGGGCACGCTCCGCGCGGCGGTCGAGAAGGTCGTCGAGTACCGCCCGGTCCGCAAGCGCCTCCCGAAGGGCCGTCCCGGCATCACCACCTCCTTCACGGTCGGCGGCGCCGAGGGCTACATGACCGCCAACTCCTACCCGGACGACGGTCTGGGCGAGGTCTTCCTGAAGATGTCCAAGCAGGGCTCGACCCTCGCGGGCATGATGGACGCCTTCTCCATCGCCGTCTCGGTCGGTCTGCAGTACGGCGTCCCGCTGGAGACGTACGTCTCGAAGTTCACCAACATGCGCTTCGAGCCGGCCGGGATGACCGACGACCCGGATGTGCGGATGGCGCAGTCGATCGTCGACTACATCTTCCGCCGCCTGGCGCTGGACTTCCTGCCGTTCGAGACGCGTTCGGCGCTCGGCATCCACTCCGCCGAGGAGCGTCAGCGGCACCTGGAGACCGGGTCGTACGAGCAGTCCATCGACGACGCCGATGTGGACGTCGAGGGTCTGTCCCAGTCCGCGCCGCGGCAGCAGGAGCCGCAGGCCGTCGCCGCGCCGCAGGCGGAGGCCTCTCAGGTGGCGCACACCTCGGCCGAGCTCGTCGAGATGCAGCTCGGCATCAGCGCCGACGCACCGCTGTGCTTCTCCTGCGGTACGAAGATGCAGCGGGCCGGGTCCTGCTACATCTGCGAGGGCTGCGGCTCGACCAGCGGCTGCAGCTGATACCGGGCGGTGTCGCGTCGGATGCGACACCCGACGTAGCTGAACCCGCAGCGTGACCTCCGGAAGGGAGGGGCGCCGGCCCTTGGCTGGCGCCCCTCCCTTCGGCGGTTGCCGGGTCGGCGGGTTCTTCGCCGGCCTCGCCAAGCCGTGGCCCGACGGGGTGAACACCGCACACCCGTACGGCGTTGCCGTCCCGCAGCCGGTCACTGGCTATCCCGGGTCGGTGACGCCACCCTGCACGCCGAGCGCCAACGAGTCGGGGTCCGCTACGCCGGTGACGATGGCTGTTCCGGGGCAGCTGGGACGGGCATCGCGTGCGATGCGTCGTCAACCCTCGCCGCCGGGCCGCGGGGCTGTCCCCTTCTCATGCCCGCTCAACTGGAGACACCGCCCATCAGCCGGGCGAACGCCACCGGATCGGCGTCGAAGCCGCGGAAGATGTTCTGGAACGTCCATCCTCCCGAGCTGGACCGGGTGAATCTCGAGACAGTCGCTGACGACGCCGTCGGGATATCCGTGAAGTCGTGCAGCGCCAGCTCGTGGTGGCCTTCACGTACGCGTACGCCGACGTTCGCGATGTCGGCGAACGTCTTCTCGGCCGTCGGCTGCTGAATCACCACGCCGACCACCACCAGGGCGTACGCCGAGGCCAGCCGGTTCAGCTCCAGCGTCATGACCTCGTCGTATCCGAGGCCCATTCCGGTGTTGCTCGCACGGTCGAGGGTGATGGTGCCGTCGGGAGACCGGCGGTCGAGATGCACCAGGTAGTCGGGTTGGTCGAGAGGGGCGTCCGCGCGGTAGGTCGCGGCGACGATGTCGAGGTGGTGGGCCGGTGTGCCGGGGGCACTCGGATCCCACCTGAGGCTTACTTCGATCTTCCGCTGCCCAACACTGAGACCGCTCATCGGGCTTCCCCCTCCTCAAGACACGCTGCGACGCCATCGCGCAGCCTTGTCTGATCACACACGCTACGCCGTACGACTGACAAGGGAGCGACCCGGCAGGGTACTTCGGCGATCTGCCGCACCGTACGATGGCGCGGTGCTGGTCAAGTGGATTCGCTGCAGCGTAGGGGACCGCCGAGGTTTTGAGCGGGGGCAGCGGAAATGGGCGGGGCTCCTGGGNGGAGCCTCAGATTCACGAGAGCGCCCAGGGTCCCCGCGCAACTCCGGCCAGCGGCCGCAGTACGCCGACCCCCCGTCCCGTCCCCGGTCCCCGCCCCGCGGCACCCCCGCGTCCCGGACGACCGGGCCCTGCCCGGCCCACTCCGCCGGCCCAGCGCACCCCGCGCGAAGCGGCGCCCGCCACCCCGGCCTCCGGTGCGGGCACCGGCTCCGGAGCTGCCGCTCCGGCCCCTGCCACTCCGCAGATCCAGCTGATCCCGGCCACTGCCGAGGGCGCGCTGGACGCTGCCGAGGAAGCGGTCGACCTGCTGTTGGACACCGGGCGTGCGCCCGGCGACATCCTGGTGGTCACCACCGGCGACCGGCATCCGTGGGCCACGCACGAGCTGTCCTTCGGCGAGGTGTCCTACTGGGCCCAACACGACTCCCGCGACGACGTGTTCCACGCCGCCGCTGCCGACGCGGGCCGGGCCGCCACCCGTCCCGTGGTCGTCGTCGCCGTGAATGGCGGCTCCGATGACGCGGCCGCCGGTGCGCTGCCCCTCGCGCTGAGCCGGGCGGGTGCCCTGCTGATCGTGTGCGGCGACCCGCAGCGCATCAACTCCGTGCTCGGCGTGGGTGTCTGACACCCCCTTGAGGGCGGCCGGTGCACACCGGCCGCCCGGTGGGGGTGGTGCCATACGAGCGGGTGAAGCCGTACGGGCGGGTGACGCGGTACGGGTGGGTGAAGCCGTACGGGCGGCGGCGCGGTGCGTGCCGCCTGGTGCCGTACGGAGTTGGCCCCACCCGGTGTGAGGCGCGCCCCGCACCGCGGAGTCAGCGAGCTGTGGCCCGGCGCAGTGGGGCCGCCGTTCCGCCGCCCAGGCGCGCCTGAGTCCGCTCGATGGCCGGGCGCGGAGCCCGGGGTTCGATGCCGTTGAGCGGCTGTGCGTCGGCGGCCTGGGCATACGGCCGACGACCGGCCCGGCCCTCCCCGAGTACCTGCCACCCGCCGCGCGTCAGCGTGATGTACGCGCCGCAGCGCAGCCCGTGCAGTGTGCAGGCATCCCGCAGCCCCCACATCCAGGCACCGTCCTCCTGGGTCCAACGCGCGTCGCCCTCGCGGCAGAAGAGCAGCACCGCGGTACGCACCGGAGTGCGGCGGCGCAGATCGTGCGGGATGACCCGGCGCAGCTGGGCCAGCAGGGCGTTGCGGTAGACCCAGCCATCGGCGGCCGCCGCCGCGCGCCGGGTGAACGAGGCGCTGGCCCTGAGCCGTTCCTCCTGGTCGAGTACGGCCACGACAGCGGTGTCCGGTGTGGGTAGATGCCGGGTGTGCAGGCTGCTGACGACCTCGCGCGGATCGCGCAGCAGTGGGATGCCCGCGGCTGCCCACTCTGCGGGCTCAAGCATCCTGGCCAGTTGGTTGGTGGCGGCGGACATCTCGGCGGTTATCGGCGACCGCGGCAACGATGCCGCCGGGGACGGAGCGAATCCGAAGGTCACGGTCCTCCCTTCGGCTACGCGCCCACACCTGCGGGCGGGGTCGGACGGTGGGAGCGCACCGCGGGACAGCCCTGCCTGCCACGGAAGAGCCGCACGGGGAGCAGCTCCAATTCTCGCCGTCTCACCGGCGCCAGGCAACGAGCAATCGACGAGGGTGACCGGAATCAGCGGGCGCGTCGCCTATATCCCTGCCCCGGTGCGCCTCGGTCGACGCGCGGCTCACCCCTGTATGGCGAGGACCAGCGGCAACACCCCCTCAGCCGCGGACTTACGAAGCAGGCGCGCGGCCACCGCGAGCGTCCAGCCGGTCTCCGTCAGGTCGTCGACGAGCAGCACCGGACCGCCCCCGGTCTGCCGCAGCGTTTCGGCGAGCGTGGGTGGCACCGTGAGCGCCCCGTCCAGGGCGCGCAGCCGCTGGGCACTGTTGGACCGCGGGACATGTGTGCCGTCCGTCCCCGCGGCGTACTCCAGGGAACCCAGCAGGGGCATTCGGCCGACGGCGGCGATGTGGCTGGCGAGGGACTGGATCAGCTGGGGCCTGGTGCGCGACGGCATGGCCACCACACCGACCGGCCGCGCCAGTGCGTCAGCAGAGCCTGACGCCCAACCGCCGGGCCCTTTCGCCCAGTCGGCGAGTACCTCCACCACGGCCCGCGCGACGTCGTCCGGCACCGGGCCGTCGGGTGATCGGGGCGCCAGCATGGGGCGCAGCCGGTTGCCCCAGCCGATGTCCGAGAGCCGGCCCAGCGCGCGGCCCGGAGCCGCCTGCTCGGCGGCCGGGATGCGCCCCTTGAGGTCCACTCCCACCGCGGCGAGCCCGGTCGGCCACATCTTCCGAGGCTCCACCTCGACACCGGCCCGGCCGAGCTCACCGCGCGCCGCGTCCAGGGCGTTGCCGGACACCTCGGCGGAGAACCGCGGGCCCGTGCAGTTGTCGCAGCGTCCGCACGGCGCGGCACCTTCGTCGTCCAGCTGCCGCCGCAGGAACTCCATCCGGCAGCCGGTCGTCGTGGCGTACTCGCGCATCGCCTGCTGCTCGGTCTCGCGCTGCCTGGCGACCCAGGCGTAGCGCTCGGCGTCGTACACCCACGGCTGCCCGGTCGAGATCCATCCGCCCTTGACGCGCCGCACCGCGCCGTCGACGTCCAGCACCTTGAGCATCGTCTCGAGCCGTGACCTGCGCAGCTCCACGAGAGGTTCGAGCGCGGGCAGCGACAGTGGCCTGCCCGCCTGTGCCAGGACGTCGAGCGTGCGCCGCACCAGTTCTTCGGGCGGGAAGGCCACCGAGGCGAAGTACCGCCAGATCGCCTCGTCCTCAGGGCCCGGCAGGAGCAGCACCTCCGCGTGGTCCACACCGCGGCCCGCACGCCCCACCTGCTGGTAGTACGCGATGGGGGAGGAGGGCGAGCCGAGATGGACCACAAAGCCCAGATCGGGTTTGTCGAAACCCATCCCGAGCGCGGAGGTGGCGACCAGGGCCTTGACGCGGTTGGCGAGCAGATCGTCCTCGGCCTGCTGCCGTTCGGCGTTCTCCGTCCTGCCGGTGTACGAGGAGACGGTGTGGCCGCACTGCCGCAGGAAGGCGGTGACCTCCTCGGCGGCGGCGACCGTCAGCGCGTAGATGATCCCGGAGCCCGGCAGCTCGCCGAGGTGCTCGCCGAGCCAGGCCAGGCGGTTCGCCGCGTCCGGCAGCCGCAGCACCCCCAGGCTCAGGCTCTCGCGGTCCAGTGGGCCGCGCAGCACGAGCGCGTCCGAGCCGCCGCCGGTCCCCAGCTGCTCCGCGACATCGGCCGTGACCCGGGCGTTGGCTGTCGCGGTCGTGGCCAGCACGGGCACGTCCGGTGGCAGATCGGCGAGCATCGTGCGCAGCCGGCGGTAGTCAGGCCGGAAGTCGTGGCCCCAGTCGGAGATGCAGTGCGCCTCGTCCACCACCAGCAGGCCGGTGGCCGAGGCGAGCTTGGGGAGCACCTCATCGCGGAAGTCCGGGTTGTTGAGCCGCTCTGGCGATACGAGTAGGACGTCCACCTCGCCCGCGGCGACCTCGGACTGGACGGAGTCCCACTCCTCCGTGTTGGCGGAGTTGATCGTGCGGGCGCGGATGCCGGCGCGGGCGGCCGCCTCCACCTGGTTGCGCATGAGCGCGAGCAGCGGCGAGACGATCACGGTGGGGCCACCGCCCCGCTCCCGCAGCAGCGCGGTCGCGACGAAGTACACCGCCGACTTGCCCCAGCCCGTGCGCTGCACGACCAGTGCCCGGCGCTTGTCGGCGACCAGCGCCTCGATCGCCCGCCACTGGTCCTCGTGCAGGCGGGCGCGGCCGGTCTGGTCGCCGACGAGCCGGGCGAGTACGGCGTCGGCCGCGGTGCGGAGTTCTTCGTTGCTCATGCGTCCATGCAACCCGATGGCTCTGACATTCGGCGAATGCGTCCGCCGGCCTGTGGATAACGTCTGTCGTGACCGAGTCAAGGGTTATCCACAGGCCCAAGCGGAGTTTGGAAATCCGCGGGACAGTCGGCGCATGACGAATCACAGCGAAGCCGCCGGCCGTCCCGGCGAGCAGATCACCCTGCGCGGCCCGGGCGAACTGGCCGACGCACTGCAGTATCTGATGGGCTTTCACCCCGACGACAGCGTGGTCCTCGTCGCGCTGCACGGCGAGCGCGGCTGCTTCGGCGGGCGGGTCCGGCTGGGCATTCCCGAGCAGGAGCAGGACTGGCCGTCTGTCGCCGAGCAGCTGGCCCAGTGCCTGGTGAGCGGCAGCGAAAAGCGGAATGGCAAACCGGACGGCATCGCCGTCTTCCTCTGCCGGGAGCCCGCGGAGGGAGAGCCGGCCCGCGCGGTCATGGAGCGCCTGCAGCCGCTCGCGGAGGTCCTGCGCACGGCGTGCGGAGCGCTGGATGTGCCGGTGGTCGAGGCGCTCTGCCTATCGGACGGGCGCTATTGGTCCTACGTCTGCCCCGAGGCGCGCTGCTGTCCCGAGGACGGTACGCCGATGGCGCCGCCCGGCACATCGGTCATGGCGGCCACGGCCACCTACGCGGGCATCCAGATGCGCGGCAGGATGCGGGAGATGGAGGTGCGGCTCGCACCGCTGCAGGGCGCGGTGGTCGTGGAGCAGCAGCGGGCGCTCGACGAGGCGAGCATGGCGCTGGTCCCTCGGATGCTGGACGGCGTCAGCCGGGACCGGGTCGAGGCTGAGACGGTGGCTCAGGCCCACCGGATCATGGACCGGCTGCGGGCCGCGCCGCCGGCGGGCGCGGGGCCGCGGGCCGATGCACAGGACGACGCGCTGCTCACGTCCGACGAAGCCGCGGGCCTGATCATCGGCCTCCAGGACCGATGGACCCGTGACCGGGTGGCGGAATGGATGGAGGGAGAAGAAGCGGCATCGGCGCTCCGGCTCTGGCGGGCGCTGGCCCGTCGCTGCGTCGGCCCGTACGGGGAACACGCGGCGGCGCCACTGACCCTCGCGGGGTGGGTGGCCTGGTCACTCGGCGACGAGCCCGAGGCCAGGATCGGCCTCGGTATGGCGCTGCGGGTCGACCCCCACTACACCTTCGCCCAACTCCTGCACCACGCCTGCAACGAGGGTCTGGACCCGGAGGCCCTGCGGAAGTGCCTGCGGGGAGAGCGGGCTGTGCGCACCGGGGGCGATGCGAGGGGTGCGAAGCCACGGCAGCCGTCACTGCCAGCGGCGGCGCCCACCCATCCGGTTGCGCACCGGCCGTCCTCGTGTACGGCAGCGGGTCCGTCCACTGCCCGGCGCGCCAAGGAACGCCCGGGGAACAGGAAGGGCTCGCCTGGTCCCACGGGCTCGAACGGGAACGGCGGTCCACACGGCAACGGGGACGCGCGGTGCCGCAACCGACGCCGCACCGGCGGGCGCGGTACCAGGAGCGGGAGGTGAGGCGGCCGTGACCCGGGCCAGGGGCACTCCGTTCACCTGGGGGACGGGAATCGGCCGCCCGTCGCCTGACCACTGTCCCTCAACGAGCCGCTCCACGGGCTCCCCTCCCCGGCTGCCGAACCCGTCGTCGTACCGCCGAGAACCGACGGGCGCGTCGATGAGGGCGCAGCTTGCGGGAGCGCAGAAGAAGCCACCCCATGTCTCTGTCCCCGCCGTCGCCCGCCCCGGATTCCTCGCCCGCCCCGGATTCCTCGGACTCCTTCGGTTCCTCGGACTCCTTCGGTTCCTCTGGTCCCCGTGGTTCCTCCGGATCCGCAGGCTCCTCTGGCGCCTTCGGCGGGGAAGCCCGGGCCGCCCCGCCGCGTGGTGGGGCCGGGCAGGGCCCGGTGCCCGCGGCCCGTCGTGCCGTGGAACTACCACCCGTGCACACCGCTCTGATCTGCGTCGCCATGCCGGGCCTCGCGATCTCGTCCGAACACGGTCAGCTGACCGGCGAGGGTCTGGAGGGCTTCTACCGCGCGGGCCGCCGACTGCTCTCTCGCTGCCAGCTGCGGGTGGCCGGACGTGAACCGCTCGCGGTGCAGGCGCGGATGCTGTCCGCGGACCGCGCCCGCTTCGTGGCGACCCTGCGCCCGTCCGGGGACAGCGGCCCAGACCCCGTGGTCGTCGTCGAGCGGACCCGGGATGCCGACGGAAGCGAGCGGATCACTCTGCGCAGCGCCGCGAACCGGGTGCTGAGGGTGCCCGTCGAGGTATCCCTGGCCACCGACCTCGCGGAGCTCGGAGCGGTCGCCTTGGGGGCTCCGGGCGGCGAACTGCCCGCGAGCGTGCACGGCTCGGGCATGCGTTGGTCATCCGCCGCCGGTCAGGCCGTGGTCACGTCCGAGCCGCCTCCCGATGACGCGCTCGCCTCGGCGGGGCTGCTGCGCTGGGAGGTGGACCTGCCACCAGGCGGGAGCCGCAGCATCGAACTGCGTGTGCGTCAGGACGGTGCGGCAGCCCTTCGGCCGGTGGGACGCGGTGTCCCGTTCGCCGGGGCACGGGCCACGGGCGACGATCCCCGGGTGCGGGGGTTGCTCGACACCTGTGTCGGGGACCTGCGGGCGCTGCTGCTGCGGGACCCCCGGCATCCGTCCGACGTGCACGCGGCTGCCGGGGCCCCGTGGCGGTGTGGTCTCGCGCCGGCCGAGGCGCTGGCCGCCGCCCGGATGGCACTGCCGCTCGGTACCCGGCTGGCGGTCGGCACCCTGCGGACCCTGGCCCGCACCCAGGTCACGGGCAGCGGGCCGAGCGCCGGGCGGCTGCCGGGGCCGCTGCGGGACGCCGGCCCGCATCTGCCGCCGAGCTGCACCGGGATCGAGGCGACGCTGCTCTTCCCGGCGCTGCTCGCGGAGGCCAGGTGCTGGGGACTGTCGGAACACGAGACGGAGGAGTTGGTGCCCATCGCGGAGAGATGCCTGCAGTGGCTGCGGCGCGCGGTCGGGGACGGCGTCTACCTGCCGGACCCGTACCCCGGTGGACCGCACAGATGCGAGACCCAGGCGCACGCCCACCGCGCCGCGCTGCTCGGCGCGGAGGTGCTTGAGGCGCACGGCCGGCCGGGCGCGGCCGACTGGAGACAGTGGGCGGGGGAGCTGCGAGCCGCGTTCCGCGAGGACTTCTGGATCGAGGACCGGGCGGGCGGCAGGCCCGCCGCCGCCCGGGCACCGGACGGTCGCCCGGTGCCGCATCTGGGGAGCGGCGCCGCGCACCTTCTGGACACCGGCCTGGTCGGTGGAGGAGCACTGGCTGCCGGTCTGCTCGACCGGGTCCAGACCGGGCAGCTGGCGCGACTGCTCGGTGGCCCCGCCATGGACTCCGGCTGGGGACTGCGCAGCCTGGGCGTCAAGGAGGCCGGCCACAACCCGTTCGGGCACCGGGGCGGTGCCGTACGGGTCCATGAGACAGCCGTGGCGGTCGCGGGTCTGGCCGCCGCGGGATACGAGAAGGAGGCGAACTCACTGCTGAAAGGTGTGCTGTCCGCGGCCGAGGCCTTCGGGCAGCGGCTGCCCGAGATGTACGCGGGGGCGCAGAGAACCGAGGGCGGCGCCCCGCTGCCGCACCCGGCCGCCTGCCGTCCCGCCGCCACCGCCGCGGCGGCGGGGGTCCAGCTCCTCACGACCCTGGCCGGGATCCGTCCCGACGCCCCGGCCCGGACGGTCGCGCTGTGCCCGGTGAGCAGCGCGCCGCTGGGGGAGATCGAGTTCACCGGCCTTTCCGTCGCGGGCGGCCCGTTCTCCGTACGGATCAGTAGGCTCGGCCTCGCCATGATCGAGGAGGCGGTGGACGGGCTCCAGTTGGGTGGGTGATGCGCAGGGCCCTGAGTGTGTGATGTGCTGGGCGAAGGGAGTGTTTATCGTCAGGCAGACGACTATGATCGCGGCATGTCGCCCTACGACCCGTCGGCCTTCCCGCCCGTTGCCGTCACTGTCGACCTGGTCGTGCTGACCGTACGCAGTCATGCGCTCTGTACCTTGTCGATCCGTCGAGGCGAGCCGCCGTTCCAAGGGCGTTGGGCGCTTCCCGGAGGGTTTGTCCGCCCGGACGAGGATCTGGCGGAGGCCGCGGCCCGCGAGCTGGTCGAGGAGACCGGGCTGTGCGTGCACGACCCGGGGACCCCCGCCGCCATGCCCGGCAACGGCGCACATCTGGAGCAGCTCGCCACCTACGGCGCCCCCAAGCGCGACCCCCGGATGCGCGTGGTCAGCGTCGCCCACCTGGTGCTCGCCCCCGACCTTCCCGCGCCGCGGGCCGGAGGCGACGCGAACAGCGCGCGCTGGGCGCCGGTCGAGACCTTGCTGGGGTCGGAGGGAGAGCCCGGTGCGCTCGCCTTCGACCATGCGCAGATCCTCGCGGACGGCGTGGAGCGCGCCCGCTCCAAGATCGAGTACTCCTCGCTGGCCACGGCGTTCTGCCCGCCGGAGTTCACCGTCGGAGAGCTCCGTAGGGTGTACGAGGCGGTGTGGGCCGTTGCGCTCGACCCGCGCAACTTCCACCGCAAAGTGACCGGCACGCCGGGCTTCCTGGTGCCCACCGGGGGGACCACCACCCGGCAGGGCGGCCGTCCCGCACAGTTGTTCCGGGCGGGCGGGGCCACCCTCCTCAACCCGCCGATGCTGCGCCCGGAGGTCTGAACCAGGGCGGTTCCGCGAGCCACACCCATCAGGGTCAGCGGCCACACCCATGGCCTACACCCTGCCCGAAATGCCGCGAATATCGCGTTATCTTGCTGGAGTACCCAGGGGTCTGTCCGTCCCCGACGTGGCGGACAGGCCTCGGCCGCCGAGCGGTCGCCCCTTCCGCGAGAGAAGCGATGATCCAGGCCATCGGACTGACCAGCAATGCACGCCGGGACAAGCTGCCCGTCGTCGACGATGTGTCCTTCGAAGTGCGGCCCGGCCGTGTCACGGCGCTGCTCGGAGCCGCGGACTCCGGCACGGCTACCGTGCTGAGACTGATGCTCGAACTCCAGGCGGGCCGCGGCGTCACCTACTTCAGAGGTCGCCCACTGCACCGCATCGCGCGCCCGTCCCGCGAGGTCGGGGCGCTGATCGGCGATGTACCCGGCCATCCCGGGCGTACCGTCCGCGGCCAGCTGCGCATGCTGTGCGCGGCGGGCGGCGTACCCGTCTCGCGCGCCGACGAAGTCCTCGAAGCCGTCGGCCTCGTCAGCCTCCGTGATCAACGCCTGGGCACCCTCTCGCGCGGCATGGACCGCCGCCTCGGCCTCGCCTGCGCCGTCATCGCCGACCCGCACACCCTCGTACTCGACTCGCCCGCCGACGGACTCTGCGCCCGCGAGAGCGCCTGGCTGCACGGAGCGCTCCGGGCCCACGCCGACCAGGGCGGAACCGTCCTCTTCAGTACCGGCGACCCCAGGGAGGCCGCCCGTGCCGCCGACCATGTCGTCACACTCGACCAGGGCAGGGTCGTCGCGGACCAGGCGGCGGACGTCTTCGCCCGCACCAGACTCCGCCCCCGGGTCGCCGTCAGATCCCCGTACGCCGCCCGCCTCGGCGCCCTGCTCGCCAAGGAGGCCAGGGTCGCCCGGCGCTCGGTCGAGATCGTCCGCGAGGACGGCAACCGGCTGTCGGTGTACGGAAGTCGCTGCGCGGACGTGGGCGAGACCGCCTTCAAGCACGGTGTCCTGATCCACCAGCTCGCCGACGAGATCGGCGACTGCGGACCCCCGCCTCCGCCGGAGTCCCCCGACGGCACCACGGCCGCCGCCGCCCCGAAACCTGGGGGCGAAAGCCTCCACCAGGGGAGCCGAGCTGCGGATCGGGGCGGTCAAGCCACGGAACGGGGCAGCCAGGCCCCCCTGTCACCCCTGCCGCCCCCGATCACGGTCCGCCCCGCCCGC
>NZ_JAZGRL010000001.1:1815998-1833233 GCF_046540415.1 Streptomyces sp. E11-3 | reverse complement strand
CACGGTCCGCCCCGCCCGCAGCCCCCTGAACCCCCTGCGCTACGAAGTACGCAGGGCGGCCGGCGTCAGCACCGGTTGGCTGGTCACGCTGCTCGTGCTCGCCGTCTCCTCCGTCATGGCCGTGTTTCTCGCCAGGACCGGCCACACCCCGCAGCCCCGCCTCCTCGCCGCCTGGCCCCACGAACTCCCGCTCCCCCCAGCGGCCATGGGTGCGGGACTTCTCGGTGCCCTCGCCTTCGGCGACGAGTTCCGCCACCCCGCGCTCGCCGTCGACCGCGCCGCCGTGCCCCGCCGCCTCGGTCTGCTCCTGGCCAAACTCACCGTCTCCGCGGCCACCGCCCTGTTCATCGCGCTGGTCACCGTGGTCTGTGACGGTGCGGCGCTGCACCTCGTGTACGGCGAGGAGCTGACCCAGCTGCCCGCTGACTGGCCTGTGCTCACCGCGAGTTGGCTCGGCCTGGTGATCGGCTGTGCCTGGGCGGGGCTGCTGGCCGCGGGCGTATTCCGTTCCACCTCGGCGGGGTTGGCCGCGCTGCTCGCCGTGCCGGTGGTGCTCGTACCCCTGGCACAGAAGGCACTTGAAGGGCCATCGGCGCGATCCGCCGCCGGGCTTCCCGGCCGGATCCGCGATCTCGCCCTGACGCAGTGGCCGTTCGGGAGCGAGCGGTATATCGCCGGAGCCGTACGGGTGATCGCTCAACCCGTGGGCAGCGCGCTGCTGCTGAGCCTGACCGTGCTGCTGTGTGCCTATCTGCTCACCACCCTGCGCGGCAGGCTCCGCTGAAGCACATCGCGCCGTCGCTCACCCGTAACTGGCCACAACTCCCCAGAGAACGCCCGGTTACGTCCGATAAGGCGTCAATTGCGGCACAGTAGGCGATCACCCTTTCGTGTGCTTTTCACCAAAGACCTCAAGGGGCTTGGGAGGTGAGCCGACAAAGGTTCCGTGAGTACCCTTGCGCACACCATGATGACCGCCGCCCGCACCGCTGACTCCGGCCTCGCAGGTCCGGGCGAACTCGACCGCTACACCTACGCCGAGGCCCCGAGCGCCGGCCGCGTCGGAGCCCCCGCGTGGGACGGCCCCGACCAGGAGCTGGGCCGTGCCAGCCGGCGCGCGACGGGCAGCCGCGGCCGCGGGCTGCACGGCCAACTCGTCCAGCAGCTCGGCCAGATGATCGTCTCCGGAGACCTGGGAGCCGACCGTCCGCTCGTCCCCGAGGAGATCGGCCAGCGCTTCGAGGTCTCCCGCACCGTCGTACGCGAGTCGCTCCGCGTCCTGGAGGCCAAGGGGCTGGTCAGCGCCCGCCCCAACGTCGGTACGCGGGTACGCCCCGTCAGCGACTGGAACCTCCTGGACCCGGACATCATCGAGTGGCGCGCCTTCGGGCCACAGCGCGACGACCAGCGCCGCGAGCTGAGCGAGCTGCGCTGGACCATCGAACCGCTCGCCGCCCGGCTGGCCGCCGGGCACGGCCGCGAGGAGGTGCAGCAGCGCCTCGCCGACATGGTCGAGATCATGGGCCACGCGCTGGGCCAGGGGGACACCATCACCTTCGCGCGCGCCGATGCCGAGTTCCACGCGCTGCTCATCCAGGTCGCGGGCAACCGCATGCTGGAGCACCTGTCCGGCATCGTCTCGGCCGCCCTGCAGGTCTCCGGTGGCCCGACCACCGGCTGCGACCGGCCGAGCGAGTCCGGCCTCGCGCACCACTCCCGGCTGGTCGACTGCCTCGCCGCGGGCGACGGGGCTGGAGCCGAGGTCGCGATGCGCCAGCTGCTCACCGTCCATCCGGACGTGGAGCGCGTGGTCCCCGCGCCCCGCGAGCACTGACCCTGCGCGGCACCCGCCCCACGCCCCTCGTATGCGTACGGCGTCGCACACATTTTCCGCGCCGTTCCCACGCATCTCCCGTACATACGAGTCGCCGGACCCGGGCCGGGCCCGGCGACTCGTATGTACGGGCTCCACCATCTGTTGGTGTATGTCTGTTTCTATCCGTTATAGATGGTTACGGGGTGTGACTCGGGCCACGCAGATTGGGCGTAACGCTCTTCCGGGTAGCGCGATGACCTAAGAGGTGACAGTCGAGGAGGGAATACAGCGGCCGCTTTCGGCGCTGTGCTAGCTCCGACACCCGCCCGTGCCGTCGGCCCAATCCCCAGTCGGCGGTCGTCGGCTCCTGTTCCACAATGGACGGAGCCGGAACCCGTTTTCCATCGTTCCGAGAGGTTGTTCGTGTCGGCCAGCACATCCCGTACGCTCCCGCCGGAGATCGCCGAGTCCGAGTCTGTGATGGCGCTCATCGAGCGGGGAAAGGCTGAGGGGCAGATCGCCGGCGATGACGTGCGTCGGGCCTTCGAAGCTGACCAGATTCCGGCCACTCAGTGGAAGAACGTTCTGCGCAGCCTCAACCAGATCCTCGAGGAAGAGGGTGTGACGCTGATGGTCAGTGCCGCGGAGTCGCCGAAGCGCCCCCGCAAGAGCGTCGCAGCGAAGAGTCCCGCCAAGCGCACCGCTACCAAGACCGTCGCGGCCAAGACCGCCACGGCGAAGAAGGCCACCGCCACCGCCGCTGCCGAGGCGCCCGCCGCCGCGGCCGCTGGTGAGGACGCCGTGGCCGCCCCCGCGAAGAAGGCCGCCGCCAAGAAGACGGTGGCCAAGAAGGCCACGGCCAAGAAGACCGCGGCGAAGAAGACGACGGCCAAGAAGGCCGGCAAGAACGACGAGCTGGCCGGCGACGAGTCCGTCGAGGAGACCACCGCCGCCAAGGCCGGTGACGACGAGGAAGAGACCACGGGCGGCGAGGCCAAGGGCTTCGTCATCTCGGACGACGACGAGGACGACGCGCCCGCGCAGCAGGTCGCTGTCGCCGGTGCCACCGCCGACCCCGTCAAGGACTACCTCAAGCAGATCGGCAAGGTTCCGCTCCTCAACGCCGAGCAGGAGGTCGAGCTCGCCAAGCGCATCGAGGCGGGCCTGTTCGCCGAGGACAAGCTGGCGAACGCCGACAAGCTGGCGCCGAAGCTCAAGCGCGAGCTGGAGATCATCGCCGAGGACGGCCGCCGGGCCAAGAACCACCTCCTGGAGGCCAACCTCCGTCTCGTGGTCTCGCTGGCCAAGCGCTACACCGGCCGCGGCATGCTCTTCCTGGACCTGATCCAGGAGGGCAACCTCGGTCTGATCCGCGCGGTCGAGAAGTTCGACTACACCAAGGGCTACAAGTTCTCCACGTACGCCACCTGGTGGATTCGGCAGGCGATCACCCGCGCCATGGCCGACCAGGCCCGCACCATCCGTATCCCGGTGCACATGGTCGAGGTCATCAACAAGCTCGCGCGCGTCCAGCGCCAGATGCTCCAGGACCTGGGCCGTGAGCCCACCCCGGAGGAGCTGGCCAAGGAGCTCGACATGACCCCGGAGAAGGTCATCGAGGTCCAGAAGTACGGCCGTGAGCCGATCTCCCTCCACACCCCCCTGGGTGAGGACGGCGACAGCGAGTTCGGTGACCTCATCGAGGACTCCGAGGCGGTCGTCCCGGCCGACGCCGTGAGCTTCACCCTGCTCCAGGAGCAGCTGCACTCCGTTCTGGACACCCTGTCCGAGCGCGAGGCGGGCGTGGTCTCGATGCGCTTCGGTCTCACCGACGGTCAGCCGAAGACCCTCGACGAGATCGGCAAGGTGTACGGCGTGACGCGTGAGCGCATCCGCCAGATCGAGTCGAAGACCATGTCGAAGCTGCGTCACCCGTCGCGTTCGCAGGTCCTGCGCGACTACCTCGACTAGGTCGCCAGACCGGTCCATCCCGTACGCCGAAGGGCCCGGAGCCTCCCACAGGGGCTCCGGGCCCTTCGGCGTGTCCGGGTATCCCCGGCCGGTCTCTGGGTGCGCGACGCCGCCTGCTGGATAACGCTGAGTGCGTCAGTGCCACCCAGGGTGAGGAGAGCGTATGCGTCGCCGTCCCAGCGTCGGAGCCCTGTCCGGGGCGCTCGCCCTGGTGGCGGCGGTGCTGATGCCCATGGTCGGACCGGTACCCGCGGCCGCCGACGGAGTGATCGTGGGCGGTGTTCCGGTCCGGGTGGCGAAGACGCCGTGGGTGGTCGCGCTGTCCAGCCGTCACCGGTTCGGCGGTACGCGCTCGGGGCAGTTCTGCGGCGGGGTGGTGGTCGGGCCGTCGACGGTGCTCACGGCCGCCCACTGTCTGCGCCGCGAGGTGCTGGGGGTGCCCCTGAAGGCGGTGCGCGATCTGCGGGTCATCGTGGGCCGGGAGGATCTGCGGGCGCGCGGCGGGCGGGAGGTGGCGGTGCGCGGCGTACGGGTGAGTCCCGCGTACGACCCCCGTACGAACGCCGGCGATGTGGCCGTACTGCGGCTGGCCGCCGAGTTGCCCGCGTCCCACGTCCTCACCATGGCGGGTCGCGGTGACACGGCGTACGAACCGGGGACCGCGGCGGCGGTGTACGGCTGGGGCGACATGACCGGCGACGGTGACTACGCGCATACGTTGCGTGCCGCTCAGGTGACGGTGCTGCCCGACGGGGCGTGCGAGAAGGTCTACCCGGGCAGCGCGGCCGGGACGTACCTCGCGGGGTCCATGTTGTGCGCGGGGGAACCCGAAGGCGGGCCGGACGCCTGCCAGGGCGACAGCGGCGGTCCGCTGGTCGCCCGCGACCGGCTGATCGGGCTTGTCTCGTGGGGTGACGGCTGTGGGCTGCCGGGCAAGCCGGGCGTCTACGCGCGCGTCTCCAGCATCCTGCGGTACGCCCCGGACCGGTCTGGCGAGGACGTGCGCGGCGGGCGTCCTGCGGCGCCCCAGGCGGGCTGACGGGCCCCTGGCCGCGGGCGGTGGCCACGGCCTGGCGCGGACACGAGAGCGGGCGGCCATCCCTGGTGGGTGCAGGGGTGGCCGCCCGGTCTGCCGACCCTGGGTCGGCGCTGGCTCGTCGTCGTGCGAAGTGTCAGCGTTCCTCGTCGTTGGCCGGTACGGCGGTCAACCGCTCCGTCTCGTCCTGTATCTCAGCGGCGATCTTCTTGAGTTCCGGCTCGAACTTGCGACCGTGGTGGGCGCAGAAGAGCAGTTCGCCGCCGCTTGTCAGCACGACGCGCAGATAGGCCTGGGCGCCGCAGCGGTCGCAGCGGTCAGCGGCCGTCAGCGGGCTCGCGGGGGTCAGAACAGTAGTCACGTCGCCTCTTCTCTAGCTCGACGAGCTGTCGTACCAGGGTCAACATCCAACCAGGCCGAAAACGTTCCCGCTCGCGGCTTTTCCTCGAAACTTCTTCCCGAGAGGTTGTCTGCTACCGGTTGGCGGCGAATGTGCCGTATCGCGTCGCTTACGGTTTTCGCGTGGTTTGTCGAGTGGCTGGTCGGGTCCGGTGGTCGGTCTTGCGTCGTCCTCGCCAGCCGGAGTGCGGCTGGTTGTTCATGAGGACGTGCCCGGAGCCTAAATGGTTCATGCCTGGTTGGGAACGTGATATGTGCATCACCCCTTTGGGGGATCGAACGCGCGTACGAGTCTGGGCTAGGCTGAACTCATACGTGGGTGGCGTGACAACGGCTCTACCAGGCCTCGGTACCCTCTGATCGGCGACCGACGCCGGGCCCTCGATCCATGGGGTCGCAATCGAAATTCAGCGAGGAGCGAAACGCGTGACCGCCGAGACGTCCGTGCCGTCCACAGCGCTGCTGACCGGAGCAGACCGGGACGGTTCCAACTACACCGCGCGGCACCTGCTCGTCCTGGAGGGGCTCGAGGCGGTCCGCAAGCGTCCTGGCATGTACATCGGGTCGACGGACAGCCGTGGCCTGATGCACTGCCTCTGGGAGATCATCGATAACTCCGTCGACGAGGCCCTGGGCGGCTACTGCGATCACATCGAGGTGATCCTGCACGACGACGGCTCCGTGGAGGTCAGGGACAACGGCCGCGGCATCCCCGTCGACGTCGAGCCCAAGACGGGCCTGTCCGGCATCGAGGTCGTCATGACCAAGCTGCACGCGGGCGGCAAGTTCGGCGGCGGTTCGTACGCCGCTTCCGGCGGGCTGCACGGCGTGGGCGCCTCCGTGGTCAACGCCCTCTCGGCCCGCCTGGACGTCGAGGTGGACCGGAGCAGCGCCACCCACTCGATCAGCTTCCGGCGCGGTGTCCCCGGGGCGTTCGCGGCCGAGGGTGCCGACGCACCCTTCGAAGCCGCCGGCGGGCTGCGCAAGGGCAAGCGGGTGCCCAAGACCCGCACCGGCACCCGGGTGCGCTACTGGGCCGACCGCCAGATCTTCCTCAAGGACGCCAGGCTCTCCCTGGAGAACCTGCACCAGCGGGCCCGCCAGACCGCGTTCCTGGTGCCCGGACTGACCATCGTCGTACGCGACGAGCGGTCGGGCGGCGACTCAGAGGCCGCAGGCGGCAAGAGCGAGGAGACCTTCCGCTTCGACGGGGGCATCAGCGAGTTCTGCGAGTTCCTCGCCCAGGACAAGCCGATCTGCGATGTGCAGCGCCTCAGCGGCACGGGCACCTTCAAGGAGACCGTCCCGGTCCTGGACGAGCTCGGCCATATGACCCCCACCGAGGTCACCCGTGAGCTCGGCGTCGACATCGCACTGCGCTGGGGCACCGGGTACGACACCACGGTCAGGTCCTTCGTCAACATCATCGCCACCCCCAAGGGTGGCACCCACGTCACCGGCTTCGAGCGCTCGCTCACCAAGACGGTGAACGAGGTGCTGCGCACCCAGAAGCTGCTGCGCGTCGCCGAGGACGACATCGTCAAGGACGACGCCCTGGAGGGTCTGACCGCCGTGGTCACGGTGCGGCTCGCGGAGCCGCAGTTCGAGGGACAGACCAAGGAGGTCCTGGGCACGTCGGCGGCCAACCGCATCGTCGCCAATGTGGTCGCCAAGGAGCTCAAGGCCTTCCTGACCTCCACCAAGAGGGACTCCAAGGCCCAGGCGCGGTCCGTCATGGAGAAGGCTGTCGCGGCCGCCCGCACCCGTATCGCGGCCCGTCAGCACAAGGACGCGCAGCGCCGGAAGACGGCCCTTGAGTCCTCCTCGCTGCCCGCCAAGCTGGCCGACTGCCGCAGCGACGACGTGGACCGCAGCGAGCTGTTCATCGTCGAGGGAGACTCCGCGCTCGGCACCGCCAAGCTCGCCCGGAACTCCGAGTTCCAGGCCCTGCTGCCGATCCGCGGCAAGATCCTCAACGTCCAGAAGTCGTCCGTGTCGGACATGCTGAAGAACGCCGAGTGCGGCGCGATCATCCAGGTCATAGGAGCGGGCTCGGGCCGCACCTTCGACATCGACGCCGCCCGGTACGGAAAGATCATCCTGCTGGTCGACGCCGACGTCGACGGCGCGCACATCCGGTGCCTGCTGCTCACGCTCTTCCAGCGCTATATGCGGCCCATGGTGGAGGCGGGCCGGGTCTTCGCCGCCGTACCGCCGCTGCACCGGATCGAGATCGTCCAGCCCAAGAAGGGCCAGGACAAGTACGTGTACACGTACTCGGACAACGAACTGCGCAGCACCCTGCTGGAGTTCCAGCGCAAGGGCGTGCGCTACAAGGACTCCATCCAGCGCTACAAGGGTCTCGGCGAGATGGACGCCGACCAGCTGGCGGAGACCACGATGGACCCGCGCCACCGCACCCTGCGCCGGATCAACATCACCGACCTGGAGTCGTCGGAGCAGATCTTCGACCTGCTGATGGGCAACGAGGTCGCTCCCCGCAAGGAGTTCATCACCAGCTCCGCGGCGACGTTGGACCGCTCCAGGATCGACGCCTGATCCAGCCCGACCCGCCCGAAGAGTCCCCACGTAGACACTTGATCGGCAAGTCACCTGATGGAGTGAAGAGCATGGATTGAAGAGTCCGGGATCTTCCCGTTCTGCCCATCCTTGGGCGCGCGGCCGAACGGGGCCGCGGACAAGGAGAGTTCGGTGGACAAGCACGACGGTCGCGATGCCGGGCAGATCCGGCTCGGCGATCTCAGCGATATCGGTGATCCCTGGTACGACGCGCTGGCCTCCGACTGGGGCGAGCTGGACAGCACCGGCGCGCCCGTACCAGCCCCGCCGCCCGCGCACCCGGCGGCGCGCGAGCAGGCCGGCAGCGTCGCCGACATCTATCTGGAGGTGCAGCACAGCGCGGCCTTCCAGGAAGTACGCAGCCGGTACCGGAGGTTCGTCGGCCCGGCGGTCGCCCTCTTCTTCCTCTGGTACGTCGCCTATGTCGTCGCCGCGACGGCCGCGCCCGGACTGATGGCGCGGCCCGTCGCGGGCGCGGTGAACGTGGCGATGCTCGCCGGACTCGGCCAGTTCCTCACCACCTTCCTGCTGACCTGGGCGTACGCCCGGCACGCCCGGCTGCGCCGTGATGCGGCGGCGCTCGACCTGAGATGGGCCGTCTTCGACAAGAAGCGGGTGCGGGAGCAGTCTGCGAGGGCAGACCGTTGACGGCGCTCAGAGGTGACCACCAGGCGCTGGCGCTGGTGCTGTTCAGTGTCTTCGTGGCTGTGACGCTGGGGATCACGACCTGGGTCAGCCGCCATCGGCACGGTTCCCCGGAGGAGTTCTACGCGGGTGGTCGGCTGTTCTCGCCTTTGGAGAACGGTTTCGCCATCGCGGGCGACTACATGTCGGCGGCGTCCTTCCTCGGCATCGCCGGGCTGATCGCGCTCTTCGGCTACGACGGCCTGCTCTACTCGGTGGGCTTCCTGGTCGCCTGGCTGGTCGTGCTCTTCCTGGTGGCCGAACTGGTGCGCAACTGCGGCCGGTTCACGCTCGCCGACGTGGTGGCCGCCCGGATGAGCGAGCGTCCGGTCCGGATCGCCGCGGGAACTTCCTCGGTCACCGTGTCCGTTCTCTATCTGGTGGCGCAGATGGTGGGGGCGGGCAGCCTGGTCGCGCTGCTGCTCGGGGGTACGAGCGGGGCCGCGCAGGCCTGGACCGTGGTCGGGGTCGGCGCGCTGATGGTCGTCTATGTGTCGCTGGGAGGGATGCGCGCCACCACCTGGATCCAGATCGTCAAGGCCGTCCTGCTGATGGGCGGAGCGATCGCGCTCACCGTGCTCGTCCTGGTGCGCTTCCACGGCGACTTCAACCAACTGCTGAGCACGGCCGCCGACCGCAGCGGCCACGGAAAGGACTTCCTGTCACCGGGGTTGAGGTACGGCGGCGACCTGGTCGCGCGCTTCGACTTCATCAGCCTCGGACTCGCGCTGGTGCTCGGTACGGCGGGGCTGCCGCACATCCTGTCGCGCTTCTACACCGTGCCCACCGCGCGGGCCGCCCGGCGTTCCGTCGTCTGGGCCATCGGGCTCATCGGCAGTTTCTACCTGATGACGATCGTGCTCGGCTTCGGGGCGGCCGCGATCCTGGGCTCCGACGAGGTGCGCAGGTCCAACCCCTCGGGGAACACTGCGGTCTCGCTGCTCTCGCTTGAACTGGGGGGCGGTGCGGGTTCGACAGGAGGAACGGTTCTGTTCGCGATCGTCGCCGCGGTCGCCTTCGCCACGATCCTGGCGGTCGTCGCGGGCATCACCCTCGCCTCCTCGGCGTCCGTCGCCCATGACCTGTACGCCTCGCTCAAGCGCAAGCACGCCAAGCAGCGCAGCGAGGTCGCCGTGGCCCGGCTCGCGTCGGTCGGCATCGGTGTCGTCGCCATCGCACTCGGGCTGCTCGCCCGGAACCTGAACGTCGCCTTCCTGGTGGCGCTCGCCTTCGCGGTCGCGGCCTCGTCCAACCTGCCGGTCCTGCTCTACTCCCTGTTCTGGCGGAACTTCACCACCCGTGGCGCGGTCTGGGCGGTCTACGGAGGCCTGGTCCCGGCGCTGATCCTGGTGGTCCTCTCCCCGGTGGTCTCCGGCACCCCGGACTCGATCTTCCCCGGTGTCGACTTCCACCTCTTCCCGCTGCGCAACCCTGGTCTGGTCTCGATCCCGCTCGGCTTCCTGGCCGGCTGGATCGGCACGGCCACATCCCCGGACTCGCCGGACAAGGCCAAGCACGCGGAGACGGAGGTCCGTTCGCTGACGGGCGCGGGGGCCGTCTAGGGCAGCCCTAGGGCCTGTCCGTCGTCAGGCCCCCAAGGCGCCTGACCGGCAGGGACCGCCTAGAGGGGGCGTACGGCCACGACGTCCATCCGGGCCGGGGACCCGAGTGCGGACCCGCAGCTCTCCGGGCGCGGCGGCAGTGACGCGCCCTGGGCGACCGTGACCCGCCAGTGGCGACCGTCGGTGTGGGTGACGGTCACCTCCCAGCGCGGGGCGGCTCCATCGATGCGTACGACCGCGAGTACGCCCGCGCGGTCCTCGCCCGTCGCGGTGCGCACCGCGAGCTCGGCGGCCTGGCCGGGACGCTCCCAGGCGGAGTTGCCCCGGCACCGGTCGGTGACGATCCGTCCCTCGGTCACGGCTGCGAGGACGTCCTTGACCGCGTGGGCGCCGATCCTGCCGTAGGCGTATCCGTACGGCAGCACCAGCAGCGTGGGCGAGAAGCGGTGGCCGCCGAGATGGGTGACCTCCCATGCGCCTTGGGCCCCGGAGACGGCGAGCTCGGTGGCCAGCGGGCGGCCGAGCAGGGCGCAGCAGCGGTCGCGCTTGCCGTTGGTGCACACCAGGGCGAGGGGTGCGCCGGTGTGGGCCGTACCGCCGAGCGTGGTGTCGAAGCTGTGGTGGTTGCCTTCCCCCAGAGCGGCGAAGTCGAGGCGCAGGAGTTGTGTGGGGTCCTCGGTGACGGCGGCACGCAGCCATAGAGCGTCTGGTGCCTGCGCGCCCGGGGCCACATGGGCCGCGAACACCCGCCGCCGCTCCGCCGTGTGGCAGTCCGCGTGTCGTCCAGGCCGCCGGATCAGTGCGACCCGTACCCCGGTTCCCTCGGCCGCTTCCTCCAGGGCGCGGCCGAGCTCCGGATCGAGGTGGCTGGAGGTGAGCGCCTGGACGCCCCAAGGGCCCGGCTGCTCGAGCAGCAGCCACGTCCTGGCGTTGGCCGCGGTGCCCGCGAGCGGTTCGGCAAGGTCCCGCGAGGCGGTCGCGCATGTACTCACAAAGGTGAGCCTAACCGTTCCTAAAGACTGAGCGGGAGTGAGTCCTGTTGCCAGAACCCATGCTCAGCCGAACGCCCCGAACGGTGTTGGGCATTCTGGTCCACCGCGTTCTCGCCGCGTCCGGCGCGCACGGATCGTGTCCGTGGTCCGGGGATACGGGGGCGGTTTCCCTCACGCCCCGGGGTGCCCGGTCGGGCCTGGACGGTCCGATGCCCTGCACGATCGCTCTGGTCGTGCAGGGGCGGTGCCGTCCGTCGCCGGATCGGGTGCCCCAGGGCGCGCCTGCCGATCGCCACGGCGGCTGCGTCGTGGCGGGTCGTCTTACGGTTCCTGCTGGTGAGGGGCTTTTGCCAGTGCTGGGCGCCCCACTTGGAGGTGTAGGCCGCGTCGACGGCGACGATGGGGATGCCGAGTTTGGCCGCCATGGCCACGAGCCGGGCCCGCAGCCTGGCCACGGGCATGCCGGAGATGAGCTTGCGGAACCGTTTGCGGCGGCCGTGCTTCTCGCGTGTTTTCTCCGTGGTGAAGTCGAGGTCCTCGACCGCGATGGCGAGGCCGTGGCGCTGAGCCCAGTGCAGCAGGCGGATCAGCGCGTGCCTCACCTGCGCGTCGCGGTGGTCGGCGGCGCCGGACAGGCCGTAGCCGAACCGGAGCGGTTCGCCGACGGGGTTGCCGTGTACATCGAGGCGCCAGGCGGCGAGATGGTCGGCGTTGGTGTCCACCCCGACCAGGCCGTTCGCGCGGGCCGCCTCCAGCGGCACGGTCGGGACCAGTGGATTCGTCCATGACGCGGTCAGATACCAGCGGCCCCGCGCGGTGTCTTCGTGGACGCGGTAGGCGACGGCCCGGTTGGCGGTGACGCGGTCGGCCCACTGCTCGCCCCGGTGCGCGAAGCTCACGCGGGCGGCGAGGACGTATCGACCGTGCGGCGCGTTCGCCAGGTGCGCCAGCGGCGCCGGGAGCTTGAGTGAGACCTCGCCGTCGTCGGTGACGCGGATGGTCTCGTTGCCGTACCGCTTGCCGGACTCGCCGTCGGCCTGAAGGAACCGGCGCCCGGCCTGCCACCGCTGGCGCCATTCCGGCTCGGTGAGCTGGGCGGCGTCCAGGTGGCGGCGGGTATTCAGCAGCCGCTTGCCGCCGCGCACCACGTGCACGACCCCGGCCTCACGGTCCGCCCGCACCGGCTGAAGCCGGTCCTCGAGCACATGCAGGCGGCGGGACTCGGCGAACCACTCCCGCCCGCTGCGGTAGCCGCCCGGAGCGCGCTTGGTGCCCTTCTCGCCCACGGGCACAGACAGCCGGTGCGTGATCGTCTCGATCCCGGCCTGAAGGCTCTGGATGTGCGCGAGCTGGCCGCGCCGGGCCAGCGCCCACTGGTCGTGGGTGGCCTTCGTGATGCTCCCGGCCCAGCGCGAGGAGGATTCCTCGGTCAGGACACGCTTACGCTGCGCCCACTGCTCGGTGTCGTGCTCCAGCCCGGCCGAACACCGCGCCTTCAGATCACGGGCAGCGAGCGAACCCAGCAGGTCGCCGACCAGGCGAAGCACCTGCTCGTCCCCGGCGCCCAGGTGCTTGAGCCGGGTACGGACCGCGACCCCCGAGGGGCCGAGCACCACGAACGGCGCCGCCACCTCCCGCAGTCCACTCACTCCGTCACCCCGGCCCGGCAAGAAATCCGTCACCGCATCCAACGACCACCACCGGCGAAGGTCACGCATTCGATGCAAGAACTCTCGTTCCCTGTCGGTGAGTGTGCCTGCCACCGCCCGGCAGGCACACTCACATGCGCCAGAACACACCACGTGCCATCGAACACCACCTGTTCATAACCCCCGCTCACGGCAGTGGTCTGGGCGGCCAGGGCCCACGTACGACATCGACGGCGAGCGGCGCCTTGCGGACGCGCTCGCCGCGAGTGCCGTGGTCCCGACACTGCTCACCGCCCTTTGCCGGCTCGGGCAGGGCCTCGACCCGGTGGAGCCGCGCGACGATCTGCCGTACGCCGCCAACTACCTTTACATGCTCACCGGTTCGGAACCGGACCCCTCGCGCGCCCGGGCGATCGAGCAGTACCTGATCTCGACCATCGACCACGGCTTCAACGCCTCGACCTTCACCGCCCGCGTCATCACCTCGACCGGCGCGGATGTGGCGGCCTGCCTGACCGGCGCGATCGGGGCGCTCTCCGGCCCGCTGCACGGCGGCGCCCCCAGCCGGGCCCTGGACACCCTGGACGCCATCGGCGCGCCCGACCGCATCGACCCCTGGATCCGCGAGCGCGTCCTCGCGGGCGAGCGGATCATGGGCTTCGGCCACCCCGTCTACCGCACCGAGGACCCCCGCTCGCGCATGCTGCGCGGCATCGCGCGGCGGTTCGGCGGCCCGATGGTCGACTTCGCCGTCGAGGTCGAGGCCCGCGTCGAGTGGATATTGGCCGAACTCAAACCGGGCCGAGAGCTGCACACCAACGTGGAGTTCTACGCCGGAGTGGTCATGGAACTGTGCGGCCTGCCGCGCGAGATGTTCACGCCGACGTTCGCGGCGGCGCGGGTGGTCGGCTGGAGCGCCAACATCCTGGAACAGGCGGAGGACTCAAAGTTCATCCGGCCGGCGGCGCGGTATGTGGGGCCGGCTGCGCCGCAGCCGGTTCCGGCGGTTTCCTGAGCCACGACAGGCCGAGACCCGGCGCGCCGTCGAGCGCGCCGGGTCTCAGCCTGCGGCTTCGGTGGCTATGTCAGGCATCCGGGATGTCCCCCTTCGCCCGGACCAGGGTCTCGCGGCTGATCACCACGATGCGCTCGTAGTCGGCGCGGGCGGCATCGGGAGGGAGTTCGGCATCGAGTGTTTCCGTCCTGTCTGCCCCGATCACCGCGAAACTTCCGTCCTGCAGCTCGAAGATATCGGGGCACGTCTGTCCCGTCAGGCTGCCTCGCTCGCGGGGAGACGCACCGATGCGCCGCACGATCTTCACGTGGATGATGGTCCTAGCATGAGTGGTGGATGTGGTGATGTCGATCTGCTGGGAAGGGGTGGTTCCGGACAGCAGGCAGCGACGAAGCGCCAGACACGGCAGCGGATGGCTCCCGGGCGCGCGAGGACAACCTAGCCGGTTCTGGCCCGCTCACAGTGCTCAACTTGCCGGTAGCCTGTGACGCGCGACTCATTCCCAGTCCGGGGCCTCGCCTACGACCCACCACTCATCGGTGTCGGCATCGTCCAGTTCCTGTAGGAGGGCGTCGACCATCTCGCCCAGTTTGGCCTCCTCCGACCCGCTCGGCAGGCTCGCCCGGTTGTTCCGGGTGGCTTCCCAGTACTCGCGGACTTTTGCGCTCTGGAACAGACCCCGGAGGTGACCGTGCAGTTCCGGCAGAGTGACGATGCCGATTCGATAACCGTGCAAGGTATGCGCATAGAGCGCATTGGCGAAGAGATACTGACTCTGGGTCTCCGGTGACAGCTCGCCGCCGTATGTGTCGAGCACCGGGAGCAGGGACCGCGCCTGGGCCGCCTTCATGAGCAGGTTGCGATGGTCCCGTTCGTACTCGATGAGGTCGGCGCGCTGGGCCTGCTGCTGGCGCTCCTCCTCAAGTGCCTCAAAGCGGCGGCACAGTTCGGCGCAGCTGCGGCAATGCGCTTCCAGTGAGCGGTGCTGAGCGGCCAGGACGGCCATTGCGCCTGCGGCCGAGAGCGCGAGGCCCGCCCTCATGGCGGCGTGCGCGGCTTTCCGTAGTCCAGACATTTGTGTGGCCATGTCAACCCCCGAGTCAGGCGACCGTCCGCCGGTCGTCGGGTACGGGTCGACAGTGGAGCGGGACCGGCGAGCGGTGGGCGGTTCGCTTTTGTCTCCCAGGGTGCCGAGCGGCTCTGATCGGCGGGAGGCAGAACGGAGGCGCACGGGAGCGTGCGAATTGTCAGGACAACCGGCGCCGTGCCCTGAGTGTGCCCCGTCAGGCCGCTAACAATCGTTCACTTCGCGCCTTGGGGCCGGTCGGGGGGTGTGCGCGGGAGCGCGCCTATGCTGTGGCGGCGGTATCGGCAGCGTACGAAAGGTCCAGTGTGAGCCAGCGGCAGATCCCCGTCGTCGTCCTCGCGGGGTTTCTGGGGTCGGGCAAGACGACCTTGCTCAACCACCTCCTGCGGCACAGCGGTGGCAACCGGATCGGGGTCATCGTCAATGACTTCGGGTCCATTGAGATCGACTCGATGACCGTTGCCGGGCAGGTCGGCTCTACCGTGTCGCTGGGCAACGGGTGTCTGTGCTGTGCCGTCGACGGGAGCGAGCTCGACGCGTATCTGGAGAAGCTCACCCGGCCGTCGGTCGGCTTGGACGTCATCGTCGTCGAGGCGAGCGGTCTTGCCGAGCCGCAGGAGCTGGTGCGGATGCTGCTCGCCAGCGAGAACCCGCACATCGTGTACGGCGGGCTGCTGGAAGTCGTCGACGCCGCCGAGTTCGACGCCACCAGGCAGCGGCACCCCGAGATCGAGCGGCATCTCGCGCTCGCCGATCTGATCGTGCTCAACAAGACGGACCGGGTGGGGGAGAGCGAGCAGCGGCGCGTCCGGGCCGAGGTCGCGGGGTTCGGTGACGGTGCGGCGGTGGTCACGTCGGTGTACGGGCGGATCGACCCGGAGCTGCTCTTCGAGAGCAAGCCGAAGGGGGAGCGGTTCGGGCAGTTGTCCTTTGACGACCTGGGAGGGCACGACGACGACGGACACGGACACGACCACGAACATGGGCACGAGGGGCATTTGCACGCCGCCTATGAGGCCGTTTCGTTCACCTCGGACGACGCCATGGACCCGCGTCGGCTGCTCGAGTTCCTCGACGCCAGGCCCGAAGGGCTCTACCGCATCAAGGGCTTCGTCGACTTCGGCGCACACGACCCGCGCAACCGCTACGCGCTGCACGCCGTCGGACGGTTTCTGCGGTTCTATCCCGAGCCCTGGCCGCGAGGCGATGAGCGGCGTACGCAGCTGGTGCTGATCGGGTCGGGGATCGACGGCGACACGCTGCTGGAGCAGCTCGGGCGGTGCCCGGTCAGCGGGCCGCGCGGCGACGCCGGTCACTCCGGTCACGCCGGTCCCGAGGCGATGTGGGGCGTTCTGCGCTACGTCCAGGAGGCGGAGGACGCGCGGGCCGCCCAGGAAGACGTCCGGGACGTTCAGGAAGACGTCCGGGACGCCCAGGACATGGGCGGCCCGGACGCATCCGGCCTACCGCTCAACTAGGCCGCGGGCCCCGCCACCGCCGCCACCGGCTTCGGCAGTGAGACCCCGGAGCCGTCCCGGCGCGGGTCGGTCTCCGGGACCTCGGCCGGTGCGCCGTTCTTCTGCGCGGCCAGCGCCGGAGTCGGCCCGGCCCAGGCGATCGAGAGGCAGTCCTCGCCCTTCAGGAACCGCTGGCAGCGCACGCCGCCCGTGGCCCGGCCCTTGCGCGGGTACTGGTCGAACGGTGTGATCTTCGCAGTGGTCTGCACCGAGTCGTCCAGCGTGCCGCGCGAGCCCGCCACCGTGAACACCATCGCGTCCACGCCCGGGTCCACCGCGGTGAACGAGATCACCTTGGCGCCCTGGGTGAGCTTGATGCCCGCCATACCGCCCGCGGGACGGCCCTGCGGCCGTACCTGCGATGCCTGGTAGCGCAGCAGCTGGGCGTCGTCCGTGATGAAGACCAGGTCCTCCTCGCCGGTCCGCAGCTCGGCCGCGCCGACGATACGGTCGCCCTCCTTGAGGGTGATGACCTCCAGCTCGTCCTTGTTGGCCGGGTAGTCGGGCGCCATTCGCTTGACGATGCCCTGCTCGGTGCCGAGTGCGAGGCCCGGCGACGACTCGTCGAGCGTCATCAGGCAGATGAGCTTCTCGTCGCCCTCCAGGGTGAGGAACTCCGAAACCGGCGCCCCGCCCGACAGGTTGGGCGCGGCCGCCGTCTCCGGCAGCTGAGGCAGGTCGATGACGTTCAGCCGGAGCAGCCGCCCGGACGAGAGCACCGCGCCGACCTCGCCGCGCTGGGTCGCGGGCACCGCGGAGACGATCACGTCGTGCTTGGTGCGCTTGGCCTCCGTGTCGAAGGCGAGCTCCCCGTTGGCCGTACGGGCCAGCAGCCCCGTCGACGACATCAGCACCCGGCACGGGTCGTCCGAGACCTCCAGCGGCACGGCGGCGGGGGGGGGGCCCGCCCCCCCCCCCCCCCCCCCC
>NZ_JAZGRL010000001.1:1805502-1815898 GCF_046540415.1 Streptomyces sp. E11-3 | reverse complement strand
CCCGCGGCCGGGGGGCGGCCGGGGCCCCGCCCGACTCCAGCAGCACCGTACGCCGCTCGGTGCCGAACTTCTTGGCCACCGCGGCCAGTTCGGACGAGACCAGCTTGCGCAGCTCCGCGTCCGACTCCAGGATCTTGGTGAGCTGCTCGATCTCGCCGTTCAGCCGGTCCCGCTCGGATTCCAGCTCGATACGGTCGAACTTGGTCAGCCGGCGCAGCGGGGTGTCCAGGATGTACTGGGTCTGGATCTCGCTCAGCGAGAAGCGCTCGATCAGGCGCTCCTTGGCCTGCGCGGAGTTCTCGCTGGAGCGGATGAGGCGGATCACCTCGTCGATGTCGAGCAGCGCGACGAGCAGCCCTTCCACCAGGTGCAGCCGGTCGCGCCGCTTGCCGCGCCGGAACTCGCTGCGGCGGCGTACGACGTTGAACCGGTGGTCGAGATAGACCTCCAGCAGCTCCTTGAGGCCCAGCGTCAGCGGCTGGCCGTCGACCAGGGCCACGTTGTTGATGCCGAAGGACTCCTCCATCGGCGTCAGCTTGTAGAGCTGCTCCAGGACGGCCTCCGGGATGAAGCCGTTCTTGATCTCGATGACCAGGCGCAGGCCGTGGTTGCGGTCGGTGAGGTCCTTGACGTCCGCGATGCCCTGCAGCTTCTTCGAGCCGACCAGGTCCTTGATCTTGGAGATGACCTTCTCCGGACCGACCGTGAAGGGCAGTTCGGTGACGACCAGGCCCTTGCGCCGCGCGGTGACGTTCTCCACGGAGGCGGTGGCGCGGATCTTGAAGGTGCCGCGGCCCTTGTCGTACGCGTCCTTGATGCCGCCGAGACCGACGATCCGGCCGCCGGTGGGCAGGTCGGGGCCCGGCACGAAGCGCATCAGCGTCTCGAGGTCGGCGCCCGGGTGCTTGATGAGGTGGCGGGCGGCCGCGATGACCTCGCCCAGGTTGTGCGGCGGCATGTTCGTCGCCATGCCGACCGCGATTCCGGAGGCGCCGTTCACCAGGAGGTTCGGGTAGGCCGCGGGGAGGGTGACCGGCTCCTGCTCCTGGCCGTCGTAGTTGGACGCGAAGTCGACCGTGTCCTCGTCGATGGACTCGGTCATCAGGGAGCTGGCGTCGGCCATCCGGCACTCGGTGTACCGCATCGCGGCCGGCGGGTCGTCGTTACCGAGCGAGCCGAAGTTGCCGTGCCCGTCGACCAGCGGCAGTCGCATCGAGAAGGGCTGCGCCATGCGCACCAGCGCGTCGTAGATGGAGGCGTCGCCGTGCGGGTGCAGCCGGCCCATCACCTCGCCGACCACGCGGGCGCACTTCACATAACCGCGGTCGGGGCGTACGCCCATCTCGTTCATCTGGTAGACGATGCGGCGCTGTACCGGCTTCATGCCGTCCCGGGCGTCCGGCAGGGCGCGCGAGTAGATGACCGAGTAGGCGTACTCCAGGAAGGAGCCCTGCATCTCATCGACGACGTCGATGTCGAGGATCCTCTCCTCGAAGTCGGTGTCGTCTGAGGGTCGCGGGGTCTTCGTGCTGCGGCGGGCCATCGCGGCTGCGGCTCCTTCACCAACAAAGTCGGGCTTCTGACGCGGACCATTGTGGACCGCGCCACTGACAACGCGGACCGCGACCCGGGCAATGAGGTCGCCCGATGCTCTCCCGGCGGTCGACAGATGATCGCCAAGTGATCGCTGAGGGCTTACCCGAGACGGGAACTTCGCCAGATGTCCGCGCGCTTGCATACAGTGACAGGACTGCCTTGACGCATGTCAACGACGTATGTCAACGAACGCCCTCGGGGAATCCCCTCAGGGACGAGTCAGCACGCGATTCCGCACGCGATCGAAGGGACCACATGCCCATGGGTCACACGGCCACAGCGCAGGCCGGCACCGGCGGCCTGACAGCGACCGAGCACCGGCTGGCCAACGGCCTGCGCGTGGTGCTCTCCGAGGACCACCTGACCCCGGTCGCCGCGGTCTGCCTCTGGTACGACGTCGGCTCCCGCCACGAGGTCAAGGGCCGTACGGGCCTCGCCCACCTCTTCGAGCACCTGATGTTCCAGGGCTCGGCACAGGTGTCGGGCAACGGCCACTTCGAGCTGGTGCAGGGGGCCGGCGGCTCGCTGAACGGCACCACCAGCTTCGAGCGCACCAACTACTTCGAGACGATGCCCGCCCACCAGCTGGAACTGGCCCTGTGGCTCGAGGCCGACCGGATGGGCTCGCTGCTCGCCGCACTCGACGACGAGTCCATGGAAAACCAGCGGGACGTCGTCAAGAACGAACGCCGCCAGCGGTACGACAACGTCCCGTACGGCACGGCCTTCGAGAAGCTGACCGCCCTCTCCTACCCCGAGGGCCACCCGTACCACCACACGCCGATCGGCTCGATGGCCGACCTGGACGCGGCCACCCTGGACGACGCGCGGACGTTCTTCCGTACGTACTACGCGCCGAACAACGCCGTGCTCTCGGTGGTCGGCGACATCGACCCCGAGCGGACCCTCGCCTGGATCGAGAAGTACTTCGGCTCCATCCCGTCCCACGACGGCAAGCAGCCCCCGCGGGACGGCGCACTGCCCGACACCATCGGCAAGGAGCTGCGCGAGGTCATCGAGGAGGAGGTACCGGCCCGCGCCCTGATGGCCGCCTACCGGCTCCCGGAGGACGGCACGCGCGCGTGCGACGCGGCCGACCTGGCGCTCACCGTCCTCGGCGGCGGCGAGTCGTCCCGGCTCTACAACCGTCTCGTACGCCGCGACCGCACCGCCGTCGCGGCCGGGTTCGGCCTGCTGCGGCTCGCCGGTGCGCCCTCGCTCGGCTGGCTTGACGTCAAGACGTCGCACGACGTCGAGGTCCCGGACATCGAGGCCGCCGTCGACGAGGAGCTCGCCCGGTTCGCGGCCGAAGGCCCCACCGACGAGGAGATGGAGCGCGCCCAGGCGCAGTTGGAGCGCGAGTGGCTGGACCGGCTCGGTACGGTCGCCGGCCGCGCCGACGAACTGTGCCGGTACGCGGTGCTGTTCGGTGACCCGCAGCTCGCCCTGACCGCCGTGCAGCGGGTGCTCGACGTCACCGCGGCGGAGGTCCAGGAGGTCGCCCAGGCCCGGCTGCGGCCCGACAACCGCGCGGTGCTCGTGTACGAGCCGGTTGCCGCAGACGAAGCGGACGACGCGGACGGCGCGGATAACGGGGCAGAGGCGCAAGACGCGGCAGCCGCCGCCGGGAACGACGTACAGGAAGACGAGGCGGCGAAGTGACCCAGGCCCAGACCACAGCGACCACCGAGGCCACCGTGACCATGGACTTCCATCCGCAGCCCGAGGCGGGCGAGGCCACGCCGTGGGCCTTCCCCGCCCCCGAGCGCGCCACGCTCCCCAACGGCCTGACAGTGCTGCGCTGTCACCGTCCGGGCCAGCAGGTCGTCGCCGTCGAGCTCAACCTCGACGCCCCGCTGGACACCGAGCCGGACGGCCTGGACGGCATCGCCACCATCATGGCGCGCGCCTTCTCGGAGGGCACCGACAAGCACTCGGCCGAGGAGTTCGCCGCGGAGCTGGAGCGCTGCGGCGCCACGCTGGACGCGCACGCCGACCACCCCGGCGTACGCCTCTCGCTCGAAGTCCCGGTCTCCCGGCTCCCCAAGGCGCTCGGCCTGCTCGCCGACGCGCTGCGCGCGCCCGCCTTCGCCGACAGCGAGGTCAAGCGGCTGGTGCGCAACCGCCTGGACGAGATCCCGCACGAGATGGCCAACCCGAGCCGCCGCGCGGCCAAGGAGCTCTCCAAGGAGCTGTTCCCGGCCACCGCGCGCATCTCGCGTCCGCGCCAGGGCACCGAGGAGACGGTCGAGCGCATCGACGCCACCGCGGTCAGGGCGTTCTACGATGCCCATGTGCGGCCCGCGACCGCGACCGCCGTGGTGGTCGGCGACCTGTCCGGTACGGACCTGGACAAGCTGCTCGGCGAGACCCTGGGGGTGTGGACGGGTTCCGCGCCCGAGCCGCGCCCCGCAGCGCCGATCACCGCCGACGACACCGGCCGGGTCGTCATCGTGGACCGCCCGGGCGCGGTCCAGACGCAGCTGCTCATCGGCCGGGTCGGCCCGGACCGCCACGACCGCGTCTGGCCGGCCCAGGTACTCGGCGCCTACTGCCTGGGCGGCACCCTCACCTCGCGCCTGGACCGCGTCCTGCGCGAGGAGAAGGGCTACACCTACGGTGTGCGCGCCTTCGCCCAGGTGCTGCGCTCGGACGCCGAGGGCACCGGAGCCTCGATGCTGGCCATCAACGGCTCCGTGGACACCGAGTCCACAGGACCTGCCCTGGACGACCTGTGGAAGGTGCTGCGCACCCTCGCAGCCGAGGGCCTCACCGACGCCGAGCGCGATGTCGCGGTGCAGAACCTGGTCGGCGTGGCCCCGCTGCGCTACGAGACCGCCGCGGCCGTCGCGAGCACCCTGGCGGACCAGGTCGAGCAGCACCTGCCGGACGACTTCCAGGCGCAGTTGTACCGGATGCTGGCCGAGACCGGCACCGTGGAGGCCACTGCCGCCGCGGTGAACGCCTTCCCGGTGGACCGTCTGGTCACCATCCTGGTCGGCGACGCCGCGCAGATCGCCGAGCCGGTCAAGGCGCTCGGCATCGGCGAAGTGACCGTCGTCACCGGCTAGTCGGGCCGGGCGGGGCGCCAAGCTCACCTGGGGACCCCGGTGGCTGAAGAGCCACCGGGGTCCCCTAATGTCCGAAATATTGGCGAGGCTGACGGTCTGTCCTGTGGCATGTGCCTCAAAAGCCGTGATCCGTTTGTGGCAGGAAAGATGCCCCGTTTAGCGTCGGGTCGCTGTTCGCCGGCTATGCGCCGCATCCGCGGCACCGGACAGCCATCGCCGAGTCCCCGTCAGGCGCGAGCCTGGGGAGCCGGGGACCCACTCAGTCCCTGGGGTGAATCGGGCGCCTCCCCGTGTGGGGCCCGTAGGAGACCTTCCTGCTCCGAACCCGTCAGCTAACCCGGTAGGCGAGAAGGAAGGAAAGGACCCGCCACTTCATGGCCTCCGGGAAGCATCGTCGCCCCAGCCGTCTGTCGCGCACCGGTGCGAACGTCGCGGGCGTCGCCGCCCTCACCACCACGGGCGTCATCGGCACCCTCGCCTCTCCGGCGCTCGCCGCCCACTCCGCCGCGGACACCGGTCTGAACCAGGCCGTCGCCGCCGACGACGTACTCGCCGAGCGGATCGGCGCGCAGGCCAGCGCGCAGCAGGAGGCCGCCGAGCAGGCCGCCGCCAAGGAGCGGGCCGAGGCCGAGGCCGAGCGCAAGGCCGAGGCACGGGCCAAGGAAGCACGCGAGGAGAAGGCGAAGGAAGAGCGCGCCGCGCGTGCCGCCGAGCGGGCACGGCTGAACGCGTTCGTCTCGCCGGTCGCGGGCTCGTACGTCTCCACCGGCTACAAGGCCGGCGGCGCCGTCTGGTCCTCCGGCAGCCACACCGGCGTCGACTTCCACGCCGCGTCCGGCACCCCCGTCCAGGCCGTCGGCCCCGGCACCGTGGTCGAGGCCGGCTGGGGCGGTGCGTACGGCAACAACGTGGTGATCCGGATGAACGACGGCACGTACACCCAGTACGGGCACCTGTCGTCGCTCAGTGTCTCCGTCGGTCAGAGCGTGACCCCCGGCCAGCGAATAGGCCTCTCCGGCGCGACCGGCAACGTCACCGGGCCGCACCTGCACTTCGAGGTCCGCACCTCCGCCGAGTACGGCTCCGACATCGACCCGGTGTCCTACCTCCGCGCGCACGGCGTAGCCGCCTGACCACCCAGGTCCGAGGGTTCACACCCCACCCCACCACTCACCGAAAGCCCCGGCTCCCCGAGCCGGGGCTTTCGCCATTCGACCCGTGCGCCAGCTTGTCCAAAAAATATCCATGGATTCTGGTCACCCATCGGAAATCCGCGCCTGCTGCAATAGAGTCACCGAACAGACGTCAATCGACCGCGTTTCGCGGACATTAAGGCGGTGGACAGGTCATGCGCGTTCCTGCGCACTCGGTATGCACGGCCATCCGGGAGGACATCGTGTCCGGTGTGCTGGAACGCGGCAGCCGGCTCACCGAGGAGCTGCTCGCGCGCCGGTACGGGGTCTCGCGGGTCCCGGTGCGGGAAGCGCTGCGCACCCTGGAGGCCGAGGGGTTCGTACGGACCCGCAGGCACGCCGGCGCCCAGGTCGCCGAGCCCAGCGCGCAGGAGGCCGCCGACCTGCTGGAGATGCGGCTGCTGCTGGAGCCGCTCGGTGCCGCGCGGGCCGCACAGCGGCGTACCGAGGCGCATCTCAAGGTGCTGCGCGGGCTGGTGCGCCTGGGGCAGGAGCGGGCCCGCAGGGGGCACAGCGAGGATCTGCGCTCACTGGGCGGCTGGTTCCACGAGACCCTCGCCCAGGCCTGCGGCAGCCCGGGCCTGACGACGCTGCTCACCCAACTGCGGCACAAGGTCGCCTGGATGTACACGGTCGACCCTCCTGCCCAGCCCGCCGAGTCCTGGGCGGAGCACGGCGCGATCGTCGACGCCGTGGCCCGCGGCGACGCGGAACGGGCCAGGGCGCTCACCGCACTGCACGCCGAGCGTGCGGTGGCGGGGCACCGGCTGCGCTTCCCCGGCCCGGCGGACCTGCCGGTGGGCCGCTCCGTCGACCGGCCGGCGGAGCGTGTGAGGAATTCGCAACATGCCGTAAACATCGCGAGCGCCCGCAATTAACGAAGGCGCCGTATACAAAGAGAAGGCTCGGGGGAGGGGTTTCTTTTCGCTGCCCGTAATTCCGGGCGTGGGTCCGTGTGGACCCTGATGGATATCGGCGAAAAACAGCGGAGCCGCACTTCCTTTCGGGAAGTGCGGCTCCGCTGTGGAATTCCGGTCGGCTCAGACCGTCTCGGGGAGCTCCTCAAGCCCCTCGGAGACCAGCTTCGCCAGACGGTCGAGAGCGGCGTCCGAGCCCTCGGCGTCGGACGCGAGGATGATCTCCTCGTTGCCCTGGGCACCCAGACCGAGTACCGCGAGCATGGAAGCCGCGTTGACCGGGTTGCCGTCAGCCTTGGCGATCGTCACGGGGACGCCGGCGGCCGTGGCCGCGCGGACGAAGATGGAGGCGGGACGGGCGTGGAGGCCCTCGGCCCAGCCGACGTTGACGCGGCGCTCAGCCATGTGATGCTGCCCTTCAGGTGTCACTCATGCCTTGTCTAGACCAGTGTCGCATGAGGCGGCGGATGGTTCTGCCACGCCGTTGTCCGCAGTCCGGCCGCCCACCGGTCTTCCAGGGAGGGTAATGGCTCCGCCCCCGCAACGCTCCGCTCGGGCCCGCGACCCGTACCCTGACTCCCATGCAGCCGCCGCCCGAGCAGCCGCCGCAGGACGCGGCCTACCCCGACCACTGGGAGGCCGACGTGGTGCTGCGCGACGGCGGCACCGCCCGGATCCGGCCGATCACCAGTGCGGACGCGGAGCGGCTGGTCAGCTTCTACGAACAGGTCTCGGACGAGTCGAAGTACTACCGCTTCTTCGCGCCCTACCCCCGGCTGTCCGCCAAGGACGTCCACCGCTTCACGCACCACGACTACGTGGACCGGGTCGGGCTCGCGGTCACGGTCGGCGGCGAGTTCATCGCGACCGTCCGCTACGACCGGATCGACGAGCACGGCAGACCGGCCTCGGCACCCGCCGACGAGGCCGAGGTCGCGTTCCTGGTCCAGGACGCGCACCAGGGCCGCGGCGTCGCCTCCACCCTCCTTGAGCACATCGGCGCGGTCGCGCGCGAGCGAGGAGTGCGCCGCTTCGTGGCCGAGGTGCTGCCCGCCAACTCCAAGATGATCAAGGTGTTCACGGACGCCGGGTACCAGCAGAAGCGCAGCTTCGAGGACGGTGTCGTACGCCTGGAGTTCGGCCTGGAGCCGACCGACCGCTCGCTCGCCGTACAGCGCGCCCGCGAACAGCGCGCCGAGGCACGCTCCGTACAGCGGCTGCTCACGCCGGGGTCGGTCGCCGTCATCGGCGCCGGACGCCGCCCCGGCGGTACGGGGCGCTCGGTGCTGCGCAACCTGCTCGGCTCCGGCTTCGGCGGCCGGGTGTACGCGGTGAACTCGGCCCTGTCCGCGGACGAGACCTCCCTGGACGGCGTCCCGGCCTACCGCTCGGTGCACGACATCGACCCCGCCAGCGCGGTGGACCTCGCGGTGGTCGCGGTGCCCGTCGCCCAGGTGCCGTCAGTCGTCGCGGAGTGCGGTGAACGCGGGGTGCGGGGGCTCGTGGTGATCTCCGCGGGGTACGCCGAGTCGGGCGGGGACGGCCGCGAGCGGCAGCGGGAGCTGGTGCGGCAGGCCCGCTCGTACGGCATGCGGCTGTTCGGGCCGAACGCCTTCGGCATCCTCAACACCTCGCCCAAGGCGCGGCTGAACGCCTCGCTGGCGCCGGCCATGCCGATGGCCGGGCGGCTCGGTCTGTTCACCCAGTCCGGGGCGATCGGCATCGCGCTGCTGTCCGGGCTGCACCGGCGTGGCGTCGGTCTGTCCACCTTCGTCAGCGCCGGGAACCGCGCGGACGTGTCGGGCAACGACGTGCTGCAGTACTGGTACGACGACCCCGACACCGACGTGGCCCTGATGTACCTGGAGTCCATCGGCAACCCGCGCAAGTTCACCCGGCTCGCGCGCCGCACGGCCGCGGTGAAGCCGGTCGTGGTGGTCAAGGGCGCCCGGCACTCCGGCGCGCCGACCGGCCACGCCGTACCGACCACACGCCTGCCGCACGCGACGGTCTCCGAGCTGCTCGGCCAGGCCGGCGTCATCCGGGTCGACACCGTCACGGAGCTGGTCGACGCGGGCCTGCTCCTGGGGAGCCAGCCACTGCCCGCCGGGCCGCGGGTCGCCATCCTCGGCAACTCCGAGTCCCTCGGTGTCCTCACCTACGACGCCTGCCTCGCGGAGGGGCTGCGCCCGCTGCCGCCGCGCGACCTGACCACCCGGGCGACCCCGGACGACTTCCGCCGGGGCCTCGCGGCCGCGCTCGCGGACCCCGGCTGTGACGCGGTGGTGGTCACGGCGATCCCCTGGGTGGAAGAGGACGGCAGGACCGAGTCGGGCGAGGGCGAGGCGCTGGCCGCGGCACTCCGCTCGGCGACGGCCGGTGCGCCGGCCAAGCCGGTGACGGTGGTCCACGTGGAGCTGGGCGGCCTGGCCGAGGCCCTCGCGGCCGCCACGAGTACGGCCCCTGGTGCCCCCGGCACCGGGCCGGGGTCCGCCGAGCCCGCACCCGCCTCCGTCGAGACCGGGACCTCTGCCCACGCGCGCGTGGCAGCGGGCGAGAGCCCGCCCGCAGAGCGGTCCGGGACCTCCGCGCCACGGGACGCCGGCGCCCGATCGGGAGCCGCAGCCTCCGGCCCCGGTCTGGTCTCTCCTCACGACACGGTGGCGCCCACCGGCCCGGCAGCCGGCACGCCCGCCCACGCGCGCGTGGCCGCGGAGGGGCAGAGTCCCCCGGAAGGCGCGGCCAGCGTGGCTGCCCCACCCCGTACGATCCCCGCCTACCCCGCGGCCGAGCGCGCCGTACGGGCCCTCGGGGAAGCCGTCAAGTACGCGCAGTGGCGGCGGGAGGCCGCGCGGCCCGGGAAGGTGCCCGAGTTCATCGACGAGACCATCGACGAGGCCGGTGCGGCCGCGCGGATCGAGACGCTGCTGGCCGACGCGGACGGCACCAGGGGATTCGAGCTCGCCCCGGCCGACGCCCACCAGCTCCTGGGCCACTACGGGATCGAACTACGGCACGCCCTGCCCGCCCCCGGCCCCGACGAGGCGGTGCGCGCCGCCGAGCAGCTCGGCTACCCGGTAGCCCTGAAGACCACCGCACCGCACCTGCGGCACCGGGCCGACCTCGGCGGCGTACGCCTCGACCTCACAGACGAGGCGCAACTCCGTACCGCGTACACGGAACTGACCAGCGCCCTCGGCAAGCCCGCCGAGCTGCGCCCGGTCGTGCAGGCCATGGTCCCGCGCGGCGTGGACACCGTCGTACGGGCGGTCATCGACCCGGCGGCCGGAGCGGTGCTCTCGTTCGGTCTGGCCGGGGCTCCGTCCGAGCTGCTCGGCGACACCGCGCACCGGCTCATCCCGGTCACCGACCGCGACGCAGCGGGTCTGATCAGGTCGATCAGGACGGCGCCCCTGTTGTTCGGCTGGCGCGGCTCCGCGCCCGTCGACACCGCGGCCCTGGAGGAGCTGCTGCTGCGGGTCTCCCGGCTCGTCGACGACCACCCCGAAGTGGTCGGCGTCTCGCTGGAGCCGGTGATCGTCGCCCCACACGGCGTCTCCGTACTGAGCGGCTCCGTACGTCTCGCACCCCCACCGGCCCGCGACGACCTCGGCCCCCG
>NZ_JAZGRL010000001.1:1736450-1805402 GCF_046540415.1 Streptomyces sp. E11-3 | reverse complement strand
CCCGCGTACTGAGAGCCTGTCCTCGAACCCCCGCCTGCGCCCCGACGCCCGGCACGCACCCTCAGCGGGCCCCGGCCGCGGAGGGCACGGCAGTCACCACACCCCCGTAGGATGGGGGCCATGGCGAAGACCGGTACGACGACCCAGGGGCTGCGCACGGCGATCGAGCGCAGCGGCTATTACCCGGCCCTCGTGGCCGAGGCGGTGGAAGCCGCTGTCGGCGGCGAGGCGATCGCGTCGTACCTGGTGCACCAGGAGACCACCTTCGACTCGAACGAAGTGCGCCGCCATGTCACGGTCCTCGTCCTGACCGGAACCCGCTTCATCGTCAGCCACACCGACGAGCAGGCTGCCGACAGCACCTCGCCGACGCCGTACGCCACCACGTCGACGGAGTCCGTCAAGATCGGCCGGATCTCCTCGGTCGTGGTCAGCCGTGTCGTCGCCAACCCCGAGAAGTACCAGCCGGGCGCCCTGCCCCGCGAGGTCCTGCTCACCATCGGATGGGGCGCCGTCTCCCGGATCGACCTGGAGCCCGCGGCCTGTGGCGACCCCAACTGCGAGGCGGACCACGGCTACACCGGCAACTCCACCGCGGACGACCTGAGCCTGCGGGTCAGCGAGGCCGGCGACGGCCCGGACACCGTGCGCCAGACCCTGGTCTTCGCCCAGGCACTCTCCGAGGCGACCGCGGCGACCGGCACCGGCCGCTGATGTCCCACCCCTCGCCCCCCACCGCCTGGCAGGACCCGGAACCCCTCGAGGTCGCCTCCGCGCCCGTGCCCGAGTACGGCAAGGGATCGCTGGCCGACCTGCTGCCGACCCTCGCGTCGGGCATGGGCGTGCCCGGCATGGAAGCGGCCATCCCCGAGCTCACCCCGGCCGACCGGAACTGCGTCTTCCTGATCGACGGCCTCGGCTGGGAGCAGCTGCTCGCCCACCCGGACGAGGCACCCTTCCTCACCTCGCTGCTCGCGAGCTCCCGCGGCGGCACCGGCCGCCCGATCACCGCGGGTTTCCCGGCCACCACCGCGACCTCGCTGGCCTCGGTCGGTACGGGCCTGCCGCCCGGCGACCACGGCCTGCCCGGCTACACCGTGCGCAACCCGGCCACCGGCGAGCTGATGAACCAGCTCCGCTGGAACCCCTGGACCCAGCCGCGCGTCTGGCAGCCGTACCCCACCGTCTTCCAGCTCACCGACGAGGCGGGCGTGCACACCGCCCAGGTCTCGTCGCCCACCTTCCGGGACACCCCGCTCACCAAGATCGCCCTGAGCGGTGGCTCCTTCCACGGCCGGCTCTCGGGCGAGGAGCGGATGGACCTCGCGGCCGGGCAACTCGCCGCGGGCGACCGTTCGCTGGTCTACACGTACTACGCGGAAGTGGACGGCAAGGGCCACCGCTTCGGCGTCGACTCCGACGCCTGGCGCGGCCAGCTGATGTACGTCGACCGGCTGGTCCAGCGGCTGGCCGAGCAGCTCCCGCCGCGCTCCGCGCTCTATGTCACCGCCGACCACGGCATGGTCGACATCCCCTTCGACGAGCAGTCCCGTATCGACTTCGACGAGGACTGGGAACTGCGCGCCGGGGTCGCCCTGCTGGGCGGCGAGGGCCGCGCCCGCCATGTGTACGCGGTCCCGGGCGCCGAGGCGGACGTCCTGACCTGCTGGCGCGAGGTGCTCGGCGAGCAGTTCTGGGTGGCGGGCCGGGACGAGGCGATCGCCGCGGGCTGGTTCGGACCGAGGGTGGACGAGCGGGTGCACGGACGCCTGGGCGACGTGATCGCCGCGGCCCGCGACGACGTCGTGATCATCGCCTCCGAGCGGGAGCCCAAGGAGTCGCTGATGGTCGGCAACCACGGCTCCATGACCCCCGCCGAACAGCTCGTACCGCTCCTCGAAGTACGTTCCTGACGCGCGTTCCGACGAGCGCCCCCCTCGCCTACACCTGAAAGGTCTTCAACACCCCATGTCCGAGCTGGTGTTCTTCTCGGGAACGATGGACTGCGGGAAGAGCACTCTGGCACTGCAGATCGGACACAACCGTTCCGCTCGCGGCCTCCAAGGCGTGATCTTCACCCGCGACGACCGTGCGGGCGAGGGCAAGCTCTCGTCACGCCTGGGCCTGGTCACCGACGCGGTCGAGGCCGACGAGGGCATGGACCTGTACGCCTATCTCGTCGACCACATCTCGCGCGGCGGCCGCGCTGACTACGTGATCGTCGACGAGGCGCAGTTCCTCGCCCCCGCCCAGATCGACCAACTCGCCCGCATCGTGGACGACTTGGAGCTGGATGTCTTCGCCTTCGGGATCACCACCGACTTCCGGTCCAAGCTGTTCCCCGGCTCGCAGCGCCTGATCGAACTCGCCGACCGCCTGGAGGCGCTGCAGGTCGAGGCGTTGTGCTGGTGCGGCGCGCGGGCCACGCACAACGCCCGTACGGTCGGCGGCGTGATGGTCGTCGAAGGCGCCCAGGTGGTCGTGGGCGATGTCAACCAGCTGGCGGGGGAGGTCGGTTACGAGGTCCTGTGCCGACGCCACCACCGGCGCCGGATGACCAGCGCCACCGCCCACGCGGGCGCCCTCTCACCGGACGTCCTGCCGGTGACCTCCGCCTGACCCGTCAGCCGTACGTCCGGCAGCCGTACGTCCGTCAGCGGGCCGACCGTACGACCGTGAAGGCCGCACCCTCGGGGTCCGCGACGGTCGCCATCCGGCCGTGCCCGCCGTCGCGCGCGGGACGCAGCACATGGCCGCCGAGTTCGACGACCCGCTGCACCGTGTCGTCGGTGTCCTCGACCTCGAAGTACGTCATCCAGTGCGCGCCCAGATCGCGCGGCAGGGCGTTCCCCACGCCGTGCACCCCGGCCACCGGGCGCCCGTCCAGATGGAGCGTCAGATAGTCGAAGTCGGCCGAGACCACGGCCTCTTCCTCGTATCCGAAGAGGTGCTGGTAGAACTTGCCGACGGACGCGGTGTCGCGGGTCACCAACTCATTCCACACCGGAGTGCCCGGCACGCCCTTCACCGCCGCTCCCGCGTGCGCGGCGGCCTGCCAGATGCCGAACACGGCGCCCGCCGGGTCGGAGGCGATGGCCAGCCGCCCGGCCTCTCCGGCGTCCAGCGGACCGACCGCGACGGTGCCGCCGCAGTGCCGGATCATCTCCGCCGTGGCGTGCGCGTCGTCCGTTGCCAGATAGGGCGTCCAGGCGATCGGCAGATGCCGGTCGGCCGGCAGGTGGCCGATCCCGGCCACCTCGTGTCCGTCGAGCAGCGCACGGACGTACGGGCCGAGCTGCTGTGGCCCCGGCAGGAACTCCCAGCCGAACAGCGCGCCGTAGAACTTCTGGGTGGCGGCCATGCCGTGCACCATCAGACTCTCCCAGCACGGCGTGCCAGGTGTGTGCCGAGCTGCGGACTCGGTCATCGTCACTCTCTCCTCGGACCGTCATGGTGAGCCACGGGATGCCAAGACCAGATGCTCGCACCACCGGTCGCACGCTGCGCTCCGGCCGCGCCGCATCTGCAAGTTCCCCGCGAGAGGATGCCCGTTTCGCTGTTACTCGGTGTCGATCAACGGAACACCCGGCGGTGCAGGCTAACCGCCCCTGGACGAGGCGGCCAGACCTTACGCAAGGATGTGGCCATGAATGCCATCATCTCCGCATCCGAACTTGCGGTCGAGTCGACAGGTGACTACCCACCGGTAGTCCTGGATATTCGCTACCAGATGGGTGCGCCGCACGGCCGCCCCGCGTACGAGGCCGGGCACATCCCCGGCGCGGTCTTCATCGACCTGGAGGCCGAGTTGGCCGGGCCACCCGGGTCCGGTGGCCGCCATCCGCTGCCCGACCTGGAGGTCTTCGGTACGGCGATGAGGGCGGCCGGGGTCTCGGCGGCCCGCCCGGTGGTGGTGTACGACGGCGGGCAGGGCTGGGCCGCGGCGCGCGCCTGGTGGCTGCTGCGCTGGGCGGGGCACCCTGCGGTACGGGTCCTGGACGGTGGGCTCGCCGCGTGGGACGGGCCGCTCTCCTCGTCCCCGCCGTCCCCGGCACCGGGTGACTTCGTCCCCGTACCCGGGGCCCTGCCGGTCCTCGACGCCGACGGGGCCGCCGCGCTCGCCCGCACCGGGGTGTTGCTGGACGCGCGCGCGGCGGAGCGCTACCGGGGTGAGGTGGAGCCGATCGACCCGGTCGCCGGTCATATCCCGGGCGCGCTCTCGGCCCCGACCTCCGAGAACGTCGACGCGACCGGTCGCTTCCTGCCGCCCGACGCTCTCGCGGCCCGCTTCGAGCGCCTCGGCGCCGGGGTGGCGGCGGAGGTCGGTGTGTACTGCGGCTCGGGTGTCTCGGCCGCGCAGCAGATCCTGGCGCTCGCGGTCGCGGGCATCCCCGCGGCCCTCTACCCGGGCTCCTGGTCAGAGTGGACCGCGGACCCCTCCCGCCCCGTGGCAACGGGCCCAAGCCCACGCTAGCCCCGTGCCGGGGTGAGGGCGCGGCCTCGGGCTTGCCGTGGCGGGGTGAGGGCGCGCCCTCGGGCTTGTCTTCACGGTGCCCCGTGGCGAGGGGAGGGTGTTGCCCTTCGGGCTTGGTGGAATGGGCGCACCCCGTGGCGAGGGGTTGTGCCCACCCTCCCCCACTCTCGACTTCGCTCGAGCGGGAGGTGCCCCCCTCGCCCTGCGGAACGATTGCCCACAACAAGGGGGGCGACAATGCGGCTGGNGCGACAACACCCCCAGTGGCGCCCCGACCCCGGACAGCGACCCAACCCAGAACGACGGCGACCACAAGCCGACGCCGACCCCGACGCCTACACCCACCCCCACACCGACGCCTACTCCGACCCCAACCCCCACACCCGACCCCTCGGACAACGGCACAGAAGACAACACCGTCCAGGACGGCACCAGCACACCCGAAGAGTAAGAACGCCTACGCGCCCAGCACCCGTCGCAGATAGTCGTTGCCGAACACCCGGTCCGGGTCCAGCCGTTCGCGCAGGGCGGTGAACTCGTCGAACCGCGGATAGACCGACGCCAGGTACTCCGCGTCCCGCGTGTGCACCTTCCCCCAGTGCGGCCGCCCGCCATGGGCGGTGAAGATCCGCTCGGCGGCGGTGAAGTACGCCTGATAGGGCGTGCCCCGGTACATGTGGACGGCGATGTACGCGGTGTCGCGCCCCGAGGCCGTGGACAGCGCGATGTCGTCCGCGGGTGCGGTACGGACCTCGACCGGGAAGCTGATCCGCAGCGGCGAGCGGTCGACCATGGCCCGCAGTTCGCGCAGCGTCTCGACGAGGGCCGAGCGGTCGATCGCGTACTCCATCTCCATGAAGCGCACCCGGCGCGGTGATGTGAAGACCTTGTAGGGGATGTCGGTGTAGGTGCGGGCGGAGAGTGCCCGACTGGAGACCTTGGCCATGGCGGGAATCGTCGCGGGAAAGGCCCGGCCCAGGGAGTTGGCCGCCTGGAAGACCCCGTTGGACAGGAACTCGTCCTCGAACCAGCCGCTGACCGCACCCACCGGCGCCTCGGGGCCCGCGCTGCGGTTGTTGCGCTTGGTGTTGCAGTTGCCGGTGTGCGGGAACCAGTAGAACTCGAAGTGCTCGTTCTCGGCGACGTGCTGGTCGAACTCCGCGGTCACCTGCTCGAAGCTCATGGGCGCCTCGCGGGCGGTCAGCAGGAAGAGGGGCTCGACGGCGAAGGTGATCGCGGTGACGATGCCCAGCGCGCCGATGCCGATCCGGGCCGCGGCGAAGACCTCGGGGTTCTCCTTCGCGGAGCAGCGCAGCACCGATCCGTCGGCGGTGACCAGCTCAAGTCCGCGTATCTGTGCGGCGATCGAGGCCGAGTCGCGGCCGGTGCCGTGGGTGCCGGTGCTGGTGGCGCCCGCGACGGTCTGCTCCATGATGTCGCCCATGTTCGTGAGCGACAGGCCCTCCCTGGCCAGCGCCAGGTTCAGCCGCTTCAGTGGAGTCCCGGCCTGCACGGTGACGGTGCCGGCCGCGCGGTCGATTCCGCGGATGCCGGTGAGGAGTTCGGGGCGGATCAGCACACCGTCGGTCGCGGCGACCGAGGTGAAGGAGTGCCCGGTGCCGACGGCCTTCACCCGGTGCCCGTCATCGGCGGCCTGACGTACCGCCGCGGCGAGCTCGTCCACGGACGCGGGCGAGACCTCCCGCGCCGGACGGGCGGTCACGTTCCCGGCCCAGTTACGCCACGGTCTCGGCGTCCTTCGCGGCCCGCTCGTCCGGCCGCCCCTGCTCACCGTGCTCATCGGTTCCTCCCCGCCGCGGCACCGGCCTGTTCAGCCGGCGGTACCCCAGGAGCCCGACCACGACCGCGACGGCACCGGAGGCGACCGGCACCGTGTACCCGGCCTTCGCCCCGGCCACGTCGATCACCCATCCCGCGACCGACGAGCCGAGCGCGATCCCGACCGCGAGCCCGGTACTCGTCCAGGTCATGCCCTCGGTCAGCTTCGCGCGGGGTACGTGCTGTTCGACGAGGGCCATGGTGGTCACCATCGTCGGTGCGATGGAAAGGCCCGCGACAAAGAGCGCCACGGCCAGAAACGCCAGGTTCCCGACCAGTTGAAGCGGGATCATACTCACGGCCATCGCGCAGACGCCCAGCAGCCACCTGCGGGCGGGCGCCGCCTTGAGGTCAAGGAGCCCGTAGACCACCCCGGCCAGGCACGAGCCCAGCGCGTACGCGGCGAGCACCAGGCTGGCGGCCGACTTGTGGCCCTGCTCGTCGGCGAAGGCGACCGTCACGACATCGATCGAGCCGAAGATCACTCCGGTGGCGACGAACGCCAGCATCAGCACCCGCAGGCCGCCGGAGCGCAGCGCCGAGCCCCCACCGTGCTGCTCGCGCGGTTGCGGCACGGGCTCGGTGGCGCGCTGCGAGGTCAGCCAGAAGACACCGGTCGCCAGGAACAGCGCGGCGAGCAGCGGCCCCGCCTCGGGGAACCAGGCCGTGGACAGGCCGATCGAGACGATCGGCCCGAAGATGAAGCAGATCTCGTCCACCACGGACTCGAAGGAGTACGCGGTGTGCAGTCGGCGCGGGTCGGTGCGGTAGAGCTCGGCCCAGCGCGACCTGACCATCGATCCCACGCTCGGCACAGAGCCCGCGAACGCGGCGAAGGCGAACAGGGTCCAGTCGGCCAGCCCCATCTTGGCCGAAACCAACAGACCCGCAACGGCGGTCAGCGAGACCAGAGTCGCGGGGCGCAGCACTCGGCGCTGGCCGTACCGGTCCACCAGCCGGGAGATCTGCGGGCCGATCGCCGCGACGGAGAGCGCGACCGTGGCCGAGAGCGCGCCCGCGAGCCCGTAGCGCCCGGTGAGCTGCGAGACCATCGTCACGATGCCGATCCCGAGCATGGCCAGCGGCAACCGTCCGATGAACCCCGCCGCGGAGAAGGTCCGGGTCCCGGGGGTGCTGAAGATCGTGCGGTACGGGCTGGCCAAGGAGCACTCCGGTAAGGTGTGTAACGGGTCGTTACAGCTTACGGCTGCTGTCTCATGCTCCGCACCGCTATTTCCACCGCGCTCGACGGGGGTGGCAGGATCGAGCCATGCCCGAAGCGCTTGATTCGACTGACTCGACCCCGTACGACGCCCTGCTGCTGCTCTCGTTCGGCGGTCCGGAAGGCCCCGACGACGTGGTGCCCTTCCTGGAGAACGTGACGAAGGGCCGCGGTATCCCCAAGGAGCGGCTCAAGGAGGTGGGTCAGCACTACTTCCTGTTCGGCGGCGTCAGCCCGATCAACGACCAGAACCGTGCGCTGCTCGACGCCCTGCGCAAGGACTTCGCGGACCACGGCCTGGACCTGCCGGTGTACTGGGGCAACCGCAACTGGGCGCCCTATCTGACCGACACCCTGCGGGACCTGGTGCGCGACGGCCGCCGCCGCGTCCTCGTCCTCGCGACCAGCGCGTACGCCTCGTACTCGGGCTGCCGCCAGTACCGCGAGAACCTCGCCGACGCCCTTGCGACCCTGGAGTCCGAGGGCCTGGAGCTGCCGAGGATCGACAAGCTCCGCCACTACTTCAACCACCCCGGCTTCGTACGCCCCATGATCGACGGCGTACTGAAGTCGCTCGCCGAGCTCCCCGAGGACGTACGCGCGGGGGCGCACCTCGCCTTCACCACGCACTCCATCCCGGACGCGGCGGCGGACAGCTCGGGCCCCGTCGAGGCGCATGGCGAGGGCGGCGCGTACGTGCGGCAGCACCTGGACGTCGCGCGGCTGATCGCCGAGGCCGTACGCGAGGAGACCGGGACCGACCACGCCTGGCAGCTGGTCTACCAGTCGCGGTCCGGAGCCCCGCACATCCCGTGGCTGGAGCCGGACATCTGCGATCACCTGGAAGAGCTGCACGGCCAGGACGTGCCGGCGGTGGTGATGGTCCCGATCGGCTTCGTGTCGGACCACATGGAGGTCCTGTACGACCTCGACACCGAGGCCACCGCCAAGGCCGCGGAACTCGGCCTGCCCGTGGCGCGCTCGGCGACCGTCGGCGCGGACCCGCGGTTCGCCGCGGCGGTGCGCGAGCTGGTTCTGGAGCGGGCGGCCATCGAGCGCGGGCAGGACGTACGGCCCTGCGCGCTCGGGACGCTCGGCGCGAGCCACGACCTGTGCCCCGTCGGCTGCTGCCCGGCACGGGCCCCGCGTCCCGCGGCCGCGGGCGCCGACAGCCCCTACGCGTAAGGAATCCCGTGACCGACCAACGCAAGGCCGACCTCAGGGCTGAGCTCAAGGCCGATCTCAATGCCGAACTCATGGACCTCGCGCTCCGGGCCGCTCACCAGGCGGGCGTGTTCCTGCGCGACGGGCGTCCCGACGACCTCGGGGTCGCGGCCACCAAGTCCAGCGCCGTCGATGTCGTCACCGAGATGGACATCGCCTCCGAGAAGATGATCACCGGCTTCCTCGCCGAGCACCGGCCGGACGACGGCTTCCTCGGTGAGGAGGGCGCGAGCGTCCAGGGCAGCAGTGGGGTGCAGTGGGTCATCGACCCCATCGACGGCACCGTCAACTACCTGTACGGGCGGCCCGCCTGGGCCGTGTCGATCGCGGCACGCGTGGGCGGCGCGGACGGCGAGACGGTCGTCGGCGTGGTGCACGCCCCGATGCAGGGCGAGACGTTCCGGGCCGCGCTGGGCGAGGGCGCGTACGTCAACGACCGGCCGCTGAAGGTACGCCCCGCGCCCCCGTTCGAGCAGGCCCTCCTCGGCACCGGCTTCGGCTACCTGACCGAGCGCCGGGTCCGGCAGGCGGAGGTCGTACGGCAGCTCATCCCCCAGGTACGGGACATCAGGCGCGGCGGGTCGGCGGCGATCGACCTGTGCGACGTGGCGGCGGGGCGCCTGGACGCGTACTACGAGCGCGGTCTCAACCCCTGGGACCTGGCGGCGGGCGACCTCATCGCCCGCGAGGCGGGGGCGGTCGTAGGTGGCCGCGCTCCCGGCGACGCCCCGTCGGGCGACCTCGTGGTGGCGGCCCCACCGGCCCTCTTCGAGCCACTGCGCGCCAAGCTGGACGCGCTGGGGGCGTGGCACGACTGAGCTTTCCCCATTTCAGCCCGGCCGGCGTTTGAGGCCATCTGTGAGCCCGGTCGGCGAGGCCTTTCGGGAAGGGGCGGGGTGGGGAACGAATCTCTAGACCCGCACCCGCACCCGCACCCGCACACCGGCCCGCGCACACACGAGGGCCCCGGCACCTGGCAAGGTACCGGGGCCCTCCTGAGCGTGGCGGCTAACGGCTAGGCGTTGGTCGCGCCGACCTCCACGCCATGCTCCGCCGCCAGGCGGTGCAGATCGTCAAGTTCGGCCTGCTCGACCTCCGCAAGGAAGTCGTCGCCGTCCTCGCGAGCCCGCGTGAGGTCGGTCTCGGTGGCCTTTATGCGTTGCAGGAGCCCTGCGGTGAATGCGTCCATGGTGCGCGCCCCCTCGTCGTGGGTCGTGGGTCGGTGGCACGGGGGTGTGCCCTCGGCAAGGGGCGATCACGGCTCTTCCACGCCTGCGGAAGCAGTTCGTGGCATGCCACATGCAGAGCGTGATCGCGGGTGTGCAGTCGTCCTCCCCTGGGTGCCTTCCGAGGAAACCTCAACCGGTCCGGGAATCCCCGAATTCCCGGCCGGAGGACCGCCTTACAGCCGGTTTATGGCCGAAACGGGCAGGATGGAGGCCTGCCCAGTGACATCAGAGCCTGCCTGCGCGGGCCCAGAGGAAGGACACGACGTGCGCGTACTCGTCGTCGAGGACGAGCAACTGCTCGCCGATGCGGTGGCCACCGGACTGCGCCGGGAGGCCATGGCCGTCGACGTGGTGTACGACGGGGCGGCCGCCCTGGAGCGTATCGGGGTGAATGACTACGACGTGGTCGTACTCGACCGGGACCTCCCGCTCGTGCACGGCGACGACGTCTGCCGCAAGATCGTCGAGCTCGGCATGCCCACCCGGGTACTGATGCTCACCGCGTCCGGCGACGTCAGCGACCGCGTCGAGGGTCTGGAGCTGGGCGCGGACGACTACCTTCCCAAGCCCTTCGCCTTCACCGAACTGACGGCACGCGTGCGTGCCCTGGGACGGCGTACGACGGTGGCCCTGCCGCCCGTCCTGGAGCGCTCCGGCATCAAGCTCGACCCCAACCGCCGCGAGGTCTTCCGGGACGGCCGGGAGATCCAGCTGGCGCCGAAGGAGTTCGCGGTCCTTGAGGTGCTGATGCGCAGCGAGGGCGCGGTCGTCTCGGCCGAGCAGCTCCTGGAAAAGGCCTGGGACGAGAACACCGACCCCTTCACCAACGTCGTACGGGTCACCGTGATGACCCTGCGGCGCAAGCTCGGCGAGCCCGCCGTCATCGTGACCGTGCCCGGCTCGGGATACCGGATCTGAACCTTCCATGACCGCGACCCCGGTGCCGCCTTCGGCACCTCCCAAGCCGACCTGGGACCCCGTACGTCCCGAGCCGCCCTTCCCGTGGCTGCGTCCGACGATCCGGATACGGCTCACGCTGCTCTACGGCGGGATGTTCCTGATCGCGGGCATCCTGCTGCTCTCGATCATCTACCTCCTCGCGGCACAGGCCCTGCACGACGGGTCCGTACCGAACCTGAAGATCACCAGCGACGGCCAGGTGACGATCTCCAGCCCGCAGTGCCCTGCGGTCGCCGGTGCTGTCAACCAGGACCAGCTGAACACCGCCATCTCGCAGTGCGCCGACACCCTGCGCCAGCGCGCCCTGGACAACCTCCTGAGCCGCTCGCTGCTCGCCCTGCTCGGGCTCAGCGTGATCGCGTTCGCCTTCGGGTACGCGATGGCGGGACGGGTGCTGTCGCCGCTCGGCCGGATCACCCGGATCGCCCGCCAGGTGGCCGGCTCGGACCTCTCCCGCCGGATCGAGCTGGACGGCCCGGACGACGAGCTCAAGGAGCTCTCGGACACCTTCGACGAGATGCTGGAACGGCTGGAGCGGGCCTTCACCGCCCAGCAGAGGTTCGTCGCCAACGCCTCGCACGAGCTGCGGACCCCGCTGGCGATCAACCGCACCCTGCTGGAGGTGCAGCTCTCCGACCCGGGGGCGCCCCCCGAGCTCCAGCAGCTGGGCAAGACCCTGCTGGCCACCAACGAGCGCAGCGAACAGCTGGTGGAGGGCCTGCTGCTGCTCGCCCGCAGCGACAACCAGATCGTGGAGCGCAAGCCCGTGGACCTCGCCGAGGTCGCCTCGCGCGCCATCGACCAGGTGCGCGCCGAGGCGCTGGACAAGGGCGTCGAGATCCGCGGCGAGCGGGCGCTCGCGGTGGTCCAGGGCAACGGCGTACTGCTGGAGCGGATCGCGCTGAACCTGGTGCAGAACGCCGTGCGGTACAACGTCCCCGAGGCCGGCTGGGTGGAGGTGCGCACCGAGGTCCAGCACGGCCAGGCGGTGCTCCTGGTGGCCAATACGGGCCCTGTGGTGCCCGCCTACGAGATCGACAACCTCTTCGAGCCCTTCCGTCGGCTGCGCACGGAGCGCACCGGCAGCGACAAGGGCGTGGGGCTCGGGCTCTCCATCGCACGATCGGTGGCGCGGGCTCACGGAGGCCGTATCATCGCCGAGCCGCGTGAGGGGGGTGGTCTCGTGATGCGAGTCACCCTGCCCATCTGAGATGCTTCTGCGGATTCGCCTCAAGTTCGCTTTTAGCGGAATTTTCGGGACCTGCTCCCGGGAGATCCGTGTGGGATCGATCACAAGGGCGAATTTCCAGCCATCTACTCTCCGTGATCGCCGAGGTCGCCAGAAAGCCGGGAAAATCCGGGTTTTGGGGGGTCTTGATCACGGGAAGTACACGGGGTGGCGCCCGTGAACTGCGATATTCGGACCGTGTACGGTCCTCCTCGCCATCTAACCGATCACCTCTTCAGGGGTGCGGTTGGGTGTCGATTGAGTAACAGACCTTGATGTGAGGCAAAATCTCCGCCTCGGGTCGGGCACAAGTCCGGCCTCTCACGCGTTACGTGCGCTGGAGACACTGCAGACACCCGGAGGGGGAGAGCGACATGGCAACGGATTACGACACCCCACGTAAGACCGATGACGACCTCAATGAGGACAGCATCGAAGAACTGAAGGCGCGGAGGAACGACAAGTCGACGTCGACCGTCGACGTCGACGAGTTCGAGGCCGCGGAAGGCCTTGAGCTGCCCGGCGCGGACCTGTCGAACGAGGAGCTCGCCGTCAGGGTGCTCCCCAAGCAGCAGGACGAGTTCACCTGCATGAGCTGCTTCCTGGTGCACCACAGGTCCCAGCTGGCGCGGGAGAAGAACGGTCAGCCCATCTGCCGCGACTGCGACTGAGGTCGGTCGGCCGTGACAGGGTCGATGCTGCCCCGGAAGCGACGCTTCCGTAAGGCGGCGGGCACCGCCCCGTGCGACGACGTCCGTGACGGTGAGCGAGGCCGGCAGGCCTCGCTCGAGCCAGCGGACAGCGCGGACGGGGACAGCCCCATGCCCAGGCCCGGCCGACTGGCAACAGCCAGGGACGGCGTACTCAAGGGCGGCCGCAGCACCATGGCCGCCGTCGGCCAGCTGGCCGACCGGATCATCGACATCGCACCGCGCGTCCCGGTGCGTGATCTCGCAACCCTGCGACAGCAGTTCCCGGGCCTGGGGCCCGAGCAGATCGCCGACAAACTGGTGGCAGGCGCCTGCCATGCCGCCTCGACCGTCGGCGCGGGCGTGGGGGTGGCCGCGGCGCTGCCCGTACCGCCCGCGATGCCCGCGGAGCTGGCCGCCGAGATCACCGGCGTCGCCGCGATCGAACTGAAGCTGATCGCGGAGCTGCGCGAGGTGTACGGGCTGCGCCCCGAGGGCACCCTCGCTCAGCGCTCCACCGCGTATCTGACCTCATGGACCCATGAGCGCGGGATCGACGTGGCCAAGACGGCGTCGATCAGCGCGGCACTCGGCACCCAGACGAAGCGCGAGCTGCGGCAGCAGATCATGAAGCGCACGGTCAGAAACCTGCCGAACCTGATGCCGTTCCTGGTGGGTGCGGCGATCGGCGCGGTCATGAACCGCCGTGACACCAAGAAACTCGCGGAGCGCATCCGCGCGGATCTGCGCAGGGCGCAGGTGCCATGGGAAGCGCTGCCCGAGTCGGCCCCGCCTGAGTCGGCCATGCCCGAGTCGGCACCGCCGGAGAGAGCGCCGCTGGAGTGGCAGAAGGCCCCTCAGCAGGCCCTCGAAGGCCCCTGAGAGCCCCGCCGGGAGCCGGGGCGAGGCTCAGGCCGAGCGGACCGCGTCCAGCGCGGCTGCCAGGCCCTGCGGATCGCGGGTCGACACATAGACGTACGGCGTCGGGTCCGACGGGTCCGTGACCGCTACGCGCAGCGCCGTAGGGATGTAGGCGCGCAGCAGCATGTAGGCGCGCGGATCGGCCTTGTGGGTGCGCCAGGCGCGCGCCTCGTCCGCGTCAAGCACCTCGGCCGCGCCCAGGGCGGCCACCGGAATCCGGGCATCCCCCACGACCAGCGAACCGGCCACCACCCGCACCCGTACCGAGCCGTACGAGCTCACCGCGACGGCCGCGAGCGCCCCGCCGCCGATCAGACCGCCGAGCATCGGCAGCGGACCGAGCGGCAGCAGCATCAGGCCGCCCGCGACCCCGAGCAGGGCCACGATGACCCACCACGAACGGGGCGCGGTGAGGCGTTCTTCGAAGAGCTGGGCTGAGGACTGCATAACGCCAAGCTTGGCACGGTGCTTCGGGCATGCGGCCACGCAGGTAGGGTCTGCGGCTGTGAGTGGACGAACATCGTTGACACCCCCCGACGACGCCGTGGCGCCGGAGCGGCATCCTGAGGCCCCGGCACCCGGCGAGCTGCTCGGTGCGCACTACGAGCACTGCTTCGGCTGCGGCGGGGGCCAGCCGCACGGACTGCACCTTGAGGCACGGGCCGCAGAGGGCGTGGCCATCACCGCGGAGTTCACGGTGAAGCCCGAGCACCAGGGAGCACCGGGCCTCGCGCACGGCGGCGTCCTGGCCACCGCCCTGGACGAGACGCTGGGCTCGCTGAACTGGCTGCTGCGCGTGATCGCGGTGACCGGACGCCTGGAGACGGACTTCGTACGCCCCGTTCCGGTGGACACCGTGCTGTATCTGGAGGCCGAGGTCACCGCGGTGGCCGGGCGCAAGATCTACTCCAGGGCCACCGGGCGGATCGGCGGCCCCGAAGGGCCCGTCGCGGTCCGGGCCGACGGCCTGTTCATCGAGGTCAAGGTCGACCACTTCATCGACAACGGCCGTCCCGCCGAGATCCAGGCCGCCATGGCCGACCCGGACCAGGTCAAGCGAGCCCGTGCCTTCGAGGTGAACCCGTGACCCGTGAGCCGCTCGCCGTACAGATCCGCCGCGTAGACCCGGACGTACCGCTTCCGGAGTACGCGCACCCCGGCGACGCCGGAGCCGATCTGCGGACCACCCAGGCCTGCGACCTCGCCCCGGGTGAACGCACGGTGCTGCCCACCGGGGTGGCCTTCGCGCTCCCCGAGGGGTACGCGGCCTTCGTACACCCGCGCTCCGGCCTCGCCGCCCGCTGCGGTGTCGCCCTCGTGAATGCCCCGGGGACGGTGGATGCCGGGTACCGTGGAGAGATCAAGGTGATCGTGGTGAATCTCGACCCGCGCGAGACCGTGCGGTTCGAGCGCTTCGACCGGATCGCCCAACTGGTCGTCCAACAGGTCGAGAAGGTGCGCTTCCACGAGGTCGCGGAACTTCCCGACTCGGTACGGGCCGAGGGGGGCTTCGGGTCCACCGGTGGCCATGCCGCTGTGGACGGCACAGCGGGCGATCCGCAGGGCGGGAACCAATACGCTTCGGTCGCATGCGACCGGGAAGGACAGTGACGTGTTCGGACGTCGTAAGAAGGGTGCCGCCGACGACGCGGCCGGCGAGGCCGAGCAGGTCGTCGAGGGCATGGACCCACAGGACGAGACAGACACGGCGGACGCGGCCGAGCCGCAGCGGGTGAGCCTGCCGCCCGCGCCCCGCCCCGACGGCCCCTGGGACGTCTCCGAGGTCCGTGAGCCCGGCGAGGGCCGGGTCGACCTCGGCGGCATCTTCGTGCCGGGAGTCGAGGGCATGGAACTGCGCGTCGAGGTGGCGGGCGACGCGATCGTCGCGGCGACCGTCGTCCTGCGCGACAGCGCCGTACAGCTGCAGGCCTTCGCCGCCCCCAAGAAGGAGGGCATCTGGGGCGAGGTCCGCGAGGAGATCGCCTCCGGCATCACCCAGCAGGGCGGCGTCATCGACGAGCTCGAAGGCCCGCTGGGCTGGGAGCTGCGCGCCCAGGTCCCGGTGCAGCTGCCGGACGGCACCGGCGGCGTACAGGTCGTCCGCTTCATCGGCTGTGACGGGCCGCGCTGGTTCCTGCGCGGCGTGATCTCCGGCCAGGGCGCGGTACAGCCCGAGGCCGCGGGACTGCTGGAGAGCATCTTCCGGGACACCGTGGTGGTCCGCGGCGACGCGCCGATGGCCCCGCGCGACCCGATCGTCCTCAAGCTGCCGGACGACGCCCAGATGGTGGCCGAAGGCGTCCAGCAGCAGGAGCCGCAGGCCCAGGAGGGCTCCCGCTTCGCCGGCGGGATGGGACAGCTCGCCCGCGGCCCGGAGATCACCGAGGTGCGCTGACGCCCCTAGCTCCCAGAGCGCTGAGGCCGGTGGCCCGTACATCCCGCGAGGGCGTACGGGCCACCGGCCTTTGCGCGCCCCAGGCACCAGTGAGGCCATTGCCCGGCACGGTGCTGTACGGCCATACTTGCGCGCTACGTACAGGGGCTAACGGGGGAGTGGGGCATGACCGAGGACACGAGCGGGCGCGGGAGTACCGCGCTGGCGGCACGGCCCGACGGGGACCCCATGCTCCGGGTCGAGGACCTGCACCGCTCGTTCGGCACCGGGGCCGCCGCCGTGCACGCGCTGCGCGGGGTCTCGTTCACCGTACCGCGCGGTGAGCTCGTCGCACTCAAGGGCCGCTCCGGATCGGGCAAGACCACCCTGCTCAACCTCGTCGGCGGGCTCGACGCACCGGACCAGGGACGGATCACCGTCGACGGCACCGACCTCTCCGGACTCGGCGAGGACGGCCTGCTCGCCCTGCGCCGCGACCGGGTCGGCTTCATCTTCCAGTCCTTCGGACTGATCCCGATCCTGTCGGCGGCCGAGAACGTCGGCGTACCGATGCGTCTGCGCAAGGCCGACCCCAAGGAGCGCGAGGAGCGCGTCGAGCTGCTGCTCTCCCTGGTGGGGCTCGCGGACCACGCGGCGCAGCGCCCCGGCGAGCTGTCCGGCGGCCAGCAGCAGCGGGTCGCCATCGCCCGCGCCCTGGCCAACCGGCCCGTCCTGCTGATCGCCGACGAACCCACCGGACAGCTCGACGCGGAGACCGGGCACGCCGTGATGGAGCTGCTGCGCGCCGTCGTCCGCAGCGAGGGCGTCACGGCGCTGGTCGCCACCCACGACGCGAACCTGCTCGACCTCGCCGACCGGGTCCTCGAGCTGCGCGACGGGCACATCGTCGAGGACAGCGAGCGCGGGTAGCACTCCCGAAACCGCGGTGCCGGAGGCATCAGAGTTGCGTCAAGGACGTCCTCCCGCCCGTCCGCTGTCCGTTTCGCCGTAGTTCATGGCGGTAGGTTCGCGGTAGGCACGCGCCGCGTACGCGGCGGTTTTCTGGAAGACAATGAGGCCATGGGACGCGGCAAGCTTCGGATATACGTCGGTTCGGCACCGGGCGTCGGCAAGACGTACGCGATGCTCTCCGAGGCACACCGCAGGGTGGAGCGCGGCACCGACTGCGTCGTCGCCTTCGTGGAGCACCACGACCGGCCGCGCACCGAGGTATTCCTGCACGGCCTGGAGCAGATACGGCGCCACGAGCTGGAGTACCGCGGCGCCGCCCTCACCGAGATGGACGTGGACGCAGTCCTGGAGCGTGCGCCCGCCGTCGCCCTGGTCGACGAGATGGCCCACACCAACGTCCCCGGCTCACGTAACGCCAAGCGCTGGCAGGACGTCGAGGAACTCCTGGCGGCCGGGATCGACGTCATATCGACGGTCAACATCCAGCACCTGGAGTCGCTGGGCGACGTGGTCGAGTCGATCACCGGGGTACGTCAGCGCGAGACCGTCCCCGACGAGGTCGTACGCCGCGCGGACCAGATCGAGCTCGTCGACATGTCGCCTCAGGCGCTGCGCCGGCGGATGGCGCACGGCAACATCTACCAACCCGACAAGGTCGACGCGGCCCTGTCCAACTACTTCCGCCCCGGAAACCTCACCGCGCTGCGCGAGCTGGCCCTGCTCTGGGTCGCCGACCGGGTCGACGAGTACCTCCAGCAGTACCGCGGTGAGCACAACATCCGCTCCACCTGGCAGGCCCGCGAGCGCATCGTCGTCGGGCTGACCGGCGGCGCCGAGGGCCGGACGCTGATCCGCCGCGCGGCCCGGATGGGCGCCAAGGGCTCCGGCAGCGAGATCCTCGCCGTCTACATCGCCCGCAGCGACGGCCTCACCGCCGCCTCGCCCAAGGAGCTGGCTGTCCAGCGCACCCTCGTCGAGGACCTGGGCGGCACCTTCCACCACGTCATCGGCGACGACATACCGGGCTCCCTGCTGGAGTTCGCCCGCGGCGTCAACGCCACCCAGATCGTGCTCGGCTCCAGCCGCCGCAAGTCCTGGCAGTACATCTTCGGGCCCGGCGTCGGCGCGACCGTCGCCCGCGAGTCGGGCCCCGACCTTGACGTGCACATCGTCACCCACGACGCGGTCGGCAAGGGCCGCGGACTGCCCGTGGCCCGCGGCGCCAGACTGGGCCGCTCCCGGATCGCCTCGGGCTGGGTGGTCGGCATCGGCGGCCCGGTCCTGCTGAGCCTGTCGCTGATCCACCTCGGTGGGGACCTCGGCCTGGCCAACCAGATGCTGCTGTTCCTGGCCCTGACCGTGGCCGCCGCGATGCTCGGCGGACTGCGGCCCGCGCTGGCCTCCGCGGCGTTCGGCTCGATGCTGCTGAACTACTACTTCACCGAGCCCGAGCACGAGTTCCTGATCTCCGCTCCCAGGAACATCGTCTCCATCCTGGTGTTCGTCGGTGTCGCGGTCGCGGTGGCCTCGGTGGTGGACCTCGCGGCCCGGCGCACCCACCAGGCCGCCCGGCTGCGCGCCGAGTCCGAGATCCTCTCCTTCCTCGCCGGCAGCGTGCTGCGCGGCGAGACCACCCTGGACGCCCTCCTGGAGCGGGTCCGCGAGACCTTCGGCATGGAGTCCGTCGCCCTCCTGGAGCGCGAGAGCGACGTCGAGCCGTGGGTGTGCGCGGGCAGCGTCGGACCCCGGCATCTGGGCCGCCCCGAGGACGCGGATGTGGACATGCCGGTCGGCGACCACATGGCGCTCGCGCTCTCCGGCCGCGTGCTGCCCGCCGAGGACCGCAGGGTGCTCGGCGCCTTCGCCGCCCAGGCCGCCGTGGTCCTGGACCGCCAGCGGCTGCAGAGCGAGGCCCAGCAGGCCCGCACCCTCGCCGAGGGCAACCGCATACGCACCGCCCTGCTCGCCGCCGTCAGCCATGACCTGCGTACCCCCCTGGCGGCCATCAAGGCGGCCGTCAGCTCGCTGCGCTCCGACGACGTGGCCTGGTCCCCGCAGGACCGGGCCGAGCTGCTCGCGGGCATCGAGGACGGCGCGGACCGGCTGAACCACCTGGTCGGCAACCTCCTGGACATGTCCCGGCTGCAGACCGGCACCGTCAACCCGCTGATCCGCGAGATCGACCTGGACGAGGTCGTCCCGATGGCGCTCGGCGGCGTACCGGACGACAGCGTGGAGCTGGACATCCCCGAGACGCTGCCGATGGTCGCGGTCGACAAGGGCCTGCTGGAGCGGGCCGTCGCCAACATCGTCGAGAACGCCGTCAAGTACAGCCCCGTCGAGACCGCCGTCACGGTGGCCGCGAGCGCGCTCGGCGACCGGGTCGAGGTCCGGGTCGTGGACCGCGGCCCCGGCGTCCCCGACGACGGCAAAGAGAACATCTTCGAGCCCTTCCAGCGCTACGGTGACGCTCCGCGGGGCGCCGGGGTGGGCCTGGGGCTCGCGGTCGCGCGGGGCTTCGTGGAGTCCATGAGTGGCACGCTGAACGCCGAGGACACCCCCGGCGGCGGCCTCACCATGGTCCTCACGCTGCCCGCCGTACCCGGACAGCCGCCGGCCAGACCCGACCTCTCCGCCCAGGTCACCTCATGACCGTCACCGAAGAAACCCGCGGCGAAGAAACCCGCGGCGAAGAAACCCGCAGCAGAAACAGCAGAAAGCAGGCCCACATGACCAGGGTGCTCGTGGTCGACGACGAGCCGCAGATCGTACGCGCCCTCGTGATCAACCTGAAGGCGCGCAAGTACGAGGTGGACGCCGCCGCCGACGGCGCGGCCGCCCTGCAGCTCGCGGCCGCCCGCCACCCGGACGTCGTCGTCCTGGACCTGGGGCTGCCCGACATGGACGGCGTCGACGTGATCCGGGGCCTGCGCGGCTGGACCCGGGTGCCGATCCTCGTCCTGTCCGCCCGGCACAGCTCGGACGAGAAGGTCGAGGCACTCGACGCGGGTGCGGACGACTACGTCACCAAGCCCTTCGGGATGGACGAGCTGCTGGCCAGGCTGCGCGCCGCGGTCCGCCGCGCCGAGCCCACCGGGGCCGGCGAGGACGACGTACTGGTGGACACCGAGGACTTCAGCGTCGATCTGGCCGCGAAGAAGGTGAACCGCGGCGGCCGGGACGTACGCCTGACCCCGACCGAGTGGCACCTCCTCGAGGTGCTGGTGCGCAACACCGGTCGTCTGGTCAGTCAGAAGCAGCTGCTGCAGGAGGTCTGGGGGCCCTCGTACGGCACCGAGACCAACTACCTGCGGGTCTACATGGCCCAGCTGCGCCGCAAGCTGGAGGTGGACCCCTCGCACCCCAGGCACTTCATCACCGAGCCGGGCATGGGATACAGATTCGAACGGTAGCCACCTGGAGCCGCCGCGTCCGGAACCGCCGAGTCCGGAACCGCCGCGTCCGGAACCGCCGTCACCGGTGTACCTGCGGCCACCGCCGTTGATCCCGCCCCGCCGGACCCCGGTAGGCTTTCTCTATGAGCCCAGTTCCTCGTTCAGAGAAGTCGGCGGGCCGGCTCCGCCGGATGTTCGGCCGACTGTCCTCCGCCCAGGAGGGGCTGGAGTCGGAGGAGCTCCTGGAGAAGTCGGCGACCGCGGGATGCACCCGCATCGACGACTGCCAGGACCGCGAGATGGTGACCGTTACTGGTACGTTGCGCACGGTCACCCTCAAGCCCCGGGCCGGAGTCCCGTCGCTGGAGGCGGAGCTCTTCGACGGCTCGGCCCCACTGGATGTGGTGTGGCTCGGCAGGCGCTCGATAGTGGGTATAGAACCTGGGCGCAGGCTGATCGCATCGGGCCGCATTTCCATGAACCGCGGCCGCAGGGTGCTCTTCAACCCCAAATACGAACTCAGACCGCTCGGACGGGAGTAGCCGGTGACGTCTGTCGACAAGCCGACCGATCAGGTGAGCCAGGACACCGGCGACGCGAGCCGCCCGGACGGCGACACCAAGGCAGTCACCCAGGCCGCCTTGCTCGACGCGTTCGGCGGCGTGCGGGGCACCGTGGAGACGATGGTCCCCGGGCTGCTCTTCGTGATGATCTACACGATCAACCGGGACCTGCACAGTGCGGCGATCGCCGCACTGTCGGTCTCGGTCCTGCTGGTCATCGTCCGGCTGGCCCGCAAGGACACCGTCAAGCACGCCTTCAGCGGCGTCTTCGGCGTCGCGGTCGGTGTGGCCTTCGCCCTCTTCACCGGCAACGCCAAGGACTTCTACCTGCCGGGCATGGTCTACGGCCTCGGCCTTGGCCTGGCCTTCTTCGTCTCCGCGCTGGTGGGGTATCCGCTGCTCGGCATCCTGCTCGGGCCGATCTTCCGCGAGAACCTCTCCTGGCGCACCCGCAATCCGGGGCGCAAGAAGGCCTACGTCAAGGCCAGCTTCGCCTGGGGCCTGATCTTCCTGGCCAAGGCCGCGATCCTCTTCCCGCTCTACTGGTGGGCGGACACCGCGCAGCTCGGCTGGGTGCTGATCGCGCTGAAGCTGCCGCCGATGGTCCTGGCCGTCTACTTCACGTGGGTGTTCCTGGCCAAGGCGCCGCCGCCGATCGACGTGTTCGCGGAGATGGAGGCCGAGGAGCGGGCCGAACAGGCCGCGAAGGAGCGCGCGGCGGCAGAGCGCGGCGAGGCGTAGCCGGCCGTACACGGCACTGGGGCCCGGCACCGGGAAGGTGCCGGGCCCTCGTCGTGTTCGTGACGCCCGGGCGCGTCAGGCGCGTACCGACAGCAGGTCCTCAAGCTGCTCCTCGCGGGCCTGGGCCGCCACGAACAGGAGCTCGTCGCCCGCCTCCAGGGAGTCGTCGGCGCCCGGCGTGAGCACCCGGGTGCCGCGGATGATCGTGACCAGCGAGGTGTCCTCCGGCCACTCGATGTCGCCGATCCGGGTGCCGGCCAGGGCCGACTCGGGCGGCAGCGTCAGCTCCACCAGGTTGGCGTCACCGTGGCTGAAGCGCAGCAGCCGGACCAGGTCGCCGACGCTGACCGCCTCCTCGACCAGGGCCGACATCAGCCGCGGCGTGGAGACCGCGACATCGACGCCCCAGGCCTCGTTGAACAGCCACTCGTTCCTCGGGTTGTTGACGCGCGCGACGACCCGCGGGACGCCGTACTCGGTCTTCGCCAGCAGCGAGACGACCAGGTTGACCTTGTCGTCGCCGGTCGCGGCGATCACCACCTGGCAGCGCTGCAGCGCCGCCTCGTCCAGCGAGGTGATCTCACAGGCGTCGGCCAGCAGCCACTCGGCGTGCGGCACCCGCTCCACCGAGATGGCGGTCGGCGCCTTGTCGATCAGGAGGACCTCGTGACCGTTCTCCAGCAGCTCACCCGCGATGGAACGGCCCACCGCGCCCGCTCCGGCAATGGCGACCCTCATCGGCGACCCTCCTTCGGGCCTTCGGCGAACGCCGCCTCGACCTTCTCGACCTCGTCGGTGCGCATCATCACATGCACCAGGTCGCCCTCCTGCAGCACCGTCTGCGAAGTCGGCAGCACCGCTTCGCCCAGCCGGGTGAGGAACGCGACCCGTACGCCCGTCTCCTCCTGCAGCTTGCTGATCTTGTGGCCGACCCAGGCGGTCGACGCGTACACCTCGGCCAGCTGTACCCCGCCGGTGGGGTCGCGCCACAGCGGCTCGGCCCCCGACGGCAGCAGCCGGCGCAGCATCTGGTCGGCGGTCCAGCGGACTGTGGCCACGGTCGGGATGCCCAGGCGCTGGTAAACCTCGGCGCGGCGCGGGTCGTAGATACGGGCCGCGACGTTCTCGATGCCGAACATCTCGCGGGCGACCCGGGCGGCGATGATGTTGGAGTTGTCGCCGCTGCTGACCGCGGCGAAGGCGCCGGCGTCCGCGATGCCCGCCTCGCGCAGGGTGTCCTGGTCGAAGCCGACTCCGGTGACCCGGCGGCCGCCGAAGCCGGAGCCCAGGCGGCGGAAGGCCGTGGGGTCCTGGTCGATCACCGCGACCGTGTGCCCCTGCTGCTCCAGGCTCTGCGCGAGTGCGGCCCCCACTCGCCCGCAGCCCATGATGACGATGTGCACGCCCGTCCTTCCGGCTGTTCTTCGTTGCGCACGAGACCCTGGGGCCTGTCGCCCTGATGAGGATGAGGCCCCGCTCAGGTTCCACAGCCCCTCTGATCTGAAGCCTGTCAGAAGCCTCTCAGACCGAGCCCCAAGCTACACATGGGCGGCGGAGGGCCGACTCCCACGTAGACTCGTAGGTTGTTGTCCCGCCGCACGCATTCGATCTCTTGGAGCCATCCCACCATGCAGGCAGAACCGAAGAACTCGCTGGTGGGTCAGGAGTACGAGGTCGAGATCGGCCCCGTCGCCCACGGCGGCCACTGCATCGCCCGTACCGCCGAGGGGCAGGTGCTGTTCGTCCGGCACGCGCTGCCCGGCGAGAAGGTCATCGCGCGCGTCACGGACGGCGAAGAGGACTCCCGCTTCCTGCGCGCGGACGCGGTCCAGGTACTGGAGGCGTCCAAGGACCGGGTCGAGGCCCCGTGCCCGTACGCCGGTCCCGGCAAGTGCGGCGGCTGCGACTGGCAGCACGCCAAGCCGGGCGCCCAGCGCCGCCTCAAGGGCGAGGTGATCGCCGAGCAGCTGCAGCGGCTCGCGGGGCTCACCCCCGAGGAGGCGGGCTGGGACGGCACCGTCATGCCCGCGGAAGGCGACAAGCTCCCGGCGGGAGAGGTCCCCGCCTGGCGCACCCGGGTGCAGTACGCCGTCGACGCCGACGGCCGCGCGGGCCTGCGCCGCCACCGCTCGCACGAGGTCGAGCCGATCGACCACTGCATGATCGCGGCCCCCGGCGTGAGCGAGCTGGGCATCGAGAAGCGCGCCTGGGACGGCATGGAGTCCATCGAGGCCATCGCGGCCACCGGCTCCAGCGACCGCCAGGTGATCCTCACCCCGCGCCCCGGCGCCCGCCTCCCGCTCGTCGAACTCGACAAGCCGGTCTCCGTCCTCCGCGTCGACGAACACGACGGCGGCGTGCACCGCGTACACGGCCGCGCGTTCGTCCGTGAGCGCGCCGACGACCGCACCTACCGCGTCGGCAACGGCGGCTTCTGGCAGGTCCACCCGCAGGCCGCGAACACCCTGGTCAGGGCCGTGATGCAGGGCCTGATGCCGCGCAAGGGCGAGATGGCCCTCGACCTGTACTGCGGCGTCGGCCTGTTCGCGGGCGCGATCGCCGACCGGGTCGGCGACCAGGGCGCCGTCCTCGGCATCGAGTCCGGCAAGCGCGCCGTCGAGGACGCCCGCCACAACCTCAAGGACTTCGACCGCGTCCGCATCGAACAGGGCAAGGTCGACCAGGCCCTGCCGCGCACCGGCATCACCGAGGTCGACCTGGTCGTCCTCGACCCCCCGCGCGCGGGCGCCGGCAAGCAGACCGTGAAGCACCTGTCGAGCCTCGGGGCGCGCCGCATCGCGTACGTCGCCTGCGATCCGGCGGCGCTGGCGCGGGACTTGGCGTACTTCCGGGAGGGGGGCTACAAGGTGCGGACGCTGCGGGCGTTCGATCTTTTCCCGATGACGCACCATGTGGAGTGCGTCGCGATCCTTGAACCGGCCGCGAAGAGCTCCTGACCTGCAGTTTTGTGCGTGCGCGTTATGTGCGGTGTGGGCGTTACGGGCGATATCTTGACGCTGAAATGGCGCTCGTGACGCTCATTTGACGCTCGTTCTGATGGGGTGTCAGGTGATCTGTCGAGCAGGTCTGGGATGTCAGGGGTTGCGTATGTCGATGGGTCTGGAGAGAGTGCGACGCTGCTGAGCGTCGATCTACTGAGTCCTGCTCGTCAGATGTCTCGCGCCACTTGCGGAACCATGACTCGCTCACGCCCAGAGCGCGGTACGAGACGGTGTACGGGACGCCGTGCTCGGTCTTGTTGTCGCTGATCACCCCGACCGCCGCGGCCGGGCACGCCGCAGCTACTTCACCCACAGGGCCATGCAGCGTTGGAGGAATGGCGCTCCATCACCAGCTCCTTGTTCTCCTTCTCCAACGCCGCGTTCTCCGCCGTCAGCCGGGCGATCAGCTCGTCCCTGTCCTCGGACGTATGCTTCCCGGCCCGCATCGCCCGCGAGACCCAGCTCGCCAGGGTCGTCTCGTTGATCCCAGCTCCTTCGCGACCTTGGGGACCGGCTTCCCGGACTCCGTCACTATCCGTACCGCCCCTCACGAAACTCCGCCGTGTTGCGATGCTTCTCTGCCATGACAACCAACATCCCCTGCCTCGATAGGGTGTTGACGATCTGAGGCACTGACAGGGGTGGATCGTGAGCAAACTGCACGTGGGGTACGTCCGCAAGGCGATCGAGGACCGATTCACCGGTCTCATCGACATGTCGGACCAGGCGCGGCTGTCGGAGGCCAGTCGCCATCAGGCGTTCCTGAGCCGTGGTCTTGCCGCGCTCGCCGCGCAGATCGAGCACCCGTGCAGCGACCGGGTAGCCGCCGCGAGGGCCTTCGACGGGCAGGACGATCAGGGCCTTGACTCGATTGCGGTGGACCTCGGCGCCACACGTTCCCGGATCTGTCTGGTGCAGGCGAAGTGGAGCGACCAAAACAGGGGCGGCTTCGGCGAGGCCGAGGTGCATAAGATGTTCCACGGTCTGGAGTTGATGCTCGACCGGAACTTCGGCCGATTCAACCGCCGCTTCCAGCCGTTCGTCCCCGACATCGAACGGGCCTATGACTCTGGTACCCCGAAGATTACTCTGGTGCTCGCCCTGATGCGCGAGGCGCCGCTCAGCGACGGCGTACGCGAGCTGATCAAGATGAAGCAGGACGAGCAGAATCAGGTCGTCCGCGACATGGTCGAAGTCAAGGTCCTCGACCTGCGCGACTTCCACCGCGCGATTCTCGGCGACTCCGCCGCACCAAAGATCGACACCAGGGTGCAACTGGAGTGCTTCGGCCAGGAGTCGACGCCTTACAAGGCGATGTACGGCACCATGACCGTCCCCGCCCTCGCCGACCTCTACGAGGAGCACCGGCGCGGCCTCTTCGCCCGGAACATCCGCGACTCCCTCGACGAGAGCGACGTTAACTCCAAGATCAGAGAGACTCTGCGGGAGGAGCCCGAGCACTTCTGGTACTTCAGCAACGGCATCACTATGCTGTGCGAGTCGATCCAGCCGATCGGCCGGGCGCTGCCCGGCAAGGTGGGGAACTTCCAGCTGTCCGGCGTCAGCGTGGTCAACGGCGCGCAGACGGTGAGTGCCATCTACCGGGCCTTCACCGAGGACACGGGCGCGGCGCAGGACGGCCGGGTCCTGGTACGCCTGATCTCCTTGGAAGACTGCCCGCCAGGCTTCGGCGACCAGGTGACCACCACCACGAACACGCAGAACCCGATCGAGGAGCGCGACTTTAAGTCGCTTGACCCCGGCCAGGTCAGGCTCCGCGACGACTTCGCCATGCTCCTCAAGCGCAGTTACGTCATCAAGCGCGGTGAGACGGTCCCCGACCCGGCGCACGGCTGCTCCATTACCGAGGCCGCCGAGGCGCTCGCAGCCGTCAGCCCGAACGCCCGGCTCGCAGCCGTGGCCAAGCGTGACGACCACCTCGCCGGGTTGTGGGAGGACCGCAACTACCAGGAGACCTTCGGCCCCGAACCGAACGTCTTCAAGGTCTGGCGCAGTGTCGAGCTTCTCCGTGAGGTCCGGGCGCAGCTGCAGCTCCTGCGCGAGGGGCTGGTCTGGCGCGCCGACGCGGCGGCCTTCTACGGCGACCTCCTGGTCACTCACATCGTTTACCGCCGCCTGGACACCCGGGCCATCGAGGACCCGGAGTGCGACTGGGCGACGGAGCTCGCTAAGGTGCCCGGCCTGGTCCGTGACTCCCTGTCCTGGGTGCTCGACGCAATCGACAACGAGTACGGCACGTCCAGCCACATCATCGCCGCCGTCCGGAACACGGAACGGATCGAGCGAGTGGTACGTGCGGCCCTGCGCAAGCTCGACTCCGAGGACGAGGCGCCGGCGCTCAACGAGGACTATCGGGTAGCTACGGCCGAGGCTCGGGGACGGAAGGTGAACGCAGTGACGACCTTGGTCGCCGCCGGCGAGATTGAGGAGGGCACGGTTCTGGAGTTTCGCCCGTACAGCAAGCCGGAGCGCCGCGAGATGACTGAGTGGCTGGCGGCGGATCCGCGGCGGGCCCAGGCGACGTGGAGCAACGAGGCAGGGCGTAACCCCTTGCAGTGGCACGCCGACGACGAGTGGTACTCGCCCAGTGGCCTCGCGCGGAAGATGCGCTTCGAGGCGTCCGGGGTGGACAGCGCCGCGCAGGGCACGATCCGGTGGTTCCTGCCGGGGCAGGGGTCGCTGGACGAGCTGGCACTGGCGGTGCGGCTGCGGGAGGGCAACGAGCCGACGGAGAAGTGAGCGCGGGCAGGGAGTAATGAGCTGAGGGCGCCGCTGGCCCAGCCCCGTTGTCCGCTTCTGCCCAGGCGTTGTCGGTGCTCGCCTGTAGGGTCCGGAAACCCCGGACCGCGCACCCTCCGGCCTGGCGGAACGCGCCTTAGGAGGCGCCCCTGGGGCCGTAGGATCACAGATGGCAACTGTGTTAGCGCACGCAAGGACCGCCCCGGGGCGCAGGCCCCTACCCGCACCACCGAGCACAGGAAAGTAGCAGCACGCCGATGGAGGAACTGACCTTGGACCTGGACATCCCGCAGCAGCCCGAGGACGGCGCGGAGCCTGCAGCGGAGGGCTCCGCGCCCAAGGTCACGGCCCTCAAGGAGGGCCAGGTCGTCGACTACATCTCCGGCGAAGCGATCAAGGAGACGGAGAAGGAAAAGGTCCGGCAGCGGATCGCCCGCGCCCTGGTGCACGAGCACGGCATCGACCCCGGCGACATGCAGCGCGACTTCTCCGTCACGGTCAGCGAGGAGGGCGCCAAGCGGAAGCGGAGCAAGAAGGCCGACATCGCGATCTTCGAGTCCGGCGCCCCGCACACCACGGCGAACCTCCGGCGGGTGGTGATCTGCAAGCAGGAGCCCAAGCGCGGGAAGAACGTCGTCAAGCTCCGCGAGCCCGACCAGGCCCGGAAGGACCTGGAGGAGCTCCAGGAGCTGATGGGCAACGAGGACCGTCCGCAGTGCGCGGACGGTATGTGGACCGACGGTGTCGACTTCTTCTTCCTCAAGAAGGTGGTCGGCGACTTCGGTGCCGACTTCGAGGACCGCAGCAACTGGGAGGTCGCCGACGGCACCCTCGGCAGCCGCACCGTTGCCTCGCACCAACGGCTGCGCCAGGCCGACCCGGAGATGCTCAAGATCGCCTTCCGGCGCTGTCACAACTACATCCACGGCAACGAGGGCATGCCGAAGGACGCCGCCTTCTGGCAGTTCCTCTACCTGCTCTTCGCCAAGATGTACGACGAGCGGGTCAGCCACGGCTCCGTGCACGGCCGGTTCCGCACCGGTCTGAAGGAGATGTTCGACCCGAACGGTCGCGCGGCCATCAGCAAGCGCGTCAAGGAGCTCTTCGAGGACGTCAAGAGTGAGTACAAGGACGTCTTCAAGCCCACCGACGAGATCACCCTCTCCGACCGGGCTCTTGCCTTCATCGTCAGTGAGCTCGCCCCGTACGACCTGATTGGCACGGATGTCGACGCCAAGGGCATCGCCTATCAAGAACTCGTCGGCACCAACCTGCGCGGTGACCGAGGCCAATACTTCACACCGCGCGGCGCGGTCAACCTGATGGTCGAGATGCTCGACCCGAAGGAGGACGAGACCGTCCTCGACCCGACCTGCGGCACCGGCGGCTTCCTCCAGGCCACGCTGAAGCACCTGCACCACACCTGGAAGAAGGAGGCTGGCACGTTCGGCTTCCCGGACACCCCGGAGGAGCGGGAGCGGTACGGAGACAAGCTCAAGGTGTTCGCGGAGGAGCATCTGTTCGGCTCCGACTTCGACCCGTTCCTGGTGCGTGCGACGACCATGGCGATCATGACGCTCGCGCAGACCACGGGGAACGTCTTCCACATGGACTCGCTCGCTTTCCCGCGCGGGCACCTTGCGGGCGTGGAGGCAGCGAAGAAGAAGATCCCGCTCGACAAGCCTACCGTGGACGTACTCCTGACCAACCCGCCCTTCGGCGCGGACATCCCGGTCAGCGACGAGTCGGTGCTCGGGTCGTTCCGTAACGGGATCGCCAAGTCCTGGGGGCGTAACAAGGAGACCGGCGAGGTCGAGGCGAGCACGACCAGCATGCCGTCGAGCATGGCGCCGGAGCAGTTGTTCATCCAGCGAGCCATCGAGTGGGTCAAGCCGGGCGGACGGATCGGAATCGTCCTGCCGAACGGCATCCTGTCGAACCCGGGGCCGACGGACGAGGCGATCCGCCGGTACGTTCTGCGGAACTGCTGGGTTCTCGCGAGCGTCGAGCTGCCGGTAGAGACGTTCGTCGTCGACGCCAACGTCAACATCCTCACCACGCTCCTCTTCCTGAAGCGGAAGACCCGGCAGGAGATCCAGAACCACGACCTCGGGACGGAGAAGGCGTACCCCGTCTTCATGGCCGTCGCGGAGAAGGTTGGCTTCGACCGACGCGGCAACGACCTCTACAAGCGTGAGCCCAACGGGGAGATCGTGGTGGAGACGGAGGTCGTCATGGAGCGTCTTCGTGTCCGGGGTAAGGAGGTGACCCGGCCACTGACTCGCAGCAAGAAGGTCATCGACAATGACCTCCCGGTGATCGCGGAGAAGTACCGGGAGTTCCGGGCCAAGTACCCGGTGCCGGGCGTGGACCCGCGTACGGCAGGGTCGGCGGGAACGGAGGTCGGGGCGTGAAGGTTGCCGAGCTGTCCAATCCGGTGAAGTCCGACTGGTTCGCGGATCAAGGGCTTCGGCTTGATGCCTCGCCGTACGTGGCGGGGTCCATGAAGACGAAGAAGCTGCTGGAGCAGTTGCCGAGGACGCAGCCGCTGGTGAGTCTGACGGCGGGGCACAAGGGCGGACTTTTCAGCGGACCCATGTTCCGGCGGGTGTTCCTTACCGATCCTGAGCACAGCGTGCCGTTCCTCGGTACCAAGGATATGATGGCGGCCGACCTGACCGGGTTGCCCCGGCTGCGTAAGTCGGATGCGGAATCGCCAGCTCTGTCGTACCTCCAGCTCAAGCCTGGAATGACCTTGGTCTCGCGCTCGGGATTTAACGCAGGAAGGCGTGCGTACGTCCGGCCCGACATGGGTGATTACTGGGCCTCGGAGGACACTGTCAAGGTCGAGCCCGATCCGGAGAAGATCAAATCCGGATATCTGTACGCCTTCCTGCTCAGCAAGTTCGGTGAGTCGCTCGTGCGAGGGTCGGTGTATGGCTCGGCCGTGAAGCACATCGAGCCGCATCACATCGCGGGGCTGCCAGTGCCGCGATTGGGAACGAAGCTCGAGGGGCAGATTCACGATCTGGTGGAAGAGTGCGCGCGACTACGTGCCGAGTTCCAGTCGTCCTCGGTCAGCGCGACGAAGGACCTCTTCACGAGTGTGGGGCTGCCCGAGCTGATCGATGTCGGCTGGCATCAGCAGGAGCGGGACCTCGGGTTCGAGGTTCCGAGTGTGAGTGCGATGTCGTTGCGGGCGCTGAATTTCGCCCCTAGGGCCCGGCAGTTGACAGAGAAGCTGGCATCCGTACCGAATGCCAAGCTTGGTGACATCTGCTCCGGCGGGCAACTCGGATCTGGGACCAGGTTTGCCAGGGTCGAAAGCAACCCTGAGTACGGAGTCCAACTCATCGGACAGCGGCAGGGCTTCTGGTTGCGCCCCGAAGGGCGCTGGATCAGCGCTGCTCACGCTCCTGCTGGAATTTTCGCCAGCGACGAAACGATCATGATCGCTGCGCAAGGCACTCTGGGTGACAACGAAGTTTTCTGTCGACCGCTGTTCGTAACTGGCCGTTGGCTTAAGTACGTATACACCCAGCACTTCCTCCGCGTCGTCAGTGGCGATCCTGGGATCTCCGGTGCCTACCTCTTCGCCTTCTTTCGCTCCGAGGCAGCCTTCCGCCTGCTCCGCTCTCTGAGCGCAGGCGGCAAGCAGCAGGACATCCACGAGCACTTGCGCGACGAGATCCCGGTCCCTGTCGCGCCCCCCGCCGACCGCGACCGCATCGCAGCCACCGTCCGCCACGCCTACAAATGCCGCGACGAAGCCGACGTCCTGGAGGACCAGGCCCTCGCGCTGCTCACCACCGCCATCGAGGAGGCTGCCGGCTAATGGGTGCCAGGATCGTTGCTGTTGGGGAGGCCGTCAACGATGCCGAGCGGAGGGTGATCGCGCACCTGCGTGATCACGCCCCCGACGACTGGACGGTCCTGCACTCCGTCGAGATTCCGTACAACCGGAACGAGCTGTTCGAGGTCGACCTCGTCGTGGTCACCGGGCACGCCGTGTACGTCATCGACGTCAAGGGCACCCGGGGCCGCATCGAGGTCGACGGCGGCCGTTGGCAGCCCTTTCACCGGGCGCCGTTCCGCTCCCCGCTGCCGAAGCTGCGCGGGCACGCCAAGCAGCTGAAGACGCTCCTGGAGACGGCCCACCGTCCGCTTTCCCGGCTCTACACGGACGCCCTCGTAGTCCTGCCCGCACCCGATGCCCTGCTCGTCGACCGGACGCCCCGTCAGCACGACGCCCGTGACACCGTCACCCTCCCGGACCTTATTGGCCGGCTCGCGGACGTGAGCCGCGTACCCACCTCGACCAACCGCTTCGACACGGATGTCTCCGCGAACCATGAGCTGATCGTGCGCACCGTGCAGGGTTCGTCCCGGCCGCCGTCGGGGCCTCTGCGGTTCGGCAGCTGGGAAGTGATCGAGCGGCTGAGCGAGACGGGCCCGGAGGAGGGCGACGACGTCCACCGCGAGTACCGGGCGAAGAACGCCCTCGCGGTGCAGGGCTCGGGCACGGTCCGGCTCTCTGTCCGCAGGGCGGATCCGTATGCGCCGGAGGCCGAGCGGCTCCAGCAGCAGAAGCGGATCGGCATCGCGTACGAGGCGCTCGGCAAGCTGCCCTCGCATCCGAACATCGTCGGAGTGCGGGACTTCTTCGCCGACGAGGACAAGGACTCCTTCGTCACCGTCTACGACGACGTTCCGGGGCACGCCCTCGCACTGCACCTGAACGGGGCCGCAGACCCGCTGACCGCCGACGCGAAGCTGCGGACGATCCGTCACATGCTGATGGGACTGGCCCACGCGCACAGCCGCCTGATCGCGCACCGCGAGCTGAACCCGTCCACCGTGCTGATCGCGCAGGACGGCCGGGCAATGCTGACCGGTTTCGAGTACGCGAAGACCGCGCAGCGCCGCGCCCACACGGTCATGCGGGAGGCGTACCAGGTCGCCGATCGCGCGTATCTGGCGCCCGAGTGCCATGCCGACCCGGCGGCGATGGGGATGAAGTCGGACATCTACGCGGTCGGCGTCATCGGGTTCCAGCTCCTCACCGGCGAGCTGCCGTTCACCTCCGCAACCGAGCAGGCCGACGCGGCAGGGCGGCTCCCTGCGCAGGTCCTCGAAGCCGCCGAGGTCCGTGTAGAACTGGCCCACTGGCTGCAGAAGTTGTGCGCAACGGCTCCAGACGACCGGCCGACCACTGTGGAGGCGCTGCGCCGTCTGGATCTGGTGACGGGAGCGCGGAGGGTTCCAGCCCGGCGTATCGGCTCCTCGGCCGCAGTTCCCCCGGCTCGTCCTGAGCCCGCCGCCGGGCAGCCCGTGCAGGACGGTCCGCGGGGCCCGGAGTTCTACCGTGACCTGCCGGCCGACCACCAGCTCGGTACGAAGTATCTGGTGCGCCACCGTCTGGGCCGTCCCGGCTCGTTTGGTGTGGCCTACCGGGTGTACGACACGATAAGGAGTGTCGATCGGGCGGTGAAGCTAGTCCTGCGGGACCGGGACTCTGTCCTAGAGCGGCTACGCCGCGAGGCGGGCGTCCTGGATCGGCTGCAGAACGCCCCGCACCCCAATGTGGTGTCGATGGTGGACGCGGACCGGCTGATGCCGCCGGACGAGTACCCGTACCTGGTCTTCGAGTTCGTCGACGGCAAGGACGTCGCCGAAGTGATCCGTGGCGGCCGGATGGGCGCGGCGGACGTGCTGCGGCTCGCGATCGACACCGCGCGCGGGCTGCGTCACATCCACGAGCGCGGGGTGTGGCACTGCGACATCAAGCCGAGCAATCTGCTGTGGACCGACGACGGCGTCAAGCTGATCGACTTCGGGATCTCCAAGACCTCCGACTCATCCGAGGGGCACAGCTACACCAGCCCCCGGTACAGCCCGCCGGACCTGGACCAGGTGCCCGCCGACGCCTCCGGCTACACCGACCGCGACCTGTTCGGCCTCGGCGTCACGCTGTACGAGGCGCTGACCGGCGGGCAGTACCCGTGGGAGGGAGTCGGGCGGCCTTCGCCCGGAGTGCCGCCGGTGGACCCGCGCACCGCGTACAGCGGTTTCGGTGATCTGGCACCCGGCTTCGCCGAGATCATGCTGCGCGCGATCTCCCCGTACCGGGCGGAGCGGTTCTCCACGGCCGAGGAACTGCTGCGCGCGCTGGAGGCGCTGGAATCCGCGCGCGTCGCCCCCGCACCTCCACCACCGGCTGTGGCCCCGTCGTCCCCGTCCGAGCGGGCCGAACAGCCCCCGGCGCCATCGTCGGAACCCGGCACCGGCCAGGAGCCGCAGGACCCCGAGCCGAACGCCAACCCGTTCGTGGCCCACCTGCAAACGCTGTACAGCCAGAGCCGCCGCAGCAACCGCGGCACCCGCGGCCTTGACCCGCACACGATGTCCGTGTACGTCGAGACGGCCCTGGACCGGGAGCTCGTGCCCGCACTGCGGGAAGGCCGGCACACGCTGGTCGTGGTGACCGGTAACGCGGGCGACGGCAAGACGGCCTTCCTGGAGCGATTCGAACGCCAGGCGCACGAGCTTGGGGCCGAGTTCGGGCCCCGCCGGGCCAACGGCAGCGACTTCAGCCTGGACGGGCATCGGTTCCGCACCAACCACGACGGCAGTCAAGACGAGGGTGAGATCAGCGGCGACGACGTACTGGACGAGTTCTTCGCACCCTTCGCCGGGGCTGACGCATCGGCGTGGCAGGTCGCGGGGGAAACCCGGTTGATCGCCATCAACGAGGGGCGTCTGGTCGACTTCCTCAGCCACCACCACGACCGCTTCCCGCACCTCGCCAAGGTGGCCAACCTCGGCCTGGCGGGCCGGGACACCGGGCAGGCCGTCGCCGTCGTCAACCTCAACGCACGTGACGTCGCGGCTCGTTCCCTCGACGCCGACGGCGAACCGCAGAACGGCGAATCGCTCCTGGAGCGCATGCTCGACCGAATGACACACGACCGGTTCTGGGAGGACTGCGAGCGCTGCGACCTGGCCGCCACCTGCTACGCCCGGCACAACGCCCAGACCTTCCAGCACCCCGCCGCCGGCCCGCAGGCCGCGCGTCGTCTGCGCCGCCTTTACGAAGTGACCCAGCTGCGCGGAAGGCTCCACATCACCCTGCGCGATCTGCGCTCCGCGCTCGCCTACACCCTCACCTCGGGCCGCGACTGTGCAGAGATCCACCAGCTGTACGCGGCCGGTTCCGGTCAGGAGATCCTAGACAGCTTCTACTTCTCCGCCCACCTCGGCGCCCCGGCCGCCGCCGATGGCAGTCCGCGCGAGCGGGACCGACTGCTGACCCTGCTGCGCGAGGCCGATGTGGCGGCGGTCCCGCAGCCGCAGCTCGACCGTCGTCTGGACTACGCCGGGCTCCTGGAGGACCGGGCGCTGGTCGCGGTCGACGGGCGTGGCGACCGCGATCGCGTACTGCTGCGCGGCGCGTTCGAGCAGCTCGGCCGGTCGGTCACCGAACGCGTCTCCCAGGCCGCGGCCCACCGCCACTACGTGGACGCGGCCCGCCGCCTGCTCTACTTCGAACTCCACGACGAGGATCGTGCGGAGCGGATGCTGCCGTACCCGTCGGTGCTGCACTTCATGGCGCTGTTGTCCAGCGCAACGCAGACGGGCACCAAGGATCGGGATCGGATCCTGCGGGCGCTCAACCGTGGTGAGGGACTCGTGGCACCCGAGCGGATCGGCGACGCCCTCGCGCTGAAGGTGCGCGACGTACCCGGCGGCACCATCCGTACCTTCCGCCGCTTTCCCGCAGAAGGGTTCCGGCTCGAACCAGGTAACGCGGCGGCCTCGCCGTACATCGAGTCGGGGCGCACCTCGCTGCGGCTGAGCTACCGGGATCCGGCCGGCAGCCAGGGCGGCACGGCCGAACTCGACATCCGGCTCGACCTGTTCGAGCTTCTCCAGAGGTTCGAGCGCGGCTACCGGCCGTCCGTGACCGACCTGCAAGGGCAGCAGCTCGCCCTCGCCGTGTTCAAGAACCGGCTGGCGGCCGTGCCATACCAGGAGATCCTGCTCACTACACACGGACACGACCTGCGACGGATCCACCGCACTGAGGACTCTGTCCTGCACATGGAAGAACTGACAGCACGGTCCGGCGACGACCACAGCGGGGCGGACGGCGACGGTCCGGCTGTCGTGGGCACTGCGGTCGGCATCGCACGGGACGCCGCGAGGGCGGAGGAGACGACATGGCGCTGAGCGGTTCCTTGGGGACGTTCCACCACCCCGGCATCAGCCGGCTCGACTACAAGACACTGGACATGGACCGTGTCCTGACCGGACTGCTCGCGCGTCTGTGGCATCAGGGCATGCCCAGCAAGATCAACCGCTCCAACGAGCTCAAGGTCGACGTCTTCGTCAAGCTGTTCCTGGACCACCCGGAAGTCTTCGATGGCTTCGACCGGGAGACCACCACCCGGTGGGCCTCCACCCATCTCCTCGACATGGTCAACCGGGGCAGGGCCACCGAGGCTGTGGCTGGCCCCAGGCCGCTGCACGGTCTCACCTACCGGTTCCGCAACAAGCGCAAGTCCCGCCCGTACGGGGCCGACGAGCAGCTGTACGAGATGCTCGCCACCGACGAGGGGGTCCTGGACCAGCTCCGCGAGTTCTTCTTCTCCGACGTCGACCGCGCCACTGCGGAGATCACCCCGGGGACGGACACCGACGTGGAGACCCAGGCGCTGCTCCACCTGGTGGAACAGGCGGGCGGACAGATGCGGGACCGGCCCGACACCACCCGCCCCCGCACCCCCTACCCCGCCCTGTGCGCCGAACCGGCCCGCCAGCTGTGCCGGGACGTACTGCGGCTGCTTTACCACCAGGACCACATGCCCCGGACCGTGCTCGTGGATTACCTGAAGATCCTCTTCGCCTTTCACCTGGCCCTCTACCACCTGCGGATGATGAAGCTGCTGCCCGCCGTGATCGAGGCCGGATCGGCGCCCGCCGCCTGCCGGACCGGACATCAGGACACGCCTACGGCGGACCGCTGCCCGCACCGCGTCCGGCTCTTCGTCGACGTCGAGGGCGTGCCCGGCACCCCGGCGGCCGCGCTCGCCGAACGCAGCGCCGGCATTTGGTACGGGCGGATCACACGTTTCGTCCAGGCGACCTATCAGATCAAGAAGCTCGACGAGTTCTCCGAGGACCTCGTCAAGAGCCAGAAGCTGACCCCGCCCGTCGGCCGGAACTACTTCACCCCGGCGGAGGTCCTGCGGCGCCTCTCCACCCATCCCAAGGAACGCGAGGCGTTCTTCCTCCAGCGCGCCACCCGCGTACGGGACGAGGAGAAGGACCTTCCCTCGGAGCTGAAGCAGATCACCCAGCTCGGGCTCAACGCCTTCGACGAGTACATCGAGATGCTGATGCACTACAAGGGGAGCTACTACCGCAGCTACTTCATCGACTGCCTCGACTCGATGCTGCTCAAGCACCGGCCCGGTGCCCTGCTCGCCCAGCCTCGCGGCAGACGCGACAACGCCGTCCGGCGATTCGTCCTGGACGCACGCCTGCTCGAAGTGCTCCTCCAGGTGTCGCTCCTGAGGGAGGGCGACGACGACACCGGCAATCTGCGCACCGCACCCATGCGTGTGGACGAGTTCCTCACTCTCCTGCGCGAACGGTACGGACTCCACATCGACCAGCTGCCGGACGGCGACGGCTTCTCCGGCGCCCACCTGGACAACCAGGCCGCACTGCGGGCCAACGCGGCGGCCTTCCTCAACCGACTGCGCGAGATCGGCTACTACCAGGACATGTCGGACGCCTATCTGACGCAGACCATCACCCCCCGGTACACCATCGGGGCCGCGACGACGGGGGCGACGGCCTGATGAGCAGCACCAGTACCGGTCTTGCGGAGCCCACCGCGAAGGACCTCCGCGAAGCCCTCGAAGGCGTCCTCGTCCCGCGCCTGGCCAAGCTGGTCGGCGAGCGGGGAGCCGGGCACTGCATGCGGGTCACCGAGGTGGAGACCGAACTCGCGGTCTCGCTGGTCCGCCGGCTCCGGGGAGCACTCGGGCCAGCCGTCACAGTCTGCGTCCTGGGCACCGCCGAAGACCTCGCTCCCGAACAGCCGCACCACGACACCGTCGTCACCAGCACCAAACTGGTCGAACTCCGCAACCGCACCGAAGGTGACGACGGGAACGGGAACAGCCTGCCCGGACCGCTCCTCGTCTTCGTCCCCCCGGGCGCCCGGGTCAGCGCCGAGGACTCCTTCGGTATCGCGACCTTCGAGGAAGTACTCCTCAGCGACGCCTACGCGCAGCTGGCCGACCACCTTCTCGACCAAGTACCGGACCGGCTGAGGCCCGGCGTCGACGAGCTGCTCGCCGTACTCCGCGACCGGCCCGGACATGGGACGGGCGACCGGGCCGTCGCCCTGTACCTGCTGACGCTCCGGACCAACGACTACCGCGACCAGGTCGCGGGGGCCGCTGTCTACCATTTCGGCCTCGTACCCGACTTCGAGCTGTACGCCGACCCATCGCTCGTCAAGGATCGGGCCGAGCGGAACCACAAGCTGGTCGACAAACTCACCACCTCCAGCCGCTCGGAGCGCCAACGCGTCCTCGATCTGGGGCTGACCGACGCGGACTTCGCCGGCAGGCTCGCGGGATTCGCCACCCGCTGCGGCCTGGAGGACCCGGCGACATGGACCCGCCGTATCGTCGTCGACCGGGAGAACTGGACTCTCTCCTTTGGGAACTGGCGCGTCGACGAACGGCGCCGCGCCTCCGTCTCCATCGAGGTACGCGAACTCGGTCTGCCTGCCGCCGGAGACAACGCCGAGGAGCTACAGGCCCACCCGGCACTCGAAGCCATCGTAGGGCAGCCCTACCTGCTCGCCGGAGACAAGGGCGTCCGCGACCTCACACCCCGGTTCACCATCAAACCGTCCCCGCTCAAGGTGGAGGGTCTTGACCGCTTCCGCGTGGAGATCGTCTCGGAGAGCGGCGGGCCAATCGGTCGGATTGCCCACGTCACCAAGGGGACGCGGGCCAAGCCCGATTACAAGGCGCCGCTGCGCCGCCTGAACAAGATTGACTGGCAGGAAGGGTGGCACTACGTCAGAATCACCCCGCTCGACGCCTCCGGTGACGCTCTCGATATCGCCCCTGGTGCGCACGGCCTGCCCGGGGGCGAGAGCGAACGTTTCTACGTCGTCCCCGAGGGAGAGGTCGAGGAGCCACCGGAGCGTAGCGCCGGGCGCTACGACGGCATCACCCAAGCGCTGCGATCACTGCAGTTCGAGGCGCTGGCTGCCGGGGACGATCCGGCCCGTGTCACGCTGACGGACGTCCGTTGGAAGTCCACTTCGGCGCGCAGCCCCCTGCGCGTCCTCAACGCCCGCATCCACACGGCGGGAAGCGCAGAGATCCGGCTCTCCCCGCTGCTCGTGCAACTCCAGCAGGACCTACTCGCCCGCCCTCATGACACTTCCCTGCGCCGACTCGTACTGCGCCTCGACGGTATTAGCGAGGCCCCGGAGGGGAACGAGGAGGACCTGTCCCTCACCCTGACCGGGCGGGCCGCCGAGGCTTACGACCGCTATCTCGCGACGCGCCACGCCTATTTCGCCGCCCTGTGCGGCCAGGCGGGAGACCCGGCCGATACCGATCAGCTCCTGGTCAGCGAGGCTGTCGACTTTGAGGTGGTCCGGGACGAACTGGTCACCTACACCGAGGCGTACGCGGAACTGGTGGAAGCCCAGTCGCTTCAGGCCGAGCGGGCCGGTGACGGCACCCGGGGCGCCGCGCTGGTGGCGCTGGCCCGCATCCAGCAGATCGACTGCGCGGCCGTCACCCTTACTGACGGTCTCGGCGGGCGCGACACCGTCCTGCTCGTCTCCCCGACGCACCCCCTCCGCGCACTCTGGCTGGCGACCTGGTCGGCTTTGGGCAGGGACTGGGCCGCGCGCCTCGCCGGCGAGGAAAAGCGACGGGTCATCGCCACCCGCGACTCCTTCCTCCAAGCCCTCTCGCCTTTGGGCTTCCCGTTCGCCGTCCCGCGCCAGGACGGCAGGCTCATGACTGCCGCTGACAACCTCACCCCGTACTGGGCTGCCTACCTGCCCAGCGAGACCGCCGATCCCCGTGGCCTGCTTGGCCGACTCACCACCGCGCTGCACCTCCCGGCCGTCGGGCCCCGAGCCGCAGGCGGAACCGGTGCGTTGTCCGGTACGGCGCTCGCCGACCGGATCGAGCGGTACGTACGTCTCCACCCGTACGTCCGCACCCTGGTCATGAACATCGTCAACGCTGGCCGGGCCGAGATCGTCGCCGACGCCCTTCTTGAGCTGCAGCGCCGCACCCCCACCCGGGACCTCACCTACGACATTCGGCTGTGCGTGTCCGACCCGGAAGCCCCCGAGTCCGGTGCGGCGCTGGGTGAACTGATCAGCGCACAGAGTCAGTTCACCTCCACCGAGGCGGAGGCGTTCCTGCACGCCGCGGAAGGCACCCGGAGCGCGAAACTCGTCTACTCCGTTCGCTCGGTGGAGGAGTTCAGCGAACCCGGAGCGGAGTTCGATGCCCATCTGACCGTGCTCATCGACGCCTTCGGCGGGGAACAGCACGGTTCCGTCACACGCCACGACATCGCGCACGCCCCGGTCCACGGCCTAGTTCAGCCGACGTCCTCCACGTACGAGGACAACGAGCAGCAGATCGTGTGGCGGACCATGCCACGCCACGGCGTCGCTCTGCCCGCCGAGGACGCGGAGGACCTTGCCACTCTCCTGGGCCGGCTACCCGGACTCCTCGCCGGCGCTGCGGCCAACGTCGCCACCGCGGGACAGGCGCCGCGCCATGTGCCGTGCACCGTCCTTTCCCTCGACAACACTGACCGGGCCCTGCTCTACCAGGCCCACGAGGTCGGCGACTGGGTCGTCACCATCGACAGGACCCTCGGCCTGGAGTACTTCGACCACGCCGGACAACGTGACCGACCCGAGTACGTCATCGACTACGCGCCCTCGCTGGACAGCGGCCTCGGCCACCAGATCATGGTCAGTTCGAACTCGGTCGACGAACTGCGTGCCCTGCTCGGACCGACCGCCCAGCAGCACGGCCTCGACGTCGAACAGCGCCACCTCAACACCTTCTTCGAGCAACTGCGCCTGCTCTCCGGCAACCTCGCCTTCAAGCTGGCCTCCACCGCCCCCACACAGCGCACCGAAGTACTCGGCCTCGCCCTGGCCCGCCTCTACCTGGACTACCAGGACGCCCTGAACAACCAGATCGTCGTCCCCCTGGACGCCCACCCCGAGCTGTACGCCGAAGTCCGCCGCCAGGCCCGGGAACTGGGCGACGCCCTCACCTTCCAGCGCAGTGACCTCGCCCTGTTCCACCTAGACGCGCGGACCCGGACCATCACCTGCCGCCTCGTCGAAGTCAAGTGCTACACCGCGCTCGACGACATCGGCGCATACCAGCGCCTCAAAGCCAAGGTCACCCAGCAGCTCGGACGGAGCCAGACCGTGCTCACCGAGTCCTTCGATCCGGGCCACACCTCCCCGGACCGGGTGGACCGGCCGGTCAAGAACCTGGCACTCGGCTCCCTGCTCCGCTTCTACCTGGAGCGGGCGGCACGCCACGGGACCATGGGGCACGCCCCCAGGAAGGCGGCCCACGCCCTGCTCGACAACCTTGATGACGGCTACGCCCTCCACTTCACCCGCAGCGGCCTGATCTTCGACCTCGCCCGCGAGGGAACCGACCGCGAACTCGACGACGAGGTGGAGTTCCACCGCATCGGTAGCGATCTGATCACCGAGCTGATCAATGCGATTCCCACCGTTCGGCCGGGTGTACCCGCGCCCACGGACCTAGCCGTTGAGGAGCAGGATGAGGACGGAGCGGCCACCGCTCCCACCCTGGCACTGTCGCAGTTGGCTGTGCCACGGCTCTCCGATGCCGAATTCCGGGCACCTGACGTACAAGACGAGCGGGATGCCAAAGATGCTCAGGAGGAAGACTGCGGGCAGGCCGGTGGAGGCAAGGCAGTGACCCTCCTCGACACGGACGAGGTCGCGAACGGCAACGAGACCACGCCACTCACCGCACCTGAGCGTGCGGGCCGTGAGACAGGTCCGGCCCAGTCCGTGGCAAATTTGACCGTGCCTGGTGCCGACGCGGAGGGGGCGGACCCGGCGTCTCCTTCTTCGGAAGGAACCTCATCGGCTGCTTCTCCTCCGGGCGGTACCGGAAATCCGCTGCGGACGGGCACCGTCGCTGAAAGTCAGGGCTTCCATGAGTCGCCGACTATCGATGCCCAGCCCACCTCTGTCACACCGGGATCGGCTTCACCAGGGGGCCTCCCCGAGATCTTCCTCGGCGTCACCCGCCCCTCCCTGCAACACGGTGTACTCGGCGAGGTAGCCGGCCGGAAAGTCGCGGTCGATCTCGACGAAACCCACACCATCAGCCTCTTTGGCGTACAAGGAGGCGGCAAGAGCTACACCCTGGGCAGCATCATCGAGATGGCTTCGCTGCCCGCCCCGCCGGTCAACGAACTTCCCCGCCCTCTCGCGACCGTGGTGTTCCACTACAGCCGCACCATGGACTACGCACCGGAGTTCACTTCCATGGCGCGCCCAAATGTTGACCAAGCGCAGCTCCAGGTCCTGAAGGAGCGCTACGGAGCCGAACCCCAAGCGCTGTCGGACGTGCTGCTGCTTGCCCCCGCCGACCAGGTCGCCGACCGGCGACGGGAATTTCCCGGTATCGACGTCCAGCCGCTCGCCTTCTCCTCCGCCGAACTCCAGGCATCCCACTGGCGCTTCCTCATGGGAGCGGTTGGCAACCAGTCAACGTACATCCGGCAGCTGACTCGCATCATGAAGTCGAACCGCAACAACCTGAATCTCGGCGTCATCCGGCAGGGCGTGGCCGATTCCGGTATGCCCGACCACGTTAAGCAACTGGCCCAGGAGCGGCTCAATCTCGCCGAGGACTACATCGACGACAATGCCCGGCTCACCAGCCTCATCCGGCCCGGCCGACTGATCATTGTTGACCTCCGCGACGAGTACATCGAGAAGGACGAAGCACTCGGTCTCTTCGTCGTCCTGATGCAGCTCTTCGCCGAGGCGCGCAGCGGGGAGGAACACTTCAACAAGCTGGTCGTCTTCGACGAAGCGCACAAGTACATCGACAGCCCGGACCTGGTCGCCGGCCTAGTCGAGACCGTCCGCGAGATGCGCCACAAGGGAATGAGCATCTTGGTCGCCAGCCAGGACCCGCCCTCCGTACCGATCTCCCTGATCGAACTCTCCGACCACGTCATCCTGCACAAGTTCACCTCGCCGGCCTGGTTGAAGCACCTCCAAAAGGCGAACAGCGCCTTCGCCAGTCTGCGCTCTGAGCAGATGGCGCAGCTTCAGCCTGGCGAGGCGTATGTGTGGGCGAGTAAGTCCACTGACCCGGCGTTCACTCACGGAGCCGTCCGAATGCGATGCCGTCCTCGGGTGACCCGGCATGGCGGAGGGACGAAGACGGCAACGGGCGGACAGTAATCTGAGAGTGTAGACCGAAACCTGCTGTCGGCCCTGTCGTGGAAGATGCATTCACCGGGCGTCGAAGACCAGATGGGCATCACGGCCGCCTGTCGGCTGACCGGCCGCTCCCGCGCCACGCACTACTGTCGGTTCTGGCCCCGCCACCGCGCGGTGCACGTACCCCGCAGGTGCATCCGTCGGCGCGATCTACGTGGAGTTGCTGAACATCGACGAGTACGCCGAGCTGGCGCCCGCGCAGATCTGGGCCCTTGAGCGGACGCGGGCGCTATCACTGGTCGGTCTCGACGATGTACCGGATCCTGCGCGAGCAAGGTCAGGCCGGTGAACGCCGCCGACAGGCCACCTATCAGACCAAGACGCTGCCCGAGCTGGCGACCGGCCTCTCGCAGGTGTTCACCTGAGACATCACCAAGGCGGCCGGACCGGCCAAGGGCATCTGGTATCACGCCTACGTGATCATCGACATCTTCAGCTGGTACATCGTCGGCCACACGGTCGAGCGGGCCGAATCAGCGGTTCGCACCGAGGAACTGATCCGCCAGACCATCACCCGCAACGGCATCGTGCCCCCGGACCGTTGCACTTCGATGACGAGCAAGAGGATCTCCCAACTTGTGATCGACCTTGGGCGTCACCCGGTCGACTCGCGGCCGAAGGTCTTCAACGACAACCTCTACAGCGAGGCCCAGTTCAAAACCACGATGTACATGGCGGACTACCTCGAACGGTTCGACGCACTGGCCCACGTCCGCGAGTGGTGTGACGCGTTCATCGCGTACTACAACCACGAGCACCGGCACTCGGGTATCGGTTGGCACACCCTATAGGCGTCGACCCGTGTCGACGATACCCCCAGCGCCGCCGGGACAGGAGCTTCCGCCCGACCTGGCGGGCCATCAACTGAGCGCTGGTCACAGCACGGCACCGATCGAACGTGGCGTCGCACGCCTGAAGGTGTAGTGGATTTAGCAAGTCCTGGTGCAGCCCGAATTCTAGGTAAGGAACAGAGCGGGCGCTTAGAAGGCGCTTGCCCTGTCGTGTCGTTTCTGGTTGCTATTTGCCCTATTTTGGGTGTAATTGTGCAGCAATCTCTGTCCCTGGAGGCGGTTCGCCCACGGCAGACATATTGGGGCGGCAATGAACTGGATTAGTTCGGCAGCTTCAAGTGAACCTAGATGCAGGCGGATTGGCTGCCGGGGCGCGTGAATGCAGTGGTGAGAAGCGGAGCTCTTCTGTGCCGGTCCCCTGCCCTTTGTAACACGAGATCCCCGGTTACCGAAACCGGGGATCCTCTGGACTATTGATGCTGTCGAACGGGCCTCCGTGCGACGAGTCGGCTGTTTTCCCCAAAGGAGTTGAGCGCTGTGTATGTCGACGTCTTGAATGAGGAATGGATACTTTCAGAGGGGCAAGTTCGTTCGCTGCTGGATTGCATACGCAGGCAGGCGGGCGGGAGTCGCTCGGTGTACCCCTACCTGGTCACTGTGGCCGAGGGGGCACTTCGTTCGAGTGAAGCCCGCTCCCTGCGTGTTCGCGATGTTGTCCTTCGTTCGGATGGTTCTGGTGAGCTGACGGCTCGCCATCGAGGGCAGGCTCGAGTGATTCCGCTGCGACCGCGGTTCGCGACGTTCCTGCGTGGGTGGATCGACGAGGCAGGTCTCCAGGAGGACGATCTGCTGTTCTCCGGCCCGCGTGGTGGCCAGCTTCGGGTAGCCGCGTATGCGCGGCTGTGGGAGCAGGCGCAAGAGGCCGTGTTGCCGCACGATGAGCTGCTGAGCTGGCGGTTGGGGGAGCCCGTCGACATCCTCAGGGAGTCCTCCCTGGTGCGGTGGCTGAGGCTGGGCGTCGATGTCGCCACGGTGGCCGAGCTCGCCGGGGTGGCCCCCGCCTGGTTGGCGCTCCGCTACCCGTACTGCCTCCGTCTCGAAGCAACCGAGATCGACTGGGAGCGCCTTGCCCAGGCGACTCGCCTTCTGGAGCCGACTGCGCGGTGAACCGGGGCGGTGCTCCGCCAGATCAGCGGAGCGCCGCCATCCGCGATCCATTTCCCGCACGCTCTCCGGTTCGCCGTCAACACCCTTCTGGCCTGTCTCCTGCTTTCAGGAGCGCCGCCGCCCCCGTGACGTGCCGCGCCCCGTCCCCGACGGGGCTTGTTGGCCTTCAACTACGGACTGGCCTCGCGGCTGCTTTCTCGCCGTGCCCCTTCACTCTCCCTGCCAAGGACTCGCCCATGCCTGCGCGCCTGTTGTCCATTCCCGCCGTCGCCGCCGCCCTGGACGTCGACCGTCGCTCCGTCTACCGCTTCATCGCCGCAGGCGACCTTCCAGTCGTCGATCTGCGCACCGGCACGGACCGCTCGCGTATCCGCGTCCCCGCAGCCGGCCTCAACGAGTTCATCTCCAGCCGCGCGGTCATCGCACCGAGACCGCGCCGCTGACCCCGGTCCACCGAAGGGCCTTCCGTACTGACATGAGGAGTTGGGCTGTACCTACGCAAGTTGAAGACCGGAAACTGGCAGGCGACGGTACGCAACCGGCTCGGTGACCGGTTCAGCGAATCGTTCCCCCTCAAGGCGCAGGCGCGCGCCTGGGGGCTCGAGATGGAGACCCAGTTCGCCCGCGGGGGCATGCGTGACCCGCGGGCCGGCGAAACGTCTTTCCGTGAATGGCACGACCGGTGGTGGGAGGCCCGCGTCGTCGAGCCACACACCCTGCGGGGAGACGGGTCGAGCATCAAGAACCACGTCATGCCCCACTGGGCCGACTGGGAGATGCGGGCCATCACCCGTATGGATGTGCAGAGTTGGATTCGTTCCCTGATCGAGAAGGGCGCCGGGGCCGCGGCCATCAAGCGGGCCTACAACCTGACGTCGTCCATCATGCGCGCGGCCGTCGATGACGATGTGATCGCGGTGAGCCCCTGCCGCAGCATCGACCTGCCCCAGATCGCTGTCAAGCCGCCGCAGTGGTTCACGCTGGACCAGGCGCAGAGCGTCCTGGACGAACTGCCCACCGTGTGGCGGACGATGTGCCTGCTCGGCTTCTACACCGGGCTGCGGTGGGGCGAGCTCTCCGGCCTGCACCGCCACCGCATCGACCAGCGCCGCTCCCGCCTGTTCGTCGTCGAGGTCAACACCAAGAGCGGCATCAAAGAGTACCCGAAGAGCTCCAAGAGCCGCCGCGAGGTGCCGCTGCCGCCGCATGTATTGGAGGTCCTCGAACGCCACATCCACCGGCTCGACCGGGATGCCGTGGTGTTCACCACCCTCACCAAGGGGCGCGCCGGCCGCCTCCTGAGCGACGGCAACTGGCGACGGCAGACCTGGTGGCCGGCCGTCGTCGGCGCCTACTACTTCGACTATGACGGCGAGCAGCAGCTCGTCCCGCACTACCCGCCGCACTCCATGCGCCACACCTGCGCCTCGTGGCTCGTGCAGAAGGGCGTCTCGCTCTACGAGGTCCAGCACCTGCTCGGTCACGAGAGCTTCCAGACCACTCAGCGCTACGCCCACCTGCAACCGGACGCACACAAGGCCGTCCTTGGAGCCTGGGAGCGGATGGAAAGCCCGCTCACCGTCGCTGCATGAACGTTCCTTCACCCCTGTCCTCCAAGGACAGGGGTGAAGGCGTCTATAAGTGAGCTGAGGCCCCGATCACAGGCTCCAGCCGGACGGCTCGAAATAAGGAAGTACTCTACTGTGGCCGTCGGCGTCGCGAATGTACTTTCGGTTGTTCACGCTCTTGTCGATTGCTGGGGCGAGAGGCCCCTGAGGACTCCCACGACTGGCGGACCTCTTTCGCTCCAGACGAGGTAGGGCAGCGCGGTAAAGGCTGGAGCCTGTGCACTGGTGGTCGGCCTGGATCGAACCGCAGTGTGGGCTCGACCCTTGATGTCAAGTGGCTGGCGTTCGGCTGCTGTGATGCGGCATCGTTGCCTCCTGATGATCGACGACGACTCTACGGTCGCTGACGTCGGTGAGCCGACGGAGCCTGCGCAGCCTCGGTCGCCCTATAGCGAGCGACCCGTCGCGCGTGCCCGGCGGGCGAAAGCGCAGGAACTGATCGAGCGACTCGTCGCCGAGGGGCGCGTCCGGATCGCTGAGCCGGATGACGACGAGGTCGCGGAGTGGCGGCGCGTCGTCAATTACGCGAAGCGCCACGGACTTGAGCCGGCGGGTCAACGTATCGAGAAGGTCCCTCATGGTGGGCCGGGGCTGGAGCTGTTCCTTGCGGACGGCCCGCACCCCAACGCGCGGAGTCAGCGGCCGAAGACAGCCGGGAAACCGATACCAGTCCCCGCACGTCTGGGACACCTGCATCCGGTGGTGGCAGCGCTCAAAGACGACGGGGGTCGGCTGGTGATGCCGCCTGCGCTGCGCCGCAGGTCGCTTCTGCTGCTACAGGGCCTCGCGGCTGAGGCGGTACGGCGAGGGTATGAGGTGCGGAAGGCACGGTCGTCCTTCTACCCGCGCGAGGGTGGAGTGGACGTCAGTGTCGATGGCTTCGCGTACACTGTTTCCGCCAGGCAGGAGTTCCCAGAGTCCACGAATCCGGAGCGCTCCGCCCGTCTCGTTGTGGAGCTTGCCCATGGTCTGACCGACAGGCCCGGTCGCTGGCGGGATCGGAAAAGCCGGACACTTGAAGAAGCCCTGGGCGTGATCCTTGGGGAGATTGAGGCGCGAGCTGCCGAGGACACTCAGCACCGGCAGGATGAACAGCGCGCCAGGGCAGAACGTGAGGTTCGTTGGCAGGCGGCCTTGGTCGTGGCGAAGCGACAAGCTGTTCGCAAACAACTTGCCCAGGTGCTGCGTGAAGAGGCCAGGGGGTGGCAGGAAGCGGCTGCCCTTAGCGCGTACTGCATGGCGCTGGAACGTCGTATCCAAGAACTGGATAGCACCGCGGACGAGTCGGCACTGGACTCAGCCCGACGCTGGTTGGAGTGGGCAAGAGCATATGCAAGGTCGATAGACCCCCTGAGTGGACTTCCAGGCATGCCTCGCACACATGAACCCACGGCGGAAGAGCTTGAACCGCACCTCAGGGGATGGAGCCCCCACGGACCGGAACGGCGTGGCTGAGGGTGATGTGAGCTTGTTCGACTGCGCCTACGGGCGGTGCGATGGCCACCGAGACTGGAAGGAGTTCCACAAGGTGTGGAACGTCGAGCTGACCCGTGCAGTGGCGGAGCACGCCACCGCCGCCGTCGTCGAGGAACTGGTGGCCGACGTCCTGTCGGCAGACCTGGCCGAGGCGATTACATGAGGAAGCTGCTCCGGCCTGTCGTGACGCTCATTTGACGCTCCGAGTGCCCGAAGGCTCCTCCGGCAGACCGAAAAACGACACCTTACCTGCTGGTATGTCATGCCTCTCGTTTTGTGACGTGTTTTCGATGATCCATCATGTGGAGTGCGTCGCGATCCTTGAGCCGGTGTCGAAGGACTCCTGACCTGCAGTTTTGCGTGTGCGCGTTATGTGTGGTGTGGGCGTTACGGGCGATATCTTGACGCCGAAATAACGCTCGTGACGCTCGTTCTGATGAGGTGTCAGGGAGTTCTGAAGGCAGGTCAGGGCTCGTGCTGCGTTGACTGAGGGCAGTGCAGCGTTGGAGAACAGCAGCAGCGCGCGGGTGCCATCCTGGTCGGTTGTCCCGGAAGAGACCAGCCAGGCCGTGACCTGCGATGTCTGGCCGTCGCAGGTCGTTGACCTGCATGAATGCCCTTTCGGTTGTTTCACGCTCGTACTGGCTGATGCGGCCGGAAGTCTCAGGAATGTCCCAGAGAACTCCCACGGGCAGGAGCCGCTCTTTCGGCTCTGTACAGGGCTTGTGAGTGCGTTGTGGGTTGATGATCGTGGATCGACGGCCTGACCCGAAGGAACGGCAACGCGCACTGCTCGAACGGCTCGCAGCCGGTGAGGAGCATCCCGCAGCCTGGGTGCCGGGGGGATTGGCGGTCGGCTTATGCCTTGCGTGATCGAGGGGTGTTGGGGGGCAGCCGGAGTGGCAGGGAAGCGCTTGTGTGGAGGTCGCTGGGGACGGCCTCTACTACCGGCATGGTCATCGTCCTGAGGGGTTGACGCCGGCTGAAGGGAGCGACCAGACGGCATCTGGCGGACATGGTGGGCGCAGGCGTAGCTCCGTGCCCTACGCCGAACGGCTCGTCGCTCGTGCGCGACGAGGCGACCGAGTTGGTCGAACGGCTTCTCACCGAGGAGCGTGTCCGTGTCGCCGATGACAACCAGTTCGCCAAGTGGCGGAAGGTCATCGACTATGCGAAGCGGCACGGACTGGAACCTCCCGGCAAACGCGTCGAGAAGGTCTGCCCCGGGGCAAGTGGGTTGAAGCTAGACCTCGCAGAGGGACCACACCCCAACTCGCGGAGCCGGAAGCCGGCGGGCGACGCCTCGGTGGTTCCGGTTCCCACACGGCCTACTTCTCCTCATCCGATCGTCGCCGCGCTCAGAGACATGGAGGAGCGGCTCGTGACGCCTAGGCCCGTGATCCGCCGATTGCTGATGATCACCGCACGCGTCGAGTTCCCCACCACGCGACCATGATCAACCATCCACGTCTGACGTCTCACCGCCAACCATGCACGAGCTCACCGAACTTGACGTTCAACCCGACGCATCTCGTGCTGGAGTTGAACGTCAAGGTCACAGCAAGTATGAGAAGCGCAGTGCCCCTCCCTCTTCGCGGTAGCGGCCCCGGCCGCGCTTTCCGTAGGGGTTGGGGAGCATCTGGATGGCCATCTTGTGAGGGGTGAGGGCGTGTGTGACTACCAGGAGGCGCCAGCGGTCGTTGCCCGCGTGCTGGCGGGCCGCGCGGACCTCGCTGTCTCCCAGCTCGAAGCGGCCGCCTTCGCCCCCGGTCGCCTTCACCTCGTACAGGTATGGCCGGCTGCCGGAACCGACCCGGAAGTCGAAGCCGAGGCCGTCGTCGCCGGACGGGCCGGGGAAGGCTTTGCGGCGGTTGCCCGACACCCAGCCGGTTTCGTCCATGCGGTCCGGGTAGCGCGCACACAGCCACTGGTACGCGTACCACTCGCCCACGTACCCGATGGCCTCCCGCTGGGCCGTAGTCAGCCCGCTGTCCATGCCGCCCCCGTACCGCCGCCCACGCGTGCGACCGGTCGCCTGGGTGCGCCCGGTCTGGGGACGGGGGTCCGTGAAGCGGAGCGGCCCGGCGGCGGTGATGCCCGGCGCCGAGCCGCTCTGCAGGACCCGGTCAAGTTGGCGGGTGAGGGCGGTGAAGTCGCCGGAGGACACCTCGAAGTCGCGGCCGCCGACGGAGATCGACCGCCGTTTGCGCTCGCGTTCGTGGCGCTCGTGTTCCGCCGCGTTGCGCACCCGGTCCAGGTCGGCCTCGGACAGCCCGTGCCGCTCGGGATCCGTCGCCACCGCCATCCCGTCGGGCCACTGGCCGAGGGCCGCCAGCCAGCCGACGACATCGGCGGGGGACAGAGGTCGAAAGTCCAGCGCGCCCGCAGCTTCCAGCCGCGCGGTGACCTCCTCGGCCGGCTCGCCTCCGGTCAGGGCCGCCGGCAACGGGTGTCCCGCCGCCCTGACCAGGACCGCGAGTTCGGCAGCCAGGCCGGTGATCGTACGGAGGTTCGCGCCGCGTACCTGGTCGGGGGCGGGCAGGCGTTCGCCCGACTGGGGCAACGGCACCGGGCGGCCCAGACGCAGCGCCAGCTGCTCCTCCACGTGCGCCTCCAGGCTCCCCGTGTCGGCCGTGTCCACGGTGTACTCCCATACCTCCGGCGCGGTGATCCAGTCCAGGGCCCGGGCCGAAGGCCAGTCGGGCATCGGACGGCGCGCGTCGAAGTCCTCCAGCACCGCCCAGCGCAGCCGGTTGACGAGCTCCTTCTTGCGCAGGTCCAGATAGGTGCGGAGCGCCTCTTCGTGCTCGTCGGCGTGGCTGACCGGTTCCAGGGGCGGGCTCATCGCGCGCAGGGTGTCGTTCAGCTTGGCGAATTCGATGCCCAGGTCGCGCCGCAGTTCGTCCGTACCGCGGGCCGCGCGGGCTCTGGCGATGAACTCGGATACGGGGACCGGGAGCTCGGCGGCGTACTCCTCGAGGTGAGCCTGGAACTCCCGGGTGTCGCCCGGCGGCGGCAGGAGCAGCGAGTTCGCCGTCTCCGTGCCGAGCAGGTGGACGAGGAAGGGCCTGCAGCGCTCCAGGACCACGCCGATGGCCCCGTCGATCCGGCGGCTTGTCTCCTCGACCTGGTGGACTGTGACTTCCAGGGCGTCGGCGAGCTCCTCCTGACCCGGGTCGCGCAGGTCGGCGTGGCGGGAAGCGAGCTGGTGGGCGGCGAGGCGCAGCCGGTCGCCGAACTCCCGCCGTCCCAGCAGCTCGGCGACCGCGACCACGATGCGGGTGGTCTCGGGCCAGCCCGGCTCGCCTGCCGGGGCGAGGACGAGCGGATGCTTCGGATCGGGCAGCGGCAGCACCCCGCCGAGGCGGCCCGGCAACGTCACGGGCTGGCCGTCGAGCTCGATGCTCCAGGAGCGGTAGCGGTGCAGCCGTACGCTCCGGACCAGGGACGTCAGCTCGCTCAGCTCGGCCTCGCTCGCCCGGGGGCCGCGCGCCAGGTGGTCGCAGAGGACGCCCACGGCCAGCGTGAGCCAGGGCAACTGCTGGACCAGTGGCTCTCCCATGGCCGCGGGTTCGACCCGTGCGCCGTCCACGGTCACCGTGAACATCAGGTCGTCGGTGTGCCGGACGGTGGCGGGGTGTTCGGCCGCCAGCAGCTCGGCGGCCTCCGCCGAGACACCGGGAAGGGTGAGCAGGGGGCGTTCCATCTCCCGTACCAGCAGGGCCGTCAGGCCGTCGCGTTCACCGTTGACGTAGAGCACGGCCTCGGCATCACCATCGTCATCGCTCTCCCCGCCGTCGAGGGCGGACAGCGGTACGCTGATCAGCCGGTCCCCGGACTCAGCGAGCAGACTGGCGCCCTCGGGCAGTGCGGGACGGGGACGCCGTACGAGGTGCCTCCAGGCGCGTTCGTTGGCGCGCTGCGCGGCGGGCCGATCCTCGGCCCCCAACGCGCCCTCCGCCGCAAGCCGTCCCAGCGCAGCGATGAGGCGGGCGCTGTCCCGCGGGTCGTCCCAGGTCGGCAGCCGCATCTCCCGCAGGCGGTCACCCGCATTCCCGCGTTCCAGAAGGTGGCGCAGCCGATGGTCGACGGTCGGCGCGTACGAGGGCTCCTCCTCCAGCCCGAGCGGGCAGCGCCAGGCGTCGGCCGGCCGGACAAACCGGACGGCCCGGTCGCGGCCCCGCACCGGGAGCCACGGCTGCTCCCGGACGAAGGCGTCGAGCGGGGTCGCGACCCGTTCCCTGTCCGGGGAACTCTGGCTGCCAGCACTGGTCCAGACGCTGGCGAACCTCGCGTCCTCCCAGCTGGCCAGGCCACGCAGGACAAGCCGTGCGTACGCCAGCCGGGCCTCCTGCCCGAGGCGTCCGACGACGTCCTGGCCGGGGAGCCACCAGGCCGGGGTTCCCCGGTACGGCGTCCGGGGGTAGTAGACACCGGGCCAGTGGACGTATGGCTCCCACTGCTTCTGCACCTCGGCAGGCACCTTCGCCATGCGGACCAGCTGCCGAGCGCTGAGCTCCTGGCCTTGCTCTACCCGGCTCAAGGCGTCGGAGGACCTGACCGGGACCAGCCCGTCGGCCACCCCGGCCTCCAGCAGGAACGCCAGCCACTCCTCGGTCTCGCCCCGCTTGGCAAACTCCTCAGGCGCGGCAAGGAGGCGTCCAGCGATCGCCTTGAGGCTCTTCGACACGTCCTGCCCGGCGGCGACCACCGCCGCTAGGTCCTCACCGACGGAGGTGCGGCCCCAGCCCCGGCCGAAGACAGCACCGCTCGCCCTGATCAGCTGGCCGTCTGCCGACGGTACGTACAGTCCGAGCGAGGAGATCTCCGTCCCGTCCAGCGAATGCCTCGGCTGCCACAGCCGGAAGACGAACCGCAGGGTCTGGAGCCGCAGTCGGCGATCGGTGCTTGCGCTGAGCGCCTGCCGTACGTGGTCCAGCAGGCCCCTCGTGTCGTACGGCCGGACGAGCCCCTCCTGCTCGAGGAAGGCGAGGGCGGCCTGCCCGCGCGCACTCTCGCTGCGGTCCTTCCAGACCAGCCCCGGGTGCAGGGAGAACAATCGGTTGCGGAGCAGGGCGGGGACGGACGGGGCCTCGGTCTGGTTCGCCTTCGTACGCGCCGGCTGGAAGAACGCCTCGCGGCGGGCACCCTGACCGCTCGGCTTGGCCTGTGTACGTGTACTTGTGCCCGTACCCGCTCTGTCGAAGGGACGGTTGGTGTGCTGCAGTGTGCAGTCCTCCGCGAGCAGCAACTGCCTGCCGTGCAGGACGTGCCCGTCGTCCTCGAAGAGGGCGGCCAAGTCCTCGTACAGCGCGCTCCACTGCTCGGGGGACTCATCGGATCGGGGGAGGGGAAGGCCCCCGACGATCCGTTCCACGTACTCGGCGAGGACCTCCGGGCCCGGCTCCCACGGACACGCGAGGGCCTTGCACAGGGTGGCCAGCCGTTTCAGCCGGTCGCCGCCAATCTCGGGATCCGCCACCACGATCCCGGCCTCGTGCGCGCGGTGTGCCGTGAGGATGGTCAGGTCGAGGTCCGGCCACAGGACCGCGCCCCGGGGCGGGGCCCAGCTGGCCTCCGGCGGGGCGCCGTCCGCGGCGAGGACGGGCACGAGCGGTACGTCGGCGAGTTCGCTCCCGTGCACGCGCAGGGCCGCCGCGCGAAGCCGCCCCGCCGAGCCCTTCTCACTCTCCCAGCTCACCAGGTCCACAGCCAGCTGCCGCATGGACGGCTCGGGCACGGTACGCAGTGCCGCGGCGGCCGCCAGGCAGGTCTCGGCAACCGCGTCAAGCAGCAGCACGTTGAGGGGGTTGTCGGAGGGAAGCCCGGTGCGGTCGAACTTGGTGAAGAACGGGGCGTTCACGTGCCCCGGGAACGGCGCGGCCTGGTCCTCGCCCATGGGCAGGAAGGTGTAGACCTGCCCGCGTCGCGGTCGGCGCGGGGCGGGCAGCGGGAGTGCGACCTCGACGACGGCGGACCGCTTCCACTCCTGCCATGTGTCGTCGAGGAGCCCGGAACCCACGGCCTCGGCGAGCGTGCTGTTCAGCCGTTCCTTCTCCACGGTGCCCCGCGCTACGAGAAAGGTGCCGGACGGCCCCAGGTCCACGGTCGCGCAGGAGGCGGGGAATCCGTGCCCCGCGCCGTCCTGCGCAACCGCGAAGCGCTCCTCGGAGCGGGTCAGTTCGTGCCGCTCGAGCGCCTCGTGGACGTCGTCCAACTCGCCCGGCTCGCCACCGACGGCCCGCCGTTCCAGCGTCAGGCCAGCGAGCCGATCGAGGAACAGCATCACGGGTACCTTCGCCCCCGCGAGCTCGCGCATCCGCAGCCGGACCTCGGCCCCGGCGGCCTCGCTCAGCAAGGGCAGCCGGACGATGGTTACGTACCCCTGGGCGGCGAGCTGCCGACAGGTCGCGGGTACGTCGTCCAGCGGCAGGGGCGCCTGGAGCGGCGGATACTTGGCGGCCACGTCGTGGGCGTTGTCCTCACCGGCGAGGAACTCCTCCACGTCGACCTTCTGCGCGAAGCGGAAGCAGTACCCGTCCACTTCCGGGCCGAGTGGGCTGTCGGGGTCTGCGCTGTAGATCTCGGGTGCCTCGCTGATCAGCAAGATACTGCGGAACCCGACGCCCTTGTTCCCGATGCCCTCACCGACCTCCTTCGAGCTCTGCGCGAGCTCGCAGACCCGCTCGACGTCCCGCCAGGTGAAGGGCGTCCCGCCGTTGGCGACGTACAACGTCCCCCACTCGCCCTCCGCCTCGTCCAGCAGGACGTGGACCCGTCCGTCGCGGCGGTCCCTCGGATGCGCGTCGTAACCGTTCTGCAGCAACTCGAAGAGCGAGCGGCCAGCGTACTCCCGCGCGCTCGTGTACGACACGGCGTTCACCTGTCGTGCCATGCGCAGGACTTGCTCCGACCGGGCCCCCTCCAGCACGGACCGGCCGTACTCCCGCAGCTGCTCCGCCCGGGCGTTCCTCGCCATGGTTCTCCCCTCACCTCAGCGTGATGAGGACGGTATCCCGCCGCACTGACATCGCGGGGCGGCGAGGACCACCGTGTGGAGCGCGACTCGGAGCTGCGCTTGACGTTTTGGTCCGCCGTCGAACGGGCTCGAGTTTGTTCAGGGCTTTTCCCCTGTTCACGGCGTGCCAGTGAGGCCGGGGCCTGATCCTGCGAGGAGAGGTCGGCGCGGCGTGTAAAGGCCAGACCGTGGAACGGGTTGAGCACCGGGGTCAACGGGACGCGTTCGCAGCGGTGACGGCACTCCGAACCGAGTTGTACTCCTGCCTGCTTTCGCGCGGCGATGCCCTGTTCGAGCTGTGCGACGCGTTGCTGTGCACGGACAGTCCGGTCCGCACCCTCGTGGACTTCGCCCTCGCCCCCGAGCACCGGCGTGGACACGGTGCCCTCAACTCCGAACAGAACCAGAGCCGGATCGATGTCGCTCGGCTGCGTCGGGCTCTGGTCGGGGTGCCGTTGCCCCAGGCAGCCGAGGGCCGCCTGCCACGCCTTCGGCCGGGCCTAGCCAGCCTCGGAAAGCACGTCTGCTGGCCTACCTGGGTGTGCCGGTTCAGCTTCGCCGTGCCGCGTCCGCTTTCCGCACCATCTTCGCCGCGTGGTCAGCCGAGTCGGCCAAGTTCCTGAGTGCGCGGGAGACCCGGCTGAGGAACTCCACGATGTGGTCGGCGAGGGTGTCCTGCTTGGTGCTGGTGCTGGTGCTGGTGCGGAAGGTGGTGCTCTGGGACACGGTCGGCTCCTCGGAAAGGGGGTGCTGGGTGTGCTGCGCCCACTGTGGCACTGGGGACTGACGTGTCGGGCGGAAACACGACACCTCCCACCCGAACCGGGCAGGGGGCTCTGGCACCAGGTGACGCAGCGAGGGCGGTCAGTGGTGGCCGATAGATCACGCCTCATGCTTCCTGCGGCACGAGAAGTGCTCTGGCAGCCCTTCGGGTCCTGGAAGGCTTGCGGGCTGACCGCAGCCGAAGCGGCAGAGCGGGATCGCTTGACCCGACGCGTCGACCGGAACCCTGGCAGCCTCAGTTTCCCGCGGTCGGGACTCAAGGACGATCGCGCGGCTGCCCCGTCTCTGCTTCGGTTCAGCCCGCATCTCTGAAGCCGGACGGTCCTCGGTGCACCTGTCGCGCCGGTCCCCCTGTCGTACGGATGGCTGGCGCGCCTTGTCGTCCAGGGCGGGCCCGTTCGCCTCGAGGTACTGCTGCCACTGCTGTGCCGGGAGCCAACCATGGTGGCCGCCCCGCTGGAATGGGATCCGCTCACCGGCCGCAGCTTCCACAATGAACCGGGTTAGGGTCAGGCCGCCTTCCCCTGTGAAGGTGCTCGACTGATGGGCGGGCATGAGGACGCGGTGCCACCCCCCGCAGTACCCGGAGTCGGTGGGATTCTCCGGGTCGTAGGGCTTCTCCGGGCACCGGGTGAGCGCGCCGTTTTGGTTGCACTGGCCCTCCTCCAGGACGAAGTTGCCGTCCTGGACCGCGATGGGGTTCTTCTGCACGCGAATGACGGAGGCCGGCAGGTTGGGCGTGCGGACGTAAGGGACGGTGCCGATACCTGCGTGGTCGGGGTCGGCGAAGTCCCAGACCGACTGAATACCGCCGCGGCGTCGGAACCCCTCCCGTGCACGCATTCCACGGGCTGTCTGGGCGCTCAGCTGAGGCTCGTAGCCCAGGACTATGCCGTTGGCGCCGTTGATGCGTACATCGAGGCGCGCGTGCCCGTCGGTGGTCTGCGACTCGATGTCGGCGTGGAAGCCGTGATCTTCGGAGTCCTTCGCGACGCGTTCCTTGCGGGCGAGGTGCTCATCGGACTCGTGGCTGATGGGCTTCTCCCCGGGTTTCCGGTAGTGGGAGGCAAGCCATACGCCGTCACGCTGGACGAGGTACATGGGGACGCGTCGGCCGCGGACGTCCCGGCAGTCGGGGCAGATGAGCCCGCGCTTTTCGACGGGGACACGTCCGCGCATGCGCAGGAGCACGTTCAGGAGGTCTTGGCCTTGCGGGACTCCGAGGTCGGAGCGGTCCAGGTCGAGGTTGCGGCCGGCCGGTTCGTAGTAGACGGGGTTACGGAAGAGGTCTTCGTCGCTGTCGATTTGAAGGTCGTCGTCCATTGGTACTCCCCGCAGCCGCCACGAGTAGGACTCACAAGGCTACGCGGAGGGTCTGACAACCGGGGCTGACCTGTATAAACGCAGCTTCCGGGCGCTGTCCCCCGAGGCGCGGGGGACGCGAGCGCTCTCCGGCCGGACCGTACACAGGGCCTCACACTATCTTCACACCTCCGTAGCCTCTCGCGGAAACACTCCCGCACCTCATCGGCGTTGGTGATCTCCGAGCCGAGGAGGGGAAGGTGTCGGGCCTGAAGCTGTTCCGCACGGATACGACGAATAGCGGCGTGACTGAGGTCACGCCGCGTCTTGCTGAGGCCGAGGCAGGTGTGCAGGGACTCGTCGAGGCGCACATGGAGACGCTGGTGGATGTCTGGTTCCTGGCGAGCGAGTACAGCACCGGGCCGTTGCACGGGGGCCGGATCGATTCGCTCGGGCTGGACGAGAACGGATCGCCGGTCATCATCGAGTACAAGCGTGGCGTCGACGCCGGCGTCATCAACCAAGGTCTCTTCTACCTGGCGTGGCTGACGGACCCGACTCCGTCGGCAGGGGCACGGGCAGCTTCGTCGGCGTCGTCTTCGAGCCGTTCCTTTGCTGCCTGTACCTCGCGAGGGTGCTTGCCGTGCTTGAGGTAGTAGCGGCCGTCCGCCGTGACGACCGCGACGGGTGGCCCGCTGCCGCGCCATGTTCTCTTGATCAATCCGCGCTTCTCAAGCGCCGCAGCCGTATGGATGGTCTTTGGCGGGAGAACCACGGCCTCAGAAGCAGCCGCGATCTCTCGCAGCATCGCGGCCTGCTTCTCCGACAATGAGTACTTCCACGGCCCAGGACTCCGCTCGGCTCAGTGCAGGGAGGAGCGTCAGGCGGCAGAGGCAGGTGCTGCGGGGTTTCGTAGCCCGTCTGGGTGGCTAGAGCCGTGTGAGGGTTCGGGCGTGATCAGTCGATGTCCGGATCATCGGACTCTTCGAGGCGTCGGGTCGCGAGGTCGTCGGCCCACTCCACGGCCCAAGCGCGGAGAGCGGTGATCGTGGCCTCGTCCAGGCCGTAGGCGGCGAAGGCTTCGTCGTCGGTCCACTCGGCGCCCGTGAGGTTCGACTGCAGGTCTTCGTGCTCGAAGCGGCCGCGGGCGTGGCGGCGGCCGAATTCTTCGAGGTCGGCAGTGTTCCAGCGACGGGAGGCTGCGAACACGTCGATCAGGTCACGGGGTGCTCCGTGGTCGGCGAGGGCGCGGACCTTGGTTCCGATCACGTCCTCGTCCGCGAGGACGGGCCCGTACGGGCTCTGGGTGACCGGTCGCCAGAAGACTTCCTTGAGGATGTCGACCTCGCACTCCTGCCCGGTGGCTGGGTCGGACACTGTGAAGCGGGCGGACAATGGGGCGGTCTCCAGCGCCTGCACCTTCCAGCCGCGGGCTTCCAGGCCGACGCGGACTACAGCCGCGATGTCGGCCATGGGCGCCGCGTTCTCGGTGGCGACATCGAGGTCCTGGCTCGGGCGGTTCACGAGGCGGTGCGCCCGCACGGCATATCCGCCGGTGAGAACAAGGGGATACGGGGAGCCGAGGGCGATCACATCTGCCAGGAGCCGCGTGTGCAGCTCCGGCATGTCCGTCACGCGGCTGCCCGGCTGCGGGAGGCGAGCTGGGGGAAGGCGTCCTCCCACACGGTGCGCACGGTGCGACCGACGAGGGTGCGCAGCACAGGCCACAGTTGGAGGAGCAGGTCCCGGTTGAGGTAGCGGGGCAGGTCGTCGTGCAGGCCCTCGTGCAGGACGGTGCGGTACAGGCCCATGCGCTGGCGAGGCTTGCTCATGTCGTACGAGGTCATCCCCGACCAAGCCATGTGCAGCGGCAGATCCACGATCCCCCGGGTCGGGCCGTGCAACTCGTCCAGCGACTCCGGTAGACGCCGCCGGAACTTCTCCCGGTACAGCGCGAGGTCCTCGGCGACCGCGCCCGAGCGGTCGCTCGGTGTGGGTGCGGGGTGCTGTGGGCTGGAGGGCATGAGTCCATTATGGCGGCCGGAGAAGTGACGCGGGTCATGAGCCAGCTGGCGTCTTGAGTGAGCGGGACGGTGTCCGCTGGGGAGCTGGTCGTGGCAGCTCGGTCTGGCCCGAGCAGGCGGGACGGGCTGTCGGCCGTGACGCTCGTTTGCCGCTCTGGGCTCCCTTACGCTGCACAGCGAGCCGAGAAAGCACCTCTGACCTGGTCTTTTCCACGACTCACTCAGGCCGACACCTTTCCGATGACGCATCATGTGGAGTGCGTGGCGATCCTTGAGCCTGCCGAGAAGGGCCGCTGACCTGTGGTTTTGGCCAGTGCTCAGCATGCGCGTTACGGGCGTACGTGCGGTATCTGACGCACGCGACGCACGTTACGCGCGCCTCACGCAGGAACTGACGCATTGAGGTCGTAGACCTGGCCGTCCGAACCGCGGAGGCGGCCCTCGAAGCGCGGGGGAATACAGGCCGCTCTGCGCGGTGTGGAACGCCTCCTGCGTGTCAACGAACACCACCACTCCATCGCGGTCGGCGCCGTACGCGGCCTGCCGATCGACCCGGTCCGAACCCGGATCCAGCACCTCAACATCCAGGCCGCCGGCCTCGACGACGTCGCCCAGAGCTACCAGCGTGTGTGCGAACTCGGCTTCGACATGGCCCTGTCTGTGGGACAGCACACCAACGACAGGGAGCTGTCGTCCTACGCCCGCACGCCCTCGAGCTTCGAGTGGGAGGTTGGCTGGAACTCCCTCGTCATCGACGAGGGTCAGCGGTGCCCTGCGGTAGTCAGTCCGCGGTGTCCAGGCACTGGCCTGCGAGGTCCTTCATCCTGACCGAGATCCGCCTCGTGGTGCCCGCGATGGGCCGCCTCCTCGCGCGGCAAGGGCTCCAAAGCGTCATGGTGCGTGCCGGGACCGGACGGTGACAGGGCCGACCGGCCCTCGCGTCCGCCTCATGGCGGGGTCTCATGCTGCGCCACCGTGTGAGTAGGGCCGTTCGGCTCTGTACCCGGCAGGGGAGACGGAGCACGCTGAAAGCCCGGAGTGCGCGGTCGACTTGAGGAGTGATCATGATGGAAACCAAGCAGTGGACTGTGCGGATCCAGATCACCGAGGACGGCGACGACACCCACGCCCGCGCGGTCCTGACCACCGGGGACATGTCCACTGTCAGCGGCAAGGGAGTGGCTCGGCGTAACCCCATCGACCGGCCCATACCGGAGATCGGTGAGGAACTCGCCGTCAGCCGTGCGTTGGAGGATCTCGCGATCCGGCTGCACGACGTCGCCTCCGACGACATCGTGCAGTTGACCGGGCCTGCGCAACCGGCATCGCGGCGTCTGTGAGTCTCCTCGCGTCCCCGTGGGCCCGGTCGGGTCCTCCGGGTCGTGCCGCGCCGGGACGCGGGCACCCGGACGTCAAGCGGCGGCCGGCTCCTCTATGGACAGTACGTCCTGAACCGGGCGGCGAGGGGTCCGTAGCGGCCGGTTGCTGTGGCCGAGCCGCATGATCATCTGCGGGCACTGCCGTGATGCGATCATGGTTCGGACCTCGGCCCGCAGTCCGGGGATTTCCAGGGGCTGGGTGTGGAATCCGGCCCTGACCCTGTGCCCGGCGGCGTAGAGCAGGATGCGCTGGAGCGCCTGCCCCGCGCGTAGCCAGTCCTGCGGAGTGTCGTGCGGTGTGTTGAGCAGGACCACGAGCCCCGTTCCCGAGGTCGACGTCCAGGGCGAGTCACCGGAGCCACCGGTGGTGCGGTTGTGGGCGTGTCCGGTGAAGTCGCGTGCCGCGAGGAGAGTCGAGTCCGGGGGGAACGGGCTGGCTTCGGCGGGCACCCCGTCGAGGCGGCGGCCCCGCTGCGGCTGGGTCCAGCGGGCCAGCTCGGCGGCATGGCCGGGGCTGGAGCGCTGGAAGGCCTCGGCCTCGCGGACGATGGCGGCGAGCCTGCGCTGCTCTGCCGGTCCGGCGAGCGTGGAGAACTCGGCGCCCTCGGCCAGTGCCTGCCGCCGTAGTGCGTTGACCAGGGGCGCCGGGAGCGGCGTGGGCTGGAACGGGCCGCGATGGGTGTGCCGCCGACGCAGCGCTTGGTGCATCAGCTCTTCCTCGGGTGTGGTCCGTGCGTACGCTCCCCAGCTCACCCTGGCCAGCAGGGTCGGGAGCCGGGGGTCGGGGTGCGGCCGTACGACCGGCAGGAAGCCGAGATGCCGCATGGCGATGCGCAGATTGAACAGGGCCGCGCCGCAGCTGAGCGCCATCTCCCGGCCGCTCGGGTCGGTGGTCAGGAGCCTGCGGGTGACATCGGCGTACAGCAGGATGTCGCCGCCTCGGCAGGTGAAGAGCCAGGGCTGGGAGTTGTGCAGCGAGGGCGCGGTGACCGCCGCGCGGACCAGGTAGTTGGCCGCGTGGTCGCGTGGGGTGCGATGCGTGGACATGGTGTGCCCCCTGGTTCTCCGTTCTTCTGTTCTTCTGTACTTCTGTACTTCTGGGCCTCTGGGCCTCTGGGCCTCTGGTTCTCGTCGGGCCCGCCTCTTGCTTCAGCGTCGTCGTCGGTCGGGACGCTGCGCAGGGGCCGATCGTCCCCCTGTGTGGTCTGTCCGGCCCGGACCTGAGAGGTGCCCCGCCGGGCCAGAATGGTGGCAAGAGAGACATACGGGCGATGCCCGCTTGTGGTGCGCGTCGCACGAGGCGGCTCAGTCAGTCACGCCACGTGTGCAAGCGTCACGTACGGTTACGCTGCGTGTGGTCACGTCCGTGCGGTCACGTCGCATGGCTAGCAGCGCCCTGCCGGAACCGGCAGGTGGGATGTCCGGTTCCGTGCCGGGTGCCGGAGGGCGGACACGGTGAAGGAGACACTGCCACTGGGCCGGATCGCAGGCGTACGCGTCGGGCTGCACTGGAGCGTGCTGGTCATCGTCGTGCTCGTCGCGCTCATGCTCGCGAGCGGACGCTTCCCGACCGCCCACCCCGGTGAATCGGCCTGGACCTACTGGGGGCTTGGTCTCGTCACCGCTGTGGCGCTCCTGGTCTCGCTGCTCGCGCACGAACTCGCGCACGCCGTCGTGGCCCGACGTAACGGCGTCGAGGTCGACGGAATCACCCTGTGGATGCTCGGCGGGGTCGCGCGGCTGCGGAGTGAGGCACGCGAGCCGCGTGCGGACTTCCGGATCGCTGTCGTGGGGCCGCTGGTCAGTGCCATGGCCGGGATGCTCTTCGCGGGCGTGGCCGCGTGGCTGGAGGTGCTTGGCGCTCCAGGACTCGCGGTCGAGGCCGTGACCTGGCTGGCCGTGATCAACATCGTCCTCGCGCTGTTCAACTCGCTGCCCGCCGCACCACTTGACGGTGGACGGCTACTGCGCGCGTTCCTGTGGCGGCGTACCGGCGACCGGGTGCGTGCGGCGTTGGGCGCGGCGGCCGCGGGGCGCCTGTTGGGGTGGTTCATGGTGCTCACGGGCGTCGCGTCCGTCCTGCTCAGCGGAGAACTCGCCGGGCTGTGGGCGGCGCTCGTCGGGTGGTTCGTGATCGCCGCCGCGACGGACGAGGGGCGGGAAGCGCGACTGCTGAACGTGCTCGCCCAGGTTCGCGTGCGGCAGGTGATGACGCCCGATCCCGTCACCGTGACGGACACCACCACGGTCGCGCAGCTCCTCGCCGGCGCCCCGTTCCGCGGCTACCGCCACTCGGTGCTCCCCGTAGTGTCCCAAGACGGCACCGCGGTCGGCCTGGTGACGTTGACGCAGATCAACCACACGCCTGTGCGGGCCCGTTCGGTCACCCCGGTCGGCCAGGTGATGCGTCCCCTGGACGAGGTCGTGACGGCCACACCGGACGAAGCAGTCCCGGATCTGCTGCCGCGCCTGCAGGCGAGCGACGAGCGTCGCGCCCTCGTGTTCGAAGGTGAGCGCCTGGTGGGCATCGTGGCTCTGTCGGACATCAGCCGCGCGGTCGCGTGGCTGACGGCGATGGCACGGCCGTGACCTCGGCATCGGCACACGAGGCCGGAAACCGAAGGAACACCGTGTTCGACGGGTTCGACGGGTTCGACGTGTTCGACGACAGGAACGGGGAGGCGACCATGGAGGAACCGCCGTACGGCAGCGTGATCGTGGGCGTCGACGGCTCGGCCGCCGCGCTCGCCGCCCTGCGCTGGTCGGCCGCCAAGGCCGAGCAGCTGCGGACCCGTGTCGTGGCGGTGCACGCCTGGCTGCCGACCGCGAGCCTGCGCGCGCCCTACGCAACCGCCGTGGGGCTGCCCACGCCCGAGGAAGAACGGCGCAGGGCGGCGGCGACGCTTGAGGAGACGGTGGCCCGGCTGCTCGACCTGTATCCGGAGGCACGGATCAGTGCGTTGCTCGACCAGGGTCCGCCCGCGCCGGTGTTGCTGCGCCATGCCCGGCATGCGTTGCTGCTCACCCTTGGGCGAGGGTCCCGCGAGGACGTCACCCTGCCCGCGCTCGGTGCGGTGGCACGGGAGTGCGTGCGGCACGCGACGTGCCCGGTGGTCACCGTGCCCGAGCCACCGGCGGACGCCAAGGAGGCAGAACTTCCGTGGCTGTTCGAGAACACGACCCTCGGACTTGAACGCGCCTGAGCCTGCCTGATTGGTCTGCCTGATTGGTCTGCCTGAATGGTCCGGTCGGCCACCCTTACCGCTTCACGGTCAGCGGCACGGTGTCGATGATCACTGGGCGACCGTCCTTCGGGGAGTCGTAGTACGCGGTCAGCACCCCGGCGCCCGAGCGCGCGGCCTTGTACGGGATGGTCACGTCGTACGTTCCCCGGGTTCCGGAACCCGAGGTCGCGGTGGCGAAGACATTGGCGGCGGTGCCCCCTGCCGCGTCGGTGACCTTCAGTCGGAGCGTGGCCTCGAAGGTGTTCGCGCTGCCCCACACCCGCACGGGGGTGCGGATGGTCTCGCCGATCAGCGGCGACTCCACCAGGATCTGCGGCGCCAGGTCCTCGAAGTCGGTTCTTCCGACCGGCCGGTTGAGGACGATGCCCTCGCCGCCGAACGCGGTCACCGGCTTGCCGTCGAGCTCGAACCGGACCTTGTCGATGCTCGGGAAGCGGGTGGCGGTGAAGACGACCTGGGCGAGCCGGGCCCGCATGGACAGGCTGCCGCCGCCGTCGTCGTAGCGTTCGGACAGATCGACGGTGGCGATGCGGTCGCGGATCACGACGGAGTTCAGGGCCGTGTCGGAGGGGATGGACGTCGTACGGTCGTGGCCGCGCTCGAAGCGGTCGGGTCCGGCGAGCAGGGCACGCAGGGCGCCGGCGGCGGTCGTGGGTGCGACCACGGAACGCGGCGCGGGGGACACCTGCTCCCCGTGCAGGAAGTACACGGCGGTACGTACCTGCCGCTGCCCGTCGCCAGGAGCCGTGGGAGCCGTGGGCGCCGTGGACGCAGTGGGCGGGGTCGGTGTCGGTGTCGGCTTTGTGCCGGGCGTGGTCGGCCCGGAGGGGCCGTCTCGGCGAGGGCTGGTGCCCGGCGAGTCGGTTCCGCCGGTGGTGCCGCCCGGGGTCGGGCTGCCAGTACGGGTGTTGTCCGCGGGCGGGTCCGCGGTGCTGGTGTCGTTGCCGCCGCCGCACGCGCCCAGCGCAAGCGGGAGGACCAGGACGGTGGCGAGAGCGGACGGGCGGAGCCAGCGGAATCGTGTGGGCGTCGAATGGACCTGGGTGCTCATGGCAGCCTCCTCCGAGACGTACAGCACATACCGCCAAGGCAGGTACTCCAAGTGCCGTACGGACCTGGTCAGACGGGCCGGACGGCCCCTGAGGCAGGGCCGGTCGGGTCGGGAGGCCGCGAACGTCGTCCAAGCACCCGGGGACGGGCGGGCCACAGCACTCGCCGACCGGCCCGGGAAGGGGACTTGAGGCCCCTCCACACAGGGCCGGCGCGGCGCGACGCTGCTGGTACGAGCGTGTGAGCGACGCTGCTGGTACGAGCGCGTGGAGGTGGAGCATGAACGTTCTGGTGGGATACGCCACCGCGCACGGATCGACCCGCGAGGTCGGGGAACACATCGCGGCGCGGCTCGGCGAGAAGGGGCTGAGGGCCGAAGCCCGGCCCATGCGCGAGGTGGACGACGCCGACGCCTATCAGGCGTACGTCCTGGGCAGCGCAGTCCACGGGCAGGCGTGGCTGGAGGAGGCCAAGGACTTCCTGCGTAGCAACAGCGACCTGCTGCGCTCCCGCCCGGTGTGGGTCTTCAGCGTGGGCATGCCTGACGCCCTGCGCGGCCCATGGAAGCGTACGGCCGCCCGTAAGGAGGACGACGTCCTCGCCAAGGACCTCGCCGAGCTCGTCCCGTTCCGCGGCCACCGGCTCCTGTCGGGCGTGATCCGCCCAGGCCACCTACCCCTCACCGGCCGGGTGTTCTTCCGGCTGATGGGCTGCCGGTACGGGGATTTCCGCGACTGGCCGGCCATCGAAGGCTGGGCGGACCGGATCGCCCGGGAGTACGGGCCCGGTCCCCGGGAGTACCGGCCCGGTCACGGCTCTCCAGCCGAGTGACGCGGAGAGGCGACGGGGAGAGGTGGCGCGGAGACGTGACGCGGAGACGTGACGCGGAGAGGTGTTTCACGGGCTGTCAGGTCCGTTGAGGTCGATGCGGATGTCGACGACGCCCTCGACGGCGCGCGTCAGGCGGGCGAGGAAGCGGGCCCGTCGCGGCCGCGCCGGTCGGATGCGTAGCACGCGACCCTGGTGGTGCTGATCTGCGGGTTCGTGGCGGTGGGCGCGGCGCTCGCGTGACGCGTTCACCTGATGCGTTGCCCGTGTCGGTGTTGGGCCGATCGGGTGAGTCGCGTAAGAATTGCCCCGGTCAGTCCATGTCAGTCAAGCAGTACGAGCCCGGACGGGGTGGGGCAGTGAACAGCCACGACGTCACCGACGCACAGTGGGAAGGGCTCGCCCAGGTCGTACCGCTGCGCAGCCGTAACGCATGGCCGTCCTGGCCGGGGCACCGGGCGATGCCCGAGGCGAAGACGGAGGCCAGACGGCGTTTCGTGGTGATGCGGGTGAACGTCTTCTCCGACGCGCGTGATGTCGCCCAGACGGTGATGGCGCGGGTTCCCGTGCTGCTCGACCTGTCCGGCGCGGAGAGTGAGGTCGCCAAGCGCGTACTGGACTTCAGCAGCGGGGTCGTCTTCGGCCTCGGCTGCGGCATGCACCGGGTCGAGCGGAACGTCTTCCTGCTGGCTCCGTCGGGCACCGAGGTGCAGGAGTTGGTGGAGGGCGTGGCCACGGCAGCGGACGAGGCCAGCGTCCCCCGATCGTAGGAAGGTCGGTTAGGCGGAACGGTTCTGCGTGCCCCGCGTTGCCTAGCGTCGCGCATATGACAGTGACGTGGGACAGCGCGACGGGTACCGCGGGTGCGGGCGGCGGTGCGGGCGGAGGCGGCGCGGGCGGCGGGCCCGCGGTCAGTGAACTACGGCTCTCCGCCTTCAAGTCACACCGGGGCGTGGAACTCGCCCTCGGCCCGATCACTCTCTTCGCGGGTCCGAGCGGGAGCGGCAAGTCCAGTGCGCTCCAGGCGTACGAGGCGTTGGCGCGGCTTGCCGGGGGCGCGGAGCTTGGCGAGGTGTTCCCCGACCCGGTGGGGTGTGTGCCGGAGCGGGCCCGCCCCGACCAGCAGCGGCGGCGCGGGTTCCGGATCGGCTGTACGGTCGTCGGGCCCGCTGGGCCGGTGCGGCTCGACGTGGCGGTGCAGGCCGAGCCCGAACTCCGGGTGGTCGGCGAGCGGTTGACGTCGGGCTCGGTGGTGCTCCTGGAGTCGGCGCTGCGTGATCCGTCGCGGCGTTCCGTCCAAGCGGCCTGGCATACCGCGGGCACGACACCGGTGACCAGGGCGCCACTGCCCGACGACCGCCTGGGTACGGCGCTGCTGCCGCTGCGGGTCGCGGGCAAGACCGCGGGCCAGCGGCAGGTACTGGCCGCCGCCGAGCAGGTCGTGGTGGCACTGCGGTCGGTCTTCGCCTGCGATCCGCAGCCCGCCGGGATGCGGGCGCCGGTGCCGGTCGGGGACGGGCGCCTGCAAGGCGGTTGCGGCAATCTCGCCGAGGTGCTGCGGCGCACCAGGTCCGAGTGCGTCACACGGCATGCGGCGCTGGTGGCGGCGGTGCGGGCGGGGTGTGCCGGGCCGGTCGCGGACGTACTGGCCGATGTGCTGGCGGACGGGACGGTACGGGCCGTCCTCGCGCGCGGCGACGGGCAGGGTCTGACGCCGGTGGAGCGACTGGGCGACGGCGAACTGCGGTATCTGGCGCTGGCCTTGGTCCTGCTCACCGGCCCTGGGGTGCTGGCGGTTGATCCGGTTGCCGAGGTGCCGTCGGCGTATCAGACGCTCACCGTGCTCACCGACGGGTTCGTTCGCGGTATGGACGCCCGGCAGGCGCGGGAGCTGATCGCTCTCGCGGTGCGGATGTGCGCCAGGGGGCACATCAGGCTGGTGGGGACGGTGCAGGACTCTTCGTGGGCAGCTGGCCGCGGCGAGGGTGCGAAGGGCGCGAAGGGCGCGCAGGGCGTGGACGGCGTGGACGGCGTGGACGGCGTGACGGTGGTAGACCTGGGGCCGTGACCGAACTGGATGTAGAGAAACTGCAGCGCAGGCTGGCCGAGTTCGCGGCGGCGCGGAACTGGCAGCCGTACCACACGCCCAAGAACCTGACCTCGGCGCTCAGCGTGGAAGCCGCCGAACTGGTCGAGATCTTCCAGTGGTTGACTCCCGAGCAGTCGGCGCGGGTGATGGACGACCCGGAGTCCGCGCACCGCGTGCGGGACGAAATAGCCGATGTACTGGCCTATCTGCTGCAGCTGTGCGAGGTGCTCGGGATCGATCCACTGGCGGCGCTGGCCGCGAAAATCGACCGCAACGAGCAGCGCTACCCGGTGGGTTCGTCCGAGCCGGTGATCCCTCGTCGTCACTCTCCGGAGTGATAGATATATCCACAGTCGAGCATCTGTCCACAGATTCCCGAATTCCCCTGGTCTTTCGGGCTGGTTGCGTTCACTCTGGGTAGTGGAACTCATAAGGATGCGAGTTCGACGGAGTGGTCGGCAGTGTGGGACGGACGGGGGCGGCGCATGGACGCGGTGCGGCTCATCCGCGCGAGCAGGGGTGCCCTGGCGCGGAGTGAGGAAGCGGCGGACATCATGGCGGAGGCGTGGCAGGCGCAGGCCCTCGCACAGGCGATAGGCAGTCGGCTGGCGGTCGGTGGGCCGCCGGAGCTGCGGGGTGAGGCGCTGGGCCTGACCGAGGTCAGCGGCCGGGGGTGCGGGGTCCTCGGCACCCCGCCGCTCGGGAACGGCGGGATACGCGCGGCGCGGCTGACGGGTGTCGATGACGCGCGCAGCACTCTGGTCGGGCTGGGCGGGCTGCTGGGGGAGGTCGGGATCGCGCTCGTGTGCGTCGCCTGCTCGGCGGACCAGGAGCCGCGCTACTGGCAGTGCGTCGAGGCCATCGACGCCGCCGACGAGTCACGGGACCGGGTGCTGGAGATGCTCCGCCGCCTCGCGGCCCGCGAGCGGGGCCTGTCCGCCCCGGACCCCACGGCGGGACCGCCTTGAGGCTGAGGGGCGCGGGGGA
>NZ_JAZGRL010000001.1:1646610-1736358 GCF_046540415.1 Streptomyces sp. E11-3 | reverse complement strand
GTGGGGCCCGGATGTTAGGAGGGGGTGTCCTCGCTTGCCGGGGGGCGGGTGCTGGAGGACTGCAGATCGGCGTCCAGCTGTGTGAGGTCGGCGTTGAGTGCCGCCATCAGCTCTTCCATCTGCTGCAGCAGGCCCTTGGGCCGACCGCCGTCCTGCTCGGGTACGGACGACGGTGCGGCCTGCTCCGGCGCGGCTTCCTGGGACATGACGGACTCCTCGGCCCTGGCTCTCCCGACGTGGGGAGAGCGGTGGTGCAAAGCGACGCCCGGCAAGGGCCGCCGGCGCGGGTGCCGGGCGGTCCGGCTCCGTCCGAGCCAACGATCATCATTGGGGGTGGTCACTGGCCCAGGGGTACACCGGCCACCGTGTGGACGGATTTTCACCCGACGGAGGTGGCAGGGGGTCTTGGTGGTGACGCGAGCGTCCGGCGGGGCCCGGGACGACTGCCCGGAGCCCACGGGACGCTCGCATCGCTGGCGGGCGCGCGGCCTACCTGGCGCGGTCGAGGGTCTCGGTCCTGCCGTCCGGCCACTTCAGCTCGATGGCGTCGTTCTTCTCGGTCCCGGTCACCGAGAGGGACTTCTCCTCGGTTTCCCCCGACTTCTTGCACACGAAAGCGATCCGAATCGACTTGCCCCCGGCCGCGTCCTCGCCCTCGCCGCGGCACGTGCCGTCGCCCTTGTTGTGGAACGCGAGGTACGTAACGGAGCGCTTGCCCTTGCTGTCCCCGTAGTTCCGCACGATCCCGATGAGCAGCGACGCGCGGTTCTCGGTGGTCGTGTTCCGCCAGGTCCCCTGCAGGCCCTCGCCCGCCACACCGCCGCCGGAGCCGCTGCTCCCGCCCGAGCTAGTGCTCCCGCCCGAGCTGCTGCCCGGTCCGTCCGCCGGTCCGTCGGACGGGTCCTTGCCACCGTCTCCGCCAGGAATCTTGTCCGGGTCCAGGGGCTTAAGGGTGGGAACCTTGATGCTGGGGTCGGCCAGCGGCGGCGGCTTCTTCTTGTCGTCGTCATCCTTGGTGAGGAAGTAGATGCCGCCGCCGATCAGGCCGACGGCGGCCACGATCGCGATGACGATGGCGGCCGCCTTGCCGCCGGAGTTGCCGCCTCCGGCCGGGGGACCCGGGTAACCGCCCGGCTGCTGCGGGGGCATCCCACCGGGCTGCTGCGGCATCCCGCCGTACGGCGCTCCGGGCGGGCCGGGCGGCGGCTGCTGCCCGTAGGGGCCGGGCTGCGGGGGCATGCCCTGCGGGGGCATGCCCTGCGGCTGCTGGCCGTAGCCGGGCCCTTGCGGGGGCTGGCCATAGGGAGGCTGTTGAGGCGGCATGCCCTGTGGCGGCTGCTGCGGGTAGCCGTATCCGTCGTGTGGTGGCTGAGTCATGAGTGAGTCCCCCGTATTGACGGTCATCCCGCTGAGAGGATCACTCTCCGCCGAACCAGGTCCCGTCGCGTGTCTGTCTGTCTGCCTGTCTGTTTCTGCTTACGCGCGTCTGTGCGAGAAGGCTCGCACGGCTCAAAGCCAACCCTTGGCACCCCCGTCACGCAAGGCGATCCGACCAGCCGTGACCTAGCTGCTACATCGGGTCGCTCGCCTCCGCCGATGGCGGGCTGGGCGGCGTGCCCCGTGCCGCTGACGCCTGGAGTCCGGTGCCGACCGGGCAGGATGGAGACATGGATCTCCGTATCTTCACCGAGCCCCAGCAAGGGGCGACCTACGACACGTTGCTGACCGTTGCCAAGGCCACCGAAGACCTGGGCTTCGACGCCTTCTTCCGCTCCGACCACTATCTGAGCATGGGCTCCAGCGACGGTCTGCCGGGACCCACCGACGCCTGGATCACCCTCGCCGGGCTCGCCCGTGAGACACGGCGCATCCGCCTCGGCACCCTGATGACGGCAGGCACCTTCCGGCTGCCGGGCGTGCTGGCGATCCAGGTCGCGCAGGTCGACCAGATGTCGGGCGGCCGGGTCGAACTGGGCCTGGGTGCGGGCTGGTTCGGGAAGGAACACCGGGCGTACGGCATTCCCTTCCCCAAGGAGAGGTTCGCCCGGCTGGAGGAGCAGCTGGCCATCGTCACCGGACTCTGGGCCACCGAGACCGGCAGCACCTTCGACTTCGACGGCAACCACTACCAACTGGCCGACTCACCCGCGCTGCCCAAGCCGACGCAGCCCAAGATCCCTGTCCTCATCGGAGGCCATGGCAAGACCCGCACCCCGCGGCTGGCCGCGCAGTACGCCGACGAGTTCAACATCCCCTTCGCCTCCATCGCGGACAGCGAGCGGCAGTTCGGCCGGGTCCGCGCCGCCGCGCGGCAGGCCGGACGCGGCAGCGATGATCTGGTGTACTCCAACGCCCTGGTCGCCTGCGTGGGCAAGGACGACTCCGAGGTGGCCCGCCGGGCGGCCGCCATCGGGCGCGATGTGGCGGAACTGAAGGCCAACGGTCTTGCCGGTTCCCCGGACGAGGTGGTCGACAAGATCGGCCGGTATGCGGAGATCGGCTCCCAGCGGATCTACCTCCAGATCCTTGACCTGGAGGACCTCGACCACCTGGACCTGATCTCGGCACAGGTGCAGTCGCAGCTGTCGTAGCTGCGGCTGCCCTAGTCGAAGCGCTCCTGGTCGCAGCTGTTCTGGCTGACGTGGTGCGCGACCGTCGAACAGGCATCGCTTAGAGTGTCGGGCCGGACACAAGGGCCAGGGGGGCCGACATGAGACAGAAGCAAGGGGGCGGGACCGCAGCCTGGGTCCATGCCATGGCCAGCCCGGTCGTCGGGCTGGCCGCGGTACTGACGCTGGGCGTCAACTGGTTCGACGCCACCCTCGTGGGCCTGGTCGCGATGGCCTGCGCCCTGGTCGGCCTGATCAAGGAGGCCCAGGACGGGGATGTGTCGCCGCGCCGCCATCTGCATGTCGCGGGCCTGGTCATGGGCCTGGTCGGGGCGACCGTGCCGCGGATCGCCCCGCAGCTGCTCGGATTCCTGTTGCTGTAACCGCGCCACCGCGCCACCGCCAAGACCTGCATCTCGCGGGCCCTCGCCAAGCTGGACGCCCGGGACCGGGTGCAGCTTGTGATCATCGCCTACGCATCGGCGCTCATCGGCCGCAGCCGAAAATGCCCGAGCTCGGCCTGGATCTTCCAGGTACGTTGAGGGCGTGCGGTGCCGAGGGGGCAGCACCCCCGCACGAGGCGCGCGCGTCGCGCGCCGCGATGGTTCGCACGGAAATTGTCCGCACGTATCCGCGGTTCAGAAGGCATATCGAGGCGTACCCACAGTGTTTCTGACGATCAGTGCTACTGGCACCCCCGACCGACCCGCCACCGACCTCGGGTTTCTTCTCCACAAGCATCCGGACCGGATCAGGGTGGAGAACCTGACCCATGGCGTCGCGCGGGTGCTGTACCCCGAGGCGTCCGCTGAGCTCTGCACGGCCGCGCTGCTGCTTGAGGTGGACCCCGTGGCGCTGGTGCGGCGCGGCAAGGGCAAGGGCCGGGGTGGTGCGCCCGACTCGGCGCTCGCGCAGTACGTCAACGACCGCCCGTACGCGGCGTCCTCGCTGCTGGCCGTCGCCCTCAGCGCGGTGTTCAAGAGCGCTCTGCGGGGCGTCTGTGCTGCGCGCCCCGAGCTGGTGGAGCAGCCGCTGCCGCTGCGTATCGAGGTGCCCGTGCTTCCCGCGCACGGCGGTCCGGAACTGGTCGGCAAGCTCTTCGCGCCGCTGGGCTGGACGGTCACGGCCGAGGCGATCGCGCTGGACGAGCAGTTCCCGGCCTGGGGAGACTCGCGGTACGTACGACTCGTCCTGGAGGGTGAGCTGACGCTCGCTCAGGCCCTGCGGCACCTGTATGTGCTGCTACCGGTGCTGGACGACGCCAAGCACTACTGGGTCGCGCCCGACGAGGTCGACAAGCTGCTGCGGGCCGGTGACGGCTGGCTGGCGGAGCACCCTGAGCACAAGCTGATCACCAGCCGCTATCTGTCGCGCCGCTGGTCGCTGACCCGCGAGGCCATGGAGCGGCTCGAACTGGCGCGGCTCGCCGAGGCGGACGACACCGAGGTCGAGGAGATCGACAACGCGGTGGACGAGGACGCCGACACCGAGGAGAAGCCGGTGCCGCTCGCCGTACTCCGTCGTGAGGCGATCCTCGACGTGCTGCGGGACTCCGGGGCGGGGCGCGTGCTCGACCTGGGCTGCGGGCAGGGGCAGTTGGTGCAGGCGCTCCTCAAGGACGTCCGTTTCACCGAGATCGTCGGTGTCGATGTGTCGATGCGGGCGCTCACCATCGCCGCGCGGCGGCTGAAGCTGGAGCGGATGGGGGAGCGGCAGGCGGACCGTGTGCGGTTGTTCCAGAGTTCGCTCGCGTACACCGACAAGCGGCTCAAGGGGTATGACGCGGCGGTGCTGAGCGAGGTCGTGGAGCATGTCGACCTGGAGCGGCTGCCCGCGCTGGAGTACGCCGTGTTCGGCTCGGCCCGGCCGCGGACCGTGCTGGTGACGACGCCGAACGTCGAGTACAACGTGCGCTGGGAGACGCTTCCGGCCGGGCACGCGCGGCATGGCGACCACCGCTTCGAGTGGACGCGCGAGGAGTTCCGCGCCTGGGCCGGTGCGGTCGCCGAACGGCATGGGTACGGCGTGGAGTTCAGGCCTGTGGGGCTGGACGACCCTGAGGTGGGGCCGCCTACTCAGATGGCTGTGTTCCGACTCGTTGAGTCCCCGAACAGCGAGTCCCCGAACAGCGAGTCCCCGAACAACGAGTCCCCGAACAACGAGAGCCCGAGCAACGAGAGCCCGAGCAACGAGAATCCGAAGGGAGTGCGGGCGGCATGACGAACGCATCCGAGACCTCCTCCGACGCGACGGTCGAGCACAGCGCCCGGCGCACCCTCGCCGTGACCGACCTGTCGCTGGTCGTGCTGGTCGGCGCCACCGGCTCCGGCAAGTCCTCGTTCGCCGCCCGGCACTTCAAGCCGACCGAGGTCATCTCCAGCGACTTCTGCCGGGGCCTGGTCGCCGACGACGAGAACGACCAGAGCGTCAGCGGCGACGCCTTCGACGTCCTGCACTACATCGCGGGCAAGCGCCTCGCCGCGGGCCGGCTCACCGTCGTGGACGCCACCAATGTGCAGCCCGAGAGCCGCAAGCAGCTGATCCATCTGGCGCGGCAGTACGACGTGCTGCCGATCGCGATCGTCCTGGACGTCCCCGAGCAGGTGTGCGCCGAGCGCAACGCGGCCCGCGCCGACCGGGCCGGGATGCCCCGCCGCGTCATCCAGCGCCACCAGCGTGAACTGCGCCGCTCGCTGCGTCACCTGCAGCGTGAGGGCTTTCGGAAGGTGCACATCCTGCGGGGAGTCGAGGAGGTCGAGCGCGCCGAGATCTCGCTTGAGCGTCGGTACAACGACCTGCGGCATCTGACCGGGCCCTTCGACATCATCGGTGATGTGCACGGGTGCCGGGCTGAGTTGGAGACGCTCCTTGGCAGACTCGGTTACGTGGACGGCTCGCACCCGGACGGGCGTACGGCCGTCTTCGTCGGCGACCTGGTCGACCGCGGCCCGGACAGCCCCGGTGTGCTGCGGCGGGTGATGTCGATGGTCGCCTCGGGCGATGCGCTGTGTGTGCCGGGGAACCACGAGAACAAGCTCAGTCGTTACTTGAAGGGGCGGAACGTTCAGCACACTCATGGTCTCGCGGAGACCATCGAGCAACTGGAAGGCGAGAGCGAGGAGTTCCGCGCGCAGGTGCGGGAGTTCATCGACGCTCTGGTCAGCCACTACGTCCTGGACGGGGGCGAACTGGTCGTCTGCCACGCCGGGTTGCCCGAGAAGTACCACGGGCGTACGTCGGGGCGGGTGCGCTCCCACGCGCTGTACGGGGACACCACGGGCGAGACCGACGAGTTCGGGCTGCCGGTGCGGTATCCGTGGGCGGAGGAGTACCGGGGGCGGGCGGCCGTGGTGTACGGCCACACCCCCGTGCCCAACACCTCCTGGGTGAACAACACCATCTGCCTGGACACCGGCGCGGTGTTCGGCGGCAAGATGACCGCGCTGCGCTGGCCGGAGCGGGAGCTCGTCGACGTACCGGCCGAGAAGGTCTGGTACGAGCCCGCCAAGCCGCTGGCCACCGAGGCACCGGGTGGGCATGAAGGGCGTCCGCTGGACCTTGGCGATGTGCAGGGGCGTCGGATCGTCGAGACCCGGCACGCGGGGCGGGTGTCCGTGCGTGAGGAGAACGCGGCGGCCGCGCTTGAGGTGATGAGCCGGTTCGCTGTTGATCCGCGGCTGATGCCGTATCTGCCGCCGACGATGGCGCCTACGGCTACGTCGCAGAGGGATGGCTACTTGGAGCACCCTGCCGAGGCGTTCGCGCAGTACGCGGCGGATGGTGTGGAGCGGGTGGTGTGCGAGGAGAAGCACATGGGCTCGCGGGCGGTGGTGTTGGTCTGCCGTGATGTGGGCGTGGCTCGGGAGCGTTTCGGGGTTGGGGTCGGTGTTGGGGGTGGGCTTTCGGGTTCTTCGGGGCCTTCGGGGGCGGTCTATACCCGTACTGGGCGGCCGTTCTTTGACGATCCGGCCGTCACGGAGGAGGTCCTGGAGCGGCTGCGGGTAGCCGTTACGGAGGCTGGGCTCTGGGAGGAGCTGGAGACTGACTGGCTGCTGCTCGATGCGGAGTTGCTGCCGTGGTCGCTCAAGGCCTCCGGGTTGCTGCGGAAGCAGTACGCGGCTGTGGGCGCTGCCTCTGGTGCCGTCTTCCCCGGTGCTGTAGCCGCTGTTGAGGCGGCCGTGGCGCGTGGGGTGGACGGGGCCGGTGAGGTGCTGGCCCGGCAGCGGGACCGGGCCGCGGACGCCGCGGCGTTCACGGACGCGTACCGGCGGTACTGCTGGGACACCGAGGGGCTTGACGGGGTGCGGCTCGCGCCGTTCCAGGTGCTGGCCGTGCAGGGGCGCAGCCTGGCCGGTCTGCCGCACGACCAGCAGCTCGCGCTGCTCGACCGGATGGTCGAGCACGACGGTTCGGGGCTGCTGCGTACCACGCGGCGGCTGTACGTCGACACGGGTGACGAGGCGTCTGTGCGGGCGGGTGTCGACTGGTGGCTGGAGATGACCGGGCGTGGGGGTGAGGGCATGGTCGTCAAGCCGCTTGAGGCGCTGGTCCGGGGTGACAAGGGTCGGTTGATCCAGCCTGGGATCAAGTGCCGTGGTCGTGAGTACCTGCGGATCATCTACGGGCCCGAGTACACGCGGCCCGAGAATCTGGAGCGGCTGCGGGGGCGGTCGCTTGGCCACAAGCGGTCGTTGGCGCTGCGGGAGTATGCGCTGGGGTTGGAGGCGCTGGATCGGCTGGCCGAGGGGGAGCCGTTGTGGCGGGTGCATGAGGCGGTGTTCGCGGTTCTTGCGTTGGAGTCGGAGCCGGTTGATCCGCGGTTGTGAGGTGCGGGCGTGTTCCGCGGCGTGGCGTGGGGGTGCGTTCTGTTTCGTTGTGGGGCGGGGGCGCGCTGGGGGGTACGTGCTCCCGCCGCGCGAGGTGACCCGGTAGCGGTATAGCGAGCCCGGTGGTGGGGTTGAGGTTGGGCGGTCCGCGCGCACCCCCCACCACGCCCCCTCACGTCGGTTCCGCGGCCACCGGCCGGTGGGGCTGCCCCCGCACACGCGCGTGTGTCCCTTCCGCCCCCATCGCGCCTGCAGGCCGGTGGGGCTGTCCCCGCACACCTGCCTGCTCGGTTCCGCCGCCTGGCGCCTGTGGGGCCGTTTCCGTTTCGTGTTGGTTGATTGGTGCGGCGTGGGATCGTCGTCTCGGTCAGGATGGGTTTCATGGGATTCCATGTCGACTCCGAGGCCGGGCGGCTGCGCCGCGTGATCCTGCACCGTCCCGATCTGGAGCTGAAGCGCCTCACGCCCAGCAACAAGGACGCCCTGCTCTTCGATGATGTGCTGTGGGTGCGTCGGGCCCGGCATGAGCACGACGGCTTCGCCGATGTGCTGCGCGATCGGGGTGTGGCGGTGCATCTCTTCGGTGATCTGCTGCGTGAGACGTTGGAGCTGCCGGCAGCGAGGGATCTGGTTCTGGGGCGGGTCTTCGATGAGAAGGAGTACGGGCCGCTGGCGACCGATCCGCTGCGGGAGGCCTTGGAGACCACACCGTCGGTGGATCTGGTGGAGGCTCTGGTCGGCGGTATGACCAAGCGGGAGTTCCTGGAGCGGCACCCGGAGCCGACCTCGGTGCGGTTCCATGTGATGGATCTGGACGACTTCCTGCTCAGGCCGCTGCCCAACCATCTCTTCACCCGGGACACCTCCGCCTGGATTTACGACGGGGTGTCGATCAACGCGATGCGCTGGCCCGCGCGGCAGCGCGAGACCGTGCACTTCGAGGCGATCTACCGGCACCATCCCCTGTTCACCGGGCCCGAGGCCGGTGCCTTCCACCACTGGTCGGAGGGCCAGAGCGATTACCCGTCGACCATCGAGGGCGGTGATGTGCTGGTCATCGGCAAGGGTGCGGTGTTGATCGGGATGAGTGAGCGGACCACGCCGCAGGCTGTGGAGATGTTGGCGCACAAGTTGTTCGCGGCGGGTAGTGCGCAGGTGATCGTGGCGCTGGACATGCCCAAGCGGCGCGCGTTCATGCATCTGGACACCGTGATGACGATGGTCGACGGGGACACCTTCACGCAGTACGCGGGCCTGGGCATGCTCCGCTCGTACACCATCGAGCCCGCCGACGGTGAGCGGGAACTCAAGGTCACCGACCACCCGCCGGAGCACATGCACCGGGCCATCGCCGCGGCCCTGGGGCTGAGTTCGATCCGGGTGCTGACCGCGACGCAGGACGTGCACGCGGCGGAGCGGGAGCAGTGGGACGACGGATGCAATGTGCTGGCTGTCGAGCCGGGGGTGGTGCTCGCGTATGAGCGGAACGCGACCACTAATACCTACCTGCGCAAGCAGGGGATCGAGGTGATCGAGATCCCGGGCAGTGAGCTGGGGCGGGGGAGGGGTGGGCCGCGGTGTATGAGCTGCCCGGTCGAACGGGATGCTGTATAGAAATGTAGGGCATCGTATAGACTTCCAGCCTTCGTCCCCGTCGCACAGGAGCACCCCATGGCCACCGACCTCACCGGCCGCCACTTCCTCAAGGAGCTGGACTTCACCGCCGAGGAGTTCCGCGGTCTGATCGCCCTGGCCGCCGAACTCAAGGCCGCCAAGAAGGCGGGGGCCGAGTCCCGGCGGCTGGTGGGGAAGAACATCGCGTTGATCTTCGAGAAGACCTCGACGCGTACGCGTTGTGCCTTTGAGGTGGCGGCTGCCGATCAGGGTGCGTCGACCACGTATCTCGACCCCTCCGGCTCGCAGATCGGGCACAAGGAGTCGGTGCGCGATACGGCCCGGGTGCTTGGACGGATGTTCGATGGCATCGAGTATCGCGGCGACAGCCAGGCCGCGGTCGAGGAGCTCGCCGCGCATGCCGGGGTGCCCGTCTTCAACGGGCTGACCGACGACTGGCATCCGACCCAGATGCTCGCCGATGTGCTCACCATGACCGAGCATGTGGCCAAGCCTCTGAGTGAGACGGCCTTCGCCTATCTGGGGGACGCCCGGTTCAATATGGGCAACTCCTATCTGGTCACCGGGGCCCTGCTGGGGATGGATGTGCGGATTGTCGCGCCCAAGGCCTATTGGCCGGGCGAGGCGGTCGTTGAGCGGGCTCGTGAGCTGGCTGTGACCAGTGGTGCCCGGGTCACCCTCACTGAGGATGTCGGTGAGGGGGTGCGTGGTGTGGACTTCGTCGCCACCGATGTGTGGGTGTCCATGGGTGAGCCCAAGGAGGTCTGGGACGAGCGGATCGCCGCGCTGGCGCCGTATGCGGTGACCATGGACGTGCTGCGGGCCACCGGGAATGGTGAGGTCAAGTTCCTGCACTGTCTGCCCGCCTTCCATGACCTCGGCACCAAGGTCGGGCGGGAGATCTATGAGCGGCACGGGCTCAGTGCGCTCGAAGTGACGGACGAGGTCTTCGAGTCGGCGCACTCCGTTGTGTTCGATGAGGCCGAGAACCGGCTGCACACCATCAAGGCGGTTCTGGTGGCCACCCTCGGCTAGCGGGAGTCCGCTCTTCTTCGCGAACACCGTGTGTCTGTGTCTTCGCTATGCCTCCGGGCTGCGGAGTCACGTGACACGCGGTGTATTTGCATGCGCTCCTACGAGGTGATTAGGTTAGCCTTACCTAACTCGCTGGGGGGAATGCGTGATGGCCCGGAATACGGGGGTCGTGGGCTCGGTCGCCCTGGTGACCGGGGCGGCCAGGGGGATCGGCGCCGCCGTGGTGGACGGGCTGGTTCGTGAGGGTGCCACCGTCGCCGCCGTCGACATCGACGCGGACGGCCTGGCGGATCTCGCGGACCGTTCACACGGGCGGGTCGTGCCGTTCACCGCCGACGTGGCGGACGCCGCCGCGGTCGCCGATGTGGTCGACCAGGTCGAGCACGGTATGGGGCCCGTCGATGTCGGGGTGTCGGTGGCGGGCATCCTGCGGCCGGGGCCGCTGTGCGAGACCACCAACGAGGACTGGGCGGAGACCTTCTCCGTCAACACCACGGGGGTGTTCGTCGTCCTGCGCGAACTGGCCCGCCGGATGGTGCCCCGGGGGCGCGGGTCGCTGGTCACCGTCGGGTCCAACGCCGGGGGCGTGCCGCGCACCGGCATGGGCGCGTACGCCGCGTCCAAGGCCGCGGCCACCATGCTCACCCGCTGTCTCGGTCTTGAGCTGGCCCGCCATGGCATCCGGTGCAACGTGGTCTCGCCCGGCTCGACCGACACCCCGATGCAGCGGCAGCTGTGGACAGGTGAGGAGGACCTGGCGCGGGTGATCGCGGGCACTCCCGAACAGTTCCGGGTCGGCATTCCGCTGGGCCGTATCGCCGACCCCGCCGACATCGCCGATGCCGTGCTGTTCCTGGTCTCCGATCGTGCCCGGCACATCACCATGCAGGACCTCTTCGTCGACGGCGGCGCGACTCTGCGCGCCTGAGAAAGGAATCGCTGACGTGTCCATACCTGCGCTTGTGCGCCCCAGACCGGTGCATCGGGCGGCCGACCTGCTGGCCGCCTACCTGCCAGGCTCGTTCTACTTCTCCTCGACACGGGGCGCGCTGCTCGCCGACGGTGTGCACGCCTGGGTCCGGCCCGGGAGCGGGGCACGGGCCCTGGCCGCCGCCGAAGCGCTGGACGCGGCCGCGGCGGCGGGGCTGCCCGAACCCGTGGTCGCCGGGGCCGTCGGGTTCCGCCCGGAGGCGGAGGCCGGGCTTGTGGTGCCCGCCGTGGTGCGGCGTGCCGGTGCCCCCGCTGTGGTGCGTGCTCCTGACGCGGAGTCAGGGGCGGCGTGGACGGTCACGCCGCGCCCCGAGCCCGCGAAGTACGCCGACGGTGTGCGCCGGGCGCTGGAGCTGATCGGCCGGGGTGACCTGCGTAAGGTCGTACTGGCCCGCTCCCTGGAGCTGACCGCCGACACTCCGGTGTGGGTGCCCGCGTTGCTGGCCCGGCTGGTGCGGGCGGATCCGGCCGCGTACGCCTTCGCTGTCGATGTCACCGCGCCAGGCGATCTCGCACCGCGCACGCTGGTCGGGGCCAGTCCTGAGCTGCTGGTGTCCCGGCGCGGGGCGACCGTGGTGGCCAATCCGCTGGCCGGGTCGACGCCCCGCTCCGGCGACGAGGCGGTCGACCGGGAGCGGATCGCGCGGCTGCGCGAGTCGGCCAAGGATCTTGGTGAGCACGCCCACACCGCCGGGCAGGTGGCCGAGGTGCTCGGCCGGTTCTGTGTCGACCTGGACGTGCCCGAACGGCCCGAAGTGATCGGTACGCCGACGATGTGGCACCTGTCCACCAGGATCACCGGGCGGCTGGCGGACCCGGTCGATCCCGCCTGCTCGGCGCTGGGGCTGGCCGAGGCGCTGCACCCGACTCCCGCGGTGTGCGGGGTGCCCGAGGGTGGGGCGCTCGCGGCCATCGCTGACTTGGAACCGGAGGACCGTGGCTACTACGCGGGGATGGTCGGCTGGACCGGTCTCGACGGCGACGGCGAGTGGGCGGTGACGATCCGCAGCGCCGAGGTGTGCGACCGGACGGTCCGTCTGTTCGCCGGGGCCGGGGTCGTCGAGGGCTCGGAGCCCGCGGCCGAACTGGCCGAGACCGGAGCGAAGTTCCGCACGCTGCTGCGTGCCATCGGCCTGGAGGATGCGGCGTGAGCGTGGACCATATGCCCTGGCCGCCGGAGGTCGCCGCGCGCTACCGGGCCGCGGGTCACTGGCGCGGACAGACCTTCGGGGCGCTGCTGACGTCGCTGGCCGCCGAGTACGCCGACCGTACCGCCGTGGTGGGCCTGGACAGTCGGTGGAGTTTCGCCGAGGTGGATGAGCGGGCGCACCGGATCGCGGCGGGTCTGGTCGAGTCCGGGCTCGCGCCCGGCGACCGTGTGGTGCTGCAACTGCCCAACATTCCTGAGTTCCTGCCCGTGGTGTTCGGGATGTGGCGTGCGGGTGTGCTGCCGGTGTTCGCCCTGCCCGCGCACCGGCACAGCGAGCTGCGGCACTTCGCCGCGCAGAGCGAGGCCGCCGCCATCATCACCGTCGGCGAGCACGAGCGGCACGACCATGCCGCCGTCGCCCGTGCCGTCGCGTCCGAAGTGGACTCCGTACGGCAGGTGTTGGTGGTGGGGTCGGACGAGTTCGCCGACCTGGCCGCGACGGCGCCACGTGAACTGCCCGACCCCGACCCGGAGGGCGTGGCGTTCCTGCAGCTCTCCGGTGGGAGCACGGGGTTGCCGAAGCTGATCCCGCGCACCCACGACGACTACCTCTACAGCGTCCGCGAGAGCGCCCGGATCTGCGGGCTGCGCCCGGACAGCGTCCACCTGGCCACGCTTCCCGTGTCGCACAACTACCCGCTCAGTTCGCCGGGTGTGCTGGGCGCGCTGTACGCGGGCGCGGCCACGGTCATGGCGCCGCGTCCTGACGCGGACACCGCGTTCCGGCTGATCGAGGCCGAGCGGGTCACGATCACCGGCGTTGTGCCGCCGTTGGCTGCCGCGTGGGTGCAGGCCGCGGCCCGTACCGGGCGTGATCTGTCCTCGCTGGAGGTGCTGCTGGTCGGCGGCGCCAAGTGCGGGCGCGAGCTGGCCGAGCGGATCCGGCCCGCGCTCGGCTGCCGGTTGCAGCAGGTGTTCGGGATGGCCGAGGGACTGGTCTGCTACACGCGCCTGGACGATCCCGAGGAGATCGTGCTCGGTACGCAGGGCCGTCCGATCTCGGATGACGACGAAGTCCGCGTTGTCGACCCGGATACCGGTGCCGATGTGGCGCCGGGGGAGACCGGTGCCCTGCTGACCCGCGGTCCCTACACGATCCGCGGCTACTACCGGGCCGACGAGCACAACGCCACCGCGTTCACCCCGGACGGCTTCTACCGGACCGGTGACCTGGTACGCCGTACGCCCTCCGGGGAGCTGGAAGTCGTCGGCCGGGCCAAGGAGCAGATCAATCGGGGCGGCGAGAAGGTCGCGGCCGAGGAGGTCGAGAACCATCTGATGGCCCACGCGGGCGTGCTCGACGCCGCCGTCGTCGCGGTGCCCGACCCGTATCTGGGCGAGCGGACCTGCGCCTATGTCGTGCCCGCGGCAGACACCCAGCCCACGGGCCCTGAGCTGCGCGCCTTCGTACGCGAGCGCGGGGTGGCCGCGTTCAAGGTGCCGGACCTGGTGCGGGTCGTCGAGGAGTTCCCGGTGACCGGCGTCGGCAAGACCAGCAAGCGCGAGCTGAGGGCGGCACTGGCCGCGCTCGCTCGGAAGGAGTGATGAGTGTGTCCCTGCCCGAGATACGGCCCTATCCGCTGCCCGCGGCCGCCGAACTGCCCGTGGGGCGCGTGGGATGGCGGCCCGATCCGGCCCGCGCGGCCCTGCTGGTCCACGACATGCAGCGCTACTTCCTGGCGCCCTACGCCGGGGCGCCGGTGCCCGAAGTGACCGCGAACATCGCGCGGCTGGCCGAGACCGCCCGTGAGCAGGGGATTCCGGTCTTCTACACCGCGCAGCCCGGCAGGCAGGATGTCGCGGACCGCGGGCTGCTCACCGAGTTCTGGGGCGACGGCATCGGCGCGGTGATCGACTCCGATCCGGGGGCCGCGGACATCGTCGCCGCGCTCGCCCCGGCCGAGGCCGACACCGTACTGGTCAAGTGGCGCTACAGCGCGTTCCAGCGCAGTACGTTCGCCGAGCAGCTGGCCGCGCTGGGCCGCGACCAGCTGCTGATCACCGGTGTCTACGCGCATATCGGCTGTCAGGCCACCGCCGTCGAGGCGTTCATGCGCGACGTCCGGCCGTTCCTGGTCGCCGACGCGGTCGCCGACTTCTCCCGCGAACGCCACGACCAGGCGTGCGCGTACGTCGCCCAGCGCTGTGGCGTCGTGACCACCACCGCCGACGCGCTGACCGCGCTGTCGGCACCGATCCCCGCAGGAGCCGTCCGATGAGCCAGACGTTGTCACCCGAGCGGGTCCGCGCCGATGTCGCGGAGCTGCTGGACTGCGAACCCGCCGGGATCGGGCCCGACGAGGACTTGTTCAACCTCGGTCTGGACTCGGTGCGGATCATGACCCTGGTCGAGCGCTGGCGCGCCGCGGGTGCGACCACGCTGGAGTTCCCCGACCTGGCCGAACGGCCCGAACTGGGGCACTGGACTGCGCTGTTGACCGGTGCGGCCGCATGACGCGGGTCGACCACCGGCACCGGCATCTGGACCGGATCGCGGAGGTCAGGGCGGGCCGCCACGCCGAGAAGGTGGGCTATCCGATCCGCGTCCGCGAGGCCGAGGTCGTACAGACCGCCATGGTCGGCGCCGGACTGCTGCGGGTGACCCTGGGCGGGCCGGGCACCGAGGACTTCGAGGCCCACGCGCCGGATGAGCATGTGAAGCTGATCTTCCCGGAGCCGGACGGCTCGCTGCGGCTGCCCGAGCCGAACGGCATGATGCTGCGCTGGCCGCGCCCGGCGCCCACTTCGCGGGAGTACACCGTGCGCCGCTACGACCCGGTCGCGGGCGAGATCGACATCGATATCGCCCCGCACGACGGGGGTCTCGCGTCGGACTGGGCGCATACGGTCCAGCCGGGCGCCGTGGTGCACCTCGCGGGGCCGCCCGGCGGGCTGATCGTCCCGTACGCGTACGACCGCTATCTGCTCGCGGGTGACATCACTGCGCTGCCCGCGATCGCGCGCTGGCTGGAGGAGCTGCCCCGGAGCGCGCGCGGCTGGGCGTTCGTCGAAGTCGCCGACGCCGCGCAGGAGATCGAGCTCTCCGCGCCCGAGGGCGTCGAGGTGCGCTGGCTGCACCGCGGCGACCGCCCGGCTGGCACCGGCGACGCGCTGGCGCGTGCCGTGACCGCGGTGACCGTGCCGGACGGCGAGCGGGCGTACGTGTGGGCCGCGGGCGAGGCGGGGCAGATCAAGCCGCTGCGCCGCTGGGTCCGCGACGAGCTGCGGCTGGAGAAGGCCGACCACGACATCACCGGCTACTGGAAGCGCGGCGTCGCCGACTTCGACGAGGACGACCACTAACCAACCGGACGAGCGGACAGGGGCAGATGTCGTGCCTCTGCCCGCTTGCCATGCCCTGAAGGCCGTCCAGCAAGGCGAGCCTTGCCTAAATTTCAAGGAGTTTCGTATGTCCATACGCAGATCGTCTGGTCTTGTCGGTGCCCTGGCCTTGGCCCTGGTTCTGGCCGGGTGCGGGTCGTCGTCATCGGAGGGCGGGTCGGACGCGTCGAAGAAGGGTGAGAAGGCCGAGACGCGGGTGTTCGCCGCCGACAACGGCAAGATCACCATCCCCGCCGACCCGCAGCGCGTGGTGGCCACCGGCTACGCCGTGCCCGCCCTGATCGAGGCCGACGCGCCGCTGGTCGGCATCTCGTCGTGGCAGCGCGGCGAGCCGATGATGAGCAAGGAGGACCTGGCCACCTACAAGAAGCTCACCAAGGTGGCGGGCGAGCAGGCCGCCGAGACCAACTACGAGGCCGTCGCCGAGGCCAAGCCCGACCTGATCGTCATCGGCGTGCCCGCCCCGGCGCTCGGCGATATCGACGTCAAGCGGCTGGAGTCCATCGCCCCGGTCGTGGCGCTCGGCCCGACCGTGCCGTCCGCGTGGCGCGAACTGGCCCACAAGCAGGCCGACGCCGCGGGCGCGCTCAAGCGGTTCGACGCCGTCCAGGACGCGTACGAGGCCAAGGCCGACAAGCTGGCCAAGAAGTACGAGGACGTGCTGCCCCCGCACAAGCTGGGCCACGTCGGCGCGTACGGCGAGGTCGCCAAGGGCACCTTCCAGCGCGAGTTCGGCGGCTCCTGGGGCACCAACGTCGCCGAGGACGTCGGCGCCAAGTACTACGGCAAGGTCAAGAAGTCAGGACCCGGCTCGCGGTCGGTCAGCGAGTACCCGTCCATCGAGGAACTCCCGGACTCGCTCGGTGAGGCCGACGTCATCACCTACTCGGTCAAGCCCGACGGCAGCGTCCCCGAGTCCGTCAAGTACGTCATGGACTCGAAGCTGTGGAAGAACCTCCCCGCGGTCAAGGCCAAGATGACCTTCCCGATCCGCTACACCGAGGCCGCGACCTACGGGCAGGCCATGCAGACCCTGGACGCGATCGACACGTCGTTCGCGCCGCTCCTGGACCAGTGACCGTCACCGGGCACGCCCCCGAGACGGCGGGAACCAGGCGGACGGTGCCGCAACTCGCCCTGCTCGTCGGCGGACTGGTGCTGCTGGCGGCCATCGCCGTGCTCAGCATCGGCATCGGCGCCCGCTCGGTCCCGCCCGCCGAGGTCGTCCGCGCGCTGCTGGACTTCCAGGGCACCGACGACCACGTCATCGTGCGGGACGTCCGGGCGCCCCGCGCACTGCTGGCCGTCGCGGTGGGCGCCGCCCTGGCGGTGGCGGGCGCGCTGATCCAGACGCTGGCCCGCAACCCGCTGGCCGAACCCGGCATCCTCGGGGTCACCGCGGGCGCCGGGTTCGCCATCACCCTCGGCTCGGCGCTCGGCCTGGCCGCCGGACAGGCGGGCGAGCTGGGCTCCGCGGTCGTCGGCTCGGTGCTCGCGGCGCTGCTGGTCGCCGCGGTCGGGCGCCACTCGCCGCTGCGCCTGGTGCTCGCCGGCGTGGCCCTGACCGCGGTGCTGAGCGGCGTCGCGCTGGGCATGCGGCTGATGCTCCCGGACGTCTTCGACGCCTACCGGTTCTGGTCGGTCGGGTCGCTGGCGGCCCGCGAACAGGCGCCACTGGCCCTGCCGTTGGCCGCGATCGGGGTGTCCCTGCTCGGTGCGCTGCTGCTGAGCCGGGCGCTCAACGCCCTGACGCTGGGCGAGAGCGTGGCCCACACGCTGGGCGCGGGCGTCGTCCGGGTGCGGGCCGCCGCGCTGGCGCTGATCACCGTGCTCAGCGGGGCGGCGACGGCGATAGCCGGGCCGATCCTGTTCGTCGGGCTGATCGTGCCGCACCTGGCCCGCAGGCCGGCGGCGGGCTCGGTGCCGTGGCTGGTGCTCTACACGATGGTGCTGGGGCCGATCCTGCTGCTGGTCGCCGACATCGGGTCGCGGGTGCTGCTGCCCACCGGTGAGGTGCCGGTGGGCATCGTGACCGCGTTCCTCGGCGGCCCGATGCTGATCTGGGCCGTCCGCCGATACGGGGCGGGGGCGCTGTGAGCACACTTGAACTTCGAGGGCTGCGGGCCGAGCGTCGTACGGTCGTGCTCGCCGCCGTCCTGCTCGCCCTGCTGCTGGGCCTGAGCCTGCTCGGGCTGTGCTACGGCGCGTCCTGGTCATCTCCCGGCGAGGTGCTGGCCGTACTGACCGGAGCCGAGCAGTCCGTGGTGATCCTGGACTGGCGGCTGCCGCGCGTGCTCGCCGGGCTGGTCTTCGGTGCCGCGCTCGGCGTGGCCGGGGCGATCTTCCAGAACCTCACCCGCAACCCGCTGGGCAGCCCGGACGTGATCGGCCTCGACGCGGGCGCCTACACCGGCGCCCTGGTCGCCATCACCGTACTGTCGGGCACCTCCGCGCAACTGGCCGTCGGCTCGGTGCTCGGCGGGCTGCTCGTCGCGGCCGTGATCTACCTGCTCTCGTTCGACCGGGGCTTCTCCGGGCTCCGCCTTGTCGTGATCGGCATCGCGGTCAACGCGATGGTGACCGCGGTCAATTCGTGGATCGTGCTGCGCGCCGAGTTGGAGGTGGCGATCGCCGCGGTCGGTTGGAGCGCGGGCTCACTCAACGGTGTGGGCTGGGCCGACCTGCGGATTCCGTTCACGGTGATCGCCGTACTGCTGACCCTGATGGCCGCGCGGGCGCACGCCATGCACCAGGCAGCGCTCGGCGACGCGATCGCGGTGACCACCGGGGTCGGGCTCGACCGGCTGCGACTGCTGATGGTGCTCGTCGGCGTCGGCTGTACGGCCACGGTGACCGCGGTGGCGGGGCCGATCGCGTTCATCGCCCTGGCCGCCCCGCAGATCGGCCGCAGGCTCGCGGGCGCGGCCGGGGTGCCGCTGCTCCCGGCCGCGCTGACCGGGGCGGTGCTGCTCCAAGGCGCCGATCTGCTCGCCCAGATGCTGCTGGCGCCCGTCGCGCTGCCGGTCGGCGTGGTGAGCACCGCGATCGGCGGCTGCTATCTGATCTGGCTGCTGACCAAGGAGGTGGGGCGCGCGTGACCGCACGCCTGACCGCGCGGGACATCACCCTGCGCTACGGCGACCGAGTGGTGTCCACCCGGCTCAGCCTCGATGTCCCCGACGGCGCGTTCACCGCCGTCGTGGGCCCCAACGCCTGCGGGAAGTCGACCCTGTTGCGCGCGCTGGTCCGGCTGCTGCGACCCGACGCCGGGCAGGTGGAACTCGACGGCCGCGAGGTCGGCGGCTACCCGGCCAAGGCACTGGCCAAGCAGCTCGGCTTCCTGCCGCAGGACCCGCTGGCACCCGACGACATCAAGGTCCGGCAACTCGTAGGCCGGGGACGGTTCCCGCACCAGTCGCTGCTGGCGATGTGGTCGCCGGGCGACGAGGAAGCCGTCGCCGACGCGATGGCCGCGGCCGGTGTCGCCGACCTGGCCGACCGGCCGGTGCGGGAGCTGTCCGGGGGCCAGCGGCAGCGGGTGTGGATGGCCATGGTCCTCGCCCAGCAGACGCCCTACCTGCTGCTCGACGAACCGACGTCGTTCCTGGACATCACCCACCAGTACCAACTGCTCGGCCTGCTGGCCAGGTTGCGCGACGAGGGCCGCACGGTGATCGCCGTCCTGCACGACATCAACCAGGCGTGCCGGTTCGCCGACCACCTGGTCGCCATGAAGGACGGCCGGGTGGTCGCCGAGGGCGACCCCGCGGACGTCGTGGACGCCCCGCTGATCAAGGACGTGTTCGACCTGCCGAGCGTCATCGTCCCCGACCCGGTGACCGGCACGCCGATGGTCGTCCCCACACTTCAAGGAGAGTAAGTTGAGCACCGCAAGCGTGTCATCGGACGGCGTGTCAGATGTGGCAGGCGTGGCAGCGGAAGAGCTGCTCGCCCTGACCAGCGCCCAGTTGGGCATCTGGAACGCGCAGCGCCTTGAGCCCGATTCGCCGTACTACGTGGTCGGCGACGTGGTGGAGATATCCGGCGACGGCGACGGTGACGGCGACGAGCCGGTCGACATCGACGCGTTGGTCGAGGCGGTCCGGGCGACCACCGAAGAGGCCGAGACCCTGCGGCTGCGGGTGTACGACACCCCCGACGGGCCGCGCCAGGCGATCAGCGACGAACCGGTCGAGCCGCCCGACGTGGTCGACGTCAGCGGCGAGGCCGATCCCGCCGCCGCGGCGGAGGCGCTGGTCCACGCCGAGCGGATGCGGGCGGCCGAGGCGTGCCAGGGGATGACGGACCGGCCGCTGTACGCGCGTACCGTCATCCGGCTGTCCGACCGCGAGGTCTGGTACACCCAGCTCGGCCACCACCTGGTCTTCGACGGCTACACCGCCGCGATGCTCGCCCGCCGTACCGCCGCCCGCTACACCGCCCTGGTACGCGGCACCGAGCCGCCACGCTCGACGTTCGGCGCCTTCGCCGACCTGGTCGCGGCCGACCGCGCCTACCGGGACAGCGACCGGTTCGCCGATGACCGCGCGTACTGGGTCGACCGGTTCACCCCGCTGCCCGACCTCGGTGACGTGGACACCGCTGCCGGACCGCCTGACCGTACGCTCACGGCCCGCGCCGTCGTCACGCCCGAAGAGACGGCCCGGCTGCGCGCGTTCGCCGACCGCGAGGGCGTCACCTGGGGCGAGGCGCTGATCGCCGGTTACGCCGCCTTCCTGCACCGCATGCTGGGCCGCACCGACGTGGTGTTCGCGCTGCCGCTGATGTGCCGGGCGGGCTCGGCCGAGCTGCGTACTCCGGCCATGGCGGTCAACGTGCTGCCGCTACGGGTGAGTGTCCACGGCGGGGACGGGCTCGGGGAGTTGAGCAGGCGGGTCTCCGCCGCCATGAGGGAGATGCGCGACCACCAGCGGTACCGGGGCGAGGACCTGCCGCGCGACCTCGGCGTGCCCGGCGCGGGCGCGCTGCTGCATGGGCGCGGGATCAACCTCAAGGCGTTCGACCTGGCGATCGACTTCGCCGGGGCCACCGGTGTGATGCGCAATGTCGCGGGCGGCCCGCCGGAGGACATGGGCCTGAGCGTGCTGCCGACCCGCGACGGCGGGCTGCTGCTCGGCTTCGAGGTCGATGCCAGGACCAACGACCAGGCCGCCGTCGACGGCAAGCTGGCCGGGCTGCGGGCCCTGCTGGCCGGACTGACCGACGGCCTGCCCGTCGGGCGGGTCGCCCTGGCCGACGACGTGGACAAGCTCCTCGCGGACTGGACGCCGCCCGCCCTGCCCGGCACGCCGCAGGACGTGCCGACCGCGTTCGACGCCATGGTCGGCGCCGATCCCGGGCACACCGCCCTGGTGTGCGGTGCCGAGCGGCTGACCGCGGCGGATCTGGCGGGCCGCGTGCACCGGCTGGCCCGTGCGCTGCGGGCCCGTGGGATCGGGCCCGACGACGTCGTGGCGCTGGCGCTGCCGCGCTCGGCCGACTCGGTTGTCGCCCTGCTGGCGGTACTGGACGCGGGCGCCGCTTTCCTGCCCCTGGACGCCACGCACCCGCCCGAGCGGCTGCGCGAGCTGATCGACGACACCCGCCCCGCGTTGGTACTGACCGCGGGCGCGGTCGACGGGCTGCCCTGGGACACCCTGCTCGGCGAGGCCGCCGGGCTGTCCGGCGCCCCGCTGGCACCCGGCGAACTGGCCGCACCCCGGCACCCCGAGCACCTCGCCTACGTCATCCACACCTCCGGGTCGACCGGACGCCCCAAGGGCGTACTCGGCCGGGTCGGCGGCCTCGCCGCGCTGCTGCACCACCAGCGGTCGACAGTCGTCGCGGAGGCCGAAGGGGCCGGGTGGGCCGAGGGCAGGCGGCTACGCGCCGCCCACACCTATTCCTTCGCCTTCGACTCCGCGTTCGACCACCTGGTGTGGCTGCTGTGCGGCCACGAACTGCACGTGTACGACGCCGAGACCGCCCGCGACGCAGACGCCCTGCTCGCCGCGTACACCCGCGACGGCATCGACATCGTCGACACCACACCGTCGATGGCCGCGCCCCTGATCGACGGCGGCCTGCTGGACCGGCGGCCGACGCTGCTGGTACTCGGTGGTGAAGCGACGCCGCCCGCGCTCTGGCAGCGGGTCGCCGCGTCGGGCGTCACCGCGCGCAACATGTACGGGCCGACCGAGGCGACCGTGGACAGCACCACCGCCCGGATCGACGGCGACGAGCCGACGATCGGCCACCCGCTCGCGGGCACCCGGATCTACCTCCTGGACAACGCGCTGCAGCCGGTACCGCACGGCACGGCGGGCGAGCTGTACCTGGCCGGGCCGCACCTGGCCCGCGGCTACCTCGGCATGCCCGCGGTGACCGCCGAGCGGTTCGTCGCGGACCCGTTCGGCGCGCCGGGCGAGCGGATGTACCGCACGGGCGACCTGGCCCGGTGGGTGGCAGGGCGGGGCCTCGCGTACCTGGGCCGGGGCGACGGGCAGGTCAAGATCCGTGGCCACCGCGTGGAGACCGGCGAGGTCGAGGCCGCGCTCGGCGCGGTGCCCGGGGTCACCGCGGCGGCCGCCGTCGTCCGTTCGTCGCGGCTGATCGGCTATGTCGTGTCCACCTCGGTCGGCGCGGACGCGGTGCGCGACCACCTGGCCGGGCGGCTGCCCGACCCCATGGTCCCCGCGGCGGTGGTGGTGCTGGACGAACTGCCGCTCACACCCAACGGAAAGCTCGACCGCGCCGCCCTGCCCGCGCCCGCGGTGCCCGGTGGCGGCCGGGAGCCGAGCACCGAGCGGGAACGGCTGCTGTGCGCGGTACTCGCCGAGGCGTTCGAGGTCGAACGGGTCGGTGTGGACGACGACTTCTTCGCGCTCGGCGGTGACAGCATCACCGCGATCACCGTCAGCAGCAGGCTGCGGGCGAGGGGGATCGAGCTGCGGCCGCGGGATCTGCTGGCCCGCCGCAGCTTCGCCGCGCTGGCCGCATCCGCCGGGCTGGTGGAGGACGTTCCCGAGCCGGTGGACGACCCGACGGGCCCGGTGCCCGCGCCGCCGATCGTGCGCGGCCTGCTCGACCCGCACCCGGATGTGCGCGTCGTCGCCGGATACGCGCAGTGGACGGCTCTGCGGGTCGACGCACTCGCGTACGACGACCTGCTCGCGGGCGTACGGGCCGTACTCGACCGGCATGACGCGCTGCGGCTGCGGGCGCGGGGCGGCGAGGGCCTGGAGGTACTGCCGCGGGGCGCGGTGCGGGCCGTCGTCACCGAGGCCGACGCCGAGGACGTGACCGCGCTGGCCCAGCGGCTGGCGGGGGAGCTCGACCCGCTGTCCGGGGACCTGCTGCGGGCAACCCTGGTCCGTACCGGCGACGGCACGCCGGACCGGCTGGTCATCGTCGTGCACCACCTCGCCATGGACGGCGTCTCCTGGCGGGTCCTGCTGCCCGACCTGCACACGGCCTGCACGGGCGGTGCGATCGACCCGGTCGGGGCGTCCTGGCGGCGGCACGCGACACTCCTCGCCGAACAAGGGGAATCCGGCGTACGACGGCCCGAACTCGACTACTGGCGGACCGCGCTCGACTCCGCGACCCGGCTGGGCGCCCGGCCGCTGGACCAGACGCGCGACACCGTGTCCACGGCCCACCGGTCGGTCACCGTGGCCTCGCCCGAGGTCACCGAGGCACTGCTGACCACTCTGCCCGCGGCCTACCGCGCCGGCGTCGACGAGGTGCTGCTGGCCGCGCTCGTGCTCGCGCTGCGGGAGTGGGGCCCGCACGGCGACGCGATGACCGTCACGATGGAGGGGCACGGCCGCGAACACCTCGACCTGTCCCGTACGGTCGGCTGGTTCACCAGCGAGTACCCGGTCCGCGTTCCGGCAGTGGGTGACGTGGGGCAGGTGCTGCGCGCGGCCAAGGAGGCCAAGCGCGGCGTCCCCGACGGTGGCGTCGGCTACGGCGTCCTGCGCTACCTCGACCCGGAGACCAGCGCCGAGTTGGCGGCCACCCCGCCCCCGGACGTACTGCTCAACTACCTCGGCCGGTTCGCCCCGCTGCCCGGCAGCGGGTGGCGGCTTCCGGAGCGGGACGCCTTCTCGGTGACCGAGCCCGACGCCAAGGCCCTGGAGCAGGTGCTGGCCCTCAACTGCTTCGTCCACGAGGAAGGCGCGCCCCGGCTCGCCGTCGAGTGGACGGCCGCGACCGGGGTGCTCGGGCCCGACACCGTGGCGGCCCTGCAGACGGCCTGGGCCGCGGCCCTGGACGCGCTGGCCGCACACGCGCTCCGTACTTCCGGCGGGCTCACCCCGTCCGACCTGCCGCTGGTCGACCTCGACCAGGCCGCCATCGACACCATCGGACGCACCGGCCACGCCGACGGCGTCGGCCGCATCGACGACATCCTGCCCGCCACACCACTCCAGGTCGGGCTGTCCTTCCACACCCTGGTCCGCGACGACCACGACACCGACGTCTACGTCGTCCAGGCCGTGACGACCCTGGCCGGGGAACTGGACGAGGACCGGATGGCCGAGGCCGCGCGGGAACTGCTGCGCCGCCACCCCGCGCTGCGCGTGTACCTGGCCACGGCAGGGGACGAGGTCGTACAGGTGATCCCCACCGACGTAGCCCTGGACTGGCGGCGCGACGACCGGTTCCCCGAGGCCGCCCGCGCCGAGCTGGAGCGCCCGTTCGACCCGGCCAGGCCGCCGCTGATCCGCTTCCTGCTGTCCCGCGTCGGCCCCGCCGAACACGAGCTGGTGATCACCAACCACCACGCCCTGCTCGACGGCTGGTCGATGCCGCTGGTCGGCCGCACCCTGCTGGCCATCTACGCCGAGCTGGGCGGCGGACCGGCCGTACCCGCCGCCCCGCCGCTGTCGGAGTACTTCCGGTGGCTGGCGGGCCGGGACCGTACGGCGTCGCTGGCCGCGTGGCGGGAGGCGCTGGCCGGAGTTGACGACGCGACGCGGCTGGCGCCCGCGAGTACGGAGACCGGAGTCGAGCGGCCCGGCCGTGTGACCGTCGGTCTGGGCCGGGAGTTCAGCGACCGGCTGCGCACGTTCGCCCGCGAGCAGGGCGTCACCCTGACCACCGTGCTCCAGACGGCGTGGGGCCTGCTGCTCGGCAGGCTCACCGGGCGCCGTGACGTCGTGTTCGGCTGCCCGGTGTCCGGGCGGCCCGCCGAGGTCGACGGCGTGGAGTCGATGATCGGCCAGCTCGGCACCACCATTCCGGTGCGCGTGCGGCACACCCAGGACCAGACGGCGCGGGACCTGCTGGCGCGGGTGCACGGCGAGAGCGTCGCGCTGGCCGAGCACCACCACGTCGGCCTGCCCGAGATCCAGCGGGCGGTGGGCGTCGGCGAACTGTTCGACACGATGCTCGTGATGGAGAACTTCCCTCTCTCCAGCCGGAAGCGCACTCCGCTCGCCCCCGGGCTCGACCTGGCCGGGGTGGACATCACCGACGCCACGCACTACGCGCTGACCGTGATCGTGATCCCCGACGACGAGATCACCATCGGCCTCGGCTACCAGCCGCACGCCTTCGCCGATGCGACCGTGCGCGACTACGGCCGCTGGCTGCACCACCTCCTGCGCGAGATCGTCGAGGACCCGGCGCGGCCCGCGCTCCGGCTGCCCGCGCTCGACTCCGACGAGCGGCGGCGGATGCTGCGTACCGGCACCGAGGTCGTCCCCGCCAGGGCCCGCGGCCACTGGCTGGACGAGTTCGCCGCCTGGGTGCGCCGCAAGCCAGGCGCCGAGGCCCTGGTGTGCCGCGACCGCAGCCTCAGCTACGCCGACCTGGACCGGCAGGCCAACCGGCTCGCCCAGGCGCTCATCGCGCACGGGGTGCGGCCCCAGGATCCGGTCGCGGTTCTGCTCGGGCGCGATGTCGAGATGACGGTGGCGCTGTTCGGCGTGGCGAAGGCGGGCGCGGTGTACGTGCCGCTGGACGCGGGCTACCCGCGGGAGCGGCTGGCGTACATGCTCGACGACATCGCCCCGGCCGCCGTCGTGACGACCGGCGCCGACCTGCCCACCGACCGCGAGATCCCGGTCCTGCGCCTGGACGACCCGGTCACGCTCGCGTCCGTACCGGACACCGACCCGGCGACGGCGCGCGCCAAGCTCACCGAGGACGCGCTCGCCTACGTCATCTACACCTCCGGCACCACCGGGCGGCCCAAGGGCGTCGGGGTGACCCACCGGGGCGTACCCGATCTGATCGCGCTGCAGGAGGAGGTCGTCGGGGTCACCGAGCACGACCGGTATCTGCACTTCGCGTCGACCAGCTTCGACGTCGCGTTCTGGCAGACCATGGTGGCGCTGCTGTCCGGCGGTACGTCGGTGATCGCGCCCGAGGAGGTACGGGTCCCCGGTGACGAGCTGCTGGACTACATCGTCGAGCACCGGGTGACCGGCGTGAACCTGCTGCCGTCGTTCCTGGCCGCGATGCCCGACGACCGTACGGTCCACCCTGACGTGTTCTTCGTCGTCGGCGCCGAACGCCTCGACCCCGAGCTGGCGCGGCGCTGGGGCGAGGGCCGCAGGGCGCTGTTCAACGCCTACGGGCCCACCGAGGTCACCGTTAACTCCGTGACCTGGCAGTACGACCCGGAGGACGCCGGGCCGCTGCCGATCGGCCGCCCCGACCCGGGCGTCCGCGCGTACGTACTGGACGGCGGGCTCCAGCCGGTCGGCGCCGGTGTGACGGGCGAGTTGTACCTGGGTGGACCGAGCCTGGCCCGCGGCTACCTCGGCCGCCCAGGACTGACCGCCGAGCGGTTCGTCGCCGACCCGTTCGGCCCGCCTGGCGAGCGGATGTACCGTACGGGCGACCTGGTCCGGTGGCGGCCGGACGGGCAGCTGGTGTTCCTCGGCCGCGCCGACCACCAGGTCAAGGTCCGCGGCTTCCGGGTGGAGCTGGGCGAGATCGAGTCCACCCTGACCCGGCATGCCGATGTGCGCGCCAGTGCGGTGATCGTGCGGGAGGGCAGGCTCGTCGGCTATGTCATCCCGACCGACGGCGCCGACCTGGACACCGCGCGGGTGCGTGAGTACCTGGCCGCGGAGCTGCCGGACCATATGGTGCCGACCGCGCTGGTGCCGATCGACCGGCTGCCGCTGACCCCTGGCGGCAAGCTCGACCCGGACGCGCTGCCCGCGCCGCCCGAGACCGCGGCCGCGCGGCGCGAGCCGGCCGGCCCCGCCGAGGCGGTGCTGCTCGCCGTGTTCCGGGACGTCCTGGGCACGGACGCGATCGGCCCCGACGACGACTTCTTCGCCATCGGCGGAGACAGCATCGTGTCGCTACAGGTGGTGTCGCGAGCCCGGCGCCAAGGCCTCGGCCTCACCGCACGCGACGTCTTCGAGGGCGAAACGGTCGCCGGAATCGCGGCCCGGGCCCACACCCTCGACGACGGCGAAGCCCCCGCCGTCGGGGACGCGCCCCTGACCCCGATCATGCGGGACCTGCTACACCGCGCGGGCGCCGCGGCGGACGGCTTCTGCCAGTGGGTAGAGATCTGCGTCCCACCAGGCGGCGACGAGACAACCTGGCGGACCGCGCTCGACGCGGTCCTGACCCGCCACGACGTGCTACGGGCCCGCCTGGCCGACGACGTACTGCACATCCCACCGGTCGGCGCGGTGACCGGGGCCGATGTGCTGACCTGCGTACGGGCGACGGATGGCCTGCGGGCGACCGGCGCGCCGCGTGCGACGGACGGCCTACGGACGCCGGGGGACGCACGTGCGACCGGCGATCTGCGGGCGACCGGTGTCCCGCGGGCGACGGATGGCCCGCAGACGACTGGCGCCGCGCGTGCGGGCGACGGCCTGCGGGCGACCGGCGCCCCATGGGCGGGCGTTGACCCGCAGGCGGCGGACGGCCTGGCTACGACTGCGGACCTGCGTGTGGGGGACGGCCTGCGGACGCCGGACGACGCACGTGTGACCGGCGACCTGCATGCGGAGGGCGGCCTGAGTGCGGCGACTGACCCGCGTGCGGGCGACGGCCTGCGTATGCCTGGTGGGCCACGGGCGACCGTTGGCCCGCAGGCGACGGATGGCCCGCAGATGACTGGCGCCCCGCCTGCGGGCGATGGCCCACGCGCCACCGCTGGCCCGCAGGCGTCCGGCGTCCCGCAGGCGACCGGCGTCCCGCGGACGCCGGACGACCCGCGGGCGACAGACGGCCTGCCGGTGGCGGACGCCCCACGCGTGACCAGCGACCTGCGGTCGCCGGAAGGTCCGCAGGTGACCGGTGACCTGCGGAGCCTGGTCGACGCACGGATCGTCGAAGCCCGCGCGGCGATGGACCCGCGTACCGGGCCCCTGCTGCGCGCCGTGTGGGTGGACGCCGGGCCGGACCGGGCGGGCAGGCTTGTGCTGATTGCTCATCACCTGGTTGTCGACGGGGTGTCCTGGCGCGTGCTGTTGGACGACCTGGAGCATGCCTACTCGGGTGGCTCGCTGGCCCGGCACGGGCAGTCGTTCCTCGGCTGGGCGCGGTCGCTGCGTGACGCCGACCGGCAGGGCGAACTGCCGCACTGGCAGCGGATGACCGCCACACCCGCGCTCGCGCCGCCCCTCGACCCCGCACGCGACACCGTGGCCACCGCCGCGCACCACGAGATCCGGCTCGACGCCGACTCGACCCGCGCCCTCATCACGACCCTGCCCGCCGCCTACCGCACCACACCGGACGCCGTGCTGCTCACGGCGCTCGCTCAGGCGGTACGGGCCTGGCGCGGGACGTCCGAGCTGCTGGTCGCGCTGGAGAGCCACGGGCGCCCGACGCGGGTCGACCTGTCCCAGACCGTCGGCTGGTTCACCGCCGTCCACCCCGTACGGCTCGACGCGGGCGACGACGTGAAGGCGGTCAGGGAACGGCTGCGCGCCCAGGGCGACGGACTCGGTTACGGGATTCTCACTGCGGCCGGGCAACTGGACCCCGTACAGGCGGAGATCGCCTGGAACTACCTCGGTCAGTTCCCCGGCGCTCCGGCCGATGAGACGCCGTGGAGGGCCGCACCGGACGCCGACCCGCTCGGCTCGGGTGGATCGGACAGGCTGCCTCTGCCGCACAGTCTGATGGTCAACGCTCTGGTACGTGACGATGCGCTGGGGGTCCGGATCACCTGGCCGTCCGCGTTGTTCACCGCTGGTGAGGTCGAGGAGCTGGGTGAGCACCTGCGGGCCGCGCTGGTGCGTATCGCCGCCGCTCCGGAGGTCAGGGGCCTCGATCGGGATCGTCCGGTCGCCGAGGTGCAGCCGCTCACCCCGCTGCAGGAGGTGATGCTCCGGCACGCGCGTACCGAACGCCCCGACCCGTACACCGTCCAGTCGACGTTCTCACTCGCCGGTCCGCTCGACATCGACGCCCTGCACGCCGCGGGCGCCGACCTGCTGGCCCGTCACCCGAACCTGGGCGCTGTGTTCCCCGCCGACCTGGCGGTGATCCCCGAGTCGCCCCGGCCGGACTGCCGCGTGGCCGACGGACCGGCCGACGACGTGCTCGCGGCCGACCTCGCCGAGCCGTTCGACCTCGCCGAGGGACCGCTCGTCCGCCTGACCGTGATTCGCCACGGCGCAACCGAGCGCGCGGACCTCGTCCTGACCAGCCACCACGTGCTCTCCGACGGCTGGTCGGCCCCGCGCATCCTCACCGAACTGTTCGCCCTCTACACCGCGCGCGTCCACGGCGAGGCTCCGGACCTGCCCGCCCCCGTGCCGTTCGCCGACTACCTGCGCTGGCGCGCCGAGCACGAGCCCGACCTCGGCGCCTGGGGCGCCGAGCTGGCCGGGCTACCGGAGGGCGACTACCTGAGCGGTGGCGCCGAGCCCGGACCGGCCTGGCAGGAGCCCACGGTCATCGAGTTCGACGCGGGGCTGGTCGCCGACCTCGCCCGGCTCGCCGCGCGGCGCGGGCTCACCCGGAACACACTCGTACAGGGCGCCTGGGCGCTGCTCCTGGCCAGGCGTTCCGGCCGTACGACGGACGTCTGCTTCGGCGCCATGGTCGCCTGCCGCCCCCCGGAGCTGGAGGGCGTTGAGGAGATCATCGGGCTGCTGGCCAACACCGTGCCCGTACGAGCCCGGCTCGGCGGCACCCTGGCCGACACGCTCGCCGACCTGCAGGCCCGGCAGCGGGCGCTGGTCGAGCACCAGCACGTCGCCCTGACCGACCTCGAACAACTGACGGGGCGGCGCAGGCTGTTCGACAGCCTCGTGGTGTTCGAGAACTACCCGGTCGACCCGGACCGCCTCCGCGAACCCGCCCCCGGCCTCACGGTCGTCGGAACCCGCTTCCGCGAGGCCACCCACCACCCGGTGACCCTGACGGTCATGCCGGACGGCGACGGCTGGACCGGCGTGCTGGCCCACCGGGCCGGGGTGGACGTCGACGGGCTCGCCGATGAGCTGCTCGACCTGCTCCGCGCCCTGGGCCGCCACCTCGACGACGACGTACGCGACCTTCTGGAGCGCCGATGAGCGGGGGAGCCGGGGGAGTCGCGCCACCGGCCGAGCGGGTCGACGGACAGTTGCTGCGGATCGCGTTCATCCTGGTGCTCGGCACCTTCATGGCCACGGTGGACGCCACGATCGTCAGCGTCGGCATCGACACGCTGGCCGACGAGTTCGGCGCGTCCGTCGCCGAGATCCAGTGGGTCAGCACCGCCTACCTGCTGGCCGTTGTCACCGCGGTACCCGCGTCCGGCTGGCTGGCCGACCGGTTCGGCGGGCGGCGGACGTGGCTCGCCGCCGTAGGGGTGTTCCTGCTCGGCTCGGTGCTGTGCGCGCTGGCCTGGTCGGTGACCAGCCTGGTCGTGTTCCGCGTGCTCCAGGGACTCGGCGGCGGGCTGCTGCCCGCGACCGGGCAGGCGCTGCTGGCCCGCGTCGCGGGACCCCGGCGCACCGGGCGGGTGATCAGCGTCGTCGCGGTCGTCCCGCTGCTGTCACCGGTGCTCGGCCCGGTGGTCGGCGGCTCCATACTCGGCGTGGCGCCCTGGCCGTGGCTGTTCCTGGTCAACCTGCCGATCGGGGCGGTCGCGGCCCTGCTCGCCCGCCGCCATGTGCCCGCGGTGCCGCCGTCGACGCGGCGCACGGCGTTCGACCTGCGGGGTGCCGCACTGCTCTCGCCCGGCCTGGCCGTGCTGGTGTACGGCCTGACCGAGGTCGCCCACGGCCGCACACTCGCGGCCGCGGTCGGCGTGTCGGCGGGCCTGGCCATGCTGGCCGGGTTCACCGTGCACGGGCTGCGGACCCGTCGCACCCCGCTGGTCGACCCCCGGCTGTTCGCCCGGCCGCCGTTCGGCGCCGCCGCCCTCGCGCTGCTCGTCCTGGGCGCCTCGGTGTTCGGCACGATGTTCCTGCTGCCGCTGTACTTCCAGACCGGCCGCGGACTGTCGGCGTGGGAGGCCGGGCTGCTGCTCGCCCCCCAGGGTCTGGGCGCGGCGGCCGGATCGGTACTGGTCAACCGCACCATCGACCAGGTCGCGCCCCGGACCCTGGTGGTCACCGGCATCGTGCTGATCCTCGCGGGCACGGTCCCGTTCACCCAGCTCGGGCACGGGCTTTCGGACGTGGTGATCGCCTCAGCGCTCGCGGTACGCGGCGTCGGGATGGCCATGGTCGGCGCACCCGTGATGAACATCGTCTACAGCCGCATCGAGCCCGAACACCTTCCCCGCGCGGCCGGAGCGCTCAACCTGCTCAACACCGTCGGCGGCTCGGTCGGCACCGCGGCCCTCGCCGTGGTCCTGCAGGACCGGCTGGCCGCCCGCGGCCCGGACATCTCCTGGGCCTTCGCCGACACCTTCTGGTGGGTGCTCGGCTTGTGCCTGCTCGCCGCCGCCGGGGCCACGCGGCTGCCCCGAACCCACGTCAGGAAGTCATGATGCACACACTGCCCACACCGGCCGATCTCGCTACTGCCCAGCCGTTGCCCACACCGGCTGCTCTCGCTACTGCCCAGCCGTTGCCCACACCCGCCGGTCTCACGACAGCCCGTCCCCTGCCCACACCGGCCGGTCTCGCCACGGCCCAGCCACTGCCCACACCGACTGACCTGGCCACCGCCCAGCCCCTGCCCACACCGGCCGATCTCACCGCGGCCCACCCCCTGTCCCAGACGACCGTCGAAGCCATCGCCCAGCACCGCGACACCGTCGCCGCCGTCCTCGCCCGCCGTGACCCCCGCCTGCTGGTGGTCGTCGGCCCCTGCTCGGTCCACGACCCCTCGGCCGCCCTGGAGTACGCGGACCTGCTCGCCGCCGAGGCCCGACGCCTCGCCGACGACCTGGTCATCGTCCTCCGCGCCTACCTGGAGAAGCCCCGCAGCATCACCGGCTGGACCGGCCTGCTCACCACCCCCACGCTCGACGACAAGGGCGACCTGGCCACCGGACTGCGCCTCGGCCGGTCCTTCCTGACCGAGGCCGCCGCCACGGGTCTGCCCCTGGCCTACGAATTCGTCGACCCCGCCCTCGCCCCGTACGTGGCCGACACGGTGTCCTGGGCCGCCATCGGCGCGCGAACCGTCGCCAGCCAGCCCCACCGCCACCTGGCCTCCTGGCTTCCCATGCCGGTCGGCATGAAGAACTGCGTCTCCGGGAGCACCGACACCGCCATCGCCGCCATCCAGGCCGCCGCCCACCCGCACACGCTCCCCGCCGTGTCTTCCGACGGCCGCCTCACGACCCTCCACAGCACCGGAAACCCCGACACCCACCTGGTACTCCGCGGCGGCCCGACCCCCAACTACGACCGGAAGAGCGTCGCGGGCGCCCGCTCGGCCCTCGCGGCAGCCGGTCTCCCCGAGCGCGTCGTCGTCGACGCCTCCCACGGCAACAGCGGCAAGGACCACAACCGTCAACCAGCCGTCATCGCCGACCTGGCCCAGCAGATCACCGACGGAGACCACTCGCTGGCGGGCGTCATGATCGAGTCCTATCTGTCCGACGGCGGACAGGATCCGGCGACGGACACACTCCGCCCCGACCTCAGTGTCACCGACCCCTGCCTCGGCTGGTCCCGCACCGCCCCGCTGCTCGACACCCTCGCCTTGGCATCCCGCCTCAGTACCCGAGTACGTCAGTGAGCGGCAGGCACGGCGGCGGTCGGCACGGCGGCGGTCGGCAGCGTGAACCAGACCGCCTTGCCCGAAGCCGTGGGGCGATGTCCGCATGCCTGGCTCAGGGCGCGGATCAGCAGCAGGCCGCGGCCGTGCTCCTGCCACGGGTCCGGCTCGTCGGCGGGGCCGGGCGCTGACAGATTGCCCGGCGGCGCCGGGTCGGGGTCGTGCACCTCGACCCGGCAGCCGGTCGGGAGGAGTTCGATCACCAGCTCCAGCGGCGTCGCGTCCGCGGTGTGCTCGACGGCGTTCGCCACCAGTTCGGCGGTCAGGAGCTCGGCGGTGTCGCGGTCGGCGGACCCCTCGCACTCGGTGAGTGCGGTGCGCACCAGGCCGCGGGCCACGGGCACGGCGGCCGGGGTGTGGGGGAGCGCGATACGCCAGGAGGCGGGCGCGACGGCGGTGGGGTGCAAGGCGGGTCCGTTCGGGATGCAGGCTGTCCTGCGTTCAACTTTACGAATGGTAAGGCGCCCTCCGTAGAGGCTGTCGTCGGGGTCCCCTGAGGGCCTGTGGCGCCAGGTGGGGACCTCTGGCGGGTTTCACCCGGGTCATCGCGTTATCGCGCACGCGGGTCGGTGCGCACTTGAGTACGCGTGCACTCGGGATATCGCGTGGATGTCGCACGGGTATCGCGTACTCGTGACGGCAGTCACAGACCGGTGATACGTTGCTGTCAGGGGCCGCGGCTCCTGGACGTACAGGTTCGCCCCCGACCCCTTCCCGAAGGGCCGAAGGAGGCCGCACACCATGAGTCCCTTCACCGGCTCCACACCCCGCACCCCGAAGTGGCAGCACATCCGGCTCACCGTCGACGACGCCTCGGTCGCCACCGTGACCCTGGCCAGGCCCGACCGGCTCAACGCGCTGACCTTCGGCGCCTACGCCGATCTGCGCGACCTGCTCGCCGAACTGTCCCGCGAGAAGTCCGTGCGTGCCCTGGTGCTGGCCGGTGAGGGCCGCGGCTTCTGCTCGGGCGGCGACGTGGACGAGATCATCGGCGCGACCCTCGCCATGGACACCTCGCGTCTGCTGGACTTCAACCGGATGACCGGGCAGGTCGTCCGCGCCGTGCGGGAGTGCCCGTTCCCCGTCATCGCCGCTGTGCACGGGGTCGCCGCGGGCGCGGGCGCGGTCCTCGCCCTGGCCGCCGACTTCCGGATCGCCGACCCCTCGGCCCGCTTCAGCTTCCTGTTCACCAAGGTCGGGCTCTCCGGCGGCGACATGGGCGCCGCCTATCTGCTGCCCCGCGTCGTCGGGCTCGGGCACGCCACCCGGCTGCTGATGCTGGGCGAGCCGGTGCGCGCCCTGGAGGCCGAGCGGATCGGCCTGGTCAGTGAGCTGACCGACGAGGGCCGCGCCGACGAGCGGGCCGCCGAGCTGGCCAGCCGCCTCGCCGAAGGCCCGGCGCTCGCCCTTGCGCAGACCAAGGCGCTGCTCACCGCCGAACTGGACATGCCGCTGGCCGCCGCCGTCGAACTGGACGCCGCGACCCAGGCCCTGCTGATGCACGGCGAGGACTACGCGGAGTTCCACGCGGCGTTCACCGAGAAGCGTCCGCCCAAGTGGCAGGGCAGGTAGCCATGAGGGTGGCGGTCATCGGCGGCGGCCCCGGCGGGCTGTACGCGGCGGCGCTCCTCAAGCGCCTGGACCCCGAGCGGGAGATCACCGTCTGGGAGCGGAACGCCCCCGACGACACCTTCGGCTTCGGTGTGGTGCTCTCCGACGAGACGCTCGGCGGCATCGAACACGCCGATCCGGTCGTCTACGCCGCGCTCCAGGACGAGTTCGTACGCTGGGACGACATCGACATCGTGCACCGCGGCCACCGGCACACCTCGGGCGGCCACGGCTTCGCCGCACTCGGTCGCCGCCGCCTGCTGGCGATCCTGCACGAGCGCTGCCGACAGCTCGGCGTCGAGTTGCGCTTCCGTACCGAGGCCCCGCCGGCCGCCGAACTCACCACCACCCACGACCTGGTGATCGCCGCGGACGGCGTGCACAGTGCCACCCGCGAGGCGCACGCCGAGGCCTTCGGGCCGCGCGTCGAGGAACACCGCTGCCGCTATATCTGGCTGGCCGCCGACTTCGCCTTCGACGCCTTCCGCTTCGAGATCGCCGAGACCGAGCACGGCGTGATGCAGCTGCACGGCTATCCGTTCTCCGCCACCGAGTCCACCGTCATCGTCGAGATGCGCGAAGAGGTGTGGCAGGCCGCGGGGTTCGCGGAGCTGGACGAGCGCGAGTCCGTCGAGCGCTGCGCCAAGATCTTCGCCGACGCGCTCGACGGCCGCTCGCTCAGGTCCAACGCCTCCAGCTGGATCACCTTCCGCACGGTCGTCAACGACCGCTGGTCAGACGGTCGTACGGTGCTGATCGGCGACGCCGCGCACACCGCCCACTTCTCCATCGGCTCCGGTACGAAGCTCGCCGTCGAGGACGCCCTGGCCCTGGCCGCCTGCATCGAGGAGCAGCCCACGCTGGCCGACGCACTCACCGCGTACGAGGCCGAGCGTCGCCCCGTGGTCGCCTCGACGCAGCGCGCGGCCCGCGCCAGTCTGCAGTGGTTCGAGGAGATCGCGCGCTACACCGACCAGCCGCCCCGGCAGTTCGCCTTCAACCTGCTCACCCGCAGCCGCCGCGTCACCCACGACAACCTGCGGCTGCGCGACGCCGCGTTCACCGAGGCCGTGGAGCGCGAGTTCGGCTGCCCGGCCGGTACGCCCCCGATGTTCACCCCCTTCCAGCTGCGCGAACTGCGGCTACGCAACCGCGTCGTGGTGTCCCCCATGGACATGTACTCCGCCACCGACGGGGTGCCGGGCGACTTCCACCTCGTGCATCTGGGCGCCCGCGCCCTGGGCGGCGCGGGCCTGGTCATGACCGAGATGGTGTGCGTCAGCGCCGAGGGCCGCATCACGCCGGGCTGCGCCGGGCTCTACACCCCCGAGCAGGCCGACGTCTGGAGCCGTATCGCGGCGTTCGTCCACACCCAGGCGCCGGGCACCGCCATCGGCGTCCAGCTGGGCCACTCGGGGCGCAAGGGCTCCACCCGCCTGATGTGGGACGGCATCGACGAGCCGCTGCCACACGGCAACTGGCCGCTGGCCGCCGCGTCCCCGATCCCGTACCGGCCGACCAGCCAGACACCGCACGAGCTGACCCGCGACGGACTCACCGAGATCCGCGAGCAGTTCGCGGCCGCGGCCTGGCGCGCCGCCCGCTGCGACTTCGACCTCCTCGAACTGCACTGCGCCCACGGCTATCTCCTGTCCGGCTTCCTCTCCCCGCTGACCAACAGGCGCACCGACGGCTACGGAGGCTCCCTCGAAGCCCGGCTGCGCTTCCCGCTGGAGGTCTTCGACGCCGTACGGGCCATCTGGCCGGACCACAAGCCGATGACGGTCCGTATCTCCGCCACCGACTGGGCCGAGGGCGGTACGACGGCCGAGGACGCCGTGGAGATCGCGCGGGCCTTCGCCGTGCACGGCGCCGACGCGATCGATGTCTCGACGGGCCAGGTCGTCGCCGACGAGCAGCCTGCCTACGGCCGTTCGTACCAGACCCCGTTCGCCGACCGGATTCGCAACGAGACCGGCATACCGGTGATCGCGGTCGGCGCGATCTCCTCCTGGGACGACGTCAACTCGCTGATCCTGGCGGGCCGCACCGACCTGTGCGCCCTCGCCAGGCCGCACCTGTACGACCCGCACTGGACCCTGCACGCGGCGGCCGAACAGGGCTACACCGGAGTCGACTGGCCGCGGCCGTACCAGGCAGGGCGCAGGCCCCCGCAGACCGGCCGCACGGACGCCCCGAAGCCGCGCCTCACTCTGGACGGCTCACTGTGAGGTGAGTCGTACGAACTCCGCCCCCGCGTCCCGCAGCCGCTCGTGCAGCCGGGCGAAGACCTCTGCCGAGCGCTCCCCGGGCCACCCCTTGGGCAGCAGCTCGGCAGGCAGCCCCGGGTCGGCGTACGGCAGGTGCCGCCAGGAGTCCAGGGCCAGCAGATAGTCCCGGTAGGCGTCATCAGCCGGGGTGTCATCGCGCGCCTCCCAGGAGCGCAGCACCGGCTCCTGGCGGTCCAGGAACCGCTCGTGCAGCTCGGCGATGGCCGCCAGGTCCCACCAGCGCGCCACCGCGTCCGCGGTCGCCGTGAACCCCAGGTGCGCGCCGAGGAACAGGTCCACATACGGGTCGAGCCGCAGCCGCCGCAGGGTGTGCCGGGTCTCGTCGTACAGCCGGGCGGGCGCGATCCACACGCCGGGTGCCGCCGTGCCGAAGCCGAGCCCGGACAGCCGCGAGCGCAGGATGTGCCGCTTGCTGCGCTCGGACTCGGGCACCGAGAACACGGCGAGCACCCAGCCGTCGTCGAGCCGCGGCCGCGCGTCGGAGTAGATGCGCCGGTCGCCGTCGTCCAGCAGCTGGCGGGCGTCGTCCGACAGCGCGTACCCGGCCGCCCCGCGCTCCGTACGCTCCGGCACCAGCAGCCCGCGCCGCTTGAGCCGGGACACGGACGACCGTACCGACGGCGCGTCCACGCCGACCGCCGCGAGCAGCCGGATCAGCTGGGCCACCGGCACCGGGCCCACCGGCTCGCCGGACGCGGGCGAGCGGCGGCCGTACGCGCCGTAGTAGGTGACGATCAGGGATCGTGGAGTGTGCTGGTCTGCCACGAGATCACTTTAGATCGCCAGGCGCGGACACCCCCGCTCACCTGGACTCGCGTAGCCGGAACCGCTGCAGCTTGCCGGTGGGCGTACGCGGCAGGGCGTCCAGGAACACGATCTCGCGCGGGCACTTGTACGGCACCAGCTCGGCCTTGACGAAATCGCGCAGCACCGCGGCCATGGCGTCGGTCGGCTCCACCGAATCGCGCAGCACCACATGCGCCACCACGATCTGCCCGCGCAGCTCGTCGGCGCGTCCGACCACCGCGGCCTCCCGTACGTCGGGGTGGCGCAGCAGGGCCTCCTCGACCTCGGGTCCTGCGATGTTGTACCCGGCCGAGATGATCATGTCGTCCGCGCGGGCCACATAGCGGAAGTAGCCGTCGGGCTCGCGTACGTAGGTGTCGCCGGTGATGTTCCACCCGTCGCGTACGTACTCCAGCTGCCGCTCGTCGGCGAGGTAGCGGCAGCCGACCGGGCCGCGCACGGCGAGCAGCCCCGGCTCTCCGTCGGGCACCGGCGCGCCCTTGGTGTCCACGATCCGCGCCTGCCAGCCGGGCACCGGAACCCCGGTCGTGCCGGGACGGATCGCGTCGTCGGCGGCGGAGATGAAGATGTGCAGCAGCTCGGTGGCCCCGATGCCGTTGATGATCCGCTGACCGGTCCGTTGCCGCCAAGTCTCCCAGGTGGCGGCGGGCAGGTTCTCGCCCGCGGACACACAGCGCCGCAGACTGGAGACGTCGTACGCGTCGATCTCGTCGAGCATGGTGCGATAGGCGGTCGGCGCGGTGAAGACCACGGAGACCCGGTGCTCGGCGATCGCGGGCAGCAGCTGCTTGGGGCCCGCCTGTTCGAGCAGCAGCGCGGACGCCCCCGCCCGCATCGGGAAGACCACGAGCCCGCCGAGCCCGAAGGTGAAACCCAGCGGCGGACTGCCCGCGAAGACGTCGTCGGGCTCCGGCCGCAGCACATGCCGCGAGAAGGTGTCGGCGATGGCCAGCACATCGCGGTGGAAGTGCATACAGCCCTTGGGCCGACCGGTGGTCCCGCTGGTGAACGCGATCAGCGCGACATCGTCGGCCGCGGTGTCCACGGGCGTGAACGGCTCGGGCCGCCGCGCGGCCAGCTCCCGCAGGTCGTCAGGTCCTTGTCCGCCGAAGGTCGTGACACGCAGCCCTGGCACCGCGGCCTTCGTCAGGTCCCCGACATCGCGTACGTCGCACAGCGCGTGGCTGACCCGCGCGATCTCGCAGACCGTGGCCAGCTCGGCGGCGCGCTGCTGGGCCAGTACGGTGACCGCGACGGCCCCCGCCTTGAGCACGGCCAGCCAGCAGGCCGCCAGCAGCGCCGTGGTCGGCCCGCGCAGCAACACCCGGTTTCCCGGCACCACGCCCAGGTCCGCGGTGAGCACCTGGGCGATCCGGTCGACCTGGCCGCGCAGCCGGCCGTACGTCCACTGTTCGCCGGAGGGGGTGTGGAAGACGGGGCGGTCCGCGCCGAACCGTTCCACGGTGCGGTCCAGGAGCTCCGCGCCGCAGTTCAGCCGGTCCGGATACGCCAGCTCGGGCAGTTCGAAGACGAGCCGGGGCCACTGCTCCGCGGGCGGCAGCTGGTCCCGGGAAAACGTGTCGGCGTGGGCCGAGGTCGTCAGCTCCATGTTCGCCCCTTAGGTGTGGTGGGGTCGCCCATCGAGCGTATCGTGATGGTGACGGCAGTCAACAGTTCGCGATACGGAGGGGGCGTCGATGTCGGCATTCGCGCTGGAACCCAAGGAGCGGGCCTGGTGTGAGGAACTGCGTACCCTGGCCGCCGAGCGCCTGTATCCCCTGGCTGAGCAGGGAGAACCCGGACGGATTAACCGCCCGCTGGTCGAGGCGCTCGGCGAACTGGGCCTGCTGTCAAGGCTTTTCACTTCTCCGTCGCTCGACCTCTGCCTGATGCGGGAGTCCCTCGCCTATGCCTGTACGGAGGCCGAGACCGCCCTCGCCCTCCAGGGGCTCGGTGCGCACCCGGTGTACGCCCACGGCTCACCCGAGCAGCGCGAGCGCTGGCTGCCGGGGGTCACCGCGGGCCGCGCGGTGGCCGCCTTCGCGCTCAGCGAGCCGGGTGCGGGCTCGGACGCGGCGGCCCTGGCGCTGGCGGCGGAGCCGGATGGGGCCTCCGGCTGGCGGCTGACGGGCGACAAGTCCTGGATCTCCAACGCTCCCGAGGCCGACTTCTACACCGTCTTCGCCCGTACGACACCGGGCGCGGGCGCGCGCGGCGTCAGCGCCTTCCTGGTCCCGGCCGACCGCCCGGGACTGACCGGCACCGCGCTCGACATGCTCTCGCCGCACCCCATCGGCACCCTCGCCTTCGACGCGGTCCCGGTCACCCGCGCGGACCTGCTGGGTGAACCCGACCGGGGCTTCCGGGTCGCGATGGGCACCCTCAACCTCTTCCGCCCGAGTGTGGGCGCCTTCGCGGTCGGCATGGCCCAGGCTGCCCTGGACGCGACCCTCTCCCACACCTCTGAACGTCGGGCGTTCGGCGGCCCGTTGAAGGACCTCCAGTCCGTCGCCCACCAGGTCGCGGAGCTCGCCACCCGCACCGAGGCCGCCCGCCTGCTGGTGTACGCCGCGGCCGCCGCGTACGACCGGGGCGAGGAGGACGTACCCAAGCGCGCGGCGATGGCGAAACTCCTGGCCACCGAGACCGCCCAGCAGGTGGTGGACGCGGCCGTCCAACTGCACGGCGCCCGCGCCCTGCAACGTGGCCACCTGCTGGAACACCTCTACCGGGAGGTCAGGGCGCCGCGTATCTACGAGGGCGCCACCGAGGTCCAGCGCACCATCATCGCGAAGGAGTTGTACGCATGAAGGAGTTGTCCGCATGAGCGTGAAGGAGACGTCCGCATGAGCCTGGAGCGCGTGAACCCCACCGAACTCTCCCCGCCCACGGGCTTCTCGCACGCCGTCACGGCCACCGGTTCGCGCCTGGTCTTCCTCGCGGGCCAGACCGCACTCGACCCCGACGGCAAGGTCACCGGCGAGAGCCTCCCCGAGCAGTTCGAGACGGCACTCACCAACCTGCTCACCGCCCTGGCCGCGGCGGGCGGGACCCCGCAGGACCTCGCCCGCGTCACCGTCTACGCCACCGACGTCGCCGACTACCGCACCCACGCCCCCGAACTCGGCCGCATCTGGCGCCGGTTGGCGGGCCGCGACTATCCCGCGATGGCGGTGATCGGCGCGGTCCGCCTGTGGGACACCCAGGCGCTAGTGGAGCTGGACGGGGTGGCGGTACTGGACTGATCCCGCGCGGGGCGTCCGAGCGTCACCTCGTGACCGGCACCCCGGGGTTGGTCAGTCCCCTCCCGCCGGTGACCGTGTTGTCGTCGGTGATGGTGACGGGGCAACTGTCCTCGGCGTAGTTGGTGACGTTGATGGCGTACTGGTCGGGTCCCGAGGCGCCACGGAGGTCGGACCTGTTGCCACGGAAGGTCGCGTTGCAGCCCCAGCCGCGTTGGACCTCATGGGTCTGGAAGCCGTCGTTGGTGGTGTTCTGGCCGGTGTTGTCCGCCACGAGGACGTCGTTGCCCTTGATGTCGACCCACGAGTCGTCGTAATTGGCGCCGCTCAGGCCGCTACCGTCGAAGGTGTTCCCGATGATCCTGGCCCCGGTGGTGCCCTCCTTGATGTCGATGTTCTCGCCGCCGATGTCCGGGCCGAGCGTGTTGTTCTCGATGAGGATGTTGTCGCTGCGGTCGCCCGTTCCGCCCGCGCTGCCGACGTAGACGCCCTCGCCCATCCCGCGGCCGTTGTTGCCGGTGTCGTAGATCGTCGAGTTCGTGAGGGAGCCGTCCGAGCTGGAGTTGCGGAAGTGCACACCCTCCATGTCAAGGCCGTGCACGGTCACCGCCTCGATGTGGACGTGGTCCGCGTCGTCCAGCATGATCCCCTTCTGGCCTCCGGTGACCGTGAACCCGCTGAGGTTCCAGTACGAGGCGCCGTCCAGGTGGAGCCCGTAGCCACCGCTCGCCCTCAGCACGGCACCGGCAGAACCGGTGAGCGTGATGCGCTCCGAACCCCTGCCGGAGACGGTGGCGTCGAAGTTGCCCCGGTAGGTGCCGTCGGCGAGCCGGATGGTGTCGCCTGGCTTCGCGGCGGCCAACGCGTCCTTCAGGTCCGCCGCGTCACTGACGTGGATGACGGCTTCGGTCCGCGCGGGTACGGCCACGGACGCGGGCCCGGCGGCGAAGAGCGCGCCCGCGCCCAGCAGCGCGGCCGCGGAAACGGAGGTGATCCGGTGTCGGTACATGGGACTCCCTGGTCTACGGGTCGGTGATCGGTGATCGTGATCGGGCGGAACGCGGCGGCAGGGGTCGCCGGGTCGCCACGCCGCGTCAACGGGCGGCGTCGGTGACCATGCTGGGCGAGGAGGCCCCGGTCGCGAGCCGACGCGGCGCGCCGGTGCCGTCGGCCGGGACGGACCAGATGTCCGATGAGCCCTTGGCGGCGGTCGGGACGGCGTAGGCGACCGTCGAGTCGTCCAGCCACGCCGCCTGGTCGTCGACGCTGCGGGTCTCGGCCAGCGGAGTGTCGCGCATCGTCTTCAGGTCCAGGACGTGCAACCGCCAGGGATTCTCGGCCCCCGCACGGACACGCTTCTTGTAGGCGATGCGGGTGCCGTCGGGCGAGAGCGAGGGACACTCGACGTTCTCGCGCAGCGTGCGGGCCGACCAGGTCCTCATATCGCCTTCGACCAGGTACGTCTTGCCGCGGGTCGACACGGTCGCGTAGAAGCGGTTGTCGTCCCGACTGAAGGTGATGCCCCAGTAGTTGACGTCGGGGGCGCTGTAACGCTTCTTGCCGATCGAGAGCTGGATGGTCTCCATGTTCTTGATCAGATAGCCGGTCCTGGTGTCGAGGATGCCGCTGCGGGTGGAGAACGAGGAGCCGGCGTACGAGTCGCCGCTGACGAAGACGGTCCAGGAGACCATCCGTCCGGAGGGGGAGACCCGGGCCCGGTCGGGGGTTCCGCCGAAGGTGACGGTGCGTTTCGTCCGCAGTGCGCGGTCGAAGATCACGGCCTGTGTCCTGGGGGGTATGCCCGGTTTGGTGGTGAGGCAGACGGCGCTGCCGCCACTCGCGTAGAAGCGTCGGCACGTCAGGCCGGTCGCCTTGCGCCCCTTCGCCGTCTGGGCGGCGATCGTGCCCTCGGCGGTACGCAGATACAGGCCGGGGGTGCTGTCGAGGGTGAGGCCAGGGGACCTGGGGGCCGCGGACTCCTTCCGGTCGGCGGCGTGGACGGTGTACACGACGGCGATCGTGGCCAGCACGGCGGCGCTGACGGCCACGGCTGTGACGCGGGTGCGCGGGGACAGGGCAGAGGTCATCGGGACTCCGGGAGGGATGCGGGCAGCAGCAGGCAGGCGGTCAACAGGGCGGCGGCGAGGGCGGCGGAGGCGAGCACCAGGGCCGTGTGCATGCTCCAGACCGTCCACGCGGCACCGAACAGGACGGAGGCGAGCAGCCGGCCGATCGCCTGTCCGGACTGCAGCAGCGCCATCCCGCCCGCCCGCTGCTCCTTGGGAATCACCGGGCCGCCGAGCGCCATCAGGACGCCGTCGGTCGCCGCGTAGAACACGCCGTGCAGAAGCAGCACGGACAGGGTCAGCGGCCAGCCGGTGATGGAGGACAGCAGCAGCAAGTACGCGCCCAGCAGGGCCAGATGGCCGAGCAGATACGGGACGCGGCGGCCGATCCGGTCGGCGGCCCGGCCGACGGGTACGGCGAGCAGCAGATAGACGGCCGCGCTGCCGAGCGCCAGGAGCGGGAAGTAGGCAGCGTCCAGGGCGAGTCGCTTCTGCAGGACGAGGTAGAGGAAGCCGTCGCCGACGGACACCAGACCCAACAGGGAGGCCACTGCCAGGATGCGGCGGAAGGCGGGGGTGGCCAGCAGGCGCAGTGTGGACCTCAGGGTGGTGGCCGACCTGCCCGCTGCCGAGGGTGCCGACTCACGGCCCGGGACGAACGCGTACAGGAGCAGCACGCCGAGCAGGCCGAAGCAGAAGCTGACCACGAAGACCGCGTCGTACGCGTCCGCCGTCACCCAGAGCAGGGCGAACGCGATGAGGGGGCCGAGCAGGGCGCCCGTCGTGTCCATCGCGCGGTGCACACCGAAGGCGCGGCCGAGATCGCGTTCGTCGCAGCTGATCGAGATCAACGCATCGCGCGGAGCCGTACGTACGCCCTTGCCGACGCGGTCAGCGGCGAGCGCCGTGGACAGCGCGGGGGTGGAGCCGCCGGCGAGCAGGAGCCCCAGCCTGGAGGCCGCGGACAGGGCGTAGCCCGATCCAGCGACGAGCTTGTGGCGCCGCCAGCGGTCCGCGATATGTCCGCCCGCGAGTCGCACGAAGGCGGTGACGCCGTTGTAGAGCCCGTCGAGGAAGCCGAACTGGAGCGGGCTGAGCCCCAGTCCGAGGACGAGGTAGAGGGGGAGGACGGCGGTGACCATCTCGGAGGAGATGTCGGTGACCAGGCTGACCGCGCCGAGTGCGACGACCGTGGAGGCCACGCGCGTGTGTCCGGTGGTGCGTCCGGGCGACCGGGGCGCGGGCTTACGCGGTGGGCTGCCCCTGCCGGTGGCGAGGTACATGGAGGCTCCTGGTGCGCGTCCACCGGTGTGCCCGCCGCGGCCGCGGCAGGACGCGGACACACCGGTGGACGCTGGTCAGTGGGTCAGTGGGTCAGTGGCAGGAGTAGGTGGGGCTGGTGTCGAGGACGGTTCCGTCCGTCTCGACGAACTGCGACCGGAAGCCGGTGTCGGTGAAGTTGAGCTTCACGACACCGAACTTGTCCCAGATCCGCTTCAGGCTGTTGTCCTGGACGGTGTCGCCGGGACCGTAGAGGTCCTTGCCGCCCGCGCCGCCGAGTACCTGGACGATGCCGTCCGGGTCGGCCGTACCGTCACGGGTCTGTGGGGCGAACCGCTCGTAGTGGTGGTCGTGCCCGTTCAGCACCAGCTCCGCGTCGGCACCTTCGAGGAGGTCCCACACGGGCCTGCTGACCGGGACGTTGCCGTGGCTGCCCGAGCTGAACAGCGGCTCGTGCCAGTAAGCGGCCACGCACTTCTTGCGGTTGGCGGCGAGGTCGGCCCTGAGCCAGTCCAACTGCTCCTTCTCGTCGAAGCGGTTGGAGTTCAGCGCGACGAAGTGCCAGTTGCCGTGGTCGTACGAGTACCACATCTTGCCCTGGGGCGTCGCACGGTCCCCGAAGTACTCCCGGTAGGCCTTCTCGTCCCGGTTCTCCCAGTCGTCGTAGGACTCGTGGTTGCCGGGAACCGGGTGGGTTCTGTCCTTGAAGCGCCCCCAGGACTTGTCGTAGTAGGTGCGGAAGTCCTCGATGTGGGCGTCGTCGTACTGGTTGTCGCCCATCGTGATGTAGAACGCCGGATCGATCGCCTCGGCCCGGGCGGCGGTCTTGAAGTGCTGGCAGCCGGATTCCCCGCGGTCGCACTGGTCGGCGATGTCTCCGGCCCCCACGACGGTGAACGCGCCTACCGGATCCGGCGGGTCGGAGCCGCCCGTGCCGTAGACCTCGACCTCGAACAGCGAGTAGCCGTAGTCGGTGCCGCGCGCGGTGCCGTACACCCGCAGATAGCGGCCGCTGCCGCTGAGGCCGGCCCACTCGTCGGTACCGCCGTCACCGGACGTCTCGTTCGCCAGGCGGGTCCAGTGGGAGCCGTCGGCCGACAACTCGATCCGGTAGTCGGTCGCGTAGGCGGCCTCCCAGGTGAGTTTCACCTTAGAGACGGTGGAACCGGCGCCGAGGTCGATGCGGATCCACTGCGGGTCGGAGCCCTCCGCGCTGGCCCAGCGGGTCGATGGGTCGGCGTCGACGGCCTTGTCGGGTGTCAGGTCTCCGTTCTCGTCGGATGACGAGGACGCGGGCCTGCCCCGCGAGATCAACTCCTCGTCGCCGCCGCCTGGTTCGGTCGGTTCTGGGCCGGGGCTCGGGTCGTCCTCGATGTGGAACCTGTCGCCGTAGACGTGCCAGGTCAGCGGGGTGTCCAGGGCGAGGTTGCCGTTGTTCAGGAAGACCCGCTGGGCGGTGTCGACGCGGCTGGTGTCCTCGTGCGCGGCCTCCTTCTTCATCTCCTCCACCCGCGCGTCGAGGAACGCGTGCAGGTACGCGGTCTCGTCCCCGCCGTCGGCCGGGGTGTCGGCGCTGCCGCGGGCGTCGGCGCGGATCGCGGCGAAGCCCGAATCGCCGTGCATGACCAGGGTGTCGTAGTAGGCGAACTGGCCGAGCTCCCGCAGCCCGTCGCTCTTGGCCCGGGAGACGGCCGGGTCGAAGTAGACGCGGTCGCGCTCGTGTTGCTGTGCCGCCTGGAAGGCGGGGGTCTGCGCGGCCTGCTCCCACGCGTCGGTGAAGCCGGGGTCGAGACCGTCGTGCGAGTCGCTGCCGTCGACCTCGCGCAGGGCGGGCAAGTAGGGGGCGAGCGGGTTGTCCGGTACCTGGTCGGTGTAGTACTCGACGAGTTCGAGCATGTCGTGGGTGCCGGAGCAGAAGCCCACGATCCCGGCCGTGTAGCCGCGGCCGTCGCCGATGTCCTCGATGTAGTCGTACTCACCGCGCCAGTCCAGCGTCGAGTTCTCGGCGCTGGAGACGAGTTGCAGGGCGATCTCCTTCTTCACCGGATCATCGAGACCGGTCGGCTCGGCGGCCTGACTGACCGTCAGCGCCACTACGGCGGGGACGGCGGCGAGCAGCGTCGCCAGGGCGATCCGGAACGGCTTGCGCCGGTGGCGGCGCCGGGGCCGGGACGGTGGGGGGTGCCATCTCAGAGAGGGAAGGGGCATGGTCGTCTCCCGACTGTTAGGAACCTTTCCTTTCTATTGGCGTCTGTGGCGGCACGCAAGAGTCGGGACAGAAGAAACGCGAAGCCCCTGCTGAGCGGCGACTCGGCGGCGTGACGGAAACGAGACCTGACGCTACCTAGCGGTAACAAGCCAGTGCGTGCGAGATTCCGCCATGCCACCGGCCGGCGGCCCGCCCCACGTCCCCACGCCACACCGTCATGGGTCTCTCCGCATGTCCGATTCCGGACCCATGGCGTGGCCGAACAATGGAGTTCGCCGTGTCCGGATTTCGCACCACCCGTATGTCAGGATCCCGCCAGAGACGGGTCCGGCCCAGACGGGCCGCCTGGCGCCGTGCCGCCCTCGGGCTCTCCGTCGCGCTCGCCGCCCTCGGTACGACCGTCACCGGCGCCGGGGCAGGCACCGCCGCCGCGAGCCCCGGGTCCGGGCCCACGGCGATCGTGTCCATGGGCGACAGCTACATCTCCGGTGAGGCCGGCCGCTGGCGGGGCAACAGCCTCACCAACAGCGGCAGCCGGAACGGAACCGACCGGGCGTGGACCGGCAGCACCTACGACGCGAGCCAGGTGTACGGGCCCACCGCGGCCAACGGATGCCACCGCTCCGACTCCGCGGAGGTGCACAGCGCCACCGGGACGACCCAGGCCCTCATCAACATCGCCTGCTCCGGCGCGACCACCCGGAACGTCTTCAGGGCCGCGAGCGGCGGCCAGGCGTACAAGGGCGAGGCTCCGCAGGCGGACCAGCTCGCGAGCATCGCCGCCGCGAACGACGTCAAGGTCATCGCTCTCTCGATCGGCGGCAACGACCTCGGTTTCGCGTCCATCATCGAGAAGTGCGCGAAGGACTACATCATCTGGTGGTCCTACTGCCACGACGACCAGCAGCCGGTGGTCGACGCGAAGATGGACACGGCGATGGCGGATGTCGGCAAGGCCATCGACGAGATCCGCGCGGTGATGTCCGGCGCCGGCTACTCCGCCTCCGCCTACCGCATCGTCCTCCAGTCGTACCCGTCGCCCATCCCGCGCGGCAGCGAGAACCGCTACTCGGAGAGCGGCTGGTCGCGGGTCAGCACCGGCGGCTGCCCGTTCTGGAACAAGGACTCCGACTGGGCCCGGGACTCGCTGGTCCCGCAGATCGCCGACCGCCTGCAGGCGGTGGCCACGGCCAAGGGCGCCCAGTTCCTGGACCTGCGCGACATGCTCCAGGGGCGTGAGGTGTGCGCCACGACAAGCCGCCTGGTGACCGCCGACCAGCCCCCGTCGGCGACGACCAGCGAGTGGGCCCGCTGGATCGACAGCAACGAGACGCAGGGGCCGGTGCAGGCGTCCATGCACCCCAACTACTACGGCCAGCTCGGCCAGGGCCGCTGCCTGTCCCTGATCTACGCCAAGCCGACCGGCGACTACGGCTGCCGCAACACGGCGGGGTCCGGGCCCTCGGGGATGTATCTGACCGCCGTGTCCTGAGCGGTCCAGCGTCCTGAGCGGTCCGGCGTCCTGGGCAGTCCGGCGTCCTGGGCGGTTCGGCGTGTGATGGACATTGGTGTGTGCCACACAGTATTGTGTCTCTCGTGACCGTAGAAGAGCTCACCCTTGGCCAGGCCCAGGAGCTGCGTCGCGGGACGGTCGTACTGGCCTGCCTGGCACTGCTCCGCAGGCCGCAGTACGGCTACGCGCTGCTCGAGACGCTCAACGACGCGGGCGTCACCGTCGACGGCAACACCCTCTACCCCCTGCTGCGCCGACTGGAGAAGCAGGGCTTGCTCACCAGTGAATGGAACACGGACGAATCCCGGCCGCGGAAGTTCTACCGGGTCAGCCCCGACGGCTCCCGGGTGCGCGCCGGCCTGGAGCGCGAGTGGCAGGACCTGGTCGCCTCGATCTCACGACTTACCAAGGAGAAGGAATGAGCACGAGCACCCTGACCGAGCGCTACGTGTACGAGGTCGTCCGGCGGCTCCCGGCCGACCAGCGCGATGACATCGGCGACGAGTTGCGCACCACGATCGCCGACACCGTCGAGGCCAGCGGCTCGGCCGACCCGCGCTCGGCGGAGCGCGAGGTGCTCAGTGAGATGGGCGACCCGGTGCGGTGCGCCGCTCGTTACGCGGACCGGCCGCTCGCGCTGATCGGGCCTGACCTCTACCCGACGTATATCCGCCTGCTGGTGATGCTGCTCAGCTCCGTGCTGCCCGTGATCACCGTGGGGCTTGTGCTGCTCGAGGCCGTTGACTCGGGCGACCTCGGCGCGGCCATCGGCACCGGCGTCGAGACGGTGTTCACGCTCGGCGCCCAGATGTTCGCCGGGCTCACGCTGGTGTTCGCTGTGGCCGAGCGGGTACGCGGCCGGGACGGCATGACCCTGCGGACCCGCCCCTGGACCCCCGACGACCTGCCCGAGATCCGGCGGCCGGACAAGGGCGGCGCGGTGCTGGCCGGTGCCGGGGCGGTGTGGGACGCGCTGCTGTTCGGCCTGATCGTCTGGCAGCACACCGCGAAGCCCTATCGCCTCGACGGCGACGGGGAGCGGATCGAGCTGCTCGACCCGGCCCTGTGGTCGGGCTGGATCTGGCCGGTCCTGTTCGGCCTCGCCGCTCTCGTGGTGGTCCAGCTGGCCCGGGTGGCCCTGCGCGGCTGGACCGTACCGCTGGCGGCCGCGTACACCCTCGCCCAGGCGGTGTTCGCGCTGCCGCTGGCCTGGGTCCTGTACCGGCAGGACTTCCTCAACCCGGAGTTCCTGGCCGACACCAACAAGGACTGGTCGACGCCGGGAGAGGTGGCCACCGCCGCGGCGCTGATCGTCGTCGCCTCCGCGGTGAGCGGAGCGGTCAGGGCGTTCCGCGCGGCGCGCGGCTGAAAGACAGGCCCTTCGTCGTCGGGGTGTTACAGCAGGGAATCCCTGATCCGGTTACGGTCGACCTTGCCCGTGGAGGTCCTGGGCAGCGGCTCGTCCACCGTCTCGAACACGCTGGGGATCGCCGCGCGTACGGTGCGCTCCGCGCAGTACTGGCGCAGCGCCAGCGGATGTACGGAGCCGGGCTCGGCCAGCCGCAGCCGCGCGTGCAGGCGGTGCCCGGCAATCGGGTCGGGGAGCGCGATGACCGCGGCCTCGACGACATCCGGGTGTTCCAGCAGGATGCTCTCGACGCTCTGCGTGCTGATCTGGAAGCCCCGCACCTTCACCATGAAATCGGTGCGCCCGAGCACGCTCAGCGAACCGTCCTCGTGCCGGGTGGCCACGTCGCCGGTGCGGTAGTAGACGAGGCCGGGGACACCGTCCGGATGCGGGCCGAACTTCTCCCCGCTCGGCACGTTCACGTAACCCGCCGTCTGGAACGGGGTGTTGACGAGCAGCTCGCCCTGCCCCGATCCGGTCAGCGCCCGCCCGTCGTCGCCGGTGATCAGCCAGCTCACGCCGGGCAGCGGGCGGCCGATCGGCAGCGGGGCGCGGACCGGCTGGTCGCGGCGTACCTCGTACAGGAAGCTGTTGTTCGTCTCCGTACAGCCGTAGTTGTTGTACCAGCGGGCCTTGGGAACGACCGGCGACAGCGCGTCCATCACCCGCGCGGGCATGCTCTCGCCCGCGAAGATGATGTGCTCGACGGTGTGGAGCGGTCCGCTCTCGGCCGCCGCCTCGGCGAGAAGCTGGAACAGCAGCGGCACGCCCTGGATCACGGACACCGAGTGGCCGACGACCAGGTCACGCAGATACGTGGCGGATGTGCCCCGGTCCGGGTCGGCCAGGACGACGGTGCCGCCGTACGCCAGCGTGCTCCAGACGTCCAGCAGACACAGATCGAAGTTGAGGGGCGCGTAGTTGAGGACGGTGGTGCCCGTCGTGATCTGGAAGGTCTCCGACGCCCACGCGGCGAACCGGGTGACCGCCCCGGACGTCAGCGGAACGATCTTCGGCAGTCCGGTCGAGCCCGATGTGGTGAGCATGAAGCCGGTCGCGTCGTCGGCGACGGCGGCCGGTGCCAGGTGCTCGTCGGCACTCGCGGAAACCGCGGCCGGGTCCACCACCCGGTCGACGAGCGGGCCCTGGTCAAAGCCGAGTACGGCGGCACATCCGGCCTGCTGGTACAGCTCCTTCAGCGGGGTGTCGGGCAGTTCACCGGAGGGCAGCAGGAAGCTGCGCCCGGCCAGCAGGCAGCCCAGGGCCAGGGCCACCGTCTCCGGCGACTTCCGTACGTACAGCCCGACCGGGCGGCTGGCGTCCGGGGCGGCCGACTCCACCTGCGTACGTATCCGGGCGGCCATGGCGGACAACTCGCCGTAGCTGACCGCGCGGTCATCCCAGATGAGTGCGGGCACCGACGGCTGGGCGGCCGCGCGCTCGGCGAACACCGCCGCGAACGAGCGGGTCATGGCTGAGCCCCAACGGCTGCCGCGCGCTCGGCCGTGGCCAAAATCGTGCGCACCGAGCGGAAGTTCCTGCTGGCCAGTTCGCGGTCGGGCAGGACGATGCCGTACTGCTTGGACAGCCAGCCGACGATGTGCAGCACACCGAGGCTGTCGATCACCGCGGTGGCCAGCAGGTCGTACTCCGGGTCGAGGTCGCCGGTGTCGACGCCGGGCAGGAACCGCTCGACGACGAAGCGGGCGATCTCCTCTTCACACAGGGGCGGTGTCGCCGCTGGTGCGGTGTGGGGGCCGTCGGGCATGGTGCTTCCTTCCGCGGGTCCGTGACGTCGCCGCACTCCGATACGCCGTCACACGTCGATACTTCGTCACACTTCGATGAGCGTGCAGAACCAGTGCATACCCGGGGCCGCGACACCCGCGAGTGCCACGAGATCCCCGAGCGCCAGGTCGCCGTCCTCGATGTGCCGCCACAGGCAGATCAGTTGGTCGGCGGCGCCTATGTGGCCGAGTTCGCGGGCCAGTTCGGCATTGGTGCGCTCGATGGGGATGCCGACCGCGTCAGCGGCCTCCCGGATCGCCTGCTGGTTGTCGTTGAGGTAGATGAGACGGGCGAGTTCCGAACGGTCTCGCCCGGCACGGGCCAGCGCCTGGTCCACCACGTCCGCGAGCCGCCCGTTGATCTCCTTCACGAAGCCCTGGAAACGCTCGGGGTCCCGGTCGAAGTGCCGGTAGACCCCGACCATCGGGTCCATGTGCAGATCGCTCTGGCCCGCGGGCGGCACGGGAGCGGCACAACCGCCGAACTCCAGGCGGAACAGATCCGCGAACTCGGGGTTCGTGAAGCGTGCCGACGACAGTCGGCGAAAGCGTGGGTGGCCGCGCCGCAGGACGGCCGCGACGGCGCCGTCACTGGCGACGGCGCCGTTGAAGTCCATCCGGTTGGTGTGTGCCTCGCTGAGCACGTTGACCAGGGTCACCAGCACGGTGTCCACGTCCGGCGAGAGGGCCATGGCACCCGCCGCGTGGTCCAGTGCCATCGCCCAGGCGGCACACGCCTGGGTGAACAGGACGGTGGGTGTGCCGTGTGCGCCCAGCTCTCTGGCCACGGCCGCCGAGGAGTCCCAGCCCAGATACTCCGGAACGTCGGAGTTGCCGACCACGATCAGATCCACGTCGGCGACGGCGAGGTCCGCGTTCTCCAGGGCCTCGCGGGCCGCCTGCGCCGCGAGGCCGGTCGCGGTGACGCCGTCGGCCGCATGGTGATAGGTCTCGTATCCCAGGCCCATGACGACCTCGGGGTCGGGCACATACGTGCCTACCGTCTCGGCGACGCGGCGCCGTTCACCGAAGGCCATGCCCGTCGCGAGGATGCCCATCTCCACTGAGGTGCCCACTTGTCGTCCCTTCACGGCGTGTGGTCCTACGCCGACAGCACTTTCTCCAGGCCCAGCGCCCAGTTGAGCAGTCGCTCGTCGCCGCCGTGCCGGGCCACGCACTGGAGCCCGAGCGGCAGCGCCCCCTGCGGGCGGGCGGTGGGAACGGTCAGGCAGGGCAGTCCCGCGCCGCTCCACGGCAGGGACATCACCGAGTCACCGGCGCTGTCCAGGCCGAGGGGGGCCGGACCGGTGGCCGCCGGGGTGATCCACAGGTCGACGCCGTGCTCGTCGGTGGACGCCGCGAGACGCTCGCAGAACGCGTCACGCTGCTTCAGCGAGCTGGCGTAGTCGGACTCCTGGGCGCCCTGGCCCTGGCGGATCGCCTCCGCGGTGCGCTCGTCGTAGAGCTCCTCGAAGCGGCCGAACCAGTCGGCGTGGGCCCGGGACAGCTCGTAGAGGTTGACCACGAACAGCTCGAAGGCGTCCTGCTCCAGGTTCTCGAACATGGGGACGCGCACGATGTCGTACCCCGCCGTGCGCAGCGCCGCCACCTGCTCGTCGTACGCGGCCTTGGCCTCGGGCTCCGCGAAGCTCAGATAAGGGCCGTCGGGGATGCCGAGCACCGGCCGGCCGGAGACGGCCCGGGACGGCTGCCAGTCGTCGCACAGGGCCGCGGCGGCCAGCGCGGCGTCGGCGACCGTGGCGGTGAGGGTGCCGAGGGTGTCGTAGGTCGGCGATGTGGGGATCACGCCGTCCAGCGGGATACGTCCGTGGCTCGGCTTGAAGCCGACCACTCCGCAGTACGCGGCGGGGCGGATGAGCGATCCGATGGTCTGGGTGCCGATGGCGAGCGGGACCATGCCCGCGGCGACGGCCGCGGCCGACCCGCTGCTCGTGCCGCCCGGGGTGTGCTCGGGGCGGTGCGGGTTGCGGGTCGGGCCGGGCGCGGTGACGGCGAACTCGCTGGTCGCGGTCTTTCCGGCGATCAGCGCCCCGGCCTTCAGCAGCCGGTCCACGACCGTGGCCTGCGGGCCATCGAGTACCTCAGGCGGCAGCTTCGAACCGGCCCTGGTGGGGAGCCCGTCGACCCGCACGATGTCCTTGACGCCGACCGGTACGCCGTACAGCGCGGGGCGGTCATCCGGCTCGGTACCGCGGGCGGAGAGCTCCTTGGCCGCGGTGGACAGCCGGTCCGCGCGGTCGGGCTCGGCCACGAAGGCCCGGACCGTGTCGTCCACCTGGGCGATGCGCTCGTTGGTCTGATCCGCATACGCCTGCGGGTCGGTCGCACCGGAGCGGAGGCCTTCGGACACGCGTACCAAAGACGTGGGCAGAACGAGATCTTCCATGGTTTCCCTCATGTGTGTGCCGATCGGTGAACCGAGGCCGTCACCGCTGCTGATGTCTGTTTCCCATCGCCTTGCTCTTGGTCACGACGGCCCCCCACAGGGCGACACCCTTGATGACGAGGCGCGGGGTGCCCGGCTTCCCTCCTCCGCCGCGGGCGGCGCGCTTCCCGAACAGGCCGAACAGGCCGAAGCCCTTGACCTTCACCTCGATGTCGTCGGGCACGACGATCTCGGTGCCGCCCCACAGGGCCACCGCCCAGAGTTCGGTGTCCTGGTTGCTGAAGCGGGCCTCGGTCAGGTCGAGCCGGCCGCCGCCGAACATCGACCAGGAGAGGAACCTGGGCGGCAGGACCCACTCGCCCTCGCGCTCGTACCCGCCGAACACACCCAGGGCGAAGCGGGAGGTGGGCTCGCGGTCCACCACCAGTGCGTCTCTGGGGCCGGGTTCGGGCAGGCCGCGGCCCGCGATCTCGAGTTCGGCGTGGGTCTTGGACTGGTAGACCTCGGCGATCCGCTGCTCCACCTCGGCCAGCTCGATCCGCCCGTCGGCGGCGGCCGTCCGTACCCGGTCGGCCACCCGGTCGCGGTCGTGGTCGGAGGCCAGCAGCTTGCGCGTGGCAGGCTCGGCGTACTCGGTCATCGGTCTGACTCTCCCGTGTCCCGGTTACTCGCAGCGGCCAACTCACCTGACTGCGTTGATGGTTCGGTGCGGACCTCGTCCGGCGTGCTCTCGGGTGTGCTCTCCGGCACACCTTCCGACACGCTTTCCGACACGCCTTTCGGAACGGCGGTGGACGCGGGCAGCGCCTTGGCGGCCGACGGGGGCGGAAGTTCCTCCACCTCGGTCAGCGGGGTGTCCAGTACGTCGAGGTGGCGCCGGCCGAAGTGCAGTGTGATCGCCAGCAGGGTCATGGCCGCGGCCAGGATCAGTACGGCCTTCTCCACCCCCGCCGCGTCGGCGAGAATGCCCGCCGCCAGCGGACCGATCCACTGCACGCCCTGGAAGCAGAACCGGCTCGTCGCCGCGACCCGGCCCAGGTAGGCGTCCGGGACCAGCCGGACCTCGTACGACTCGGTGACGACGTTCATCGGCACCATGCTGGTCATGCCGACCATCATCACCAGACCGATCTGCCAGGGCTGGGGGACCGCCACCACGACGGCGAAGCTCGCCACGAAGACCCACGAGGAGAGGTGCAGCACCCGCCGCGCGCCCAGCTTCTGCATCAGCCACGGTCCGGCGACGGCTCCGATGACACCGCCGGCGACCGCGAGCGAGGTCGCCATACCGACCGCGGTGGGCCCGCCGCCGCGGTGGTGGATGAGCACGATGAACAGCAGCGTGAAGCCCTGCGCGACGGTGTTGAGGAGAGCTCCCCAGATAATCGTGAACAACAGGTAGTTACTGTTCTTGATCATGCGCAGGCCGTCGCCCATGTCCGAGGCCAGGCTGGGCCGCGGCTCGTCGCCGGTGTGCCGGTCCGGGCCGAGCGGCCGACGGATCAGCAGGGAACTCACGGTGACGAAGAGGAAGGACAGGGCGTCGAAGAGGAACGGAATCCACCGGGCCATGGAGTACAGCAGGCCGCCGAGTGGGGCGCCGATCAGCTGGGCGACCATGTCGCGGCCCATGCTCTGCGCCGTCGCGTTGGCGACCTGCTCCTTGGGCACGACCCGACGCAGCACCGGCATCGAGACGCCGATCTTCATCCCGGCCGCGAGCCCGCTGACCAGGGCCATCGCATCCAGCGCGATGATCGACGGATCGCCTCGGTACACCAGCAGGGCGACCACGCCCATGGCCAGCGCCTCGACCAGCGGAACGCTGCACAGGATGGCCCGGCGGGACACCCGGTCGGCCAGCGCACCGCCCAGCGCGAGGGTGCCGAGCTTGCCGAGCATGTGCAGCACGGTGATGGTGCCGGCCTGCGTCGCCGATCCCGTGGTGTAGAGGATGAGCAGCGGGAAGGCCAGCGTGGACACGCTGGTGCCCAGCGTGGACAGGCCGTTCCCCGACCACCAGTACACGTAGTCGCGATTGCGCCATAGCGACGGGGGCTTCGCCTGAGCGTCTTCCGTCTCCGTGGGACGTGGCTGCGCCATGGCTATCCGATTCCCCGTCCGTTCGTGTGACCGCATCTGTCGGCAAAGGCCTGATCTGTCCAGCCCTTTGCCGTCGACCTCGGATGCATGCTGGTCGATGCGTCACCGGCCGGGCCAGGCAGCGCACCGGCAACTCGCGGCGAGCAAGTTGCCGGGCGCCCTGGTAGGACTCTGGCGTCGGCCACCTGGCAGAGTCCTCCTGGCCGTCGTCAGATCCAGCCCCGCTTGGCGGCCTGGTATCCCGCCTCGAAGCGGCTCTCCGCCTGGAGTCTGGTGCAGAGGTCCGCGACGATCCTGCGCACCGTACGCAGCGAGACGCCCAGCCGTCTGCGGATCACGTCGTCGGTCAGGCCGCGCGCCAGGAGGCGGAGCAACTCTCTTTCTCGTGAGGTGAGTTCGTGCTCGTCAGGCTGGGTGGAGGTACCGAGCGGGAGCGCGCTGTCCCAGACGCCCTCGAAGAGGGCCGTGATGGCCGCCAGTGCGCCGGGCGTCGAGATCTGCATGACGCTGCGCCAGGGGTCGTTCGGGTCCGCGGGCAGCAGGGCCACCGATCTGTCGGCGACGAGCATGTGTACGGGCAGCGACGGCACCGTCCGCACCCGGCAGCCGAGTTCCTCCTGCCACGCGCTCTGGAGTGCTTCCCTGGTGTCGGTGCGGATGCTGTCGGTGAAGACCGTACGGGTCGTCACGCCGCGGTCCTGGACCTGCCGCACCAGCGACAGGGCGGTCTCCAGCCAGCTCACGGACGGGGCGCCGCCCGGGATGAAGGCCAGCCACTCGGTGTCGGCCGCGCCCGCGAGTTCCCGCAGCCGTTCGGTCACGGCCTCCCGGCCGGCCACGAACGAGCTGCCGGGCTCCCCGCATCCCGACGGGAGGTCGGTGTACTGGTCGATGAGGCCCAGGACGGCGGTCCGGTCCTCGTCGAACGCCTTCACCCGGGCATCGATCTCGGATATCTGCTGCAGCAGCAGGGACTGCAGCCCGAGGCGGGGGTCCACCAGCTGGCCGAGCCCGTCGCCGAACGGGCGGAGCAGGTCGAGTTTCTCCAGCTGTTCCAGGGCGGCGAGGATCGCGCCCTCGGGCTGTCCGAGCGCTGCCGCCAGCTCGTCAACACGCTGATGACGGCCGGTGATCAGCGTCTTGTACACCTCGTCGGTAAGGTGGTCGAAACCTAACCTCGCGAGCATCGAGTCACACCCCCGTGTTTACTCTTTCCTCGTGATCTTCGGTGCATCATCTTCACACTCACCCCGCAGCGTGTACAGACTTCCCCCGCAGACGCACAAGCATCCATGGGCACTGGTGCCCCATGGCAAGGAGTTCGGGCGTGATCGCTGACCTGGTGCCCGCCGGGGTCCTTGCCTGTGACGCGTTCGACGACGCGGGCCCGGATGCGGCGGCCCGTCTCTTTTCTGCCGAACGGGCCGTGGTCGCCGGGGTGTTCGACGAACGGCGCAGGGAGTTTACGACGGTACGGGGCTGTGCCCGTAGGGCGCTGGCCGCTCTGGGGACGGCCCCGGTGCCGCTGGTGCCGGGACCGCTGGGTGCGCCGCGCTGGCCCACGGGGGTCGTGGGCAGCATGACCCACTGCCGGGGCTACCGCGCGGCCGCCGTCGCCCGGGCCGCCGAGTTCGCCGCTGTCGGCATCGACGCGGAGCCCCAGGAGCCGCTTCCCGGCATCGTCGCGACACGTACCGTTTCGGACACCGAGTCCGGCTGGCTTGAACAGGACTTCTCCAGGGCTGCCGAGGTGCCGCTCGACCGCTTGCTGTTCTGCGCCAAAGAAGCCTCCTACAAGGCATTCTCGCCATGGCTGGGAACCCGTTTCGGGCTTCGGGACTTCACCGTACGGCTACGCTCCGACGGCACGTTCCATGGCATGTATCCGAGTTCCAGTGGGCCTCTTTCGGCCATTCGGACGGGAGGCTTCTCGGGTCGCTGGGTTGCCCGTTCCGGGTATCTGCTGACCGCCGTGGCCGTTTCGGCGGATCCGCTCACCAGGTAATCCAAGTCTGGACCAGTGCGGTTGCGGACAGAAATGGCAGGAAGGAGCCATGCGGTATTTCCTGCCAACTTCACGGCTCCCGCTCGAATGCCCAGTCGAGTACTGTCCGGTACAGGTCATGCAGGCTCACCCGGCCCACCTGTCATCGGCGACCCGTGGCGTTCCGCACCAATTCATCTCCTTCGGCCGCTCGGTGTCGTAGGCGGGGGCTAAGGTGCCGTACCACGCAGAGGAGGATGACGTCCTCCGATCCGCGTGCTGTGCGGGATATGCATGGTCGGCACACATATCGTTGACACGGGGGAATCTTCACATGGTGATTCCGTATGAGCTCTTCTCATTCGACAGAACAGATATGCATCAGCTGCGCGACTTTCTGCTGAACCAGCGCAGAATCTCCGGGTGGACACAGGAGGAACTCTCCGAGCGCTCCGGCGTCAGTGTCCGTACGATCCGCAATCTGGAGACCGGCTCCAACACCAATCCGCGCCGGACCTCGGTGGCACTCCTGCTCACCGCACTCGGCGCCGCGCCCGCCTCGCTCTCCGAGACGGGCCCCTGGGGCGGCGGCAGCGGCTTGGCGCTGATGCCCCAGCAGCGCTCGGAGTCGCAGCTGGAACGTACGACGACGCTCCCGCCGTGGCGCGGGCCCCGGCCACTCGGCGACCCGCTGGTGGGCCGGTCGGCCGACACCCGCCACATCCTGGCCGCGGCGCAGCGCAGCCGGCTGATCGTCCTCACCGGACCCGGTGGCGTGGGAAAGACGCGTCTCGCGCTCGCGGCGGCCTCCCGGCTGCGCCCGCTGTTCCGGGACGGAGTCGCCGTCGCCGAGCTGCACGACTGCCCGCCCGAACATCTCGAACCCGAGGGCGCACGCGCCGAGTTGACGCGCGTCACGCAGGGTCTGACCAGGGCGGACGACCACCAGCGCGGGAGCGCGCACAGCGGCCGGCAGCTGCTCGTCCTGGACGGCGCCGAGCATGTCGCGCAGCAGACCGCACGCACCGTGCGGCAGCTGCTGGACGAGCACCCCGGGCTCCATCTGCTGGTCACCTCGCGCCGCGCCCTGGCGGTCGGCGCGGCCGAGACCTGGGAGGTCGGGCCGCTGTGCGTCGACGGCCAGGACAGCCGTGACATGACCGTGCCGAGCGCGGTGGAGCTCTTCCTGCACCGGGTGCAGTCCAGTCTGCCGACGCTCGACCTGGGCCGTCACCTGCCACTGGTCAGCCGGTTGTGCCGACTTCTGGACGGGGTGCCGCTGGCCATCGAGATCGCCGCACAGCGGCTGAGGTCGCTGCCGCTCACCTCTCTCCTCGACGAGGAGACGCTCTTCCAGCTGCTCGACCAGGTGGACGCGAGCGGTCTGAGCGTGCACCGCACGCTGTCGGACAGTGTGCGCTGGAGTTACGACCTGCTCCCCGCGCCGCATCGCGAACTGCTGCGCGACCTGGTCGCGTTGCCGGACGGCTTCTCGCTGGACGCGGCGACGACCGTGCCGTCGGGCCGCTCGGGGGCCGTGCGGGTCGCGCATCTGCTGGCCGAGCTCGCGGACGCCTCGCTGATCCAGATCAACCGGGAGCGGCAGTACACGTACCGGATCCACGCGCTGGTACGGCACGTGGTGGGGCAGGTGGAGCGGCCCGGAGGCACCAGTTCCGCCCCGTGGCCGGAGTCGGACCGGCATCCGCCCATGGCAGAGGCTGAGCCCGCCGCCGTCTGACGGCGGGCCACTCCACCCGGTTCAGAGCCTGTCTTTGAACCCCCGCCTGCGCCCCGACGCCCGGCACGCACTCGCGCCGCACGCCGAGAGCACGCACCGGCTGTATCCGACAGCCGCTGCGCGGCGGGCGCTGCGCCCGCGCTCCGCGCGGACGACGGGGGTTCAAAGGCAGGCTCTCAGTCCGCCTCCGCCTGGGCGGCGGACTCCTTGACGGCTCGGAGCGAGAAGTACTCCGGGCCGTCAAGGCTCGCCAGCATCAGTTCCTCGAGCCAGGGCAGCAGGCTCTCGTCCAGCTCGGTCGCGGGCTCAAGGCGCCCCAGCAACCGCTGCAGAACGAGCACCAGCCACCCCGTACCCCCGGCCAGACCGTGCTCCTCATCGAAGGAGTACAGCCAGGTGTACAGGCAGGAGGCGGCCGCGTGGTACACACAGTGCTCGGCGGCCCGGTCCTGACCCTCCGTCGTCCCCGCGTCGAGCGATTCGGCGGCGATGCGCGTGTAGAAGGCCGTCCGACGGGCCGAGAGTTCACCGAGTACCTTGGTGAGCGAGGCGGCCTCGTGCGCCGGGAGGTCACGCTCCGCGACCAGGCAGGCCTCGGCCACGGCCGGGTCCCAGCCCCGGGTGATCTCGTCCTCGCTGGCATTGGTCAGCCGGAGCGCTCTGCCCGACGGATGCCAGACCGGGGCCTCGTCGGACCAGTCGAAGAGCTGCCGCAGTACGGCGTCCCCGCCACGGGACGGACGGTCGGCGACCTGGGCCACGTTGGGCAACTGCGTGGCGATGCTGTGCAGGTTGACATGTGTGGTGCCCTCGAAGATGCTCGCGATCGCATGGTCGCGCTGGAGCTTCTGGAAGGCACCCGATGCGACCCCCTCGCGCAGATAGCTGCGCGCGCCCAGGACCCGGGCGGTCTCCTGCACGACCTCTTCGCCGAGCGTCGGCACCAGGTACTTGACCACGGACGACCACAGGCTGAGCCGGGACGGGGCCACCGAGAGCGAGCGTGCCACCGGCAGCGCCGTGCATTCGGCGATCAGCAGGTCGAGGTGCGCCTGGACCAGGTGCCGCCGGATGACGGGGATGCGATAGATCTCCTCCCCGTACAGCACCCGCTCCTGGGCGTGGCGCAGTGCGATCCGCAGGACCGAGTCCATGGTGCCGATCGAGGTCGCGCCGATCGCGGTACGGGTGATCTGCAGCACCTGCAGAATCCCGACCAGGCCGCCGCCAGAGCGGCCGAGCAGCGCACCGGCGGGCACCTTGGTGTCTTGGAAGGTGATCCCGCTGAGGTCATGGCCGCGCAGGCCCACGGTCCTGACGAAGGGATGGTTGTCCCAACTCCCCTCCTCAAGCTCCTTCTTGTCGAGCAGCAGCAGCGACGAGCCGCTGCCTTCGACGGCCGCGTAGACGGTGACGAAGCGGCCCCGGGTGGCGTTGCCGACCGGCCACTTCTCACCGGTGAGGACGAATCCGTCACCCTCCGGTACGGCCTGGGTCTCGTTGGTGCCCAGATCGCTGCCGTGGTCCGGTTCGGATACCGCGAAGCACGCGAGGTCGCCGTCGAGGATGCCCCGCGCGACGAGCGCGCGCTGCTTCTCGTCGCCCCACAGCCACACCGGGTTGACGCCGAGCATCGCCGAGCCGAACATCACCCCGATCGTCAGATTGCGGCGCGACAGCGAACGGGTCAGCAAGAAGAGCTGCTCCAGGTTCCGCAGCCGGCCGCCGAAGTCCTCGGGCACCAGGTACCGCGCGAACCCCCACGACCGGACGAGGTCCACCGCCCCGGGAGGCAGGGCGTTGTTCTCCTCGTGCTCGACCGTCTCGGTGTAGCTGAACGGACCGCTCTCCGCCGCCGGATCGCCGAGCGCCCGCTCGAAGTCCGCGGCCAGTGCGTAGGAAGGGCGGTCGAACGCGCGCCGGGTCATGCCGCGGGGCTGTCGACGCCGTAGCGGGCGAACAGGTCGGCGACGTCCGCGCTGTCCGGCAGTTGCGCCCGGCCCTCGGCCAGCTCGCCGCTGACGAACGCGATCACGTCGCTGACCCGCTCCAGCTTCATGGCCTCCTCGGGGTTCAGCGACCGGAGGCCGTACAGGTCCTCCAGGTTGTAGCCGAGTTCCGCGAGTACGAGGGAGTGGAAGCCGAGGTCGCCGACGAGGCGGTGGTCCGGTGCGACCTGGGCGAGCTTGCGCGGAGCGATCAGCCGGACCATACCGCTCACCACGGGAACGACGGCTTCGGTGCCGATGGCGGCAGGGGTGTCAGTCATGCGGCCGACGATAGGCCGCACGGCACACCCGTCCCAGGCAACGAGCCCGGCAAGCACACGGCAACTCGGCGCCACCCAGGCAAGATCCGCCGGGCAGGCCTAGTAGTGCTTCGTTAGGAGTGCCGATCTTGGCTGGTCGGGGGCATGCTGCGGGGTATGAGGCTCGGGGAGGTGGAACGGCTCCGGGGTGAGTTGGCGGAGTTCGTTGCCGAGGTGTTCGGTTCGCTGCCGCGGCGGGATCAGCGCCGGTGGGGCGAGTGTTATCTGCGTGGTCTGATGCTGGACGGTCGGCGTAAGTCGATCCAGCCGATGGCAGATCGGTTGCCAGACGGCAATATGCAGGCCCTGCAGCAGTTCGTGAACCAGTCGCCGTGGGACTGGTCCCCGGTGCGCCGACGGATCGCCGAACGGCTCGTCGAGGTGGTGCGGCCTGAGGTGTGGGTCATCGATGACGTGTCGTTTCCCAAGTGCGGGAAGGCGTCGGCGGGGGTGGCCCGGCAGTACTGCGGGGCGGTTGGCAAGCGGGCCAACTGTCAGGTCGCGGTCAGTGTGCATGCGGCCACCGATATGGCGTCCTGCCCGCTGGAGTGGGAGTTGTTCCTGCCCGAGGAATGGGCCGCGGACGATCCTCGGCGCAGGTCCGCCCAGATTCCCGACGAGGTCGGCCACGTCCCCAAGTCCCGTCTGGCTCTGGGCCTGTTGGACCGGCTGGCGTCCTGGTGGCTGGATGTCCCGGTGATCGTCGCCGATTCCGGCTATGGCCGCAGCGTCAGCTTCCGGCTGGCCCTGGAAGCCCGCGCTTGGACTTATGTGATGGCTGTCCAGCCCAAGGAGATCGCCCGACCGGCCGATGCTGAGCCGTGTCTGGCGGCCTACGGCGGGCTGGGACCGCCCACCCTGCCCCGCTATCGGGCAGCGGCCCGGCCGCTGCCCGACCTCATTGCTGCGGACACTTTGTTCGAGGAGGTCGCATGGCGTAAGGGCAGCAAAGGGGAGATGGCCTCGTACTTTGCCGTCCTTGAGGTCAGGCCCTCCGGCAAGGAAGCCTCCCGCACCGCCCAGGAACAAGGCGGCGGCCGCAACCGGTGGGACGGAGTACTCCCGCTGCGAACCCTGCTGGTCGAACGGGCCGACCCGGGCCAGGAACCGACCAATTACTGGATCTCCAACCTGCCCGCCACCACCCCGATCGCGCACCTGGTGAGGCTCGCCAAAATGCGCTGGCGGATCGAACACGACTACCGCGAACTCAAACACGGCCTGGGTCTCGATCACTTCGAAGGCCGCACCTGGCGCGGCTGGCACCACCACGTCACCCTCGTCACCGCCGCCCAGGCCTTCCTCACCCTGAGGCGGCTCGACCCAAAAGCCCGCACACCGGCCTGACCCTCTACCAGACCCTCGACGCCCTCCAGAACCTACTCCGCTGCTGGACCGGAACCTGCACCACCTGCGGCAAACCCCTAACACGAGCCAGAACCTAACGAAGCACTACTAGGGTCTGTCCGGCGGATCAGGCCGACTTTGGCGGTGGGTGCGTTCTCGCTGCTGGTGAGCGGTGGTCTGGTGCGTGCAGCTGCAAGGCGGAGGATTGAGGCATCGCGAATGGGGTCTCCCCTGCTCGAGCGAAGCCGAGAGCTTGGGGAAGATGGTGATTGACGACAACGCCGCAGATGCGCGTGCCAGGGCGCCGCGTCCCAGGCAAGATCCGCCGGGCAGGCCCTAAGCTGCCGCCGGGGCTGCCTGGTCATGGCGGCGGACCGCGGTAAGGCTGGCCGCCATGAGCGCGATTGATGCCTTCACACCGCGAACCGACTGGATCAGCGGCCGGTTCAGCGTCGGACAGCCCAGGCTGAGGCTGCTGTGTCTGCCACCCGCCGGAGGAGGCGCCGGAGCCTTCGGTGCCTGGCGGCCGTACGTACCCGAGGGAGTCGAGCTGGCTCCGGTGGAACTGCCAGGCCGCGGCTCGCGCATGGACGAGCCCCTGCCGGACCGTCTCGAGCCGCTGCTCGACGCTCTGCTGGCGGGCCTGCGCGCCGAGTTGACCACGCCGTACGCGTTCTTCGGGCACAGCTTCGGCGCGGTACTGGCGTACGAACTGACGCTCCGGATCGAGCGGGACGGGCTGCGGCCGCCGAGCGCCCTGCTGGCCTCGGCGTCACGCGCTCCGCATCTGCCGCTCAGCCGGGCGGCCGTCGCGGACGCCGACGACAGCGAACTCATCGGCTGGCTGCGGCGCAACGGCGGACTGCCGCCCGCGCTTCTGGCGTACCCGGACTTCCTGCGGGACCTGCTGCGTCCGGTGCGCAGCGACATGTTCCTCGCCGAGCGCTATCTCATCCCGGAGCCGGTCGCGGTCGGCTGCCCGCTGTTCGCCTTCGCCGGTGCGCAGGACGAGGCGGCCACCGAGGCCCAGGTCGAGCCCTGGGCCCAGTACACCTCGGCCGCGCACCGGCTGCGGATTCTCCCCGGTGGCCACGCCTACCCGCAGACGCACCCCCAGGAGACGGTGTCAGCCGTGCTCGGAGCCCTGGAGGAGACCGGCGCGGTCGGCGGAGTCGGCGGACGACTCCGGGGAGAGGGTCACCGGCAGGGCTGAAAAGCCGCTGAGGAAGTTCGAGTACACGTACTGCGAGGGGCCCGCGGGCTCGGCCACGGCGACCAGGTCGCGCAGGCTCTCCAGCAGGGCCGTCAGCTCGGCGCGGGCCAGGAACGCGCCGAGGCAGAAGTGCGACCCGTGGGCGAACGACAGATGCTTGTTGGGGGTGCGGGCCAGGTCGAAGTCGTCGGGCCGATCGAACACCCGCTCATCGCGGTTGGCCGAGGCCAGCCAGGTGGTGACGACGTCGCCCTCCTCGACGAACTGGTCGCCGAAGAAAACGTCCTGGGTCGCGGTCCGCCCGCTGTGCAGGGCCGGTGTCGTCCAGCGCAGTACCTCCTCGACCGCCGAAGCCATGTCCACCTGACCGGACTTGAGCGCCTTCCACTGGTCGGGGCGGTCCATCAGCGCCTGCAGCCCGCCGACCATGGCGAAGCGGGTCGTCTCGTGGCCGCCCATGATGATGCTGTAGCAGTTGAAGACGATCTCCTCGTGCGTCAGCGGCCGCCCGTTGATCTCCTTGGTCACCAGCAGGCTGACCACGTCGTCGTACGGCTTCTTCACGCGCGAGCTGGCCAGCTCCGAGAAGTAGAGCAGCAGGCCGTTCCGCGACGACCAGGTCGCCTCCTCGTCGGGTATGCCGTCCGCCGACGACAGCGCCTTGGAGGTGAGGTCGATGATGTGCTGCCGGTCGGCGGCCGGCACGCCGAGCAGGTCGCAGATCGCGGCAAGCGGGATATGCGCGGCGACATCGGCGGCGAAGTCCACCGTGCCCCGCTCCACCGCCTCCTCGACCAGCCGCCGGGTGCCGCGCCGCACACTCTCGACCACGACGTCGAGGGACCGCGGCGAGAACGGCTTCAGCAGGGCGCTGCGCAGCGCCTTGTGTGGTCGGCCGTCGGTGACGGCCAGCATCCGGCCGGCCGCCGAGTCGCCGCCCGCCAGCAGGGTGTCGAGCACATTGCCCTGCTCAGAGGTGAAGGTCTCGCTGTCGTTGAGCACCGAGACGACGTCGGCGTGGCCGGTCACCACCCAGAAACCGGCACCGCGGGCCGTCTCGGGCTGCCAGTGCACCGGGGCTTCGGTACGCAGGCGCCGCCACAGCGGCCCCAGGTCGTGGTGGGCGTGCAGCAGCGGATCGGCGAGATCGATGGCGTCGAGCGGTCCCGGGGCGAGCGCGGGGCGGGTATCCATAAGTGTGCTTCCTCGAACTCGGGTGNGAGGAGATGGGGATGGGGATGGGGCGGGGACGGGGCGTGGCTCAGACGATGACGCGGTGGTGTCCCAGCGCGTAACCACTGGCGTTGCGCCGCAGGTTGCGGCTGACGGTGAGCTTCTTCAGCCAGCGGTCGGTTCCGTCGTACCGCGCGGTGAACGGGCGACGGCCGTGCACCGCGCGGTAGTTGTCCACGATCAGCAGCGAGCCGGGGCCCACCACGACGTCCTGCTGCGCGCGCTGCAGCTCGTCCATCAGCCGGTCGAGCGCGGCCTCGGCCTCGGTGTCACCGGGGCGTACGTACATGAAGGGCCGGTCGATACGGAGGTACGGGTTGAGCCGGTCGCCGAACAGGACGGCGGTGGGAACCGGCCGGTCCGCCATCTCGTGCAGCTTCTCGAGCGCGGGATGGCCGGGAGCCTGCGCCTCGAGCTGCCGGATGTGCTCGGTGTCCGGCACGATGTGGAAGCGGTCGTCGGCGAGCACCGCGCGGTCGGTGTCACTCAGCCGTATGTCCCGGACGGACGCGACGATGGTCGGCACCCGGTCGCGGTTGCGCAGGCCGAGTAGCAGCAGGTAGTCGCAGCGGTTCGGGTGGAAGCCGTCCTCGGTGTGGAACTCCAGCAGACTCTCGCTGCCGTAGCCGCTCTGCCGCATCTCGTCGCCGCGTACCGGCAGGATGTTCTGGATGATGCGGCCCTCCTGGAGGGTCACCCAGCCGAACGGGTCGCCGAGCACCATTCCGCACAGGGCCAGCCACAGCTCCTGCTCCCTCGCCGCCTTGCTGTCGATGGCCTCGCGCCAGTGCCCCGGCGTGGGGCCGAGCTGTGTGTCATCGACCGGGAAGCCGTGCACCAGGCAGGCGGCCCTGCGCTCGGTCCGGCGGTAGGAGAGGAGGAAACCGCGAAGGCCGGAGGGCAGCAGTTCCTCGGCCGCGTGGTCCTGGTCGTAGAAGTCCGGCAGGTCGGGTGCGTCGTGAGAGTCACCGAACTGCGCGGCTACAGAACGCAGTTGGGCGACCTCGTCGGCGTCGAGGTGGTACTCGAAGGGGGTGTCGAGACGGTCGGGGCCCCGGTCGGCCACGTCCGGGTGGGGGGTGTCAACAGCGGGATAGGTGCTCGTCATGTCGGTGGTCCTCACCAGGTCGTGACCGCTCGGGTCGTCCGTCGTTCGGTCCTGTGCGGTCCGCGCATCGCTGCCGGGCCGCGTGGTGGTGCCGCACTGGACCGGCCGAGCAGGGTCCCGGCCGGGGTGGTCCAGTGGTGGTGCGGGTGGTGCGGGTGGTGCGGGTGGTGCGCGTAGTGCAGGTAGTGCGGGTGGTGTGCGTGGTTCGGTGGTGGTGCGGGTGCTCAGACCGGCTCGGCTACTCCTGCCAGTCCTGGGCGAACTCGTCGAACTCGTCCGGGTCCAGGGTGATCAGCGGCTCTTCCTCCCCGGCCGCCGCGTCGGCGTCCGGCGCCGGAGCGAGTTGCTTCGCCGCCTCGGCGAGCGCGGCCACCGTCTCGTGGCTGAACACGTCACGCGGGGAGATGTCCAGGCCCTCGGCGTGGGCCAGAGTGACCAGCCGGATGGAGACGATCGAGTCGCCGCCGAGTGCGAAGAAGCTGTCGTCGATGCCGACCCGCTCCGCCCCGAGCGCCTTGGCGAACAGCGCGCACAACTGCTCCTCGCGCGCGGTACGGGGTGCCCTGCTGGCGCGGGCGCCGGAGAACTCCGGTGCGGGCAGGGCGCCTCGGTCGAGCTTGCCGCTCGGGGTGACCGGCAGCCGGTCGAGTACGACGACGGCCGCGGGCACCATGTAGTCGGGCAGGGCCGTGGCGACCCGCTCGCGCAGGGCCGCGGGCTCCGGCTGGGCGCCGGCCGCGGGGGCCGCGGGGGCCGCGTACGCCACCAGCCGCCGCTGGCCCTGCTGGTCCTCTCGGACCACCACGGCCGCCTGCGCGACCGAGGGATCGTCCGCCAGTACGGCCTCGATCTCACCCGGCTCGATCCGGAAACCCCGCACCTTGACCTGCTGGTCCGCACGGCCCAGATACTCCAGAGTGCCGTGCGGCGTACGACGTGCCACATCGCCCGAGCGGTACATCCGGGACCCGGCCGGACCGAACGGGTCGGCCACGAAGCGCTCCGCGGTGAGCCCGGCCCGGCGCAGATAGCCGCGCGCGAGGCCGTCACCCGCCAGGTACAGCTCACCCGGCGCCCCCACCGGTACCGGTCGCAGGGCGCTGTCCAGCAGATACACCCGGGCTCCCAGCACCGGCTCGCCGAGCGGCGGGCTGGTACGGCCCGCGAGCGGGCGGCTCATCGTCGCCATGATGGTCGCCTCGGTCGGGCCGTAGGCGTTGACCATCCGGCGTCCCACCGACCAGCGCTCCACCAGGTCGGGCGGGCAGGCCTCGCCGCCCACCACCAGGGTGACGCCGGCCGGCAGCGCGTCGTCGGGCAGCACGGCGAGCGAGGACGGCGGGAGCAGCAGCGCGGTCACGCCGTGCCGCGCCACGGTCGCCGCCAGGGCCGGACCCGGCAGCAGTTCGTCGGCGGTCGCGGTGACCGCGCTCGCCCCGGTCAGCAGGGCGGTGGCCAGCTCCCACACCGAGGCGTCGAAGCTCGGCGAGGCGAACAGCAGCACCCGCTCGTCCGCGCGCAGCGCGAGCCCGTCGCGCTGCTGGGCGATCAGGGCCGCGATGCCGAGATGGGGCACCAGCACGCCCTTGGGACGACCGGTCGACCCGGAGGTGTAGATCAGATAGGCGGTGCTCTCGGGCCTGAGCGGCGCCGTCCGGTCGTCGTCGGTCAGGTCGGCGCCGGAGCGTCCGGCGGTCAACTCGGCCGCGCTGCCCAGGAGTTCCGACAGGTCGGCGGCGCCCGCGCCGGGACCGTCCAGGCACAGCGTCCGCTCGGCGCCCACATCGGCGAGCAGCCCGGCCGCCTCACTGGTGGTGAGGACGAGGTCGGGCCGCGCGTCGCCGATGACCCAGCGCAGCCGCTCCGTCGGGTACCCGAGGTCCAGCGGCAGATAGGCGGCGCCGGTCTTGAGGACGGCCAGGATCGCGAGCAGAGACCGGGCGGACTTCTCCATCGCGACCGCGACGATGCCCTCGGGCCCGATGCCCCGGGCCACCAGCGCCCGGGCCAGCTGGTTGGCCTGCGCGTTGAGTGCGCCGTACGTGACGGTCAGCTCGCCCTCGTACACCGCGACGGCCTCGGGCCGTGCCCGTACCTGCTCCTCGAAGAGCCGCGGGAATGTCGACCGCGCCCGTTCACGGGCCGGGCCTTCGGCGGCCGTGAGCAGCTGCTCGCGCTCTTCGGCCGCGAGCAGGTCGATCCGGCCGAGCGGCGCGGCCGGGCGGGATACGAAGCTGTCGAGCACCCTGCGCACCCGGGTGAGGATCGCGGCGCCGGCCTCGGCGGTGAAGAGGTCGTCCCGGTAGCTGAGTTGCAGGCTCAGCTCCTCGCCGGGCACGACGACCAGGCTGAGCGGATAGTGCGACGCACCGGGCACCGGCTCCTCGTCGACGGACAGCCGCAGGCCAGGCACCTGCTCCTGGATGGCCTCCGCGTCGACCGGTGTGTTCTGGAACCCGACGACGGTGTCGAAGAGTTCGCCGAGCCCGAGGAGCCGCTGCACCTCGGTGAGACCCAGATGGTGGTACGGGTGCAGTTCGGCCTGCTGGGACTGGAGGTCGGCGAGTACCCGGTTGAGTGGCCGCGCCGGGTCGAGCCGCACCCGGACCGTGAGGGTGTTCATGAGCAGGCCGACGATGTCCTCGGAGCCCGGGAGCTCGGGCGGACGCCCGGCGGTGGTCGCACCGAACACGACGTCGTCGCGGCCGAGCAGCTGGCCGAGCGCCACGCCCCAGGCCCCCTGGATCAGGGTGTTGAGGGTCAGGCCCGCGTCGCGTGCCGCGGCGGTCAGGGCCGTGGTCTGTTCGGCGTCGAGGGCCGAGGTGACGAGGTGGGGCACGGTCGCGGCAGCGGCCTCGGCGTCGGGGGAGACGAGCGTCGGCTCGTCGAATCCGGCCAGTGCCTCGGTCCAGGCCTTCGCCGCCAGTTCCTCGTCCTGGCCGCCGAGCCAGCCGAGGAAGTCGGCGAACTGCACCGGCGGGGTGCCGCCGTCGCTGCCGCCGCGGGCGTAGAGGGCGAACAGGTCGCGGAACACCAGCGGCAGCGACCAGCCGTCCAGCAGCGCGTGATGGTGCGTCACCAGCAGCTGATGCTCGTCGTCCGCGAGCCGGGCCAGGGTGACACGCACCAGCGGCGGCTGCGCCATGTCGAAGGATTCCCGGCGGTCCTCGTCGACCAACTGCACGAGGCGGGCACGGCGTTCGTCCTCGCCGAGACCGGAGAGGTCCAGCTCGCGCCACGGCACCCGTACGTCGTGGTGGACGACCTGGACCGAACGGCCCGACCTCAGCAGCCTGAAGGAGACCCGCAGTGCGGTGTGCCGGGCGACGAGCGCGTCAACGGCCTTGCGCAGCACGGCGGGGGAGAGCGCCCCGGACAGCCGCACCGGCGCCTGTGCGGTGTAGGCGTCGACGCCGTCCGCGGCCAGCATCGCGTGGAAGTACATGCCCTGCTGCAGCGGCGTCAGGGGCAGTACGTCGGCTTCCTGGTGTCCGTCCGCGGCGAGTTCCGCCCGCTCGGCGTCGCTGAGCGTGATCAGCGGCTCGGTGACGGGTGCGGGCGCGGTGCCGGTGCCCTGGGCCTCGGTCTCCTGGGCCACTTGGGCGAGCCGGGCGATGGTCTTGTGGACGAAGACGTCCTTGGTCCTGGGCCACTTGGGCGAGCCGGGCGATGGTCTTGTGGACGAAGACGTCCTTGGTGGACAGGGCCAGTCCGGCCCGGTGGGCCCGGGCCGCCAGCTGCATCGAGATGATCGAGTCGCCGCCGAGGTCGAAGAAGCTGTCGTCGACGCCGATGCGCTGCTGGCCGAGTACGTCGGTGAACACCTCGTGCAGCAGCCGCTCGCGCTCCGTGCCCGGCTCCCGGTACGCGGCTGCCGCCTGGAACTCCGGGTCCGGCAGCGCACGTTGGTCGATCTTGCCGTTCGGGGTGAGCGGGAAGGCGTCGACCGCCATCACCAGGGCCGGAACCATGTAGTCCGGCAGCTTCCGGGCCACCAGCTCCCGCAGGGCGTCCGGTGGGACTCGGGCGCCGGGCGCCTGGTGGACGTAGGCCACGATCCGCTGGGCGCCCGCGCTGTCGGTGGACACCACCGCCACGGCCTGGTCCACGGACGCGTCCGCCGCCAGTGCGGCCTCGATCTCACCCAGCTCGATGCGGTGGCCCCGTATCTTGACCTGGAAGTCCGACCGCCCGCAGTACTCCACGACCCCGTCCGGCCGACGGCGCCCCAGGTCACCGGTGCGGTACATCCGGCCGCCCGCAGGACCGAACACATCGGCCACGAACCGCTCCGCCGTCAGGTCCGGGCGGCCCAGATAGCCGCGGGCGACCCCGTCCCCCGCGATGTACAGCTCACCGACCACCCCGTCCGGCACCGGCCGCAGGAAGGCGTCCAGGAGATACACCCGGGCGTTGTCTGCGGGGACACCGATGGAGGGCCGGGTGGAGCCGTCGCCGTGGCAGAGCATCGCGTCGATCGTGCACTCGGCGGGACCGTAGAGGTTATACACGGACAGGCCCGGCACGCCCAGCAGTTCGGCCCACAGGTCGTCCCCGACCTCCTCGCCGCCGAGTGCGACGACACCCACGTGGTGCCGCTCCGCCGAGGCGTCGAACATGCCCGCCGCCAGCATCTGCCGCGCCACCGACGGGGTGGTGTCGATGACATCGATCGCCGCGCCGACCGCGTAGTCGACGAGTGCCAGGGAGTCCTTGCGGACCGTGTCGTCGACGATGTGCAGTTCATGCCCGGCCACCATCCACAGCAGCTGGCTCCACGAGGCGTCGAAGCCCAGCGAGTTGGTGAGTGCCGCGCGCAGCGGGCGGCCGTCCCCCTTCGCCCGCTCCGGCTCGAAGAAGTTCGCCCGGTGGCTGTGGAACATGTTGGCCAGGTTGCGGTGCTCGACGGCGACCCCCTTGGGGCGGCCGGTGGAGCCGGACGTGTAGATCACATAGGCCAGATGGGACGGGAGCAGGGCATCGGTGCGCTCGTCGTCCCCGAGGTCCCCGGCGTCATCGGGCAGCGTGGCCGTGTCGACCAGCAGCGCCGGAGCCGTGCCGGGCAGGGCGGTCGCGGTCGCCGCGGTGGCCAGGACGAGGTCCGGTGCCGCCTCCGCGCAGATCGCCGCGATCCGCTCCGCGGGGTGCTCGGCGTCGATCGGCAGGTATCCGGCGCCCGACTTCAGGACGGCCAGGATCGCCACCACCGCGTCGGTGGTACGGGGCAGGGCGACGCCGACGAGACGGCCCGGTCCCGCGCCCTGGGCGACGAGCAGCCGGGCGAGCCGGTTGGCGTCGGCGTTGAGACGGTCGAAGGACAGCCGGGTCGTACCGTCGACGACGGCGACCGCTTCGGGCGTCGCGCGGACCTGCGCCTCGAACAGTCCGGGCAGGGTCTGGGCCGGGTGGGCGACCGCCTTGCCGCTCGACGCGCGCAGGATCTCCTGCCGCTCGGCAGCCGAGTGCGACGGCAGCCGCGCCGCCGGGAGTTCAGGCCGCTCGGCGATGTCCCGCAGGAGGTCACCCAGGCGCCGCAGGACATCGGCCGCCGCCTCGGCGGTGAAGACGTCGTCGCGGTAGTTGAGTTCGAAGCGGAGCCGGTCGCCGGGGTGGACGGCCAGGCTCAGCGGATAGTGCGTGCCCTCGAAGGCGTCATCGACCGCGTCCCGCAGGATGCCGATGGCCAGGCCGGAGACCGCGGAGCCGCGTACGGCCTGTTCCACCGGGACGTTCTCGAAGGCGATGGTCGTGTCGAAGAGTTCCGCGATGCCGACGGCACGGTGGATGTCGGAGAGACCGAGGTACTCGTGCCCCATCAGGGCCGTCTGCTCTCGCTGGATACGGGCGAGCAGGTCCGCCACCGGCTCGGCCGGGTCGATCCGTATCCGCGCGGGCACCGTGTTCATCATCAGGCCCACCATGCGGTCGCTGTCCGGGAGTTCCGGCGGGCGGCCCGCGACGGTGTTGCCGAAGACGACGTCCTCCCGTCCGGTCAGCACCGTCAGCAGCAGCGCCCACGCGCCCTGGACCAGGGTGTTGGTGGTGAGCTCGCGGCCGCGGGCCGCGGCGGTGAGGCGCCCCGTGTCGGCCTCGGACAGCTCCGCGACGACGCGCTGCTGGCCGTGCTCGGACGTCCCCGTACCGGTACCCGCACCCTCGGCCACCAGCGTCGCGCCGTCGACACCGGCCAGCGCGGCCCGCCAGGCCCGCTCCGCCTCGCCGCGGTCCTGGTCCGACAGCCAGCCCAGGTAGTCCTGGAACGGCACCGCCGGCTCCAGGCCCGCTGCCGTACCGCCGTCCCGGTACATCCGGAACAGGTCGCTGAGGATCAGCGGCAGCGACCAGCCGTCAAGGAGGATGTGGTGGTTGGTGAGGACCAGGATGTGCCGGTCGGCTTCGAGTCGCACCAGCGTGAACCGCAGCAGCGGCGGCTTCGCCATGTCGAAGCGCCGGGAGCGGTCGTCGGCCAGCAGCCGGGCCAGTCGCACCTGGCGCTCGTCCGGGCCGAAGCCGGACAGGTCGATCTCCTCCCACGACGGCTCGACCGCCTTGGCGATGGCCTGGACGGCCTCGCCCGAACGGCGCCGCAGGAACCCGGCCCGCAGGCTCCCGTGCCGGGCCGGCAGCGCCCGGCAGGACGCCCGCAGCACCTCGGTGTCGAGCGCCCCGACCAGCTCCAGGGGCGTTTGTACGGTGTAGAAGTCGACGCGCTCGCCATCGACATCTCCCTCGTCGAAGAGGGCATGGAAGAGGATGCCCTGCTGCAACGGCGAGAGCGGCAGTACCGCTTCCAGGGATGTCTGTCTCACAGTGCTGTCTCCCACTGGGCTTCGAGCTCGTCGAGTTCTTCCGCGTCGATCCGCACCAGGGACCCGGTACGGGACTCGGTACGGGTCGCTGAGGCTTCCGGGTCGGTTTCCTGGGCCACTTGGGCGAGCCGGGCGATGGTCTTGTGGACGAAGACGTCCTTGGTCCTGGGCCACTTGGGCGAGCCGGGCGATGGTCTTGTGGACGAAGACGTCCTTGGCGGTCAGCGCGAGTCCGGCCCGGTGGGCCCCGGCCGCCAGCTGCACCGAGGTGATCGAGTCGCCGCCGAGGTCGAAGAAGCTGTCGTCGACGCCGATCCGCGGCTGGCCGAGTACCTCCGTGAACACCTTGTGCAGCAGCCGCTCCCGGTCCGATGACGGGGCCCGGTACTCGGCCGCGGCCTGGAACCGGGGAACCGGCAGCGCACGCCGGTCGATCTTGCCGTTCGGGGTGCGCGGGAACGCGTCGACCACCATCACCGTCGCCGGGACCATGTACTCCGGCAGCCGCTCCGCCGTGAACTCGCGCAACGCGGCCGCGGTGGGCAGGCCTCCCGCCGCGTCACCGCACTCCGAGGCGGAGGCCGAGGCGGTGTCGGAGCCAGGGGCGGGGACGACGTAGGCGACCAGCTGCCGTATCCCCGGCCGGTCCTCACGGACGACCGCGGTGACCTGGCCGACGCCGGGCGCCTGCGCGAGGGCGCTCTCGACCTCGCCCAGTTCGATGCGGAAGCCCCGCACCTTGACCTGGCTGTCGGCGCGGCCCAGATAGGTCAGTTCGCCGTCCGCGGTCCACCGGGCCATGTCGCCCGTCCGGTACATCCGCGTACCGGGCGCGCCGAAGAGGTCGGCGACGAACCGGTCCGCGGTGCTCCCGGGGCGGCCGAGGTAGCCGCGGGCGAGCCCGTCACCGCTCAGGTACACCTCGCCCGCGACACCGGGCGGCACGGGGCGCAGCGCGGTGTCGAGGAGCCGGACCCGGGTGCCGGGGACCATCCGCCCCATCGGCGGGACGATCCGGCCGGACAGCGGTCCGGTCTGGGTGGCGATGACCGTCGATTCGGATGGCCCGTAGGCGTTGACCATATGCCGGCCCGGAGACCAGCGCGCGACCAGATCAGGCGAGCAGGCCTCGGCGCCGACGACCAGGTTGATGCCCTCGGGCAGCCCGTCCGGTGGCATGGCCGCGAGCGCGGACGGCGCGAGCAGCAGGCAGTTGACGCCCAGTTCGGCCACCAGCTCGGCCAACGGGGGCCCGGGCGCCAGCTGTTCGGCCGGGGCGACGACCGCGGCGGAACCGGTGAGCAGCGCCACGCACAGTTCCCATACCGACGCGTCGAAGCTGGGCGAGGCGAACTGCAGCACCCGGGTGTCCGGCGTGATGCGCAGGAGGTCGGTCTGCTGCCGCAGCAGCGCGGCCAGACCCGTGTGCGTGACGACGACGCCCTTGGGGCGGCCGGTCGATCCTGAGGTGTAGATCACGTACGCCGGATGCCCGGGCCTGAGCGGCGCCCGGCGGTCACGGTCGTCGAGGTCGGTGCCGGGCAGCCCTGCCGCGGGGGAGTCGGCGGGGCTGCCCGAGTCGTCCAGGTACAGCCGCGGTACCTGTGGGGCCAGTGTCCGGTCGTCTGCCTCGCGGGTCGTCAGCAGGAGCAGCGGGCCGGTGTCGTCGAGCATGTCGGTGACCCGCGAGCGCGGGTAGTCGAGGTCGACCGGGAGATAGGCCGCGCCCGACTTCAGTACCGCGACCACGGCCGTCAGCGCGGCCACGCCGCGCGGCAGGGCGACGGCCACCAGCTGCTCGGGCCCCGCGCCCCGCTCGACCAGGGTCCTGGCCAGTCGGTTGGCCCGGGTGTTGAGCCCGGCGTAGTCCAGGGAAGTGGCGGTGGAGAGCACCGCGGGGGCGTGCGGTGTCCTGCGGACCTGCTCCTCGAACAGCTCCGGGAAGACCCGCGGCACGATGGGTTCGGTCCGCTGCGGGGTGGCACCCGCGGCGAGCACCCGCGTGCGCTCGGCCGCGGTCAGGACCTCCACGCGGGCCAGCGGGAGGTCCGGCGGGGCGGCCAGGAACCGGGCGAGGAAGTCCGTGAACCGGCCCTGGTGCGCGGCCAGTTCCCCAGCGCTGTAGCGCTCGGGGTTGGCCTCGAACTCGATACGCATCCCCCGGCCGTCAGGGCCGGGGTGACAGGTGAGGTTGAGATCGGACACCGGTCCGCCGGACAGCGTGGTCAGCACCGCGTCACGTCCGGTGAACGGCGTCTCGGAGCCCGACGGCATGATGTTGACGAGCACCCCGAACAACTGCTCGTTCGTGCCGAGCAGCCGCAGGTCGCGCCGGAGTTCGTCGTACGGGTAGCGCTGGTGCGTGAGCAGCTCGCCGAGCCGCCGCGCGGTGTGCCGTACCAGCTCGGTGCGGCCCGCGGCCGGATCGACCGTGAGCCGCAGCGGCAGCGTGTTCGCCAGCATGCCGGGCACGTTCTGGGACTGGGCGCCCAGCCGTGCGGTGACCGGAACGCCGATCGTCAGGTCGTGCGCCCCGGTCATCCCGTGCAGATAGGCGGCGACCGCCGCCAGCATCGGCACCGTCCACGGGGTGCGGGCGTCCCGTCCCGCGGTGTGCAGCGCCCGCAGCTCGGGCTGCGCCAGTTCCGTCGTCGCGGCGATCGCCACATCAGCGGCGTTCGCCGGCACCCCCGGTGCCAGGCTGGCCGTTTCGGGCCGGTCGGTGAACGCCTGGGTCCAGTACGCCTGGTCCGCGGTGTAGTCATCCGACGCGCGGTACTCCGCCTCGTCCGCCAGCAGCGCCTGGAGCCGTCCCAGCGGCTCGCCCTCGGGTTCCGTCCCGTTGGACAAGGCCTCGTACACGGCGGCGATCCGGCGCGAGTGCAGCATCGAGCCGAAGCCGTCGGACAGGATGTGGTGGCTGCGCTGGTACCAGAGGTAGTGGTCGACACCGACGCGCATGAGGATATGCCCGGACAGCGTGTCCCTGAGCAGGTCGAGCGGGGTGGTGCGATCGTGGTCGATCACCGCCCGGGCGGCCGCGACCGGGTCCCGCTCGTCGCTGAAGTCGTACTCCTGCCACGTCGACACGCCTGGCGCGACCGGCAGCTGGTAGGTGCCGTCCGGCCGCTCCACGAGTTCGACGTCGAAGCTTCCGCTCTCGCCCTCCGCCTGGCGGATGGCGCGCCGCAGGTACCCCGCGTCCACCTGCCCACGGATCTCCATGACGACCACGGTGTTGTAGGCCGGGTTGCCAGGGTCGAGCTGCTGCGCGAAGAACACCCCCCGCTGGGCAGCTGTCAGTGGAAGCAGGCCGCTCTCGGCATCGCATGATGTCATCAAGTTCGTAACCGCTCTCGCGCACTCCGACGGACCAGAAGCCTGAGTTTTATTCGATGCTGCGCCGCCCGCGGGTCCGGCCACCAGGCAACCGACCGGCAATCGGTGTTGCTGGTCGAACTGCCGCCCCACCGGACGAGTTACCGGCTCCTTGCCTGGTACGGCCGGGGCCTCAGGCCGATGCTGCTGAAGCGGCCGGGCACGCGGCCGCGCCCCCTGTTGCGCACCGGACGTGCCGCGTTGCGCACCGGACGTGCCGTGCACATCCTGGAGAGGACGAGGACGTTGGGAATCCCGGACCGGGGCCTGCTCGACTGGCTGGACGAGGCGTCCACCGAGCGTGGCCTGTACTACGCGAACCGCAACGACGGCTGGGACTTCTGGTCCTACCAGGCCCTGGGCGAACTGGTGTTGAAGACCGCCGCCGCACTGCGCGCCGACGGTGTCGGGCAGGGCGACGTGGTGGGTCTGGTACAGCGCTCCAGCCCGGGCTTCGTCGCGGGGTTCTTCGGCGCGCTGGCCGCCGGTGCCACGCCGTGCTCCATCGCCCCGCCGTTCGCCTTCCAGCGCGCCGACGACTACGAGAAGCACGCGGGCCGGCTGTTCGAGACCGCCGGGCCCCGGTTCACCATCTGCGACGACGACTCGCTGGAGCGCATCCGCAAGCTCTCCGCCGAACTGGGGCTCCGCGAGCCGGTGGTCTTCGACGAACTCATCGCGGACGTCGAGCCGTTGGAGCACCCGCTGGAGCTGCCGGAGATCGCGCTGCTGCAGTTCACCTCGGGGTCCAGCGGCTACTCGCGCGGGGTGCGGATCTCCACCGACGCCCTGCGGACCAACCTCACCGGCATGCGCCGCTGGGTGGACTGGAAGCCGGAGTACCCCGGGATCAGCTGGCTGCCGGTCCACCACGACATGGGTCTGGTCGGCTATCTGCTGAACGCCGTCGTCACCGGCTGCGACGGCTGGATGATGCAGCCGGACGATTTCATCCGCTCGCCGCTGCGGTATCTGCGCGGCATCAGCGAGCAGGGCGCCGCCATGTCGGCCATGCCCAACTTCGGCCTCGCGTACATCCTGCGCCGGGTCAAGCCGGCCGATCTGGAAGGGCTGCGCTTCGACTCGATGCGGACCCTGATCATCGGCGCGGAGCGGGTCGACCCGCGGGTACTCGAGGAGTTCCACGCGCTCCTGGGACCGTACGGCTTCGACCGCAACGCCCTGATGCCCGCGTACGGCGGAGCGGAGGCGACCCTCGCGGTGACCGGACTGCCCCTCGGCGAAGGCTGGTCGACCGAGGCCCCGGACGACGGTGACGCCGCGTCGCTCGCCGGAACAGCGGTGGTCGGCTGCGGCCGGCCGCTGGAGGGCCGGACGGTGACGATCGTGTCCGAGGACGGCGAGGAACTGCCGGAAGGCCAGGTCGGCGAGATCGTCGTCACCGGCGTCTCGATCGCGAGCGGATACGTCGGCGACCCCGACTCCGTCTCCGGTACCAGCCTCGGTGAACAGGGGCTCACCACCGGTGACGCGGGATTCCTGCGGGACGGGCAGCTGTTCGTGATCGGCCGGCTCGGCGACGGACTCAAGGTGAGCGGCAAGATGGTCTTCGCCGAGAGCCTGGAGACCCTGCTGCACCAACGCGGCATCCCCGACCGCCGCGTGGCGGTCCTGCTGGGTGTACGGGACGGCGCGCCGACCGGAGCGGTGGTCTTCGGGGGAGTCCAGCCCGGCTGGCGGCAGATCGCCCACGAGGTGCTGTCCGAGTGGCTCGGCGACGCGGCACTGGTGGCCGTCGAGGTGTCCCGGGGCGGTATCGAGGTCACCTCCAGCGGCAAGCCGCGGCGCCGGGTCATCTGGAAGGCCCTGTGCGCGGGAGAGTTCTCCGATGTGGTGCGGCCGCTGACAGCGGACTGACCGGACGGACACAGACCCACGGCTGCCCGGCGCGCGATCCGCGCCGGGCAGCCGTGGGTCTGTGTCCGTGTCTGTGTCCGTACAGCAACACATCGGCCCGGGAGCTCAGCGAGCCCCCGGGCCGATGTGCGGGTCAGTGGGGAAGCGGATCAGCGAATCAGCATGGTCTCCGGACGCACCAGATTCTCCGCGAGCAGCAGTTGCTTCACCTTGTCCGACAGCATGCCCAGCTGCCGCAGCACATGGATCACCTGCTGGAACAGCATCTGCCGATAGGTGGACATCATCGGGTTGGTACGGGCGAAGTGCAGCCCCTTGGCCACGTCGAGGTCCATCCGCTCCCAGACCTCGCGCAGCATGAACCGGCGGGACATCAGCTGGATCGCCTCCAGCAGGAACTCCTCGCGCTCCCGCAGCTCGGCCGAGGTGACCTCCTGGTACATGCCGGTGAGCGCGGTGACCCCGAAGGCGATGTGCCGGGCCTCGTCGTTCGCGACCATCTTGGTGATCTGGCGGATCACCGGGTCGCCGAAGCCGCTGCTCGCGAGCCGGAGCCCGGTGATCGCCAGGCCCTCCACGACCACCTGCATCCCGAGGTAGACGATGTCCCACCGGGACTCCGACAGCAGATCGTGCAGCAGCGTCTGGAGCCCGGGGTTGATCGGGTAGACGGTGCCCAGCTTCTCGTCGACATAGCGCGCGAACGCCTCGACGTGCCGCGCCTCGTCGGCGACCTGGGACGCGGCGTAGGTCTTGGCGTCCATGTCCGGCACGGTCTCGACCAGCCGGGCCGTGGTCACCAGCGCGCCCTGCTCACCGTGCAGGAACTGGCTGCACATCCAGGCCTGGTACTCCCAGCGGAACTGGGTGAGCAGTTCACGCGGTACCGGGCTGCCCTCGCCGACGACGAAGGACGCGAGCTTCGAGCCGTTCTCCTCCGACAACTCGGACCCGAACCGGACGTCGTGGTCCCAGTCGATGTCGGTGGTGGCGTTCCACTGCGAGACCTTGTTCTTCTCGTAGAGGCTCCACACGCGACTGTCGCGGTCTCCGTAATTCCAGTTGAGGCAGGCCTTGAAGACCGCGTCGACCTCCATCAGATCCGCCGTGACGGCATCCAGAGTGAAGAATGTCGCGTCGGACGCCATATCAGGAGCAGCGGTCATCGGATTGCGATTCCCCTCGGGCGTAGAAACTCGGGTTCACAGGCAGAACTCTCGCCACGATCGTCGCCGCACCCCGCACCACTCTCCAGGCAGCGGCAGGGCAACACGGCGGCAGAAGGGTTGCCGGTCGCTGTGCCTGGTCCGGTCGGCGCAGGGCCCCGATGATCGGCGCAGGCTATCGCCCCGGATGAACACCGGCCGACGAAAGGAGCGGAATGCGATCCCCTGCCGCCGCCGCACAGCTCTCCTCCCCCGAGTGCGCGCCGCCGCGCGGCGTGGACCGTCCGTGGATCGTCGGCCGGGTGACCGCGCCCAGCCCCCGCCTGCGGCTGCTCTGCCTGCCGCAGGCGGGTGGCAGCGCGAGCTCGTACGCCCCTTGGCGCCTCACCCCGCCGCCTGGCATCGAACTGGCGACGGTGGAACTGCCCGGCCGCGGGGTGCGCAGCGCGGAGTCTCTGCCGGACACCCTCGAAGAGCTCGCCGACGCCGTGATCGACGGCATCTCCGACGAGTTCGACATGCCCTACGCGCTCTTCGGGCACAGCTTCGGCGCGCTGCTCGGCTATGAGATCGCGGTCCGTATCGGCCGCCGTGGCCTGACCCCGCCCCGTGCGCTGCTCGCCTCCGCGGCCCGGGCTCCGCACACACCGGTACGGAAGCGGATCGCGGACCGGGACGATGAGGGGCTGCTCGACTGGCTGTACGGGTTCGGCGGCTTCCCTCCCGAACTGCGGAACTATCCGGCCTACTTGCGCTACGCACTGGGCGCCGTCCGCCGCGACCTCGCGCTCATCGAGCGGTACCAGGCCACTGCGCCGGTGCCGGTCGACTGCCCGCTGTACGCCTTCGGCGGCGGTGACGACCCACTGGTGAGCGAGGCGCAGCTGGAGCGCTGGCGCGACTGCGCGGCGGCCGGATTCAGGCTCCAGCTGCTGCCCGGCGGGCACGACTACCTCTTCACCGGTGCTACGGCCGCGCTGGACGCCGTAGCGGCGGCGCTTACGGACCCCATCCCAGGGAGTTGTGAAGGTTGAACGATCTGACTGGCATCACCGTGGTCGAAGCGGACGGCGCGGACCTGGAGTCCTTCGTACGCAAGCAGGCCAAGGCGATCGACGCGGGTGTCGCCGCGAACGGCGCCACGCTGATCAGCGGAGCCGCCGCCGAAGGCGTGGACGACTTCCAACGGGCCCTGGACGTCCTGGGGTTCGCACCCCTGGAGTACACCGAGCGCTCCACACCGCGCAGCGAGGTGAGCGACGGCGTCTTCACCTCCACCGAGTACCCGGCACGCGAGGTGATCCCACAGCACTGCGAGTCGTCGTACGCGGGCGCCTGGCCCGGACGGCTGGCGTTCTTCTGCGCCACACCGGCGGAAACCGGCGGCGCGACCCCGATCACCGACGTCACGAAGGTACTCGAGTCCATCCCCTCCGAGGTGATCGAGGCGGTGGAGCGGCGCGGCCTGCGCTATGTACGGAACTACGGCAGCGGAGTCGGCCTCGACTGGCGCGACGCCTTCCAGACCGACAGCCGCGAGGAGGTGGACCGGTTCTGCGCGGCAGGCGGCCTGGAGCGCGAGTGGCTGGAGGACGACTGCCTGCGTACGGTGCGCAGGGCTCCGGCGCTCGCGGTGCACCCCCGTACCGGACGGCGGCTCTGGTTCAACCACCTGGTGCTGTTCCACCAGTCCTCGCTGCCTGGCGGCCTGCGCGAGGACCTGACGGCCGTGTTCGGCGAGGACGGGCTGCCCAACGACGTCCTGTTCGGCGACGGAACACCGATCCCGGATGACCTGGTCGCCGCGGTCCGCTCGGCGTTCGAACGCCGCCAGCAGCGCTTCGACTGGCAGCGGCACGACCTTCTGGTCATCGACAACATGCGCTGGTCGCATGGCCGGGAAGCGTTCACCGGGGAGCGCCGGGTGCTGGTCTCCATGTCGGACCTGATCACCCGGTCCTGACCAGGCAAGGAAGCTGCCGGTCGGCTGCCTGGCCCGGGCGGCGGCCCCGCGAAACCATCGCCAGACAGGCTGAAAACGCCCACTGCCCGTTCCGCTGACTCGCCGCCCGCCTCTGTCCGCGCGGCCGACCGCTTCTGGGGAAGACTCCACAGTGAACGAAGTGACACCGTCGCCGATCGAGTCCGTGCTGCCGCTCACACCGCTGCAGGAGGGCATGCTCTTCCACGCGCTGTACGACTCCGAGGCCACGGATGTCTACAGCATCCAGGCCCCCTTCGAGCTGGTCGGCGACATCCAGGCCGATGCGCTGCGCGCGGCCTGCGCCGCCACGCTCGCCCGCCATGGTGTCCTGCGGGCCGGCTTCCGCCAGCGCGGGAACGGGCAGCCGGTGCAACTGATCCGGCGTACCGTGCAGACGCCGTGGACGGAGCTCGACCTGTCCGCGGACACCGAGTCCGTACGCCGGAAGCGGCTGCTGTCCTTCCTCGAAGAGGAGCGGCTGCGCCGCTTCGACATGACGGCGCCTCCGCTGATGCGGTTCGCCCTCGTCCGCCTGGCCGAAGGCCGGTACGCGTTCATCCTGACGTACCATCACATCCTCCTTGACGGCTGGTCCTTGCCGCTCGTACTGCGGGACCTGTTCACGCTGTACGGCCGTGCGGTCGACGGGGACGGTGACGGGGCGGGGCACGGCGAGCTCGCGCCCGTCACACCCTTCTCCGACTTCCTCCGCTGGCTCTCCCGACAGGACCGCCCCGCCGCGGAACAGGCCTGGCAAGACGCCCTGCAGGGCCTTCAGGGGCCGACGCTCGTCGCGCCCGGCGCGCAGGAGCCGGGCGCCGACGCGATGCCCGGGCTGACCCATGTGACGCTTCCCGAAGACGCGACCGAGGCACTGACGGCGACCGCACGGAAGCACGGCCTCACCCTCAACACCGTGGTGCAGGGGGTCTGGTCACTGGTGCTCTCGCTGCTGACCGGCCGGGAGGACGTGGTCTTCGGGCAGACGGTGCACGGCCGCCCACCCCAACTGCCGGGCGTCGACTCGGTGGTGGGCCTGCTCATGAACGCGATTCCGGTACGGGTGCGGCTCGACCCCGCGGAGTCACTGGCCGGCCTGTTCGCCCGCATCCAGGACGAGCAGCTGGCGCTCGACCCGCATCAGCACCTCGGGCTGGCCGAGGTGCGGCGCCTGTCGGGGCTCGACACGCTCTTCGACACCTCGACCGGTTTCGGCAACGCGCCCTTCGACTGGGCATCCGTGCGCGACAGCGTGCCAGGGCTGCGGATAGCTCCCCTCGCTGACGAAGCCGATGAGGCCGATGAGGCCGACGACGCTCATGGCACCGAGGGTGCGGGAGCGGAGGGCGCGGAGGCCGCAGGCCAGCAGGAGATCACCGGAGCCACCCACTACCCCCTGAGTGTCGTCGCCGTCCCCGGCCCCCGGCTGCTGCTCCAAGTCAGCTACCGCACCGACCTGTTCGACAGCGCACGCCTGGAACTGATCAGCTCCCGCCTGCGGTTGCTCCTCGACACGTTCACCCAGGCCCCCACGACGCCCGTCGCACATCTCTCCCTGCTGACCGGCGACGAGCGCGACCAGGTACTCCGGGCCTGGGGCCGCTGCCCCGACGCCCAGTCGCTCGAGGCCCAGTCACCCGCGGCCCACGAACGCCATCAGGCGACGCTCACCCAGCGGTTCGAATCGCAGGCACGCGAGACCCCGGACGCACCTGCCGTGGCCGACGCGCAGCGGAGGATGACGTACCGCCAACTTGAACAGGCCGCCAACCAGATGGCCCGGCTGCTGCTGAACCGGGGGGTGCGGCCCGGTGACTTCGTCGCCGTGGCGCTGCCACGCGGTACCGACCTGATCGTCGCCCTGCTGGGCGCACTGAAGGCCGGGGCCGGCTATCTGCCGGTCGACCTCGGCTACCCCGTGGAACGCGTCTCGTTCATGCTCGACGACGCCGCCCCGTCGGCCGTAGTCTGCGCCGACCCCGGCCACCCGGCACTCTCCGGGCATCCGTCGGTCGTCCCGCTCGGCGATCCAGCCGTACGGGCCGAGCTTGCGGCGCAGCCGGACCACGAGGTGGACGACGCCGAGCGCGGCCTGCCGGTACGGCTCGCCGACGCCGCCTACGTCATCTACACCTCCGGGTCGACCGGCCGCCCCAAGGGCGTCGTGGTGGAGCACCGTACGGTCGACAACTATCTCGCCTTCGCCCGCACGGCCTACCCCGGCCTCGCAGGCCATGCGCTGGTGCACTCGCCGCCGTCCTTCGACCTCACCGTCACCGGCATCTTCGGCCCGCTGACATCCGGCGGCCTGGTGCGCGTCGTCGACCTGGACGACTTCGACGCCCCGGCCGGTGCGGAGAGCCACCCGCCCACGTTCGTCAAGGCCACCCCCAGCCATCTGCCCGTGCTGGTCGCGTCCGCCGACTGGTACTCACCGACCGGCGAACTCGTCCTGGGCGGCGAGCAGTTGACCGGCGAGGCGCTGGCGGTGTGGCGCGCCCGTCACCCGGGCGTCACGGTCGTGAACGAGTACGGCCCCACCGAGGCGACCGTGGGCTGCATGGAGTACCGGCTCGAACCGGGGGAGCCCCTGCCGCGGGGTGCGGTACCGATCGGCCGACCCGCCCCCGACGCCCGGATCTACGTCCTGGACGGCTACCTGCGCCCGGTCCCGGCAGGCGTACCCGGCGAGCTGTACATCGGCGGCGAGGTACTCGCCCGCGGCTACGTCGGCAGGCCGGGGCTCTCGGCGGCCCGGTTCGTCGCCGACCCCTTCGGCGCGCCCGGTGCACGGATGTACCGCACCGGCGACATCGGCTGGTGGCAGCCCGACGGCATCCTGGTGTACGGCGGCCGGAACGACGACCAGGTCAAGGTCCGCGGCTTCCGGATCGAACTGGGCGAGGTCGAGACCGTGGTGGCGGCCGACCCCGCCGTGGCACAGGCCGCCGCGGTGGTACGCGAGGACCGGCGCGGGGAGCCGCGACTGGTGGCGTACGTCGTGACGGCCCCAGGCAAGGACGCCGAACTCGCCACGCTGGCGGAGCGGGTCGCATCGAGGCTGCCCGCGTACATGGTGCCGTCGGCGTTCGTGACGCTGCCCGCCCTTCCGCTGACACCCAACGGCAAGGTGGACCGGGCCGCGCTGCCCGAGCCGGAAGCGGCACAAGAGGCGGAGCGCGAGCAGCGGGCCCAGGACGCGCGGCAGACCCAGGACGCGCAGCAGACCCGGAATGCCGTGGACGACATAGCGGCGGTACTGGCCGGGCTGGTGGCGCAGGTGTTGAGGATGGACAGTGCCGGGGTCGGGGATGACTTCTTCGGGCTCGGTGGTGATTCGATCACGGCGATTCAGCTGGTGGCGCGGGCGCGTAAGGAGGGTCTGCGGATCACTCCGAAGCACGTCTTCACGCATCGTACGGCCGCCGCTCTCGCCGCCTTCCTCCAGCAGGACACCAAGCGGAAGTCCGAGCCCGAGCCTCAGCCTCAGCCTCAGCCGAAGGCGACCCCGACCCCGGCTCCGCCCCAGACCCCGACCCCGGCGGGCGCCGCTCGCGCCGGTGCCGAGGCGTCGGTCGTGGTCCCCGGCACGCCGATCATGCACTGGCTCGCGGAGCGCGGCGGCACGGTCGACGCGTTCCACCAGGCGACGCTGCTCCGGGTGCCGCCCGGACTCGGCACCGACCGGCTCACCGTCGCCGTGCGCGCTGTCGTGGAGCGGCACCAGTCGTTGCGCGGACGTCTGCGCGAGGGCCGGTCACTCGCCGTGGACCCGGTGGACCCGGGAAGCCTGCGGGACAGGGTGCGGCGGGTCGACATCTCCGGCCTCGATCCCGACGCCGTACGCCGCCGGATCGCCGCCAGTGCCAGGGAAGACGCCGACGCGCTCGCCCCCCAGGACGGCGCGATGCTGCGGGTCACCTGGTTCGACGCCGGAGCTGGCCACCAGGGGCGGCTGCTCGTCACCGTCCACCACCTGGCCGTCGACGCGGTCTCCTGGGACATCCTGCTGACCGACCTGTACACCGCCTGGGAGAGCGCGGCGGCGGGCGCCGCCCCGGCCCTTGAACCGGTACCCCTCCCGCTGCGGGACTGGAGCCGACGTCTGCACGCGGCGGCGAGCACACCGGCCGTGCGGGACGAACTCCCCTTCTGGCACCGGGTCCTGGGCGGGAGCAGCATCGCTCTCACCGACACCCGGCTCTCGCCGTCCCGGGACATCTACGCGACGGCCGGCGAACTCACCCTCACCCTCCCCGCCGAACTGACCGCGCCGTTGCTCACCACGGTGCCGACCGCCTTCGGCACCCACACCAATGAGGTCCTCCTCACCGGCCTGGCCCTCGCCGTGGCCGCCTGGCGGCGCGCCAAACCCGGCGACAGCACGGCCGTCCTGGTCGATGTGGAGGGGCACGGCCGCGAGCAGCTCTCCGATGACGTCGACCTGTCGGGTACGGTCGGCTGGCTCACCTCGCTGTATCCGGTGCGGATCGACGCCGGGGCCGGGGGCTGGGCCGCGGACGCCGATCCGGCGGACGCGCGCCTCGGCGAGGCGCTGCGCCGGGTCACGGCCCAGCTCCGGGAGATCCCCCAGCACGGCATCGGCTTCGGCCTGCTGCGCCATCTGAACCGGGACACGGCCGCCGAACTCTCGACGTACGAGGAACCGCAGATCGGCTTCAACTACCTCGGCAGGCAAGGCGGTTCGGGGGAGTCGGACTGGAGCGTCGCACCCGAGTCGGACACGCTGTCGCTCGGGCCCGACCCCCGGATGCCGATGCCGCACGCCGTCGAGCTGAACGCCGTGGTCCAGGACGGCCCGGACGGCCCGCGGCTGACCGCCCACTGGCTGTGGGCCCGTCTCGTCCTGCCCGAGGACGAGGTCGGCGAACTGGCTCAGCTCTGGTTCGAGGCCCTGCGCGCGCTCGTGGCGCACGCCGCGCGAGCACCGGAACCAGGCGGGTCCGGGGAGCACGGCGAGGGGGAGGTGGCCAGGCTCAGTTCCCGGATCGGCATGCCCGTCGCAGAGGTCCTGCGGATGACACCGCTGCAGGAGGGACTGCTCTTCCACGCCCGGTACGACAGCCGGGACCTCGACGTCTACAACGTGCAGCTCGCCCTTGAGGTGCAGGGCCACTTCGACGCCGAGCGGTTCCGCGACGCCTGCGACGCGCTGCTGCGGCGCCACCCCATGCTGCGCGCCGGCTTCCTCCAGCGGACCTCGGGGGAACCGGTCCAGGTCATTCCGGAGCGGACCCGGATGCCCTGGCACGCCCACGACTTGACGGGCCTCGACCCGCGGGAGCGGGCCACGCGGCTGGCGGCGCTGCTGGACGCCGACCGGCGCCGGCGCTTCGACCCGGCCCGGCCGCCGCTGATGCGCTGCACCCTGGTCACTCTGGCCGATGACCGCAAGATGCTGGTGCTGAGCATGCACCACCTCCTCGTGGACGGCTGGACCACATCGCTGCTGCTGCGCGACCTGCTCGCGCTGTTCGACTACGGCGCCGACGCGGGCGTGCTGCCGGCCCCCGGCCACTACCCCGACTACCTGCGGTGGCTGGCCGCGCAGGACCGTGACGAGGCGCGCACCGCCTGGCGCGACGCCCTGGCCGACCTGAAGGAACCCACGCTGCTCTGCGGCGACCAGGACACGGCACGGATACGTGCCCTCCCGGAGCGCATCACCGTAGACCTCTCCGAGGCGGATACCACCGCCCTGCTGGAAGTGCAGCGCCAGTGCGGTGTCACCCTCAACACCCTGGTCCGGGTGGCGTGGGCGCTGTGCCTCTACCGGCAGACCGGGCAGCGGGACGTCACCTTCGGCGCCACGGTCTCGGGCCGGGTGGCCGAACTGCCTGACGTCGAGCAGATGGTGGGACAGTTCATCAACACCGTGCCGGTACGGGTGCGCTTCGACCCCGTCCAATCGGTGGCCGGGCTGATCGAGGGGCTGCAGAACGAACACGCCGAACTCCTCCCGTACCACTACCTGGCCCTGACGGACATTCAGCGAGTGGCGGGCCTGGGCCCGCTGTTCGACAGCTGCGTCGTCTTCGAGAACTTCCCCAACGCCGAGAGCCTGCCCAGCGATCCGGATGACGACGGCCTGCGACTGGTCGGTATCACCGGCTGGGACGCCTACCACTATCCGCTGAAGCTGATGGCCGCACCCGGCCCGCGGCTGCACCTGGAGGTCAGCTACCGCCCCGACCTGCTCGACGCTGAGACCGGGCGGCAGGTGGCCGCGGACCTGCGGGAGCTGCTGGCCGCACTGCCCGGTGCCCTGGCCGATCCGACGGAACGCTTCCTCACCGAGGTACCGGCACCGACCGCCGGGCCCGCGCGGCGCCAGCTGTGCGAGCTGATCGCCGAGGTGCTGGGAGTCGAGCCCGTCGGGGCCGACGACGACGTGTTCGCCCTCGGCTGCGACTCGCTGACGGCGCTGCGCCTGGCCGGCCGGATCGAGGCGTCGCTGGGACGGACCGTAGACGTGGCGACCATCTTCCGCTGCCGTACGGCGCGGGCCATCGGAGACGCACTCGCCTGAGGATTCTGAGGTTCCTGAGGATCCCCCCCACCGCAACCCCACCACCGGCGGACAGCCGGCCCCGAGACAGGAAGCAGGAAGGAAGGCCATGACCAACCCCTTCGACAATGAGGACGGCACCTTCCACGTGCTCGTCAACGAGGAACGCCAGTACTGCCTGTGGCCCGAGTTCGCCCAGGTGCCGCCCGGCTGGGACGTCGCCCTGTCCGCGACCGACCGGCCCGGCTGCCTCGACTACATCGAGAAGAACTGGACCGACATGCGTCCCGCCAGCCTCGTCGACGCGGCTGACGCGGCATAACCCTCCCCCACGCACAGATAGGTGGCTGCACGCATGCAGAACGATTCCCTGGTCGTCAACTCATGGAACGAGTGGGACCCGCTGCAGGAGATGGTGGTCGGCTCCGCAGACAACGCCTGCTTCGAGCCGACCGAGCCGGGCAGCCGGCCCGCGATCCGCAACGCCCCCGACACGCCGTTCCCGACCGGCCCGAAGTCCAAGGAGGCCATCGACCTGGCCAACGAGGAACTCGCCAATCTCGCGGCCGTGCTGGAGTCCCAGGGCGTCACCGTGCGTCGCCCCGAGCCGCATGACTTCTCCGCCCCGGTCCGCACCCCCGACTTCGAGGTGGAGAACCAGTACTGCGCGGTCTGCCCGCGCGACGTGATGATCACGATGGGCAACGAGATCATCGAGGCCACCATGTCGCGCCGGGCCCGCTACTTCGAGTACCAGCCCTACCGCAAGCTGGTGTACGAGTACTGGAACGCCGACCCGCGCGTCCAGTGGACGACCGCGCCCAAGCCGTCGATGACCGACGGCATGTACCGCGAGGAGTTCTGGGACTGGCCGCTGGAGCAGCGGCACGAGCGGATGCACGACTTCGAGTTCTGCATCAACCAGGACGAAGTGATCTTCGACGCCGCCGACATGAGCCGACTGGGGCGCGACATCCTGGTCCAGGAGTCGATGACCACCAACCGGGCGGGCATCCAGTGGCTCAGGCGGCATCTGGAGCCGCGCGGCTTCCGCGTCCACACGGTGCACTTCCCGCTGGACTTCTTCCCCTCGCACATCGACTGCACCTTCGTGCCGCTGCGCCCGGGCCTGGTCCTCACCAATCCGGACCGGCCGCTGCGCGAAGGCGAGGAGAAGATGTTCCTCGCCAACGACTGGGAGCTGATCGACGTTCCCGAGCCCGTCCTCGGCAACGACGAGATGCCGCAGTACTGTCAGTCCTCCAAGTGGCTCTCGATGAACGTGCTCAGCATTTCGCCGACCAAGGTCATCTGCGAGGAGCAGGAGAAGCCACTCCAGGACCTGCTCACCAAGCTCGGCTTCGAGGTCTTCACCGTCCCGTTCCGCAATGTGTTCGAGTACGGCGGTTCCCTGCACTGCGCCACCTGGGACATACGCCGCGAGGGCACCAGGGAGGACTACTTCCCCAACCTCTAGCTCTGGTGGACACCCCCGACCGGCAGCCGCGGCCGACCTGACCGGCCGCGGCTGCCCC
>NZ_JAZGRL010000001.1:1610823-1646520 GCF_046540415.1 Streptomyces sp. E11-3 | reverse complement strand
GCCCCCCCGCCCCGCCCGCGCCTGCCCCGGTCTCGTATCAGATGTCCCGGAACGTCTCGATCTGCGCACCCACCGAGTTGAGCCGCTCGGCCAGGTCCTCGTATCCGCGGTTGATGACGTACACGTTCCGCAGCACGGAGGTGCCCTCGGCCGCCATCATCGCCAGCAGGACGACCACCGCGGGCCGCAGCGCGGGCGGGCACATCATCTCCGCCGCGCGCCAGCGGGTCGGGCCCTCGACCAGCACCCGGTGCGGGTCCAGGAGTTGCAGCCGCCCGCCGAGCCGGTTGAGGTCCGTGAGGTAGATGGCGCGGTTGTCGTAGACCCAGTCGTGGATCAGGGTCTTGCCCTGCGCCACCGCCACGATCGCCGCGAAGAACGGCACGTTGTCGATGTTCAGGCCGGGGAACGGCATCGGGTGGATCTTGTCGATCGGCGCCTGCAGCTTGGAGGGGCGTACGGTCAGGTCCACCAGCCTGGTACGGCCGTTGTCCGCGGCGTACTCGGGGGAGCGGTCCTGGTCCAGACCCATCTCCTCAAGTACCGCCAGCTCGATCTCCATGAACTCGATCGGCACCCGGCGGATGGTGAGTTCGGACTCGGTGACCACGGCGGCGGCGAGCAGGCTCATCGCCTCGACCGGGTCCTCGGACGGCGAGTAGTCGACGTCCACGTCGATCTCCGGCACGCCGTGCACGGTGAGCGTGGTGGTGCCGACGCCGTCCACCCGGACCCCGAGCGCCTCCAGGAAGAAGCACAGGTCCTGGACCATGTAGTTGGACGAGGCGTTGCGGATGACGGTCACACCGTCGTGCCGGGCGGCCGCGAGCAGCGCGTTCTCGGTCACCGTGTCGCCGCGTTCGGTCAGGACGATCGGCCGCTCCGGGGCCGTGCGCTGCACCTCCGCGTGGTAGATCCCCTCGGTGGCCGTGATGTCCAGGCCGAACCGGCGCAGCGCGATCATGTGCGGCTCGATGGTGCGGGTGCCGAGGTCGCAACCGCCCGCGTACGGCAGCTTGAAGCGGTCCATGCGGTGCAGCAGCGGGCCCAGGAACATGATGATCGACCGGGTACGGCGCGCGGCCTCCTGGTCGATGGCGCCCATCTCGAGCTCGGCGGGCGGCACGATCTCCAGATCGCCGCCGTCGTTGATCCAGCGGGTGCGTACGCCGATGGAGTTCAGCACCTCGAGGATGCGGAAGACCTCCTCGATGCGGGCCACCCGGCGCAGTACGGTGCGCCCCTTGTTGAGCAGCGAGGCGCAGAGCAGCGCCACACAGGCGTTCTTGCTCGTCTTGACGTCGATGGAGCCGGAGAGCCGGCGACCGCCGACCACGCGCAGATGCATCGGCCCGGCGTAGCCCAGAGAGACGATCTCGCTGTCCAGAGCTTCACCAATTCGAGCGATCATCTCAAGGCTGATGTTTTGGTTCCCGCGCTCAATGCGGTTCACGGCACTCTGGCTTGTGGCGAGTGCCTCGGCGAGCTGCGACTGTGTCCAGCCCCGATGTTGACGGGCGTCACGGATGAGCTTGCCGATGCGTACGAGGTAGTCGTCTGACATGGCGGCAGGCTATCTCAGATATGAGATGGGGGACCTGCTGGGGGTGGCGTCCGAGTGACGGATGGTCGAAAACCGGCTACCAGCGTGATATTGACGCATTCCGGACGCCGGGATCGGTGTCGTCGACGGGTGCCCTGGCGGCGACCATCGCCTTGGAACCGCTGCGCACGGCAGGCCGTCCCCGTCATCATGGCGCCAGGCTCCACCGGCCGCCCGCCAACCTGATGTCCCGGCACGCAGATACAGGTGAACGCATGGACCCGTCAGCTCCCGCCCGCCCGCCGTCTCCGTCCGTGGTACGTCCTCGGCGTGGCGTGGCACTCCTCGCTGTTGTCGTGCTCGCCGGGGTGTTGGGAGCCTGTTCCGAAGGTTCCGGCGGTTCCGGGCCCGTTGGCGGGCAGCCCGCCGGCTCCTCGCGACCGGGCTCCGGTCCGGACGGTGCGTCACCGCGGACCACGGATCCGGGTTCCGACGGGTCGCGGGAACGAACCTGGACTTCCGTCACGTTCAGCCCCGAAACGCCGGGTACCGCACAGCAGCTGCGCCAGGCCGGGGACCGGATGAAGGAGCGCGCCGGCTCTCTGGGCCTCGACGACGTGAAGGTCGCCGTGGTCGGCGGTGACATCACCGTCCGGGCCGCGGGTGACAGCGAGCAGAGCCTGAGGGCTCTGGGGCAGACCGGCGCACTCGCGTTCAGGCCTGTGGCCACGCTGTCTGCCAGCTCGGCCGGGAACTGCGAGACCCTGCGGCGTGAGGCCACCACCCGGAAGTCCGGGTTCGTGGCCTTGTGCGGCGCCGAGGGTGCCCTGGGCGCCAAGGACTCGGAGGCCGTCGACTACCTCCTGGCGCCACCTTCCCTGGTGGGTTCCGACGTGGCGCGAGCCACAGCTCGGCGCGACCCGAGCCGCGGAGCCTGGGTCGTGTCGCTGTCGTTCACCGCGAAGGGGTCGGTGAAGTTCGCCGACGTCACGGGTGAGTTGGCGACCCAGCCGTCGCCCGAGAACCAGTTCGCCATCGTTCTCGACGAGAAGGTCCTTTCGGCCCCCGCCGTTTCCTACTCGATCGACGGCGGGCAGGCGGAGATCTCGGGGACGTTCACCAAGGCGTCGGCGCGGGAGCTCGCCTCCCTCATCGAGGGCGGCGCGCTCCCGGTCCGCCTGAACGTCTCCAGCGTCACCCGCTTCCCGGCCGCGTCGGACTGATCAGGGCGCATCGAAGCCGACCCTTCGCAGCCGGCTCGCCGCGTCCCGGTCAAGGAGCACCACCGACGCGCACCCCACCGGAACCCGCCCCCGCTCGGCGTCCCCTATCAGCCGCCCGACCGCCCGGCAGTGATGGGCGAAGGCGTACCGCGAGACACCCCGGCCCCGCTCCCGCTGACCGGCGAGCGCGGAGTCCGGCCGCACGTCGAGCAGCAGCAGATGCAGGCCCCGGCCGCGCCGTGCCGCCTCCCGGGCCAGCCAGCGCCGCACCCAGGCCCGGGTGCCGCAGTCGTGGACGACGACGCTCCCGCCGGAGCGCAGCTCCCGCCTCAGCCCGGCGTAGTGCGCGAGCCGCACCAGAGGGCGGTACACGGCGTAGGGGAGGAGGCGCGGCATACGCAGCGCCCAGCGGTCCCGGCTGTCCTGGGAGTCGATCCGGGGCGCCGCCACCGTCCGCTCGATCAGCGTGCTCTTGCCGCTGCCCGGCAGGCCGGAGACCACGATCAGGTCACCCTCCTGGAAGGTCAGGTTCCGCGGCGTACGCCCCGCTCTGCCCCGCAGATCCCGTACGACAGGACCGGACCGTACGCAACCGGCCTCCTCGCCGTACAACGGCCCCGCCGCCGCGGCGGACCCCACCGCGGCAGAACCCGACAGCTCCCGCACCACTACCCCCACCGACTCACCGCTCGCCTGACGTACGCGATGACGTACGTACACAGAGACCGTAATGGCGCGCGGTGACAGTGCAGCGGGTCTGGGCATGACCCAGCAGCCGCGATGTACTAGAGTTATCTCGACATCGAGATATCTGCCGAGGCGCACCGCAGCCGCACGCCAAAATCGAGTCTGGCGGTAAGGGCAACCTAACTTAGCCTTACCTTAGCGGATCGGCGGCAAGTCGTGGCGGCAGGATGCGGTGGTACGCGCACACATATGAAGGAGACTGTCGTGTCGGCGAACAGCTTCGACGCCCGCGCCACGCTGCGCGTGGGCGACGAGTCGTACGAGATCTTCAGGCTGGACAAGGTCGAGGGCTCCGCACGCCTTCCCTACAGCCTGAAGGTGCTGCTGGAGAACCTGCTCCGCACCGAGGACGGCGCGAACATCACCGCCGACCACATCCGGGCGCTCGGCGGCTGGGACTCCCAGGCCCAGCCCGCCCAGGAGATCCAGTTCACGCCGGCCCGCGTGATCATGCAGGACTTCACCGGCGTGCCCTGCGTCGTGGACCTCGCCACCATGCGTGAGGCCGTGAAGGAGCTCGGCGGTGACCCGGCGAAGATCAACCCGCTGGCCCCGGCCGAGCTGGTCATCGACCACTCCGTGATCGCCGACAAGTTCGGCACCAACGAAGCCTTCGCGCAGAACGTCGAGCTGGAGTACGGCCGCAACCGCGAGCGCTACCAGTTCCTGCGCTGGGGCCAGACCGCGTTCGACGAGTTCAAGGTCGTCCCGCCGGGCACCGGCATCGTCCACCAGGTGAACATCGAGCACCTGGCGCGCACGGTCATGGTCCGGGGTGGCCAGGCGTACCCCGACACCCTCGTCGGCACCGACTCGCACACCACCATGGTCAACGGCCTCGGCGTGCTCGGCTGGGGCGTCGGCGGCATCGAGGCCGAGGCCGCGATGCTCGGCCAGCCGGTCTCGATGCTCATCCCGCGCGTCGTCGGCTTCAAGCTGACCGGCGAGCTGAAGCCGGGTACGACCGCCACCGACCTGGTGCTCACCATCACCGAGATGCTGCGCAAGCACGGCGTCGTCGGCAAGTTCGTCGAGTTCTACGGCGAGGGCGTGGCGGCCACCAGCCTCGCCAACCGCGCCACCATCGGCAACATGTCCCCGGAGTTCGGCTCCACCGCCGCGATCTTCCCGATCGACGACGAGACGCTGAAGTACCTGCGCCTGACCGGCCGCGACGAGCAGCAGGTCGCCCTCGTCGAGGCGTACGCCAAGGAGCAGGGCCTCTGGCTGGACCCGGCCGCCGAGCCCGACTTCTCCGAGAAGCTCGAGCTGGACCTGGCCACGGTCGTCCCGTCGATCGCCGGCCCGAAGCGTCCGCAGGACCGCATCGTCCTCGCCAACGCCAAGGAGCAGTTCGCGCAGGACGTACGCAACTACGTCGAGGACGACGACGAGGCGGGCAAGGAGTCCTTCCCGGCCTCCGACTCCCCGGCCGCCTCCAACGGCGTCCCGTCGCGCCCGACCACCGTCACCGCCCCCGACGGCTCGACGTACGAGATCGACCACGGTGCGGTGACGGTCGCGGCCATCACCTCCTGCACCAACACCTCGAACCCGTACGTCATGGTCGCCGCCGCGCTGGTGGCCAAGAAGGCGGTCGAGAAGGGCCTGACCCGCAAGCCGTGGGTCAAGACCACCCTCGCCCCGGGCTCCAAGGTCGTCACCGACTACTTCGACAAGGCGGGGCTCACCCCCTACCTCGACAAGGTCGGCTTCAACCTGGTCGGCTACGGCTGCACCACCTGCATCGGCAACTCGGGCCCGCTGCCGGACGAGGTCTCCAAGGCCGTCAACGAGCACGACCTGGCCGTGACTTCGGTGCTCTCCGGCAACCGTAACTTCGAGGGCCGGATCAACCCCGACGTCAAGATGAACTACCTGGCGTCCCCGCCGCTGGTCGTCGCGTACGCCCTCGCGGGCTCCATGAAGGTGGACATCACCACCGAGGCGCTGGGCACCGACACCGAGGGCAACCCGGTCTTCCTGAAGGACATCTGGCCCTCCGAGGCCGAGGTGAACGACGTCGTGGCCAACGCCATCGGCGAGGACATGTTCAACAAGTCCTACCAGGACGTCTTCGCGGGCGACGCCCAGTGGCAGGCGCTGCCGATCCCGACCGGCAACACCTTCGAGTGGGACGCCGAGTCGACCTACGTCCGCAAGCCCCCTTACTTCGAGGGCATGACGATGGAGACCACCCCGGTCTCCGACATCGCCGGCGCGCGCGTCCTGGCCAAGCTGGGCGACTCGGTCACCACCGACCACATCTCCCCGGCGGGCGCCATCAAGGCCGACACCCCGGCGGGCAAGTACCTCACGGAGCACGGCGTCGAGCGCCGCGACTTCAACAGCTACGGCTCGCGCCGCGGCAACCACGAGGTCATGATCCGCGGTACGTTCGCCAACATCCGCCTGCGCAACCAGATCGCGCCGGGCACCGAGGGCGGCTTCACCCGCGACTTCACCCAGGCGGACGCGCCGGTGTCGTTCATCTACGACGCCTCGCAGAACTACCAGGCCGCGGGCATCCCGCTGGTCGTCCTCGCGGGCAAGGAGTACGGCTCGGGCTCGTCCCGTGACTGGGCCGCCAAGGGCACGGCGCTGCTCGGCGTCAAGGCCGTCATCGCCGAGTCGTACGAGCGCATCCACCGCTCGAACCTCATCGGCATGGGCGTCCTCCCGCTGCAGTTCCCGGCGGGCGTGACGGCCGAGTCCCTCGGGCTCACCGGCGAGGAGGCCTTCACCTTCACCGGCGTGACCGAGCTGAACAACGGCACCACGCCGAGCACGGTCAAGGTCACCACCGACACGGGTGTGGAGTTCGACGCGGTCGTCCGCATCGACACCCCGGGTGAGGCGGACTACTACCGCAACGGCGGCATCATGCAGTACGTGCTGCGCAGCCTGATCCGCAAGTAAGGGCTCCGGTACGGCCGACGGGCCGCGTCCCCACGAGGGGACGCGGCCCGTCACCGTGTCAGAGCCTGTCTTTGAACCCCCGTCGTCCGCGCGGGGCGCAGGCGGGGGTTCAAAGACAGGCTCTCAGGACAGCACCCGGGCCCGGCACCGCGACGGCGTGCCCCAGGCCGTCCGCAGCGCGCGGGCCTTGCGTATCCACAGCGAGAGGTCCAGCTCGTCGGTGTAGCCGAGGGCGCCGTGCAGGTGGAGGGCGGTGCGCGCGGCGGTGTACGCGGCCTCGCAGGCGGTCACCTTCGCCGCGGCGACCTCACGGGTGGCAGCCGCCCGGTCCGCGCCCGCCATCGCCAGGGCCGCGGAGTGCACCAGCGGCTGGGCGAACTCCAGGGCGACGAGGGTGTCCGCGAGCCGGTGCTTCACGGCCTGGAACGAGCCGATCACCTGGCCGAACTGGGTGCGCTGCCTGGCGTATCGCACGGTGTGCTCCAGCAGTGCCCGCCCGACTCCGAGCGCCTGTGCGGCCGTGCCGAGCGCGGCCATATCGGCGGCGTACGCGGCCGCGTCGGCCACGGCCTGCCCGCGGGCGAGCGGGTCCCCGGTGCCGACCACGGGCCGGGCCAGGCGGCGCGCCGGATCGGCGGACGGCTGTACGGGACCGGCCGACTCCGCGAGGCGTACGGTGTCGCCGTCGACCACCAGTACCGTGTCGGCCGCGTCGGCGTCCAGCGCGTACGGACCGCACACGGACGGCACGCAGAGCGAGGCCACGGCCTTACCGGACGCCAGCGACGGCAGCCACGCGGCGGCGGGCTCCGGCTGCCCCAGCCGTTCCAGGAATGCGGCGGCCGCCACGGTCTCGACCACCGGACCCGGCACCGCGTACCGCCCCAACTGCTCGAACGCGACGGCCAGTTCGACCGGCAGCGGCCCCAGCCCCTCGTACCGCTCGGGCACGGCGAGCGCGAAGACCCCTGCCTGCGCGAGCCGTTCCCAGAGCGCACGTCCCGCGGCCGGGTCACCACCGGCCCAGGCACGCACCACTGACGGTGTGTCGGCCGCGGAGAGCAGCGCGTCCAGGGAGCGGGCGAAATCGCGTTGCTCGTCGTCGAGGAGGAACTTCATCACGGGCGCCCTTCGGGGGTTCGCGTGGCGGCTCGGTGGCGGTGTGGCGGCTGGCGCGGGCCGCCAGTGCCGGGGAGGTCGCACCGGCCGCCGCCGGCGGGACGGCGGTCAGCGGCTCGGCGGCGGCGTCGCTCCGGACGTCTGCCGTCGGAGGCGTATCGCGCGGCCGAGACCGGCGCGTCGAGCGAACGGGCGACGTCGCGCGGCTCGGCGGTGATCGCGCCGCTGGGCCAGGCCCGTACGGGCGTACGCGTACGGGCCAGCGACAGCGCGGCGCCCACGGCGCGACGCGTACCGGCCGCTGACAGCGGGGCGCCCAGGGTGCGGGTGGCGTCGTGCCGCCCGGTGTCCGGCAGGGGCTCCATCAGCGGCGCCCCTTCGGCAAGCCCAGCAGTCGCTCGGCGATGATGTCGCGTTGGATCTCGTTCGTTCCTGCGTAGATCGGGCCTGCCAGCGAGAAGGTGTAGCCCTCGGACCAACTGCCGTGCGCGGGCGCGTCGGTGGCCTCGTCGGAGAGTTCGCCGTGCGGGCCGAGCAGGTCGAGGGCCGTTTCGTGGAGGGCGATGTCCAGTTCGGACCAGAAGACCTTGTTGAGGCTGGACTCGGCGCCTATCGACCCCCCGGCCGCGATCCGCGAGGCCCCCGCGAACGTGAAGAGCTGGTACGCCCGCGCGCCGATCACCGCGTCCGCGACCCGGTCGCGCAGGGCCGTGTCGGACGGGTCGGCCGCGTCCCGCCACAGCGCCGTCAGGCGCGCGGCCGCCGCGGTGAAGCGCCCTGGGCTGCGCAGGGTCAGCCCGCGCTCGTTGCCCGCGGTGCTCATCGCGACCCGCCAGCCCTGGCCGGGCTCGCCGATCACATCCCGGTCCGGTACGAAGACGCGGTCCAGGAAGAGTTCGGCGAACGCGGGCTTGCCGTCGAGCCGCCCGATCGGCCGTACGGTGACGCCCTCCGCGTCCAGCGGGAACATCAGATACGTCAGCCCGCGGTGCGGCCGCTCCGGGTCAGAGCCGGAGCGGAAGAGCCCGAACGCGCGGTCCGCGAAGGCCGCCCGCGAGGACCAGGTCTTCTGCCCGCTCAAGCGCCAGCCGCCCTCGGTCCGTACGGCCGTGGAGCGCAGTGAGGCCAGGTCGGAGCCCGCCTCGGGCTCGGACCAGGCCTGCGCCCAGACCACGTCGCCGCGCGCCATCGGCGGCAGCACGCGGACGCGCTGCTCGTCGGTGCCGTGCTCGAAGAGGGTGGGGGCGAGGAGGTTGATGCCGTTCTGGCTGACCCGGCCGGGCGCCCCGGCCGCGTAGTACTCCTCCTCGAACACCAGCCACTCAAGGAGCGAGGCGCCCCGACCGCCGTACTCCCGAGGCCAGTTGACCACCGACCAGCGGTCCGCGTGCAGCGCGCGCTCCCACTCGCGGTGGGCCGCGAAGCCCTCGGCGGTCTCCAGCGACGGCAGGGGAGTGGCGGGCACATGGGCGCCGAGCCAGGCGCGCGCCTCGGCGCGGAAGGCCTCTTCGGCGGCGGTGAAGTCGAGGTCCATCAGCCGTCCATCCCTCCCCCTACCTAACAAGTGTTTGGTAGATTAACGTACGGACTCGCAGCCGTCGAGCGTCGCCCGGAAGCCGGAAGCCGGAAGCCGGAAGCCGGAGAGAGGTCGGTCCATGACGAACCCGCCCCCGCCCTACGAACCGGGCCACGGACTGCTGACCGGCCGCCACGCCGTCATCACCGCCGCCGCGGGCGCCGGAATCGGCGGCGCGACGGCCCGCCGCCTCCTCGAAGAGGGCGCCGACGTCGTCGTATCGGACGCGCACACACGGCGGCTGAAGGAGACCGAAGCTGAACTGGCCGCCGTGTACGGGCCCGAGCGCGTCACCTCGCAGCCCTGCGACGTCACCGACGAGACCCAGGTCGCCGCCCTGTTCGACCTCGCCGAAGAACGCCACGGCCGCCTAGACATCGTCGTCAACAACGCCGGACTCGGCGGCACCGGGGACCTGGTGGACATGACCGACGCACAGTGGGACAAGGTCCTGGACGTCACCCTCGGTGGCACCTTCCGCTGTACCCGCGCCGCCCTGCGCCGTATGAAGGCGGCAGGCCATGGCGGCGGCGTCATCGTCAACAACGCCTCCGTGGTCGGCTGGCGCGCCCAGAAGGGCCAGTCCCACTACGCGGCCGCCAAGGCCGGGGTGATGGCCCTGACCCGCTGTGCGGCGCTGGAGGCCGCGGACTTCGGCGTACGGGTCAACGCGGTGGCGCCCAGCCTCGCCATGCACCCGCACCTGGTGCGGGTCACCACCCCCGAACTGCTCGAAGAGCTCACCGCGCGCGAGGCGTTCGGCCGCTACGCCGAGCCGTGGGAGGTCGCCAACACCATCGTGTTCCTGGCCAGTGGCTACTCCTCGTATCTGACCGGGGAGGTCATCTCGGTGAGCAGCCAGCACGCGTGAAGCAGACAGAGGCACCCTGTACGTATCGGACCAAGGAGGCGCGGCCATGGCCGAGGCATACATCGTCGAAGCGGTACGCACCCCGGTCGGCAAGCGCAGCGGCGGTCTGGCCGCCGTGCACCCCGCCGATCTGGGCGCCCATGTGCTGAAGGCGCTCGTCGAGCGCGCGGGGGTCGACCCTCAGGCCGTCGAGGACGTCATCTTCGGCTGCCTGGACACGGTGGGGCCGCAGGCCGGTGACATCGCCCGCACCTGCTGGCTGGCCGCGGGACTGCCGGAGGAGGTGCCCGGAGTGACCGTGGACCGGCAGTGCGGGTCGTCGCAGCAGGCGGTGCACTTCGCCGCGCAGGCCGTACTGTCCGGCACCAGCGACCTGGTGGTCGCGGGCGGCACCCAGAACATGTCCCAGGTGCCGATCGCCTTCGCGTCCCGCCAGGCCGCCGAGCCGCTCGGTCTGACCGAGGGGCCGTTCGCGGGCAGCGAGGGCTGGCGGGCCCGGTACGGGGACGCGCCGGTCAACCAGTTCCATGGCGCCGAACTGATCGCCAGGCAGTGGGGGATATCCCGCCCCGAGATGGAGGAGTTCGCGCTCAGCTCCCACCAGAAGGCGCTGCGCGCGATCGACGAGGGCCGCTTCGACCGCGAGATCGCGCCGTACGGTGAGGTACGCGTCGACGAAGGCCCGCGCCGGGGTACCTCGCTCGCGAAGATGGCCGAGCTGAAGCCGGTGGTCGAGGGCGGGCTGCTGACGGCGGGGGTCTCCTCACAGGTCTCCGACGGTGCGTCGGCGATGCTGATCGCCAGTGAGCGGGCGGTCCAGGAGCACGGCCTCACCCCGCGCGCCCGGATCCACCACCTCTCGGCGCGCGGCGAGGACCCGATCCGGATGCTGTCCGCGCCGATCCCGGCCACCGCGTACGCGCTGAAGAAGGCGGGGATGACGCTGGACGCCATCGATCTGGTGGAGATCAACGAGGCGTTCGCCCCGGTCGTCCTGGCCTGGCTCAAGGAGACCGGAGCCGACCCCGCGAAGGTCAACGTCAACGGCGGCGCGATCGCGCTGGGCCACCCGCTGGGCGCCACCGGCACCCGGCTGATGACGACCCTGCTGCACGAGCTGGAGCGGACCGGAGGCAGGTTCGGCCTCCAGACGATGTGCGAGGGCGGGGGCCAGGCCAACGTCACCATCATCGAGCGCTTGTGAATCCCACCTGCATCCCCTCTGCATCCCCTCTGCATCTCGTCCGAAACTCATCGCTCGCCCGGCGATGAGTTTCGCCGTGCCCGCCGGTCGTACTGAGTAGGGCCTCGACTCGTACTGAGTAGGGCCTCGACAGGCGACGGCCCGCGACGGATGCAAGGCTGAAGGCGGTATCCGTGTGCGCAGCGTGAAGAGCGTGAAAGGAGTCACTCGATGATCACCACTGACTTTGTGCCCGGCTCACCGTCCTGGATCGACCTCGGAGTCCCCGACGTCCAGGCCGCGGCCCGCTTCTACGGCGCCGTCTTCGGCTGGGATTTCGAGCCCATGGGCGAGGGCGAGGAGGCAGATGGCTACGGCTTCCTGCGGAAGGACGGCAAGGCGGTCGGCGCGATCGGCCGGCTCACCGAGGAGGGTGCCAAACCGGCGTGGATGGTCTACTTCCACACGGACGACGCGGATGCCACGGTCCAGAAGGTCGAGAAGGCCGGTGGCACGGTACGGACGCCCGCGACGGATGCCATGGGCGCGGGCAAGTTCGCCCAGCTCAGCGACGCGCACGGGGCCCAGTTCGCCGTCTGGGAGCCGAACACGATGGCGGGCCTCGAAGTGGCCGACGAGCCGGGCTCACTGTGCTGGGTCGAGCTCATGACGACCGACGCGGAGGGCGCGAAGGCGTTCTACGGTGACCTCTTCGGCTGGCAGACGACGGCGTTCGCACTGCCGGGCGGCGAGGGTGGTACGTACTGGATGCTCACGCCGTCCGGTCAGCCCGAGGACCGTATGCACGGCGGGCTCATGGAGATGGGCGCGGAGAACCTCCTGCTGACCGGTGGACGCCCCTACTGGCACCCGGTCCTCGCCACGGCGGACTGCGACGCGACGGTCGCCAAGGTGACGGGCAACGGCGGCACCATCCAGATGGGCCCGGAGGACGCGGAGGGTGTCGGCCGACTGGCGGTCTGCCTGGACCCGTTCGGGGCGGAGTTCGTGCTGCTCACCCCCGCTCAGATGTGAGTGCGTCCAGGGTCTGACAGGCCTCGGCCATGACGCGTTCGACGAGTTCGGCGCAGCTGGGCAGGTCGTCGATCACTCCCGCGACCTGCCCGGAGGCCATCACGCCGAGGTCGGCGCGGCCCTCGACCATCGCGGCCCTGAGCATCATGGGCGTGTTGGCGGCCAGCAGCACCTGACTCCAGGTCAGTTCCTTGCCGTGCTTCATCGCCCGCCCGTCGCGGGCGAGTTGCGCCCAGCTGAGTCCGGACAGGCGCCGGAACGCGGCGGCGTGCCGCACGGCCCGTACGAGCGCCGACGCACGGCCCGAGTGCTCCAGGGCGTCCACCAGGTCGGTACGGAGCATGCGGTGCGGCAGCCCGTCCACCTTCGTGGTCACCGTGACGTCCTTCACCGACGCGGCCAGGTACCGCGCCTTCACCGCGTCCGGCACCGTGCTGTCCGAGGTGAGCAGGAAGCGGGTGCCCATGGCGATCCCGGCCGCCCCGTACGCCAGCGCCGCCACCAAGCCGCGCCCGTCGTGGAAGCCACCCGCCGCGATGACCGGGATGTCCACCGCGTCCACGACCTGGGGCAGCAGTACGGTGGTGGCGACGTCCCCGGTGTGCCCGCCGCCCTCGCCGCCCTGCACCAGCACCGCGTCGGCGCCCCACGCGGCGACCTTCTCCGCGTGCCGTCGGGCGCCGATGGAGGGGATGACGACCACCCCGGCGTCCTTGAGGCGCGCGATCAGCTCCCGCGAGGGCGCGAGCGCGAACGACGCGACCCGTACCCCCTCGTCCACGATGATCCGCACCCGCTCGGCGGCGTCCCCGGCGTCCGCCCGCAGATTGACCCCGAACGACGCGTCCGTACGGGACTTGACCTCCCGCACGGCCGCCCGCAGCCCGTCCACGGTCATGGTCGCCGAGGCGAGCACCCCGAGCGCCCCCGCGTTCGCGGCGGCCGAGACCAGCCGGGGCCCGGCCACCCAGCCCATGCCGGTCTGCACGATCGGATGCCGGACCCCGACCAGGTCGGTCAGCGCGGTGCGGATGCCGGCGTCGCTCATCCGCGTACCTCGCGATCCCGCAGGCCCCTGGGGTCGATGAGCTCGCGGATCAGGCGGAGTTCGGTCGTCGACGGCTCGCGTGTGAACGGGACGTCGTCCGGTACGCAGAGGTCGAATCCCGTCGCGTCGGCCACCTGCCCGGCCGTGACCCCCGGATGCAGCGACCGCAGCCGCGTCGTGTGGTCCGGCGTCTCGAAGTCGAAAACGCCCAGGTCGGTGATGACGCGCGGGATGCGGTGGTAGCGGCTCGCCGACGGACCGGCCGCCGCGGCGTTGTCGTACCCGACTCCGCAGACCATGTCGACCTTCTCGACGAAGACCCGCTTCGAGTGGCGTGGCACCCAGTAACTGGTGGGATTGTTGAGCGTGTTGACGGGCGCGCCGCGCACCCCGAGCAACTGCCGCGTGGGCCGGGCCCAGTCACCGATACAGGAGATGTTCTGGTTGCCGTAGCGGTCGAGCTGGCTGGCGCCCATCATCACGTGCCGACGCCCGGTGGCGGCCAGCGCGAGATGCTGCCGGTAGGGCAGCCACCCCTCCACCACCCGCGGTGCGTCGCCCAACGCCGGGACATCCCCGATCAGTTGCGCCTCGCCGTCGGTCAGCAGCAGCTCGGGCGAGAAGGTGAGCCGCGCCAGCCGGGCGCCGATCGTCGGCACCGTCCCCATCGGGCTGGCGAGGACCTCACCGGCGCCGCGCCAGGCCTCGGCGCAGGCGATCACGCAGTACTCGGCCCGGGTCACCGTGGCGGTCGACGCGCTGCTCGTGCTCATGCTGCCTCCTCGCGGAACGCCGCCACCGCGGCCTGGTACGCGTCCTCGTCGCCCGACAGGAACCGCTCGCCGAAGGCCCGCCACTCCTCCGGATCGCGGGCGGCCCGTGCGTACGCGGCCTGGAAGGCCTCGTCGCGCTCGTAGTCGGGGACGCAGGAGGTGAAGTGCGCGCCGCGCGGCGCCTCGACCACACCGGCCACGAACGCACGCTTCACCAGAAGCGTCTGCGGTCCCCGCTCCTTGAGCAGGTCCGCGCTCTCCACGATCCGCTCGCAGGACACATACGCCTGGTCGGCCGCCTCGCAGAACAAGTCGTCGAAGTACGGATCGGGGCCCAGGTACTGGCCGTTGCCGTGCGCGTCGGCCCGGTTGAGATGGACCAGGGCCGCGTCCAGGCGCAGCGCCGGTACGGCCACCAGCTCCTCGCCGTCCTCGTACGGCGAAGTGACCGTACGCAGCGAGGGGTTGACCCGCAGCACGTCCGAGCCGAGCCCGGCCCTGACCGGCAGGAACGGCAGCCGCTGCGCGGCGGCGGTCAGCCCCCACATCATCATCGCCTCGTCCAGTTCCGTCAGATCGTCGAACGCGCCGCGCTGCCTGGCCGCCGTGAAGTGCGGCTCCAGCGGGATCGAGTCGAGCGTGACGAAGGCCGTCACCAGCTTGCGGATCCTCCCCGCCGCGGCGAGCAGCCCCACATCGGGTCCGCCGTACGACACCACCGTCAAGTCCCTGACGTCGGACCGCAGCAGCGCCCGTACCAGCGCCATCGGCTTGCGCCGCGAGCCCCACCCGCCGATCCCGACGGTCATGCCGCTCTCCAGGCGGCCGACCACCTCATCGGCGGTCATCGTCTTGTCGCGGGTCATCAGCTGCCCTTCCGGTCCGTGCTGCCGAAGGTGTCGCGGACGCGGTCGGCGACACCGCTGAGGTTGGCCTCGAAGGTGAAGCCCTGCTCGAAGCGGTAGCTGCGGTGGACGTCCACGGGGTCGATGCCGTTGATCGCGGCCTTCGCCAGCCGCAGCAGATATCCGTCCTTGGCGGCGATCTCACCCGCCAACTCCAGGGCACATTCCTGGAGTCGCTCGCGTGGTACGACCTTCCACACCGACCCGTGCCGGTGCAGCTCATCGGCCGTCGCGGTGCGCGAGGTGTAGTAGAGGGCGCGCATCAGGTGCTGGGGGACCAGTCGAGCCAGATGGGTCGCCGCGCCGAGCGCGCCCCGGTCCAGTTCGGGCAGGCCGAAGGTCGCGTCCTCGCTGGCCACGATCGCGTCGGCGTTGCCGACCAGACCGATCCCGCCGCCCAGACAGAAGCCGTGCACGGCGGCGACCACCGGCACCTCGCAGTCGTAGACCGCGCCGAACGCCTCGTGGCAGCCGCGGTTGGCGCCGATCAGGCCCTGGTGCGGCCCCTCGTGCCCGGCCGCCCCCCGTCGCTGTAGCTCCTTGATGTCGACGCCCGCGTTGAAGCCGCGCCCGGCCGCCGTGAGCACCACGCAGCGCACCTTGGGATCGGCCCCGGCGGCCCGTACCGCGGTGGCCAGGTCGTACCAGCCCTGTACGGGAAGGGCGTTGACCGGTGGGTAGTCCACGGTGACGACGGCGACGCCCTCTTGTGGGGCGGAGGTGGAGACACTCATCAGCGGATCAGCTACCTTTCCACCAAACATTTGTTAGGTGGAAGATAACAGCGGCACGTGCGCCGCGGGAGGTGTCAGTTGGCAACGATCATCGATCTGTCGGGATACGTCGCCGTCGTCACCGGTGGGACACGCGGGGTCGGCGCGGGCATCACCCGCGCCCTGCTCGAAGCCGGCGCGGAGGTCGTGACCTGCGCCAGAAGGCCCCCGGACCAGCCGCTCGCGGCAGCGGGCCGCACCGCCCGCTTCCTCCCCGTGGACCTGCGCGACCCCGACGCCGTCGGCGCGCTCTTCGCCCAAGTCCAGGCCGAGTACGGCCGGTTGGACACCCTGGTCAACAACGCGGGCGGCACCCCGTACCGCCTCCTCGCGGACGGCGACGCCGGACACGCGGCCCGCACCATAGAACTGAACCTGACCGCCCCGCTCACCGCCTCGCTCGCCGCATACGGCCTGATGCGCGAGCAGGACCGCGGCGGAACGATCACGATGATCGGCAGCGTCAGCGGCACCCGCCCCTCACCGGGCACCGCCGCCTACGGGGCGGCCAAGGCGGGACTGGAGAACCTGGCCCGCTCCCTGGCCGTCGAATGGGCCCCGGCGGTACGGGTCAACACGCTCGTCCTCGGCATGGTCCGCACCGAACTCTCCCACCTCCACTACGGCGACGAGGACGGCATCGCCGCCGTCGGCCGCACCGTGCCGCTCGGCCGCCTCGCCGAGCCCGCCGAGATCGGGGACGCCTGCGTCTTCCTCGCCTCGGACAGGGGTGCGTACATCAGCGGCGCCGCGCTGCACCTGCACGGTGGCGGTGAACGTCCCGCGTTCCTGGGCGCCGCCACCGTCAACCGCCCCACCAGCCACTGAAGGGAACTGGACATGACGGGAATCTGCTCCGGCCGGGTGGCCGTCGTCACCGGCGCGGGCCGCGGCCTCGGCCGCGCGCACGCGCTCGCCTTCGCCGCCGAGGGAGCCAGGGTGGTCGTCAACGACCTCGGTGTCGGACTCGACGGAGCGGGCGGACCCTCCGGACCAAGTCCCGCCCAGCAGGTCGCCGCCGAGATCACCGCTCTCGGCGGCGAGGCCGTCGCCCACGGCGGCGACATCGCCACCACCGACGGCGCGGCCAGCCTCATTACCACCGCACTGGACACCTTCGGCCGCCTGGACACCCTGGTCAACAACGCGGGCTTCCTCCGCGACCGCATGCTCGTCAACCTCGACGAGGACGACTGGGACGCGGTGCTCCGCGTCCACCTCAAGGGTCACTTCCTCCCCCTGAAGCACGCCGCCGCACACTGGCGCGCGGAGGCCAAGGCGGGCCGCACCCCGGAAGCCCGAGTGATCAACACCAGCTCCGGAGCAGGCCTGCTGGGCAGTGTCGGCCAGTCCAACTACACCGCCGCCAAGGCCGGAATCCTCGGCCTCACCCTGGTCTCAGCCGCCGAACTCGGCCCCTACGGAGTCCAGGTCAACGCGATCGCCCCGGCGGCCCGCACCCGCATGACCGAGCAGACCTTCGCCGACACCATGGCCGCCCCCGACGGCGACGAGGCGGCCTTCGACGCCATGGCCCCCGAAAACGTCTCCCCGCTCGTCGTCTGGCTCGGCTCGCCCGCCTGTGCCGGAGTGACCGGCCGCGTCTTCGAGGCCGAAGCGGGCCGCATCACGGTCATGGAAGGCTGGCACCGCGGCCCCACCACCGACAACGGCGCCCGCTGGACCCCGACCGGCGCGGGCGAAGCCACCCGCGAACTCCTCGCCGCCGCCGCGCCCCCGGAACCGGTCTACGGCGCCCGCTGAACGGCGCGAGGTCTCAACTCGGGAAAGACTGCCGGGCAAAGCTGCTCTCGATCTTGCCCATCCGAACGTAAGTGGACTATACCTGTCGGCGTCTGCGTACCTGTTCGACCGGTCGTAAGCCCGGGGCTGAGAGGGGCGAGGCACTGAAGGCGTCAACTGCCGTTTCACTCAGGCGATTCCGGGACAACGCAGCACCACCCCAGCTTCACGCCACCGCGGTGCCGGGGAGGGTCCGGTTCACCGTCTGAGTCCTGTAGAAGGCGAGTGATTAAGAGCATGGGTCCCACTTCAGCCCAGAACCATCACAACGGCCTCGGTCGCCGCGATCTGATCAAGCGCTCGGCCGCGCTCGGTCTGATAGCCGTACCGACCATGGGCTTTCTGTCCGCGTGTGCGAGCGGCAGCGGCGACAGCGACGACGAGAAGGTCGACAAGGGGAAGAAGTCCGAGGAGAACCCCCTTGCCGTCAACGAGAGCGCGGGGATGGAGTTCGTCCTCTTCAACGGCGGGTTCGGGGACGAGTACGCCAAGGACGCGGTCAAGGAATACGAGAAGAAGTTCCCCAAGGCCAAGGTGAAGTTCCGTTCCACGACGGAGATCACCCCCGAGCTCCAGCCGCGCTTCAACAGCGGCAGCCCGCCGGACCTCATCGACAACTCCGGTGCCAAGCAGATGGACATGGGCGTCCTGGCGAGCAAGAAGCAGCTCGCCGACCTCACCCCGATGCTCGACGCGCCGTCCATCGACGATCCGGCCAAGAAGGTCCGGGACACGCTGCGCCCCGGCATCGTCGAGATGGGTCAACTCGACGGCGACCCCGTGCTGATCATGTACTACGCGTACACCGTCTACGGCGTGTGGTACTCGAAGAAGCTGCTCAACTCGCTGGACGCCGAGTACCCACAGACCTGGGACGACATGCTCGCCGTCTGCGCCAAGGCGAAGAAGAAGGGCATCGCGCCCTGGACGTACGCGGGCAAGCACCCGTACTACCTGCCCTTCTCGCTCTACCCGATGATCGCCAAGGTCGGCGGCCGCGAGGTGCTCGACTCGATCGACAACCTCGAACCGAACGCCTGGAAGCACCCCGCGGTGAAGACCTGCTTCGAGGCGTACTACGAGCTCTACAAGAAGGGGTACATCCTCAAGGGCACCCCGGGCCTGGACCACATCCAGTCGCAGACCGCCTGGACCGAGGGCAAGGCGCTCTTCCTCCCCAACGGCTCCTGGGTGGAGAACGAGGCGGCCAAGACCATGCCCGACGACTTCGACCTCGCCGTCTCCGCCCCGTCCGGGATCGACGACTCGGACAAGATGCCGTTCGGCACCATGTGGGCGGCCGGCGGTGAGCCCTTCATCGTCCCGTCCAAGGCCAAGAACCCGGACGGCGGCATGGAGCAGCTGCGCATCATGCTCAGCGAGGCCTCGTCGAAGAACTTCACCGGCAAGGTCAAGTCGCTGACCGCGTACAACGGCGGCACCGACGGCATCGAGCTGACCCCCGGCCTGAAGTCCGCGGTCGCCGCCCTGGAGACCGCGGGCGAGAACGTCGTCAACCCCCGGATGCAGGACTGGTATGTGGCCCTGCAGAAGGAGAAGATCGGCGTCGGCGGCCTGGGCGAGATGATGGCCGGCCGGCTCACCCCGGTCGAGGCCATCAAGAAGATCCAGAAGTACGCCGACGACACGGCCAAGGACGACTCCATCAAGAAGTACAAGCACCGGTGAGCGCGGCCGGGGGCCGGCCTGGAACCGGACCGGCCCCCGGTACCGGACGTACGTACAACCCGCGGCACCCGCGGGAAGATCGGGGTCGGTAGTCATGCAGCACGGTAAGTACCGTTTCATCGCGGGGTTCTTGGTTACCCCGCTGTCGCTTTATCTCCTCTTCGTCATCTGGCCGTTCATCCAGTCCATCTACTACTCGTTCACGGACTGGACCGGTCTGAGCCCCGACTTCAAGATGGTCGGCGTCGACAACTACAGCAAGATGCTGGATGACGAGGTCTTCTGGAAGTCGCTCCAGCACAGCCTGACCTTCGCGGTGCTGCTGCCCCTGGTCACGGTCGGCCTGGCGCTGTTCTTCGCGTTCATGATCAACGTCGGTGGGCGGCGCCGTAAGGGCGCGGCGATCGCCGGTGTGCGGGGATCGGCGTTCTACAAGATCGTCTACTTCTTCCCGCAGGTGCTGTCCATCGCGATCGTGGCGCTGCTGTTCCAGTTCGCGTACAACCCCAACAGCGGCGCGCTCAACTCCGCGCTGCAGGCGGTCGGCCTGGACAGCGTCCAGCCCGACTGGCTCGGCGATCCGGACCTCGCCCTGTGGTGCGTGATGGCGGTACTGATCTGGTCCACCGTCGGCTTCTTCGTGGTGCTCTTCTCCGCGGGCATGGCCTCCATCCCCAAGGACTTCTACGAGGCCGCGCTGCTGGACGGCGCGAGCCGCTTCACCACCTTCTTCAAGATCACCCTGCCGCTGCTCTGGGACACCGTGCAGTCCGGCTGGATCTACATGGGCATCCTGGCGCTGGGCGCCGAGTCCTTCGCCGTCGTCCAGATCATGACGGTGGGGCCGAGCGGCGGCGGACCCGACTACTCCACCATCGTCATGCCGCTGTACGTCTACCAGAAGGCCTTCCGAGACGGTCAGGCCGCCTACGCGACAACGATCGGTGTCGCCCTGCTCATCGTGACGCTGCTCTTCGCGGCGATCGTGATGCGGCTGGGCCGGCGCGAGCGGCTGGAGTACTGATGAAGACCACCGACATCCCGCCCACCGACGCGACCCAGGACGGTGCTCCGATGGGGAAGCCGGTCACCGAGTCACCGAAGGCCGCGGGGCGCACCGAGGGCCGGGTCCTCAACGTCTTCTCGCACGGCATTCTGGTCCTCTGGGCGTTCATGGTCGTGATGCCGCTGCTCTGGGCGGTGATGACCTCCTTCAAGACCGACCGGGACATCTTCACCTCGCCCTGGTCGCTGCCGGACAGGCTGCACTTCGAGAACTGGTCGCGTGCCTGGAGCTCGGCGCATATGAGCGACTACTTCGCCAACACCCTCATCGTGGTGGGATTCTCGCTGGTCGGGACGCTGCTGCTCGGCTCGATGGCGGCCTATGTGCTGGCCAGGTTCGAGTTCCCGGGCAACCGCTTCATCTACTTCCTCTTCATCGGAGGAATGAGTTTCCCGATCATCCTGGCGCTGGTGCCGCTGTTCTACGTGATGCAGAACCTCAGCCTGCTGAACACGCTGCCCGGGCTGATCCTGGTCTATATCGCGTACTCGCTGCCGTTCACCGTCTTCTTCCTCACCGGCTTCTTCCGTACGCTGCCCACCTCCATCGCGGAGGCGGCCTTTGTGGACGGCGCCTCGCACACCAGGACGTTCTTCCAGGTCATGCTGCCGATGGCGAAGCCAGGACTGGTCAGCGTCGCCATCTTCAACTTCCTGGGGCAGTGGAACCAGTACCTGCTGCCCACGGTGCTCAACACCGAGCAGGAGAACAAGGTGCTCTCCCAGGGCCTGGTCCAGCTCGCCGTCAGCCAGGGTTACAAAGGCGACTGGTCGGGGCTCTTCGCCGGTCTCGTGATGGCGATGCTGCCGGTGCTCGCCGCGTACATCATCTTCCAGCGGCAGGTCGTCACGGGTCTCACCGCGGGGGCGCTGAAGTAACGAACCGGTTGCGCCGGGCGCGGGCGCGGAACACCGGGCGGCCGGTTCACGGCGCGCCCGCTGTTCCGCGTTCTGCTACCCGTCCTGTCAAGGACTTGACTGCGCTCGCCCCGAGAGCTCTGCTTGGACTTCATAACTTGTATGGTCCATAGGGGCAGAGGTGGATGGGTCAATGGAGACTCCAGGGTCGCAGTCGTCGCTGCATCGGGCCAATCTCGAGCGGGTGGTCCGCGCGGTGCGGATGGCCGGATCGCTCACCCAGGCGGAGATCGCCAGGACGACGGGCCTGTCGGCGGCCACCGTCTCGAACATCGTGCGCGAGCTGAAGGACGGCGGAACGGTCGAGGTCACGCCCACGTCGGCGGGCGGACGCCGGGCACGCAGCGTCTCGCTCAGCGGGGACGCGGGCCTGGTCGTGGGCGTCGACTTCGGGCACACGCACCTGCGGGTCGCGATCGGCAACCTCGCCCACCAGGTACTCGCCGAAGAGGCCGAGCCGCTGGATGTGGACGCCTCCGCGGCGCAGGGCCTGGACCGGGCGCAAGAGCTGGTCAACAGGCTGATCGACGGGTCGGGGTCCGACCGTTCCAAGATCGCCGGAGTGGGGCTCGGAGTGCCCGGGCCGATCGACGTGGAGTCCGGCACGCTGGGCTCCACCGCGATCCTGCCCGGCTGGTCGGGCACCAACCCGGCCGAGGAGCTCAAGGCCCGGCTCGGGGTCCCCGTATACGTCGACAACGACGCCAACCTGGGCGCGCTCGGCGAGCTGGTCTGGGGCGGCGGCCGGGGCGTCAAGGACCTCGCGTACATCAAGGTCGCCAGCGGCGTCGGCGCGGGACTGGTGATCAACGGGCGGATCTACCGGGGCCCTGGCGGCACCGCGGGCGAGATCGGGCACATCACCCTGGACGAGTCGGGCCCGGTCTGCCGCTGCGGCAACCGCGGCTGCCTGGAGACCTTCACGGCCGCGCGCTATGTGCTGCCGCTCCTTGAACCCAGCCACGGCCCCGGCCTGACCATGGAGAAGGTGGTACGGCTCGCGCGCGAGGGCGATCCGGGCTGCCGTCGGGTGATCGCCGACGTGGGACGCCATATCGGCAGCGGTGTCGCCAACCTCTGCAACCTCCTCAACCCCAGCTGTGTGGTGCTCGGCGGCGACCTCGCCGAGTCGGGCGAGCTGGTGCTCGGCCCCATCCGAGAGTCCGTGTCCCGGTACGCGATCCCCAGCGCGGCACGGCAGTTGTCGGTCCTGCCGGGGTCGCTCGGCGGCCGCGCCGAAGTCCTGGGCGCACTGGCCCTTGCGCTGAGCGAGATGGGCGATTCGACACTACTTGACGGCACTCTCACCGCCGCAACGCCTGCCTTCACTTAGCTAACAGATGGCACCGTTGTCATCTCGTTAAGTTTTTACTCCTTGACGCCAATGTTGCGGCCGAGTTGACTTCGAGCACCTCGGCCGCAACGACGCGGCCACGTCAGGGAGGCACCCCACATGAACGCAGTGACGCGTCGCGTCGTGATAGGTACGGCCGCGGTTTCCATGGCGCTGGCCATGACCGCCTGTGGCAAGGCGGGCGGCGACGACAGTGACAAGGGCAGCGGCGACAGCAAGTCCATCGGTCTGCTGCTCCCCGAGAGCAAGACGACCCGCTACGAGTCCTTCGACCGCCCGCTGATCGAGAAGAAGGTCAAGGACCTCTGCCCCGAGTGCAAGGTCAACTACAAGAACGCCAGTGAAGACGTCGCCGTCCAGAAGCAGCAGTTCGACGACCTGGTCGCCGCCGGCGTCAAGGTGATCATCCTGGACCCCGTCGACTCGGGCGCCACCAAGTCCTGGGTGAACGCGGCCGTGGACAAGGGCATCAAGGTCGTCGCCTACGACCGGCTCGCCGAGGGCAAGGTCTCGGCCTACGTCTCGTTCGACAACGAGAAGGTCGGCCAGCTGCAGGGCGAGGGCATCGTCTCCGCGCTCGGCGACAAGGCCGCCGACGCCAAGGTCGTGATGATCAACGGCAAGGAGAGCGACCCCAACGCCGCCCTGTTCAAGAAGGGCGCGCACTCGGTCCTGGACAAGCAGGTCGGCAAGGTCGTCTACGAGCAGACCGGTGAGTGGGACCCGAAGATCGCCGGCGAGAAGATGGGCGGTGCCATCACCTCGCTCGGCAAGGACGGCTTCGACGCCGTCTACTCGGCCAACGACGGCATGGCCGGCGGTATCGTCGCCGCCCTGCAGTCGGCCGGCGTCAAGGGTGTCCCGGTCGGCGGCCAGGACGCCGAACTCGCGGGCATCCAGCGCATCCTGAAGGGCACCCAGGCCTTCAGCATCTACAAGCCGTACAAGCCCGAGGCCGACCTGACCGCCGAGATCGCGGTCAAGCTGCTGAACGGCGAGAAGATCGACTCGCTGACCACCGGCACCATCGACAGCCCCAGCGACAAGGGCATCCCTGCGGCGCTGATCGAGGCCAAGGTCGTCACCAAGGACGACATCAAGGACACGGTCGTCGCGGACAAGCTCTACAAGGTGAGCGAGATCTGCACCTCCGAGTTCGCCAAGGCCTGCGCGGACGCGGGTATCAAGTAACGGACCCGCACGGCGCCCCGGCCTGTGGCCCAACCCCGCTGCCCAGGCCGGGGGCGCCGTGCGTCACGCACCGGCGACGCCCCCCGGCGTCCGCCGTGTGCCACATACCGGCGATGCCCCCCGGCATCCGCCGTGTGCCACATACCGGCGATGCCCCCCGGCATCCGCCGTGTGCCACATACCGGCGATGCCCCCCGGCGTCCGCCACCCCCCTCATCGCACGATTCATCCGGCCGTACGACGTCCCGCACGACGTTTCGCGTACGAGTCGAAGGAGATGGTTCACATGTCCGCTGCGCCCGTACTGGCGTTGCGCGGCGTCTCCAAGCGCTTCGGTGCTGTTCAGGCGCTCACCGATGTCGATCTGGAGGTGCACGCCGGTCAGGTGGTCGCCCTGGTCGGCGACAACGGAGCCGGCAAGTCCACCCTCGTCAAGACGATCGCCGGGGTCCACCCCGTCGACGACGGCGTCATCGAGTGGGGCGGCGACGCCGTCTCCATCGCCCGCCCGCACGACGCCCAGGACCTCGGCATCGCCACCGTCTACCAGGACCTCGCGCTCTGCGACAACCTGGACGTGGTGGCCAACCTGTTCCTCGGCCGCGAGCTCGGCAAGGCCACCGTCCTGGACGAGGTCGCCATGGAGAAGCGCGCCAAGGAGCTCCTGGACACCCTGTCCATCCGCATCCCCAGCGTCCGCATCCCGATCGCCTCGCTCTCCGGCGGTCAGCGCCAGGTGGTGGCGATCGCCCGCGCCCTGGTCGGCGACCCCAAGCTGGTGATCCTCGACGAGCCCACCGCGGCGCTCGGCGTCGAGCAGACCGCCCAGGTGCTCGACCTGGTCGAGCGGCTGCGCGAGCGCGGCCACGCGGTCATCCTCATCAGCCACAACATGGCGGACGTCAAGGCCGTCGCCGACGAGGTGGCCGTGCTGCGCCTCGGCCGCAACAACGGCGTCTTCACCGTCCGGGACACCAGCCACGAAGAGATCATCGCCGCTATCACCGGAGCCACGGAGAACGCCGTGACCCGGCGGCAGGCGCGCAACGGGGAGGCCGCGAAGTGAGCGACATACAGAAGACGGCCGCCTCCGCCGAGACGACCGACGCGCAGAAGACGATCGGCGCCCAGAAGACCGCCGGTCTCGTCGACGCCGAAGCCCCCGCCGCCGACGCGATACCCGCCGTCGACCCCCGGCTGCTCGTCCGCGAGCAGGGCTTCGCCGGCTACCTCGGCGAGTTCAAGCGGAAGATCAAGGGCGGCGAGCTCGGCTCGATCCCCGTGGTGCTCGGACTGATCGTCATCTGGGCGATCTTCGAGGCCACCACCGGACGGTTCCTCGACCCGGCGAACCTGTCCAACATCGCCCAGTACATCGTCGGCCCCGGACTGATCGCCACCGGCATCGTCTTCGTCCTGCTGCTCGGCGAGATCGACCTCTCGGTCGGCTCGGTGGCCGGACTCACGGCAGCCCTCACCTCCGTACTCGCCATCAAGCAGGACGTGAACGAGGCCCTGGCGGTCCTCATCGGCCTGCTCGCGGCCGCCGCCATCGGTGCCCTGCACGGCTTCTTCTTCGCCAAGATCGGCGTGCCCGCGTTCGTGGTGACGCTGGCGGGCTTCCTCGGGTGGAGCGGCCTGCAGCTGTCCGTACTGGGCAACACCCTCAGCCTGAACAACATCTCCGACGGTGTCATCTACTCGCTGAACAACACCTACTTCGACGACATCGCGGCCGCCTACGGCCTGGCGACCGTCTGCGTCGTGGCGTACGCACTGGCCCAGCTCGCCGACCGCCGCCGCCGCCAGGCCGTGGACCTGCCGCACCGCCCGCTCAGCGAGCTGTCGCTGCGCACCGGGGCCGTCGCCGCTCTGGCCTTCACCGCCGCGTACGTCCTGAACCAGTCGCGCGGCCTGCCGCTGGGCCTGACGATCTTCCTCGGTACGGTCATGCTGGCCAGCTTCGTCCTGCGCCGCACCCGGTACGGGCGCAAGGTCTTCGCGGTCGGCGGCAACGCCGAGGCGGCCCGCAGGGCCGGTATCAGCGTGGTCGGCGTCCGGATCTCGGTGTTCACCATCTCCGGGTTCCTCGGCGGACTCGGCGGCCTGTTCATCGCATCCCAGGCGGGCGTCGCCGACTCCAACCTCGGCGGCGGCAACATGCTGATGATCGCGATCGCCGCCGCGGTGATCGGCGGCACCAGCCTCTTCGGCGGCCGCGGCACCCCGTGGTCGGCGCTGCTCGGCATCCTGGTGATCCAGTCGATCATGACGGGCCTGTACATGCAGGGCAGCTCCAGCCAGGCCGCGCAGTACATGATCACCGGCGCGGTGCTGCTGGCCGCGGTGGTTCTTGACTCTGTGTCCCGCCGTACGCAGAAGTCGGCGGGCCGCACTTAGACGCCCCGCTGGGAAGCTTGTACGTCGCCTGCGGACGTGTCGTGGCTGGTCGCGCAGTTCCCCGCGCCCCTGATGGGGCGCGGGGAACTGGCGTGTACGGGGTGCACATGCGCCCTCCGTACATCCGATCGTGTGACGTACCCGGCGTTCGCCGCCTCGCGCGGAACATTAGACTCGACAGACCCGGCAAAGCTTGAACAGCTCTACCGCAAATAAGAACTCGCTAGGAGGCACGGGTGGGCTTGCTGACCCGCATCAAGGGGCCGCGTGATCTGGACCGGCTCAGCCATGAGCAGCTGGACCAGCTGGCCGCTGAGATCCGGACCTTCCTCGTCGACGCCGTATCCAAGACCGGCGGCCACCTCGGCCCCAACCTCGGAGTGGTCGAGCTCACCATCGCCCTGCACCGGGTCTTCGAGTCGCCGAAGGACAAGGTGCTCCTGGACACCGGGCACCAGAGCTATGTGCACAAGCTGCTCACGGGACGCCAGGACTTCTCGCGGCTGCGCGCCAAGGACGGCCTGTCCGGCTACCCCTCGCGCGCCGAGTCCGACCACGACGTGATCGAGAACTCGCACGCGTCCACGGTCCTCGGCTGGGCGGACGGCCTCGCCAAGGCCAACGAGGTCCTGAAGAAGGACGCGCACGTCGCCGCCGTCATCGGCGACGGCGCCCTCACCGGCGGCATGGCCTGGGAGGCGCTGAACAACATCGCCGCCGCCAAGGACCGCCCCCTGGTGATCGTCGTCAACGACAACGAGCGCTCCTACGCCCCCACCATCGGCGGACTGGCGAACCACCTGGCCACGCTGCGCACCACCGACGGCTACGAGCGCTTCCTGACCCGCACCAAGGAGGTGCTGGAGAAGACCCCGGTCGTCGGCAGGCCGCTGTACGAGACGCTGCACGGCGCCAAGAAGGGCCTGAAGGACTTCATCACGCCGCAGGGCATGTTCGAGGACCTCGGCCTGAAGTACGTCGGCCCCATCGACGGCCACGACATCGAGGCCCTGGAGTCCGCGCTGACCCGCGCCAAGCGCTTCGGCGGCCCGGTCATCGTGCACTGCCTCACCGAGAAGGGCCGCGGCTACCAGCCCGCCGTCCAGGACGAGGCCGACCGCTTCCACGCCGTCGGCGTCATCCACCCCGACACCGGCCTGCCGGTCGCGGCATCGGGCGCAGACTGGACCTCCGTCTTCGGCGACGAGATGGTCAAGCTCGGCAAGGACCGCGAGGACGTCGTCGCGATCACCGCGGCGATGCTCCAACCGGTCGGCCTCAAGCGCTTCGCCGAGACCTTCCCGGACCGGGTGTACGACGTCGGGATCGCCGAACAGCACGGCGCGGTGTCGGCGGCCGGTCTGGCCACCGGTGGCCTGCACCCCGTCTTCGCGGTCTACGCGACCTTCCTCAACCGCGCCTTCGACCAGCTCCTGATGGACGTGGCCCTGCACAAGTGCGGTGTCACCTTCGTCCTGGACCGCGCGGGCGTCACCGGCACCGACGGCGCCTCGCACAACGGCATGTGGGACATGTCGATCCTGCAGTGCGTGCCCGGGCTCCGGCTCGCCGCGCCGCGCGACGCCGAGCAGCTGCGTCTGCAGCTGCGCGAGGCGGTCGACGTGGACGACGCACCGACCGTGGTGCGCTACTCCAAGGGCATGGTCGGCCCGGCCGTGCCCGCCGTGGGCAAGGTCGGCGGCATGGACGTCCTGCGCAAGGCGGATGCCGCGCGTCCGGACGTGCTGCTGGTCTCGGTGGGCGCGCTCGCCCCGATGTGCCTGGAGATCGCCTCGCTCCTCGACAAGCAGGGCATCTCCACCACCGTGGTCGACCCGCGCTGGGTGAAGCCGGTCGACGAGGCGCTCGCCCCGCTGGCCGAGCAGCACCGCGTCGTCGTCACCGTCGAGGACAACAGCCGCGCGGGCGGTGTCGGCTCCGCGATCGCCCAGGCGCTGCGCGACGCCGGCGTCGACGTCCCGCTGCGCGACTTCGGCATCCCGCCGCGCTTCCTGGACCACGCCTCCCGCAAGGAGGTCATGGCCGAGATCGGCTTGACCGCCCCGGACATCGCACGCCAGGTCACCGGTCTCGTCTCCAAGCTGGACGGCCGGTACGGGCGCGGCGCGGCCGACTCGGTGACGATCGCGGATTCGGTGGAGCCCGCCCGCGACTGAGAGCCTGTTCGGTTCTGATGGTCCCCGGCCCCGCAGTACTGCCGCACGGCAGACTGCGGGGCCGGGCCGCTCCGCGCCCACGGTCGCCGGGACCGCCGCGGCCGGGTCGCCGCCGCCGTCGGCCGCGTCCGCTCTGAGGGCGCGCCCGAGCGCCCGGCTGGTGCGTACGTCAGGAGTGGCCCCGCCGCCCGCGCGAGTGGCCTGCCGCAGCACGGCCGCGGAGCCCACTGCCGCTGACCTACGCGCTGTGCCGCTCGCCCCGACCGGCGTGGCACGCCCGCGCGGTGCTCCCCGCGCACCGTGCGTGGGGAGCACCGTCTCCGTGCCTGGTGTGCTGCGCCCGCGCGCTGGGTTCCCCGCAGACCCAGCTCTCCGCGCGCTACGCCCGGTCGCCGGGTCCGCCGCGCACCGTCCGTGGCCCCACCGTCTCCGCGCCCAGCGCACTCACCCTGCGCCGTAGTTCACGGTCGGCCGTGACCACGACGCACGGCTGATCCGCCGCGTCGACCAGCTCCACGATCCGGTCGTCCCCGCTCCCGCCGGCGGCCTCGACCCGTACCCCCGGCACGGACTGCACGCCCCGCGCGGCCCCTTCGACGACCAGGACGACCTCACACGGTCCCGGCCGCCCGGGCAGGCCATCGGCCGCGTACGCCACCAGCCGGTCCCGCAGTCGCTCGGCGGCCCCGTGGCGGTCCCGCCACCAGCCGTCCGGAACCGACCCGACGACGTTCGCACCGTCCACGATCAGTAGCGGCGGCATTTCCTCAGGCAGAATATTGCCCGCGCTGAACACCGAATTGCCTCCCGAAGCCACTCAAATATAGGTCGGCGTAAGGCTACTGTCCGAGACTGATCAACCTCCTCAACTCCCGAGGAGCCAACTGTTCTGTCTCTGGAGGCAATTGATGAACCGCCAGGTAAAGCGAGGGCTCGGCGTCTCCGCTGTGGCTCTGGCCGCCGTCGCCGTCGTCGCGTCCCCCGCCAGCGCCGCCCCCGCGGACAAGAACCAGGTACTGGCGTCCTGGACGCAGACCAGCGCCAGCAGTTACAACGCCTTCATCTCCGCTCGCAACAACAAGAGCCAGTGGTCGGCGTACGGATTCGACTGGTCCACGGACTACTGCTCGTACTCACCGGACAATCCGTTCGGATTCAAGTTCGAGCTCTCCTGCGTCCGGCATGACTTCGGCTACCGCAACTACAAGAAGGCCGGCACTTTCACGGCCAACAAGGCCCGCCTCGACGACGCCTTCTACGCGGACATGAAGCGGGTCTGCGCCCCGATGAGCTCCGTGAAGAAAGCCGCGTGCAATTCGACGGCGTGGACGTACTACCAGGCGGTCAGGGCCTTCGGCTAACCCGTCCGGCGTACGCGAACGGGCCGTACGGGAGGTGTTCCCGTACGGCCCGTCGTGGTGCGCTGGAGAGGTTACGCGGGCACGCTCGCCACGCCCTGCTCCAGGAACTTCTTGCCGTTGACGCGCTCCGAGACGCCCTCGCGGTCCAGGTACGGCGTGATGCCGCCCAGGTGGAAGGGCCAGCCCGCGCCCGTGATCAGGCAGAGGTCGATGTCCTGCGCCTCGGCGACGACGCCCTCGTCGAGCATCAGGCCGATCTCCTGGGCGACCGCGTCCAGGACGCGGGCCCGTACCTGCTCCTCGGTGAGGGCGGTGTCGCCCTGCTTGAGGAGCGCGGCGACCTCCGGGTCCAGCTCGGGCTTGCCCGAGTCGTACACGTAGAAGCCGCGCTTGCCCGCCTCGACGACGGCCTTCAGGTTCGGGGACACCGTGAAGCGGTCCGGGAAGGAGCGGTTCAGGGTCTCCGAGACGTGCAGACCGATGGCCGGGCCGACCAGTTCGAGCAGCACCAGCGGGGACATCGGCAGACCGAGCGGCTCGACGCCCTTCTCGGCGACGGCGACCGGGGTGCCCTCGTCGATGATGTTCTGGATCTCGCCCATGAAGCGGGTCAGGATGCGGTTCACGACGAACGCCGGGGCGTCCTTCACCAGGACCGCGGTCTTCTTCAGCTTCTTGGCGACACCGAACGCGGTGGCCAGCGAGGCGTCGTCGGTCTGCTCGCCGCGGACGATCTCCAGGAGCGGCAGCACGGCGACCGGGTTGAAGAAGTGGAAGCCGACGACCCGCTCGGGGTTCTTCAGCTTCGACGCCATCTCGGTGACCGAGAGGGACGAGGTGTTGGTCGCCAGGATCGCGTGCGCGGGGGCCACGGCCTCCACCTCGGCGAACACCTGCTGCTTGACGCCCATCTCCTCGAAGACGGCCTCGATGACGAAGTCGGCGTCCGAGAAGGCGCTGGCCTTGTCCAGGTCACCGGTCACCAGGGCCTTGAGGCGGTTGGCCTTGTCCTGGTTGATGCGGCCCTTGCCGAGCAGCTTCTCGATCTCGGCGTGGACATAGCCGACACCCTTGTCGATGCGCTCCTGGTCGATGTCGGTCAGCACGACCGGCACCTCCAGGCGGCGCAGGAACAGCAGGGCCAGCTGCGAGGCCATCAGGCCCGCGCCGACGACGCCGACCTTGGTGACCGGGCGCGCCAGGTCCTTGGACGGGGCGCCCGCGGGGCGCTTGCCGCGCTTCTGGACCAGGTTGAACGCGTAGATGCCGCTGCGCAGTTCGCCGCCCATGATGAGGTCGGCCAGCGCCGTGTCCTCGGCGTCGAAGCCCGCCTGCAGGTCACCGCTCTTGGCGGCGGCGATGATGTCGAGGGCGCGGTAGGCGGCCGGGGCCGCGCCGTGCACCTTGCTGTCCGCGATCGCGCGGCCCTTGGCCACGGCGGCGTCCCACGCCTCGCCGCGGTCCACCTCGGGGCGCTCGACGGTGACGTCGCCCTTCAGGACGTTCGCGGTCCAGATCAGCGACTGCTCCAGGAAGTCGGCGCCCTCGAAGATCGCGTCGGCGATGCCGAGCTCGAAGACCTGCTTGCCCTTGAGCTGGCGGTTCTGGTTCAGCGAGTTCTCGATGATGACCGAGACCGCGCGGTCCGCGCCGATCAGGTTCGGCAGCAGCGCGCAGCCGCCCCAGCCGGGGACCAGACCGAGGAAGACCTCGGGCAGCGAGAAGGCCGGGATGGCCTTGGAGACGGTGCGGTAGGAGCAGTGCAGACCGACCTCGACACCGCCGCCCATCGCCGCGCCGTTGTAGTACGCGAAGGTCGGCACGGCCAGCTCGGCCAGGCGCTTGAAGACGTCGTGGCCGCCCTTGCCGATCGCCAGCGCGTCGGAGTGCTGCTTCAGCAGCTCCACGCCCTTGAGGTCGGCGCCGACCGCGAAGATGAACGGCTTGCCGGTGATACCCACACCGACGACGGCGCCCTCGGACGCCTCCTTCTCGACCTGGTCGATGGCGGCGTTCAGGTTCGCCAGCGACTGCGGTCCGAAGGTGGTCGGCTTGGTGTGGTCCAGGCCGTTGTCCAGCGTGATCAGGGCGAACCTGCCCGCACCGGACGGAAGGTCGAGGTGGCGTACGTGCGCCTGGGTGACGACCTCGCCGGGGAACAGCTCGGCCGCGCCCTTCAGGAGTTCGGGGGTGGTGGTGCTCACTTGGTGCCTCCGGCGTCCTTGTGGTTCGGGTTCTCCCAGATGACCGTGGCGCCCATGCCGAAGCCGACGCACATGGTGGTGAGGCCGTAGCGGACCTCCGGCTGCTCCTCGAACTGCCGTGCCAGCTGCGTCATCAGACGTACGCCGGAGGAGGCCAGCGGGTGGCCGTAGGCGATCGCGCCGCCGTACTGGTTCACGCGCGCGTCGTCGTCCGCGATGCCGTAGTGCTCCAGGAAGGCGAGCACCTGGACCGCGAAGGCCTCGTTGATCTCGAACAGGTTGATGTCGGAGATCGACAGGCCCGCCTTGGCGAGGGCCTTCTCGGTCGCCGGGATCGGGCCGTAGCCCATCACCTCGGGCTCGACGCCCGCGAAGGCGTACGAGACCAGGCGCATCTTGACCGGCAGGCCGTTCTCGCGCGCGAAGTCCTCGGAGGCGATGATCGAGGCGGTGGCGCCGTCGTTGAGACCGGCGGCGTTGCCCGCGGTGACCCGGCCGTGGGTACGGAACGGGGTCTTCAGGCCCTCAAGGTTCTCCAGCGTGGTGCCCGGACGCATCGGCTCGTCGGCGGTGGCCAGGCCCCAGCCCGTCTCGCCCGCCTCTTCGTTCGTACGACGCACCGAGATCGGCACCAGGTCCTGCTGGATCTTGCCGTTGGCGTACGCCTTGGCGGCCTTCTCCTGCGAGCGCACCGCGTACTCGTCGGCGCGGCGCTTGGTGATCGACGGGTAGCGGTCGTGCAGGTTCTCCGCGGTCATGCCCATGAACAGGGCCGACTCGTCGACGAGCTTCTCGCTCACGAAGCGCGGGTTCGGGTCGACGCCCTCACCCATGGGGTGGCGGCCCATGTGCTCGACACCGCCCGCGATGACGGCGTCGTACGCGCCGAACGCGATGGAACCGGCGGTCGCCGTCACGGCGGTCAGCGCGCCCGCGCACATCCGGTCGATGGAGTAACCGGGCACCGACTGCGGGAGCCCGGCCAGGATCCCGGCCGTACGGCCCAGGGTCAGGCCCTGGTCGCCGATCTGCGTGGTGGCGGCGATGGCCACCTCGTCGATCTTGGCGGGGTCGAGGTCCGGGTTGCGGCGCAGCAGCTCCCGGATGGCCTTCACAACGAGATCGTCGGCGCGGGTCTCGTGGTAGATGCCCTTCGGGCCCGCCTTGCCGAACGGGGTGCGGACGCCGTCGACGAAGACGACGTCCTTGACGGTACGAGGCACGATGGCTCTCCTCCAAGGGTGCGGGATCGCTGCCGCTGGGCGTGCTCCGGCGGCTACTCCGTTCATGCTACTTGCCGGTAACCAAGTGGAACAGGCCCCCCGCCCCAAGCGGCGAAGGTCACACTCGGCGAGGGCCCTGAGCAGCGCCTATGACGGGCCAACGGACAAGAAAACCCCCGGTCCACAGGACCGGGGGTTCTCTCTCGACGCTCGCGCCTCAGGCCTCGCCCGGGGTCAGTGCCCCGACCAGGGCCAGGGCGACCTGCTCGATCTGCCAGCGGCGCGCTCCGTACCCCGCGAGTGTCGCGGCGACCGACTCCACGGTGGCCTCGGCCGGCGGCTCCCAGCACAGGCGACGCACCGTGTCCGGGGTGATCAGGTTCTCCTGCGGCATGCTCAACCGCTCGGCGATCGCGGAGACCGCGGCACGGGCCGCGGCGAGCCGGGCGGCGGCCTGCGGGTCGCGGTCCGCCCACGCGCGCGGCGGCGGCGGTCCGGCCACCGCCTGGCCCGGCTGCGGCAGCTCGGCGTCCGGCAGCGCCTTGGCGCGGTCCACGGCGGCCTGCCACTGCTCCAGCTGGCGCTTGCTCGTACGGTGGCCGAAGCCGTTCAGCGCGGACAGCGCGTGCGTGTTCGGCGGCAGGGCGAGGGCCGCCTCCACGATCGCGGCGTCGCCGAGCACCTTGCCGGGGGAGACGTCGCGCCGCTGGGCGATCCGGTCCCGGGCGTTCCACAGCTCCCGTACGACCGCCATCTGACGGCGGCGGCGCACCTTGTGCATCCCTGACGTGCGCCGCCAGGGGTCCTTGCGCGGCGGCGGGGGCGGCGCGGAGGCGATCGCGTCGAACTCCTCGCGGGCCCACTCCAGCTTGCCCTGCCGGTCGAGCTCCTTCTCCAGCGCGTCCCGCAGGTCGACCAGCAGCTCGACGTCGAGCGCGGCGTAGCGCAGCCAGGGCTCGGGCAGCGGCCGGGTCGACCAGTCGACCGCGGAGTGCCCCTTCTCCAGTACGTAGCCGAGCACCGACTCGACCATGGCGCCGAGCCCGACGCGCGGGAACCCGGCCAGCCGCCCGGCGAGCTCGGTGTCGAAGATCCGGGTCGGCACCATGCCTATTTCCCGCAGGCACGGAAGGTCCTGGGTCGCGGCGTGCAGCACCCACTCCGCGTCGCCGATGGCCTCACACAGTCCCGACAGGTCGGGGCAGGCGATGGGGTCGATCAGGGCCGATCCGGCGCCCTCGCGGCGCAGCTGCACCAGATAGGCGCGCTGGCCGTAGCGGTAGCCGGAGGCACGCTCGGCGTCCACGGCGACGGGTCCGGTGCCCGCGGCGAAGGCCGCGACCACCGCGTCGAGCGCGGCCGCGTCGGCGACCACCTCGGGGATGCCGTCGTGCGGTTCGAGCAAGGGGATCGGCGCCGATGCGACATCGTCCGGAGGCGGCGACACCAGCGGCTGGCGCCGCGGGGCTCCGGTGGTTCGCAGTGAGCTGTCTGCTGCGGTCTCTTGGGCGTCGGTCACCTGTAAAGGGTATCTGTGTATGCGGCGCGCCCGTCGACGGAACGTTACGTCGACGGGCGCGGGGTGGTGGGGTCAGTCGATCAGTGGATGATTCCGGTACGGAGTGCGACCGCGACCATCCCGGCCCGGTCGCCCGTGCCGAGCTTGCGTGCGATCCGGGCGAGGTGGCTCTTGACGGTCAGCGCGGACAGGCCCATCGAGACGCCGATGGCCTTGTTCGACTGGCCTTCGGCGACCAGCCGCAGCACCTCCACCTCGCGCCCCGACAGCTCGCGGTAGCCGCCCGGGTGGCTCGGGGCACCCGGGGGGCGGCGGTGCATACGGGCGGCGGAGCCGATGGGCGCGGCGCCCGGGCGGCCGGGGAGCCCGACGTTGTTCCGGGTGCCGGTGACGACGTAGCCCTTGACGCCGCCCGCGAGGGCGTTGCGTACGGCGCCGATGTCGTCGGCAGCGGAGAGCGCCAGGCCGTTCGGCCAGCCCGCGGCACGGGTCTCGGACAGGAGCGTGAGCCCCGAGCCGTCGGGGAGGTGGACATCGGCGACGCAGATGTCGCGCGGGTTGCCGATGCGGGGACGGGCCTCGGCGATGGAGGACGCCTCGATGACGTCGCGGACGCCGAGCGCCCACAGATGGCGGGTGACGGTGGAACGGACGCGTGGGTCGGCCACGACGACCATGGCGGTCGGCTTGTTCGGGCGGTAGGCGACCAGGCTTGCGGGCTGCTCGAGGAGAACGGACACCAGGCCTCCTGGGGATGGCGGCGGGACGGAGCCGGCTCGGGGATAAAGCCGGGATGAACCGTGCTTTCAAGGTCACAGACCTCTTCGGCACCAATCCCGCCCGCCTTTAGCGAATGATCACGATTTGATGAGTCAAAATCTGGGCAATTCGGACGCGCGATCGATCATCCGAAGATCAACCCGAGTCGGGGGAGTGCGCCTCTGTGATCACTTCGGCCGCGTTCGGATCGCGTTCGGGGCGCGTTCGGTCCGCGTTCGGGCGTGTTCGGTCCGCGTTGGAGCGGCAGCCGGGCGCGGGTGAGTGGAATTGGGCGGTGAGCGGTGGGCGGTGGGCGGTG
>NZ_JAZGRL010000001.1:1547541-1610724 GCF_046540415.1 Streptomyces sp. E11-3 | reverse complement strand
GCGGTGGGCGGTGGGCGGTGGGCGGTCCTCAGGTGGCCTGCGGCCCGCGGCGCTGCGGCAGCGAGACGACCGAGGCGTCCGTGGACCCGGCCGGCCCGGCCGGCCCGGCCGGTCCGGTCGGCCCGCTCGGCGGAAGACCGGCGATCTGGCAGAGCAGATCGCACCACGCGGTCAGATGCGACACCAGGTCCGGCACCCCGCCGAGGCCGTCGCGCGGCGTCCAGGACGCCCGGATCTCGATCTGCGAGGCGGGCGGCCGCTCCGCGAGCCCCCCGAAGTAGTACGAACCCGCCCGGGTCACGGTGCCGCTCGGCTCCCCGTACGACAGACCGCGCCCCTGCAACGCCCCCGTCAGCCAGGACCAGCAGACCTCCGGCAGCAGCGGATCGGCCGCCATCTCCGGCTCCAGATCCGCGCGCACCAGCGTGACCAGGCGGAAGGTGCCCTTCCACGCGTCGTGCCCGGCCGGGTCGTGCAACACGACGAGCCGCCCGTCCGCGAGGTCCTCGTCACCCTCGACGACGGCCGCCTCCAGCGCGTACGCATACGGGGCGAGCCGCTTGGGCGCGCGGGTCTGCTCGATCTCGATCTCGGGCCGCAGCCGGGCCGCTCGCAGTGCCTCCACGGCCGTGCGGAACGGGAGCGGAACGGCATCCGCCGCCGCATTCCCCTCCGTACCGTCCATCCCGTCCGAACCCTCCGACAGTTGTCCCCGCACCGCAGCCATGCGGGGAAGGTTAAGGGGAACGGGGCCCTCACGAGGGCGCGACACCCGGGCAGCGGGCCGGAGTTCGGGTCGAGGCCGCCTCGCGGACCGCGCGGGGCGACGTGGTCGCCGGTCCGCCGCCGATTCCCCCATGCGAGACTTCCCCTGTGAGTGCCACAGACCGCCCCACGGGCCAGCAGAACGCAACATACGACTCCGCCTTCCTCAAGGCGTGCCGACGCGAGCCCGTGCCGCACACACCCGTGTGGTTCATGCGGCAGGCCGGGCGCTCACTGCCCGAGTACCGCAAGGTGCGCGAGGGCACCACGATGCTCGACTCCTGCATGCGGCCCGACCTGGTCACCGAGATCACGCTGCAGCCGGTCCGCCGCCACCGTGTCGACGCCGCGATCTACTTCAGCGACATCGTGGTCCCGCTCAAGGCCATCGGCATCGACCTGGACATCAAGCCCGGTGTCGGCCCGGTCGTCGCCTCGCCGATCCGCACGCGCGCGGACCTGGCGCAGCTGCGCGACCTGACGCCCGACGACGTCGCGTACGTCACCGAAGCGATCGGCATGCTGACGGGCGAGCTCGGCTCCACCCCGCTGATCGGCTTCGCGGGCGCGCCGTTCACCCTCGCGAGCTACCTCGTGGAGGGCGGCCCGTCCCGCAACCACGAGCACACCAAGGCCCTGATGTACGGCGACCCGCAGCTGTGGGCCGACCTCCTGGACCGGCTCGCGGAGATCACCAGCGCGTTCCTGAAGGTGCAGATCGAGGCGGGCGCGTCGGCGGTGCAGCTCTTCGACTCCTGGGTCGGCGCGCTGTCCCCCGCCGACTACCGTGCCTCGGTCATGCCCGCGTCCGCGAAGGTCTTCGACGCGGTGGCCTCGTACGGGGTGCCGCGTATCCACTTCGGTGTCGGTACGGGTGAGCTGCTCGGGCTGATGGGCGAGGCGGGGGCGGATGTCGTGGGCGTCGACTGGCGGGTGCCGATGGATGAGGCCGCGCGTCGGGTCGGGCCGGGCCGGGCGCTCCAGGGGAACCTGGACCCGGCGGTGCTCTTCTCCACGCCGGAGGCGGTCGAGAAGAAGGCTGATGAGGTGTTGGCGGCTGCGGCCGGGCTCGAGGGTCACATCTTCAACCTGGGCCACGGTGTGCTGCCGACCACGGACCCGGATGCGCTGACGCGGCTGGTGGAGCACGTGCACGCGCGTACGGCGAGTTAGGTGGTTTGTCCTCAAGCGCCGGACGGGCTCAATTTGAGCCCGTCCGGCGATTGAGGACAAACGGGTCTGGGGCGGAGCCCCAGTTTCGGGAAGGGGCGGGATTGGGGAAAGAAGCGCCTACGCCCCACCCGCCCGCACCGCCGCGACCGCCTTACGCGCAGCCACCAGCACCGGATCCCACACCGGCGAGAACGGCGGCGCGTACCCCAGGTCCAACGACACGACCTGCTCCACCGTCATCCCCGCGGTGAGCGCGACCGCCGCGATGTCGACCCGCTTGGCCGCGCCCTCGCGGCCCACGATCTGGACGCCCAGCAGCCGCCCCGTACGCCGCTCCGCGAGCATCTTGACGGTCATCAGGGCCGCGCCCGGGTAGTAGCCCGCGCTGTTGGTGGACTGGATCGTGGCCGTCACATACTGCAGGCCTGCCGCCCGCGCATCCTTCTCGCGCAGCCCCGTACGCGCGATCTCCAGGTCGCAGACCTTGCTGACGGCGGTGCCGACCACGCCGGGGAAGGTCGCGTACCCGCCGCCCACGCCCGAGCCGATCACCTGGCCGTGCTTGTTCGCGTGGGTGCCCAGCGCGATGTGCCGCTCGCGGCCCGACACCAGGTCGAGTACCTCGACACAGTCGCCGCCGGCCCAGATGTTCTCGTGGCCGCGTACCCGCATCGCCAGGTCCGTGAGCAGGCCGCCGTGCTCGCCGAGCGGCAGACCCGCCGCGCGGGCCAGGGCCGTTTCGGGACGTACGCCGATGCCCAGGACCACCACGTCCGCCGGGTACTCCGCGTCCTCCGTCGCGACGGCCCGCACCTGGCCGTCCTCGCCGGTGAGGATCTTGGTGACCTCGGCGCCGTTCACCATCTCCATGCCGATGCCGGACATCGCGTCATGCACGAGCCGCCCCATGTCGGGGTCGAGCGTGGCCATCGGCTCGGCGCCGCGGTTGACGACGGTGACCGCGTAGCCGCGCCGGCTCAGGGCCTCGGCCATCTCGACGCCGATATAGCCCGCGCCGACCACGACCGCCCGACGCCCCTCGGTCGCGGCGAGGGTGTCGAGCAGGGCCTGGCCGTCGTCGAGTGTCTGCACGCCGTGCACCCCGTGGGCGTCGATGCCCGGCAGCGACGGCCGCACGGGCCGGGCGCCGGTCGCGATGACCAGCTTGTCGTAGCCGGTCCACGCCTCCGTGCCGGACTCCAGGTCGCGGGCGAGCACCCGCTGCCCGGGCACGTCGATCCGGGTCACCTCGGTGCGCATCCGCAGGTCGATGTCGCGGTCCCGGTGCTCCTCGGGTGTGCGGGCGATCAGGTCGTCCCGCTCGGGGACGTCACCGCCCACCCAGTACGGAATCCCGCACGCGGAGAACGAGGTGAAGTGCCCCCGTTCGAAGGCGACGATCTCCAGCTCGTCCGGGCCCTTGAGCCTGCGTGCCTGCGAGGCGGCGGACATGCCCGCCGCGTCGCCGCCGATGACCACCAGTCGTTCGCTCATACGAACACGCTACGGGGGATGGTGAGTTCAGTCCCCTCTTCAGTCCTCCGTCGGGGCGTTCAGTCCTCACTCGGGGCGGTCAACCGGGCCCGTACCAGCCGCCACACCACGAACAGCAGCCCGAGCGCCGCGGCGAACGGCAGCGCCGCGCCGAGCGCGATGGCGATCCAGTGCAGGCCGGTGACGAACGCGTTCCAGCCGCCCGCGATGGCGCTCAGGAAGGTCGGGTCGTCGTCCTCGTCCTTCGCCTTCTTCTCGGCGGTCTCGGACAGGACGAGCGTGATCGTCGCCATGGTGGTGCGGTCCTTGAGCGAGGCCCGGCGGGCGAGCAGCGACTCCAGTTCGGCCTGACGCGAGCTCAGTTCGCCTTCCAGGGTGACCACATCGCTCAGCTTGGCGGCCTGGTCCATCAGCTCCCGCACCCGGGCGACACTGGCCCGCTGCGACTTCACCCGGCTCTCCACGTCCACCACCTGCTCGGTGACGTCCTCGGCCTTCTTCTTGCGCTCGATCAGCTTGCCCGTGCCCGCCAGCGCGGTCATCACGTCCTCGTACTTCTCCTGCGGCACCCGCAGCACGACCCGCGAGCGCTCCCTGCCCTGCCGGTCGCGGTCCGTGGTCTCGCTGCCGACGACACCGCCCGCGTCCAGCGTGGCGTCGCGGGCCGTGCCCAGGGCCTTCGGCACATCCTTGACCCGTACGGTCAGCGAGGCGGTGCGGATGATGTGGGTGCCGACCGGGTCGGGCGCCTTCTTGCTGCCCGACTGGGAGTCGGCGGCGGAGCCCCGGCCGCCTTCGGGCGCGGCGGCGCCACCGTCCCGTTTGGCGTCCTCCCGGGCCGCGGACTCGCTCTTGGCGCCGGAATCGCGGTCGACAGCACTGCACCCCCCGACCGCGACGGTGGCCGCGAGCAGCAGGGTGGTGAGGGCCCGTACGGACCGGTGCCTGGAATGGCTGGAATGGGTGGATGCACGCATGGGACATGCCCCCGAGGCGTTGAGGATGTGTGGTGTCCGATGCAGCTTTGACGCGCGGGACCTGCGCGGGGTTTGCCCGGTGCCGGTACCGAAGCGGTCACGGTGCGGCCTCGGTACGGACTCCGGTTCCGGGTCTGAGAGAGTGAAACCATGCGGAAAGCGGACACACGTACGGGCCAGGTCATGCGTCACGCCACCGGCCATGTCGTCGTCATCGGAGGCGGGATCGCCGGGTTGGCCGCCGCCCACCGACTGCTCGAAACGGGCGCCCGGGTGACCGTCCTGGAGGCCACCGACCGGCTCGGCGGCAAGCTGCACGCCGGTGAGATCGAGGGCGTACGCGTCGACCTCGGCGCCGAGTCGATGCTCGCCCGGCGCCCCGAGGCCGTCGAACTGGCCCGCGCCGTCGGACTGGGCGACCTGCTTCAGCCGCCCGCCACCGCGACCGCATCGCTGTGGACGCGCGGGGCGCTGCGGCCCATGCCCAAGGGGCATGTGATGGGCGTACCCGGCGACGCCGACGCGCTGGCCGGGGTGCTCTCCGACGACGGGCTGCGCCGGATCGAGCAGGACCGGGAGCTGCCGCCGACCGAGGTCGGCGACGACGTCGCGGTCGGCGAGTACGTCGCCTCCCGCGTCGGCCGTGAGGTCGTCGACCGCCTGGTGGAGCCGCTGCTCGGAGGGGTGTACGCGGGTGACGCGTACCGCATCTCGATGCGGATGGCCGTCCCCAAGCTCTACGAGGCCGCCCGCACCCACCGCTCCCTCATGGACGGCGTACGCGACATCCAGCGGCAGGCCGCCGAGGCCGGGGCCACAGGGCCGGTGTTCATGGGCATCGCGGGCGGCGTGGGCCGACTGCCGCTCGCGGTCGCCGAGGCGCTACGCGCGCGTGGCGCCGAGATCCGGCTCAACTGCCCGGTGCGCGGGGTGCGCCGGGTCGCGGACGGCTGGGAGGTCCGCATCGAGAACGGAGAGAACGGAGAGAACGGAGAGGGCGGGAGCATCGCGGCCGACGCCGTCGTCGTCGCTGTACCCGCCCCGCAGGCCGCCCGGCTCCTGGACGCCGACGCGCCCGCCGCGGCCGCCGAACTGCGCGCCGTCGAGTACGCCTCCATGGCGCTGATGACCCTCGCCTACCGCAGGGCCGACGCCGACCTCCCCGCGGGCAGCGGCTTCCTCGTACCGCCCGTGGACGGCCACACCATCAAGGCGTCCACCTTCGCGAGCCAGAAGTGGGGCTGGATCGCCGACGAGGACCCGGACCTGCTGGTGCTGCGCACCTCGGTCGGGCGGTACGGCGAGGAGCGGGACCTCGGCCGGGACGACGCCGACCTCGTCGACGTATCGCGGCACGACCTGCGCGAGGCCACCGGACTCACCGCCACACCCGTCGCCACCCGCGTGACCCGCTGGACCGACGGCCTGCCGCAGTACCCCGTCGGCCACCACGCGCGCGTGGCGCGCATCCGCGAGCACGTCGGCAAGCTGCCCGGACTCGCGGTGTGCGGCGCGGCGTACGACGGGGTGGGCATCCCGGCCTGTATCGCCAGCGCGTACGCGGCCGTGGACCAGCTCGGCGGCGATTCCGGTGGCCTGGATCGGCTCAGCGCGAACCCGGTCCAGAGTCTGCACGGCGGCGCGGCAGAATAGCCCCATGAGTGACGACGCCCCCGCCAAGAGCCCGAACGCCGGCAAGAAGGCCAAGGACCTCAACGAGGTCATCCGCTACACGCTGTGGTCCGTCTTCAAGCTGCGCGACGTACTGCCAGCGGACCGGACCGGCTTCGCCGACGAGGTCCAGGAACTGTTCGACCAGCTCGCCGCCAAGGACATCACGGTCCGCGGCACCTACGACGTGTCCGGCCTGCGCGCCGACGCCGACCTGATGATCTGGTGGCACGCCGAGACCGCCGACGAGCTGCAGGAGGCGTACAACCTCTTCCGCCGCACCAAGCTCGGCCGCGCCCTGGAGCCGGTCTGGTCGAACATGGCCCTGCACCGCCCGGCCGAGTTCAACAAGTCGCACATCCCGGCCTTCCTGGCCGACGAGACGCCGCGCAACTACGTCAGCGTCTACCCGTTCGTACGCTCCTACGACTGGTACCTGCTGCCCGACGAGGACCGCCGCCGGATGCTCGCCGACCACGGCAAGATGGCCCGCGGCTTCCCGGACGTCCGCGCCAACACGGTGGCGTCCTTCTCGCTCGGCGACTACGAGTGGCTGCTCGCCTTCGAGGCCGACGAGCTGTACCGCATCGTGGACCTGATGCGGCACCTGCGCGCCTCCGAGGCACGGATGCACGTACGCGAGGAGGTGCCGTTCTACACCGGGCGCCGCAAGTCGGTGGCCGACCTGGTGGCGGGGCTGGCCTAGCTGACACCTGCCGGGGCGTACGGGGCGGCCGTCCGGCTGCCCGTCGCCTCGGGCTCCGGCTCCGGGCGCGGGTCGCAGCCCGCCGCGCGCCGCGCCGGGAGCCGGCCTTCCAGCAGGTAGGCGTCCAGGTGCCCGTTGACGCACTGGTTGGGGCCACCGGCGACACCGTGCGTCCCGGCCTTGCGCTCGGTGACCAGTGCGGAGCCCGGCAGCCTGCGGCGCAGCTCGTAGGCCCCGTGGTACGGGGTCGCGGCGTCCCGCTCGGCGGCCAGGATCAGTGTCGGGGGCAGGGCGCCGTCGGCGAGCCGGATGTCCAGCGGGCGCTGCCGGGGCACCGGCCAGTAGGCGCACGGCAGGTTCATCCAGGCGTTGTCCCAGGTCTCGAAGGGCGCCACGCGCGCGAGGCGGGTGTTGTCCTGGTCCCAGGTCCTGAAGTCCGTCGGCCAGGGCGCGTCGTTGCACTCGACGGCCGTGTAGACGGCGGTGCTGTTCTCGCTGTCCGCTGCCCTCGCCGGGTTGGGCGCGGCCTGCTCGACGAGCGGCTTCGGATCGCCCTTCAGGTACGCGGCGAGCGCGGCGGCCCGCTCCGGCCAGACCTCGTCGTAGTACCCGGTCTGCAGAAACGCGCTCTGCAGCTCGCCGGGGCCGACCTTGCCGCCCGCGGGCTTGAGCGCCAGCGCGGCCCGTACCTTCTCGTAGGAGCGCGCGACCTGCTGCGGGCTGCGGCCCAGGCCGTACGTCGTGTGGTGCTCCGCCACCCAGGTGCGGAAGTCCGCCCAGCGGCGCTCGAAGGCCAGCGACTGGTCGAGGTTGTTCTGGTACCAGATCTGCGACGGGTCGGGGTTGACCGCCGAGTCGAAGACCATCCGGCGCACATGGGAGGGGAACAGCGCCGCGTATAGGGCGCCGAAGTAGGTCCCGTACGAAGCGCCCAGGAAGTTGAGCTTCCGCTCCCCGAGCCCGGCGCGCAGCACATCGAGGTCGCGCGCGTTGTTGAGCGAGTGGTAGTGCCGCAGCGCCTCGCCCGTCCGGCTCAGGCAGCCCCGCGCGTACGTCTTAGCCCGCGCGACGCGCTCCTTCTTGTACGTCTCGTCCGGGTGACGCGGCGCGAGCGTCGGCGCCTTGTCGAGCCCCGCCGGGTCCTGGCAGGACACCGGAGCGGAGCGGCCGACACCGCGCGGGGCGTAGCCGACGACGTCGTACGCCTCGGAAATGCGCCGGAACGCGGGGAGATCGGCCGTCGAGACCATCGGGAAGTACATCCCGGAGCCTCCGGGGCCACCGGGGTTGAAGACCAGCGCGCCCTGCCGCTTGGCCGGGTCCATGGCCTTCACCCGACTGACCGTCAGCTTGATCTGCTCGCCGTCGGGGTCGGCGTAGTCCAGCGGTACGGACACGGTGCCGCACCGCACCGCCGACGGCAGGCGCTCCACCTCGGGGCAGCGGCCGAAGGTGATTCCGGCTGCCGCGGCGCGCTGGGCGGCGAGCCTGGTGCCCAGGTCCTCCGGAGCCTTTGGGGCGCCGCCCGCGGGCGATGCGGCCAGGCCGGTCAGGGCCAGCGATCCGGCGATGGCGTACAGGACAGGCGCTTTCCCGCGCTTCGGCATCCCTCGGCATCCCTTCGAGCGGCACTCGTATCAAGCGGCACACGTGTCCCGTGCACCACTCGCATAAAAGGGATACTTCGGTTGGCGGCGGGCGAAGTAAAGCACCGGGCTGCCGGTGTCGGAGCCATGACCCCGATGCCCGGCGCGGCGGGTATCGGTCACCGGCGTGGCGGGCATCGGCGTGGCGCGCCGGTCACCACCTCACGCGCCCCGCCAGCTCCTCACGCGCCCGCCCGTCACCACCTCACGCCCCCGCTCGTCACCTCCTCAACAGCGCGTAGCGGGCCGTCCTGGCCAGCCGGGCCATGGGGCGGCCGGTGAGCGGGGCCGGGCCCGAGCGCTCCAGCCACCACCGGGTCAACTCCCGCCGCGCGCCCGGCGAGCGGGGCCTGCGGGCGCGCAGCAGATACTCGGCGAAGTCCAGCGCGTCGCGCCGGTGCCCGGCGGTCAGCGGCCGGTTGCGTGCGTACGTGACGAAGGCGGGCCGGTACTCCGCGCCCAGAATCCGCGGGAGCTCGGGCGCCACCTTGGCCACCACATCGGCCCGCTTCCCCGTCAGCGCCCGACTCTGCACCCGCAGCCGCTGTGGGTCGAACCCCTCGGGTACGGGCGTACCGGCGACGAGCGCGGACAGCAGCGAGGCCTGCCGCAGGCCGACCCGCTGGCGCGCGGCGTCGCTCGCGGGTGCGGGGGCGGGGGCGGGTACGGCTGGCGGCGTTGGCGTCGGGGCCGGGGCGGTGGCGACGGGAAGCGGGGCACCCGACGGCCGCCCCGCGGTGACCAGAACCCGCTCGCGGGGCACGGCCGCCCTGTGCACGCCACGGGTCGCGGCGCCACGCACGTCGCGGGTCGCGGCCTGGCGGACGGCGTCGAGTTCGCGCTCCAACTCGGCCTGATCCGGGTAGTCCTCGTCGCGCTCCAGCAGGACGCCCGGTGGCGTCACCCGGGACGCGAGGTCGGCCAGGATGTCCAGGACCGGCTGCGGCACGGGGTGCGCGTGGCTGTCGTGCCAGACGCCGTCGCGGTGGACGCCGCCCGCGACATGGACGTACGCGATCGCCTCGACCGGCAGCCCGTCGAGCGCGGCTGACGCGTCCTCACCACGGTTGACCTGATTGGTGTACAGATTGGCGACATCGACGAGCAGCCGTACCCCGGTCCGCTCGACCAGCTCGGACAGGAACTGGCCCTCGGTCAGCTCCTCTCCCGGCCAGGAGATCAGCGCCGCGATGTTCTCCAGGGCGAGCGGCACCGGCAGCGCGTCCTGCGCGATCCGGACGTTCTCGCACAGCACGTCCAGCGCGTCCCTGGTGCGCGGCACCGGCAGCAGATGCCCGGCCTCCAGGCGCGGGGACGCGGTCAGTGCCCCACCCGCCCGTACGAACGCGATGTGCTCGCTGACCAGCGGCGCGCCCAGCGCCTCGACCCGCTCCGCGAGCGCCGCGAGCCGTCCCGGGTCCGGCCGCTCCGCGTCGCCGAGGCCGAGTGAGACGCCGTGCGGCACGACCGTGACACCGCGCTCGCGCAGCCGTAGCAGCGACGGCGCGACATGCCCCGGACAGACGTTCTCCGCCACCACCTCGACCCAGTCCACACCGGGCATCCGCTCCACCGTCTCGGCGATCTCCGGACGCCAGCCGATCCCCGTACCCAGCTGTACTCCACTGCTCATGGTCCCCCTCCTTCACTGCACGGCCCGGGGCGCGGGGCGCCGCGGGCCAGGTGTGCGTGAGGTTCTTCTCGCCCCGCAGGGACGGGTGAACCCACCTGGGGGGACGTTCAGAGCTTGATTTGAGGTTTCACCGGTGGGTTTCGGCCGTGGTCGTCATCGCGGCGCCTATCCCACCTCGGGACGGTTGGTGTTGATGTTCGCTGTGCCGGGTGCGGAGGGCCGCGAGGTGAAGGACTGGTCGCCGCCGGTCGGCCCGGCCGCGGGGGGCGGGAGCGGGGTGCTGCCCGGAGTGGGCGGCGGCGGTCCGGTCGGGCTGGCCGTCGACCGGCCCGCCGCGTCCCTGGCCAGAGCGTCGAAGTCCACGTTCCCGGTCCGTTCCAGCATGGTGATGTGGTCCAGTACCGCCTGGTTCGCGTCGGTGGCCAGCTGCCGTACGAGCGCGTTGCGGGTGGTGTGCCGGACCTGCGCGATCAGGGCGAAGACCTTGCCGTGGGAGTCGCGCAGCAGGTTCGCGAACTTCCGCTCGTACGTCTCGCCCTCGGCCTCCGTCAGCTCCTGCAGCCAGCCTCGCTGCTGCTCGGTCGGCTGGCTGGGCAACTCGACGCCGAGTTGCGCGGACACCTGCCGCACCCGCTTGTCCAGGTCGGTGTGCCCGACCACCAGATGGTCACCCGCGTCCTTGATGGCCGCGGTGGGCGCCCGCTCCATCGCCTGCTGACCAGCGGGGATCTCCCAGAGCCCGGCAAGCCTGACCTTCACCAGCAGGTCTCGGTCGGTCGCGCTGAGCGGGCCCCACTGCGTGGCGACGGTACTGGCCTCAAGGTTGGCCTCGCCGGTTCCCGAGCGGTCCGCGTAGGACCAGACGGGGTAGGCGAGCGCGGCGAGCGTCGCCACCAGCGCCGCGATGATGAGGGCCGTGCCGTTGATGCGTCGCAACAAAGTAACTCCCGGGGTAGCGCGTTCTCCGCACGAACCAACCGTCAACCGGGCAGCCGTACAACCCGAATGACAGTATTGAGAGATACGCGATGGCCTACGGGTGTGTTCAGCGGGCCGTGTGGTCCGGTGGTGACCAGTGGTGCGAGCGCCCACGATGGGCACGCACGATCCGTACGTGGTCGGGGCGGCTCACGAACTCCTTGAGCCACAACTCTTGAGCCACAACTCATCGGCCCACACCGAGACGGAGCCCGAGCGGCGGTGAGGCTCACGGTCATGGGGCCGGGGGAGGGGGATGCGGCCTCCAGCCCCTCGACGGACGCGAGGCCGACGGTATGCCGCAGCACCAGCTGCCGGGTGCGGTTACCGCGCTCGACCTTGCCGTCCAGACGCGTTCGGGCCATGACGCCCCTATCTGACGTTCGACATGACCCACACGCAACTGTCCCGGAAATCGTGGATCATGAGCGGGCGTAGAGGGGCGGGGCAGCTCGTCATGCGGAAGAATGCTCCGTATGACGACTTGAAGAGCACGGGGTGCGCGGCAACGGTGGCTCAAGCTCGGGACGTGGGAGACGGTCCCGGATGGAAACCGGCGGGTCTGTGAGACCTGCGGGACGGCTGTCCGCTCGTACCGATATCGGTTCCATCCGCCCGCGTCCTCCATGTTCGAACGATGCATCGGGCTCGCATGGTGTTCTGGCTGCCGGGTCTACTCCGGTTCGATGGTGCATGTTCCCCGGGAGCAGGTGCTCGTTGACGCCCTGGCATCGCTGCCCCGCGATCACAGGGAACGTCTCGAACGGAGCGAAACGCGGTTGGTCGAGTTTCTCGACCAGCGGTTCCAGCGCGAAGACACGCCACCTCGTTCTTGATGGTCGGACACTCGCGTCGGGTGACGTTGGCGTCCGTGCCTGCAATGCCTGCTCGATCCAGTCGGAGCCGGGGTGTGCGGTAGCACCACGGTCACTTGCGACTACCTCGGGCGCTCAGCGCGCGGATCGGCCCGATCAGCGCCCGGTAGACAGGCCGCACCACACGGCCGGGAAGATTGCGGTGACGTTCCTCCTGCCAGACCCTCGCCCTGCGGTGCGCCGCGAGGGGCGACCACCGGTCGGGATCGCGGGGTTGGGATGTGTGGAGTTCGATGCGGCAGAGGTGCTTTGTACTGACGAAGCCGTACTGGCTGGGGCTGACCAGTCGCACCGGAGCGCCGTGGTCGCTGTCGAGCGGCCGCCCGTTGAGACGGTCGGCGATGAGCACGTCGTCGGCTAAGGCGTCCTCAAGCAGCACGATCGACCGGTGGCCGTCGAGACCTTCGAAGGCGATATGGCTGATCGACGCGTCCGGGGCGAGCAGCGGTTCCACCCGTGTGCGGTAGAGGGTCTCGAACGCGGTTCCTTCCCACAGCAGGTTGGTTGCCGACCATCCGGCGACACAGTGGAAGTCCGCTCCGAGCTCTTGTCGTGGCAGCTTCGCGAGGTCGGTCACGGGCAGGGTGACGGCCTCGGCCAGAGCTCCGCCGATCTCGATCACCGGGTCGGCTGGGACGGGCGGCGGCGGGTGATGGAGATGTGTGCCGAAGCGTGGGAATCCGTCGACTGCACGTTGGCCTGGGGGAAGCGTCACGTCGGTCCTCCGTGAGCGTGTATCGAGATGTTGCGGGGTGGACTACCTACCTTTGGTGCCTCGGTGACGCGGTGCGTCGGTGCCTCTGATAGTCGCCTACGACCGGCAGGAGCGTCACGCGCGGCAGCACTGATCCGGCCGCGTCCCGCGGACGCAGCGCACCGACCCAGCGGGCAGGCCCTATCCCTCCAGGACGCCCAACTGCTGCAACAGGCCCAGCTCGTCTTCGTTCGTCCAGCACTCGGCCAGCTTCCCGCCCTCGCAGCGGAAGGTGCAGTGGCCGGTTCCGGCAACGTCCCGGTGGGTCGCCTCGATGCCCTGGAAGTCGCGGACGTGCCGGGCCTTGAAGGAGAACCGCACGGCCACGAGGTCGCCCTCGGCGACCATGCTCTCGACGGCGATCTGGGGCCCGAACGCCTCAATCCGGTCCCGGTATGCGCGCTTGGTCTGCTCGAGGTCGTGGGTCGAGAGGGCCGGGACGTTCTCGCGGTAGTCCGCGTAGTCCGGGGTGCACAGGGCGTCCACGGCGTCGACGTTGCCGCTGTTCACGACCTCCTCGAAGAACCGTTGAACGGTGTCCTTGTTCAGTTGCTCGTCTCGTACGACATCCAGATCGGTGAAGGTCGGCGCCACGTCGCACAGCGCCACCATCTCCTGGAAGATCCGGTCGGTCTCGGGAAGGTGCGAGTTCTTCATCGCCTCCTCGTACGAGGGGAACTCCACGATCTCCATCACATGCGAGGAGTCCGAGCGGTCCTGGCCCATGATCGTGTGGGTGGCGGTCCGCTTGCCCTTGGTGGCCTCGGCCCAGCTGTCCAGCAGCTGGTTCAGCTCGTCGATGCGGCTTGTCTGGCAGTCGATGACCTGCACGAATGTCATGACGCTCATCTCCCGGTCTCGGAGCGTCCCGATGTTTTCAGGCTATGCCCGCCCCACTGCCCTGTCGCGGGCGCGAACCGACGCGGTGGTGTCCGTCATGGAACGACCGTGCGGGAGCCTGACCGTCTACGTCGTCGACCGGACCCCTGACAAGTTGCCCCTGCTCATGGAAGGAGGCCCTGGACCACGATCGTGGTCCAGGGCCTCCTCGTGCTTGCACGAGCCATGGCAACGGGCGGCGGCGCCCGGCTGGGCTCAGCGCTTGGCCACGAAGACGTGCGTGGCGGTCTGCGTGGGGAGCTCAGTGGCCTCCCCGCCACCGCCGACTATCACGCCGCCGGGCAGCGACGTCACGCTGACGACCGCGCCGGGCCGCACTCCGGCGTGCCGCAGGATGTGCATCAGCTGAGAGTCGGTCTGAACCTGCTCCCCTATGCGCCGTACGACCACGCTCCCGCCGTTCGGCCCGAGCTCCAGATCGCTGAGGCTGACCATGCTCTCGTCGGGGAACGGATCCACCGCGCTCTTCCCGCCGAGCTCCTCCAGGCCCGGGATCGGGTTTCCGTAGGGCGAATGTGTCGGGTGCCGCAGCAGATTGAGGACGCGGCGTTCGACGGCCTCGCTCATCACGTGCTCCCAGCGGCAGGCCTCGGCGTGAACGTGCTCCCACTCCAGGCCGATGACGTCGACGAGCAGGCACTCCGCGAGGCGGTGCTTGCGCATCACGCGTGTCGCCAACCGGCGGCCCTCGTCGGTCAGTTCGAGGTGCCGGTCGCTGGCCACGGTCACCAGACCGTCCCGCTCCATCCGGGCCACCGTCTGGCTGACCGTCGGGCCGCTCTGCTTCAGGCGCTCGGCGATCCGGGCGCGCAGGGGGACCGCACCTTCCTCCTCCAGCTCGACGATGGTGCGGAGGTACATCTCCGTGGTGTCGATGAGGTGGGACATGCTGCTGGTCAGGCGGGTGTTTCGGCGGTGGCGGTCAGGACCGCGCGGCCGAGGATGTGGCCGGCCATGGTGAAGCCCAGGACGGCAGGGGTGGCGTCGGCCGCAACGCCGATGGACTCGACGTCGAGGGCGTGCACCACGATGACGTACCGGTGAGGGCCGTGCCCGGCCGGCGGGGCGGCACCGATGAAACGGGCCGCGCGGGCGTCGCCCGGCAGCTGGAAGGCGCCCTCGGGCAGGCCCGAGCCGGTGTCGTCGCCGGCGCCCTCGGGCAGTTCGGTGACGGTGGCGGGGATGTCGGCGACCGCCCAGTGCCAGAAACCGGACCCGGTGGGGGCGTCGGGGTCGTAGACGGTGACGGCGTAGCTCTTGGTGCCTTCCGGGGCGCCGCTCCAGGACAGCTGCGGGGAGACGTCCTTCCCGCCAGGGACGCCGAAGATGCCGGAGAACTGCTCCGGCGACCAGTCGGCGCCGTCGGTGACGGTGGTGCTGGTGACGGTGAAGGAGGCCGCCTCGGGGAGGCGGGCGAAGGGGTCGTTGGCGCTCATCGCGTCGTTCCTTTCATGCCGTGCTGTGGGGTGGCGTCATGCCGTGCTGTGGGGTGGCGGTGATGCGGCAATGGAGGCCCCGCGGCGTCCGCCGCGTAGAGGCACCGCCGTCACCGTCCATCTGTCGTAATCGACCATAACACTAATAATCGATTATTCACTGGATCGTCTATGCTGCAGTCATGACCCAGACGGTTCACACCTCGACCTCATCGGCCAAGCAGATGCTCTCCGAGCAGGTCTACGCGCATCTGCGGGGAGCGATCCTGCGCGGGGACTACGCCCCCGGTGACGCCCTCAAGCCCCATGACCTGGCCAAGGAACAGGGCGTGAGCCTGGCCGTCGTGCGCGAGGCGCTCGTGCGGCTGGTCGGCGAGGGCCTCGCCGACCGGCTGCCCAAACGCGGCTTCGCCGTCCCGGCCTTCTCCGACCGCCGCTGGCAGGAGATCGCGGAGGCCCGCCGGACCGTCGAGCCGGTCGTGCTGCGTATGTCCATCGAGCTCGGCGACGTCGACTGGGAGGCCCGCGTACGAGCCGCCCACCACCGTCTGGCCCGTACCCCGGCGTACGTGCCGCAGGAGGGCGAGTACTACAGCGCCGCATGGTCCGAAGCCCACCGGGTCTTCCACCGCACCCTGCTGGAGGGTTGCGGCAACCTGGTCCTGCTGGAGACCTTCGACCGGATGTGGACCGCGAGCGAACTGGCCCGCCGCTGGTCGGCGCACCGCCGCCCCGACCGGGACCACGTGGGCGAGCACCGCCGGCTGGAGGAAGCGGCGCTGGCCCGTGACGCCAACACCGCTGCCGAGGTGCTGGCCCAGCACCTCACTCTGACCGCGGCGGGGCTAACCGGGTGCACCCACCACGACGCCGCGAAGGAAGCCTGAGCGCCTCGACGGGAGCTGAGCGGCGCCGTCCGCCCGGCTCGTCAGGTCAGCGGGTCCCTGCAAGAGAGCCGTACCCGCAGCGGGTCACGCCCGTGGTGTGCGTGGCAGGGAACCGACACGGTGGTGGCCATCCGCGACGACTGTGCAGGAGCCCGGGGCGATCTCCGTGAAGCCCGCGTCGCGGACCACCGGCCTGCCGCTGGTGGTGAGTTCGTGCCAGCGGGCCGGGTCCGCGGTGCGGACAGTGAGAGGGAAGCCCGCGTCGCGCCAGGCGGTGCGGTCGGGGGCGGAGAGTTCCCACCAGGCGAGTTGGGCGCCGTGGCCTGCCTGGGCCATGGCCTTTCCGGCCGACATGTCGACTTCGGGGTTCATCCAGAGGACCGGGGCCGAGGCGTCGGGCGCGGCCGGGGGCTCCGGGTCGTCGAGGTCGGTGCCGGAGACCTGGAGGCGGGCCAGGTCCTTGGGCCAGCCGTCCAGGGGGACCGGTGGGAACACCCGGACCTCGGCTGTCTCTCCGGTGACCGTGATGCCCGGCAGCGCCTCGGCCCGGCGCCACTCCGCGCCCCGGGCCCGCCGTACGACCTTGCGGATCCTGGCGTCCTGCCAGTCGCGGATCGCCTGCGCCCACTCGCCGTCGCCGACCGACCGCTCGTCGCTGAGCATCACCAGCACGGCGCGAGCCGCGGTCTCCAGCGCGTCCGTACGGGCCGGGGGAGCGGCCTTCTCGATACGGGCGACCAGAGGCAGGACGAACTGCGGGGCTACGTCGCGTGCCTCGCTCTCGCGGCGGAACGGGCTGTCGGCGTCGGCGGTGGTGTTGGTGCTAGTGGTGGTGTCGTGGCTGCTCACGCTGTTCAGTCTGCCAGCTGCCTGTGGGGGCTACGGGCACTCTCGGGTGCGGCGGTAGTCCTGGCCGCTGACGTACTCGACGCGCAGGTCCGCGCTCTCCTCGACGATGAAGAGCGTTCCGTCCTGGGGGCTCCAGTGCCGGGGTACGAGGAAGAGCCGGTCGCCGGAGACATGGAAGAGCCGGAGTCCCGCGTACCGGTAGCGGTAGGGGCTGCCCTTCTCCGCGACGACGGCCAGGCAGCTGCCGCCGCCGCGGATCAGCAGGTCGTCCTTGCTGAAGGCGACGACGGCGGGGAAGCCGTCGGCGACCGTGTCCGCCGTCAGCGCGGCTCGGCCCCGACCGACGATCTCGGCGTACGACGAGACCGACCAGAACAGGGCCAGTACGGCGATCAGTACGGCCGGGCCCCACAGCCTCAGGCTGCGGCGGCGGTCCGCGTCGGAGGCGCTCGGGTCCTCGGGGCGGGGGTGGGTGAGTGCGTACGCGGTGAGCGGGGCGCCGGCCAGCAGGGCGAGTGGGATGAGCAGTTCGAAGAGGGCGGGGGAGAGCGCGTAGAAGGGGAGGAGGAGCAGGGCCGGGCCCCAGGCGTATCGGAGTGGGCGCAGCACTCGGCCGGCCCGCCGCGGCGGCACGCGGTGTACCCAGCGGTGCGCCGCCGTCGCGGCCAGCGCGGCTGCCATGGCCAGCAGCACGGGGATGTAGAGGGCGTCGACACTGCGGAGCAGGTAGTCGGCGGTGGAGAACCTGAAGAGCGTGGGGTGCAGGCCCAACGTCTGGGTCTCGGCGTCGGTGCTGGCCCAGCCGAAGTAGAAGAGCACGGCGGTGAAGAGGGAGAGCAGCGAGCCGATGGTGCCGAGGAGCTCCGGCCATCGGGTGATGGCCGACGGGCGCGGCGTGGGTGGAGTTGGTGGAGTTGGTGGGGGAGGGGCTGTGGACGGGNTCGTCAGACTCCCGTCGTCCGCCCGGAGGGCGGGCCGCGCGCCCGCTGCGAAGCAGCTGATGTCACTGTGGTGCGTGCGATCGCAAGGCGCCGGAATGGTCTCGAATGGGGTCTCCCCTGCTCGAGCGAAGCCGAGAGCTTGGGGAAGGAGCTACTAGGGCATTTCGGCAACGCGGCGAGCGTGCGCCCGCCGCGCCAGCGGCTGATGTCACTGCGGCGTCGCGCGGCAGGCGGGAGTCTGACGACAGGGCCTGGGGTCATGTAAGACTGCACCGCATGCGCAGCTTGTTCCCTGTGACCGACGAGACAGGCCAGTCGGGCGAGACAGACGAGACGGACGAGGCGGACGAGGCGGGCGGGACGGCAGGCCCCGGACGGGGAGCCGACCGCGAGTGGGAGCTCGACGCGCTCGCCGACTACTACGCCTATCCCGAGAACGAGCGTGCCGAGGGCGTCTGGCTGCGGGGCAACATGGTCTCCACGCTGGACGGCGCGGCCCAGCACGAGGGGCGCTCGCAGCCCATCTCCTGCCCCGCCGACATGCGGATCTTCGGGACCCTGCGGGGGCTCGCGGACGCGGTCGTGGTCGGCGCGGAAACGGTACGCCAGGAGGGTTACCGGCCGCCGCGCGCCCGGGAGGTGTTCGCCGCGCGCCGGGCCGCGGCGGGCCAGGGGCCCGCGCCCGCGATCGCCGTGGTCAGCGCGAGCCTGGACCTCGACTTCTCGCTTCCGCTTTTCACCGCGCCGCTGGTACGGACCGTGGTGCTGACCGGCGCCGAGGCCCCCGCGCAGCGGCTGCGGGCCGCCGAGAAGGCGGGTGCCGACGTGGTGGTCGCCGGGGACGGCAGAGGTGTGGACCCCGCCAGGGCCGTACGGGCGCTGGGGGAGCGCGGACTCACCCGGTTGCTGACCGAGGGCGGCCCGCGGCTGCTCGGCCAGTTCGTGGCGGCCGGAGTGCTGGACGAGCTGTGTCTGACCGTGTCGCCGATGCTGGTGGTAGGCGACGCGCAGCGGATCGCCCACGGACCCACTCTGGCGGTGCCTGAGCGGTTCGTGCTCGCCTCGGTGCTGGAAGAGGACGGGTTCTTGTTCACCCGCTACCGTCGAAGCTGACAGGCAGCGGAATTGGTCGTTCCGTTTAGCCTCCGCTGGGCACACTAAGACTCGGGGACCCCGTGCGGGTACGGGGCAGGATGGTTTCCGCAGGGGCCTGACGGCCCCCGAAGGAGAAGGGCGCCGGTCGTGTTCACGAGCGTATTGATGATCGAGAAGGCACTGTCGGCCGTCGACGTGGAGTTCGTCACCACCCTGCACGGCGACGAGCGGGTCTCCTTCGTCGTCCTCATGCAGCCGCGCGGCGACCAGGACCGCCTGCTGCGCGCCGTCGACGACGTCGCGCTCGGCGAGCTCGACGAGGCGGTCCGCGAGGCCGGCAAGGGCAAGGGCGGTGCCGCCGCGGCCCCCGCCCAGGTGGCCCTGGAGCACTCGCTCGGGGAGCTGCGCAAGGCGGGCAGCGAGGCGGTGGGCCAGCTCGTCGAGGACCACCCGCTGGACCTGCTGACCTCCGTCACCCAGGAGACCGGGGCCGACGAGGTGATCGTGCTGACCGCGCCGCACTACGTGGAGGAGTTCTTCCACCGGGACTGGGCGTCCCGGGCCCGCCACAAGGTCGGCGTACCGGTGCTCAAGCTCTACGCACACAGCGAATAGGCTGGGGGCGGGCGGCCCCCGCGCGCGACGCGGTCGCCGCCCGCACCGACGTACCGCCGCGCCCAGGAGACGTATATGACCCCCGGCCTTCCCCCCGCCATGGACCGACCGCACTTCATCGGCATCGGCGGAGCCGGAATGTCGGGGATCGCCAAGATCCTCACCCAGCGCGGCGCCGAGGTCGCGGGCAGTGACTCACGTGAGTCGGTGACGGCCGAGGCGCTGCGCGCGCTCGGCGCGACGGTGCACATCGGGCACGCCGCCGAGCACCTCGCCGCCGACGCCAGCTGTGTCGTCGTCTCATCGGCCATCCGCGAGGACAACCCGGAACTGGCCGCCGCCCGCGAGCGCGGCATCGAGATCGTGCACCGTTCCGACGCGCTGGCCGCGCTGATGAACGGTCTGCGCCCGATCGCCGTCGCGGGCACCCACGGCAAGACGACCACCACCTCGATGCTGGCCGTCTCGCTCTCGTCGCTGGGTCTCGACCCCTCGTACGCGATCGGCGGCGACCTGGACGTCCCCGGCTCCAACGCCCTGCACGGCACCGGCGAGATCTTCGTCGCCGAGGCGGATGAATCGGACCGCAGCTTCCACAAGTACGCCCCCGAGGTCGCCATCGTCCTCAACGTCGAACTCGACCACCACGCCAACTACGCGTCGATGGACGAGATCTACGACTCCTTCGAGACCTTCGCGGGCAAGATCGTCCCCGGCGGGACCCTGGTCATCTCCGCCGACCAGTCCGGCGCCGTCGAGCTCACCTCCCGGCTGCGCGACCTCTCCTCGCTCAAGGTCGTCACCTACGGCGAGTCGGAGTCCGCGGACGTACGCATCCACAAGATCACCCCCCGTGGTCTCACCAGCGAGGTCACCGTGGTGCTCGGGGGCAAGTTCCTCACCTTCACGGTCTCGGTCCCCGGCAGCCACTACGCGCACAACGCGGTCGCCGCGCTCGCCGCGGGCGTCGCCCTCGGCATCCCGGCGCACAACCTCGCCTCCGCGCTCGGCAAGTACACCGGCGTCAAGCGCCGCCTCCAGCTCAAGGGCGAGTCGGCGGGCGTGCAGGTCATCGACTCGTACGCGCACCACCCCACCGAGATGACCGCCGACCTGGAGGCCATGCGCTCCGCCGCCGGGGACTCCCGCCTCCTGGTCGTCTTCCAGCCGCACCTCTACTCCCGCACCCAGGAGCTCGGCACCGAGATGGGCCAGGCCCTGACCCTCGCCGACGCCTCGGCCGTCCTGGACATCTACCCGGCCCGCGAGGACCCGATCCCCGGCGTCACCAGCACCCTCATCATCGACGCGGCCCGCGCGGCCGGCGCCGACGTCACGCCCGTCGCGGACAAGGAGAGCGTCCCCGACGTGGTGGCGGGAATGGCCCGCCCCGGCGACCTCGTTCTCACCATGGGCGCGGGCGACGTGACGGACCTCGGCCCGAAGATCCTGGCCCGCCTGTCGCACTGACGCACTGGCCCCGAACCGAGGGAACGAGGAAACCGCTATGCCGTACGAGGTCGACAAGCCGGACGAGCAGTGGCGCAAGGAGCTGACCCCGGCGGAGTACGCGGTACTGCGCGAGGCGGGCACCGAGCCCGCCTTCGTCGGCGAGTACACGGACACCACCACGCACGGGGTGTACTCCTGCCGCGCCTGCGGGGCCGAACTCTTCACCTCCGGGACGAAGTTCGCCTCACACTGCGGCTGGCCGTCGTTCTACGACCCGAAGGACACCGACGCCGTCGAACTGGTCCAGGACCGGTCCCATGGCATGGTGCGCACGGAGGTCCGCTGCGCGAAGTGCGGCTCGCACCTGGGGCATGTCTTCGAGGGCGAGGGCTATCCGACGCCCACGGACCAGAGGTACTGCATCAACTCGATCTCGCTGCGGCTGGCGGCGGACGAGGGCTGAGGAGCTCGCGACACACTCCGGTACTCCGGGCGGTGCGCGCGAGGCGACCGGAGCGGGTTGAACACCCGCTCCGGTTTTTCATGCCCGGACGCCTCCGCACCGTCCGGGCATGGTCGTTTTTCAGCCGACCCCGATGAGTAACCCCACGCCTCCAGGAGCGTAATCCGAGACGGCCGGCGGGTGTGCTTTACATAAAGATGGATTCAGCCGCGCAGGGTCAGGTAAACATGGCTGTGCAGATCTGTTCGATCGGGTGTTCCTGTCGCGTGACCGGGGAATGACTGACACCGACTCAAACGATTGTGCGCATCTGTGACGTATGTAATAGTATTCTTGATCCTTGAACCGACCGTAGGGTGACCGGCTATGGTCGGCTGGGTAATTCATTCCCTTGACCAGGAATGCATTTACCCCTGTTCGTAGCTTGGACTCTCAATACGGGGTGATTCGGATGGATGCCACCACGGGCGTTCAGGATGCCAAGATCTCATGGCCGCGCAGGTCCTCGCCTTCGGTGCTTCGAAACGAGGGGGCTGGTGGTGAGCGACCCACGCGCGGCCAGGTGCTCACGACCGGGGTCGGCCTTCAGATGCCTGCCGACCTCACCTTTGAGGACTGGGAGCGGGCCGGTCAGCAACTCGCCGGTGTCGTCAACTCGTCCGTGTGGTGGCTGGGTGACTGGCTGGTCCACGGGAAGGATCATTTCGCCGACCGTTATGAGCGGGGGGTGCGTACCGCTGGGTTACGCTATCAAACCCTGCGTAACTACGCATGGGTTTCGCGTCGATTCGAATTACATCGACGACGGCCTCGGCTGAGCTTCCAGCATCATGCCGAGGTTGCCTCGCTTTCGGTCGACGAGCAGGAATTGTGGCTCGATCGGGCCGAGCAACTGCACTGGAATACGAAGCAGCTTAGGAATGGCATTCGGGAGGCACATGACAGTGCGTCCCGAGTGGGCAAGAAGGATTCGCCCGTGCGGCGGCTCGCCGTGCCGGCGAACCGTGTCCAGTGGTGGCGTGAGGCCGCTGAGCAGTCGGGGATCGACTTCGAGAAGTGGGTGCTGGAAACCCTCGACGGTGCGGCTCGGGAGGCGTTGGACGAGATCGAGTCGAGCGTCGAGTAGGTGACGGCTCCGAAGGGTCCGTGAGGCGTGGCGCGCGTACGAGGTCGGTGTGTTGCTCGGTGGAGAGCTGCAAGCCGGCCTCGACTGCTGTCTGGTTGCCTATGGTTTGGCTGAAATTTCCGCTTTGAGGTGTGATGGGCGGCCGGGGTGCTCGGCGGTGCCGCCGCGCTGTGTGGCGATTGCCGTGCCCATAGTGCGCGGGCCCGTCGGGTGGACCCATCGGGGATGGCCCCTCCTTCCGTAACGGCGCGGGTCTGACCCCGGATTCCGGTGCCGTTTCGGTGCGATTGCGGCTCGTGTCGTCTGTCCTGTTGACCGGACAGTGTCCGGTCGGTGTGTGGCGCCATCGATGCGCCATTGCTGCGCCACCGGGTGCCACCGTAGGACAGGCGTGGCGCCATCTCAAGCGCCCCTGAAGGCAGTGATGTTGAGAGCGGCGGGGGTGGGCCCGACCCTGCGGCGGAATGGGGCTGAGTCACTCTGGCACTTGCCATGGCGCCACATGTGCGCCACTATGGCGCCATGGACCTGACGCCCTATGTCGACAACCTCCGCCACGAGTTCCTGGCCGCGGCAGAGGCTCGCGGCGAGGAGGCTCTCGTCGTGGGAGAGGGCCTCACCGCAGCACTCGACTCGTCAGTCCGGCTCACGCTGCTCAAAGCGCTGTCGGATGCCGCGGATGAGATCACCCGCGACCTTGTGCCGGGCTCGGTGGATGTGCGGCTGCGCGGCCTCGACATCAGTTTCGTGGTGACACCACCGCCGGAACCGTCGCACGACGACGCCGCCGAGTACGGCGACGAGGCCCCACCGGCCGACGCCGGCGGTGCCCCGGCACGGATCAACTTCCGCCCTCCCGAAGGGCTCAAGGCACAGATCGAGGAAGCGGCGGGCACAGAGCGGCTTTCGGTCAACGCCTGGCTGGTGCGCACCGTCACCGGCGCCTTGCGCGCCGACGGTCGGCGTGCCGAGCGGCGCGGGCCACGGGGGAACCGGCACTACCGCGGCTGGGTGCGGTAGTAGAGCCATGAATAGGCAAGCGGACCCATGACGGAAGGACCGGCCGTGGCCAGTTTTGACACCCCTGAACCGATCTCCGTAGCAGTCGAGATCGCCATGGGTGACATCAGGCTCATAGCGAGTGACCGCACGGACACCGTCGTCGAGGTACGCCCGACCGACAGCTCCAAGGCGTCCGATGTGAAAGCCGCTGAACAGCTACGGGTTGGCCTCTCCCGCGGCACGTTGACCGTCAGGACGCCCACCCGGCTGTTGCGACGGTCCGACGTGGAGCGCGACGGTGGCTCGGTCGACGTGACGATCGAGCTCCCCGAGGGCTCCCGGCTGCGCGGTGGCTCGGTGTGGGCGGCGCTGCGCTCCGAAGGCCGGCTCGGGGAGTGCCGGTTCGAGACCGTGGAGAGCGACATCAGGCTGGACCGGACAGGGCCGTTGCGCCTGACCGTCGTCTGCGGCGACATCACGGTGGCTCGCGCGTCGGGTCACGCGGAGATCACCAACAGGTCCGGCAGGGTCCGGATCGGCGAGATCGACGGCTCAGCGGTGATCAAGAACGACCACGGGGACAACACGGTCGGCGAGGTCACCGGCACCCTGCGGGTGACCGGGATCAACGGCGACATCGACATCGACCGGGCATACGGAGGCGTCGAGGCCAAGACGGCCCACGGCAGCATCCGGGTCGGCGAGGTCAGGCGAGGCCTGGTCCTGCTGACGGCAGCGTCCGGCGAGGTCGAGGTCGGAATCCGGGAGGGCACCGCGGCGAAGTACGACGTCACCACGGTCTCCGGCGCCGTGCACAACTCCCTGGAGTCCGTGGACGGTCCCGGCAGTTGCACCGACATCGTGGAAGTCCGTGTCCGCACCTTCGACGGAAACGTAGCGATCCGTCGGTCCCAGTGACCACGTTGGTCCCAGCGACCACGTCGGTCTCACTGACCACGTCGGTCCCAGTGACCACAGAGCTGCCGACGGGAGGCGAGTGTGCCTCGCGTCGGTGTCAGCGCGGCGGCCCGGAACCGGCCATCCCCCGTTCCGGTGTCCGGGTCGCCGCTCCCTCGGGGCTGCCCCGTCCGCTCCCCCCGAACGGGGCAGCCCGCGCGGTTCTTTGACGAGGAGTGAAACTGCCATGAACACGAGCGACGAGGTCGTGCTCGATGTCGAGGGCCTGCGCATGCGCTATGGCTCCACCGACGTCCTGGACGACGTGACCTTCCAGGTACGGCACGGGGAGGTGATGTGCCTGCTCGGCCCGAACGGCGCCGGAAAGACCACCACGATCGAGATCCTGGAGGGCTTCCGGATGCGGTCGGCCGGGCGGGTCGAGGTGCTGGGCACCGATCCGGCGCACGGCGACGAGCGGTGGCGGGCCCGGGTGGGCGTCGTCCTCCAGTCGTGGCGTGACCACGGCCGCTGGTACGTGCGTGAACTGCTCGCGCATCTCGGGAGTTACTACGCCAGCTACTCCACCCCGGAGGTCAAGCGCCCCTGGGACCCGGACGAACTGGTCGCGGCGGTCGGCCTGACCGATCACGCGCACAAAAAGGTCAGGATGCTCTCCGGAGGGCAGCGGCGCCGGCTGGATGTGGCGGTCGGCATCGCGGGCCGTCCCGAGCTGCTCTATCTCGACGAACCCACCGCCGGCCTCGACCCCGTGGCGCGCCGCGAGTTCCATGAACTCGTCAACACCCTCGCTCACGAGCAGCAGACGACGATCCTGCTCACCACGCACGATCTGCAGGAAGCCGAGAAGCTCGCGGACCGCATCATGATCCTCGACGGTGGTCGGATCATCGGGGACGGTACGGCGAAGGAGCTCGCCCAGCGGATCGCGGGCCAGGACATGGTCCGCTGGTCCCTCCTGGGCGAGCACTTCGAGCAGTCCACCCCCGACGCCACCAAGTTCGTTTACGAACTGTTCCAGCGGCACGGCGAGGCGATCGCCGACCTGGAAGTCCACCGGGCCTCGCTTGAGGACACCTATCTCTCCATGGTGCGGAAGGCCGAATCAGCCCAGCACCACATGGCGAGTGAGACAGGAGCCGAACCGGCGGCCGAGACACCCGCCAAGCCGGCGGCGACGAACGAGCCGGAAGGGGCGGCCCGATGAACCCGACCGCGACAGCCCTGCGCGCGGGCTGGACCCGGGGCCTGATCGAAGTGCGGCAGTCGGTCACCAACGCCGGGGACATCTTCAACCACTTGTTCTGGCCGGTGCTGATGCTGGTCGTCATGTTCTTCATGCGGGACGTGGACTTCGGCAGCAGCGGGTTCATGCTGGGCACCCTCGTGCTCCCCAGCATCCTCGGCATGAACGCCTCGATGGCCATGATCACCATGAGCCAGCAGCTCACCGCCGACCGCGAGGACGGCACGCTGCTGCGGGCCAAGGCGACACCGAACGGGATGGTGGGCTATCTGACCGGAAAGATCCTCTCGGTCTCCGGCTGCCTGATCATCGACCTCGCGATCTTCCTGATCCCGGGTCTGATCATCATCGACGGCCTCTCGATCGGCAGTACGGGCGCCTGGCTGACCCTGGTCTGGGTGCTGGCCCTCGGGCTGATGGCGACCCTGCCGATCGGCGCGGTGCTCGGGTCGGTGTTCACCAGCGCGCGCAGCCAGGGCCTGCTGTTGCTGCCCATCCTCGCCATGATCGGAATCTCCGGCATTTTCTACCCCATCACCTCCATGCCGGACTGGGTGCAGGGCCTGGCCCAGGTGTTCCCGGTCTACTGGCTCGGCCTCGGCATGCGGTCGGCCCTGCTGCCGGACGCCGCGGCCAGCGTCGAGATCGGTGACTCGTGGCGCCATCTGGAGACCGTGGGAGTCCTGGGCCTCTGGGCGCTGGTCGGCCTGCTCCTCGCCCCCGCCGTGCTGCGCCGGATGGCGCGCCGGGAGTCGGGGTCGAGTGTGGCCGAGCGCAGGGAGAAGGCCCTGCAGCGCGTCGGCTGAGCAGATTCCCCGCATGGCCCGGCCATGCGCATACCGACAAGTGGGCCCCGTGGGCCGGCCGGAAGGCCGCCGACGGGGCCCACTTCGTGGTGTCCGGGAAGGGGTCGCACGGCCGCCGTATAGCCGTCGTACGGCTGCCGTATGGCCGTGCTCCACCTTTAGGTCATCGCGGGCAGGGAATTCCAGAATCCAGTATCTCCCGCACGGGCGTGGCCGCGTGGCGACTGTGGGGAATTGATGGCACTTCCGTAGGTGACGGATAGCAGGGCCGCGCAGACTCGTGACCGACGGACGGGGAATCGGCCCCGTGCAGTTGGTCAGTCATGCGAACTGAGGTGCTTACGTGAGCGCGCAGAATCCTGAGAAGGTCGTCATCGTCGGTGGCGGAACGGCGGGTTGGATGACCGCCTCGTACCTGAAGGCGGCATTCGGTGACCGGGTGTCCGTCACCCTCGTCGAGTCCGGAAGTATCGGCACCATTGGTGTCGGCGAAGCCACCTTCAGTGATATCCGGCACTTCTTTGAATTCCTCGACCTGAAGGAAGAGGAATGGATGCCGGCCTGCAACGCCACGTACAAACTGGCCGTCAGGTTCCAGGACTGGCGACGCCCGGGGCACCACTTCTACCACCCGTTCGAGCAGGTGCGGTCGGTCAACGGCTTCCCGCTGACCGACTGGTGGCTGCAGAGCGGGCAGACCGACCGGTTCGACAAGGACTGCTTCGTCATGGCGTCGCTGTGCGACGCCGGAAGCAGCCCGCGGCGGCTGGACGGCACGCTGCTCGGGGACCACACCGCCGGCGGGGCCGACGAACCCATCGGTCTGACGATGTCCGAGCACCAGGGCAAGACACAGTTCCCCTACGCCTACCACTTCGAGGCCGCGCTGCTCGCCAAGTTCCTCACCGGATACTCGGTGGACCGGGGTACGCGGCACATCGTGGACGACGTGGTCGACGTCCGGCTCGACGAGCGCGGGTGGATCGACCACGTCGTGACCAAGGAGCACGGTGAACTCCACGGTGACCTGTTCATCGACTGCACCGGATTCCGCGGACTGTTGCTCAACCGCGCGCTCGAAGTGCCGTTCGTCTCCTATCAGGAGACGCTGCCCAACGACAGCGCGGTGGCGCTCCAGGTGCCGCTGGACATGAAGAAGGAGGGCATACGCCCCTGCACGACCGCGACGGCTCAGGACGCCGGGTGGATTTGGACGATTCCGCTGTTCGGCAGGATCGGCACGGGCTATGTCTACGCCAAGGACTACTGCTCGCCCGAGGAAGCCGAGCGCACGCTGCGTGAATTCGTGGGCCCGGAAGCAGCCGATGTGGAGGCCAACCACATTCGTATGCGGATCGGCCGCAGCCGTGACTCCTGGGTGAACAACTGCGTTGCCGTAGGCCTGTCCAGTGGATTTGTCGAGCCGCTTGAGTCGACCGGCATCTTCTTCATCCACCACGCGATCGAGCAGCTGGTGCAGCACTTCCCCGGAGCCGACTGGAACCCGAAGCTCCGGGACATGTACAACTCCGCCATCGCCAACGTGATGGACGGCGTCCGGGAGTTCCTCGCGCTGCACTACAAGGGCGCGGCGCGCAACGACACCCAGTACTGGAAGGACGCCAAGACCCGGGCCGTTCCCGACGCGCTGGCCGAGCGCCTGGAGCGGTGGCAGGTGCGGCTGCCCGACTCCGAGAACGTGTTCCCGAGCTACCACGGGCTGCCCCCGTACTCGTACAACTGCATCCTGCTGGGCACCGGCGGTATCCAGCCGAGCCCCTCACCCGCGCTGGCCCTGTCCGACGACAAACTCGCCCAGAAGGAGTTCGAGGCCGTCCGGGCCAGGGCGCAGCACATGACCGACACCCTGCCCTCGCACTACGCGTATCTGGCACGGATGCGTGGGCTCGATGACTGACGCCACCGACTCGATCACACGATCGGTCGGCACGGTCACGCGGGACGGGTTCCGGGCCATGATGAGTGGCTTCCCGACCGGCGTGGCGGTCGTGACCGCGACCGATCCACAGGGCCGACCCTGGGGGATGACGTGTTCGTCGCTGTGCAGCGCCACGCTGGACCCGCCGACGCTGCTGGTGTGTCTGCGCGCCGCGAGCCCGACGCTGGCGGCGATCCGGGCCAAGGGCACCTTCGCGGTGAACCTGCTGCACGAGGGCGCTCGGACCACTGCCGAGCTGTTCGCGTCGGGCCGGCAGGACCGCTTCGACCACGTCGGCTGGAGCCTGGACGGTCTGCGCGCGGGCCCGCACCTGTGGGCGGACTCGCACGTCGTCGCGGACTGCAGGGCCGATCGCACCGTGCCGGTCGGCGACCATGTGGCGGTGTTCGCACCGGTCCTGGCCATAGAGCAGAGCGAGGACGGGCTGCCGCTCCTCTACGGCCTGCGCAGGTACAGCGGCTGGCCCGCCGCCTGACAGCACAGGTGCTCGCGGTTGCGCGGCGCGTCAAGGTCGCAGTCCGCCGTCAGGATGGCGTGGTGCACCTCGCGCAGCAGGGCTCCGGGGCCGACCCCGAGCTCCTCCGCGAGCATCTGCCTGCTGCGCTCGTACAGCGCCAGGGCCTCGGCCTGCCGGTCGCACCGGTACAGCGAGGTCATCAGCTGGGCCCGGAAGCGTTCGCGCAGCGGGTACTGGCCCACCAGCCGGGTCAGCTCGGGCAGCACCTGGGCGTGTCTGCCCACCGCGAGGTCCGCCTCGATCCGGCTCTCCAGGGCGGAGATCCGGGCCTCCTCGATCCGTGGCTGCTCCGCGTTGGACAGATACTCGGACACGTCGGCGAGCGTCGGCCCGCGCCACAGGGCCAGCGCGGCGCCGAGCAGACGGCGGGCCTCCTCGTACCGTCCGGCCGCCAGTGCGCCCTGGCCGCGCGCCGCCAGCTCCTCGAACTCGAGGAGGTCGAGCGAGGCCGTGCTGATCTGCATCTGGTAGCCGGGGGAGCGGCGCACGATGCTCGTGCTGCCCACGGTCTTCCGGAGCCGCGAGACGTAGTTGTAGATCTGGGCGCTGTGCGTCCCCGGCGGGCGGGACCCCCACAGCAGAACGGTCAGCTCGTTGTCGGAGAGGAAACCGCTCTCGGTGAGCAGCAGTGCCGCGAGTACGGTCCGCTGCTTCTCCCCGTCCAGCGGAATCGTGGTGCCCTGGTCCCGTACTTCGACCGGCCCCAGAAGGTGGTACTCCATCTCACGACCTCACAGATAACTCGGTCAGGATCACGAAGAGCGAAGAGCGAAGAGCGAAGAGCGAAGAGCGAAGAGCGAAAGCGGCGAGCGATGAGCGATGAGCACAGCGGGACGGCTGGGTCTGGCTCCGCCGTCCCGCTGTGCTCGGACCTCCGGTCCGCTCTCACGGACCTGCTACACGCTGGGCATCCCCTCGATGAGGTGGTAGTCGGGCATGCCGGGTTCGAGCTTCATGCTGACCGTCGAGGTGAGCGTGAAGCCCGCACCCGCCAGCAGCGACCCGAACTCGTCCGCGGTGCGCTCGCGGCCGCCGGTGTAGACGAGGTTGTTGAGGTCGGTCATGCCGTACGTGGCCGAGTCCTGCGGGGAGAGCACCGCGGGCACCACGGTCTCCACCAGGACCACCCGCCCGCCGGGAGCCATGGCCGCACGGCAGTTGCGCAGGATGGCCGTGGCCCGCTCGTCGTCCCAGTCCCGCAGCACATGGCCGAGCAGGTAGACGTCGGCGCCCGGCGGTACGGACGTGAGGACATCTCCGGCGTGTGGCTCGCAGCGCTGGGCGACGCCCGCGGCGGCCAGCGTCGCCATCGCGCGCTCCAGCGCCTGCGGCTGGTCGAGCAGCAGTCCCCGCAGGTCCGATGCGGCGGCCAGGACCGCCCCGAGCAGGGTGCCCTCGTCGCCGCTGAGATCGGCGACCGTGCCGAACCGGGAGAAGTCGAAGGCCTCGGTGATGCCCGCGGTGAGCACCTGGTTGCTCTGGATCTTGGCGATCCGGAACTTCTCGGCGAGCTCGGGATCCCGCACCAGGGTCTCGTGCGGTGTCAGTCCCGTGTCGGGATGCCGGGGAACCTGTCCGCCTCGCATGACCTGGGGCAGCTCGCCCCAGGCCCGCCACAGCTCGGGCATGGCGGACAGCAGGATGTCGTCCCGCAGCGATCCGGGCGCACCGCTGATCAGCTGCCGACCGGACTCGGTGAGGGCGAACCGCTCCGGGTCCTGCTGAGCGACTATGCCGAATCCCACCAGCGCCCGCAGCAGCCGGCGGAGCGCGGCCGGGTCTGCGCCGCTGTGCCGGGCGATGTCGTGGTAGTCGCGCGCGCCGTCCGCGAGCGCGTCGGCGATCCCCAACTCCGCCGCGGTGTAGATGATCTGTGCGGGAATGTAGCCGAAGGACAGCTGTGCCGGGGACTGTTCTTCCATCGTCACGGATTCCTTAACTGGTGTGCATGGGCAGCGAGTTGATGCCGATCATGTCGGCGGTGGGGAAGAAGCCCGGCGGCTTGTCGGGGTCCGTGCGGAGCACGGGGAAGCGGTCCAGGAGCTTGTTCAGCGCGATACGGCCTTCGAGCTGGCTCAGCGCGGCCCCGATGCAGTAGTGGATGCCCCGGCCGAACCCGAAGTGCGGATTCGGGGTGCGGGCACAGTCGTACACCTCCGGATCGGTGAACTGCCGCGGGTCACGGTTGGCCGCGCCGAGCCACAGGAAGACCAACTGGTCCTTGGGGATGTGCTGTCCCGCGATCCGCACGTCCTGGGTGGTGCCCCGGGCCAGGGCCGCCGACGGAGGCAGCATCCGCAGTGCCTCCTCGATGGCGCCGGGTACCAGCGACCGGTCCTCGCGTACCCGCGCGAACTGGTCGGGGTAGGCGTCCAGGCACAGCATCGTGTTGCCGAGCAGCATGGTGGTGGTGATGTGCCCGGTGACGAGCAGGATGTTCGCGACGTTCACGACCTCGTTGTCGGTGAGCCGTTCACCGTCTGCCTCGGCCAGGGCCAGATGGGTGAGCAGGTCGTCCTTGGGGTTGCGGCGCCGGTCGGCGACATGCCCGGCCAGATAGTCGAGGAGGGGCTTGAGCCGCTCTGTCGCGTCCCGCAGATCCTGCTCGCCCTGCTCGCTGCCGTCGAGGAACGAGGCCCCGCTGAAGCCCTCGATGATGTCGTCGGCCCACTTCTTGAACAGGTCGCGGTCGCTGGCCGGGACGCCCAGGAGCTCGGCGATGACGATGACCGGCAGTGGGTACGCCAGGTCGGCGACGAGTTCGAGCTCGGCCTTGCCGTCCATCTCCTCGATCAGACCGTCGACGACCTCGGTGATCCGAGGTTCGAGGCCGGCGATCAGGCGGGGGGTGAAGGCGCGGCTGACCAGGCTGCGGAACGTGCGGTGCCGGGGCGGGTCCATCTGGGACATGTCGCCCTCGCTGAGCGACGGGTCGACGCTGACCGGCATCAGCCGTGCGGTGTTGGATGAGAACGTCTCGGGGGTGCTCAGTATCTCCAGGGTCTCGGGGTAGCCGTAGACGTTCCACAGCCCCTGGGACTCGTCGAACTCGACGGGTGATGCGGGCCGCTGGCCGCGCAGCCAGCGATGGTCCGGGTGGATGTTCCACCGGTCGACGACCGTCGTCATCAGGATCACTCTTCTTCCGGGATGGGCCAGGGCAGGTCCGTGGGTGCTCCTGGCCTGAGGGACTGCGGTACGGGCCTCAGCCGTTCAGGACGGGCAGCCTGGCCACGCCGGTGGCGTCCACCACGTGCCCGAACTTCGGCGGGTCGGCCGGGTCGGTGCGCAGCTCGGGAAGGCGGTCGAGCAGGATGTTCGTCGCGGACCTGGCTTCCAGCCTGGCCAGCCTCCGGCCCATGCAGAAGTGGACACCGCGGCCGAAGCCGAGGTGCGCGTTGGGAGAGCGTCCGGCGTCGAACACGTCCGGGTTGGCGAACTCGCGCTCGTCCCGGTTGGCCGCGCCGCACCACGCCATCACCATCTGGTCCTTGGGGATGAGCTGCCCGGCGACCTCCACCTCGGTGGTGCTCACGCGCATCACTCCGGCGAGCGGGCTGAGGAACCGGAGGGACTCCTCGATCAGCGTGGGGGTGAGGGTCCGGTCCTCGCGTACCCGGGCCGCCTGGTCGGGGAACTCGATCAGGCACAGCGCGGTGTTGCCGATGACCAGCTCGGTCGTGTGGTGTCCGTTGATCAGGATGCGGTTCGCGATGTTGAACACCGCGCCGTCGGAGAGCCGTTCGCCCTCGAACTCCGCGTGGACGAGGTGGCTGAGCAGGTCCTCCCGCGGCTGCCGCCGACGTTCCGCGGCCTGCTCGGCCCAGTAGTCGCGCATCTCCCGGAGCAGTCCGAACTGCTCGTCCATCGCGGCTTCCTGCTCTTTGATGCTCTCGGGCGAATCCAGCTCGCCCGCGTCGTCGAGCAGTGCGTGCATCCACCCCTTGAACAGATCCCGGTCACTCCGTGGGACGCCCAGCAGGTCGGAGATCACCGCCACCGGCAGCGGGTTGGCGAAGTCGGACACCAGGTCGAACCGGTCCCGGCCCGCCAGGTCGTCGATCAGCTCATGGACGATCTCGTCCACCCGGGGCTCCAGTTGGGCCACCAGCTTGGGAGTGAACGCGTAGTCGACCAGCCCCCGCAGCTTGCGGTGCTGCGGCGGGTCCATCTGGGCGAAGTCACCCTCCTTGACCCAGTCCTCGACCGGGACGTCCACCAGACGCCAGCCGTCGTTCGAGAACTTCTGGGGCTGGGTGAGGACCTCGACCACTTCCGGATAGCCGTAGACCATCCACATCTGCAGCTCTTCGTTGTACTCGACAAGTTGCTCCGGCCGCTTTCCGGTCAGCCAGAAATGGTCCGGATGTATATTCCACTGGTCCACGAGCGTAGGCACGGAATATGTCCCTCCTGAAGGGGGCTGGATGTGTGGGGTGTTGAGGTGATTCGCCGCCTCAGTGTTCAAGCGGCGCCTTCCGGCTGTCAAGGTTCGACGGATTGCCGAAGCCGTTTGTCCCGGTGACGGGACACCGCGCCGTGCAGGGGCGGGAAGGTCAGCCCGTCGCGGGAAGTCGGCTCATCATGGCGGCTACCCCGCGCTGATTGCTGGACGGTTGCCCGGCGAACGAGCAGCGCACCCGTTCCCGCGTTTCGTATTCCTGCTCCTGGCTCAGCTTGAACATCCCGTCAGCCTGCGAAACCTCGATACGGAACGCTCCGACGCCAGGCAGGATTCGGTGGAAGTGGTCCATCGAGTGGGACATGTCCCAGCCCGTTCCGAACTCGGCTTCCAGCGCGCGCACCGTGGCCTTCACGACGTCCAGGGTGTCCTCGGCCGCCCCCATCTTGTGCAGGACGCCGCGTACATGAACCGCGGTGAAGTTCCAGGTCGGAGCAGCAGGCGTCTTCTCGTACACGGTCGGCGAGACATAGGCGTGGGGGCCGGTGAAGGTCACCACGACAGGGGTGGTGTCCCCGAGGGCCGACCAGTGCGGATTCGCCCTGTTCATATGCCCCCACAGGGTGGCGCCGGGCAACTCGGCGGGTTGTTCCAGCAGTGTCGGGTCGAGGATGACGGGCACATGCGTCGCGTACGGCGCGTTTCCGTCGGCACCATTACTGACCAGCTGGGCCAGCGGGTTCTTGCGGACCAGGTCGACTATCCATGATCCTTCTGGTTCACGGTACTGGTCGGGAACAAACATGTGTGGCTCCTATCTCGGAGTTCACGGGTTCACGGGTTCACGGAGTTTCACAGGTTCACGGGGAAACCTTGAACCGGCTTCACCCAAGGGTGACTCGGCGTGCAGACAATAGTTCGCCCTACCGGCCCGCGGCCACCCTTTTGCCGGGCGCGGGAAGTTCGGAATTCACGCCCGCCCGTAAAGTCGCGCGGGATGGTATGTTCGGCGCTCCGCGGCGCGGTCATAAACCCCCATGCCGCATGCGGAAAAGCGGAACGCCGTCGAATTCACGACCGCGTTATCCGGAACGCGCCGTCCGCTCACCCACCATGACTGGAGTGCCATGAACGTTCGTCGCCAGCGGCTGCGCCGCTACCTGATGTGCCGGCCCAGCCACTTCGACGTCACGTACGCCATCAACCCGTGGATGGACCCCTCCAAGCCGGTCGACCCCGAGCTGGCCGTCGCCCAGTGGGAGCGACTGTGCTCGCTGTACCGGGAGTTGGGGCACCAGGTCGAGCTCATCGACCCCGTGCCAGGTCTCCCGGACATGGTGTACGCGGCCAACGGGGCGACCGTCGTGGACGGCAAGGTGCTCGGTGCCCGCTTCCGCAACGCCGAGCGGTACGCCGAAGGCCCCGCGTACCTCGAATGGTTCCGCGCCCACGGCTTCACCGAGCTGCACGCCCCCGAGCACATCAACGAGGGCGAGGGCGACTTCCTCGTCACCGGCAGCTGGGTGCTGGCCGGGCGCGGCTTCCGCAGCAGCCCCGAAGGCCACGCCGAGGCACAGGAGTTCTTCGGCCGCCCCGTGATCAGCCTCGAACTGACCGACCCCCGCTACTACCACCTCGACACCGCACTCGCGGTCCTCGACACGGACGAGGTGATGTACCACCCGCAGGCCTTCTCGCCGGGCAGCCGGGCCGTCCTGGAGCGGCTCTTCCCCGACGCGGTGCTCGCCGCGCCGCAGGACGCCGCCGCGTTCGGCCTCAACGCGGTCAGCGACGGTCTGCACGTCATCCTGCCCGAGGCCGCCACCGGCCTCGCCGACCAGCTGCGGGAGCGCGGCTTCATACCCAAGGGCCTGGATCTGTCGGAGCTGCTCAAGGGGGGCGGCAGCGTGAAGTGCTGCACCCTCGAACTGCGTGCGTCTGCCTGACGGCTGACGGATCGGGGTAGTCCGGGCCGCATGGCGCCTCCGGCTTCACGACGTGCGCTCTTCGACCAGGCCGATGAACTGGCCCGCGGTCGAGTGGGCGTAGAAGTCGCGAGGCGTCACCTGGGGCAGGCCGCGTTCGCGCATCTCCGCGAGGACACGGACCACCAGCAGGGAGTTCCCGCCCCGCTCGAAGAAGTTGTCCTCGACGGTCACCTCGGACTTCAGGCAGTGGCTCCAGATGTCGAGGATGTCGTCGGCGAGGCCTCCCGAAGGCCCGGAGACGGGCCTCGGCTCTCCGGGCGTGCGCTCCGCGGCCGTTGGGGGAGGCAGCCGGGTGAGGTCCGGTTTCCCGTTGTCCGTCAGCGGCACCGCGGCGATCTCGGTGAGCGTGGCGGGCGTCATGTAGTCGGGCAGGATGCGCCGGGCGTTGTCGAGGACCCGCGGGGCGACCGGGCCGGGCGCGGAGAGCGCCGGAACGACGTACGCGTCGATCCGGCTGCTCGCGGGATCGCCCGGTATCGCCTCGTTGACGACCACGACGGCCGCGCTGACGCCAGGATCGTCCATCAGTACGGAGCGGATCTCGCCCAGCTCGATCCGATGCCCGCGGATCTTGACCTGGCTGTCGAGGCGGCCCAGGTGGTCGAGGGAACCGTCGGGGTGCAGCCGCCCCTTGTCGCCGCTGCGATAGAGACGTACTCCGGTGTCCTGGTCGACGATGAACCGCTGCGCCGTCAACTCCGCCTGGCCGAGGTACCGGTCCGCCACCCCCGCCCCGCCGACGTAGATCTCCCCGGCCGCGCCGGGCGGAAGCACGCGCCCCTGGGCGTCCCGCACGGACACCGACCAGCCCGGCAGTGCACGGCCCACCGATCGGGAACCCGCCACGACATCCGCAGGGGTGAGGGTGCGCGCGGTCACATGCACGGTGGTCTCGGTGATGCCGAACATGTTCACCACCCGGCATCGGGAGGGCGAGTGCCGGGCGAACCACGGCCCCAGCACCGCCACGTCGAGCGGCTCGCCGCCGAACACCAGGAGGCGCACCGGCATGTCGCCCCGCTCCTGCTGGTCGGTGCGCATCAGCTGGGCGAAGGCCGACGGAGTCTGGTTGAGCACGGTGACGCCGTGCTCCGCAAGCAGCCGGTAGAAGGCGTGGGTGTCCCGGGCCACCCAGTAGGAGACGACGACCAGCCGGCCGCCGGTCAGCAGACAGCCCCAGATCTCCCAGACCGAGAAGTCGAAGGCGCTGGAGTGGAAGAGCGTCCACACGTCGTCGGGCCCCAGACCGAAGTCCGTGGACGTGGCGTCCAGCAGGGCGGCCACGTTTCGGTGCGGAACGACGACACCCTTGGGGCGGCCCGTCGAGCCCGATGTGTAGATCACGTACGCGTCGTCGTCCGCGCTCGCGGCCGCGGCGCCCGCGTCGGCGGTGCCCTCGGCGTCGTCGGCCGCGGTCAGTTCGTCGGGGCGTACGACCCGGACGCCCGGGACCGCGGGGAACTCCGCCGCACCTCCGATGACCAGCGGCAGCTGAGCGCTCGCGGCGATGTAACGGAGCCGGTCCGCAGGGTAGTTGACGTCCATCGGCACATAGGCTCCGCCCGCCTTAAGGACGCCAAGCAGAGACACCACCAGGGAGGCGTCGCGGTCCAGGAACACCCCGACCCTGCTCCCGCGCGCGATGCCGAGCGCCCGCAGCCCGGCCGCGATCCGCTCCGCCCGCTCATCGAGTTGGCGGTACGTCAGTTCGCCGGTGTCGTCCACGAGGGCCACGGCGTCCGGGCGGCGGCGGGCGACCTCGGCGAAGAGCTCGTCGATCCGCCTGGCCGGTGCTGCCCGCTGGGCCCCCTGCCCCAGACGCAGGATCCGCTCGGTCTCCTCCGTGCCGATGAACGGGACCTGCGACAGCGGGACTTGGGAGTGCGGGTCTTGGGAGTGCGGGACCTGCGCGTCCTCCTGCGCGAACCGTGCGGCGAGCCGTTCGACGGACGCGCAGAACAGCCCCGCCACGCGCGGCGCGACCACGCCTTCGTCGAACCAGCACGACCCCGTGAACGTGCCGTCGGGCCGCTCGGTCGACAGGACGGTGAGCGGGAAGAGCGGCGTCTGGCACGGCACATACGTACGGTCATCCGCTGCCGGGCCGAGCACGACACCGACCGCGGGCAGCTCGGCACCGGCCTCGACGGGGGCCACGGCGTCGAGGCGCGCGAGCAGACCCGCGGGCGCCTCGACGTCCACGACATCCGCCATCCGCACGACTTCCGCCCGCGGGGCGTCGTGCGTCGCGTCGAATCGCCCGACCGCGACCGTCGGATCACCGCTGTACCTGGCCAGGGTGAGCGCCACGGCCGCCAGCAGCCACCGTCCGTTGGCTCCCGGGCCACCGGGCAGGACCAGCGGGAGGGCGCTGACCAGACCCGTACGGCGTGCGTCCCCCAGCCCCCAGTCGGCCGTGGCCCGCGAGGCCGATGGCCGTACCGCCCCGGTGCGCCGCGCCGGAACCGCGGCATCCCGAACCGCCCCGGGGCCGTACACCAGCAGGTCGGCGACCGCGTCCAGGGCGGTGCGCGAGACCCGCGACCGCTCGGCGACGAGCACCAGATCCGCCGCGCCGTCGGTGTATCGCAGCAGGACCGCACGCAGCGGGGCCCGGCCGTCGCCCACCGGCCGCAGGGCCTCCCGCCGCGCCCGTTCCCGCGCGGCCGGAGCCTCGTAGGGCTCCGGCACCGCCGTCTCCCAGAGCCGTATCTCCCCCAACGCGGGCCAGCGCCAGGCGGTCTCGGCCAGCCGGCGCCGGATCTCCGCGGTGTCGTCGGGCCGGGGGATGCGCACCATCAGACCGTGGCACTCGCGGCCCCGCGCGGACAGGCGCTCGGCGGACGGCGGCGCGAGGTGTCCCGGCTCGGCCGGGTACACCGGGTGCGGCGGCCCGCCTCCGGCAGCTGCGGGGGGCGGGTTCTTCGCGGCTGTCGCCATCGTGCGGGCCTCCTGAGCGCCCCTGTCCCTCGCGTCACGCGGCAGGGGCTCGTGGGTGGTGGTCGGTCAAGCTGCTCGGGGGACGGAAGGCGGCGGGAGAGCGGGCCGGGCCGCCTACCGGCTGGTGAATCCGCCGTCGACGGTGAGTACCGTGCCGGTCACCTGCCGGGAGTCGTCGCCGGCCAGCCACAGGGCGGCCCCGGCGATGCTGGAGGTCTCGACGAGCGCGTTCATCGGCTGGTCCCGCAGGAAGACCTCTTCGTGCTCGTCGACCGGTACGTCGAGCGCACGGGCGATCTCCCCGAGCATCCGTCCCTCGACCAGCGGGTTGTCGCGCACCGAGCCGGGACACAGCGCGTTGACGCGGACCTGGAACGGCGCGTAGTCGAGTGCCGCGGCCTTCGTCAGGCCGATGAGGCCGTGCTTGGCCGTCACATATCCGCTGAAGTCGCGGTAGCCCACGAGCCCGGCGGTGGACGCGACGTTGATGATGCTCCCGGCCCGCCGCTCGATCATCGAAGGCGCCACGGCCTTGATCATCCGCCAGGTGCCGTTGAGATTGGTGTCCTGCATGAGCAGCCAGTCCGGCTCGCTGATCTCGTGCACGGGCAGGCCCGAAGGCGCGGCGATCCCCGCGTTGTTGACAAGGACGTCGACCGCGTCGAAGCGGTGCAGCGCCTCCTGCACCGCCGCAGCGGTCTGCGCCAGGTCGCGCACGTCGACCGCGCGGGCGACGACGGAACTCCCGTGCTGTTCACACAGCTTCGCGGTGTGCTCCAACTGGCTCTGGCTGCCGAGCGGATACCCGACGCCCTCGATGTCGCGGCCGATGTCGAGCAGCAGCAGATCGGCGCCCTCGCGTGCGAACCTGACGGCGCACTCGCGGCCCAGTCCGCGTGCCGCTCCCGTGATCACGGCTGTCCTGCCCTTGAGTTGCATGCCCGCGGTCTCCGTTCGAGGTCCTTCAGCGTCCGGCGATGGTGCGCAACAGCTCGTCGGGCGAATCGACGAGGTACATATGGCCGCCCGGCAGTTCCGTGTACCGGAACTCCGCGCGGGTGGTGGGCTGCCACTGGCGTGCGTGCTCGCGGGAGACCAGGGCGTCGTCCGTGCCGCGCAGCGCGGTGACCGGCGCCGGCAGCGGCTCGTCCGACGACGGCTTGTAGTTCTCGTGCATCGCGACGTCGGCCCGGAGCACGGGCAGCAGCAGCTCGCGCAGGTCCGGGTTGTCGAACGCCTCGTGCCGGTACCCGGCGAACTCCTGCACCCGCTCCAGGAACTCCTCGTCACTGAGCCCGGTCGCCCTGGCATCGCGTCCGTGCCACGGCCCCGGTGAGCCACTGACGTAGACGTGGGCCAGGCCCGGATGGCCGAGCCGGTCCAGTTCATGCGCGATCTCGTAGGCCAGTACGGCGCCGAGGCTGTGGCCGAACAACGCGAACCGGCCCGCCCCGGCGGTGAGGTCGACGACCTTGGGTGCGAGCAGCGCGGCCGCCTCTCCCGCGTCGGTGAGGGGTTCCTCCAGGAACAGCTCCTCACGTCCCGGCAGTTGCACCGGCAGGACCGTAAGGCCGTGTGTCGGCACTTCCGCCCAGGCGCGGTAGAAACCGGCGCCGCTGCCGGCGAAAGGCAGGCACACCAATGACAGGGACTCTGGCGACATAGGTTCCTCGTTCTTTATCGGACTGCCGGCTGCGGCCTCGGAACTCCGTATGGTGCCGAGGCCAGAAGAACGATGACGAAAACGGCGGCCGGTCGATACCGGAGAGCGGTCAAGCATGTCGGACCGCGTAGGCGCTGTTTTGTCCGGAGGTTATCCGAGGCAGGGAATCCTGTGCAATCAGCCGCCGACTGGTCGCCAGACTGCCCTGGTGCGGGTCGAGTTGGATGTCCCGTCGACAGGACGGGCCGGTGCCCTGGCCGACCGGACAGCGTGAATCGTCGAGGTGGCGTGCCGACACAATCCTGCTTGACCTCGGCAGCACCCAGGAGTGAAGCTGAGGTCCGTCCTGGGGGTGGTGCGTCGTGCCCTGCGGGATTCCTGTCCGGGAAATCCCAGAGGTTCTCCCGATGAATGCGAATGGGCGGGTTCCGCCGTCGTCTGTGAAATTGATGCCGCGTTGTCGCGGACATCAGCGCTACCCGAACCGATTCACTGGTCCACTTGTTCAGCTGGGGTGATGCACGTGCGTGATCCGGTCCCCGCCACAACGATTCCCGCGCAGTTCGCACTGCGGGCCGCGGCGACCCCCGAGGCCGTCGCGGTCGTCTCGGACGACCGCCAGCTGACCTACCGGGAGCTCGACGTCCGGTCGGCCCGGCTGGCGGGCGAGTTGCGTCGGCGCGGCGTGGGCCCGCAGTCGCTCGTGGCGGTGGCGTTCCCGCGCTCCACGGAGCTCGCCGTGGCGCTGTTGGGGGTGCTGCGGGCCGGTGCGGCGTATCTGCCGGTGGACCCCGACTACCCGGCCCAGCGGGNCGGCTGGCGGGCGAGTTGCGTCGGCGCGGCGTGGGCCCGCAGTCGCTCGTGGCGGTGGCGTTCCCGCGCTCCACGGAGCTCGCCGTGGCGCTGTTGGGGGTGCTGCGGGCCGGTGCGGCGTATCTGCCGGTGGACCCCGACTACCCGGCCCAGCGGGTCGAGTTCATGGTGCGCGACGCCCGGCCCGTGCTGCTGCTCACCCTGGCCGGGGTGGCGGCGGACTTCCCCGACAGCTGTCCCCGCGTGGAACTCGAAACCCTGGAAGGGGGTGAGCTGGAGGGGCGGGACGAGCGGATTTCGGACATCGCCCCCGAGCCGCTGGAGGACCCGGCACAGCTCGCGTACGTGATCTACACCTCCGGATCGACCGGGACCCCGAAGGGCATCGGCATCACCCACCGCGACGTGCTCGGCCTGGCCGCGGACCGGCGCTGGCGCGGCGGAAACCACGCGCGGGTGCTGCTGCACTCCCCGCTGGCCTTCGACGCCTCGGTCTACGAGCTGTGGGTACCGCTGCTCAACGGCGACGTGGTCGTCGTCGACCCGGCCCCGGATCTGACCCCTGACTCGCTGGCCGCGTTGGTGGACCGGCACGGCGTCACCGCGGTCTTTCTGACCAGCGCTCTGTTCAGCCTTCTGGTCGGCGAGGACGCGGGCTGCCTGAGCGGACTGCGTGAGGTGTGGGCCGGTGGTGAACGCGTCTCACCGCAGGCGGTCCAGCTGGCCCGCGAGGCCTGCCCGCACACGGCGTTCATCAATGTCTACGGGCCGACGGAGACGACGGTGTTCGCCACCCACCACCGGGTGGACCCCACCGAGTCCGTCGGCGCGGAGATCCCCATCGGGCTGCCGATGGACCAGATGCGCGGCTACGTGCTCGACGAGGAGCTGCGCCCGGTGGCGCGGGGAATGCCCGGTGAGCTGTACCTCGCGGGTACGGGACTGGCCCGCGGCTATCTGAACCGGCAGGCCCTGACCGCGGAGCGTTTCGTCGCCTGCCCGTTCGGCACCGCGGGCGACCGGATGTACCGCACCGGGGACCTGGTGAGCACCACCCCCGAAGGCGAGCTGGTGCACCTGGGCCGCACCGACGAGCAGATCAAGCTCAGGGGCTTCCGGATCGAACCGGGCGAGATCGAGACGGTGCTGCTGTCACACCCCGAAGTGGCGCAGGCCGCGGTCATCCTCCGCGAGGGAAGCGGCACGGGGACGGGGCGGCACCTCGTCGGCTACGTGGTCCCGTCGGGTACGGGCCCGGGCGACGCCGAGTTCACGCTCGGCTCCGGTCTGGTGACAGGGGAGCTGCGGGGATTCGTCGCCGACCGCCTGCCGCGGTTCATGGTCCCCGCGGCGTTCGTGGTGCTGGACCGGCTGCCGCTGACACCGAACGGCAAACTCGACCGGGACGCGCTGCCCGTCCCCGAGTTCACCGGCGAAACGTACCGGGCGCCCCGCACCTCTGCGGAGGAGACCATCGCGGGACTCTTCGCGGAGGTACTCGGCCGGGAACGCGTCGGTGTCGACGACGACTTCTTCACCCTGGGCGGCGACAGCATCCAGGCGATCCAGGTGGTCACCCGGGCCCGCGCCCAGCGCCTGACGCTCAGCCCCGGAGAGGTCTTCCAGCACCGGACGGTGGCCGAACTCGCCGCGCACGCGCACGGACGGGCCGACACAGAGCCGGAACTGGCCGAACTCACCGGCGCCGGGGTCGGCCGGATGCCGCTGATGCCGGTGGCCAAGTGGATTCAGGAGCTCGGCCCCGGACTGGACCGGCTGTCACAGGCCGTGGTCCTCGAACTGCCGCCGGACATCGACCGGGACGGTCTGGCCGTGACGATCACGGCGGTACTGGACCGGCACGACCTCCTGCGTACGCGCCTTGAGCCCGACGGCCTGCTGGTCGGCCCGCCAGGCTCGGTCGACGCGGACGCCCTGGTCCGGCGCGTCGGCTGCGACGGGGACTGGTCGGCCGGCGCCTGGCGCCAGCTGCTGCTGAGCGAACTGGACCAGGCCGCGGGGCGGCTGTCACCCGCCGCGGGCGTGGTGGCGCAGTTCGTGTGGTTCGACCCCGGACCAGATGCGGGCGCCGGACCCGGACGGCTGCTGGTGGTGCTGCACCACCTGGTCGTCGACGGGGTGTCCTGGCGCATCCTGATGCCGGACTTCGCCACGGCCTGGGACCACGTCAGGGCCGACAAACCCCCGGCGCTCCCGGCCGTCGGCACCTCGGTACGCCGCTGGGCGCACGCCCTCGCCGAGACCGCGACAGCCCAGGACCGTACGGCGGAACTGCCCGTGTGGCGGTCCATCGTGGAAGGACCTGACCCGCTGCTCGGCGCCCGGCGGCTCGACCCCGCCGTGGACGTCATGGCCACCGTCGACAAGACACGCGTCCTGCTGCCGGTCGCCGTCACCGAAGCGCTGCTGACCGCCGTACCGAAGGCCTTCCACGGGGGGACGGCCGACGCCCTGCTGGCGGCATTGGCCCTGGCAGTCACCCGGTGGCGCCGCACGCGGGGCGTCGACGAACCGTCGACCCTGCTGCGGCTCGAAGGCCACGGCCGCGAGGAGGACGCTGTTCCGGGCGCGGACCTGGCCCGCACCGTGGGCTGGTTCACCAGTGTCTTCCCGGTACGTATGGACCTGGCGGGCATCGACGTCGATGAGGCGTTCGCGGGCGGACCCGCCGCGGGAGCGGTGATCAAGGCGGTCAAGGAACAGCTACGCGCCGTTCCGGGCAAGGGACTTGGCTACGGATTGCTGCGCTACCTCAACGACGAGACCGCCGCCGTGCTGCGTGACCATCCGCTGGGCCAGATCGGGTTCAACTACCTGGGCCGGTTCTCGGCCGCCGACATGCCCGAGTACCTGCGCGGCCTCGGCTGGACACAGACCGATGACCTCACGGAGTTCGCCGAACTGGCCGAGCTCGACGCGGGACACGACGCGCGGATGCCCGCCCTGTCCGAGGTGGACATCAACGCGATGGTCACCGACACACCCGAAGGCCCCCGCCTCGGCGCCCTGTTCGGCGCCCCCACCGGAGTGCTGCCGCCCGACGAGGTGCGGCGGCTGGCCGACCTGTGGCGGGCCGCGCTCGAAGGGCTCGCCCGGCACGTCGCCGCACCCGGCTCGGGCGGGCTGACCCCGTCGGACGTACCGCTGGTACGGGTGCAGCAGGGCGAACTGGAGGAATGGGAGGCGCGCTACCCGGGACTGGCGGACGTCTGGCCGCTCACCTCACTGCAGGCCGGGCTGCTCTTCGAGTCCATGGCCGGCGACTTGGCCGTTGACGCCTACCAGGTCCAGTACACCCTCCACCTGTCGGGACCGGTCGAACCGGCCCGGATGCGGGCCGCCGGACAGGCGCTCCTCGACCGGCACGCCGCCCTGCGCACCGCGTTCGTGCCCAACGCGGCGGGAGACCTGGTCCAGTTGGTCGTCGAGGGCGTCGCCCTGCCCTGGCGCGAGACCGACCTGAGCGGACTCGCCGAGCCGGAGCGCGACGAGGCGTTCGACCGACTCCTCGCCGACGACCTGGCGACGCACTTCGACCCGGCGACACCACCCCTGCTCCGGCTCACCCTGGTCCGCAAGGGGCCCGAGCACGCGGAACTGGTCCTGACCGCACACCATGTGCTGTTCGACGGCTGGTCGATCCCGCTGCTCGCACAGGATCTGCTGCGGCTCTACGGATCGGGCGCGGACGGTACGGCGCTGCCCCGCACCCGCGGCTTCCGCGACTTCCTGGCCTGGCTGTCCCGCCAGGACCACGCCGAGTCGGCCCGGGTGTGGGCGCGCGAACTCGACGGCTTCGATGAGCCCGCGCTCCTCGCCCCCACCACCGGACCCCGGACCGGCCGCACCGGCGTCGGCCAGACCGAGGTGCCGCTGCCCGCGGACACCGCCCACACCCTGGCGCGCCGGGCAGCGGAACTCGGCGTCACCCTGAACACAGTCGTCCAGGGAGCCTGGGCGCTACTCCTGGGGCAGCTGACCGGACGCCAGGACGTGGTGTTCGGGGCCACCGTGGCCGGCCGCCCGCCCGCACTGCCCGGCGTGGAGTCGATGGTCGGCCTGTTCCTCAACACCGTTCCGGTACGGGTGCGCTGCGCACCGGGGGACAGCGTCGCCGAGGTCCTGACCGCACTGCACGACCGGCAGGGCGCCCTGCTCGACCACCACCACCATCCCCTGCACGAGATCCAGCGCGCCACCGGCCTGCCCGCCCTGTTCGACACCTACGTCGCCTTCGAGTCCTTCCCGCTGGACCGGGCCGGGATCGCCGAGGCGAGCAAGGAGGCCGGTGTCACCTTCACCGGTCTGCGCCCCGTCGCCACCACGCACTATCCGTTGTCCGTGATGGCGCTGCCCGCCGACGGCGGCACCCCTCTGCGGCTCGTACTGCAGTACCAGCGGGACCTCTTCACCCCCGACGCCGCGGACGGTCTCGCACAGCGCTTCGGACGGGTCTTGCGGCAACTGGCCACGGACACCGGCCGGCCGGTGGGCTCGATCGACCTGCTCGCACCCGCCGAACGGGACGTGCTGCTCAGGGAGTTCAACGACACGGCCGTACGGGACACCCCGACGACGATCCCGCACCTCTTCGCCTCGCAGGCGGCCCGGACACCGGACGCGGTCGCGGTGGTCTGCGGCGAGACGACCCTGACGTACCGGGAACTCGACGAGCGGGCCGACCGGGTCGCCCACGGCCTCGGCCGGCGCGGCGCGGGCCCCGAGTCGCTGGTGGCGGTGGCCCTGCCGCGGTCCGCCGAGCTGGTCGTGGCGCTGCTCGGCGTACTGAAGTCCGGCGCCGCGTATCTGCCGCTCGACCCGGAGTACCCGGGCCACCGCCTGCAGTTCCTGCTCGCCGACGCGAGCCCCGCGCTGATCCTCACCGACACACCCACCGGCAGCACCCTGCCCCCCACCGACGCGCCACCGCTGCGGCTGGAGGAACTGCTCGACGGCCCCAGCGACGCCGACGGCCCCAGCGACTCCGACGACCCCGGCGACTCCGACGGCACCCGGTACCTCCAGGGACCACGCCCGCACAACGCGGCGTACGTGATGTACACCTCCGGGTCCACCGGTACCTCCAAGGGCGTGGCCATCACCCACCGCAACGTCACCAGCTGCCTGCCCGCGCTGGCGGCCGGACTGGGAGTCGGCCCAGGCGCCCGGATGCTCGCGGCGGCCTCGGTCAACTTCGACGTATCGGTGTTCGAGATCTTCTCCACGCTGTGCACGGGCGGGGTCGTCGAGGTCGTCAGGGACGTCCTGACCCTGGCCGAGCGTGACGGCTGGTCCGGTGGAGTGATCAGCACGGTCCCCTCGGCGTTCGCCGAACTCCTCGACCAGGTGCCGGGCCGGATCAGCGCCGAGACGGTCATGCTGGCCGGTGAGGCACTGCCCGACCCGCTGGTCCGACGGATCAGGGCAGCCATGCCCGGGGTCCGGGTGGTCAACGGCTACGGGCAGAGCGAGACCTTCTACGCCACCACATACGCCCTCGCGGGCACCGACCCATGGGACGGCAACGCTGCCGGAGCCCCGATCGGCACCCCACTCGACCAGGTACGGGCCTATGTCCTGGGCACCGGCCTGCAGCCCGTCCCACCCGGTGTGGTGGGGGAGTTGTACGTGTCGGGCGCCACGGTCGGCCGCGGCTACCGGGGCCGGTCCGCGATGACCGCCGGACGGTTCGTCGCCGACCCGTTCGGGCCCGCCGGGGCCCGGATGTACCGCACCGGAGACCTGGCCCGCTGGAACGCGCACGGTCAGCTGGAGTACGCCGGGCGCGGCGACGCCCAGGTGAAGATCCGCGGGGCCCGCGTCGAACCGGCCGAGGTCGAGGCGGCACTGGCCGCCCACCCCGAGGTCGAGCAGGCGGTCGTCGCCGTCAAGGACGGCCGCGGCGCCAGCGCGGCCCGGCGGCTGGTCGCCTATGTGGCTCCCGGTGGCACGCCCGACGCGCTGCGCGGGTTCCTGGCGGAGAAACTGCCCGACTTCATGGTGCCCACGGCCTTCGTCGTCCTGGACAGGTTCCCGCTGATGCCGAACGGAAAGCTGGACCGCGCCGCGCTCCCGGAACCGGAGTTCACCGGGGCCGCCTACCGCGCACCCAGAGACGCCGACGAAGAGGCACTGTGCCGGCTGTACGCGGAGGCCCTCGGCGTCGAACGCGTCGGCATCGACGACGACTTCTTCGCCCTGGGCGGGCACTCCCTGGTGGCGACCCGGCTGATCAGCCGCGTCCGTACAGAGCTCGGCCGGGAGATACCGGTCAGCGCGGTGTTCCAACGCTCCACCGTCGCCGAGCTGTCCCGTGAACTCAAAACCCTGGCCACCCCCAGCAGGCCGCGCCTGCGCAGGATGACCGACCGATGAGGAGACGCCGAGTGATCCCCCTGTCCTTCGCCCAGCGGCGGCTGTGGTTTATCGACCGGTTCCAGGGGCCGTCGGCCACCTACAACCTCCCGTTCGTGCTCCGTCTGCACGGCACTGTGGACGTGACCGCGCTGGCCTCTGCCGTACGTGACGTGGTCACCCGTCACGAGAGCCTGCGTACGGTCTTCGTCGAGGACGACGAGGGCCTGCCCACGCAGCACGTCGTCCCGGCCGACCGCCTGGACCTCGCGGTGCCGGTCGTCGACGTGCCGCCGGACGGCGAGGCCGACGCGCTGGCGCGGGCGGTTGCCCACCGCTTCGACCTCACCGCCGAGATCCCGGTCCGCGCGTCCGTGCTGCGCAGCGGCCCCGAGGCACACCTCCTCGTCCTGGTGGTGCACCATGCCGCGGCCGACGGCGAGTCGATGGCGCCCCTGGGCCGCGACCTGGCCGCCGCGTACACCGCCCGGCTGCGCAACGAGCCGCCGAGCTGGCCGGAACTGCCCGTGCAGTACGGCGACTACACCCTCTGGCAGCGCGAACTGCTCGGCGACGAGCAGGACCCCGACAGTGTGCTGGCCACCCAGCTGGAGTACTGGCGGACCGAACTCGCGGGCGCCCCCCAGCAGCTGCGGCTGCCCACCGACCGGCCGCGGCCCGCGACCGCCAGCCACCGCGGCGACATGGTCGAGTTCGCCATCGAGCCCGGTCTCCTCGCGGCCGCCGAGGAGGCGGCGCGGGCCCGGGGCGTGACGACGGCGATGGTGATGCAGTCGGCGCTGGCCGTGACCCTGCACCAGCTCGGTGCCGGAGACGACCTCACCATCGGGTCCACGAACGCCGGGCGCCCCGACGAAGCGCTGACCGAGCTGGTGGGCTTCTTCGTCAACACCTGGGTGCTGCGCGCCGACCTCTCCGCCAACCCGTCGCTGGCCCAGGTCCTGGACCGGGTACGCGACACGGCACTGCGCGCCTACGACCACCAGGACGTGCCCTTCGAGCGGCTGGTGGAGGCACTGAACCCGGAGCGCTCCACCGCGTACCACCCCTTGTTCCAGACGATGTTCACCTGGCAGAACCACGCCCGCCTCGACCTCGCGATGCCGGGCCTGAGCGCCGAGTTGGAGGCGGTCCCCACTCCGACCGCCAAGTTCGACCTGGAGTTCAACTTCGCGGCCGACGCCCCCGGCCAGGGCATGCACTGCAACCTCGAGTACGCCACCGACCTGTTCGACCGGTCCACCGTGGCCGACATCGGGGCGCGCTTCCTGCGCGTCCTGCGGTGCCTCACCGAGGCACCGGACACCCTGGTCGGCGCGGTGGACGTACTGGCGCCCGCCGAGCGCGACCTGCTGGCCGGGTTCAACGACACGGCCGCCGCCACACCCGACCTGACGATCCCCGAGTTGATGGAGCGTCAGGCACACCGGACGCCGGATGCGGTCGCGGTGGTCCACGACGAACAGCAGCTGACATACCGCGAACTGGAGGCGCGCGCCGCCCACCTGGCCCGCGAGCTGAACCGCCGTGGCGCGGGCCCCGAGACCTGTGTCGGCCTGGCCCTGCCCCGCTCGGCGGACCTGGTCGTCGCGATGCTGGGCATCCTGAAGTCCGGTGCCGCCTACCTGCCGATCGACCCGCGGTACCCGAGCAAGCGGCTGGACTTCATCCTCTCCGAGACCCGGCCGCAGCTGGTCCTCACCGACTCCGACACCGCTCAGACCCTCCCCGACCAGGGCACACCCCGCCTGTACCTCGACGACCTCAAGCTCGACGAGGGCAACGCGGACGCCTGGGCACCGCCCCCGGTCCGGCCGGACAACATCGCCTACGTGATGTACACATCGGGCTCCACCGGCAATCCGAAGGGCGTCGCCATCACGCACCACGGCGTGGTCAACGGCGTGACCCGGCTGGCCTCCGTGGTCGGCGTCGGCCCCGGCTCACGGATGCTGGCCGGTACGTCGGTCAACTTCGACGTGTCCGTCTTCGAGATCATCACCACCCTCGGCGTCGGCGGCACCGTGGAGATCGTCCGGGACGTGCTGGCCCTCGGGGAACGGCCCTCCTGGTCCGGCAGCGTGATCAGCACGGTCCCCTCGGTCTTCGCCGAACTCATCGACCACATCGCCGACACCACCACCGTCGACACCGTGGTGTTCGCGGGAGAGGCGCTGCCCGCCGCCCTGGTGCACCGCGTCCAGGAGGCGTTCGACGGCGTTCGGGTGGTCAACGCCTACGGGCAGAGCGAGAGCTTCTACGCCACGGCCCTCATCGCGGCGCCGACCGCATCGGACGCCTCGGGCAGCGCCCCGATCGGAGCGCCGCTCGGCAACATGCGCGCCTACGTCCTGGGCCCCGGGCTGCTGCCGATGCCGCCCGGTGTCGTGGGCGAGCTCTACGTCGCCGGCGCCGTGGGACGCGGCTACCACGGTCGGGCGGGGCTGACCGCCGACCGGTTCGTGGCCGACCCGTACGGCCCGGCCGGGTCCCGGATGTACCGCACCGGCGACCTCGCCCGCTGGAACGCCGACGGCCAGCTGGAGTTCGCCGGGCGCGACGACACCCAGATGAAGGTACGCGGCTTCCGGATCGAGCCCGGCGAGGTCGAGGCGGCGCTGACCGCGCATCCGGGAGTGGCGCAGGCCGTGGTGACCACCCACCAGCGGCCCGGTGGCACCCAACTCGTGGGCTATGTCGTCCCGGTGGCCGTCGGAAACCTCGGCACCGTCGAGAGCCTCGGCCATATCGACGTCGACCTGACCGCGGGCGTGTCCGTGCCGGAGCTGCGCACCTTCGTATCCGCCAGGCTGCCCGAGTTCATGGTCCCCTCGGCCTTCGTGATGCTGGACCGACTCCCGCTGGCGCCCAACGGGAAGCTGGACCGCGCTGCCCTCCCCGCACCGGAGTTCAAGGGCGGCACCTACCGCGCACCGGATTCCGTGGAGGAGAAGATCCTTGCGGGGGTCTATGCGGAGGTGCTGGGCCTGGACCGGGTCGGCGTCGACGANTCGGGCGGCGACGGTACGACGCTGCCCCGCGTACGGGGATACCAGGACTTCCTGGGCTGGCTGTCGCGGCAGGACCGGGAGGCCGCCGCCCAGGCGTGGGCGGACGAACTCGCCGGAGTCGACGAACCCACCCTGCTCGCCCCCGCCACCGAAGCCGACATGGCCACCGCGGACATCGGATCGGTCGACGTACCGTTGCCGCCCGAGCTGGCCATCGCACTCTCCCAGCGGGCCGCCGAGCTGGGGGTCACCCTCAGCACCCTCGTACAGGGCGCCTGGGCCGTACTGCTGGGCCAGCTCACCGGCCGCCAGGACGTCGTCTTCGGCGCCACGGTCTCGGGCCGACCCGCCGCGGTGGACGGGGTGGACTCCATGGTGGGGCTGTTCATCAACACCCTGCCGGTACGGGTGCCGTCGGTGCCCGGCGAGTCACTCGCCGAGCTGCTGACCAGCCTGCAGAACCGACAGGCCGCCCTGCTCGACCACCACCACTACGGTCTGGCCGACATCCACCAAGCCGCAGGTCTCAACGCTCTGTTCGACACCGTCGTGGTCTTCGAGTCCTTCCCCGTCGACCGCGTCGGCATCAGCGAGGCCAACAGCGCGGCCGGGGTCACCCTCACCGGCCTGACCCCGTTCAGCGGCAGCCACTACCCGCTGGCCGTGACGGCCGACGCGGACCCCCATCTGCGGCTGGCCCTGCAACATCAGCACGCGGTACTCGACCACGACACGGTGACGGCCATCGCCGACCGGTTCCTCCAGGTGCTGCGCCAAGTGGTGGACGACCCGCACGGTCAGGCCGGGCAGGTCGACATCCTCACCCCCGCCGAGCGGGAGCAGGTCCTTGAGCGGTGGAACGACACCGCGCGGCCGGTACCGGCCGCCACGGTCTCCGAGGCGTTCGCGGCACAGGCCGCGCGCACGCCCGACGCCACCGCCGTGGTCTTCGACGACACCGCGCTGACCTACGCGGAGCTCGGCCGGCGCGCGAACCGGCTGGCACGACACCTGGTCACCCAGGGCGTCGGACCGGAGACCGTGGTCGCGGTGATGCTGCCCCGGTCCGTCGAGATGGTCGTCGCGCTGCTCGCGATCCACAAGGCGGGCGGCGCCTACCTCCCCGTCGACCCCGGCCTCCCCGCCGAGCGGATCGCCTTCCTGCACGCCGACGCGCGCCCGCTGCTCACCCTCACCACCGCGGACGCCCCCGAGGTGGCAGGGGTCCCCCGCGTCGCGGTCGACGATCCCGCGCTCGCCCTGCCGGAGGCCGACACGGATCTCACCGACGCCGACCGGGTCCGGCCGCTGACCCCGGCCCACCCCGCGTACGTCATCTACACCTCCGGGTCGACCGGCCGCCCCAAGGGTGTGCTGGTCGAGCACGCGGCGATCGTGAACCGTCTGCAGTGGATGCGCGAGAACTACGGCGTGGCCGCGGGCGACCGCATCCTGCAGAAGACCCCGCTGGGCTTCGACGTGTCGGTCTGGGAGGTGTTCCTGCCCCTGATCGCCGGCGCCACCCTGGTCGTCGCGAAGCCGGACGGCCACCGCGACCCGGCCTACCTGGCCCGGCTGATCCAGGAGTCCCGGATCACCCTCGCGCACTTCGTGCCCTCCATGCTGCAGGCGTTCCTCCAGGAACCCGCGGCGGGCGCCTGCACCAGCCTGCGTGAGGTCATCTGCAGCGGAGAGGCGCTCCCCGCGCACCTGCGCGACCAGTACTACACCGTCCTGGACGCGCCGCTGAACAACCTCTACGGCCCGACCGAGGCCGCCGTCGACGTCAGCGCCACCCCCTGCCCCCGGACGGACACCGGCACGGTGACCATCGGCAGCCCTGTGTGGAACACCCGGCTGTACGTACTGGACGGGCATCTCAAGCCCGTCCCGCCGGGCGTGGCGGGCGAGCTCTACATCGCCGGAGACCAGCTGGCCCGCGGCTACCTCCACCGGGCAGGACTGACCTCCGGGCGGTTCGTGGCCAACCCGTTCGGCGCACCGGGCAGCCGGATGTACCGCGCGGGCGACCGGGTCCGCTGGGACGAGCACGGCCGCCTGGAATACCTCGGCAGGACCGACGACCAGGTCAAGATCCGCGGGTTCCGAGTGGAACTCGGCGAGATCGAGAGCGCGTTGACCGGCCACCCCGGCGTCGAACACGCGGCCGTCGTCGCCCGCGAGACCCCCGGCGGACAGCAACTGGTGGGGTACGTCGTCCCCGCGCCCGAGACCGCGGGGGAAGTGGCGCGGATCAGCCGCCTCAGGCGCGAGGGCCGACTCGACGGGGTGGAGCTGCACGAGCTGCCGAACGGCATGCTGGTGTCCGCCCGCAACCGGTCGAACGTCCTCTTCCTGTACGACGAGATCTTCACCAGGAACGAGTACCTCAGGGGCGGGGTGACCCTTCCCGAGGGTGCGTGCGTCGTCGACGTCGGCGGACACGTGGGCCTGTTCTCGCTGTTCGTGAAGACCCTGCGGCCCGACTCCACGATCCACGCCTTCGAGCCGATGCCCGAACTGGCCGAGATGTTCCGCCTCAACGCCGCACTCCACGACATCGACGTCGTGGTCACCAACTGCGCCCTGGGGCGCGAACCGGGCCACGCGGTGTTCACCTACTACCCGGAGATGTCCCTGCTGTCCGGGCGCTTCGCCGACGAGAGCGAAGAACGCCACATGCTGGAGCGGGTCATCGACAACGAGCGCGACCGCGAGGTCGACGCCCCCGGCCCCGAGGCCGATCCCGCCCAGGACGACGAGGCGGTGGCGGAGCTGCTGACGGAGCGTCTGCGGAGCGTGCCCGTCGATGTCGAGCTGCGGACGCTCTCCCAGATGATCCGGGAGAACGGCATCTCCGTCATCGACCTGCTGAAGATCGACGCGGAGAAGGGCGAACTGGACGTCCTGCTGGGCATCGAGCCCGAGCACTGGCCGATCATCCAGCAGATCGCGGCCGAGGTCCACGACATCGACGGCCGCCTCGACACCGTCGTCGCGCTGCTGCACGAGCACGGGTTCCACACCACGGTGGACAGCTCCCAGGAGCTCGCCCAGACCGGCATGCACTCCCTCTACGCCGTACGCCGGCCCACCGGCCACCCGGCCGCCCGGCCCGCGCTGTCGGCCGAACCCGGCCCGTCCGTTGCACCGGATCCGTCCGCCGAAGGGAACCACTGGTACAACCCCGGCCAGCTCACCGACGCCGTCCGCACGCACAGCGGAACCCGACTGCCGGAGTACATGGTGCCCTCGGCCCTCGTCGTCCTGGACACACTTCCGGTGACCGCGAACGGCAAACTGGACCGGGCGGCGCTGCCCGCCCCCGAGTTCGCGGGTGGCACCGGAGGCTCGCGGGACCCGCGCACCCCGCAGGAGGAGATCCTGTGCGCCCTGTTCGCCGAGGTGCTCGGTGTGGACGGCATCGGGATCGACGACGACTTCTTCGCGCTGGGCGGGCACTCCCTGCTCGCCACCCGGCTCATCAGCCGAGTCCGTGCCGCCCTGGGCGCCGACGTCCCGATCCGCACGGTGTTCGACTCGCCCACCGTCGCCGAACTGGCGGCGCGGGTGTCGGCCGGTTCCTCGGCACAGCCACAGCTCCGCAGGGCCGAACCCAGGCCGGAGCGGGTGCCGTTGTCGTACGCCCAGCGCAGGCTGTGGTTCGCGGACCGGTTCGAAGGGCCGTCCGCCACCTACAACCTGCCCGTGGTACTGCGCCTGGAAGGCACCCTGGACGTGCCCGCACTGCGGGCGGCGGTACACGACGTGGTGGCACGCCACGAAACGCTGCGCACCCTCGTCGCCGAGGACGACGGAGTGCCGTACCAGCGGATACTGCCCGCCGACGAGGTCTCCCTCGACGTCCCCGTCGTAGCGGCGGGCCCCGAGGGCACGGACCGCCTGATCGCCGACGCGGTGGGTCACGCCTTCGACTTCGCCACCGAACTCCCGCTACGGGTCCACGTCTTCCGGGAGAGCCCGCAGGACCACGTACTGCTGCTGGTCATCCACCACATCGCGGGAGACGGCGAGTCCCTCGCCCCCCTGACCCGCGATCTCGGGACGGCCTACGAAGCCCGCCGCCGTGGCACGGCACCCCAGTGGCCCGAACTGCCCGTGCAGTACGCCGACTACACGCTCTGGCAGCGTGAACTGCTCGGCGACGACAGCGATCCGGACAGCGTCCTGGCCCGGCAGTCGGCCTACTGGCGCAACGAGTTGGAGGGGGTGCGGCAGCCGTTGCCGCTGCCCACCGACCGTCCCAGGCCGCCCGTGGCCAGCCACCACGGAGACCTGGTGGACTTCACCCTCGACCCCGCGCTGACGGCAGCGGTGGAGGACCTGGCCAGGGCACACGGCGCGACCGTGCCCATGGTGCTCCAGTCGGCCCTGGCCGTACTGCTCAGGCAGCTCGGCAGCGGGGACGACTTCACCATCGGGTCCCCGATCGCCAACCGCACCGACGCCGCCCTGGCCGATCTGGTCGGCTTCTTCGTCAACACCTGGGTGCTGCGCGTACGGATGCCGGCGGACCTCTCGTTCGTCCAGCTGCTCGACCAGGTACGGGACAAGGCACTGGCCGCCTACGACAACCAGCACGCACCCTTCGAGCACCTGGTGGAGCTCCTCAACCCGGACCGCTCCACCGCCTACCACCCGCTGTTCCAGGTGATGTTCGGCTGGCAGACCATCGGAGCCGACGACCTCGAACTGAGCGGCCTGCGTGCGGATCTGAAGACGATCGCCACGCAGACCGCGAAGTTCGACCTGTTCCTCACCATGGCCGACGTACCGGGACAGGGAGTCGTCGGCAACCTGGAGTACGCCACGGACCTGTTCGACCGCTCCACGGCGGACGACATCGCGGCCGGTTTCGTCCGTACCCTGCGCCACCTCGTGGCTCACCCCGACCGTCCGCTCGGGACGGCGGCGGGTGCCCACCAGGAGACCCACGACGAGACGCGCGTGACGATCCGCGGCGCCGAGGTCGACCTGCGCGAGGTCGAGGCCGTACTGTCCGCGCACGCCGGTGTGGCCGAGGCGGTGGCGGTCGCGAACACGGGCCGCAACACCGGCCGCCGACTGGTCGGTTACGTCGTTCCGGTTCAGCCGGGTGAGCGCGAGACCAGCATGGACTTCACCGCCGGCGTCTCCTCCGTGGAACTGCGTACCCATGCGTCGGCACGGCTGCCCGAGCACATGGTCCCCTCGGACTTCGTCGTACTCGACCGGCTGCCCCGCACGCCAGACGGCACCCTGGACCGCGCCGCCCTCCCGGAGCCGACCCTCACCGGTGGCGCCTACCTGGCCCCCCGGACGGCCGCGGAAACGGTCCTTGCGGGGGTCTATGCGGAGGTGCTGGGCCTGGACCGGGTCGGCGTCGACGANACGGGCGGCGACGCAGCCGCGCTGGCGAAGCCACCCGCGTACGGCGACTTCCTGACGTGGCTGTCGCGGCAGGACCGGGAGGCCGCCGCCCAGGCGTGGGCCGACGAACTCGCCGGAGTCGACGAACCCACCCTGCTCGCCCCCGCCACCGAAGCCGACGTGGACCTGGGTGACACCGGGCAGCTTGAGATACCACTCCCGGCCGATGTCGCGGCAGAGCTGTCCCGGCGGGCCACCGAACTGGGCGTCACGCTCAACACGGTGGTGCAGGGCACCTGGGCGCTCGTCCTGGCGGGCCTGACCGGCCGCCAGGACGTGGTGTTCGGCGCGACGGTTTCGGGCCGCCCCGCAGAGGTGCGAGGCGTGGACTCGATGGTGGGGCTGTTCATCAACACCCTGCCCGTACGGGTACGGCTGTCACCGTGGGACAGCGTCGGCGGGATGCTCACCGGCCTGCAGAACCGGCAGGCCGCCCTGCTCGACCACCACCACTGCGGACTGACCGAGATCCACCGGGCCACCGGGCTCCCGGCGCTGTTCGACACGGTGACGGTCTTCGAGTCGTTCCCCGTCGACCGCGAGGGCATCAGCGAGGCGAACCAGGCGGCCGGAATCGCGATCACCGGCGCGAGTTCGGCGAACGGCACCCACTACCCGCTGGGCGTGGCGGCCACCGCCGAACCCCATCTCCGGGTGGTCCTGCAGTTCCAGCGCGACCTGTTCGACGCGCCGACCGCCGAGGACATCGCCGACCGGTTCGCCCGGGTCCTGCGACAGGTGGCGGCCGATCCGGACACCCCGGTCGGAGCGGTGGACGGGCTTGGCCCGGCCGAGCGGAACCGGCTGCTGGCCGACGTCAACGACACCCTCCCCACCGAGGTGCGCGTACCGCAGGGGACGGTCCCCGAACTGTTCTCCGCACAGGCCGCCGCCAGCCCGGACGCGCTCGCCGTGGTCTGCGACGACATCTCGCTCACGTACCACGACCTCGACACCCGGGTGAACCGCCTGGCCGGCGAACTGACCAGGCGCGGCGTGGGCCCCGAGTCGGTGGTGGCGGTGGCCCTGAGGCGCTCGCCCGACCTCGTCGTGGCGCTGCTCGCGGTGATGCGGGCCGGAGGTACCTATCTGCCCGTCGACCCCGCCCTGCCGGACGAGCGGATCGCCTTCATGACCGCGGACTCCGGCGCCCGGCTGGCGCTCGTGGACGGGACGACGGCCGCGAAACTCTCCGCGCTCCCGGTCCCGGCCCTGCGCGTGGACCAGGCGCCGGACGGCCCGGGGGAGACGGACGCCGGATGCGCGGCGCTGCTCGACGGCGCCGCCTACATCATCTACACGTCCGGCTCGACCGGGCGTCCCAAGGGCGTGGCCGTCCCGCACCGCGGTCTCGCCGCCCTGGCCGCGGCCCATGTGGAGCGGCTCGGCGTCACGGCCGGGAGCCGTATGCTCCAACTCGCCTCGCCGAGCTTCGACGTATCGCTCTGCGAGCTGTTCACGGCCCTGCTGTCGGGCGCGACCGTGGTCATGGCCGACATCAGCCGCCTGGCCCCGGGAACGCCCCTCGCCGACACGGTCGCCGACCATGCGGTGACCCATGCGATGATCCCGCCCGCGATGCTCGCGATGGTGCCCGCCGAGGCCCTGCGCACGGTGCGGTCGCTGGTGGTCGGCGGCGAGGTGACCCCGCCGGAACTGGTGGCCGCCTGGGCGCCGGGCCGCCGGATGGTGAGCGTCTACGGGCCGACGGAGACCACGGCCTGCGTCACCATGAGCGCACCGCTGGCCGCGGACAGCGGACTGCCGCCGATCGGCCGGCCGATCCCGGACACCCGGGTGTACGTACTGGACGAGGCCCTGCGCCCGGTGCGGCCCGGAACGGCCGGCGAACTGTACATCGCGGGCGCGGGCGTGGCACGCGGCTACGTCGGCCGCCCCGCCCTGACAGCGGGACGCTTCCTGCCGTGCCCGTTCGGACCGCCCGGTGAACGGATGTACCGGACAGGCGACATCGTGGTGTCCGCCCCGGACGGGCAGCTGATGTTCCAGGGGCGGGCCGACGACCAGGTGAAGATCCGCGGGTTCCGGATCGAGCCGGGCGAGATCGAGGCGGCGCTGCTGGCGCATCCCGCCGTCACCCAGGCCGCCGTGGTCGTGGACGACCACAACGGCGACCGGCGGCTGGCCGGATACGTCGTGCCCGGGTCTCAGCACCCCGGCGGCGAACTGCCGTCGGAACTGCGCCGCCATCTGCGGGCGCGGCTGCCGGAGTACATGGTGCCCGCGGCGCTGATGACCGTCGGCGAGCTGCCGTTCACCCGGAACGGAAAGCTGGACCGTCGGGCGCTCCCCGCCCCGGACTACGCCGCGGCGTCGACCGGCCGCCGCGCCGGGACACCACGGGAGGAGATCCTGTGCGCCCTGTTCGCCGAGGTGTTGGGCATCGACCGGGTGGGCGTCGACGACAGCTTCTTCGCCAGCGGAGGCCACTCCCTGCTGGCCACCCGGCTGATCAACCGGATTCGGGTGGTGCTCGGCGTCGAACTGCCCATCCGTACGGTGTTCCAGTCGCCCACCGTCGCCGAACTCGCGGCCCAGCTGGAAACCGGTGGTGTGGCGGCCGGTGCCTCGGACCCGTTCGCGGCGGTCCTGCCCATCAGGCCGGGCGATGCCACCAAGGCCGGGAAGGAGCCGCTGTGGTGGATTCACCCCGGCGGCGGAATCTGCTGGCCCTACCTGGGATTCGCCGGGCTGCTCCCGCAGGACCGGCCGGTCTACGGCATCCAGGCCAAGGGCTTCGACGGGGCGACGCCGCTGCCCGAATCGCTCGACGCCATGGTTGCCGACTACGTCGCGGAGGTGCTGGCCGTGCAGCCGCGGGGTCCGTTCCATCTGCTGGGACTCTCCATCGGGGGCACCCTCGCCCACGCGATGGCGGCGGAACTTCAGCGGCAGGGACACGAGGTGGCGCTGCTGGCCCTGCTGGACAGCGCTCCCAGCGGCTATCTGGCGGAGCAGGCGCCGCCCACCGCGGCCGAGATACGGGAGTACTTCACCGAGCACCTCGCCGGTATCTCCGGCACCACCGAGGGGGATTCATTCCTGGAGAACGCGGTATCGGTCATCGTCAATCACACCAGCCTCCTGCCGGAGTTCAGCTCGCCGACCTACCGTGGCGATGCCCTGTTCTTCAACGCCGTGCCGAAGCCGGAAGGGTCGTTCGCGGACCTGTGGCGGCCACACATCCAGGGCACCGTGCAGGAACACGACATCGACAGTGCGCACGGCGACATGTATCTGCCCGGACCAGCCGCCGAAATCTGCCGGATCATCGGCGCTTCACTGTCGGAGGCCGACGGGACGCCGTGAGTTCCCGCAGGGTTGCATCAGCTCGGCCGTCAACAAGGGGAAGAATCTATGGAAACGCGTGAGCCTGAGATATACGACGTCGTGGGAATCGGGTTCGGGCCTTCGAACTTATCGCTCGCCGTCGCCCTGGAGGAGCAGCCGGAACCGGTGACGGCCACCTTTCTCGAACGGCATCCGTCGCTCAGCTGGCATCGCGGAATGCTGATGTCCGGTGCCAAGTTGCAGGTGTCCTTCCTGAAAGACCTGGCGACATTCCGCAACCCGGTCTCGGAGTTCAGTTTCGTGTCGTATCTGCACGACATGGGACGGCTGACGAGGTTCGTCAACAACCAGGACTTCTTCCCGACCCGGCAGGAGTTCCACGACTACCTCGAATGGGCCGGGGCGAAGGTCGCGCACCGCGTCGCCTACAACTCGGAGGTCACCGCTGTCCGGCTCCCCGCGACCCACGCGGGCGGACCGGCCGAGCATCTGCGGATCGAGGTGCGCGACCCCCAACGGCCCGGCCAACCGCGGCTGGTCGACGCACGCAACATCGTCATCTCCACCGGGCTCGTGCCCAAGATGCCCACCGGGATCGCCCGCGACGCATCCGTGTGGCACAGCTCGGAGTTCCTGCACAGGCTCCGGGAGCGGGACACCGACGCGCTGAAGAGGGTGGCCGTGGTCGGCGCGGGGCAGAGCGCCGCGGAGATCGTCCGGTACCTGTACGACACCCTGCCGGGCGTCAGCGTCTCCGCGATCCTGCCGTCGTACGGCTACTCCATCGCGGACGACACCCCCTTCGCGAACCAGGTCTTCGACCCGAGCGCGGCGGACGACTTCTACCGGGGCTCGGACCGCGCGAGGGAAGCGATCTGGCAGTACCACAAGAACACGAACTACTCCGTGGTCGACGACGAGGTGATCCGCGACCTCTACCGGCGTGCCTACGACGACGAGGTCGGCAAGGCGGGACGGTTGGACTTCATCAACCTGGCCAGGGTCGTCGACGTCAAGCACGGCGCGAACGACACCCGGGTCACCGTGCACTCGCTGGCCAGCGAGGAGTCGTACGACCTGGATGTCGACCTGCTGATCTGTGCCACCGGCTATGAACCGATGGACCCGGCGGAGGTACTCGGCGACCTCGCCGCGCACTGTGTCCAGGACGCGGAGGGCCGCTACCAGGTCAGCCGGGACTACCGACTGGTCACGACCGCTGAGCTGAAGAACTGCGGAATCTATCTGCAGGGCGGGACCGAACACACCCACGGGCTGTCCTCCTCGCTCCTGTCGAACCTGGCCGTCCGCAGTGGGGAGATCGCGACGTCTCTCCTGGACCGACGAGTCACCACGCAAGAGGCGCAAGAGGACGAGAAGGAGATCCGCGTATGAGCACCAACCCGTTCGACGACGAGGACGGCCGGTTCTACGTCCTGGCCAACGAAGAGGACCAGCATTCGCTCTGGCCGACGTTCACGCCGGTGCCGGACGGCTGGCGGGTCGTGTTCGGCGAGGACGGCCGTCAGCAGTGCCTGGAGTATGTGGAGGCGAACTGGACCGACATGCGTCCGAAGAGCCTGCGGGAGGCCATGGCCGCGGACTGACACGCCCGGGCCAGGCCCCAGGCCCCCGGGCTAGGCCCCCGGGCGGGGGCCTAGCCCGCGGTGACCTTGGCCGCGAAGGCGTCCAGGTTGCCCGTCATACGGGCGATGCGCTCGTCCAGGGTGAGGGACTCCGCGTAGCGCACCGAGCGCAGCTTCGGCTGGCGCTTGCCGCGGAGGTACTGGGGGCAGGCGAGGTCGGCGCAGATGTAGGTGCCGACCGTGTTGCCCTCGCGGCCGCGGGCGCCCGCGAGGCGGGCGGCGAGCAGGGTGACCCCGGAGGAGGCGTGGGCCGTCAGGCAGATCTGGCACAGGCTGGACTTCACCGCGCTGCTGCGGGTCACGGCCGGGACGCGCAGGGTGATGCCTAGGGGGCCGTTCGCGCGGGGCAGGACGAGATGGGCGCGCAGCGGTGCACCCGGATCGACCCAGCCCAGGAAGTCCAGGTCCTCCCAGGGCAGTTCGGCGAAGTCGAGCGGCAGCTTGGCGCGCGCCGCCTCGCCTTTGGTGCAGTTCACGAAGGACGAGCGGATCTGTTTCTCACTGAGCGGTTCCACGGGCGTCGACCCTACGTACGCCCTGCTCGTGCCGCACCCCAATATCCGGAGCCTCGCCCTGGCAGCCCACCACCGCCAGGGCGAGGCTCCGGTCAGGTGTTGGTTCCGGCGCCTGCCAGGATGCGGGGTTCGGCGGTGTCGTACTCGCGCTCCTGGTTCTCCTGGTCGCCCTGGCCGCTCTGGATGGTGCCCAGCCAGCCGAGGAAGAAGCCGAGGGGGATGGTGACCAGGCCGGTGGTGTGCATCGGGAACCAGGCGAAGTCGAGGCCGGTGAAGAGGGCGTGCTCGCCGCCGGAGACCACCTCGGAGAAGGTGAGCAGCACCAGTACGGAGACGGTGCCGCCGATCATCGTGTAGAGCAGCCCGGTGTTGGTGTACCGGCGCCAGAACAGACGGTAGACCAGGGCCGGGGCGATCGCCGACGCGCCGATGCAGAGCGAGAGGGTGATCAGGGCCTGCAGGCCCCAGTCCTGTACGGCGATCGCCAGCACGATGGCCGGTGCGCCCACCGCCACGGCGGCCAGCCTGGCGGCCCGCAGCTCCCGGGCGGCCGGCAGGGGCTTGCGGCGCAGGCCCAGGGCGTAGAAGTCATGCGCGAGCGAGGAGGCGCAGGCCATGATCATGCCCGAGACCGAGGAGAGGAGCGTGAGGAACACCGCGGTGGCCACGGCGGTGAAGAGCAGACTGGCGACCATCGAGGAGCCTTCGGCGACGCCCTGGCTGACCTGGAGGATGGCGAGGGTGCCCTGCGGGCCGCCCGCGGCGAGCGCGTCACGGCCGATGATCGCCGCGGCGCCGAAGCCGATGATCGCGAGCAGGAAGCTGACGACACAGACCGTGCCGACCGCCCAGGACATCGAGCGCCGGATGTGGCGGGCGCTGTGAGCGGTGTACATACGCATGGTGACGTGGGGCAGGACGGCCGCGCCGAGCACCACGGTCACCATGCCGCTGACCGTGTCGAGTTTGCCCAGGCCGTCGGTTCCGAAGCGCATCCCCGAGGTGAGGTAGGCCTCGCCCGCGCCGCTGCCGGTCTTGGCGTCGGACAGGAGCTGCGCGGGGTTCCAGTCGAACTTGTTCATGATCAGGAAGGCGACGGCGGCGGACGCGATGAGCAGCACCACGATCTTGATGGTCTGGATCAGCGCGGTGCCCTTCATCCCGCCGATCGCGGCGTACGCGATCATCAGGGTTCCCAGGACGACGATGCACCCGGTGCGGATCGCGTCGCCGTCGAACCCGAGGATGAGGGCGACGAGATAGCCACTCGCGGCGAGCTGCACGATCATCATCGGCACCAGGCCGATCAGCGTCACCGCGGAGGAGACCATCCGCACCGTACGGTCCTTCGAGCGCCGCGCGAGCGCGTCGCCCATCGTGAAGCGGCCCGCGTTACGCAGCGGTTCGGCCAGCAGGAACATCAGCAGCAGCAGGGAGAGCGCGCTGCTGAGGGCCAGGGTCAGGCCGTCGAAGCCGGTGAGCGCGATGAAGCCGACGGTGTTGAGGATGGTGGCCGCGGAGATGTAGTCACCGGCGATGGCCAGACCGTTCGGGATCGACGACATGCCGCGGTAGCCGGTGTAGTAGTCGCTCAGGTCGTCCCGCTCCGCGCTGTTGATGATGCACAGCAGCAGCGTGAAGGAGGCGATCGCGCTGAACGCCACCAGGGAGAACATCTGAGCCGAGGAGCCGAAGGTGTTCACCGGGCGCCTCCCTGGGCGCCGCGCTGCTCGACGGCGCGGCGGACGTCACGGGCGAGCGGGTCCACGGTGCGTACGGCGGACCGCTCATAGCCGATGATCGCGGCGAAGGTGACCGGGAACTGCAGCAGTCCCATGACGAGCCCGAACGTGAACCCGCCGAACATCTCGGTCTCCATCAGCTCCGGCGCGTACCCGGTGAGCAGCAGGAACAGCGTGAAGTAGCCCAGCGCCGCGAGGGTCATGGAGCGCCGCAGCAGGCGGTACGAGGAGCGCAGCCGCGGCAGTCCGGCCGGGGGGCCTTCCGGTACGGGGGCCGGGCCCGGGTGTCCGTGACCGTGCGGGGCGAACAGGCCCGCCGACGGGGACGGTGGTGGCGGGAACGGGTCGGGTCCGATTGACATGTGGGGGCAGCTCCTGTGCGTCGGGTGCGACGGGGCCCGTCGCCTTGCCGCTGGTGCCGGGGGCGGCGGGCAGCGGGT
>NZ_JAZGRL010000001.1:1482637-1547442 GCF_046540415.1 Streptomyces sp. E11-3 | reverse complement strand
GTGGGGGAGGCGGGGGCCGGAGCCGGTAGATTACTGGCCAGTAGGAAGCGGTGGGGCTACGGGGTGGGTAATGTTCTCAACCTGAAACTTTCACCTAGCGAAATAGTGCTGGACCTCGGTGTACGAGGGGGCGCCCGCGGGGAGCGGTCCGCCGTGTGCCACGGACCTGGCGGTCTCCACGGCCGCCTGCAGGGCCGCCCGGAACAGCAGCGAGCCGCAGCTGACGCGCCGTACGCCCAGCTCCGCGAGGGCCGCGACGGAGAGCCCGTCGGGGGAGTAGAGGATGTTCAGCGGGATGTCCAGGGCGGCGGCCAGCTCGGCGATGGCCCGCGGATCCTGGAGCCCGGGGACGAACACCCCGTCCGCGCCTGCCCGCTGGTAGGCCTCGGCCCGCGAGGACATCCGCGCCTCGTGTCCGGGGAGCCAGTGGGTGTCGGTGCGCGCGTTGACGAACAGGCCGGGGGCGGCTTCCCGTACGGCCTGGATCAGTTCGCACTGCAGGGCGGGCGCGGTCAGGGTGCCGTCCGGGCGCCCGTCCTCAAGGTTGACGCCGACGACACCGGCCTGCTGCAAGGTCGCCGCGAGCGCGCCGACGTCCTCGGGCCGGTCGCTGAAGCCGCCCTCGATGTCCACGCTGATCAGCGCTTCGCGGCGGGCGGCCAGGCCGCGGCCGAGCCGTACGGTCTCGGCGCGGGCCGCCCCAGTGGCGTCGGGCTTTCCCGCGGCCGCGGCGACGCCCAGGCTGGTGGTGCCGACCGCCCGGAACCCGGCCGCCGCCAGGGCGACGGCCGACGCGTGGTCCCAGGCGTTGGGCAGCAGCAGGGGCGCGCCCATGCGGTGCAGGGCGCGGAACTCTTCGCTGGGGGTCACTGGCCGATTCCTCCCGGACGCGTACGTGGACGACGCCGGGGCCGGAGCGGAGCGCGCCGGCGGTGACGTCTGCCACGACCGTACGGCGGTGACGCTTCGGCCCTGACCGAAGTGTCACCCTCGCGAGACAGCCCCTACCGGTCCACGCGCTTCTCGTGGGGTCCGGTGTCCGCGACCTCGCCGACCTCGGCCGCCGCCGGGTCGAGTACGCGGGCCAGGAAGGTGCGGGTCCGCTCGTGCTGGGGGTCGCCGACCACCCGCTCGGGGCTGCCCTGTTCGACGATGATGCCGCCGTCCATGAAGACCACGCGGTCGGCGACCTCGCGGGCGAAGCTCATCTCATGGGTGACGACCAGCATCGTCATACCCTCCTGCGCGAGGGAGCGCATCACGGCCAGTACGTCACCGACCAGCTCCGGGTCCAGGGCCGAGGTGGGCTCGTCGAAGAGCATCAACTCGGGGTCCATGGACAGCGCGCGGGCGATGGCGACCCGCTGCTGCTGGCCGCCGGAGAGCTGCGCGGGGTAGGCGGCCTCCTTCTCGCTCAGGCCGACGCGCTGAAGGTTCTGCCGGGCGATCCGGTTCGCCTCCTGCTTGCTGCGCCGCAGCACCCGGCGTTGGGCGATGGTGAGGTTCTCCAGGGCGGTGAGGTGCGGGAAGAGGTTGAAGGACTGGAAGACCATGCCGATACGGCGGCGTACCCGGTCGATGTCCACATCCGGGTCGGTGACCTCCGTACCGGCCACGGTGACCGAGCCCGCTGTCGGCTCCTCAAGGAGGTTGACGCAGCGCAGCAGGGTCGACTTGCCGGACCCGGAGGGGCCGATGACGCAGACCACCTCGCCCCGCTCGACCGAGAAGTCGATGCCCTTGAGTACCTCCAGGTCACCGAAGGACTTGTGCAGCTCGCGGACCTCGATCGCCTTCCCGGCGGGCTCGGGCGGGTCAGGGGTCTGGTCGGCCTTCACGGTGTTCACCTGGCGTCACCTGGCTTTCGCGGTACGGGCCTCGAGCCGCCGCACCAGATGGCCGAGCGGGAGGGTGATGACGAGATACAGCAGTCCGGCGATCAGGATCGGGGTGAGGCTCTTGTGCTCGTTGAGCGCGTCCCGGCCGAAGTTGGCCAGCTCGAACTGGCCGAGCGAGAGGCCGAGCAGATAGACCAGCGAGGAGTCCTTGGTGAGCAGGATCAACTCGTTGGTCAGCGGCGGCAGGACGATCCGGAAGGCCTGCGGCATCACGATCGAGACCATGGCACGGCCTGGCGACATCCCGAGCGAACGGGCCGCCTCCAGCTGGCCCTTGGGGACCGCCTGAATGCCCGCGCGGATCGTCTCCGCCATGTACGCGGCGCCGACCAGGCCGAGCGACAGCATCACGGTCACGTTCATGTCGAGGGCGATCTCGAAGGCCAGCGGGACACCGAAACCCAGCGAGATGAACACCAGCAGGGCCGGGATGCCGCGGAAGAACTCGATGTACGCGATGGCCAGCCAGCGGTACGGAGGCACCGACGACAGCCGCATCATGGCCAGCACGAGGCCGAGCCCCAGGCCGAAGCCGAAGCCGAGCACGGCGTAGAAGGCCGTGTTGACCAGCGCGGTGGTGATGATCTCGGGGAACAGGGCCTTGGCGACGTCTATGTCGAAGAACGCCTCGCGCAGCGTCCCCCAGTCGGCCACCAGGGCGAACACAACGAGCGCGGCGACCAGCACGGCGTACTGCACACCGCGGAACAGCCGGGCCCGCTGTCGTCGGGACAGGGACATACGTGCAGAACTCCTCTGCTGGTTACGGAAGGTCCCAGAGCCCTCCGCCGGGGGGCGGGGGCCTGGGCGCCTGGCAGGGTCAGCTCTGCGGTGTGGTGCCGAACCACTTCTTGTAGATGGCGTCGTAACGCCCGTCGTCCTTGGCCTTCTTGAGGACCTCGTTGACCTTCTTGCGCAGCGGGTCGTTGCCCTCGCGGAAGCCGATGCCGTACTCCTCGCCGGTGTCGAACTCGGCGGTCACCTCGGTGTCCGGGTTCTGCTTGACGTACTCGAAGAGCACGCCGTTGTCGTTGATGCCGGCATCCACCCCGCCCGACTTCACGGCCGTGAGGAGCAGGCCGACGTCCTCGAACTCCTTGAGCTCGACGCCGTCACCGTTCTCCTTGGCGTAGATGCCGCCGGTGGTGGCCTTCTGGTAGCCGAGCTTCTTGCCCTTGAGGTCGGCGATCGTCTTGTACGGCTTGCCCTTCTTGGTGATCAGCGCCTGGGTGGCGTTGAAGTAGGGGTCCGAGAAGTCCATGACCTTGTCGCGGTCCTCGGTGATGGTCATGCCCGCGGCCGCCAGATCACACTTGCGGATCTTGAAGTCCTGGCCGGTCTCGATCCCCTCGAAGGGGGTGTTGACGATCTCCTGCTTGACCTTGAGCTCCTTGGCGACCAGGTCGACCAGGTCCACGTCGAAGCCGACGATCTTGCCGTCCTTCTTCGACTGGAACGGTGGGTAGGGCAGATGCGTGCAGGTCTTGAGCTTGCCGGAGGAGACGAGCTCGATCGACGAGCCCTTGTCTCCGCCGCTGTCACCGTCGGACTTGGTGCTGGTGCATCCGGCGGCGAGAAGGCCGGCAGCCGCGACCATCGCTATGACGGGCATCGAGGAACGAGCGGACACAAGACCTCCAGGGCAGACGAGATCAACGGCGGCCGATCAACGGCGGACCGTGATCAAAAACGCCGGGTGGTGCGCGAGTTGCGATGCATCCTGCCACTGGGCAGGGTCGCTGTCTCCGCCGCGTGGATTGCGTATGGGTAACGTCCTTGATCGGTTCCGATCCGTCTCGATTCGCCGACTGTGTAGCCGTACGGTCGCGTTGGGTGACGTTTGTGCGGGCCGGTTGGACGAGCGTCAGGAAGGCGTCAAGGACGCGTCAAGGCGGTGTGTGGTGCCGTAAGGGAGGCGTCAACGCCGGACTCACGGGGCCGGATGAGGGGTTTGCTCTAACAGGGCCTCCAAAGAGGAGGCCGGATGACCCCTCCGTCTCACTCAGGAGCTCACGATGGCCGATGTGGCCTTCGTCGTCACCACGATCGCGATCTTCGCCCTGGTGGCACTCATTGCCAAGGGGGTGGCACGGCTGTGACCGCCGAGATCATCGTCGGCCTCGCCGTCGCCGCGGCCCTGCTTGGCTACGTCGTACTCGCCCTGGTGTATCCGGAGCGCTTCTAGGCGACCTCGGGGCGTGATCAAGCCCCCCCTATTCATGTGCCTCGGGGCACGACCAGGCCCGACTCGTACGCCGCCACCACCGCCTGGGTACGGTCGCGCAGCCCCAGCTTGCCCAGGACGCGGCTCACATGGGTCTTCACGGTCTCCTCGCCCACGTACAGCCGGGCGGCGATCTCCGGATTGGACAGCCCGTCGGCGACCAGCCGCAGCACCTGCGTCTCCCGTGGGGTCAACGCGGCGAGCCGGGCCGCGGGACGGGCCGACGGGGTCGGCCGCTGCCGGGCGAACTCCGCGATCAGCCGACGGGTCACGGTCGGCGCGAGCAGCGCCTCACCCGCCGCCACCACCCGTACGGCGTCGAAGAGGCGCTCCGCCGTCACGTCCTTGAGCAGGAACCCGCCCGCCCCCGCGGCGAGCGCGTCATAGACGTGCTCGTCGAGGTCGAAGGTCGTGAGGATCAGCACCCGGGTGCCAGGGCCGGTCCCGGCCCGCGCGGTGATCCGCTCGGTGGCCTCGATCCCGTCCATCACCGGCATCCGTACGTCCATCAGGACCAGGTCGGCCCGTAGCTCCGCGCAGACGTCGATCGCCTCCGCGCCGTTCCCGGCCGTGCCGACGACGGTGAAGTCCGGCTGGGTGCCCAGGAGTTCGGCGAAGCCGACCCGTACGACCTGGTGGTCGTCGGCGACGACGATACGCAGCGGCGCGGAACCGGCGCTCATCCGGCCGCCTCCCGCGCCGGGCACGGCAGGCGCGCCTCGACCAGGAAGCCGCCGCCGCGCGCGGGTCCTGTGCGCAGGGTGCCGCCGACCATCGCGGCGCGCTCACGCATGCCGAGCAGACCGTGGCCGCCGTCCTTCGCCGGCGATGGCGGGTGGGGACCGTTGTCGCGTACGCGCATGGACCTGACTGGGGACTCCGTGGAGTTCGCCGGGGCCTGGGCGGACGCTTCCGAGAGCGAGGCGTGATGACCACCGAGACGTGCGTGCCGTCCTATCGCTCCTCGCTCGCGCCCAACGCACGCGACGGCTTTGGTCAGTTGCTGCTCGCCGAGTGGACCAAGCTGCGGACCGTGGGCCGCTGGCGGCTCACCCTGCTGGCCGCTGTCGTGCTGGCCGTCCTGATCTCCGTGAAGGCGGCGTCGGGCGGAAGCGGCCCCGCCAACGAGGGAGGCGACGGCGAGGGACCGGCCCCGACCGGCCCCGGCGGTGGGGGACCGGCCCCGACCGGCCCCGACGGGCGCGTCATCCGTGACGACTTCCACTTCGTGCACCAGACGCTCACCGGCGACGGCGGCATCACCGCCCGGGTGTCCGGGCTCACCGGGGAGCGGCCGGACGAGAACCCCGCGCCCTGTTCATCACCGCCGAGTACCGGCGCGGCATGATCCGCACCACCCTGGCCGCCAGCCCGCGCCGCGCGCGGGTGCTGCTCGCCAAGGCCGTGGTGATCGGCGCCGCCGCGTTCGCCGCCGGGCTGGTCGCGGCGGTCGGCTCCTTCCTGCTCGTCCAGCCGATCCTGCGGGACAACCGGCCCGAGCTGTCGGGCTTCCCCGAACTGGCGCTCACGGAAGGACCCGTGCTGCGCGCCCTGCTCGGCACCGCCGCGCTGTTCGCACTGATCGCCGTACTGGCACTGGGGCTTGGGGCACTGCTGCGGCGTACCGCCGCCGCGGTCACCGCGGTCGTCGTGGTGACCGTACTGCCGCTGATCCTGGTCAGCCTGCTGCCGCTCGGTCTGTCCCAGGGCCTCCAACGGCTCACACCCGTCGCGGGGTTCGCCATCCAGGAGACGCTGCCGCGCTACGACCAGGTGGCGAGCCTGTGCCTGCCGGAGGACGGCTGCTATCCGCAGGGGCCCTGGATCGGCCTCGCCACACTCGTCGCCTACGTCGCTGTGGTGCTCGGGCTCGCGGCGTGGCGGCTGCGGCGGAGGGACGCGTGACGGCCGCAGGGCACGGGGAGTGGACCAAGCTCCGTACGCTGCCCAGCACTTGGTGGCTTCTGCTGGCCGTCGTCGCGCTCACCGTCGGAGCGAGCGCGGCCGCCGTCGGGGCGCTGTCCACGGGGGAGTGCCCGTCCCCCGCCCAGTGCCACGAGGACACCGTCAAGGTCAGTCTCACCGGGGCGTGGCTCGGCCAGGCCGCGGTCACCGTCCTCGCGGTGCTCTCCATCACCGGCGAGTACGGCACCGGCACCATCCGTACGACCCTGACCGCGCTGCCCGGCAGGCTGCGGCTGCTGGCCGCGAAGGCCGCCGTGCTGGCCGCGCTGACCGCCGCCGCGGCGAGCGTTGGCGTGCTCGGCTCGCTGCTCGCCGGGCGTCTGCTGCTCCCCGCGGGCGGGTTCACCGCCGAGAACGGCTACCCGCCGCTCAGCCTGACCGACGGTCCGACGCTGCGCGCCGCCGCGGGCACGGTCCTCTACCTCACCCTGGTCGCGCTGCTCAGCCTGGGCGTGGCCACCGCCCTGCGCGACACGGCCGCGTCGGTCACCGCCGTACTGGGCCTGCTCTACGCGTACCCCCTGCTCACCCGGATGTTCGCCGACGAACGGTGGTTCGAGCGCCTGGACCGGATCGGCCCGACGACGGCCGGTCTGGCCATCCAGGCAACCCGCGACCTTCACCGACTGCCCATCGGCCCCTGGGCGGGCCTCGCGGTACTCGCCGGGTACGCGGCGGGGGCGCTGGTCCTTGGCGGGGTGGCGCTCAAGGGGCGGGACGCGTAAGGGCGTTGGTGCGGCAGGGCGTTCGCGCGGCAGGACGTCGGTACGGCGGGGCGTCGGTGCGCCAGGGAGACGCACGTCACATCCACTCCTGTCACATCTTGGCGGGCCGATTTGTCAGAGAGGTAGAGGCATCCACAACGGCAAGGAGTTCACGATGGAAGCGCGCTTGAACCTCTTCGGCAACCAGGTCGCCACCAAGGCCGGGAAGCACATCAACGCGGCGGGCAAGGCGGTCACGGACTCTACGCTCCCGGCCGCCACGCAGGAGCTGGTGAAGATCCGCGCCAGCCAGATCAACGGCTGCGGCTTCTGCACCGACATGCACACCAAGGACGCCACGGAGGCCGGCGAGACCCCCATCCGCCTCAACCTGGTCGCGGCCTGGCGGGAGGCCAAGGTGTTCACCGACGCCGAGCGTGCCGCGCTGGAGCTGACGGAGCAGGGCACCCGGATCGCCGACGCGGCCGGTGGCGTCTCGGACGAGGCCTGGGTGAACGCCGCCAAGCACTACGACGAGGAACAGCTCGGCGCCCTGGTGACGCTGATTGCCCTCATCAACGCCTACAACCGGATGAACGTCATCGTCCAGCAGCCCGCGGGCGACTACCAGCCCGGCCAGTTCGGGTAACGCGAACGACTCGGGTAACGCGAACGAGGAGCAGAGGAGCGCCTGGCCGGGGCGCGGGGTGATCAGGTCCTAGGGGGCGTCTCTCCGATCTTCGCGGATCAGCCTGCGGCGTCTGGTGCGGTGCATCGGCGTGCGGCCGGATCGCCCTCGTACTGGACGTACTTGGGTGATTCGGCCGTGCGTCGAGGTGCCGTGCCAGGCGTCGCGGGCCCGCGAAGATCGGGGAGACGCCCCCTAGGGTTGCCGCGTGCCCCCGCTCGCCGCTCCCGCGCTCCTGCCCGTCAACGCCACGCTGGGGGCGGTGCTCGCCGTCCTCCTCGCGCTGGCCGCCGCGGTGGCGGCCTTCGCCAGGCTCGCGCCCGACGCGGGCCGTGGCCGGGCATGGGAGATCGTCTCCGCGGGGGTGCGGGCCGCCGTCCAACTGGCCGCGGTATCGCTCCTCATCGGGTGGGTGATGGACTCGGTGCCCCGGGTGCTCGGCTTTGTCGCCCTGATGTACGCGGTGGCCGTACGGACCGCGGGCCGCCGTGTCACCGCCAACGGCACCTGGTGGTGGACGGCGCTGCCGATCGCCGCGGGCGTGGCACCCGTGGTGACCGCCCTGCTCCTCACCGGCCTTGTCCCGGTGAAGGGCGTCGCCCTGATCCCGGTCACCGGCATCCTCATCGGCGGAGCACTCACGGCGACCGTGCTCGGCGGCCGCCGGGCCCTGGACGAACTGCGCACCCGCCACGGCGAGGTGGAGGCCGGTATGGCCCTGGGCCTGTCCGACTCCGACGCACGCCTGGAGATCGCCCGCCCGGCCGCGTCCGACGCCCTGCTGCCCGGCCTCGACCAGACCCGCACGGTGGGTCTGGTCACGTTGCCCGGCGCCTTCGTCGGGATGCTGCTCGGCGGGGCGTCACCGGTGCAGGCGGGTGCGGTCCAGCTGTTCGTGCTGATCGCACTCGTCGCGGTGCAGGCGGTGGCGGTCGCGGTGGTGCTCGAACTGGTGGCGCGGGGGCGGTTGCACCGGGAGGAGGGCTAACCCGTCTCGTACGGGTGTGCCCTCCTGCCGTCACCCTTCCGGGAATCGTTCCGCTCTGTCCCGCCGGGTAGAGGACTCGGCGGAGGTCAGCCATGGAAGAGACAGCGTTGCGCCCCAAGCCGATGCCCGGTGCCGGGGCGGGAGCCGGGGACGGGGACGGGGCTCCGACCGGGCCCCGGAGTGGTCGTCGGCCGCACGCGGCGCACCGTCGCGGGAGGCGGCTGCTGACCGCTGTCTTCGGTGTCGTGGCCGTAGTCGTCCTGGTGCTGACGGGTGTCGGACTCGGCACCGTGGGCGCCACGGTCATCGGCATGAGCAAGCTCGCGGATCTGAAGGAGCAGATGGGTGAGGGGCCTTCGCCGGAGGGGCCTCCGGCAGGTGCACCGGAAGCCCCGGCCGAGCCGGACGGGAAGCCACGGCCGTCGCAGCCGGAACCGCAGGGCGGGCAGCGCGCCACAGCGCCGGGCACGACCGCCCCTGACCGGCCCGCGCGGGGCACGCTCGGCGTCGAGGCGGTGGACGCCGCCCAAGGCGCGGGGGCGCTGCTCGTAGGCGTGCACATCCCGGGTCCGGGATACGGCGCGGGACTGGTCCGCGGGGATGTGCTGCTCGCGTTCGGCGGGCGCCCGGTCCGTACGGCGGCGGAGCTCGCGGCCGTGGTGGCGGCGGCGCGTCCCGGCAAGGCGGTGACGGTGACGGTGCGGCACGAGGACGGTGCGCGGCAGTCGCTGTCGGTCACGCCGGGTGTCGTGACCTGAAGGGAGGGGTCACGACGCCGGCACCGTGCGGTAGTGCGTCGTCAACCGGCCCGCGTCGTCCAGCACATGGAAGGCGAGCCCCGGATCGGCCTCGCGGTCCGCGATCTGCTCCCCCTCCCACGGCAGCCGCAGCGTCCAGGTCACCCCGGGCCCGACGACCAGCGGCCGCCCGGCGAAGGTGGTGGCGGCGGGCGTGTGGGCGTGCCCGGTGATCAGCGCCGCGATCTCCGGGCGGCGGTCGAGCAGGGCGGCCAGCCGCTCCGGCTCCTGGAGTTGGTACTTGTCCGGGAGTGGGTGGTGCAGGGCGACCGGCGGGTGGTGGAAGGCGAGCAGCACCGGTACACCGCCGCCCAGGCCGTCGAGGGCGGTCTCGATCCAGGCGTACGTGGCGCTGTCGAGCAGCCCTTCGTCCTGGCCCGGAATGCTGGAGTCGCACATCAGGATCGCGGCGCCGCCCACGCGGTGGACGCTGTTCACGGGCGCATCGAGGGCTTCGGGCCCGGGCGCGGACCCGTGCTCGCCGAGCAGTGCCTTGCGGTAGGGCCCCCTGCGGTCGTGGTTGCCGGGGCAGTGCAGCACCGGGAACGGCGCGTCGAGTATGCGCGCCGCCTCCTCGTACTCCGCCTCGGCGCCGTGGTCCGCGATGTCCCCGGTGACCAACAGCGCGTCCACGCGCGTGGGCAGGCTCCGGAGCCGGTCCATGACGCGCTCGGCGCGTTCGGTCCCACGGGCGGTCCCGTCGAGATGAAGGTCACTGATCTGGGCCAGCACGAGCATGGCGACACCCCTAAGGTCTAATGGTTGAGTTCCATCTAAGCATTAGATCATCGGGGCGAAAACCCCTGGCCCCAGCTGTCACCCGGCGCGCATGATGGGCCGCATGCTGAGCACCCTCATCGCCTTCCTCGGCGCCTGTCTGCTGATCGCCGCGTCGCCAGGCCCGAGCACCATCCTGATCATCAAGAACTCGCTGCGGAGCAAGCGCTCCGGCTTCTGCACCGTGCTCGGCAACGAGACCGGCGTGTTCGTCTGGGGTGTGTTCGCGGCCTTCGGGCTGACCGCGCTGCTGGCCGCCTCGCAGTTCGCGTACGACGTGATGCGCATCGTGGGCGCCGTGGTGCTGGTGGTCTTCGGCGTCCAGACGCTGTGGCAGGCACGGCGCGCCAAGCGGGGCGAAGGCGAGGGCCCCGAAGCGGGCTGGCAGGCGCCGGTGCGCTCCGGCTGGGCCTCCTACCGCGGCGGGCTGCTGCTGAACCTGGCCAACCCCAAGGCCGCGATCTTCGCCATATCCTTCCTGCCGCAGTTCGTGCCCGCCGGTGCCCCGCAGCTCCCGACGATGGTCGCCCTCGCCGCGATCTGGGCGGTGTTCGAGGTCGGGTACTACAGCGCGTACGTCTGGTTCGTCGCCCGGCTGCGGGGCGTCCTGTCGCGGGCGGCGATCCGGCGCAGGCTGGAGCAGGTCTCGGGCACGGTCCTGGTGGCACTCGGCGCCCGGCTGGCCCTGGAGGGCTGAGCCCCCGGCCGGTATCCCCGTACGGGCTTGTCAGACAGGCCTTGGGAGACTGGGAGACTGGGAGGCTAGGAGTTGGCGGGCGCGAGCAGCACGCAGGACTCGCCCGGCACGGTCAGCCGCCCGTCCGCGCCCGGCGCCTCGACCGGCTCCCACGCGGCGAGCACCCGCGCGGCCCCGCCCTGCAGCGGGATCTCGGCCGGTTCCTTCGACAGGTTGACGGCGATCCGCAGATCACCGCGCCGGAACGCGAACCAGCGCGCCGACTCGCTGTAGGCGCTACGGACCGCCGCCAGGTCCGGGTCCAGGAGGTCCGGCTGGGTGCGGCGCAGGGCGATCAGCTCACGGTGCCAGGCCAGCAGGCGCGCGTGCGGCTCGCGCTCCGGCTCGCTCCAGTCGAGGCAGGAGCGGTCGCGGGTCGCCGGGTCCTGAGGATCGGGAAAGTGTTCGATATTCCCCTGGCGGGGCGTGGCGCCCTCCGCCCACCCGTGCGCAGCGAACTCCCGTCTGCGGCCCTGTCGTACGGCCTCGGCCAGCTCCGGGTCCGTATGGTCCGTGAAGAACTGCCACGGCGTGCGGGCCCCCCACTCCTCGCCCATGAACAGCATGGGCGTGAACGGCGCGGTCAGCGTCAGCGCGGCGGCGCAGGCCAGCAGGCCCGGCGAGAGCGTCGCCGAGAGCCGGTCGCCCAGGGCGCGGTTGCCGATCTGGTCATGGCTCTGGGCGTATCCGACCAGGCGGTACGCGGGTGTGGTCGCGCGGTCCACCGGGCGGCCGTGCCCGCGGCCGCGGAACGACGAGTACGTACCGTCGTGGAAGAAGCCGTGGCCGAGCGTCTTGGCGAGCGCGGCCAGCGGCGCCCGCGCGAAGTCCTCGTAGTAGCCCTGGGACTCACCGGTCAGCGCGGTGTGCAGGGCGTGGTGGAAGTCGTCGTTCCACTGGGCGTGCAGCCCGAGGCCGCCCGCAGCACGCGGGGTGATGACCCGGGGGTCGCACAGGTCGGACTCGCCGACCAGGAACAGCGGGCGGCCGACCTCGTCGCCCAGCGCGTCCACCGCGGCCGACAGCTCCTCCAGGAAGTGCCGTGCGCGGGTGTCGCGCAGCGCGTGTACGGCGTCAAGCCGCAGCCCGTCCACCCGGTAGTCCCGCAGCCAGGACAGCGCACTGCCGACGAGATACGCGCGGACCTCGTCCGACCCCGGGGCGTCGAGGTTGACGGCGGCGCCCCAGGGGGTCTGGTGGGTGTCGGTGAAGTACGGACCGAAGGCCGGGAGATGGTTGCCGGACGGACCGAGGTGGTTGTGCACCACATCGAGGACCACACCCAGGCCCAGCTCATGCGCCCGGTCGACAAAGCGCTTCAGCGCCTCAGGGCCGCCGTACGGCTCGTGCACCGCCCACAGCGACACCCCCTCGTACCCCCAGCCGTGCCGACCGGGGAAGGGGCACAGCGGCATCAGCTCGACATGGGTGACGCCCAGCTCGGCGAGGTGACCGAGCCGTTCGGCCGCCGCGTCCAGAGTGCCTTCGGGGGTGTACGTCCCGATGTGCAGTTCGTACAGCACCGCGTCCCGCACCCCGCGCCCGGCCCACTCGGCGCGCCAGTCGTAGCGGTCGTGGTCGACGACGGCACTGAGGCCGTCAGGCCCGTCCGGCTGCCGTGCCGAGCGCGGGTCGGGGTGTACCGGCCCGTCGTCCAGTACGAAGCCATACCGCGCCCCATCGGCCGCCTCAGCCTCGCCCGCCCACCAGCCGGGACGGTCCGGATCGCGCTCCAACGCCCGTGCGTGGCCCTCCAGCTGGAGCGCGACCCGGTCTGCCTGTGGTGCCCACACCTCGAACCGCATCGACGGTTCCCCCTCGTCCCCTAGACCCCATGTCTGCTTGCCCCCACTTCTGCGTCCATCGTGCTGGAGAAGTGATCGACGTGCTGGGGAATCGGACGAGATCGATCAAGTAAATTCAGATCAGGTCGATGCGCTTCTGGACGACCGGATATCCGGCCTTGGCGAAGTTCGCCAGCATCGGGAAGTTCCCGTCGTCCGTCGCCGCGACGATGCGCGTCACGCCCCGCTCCACGAGGAAGTGCGTGGACTCGACCACCAGGTCGTACGCGTACCCGTGCCCCCGCTGCTCGGGCACCACCCCGATGTACCCGGCCGCGTGACCGGACGGGACACGGCACGGCAGGTGCAGCCCGACCAGCTCGCCACCCGGCGTGAAGGCCAACTGCGGCCAGGCCTCGGGGCACCAGCGGATGAAGTCCAGGTCCTCCTGGGCGGCCTTGTCCAGACCGTGCTCGGCGGTGGCGTGCAGCGCGTGCGCGTCCAGGGTTGCCGAACTGATCCTGCGCAGGACGTCCAGGAGCACCTGGTCGTCCTGCTCCTCGCGGAAGACCAGCCGCCCCGGGCGCTCCGGCAGGCCCTGCCCGGGTGTCCACTCGTAGCGGCAGCGCTCGGCCAGGACGCGCTTGCCCGCGGCCTCGGCCGCCGCGACCCGCGCCTCGCCCGCCGCCAGGGTCGCGGGGTGCTCGCGCCAGTCGGGCGGCAGGATCAGCTCGTACTCGACGTCGAACGGCGCCCGGCGCAGCAGTTCGGTACCGGCCTCCTGCTCGCCGTCGGCGAAGTCGAACCAGTTGATGTTGACCGGGGTGGTGTCGTCGGGCCCGCCCCACCACGCGCCGCGTGCCACGACCTTGCCGTCGCGCAGCGCCAGATAGGTCCACTCGGGACGGTAGTCGCCGCCCTCGGCGACGGTGCGGTACTCGATGCCGGTGACGACCCGACCGACCAGGCCGGGGTCGGCGAGGGTGTGGAAGAGATGTGCGTCGCTCTCGGTGAGCGCGCGGATGACCAGCTCGGTCATGGAAGAGATCCTCCGGAAGGCTTGGTGCGCTCCCGGTCAGGCCTGGGACCTGGGACTCAGACCCGGAACTCAGGCCTGGGACGCCGCACGGATGAGACGGGAGCGCGGGGACACGTCGACGAACTTCATGGCTCTCGCCTCCTTCCTGCGATGCTGGCGCCGCGGCGACGATACGGGCAACGCGCCGTCCCGTCCAGCGTATTGATCGGCCAGCGCGTGGTTCGCGCAGGTCAGGGAAGGGGCGGAAGTTCCGGGTCTGCTGGACACTCCGGCCGCGCTACCCGACAATCGCGAGGTGACATCGTCCTTCGAGTTCCCTACGCACCCCGAGCGGGTCTCTGACGCCGAGCGCGACAAGGCGCTTCAGCTGCTGCGCGACGGCGCGGTGCAGGGCAGGCTGTCACACGACACCTTCGTACGCCGGATGGGGCTCGCGCTCGGCGCCCGCAGGCTGGACGAGCTCACCGCGCTCACCGCCGACCTGCCCCAGCGGCAGGGCCGGCTGACGCGGCTGGTGACCGGTGCGGTCGGTTCGGTGTCCGCGTTCACGGTACGGGTGCGCAGGGCCTGGCAGGCCGAGCGGCTGCCGAAGCTGCTGCTCCCGACACCGGCGCCGTACCCGCTGCGGATCGGCCGCGACCCGGCCAGCGGGCTGCGGCTCAGCCATGAGTCCGTCTCCCGGGCCCACGCCGAACTGCGGGAGCAGAGTGGCCGATGGGTGCTGTACGACCTCGGCTCGACCAACGGCACCACCGTGAACGGCAGGCGGGTGATCGGGGCCGCCGTCGTCCAGGAGGGCGACCAGGTGTCCTTCGGCTCCGTGAGCTATCTGCTCTCCGTGCGGTGAACCGCGCGTAGCAGCGCCACCGGGCGCCGGGCGAAGAGTTCACCCACGCGCGCGTGCCCGGACAAGGGGACCCGTTCCTCTTCGGGGGCGAGCAGGTCGACAAAGCGACCGTCGGGCAGTGGCAGCTCGGTGTCGCGCCAGCCGCCCCCGTCGGACAGCCGCAGCGGCAGCCGGGTCACCGCGGTCACCACACAGCCCGAGCGGGTGAAGGCGACACAGTGGTCGGCGGCCGGGCCGCGCGCCCACAGCGGTCCGTACGTCGCTGTCTCGCCGAAGGCCCCCGGGAGCGCGCGTCGCAGGCGTAGCGCGGTGACCGTCAGCGCCAGCTTCTCCTCGTCGAGGTCGCACGGCTCACGGGCGCTCGCGAGCCGCTCAAGGCGGGCCGTATCGAAGCGGACCGGGCGCCGGTTGTCCGGGTCGACCAGGGTCGCACCGTCGTACTCCGTGCCCTGGTAGAGGTCGGGGACCCCCGGCATCGTCAGGTGCAGCAGCGCGGCGCCGAGCACGTTGGCGCGTACCCAGGGGCGCAGTTCGGCCGCGAACTCCAGGAGAGCGGCCAGCGGCGGCCCGGACGTCGCCGCGTCCACGAAGGCCGTCAACGCACCCTCGTAGCACGCGTCCTGCTCGGTCCAGCTGGTGAACAGGCCCGCCTCGCGCGCGTGCTTCACCATGGCCTGCCGCAGCCGGTCACCAGGCGGATCGGCCGTACGGGCGGCCGGGTCGGCCGTAGGGGCGGCCAAGTCGTCCAGCCCCAGCCCCACCCCCGTTCCCAGTGCCCGCGCGAAGCCGACCGCCGTCTGCCAGGTGGCCCACGCGAGCTGCGGATCGGGCGGCTGCCCACCCTCGCGGCGCGCGGCCAGGGCCGTGACCTGGGCGACGAACTCCGCCCACCGCCCCGGGCATTCGCTGAGCACGGCGATCCCCGCCCGCACCTCCGCGCTGCGCTTGGTGTCGTGCGTGGACAGCACTGTGCCGGTGGTCGGCCAGTCACGCTGCACGCGCGCGCAGTACGCGTGGAACTCCCCAGGGGACACGGCGGGCCGCCCCGGGTTGCCGCCCACCTCAGCGGCCGACACCAGCGGCACATAGCGGTAGAAGGCGGTGTCCTCGACCGCCTTGGCGCGCAGCGCGGACGCGGTCTGCGCGAACCGGGCCCGCAGTTCCCACCGCTCCGGGCCGCCGCTGTCGCCCCCCGCCCCCAGCAGCAGATCCCGTACGTCGTCGACCGCCTCCGCCTCATCGGCCACCGTGAACGCGGCCTTCGCCTCGCGCGCGGCCCGCTCGGTCAGTACGGCCCTGGCGGCGGCCCCGGTGCCGTACGGGCGGTACACCGGTATCCGTACGAGGAGTTCGCACAGCGCGGTGCGCAGCGCCCAGGGGGCGTGGTCGCGCCGCGCGAGATCGGCGGCGAGGCAGTGGGCGGCGCCGCGCGCGAGCCGGTCGACCTCGGCGGCCAGCTCGTGGGTGACGACCCGGTACGCGGCACGGCGCACCGTCGGCTCCCAGTCGCCGCCCCGGTCGGCGGCGGGTCCGGCGAAGTCGCGGTAGTGCGCGACGAGTTCGCCCGCGCCCGTCGGGTCCGCGAACAGGCCGTCGACGTGCCGCAGCGCGTCATAGCCGGTGGTGCCCGCGACCGGCCAGGAGGCGGGCAGCCGCTCGCCGTCGGCCAGGATCTTCTCGACGACCGTCCAGCGCCCGCTGGTGGCCTCGTGCAGTCGTGTCAGGTACGCACCCGGGTCGGCGAGCCCGTCCGGGTGGTCCACCCGCAGCCCGTCCACCACGTCTTCGCGCAGCAGCCGCAGCAGCGTGCCGTGGGTCGCGTCGAAGACCTCGGGGTCCTCGACCCGTACCCCGATCAGCTCGGAAATGGTGAAGAAGCGGCGGTAGTTGAGCTCGGTACGGGCCAGCCGCCACCAGGCCAGGCGGTACCACTGCGCGTCCAGGAGCGCGGGCAGCGGCAGGTGCGCGGTGCCCGCGCGCAGCGGGAACGCGTGCGCGTGGTAGCGCAACACCTCACCCTCCACGCGCACTTCGTCGAGCTCGTCGCCGATCCGGCGCCCGAGCACCGGCAGCAGCAGCCGTCCGCCGTGTGCCTCCCAGTCGATGTCGAACCAGCGCGCGTACGGCGAGCGCGGGCCCTCGCGCAGCACCTCCCACAGCGCCCGGTTGTGGCGCGGCACGGCGGCCATGTGGTTCGGCACGATGTCCAGCACCAGGCCGAGGCCGTGCGCGTGCGCGGCCGCCGCCAGCGCGCGCAGCCCCGGCTCACCGCCGAGTTCGGCCCGTACGCGCGCGTGGTCCACGACGTCGTAGCCGTGCGTGGACCCCGGAACGGCCTCCAGCACCGGAGACAGGTGCAGATGCGAGACACCGAGCGCGGCCAGATACGGGACGGCGGCCTCGGCCGCGGCGAACGGGAACGCGGGCTGGAGCTGCAGGCGGTACGTGGCGGAGGGCGGCGCGAGAGAGCGTACGGGCGGCGCGAGGGGCCGTACGGGCGACTCAGGGCTCATGCGAACGTATGTACCCGCCCCGCCGGCTTTTGTGTCCTCAGCGCCTGGGCGTGATGAGTGCCGGCCCCGCCCTCAGGCAGGCCGCTGCAACACCGTAAGGCTGCGGTCGAGCAGCATCAGCCGGTCCCCGGCCCGCACCTTGGGGCCGGTCTTCGGCGGCACCCCGTCCGGCCGCGCGGTGTCGGCGACCACCTGCCACTGGCGGCCGTGATTGACCGGAACCACCAACTCCAGCGGCTCGGCTGCGGCGTTGAACATCAGCAGGAACGAGTCGTCCTGGATGCGCTCCCCGCGCAGACCCGGCTCCGAGATCGCGTTGCCGTTGAGGAACACGGTCAGCGCGCCGGCGCGGGCCCGGCTCCAGTCGCGGTGCTGCATCTCCTCGCCCTCGGGCGTGAACCACGCGATGTCGGAGAGCTCGTCGTGGGTGCCCTCCACGGGCCGCCCGTGGAAGAACCTGCGCCTGCGGAACACCGGGTGGTCGCGGCGCAGCCACGCCATCGCGCGGGTGAACTCCAGCAGGGTGTCGGGCTCTTCGCCCGGCTCGGGCCAGTGCACCCAGGCCAGCTCGCTGTCCTGGCAGTACGCGTTGTTGTTGCCGCGTTGCGTGCGCCCCAACTCGTCGCCGTGCGACAGCATCGGCACACCCTGCGACAGCATCAGGGTGGCGATGAAGTTCCGCGCCTGCCGCGCGCGCAGCACCCGTACGGCCGGATCGTCACTGTCGCCCTCGGCGCCGCAGTTCCAGGACCGGTTGTGGCTCTCGCCGTCGCGGTTGTCCTCGCCGTTGGCCTCGTTGTGCTTCTCGTTGTACGACACCAGGTCGCGCAGCGTGAAACCGTCATGGCAGGTCACGAAGTTGATCGAGGCGAGCGGACGGCGCCCGTCGTCCTGGTACAGGTCGGACGATCCGGTCAGCCGGGACGCGAACTCCGCGAGCTGGCGCGGCTCACCGCGCCACAGGTCCCGTACGGTGTCGCGGTACTTGCCGTTCCACTCGGTCCACATCGGGGGGAAGTTCCCCACCTGGTAGCCGCCTTCGCCGACGTCCCACGGCTCCGCGATCAGCTTCACCTGGCTGACCACGGGGTCCTGCTGCACCAGGTCGAAGAACGAGGACAGCCGGTCCACCTCGTGGAACTGCCGGGCCAGCGTGGCCGCGAGGTCGAAGCGGAAGCCGTCCACGCGCATCTCGGTGACCCAGTACCGCAGCGAGTCCATGATCAGCTGCAGGACGTGCGGGGAGCGCATCAGGAGTGAATTGCCCGTGCCCGTGGTGTCCGTGTAATAGCGGCGGTCGTCCGCGAGGCGGTAGTACGAGGCGTTGTCCAGACCCCGGAAGGAGAGCGTGGGCCCCAGGTGGTTGCCCTCCGCCGTGTGGTTGTAGACCACATCCAGGATCACCTCGATCCCGGCCTCGTGCAGGGCGCGTACCGCCGACTTGAACTCCAGGACCTGCTGGCCACGGTCGCCCCAGGAGGCGTAGGTGTTGTGCGGGGCGAAGAAGCCGATGGTGTTGTAGCCCCAGTAGTTGCTGAGCCCCTGGTCGGCCAGCCGGTGGTCGTTCACGAACTGGTGCACCGGCATCAACTCCAGAGCCGTGACCCCCAGTTTGGTGAGGTGTTCGATCACCGCGGGGTGCGCGAGGGCCGCGTACGTCCCGCGCAGGTCGTCGGGGAGGTCCGGGTGGAGCATCGTCAGGCCCTTCACATGGGCCTCGTAGAGCACTGTCTCGTTGTACGGGGTGCGCGGCGGGCGGTCGTCGGCCCAGTCGAAGTACGGGTTGACCACCACGGACGTCATCATGTGCGGGGCGGAGTCCAGGTCGTTGCGCCGCTCGGGCGCCCCGAAGTGGTAGCTGTAGACCTCCTCGCCCCAGTCGATGTGACCGCTCACGGCGCGCGCGTACGGGTCCAGGAGCAGCTTCGCCGAGTTGCAGCGCTGCCCGCGCTCGGGGGCGTACGGGCCATGCGCGCGGAAGCCGTACCGCTGGCCAGGCATGATGCCGGGCAGGTAGGCGTGCCGGACGAACGCGTCGATCTCGCGGAGCTCGACGGCCGTCTCCGAGCCGTCGTCGTGCAGCAGACACAGCTCGACACGGTCGGCGGCCTCCGAGAAGACCGCGAAGTTGGTCCCGGCGCCGTCGTACGTGGCACCGAGCGGATACGCCTGTCCAGGCCAGACCTGCATGGATACGACTCTTCCACTTCCCGCCCGGAGACTTGGGCCCACTTCGCCCGGAGACCTCCGAAAGTACTGGAACTTTCCGGGAGTTGGGATCACCTTACGGGTGACGGAAGATGAACGGGGCGCCCTGGACGAGGCGGTGGGAGCACCCGCGGCCGAGGAGTGCGCCCATCGGGCTGCATCGCCCGCCGCTCGCGGAGTACCCTTCCTTGATCGTGAACGGGGTCCGGCAGGGGGCTCACAGGAGTCTCAGGGGCGGAAGGCGGTGCACGGGTGAGCTCGGGAGGGCTGGAGCTTCCCCCAGGCGATTCGGGTAGGGACTCGGGTCGCGAGGGGGACTCCATGGAGGTTCCGCCCTCAGCGGTCTCGCTGGCGCGTCCGATGGACACAGGGAACCAGATCGGACCCGAACTGGACTGGGGCAGCGACGCCTGGCGCGAGGTGCGTACGCGCGCCCAACGCGCCGGGCGGGCCTACATCTGGCTGAACCTGGTGGAGCAGCGGCTGCGCGCGGTCGTCGCCGCCGTACTGCGCCCGGTCTACGAGCCGGTGCACGGCGAGGACTGGGTGGTCGCGGCGGCCGGGCCCGCGGGGCAGGAGTGGGTGCAGCGCGCCGTCGCGGTACGCGAGGTCAGCCGCCGCAAGGGGTACTTGCTGGACCCCGCGGACGACAACGTCCTGAGCTTCCTCACGCTGCCGCAGCTGCGCGAGCTGATGGTGCAGCACTGGCCGTGCTTCGAGCCGTACTTCGACGACCGCAGGGATGTCGAACTGGCCCTGGACGAGCTGGAGGTCACCCGCAACGTCGTGTCGCGCAACCGCGCGCTCTCCCAGGCGGTGCTGTCCCAGGCGGAGCGTGCCGCGTCCCGGCTCCTGGAGATATTGGGGGCCGACTCCGACGTGCCCTCGTCCCGCAGGCTGCCCGTCGACGCCGTGGAGGACCTGGTCGGCGACCGGTACGCGGACGTGGTGGGGGTGCACTCGGACCGGGTGCGGCTGCTGGGCCAGTTCCCGGCCGAGGACCTCTTCGGCGAGGCGCGGCGCCTGGACGCCATCGGAATAGGCCTGAACCTCCTGGTGCAGAACTTCTCCGGCCGTCGCCTGGTGCGGCTCGCGGAGGCCGGCTGCCGGGTGCGGCTGCTGTTCCTGAATCCGGCGAGCAGCGCGGTCAGGCGCCGGGAGCGGGAGCTGGGGCTGAAGAAGGGGGAGCTGAGCCGTGCGGTGGAGATGAACATCCTCCATATGCGGCGGGTGCGCTCGCGGCTGCGCGACCCGGACGCCTTCGAGATCCAGGTGTTCGACGAGACCCCGCGCTTCACGGCCTACCTCGTCGACGGGGACGGTCCGGACGGCATCGCGATCGTGCAGTCCTATCTGCGCAGGACCCGCGGGATGGAGGCGCCGGTCCTGGTGCTGCGCGGCGGGGGCCGGGTGGTGAAGGCCGGTGAGAGCGGTGAGCACGGGCTCTTCGCGACCTACCGCGAGGAGTTCGAGGCGGCGTGGGCGGACTCGCGGCCGGTGTCCTGAGCGGGCCTGAGGCGGTGTCCTGAGGGCGTTGTCAGTGGCGCGTGCGAGGGTGGAGCCCAGATGGAACACGGGGGAGCACCACTAAGGAGGGGGGCCACTATGGGCTGGCACCAGGAGCTGCTGATCGGCTTTGACCTGGAGACCACGGGCACCGACCCGCGCGAGGCGCGGATCGTGACAGGGGCGCTGGTGGAGGTCAAGGACGGGGAGCCGACAGGGCGGCGCGAATGGCTGGCCGATCCGGGGGTCGTGATCCCGCAGGACGCCGTGGACGTGCACGGGATCACCAACGAACGGGCGGCGGCCGAGGGGCGCCCGGCCGACCAGGTCGCCGACGAACTGGCCGGGGCGCTCACGGGCTACTGGCTCGCGGGCGTTCCGGTGGTGGCGTACAACGCGGCCTTCGATCTGTCCCTGCTCGCGGCCGAGCTCAGGCGGCACGGCCTGCCGTCCCTGCGCGAGCGGCTGGGCGGCACCGACCCCGCACCGGTCGTCGACCCGTACACGATCGACCGCGCCGTGGACAAGTACCGCAAGGGCAAGCGCACGCTGGAAGCCGTCTGCGCGGAGTACGGCGTCGCGCTGGACTCGGCGCACCACGCGCTGGCGGACGCGCTGGCCGCGGTCCAGGTCGCCCGCGCGATAGCCGAGCGGCATCCGAAGGTCGCCTCGGTCGGCCCCGCGGAGCTGCACCGCAGACAGATCGAGTGGTACGCGCAGTGGGCCGCCAGCTTCCAGGACTTCCTGCGCCGCAAGGGCAACGCCGACGCGGTCGTGGACGGGCAGTGGCCGCTGCGCGACTGACGCCGAAGCGAGGTGTCCGCGCTGGCGCCGGGGGTTCAGGAACAGGCTCTCAGAACGGGTACCAGCGCACCCCGGTGTCGCCGTCGCGCAGTGACGCGACCCGGCGTGCGAACTCCGCCAGGGCCCGGGGGTTGCTCGGCGCGTGCTGCGCCACCCAGGCGCAGCTCGCGGTCTCCCGCGCCCCGCGCAGCACGGCGCAGCCCTCCCACTCCCGGACGTCCCACCCGTACTGGGATGTGAAGGCGTCGTAGGCCGAGCCGGGCGTCCCGTACCGGTCCCGGGACAGCGCCATCACCACCAGGTCGTGCTCACGGAAGTCGGCGGAGAACGTCTCCAGGTCCACGAGTACGGGACCGTCCGTGCCGACGTGGACGTTGCGGGGGAGTGCGTCACCGTGGATGGGTCCCACCGGCAGATGCGGTACCAGTGTCGCCGCGGCGGCCGCGAAACCGTCCCGGCGCTCGCGCAGATACTCCGCGTCGGCCGGGGAGATCGCCTCGCCCGCGAGCCGTAGCCAGCGCTCGACGCCGCCGAGCAGCTCACGGCGCGGCAGTACGAAGGACGGCGAGGGCAGGGCGTGCACCAGCCGGAGCAGTGCGGCCAGATCGCCCGGCTCGGCGGGGCGTACGGGCTCCGCCAGCCGGTACCACAGGGTGACCGGATGCCCGTCCACGGAGCGGGGTTCCGGCTCGGCGGCCCGTACGGCGGGGACGCCCGACTTCTCCAGCCACCCCGCGACACGCAGCTCGCGCCCGGCGCGGTCGAGTAGCTCGGGTGCCGCGCGCCCCACCTTGACCACCAGCTCGCCGGAGGCGAACACCGCGTTCTCGCCCAGCGCGAGCAGCTCGGCGTCCCGGGCCAGACCCGCTGTGGCCAGCACATCCCTTGCGCGCGCCTCGTCCATCACGTGCCTCCCGCAGTGCCGCCGTACTCGCGTCGTTCGCGACAGTCTCGCAAGCCTCGGAGGTAAACACTTGCACGAGACGTATCGTCTCGCTAAAGTTCGACCATGACCAGTCGCAAGCCTGCCCATATCGCCATGTTCTCCATCGCCGCCCACGGGCATGTGAACCCGAGCCTCGAAGTGATCCGGGAGCTCGTCGCCCGCGGGCACCGCGTCACCTACGCGATCCCCGAGTCCTTCGCCGAGAAGGTCGCCGCCGTCGGTGCCGAGCCCAGGATCTGGCGCTCGACGCTGCCCACCGACGGCGACCCGGACGCCTGGGGCACCGAACTCGTCGACAACCTGGAGCCGTTCCTGATCGACGCGGTCCAGGCGCTGCCGCAGCTCGCCGACCGCTACGCGGGCGACGAACCGGACCTGGTGCTCTACGACATCACGGCCTACCCGGCGCGCGTACTCGCGCATCGCTGGGACGTCCCGATCGTGCAGTTCTCGCCGAACCTGGTGGCCTGGAAGGGGTACGAGGAGGAGGTCGCCGGGGCGATGTTCCACTCACTCAAGCAGAGCCCGCGGGGCAAGGCGTTCTACGACGACTTCGCCGCGTGGATCGCCGAGAACGGCCTGGACCTCGACGTCGAGCGCTTCATGGGCCACCCCGACCGGTGCGTCGTCGTGATCCCCAAGGCGCTGCAGCCGAACGCCGACCGGGTCGACGAGACCGTCTACACCTTTGTCGGCGCCTGCCAGGGCGACCGCGGCGAGCAGGAGGCCTGGCAGCGCCCGGAAGGCGCCGAGAAGGTCGCGCTGGTCTCGCTCGGCTCCTCCTTCACCAAGCAGCCCGCGTTCTACCGCGCCTGTGTGGAGGCCTTCCGCGAGCTGCCCGACTGGCATCTCGTCCTGCAGATCGGCAAGCACGTCCAGGTGGACGAGCTCGGCGAACTCCCCGTCAATGTCGAGGTGCACAGCTGGGTGCCGCAGCTCGCCATCCTCCGGCAGGCCGATGTCTTCATCACCCACGCGGGAGCGGGCGGCAGCCAGGAGGGCCTCGCCACGGCCACCCCGATGGTCGCGGTTCCGCAGGCCGTCGACCAGTTCGGCAACGCCGACATGCTGCAGGCGCTCGGCGTCGCGCGCCACGTCCCGACCGAGGAGGCGACGCCCGAGACGCTGCACCAGGCGGTGCTCGAGCTCACCGGCGACCGGCAGGTCGCCGAGCGGCTGCGGGAGCTCCAGCGGCAGACGGCCCAGGAGGGAGGCACCCAGCGCGCGGCGGACCTGATCGAGGCCGAACTTCCCGGCTGGGCCGCAGGCGCCGGGCGCCCCTGATCCGACCCCGATCCGATCTGCCGTACGGGCCGCCACCAGCGGGTATCACGCTACGGGCGGCGGAATGCCACGCTCCGTAGCGGCCCGTCGGCCTGATCGGGCCGTCGACACCCACGGCAATCCAGACCGATACCCCCGACGAAAGGTTGTACGGGCCGAATCTTGTTCCTTGGTCAACCATCTCCTTAACGTGAGGCGAACTGACCACGAACAGCAGGAAGTTGGCCATGCGCCGAGAGATGCCCCCGCTCAACGAGGTACGCCGGATCACCCAGAAGAAGCGCGACGCCTGGTGGACCGTGCTGCTGGTGGACCCGCTCGCCACGCCGCTGGTTCGCCAGACCGCGATGCGGACCCGGATCACCCCGAACCAGATCACCTGGGGCGCGTTCCTCCTGGGGCTTGTTTCCGCCGCGTGCTTCGCGTTCGGGGATTGGCGCTGGCTGATCGCCGGTGCGGTGCTGTACCACCTGAGCTTCGTGCTCGACTGCATGGACGGCAAGGTCGCCCGGCTCACCGGCACCGGCTCGGTCTTCGGCGCCTGGCTGGACTTCGTCTTCGACCGCATCCGGGTCATGATCTGTGCGGTCGCACTGATGGCGGGTCAGTACCAGCGCACCGGCGAGACGGTCTACATCTGGCTCGCGCTCGCGGTCGTCTTCCTCGACGGGTTGCGTTACATAAACTCGCTGGAAATCTTCAAGACGCGGCACACGATGCGCAAGCAGATCAAGGCGCGAGTGCGACAGGCGCGCAAGGCCGAAAACCAGTCAGAACTCGCCTTTATGGAAGACCTGCTCCGCAACAACCCCGAAGCCGACATCGAGCAGGATCTCCAGGCGGCCCGCGCCGACGCCGCGCCGGAGGCCGCGACCACGCCGGACGCCGAAGCCGCGCCGGTCACCGCCCACGCGGCCCCGGACATCCAGCCGACCCCGGAAGGCCAGGCCACCCTCGGCGAGCCCGCCTCCCGGCCGACGGCGCAAGTCGTCGACCTGCACCAGGAGTTCCGGCGCCGTTTCCCCTGGTACCTGCGGCTGCGCTCGTTCCTGCTGCGGCACCGGGTCCGGGCCCACCTGGTCAGCGGCATCGAGTTCCAGATGGCCGTCTTCATCGTCGGCCCGCTCTTCGACGTCATCATGCCCGCCACCATCGTCGCGGGAGCCCTGCTGCTGGTCTTCGAGCTCGCCATCATCTACAAGCTGCTGCTCTCCACCCGGGACTTCGCGCGCACCCTCGACTCCTTCGAAGCGGGCAGCAAGGGCCTCGCGGCCTGAGCCAATTGGCCGCACACAACACCATCGGAGGCGCTCTGCGATTTGCGCAGAGCGCCCGATTTATTATTACGAAGGCTTGTTGAACAAGTCACAGGTGTATGTAGGTATTGATCTGGGCGCGTCAATCCGACAGGGTTTCGATCCAACCCCCGGAGATCTTCCGGGTCTACGGGGGTTGCTGCAGCAACCTTTCTGCACACCCCCCACACAACCCCCCACAGACCAAGAGGAGTTACCTCTTCATGGCAAGTCACAAGCGCGCCCGCACGATGAAGCTCACCGCGGCGATAGCCACCGCTGCCACCGCGGTCGGTGTCTCGCTGATCGTCATCCCGCAGGCGGGCGCAGCCCCTGCCGAAGGCACGGTGTACGGCGCCGGCGTCGAGGGTGCCATCAGCGGCAGCTACATCGTCCTGCTGGACGAGAAGGCCAAGAAGGGCGAGAAGAAGGACCTGGCCAAGGAGTACGGCGGCGCCCTGAAGCGTAACTACGCCTCCGCGGTCAACGGCTTCTCCGCCTCCGGCCTCAGCGAGACCGAGGCCAAGCGCCTGGCCGCCGACCCGTCCGTCGCCAAGGTCGTCCAGAACAAGAAGTTCACGATCAACGAGACCCAGGACAACCCGCCGTCCTGGGGCCTGGACCGCATCGACCAGGCCGGGACCGAGGGCGACGACAAGTACACCTACCCTGACACCGCGGGTGAGGGCGTCACCGCCTACGTGATCGACACCGGTGTCCGCATCACCCACGAGGACTTCGGTGGCCGCGCCCGGCACGGCTTCGACGCCGTCGACAACGACGACACCGCCGACGACGGCAACGGCCACGGCACGCACGTCGCGGGCACCATCGCGGGCGCCGCGCACGGCGTCGCCAAGAAGGCCGACATCGTCGCCGTCCGGGTACTCGACGACAACGGCTCCGGCACCACCGAAGGCGTCATCGCCGGCATCGACTGGGTCACCGAGAACCACGAGGGCCCGTCCGTCGCCAACATGAGCCTCGGCGGCGGCGCCGACGAGGCCCTCGACGAGGCCGTCCGCAAGTCCATCGCGGCCGGTGTCACCTACGGTGTCGCGGCCGGCAACGAGTCCAGCGACGCGAGCCAGGGCTCCCCGGCCCGCGTCGAGGAGGCCATCACGGTCGCCTCGTCGACCAACGCCGACGAGCAGTCGAGCTTCTCCAACTACGGCTCGATCGTGGACCTCTACGCTCCCGGCTCGGACATCACGTCCGCCTGGAACGACTCGGACAGCGGCACCAAGACCATCTCCGGTACGTCGATGGCCACCCCCCACGTGGTCGGCGCCGCCGCCCTCCACCTGGCCGGGAACCCGGACGCCACCCCCGAGCAGGTCGCCACAGCCCTGACCGAGGGCGCGACCGCGGACGCGATCAGCAATCCGACCGAGGGCACGCCCAACCTGCTCCTGAAGGTCGCCGAGTAATCGCCTGACGGAGCCGAGCGGCTCCATCGAGACCGGCGGCCGTCGTGCCCACCCCCACGGGGCATGGCGGCCGCCTTCTCGGTCTGCCCAGGTTCCCGGTCCGCGCCCGCNCGTGGTCGTGCCCGGCGAGCAACTCGCTCAGCTTCACAGGGGTCCTCTCAGGGTGCGGCCGACCCGCCGGGTCGCGGGAAGCGACACCGGCGGTACGCCAGGGGCGCGGGCGCAGGGGGGTCGTGCGGGAGGGGGGATGTGCGGTTCAGGGATGCGCGGTGCGGAGCCCGCGGAACCCTTCCGCAGAGGCTCAGGAGGAGGCCGCGGTACGCCGGGTCCGCCGTGGAGGTGCTTCCTGCGGGCGCTTGGGCATGGCAGGAAGGGGGAGGCGGGAGAACCGCATGCGCGGGCCCGTCGGGAAAGTTGCTAGCCGTGACCGTGCAGCGCACGGCAGCGCGCCCGGGGCGCGACGGGACCCAGCGGTTGAAGGGCCCGGACCGGGCTCTCCGTCGCCGTATGTGTATGTCCCATACGGAGAGTGTACGTGCCCGGAGCGCCCGCCCCTGCGGGAACGGAGTGTGCGCCCGACCGACTCCGGGTCGTGGTCGGGCGCGTCGCGGGCGGTGGCCGCCCAGGGAAGAAGCCGACCGGGACGGTACGGCCGGGACGGAACGGTCGGACGGAACGGGCCGGGGTCGAACGGAGCCGTACCACCGTAGAACGCGCTTGCTGGGAACGGGGCCCGTTGCCAGAACCACAGCGGCTTGGGCCGGTACGGACACGCGTGGTTCCCTGGCGCCCATGAACATCACCGTCACCACGTGGTCCCTGGAGCAGACGTCCCCGGCCGACCTGCACTCCGCCGCCGTCCCCGAGGGAGACGTGCGGATCGTGCGCTCCGAGGTGCCCTCGCCGGAGTTCAGCCGCTTCCTCTATACGGCCGTCGGCCAGGACATCCGCTGGACTGACCGGCTGGCACTCGGCTACGACCAGTGGCGCGAGCAGCTGGAGCGCCCGGGAGTCGAGACCTGGGTCGCCTATGAGAAGGGGACACCCGCCGGGTACGTCGAGCTGGAGGCCCAGGAGGAGGGGTCCGTCGAGATCGTCTACTTCGGACTGATCCCGGCCTTCCGGGGGCGGCGGATCGGCGGTCACCTACTCTCGTATGGCACGGCGCGGGCCTGGGACCTCGCCGAGCGGTGGGAGGGGATCACCCCGACGAAGCGGGTGTGGGTCCACACCTGCAGCAAGGACGGGCCCCACGCCATGGACAACTACCTGCGGCGCGGATTCCGGCTCTTCGACACCAAGGTCGAGGAGGAGCCCGACGTCGCCACGCCCGGACCGTGGACCGGGGCGCAGGGCTGACCACGGCACCCACGGCGCTCAGGGCGCTCACGGCATCCGCGGCACCCACGGAGCGTGACCAACGGCACACTGTCCCAAGATCCGGGACAGTGTTGTCCACATGTCGGACTAAGGTGGACTGAGTCTAAAGTCCCATGCCAGGCTTCCGTCATGTCTCGAGCTGGAATTGCCTTGGTGAGTCGGCGGCACGTCGACCTCGGCCGCATGTCCAGCGCCATTTGTCCGGCGGGCTGACAGACCAGCTCTCACCGCCGTATCCCCTTACCTGACATAGCTGCGCAACGCCGCGCGCGTACCCCTTTACGCACCCGTATGCGCAGGTCAGTGCCGCTTCCTGCCGTTCCGAAGGACGTATTGCCATGGCCGCCACCCCCGAGAAGCCCGCTGCCGCCACGCCACGCCGCAAGGCGAGCCGCCACCGTGGCGAGGGTCAGTGGGCCGTGGGGCACTTCACCCCGCTCAACGGCAATGAGCAGTTCAAGAAGGACGATGACGGTCTCAATGTGCGGACACGTATTGAGACGATCTACTCCAAGGCCGGATTCGACTCGATCGACCCCGCCGACCTTCGCGGGCGCATGCGCTGGTGGGGTCTGTACACCCAGCGCAAGCCCGGCATCGACGGCGGCAAGACCGCGATCCTGGAGCCGGAGGAGCTGGACGACCGGTACTTCATGCTCCGGGTCCGGATCGACGGCGGACGGCTGACCACCGAGCAGCTGCGCGTCATCGGCGAGATCTCCCAGGAGTTCGCGCGCGGCACCGCCGACATCACCGACCGGCAGAACATCCAGTACCACTGGATCCGGATCGAGGACATGCCGGAGATCTGGCGGCGCCTGGAAGCGGTCGGCCTGTCCACCACCGAGGCCTGCGGCGACACACCCCGCGTGATCCTCGGCTCGCCGGTCGCCGGCATCGCGGCGGACGAGATCATCGACGGCACGCCCGCCATCGACGAGATCCAGCGCCGCTTCATCGGCAACCCCGACTTCTCCAACCTGCCGCGCAAGTTCAAGTCGGCCGTCTCCGGCTCCCCGCAGCTCGATGTCGCGCACGAGATCAACGACATCGCCTTCGTGGGCGTCAACCACCCCGAGCACGGCCCCGGCTTCGACCTGTGGGTCGGCGGCGGCCTCTCCACCAACCCCAAGCTCGGCCAGCGCCTGGGCGCCTGGGTGCCGCTGGACGAGGTCGCGGACGTCTACGGCGGCGTCATCGGCATCTTCCGCGACTACGGCTACCGGCGCCTGCGCACCCGCGCCCGCCTCAAGTTCCTGCTCGCCGACTGGGGCCCCGAGAAGTTCCGCCAGATCCTGGAAGACGAGTACCTGCAGCGCAAGCTGATCGACGGCCCGGCCCCCGAGCAGCCCGTCGGCACCTGGCGCGACCACCTCGGCGTGCACCAGCAGAAGGACGGCCGCTTCTACGTCGGCTTCGCCCCCCGCGTCGGACGCGTGGACGGCGCGACGCTCACGAAGATCGCCGAGGTGGCGGCCGCCCACGGCTCGGGGCGGCTGCGGACCACCGCCGAGCAGAAGATGATCGTGCTCGATGTGGAAGAGGCCCAGGTCGACTCGCTCGTGGCGGGTCTTGAGGCCCTCGACCTGCGGGTCAACGCCTCGCCCTTCCGGCGCGGCACCATGGCCTGCACCGGCATCGAGTTCTGCAAGCTCGCCATCGTCGAGACCAAGGCGCGCGGCGCCTCGCTCATCGACGAACTGGAGCGCCGCATCCCCGAGTTCGACCAGCCGATCACCATCAACATCAACGGCTGCCCCAACGCCTGCGCCCGTATCCAGGTCGCGGACATCGGTCTCAAGGGCCAGCTGATGCTCGACGCCGACGGCAACCAGGTCGAGGGCTTCCAGGTGCACCTCGGTGGCGCGCTCGGCCTGGAGGCCGGGTTCGGCCGCAAGGTCCGTGGCCTGAAGGTGACCTCGGCCGAGCTGCCCGACTACGTCGAGCGAGTCCTCACGCGCTTCCAGGCCGAGCGCGAGGACGGCGAGCGGTTCGCCACCTGGGTCGGCCGCGCATCCGAGGAGGCCCTCTCATGAGCGAGCGCGCGGCACCCTTCTACTGCCCCTACTGCGGCGACGAGGACCTGCGCCCGAACGAGACGGGCCATGGCGCCTGGGAGTGCGCCGCCTGCAATCGAGCCTTCCAGTTGAAGTTCCTCGGGCTGCTGACCCGCGGTGTTCAGCGCAACTCCGAAGGAGGGGACGAGATATGACCACGGCCCAGAAGGAACGTACGGCCGAGGAACTCAAGGCACTCGCCGAGCGCGCCGGGCGCGAGCTCGAGGACGCGTCCCCGCTGGACATCCTGAAGTGGGCGGCCGAGACCTTCGGCAAGCGCTTCTGTGTGACCTCCTCGATGGAGGACGCGGTGGTCGCCCACCTCGCCTCGCGCGCCTTCCCCGGCGTGGACGTCGTCTTCCTCGACACCGGCTACCACTTCCCGGAGACCCTCGGCACCGCGGACGCGGTCGGCGCGGTGATGGACGTCAACCTCATCACCCTCACCCCCGTCCAGACCGTGGCCGAGCAGGACGCCGAGTACGGCCCGAAGCTGCACGACCGCGACCCCGACCTGTGCTGCGCGCTGCGCAAGGTCAAGCCGCTTGAGCAGGGCCTGGCCTCGTACGACGCCTGGGCGACCGGACTGCGCCGGGACGAGTCGCCGACCCGCGCCAACACCCCGGTCGTCGGCTGGGACGAGAAGCGGCAGAAGGTCAAGGTCTCGCCGATCGCCCGCTGGACCCAGGACGACGTGGACGCGTACATCGCCGAACACGGCGTGCTCACCAACCCGTTGCTGGAGGACGGCTACCCGTCCATCGGCTGCGCACCCTGCACCCGCAGGGTCGCCGCGGGCGAGGACGCACGCGCCGGACGCTGGGCGGGCCGCAACAAGACCGAATGCGGGCTGCACGGATGACCGACCTCCAGACGACCGCCGAGACCACCCCTCAGACCAACCTCCGGGAGCAGCAAGTGACGGGAGCCACCATCTGGCTCACCGGTCTGCCGAGCGCCGGCAAGACCACCATCGCGTACGAACTCGCCGACCGGCTGCGCACCGACGGCCACCAGGTCGAGGTGCTGGACGGCGACGAGATCCGCGAGTTCCTCTCCGCGGGCCTCGGCTTCAGCCGCGAGGACCGGCACACCAACGTGCAGCGCATCGGCTTCGTCGCCGAACTGCTCGCCTCCAACGGGGTCAAGGCCCTGGTGCCGGTGATCGCCCCGTACGCGGACAGCCGCGAGGCCGTACGCAAGCGCCACCAGAGCGAGGGCACCCCGTACGTCGAGGTGCATGTCGCCACCCCGGTGGAGGTGTGCTCCGAGCGTGATGTGAAGGGCCTGTACGCCAAGCAGGCGGCCGGTGAGATCTCCGGTCTGACCGGGGTCGACGACCCCTATGAGGAGCCCGCTTCGCCCGATCTGCGGATCGAGTCGCAGCAGCAGACCGTTCAGGAGTCCGCAGCCGCGCTGCACGCGCTGCTCACCGAAAGGGGACTGGCGTGACCACCGCGACCACCGTCACCGAAGACACCGACAGCCCGTACGCCCTGAGCCACCTGGACGCCCTGGAGTCCGAGGCGGTGCACATCTTCCGTGAGGTGGCGGGCGAGTTCGAGCGGCCGGTGATCCTCTTCTCCGGTGGCAAGGACTCCATCGTCATGCTGCACCTGGCGCTGAAGGCGTTCGCCCCCGCGGCGGTCCCCTTCTCGCTGCTGCACGTGGACACCGGGCACAACTTCCCCGAGGTGCTCGAGTACCGCGACCGTACGGTCGCCGAGCACGGGCTGCGGCTGCACGTCGCATCGGTGCAGGAGTACATCGACGCGGGCAAGCTGCGCGAGCGCCCGGACGGCACCCGCAACCCGCTGCAGACCGTGCCGCTGACCGAGAAGATCCAGGCCGAGAAGTTCGACGCCGTGTTCGGCGGCGGGCGCCGCGACGAGGAGAAGGCCCGCGCCAAGGAGCGGGTGTTCAGCCTCCGGGACGAGTTCTCGCAGTGGGACCCGCGCCGCCAGCGCCCCGAGCTGTGGCAGCTCTACAACGGCAAGCACGCCCCCGGCGAGCACGTCCGGGTCTTCCCGCTCTCCAACTGGACCGAGCTGGACGTGTGGCAGTACATCGCCCGCGAGGGCATCGAACTGCCCGAGATCTACTTCGCGCACGAGCGCGAGGTGTTCCAGCGCTCCGGCATGTGGCTGACCGCGGGCGAGTGGGGCGGCCCCAAGGAGGACGAGCCCGTCGTCAAGCGCCAGGTGCGCTACCGCACGGTCGGCGACATGTCCTGCACCGGTGCCGTCGACTCCGACGCCACCACGCTGGACGCCGTGATCGCCGAGATCGCCGCGTCCCGGCTCACCGAACGGGGCGCCACCCGTGCCGACGACAAGATGTCCGAGGCCGCGATGGAAGACCGCAAGCGCGAGGGGTACTTCTAAATGTCCACCAGCAACATCCAGTTGGCCGAGCAGCTGTCGGCCACCACGCTGCTGCGGTTCGCCACGGCCGGATCGGTCGACGACGGCAAGTCCACCCTGGTCGGCCGCCTGCTGCACGACTCCAAGTCGGTCCTCACCGACCAACTGGAGGCCGTCGAGCGGGTCTCGGCCAGCCGCGGCCAGGAGGCGCCCGACCTGGCGCTGCTGACCGACGGGCTGCGGGCCGAGCGGGAGCAGGGCATCACCATCGATGTCGCCTACCGCTACTTCGCCACCGCCCGGCGCCGGTTCATCCTCGCCGACACCCCCGGGCATGTGCAGTACACCCGGAACATGGTCACCGGCGCATCGACCGCCGAGCTCGCCGTGGTCCTGGTCGACGCCCGCAACGGCGTGGTCGAGCAGACCCGCCGCCATGCCGCGGTCGCCGCCCTGCTGCGCGTGCCGCACGTCGTACTCGCCGTGAACAAGATGGACCTGGTCGACTACCAGGAGTCCGTCTTCGCCGCGATCGCCGAGGAGTTCACCACGTACGCCGCTTCCCTCGGCGTCCCGGAGATCACCGCGATCCCGATCTCGGCGCTCGCGGGTGACAACGTCGTGGAGCCCTCGGCGAACATGGACTGGTACGGCGGCCCCACCGTCCTGGAACACCTGGAGACCGTCCCGGTCAGCCACGACCTGGCCACCTGCCACGCCCGGTTCCCGGTCCAGTACGTGATCCGCCCGCAGACCGCCGAGCACCCCGACTACCGCGGCTACGCGGGCCAGATCGCGGCCGGCACCTTCCGGGTCGGCGAGACGGTGACCGTACTGCCGTCCGGGCGCACCTCGAAGATCTCCGCGATCGACCTGCTCGGCGAGCCGGTCGACGTGGCCTGGACCCCGCAGTCGGTGACCATCCGGCTTGAGGACGACATCGACATCTCGCGCGGCGACCTGCTGGTACCGGCCGGGGACGCCCCCGCCACCAGCCAGGACCTGACCGCGACCGTCTGCCACGTCGCCGACACGCCGCTGTCGGTGGGCCAGCGGGTGCTGCTCAAGCACACCACCCGTACGGTCAAGGCGATCGTCAAGGACATCCCGTCCCGGCTCACCCTGGACGACCTGTCCCAGCACCCGGCCCCCGGGCAGCTGGTCGCCAACGACATCGGCCGGGTCGTGGTCCGCCTCGCCGAGCCGCTGGCCATCGACAACTACGCCGACTCCCGGCGCACCGGGTCCTTCCTGCTGATCGACCCGGCCGACGGGACGACGCTGGCGGCCGGAATGGCGGGCGACGCCTTCGCCCAGGCCACCGAGCCGGCCGCCGAGCAGCAGGCCGAAGACGCCGACGACGGCTGGGACTTCTGATGGCCGTCGACATGTACGCGGGCTTCGCCAAGGAGGGCGGCCGCATCGGCAGCGGCCGCCTGGGCGCAGGCACCGGGGGAGTGGCGCGATGCCGCCCGTAACTCCGCTGCCGCCGTATATGTGCCACCGCAGTCCCCGCCCCGCCGACCAGCCGTAGCCGCCCTGAGGGGCGGACCGGCTCGACGAGAGGACCGCCTCCCGTGACCGCCGAACTGACCGCCCCGCCCGTGCTGGACCGCATCGACGCCCAAAGTGGCGCCGACGCCTCCGGTGGCTATGCCGTACGCCTGGACCATGTGTCGAAGTCCTACGGCTCCCCGAGCGCACCGCAGTTGGTGCTCGACGACATCCGGCTCGATGTCGCGCCCGGAGAGTTCCTGTGCCTGCTCGGCGCGTCCGGCTGCGGCAAGTCCACGCTGCTCAACCTGGTCGCGGGCCTGGACCAGCCCTCGCAGGGCAGCGTCCAGGTGCCGTTCGGGCGGCCCGCGCTGATGTTCCAGGACCACGCCCTGTTCCCTTGGCTGAGCGCCGGGCGGAACATCGAACTGGCCCTGCGGCTCGCCGGGGTCGCCAAGGCCGAGCGGCGCGAGCAGGCCCAGGAGCTGCTGCGCCTGGTGCGGCTCCCGGACGCCTACGGCAAGCGGGTGCACCAGCTGTCCGGCGGGATGCGGCAGCGGGTCGCGCTGGCCAGGGCGCTCGCCCAGGGCAGTGAGGTCCTGCTGATGGACGAGCCGTTCGCCGCGCTGGACGCGATCACCCGGGACCTGCTGCACGACGAGCTCACCCGCGTCTGGTCCGAGCGCAAGCTGACCGTCCTGTTCGTCACCCACAACGTCCGCGAGGCCGTACGGCTCGGCCAGCGTGTGGTGCTGCTCGGCTCCCGCCCCGGCCGTATCGCCCGCGAGTGGGAAGTCGACATTCCGTATCCGCGCCGGATCGAGGACGTCGAGGTCACCGACCTCGCCCGCGAGGTCACCGGCCATCTGCACGAGGAGATCGTTCGCCATGCCCGCCACTGACGCCACGCCGCACCACGGGCGGGGCGAGAACGCGGGCGCGGCGACCGCGGACCCCACGGATACCGCGGACCCTACGGATACCGCCGAGCCCACGGTTCCGGCTGGCCCCACGGGTCCGGCTGACCTGGGCGATCCCGCCACCCCCTCCACCCAGGCCACTCCGGCCAGCCCAGCCACCCCGGCCGACTCCGTCGACGAGATGGCCTCAGGCCTGGACGCCCTGGAGACCCCCACGCCGTCCGCCGCGTCCGCCGCCTACCGACGGGTGCTCGCCAAGGCGGGGCCGCCGCTGATCGCCATCGCCACGGTCCTGGTCCTGTGGCAGCTCGCCCACGCGCTCAACTGGTCCCAGACGCTGCCCTCCCCGGCCGCGGTCTGGGGTCAGCTCGCCGACGCCTGGTCCGACGGCACCCTGCTGCCGGGCCTCGGGCACAGCCTGCTGCGCTGCCTGGTCGGCTTCGGCGCGTCCGCCGCCATCGGCGTACCGCTGGGCCTGCTGCTCACCCGCGTCACCCCGCTGCGTACCGTCCTCGGCCCGATCCTGTCCGCCATCCAGTCGCTGCCCGCGGCCGCCCTGGTGCCGGTCGCCGTGATCGCACTCGGCGACTCCGAGGGCGCGGTGTACGCGGTGGTGCTGCTCGGCGCGGTGCCCTCGATCGCCGTCGGCGTGATGGCGGCCGTCGACCAGGTGCCGCCGCTGCTGCTGCGGGCCGGACAGTCGATGGGCGCCTCCGGGGTCAGGGGCGCGCTCCATGTGCTCGTACCGGCCGCGCTGCCCGGACTGGTCACCGCCCTGCGCCAGGGCTGGACCTTCGGCTGGCGGGCGCTGATGACCGCCGAGCTGATCACCGCGACCCCGCTGCCGGGCATCGGCCGGATGCTCGACGCGGGCAAGCAGAGCGGCGAACTGAGCCTGGTGCTCGCCGCGGTGCTGCTGATCCTGGCTGTCGGCGTCCTGGTCGAGTCGGCCGTCTTCGCCCCGCTGGAGCGCCGGGTGCTGCACAGTCGCGGCCTGGCCGCCGCACGGAACTGAACGGGAGGACTCAACCGATGCGTCAGCCCGTACTCCTCCTGATCGCCCACGGAAGCCGCGACCCGCGGCACGCCGCGACGGTGCAGGCCCTGGTGCGCCGGGTGCGGGCGCAGCGCCCCGGCCTGCGCGTGGAGACCGGCTTCCTGGACTTCAACGCGCCGACCGTCCCGCAGGTCCTTCAGCGCCTCGCCGCCGACGGCGTACGCGACGTGGTCGCCCTGCCGCTCCTGCTGACCCGCGCCTTCCACGCCAAGGCCGACATCCCCGCCGTACTGCACGAGGCCACCGCCCGGCTGCCGCGGCTGAACGTACGGCAGGCCGAGGTGCTCGGGCCCTCGCCGCTGCTCCAGGACGCGTTGGAGCGACGGCTGTACGACGCCGGGCTCACGCCAGGCGAGCGAAGCTCGACCGGGGTCGTGCTGGCCTCGGCGGGCTCCACAGACCCGGAGGCGATCGCAGTGATCGCTGAAATCGCGCGGGAGTGGCGGCGCACCGGTTGGTGTGCCGTGCGGCCTGCGTTCGCCTCCGCATCCCTGCCCCGTACCGAGGACGCCGTGCGGGAGCTGCGCGCCGCCGGTGCGCGCCGGGTCGCGGTCGCACCGTATGTCATCGCGCCCGGCTTCCTGCCGGACCGTATCGCGCGCGGTGCCCGCGAGGCCGGTGCCGACGTACTGGCCGATGTGCTGGGCCCGGCGCCGGAGTTGGCGCGGCTGCTGCTGGCCAGGTACGACGAGGCGCGCGTTCCGGCGCTGGCGGCCGTCGGGGCCTGAGGGCAGGCCCCCTGGCGGTTGCCCCCGTCAGAGCCTGTCTTTGAACCCCCGCCTGCGCCCCGACGCCCGGCACGCACGCTCGCNCAGGGTGAGCCCCCGGTCGCGTACGACGTCCTCGACGCCACCCGCGACCGTCCCGAAGAACGGATTGCCCATGTCGGGCACGACCAGGCCGATGGTGGAGTCCCGCCCGCCCACCCGCATGTTGCGCGCCATGAGGTTGGGCCTGAAGCCCAGCTCCTCGACGACGGCGAGCACCTTGGCGCGGGTCGCTTCGGAGACCGGACCGTCCTCGTTGAGCACCCGGGACACGGTCTTCGCGCTCACGCCGACCCGCTCGGCCACATCGGCCAGGGTCGGCCGCCGGGTGCTCGCCATCGTCCCCGCACCTTCTACTCGTTCACGCTATTCGTTCACGCCGACCGCCTGTGCGGCTTCCACGTCCGCCACGACCGTACCGCCGCCCGGCTCGTCGACCTGCAGAGCCCCGGTCATGATGGCCACCACCTCGGCCATCGAGTGGTCCTCGGGCCTGATCTGCGCCACCCTGCGCCCCAGGCGCTGGACGTGGATACGGTCCGCGATCTCGAAGACATGCGGCATGTTGTGGCTGATCAGCACCACCGGAAGGCCGCGGTCCCGGACCCGCCTGATCATGTCCAGTACCTGCCCCGACTCCTTGACGCCGAGCGCGGCGGTCGGCTCGTCCATCACCACCACATGGCGCGCCCAGGCGACCGCGCGGGCCACCGCAACCCCCTGCCGCTGACCGCCGGAAAGGGTCTCGACGGCCTGGGTCAGCGAGCGCAGCCCGATCTTCAACTCGGCCATGTGGGCCGCCGACTCCTCCCGCATCCGCTTCTTGTCGAGCATCCGCAGGACGCTGCCGAGCGGCCCCTTCCTGCGCACCTCCCGGCCGAGGAACATGTTCGAGGCGATATCGAGCGACGCGGCGACCGCGAGGTCCTGGTAGACGGTTTCGATGCCGTACCGCCGCGCGTCCAGCGGGCCGCGGAAGCGCACCGGCTCGCCGTCGACCTCGATGCTGCCCTCGTCCGGCTGGAGTGCCCCGGTCAGGGCCTTGATCAGGCTGGACTTCCCGGCGCCGTTGTCGCCGATGACGGCGAGCACCTCGCCGGGAAGCAGGTCGAAGTCGGCGCCGTCCAGGGCGGTGACATGTCCGTAGCGCTTGACGAGCCCACGGGCCCGCAGAACGGGAGTGGTCATCGGCTGGCCTTCCTGCGGGAGATCTGGTCGGCGGTCACGGCGAGGATCACCAGCGCGCCGGTGATCAGGGTCTGGTAGATCGAGCCGACGCCCATCAGCTGCAGGCCGTTGCGGAAGACGCCGACGATCAGCGCCCCGATCAGCGTGCCGAGCACCACGCCCCGGCCGCCGAACAGCGACGTTCCACCGAGTACCACCGCGGTGATCGCGTCCAGGTTGTCGGTCTGGCCCGCCTTCGGGTCGCCGACTCCGGTACGGGACACCAGGAGCAGCGCCGCGACGCCGTAGATGAGCCCGGCGAGGGTGTAGATGCCGAGCCGCAGGCGGGTGGTGCGGATACCGGTCAGCCGCGCCACGTCGGGATTGTCGCCCAGGGCGTAGGTGTGCTTGCCCCAGGCGGTCTGCCCCAGCGCGTAGGCCAGGATCAGGAACAGCACGATGGTCAGCACCGAGCCGTAGGTGATGTCGGTGCTGCCCAGCGGGAAGGTCTCGCCCAGACCGGTGAGCGTGCCCGGCAGGTCCGTGATCGTCTGCTCGTCCGAGTAGATGTGGGTGAGCGCGAAGGCGATGTTGAGCATGCCGAGCGTCACGATGAACGGCGGCAGTCTGACGTAGGTCACCAGGGCGCCGGTGGTCAGCCCGAACAGGGCGCACACCCCGATCCCGGCGGCGATGGCGACCAGCGGCGGCAGGGTCCCCTCGGCCGCGAGCTTGGCCATCACGATCGTGCCGAACGCCATCACCGCGCCGCAGGAGAGGTCGATACCGGCGGTGAGGATGATCAGGGTCTGGCCGAGCGCCAGGGTGCCGACGACCATGACCTGTTGGACGACGAGCGAGAGGTTGCCGCCGGAGAGGAACTGCTCGCTCTGGAACGAGAAGAAGACGCAGGCGGCGAGCAGTGCGACCAGGGGTCCGGCGGTGGGGTGGGTGGACAGGGCGCGCCAGTCCGGGCCGCGGTGCGCCGGGGGTGGTGACGGCGCCTCACGCGGCGGCGCGGTGGCGGTGCTCATGGGTCAGGGGCTCCCTTGACTCGTGGCTGAGGGCTGAGGGCTGAGGGCTGAGGGCTGGGGCTGAGGGCTGTGGGCTGTGGGCTCGTGGCTGTGGGCCCGGGGTGTGTGCGGTGGTACGGGGCGGTGGTACGGGGCCGGGCTCAGCCCCAGCAGTTCTCCAGGCCGTACGCCGTGTCCTTGGCCTCTTCGCCGCCGACCGGCTGGTCCGTGATGAGCCGGACCCCCGTGTCGACATAGCCCTGGGGCTTCTTGGACTCGTCCTTGGCGTAGGCGACGACGGCCTCCACCCCCTCGGCCGCCATGGCCAGCGGGTACTGCTGCGAAGTAGCCGTGATCTTCCCGGACTTGACGGCCTTGGTTCCGGTGCAGCCGCCGTCCACCGAGACGATCAGTACGTCCTTGTCGCGGCCCTTGGCCTTGAGCGCGGTGTGGGCGCCGAGCGCGGCGGGCTCGTTGATGGTGTAGACGACGTTGACATCCGGGGCCTTCTGCAGACAGTTCTCCATCGCCGTCTGGCCCTTGGACTGGTCGCCTCCGGTGTCCTGGGAGCAGACGATCGACGGGTCGCCCTTCTTGATGCCGAAGCCCTTGAGGAATCCGTCGTGGCGCAACTGGCCGACGGCGACTCCGGGGGCGAGGTCCAGGGTCGCGATCTTCGCGTCCTTCCCCTCCATCGCGGCCTTGGCGTACTGGCCGATCAGTTCGCCCGCCTTGTGGTTGTCGGTGGCGAACAGGGCGTCGACGGCATCCTGCGGCTCGGTCGGCGAGTCGAGCGCGATGACCAGAACGCCCTTGGCGCGGGCCTGCTTGACGGCGGGCACGATCGCCTTGGAGTCGTTCGGAGTGATCAGGATGCCCCGTACACCGGCGGCGACCATGTTCTCGATGGCCGTCACCTGGCCTTCGTTGTCGCCGTCGAACTTGCCCGCAGCCGTGGAGAGTTCGGCTCCTGACTCCTTCGCGGCGCGCTCGGCGCCCTGCTTCATCTTGACGAAGAACGGGTTGGTGTCGGTCTTGGTGATCAGCCCGACCTTGACCTCGCCCTCACCCTCGCTTCCCGAAGACCCCTGGGAGCCCTCACCGCAGGCGCTGAGCAGCAGGGCCGCGGACAGGGCGCAGGCGGTGAGGGGCAGGGTCGCGCGGGCGGAACGGGCGTTGGTGTGGGGCGTGTTGGCGGTGGTGTGGTGCGTGCTGGCGGTGGTGCGAACGGTGCGCTTCATGGCGCGGCTCCTCGCGGCACAGAGAGGTGACAGCGTTGACATATGTCAACGTTGACATCGACTGGGCAGGATGATGGACTCCGCCGCGAGTCACGTCAATGCCCTTCGCTCGCAACGAGTTGGCAACGGAGGCCATCCAGATGAGCCGCTGGACAGCACCGAACCTGATCGCCATCGCGGCACTGCTCGTCGCCGCAACCGCCCCCGCCAGCGCGAATACCCTGGCGCACCGCGCACCCGACGCACCCCGTGGCCCCAAGGCCACCGGCCCGGTCAACCCGGGCTTCGAGACCGGAGATCTCACCGGCTGGACCGCCACCGGCGACGCCTTCGGGCCCGGCGCCGTCAGCGACACCGACACCTACTGGGGAGGCCCCTTCCACCACAAGGGGCGCTACCACCTCTGGGGCCACGCCGCGGAGGGCGACGACGCCACCGGCACCCTCACCTCCTCGTCGTTCGCCGCCCCTTCCCGGATGAGCTTCGCGATCGCCGGCGGCTGGGACCCCGACCGGCTGTACGTCGCCCTCGTCCGGGACAGCGACGGCAGGCAACTCCTCAAGCAGACCGGCATGGACGACGAGGCGTACGTCCGCATCGTCTGGGACACCGGGCGATGGCGGGGCCAGGCCGTCCACCTGGAGGTCGTCGACCGCAAGACCGGCGGCTGGGGCCATATCAACCTCGACGACGTCCGCACCCCGAACGATCCCGTTGGCGGCGACCCGGACCAGGACGACAACGGGCTGACCTTCCGCACCCTCGGCCAGGCCAACCAGCCCACCGGGCACCAGTACGCGGCCGACGCGCTGCGCCCGCAGTTCCACTACACGCCGTACCAGGGCTGGATCAACGACCCCAACGGGGTGGTCCAGTTCCGCGGCCGCCACCACCTGTTCAGCCAGCACTATCCGGACGCGCCCCTCTGGGGCCCGATGCACTGGGCACACGCCGACAGCCCCGACGCCGTGCGCTGGCGTGAGCTCCCCATCGCGCTCACCCCGGCCCCGCCCGCGACTCCCACCGACAATTCCGGGATCTTCAGCGGCAGTGCCGTCGAGGACGACGACGGCAACCTGACCGTCGCGTACACGCGCTTCACCGACACCGAAGCCCACCCGGGCGCGAAACCCGAGACGGTCGAGATCGCCACCAGCACGGACGGCGTGCGCTTCGGCGCGCCCAGGGAGGCCGTCGCCGAGCCGCCCGCCGGGTCGGGGGCGGGGTTCCGCGACCCCAAGGTCTTTCGCGATCCGGCCGACAACCGCTGGAAGATGGTGGTCGGTTCGGGCGACGGCGGGCGCGGCAGAGTCCATCTCTACGCCTCGGACGATCTGCGCGCGTGGACGTACGAGGGCGTGCTCACCGAAGGCGACGAGAGCACCGGGGCGATGTGGGAGTGCCCCGACCTCTTCCCGCTGGGCGACGACGGGACCTGGGTACTGCTCTACTCCACCAACGAGGGCGGCGAGTCGGTCCAGCGCTACGCCGTCGGGTCGTACGACGGCGGGAAGTTCACCGCCGACCGGCACGGCGTCCTCGACGGCGGCGGCGACAGCTATGCCGCCCAGAGCTACCGCACCGGCGACGGGCGGCGCCTGATGACGGCCTGGATGAGCGACTGGAACGTCAAGGAGCCGACCCGCGTCAACGGCTGGGCCGGTGCCCAGACCCTCCACCGCGAGCTGTTCCTGCGCCCCGACGGCGGGCTCGGACAGCGGCCGGTCAAGGAGGCCGACACCCTGGAGAAGGACACCATCGCCAGCGTCAAGGACAAGAAGGTGAAGGGCGGTTGGCGGCTCGGCCGCGGTGACACCGCACGCCTGAAGGCCGTACTCGATCTGAACGCCACCACCGCCGACACCGTCACCGTCCGCCTCAAGGCGGCACCGGGCGGCGCCGAGGCGACCGAGCTGCGCTACCGGAAGTCAGCCGGCACCCTCACCCTGGACACCGCCGGGTCCGGGTACGGCACCGCGGACAGCTACACCACACGGGTGGCGCCCGCCGCGGACGGCACCCTCTCACTCGACGTCCTGATCGACCGCTCGTCCGTAGAGGTCTTCACCGGCGACGGCGAGGCGCTCACCGCCCGCGTCTACCCGCGCTACCAGGAGTCCGACGGGGTCGAGTTCGCCGCCGACGGGGGTGAACTCCACATCAAGAGCGCCACCTTGACCGCCATGGGGTCGAGCTGGAGCGACTAGGCGCCGATCTCCGCCGACCCCCGCCGATCCCTGTCGGTCCGCGCGGGGCCGTGCCGGGCAGGCTGTGGACTCGCTCCAGTCGGCGCCGAGTTCGAAGCCGTGGGCATCGGCCATCCGCAGCACCGCGGAGCTGCCCTCGCGCCACAGCACCCGGCCATCGGCGTCCGCGACCACCATGATGTGCTGCGCGGCGTCCGCCATCGACACCAACCCCTCGCGCGGCAACGGCAGAACGCTGTGCAGCGGGGAGCCGCGGCGGCGCTTCTCGACGTCCTCGCGGGCCAGCAGCCGTGTCCGGAAATCGTGGTCGGGGTCAAGACCGCTGCGCAGCAGCCGCGACCTCCTGCAACCCTGGCGAACACCCGAGCGGTTGACCGAAACTGATGGCAACGCCGCTTCTGCGGTGTTCGTGCTCCTGACAACGGGGCTTGAGAGCGAGGGTGGTGCCGTGTCGGCGCAGCACCACCCTCGCCACTTATGTCCGGGCGATGCCCGTTTGGGCCCGCTTGTTTCAAGCCACCGCCCGCGCCCGCTCGACGACGGACGCCAGGTCCAGCGTGTGCGGCAGTGTGCCGAATGCGGAGCCCCAGTCCCCGCCGAGCCGCGAGGCGCAGAACGCGTCGGCCACCTCGGGCGGCGCGAACCGCACCAGCAGCGAGCCCTGCAGCACCAGCGCCATCCGCTCGACCACACGCCGGGCGCGCGCCTCGACCCCCTCCAGGTCGGCCAGTTCGGTCAGCAGGTCCTTGATCGCACCGTCCAGCCGGTGATCGGCGCCGCGCGCCCGCCCGACCTCCCGCAGATACGCGTTCAGCGCCCGCGGTTCGCGCTGCAACGCCCGTAGCGCGTCCAGCGCCTGTACGTTGCCTGAGCCCTCCCAGATCGAGTTGAGCGGTGACTCGCGCAGCAGCCGCGGCATCCCGGACTCCTCCACGTAGCCGTTGCCGCCCAGACACTCCAGCGCCTCGACCACCAGCGGCGTACACCGCTTGGTCACCCAGTACTTGGCGGCCGGCACCGCGAGCCGCAGCAGCGCCCGCTCGTCCTCACCGCCGTCGTCGTACGCCGCCGCGAGCCGCAGACCGAGCACCGTCGCCGCCTCCGACTCCAGCGCCAGATCGGCCAGTACGTTGCGCATCAGCGGCTTGTCGATCAGTACGCCGCCGAACGCGCTCCGGTACGCGGTGTGGTGCACGGCCTGCGCCACGGCCTGCCGCATCAGCGCGGCGGAGCCGAGTACACAGTCGAGCCGGGTGGCCGCGACCATCTCGATGATGGTGCGCACCCCGCGCCCTTCCTCGCCCACCAGCCGGGCCCAGGTGCCGTCGAACTCCACCTCGGCGGACGCGTTGGACCGGTTGCCCAGCTTGTCCTTCAGGCGCTGGATCGCGAAGACGTTCCGGGAGCCGTCCGCCAGCACCCGCGGCACCAGGAAACAGCTCAGCCCGCCGGGCGCCTGCGCGAGCACCAGGAAGCCGTCCGACATCGGAGCGGAGCAGAACCACTTGTGCCCGGTGAGCAGATAGGTCCCCGCATCACCCGCTTCGGCCAGCGGCACCGCCCGCGTGGTGTTCGCCCGTACGTCGCTGCCGCCCTGCTTCTCCGTCATGCCCATCCCGAACAGCGCCCCGGCCTTGTCCGCCGCGGGCCGCAGCCCGGCGTCGTACACCCGCGAGGTGAGCCGCGGCTCCCACTCGGCCGCCAGCCCGGGTGAGCTCCGCAGAGCGGGCACGGCCGCGTGCGTCATGGACAGCGGGCAGGTGTGCCCCGCCTCCACCTGGCTCCACACCAGGAAGGCGGCGGCCCTGCGCACATGCCCGCCCTCGCGGTCCCAGGCCGCGGTCAGCCCCGCGGACACGCCCTTCCCGAGCAGCCGGTGCCAGGCGGGATGGAACTCCACCTCGTCGATCCGGTGCCCGTAGCGGTCATGGGTGTGGAGGTTCGGTGGATTCTCGTTGGCCAGTCTCCCCCACTCCTGAGCCTGCGCCGAGCCCGCCGCGCGGCCCAGCGCGGTCAGCTCCTCGCTCGCCGCGTCGCGTAGTCCGGACGGCAGATGCCGCGCCATGCTCTCGGCCAGAGCACGGTCCGCGGTGAACACGTCGTACCCGACCAGCGGCGGAGCCTGGTTGGTCACGGTGTGGGTGGGGGGAGTCATGCCGCTACGGTAAGGAGGTGCACCAGGCAAACGAAACTCCCGAGCGGCCGTCGGGCCGGCTTCACCGGGCCCGACGGCTGTACCGGAACGTGTCGAAACGCAGGACCGCCTGGCTGCTCCTGAAGGACACCGTCAACTCCTGTATCGAGTACCGCATCCTCGGGCTCGCGGCCGAAGCCGCGTTCTTCACGCTGCTGTCCGTCCCCCCGCTGCTGCTCAGCCTGGTCGGACTGCTCGGCTATGTCGACGCCTGGGTGGGAGTCGAGACGATCGAGTCGGTCGAGGCCAACATCCTGGAGGCGGCGGGCACGATCCTGTCCGAAAAGGGCGTCCAGGACATCGCGCAGCCCATCCTCGACGATGTGCTGAAAGGCGCCAAGCCCGATGTGATCTCGATAGGCTTCCTGCTCGCGCTGTGGTCGGGCTCGCGCGCGGTGACCGTCTTCGTCGACACGATCACCGTGATGTACGGACTCGACGGGGTACGTGGCATCGTCAAGACCCGGCTCCTGGCGTTCCTGCTCTTCGTGATGGCGCTGCTGATCGGCTCGGTCGCACTGCCGCTGATGGTGGCGGGCCCGGACCGGGTGCTGGACATACTGCCCTGGAGCGAGGGCCTGGTGCGGGTCCTGTACTGGCCGGTCGTCAGCCTGCTCGGCACCGCCTTCCTGACGACGCTCTACCACGTCTCGGTGCCGGTGCGCTCGCGCTGGGTCGAGGACGTTCCAGGGGCGCTGGTCGCGCTCGGCCTGTGGGTGCTGGGCAGCTTCCTGCTGCGCATCTACCTGACCCGGACCATCGACACTCCCGGTGGTCCCTCCATCTACGGTTCGCTGGCCGCGCCCATCGCCGTGCTGCTGTGGATGGGTGTCTCGGCCTTCGCGGTCCTGGTCGGTGCCGCGGTGAACGCCGCCGTGGACCGGGTGTGGCCCTCCATCGCCACGGCCGCGGCACGCGCCGCGAACGAACGCGCCCGGGAGGCCGCGGCCGCCGCGGTCGTCGCCAAGGCCGCCGCCGCCCGCGCGGCGGGCAGGGACCCGAACGACCCGGACGACGACGATGATGATGTGGAGGGTATGGACGACCCCGGCATGCCGTCGGAGTTCCCCGAGCGCTGGGCCCAGTTCCTGCCCCCGGAGGACGTCACCGGCCGACTCCGTACACCCACCAAACGCAAGAGCGAACCCCACCCGCCGAAGCCACCCCAGGACCCGGCCGCCACTTCCCCCCAGGCCTCGAACGGGAGCCAGGACGCGCAAAACAGGCGCGGCGACCACCCCGCCCCTTAACCTCAGGAGCATGAGGCCCTCCCCGCGTCGTTTCACCGTCGTGCTGAAGCCCCAGCTCACCGATGCCGAGGGGCATCCCGACCACGGTTCCGCGCTGCGCTCCGGGACCGTGGAGGCCACCGGGCGGGCCGGGGAGTCCGGCTACCCGCGCTACGAGGGCGAGGGGATCACGGCGGAGATCGACCCCGCGACGCGCACCGTGGAAGCGGTGAGCGTCGACGGCCGGGAGCTGCCGTACGGGTGGGTGGCGGAGATCGCCGACGAGGAGTAGGGCCTGTCCGGCGGACCTTGCCTGGGACGCGCCCGCCCGCCCGGCTCCCGCCCGGCTGGCGTCCGGGGTCACGCCTTCCAGGTGCCGGCCGCCGCCTGTTCCCGTGCGAACTCGGTGAAGTCCCGCGGCTCGCGCCCCAGCACCTTCCGCACCCCGTCCGACAGATGGGCGTTGTGCCCGTCCAGCATGTGCGTGAACAGCTCGGTCAGGAACGCCACCTCCGGGCCCGGCAGCCCGAACTCCGTCATCACGGCGGCGTAGTCCGCCATCGGCATCGGCACATACCGGATGTCCCGCCCCGTGGCCCGCGCGATCTCGGCCACGGCCTCCCGCCACGACAGCAGCCGCGGCCCCGTCACGTCGTAGATCCGCCCGCCGTGCCCCTCCTCGGTCAGCGCGGCCACCACCACATCGGCGATGTCCCGTGCGTCGATGAACGGTTCGCGCACCTCACCGGCCGGGAAGGCCAGTTCACCGCCGCGCACGAACTCGAGCAGCGGCCCCTCGCTGAAGTTCTGCGCGAACCAACTGCCCCGCACGATCGTCCAGTCGGCCCCCGACTCGCGCAGCGCCCGCTCCGCCGGCAGCGCCATCTCCTCGCCGCGCGCCGAGAGGAGCACCAGCCGCCGCACCCCGCTGGCCACGGCCTGCCGCGCCAACGCACCGACCGCGTCGGCGGCCGTCGGGGCGCCGATGTCCGAGTAGTACGCGAGATAGGCGGCGTCCACCCCGTCCAGCGCGGCCGCCCAGGTCGCCCTGTCCTCCCAGTCGAAGGGCACCGCGGCGGACCGCGACACCGCACGCACCCCGAGCCCGGCCGCTTCGGCCGACTCGGCCACCAGCCGTCCGGTCCGCCCCGAGCCACCGGTCACCAGCACTGTCATGTCCCGCGTCTCCCTCATGTCCCGCACGTCCTTCCGGTCGTCCAACTGCTCCGACTGCCCTGACTGCTCCGACCGCCCCGACTGCTCCGGCCGTTCCGTCTTCGTCATGGGCACCAGTGAACCGCCGCACGGTGAGCGCGCCCATGGCCCAGAGGCTCACTCGCATAAGCGCGCGTCTACGCGCAGCACCGAGCCGCGGCTACCCTGGCCGCCATGGACGCTCTGGCAGGTCTGCTCGAAGGCCCACGCGCCCGTGGCGCCTTCATGATCCGGGCGTGCTTCGACCCGCCCTGGTCGGTACGGATCGAGGACCGCGCACCACTGACGGTGATCACCATGGCGCGCGGCGACGCCTGGCTCGTCCCCGACCAGGGGGAGCCGCTGCGGATCCGCCCCGGCGACATCGCGATCGCCCGCGGCCCGGACCCGTACCTCTGCGCCGACGACCCGGCGACCGCACCGCGCGCGGTGATCCACCCAGGCGGGCGCTGCGCGACCCCCGACGGGCAGGAGATCAAGGACTACGTCGACCTCGGCACCCGTACCTGGGGCGGCCGCAGTGACGGCTCCGTGGTGGCGCTGATCGGCACCTACCAACTGCAGGGTGAACTCAACGCCCGGCTCCTGGACGCGCTCCCGCCGCTGCTGTCGCTGTCGGCCGAGGAATGGGACTGCCCGTTCGGGCCGCTGCTGGCCGAGGAGATCGCCCGTGACGAACCGGGCCAGGAGGTCGTCCTCGACCGGCTGCTCGACCTGACGCTGATCGCGACCCTGCGCGCCTGGTTCTCCCGCCCCGACGCCGCGGCCCCCGCCTGGTACGCGGCGCTCGGCGACCCCGTCGTGGGCCGGGCCCTGAGGCTGATCCAGGACGACCCGGCACACCCCTGGACGGTCGCGGACCTCGCCGCCAAGGCCGGGGTGTCGCGGGCCGCGCTGGCCCGTCGCTTCAACGAGCTGGTGGGGGAGCCGCCCATGGCGTATCTGACCGGCTGGCGCCTGGCGCTCGCCGCCGACCGGCTGCGCGACACCACCGACACGGTCGGCGCGATCGCCCGTCAGGTCGGGTACGGCAGTGCCTTCGCCCTGTCCAACGCCTTCAAGCGGGTGTACGGGGTCAGCCCTCAGGAACACCGGGCGGGCACGGCGGCGTAGCGTGGGCAGGGTGGACGCGGAACCCGGTGCCTCGGAACCCGGCGCCGCGGTCCCCGGCGGCGGCTACCGGGAGCGGCCGTCCCGGCTCGACGGCGCGGTGCTCTGGACCCGCACGGTCCGGACCGACGACACCGCGCCCTACCCGGTGCTGCCCGACGGCTGTATGGACCTGTTGTGGGTCGACGGGCGGCTGCTGGTCGCCGGGCCCGACACCCGCGCCTACCGGCCGGGGACCACGGCGACCGCCGAGATGATCGCCGGAATCCGCTTCGCCCCTGGCACCGCGCCCGCCCTGCTGGGCGTCCCCGCCCACGAACTGCGCGACCAGCGCGTCGTCCTGGCGGACCTCTGGCCGTCCGCCAGGGCCCGCCGCCTCGCCGCACGGATCGACGCGTCCGGCGACCCTGCCTCCGGCCTCGAAGCCCTCGCCGTCCGCCTGGCCGCCGACACCGGTCCCCCTGACCCGCAACTCCGCCAGATCGCCGCCGATCTGAACGCGGGTCTGAGCGTCGCCGACACGGCCGCCCGTGCGGACATCGGCGCACGTCGGCTGCATCGCCGTTCGTTGGCGGCGTTCGGCTACGGACCCAAGACCCTGGCCCGGGTGCTGCGGCTGCAGCGTGCCCTGGCACTGGCCCGCGCGGGCCTGCCGTACGCGGACACCGCGGCGGCCGCGGGCTTCGCCGACCAGGCCCATCTGGCGCGGGACTTCCGCGACTTGGCGGGTGTGCCCCTCACGGACCTGCTCACTGCCGATCCGTAGCCTCCAGCGGCGCGAACAGGTCCACGCCGTTCCCGTCCGGGTCCTCGACGGTCGCGTACCGCTGCCCCCAGAAGGCGTCGAACGGCGCGAGCACCCCCTTGTACCCGGCGTCGGTCAGCTCCGCGTACCGCGCGTCCACGTCAGGACCGCTCTCGCACAGGAACGCGAGGCCGATCCGGCCCCCGGAGGTCGGCGGCAGCCAGTCGGGGTGGAACGAGCGGACGGTGTCCTCACGGTCGAGCGCGAACCGCAGCCCGCCCGCGAGCTCGGCCTCCACATGCGGCTGGTCATCGGCCCCTTCGGCGAACACGAGGCCCAGACGACGGTAGAAGGCGACCGAGGCGGCCATGTCGGAGACGACGATGCCGATCAGATCAAAACGCGGAGTAGCGGTCACTGGAGTACCAGTCCGTGGAGTAGCAGTCATACGGGCACCGTAGGCAGCCGTCCGCCCACGCGTCTTGAACGAATCGGACACCCTTCGCCGGCCGGTCCGTGCGGGCCAACAGGCCCAGGCCCCTGACGTGGTCCCGTGGGCATGGCACTCTGGGGCATCGTGGACAGTTCCCAGCTCGCCCACCCGCACCGGTTCCAAGGAGATCGACGTATGCCAGGCAGCCCCCGCGTTCGCGTGGATACCGCATCGGTGCCGGCACAGGTGCGGGCCAGGAGTGTGCGGCCGCTCGTGGGGGCGCCGCCCCTGACGGCGCTTCGCCGGGCGCGGCTGCGGACGCCCGTGGGGGCGGGGCAGGAGGCCGGACCCTGGCCGCAGCTGTGGCTGGTGTCCGCCGACGAGGCGGCGGCCGACCGGGACGCGCCGCTGCTCAGCGCTGAGGAACAGACCCGTGCCTCGGACTTCCGGCGCGCGAGCGACCGCCTGTTGTTCATCACCTCGCACGGCGCGCTGCGGCGCCTGCTCGGCGCCTACCTGGACGAGGACCCGGCCGCGCTGGAGTTCGTACGGGAAGACTGCCCCGGCTGCGGCGGCCCGCACGGACGGCCCGCCGTGCCCGGCACCCCCATCCACTTCTCGCTCTCGCACACCGGGGGCCTGGCCCTGCTCGGCTTCGCGGACCGCCCGGTGGGCGTCGACATCGAGCAGCTCCCCGACGACCAGGTCGTGAACGACGTCGCCACCGCGCTGCACGCACGGGAGCGAGCCGAGCTGGCAGCGCTGCCACCCGTCGCCCGTGCGGCCGCCTTCGCCCGCTGCTGGACCCGCAAGGAGGCCTACCTCAAGGGCAGAGGGGACGGCATCGCCAGCGAGGAGTTCAGCACCGCAGTGGTCGGCACCGGAGCCTCCCCGATCCAGCTCCCCGGCTGGACCCTCGCCGACATACCCGCACCCCCGGGCTTCGCGGCGGCCTGCGCCCTACGCGACAGCGACAGTGGCAGTCAGTGACAGGGGCCAGTGACGGCGACACCGGATCAGCCGAGCGCCGCGGCCATGCGCCGTACGGCCTCGGTGAGCAGCTCGGGTGACGTCGCCAGATTGAGCCGTACGTGCCCGGCCCCGCCCGCCCCGAACGGGGTGCCGCCGCTGAGTGCGACCCGGCCGCGCCGCAGGAAGACCTCGGCCGGATCGTCCCCCAGGCCAAGCTCCCGGCAGTCCAGCCATGCCAGGTACGTACCCTCCGGCGACCGGTGCCGTACACCCGGCAGCTGACGGGCCAGCAGCTCGGCCAGCAGCTGACGGTTCTCGTCCAGACCGGCGAGCAGCGCGTCCAGCCAGCCGCCGCCGTGCCGCAGCGCGGCCGTGTGGGCGATGATCCCCAGGTGGCTCGGGCCGTGGCTCACCTCTTCCGGCATGCGCGCCAGATCCGCCGTCGCGCCCGGTCCGGCCACCGCGAGGGCCGCCTTCAGTCCGGCCAGGTTCCAGGCCTTGGACGCGGACATCAGTGAGATGCCCGCCTCGGCCCCCGGCACCGACAGATACGGCACGAAGGTCGCGCCGGGCAGTACCAGCGGCGCGTGGATCTCGTCGACAACCACCCGCACCCGGTAGGCCTGCGCCAGCTTCGCCACATCGGCCAGCTCGTCGCGGGTGTGCACGGCCCCGGTCGGATTGTGCGGACTGCACAGCAGATACGCGGCCGACCGCCCGCCCGCCACCGCCTGCCGGAACGCCGACTCCAGCGCGCCGAGGTCGAGCCGCCCCGCGCTGAGCGGCGCCGCGACGACGCGCCGGTCCATGTGCTCCACGAACGCGTAGAACGGCGGGTACACGGGGGAGTTCACCACCACCGCGTCCCCGGGCCCGGTGAACAGCTTCAGCACCTCGACGACCCCGAGCATCACATCCGGCACGATCGCCGTACGCTCGGCCCGCACCCCGTCGAAGCCCCACCGCTCGCGGGCGAACGCGTCCAGCGCCTCGGCGTACGGCGTCCCGGCCGGATAGCCGGTGTCCCCGATGGCGACCGCGTCCGCCAGCGCCCGCGCCACCGGCTCGGCGACCGGCACATCCATCTCGGCCACCCACAGGGGCAGTACATCGGGCGGATAGGCGCGCCACTTCATGCTCGTACGGAGCCGCAAGGTGTCGAGGGGGAGTTGCCGCAGCGGGTTGGGATGTGGGGTGGTCATGACATGGAGTATGCCCACGGTCACGGACGGCTTAGTCGTGTCGCCTGGTCGGCCCAGGACGCGTAGGAATCGCGTATGGAATCCGTAAGTAATACGTTCGCACGTGGGGCGGGTGACTGGTCTTAACGCTAGGCCGCCTATCGTTGTCGCGGCCGGAACGGTTCAGCACGTTCGGCATGTACATACGAGAGGGGTCAACGAGTGGTGGCACGCACGCCACGGGCGTGGGCGTCAGTATTCACGGCTCATCCCGCGCGTACGCTCGCGATGGCCTTCGGCGGCGTCATCCTGTTCGGCGCCGTCCTGCTGGCCCTGCCCTTCGCGACGGTCGACGGCGCCGCGACCAGCCTGGTGGACGCCCTGTTCACCGCCACATCCGCGGTCTGTGTCACCGGCCTGGTGGTGGTGGACACCGGAACGCACTGGACCGGATTCGGCCAGGGCGTGATCCTCGGGCTGATCCAGGTCGGCGGCTTCGGCATCATGACGATGGCCTCGCTGCTCGCCCTGCTGATCTCGGGACGGCTGCGGCTGCGGATGCAGCTGACCGCGCAGGCGGAGACCAAGAGCTTCGGCATCGGCGACGTACGCAAGGTGCTGCTCGGTGTCGCCGGAACCACCCTGGCCGTGGAGCTCACGACCGCGGCGATCCTGTCGCTGCGCCTGAGATTCGCCTACGACTACGCCATCCCTGATGCCGTCTACCACGGGGTCTTCCACGCCATCTCGGCGTTCAACAACGCCGGTTTCGGCCTGCACGGCGACAGCCTGACCCAGTTCGCCACGGACCCCTGGATCACCCTGCCGGTCGCCATCGCCGTCATCCTCGGCGGCATCGGCTTCCCCGTACTCCTGGAACTGCTGCGGCACCGCAACCGGCGCCGCCGCACCGGCCACCGGACCTGGTCGCTGCACGTCAAGCTGACCGTGGTCACCACGGTCGCGCTGCTGCTGACCGGGACCGTCCTGACGATGGCCCTGGAGTGGAACAACCCGGGCACCCTCGGCCCCTTGCACTGGGCCGAGAAGCTCCTCAACGGCTTCTTCCACTCGGCGATGTCCCGCACCGCGGGCTTCAACGCGATCGACATCGGCGCCATGGAGGCCTCCACGCTGCTGCTCACCTGCGCCCTGATGTTCATCGGCGGCGGCAGCGCGGGCACCGCGGGCGGCATCAAGGTCACCACCTTCGCGGTGCTGGCCGTCGCCATCGTCGCGGAGACCCGCGGTGAACCCACCACCGCCATCCTCGGCCGCAAACTGGGACCGCACGTCCTGCGCCAGGCGCTGACCGTGGCACTGCTGGGCGTCGGCCTGGTGATCAGCGCCACCATGGCCCTGCTGACCGTCGCCGACGAGCCCTTCGAGGGCGTGCTGTTCGAGGTCATCTCGGCGTTCGGCACGGTGGGGCTGTCCACCGGTATCACCGCCGACCTGCCGACCATCGGGCATCTGATCGTGATCGGGCTGATGTTCGTCGGCCGAATCGGTCCGATCACCCTTGTCTCCGCGCTCGCCCTGCGTGAGCGGACCCGCCGTTACGAACTACCCGAGGAGCGACCCGTCATTGGGTAACTACCTGCACTCCCTGCGCCGACGCCGCCGCAAGCGGCTGGCCGGCAGCTATGCCCAGCCCGGCGAGCAGCGGGTCGCCGTCATCGGCCTCGGCCGGTTCGGCAGCTCGCTCGGCCATGAGCTGATGCGCCGCGGCTGGGACGTCCTGGGCATCGACACCGACGCCCGGCTCGTCCAGCGCAACAGCGACGCGCTCACCCACACCGCCGTCGCCGACTGCACCGACATGGAGGTGCTGCAGCAGCTCGGCGTGCACGAGTTCAGCAGCGCCGTCGTCGGTATCGGCACCGACATCGAGGCGTCCATCCTGGTCACGTCGAACCTCCTCGAGGGCGGGGTGCCCAACATCTGGGCGAAGGCCATCAGCCGTCAGCACGGCCAGATCCTGGAGCGCCTCGGCGCCCACCACGTCGTCCTGCCCGAGCACGAGATGGGCGAGCGCGTGGCCCACCTGGTGACCGGCCGGATGCTCGACTTCATCGAGTTCGACGACGACTACGCCCTGGTCAAGACCGTCGCCCCGGAGGTCGCCACCGGCGTCCCGCTCGGCGAGTCCGTGGTGCGCAGCACGTACGGTGTCACGGTCGTCGGCATCAAGCGCCCCGGCGAGGACTTCACCTACGCCACCGCCGAGACCGTGGTGGACAAGGGCGACGTCATCGTGGTCACCGGCAAGACCCGCGCGGTCGAGGCCTTCGCCGAGCTCAGCTGAACCGAGGGGCCGAGCTGAACTGCGGAGCCCAGCTGAGCGGTGGGGCCCAGCTGGGCCGCCGAGCTCAGCTGGGCCCTCGGTTCAGCTCGGCCCGAGGTGCGTCAACCCGCCCGCGGTCAGCGATCGCCGCGTTCGGCCGGGACCGCGGTAGCGGGGCCGTTGCCACCGCTCCCGACCGGGTCGTCTTCGTGACCGCTGTCGATACCGGCCAGATCGTCGACGTGGAAGATCCGGGCGATCGGTACGTCGGTGCTGCTGTGCGCGATGATCGAGAAGGCGATACAGACGGCGATCAGCGTGTACGCCTCCTCGCCGTGCGGAATCCCGGCCTGCAGCACCAGCAGCCCGTACACCACCGAGGCGAAGCCCTTGGGCCCGAACCAGGCGGCGACCAGCCGCTCCCGGCGGTCGAAACGGGTACCGACCAGCGAGACCAGCATCGACGCCGGGCGGATCAGCACGATCGCCAGCACCACGGCGACGTACCCGCCGAACGAGAGATCCCCGAAGAGCGTCGGGGTCAGCAGCGCGCCGAAGACCAACAGGGCTGCGAACTTGGCCAGCTCCGCCAATGCCTCACCGAGCGGCTCGAAGGCGTTCTTCGCCTCCGGGGACACCGCGGTGAGCACGGCGCCCGCGGAGAACGCCGCCAGGTAGGGGTTGGCGTGCGTGAGGTGGCAGAGCCCGTACAGGATCACGCCGATCGCCAGCGGCAGCAGCGGCTGCAACTTCGGTTCGGCGCCCAGCAGCGGCAGGCGTACGAGCCCGCTCACCAGCAGCGGCAGCACGACACCGAAGCCGAGGCCCAGCACCAGCTCCAACGCGATCTTCCCGAGGTCGGACTCGGCGTGCCCGGCCGTCGGCCCCGCCGCGGCGATCAGGATCAGCACGATGGGCAGCGCGAGACCGTCGTTGATGCCGCTCTCCACGTTCAGCAACTGACGCAGCTTGGACGGCACTTCCTTGCGTCCCACGATCGCCGAGGCGAACACCGGGTCGGTCGGCGCCAGCACGGCACCGACCAGGAACGACGTCGTCCAGTCCAGGCCCACCAGATAGTGCGTGATCAGCGCCATGCCGACGAGAGCGAGCGGCATGCCGAACCCCAGTGCGCGGGCCGGGTTCTTCCAGTTCTCCTTGAGCTTCGGGAAGGAGACATGCATACCGTCGGTGAACAGCACCGCGAACAGCGCCAAGTCGGCCGTGACGGCCACGATCTCGCTGTCCGGCGTGATGTGGATCAGCCCGAGGAAGCCGTCGCTGACCAGTGCCCCACCGACCAGGAAGAGGAAGGAGGTGGACAGCACCGTCCGGGCCGCGAGTCCGGACAGCAACACCGCGACCAGCAGCGCCACTCCGAAGACAGCGACAAGAATCATGAGGAACGCCCCCGCTACACACTGAAGCCAGATCCCGCTCGCCAGCCGGATCGCCAGGTAAACCGCGAGTGACCATACACGCAGGCCCGGCGCGCTCAGTTGCCAGGTGCCGGGCGGCAAAAGAAGAGGCGGCAAGAAGAGGCGGCAAAAAAAGAGCTGGCGCCGCACCGAGGCCCGAGCCTAGGCTTTGCCCCGTTCCCTCGGCGGCCCGTAGGCCGCCGTCATCAGCTGAGCAGGACCAGGAGGTGTGACCGATGGCTGTCGTCGACACGGGCACTGCCCGCATCCGGAAGTTCATCCATGCCACCTCCGTGGTCTCCGGCTGACCTCTTTCCTCTCCCACACCTGTGTGGGTGCCGGGGGCCACCCTTGTGAAGGGTCACCCCTTGTCCTCCTCTTCTTCCTCTGCCTCACCTCTGTCTCCTTCTCTGTCTCCGCTGGCGCCCTATGGCTGGAACGCGGCATGGGAGGCCGAGTTCGCCCCCTACGCCGAACACGGCCTGGTGCCGGGCCGCGTCGTACGTGTCGACCGGGGCCAGTGCGATGTCTTCACGGCCGACGGAACGGTCCGCGCCGACACCTCGCTGGTCACCCCGCATGACCCGATGCGGGTCATCTGCACCGGTGACTGGGCCGCCGTCGACCCCGAAGGCGGTGACCCACGGCTCGTACGCGCCTACCTGCCGCGCCGAACGGCCTTCGTACGCAACACCTCGTCGAAGCGGTCCGAGGGCCAGATCCTCGCGGCCAACGTCGACCACGCGATCATCGCTGTGTCGCTCGCGGCGGAGCTCGACCTCGGCCGGATCGAGCGCTTCCTGGCGCTCGCCTGGGAGAGCGGGGCGCAGCCGCTGGTCGTCCTCACCAAGGCCGACCTGGTGCCCGACCCCGCCACACTTGGACACCTAGTCTCGGATGTCGAGACGACGGCGCCCGGAGTGCAGGTGCTGGCCGTCAGCGCGGAGACCGGCGTGGGGACCGATGTACTCGCCGCGGTCGTCGCGGGCGGTACGAGTGTGCTGCTCGGGCAGTCCGGCGCCGGGAAGTCCACGCTGGCCAACGCGTTGCTCGGCCAGGACGTGATGGACGTCCAGGCCATCCGTGACGTCGACGGCAAGGGCCGGCACACCACGACCACCCGCAACCTCCTCGCACTGCCCGGCGGCGGTGTTCTCATCGACACGCCGGGGCTGCGTGGGGTCGGCCTGTGGGACGCCGAGTCGGGCGTCGGCCAGGTCTTCGCGGAGATCGAGGAACTGGCGCGGTCGTGCCGGTTCCACGACTGCGCGCATGTGGCCGAGCCGGGGTGCGCGGTGCTCTCGGCGCTCGTGGACGGCATGCTGCCGGAGCGTCGGCTCGACAGCTATCGCAAGCTGCTGCGGGAGAACCAGCGGATCGCGGCGAAGACGGATGTCCGGCTGCGGCACGAGATTCGCCGCGAGTGGCGTCTGAAGCAGGCCCAGGGCAGGGCGTCCCTGGACGCGAAGCAGGGCCGCGGCCTCCGCTGAGCAGGCCCTTCCCGAATGGCCTCAAACGCCGGCCGGGCTGAATTTTCAGCCCGGCCGGCGTCTGAGGCCACGCCCATGCCCCGCAACGCCGCGTCCGAATCCCGCCAGCCCGTGCGGCGAGCGCCCCGCACACTGGGCAGTGTGAACGATGAAGACACCAGGTACGAGGCGGTGCGCAGCCGCGACGCACGCTTCGACGGAGAGTTCTTCTTCGCCGTCGAAACCACCGGCATCTACTGCCGCCCGAGCTGCCCCGCCATCACCCCCAAACGACGCAACGTCCGCTTCTATCCCACCGCGGCCGCCGCCCAGGGCAACGGCTTCCGGGCCTGCCGCCGCTGCCGCCCCGACGCCGTCCCCGGCTCCGCCGAGTGGAACGCACGCGCCGATGTCGTCGGCCGGGCCATGCGCCTGATCGGCGACGGAGTCGTGGACCGCGAGGGTGTGCCGGGGCTCGCCGTACGGCTCGGCTACAGCACCCGTCAGGTGCAGCGTCAGCTGACCGCCGAGCTCGGCGCGGGCCCCGTCGCACTTGCCCGCGCCCAGCGGGCCCACACTGCGCGGCTGCTGCTGCAAACCACCGAACTGCCCGTCACGGACATCGCCTTCGCCGCCGGGTTCGCGAGCGTGCGGCAGTTCAACGACACGATCCGGCAGATCTACGCCCGCACCCCGAGTGCCCTGCGCGCCGAGACCGGCACCAGGATGAGCCGGGCGCCCGCCCTCCCAGTGGGCAGCGCCGAGTCCGGCCTGGTCGCGGGCGTACCGCTACGGCTCGCCCACCGCGGCCCGTACCACGCGGCGGCCGTCTTCGACCTGCTCGCGGCGGAGGCCGTCGGCCGCGTCGAAGAGGTGACCGGGGCACCAGGTGCCCGTACCTACCGGCGTACGCTGCGGCTGCCGCACGGCACCGGCATCGGCGCCGTGGACGAGCGGCAGACCGGGCCCTGGCTGGACGCCCGCATCCACCTCACCGACCTGCGCGACCTCACCACCGCCGTACAGCGGCTGCGGCGGCTCTTCGACCTGGACGCCGACCCGTACGCCGTAGACGGCCGGCTCGGCGCCCAGCCGCGGCTCGCCCCGCTGGTGGCCGCCCGCCCCGGCCTGCGCTCACCGGGCGCGGCCGACCCCGAGGAACTGGCCATCCGGGCCGTCGTCGGACACCGGGAGGCCGAGCGCCTGGTGGCCGAGTACGGCAAAGCCCTGGACGTGCCGTGCGGCTCGCTTACCCACGTCTTCCCCGAGCCCGCCGCACTCGCCGACGCGCTGCCGCTCGCGGCCGCGCTCGCCGACGGCTCCGTACGCCTGGACGCGGGCGCCGACCGCGACGACGCCGAACGCGAGCTGCTTCAGGTGGCCGGGGTCGACGCCGCGGCGGCGGCGTACATCCGGATGCGGGCGCTCGGGGACCCTGACGTGGGGCTCCCGGGCGAGCCGGTGAGCGATACCTGGCGGCCCTGGCGGTCGTACGCCGTACAACACCTTCGGACACAGCGAGACCTGGAGACCAGACGATGACGACCACCGAGCCCACGCCCGCCACGCCCACGACGTACTACACCACCCTCGACAGCCCGCTCGGCGAGCTGCTGCTCACCGGCGACGGCTCCGGCGCCCTGTCCTCGCTCTCCATGCCAGGGCAGCGCGGCGGCCGCACGGTACAGCCCGACTGGCGGCGCGCGCCCGACGCGTTCCGGGACGCCGAGGCACAGCTGCGGGCCTACTTCGCGGGCGAGCTCAAGGACTTCGACCTCGTCCTGCGCACCCACGGCACCGACTTCCGCGAGCGGATCTGGGCCGCCCTGGACTCCGTGCCGTACGGAGCGACCACGACCTATGGTGCGCTGGCCGCCGAGGCCGGTGCCTCGCGCGCCGCCGTACGGGCCGTCGGCGGCGCGGTCGGCGCCAACCCGCTGCTGGTCGTACGCCCCTGCCATCGGGTGATCGGCGCGGACGGCTCGCTCACCGGTTACGCGGGCGGCCTGGAGCGCAAGCAGCTGCTGCTGAGCCTCGAAGGAGCGATCTGACCTCTGGGGGCGTCCCGGACGTCAGGCCTTCTCGTCCAGGCCCCAGCTGTGAATCCGCTTCGGGTGGATGCGGATGATCTCCTCGCTGAAGTGCGGGCCCAGCTCATGCGGACCGGTCAGCAGCTCCGCCTCGCCTCGGATGTCCACGCCGCGCACATGCCAGGGCGTGACGCTGGCCAGGTCGTCCACGACCAGGGCGACCTTGGGGTTGTGCTGGAGGTTGCGCCACTTCTTGGTGGTACCCAGCGCGTACCCGCCGATCAGTATCGTCCCGTCGTCCTGGGGGAAGAACCCGACCGGGTTCGCCTGCGGCTGGCCCGTCGGATCGACGGTCGCCAGCCGCCCCAGGCGCTGGGTCTTGAGGTACGCGCGCTCGGCCTCGCTGAATTCGGTCATACGGCGAGCCTGGCACGCCCGCTCCGGTACCCGCATCAGCCTGGAGTCCTACGCGGGAGGCCCTACGCGGGAGGTCCTATGCGGGAGGTCCTACCCGTGAGGCCCAACCCGTGAGGCCCTAACCGTGCGGCCCTGCCGTCACCCCAGGATCTCCGCCCCGAGCCACGCCCCCATGACCAGCAGACACGCGATCAGCTCCACCAGCACACTCGTCCCCGCCGCCCGCATCAGCAGCCGGGTGGACGCCATCGCCGCCCCGTGCCCGCCGAGCCGGGCCCGTTCGGAGCCGTAGATCCCGCCTATGAAGCCCGGCACCGCGCCCACCACCGGCACCACGAAGAACCCGACCAGCGCGCCGAGCCCCGCGCACACCACCATCCGCCGGTCCACCCCGAGGCCGCGTATCCGGCGCGGCGGCAGCAGCAGCTTCACGGCCTCGGCCAGCAGCAGGACGGCCGTGGCGCCCACGAGCACCCACCAGGCCACGCCCGCCTGCACCCGCAGGGACCACCACAGGACGGCCCCCCACACCAGCCAGGCACCGGGAACGCCGGGGATCAGCACCCCGCTCAGGCCGAGCAGCATCACCATGCTGACCAGCAGGAGCTCCCAGACACCCATCTGCCCAGGGTGCAGGAGGCCGGACGATTTGGCAGGTCAGAGCGGCCGCGCAGGCCGTTTCTGGCCAGCCCGTGGGGCGGCGGCGTGACGCGCCGTTGTCAGCGCGGCTCCCGCGCCACCCAGCCCCGCTCGTACGCGTGCCACCCCAGCTGCAGCCGGGTCGTCACGCCCGCCAGCTCCATCAGCCGCTTCACCCTGCGCTGTACGGTGCGCAGCCCGAGCTCCAGCTGCTTGGCGACGCTCGCGTCGGTCAGCCCGGCCAGCAGCAGCGAGAGGATCTCCAGATCGGTGGCGTCGGGGCCGTCCGGACGCTCCTCGACCGGGCCGCCGTCCGCGCTGAGCCGCAGCGGCAGCGCGTCCCGCCACACCGCGTCGAACAGTCCGGTCAGCGACTCCAGGAGCCCGCTTGCGTGGACGACCAGCGCGGCCGGTTCCGCGTCCCGCGGCGTGAGCGGCACCATCGCCAGCGAGCGGTCGGCGATCACGAGTTTGGTCGGTACCCGGTCGACCGTGCGGACCCGCTCGTTGCGGCCGAGCGCGGCGGACAGCTCGTACCGCCCGGTGGGCTGCAGCAGGACGTCGCGCTCGACCACCACCCGGTAGTCGACGCCGCGGTCCGCGGCCTGCGGCTCGGCGTCGTTGTCCATGCCTGCGACCACATCCGGTTTCCCGGTCACCAGGGCGCACACCTCCTGGGTCGCGCCGAGCTGCAACTGCAGAAAGCGGCGACCCACCGCGCCCGCCCCGGTCACCACCTCGACCAGGTCGTGGACGCCGGGCTCGGTGGCCTGCGCCCGGTAGTCGTCGGCCAGCAGCGCGGCCGCCAGCTCCGCCTTCTCCAGCTCGTGCCGCTGCTGGGTGAGCAGGGCGCCGAGCGCGACCCCCGGCGGGGCCGCCACCCAGCGGCGCGGGCGCGCGGACGACTGCGCCGCGAGGCCGTGCTGTTCGAGTCGGCGCAGCGTGCGCTCCGTCTCGTACTCGCCGAGCGCGAGCCGCCGCGCCAGATCGGGCACGTCGGCGACACCGAGTGAGACGAGCGTGCGATACGCCGACTCCTGCACCCCGTCGAGTCCTATTGCCCCCAGCAAGCCACTGTCCTTCCCCACGTTCTGCTCCCCAAGCCCTGCCCGACGTTCTGCTCCCCAAGCCCTGCCCGACGTTCTGCACCCCAAGCTCTGGTCCCCGAGCCCGGACCCCACTCTGGCGGGAAACGGCCACGGCGGAAACCCGCCGCTCAACATCATCCCTGCACCACCCGCCACTCTGCCAATGTGTCGCCACCGCAGACTCGAGTGGGGAGACCGATGCGAGCGACAACGCGGAGTGCCTTGGGCGTGGCGATCGCCGCCGTCCTGGCCAGCACCGCAGCAGTGCCCTCGGTGGCGCAGCCACCTGAGGACCCGCCCAGGAACCGGCCGCTGGTCGGCAGCGAGGCCGCCGCGGCCGAGGGGGAGCGGCACACCGTCACCCTCGTCACCGGTGACCGGATTCTGGTGACCACCGACGCGTCAGGCCGGAGCGCCGCCACCGCGCTGCCCGGCGAGGACGGCGGCCAACCCCTCATCCAGACCCGGCAGTCGGGCGACGACCTGTACGTCTACCCCGAGCGCGCGGTCGGCGCGCTCACCGCGGGCCGGGTCGACGAACGGCTCTTCAACGTCACGGGCCTGATCCGGCAGGGATACGACGACGCGCACAGCAAGGCGCTGCCCCTGATCGCCGTATACGACAAATCTGTTGATGTCGCCCGTAGCGCCCCACAGGCGCCCCGCGGCGCCAAGCGCGGGGCGGTACTCGCGCCCGTCCGCGGCGTCGCCCTCAAGGCCGACAAGAAGAAGTCCGCCGACTTCTGGGCGGACGTCACCGCCCGTAAGTCCCGTGCCGCCACCGGTCTGAAGAAGCTGTGGCTGGACGGCAAGGTCGAAGGCACACTCGACCAGTCGACCGAGCAGGTCAACGCACCCCAGGCCTGGGCGGACGGGTACGACGGCAAGGGCACCAAGGTCGCCGTCCTGGACACCGGCGCGGACGCCGAACACCCCGACCTGGGGGGCCGGATCGCCGCGAACGAGAACTTCACCGACTCCGACACGGCCGACGACCGCCAGGGCCACGGCACCCACACCATCTCCACGGTCGGCGGCACCGGCGCGGCCAGCGACGGCAAGAAGAAGGGCGTCGCGCCCGGCACCGAACTCCTCAACGGCAAGGTGCTCAACGACTACGGCTCAGGACTGGAGTCGTGGATCGTCGCCGGTATGGAGTGGTCCGTCGACAACGGCGCCGATGTCGTCTCGATGAGCCTCGGCAGCCCCCAACCCACCGACTGCACCGACCCGATGAGCATGGCCGCCGAGCGACTCGCCCAGAAGAGCGGCGCGTTGTTCGTCATAGCCGCCGGAAACTCCGGCCCCTCGCTGAACACCGTGTCCTCGCCCGGCTGCGCGCCCAGCGTGCTGACCGTCGGCGCCGTCGACCGCGACGACTCCACCGCCTCGTTCTCCAGCCGCGGCCCCGCGATCGACACCCACACCCTCAAGCCGGAGATCGCCGCCCCCGGTGTCGGCATCTCCGCGGCATCGGCGGGCGGCCGCGGCGCCTACGCGTACCAGTCGCTGAGCGGTACGTCGATGGCGACCCCGCATGTCGCGGGCGCCGCCGCCATCCTCAAGCAGCGCCACCCCGACTGGTCACCGCAGCAGCTCAAGGCCGCTCTCGTCTCGTCCGCCAACGCGGACGTCCCCGGCGACGTACGGGAGGTCGGCGGGGGCGCCCTGGACGTCAAGGCGGCCGTCGACGCCACGGTGCTCGGCACACCCGCCGTCCAGGGCGGCACCTTCAACTGGCCGCAGGACAGCGGTGATCGCACCACCGTCGACGTGCCGTACACCAACACCGGTGACAAACCGGTCACGTTGAGCCTCGCCGTCGAAGGCGTCACGGGCAACGACGGCTCCGCCGTCGGCTCCCGTGTCGCGTCGCTCGGCGCCCGCTCGGTGACCGTACCGGCCGGTGAAACGGTCAAGGTGCCGCTGAAGATCGACCCGACCGCGCGCCTGAAGGCCGCCCAGTACGGCGATGTGACGGGCCGTCTGCTCGCCACCGCCGACGGCGTCTCGGTCTCCACGCCCTTCTCGCTGTACGTCGAGCCGGAGACCGCGACGCTGACGGTCAAACTCGTCGACCGGCTGGGCAAGCCCGCCGCGGGCGCGTCCTCCATCGACGTCATCGGCACCGACGACGCAACCGGTGAACGCCGCTTCAACGACGGCGCGGCCGAGCAGACCTACCGGCTGCGCACCGGCGCGTACTTCGTCTCCAGCTTCGTCACCACCCCAGACGCGGGCGAGGGCGCCACGCTGACCGACTCGCTCAGCTACCTCGGCCGCCCGCAGCTGAAGCTGACCCGGGACACCACCCTGGTCCTGGACGCCCGTAAGGCACACCGGCTCAAGGCCGAGGCCGAGCGGAAGACCGAGACCCGCGGCGGCACGCTGTCCTTCGCCCGCGCCTGGGACGACACCTGGCTGCACGCGGGCAGCGCCTCCGGCGGCCGGAGCGTCCGCGGCTACTACGCCTCGGTCGAAGGCGAGGCGAGCGACGGCGACTTCGAGTTCGGCAGCTACTGGCGACAGTACGCACCGCTGGTCTCCGAGCTGAAGACCACCGACGGACTGACCCTGCACCCCGTCGCGTCGGGCACCGGCTCCACCAACCTCGACGGCACCGGTGAGGCGGAACTCGTCGACGCGGGCCAGGGTTCGCCCGACGAGCTGGCGGCCGCGGACGTCAAGGGCAAGGTCGCCCTGGTGCTGCTCCCCGACAGCGGAGCCGTCGGCACGGTGGCCAGGGACGCCAAGGCCGCCGGCGCCAAGGCCGTACTGGCCCACCGCGAGGCACCGGGCCGCTGGCAGCCGGGCGCCGGGTTCCTGGGCGCCGAACTGCCCACCCTCGGCGTCGAGTCCGGCGAGGCCAAGACGCTGCTCGGCAAGCTCGCCACCGGCAAGGTCACACTCGCCTGGAAGGCCACCGCGAAGAGCCCGTACGTCTACAACCTCGGCTTCTTCGAGGACGGGCCGATCGGCCGCGACCGCACCTACCGGGTACGCGACCGCAAGCTCGGCAAGACCGAGGCGACGTACGGCTCGATGGGCGTGGCCACCGACTACATCGAGAACCCCGCCGCCTACCGCCCGATCGGCAACGCCGTCTCCCTCGGCTTCATCGACCCGGTCGCCGCACCCGGCAAGCGCACCGAGTACTACTCGGCGGGCGACACCGCCTGGGACCACATCGTCTCCAGCAGCTTCCCGTGGGGCGAGTTCATGATCGACCCGCAGCGCACCTACCAGGCCGGAAGCAAGCGCACCGAGCGCTGGTACGACGGTGTGGTCGGGCCGACCGCACCGCGCGACGCGGCGGGCAAGCCCACCCTCGTCGCCGAGCGGCAGGCCAACCTGATCGGCTTTTCGGCCGCGATGTGGGGCGACGGCACGCACCACGCCGAGCAGGGCTCCTTCGGCGACATCGGCAGCCTCGAACTGCGCCGGGACGGCGAACCGATCGGCAACAGCGCCTATCCGTCAGGGGTGTTCGAGGTCCCGGCCGAGGACGCCGCGTACGAACTCGAGCAGCGGACCATGAAGATCGGCCAGCCTTCCGCCGTCTGGAAGCGGTCGGAGTCGGTGCGGACGGTGTGGTCGTTCCGCTCGAAGCTCGACGCGTCGCAGTACTCGCAGCCCCTGCCGATCCTCTTCCCGCGCGTGAAGCTGCCGGAGGACGGGCTGAAGACGGTGGCGGAGAAGGACGGGCTGCGGCTCGGCCTGAGCGTCACCGGGCACGCGGGCTACACGCCGGGCGCCATCCGGGACGCGAAGGTCTCGTACTCCTACGACGAGGGCGAGACCTGGACCGAGGCGGCGGTCTCGGGCACCGGTGACAGCCGCACGGCGACCGTGGACCACGCGGGAGCCTCCGGTGCACAGGTCTGGCTCAGGACCGAACTGACGGACGCTAACGGCCACTCCGTCTCCCAGACGGTGTCCCGCGCGTACGACGTGCGGTAGCCGCGTAGACAGTCCGTCGGCTCGTCTCCTTCTTCCGGCTGACTATTTCCGGATGCCCCGTTTTCGTACGCCCCGTGCGGTGGACAATAAGGGGCATGAGCCATCAGGGGGACAGGCCGACCGGAACCTCCGGACAGGAGGACGACTGGTGGGGCCAGCTGTACGACGACTCGACCGACGACACGGGTCCGGCAGCGGGGGGCGACACGCTGGACGACCGCTTCGCCTCGGCCTCGGGCACCCTCGAAGCGGCGCCGCCGCGCCCGGAACAACCGCACTACACCCCGCCCCGAGCCCCCTGGGAACCTCCCAACTCCCC
>NZ_JAZGRL010000001.1:1457382-1482549 GCF_046540415.1 Streptomyces sp. E11-3 | reverse complement strand
ACCGCCCTCCGCGACACCTCCCGCACCGCCCTCCGCGACACCTCCCGCTCCGCCCGGGCAAGAGCCGAAGCAGTCGCCCGAGCCGGCGCCCGAGCGCGTGTCGACACCCGAGCGCGTGTCGACCGAAGCCCGCGGCGTCGACGAGATGCCCGGCTCGCGGGCCCCCGTCGTGGGCGTGCCCCCGCAGCGCCCCGCCGAGCAGCCGCCGCGCCCCAGTGTCGGCCATGTGGGTGACGGCCCGCCGACGTACGATCCCGAGCCCCGCACCCTGCCCGCCGCCGAGCCGGACGCGCTGGACGAACTGGTGGCCGACACGGTGCTCGACGGCGCCCGCTACGGGACCAGCACCCTGCGCGCGACCTCCGTACGCGGCGACTCCGCGCGCTACCGCGGCGAGCCCCGCAGGGACTCCCTGCTCACCGCCCGCTTCGGAACCGGCGAGGCCGCGCTGATCCTCGTCGCGATGGCCACCGGCGCCCGCGCCACCCCGGACGCGCACCGCGCGGCCGCCGACGCCTGCCAGTGGATCGGCCGGGCCGTCGGCCGCAGCCACGCCCGGCTCGCCGAGGACATCAGGGCCGCCCGGCGCGGCGACCTGAAGTCCGGGCTGCACCGACTCACCGACCGCAGCCTCGGCAAGCTGCGGGCAGCCGCCGCCGAACGGGGCGTGACACCCGAGGAGTACACGGCCACCAGCCTGCGCTGCCTGCTGATCCCGGCCGACCCCAAGTGCCGTACCCGCGTCTTCTTCGGCGTCGGCGGCGGCGGACTCTTCCGGCTCAGGGACGGCGAGTGGCAGGACATCGAGCCGAAGGCCGCCGAATCGGCGGGCGAACCCGTCGTCGGATTCGGATCCCCGCCGATGGAGGCGGCGACCGAGACACCAGAGGGCGACCGGCTCACCATGGACCTGGGCATCCCCACGCCGCCCAGCCCCTACGACGCCGCCCCCGAGCCCCCGAGGGAACCTTTCCGCTTCCGCGCCTCGGTAGCCCGCCCGGGCGACACCCTGCTGCTGTGCACCGGCGGGCTCGCCGAGCCGCTGCGCGGCCAGCCCGAGCTGGCCGGACTCCTCAAAGAGCGCTGGTCGACGACGCCCCCACCCGGCCTCGCCGCCTTCCTGGCCGACACCCAGCTACGGGTGAAGGGCTACGCCGACGACCGTACGGCCTGCGCCGTCTGGGAGGCGTAACCGCGCACGACCAGCCATCCAGCCCCCGGAATATGCCGCGCCGGTGACGGGCGTCTAGTACCAACCGCCAGATGGACTCGTCTCGTACGGCGACGTCGTCAGTCGCGGATCGGTAGACGGGGCGATCTCGTGCGGTTGGTTGAGGAATCGACATGAGTGTGGCGATCCACGTGAGGGCATGCATCACCGTGTACGTGTTCGACGTGACCGAAGAAGACACACACGAAGGAAGATGACAACAGGGTGCGGGCGGGGGCCATGACAAGGCAGGCACAGCAAGGGGCGGCCGACAGTGCCACGGCCGAGGATGAACGAGCCCAGCTCCGGTGCACACTGGGGCGGTCCGATCTCAGGGCGGTCCCCGAAGTGCGGCGCGCGATACGCGACCTGCTGCGGCACTGGGGGAGGCCGGGAAGATCCGACATCGCGGAACTGCTCACCAGCGAGATCGTGACCAACGCTCTGGTGCACACCGATGCCGAGGCGGTGGTGACCGCGACACTCAGCCCGCGCGGACTGCGGGTGGAGGTACGGGACTTCGTAGGACACAGGCCGAGGCTCCGGGTACCGAACGCCGACGACGGTACGCACGGCAGAGGCCTGGTCCTGGTGCAGTCGCTCGCCGACTCCTGGGGGGTACGCGCCCACGGAGTGGGCAAGTCGGTGTGGTTCGAGCTGGACGGAGGCATCGTCTGAGGCGGCACCCCCGCCCAGCCCGTAGCCCGTACGCCGTGGACCTCAGCCGAACTGCTGCTCCAGGTCCTTGAGCTTCTGCTCCAGGGAGTCGAGCCGCGGCAGGGTCTGCGTGTCGTCCTCCGCGGTGAGGTCGACGGTGACCGGCGGGTCAACGCCGGTCACGGCCTGGAGGGATGGCCTGCCGCGTACGGGCAGCTGCTCAGGGCCGGATATCGCGGGGTCCGAGCCGACCGGCGCCGCGGGGGTTCCGGACGTCACCGCGGGCACCTGGCGGCCGCCCCGGGGGGCGCCGTTCCAGGTGCGGTGCCCCCGGCTGACCGCCTTGATATGGGCCCGCTCCAGCTTCTCGTGCTCGCGCCTGCGCTGCCGGTCCTGCTCCTTCTGCCTGCGGTCCTCACGCACGTCGTCCACGGCCTCGTCCAGCGTCCGTACGTTCTCCAGGAGCATCAGCGACCAGGCGCCGAAGGTCTCGCGGGGTGCCCGCAGCCACCGTACGATCCGGATCTGTGGCAACGGCCGTGGCACCAGGCCCTGTTCCCGCAGGGCGGCGCGGCGGGTCTGCTTGAGCGCGCGGTCGAACAGCACCGCGGCCGACAGCGACATCCCGGCGAAGAACTGCGGGGCGCCCGCGTGGCCGAGCCCGCGCGGGGCGTGCACCCAGTTGAACCAGGCGGCCGCTCCGGCGAACGTCCACACCAGGAGCCGCGAGCCGAGCGCCGCGTCACCGTGGCTGGCCTCGCGCACCGCGAGCACCGAGCAGAACATGGCCGCTCCGTCGAGGCCGAACGGAACCAGGTACTCCCAGCCGCCGGAGAGGTTGAGGTTCTGCCGGCCGAAGCCCACCAGACCGTGGAAGGAGAGCGCGGCGGCGACCGCCGCGCAGCAGAACAGCAGCACATAGGAGGCGGTTCCGTAGATCGCTTCCTTGCGCCTGCGGCGCTCCTCGCTGCGCTCCCAGGAGTCCTCGGTCGCCTTGTCCCCGGCGCGCTTGCCACGCGCGATCACCGTCACCGCCACCAGCACGCCCAGGAGCATCACGCCGCCGGGAAGCAGCCAGTCCAGCGATATGTCGGTCATTCTCATCTGGGGTCCCTTGCATCGCATGAAGGCGTTTCGGGCGCCATATTGGCTTAATCCCCAGGGCCTTCAGGGTGTTTCGGGGCAACAGGACGCCAAGGTGGTGCAGGGGGCTCCGGATAGCGCGTGTCGAGTCGAACTCCCTTGCTGGAAGCAGGAGTTGAGTTCGATTAATCGCACCCGTACGGGCGGTTCAGCGTGATGCGCTTGCGCTCAGCTTGACGATGCGATCCGCGTCGCAGGTACGGGGGCAGGTCACACAGGTGTCCTCGGGGCGCAGAGTGTAGAAGAGGCAGCAGCTGGCCCGGTCCCGGGTCGGCAGCGCCTCGCCGTTCGGCCCGGTCAGCTCACGGAAGGCGGCGGCGCCGACATACGGCTTCGTGGCGCCCGGCAGCAGCAGCTCCAGCTCCGCCATGGCGCGCCGCTCCTCGCCCAGCAGATGTGCGATGTACCAGAGGCTCTCGACGATCTCGTCGGTGGCCGTGCCCCACAGGGCCCGCGGCCCGCGCCGCATCCGCGGCCCGAAGCCGAGCAGCACCGGTTCCAGGTGCTCGGCCACCGCCTGGCGCAGCTCCGCGCGCAGCGCCTCCTCGTCGGGTACGACCCGGGCGCCCGGGAGCGAGGCGGCCGGATCGTCCGGCAGACACGCGAAGTCCTCGATGCGGAGCGCCATCCGGCCCAGGGTGCGCTGGAAGGTGACGTTGCCCACGGGGATGCGCGGCACCCTGCGGTGTGTGAACCAGGGAGCCGTGAACAGCAGACAGGCGGGCCAGGCGTAGCGGTGCAGTCCGAAGCTGGCGATGACGTCCGGCCTGGCCTGCTGGCCGTAGTCGCGCAGGATCTGTGCGTTGTCCCAGGCCAGGAACGCGTCCAGAGCGGCTCCGCCTTCCGCGAGCTGGGCGGCCGCGACCCAGCCGCCGCCCTGCGGGGCTGGTTCTGACGCGTCCAGTTCCTGAATCCGCAGGCCGGGGAAGACCTCGGCCAGGCGTGCGTACGCTTCCGTGACAGCCGTCGAGGCTGCGCGCACGGCGCCAGGGAGCAGCGTAGGAAGGGACATGCGGGGACCACCGAATCGCGATCGTCAGCAGGTTAGCCTTACCTTACCCGATGTTCGCGATGTTTGAACTCTGGCCCCTCCCGCCTATGGTGCTGCTCGGACACCGGCCGCGCGCGCCGGGCCGCGTGATGGGCCGGAAGGAGGACCCGAGTGGAGCAGTCCAGGGCACGATACCGCTCCGCCGCGGTGCCGCGGCAGGCCGCCGTTGCCGCGGATCGGGTGTCTGAGCAGCCGGTCCGCGGGGAGCACACGCACAGTGAGCCCCCGGCCCCGGTGATGCCAGTGCGGCACTCCGTACGGGGCCAGATCCTTGAGGCGCTGCGAGCCGCACTGCTGGACGGCGAACTGGCGCCGGGCGAGGTCTACTCCGCGCCCGTGCTGGGGGAGCGCTTCGGGGTCTCCGCGACGCCGGTCCGCGAGGCCATGCAGCAACTCGCCCACGAGGGCGCGGTCGAGGTCGTCCCGAACCGGGGCTTCAGGGTCACCGAGCGCAGCGCCCGCGAGATCGCCGAACTCGCGGAGGTCCGGGCACTGTTGGAGGTCCCGGTGGTGCTGCGGTTGGCCCGTACGCTGCCGTCCTCGCGGTGGGCCGAGCTGTGGCCGCTCGCGGATGCGACGTCGGCGGCGGCCGCACGGGGTGACCTGGCGTCGTACGGCGACGCCGACCGCGCCTTCCACCGCGGCTTGCTCGCCCTCTCCGGCAACCAGCAGCTGGTACTGGTCGCGGACGACCTCCACCGCCGGTCCCAGTGGCCGCTGGCTCACGGCCCGGTGACCCGCCGCGCCGACCTCGTCGCAGACGCGGCCGAACATTCGGCCCTCCTGGAGGCCCTGACAGCCCAGGACCTCCAGGTGGTCCAGTCCCTGATGAGGGAACACTTCACGGGGTCGACACGCTGACGCGCAGGGCGCCGCGCCGTTCGGGGCCGCCGGGCTTTTTCTCCCCTACCCCGCCCCTTCCCGTAACTGGGGCTCCGCCCCAGACCCGGGTCCTCAATCGCCGGACGGGCTGAATGATTTCAGCCCGTCCGGCNGCTGACGCGCAGGGCGCCGCGCCGTTCGGGGCCGCCGGGCTTTTTCTCCCCTACCCCGCCCCTTCCCGTAACTGGGGCTCCGCCCCAGACCCGGGTCCTCAATCGCCGGACGGGCTGAATGATTTCAGCCCGTCCGGCGATTGAGGACGATCCCGGAGGGCGATTTATTCCAGCCCGGCCGGCGTTTGAGGCCATCTTTGAGCCTGGCCGGCGAGGCCTTTCGGGAAGGGGCGGGGTGGGGGATCAATCGTTGACCGTCACCACCGCCGGAGGCGACAGCTGGCTCGCGAGCCAAGTGGGGACCCCGCCGAGCAGGCGGAACAGACGCGCCGCCTCCGCGCGCAACCGCTCCGCATCCACCCCGGTCTCCGCCTCCGCCAACGCGGCCAACGCAGGAGCCGTACCCACCAGATACCCCAACTCCTCGCGCAGCCGAAGCGACTCGGCGAACCCATGCCGCGCCTCGGCCAACTCGCCGTCGCGCAGCGCGAGTCCGGCAAGGTGCCGCCAGGTGAAGGAGAGCAGCAGCAGGTCACCACGGGCCGTGGCCCCGGCGTGGGCGCGCCGGTACGCCGCGAGCGCGGACTGCGGCGAGTCCGCGATGTGCTCGGCGACCAGCCCGCGCCGAAAGTCGAGCAACGGCCGCCCCGCCGCCTGCGGCGAGAGCAGCGCGGCCCCACGCCCCAGCGCGGCCCGCGCCTCATCGGCCCGGTCCCGTACCGCCAACACGGTGGAGGCATAGGCGAGTTGCCCGCGCTCGCAGGTCGCGGCCCCCCGCTCGTCATCACTTTGGGCCAGCGCCTCGGCGATACGCAGCGCGTCCTCCGCCTCGCCCCACCCCCGTTCGGTGAACAGGCAGCGCTCGACGAGGAGCGAGGCCCGTTGCAGGGCCGTACCGGGACTCGGGCCGTCCTCAAGGAGGGCGGCCGCATCGGTCCAGCAGCCTCGCGAACGCAGTCGCCATACCGCCGTCTGGAGTGCGGTCGTCTTGGACGACAGAGCATCTGACACAGAACCAGACATGGCGGTATCCGCCACAGTCCCCTCCCCGGGAGCGCGTCATTGAGCTGTGGCCCGCATCTCAGCATGGATTGGCGCGGACAGCCAAGGGGGCGGGTGAAAGATTTCACGATCTTTGACCCGCCCCGCACCCCCCGCCCGCCGTCAGCTCATGCGCAGCGCCAGGAAGAAGTCCAGCTTGTCCTCCAGGCGGGACAGGTCCCGCCCGGTGAGCTGCTCGATCCGTCCCACCCGGTACCGCAGCGTGTTCACATGCAGGTGCAGCCGCGCCGCGCACCGGGTCCAGGAGCCGTCGCAGTCCAGGAACGCCTCCAGTGTGGGGATCAGCTCGGCCCGGTGCCGCTGGTCGTAGTCGCGCAGCGGATCGAGCAGCCGGGCCGTGAAGGCGCGGCGTACGTCATCGGGGACGAACGGCAGCAGCAGGACATGCGAGGCCAGCTCCTGGTGCCCCGCGGCGCACACCCGCCCGGGCCGGGCCGCGGCGACCCGACGGGCGTGCCGGGCCTCCTCCAGGGCCCCGCGCAGTGCCTCGGCGGAGTGCACGGTGGCGCTGACGCCGAGGGTGAGCCGCCCGTCGTCGGCGAGCCCCGCGGTGAGCGGCGCCCGGACGGTCTCCAGCAGGGTGTCGGCGAGCAGTCCGGACTCGGAGCCGTCGTGCTCGGCGGAGACCGCGGGCAGCGGTACGAGGGCGATCGCCTCGTCACCGGTGTGCGCGACCGCGATCCGGTCCGACGGCTCGGGGCCCGCCGCCAGCGGGTCGACGAGGATCTCCTCCAGCAGCGACTGGGCGACCGGACCCCCCTCGATGTCGCCGCCGTCCCACTCGACGCGGGCGACCACGACCTGCCAGTGCGGGGCCGCGCCGAGTCCGGGCAGCAGCACCGGGGCCGCGACCCGCAGCCGGGCGGCGATCTCGGCGGGCGCGGCGCCGGTCTGCACCAGCTCCAGGACCTCCTGGGCGAGCCGACGGCGCACCGTACGGGCCGCGTCCCGGCGATCGCGCTCGACGGCGATCAGCTGGGTGACGCCCTGCAGCAGGTCGAGCCGCTCCTCGGGCCAGTCCCCGGCGTCCGCCTCGACGGCGAGCAGCCAGTCCGACAGCACGGTCTCGCGGACGTCCCGCGATGCGGAGGCGGCGCCACGGCCGCTGGTACGGATCGGGAAGAGCGAGTACGTGGTGCCCTTGGCGCTCACCCGGTGCGGCCCCCGGCGCCCGGTACGGGCCGCGCTCAGGTGCTCGGCGGCGAGCGTGCCGCACACATCGGCGGGCAGCGGCGCCCCCGCCGAGCTGGAGCCGGCGATCGGCCGCCCCGTCGTGGAAAGCACCCAGGCGCGCAGGTCCAGATCGGTGCCGAGCAGGTCGAGCACCACATCGGGGCCGCCACCGGCCGGCCCCGAGGTCATCATCCGGCGGTGCCGCTCGACCACGGCGGCCAGGTCGCCGGCGCGCTCGCCGGAGACCTGGCGTACGACATATTCCGTAATCGTGGCAAATGCCACACGCTCGTTTACGGCAAAAAGGGGCAATCTGTGTCGCGCGCAGGCGTCCACAAGATCGCCGGGGATGTCGCCGAGCTCGGCCTCACCGGCCGCGAGTGCCGCGACCCCGGCCGACGCCAGAATGCGCACGAACGGCTCCGAGTCCTCGGCGTCCCGCCGCCAGGCGAGTCCGGTCAGGACCAGCTCACCACCGGACAGATAACGGCTCGGGTCTCTCAAGTCGGTTGTCATGACGCCGCGTACGGACCGGTCGAGCTCGTCTTCGCCGCCGAGCAGCCGCAGCCCCAGCGCGTCGGTTTCCAGCAGTGCGCGCAGCCGCATGGTGTCGCCGCCGATCTGTCTCGTTCTTGCCGTTGGTCAAGGGAGCGGGGTTTCCCCAGGGAATCTGTGGGGTTACTGAGGACCGCCTTTCATACGAATCTACAAGACGACCAGCGCAGCCAGCCAACTCCTTCATGGTTTCGGTGACTGACCACGGGCTGGGGCGGACGGGTGTACTTACGCCATTCCGCGTGAACAGCACATGAACGAGCCGGTCCCAGTGCTTCCGCTTGATGGCTCGAAATGCTCGATCCGAACGACCCGACTCCGATGGAAGAGAGCCGTACATGGACTTCCTTCGCCCCGCCAGCTGGGAGGAGGCGCTGGCCGCCAAGGCCTACGGGCCGCGCGGCGAGACGCTGGTGCGCCGCGAGCATCTCACCGGTACGTAACACCCTCTGGTGGGGGTCTTCGGGGGGCGTCGCCAGCGTCGTCGCCCGAAAGCCCACCACCTCCCCGTTCGCCTCGGGCCGTCCCCCGGGTCGTGCAGCCAACCAACCATCCCAAACTCCGCAGCCGTATCGCCATGGACCGATACGTCCCCCATGCGGACGCCCCTTTGAACCTTGGGAAGAAGGCACCATGACCCAGTCGTCACTGGAGCCCAAGACCACGCACATCGCCGACGATGCGGGTGACGGCACCCGCATCCCCGCCGGCAGGTCTTGGCTCGACAGGTATTTCCACATCACCAAGCGCGGCTCCACCGTCAGCCGGGAGGTGCGCGGCGGCATCACCACCTTCATGGCGATGGCGTACATCCTCCTGCTGAACCCGCTGATCCTCGGCGGCGAGGACGCGGCGGGCAACACGCTCAGCCAGCCCGCGCTGATCACCGCCACCGCCTTCGCGGCGGCGGTCACCACCCTGGCGATGGGTTTCATCGGCAAGGTTCCGCTGGCACTGGCCGCGGGGCTGAGTGTCTCGGGCGTCCTGGCCACCCAGGTGGCCCCCGAGATGACATGGCCGCAGGCCATGGGTATGTGTGTCATCTACGGCGTTGTGATCATGCTCCTGGTGGTCACCGGCGTACGTGAGATGATCATGAACGCGATCCCCTCGGCGCTGAAGCACGCCATCACCATGGGTATCGGCCTCTTCATCGCGATCATCGGCTTCGTCAAGGCCGGCTTCGTCGGCGCAAGCCAGGGCGGCGGCCCGGTCACCCTCGGCGTCGACGGCGCCCTCACCGGCGGCCCGGTCCTGCTCTTCTCGATCACCCTCCTGCTGATCTTCATGCTCCAGGCCCGCAAGGTGCCCGGCGCGATCCTGCTCGGCATCATCATCGGCACGATCGGCGCGGTGATCGCCAACGCCGCGGGCTGGATCGACGAGAAGGCCTGGGGCGGCGGCGCCCCCGCCCTCGACGGCGTCGTCTCCAGCCCCGACTTCAGCCTCTTCGGCGAGGTCGAGATACCCGGCTGGGCCCAGCTGTTCAGCGTCAGCGTCGGCATGATCATCTTCACCCTGGTGCTCGCCGGGTTCTTCGACGCGATGGCCACGATCATCGCGGTCGGCAGCGAGGCCAAGCTCGCCGACGAGAAGGGCCGGATGCCCGGCCTCAACAAGGCCCTGTTCATCGACGGCGCGGGCGGCGCGATCGGCGGCGCCACGGGTGCCTCCGGCCAGACCGTGTTCATCGAGTCGGCCACCGGTGTCGGAGAAGGCGCCCGAACCGGCCTCTCCGCGACGGTGACCGGCCTGTTCTTCGCCGCGTGTCTGTTCTTCACGCCGGTCACCCAGCTGGTCCCCGGCGAGGTGGCGGCCGCGGCCCTGGTCTGCATCGGCGCGATGATGCTGCAGAACGCCCGGCACGTCGACTGGAGCGACTACTCCATCGCCGTCCCGGTCTTCCTGACCGTCGTCCTGATGCCCTTCACCTACACCATCACCACCGGTGTGGCCGCGGGTGTCATCGCCTACTGCGCCATCAAGGGCGCCCAGGGCAAGTGGCGGGAGCCGAGCATCCTGATGTGGGTCCTGTCCGTGGTGTTCATCTTCTACCTCGCCTTCGGCGGAGCGCACTGACACGCGGCGGCGGGCGCCTGGTCGAGGTGGACAACCCCCCACACCTCACCTCCCCACACCCGCTTAGCCCCCACTAGGAGGCCGACATGCTGGACATCGCCGAAGATCTGCACCGGTGGGTCGAGCAGGGACGTGACTTCGCCGTGGCCACTGTGGTGGCCGTGAGCGGCAGCGGCCCCCGGCAACCGGGCGCGGCGCTCGCTGTTGACGGCGAGGGTACGGCGATCGGGTCGGTCTCCGGTGGGTGTGTGGAAGGGGCCGTGTACGACCTGTGCCAACAGGCCCTCGAAGACGGCGAGTCCGTCGTCGAGCAGTTCGGCTACAGCGACGCGGACGCCTTCGCGGTGGGTCTGACGTGCGGCGGGGTGATCGACATCCTGGTCACCCCGGTCCGTACGGGCTCCCCGGCCCGCCCGGTCTTCGAGGCGGCCCTGGCCGCGGGTGCCTCGGGCGACGCGGCGGCGTTCGCCCGGATCATCGAAGGCCCCGCCGAACTCAGGGGCCGCGCGCTCCTGGTGCACCCGGACGGCTCGTACGAGGGCAGCCTCGGTGGCCATCCCGACCTGGACCACACCGCCGCGGGCGAGGCCGCCGCGATGCTGGACAGTGGCCGCACCGGCACCCTCACCCTCGGCGCGGACGGCTCCTGCGCACTCGCCGAGGACGGCACGCTCTCCGGCCAACTCCTCACCCTGCTGGTGGAGTCGAGTGTGCCCGCGCCGCGGATGATCGTGTTCGGCGCGATCGACTTCGCCTCGGCGCTGGTACGGGTCGGCAAGTTCCTCGGCTACCACGTCACGGTGTGCGACGCCCGCCCGATATTCGCCACCCGCACCCGCTTCCCCGAAGCCGACGACATCGTCATCGAGTGGCCCCACACATACCTGGAGCGCACGGAGGTCGACGGCCGCACCGTGCTCTGCGTCCTCACCCACGACGCCAAGTTCGACGTCCCGCTCCTCCAGTTGGCCCTCACCCTGCCCGTCGCCTACGTCGGCGCGATGGGCTCCCGCCGCACCCACGAAGACCGCAACACACGCCTACGCGAAGTCGGCGTCACCGACCTGCAGCTGACCCGCCTGCACTCCCCGATCGGCCTCGACCTCGGCGCCCGTACGCCCGAGGAGACCGCCCTGTCCATCGCCTCCGAGATCATCGCGGCCCGCCGAGGCGGCACCGGCGTCTCCCTCACCGGCGCGCACACACCGATCCACCACGACGGCGGCGAGGCACTTGCGGGCCGTATCGGCTCAGCCGCGTGACACCTCACCGCTCTCGTTTCATCGTGCTGTCCAGACCAGCGCCTGGGCGACGATGACGTTCTCACCGTTGAAGGTGATGGCAGGGCCTTCGTGCAGTTCGTAGCCAAGGCCGATCATCTCGCTCACACGTTGGCAGAACGCGGCGTCGTCCGGACCGGTCAGGACTCGGTAGATGGGCAATCCGTCTGGTGGCGTGCTCATGCGGAGAAGGATCTCAGACTCCTCCGTCAGCAGGCGACAGCGGGCGTTACTGACCGGCAGGAACGGCCGCGGCGGGTACGGCGGGTACGGCCGCGTCCCGCGCCACCGAGACGATGACTCCGCGCAGCTCCTCGACGTACCGCCGCATGTTCTTGTGGGCGATGGCCGTGTCCGGGTAGCGGCAGGCGAGTTGCAGGCCGTCGTGGAACCGGGTGACCCACGCGCACACCTGATCGCCGTACGAGACCCGGAGCAGCCCGTGCGCGTTCATATCCGGCCAGCGGTCCGATCCCGGCATGCCGCGTGTGTCGACGAACGAGACGATGGAGTACAGGTCCGGGGACGTGGGCCGGAAGTCGTGGCCCAGCAGACGCAGCACCCGGGCGACGGGGATCCGGGACAGCAGCCTGTTCTTGCGCAGTTCGTCGCGGACCATCTTCAGCGCGCTGTCGAAATCCGGTGCCTGGGCGACGGGGACCTCGATCGGGGCGCCGCCCACGTACCAGCCCACCGAGTCCAGCCACTGGGACTTCACCCTGGTGTGGAAGGGCACGACGGTGCGGTACACCTGCTGCCCGCCGACCTCGTGGACGAAGAGGGCGGTGGCGGCGAGGATGCCGACCAGGCTTCCGCCGTACGGACGGCAGTACGCCTCGAAGGCCGCCGCAGCGGTGTCGTCCACGAGCATTTCGTGCATCATCTTCTGGGTGGGCAGCGGCCCTTCGGGATCGAGGCCGAGGTCGACCGGGAAGGGTGGCAGCGTGCCGTCGCATGCGGCGACGAACTCACGCCAGCGGGCGACGATCGTGTGCGTGTCGTCGATCTGGTCGGCGTTCGTCCGCTCGATCGCGCAGAAGTCGACGTAGCTGGCGACCGGTGGCGTCACCACTGTGCGGCCCTGAAGGGCGGCCTCGTACAGTTCGTGGATCTCGGCGGGGATTCGGTAGATCGAGTACGCGTCGACGTTGCTGTGGTCGAACGCCAGGTAGATGCTCGCGCCGTCCTCCCTGAGGACCGCGGCGTAGATGAAGTTCGGCCAGCTGAGGGCGTCCGCCGCGACGTCGAAACGGTCCTCCAGGTACCGGATCAGCGTCGTCGCGTCGCCGAAGTCGCCGACGTCCTCGCGGTGCAGGGCGACAGCGTCGGCGTCCAGCGTGAACCGCCGCATCTCGTCGCCGACCCAGCGGAAACCGCTGCGCAGTGTCTCGTGCCGAAGGGTCCAGGCCCGCAGCGCCTCCTGGAGGGCCTCGGTGTCCACCGGTCCTCGGATGTCGAACGCCGCGCCGCTCCAGGTCGGTACGAACAGGCCGTCCTCGCGTACGGAACGCGACGTTCGGATATGGGACTCCTGCACATAGGCGGGCGGCCGGGAAACCTCCGGCGAACCGGCCGCCGCCTCGACGGTCGACGGATGCAGCGTCCACTCCACGAGCCTGCCGGGCCGGACGTCGCAACGGTGGATGTCGGTCATTCGCAAGGGGCTCTCCGTTGTTCGCGGCATCGCTCGACTGTTCGCGGCATCGCTCGACGCCCACGGAGCCCAACGAGGGACTAGTGCAAAAGAGACGGTCGCCAGGGACCAGGCACGAGGCGGTCACATGATCGGCCGGACACGCCCTGGGCGGTGGCCATCGCAGCGATCTGGCACGGGGGTCGGCTCCTGCTGGGCCTCGGCCCGACCCGCCAGGTATCGCTCTTCATCTCGATCGTGGTGGGCACTCTGACGGTCATCCCCGGCCGCGCGACGCTCTAGCGGGGCCGCCTCCATCTGGTGCTGTTCGCGGCGTACTTGGTGCTGGCGGTCACCCCCTAGCGGCACCGGCTCCCGCCCCGGGGGACCTGCCGCCCAGCCCCGGGACCAGCACCGCCGCCACCGCCAGGTGCATCAGAGCGAGAGAGACCCGGGTACCGCCGTCCATGCCGTCGCCGATGAACGGCAGGAAGGACACGGCCAGTACGGCGCCGGCCACCCCGGTCCAGATGGCGCGGGCGCGCCGCGCCCCGAACCGCTCCAGGGCGGCCAGCAGTCCCCAGCCGGAGAGCGACGCGAGCAGCGCGACGACCGCCACGGGCGCGGCGCCGATGTCGAGCGTCTGCTCGCCGTCGGCGATCCGCAGCCGGTGCCCCAGCAGTGGGTCCGCGACCAGCCACACCAGGACGGGGGCCAGGACGGCCAGGGCCGTAACCCCCAGGCGCCGTCTCCGCGCGCTCACTTGGCGCCCTTCGAGAGCGCCCCGTGCAGGAAGACCTCCACCAGCTCCTGCGGGGTCAGGTCGGGCTCGTCCTCCGTACGCGGCTGGGTGAAGAGCAGCCCGAAGAAGAGGGCCGCGATCTGCTCCGGCGGTCGGCGCAGGGTGGCTCTGTCGGGCTCCAGCAGCTCCGCGAGGGCCGCGCGGATCCGGGTCGTCGACTCGTCGCGGCCCGCGCCGCGCACCGTGCCGGGGTGCTTGCCGCCGCGATGCCCCAGCGAGCCGGCGATCGCGCCCATCCTGGACAGGTGCGCCTGCAGCGCCTCGGCCGCCTCGGCGAGCCGGTCGGGCAGCGGCTGGGATACGTCGATCGCGTCGAGCTCGCGGACCGCGTGCTCGGGGGAGAGTGCCTCGGCCATGCAGGCCTGCAGCAGCTCGTCCTTGTCGGCGAAGACCCGGAAGATCGTGCCCTCGCCGATGCCCGCGGCGCGGGCGATCTTCGCGGTCGTCACCGCGGCGCCGTACTCGGCGATCAGCGGGATCGCGGTCTGGATGATCATCGCGCGCCGCTGTTCCGGCGACATGCTGGGGGCGCGGCGGCGGGTGGCCTGGTTCTCCTTAGGTGCTGTCATGACCGCGAGAATACGGAGTGAGGACTCACTCCGTCAATGAGTGAGTCCTCACTCCGCTCGCCTCAACTGCGCCTTGTCCTGGAGTCACCGACGGGTCTGACTCTGCTCTGACTCTGCGCGCTCTGATCAGGTGAGTGAACTGGTGTCATGGCAGTGAACCGGAACAGAGCCTTGCCAGTCCCTCAGGGGCCCCCTATTCTCGCGGCGAGAAAGCGCTTTCCCTTGTGTGGGGGCCGTTCTGTCGTTCTCGACCGGCCTGCCGACATGACCACGGCACGCGTCAGCAACACCCGGTACTTCAAAGACGAACGACCGATGACCAGTGACGAATGGGGACACGAGGATGAGACGAGCAGCCGCAGTGCGGCTATCCGCGGGGGTGGCCACCATGGCCCTCGCGGCCGCGACCGGCGCGGTTCTGCTGATGCCCGAGGCATCGGCGGCGACCAGTAGCGCCACCGGTTACGCGAGCGAGAACGGCGGGACCACCGGCGGCGCCGGCGGCCAGACGGTGCGGGCCACCACGGGCACCGAGATCCACGCGGCCCTGTGCGGCCGGGCCAGTACCAGCACCCCCGTGATCATCGAGGTCGAGGGCACCATCAACCACGGCAACACCAGCAAGGTGTCGGGCGACAGCTGCGACACCGCCGAAGACAAGATCGAGCTCAAGCGGATCAGCAACGTCACGATCGTCGGCGTCGGCGGCGGAGCCGTCTTCGACCAACTGGGCATCCACATCCGTGAATCCAGCAACATCATCATCCAGAACGTGACCGTCCGGAACGTCAAGAAGTCGGGCTCGCCCACGTCCAACGGCGGTGACGCTATCGGCATGGAGAGCAACGTCCGCAACGTCTGGGTCGATCACACCACCCTGGAGGCGTCCGGCGGGGAGTCGGAGGGCTACGACGGCCTCTTCGACGTCAAGGCCAACACCCAGTACGTGACCCTCTCCTACAGCATCCTGCGCAACTCCGGCCGCGGTGGCCTCGTCGGGTCCAGCGAGAGCGACCTCTCGAACGGCTTCCTCACGTACCACCACAACCTGTACGAGAACATCGACTCCCGCGCGCCCCTGCTGCGTGGCGGCATCGCGCATATGTACAACAACCACTACGTGAGCCTCAACGCGTCCGGCATCAACTCCCGGGCCGGGGCCCGCGCCAAGGTGGACAACAACTACTTCCAGGACTCCAAGGACGTCCTGGGCACCTTCTACACCGGCGCGGCCGGCTACTGGCAGGTCGGCGGCAACATCTTCGACAACGTGACCTGGTCAAGCCCCGGCAGCGGCAACAACCCCGCAGGTCCCGACCCGCAGTCCAACACCACCGTCAGCATCCCGTACAACTACAGCCTCGACGATGCCGGTTGCGTACCGGACATCGTGAGCCAGACAGCAGGCGCCAACAAGGGCCTGCGGGAGTCGGACGGCAACTGCTCACCGCAGACACCGACTCCGACACCGATGCCGACCCCGAGTCCGACCGACCCCACGCCGGGACCGAGCGAGCCCAGCGGGACCAACCTCAGCATCGGGGCCGATTCCGACGGCTCCAGCAAGGCCAGCGGCACGAGCTACGGCAACGTCCGGGACGGAGACATGAGCACCTACTGGTCGCCGACCGGCTCGACCGGCTCCATCTCGATCAAGTGGGGCTCGTCCTCCACCACGGTCTCCGCGATCAACATCCGAGAGGCGTCGGACGCCGTCGGCAACATCGGGTCCTGGCGCGTCATCGACGCCGACTCAGGCGCCGTCCTGGCCTCCGGCAGCGGGGCGGGAGTCATCGCCTTCCCCCAGACCTCGCTGCGCAAGATCACCTTCGAGATCACCAGCTCGACCGGCACGCCGAAGGTCGCCGAGTACGAGACCTACGCAAACTAGCGGCGTGGGGTGAGGACTCAGCGGGCCGGTCCTGTGACGAACTGTCGCAGCAGGTCCTCGGTACGGTCCCGGGACATCTGCGCGTAGACCCTGCTGGGCTTCTGGTCGCCGACACTACTGAGCCGGTACGGGCACGTCTGGGACCCCGTTCCCGTGCCGGCTTCGAAGGTCTTCAGCACCCTGCCGGTGCGCAGCTCGTAGACGGTGTACTTGTACGTCTGGGCGTACAGCGGATAGGTGCTGCTGGACTGCCCGAGCCGGGTGTAGTTGCACGCGCCGACCCGCTGCGATCCCTTGCGGCCCTCACCGCAGACGAGCAGCTCGACACCGGCAGGGTCCTCCGACCCCGTCAGAATCTTGGTGCCCGAGAAGCGCACCTGCCAGAACGTGTACCCGCCGGTCCCATCGGTGTCGGCCTCGTGGTCGTCCTGGAAGACCGCCATGACGTGCGGCCCCTTCCCCTTGTACTCCGCAGCCTCGGGGAAGCCCTTCCCCATCTTCTCGCACTTCCCGCTCAGCACCTCCAACGTCTGTCCGTCATCCGACGGCGACGCAGAGGGCGACGATGAGGACGAGGGCGTGGAGGACGCGGAGGGGGATGCGGCCGCAGTGGCGGATGCGGAAGGCGAGGGAGAGGGGCCCCGTGCGTCGTCCGTCCCACCGCCGTCATCCGAGCAGCCACTCAGCACGGCCAGGACAGCCACCACGCCGAGTACCACCCTGCCGCGCCGCCTCGATCCGCGCACCAGCAAGCTCCCTTCCAATGCTGTCACGTCTAGCTGCGTGCGTGTGCGACGAAGGTGGACCAGGAGGTTGGGGCGACGGTTAGGTGGGGGAGTGCGGGGTTCTTGGAGTCGCGGATGTGGACGCGGTGGTCGGGGCAGGTTGCCACCTCCACGCAGGCGCCGCCCTCGCCGCTGCTGTGGCTCGACTTGCGCCAGTCGTAGGCGACTTCGAGGCAGTCGCCGCCCGAGCCACTGCTGTAGCTGGACTTGAACCAGGCGAGTTCCTCGGTGGTGTTCATCGCGCTCCCAGCATCCTCTCGATCTCGGCCAAGGACTCCCGTGGCGTGAGAGCCTGCGCACGCATGATCCCATAGCGGTCGGCGATCAGCCGGACCTCTGCGGGATCGGTGATTAGCCTGGGGTAGGCCTGAGTTTCGGTGTAAGCGACCTGGTGATTCTGCCCCTTGGGGATCAGTAGGTTGAACGCGCTGTCCAGGTTGGGATGTTCCTCGCGGTCGGTCGGCATGATCTGGATCTCCACGTTGCGCATGCGGCCTACCTCAAGGATGCGCCTCAACTGGGTCTCGTGTACCTCCCGTCCGCCGATCGGCCGCTGCAGGACGACCTCTTCCAGGACGTAGCTGATGACCGGTGCTGGACGGCGGTCGAAGACCTGCTGCCGGGCCAGTCGGTCGGATACTCGCTTCTCGACCGTCCCCTCGTCGAGCAGTGGCCGCCAATGGGTGAACTGGGCGTGGGCGTGCTCGGCGGTTTGCAGCAGGCCGTGCACCGCTGAGTTGCAGTAGTGGTGTAGCTCCACCGCCTCCGCCTCAAGGTTCGCGTACCCCCGATACCACTCCGGATGCCGAGTCCGCGCCCTCCTCCGCGCCTCCTGTACGTCGTCCACGGCGGCCCGCAGTACGCCGCGCGCCCCCAGCACCTCGTCCGCCCGTACGAGGAAGTCCGGTTGGGGCGTCCGTACGCCGCGCTCGATCGCCGAGATGAGCGACTCGCCGACGTGGGTCAGCGCACCCAGTTCCTTCTGGCTCAGCTCTGCCTCTTCGCGCAGGACTTTCGTCTGTTTGCCCAGTGCTCTGAAGAAGTGGGCCGTACCGTCTTCTTCGGCGGGGCGCTCGGGCCTGCGTTCCTGTTCCGGGTTCTTCATGCGTCGTACCGCCCTGGTCGTGGTCACGGTCGACGAGCCGCACAAGATGCTCACCGCAGTCGCACGGGTACGCTCCGTCGCATCGTCGCTCCTGGTCAGCGTACGACCGACCGGCCACGCTCGGTGACATGAACGACCAAATCGCCTCCGAGGCAAACGAGTTCACCGGGCGCTTCAGCCCCACCCGACGCGGCGCCCGTCTGGCCCGCAGGCTTGCCGAGTATCAGCTCGACGAGTGGGGCATCCCGTACGGAGACGAGCGCTCCGACGCCGTCGCGCTGATCGTGGCCGAGCTGGTGGCCAACGCCATCACCCACGGCCACGTACCGGGGCGGGACTTCGAGCTGCGCATCATGCGCGACAGCGACGGCGGAGGCGTGCTGCGCATCGAGGTGTCGGACGCCCGAGGCGACCGGCGCCCGGTGCCGCACGAGCCGAGCGGCGGAGAGTCGCACGGCCACGACCACGGCCACGGACTGCGGCTGGTCGACGCGCTCGCCGACAAGTGGGGCGTGAGCGAGCGGCTCGTCGGGAAGACCGTCTGGGCTGAGTTCAGCCCAAGCCTCGCGCGTCCTGCTTCAGCGCCGTGTCCACCGTGAGGGCCGTCGCGACGACCAGGCTAAGCAGGGGCTCGGGGAGCTGGCGGTGGATCTGGAGGACGTAGTTGTCGGCCGTGGTGAACATCGTCTTCGCCAGGCCCTCCCAGGTCTTGGTGATCCGGGCGATCTCCGTGTCGGTGTGGTCGACGATGGAGAAGTTCCAGGCGCGCCAGTTCTCGGCCTTGATGGCGCCGATCTGCTGGCCGTTGGCGTTCATCGCGAAGTTGATCTTCCCGATGGCGTTCTGCTGGACGATCTCGCCGACCGGCTGACCGCCCGGGCGTTCCACGATCACCTTGGACTTGATGAACTTGGCCGGGCGGGTGAGGACCAGTTGCGGCTGGCCGTACGCGTCGCGGATCTCCAGTTTGTGGGTCAGGTACTGGTCGATGCTGCCGACGAACCGCAGCACCTTCTTGGCGGTGCTCTGGCCGACCTGTGTGACCGTGCCGAGCGTGTTGCCGTGCTGGTCGAAGACGCTGTACTCGTTCGTCAGCTCGATCAGCTTGGTCTTCTGGTTCACCACCAGGACGGGCTCGGTGAAGAGCGTGCCGCCGCCGGAGGTGCCCGGGGCCACCCCGGCCTGCTGCTGCACCTGGCGCTGGACCCGCGACGGGTCGGCCTGGGGCTGCGGCGGCGCCTGCTGCTGCGGCGCCTGCTGGGCGGTCGGCTGCTGCTGCGGCGCGGGCGTGGTGTTCTCGGTCCACTGCGTGCCGTCCCACCAGCGCAGCTGCTGCGGGGTGCCGTGCGGGTCCGGGTACCAGCCGGGGGCAGGGGTCTGCGAAGGAGTCGTCACCACGGCACAGTAACCCGTGGCCATGGAAATGCCCTATGCGGACCAAATCTGTCCCCATCGAGCACTAGCGTTCCCCGTATGACAGTGACCCGAGCGACCCAGGCGAAGCCCGTACTCGGCACCCGTGCCCTGAACCGCGCGACCCTCGACCGCCAGCTCTTGCTGCGCCGGGCCCCGACCATGACGCCCAAGGACGCGACCGAGCACCTGCTCGGCCTCCAGGCGCAGAACGTCAAGCCGCCGTACTACGCCCTCGCCGCCCGCCTCGCGGACTTCGACCCTGCCGAGCTCTCCGCGCTGATCGAGGCGCGCGAGCTGGTCCGTATCGTCACCATGCGCTCCACCATCCATCTGCACTCCGCCGACGACGCGCTCACCCTGCGCCCCCTCGTCCAGGCGGCGCGCAGACGAGAGCTGAACGGCTTCCGTAAGGGGCTGACCGGTGTCGACCTGGACCGGCTCGCCGGGCTTGCCCGCAAGGCGGTCGAGGCGGAGCCGCGCACGATGAAGCAGCTCCGCGAGGTGCTGGTGCCCAGCTGGCCGGAGGCCGACCCGCGGTCGCTCGGTGCCGCGGCCCGCTGCCTGCTGCCGCTCGTCCAGGTCACCCCGCGCGGGCTCTGGCGCCGCAGCGGCCAGGTCGCGCTCACCACCGTCGAGCACTGGCTGGGGCGCGAGGCCGAGCCGCCACCCGCGCCGGACGACACCGTGCTGCGCTACCTCGCGGCGTTCGGCCCCGCATCCGTCAAGGACATGCAGACCTGGGCCGGACTGACCCGGCTGCGCGAGGCCTTCGAGCGGCTGCGCCCCGGTCTCCGTACCTTCCAGGACGAGAACGGCGTGGAGCTCTTCGACCTCCCCGACGCCCCGCGCCCCGACCCGGACACCCCGGCGCCGCCGCGCTTCCTGCCCGAGTACGACAACCTGCTGCTCTCGCACGCCGACCGGACCCGCGTGGTGCCGCCGGAGTACAAGGGGCGTACGTGGGCGGGGAACTACGGGTACAGCGTGCTCATGGTCGACGGGTTCGCGGCGGGCATCTGGCGGCTGGAGGAAGCCAAGGACTCGGCGACCCTCACCATCGAGACGTTCGGCAAGCTGACGAAGGCGCAGCGCGCCGAGGTCCTGGAAGAGGCGGCGCTGCTCCTCGACGGGCCGATGGGGCGGGGGACGCCGTACGACATCCGGTTCGGCACCGTCGTCGGCGCGACCTGACAGGCGGGACGTGCCTCAGTCCGCCCGGCCCGTCGCCGCCACCGTCACCCCGAGCCCGATCATCGCGAAGCCGCCCGCCCCGCCGACCATCGACAGGCGCCGGTCCGAGCGGGCGAACCAGGCGCGGGCCGCCGACGCCGTCAGGCCCCAGAGGGTGTCCGTGATGAGGCCGATGCCGATCGGGACCAGGCCGAGGAGGAGCATCTGCGCGGGGAGTTGGCCCGCCGAGTGGTCGACGAACTGGGGGAGTACGGCGGCGAAGAAGACGATGCCCTTGGGGTTGGTGACGCCGACGATCACGCCGTCGGTCAGGGTGCGCAGATCGCCGCGCGCGGGGGCGGGTGAGGCGTCCCGCAGCACGGACGCCTTCATCTCCTTGCGGTGCCGGAAGGCCTGCACCCCCAGATAGACGAGATACGCCGCACCCGCCAGCTTCACCGTGAGGAACACCGTCACGGACCGCTCCACCAGCGAACCGACCCCGAGTGCGACCGCGACCACCAGCAGATACGAGCCGACGACGTTGCCGAGTACGGTCGCCATGGCGGTGCGGCGGCCGTGTGCGAGCGCGCGGCCGATCACGAACAGCACGCTCGGGCCGGGGATCGCGATCACCAGCAGGGACACGGCCGCGAAGGCCAGTATCCGGTCCGTGGACACCATGTTCCGTACCTCCCCCGTGCGCTACCCGCCGTTCGCGGGTAGTGAGAGTCAAGCTACTGGATACACGATGCTACGGATGCCACAGCAAGCAGGCGCTCGGTGAAGGTGAAAAGGCGAACAGGAGCAGGGGAGAGCTATGCGGATTCCGATGACCATCACGGACTTCCTCGACCGGGCAGAGCTGGGATTCGCCACCAGCACCGGCGTGGTCGACGAACCGGACCAGCCGGGACCGCCCGTACCGGTGCAGACGTACCGGCAGCTCGGTGAGCGGGTCCGGGCCTGGCAGGCGGGGTTCGACGCGCTGGGCGTCGGCGAGGGCGAGCGGGTGGCGGTGGTCAGCCACAACTCGGCGCGCATGCTTGAGCTGTTGTTCGCGGTGCCGATGAGCGGCCGGATCTGCGTACCGCTCAACTTCCGGCTCAAGCCCGACGAGATCGAGTACGTGGTGAGGCAGAGTGGCGCCTCGGTGCTGCTCGTCGACCCGGAGCTGGACGACGCGCTGTCCGGCGTCAAGGCACGCCACCGCTTCGTACTGGGTGCGCAGACCGAGGCCGAGCTGATGCGGTTCGGCGTCGAGCCGCGCCCGTGGTCACGCCCAGACGAGGACGCCACCGCGACGATCAACTACACCTCGGGGACCACGGCCCGCCCCAAGGGCGTCCAGCTCACCCACCGCAACATCTGGGTCAACGGCCTGACCTTCGGGCTGCACACCCGCGTCTGGGAGCGCGACGTCTATCTGCACACGCTGCCGATGTTCCACTGCAACGGCTGGGGCATGCCGTATGTGATGGCCGGACTCGGCGTCAAGCAGGTCGTCCTGCGCAAGGTCGACGGCGCCGAGATCCTGCGCCGGGTCGACGCGCACGGCGTCACGCTGATGTGCGGCGCACCCGCCGTGTGGAACGCGGTCCTTGACGCGGCGGCGACCTGGGAGGGCGAGATCCCGGGCCGTGACCGGGTGCGGATCGTGTGCGCGGGGGCGCCGCCGCCGAGCAAGACGATCCAGCGCGTGGGCGAGGAACTGGGCTGGGAGTTCACCCAGATCTACGGTCTGACCGAGACCTCCCCGCTGCTCACCTTCAACCGGACCCGGCCCGCCGACGTGGAACTGCCCGCCGAGGAACGGGCGCGCAAGCTGTCCCGTGCCGGGCTGCCCGCGCTCGGCGTGAAGCTGAAGGTCTCCGACGGCGGTGAGGTGCTGGCCCGGTCGAACGTCGTGCTCGACGGGTACTGGGACAAGGAGGAGGAGACCGAGGCGGCCCTTGAGGGCGACTGGTTCCACACCGGCGACGGCGGCACCATCGACGAGACCGACGGCCATCTGACGATCTCCGACCGCAAGAAGGACGTGATCATCACGGGCGGTGAGAACGTGTCGTCGATCGAGGTGGAGGACACGATCTTCAGCCACCCGTCGGTCGCCGAGGTCGCCGTCATCGGGGTGCCGCACGAGAAGTGGGGCGAGACGATCAAGGCTCTGGTGGTACTCGCCGAGGGCGCGACGGCGCGGGAGGCCGACATCATCGCCCACTGCAAGGAGCGGATGGCGGGCTACAAGGCGCCGACGACCGTCGAGTTCCGCGCGGCGATTCCCCGCACGGCGACCGGCAAGATCCAGAAGTTCAAGCTGCGGGAGCCGTACTGGGCAGGTCTTGACCGGGGGGTCAACTGACGGGGCCCTCGCGAACGGCGGTGACTGATCCACCGCCTGTTCATCGGGCAGGCGTTCGGGCGTACCCCGCGTCGTGTGGTCGGGTGTTCCGCCGCGCCACTCCTGGTGCGGGTGGCGCGTTGAGGTTGCCGTGGCGTCGTTGCAGTGACGGTTCTGCACCGGGGATCGCCGACCCCGGGCCGTGACGTCACGCATCGACGTCGCGCATCGATGTCACGTATCGATGCTGCGGCGACCTATGCGGAGGAATTCACCAGTGCGGAAGACAGTCGGCGCGCCCCTGCTTGGCCGCGAGCAGGAGTCGGGGGACCTGGAGCGACTCCTCGCGGAGCAGCGCCTGGTGACGGTGGTCGGCGGGGCCGGTGTGGGCAAGAGCCGACTCGCCGCCGACGCGGTGGCCGCGCCGGCGGACGGGCCGCGGCGGCGTGTGGTGCGGGTGAGGTGGGACGGCGGCGCGCGTCCCGCGTCCGGGGCGCTGGCCCTGGCCGTCTGCCGGGCGCTGACCGGCAGACGGCCGTCGCCCGACGCGGTCGAAGTCGACACCTTGGCACGGCAGTTGACCGGCCCTACGGGTGTCCTGCTGTTCCTCGACGACGTCGATCCGGTCCACGCGGAGTGCACTGGTCTGGTGCAGCGCCTGCTGATGGCCGTGCCGACGCTGCGGGTGCTGGTGACGGCGCGGCGTGCCCTGGGCCTCGGCGACGAACGCGTACTGCGACTGTCGCCACTGCGTACGGCGCCTGCGGACGGCTCACGCGGGCGCGCGCCCGCGGTCGAGTTGTTCCTTGAGCGGGCGCGTACCACCGTGCCCGACTTCCGCGCCGACGAGACCGCGCTGCGTGACGCGGCGGCGATCTGCCAGGCCCTGGAGGGGGTCCCCCTCGCGATCGAGCTGGCCGCGCGGCAGCTGACCCGGTATACGGTCGACCACCTCGCGGAGCTGGTGGAGCGCCGTCAGTGCTGGCTGAGCAGCCCGCACACGGGCGTGCGGCGGCACCGGTCGCTGCGCGACGCCGTCGGCGCGAGCTATGCGCTGTGCGATCGGTCGGTACGGGCCGTATGGGGCCGGGCCGGCATCTTCGCCGGGCCCTTCGAGGAGTCGACGGCCGTGTTCGTGTGCGCGGGCGGCGGCGTCGAGCCGCATCACGTACCCGCCTGCCTGGCCCAGTTGGCCGCGATCGGCGTACTGGAGCCGGTGTCCGACCCCGGTGGGCTGCGCCGCCCCCGGTACCGGATGGGGCGGGCGGCGCGGGACTTCGGCGTCGAACAGCTGGAAAGGGCAGGGGAGTTCACGGTGGCGGCGGAGCGGCACGCGGCGCACTGCCAGCGGGTGGCGGCGGTCGCCGAGAGCCTGTGGAGCACTGGCAGCCAGTCCGCGGCCGTACGGCTCGTCCAGGACGAACAGGACGACCTCAGGGCCATGATGCGGTACGCGCCGACCCACGCCGAGCACGCGGCGGCCGCCCTGGAGACGGTCGTCGATCTGTGGTTCTGGTGGGCCGTGCACGACGACGCCGATGAAGGGCGCGGACACCTACGGGAGTTGCTGCCGCACTGCCCGCCGAACAGCGCGATCGCCGCGCGCGGCCTGTGGCTCGCGGCCTGGCTGACCGCCGACAGCGATCCGCGCGAGGCCCAAACACTGCTGGGCCGGGCCTGGCCGGCGGCCGTCCTGGCCGGTGACGACGCCACGATCGGCCGGATCGCCCATGTCCAGGGCGTACTGGCCCTGCACCACGGCGACGAGCGGGCCGCCGCCGCGCACTTCCTTCAAGCCGCGCAGACCATCCCGGCCTTGGCGCCAGGCGGCCCCACACCCGCCGTGAGTCTGGCCGCCCTGGCCGTGGCCCAGAGCGGCTTCGCTCCCGGCGCCGCGCGGGCCAGCGCCCGGCGCGCCCTGGCCCAGCCCGGTATCCGCCACGACGCCTGGGCCCGTGTCGTGGCCCGCCACGCCCGGGCGTACGTCGACCACCAGCACGGCCGCAGCGGCCGCGCCTGGCACCGGGCGCACCGGGCACTCGCCGCGCTGGACGAGGCCGTGCCGGGTACGCAGGTACCCGCGCCGTGCGGTGTCGCGGCGCTGCGCCAGCTGATCGCAGACATCGAGGCCGGAGCGCCCGGCCGCCCCCACATGCCCTCCGTACCGCGCGCCCGCACGGCCAGGCTCACACCGGCCCTGGCCGGAACCGGATTCGCGGCGGCACCCTGACCCACCGCGGGCGGCCCCCC
>NZ_JAZGRL010000001.1:1426988-1457286 GCF_046540415.1 Streptomyces sp. E11-3 | reverse complement strand
GCGGGGCGGGAGGGGAGCTCTCGGCGTCAAAGACGCTGGAGCTGTCGGGGTCGGGCCTCTGGGGCCTCTGGGGCCTCTGGGGTGTATCCGGTGTGTCGGGTCTGTCGGCCACGGGCCGTATCGGGATGCGCAGCACCGCCCCGCAGGCGCACCCCAGCTCCGGCTGCGGCCACTGGTCATGGCGCCCGCAGGCCGGGCAGCGCACGGTCACCCAGTCGTCCGCCCAGGTGCGGTGGGTGATCGGCACCGGGGCCACCCCGCGCCGTACCGGGGGTGCGACGGGTTCGCCGCAGCTGCAGGGGAAGGCCGGGGGAGCGTAGAGGTGCTCCCGACGGCAGGCCGGGCAGTGCACCGGCACGCTCTCGCCCATGGCGGCCTCTCGCTCTAGACGTCTGTCGGTCGTCGTACCCCCGAATGCGTTCTGTGTGCCCATCGTCCGCCAGGAGTGAACCCGGCGGGAGCACTTCCGGCCATCTCCTCCTCGTCTCCGCGGGGCTCCCCGGCTCTGTGGGCCTTGACGCCTCCCCTGACCTCCCCATACATTGCTTCCGTATTGCAGAATATTACTTTCGCATCGTGAAAGTCACGAAAGTGCGAGAGTGCCCGACAGGTCGACGCAGGAGTACTCGATGCCTCGAATGACAGCCGCAGCAGCGGCAGTGGAGATCCTCAAGCGCGAGGGCGTGACGAACGCGTTCGGCGTGCCGGGCGCCGCGATCAACCCCTTCTACAAGGCCCTTCAGCAGGTCGGCGGGATCGACCACACCCTCGCTCGGCACGTCGAGGGCGCCTCGCACATGGCCGAGGGCTACACCCGTACCAACCCCGGCAACATCGGCGTCTGCATCGGCACGTCGGGCCCCGCGGGCACCGACATGATCACCGGGCTCTACTCCGCGACCGGTGACTCGATCCCGATCCTCTGCATCACCGGCCAGGCGCCCAGCCACCTCCTGCACAAGGAGGACTTCCAGGCCGTCGACATCGCCTCGATCGCGGGGCCGCTCACCAAGATGGCCGTGACGGTCCTGGAGGCCGCGCAGGTCCCGGGCGTCTTCCAGCAGGCCTTCCACCTGATGCGCTCCGGCCGTCCGGGCCCGGTCCTGATCGACCTGCCGATCGACGTCCAGCTGGCCGAGATCGACTTCGACCCGGACACGTACGAGCCGCTGCCGGTCTACAAGCCGTCCGCGACCCGCGCCCAGATCGAGAAGGCGATCTCCTTCCTGCTGGAGTCCGAGCGCCCGCTGATCGTCGCCGGCGGCGGCATCATCAACGCCGACGCCTCCGACCTGCTGGTCGAGTTCGCCGAGATCACGGGCACGCCCGTCGTGCCGACCCTGATGGGCTGGGGCACCATCCCCGACGACCACGAGCTGAACGCGGGCATGGTCGGCCAGCAGACCGGCCACCGCTACGGCAACGCGACGTTCCTGGAGTCGGACTTCGTCCTCGGCATCGGCAACCGCTGGGCCAACCGCCACACCGGCTACAAGCTGGACGTCTACACCCAGGGCCGCAAGTTCGTGCACGTCGACATCGAGCCGACCCAGATCGGCAAGATCTTCGCCCCGGACTACGGCATCGCCTCCGACGCCAAGGACGCGCTGGAGCTGTTCGTCGAGGTCGCCAAGGAGCTCAAGGCCGCGGGCAAGCTCCCCGACCGCTCCGCCTGGATCGCCTCGCACCTGGAGCGCAAGGGCAGCCTGCAGCGCCGCACGCACTTCGACAACGTGCCGATGAAGCCGCAGCGCGTCTACGAGGAGATGAACAAGGCCTTCGGCCCCGACACGCGCTACGTCACCACCATCGGCCTGTCCCAGATCGCGGGCGCGCAGATGCTGCACGTCTACAAGCCGCGCCACTGGATCAACTGCGGCCAGGCGGGCCCGCTCGGCTGGACCATCCCGGCCGCGCTCGGTGTCGCGACCGCCGACCCGGAGACCCAGGTCGTCGCCCTCTCCGGCGACTACGACTTCCAGTTCATGATCGAAGAGCTGGCCGTCGGCGCGCAGCACCGCATCCCGTACGTCCACGTCCTGGTCAACAACGCCTACCTCGGCCTGATCCGCCAGGCCCAGATCGGCCTGGACATCAACTTCCAGGTCAACCTGGAGTTCGAGAACCAGAACTCCCCTGAGCTGGGCGTCTACGGCGTCGACCACGTCAAGGTCGCCGAGGGCCTCGGCTGCAAGGCGATCCGCGTCACCGAGCCCGACCAGCTCCTGCCGGCCTTCGAGGAGGCCAAGAAGCTGGCGCAGGAGTACCGGGTGCCGGTCGTCGTCGAGGCGATCCTGGAGCGCATCACCAACATCGCGATGAGCAAGACCGCGGACATCAGCGATGTCTCGGAGTTCGAGGAGCTCGCGACGGAGCCGGGCCACGCGCCCACGGCGATCCGCCCGATCACGGCCTGACGCACGACACCACCCGCACCACGGAGGGGCGGTCCACCCGGAGGGGACGGACCGCCCCTTTGGCGTGGGCGACCGCGGTGTGGTGCGGCATCATGCCGTCGTCCGCTGTGGCCTGACGGGTTGTCCGAAGTTGTGTCTACCCGTTGCGGAGCCACCAGACTATGAAGGAGACAAGGGCTCCGCCCGCCGCCGTGCTCGCGCCGCGCACCGCGTTACCGGCGGCCGTCCTGCCCCACTTGTCCCAGTGATCTCGTAACCGTCCGAGGGTCGAGCGATTAGAATCCATCTCAGGGTGCTGCCTTCCCAGTCATGAGGGAGCGCTCTGCGGGGAGCCGCAGGCCGGATGCTTGCCGGCGAGGCCTGACGGCTCCCTTCTTCTGCGCCTTTTCTACTGTGACCTTCTGTTTCTGCTGGTACGCCTCCCGGAGCCTGTCGGAAAACACGTCTTGTCACCCCTCAAGGGGTTGCCCATAATCGGCAGGGCGAGTTTCTCGATCGAGGATCGAGAGTTGTGGCGGAGCTTTCGGGGGTGCTCGTGAAGCCCAGGAGACAGCGGGGCTGGCGCAAGAGCTCGCGCAGCGGGCCGAGCGAGGACTGTCTCGAGATGCTGGAGAGTTCCCGGATACAGGTGAGGGATTCCAAGTTCAGCGAACTGGGTCAAATATCGTTCGGTGTCAGCGCCTGGACCGTGTTCGTGACCTCGATGCGCATGCCTCCGTCTCCTCCTGACTGAGTGGCGTATGTGTGCGCTCACGACCAGTCCCCTTGGGCGATGTCCAGAGCAAGGGAATGCTCGACCTTCCAGAACGCGTCGAGGTAGTCGGATGGACTCTGCCTGCCCGACCTCGGCGTCTTCTCGCTCAGCAGCTCCTCGGTCTCCGGCTTCTCCAGATAGGCGACGAAGTCGTCACTGTCCGGGAACTCGAAGATCGTGTACGGGCTCCTGAACAGCGGGTAGATTCCGACTTTGAACGGCACATACAGAACCGTGACGTTGGGCCGCTCGTTCGCGGCGACGAGAGCCTCGTACTGGTGCCGCATCACGGTCTCCGAGCCGACCTGACGGCGCAGCGTCGACTCGTCGAGGACGTAGAAGAACTCGGCGGACGTGTCCAGCACCTTCTGCCGTCGCATACGGAGTTCCACCCGCTTTCGCATGACGTCCGACGCCGCACCGAAGGCGGCGAGGAGCGCCTCCGAGTATTCCTCCGTCTGTAGTAGACCCGGAATCACGTTGCGGGCGAAATCCCGCACGATCGAGGCGGATTCCTCGTAGGCCAGGTAGGCCTCGAACTCCGGGGACAGGATCTCCTTGTAGCCGGCGTACCACGAGGGCTGGCGTGCCGCCCTGGCCAGTTCGGTCAGTCGGTCCGCCTCTTCGCCGGTGATCCCGTACTTGGCCATCAAGACCATGGCATCCGGGACGTTCACAGGCTTTGCGCCCCCCTCGATCCGGATGACCTTCGAGGGACTCCAGCCGAACGACTCGGCGACCTGTTGCTGGGTGAGGTCGGCGTCCTCACGGCCCTTCCTGAGGCGCTGGGCGAGACGCTGCCTCGAGTACATAGGGTTTTCTGCCACGGTCACATCAGCTCCTTGTGTCCCGTATCAGCTCTGTGGCCACGCAGGCGCACTCGCTGACGTGCGGTAACGGTCGTAACGAACCGGGTCCGGTGCAGGCTGTCGGCACGACTCATCGCCCGATAGGACCATCTGATGTGCATGCTCATGTTGAATAACCATCCCGTGCAGTCCACGGCAGGAGGAACTATCCCTTGAAGCCTTGCGAGACTGTGACGTCCAGCGTTTTACCCTGACCCAGGGTGCTTCATAGCACACCGTGCCACTACACAAAAACTCTTGGCAAGACACGACGTGACGTCATCTCAAAAGGATGTTGCTGACGTGATTTCTGTCGTGAAGAGGCGCCAATGTGTTCAGGGTCTGGCGCGATCGGGATTGATCGAATTCGCGTACGACATAACCCCGTGCCCCCCGCAACGCAAAGAGAGCGCCGAGTACGGGACCGTCCGTACTCGGCGCTCTGGTAGGCGGGGAGGAAGTGAGACCGTCCGACGGCGCAAGGCTGGCGCGACAGGACATTCGCGCCGCCGGACGGAGTCTGGGACTCCCGTAAAGGGGAGGGGAGTTGGCTGGGGCCGCGGCGGATGCGATGGAACGGCCGCCTCCTCCCCTCAGGTCGAGAAGGGGGCACTGCCGGACCTTGACCACCGCACTGGCTCGCATACCGCCGCGGACCCGTGCCTGCCCGCATCGCGCACCACCCCTCATCCGGGTTCGCGTCGCGGGCACGCGCCTGGGGTCTGACCTCCCGTCAGACCCCGGACGCAGCTGGGAAAATCAGTCGTCGCGCAGGGCGCGGACGGCCTCCTCGACGCGCTTGCCGTAGTCGGCGTCCGCGGCGTGGAAGTGGGCGAGGTTCTTCTCGATGACGTCCTCGCGGGACACCTGCGAGAGGCCACCGGCGATGTTGGCCACCAGACGGCCCTTCTCGTCCTCGGACATCAGGCGGTAGAGCTCACCGGCCTGGAAGAAGTGGTCGTCCTTGGTGTGCAGCGGCGCCTCGTGGGTGCCGGTGTAGCCGCTGACCGCCAGCGGGGCGGACAGCGCCTGGCCGGTCTCGGCCGGGCCGTCGTACGAGTTGGGCTCGTAGTTCTTGCGGCCGCGCGGGTAGGCGTTGGACGCCATGAGACCGTCGCGGCCGTAGTTGTCGGCCTGGGTCGCCTTGGGGGCGTTGACCGCCAGCTGGGTGTGGTTGACGCCCAGACGGTACCGGTGCGCGTCCGCGTAGGCGAACAGACGGCCCTGCAGCATCTTGTCGGGCGACGGGCCGATACCCGGAACGAAGTTGTTCGGCGAGAACGCGGACTGCTCGACCTCGGCGAAGACGTTGTCGGGGTTGCGGTCCAGGACCAGGCGGCCGACCCGCTGCAGCGGGTAGTCGCTGTGCGGCCACACCTTGGTGAGGTCGAACGGGTTGAAGCGGTAGTCCGCGGCCTCGGCGGCCGGCATGATCTGCACGTACAGCGTCCAGGACGGGTTCACACCGCGCTCGATGGCCTGCAGCAGGTCCGTCTGGTGGCTGTTGGGGTCCTTGCCCGCCTGCTCGGCGCCCTGCTCCGAGGACAAGCAGCGGATGCCCTGGTTCGTCTTGAAGTGGTACTTGACGAAGAAGGCCTCACCCTGGGCGTTGGTCCACTGGTAGGTGTGGGAGCCGTAGCCGTTCATGTGGCGGTACGAGGCGGGGATGCCGCGGTCGCCCATCAGCCAGGTGATCTGGTGCGTCGCCTCGGGGGCGTGCGCCCAGAAGTCCCAGACGTTGTCCGCCTCCTGCTTGCCCGTGAACGGGTCGCGCTTCTGGGAGTGGATGAAGTCGGGGAACTTGATCGGGTCCTTGATGAAGAACACCGGGGTGTTGTTGCCGACGAGGTCGTAGTTGCCCTCTTCGGTGTAGAACTTCAGGGCGAAGCCGCGCGGGTCACGGACGGCGTCCGCGCCACCGAGGTTGTCGGCCACGGTCGAGAAGCGCAGGAACGTCTCGGTGCGCTTGCCGACGGTGTTCAGGAAGTCGGCGGAGGTGAAGCCGGTGACGTCGTCGGTCACCTCGAAGTAGCCGTACGCGCCGGAGCCACGGGCGTGCACCACGCGCTCCGGGATGCGCTCGCGGTTGAACCGGGCGAGCTTCTCGAGGAGCTGCTGGTCCTGGAGCAGGAGCGGGCCACCGACGCCGGCGGTGGCGGAGTTCTGATTGTCGGCGACCGGGGCGCCAGACTCGGTCGTAAGCACGCGCTTCGACATGGTGACCTTCCGTGCGGGATCTGCTGAGCGGAAGACTGCTTCCGCGATGTGGAGCGTAGGTTCGAGGTGAACCGAACGTCAACAGTTTGTTGAATGAGTGTTCCGGGCGGTGCCGGTACTTGGGCGCGACAGGACAGGTGTCAGCACCGGCACCACCCGGAGATCTGGGGACCCGAAGGGTCAGCTGGTCAGCGGGTCAGGCAGCGGGTCAGTTCGCGACCGGCTGGCCCGACAGGCGCTCGACCGAGCGCAGCAGCGCCGAGTGGTCCAGGCCGCCGTCGCCCTGGGCGCGCAGCGAGGCGACCAGCTGGGCGACCACGCCGCCGACGGGCAGCGCGGCACCGACATTGCGGGCGGCGTCGGTGACGATGCCCATGTCCTTGTGGTGCAGGTCGATCCGGAAGCCCGGCTTGAAGTCGCGGTTCAGGAAGTTGTCCTTCTTGCGGGTCAGCACGGTCGAGCCGGCCAGACCGCCGCCCAGGACGTCGAGCGCGGCCGTCAGGTCCACGCCGGACTTCTCCAGGAAGACCACGGCCTCGGCGCAGGCCTGGATGTTGACCGCGACGATGAGCTGGTTGGCGGCCTTCACCGTCTGGCCCGAGCCGTGCGGGCCGCACAGGACGATGGTCTTGCCGAGGGCCTCCAGGAGCGGCTTGGCCTCGTCGAAGTCGGCCTGCTCACCGCCGACCATGATCGACAGTACGGCCTCGATGGCACCGGCCTCGCCACCGGAGACGGGGGCGTCGATGACGCGGATGCCCTTGTCCTTGGCGTTCTTGGCCAGGTCGACCGAGGTCTGCGGGGTGATCGAGGACATGTCGACGATCAGCGAGCCCGACTTCGCGTTCTCCAGGATGCCGTCCGGGCCGTACGCGATGGCCTCGACCTGCGGCGACGCGGGCACCATCGTCACGATCACGTCGGCGTCCTTGACGGCCTCGGCGATCGACTTGGCGGCGGTGCCACCGGCCGCCGCGAGGCGGTCCAGCTTGTCCTGCTCCAGGGTGAAGCCGGTCACCTGGTAGCCGGCCTTGATCAGGTTCTCGGACATGGGGGAGCCCATGATGCCGAGGCCGATCCACGCGATCTTGGGAAGGTTGTTGCTCATGAGGGTGTCTCCTAAAAGCTTTTGGTACGTGCGTCAGCGCGCGGCGCGGGCCTCGGCGGGCAGCCAGCCGAAGCTCTCGGTGCTGGACCGGTCGCCGGCCTTGTACTCCAGGCCGACCCAGCCGTCGTAACCGGCCTTCTTCAGCTGGTCGAGGAGGTCGGCCAGCGGCAGGTCGCCGGTGCCCGGAGCGCCACGGCCCGGGTTGTCGGCGATCTGGACGTGTCCGGTCTTGGCGGTGTACTTCTCGATCACCTCGGACAGGTCCTCGCCGTTCATGGACAGGTGGTACAGGTCCATGAGGAACTTGGCGTTGCCCAGGCCCGTGGCCTCGTTCACCTTGTCCACGATCTCGATGGCCTTGGGGGCGCTCACGATCGGGCAGAGCGGCGACTCGGGCTTGTTGAGGGCCTCGATCAGCAGGATCGCGCCGACGCGATCTGCGGCACGGGCCGCGATCTGGAGGTTCTCCAGGGCGAGCTTGTCCTGCTCGGCCGGGTCCACGCCCTCGACGCGGTTGCCGTAGAGCGCGTTGAGCGCCTTGCAGCCGACCGAGGCGGCGAAGTCCGCCGCGATGTCGATGTTCGCGCGGAACTTCTCCGACTCCTCGCCGGGGATGGACAGCGCGCCGCGGTCCGGACCCGGCAGCTGGCCGGCGTAGAAGTTCAGCCCCACCAGCTGAACGCCCGCGTCTTCGAGTGCCGACTTCAGGGCGTCGAGCTCGGACTGCGCGGGGGTGGGGGCGTCAACCCAGGGCCACCACAGCTCTACCGCCGTGAAGCCCGCCGCGGCGGCGGCCGCGGGACGCTCCAGAAGCGGGAGCTCCGTGTAGAGGATCGACAGGTTGACGTTGAAGCGCTGGTCCGAGAATCCCATGAGGTTCGGCGCTCCTTCCGTATAGCGGAAAGTTGTTTCTACCTGATGGAAGATTGCCTGCGCCCCTGGTCAGCTGTCAAGTGGGGACTGCCGCAAATCTGCGAACGCGCAGTAGGTTGACCGCGTGCGATTGAGAGTGGAGTTCACAACCGAGCCCTTCGACCTCGACGAGGCACCCGCCCACGCGGTGGTGGCCCGCGATGTCATCCAGGCGGCCGAGCTGGACGCGGTGGACGTCGGCCCCTTCGGCAATACCGCCGAGGGTGGCGCCGATGCCGTACTGACCGCCGTCGACGCCCTGCTGCGCAAGTCCCTGGCGGCCGGAGCCACCCGGGTCTCGCTGCAGGTCAACGTGGTCGGAGAGGGGGAGGAGCGGTGACCGAACCCCGCGATCACCCCTTCGTCGCGGCGGTGAAGCCGCTCATCGACGCCATGGGTGGCGAACTGCTCAGCCCCCAGGACGCGGACGGCGACGACGTGGTCCTGGCCTGGGAGGGCGAGGACGTCCTGGCCGTCCGGCTGCCCCAACTCGCGGACTCCCTGGACCGCATCCTGGCCGCCCTGGAGCGCAAGCACGGCAAGCCGCTGGCCGAGCTGGACCGCAAGGCGAAGCAGGAGGTCGTACGGATACTCGAAGGGCGCGGCGCCTTCTCCGTACGGCACGGCGTGGAGACCGTGGCCGGGGCACTCGGGGTCAGCCGCTTCACCGTTTACAACTACCTGAACAGGGAGAACGCGGCCAAGGGGGAGTAGCCCCGCTGGCCGTCCGGCCCGCCGTCACGCACCGTAGAAGAGTCGTCGCCCGACCGACCGGGCGGCGGCTCTTTTGTTCAATTGGTTTCAACAAAGTGTTGACGTCGTGTTGCGGAAGGTCTTAGCTAATCCCCAGCCCGTCCAGAACAAGCCACGGAGGCTTTCCCGTGACTTCAGGTACCACACCGGGTCTGACCCGGTTCAACACCTTGGAGGAGACTGCGGCCGCCGCAGAGCTCCACGAGGTGTGCGCCAGTTCGGCCTGGGGGAGCAAACTGCTCGCCCAGCGCCCGTACGCCACCGTCGAATCCCTCTTCGCCGCCAGCGACGCCGCCATGGCCGAGCTGACCACAGCGGACCTGGAGGAAGCGATGGCCGGGCACCCGCCGATCGGGCGCCCGAAGCCCGGGGACCCGACCTCGTCGCGCGAGCAGCGCGGCATGGCCGGAGCCTCCGATGAGCTCAAGCGGGAGTTGCTCGAACTCAACCTGGCCTACCAGGACAAGTTCGGTCACGTCTTCCTGATCTGCGCCACCGGTGCCACCGGTGAGCAGATGCTCGCGGCTCTGAAGACCCGGATCGAGAACACCGCCGAGCAGGAGCGGGCCATCGTCCGCACCGAACTCGGCAAGATCAACCGCATCCGGCTGACCCGTCTCACAGAGCAGCAGGACCAGCAGGACCAGTAGGACCAGCAGGAGGAAGACCACTGATGAGCACCGACACCACCGCATCGGTGTCCACCCACATCCTGGACACCAGCATCGGCCGCCCCGCCGAAGCCGTAGCCATCTCCCTCGCCGCCCGCTCGGGCAGCGACCAGGAATGGGTCGCGCTCGGCGGATCGCAGACCGACGCGGACGGGCGCTGCAAGGACCTCCCGGCCCTGCCGGAGGGCACCACCCACGTACGTCTCGACTTCGAGACCGAGGCGTACTTCGCACGTAACGCCAACCAGCAAGCCGAGGCGCAGCAGGACGCCCCCCGCGTAAGGGACAGCGGTGCGTTCTTCCCGGAGGTGGCGATCACGTTCGCCGTCAAGCCGGGCGAGCACTATCACGTACCGCTGCTGCTCAACCCGTTCGGCTACTCCGTTTACCGAGGGAGCTAGCAGACATGCCCACGATTCTCGGCCAGAACCAGTACGGCAAAGCAGAGAACCGCGTCGTCAAGATCACGCGGGACGGCGACACCCACCACATCAAGGACCTGAACGTCTCGGTCGCGCTCTCCGGCGACCTCGACGATGTGCACTACTCGGGTTCCAACGCCCACTGCCTTCCGACCGACACCACCAAGAACACGGTGTTCGCGTTCGCCAAGGAGTACGGCATCGAGTCCGCCGAGCAGTTCGGCATCCACCTCGCCCGTCACTTCGTGACCTCCCAGGAGCCGATCCACCGCGCGCGTATCCGCATCGAGGAGTACGCCTGGGACCGCATCGCGACCTCCGACGCCAACTCCAAGTTCATCGGCTCGGACGAGGTCAACCACTCCTTCGTCCGCCAGGGCCAGGAGACCCGCGTCACCCAGGTCACCTACGACGGTGAGAAGTGGGAGGTCATCTCCGGCCTCAAGGACCTCGTCGTCATGAACTCCACCAACTCGGAGTTCTGGGGCTACATCAAGGACCAGTACACGACGCTCAAGGAAGCCTACGACCGCATCCTGGCCACCCAGGTCTCCGGCTGCTGGCGCTTCAACTGGAGCGACGACGAGCAGCGCATGCCCAACTGGGAGAAGTCCTACGAGCAGACCAAGAAGCACATGCTCCAGGCCTTCGCCGAGACCTACTCGCTCTCGCTGCAGCAGACGCTGTACCAGATGGGCTCGCGCATCATCAACAACCGTTCGGAGATCGACGAGGTCCGCTTCTCGCTCCCGAACAAGCACCACTTCCTGGTGGACCTGGAGCCGTTCGGCCTCAAGAACGACAACGAGGTCTACTACGCGGCCGACCGGATGTACGGCCTGATCGAGGCCACCGTCCTGCGTGACGGCGTCGAGCCGCAGATCCCGCTCGACATGACCAACCTCTGACTCCGACCGACGGCCGGAGCCTCGACACCCTCCGACGCGCATGCGCCGGCGTCTCCCCGGGACAGGCCCCCACGGCCCGTCCCGGGGGCCAGGAGGAGAGCGGGGACATCTGCGCAACATCCCGCGCCTGCGAACGCGATGAAGCGGTCGTACGCGCATCACGGACTCGGTCGTCACCCCGCTCGACCCCCGAGCCCGTACGAACCCGGGTGAGACACTGCCCGTAAGAGGAACGAGGAACCGCCGTGGCGGCTTCGCGCATCGTCATCGAGAACTGTGCCATCGCAACCGTGGACGCCGACGACACCGAGTACGCCTCGGGGTACGTCGTCGTAGCGGACAACCGGATCGAGTCGGTGGGTGCCGGCCAGGCTCCCGAGAACCTGCAGAACGTGGTCCGCCGTATCGACGGCACCGGGCACCTTCTCACCCCGGGCCTGATCAACACGCACCACCACTTCTACCAGTGGATCACCCGCGGTCTGGCCACCGACCACAACCTCTTCAACTGGCTCGTCGCCCTCTACCCCACCTGGGCGCGCATCGACGAGCCGATGGTACGGGCGGCCGCGCAGGGCTCACTCGCGATGATGGCCCGCGGCGGTGTCACCACCGCGATGGACCACCACTACGTCTACCCGCGGGGCTCCGGCGACCTCTCCGGCGCGGTCATCGGCGCCGCGTCCGACATGGGCGTCCGCTTCACCCTGGCCCGCGGCTCCATGGACCGCAGCGAGAAGGACGGCGGCCTGCCCCCGGACTTCGCCGTGGAGACCCTCGAAGGCGCGCTCGCCGCGACCGCCGAAACCGTCGACGAGCACCACGACGCCTCCTTCGACTCGATGACGCAGATCGCCGTCGCCCCCTGCTCCCCGTTCTCCGTCTCCACCGAGCTGATGAAGCAGGGCGCCGAACTGGCCCGCGCCAAGGGCGTACGCCTGCACACCCACGGCTCGGAGACCGTGGAGGAGGAGAAGTTCTGCCACGAACTCTTCGGCATGGGCCCGACCGACTACTTCGAGTCGACCGGCTGGCTCGGCGAAGACGTGTGGATGGCGCACTGCGTCCACATGAACGACTCCGACATCGCCGCCTTCGCCCGTACGAAGACCGGCGTCGCCCACTGCCCCTCGTCCAACGCCCGCCTCGCGGCCGGTATCGCCCGCGTCCCGGACATGCTGAAGGCCGGCGTCCCGGTCGGCCTCGGCGTCGACGGAACCGCGTCCAACGAGTCCGGTGAACTGCACACCGAGCTCCGCAACGCCCTCCTGATCAACCGCCTCGGCGCCCACAAGGAGGCCGCCCTGGGCGCCCGCCAGGCCCTGCGCCTCGGCACCTTCGGCGGCGCCCAGGTCCTGGGCCGCGCCGAGCAGATCGGCTCCATCGAGGCCGGCAAGCTCGCCGACCTCGTCCTGTGGAAGACCGACGGCATCGGGCACTCCTCGATCGCCGACCCGGTCACCGCCATCGTCTTCGGCGCCGCGGCCCCGGTCACCGCGTCGTTCGTCAACGGCAAGCAGATCGTCGAGAACGGCCGACTGCTGACCGCCGACGAGGACGCCATCGCCCGCACGACCCGCGACGAGGCCCAGCGCCTCGCCCGGATCGCCGCCGGCGACTGACCCCCCAGAGTCCGGCCAGGGGGGACGGCCCCTGGCCGGTCGCCGTGGACCCGAGCGGGGTCCACGGCAGCCGAGCCGGCCGGGTGAGGGCACCCATGTGCCCGCGCCCGCCGGCCCGGTGAACCGTCACACCCTCCAGCACCGCGACCGCACTNACACATAGATGCGGCGTGTACGGCCTCAGCGGCCGTACACGCCGCATCTATGTGTAGAGGCCTATTCCCAGAACGATCGATTCGTTCAATTCGGTTGTACTCATTGAGCGATTGAGCGACGGGTGCTAGAAACCGCTTACTCCCAGCGGTCCCCGCCGTCCCCTCATGCCTGGAGTGCCCCATGCCGACCCCTTCTCCTTGGTCCCGCCGCACCTTCCTCGCCACAACCGGCGCCTCCGCGCTCGCCCTCTCGCTCGGTGCCACCACCGGTACCGCCCACGCCGCCGACGAGTTCGCCGCCCTGCGCGCCAAGTGGCGCACCCTCATACTCGGCGAGGGCTTCAGCCCCACCGTCGAACCCTTCAAGAGCCGACTGGCCGAACTCGGCGCCACCGCTTCGGAGTTCCAGGCCGCGATGGCGCCCACCGACGGCTCCCTCTGGCCCGACCTGGGCTACGCCGACCCCGACCCGGACACCGACCCCGAGTCGTACGGCTACTCCGCCAACATGGCGAACAGCTACCGCCGCCTGAACACCATGGCCCAGGCCTACCGCCAGCAGGGCACCGGACTCACCGGCGACGCCGCGCTCAGAGACGCCGTACGCACCGGCCTCGACCACCTCTACACCCAGGTCTACAACGAGAACCAGACCCGCTACGGCAACTGGTGGAGCTGGCAGATCGGCGGCCCACAGCACCTCCTCGACACCTGCGTCCTGATGTACGACGACCTGTCGGCGGCGCAACTCGCCAACTACGGCAGGGCGGTCGACCACTTCGTACCGGACTCGGCCGTCGCCGATTACACCGGCACCTCCACCGGCGCCAACCGCGTCGACCTGTGCCGGGTACTCGCCCTGCGCGGCGTCATCGGCGACCGCGCCGCGAAGATCGCGCTCGCCCGGGACGCGCTGTCCCCCGTCTTCCCGTACGTCACCAGCGGGGACGGGCTCTACCGCGACGGCTCGTTCATCCAGCACACCACCGTCCCCTACACCGGCTCGTACGGGTCGGTGATGCTCGGCGGCCTCGGCATGCTCTTCGCGCTGCTCGCCGGGACCAGCTGGGCGGTCACGGACGACAACCGGCGGATCGTGTTCGACGCGGTCGAGGACGCCTGGGCGCCCTTCCTCTACAACGGCCTGGTCATGGACGGCGTCGCGGGCCGGGCGATCAGCCGCGGCCTGGCGGCGACCGATCCGAAGAACATCGAGCAGAACGACCATCTGCGCGGCCATCCGATCCTCGCCTCGATCGTGCTGCTCGGACAGGGCGCCAGCGCCGCCGAGAACACCCGCTGGCGCGGCCTGGTCAAGGGCTGGGCGCAACGTGACTACTACAGCCCGCCACTGCAGGACCCGGCGCTCGCGCTGCCCCACCTGGCGCGCCTCAGCTCCGTACTCGACGACTCCGCCGTATCCCCGACCGCGGAGCCCACCGGACACCGGCTCTTCGCCAGCATGGCCCGCGCCACCCACCGGCGCCCCGGCTGGGCCGCCTCGATCAGCATGGCCAACAAGCGCATCACGTACTACGAGACCGGCAACGGCGAGAACCTGCGCGGCTGGCACACCGGCTCCGGAATGCTCTACTGGTGGGGCGCGGACTTCGCCAACGGCCAGTACAGCGACGCGTTCTGGCCCACCGTCGACCCCTACCGGCTGCCCGGCACCACCGCCTCACGCAAGGTGCTCGCGGACGGCGCTGGCGGCGACTGGGGCGCGGCGCTGCCCGCCGTGAACTGGGTGGGCGGCGCGAGCGACGGGCAGCGGGCGGCCGTCGGCCAATACCTCAGGGGCCTGCAGAGCACCCTGCACGCCAAGAAGTCGTGGTTCTGCCTGGACGACACGATCGTCTGCCTCGGCGGCGGCATCGAATGCCGGGACGGTACGGCGGCCGAGTCGACCGTCGACAACCGCAACCTCGGGCCGGTGGGCAACGCCCCGTTCACCGCCGACGGCACCGTCAAGCCCCGCACCTACCCCTGGTCCGAGACCCTGACCGACGCCAACTGGGCGCACATCGGCGGCCACGCGGGCTATGTCTTCCCCGGCGGCACCACCGTCAAGGCCCTGCGCGAGCAGCGCACCGGCCGCTGGAGCGACATCAACCGCGGCGGCGCCACGACCGCGATCGCCCGCAAGTACCTCACGCTCTGGATCGACCACGGCACCGACCCGACCGACGCCTCGTACGCCTACCTCCTGATGCCCGGCGCGAGCACCGCGCAGACCGCGGCCCGCGCCGCCGACACCGGATGGCTGCGGATCCTCGCCAACACCAACGACCAACAGGGCGTCAGCGTCCCCTCGCTCGGCTTCACCGGAGTCAACTTCTGGTTCGGCGGAACGGTCGACACGCTCACCGCGAGTGCGCCCTGCGCCGTAATGATCAGCGAGAAGAGCGACGGCACCGCGGTCATCTGCGTCAGCGACCCGATGCGGATGCGGACCAGCCTCACCCTCACCTGGGACCGGCCCGTCACCAAGGTCCTCGCCAAGCCCGCGACCGTCACCTCCGCGACCACGGGCTCCGCGCTGAAGCTCACCTTCGGGGACCTGACCGGCACTGCGGGCGCCACTCAGAAGATCACCGTCAGACTGCGTTCTTAGACCACGGGCGGCCGTCCAGCGTCCAGTGCGAGTCGGTCGCGCGGCCCAGGGACGCGTACACCTGGGCCGCGACGTCCTCGTGCCGCAGCCCTGGGCCGCGACGTCCTCGTGCCGCAGCGCGCGCTCGGGCACGCCGGCCGGGATGTCCGGACCGGCACAAGCGATCCACGCGGTCACTTCGAGCGCCGAGCGACCACCGTGACCGCCTTCGTCGCGGTGCCCGTGGTCGGTCACGACGATCACCGTCCAGTCCTCCTGGTCGTACGTGGCACGGGCACGCACCGCGGCGGTCAGGCGGCCCAGCCGCTCGTCGGCCCGTACGACCGCCCGCTCGTACTCCTCGCCACAACCCAGGACGTGCCCCGTCTCGTCGACGGCCCCCAGATACACGAACGAGGCCTCCGGGCCCTCGTCGGCAAGCACCCGTACCGCGTCGTCGGTGATCCGCTCGTCCGTGGCGTCCCAGGCCTCGGCCGTGTCGGCCGGTGCGGCCAGATAGCTGATCCGGGCCGGTTCACGGAACATCGGACCGCCGTCGGCCACCGTGAGCAGCGGCTGCCACCCCGCGGCGACATATGTACGGCAGCCGTCCTGGCGGTGCAGGCGGGTGGTGAAGTCGGGGAACAGGTTCAGCCGGTTGCCGGTGAAGTCGTTGCTCCACACGGCGTGCTTGTCGACCCGTACGCCAGTGACGATCGTCGCCCAGCAGGGGCCCGACATGGTGGGTGTGCCGGGATCGATGGTGACCGGGGCGAGGAACCCGGCCGCCGCGACCGCGTCCAGGTGCGGGGTCGGCACGGCACCCAGGGTGTCGAGCCGTACGCCGTCGATTCCGACGACGAGAACATGGCGGGCGCGGTCGCGGGCCGTGGGCATGAGGGGTCCCTCTCTGGTCAGACTGGGTGGGGCTCCCAGGGGCGGGCGTCAGGCGGAGTGGTCCAGCGTGCGCGGGTCCACCCGGTGCCTGAACGGCAGCCCCTGGGCGTACCGCTCGATCTCCTCGGCGGCCGCGTCGGCGAGCCGGTGCAGCTCACCGCCGATCGAACCCGCCAGATGAGGGGTGAGCAGGACGTTCGGCAGATCGTAGAGCGGCGAGTCGGCGGGCAGCACCTCGGGGTCGGTGTGGTCGAGCACGGCGTGCAGCCGCCCCGCCGTGAGCTCCTCGGTGAGCGCGGCCGTATCGACGAGCGCGCCACGGGCGGTGTTGATCAGCGTGGCACCGTCGGGCATCCGCGCGAGCCGCGCCGCGTCGAACAGCCGCCGCGTGGCGGGAAGCGCGGGCGCGTGCAGCGAGACGACGTCGCTGCGCCGCACCAGCTCGTCCAGGTCCACCAGCCGCACGCCCAGGGCGTGGGCCTCCGCCGCGTCCAGGTACGGGTCGTGCACCAGAACCGTCAGGTCGAAGGGCCGCAGCAGCTCCATGACACGGCGGCCGATACGGGACGCGCCGACCAGGCCGACCGTGCGCCGGTAGTTCCCGACGGACGGGAAACCGCCGATGAGGTTCACCCGGCCGCCGCGCCGCTCGCGATAGGCATGCGCCCCTTCGAGCACCCGCTTGTTGGCGAACAGGATCGCGGCGAGGGTGTACTCGGCGACCGGCAGGGCGTTGGCCGCGGCCGCCGTACTCACCTCGATGCCACGCTCCCAGCAGGCGTCCGTGACATGGTGCTTGACGCTGCCCGCCGCGTGCACGACGGCCCGCAGCCGGGGCATGCGCCCGAGCGCGGCCGCGTCCAGCGGCGGGCAGCCCCACCCGGTGAGCAGGACGTCGGCCTCGTACAACCGCCCGCGCTGTACCGGGTCCCGGTCGCCGAAGTCGGTGACGAGCAGGCCGGTGTCGACGTCGGCGACGCGGGCCAGGCGCGTCAGGGCGTCGCTGCCGAACACCGCGTCGCGGGTCTCGCGGCTCATGGCCAGGACGGTGCGGGGGCGGGGGCAGGTGCGCGGGCGGGTGCCGGGTGCGGCGGTCACTTGGTGGCTCCTGCGGTCAGTCCCGAGCGCCAGAAGCGCTGCAGGCAGAGGAAGGCGACGATCAGCGGCAGTACGGCGACCAGGGCGCCCGCGATGACCAGCGAGTACAGCTCGGGCTGCTGGTAGACATTGCGGTGCCACATGAACAGGCCCAGGTTGACGGGGAAGAGCCGCTCGTCGTTGAGCATCATCAGGGCGCCGTAGAAGTTGTTCCAGGCGGCCGTGAACGAGAACAGGAAGATCGTCATGAAGCCGGGCGCCAGCATCGGCAGCGACACGGACGCGAACGTACGCAGCTCGCCCGCCCCGTCGACCCGGGCGGCCTCCAACACCTCGCCGGGCACATAGCCCTCGGAGAACACACGGGCCAGATAGACCCCGAACGGATTCACCAGCGACGGGATCAGCACCGCCCAGTACGTGTTGACCAGGCCGATCTCGGAGGCCATCAGATACAGCGGCAACTGGACGACGGTGGCCGGGACGAGCACGCCGATCAGTACGACACCGAACAGCTTCTCCCTGCCCTGGAACTCGTACTTGTCGAAGGCGTAGCCGCAGGCCACCGAGATGAGCGTGGAGAGCAGCGCGCCGACCACCGTGTAGAGCAGGCTGTTGGCGAACCAGCGGGCGTAGATGCCGTCGTTGTACGCGAACAGGGCCTCGATGTTGGCCCAGAGGTTGAAGTCGCCGAGGGCGAAGGGATTGGTGGCGAACAGGTCCCGGTAGTTCTTGGTGGCCGCGATCACCAGCCAGGTCAGCGGCATCAGCGTGTAGAGCGCGAAGACGACCAGGACGCCATTGACGACGACCCGCGAAGTGAGCCGCGCGGTCTGGGGCCGTGCGGTAGGAGTGCGGGTGCTCATGAGGCCTTCCACCGGTTGCCGAGCTTGGTGACGACGAAGGACAGCACGCCCGCGACGAGCGCGAGGAGCAGCGACGCGGCGGCGGCCAGACCGTAGTCGTGGGCCTTGAAGGCCGCGTTGAAGATGTACATCGTGGGCGACCACTCCTCGCCCATCTCGGTGGCCCGCAGCTGTACGAGCTTGGGCGCGTCGAAGAGCTGGATGGCGCCGACGCAGGTGAACAGGACGGTCAATACGACCGTGGAACGGATCATCGGGATCTTGATCCGCAGGGCAGTGCGCAGCGCTCCCGCGCCGTCGACCCGCGCGGCCTCCAGGACCTCGCGCGGGATGGCCTGCAGACCCGCGTAGAAAATGATCATGTTGTAGCCGATCCACTGCCAGGCCGAGACGTTGACGACCGACAGCAGGGCCTCGTCCCTGCCGAAGAAGTTCCAGTCGGCGCCGAGACCTTCGAGCGCGTCGGTGACCGGGCTGAGTCCCGGTGTGTACAGATACAGCCAGATGATCGCGGCGATCAGTCCGGGCACGGCGTGCGGCAGGAAGTAGGCGATCTGGTAGAAGCGCTTGGCCCCGGCGAGCGCGGAGTCGACCAGCAGGGCCAGGGTGAGCGCCCCGCCGATCATCAGCGGGATGTAGAGCAGGCAGTACAGGGCGATGTTCCCGAACGAGGAGAGGAACGCCGGGTCCCGCAGCGCGGCGCTGTAGTTGCCGAACCCGGCGAACACCCGCTCCGTACCGCCGAACCCGAGCCCGGACAGGGCCTCTTCGCGGTACAGGCTCATCCAGGCCGCGTACGCGATGGGGGCCACGGTGACCGCGGCGAACAGGACGAAGAACGGGGCCATGAACAGGGTGGCGGCGCCGCGCCTGCTGCGTTGCAGGGAGGCCGACACGCCCGGCGGGGGAGTGGATGGGCCTCCCTGGGAGGAAGAAGTGCCCGCTGGCGCGGGCGGTTTGGGCGATCTGGTGAGCGGGACGGCCACCGGTGGGCTCCTTCGGGTGAGGGGCGAAGGGGTGGTACGGAGCGGGGCCCGGCGTTCTCCGGCGTGTTCACGGGCAGGCCGGGCCCCTTCCGCTGGCGGCTACTTGGCGAGTTTCAGACCGCGGTCGGTGACGGCCTTCTCGCCCTTGGCCTGGCCCACGGTCAGCGCCTTGGTGTGATCGGCGCCCGTACTGCCCTGAGCCGCGGTGACCTGCTGCTGGACCGGGCCCCAGGTCCAGCCGGGGACGATGGTGTCCGCGGCCTGACCGGACAGTTCGTACACGTCCTGGCCCTCGAAGTACGAGCCGTCGAACTCCTCGGCCGCCACCTTGCGCATCGCCTCGTTGGCGGGCAGGGCGCTGCTGGGCGCCTTGAGGGAGCTCAGCCGGGGTTTCATCGCCTCGGGGTTGGTGGTCACCCACTCGATGAACTGGGCGGCGGCTTCGGTGTGTTTGCTGCCCTTGGGGACGACGTACGAGGTGCCGCCGTACATCCCGGTGGCGGGCTTGCCGTCCCAGGTGGGCAGCGGTGCGATGCCCCACTTGCCCTTGAGGTCGGGGTAGCCGGTGGAGAAGCCGCCCGCGCTCCAGGCGGCGCCGATGATGGTGGCGACCTTGCCGCCCGCGCGCTCCTTGGCCTCACCCTCGCCCCACAGCGGGGTCTTGGAGGCGAGGCCGTCGTCCAGGAGACCGTCCCAGTAGGCGGCGACCTTCTTCGACGCGGCGCCGTCGATGGTGACCTTCCAGGCGTCACCCGACGTGCCGTACCACTGGGCGCCCGCCTGCCAGGCGAGTCCGGCGAGCAGGGCCGGGTCGCCGCCGCCGAAGTTGGTGATACGGACCTTCGGATCGGCCTTGTTGATCTTCTCGGCGGCCGCGCGGTACTCGTCCCAAGTCCCCGGGACCTCGACGTCGTACTTCTTGAACAGGTCCTTGCGGTAGAAGAGTTGGATGGGTGTGACGTCGAAGGGGACGGCCCAGGTCTTGCCGCCGAGATTGACCAGGGACTGGATGTTCTCGGGGAACTTCTCGCTGACGGTGTCACCGGCGACCGCGCTGAGGTCCTCCAGGTTGCCCTCGCTGGCGTACTCGGGGAGCGCGGAGTAGTCCATGGTGGCGACGTCGGGGGCGTTACGGCCCTTGACCGCGTTGGTGAGCTTGGTGACGCCCTCCGGACCGGACGGGATCAGCGAGAACTCGACCTTGATGTTCTTCTGCGACTTGTTGAACGCCTCCGCCGTCTCCTTGGCTCCGGCGGTGGCCGACCAGTAGGTGAGGGTGACCGGCTTGCCGTCGGACCCGGCGTTCGGGGAGTTGCCGTCGCTGTCGCCGCCACCACAGGCGGTGGCGAGCAGCGTGAGTGAGGCGACGGTCGCGGTGAGGGCTATGCGGGACGTTCGTGACGCTCGTGGTGTTCGTGACGTACGGGAAGTGCGCGGCATGGCACGGCTCCTACGGGACCTCGAACTGCGGAAGACAGCTTGGGAAGAAGAGGCGAACGCAGGACATCATGTGACCAAGACCGATCGCGGTCAAGAGCGAACGACCAACTCAATCAAAACGATCGCGACGCGATCACTCGCTCAGGTGTGGTGGTTGCCCGCGCCACAGGAGGCGCGGACCTTCAACTCCGGCAGCAGATCGAGGTGTTGACGCGCCGTCCGCACGCCCTCCGTGCCGCGCGCTTGTGTCAGCCGGGTCAGCAGCAGCTCAGCGGCCTTGGCGCCGACCGCGCGCTTGGCCGGGGCCACCGCGGTCAGCGGCAGGTCCGCGAGCGGAGCGACCTCGTCCCCGTACGCGATGAGGGCCAGGTCATCGGGCACCCGCACACCGCGCGCCCGCAGTTGCGGAATCAGGACGACCGCGTCCGCGTCGGTATGCATCAGGGCCGCGGTGACGCCGTCGCGTGCGACCACGTCGCACAGGTATTCCAGGGTGCGGGCGAGCCGGTCGCCCTTGCCTTCCGACGGCTCGCCTGGCTCCCGCTCCGGCGGCGGCGTCGGGACCCGCTCCAGGCCGAGCGCTTCGACGGCCGCCTCGTAGCCGAACGTCAAGTGCCGTGCGGTGGGCGTCTGCTGGATCGCCAGGGCCACCCTGCGGTGGCCGAGCGAGGCCAGGTGGCGCACCGCGTCCGCGGCTCCTATGGCGTGGTCGGACCTGACCCGGTCCAGGGCCGCGGCCGGGTGGCCGTGCGGCACCCAGCGCTCCACCAGGACGGTCGGTACGCGCTGTTCGGCGACCCAGGCGCCTTCGGCTCCGCGCGGCATGCCCTCGTCCCAGTTGGGCGTCAGCAGCAGCCCGTCGGCGCCTGCCGCGACCAGCCGTTCGGCCTGGGCCGCGTCCTCGTCCTGAAGGTAGTTGGAGATCCCGATGGAGAGCCGCGCGCCGTGCGCCTCGACGACTTCCCTGGCCCCGCGCACCACTTCGGGGTAGTAGTAGTCGGAGGTCGGCACGACCATGCCCACCACCAGGCCCTCGGCGTCCGCCGCCGCCGGGCCGGGCGCCGCCTGCTTCGCGGGGGCGTCGCCCGGCCAGATCACCGCGCCGTGCATCCGCCGCACCTTGCCTTGCGACGCCAGGGACTCGACGTCCCTGCGCAGCGTCACCGGGGACACGCCGAGCGCGTCGGCCAGCTCGGCGACCCGCACACTGCCGCGCTCACGCACGAGTGCGAGCACCCGCTCGTGCCGCTGGTCCACATGGAGCCGCATGGATTCCCCCTGCTCTGGGCGCTCGGGCCGATCGGGCCGGGCTTTGCGCCGCCTACTGTACGGGGTAAGCGTATCGATCGCTTCCGATCAAAACGATCCCCCGAGGTGATCGGTGCGGCTCCACACTGATCTCCCCCACCCCGCCCCTTCCCGAAAGGCCTCGCCGGCCGGGCTCACAGATGGCCTCAAACTCCCCCACTCTCGGCTTCGCTCGAGCGGGAGGTACCCCCCTGCCGGGCTGACATTGCCCCCGGGTGCCCGCGACGGGGCACCCGAGGGGCCTCTGCTCACGCCACCCGACGGCCTCCCGGGCCGCGGGCGAGCACGTATCCGCCCACACCGGTCAGCGCCGCGAGGAAACCGCCCGCCGCCGTCCACAGCCAGCGGTCCGACCACCAGCCGGACGACCAGCCGTCCTCGGGCTCGGAGGCGGCAGCCGCCTGCTGCGCCGGGCTGTCCCCGGAGACGTCATCGGATGCGGGGTCGGCCGTGACTCCGTTACCGGCCACCAGCGGTGCCGCCAGTGAGCCGTCCACCGCGTGCGAGCCGCCCACCTCCTTGAAGTCGGCCTCGACCTCGGCCTGCACGGGCAGCCCCAGGTCGGCCGCCTTGAGGCCGGTGACCGTGAGCCGCACGTAGTAGGTGCCCGGCAGCGGATCGTCCGACCACTGCTCGGACCAGGCCCGTACCGGACGCAGCGTGCAGGACAGCGAGACGGACTCGGCGTCCTGGGCCGCCTTCCTGGTCTGGGCGCCGTACATACAGGCCTGGCGGCGCCGCAGCCCGTCGTACACGTCGACCTGCCAGGTCTGGGTGCCCTTGCGGGCGCTCGACTCCGGGAGCTTGACGGTCGCCTTGACCGTCGGCCGCTGCCCGGTGTCGGCCAGGAACTTCCAGTACAGGTACTCGCCGGTGGACGCGCTCGCGGTGGCCCGCTGCCCCGGCTCGAACTCCACGGCCGTACGGAACGACGTACCCGCCTCGGTGGGCCCGTCGCCGCCGTCGCCCGCGCCCGAACTGCTCGACGGGGACGGGTCGTCGGCCAGCGCCGTACCCGCCATGCCGAACAGTGCCGTACCCGCCAGCAGCGCGGCACTGACGCCGGTGCGGACGCCGACCCTGACGCCGACCCGCAACGCCTTGGTGATCCCGGTCCCCATCAGATGCTCCTCCGTACAGCGCCACGCCAGCGGGCCAGCCAGCCCCACAGCACACCGGCCAGGAATCCCGTCACGGCCAGCGCGCCGAGCAGCCACCAGCCCCGGCCCAGACCGAAGAACGCCACATCGGAGGAGTCCGATGGGCCGTCCACCAGGTCGATCGTCAGCTCGACGGGCAGCCCGGGGTCCTTCTTGACGGAGGCCGGAGCGGAGAAGGAGTTCCCGATCTGCAGACAGACCGTCTCCGGATCGCCCTCGCCGTCCGTGTCATCGGGGTCGGCCTTCGGGTAGCGCAGTCCGGCCGAGATGACATCGGTGCGCCCGCTGCCCGCGGACTCGCCGCGTACGATCTCGCGCCCGTGCACGGTGACCGCGCGCAGCAGCACGCCGTAGTCGTTGTCGACCTGCCGGTCGGCCGCGACGCTCACCGAGGCGCGCAGCTCCTGGCCCGGCTTGACGTCGACCTGGTACCAGCGGTGCTCGCCGAACTTCTCCCGGTCGGTGTAGAGACCCGAGCCGACCTTGGGGGCCTTGGCGCACTGGTCCGCGCCCTCCACGGCGACCGGTGTGACCACGGGCTCGGCCGCGCGGTCCACCAACTGGTTGACGCGGTCGGAGAGTTCCTCCTTGTGGCGGATCGAGGTGTACGTACCGCCGGTCGCGTCCGCGATACAGCTCAGCTGGTCGCGGGTCTTGGCGTCCGGGACCAGGCCGAGGGTGTCGATGGTGAGGTTGATGCCCTTGGCCGCGATGTCACGGGCCACCTCGCACGGGTCGAGCGGCGCGCAGGTGTCCTCGCCGTCCGTGATGAGGACGATCCGACGGGTCGCCTCACCGCCTTCGAGGTCGTCGGCGGCCTTCAGCAGCGCGGGCCCGATCGGCGTCCACCCGGTGGGGGCGAGGGTCGCCACCGCCGTCTTGGCCTCGGTGCGCGCGGACTTGTCGAGTACGCCGACCGGGTAGAGCTGCTTGGTGTCCTTGCAGCCCTCCTTGCGGTCGTCGCCGCGGTAGTCGGCGCCCAGGGTGCGTATGCCGAGCTCGACCTCGTCCGGGGTCGCGTCGAGCACCTCGTTGAACGCCTGCTTCGCCGCGGCCATCCGCGTCCCGTTGTCGATGTCTCGGGTGCGCATGGACCCGCTCACATCGAGGACGAGTTCGACCTTGGGGGCGGGGCCTTCGCCCCCTCTGTGCTCGTCGGCGAAGGCGGTGCCGGTGGCCGCGGGGAGCAGCCCGGCCGTCAGGGCGGCGAGCAGGGTGCATGCGCCCGCCGCCAGCCGTTGTCTTGTGATCATCGCCGGATCCTATTGACCTTTGACGGCACATCAAAAATCGCGGTGGAATCGGCTCTTCCGCGCCTCGACGATCAGCCGTCGAGTAGTCGCCACGCCGTGAGGGCGAGCCTGGCCCGGGTCAGTCCGGCGGGCTCGGTGAGGTCGACGCCCAGGGCCTTGCCGATCTGTTCGATACGGCGGGCGACGCTGCTGTGGTGCAGGTGGAGAAGGTCGGCGGCCCGACGGAGCGAGCCGGTGGCACAGTAGGCGTCCAGGGTCTCCAGGTCCTCCGGGTTGCTCTTGGCTGTTCGGGCGATCGCGGCCACGTCGGTGTTGCCTCGTACGGCGTCCTCGGGTGCCTCGGCCAGGAGCGCGAGCGCGCCCAGGTCGTCGTAGCGGAGAACAGGTTCGCGCGGGGTGGTGAAGCGGAGGGCGGTGCGGGCCTCCCGCCAGGATCGGTCGGGGCTTTCGGCGGCGCCGATGCCCGCGCGTACACCTGCCGGGAACCGGGCCGGGTCGATGGTGGAGGCCAGGATGACGCCCACGTCGGCGAGCGGCGCCGCCTTCACCGGGCGGGCCGGGCAGACCAGGCCGCCGACCTGGTCGAGCGGAAGCCGCGACCGTACGGCGACGACGCGGACCGGCAGATCGGCGGCGAAACCCAGGAGCCGTAACGCCCGGGCCCTGGCCGCCTCGTCGCTGTCGGAGCTGATCGCCAGTTCGACCAGGGCGGGGTCGGCCATGGTGGTGCGGGCCGGGCCGTACCGCTCGACGACCGCCGCGGCGGCGATGGCGAGCCGGTCGAGGAGCAGCTCGTCGAGTGAGCCGGGCGCGCCGGGGCGTTCCAGCCACACCGTGCCGATCTGCTCCTCGTCGAGGGTGATCGGCGTCGTGCTGGACGCGGTCGGCGGCGGGGCGGACGCGATTGGCGGCGGGACGTACGCCGTTGGGGGCGAGGCGGACGCGGTTGGGGGCNGCCGGGCGCGCCGGGGCGTTCCAGCCACACCGTGCCGATCTGCTCCTCGTCGAGGGTGATCGGCGTCGTGCTGGACGCGGTCGGCGGCGGGGCGGACGCGATTGGCGGCGGGACGTACGCCGTTGGGGGCGAGGCGGACGCGGTTGGGGGCGGGGTGGACGCGTCCCTGCCGTCGGGCGAGACGCGGATCGCCCGCCCCGTGCCGTGCAGCCGAATCCCGGCCACGCACTCGGCCAAGCCCGCCGAGGCCCGGGCGAGCGCCGGGAGATCCACCCGTCGACGCATCAGCGTGTCGTAGAACATCACCACGCGGATCGCGCCTTCGACCTGCGAATCCAACTGGGACAGCCGTGCGGCCAGTGCCTCCATGACGGGAGGATAGGCGCCGATCGGCGCGCGAGCGCGGCGAGATGCCCGACGGATGGCGGATGATCTCGCGGGGTGGCGACCGCGACGATGGTCGACATGGATCCCGAACTGGAAGCATTCATCCCGTTGTTCCCCCGAGCCGACCTGACCGACCCGGTCGCCGAACGCAAGAACCTCGCGGGCCTGGCCGCCGCGGTACCGGCACCGGACACCACCGGCATGGAGGTCGAGGACCGCACGGTGCCGGCCGATCCGGACGTGCCCGTGCGGATCTACCGCCCGCACCGCGCGCAGGGCGCCATCGTCTGGCTGCACGGCGGCGGATTCGTGATGGGCGACCTGGACACCGAGCATCCGTGGGCCGCCCGACTCGCCGACGGCTCGGGGGCGGTGGTGATCTCGGTGGGCTACCGGCTGGCCCCCGAGGACCGGTTCCCAGCCGCCCTGGACGACGCCTACGCCACGCTGAGCTGGACGGCCGAGCACGCGGCCGAACTCGGCATCGACCCCGAGCGGATCGCGGTGGGAGGGCACAGCGCCGGCGCGGGGCTCGCGGCCGGGGTGGCGCTGCGGGCGCGTGACCAGCAGGGGCCGCCGATCCGCTGCCAGCTGCTCAACCAGCCGAACCTCGACGACCGCCAACAGTCGTGGTCCGCACGGAACTTCACCGATACACCCTGGCTGAATCGCGACAAGATCGCCGCGGCATGGCGGCACTACCTGGGCTCCGCGCCCGCCACGCCGTATGCCGCTCCGGCACGGGCAACCGACCTGTCCGGACTGCCACCCGCCTACATCGCCACCGCGGAGTTCGATCCGAACCGCGACGAGGACATCACCTACGCACAGCGCCTGCTCCAGTCAGGCGTCTCGGTCGAACTGCACCAGTGGCCCGGCACGTTCCACGGGTCGCAGGCGATCCTGTCCGCCGAGGTGTCACAGCGTCAGATCGCCGAACTCGGCGCGGCCTTGCGCCGCGCCCTGGCCGAGTGAGCGCCGCGGCCGATCCGGCCGACCACCCCCATGCCACACCCACCAGCTGAAAGAACTCCGCAGGAAGGACATCCCGGCATGACTGTGACCCCGATCGACCTCTTCGCATCCGCTCTCCACCTTCGCCCGGACGGCGAAGTGCGCGCCGAGCAGCAGATGTTCGACCCCGAGCGGGACGGCTGGCAGGTGATGGCCTTCCATGTGGAGACCGACGCCGACCTTCACGCCGACCACTGGGAAGTCCATCCGAACGCGGACGAAATCGTCTCCTGCCTCACCGGCGGGATACGCGTCTACCTCCGTCCGCAGCAGCCAGGAGAGGCGGAGGAGGAGACCAAGCTGGCGGCCGGAACCGCGATCATCGTGCCGCGCGGGCGATGGCACCGCATCGAACTGGACGCCCCCGGCGACATCCTGTCCGTCACCCTGCCACGCGGCAGCCACCTGGAGAAGCGGACCGAGGCGTAGGCGGACAGAGCGGAGCCGCGAGGGGTGGGCCGCACCCCTCGCCCAGGCCCTCAACGCACAGTCGTCAACCCAACTAACCGATGGAGCTGGCCTTCAGCGTTCCCGCCAGCCGCCGCCTCAGACGAGTGCGCGGTCGAGGAGAGGGAGCAGCCGGTCCCAGTGGCGCTGCAGTCCGGCGGGGTCGAAGGCGTCGGTGTCGGACATGGTGAACCCGTGGACGGTGCCGGGGGAGATCTCGGAGGTGTAGTCGACCTTCGCGGCGTCCAGGGCCCGGTTGAGCTCGCCCAGGGCCTCGGGCGTCAGGTCGCTTTCGGCGTGGCCGAAGTGGACCTGGGCGGTGATCTCGGCGAGGGCGTCGGGCCCGTCCGCGCCCACGGGGCCGTGGAATGCGGCGACGGCGGCCACTTGGCCGGGGTGGGCCGCGGCGGTGCGCGTCGCGAGGAGGCCGCCTATGCAGTACCCGGTCACCGCGACCGGTCCGGCGCCGACCTCGGGCTGGGTGGTGAGGAACCTGAGGTAGGCGTCGGCGTCGCTCAGGACACGCTCGGCGGTGTGCGCCTCGATCAAGGGCATCAACTGCTCCATCAGCGCGGGCCGGACCTCTTCTCCGATGTGCTCGGGAAGGTCGATCACCGGTGCCGCGCCGTGCCGGTAGAAGAGGTTGGGGACGAGCACGTAGTACCCGTGCCCGGCCAGTTCGCGGGCCATCTCCCGCAGCACGGGCCTGATGCCGAAGCCGTCCGCGTACATCAGCACCCCTGGGTGCCGCTCGCCGTGGTCGGGGAAGGCGGCGAAGGCGTCGGCCTGGCCGTCCGTGGTGGGAATCCGCAGCGTCTTGGTGGGCATGAACTCTCCTGTCGTGGTTGATGTGTCGAGCCTGTGATCAACACGACGGAGGCGGAGCGCGTGCGGCAGCGCGAGATCCTCGATCAGACAGCGGGCTCGCACCGGCCCGTACGGCGCTCAGAGGAGCACCGGCTTGTACGGCGCTCAGAGGAGCACCGGCCCGTACGGCGCTCAGCAGAGCACCGGGTCACCAATCCGTGTGTGGCGCAATGCCGTCCCGGTATTCATGGCCGCACAGCCTAGCCCACCGGACAAAAACCGACGCCAACACCCCAGCCCACAGCGCGGTTCACGAGGGCCCGCACTGGCAGGCCAGTCAAGGACCGAGTGAGTACGCGCACTCACTCCTGGCCAGGTAAGCGAGCCCATCCGCCGCGCTCCTCCGCTGACCTACCGTCCCCGTCCGCATGGAGCCCCAGGGTCAACCAGTGGCCACCCGCCCTCGGCCCGCAGCGCCGTCCTGGGGGTGGTGGAGCTCTCGGGCGCGGGCCAGGTCGTTAGGCCCGTCCTGGTTCAGGTGCAGGAAGAAGTCCAGCTGCCACGCCTGCGCACGGCTGGCCTGGCGGTTGGTGGTGGTCACCCAGGGCGGGTAGACGCGGAAGGCGCGTTTCCCGTCAGAACCGTTCGCTGAGACGACACCGTGTTGGCGGAGCGCGTGCATGGGAAACACGAACTGGCCGAAGTGGTGAGGGTCTCGGGTGCTGATGACGAAGAGGTCGACGGGATCCGTGGCGTCGAAGGGCTGGATGGGCCCGGCCGGCGACCTCTTCCAGACGGTGACGAACTGGCCGACCTTCGTGGGGGTCGTCTTGGCCGCGCGGAACCGGACGGAGAGGCCGTCAAGAGTGAACTCGTGGGCGGCGTAAGCGGCACCTTCGGCTTCGGGCACCGGCTGCGAGCAGGTGAAGCCGCAGGGATCGTAGACGAGCGCCTTCGCCGCAGCGAGATCTTCGTGGGTTGGGGCGGTGTCCAGCCACGGTTTGGGGTCGGCTGAGTGCTGGCGGTTCTGGCGGTTCGTCGTCATTCGTCCACCCTGTCACGGGTGCTTGGAGCTGGTCGGCTCGGGTCGATGGTCAGCTCCGCGCGGCGCACCGGGCTCGGTCCGGGTCTGACGGGACTAAGGGGGACTGAGGGGACTAAGGAGGCCTAGGCCCCCGAGGGGGCCTCCACCGCGCCCGTCAGCCGCTCCGCCGCCGTAACCGTCTGCTCCAGCAGCACCGCGATCGTCATCGGCCCGACACCTCCGGGCACCGGAGTGATCAGCCGGGCACGGGCGCTCGCGCCCGCGAAGTCGACGTCGCCGACATTGCCCGCGTTGTAGCCCGCGTCCAGCACCACGGCTCCGGGCTTGATGTCCTCGCCCTTGATGAACTCAGGGCGCCCGACGGCCGCCACGAGGATGTCGGCCTCCCGGACGATCTCGGACAGGCCGACGGTACGCGAGTGGCAGTACGTCACCGTCGCGTCGCGGGCGAGGAGCATCATCCCGACCGGCTTGCCGAGGATGGCGCTGCGGCCCACGACCACCGCGCGCTTGCCGGTCGGGTCGACGTCGTACGCGTCGAGCAGCCGCATGATCCCGCCGGGCGTGCACGAGGCGAAGCCGGGCAGGCCGAAGCCCATCGCGGCGAAGGACCGCATCGTGACACCGTCGACGTCCTTCTCGGGCGCGATGGCCTCGAACGCGGCCCGTTCGTCGATATGCGGGCCGACGGGGTGCTGCAGCAGGATGCCGTGCACCTCGGGATCCTGGGACAGCTCGGTGAGCGTGGCCACCAGTTCGGCGGTGGTGGTCTCGGCGGGCAGCTCGACCAGCCGGGACCGTATCCCCGCCTTCGCGCACCGGTTGCGCTTCATCCGGACGTACGTCACGGAGGCGGGGTCGTCACCCACCAGCACGGCCGCCAGGCACGGTGTGACGCCGGTGGCACGGGTGAGCTCGGCGGCCCGCTCCGCGGTGGCCTCGGTGATCCGCCGCGCGACGGCGGAACCGTCCATGAGCTGAGCGGTCTGGGGTGGGGTCTGGGCCTGCTGGGGCACGGGCGCTCCTTGAGCGTCGACTGCGGTTGGCTACGCAGCTACGGATCGCCCAGGCGCGCGGCATCACACGACGAAACCCGTCAGGCCGCTCCCCGGTGGTACTCCACCTCATGCGCCAGTCACGGCCCGCGTCCACTGTAATGGACCGCGGCCAGCCCGAGTGGACCCGCTCGGCCAGGGTGCGCTACCCGCACCGACCGTCCGCTCCCAGCCCACCCACGGCTCAGCCCCGCCGAGGC
>NZ_JAZGRL010000001.1:1400314-1426888 GCF_046540415.1 Streptomyces sp. E11-3 | reverse complement strand
CCCGCCGAGGCGACGCCAGCAGCCACCCGCCCCCGCCCCGCTCCCGGTGCTCACTGACCTGCCAGCCCGCCCGCTCCAGCGCGGCCGAGCACGCGGCGAGGCCGTCGCCGCCGTCGGGTATCAGCCGTACGTCAGGTATCAGCCGTACGGCGACCGCTTCGGGCTGTGGTGTCTCCGTCACCCGGTACCCGCCACCTGGCACCCCCGCGGGCGCGCACCCCGCCGCCTCCAGTGCCAGCGCCGCCGCCCGCACGAGATGCGTACGCTCCCACCCGCACGGCCGCCCCGTATCACCGTCGGGACGCGTCATCCGGCGTAGCTCGAGCAGCCCCTGCCAGGCGCTGTGTACCTCGCGGTCCCGCCCCGGCCCCACGACGGGATCGTCCGCACCGCCCGTACGCGCGGTGAACACCCCCGACGCCGCCCCCGCGGCGGGCACCGGCGGTGGAGGCGCCGCCGTCAGCAGTTCCTCACGGAGCCGATGACCCGCAGGCGTGAGGAAGTACGCGCGCGGCGGCCGCGGATGCCGGAACGCGAGCCCTTTGCGCACCAGCCCCTCCAGCTGCGCCTCGCTCCCCACGATCCGCCCCGTCACGGCCTCCGCGGCACCGACGATCCGCCGCTGCGCCGCATTGGCCCGCCCGGCCAGCGGCGTACTCGATCCACCCGCTCGGTTCGTCCGACTCATCAGGCACTCCCTTCGCCGCACCGCCCCTCGACCAACCACCCGACATCCATACTGCCGCCCACCACTGACAACGCCTCCGACAACGCCGCGGACAATGACTCCGCCAACGCCTCCGCCCATGCCCCAGGCAACGAATTGCTCACCCCCGTGCCTTGTCCGCTCACCCGCCCTGGCTCAGGGTGGTGATCCCATCCCACAGAAGAAGGGTTGCTCCGTGCGAAGACGACACTTTGTCGGTGGCCTCGCAGGCACGGCGGCAGGCCTGGGGCTCGCGTTATCCCCTGCAGGTCACGCCGCAGCCAGGCAACGTACCGCCGTCGACGGCACCTGGCAGCAGGTCCCCGCCCCGCCCGGCGAAACAATGGCCCACCTCGTCGACGTGGCCGCCGCGGGGCCTGCCCTCGCCTGGGCCGTCGGCGAACAGGGCCGCTACGGCGGCACCCGTGGCCGCCCGATCGCCCTCGCCTGGAACGGCACGGCCTGGACCCGTACCGACCTCACCCACCTCGACTACACCGGCTCGCTACGCGCGGTCTCCGGCGCCTCCGCCGACGCGGCCTGGGCCATCGGCACCGACCACGACGGCCACGACCAACTCCTCGCCTGGGACGGCGAAACCTGGCAGGAGATGGACTTCCCCGGCCGCGGCGAGCCCGGCACCCGCGTCACCGACATCGCGGTCGGCGCCGACGGCCAGGCCTGGGTCAGCGGCCGCCACGGCGACCGGGCCGGACTGATGCGCGGCCCAGGACCGGGAAACGGCCCCGCCTGGCGCTGGTGCCGCCCCCTCCCGGACGAGACGACCCCGACACCGACCGGCGTGCGTATCACCCCCGGCGGCGAAGTCTGGGTGTACGGGGACGTCATCGCGCGCTGGGACGGCGCCTGGACGGTCGTCCCCCGCACCCTCGGCATCCGCGCCGCCGTCACCGGCCTGCTCCCCGTCGCGCACGACGACATCTGGCTCACCGGCTTTGCCTTCGGGGTCGGCGGCCCGCCCGGCAAACCCCCAGGGGTCACCCTCCAGCACTGGGACGGCAGCGACTGGACCCGAGGCGAATCCCCCTTCACCGTCGGCCTGTTGAGCGGCATCACCGGCGACGCACAGGGCCGCCCCGACCTCATCGCGGGCTGGGACTTCTGGGACCAGAAGCGCACCCACTACCTGCGCTGGGACGGCACGGGATGGGCGAGCGAGCGCGGCCCTGAGGCCCCCGGCTCGACGTCCCTGATGAACGCGATCACCCCGATCCCGGGCACGTCCGGCGGCCACTGGGCGGTGGGGACGGACTCGTACTACCCGTATCCGCCGGCCCAGCTTCGCGTCGAACGCTACGGCTGAAGAAGCCCCGCCACCGGGCTATCGGGGGACCTCGGCCCCGCCGCCCTTCCTGATGAGCTCCAGCACATCGTGGTGGAGCTCATCAAGCCCGCCCGCGGGTACGGGTACCGGCCCACCGGTCAGCGTGTACCACTCGGCCGCGCCGGTGTACTGGACGGCCACGACCGCCCGCCCGTCGGGCAGGGTGGCGGTCGCCACCGTGACATCGCCGGTGATGACCCCGACCTCGTCGGTCATCGCCCCACCGGGCCCGGCCACGACCTCACCGACGAGCGGGGCGGTGGCGGCCACGTCATCCGGGCTGGGGACCGGACCTGGATCCGGGCTGGGGACCGGACCTGGATCCGGGCTTGGGTTGCTCATGACTCACAAGTGTCCAGCATGTCGGTCAACATGCCCTTCTCCGACTCGGTGACCGACAGCTCGTAGGTCGACTTCACCGACGTCCACGCCCGCCCGTACGTACACCAGTAGGACTTCTCCGGGGGCTGCCACTCGTCGGGCCCCTGGTCACCCTTGGACCGGTTCGACGACGCCGATACGGCGATCAGCTGCGGGTTCTCCAGGTCGTTGGCGAAGGCCTTGCGCTTGTCGGCGTCCCAGCGGGCCGCCCCGGACCGCCAGGCGTTGGCGAGCGGCACGATGTGGTCGATGTCGACCTGCGAGGAGGAGTTGATCGTCTCCCCGTCGAAGGCGCTGACCCAGGTCCCGGACACGGCCTTGCACTCGTCGTCCCGCTGCACGTCCTTGCCGTCGCGCTCCAGGACGACCTCGCGGCTGTCGCACTTCTCGCCCTGCTGCGCCCAGTGCGAGAAGGAGGACCGGCTGTAGCCGCTCATCGACCCGTGCGGGGCGACCTTCAGAGCGGCCAGCTGGGTGCGGGCGGCCTCGACGGTCGGCACGTTGGGCAGGGTGCCCTCCGGGGCGGGCTTGCCGTCGCCGGGGTGGTCCGCGTCGCCCGTGCCGCCGCTCGCGTCAGCGGTGGGGGGAGCTGTGCCGTCGGGTTCCGGGCTGTTCTCGACGAGGCCGCACCCGGCGGTGGCTATCAGCGCGCCGACCGCCAAGTACCCCAGCCACCCCCTCCGCCGACGCCGCATGCCCACGTCCTGCCGCATGACCTGCTGGTTCTCTTGCCGACCCTCAAGCTCTGTTCGCTGCACGCGCGCAGCGTAGCGTCTGCTACCGACAGTACGGTCGTACGCCTGTGCCCTACGGGACGAACGTGACCAGAGCCACGAACGGGGTCAGCGAGTTCCGATCCCGCCCACGTTCAACAGCAGGTTCGGCGACCCTGCCCCCGGTCCGCCGACGACCCCCTCACTCGCACCTTCGGTAAGGGACTTGGCCACCTGCGGCGGGCTGTCGTCGGGGTTCTCGCCGAGTTGGAGAGCGGCCGCGCCGGTCACATGCGCGGCGGCCATCGACGTACCGGACAGCGTGGCGGTCGCGCAGTCGGACGTGTTCCAGGCAGAGGTGATATTCCGCCCAGGGGCGAACAGATCGATCGCGGACCCGTAGTTGGCCGAACTGGCCCGTACGTCACTCGCGTCAGTCGAGCTCACGGTGAGCGCCTCCGCCACCCGCGCGGGCGAGAACCGCCCCGCGTCGGTGTTCGAGTTGCCCGCGGCCACCGAGTAAGTGATCCCTGCCGCGACCGAGTTGCGTACGGCCTCGTCCAGTGCCTCGTTGGCGGATCCGCCCAGGCTCATGTTGGCCACTGAGGGCCCGGAGGCGTGCCGGGTCACCCAGTCGATGCCCGCGATGACGCCGGAGACCGTACCGCCTCCGCTGTCGCCCAGTACCCGTACCGCCACGACCCGCGCCTTCTTGGCGACGCCGTACTTCTTACCGGCGATGATGCCCGCCACATGCGTGCCATGCCCGTTGCCGTCCTGTGCGACGTCGTCGCCGTCGACGGTGTCGGTGCCGTACGCCGCACGCCCGCCGAACTCGTGGTGGCCGATCCGCACCCCCGTGTCCAGGACGTACGCCGTCACTCCCTTCCCCGCCGAGTCCGGGTAGCGGTACAAACCGTCGAGGGGCAACCGCTCCTGGTCGATCCGGTCCAGGTTCCACGTCGGGTCGGTCTGTACGCCGAGGGCCTCGACCGGCGTGTCCCGTACGACCGAACGCACCGAGGGGTCGGCGGCGAGCCGCGCGGCCTCCTGCCGGGTCGCGGTCACGGCGAAGCCGTTGAGCGCGGTGCGGTAGGTGCGGTCGATGGCCGCGCCGGATCGGGTGACCAGCGAACGGGCCTTCTGGGAGGAGGAGCTGAGCCGCGAGCCGCTTCTGCCGGGGTCGCCGGTGTCGCCGGTGTCGCCAGGGTCGCCGCCGAGCGTGACGATGTAGCCGGACCGGGCGGGTGCTGCGGGCTCGGCGCTCGCGGCTCCCGCGGCCGCCGGGGCCGCACCAAGACCGAGCGCGAGAGCGGCCGTCAGGGCCGCGGTCGCGGCAATCCGGTCTCGTGCCACCGGGCCTCGTACCACCCGGTCTCGTGCCACCGGGCCTCGTACCACCCGGTCTCGTGCCACCCGGCCTTGTGCTGCCACCGGGCCTCGTACCGCCCGTATCCGTTCCGTACGCATCCGTGCCATGAGAGGGGTCCTCCTCTGCGGTGGTGCGCCTGTGTGCCAATGGGCAGCGAGAGTCTGAAGCTGCGCGCCCCCGGGCGCAAGACCGCATGTATCAATCCCTGCTGATCCCTGACCGCCTGGCAGGGCCTCGCCCCACGGGACGCGGACTGCCAGCCCGACTGTCAGACGGCCGTGCGAGGATCAGAGGGCCTGAGGATCATGGGTTCGACCGAGTACGGCCACTGTGGAGGGTGAGAATGTTCGCTGTTTCGCTGGGTGACGGAGCTGAACTGCGGCCGCTGGAGCCGTGGCGGGCCGAGGAGTTCCTCGCGCACATGGACCGCGGCCGCGAGTTCATCGGACAGCACGTCGGCCTCCCTGACGTCACCGCCGACCTCGACTCCACGCGGAGGTGGCTCCAGGTGTACGCCGACAGGACCGCTGCGGATACCGGTCGGCTGTACGGCATCTGGCTGGACGGCCTGCTGGTCGGCGGCGTTCTGTTCCGCGTATTCAACGTGAGCACGGAAACCTGCGAGGCGGGCTGCTGGATCGAACCGGCCGCGTCCGGCCGGGGTCTGGTCACGCGCGCGGTACGGGTCGCCATCGACTGGGCGATAGAGGAACGCGGCATGCACCGCGTGGAGTGGCAGGTGTCCTCCAAGAACACTCCGAGCATCAACCTGGCCAAGCGGCTCGGCATGACCTGTGACGGCGTGCTGCGCGAGAACTCCCCCTACCGGGGCGTACGGCAGGACACCGAGGTCTGGTCAGTGCTGGCGCCCGAGTGGAAGGCTGCGCGCAGCGCCGCGAGAGCGACCACGTAGCCAGTCACGGTCGCCCGCTCATTCGGCTAGCGTGCACCCGGTTCGGTTCGCGGAGCACTTTCTGTTATCGCGGCCCCCGCCACTGATCTCCCTTGTGTCAGGCGGAAGCGGCGACGGCCGAGAAGGAGAGTGGGCAGGCGTATGGGTACGGGAGAGGCACAGGACCGAGCGGTGGTCGAGGCGGCGCAGCGGGGTGACCAACGTGCCCAGGACGAGCTGGTCTCGGCGTATCTGCCGCTCGTGTACAACATCGTGGGCCGGGCGCTGAACGGGCACGCCGACGTCGACGACGTGGTGCAGGACACCATGATCCGCGCGCTCGGCGGTCTTGGATCGCTGCAGGACTCGGGCCGCTTCCGGTCCTGGCTGGTGGCCATCACCATGAACGAGATACGCCGCCACTGGCACAAGCACCAGGCCGAACCGGCCAGTTCGGGTCTGCAGGACGCGAACGACGTGGCCGACCCGGGCGTGGACTTCGTGGACCTGACGATCGTGCGGCTCGGGCTGCAGGGCCAGCGCCGGGAAGTGGCGGAGGCCACCCGTTGGCTGGACACCGACGACCGTGCGCTGCTGTCGCTGTGGTGGCTGGAGGCCGCGGGGGAGCTGAGCCGGGCCGAGGTGGCCGCTGCGCTCGAGCTTTCGCCGCAGCACACCGCGGTACGCGTGCAGCGGATGAAAGCGCAGTTGGAGACCGCCCGGGTCGTGGTGCGGGCGTTGTGCGAGTCGCCCCGCTGCGGGGTCCTGGAGCAGGTGATCGGGGTCTGGGACGGCATACCGTCGGCACTGTGGCGCAAGCGGATCGCCCGGCACGCCAGGGACTGCACGGCCTGTTCGGGGCTCGGAACGGGGCTGGTGCCCGCTGAGGGGCTGCTGGTCGGTCTGGGTCTGGTGCCGGTGGTCGGGCTGCTGAGGGGGTTTGCGGAGGTCGGTGCGCTCGGCGGTGCTGGGGCGCCCGGCCAGACAGTGGCCTTCGGCATCGAAGGTCACACGGGTACGGGTACGGGCACGGGTGCCGACGTCGGTATGGCGTACGACGGTACGGCGTACGACGCCAGCGTGCCCGGAGCGGCCGGAGGACCCGGCGGCCGTACCGCGGTCGTAGGGACGGAGGAGGGCGGCCGACTGCACGACCGCCGAATACGGCGCCTGCGGCAGCGGCGCCGGGCGACCGTCGTGGCCGCCGCCGTCGCCCTGCTGGTCACGGGAGGCACGATCGCGGGGATAACCATGCTGGCGCCGGACGATGAACCGGACGCGGTCCGGGCGGCGTCCGGCGCCGGGTCGGAGCTCGCGACGCCTTCGGCACCTGCCACCTCCGCGTCGCCGTCGGTGTCTCCCTCGCCGTCGGCGTCGCCCAGTGCCTCGGCGTCCCCGTCTCCCTCGCCCAGCAAGTCCGCCGTATCGAAACCCTCGCCGACCGCCTCGCCCTCCACCCCTCGCCCGTCAAAGACCAGGCCGGAGACGACGAAGCCGACGCCGCGGCCCGCACCCACGCCCACAGCCAACCCCGCCGACACCCCGGCCGAGCAGGTCCTGGCGATCGTCAACGCCGAGCGGGCCAAGGCGGGCTGCAGCGCCGTGACCATGGACGCCCGCCTCAGCCGCGCCGCGCAGCTGCACAGCGAGGACATGTCGGCCAACGACTACTTCGACCACCGCAGTCAGGACGGCCGCACCTTCGGAGACCGGGCCAAGGCCCAGGGCCATCCGAGCCCCGGCGCTGAGAACATCGCCCGCGGCCAGAACTCCCCGGAGAGTGTCATGGAGGCCTGGATGAACTCGCAGGGCCACCGCGACAACATCCTCAACTGCTCGCTGTCCACCATGGGCATCGGCGTGGTCACGGACGACTGGACCTGGACCCAGGTGTTCGGCTTCTAGGGCGCGTCCAGACCGCTGCCAGACCGTTGCCAGGCCGCGCACCGTCAGGGGATGTTCTGCTCAGCCCAGACCACCTTGCCCGTCGCCGTACGGCACGAACCCCATCTGCGGCACAGCATGTTGATCAGCTGTAGCCCGCGGCCGCCCTCGTCGCTGACGTCCGCGTGCTGGATCTGCGGCAGGTCAGGGCCGGTGTCCGAGACCTCGACCGTGAGGCGCTCGTTGCGCAGCAGCCGCAGCTGTCCGGGGCCCCCGCCCCCGTACCGCAGGGCGTTGCCGACCAGCTCGCTGACGACGAGTTCGGTGACGTCCGCCAGCTCGGCCATGTCCCACAGGTGGAGCTGTTCGGTGACGAGTTTGCGCGCGGCGGAGGCCGCGGTGCCGCCCGCGGGGAGGTCCCACACCCGGAGGTCGATGTCCTCCGTCCGGGTGCCCGCCGCGACCAGCAGTACGGCCTCGTCGAAACGGGCGTCGTCGTCCGCCGCCGAGGTGAGGAGTCCGCAGTCGTCCAGCCGCTCAGGCGCCATCCCCGCGGCCTGCTGCCGCAGCCGGTCCAGTTGTGTGTCCACGTCGTCGGTGCGGGTCTTGACCAGCCCGTCGGTGTAGAGGACCAGCCTGCTGCCCACCGGTCCGGGCAGCCGGAGCGGGTCGTACGGGATGACGCCGGCACCCAGCGGCGCGCCGGTCGGCACATCAACGTACGACGGTGTCCCGTCCGGGCCCACCAGCAGCGGCGGCGGGTGTCCGGCGCTGGCCAGGGTGTAGCTGGAGTCGGCGGGGTCGTAGACCGCGCACAGGCAGGTGGCGACCTGGTCGTCCTCCAGGTCGCGGGTGGCCAGGTCGAGCCGGGCCAGCACCCGCTCCGGGGCGATGTCCAGCGTCATCAGGGTGCGGGCGACCGCACGCAGCCGCCCCATCGTGGCGGCCGCCGGCAGCCCGTGGCCCATCACGTCGCCGACCACCAGGGCCGTACGTCCGCTGGGCAGGGCGACCACGTCGTACCAGTCGCCGCCGACGCCACGGGCGTCGAACGCGGGGGCGTAGCCGGTGTGCACCCGCAGGCCGGGCGTGTGCGGTGTGGCGCGCGGCAGCAGGCTGCGCTGGAGGGAGAGTACGTGCTCGCGTTCGCGGCCGTAGAGCCGGGCGTTGTCGATGAAGACCGCGGCCTTGGAGGCGAGTTGCTCGGCCAGCGTGAGGTCGGTGGGGGTGAGCGGCGGGCTGTCCCTGGCGCGTACGAAGTCGGCCGTGCCGAGCAGCACCCCGCGCGCGACCAGGGGCACCGCCATATAGCTGTGCACGCCCGTCTCGCGCATCTTCTGGGCCGCGCTCTCCGTGGGGGCGATGCGAGCGAGATCCTCTTCGGTCATCCGGCTGATCAGCACGGACTCGCGGCGCTGCAGGACGCGGCTGATCAGTAACGTCGCCCGGTGGTAGATACTCCGGTCGACGATCTCGCCCACCGGAGAGGGCTCCAGCGAGGCCAGCGCGTCGATGGCATGCACGGCCATGGCCCGCATGATCGGGATGCCGCCGGTCTCGCGTTCGCCCTCCTCGCCGTGGAGTACGGACTCCAGCAGGTCGACTGCGGCACCGTCCGCCAGCCGGGGGACGCAGAACTCCGCCAGCTCCTGTGCGGTGCGTTCGAGATCCAGCGAGGTGCCGATTCTGGTGCCCGCGGAATTGAGCCAGCGGAGCCAGCTGAGGCGGCTGTGGGTGGTGAACTCGTCGGCGGCCGGCACCTCCGGGCCGCGGGCGCCGCGGCGGAAGCGGAGCCGTCGGGCGGCGGCGCCCTGGCCGAAAGCGGTGCCTTGCGTGGCCAGACGACTCGTGAGGCGCCGAGCGCGACTGCCGCCGTTCACCGTGCAGGTCTCCCGTCGCGTCGCTGGACGCCTCGCTGCCCCAAAACGTGCCCCTACCACCCGTACGGTCGTCCGCCGAGTGGTTCGCGGCCGTGCCCGTCTGCCGAGGTCGTCATGGTAATCGCGCCGGTCCCGATTGACCCCCTCTCGCACCGCACTTCACGGGGCCGGCGTTCCTTCACACGGTGAACGGCACGGCTGTTCCGGAAGTTCTGTCATCCCGGAAGCTCTGTGCGCTCCCACCATTCGTAGACGGGCAGGGGGCCGTCGGCGGTGTCCTGCTGGCGTGTCGTGGGCTTGAAGTGTTCGTATCCGCCGCGGAACGGGATCTTGAGGTCGGCCCCGGGGGTGGTGAGGGAGACGATCCGCTCAGGGAGGTCGGCGGGGCCGCCGTCGAGGACTGCTTTCGTTGCGTTGGTCATGATGGAAGTCTCCCCGGAGGGCGGACGGGCTATGTTCCGTGACGCGCCGATGAAGCGCACCCGCGCGACCAGCGGCGGCTGCCGTCAAAGTGTTCGTCGAACTGCCGTACCCACTGACGGGGCGATCAGCCCACGCACGGCGGGGCGCTCGGGATGACTCCTAATACGCTGCCTTGTCCAGTTCAGCCAGCCGGGCAAGGATGCGCCGGGGGAGTTCCGCGGCCGTGAGCCGGAACGGAGTCCAGCGGTCCTTGGAGTCCGGCTTCATCGATGCAGAGAACCGAAAGCGACCCCTGCTGTTGGGCTCGGTCACCATCTCGCCGAAGACGCCGCTCGGGATCAGCCACGCGGTCATGATCGCCCCGCGCTCGACATCCACGGCGACGAACAGCATGTCCAGATCGCTACGCGGCCTGAACGTCTGCGACCGTACGAACGCCATGAGCTTGCTCTGCTGAACCTGCGACCCCGTAGACATCCGGGCCTTCACCTGCACGGCCAGAGTCGCGGAACTCCCGCGTCGGTGGAATACGAGGTCCACCCCCTCGTCGTCCACAAGGGAGGTGGACACGTTCAGTTCTCCACCTGTGGCGAGGATGGACGAGGCCGCGACCAGGTACTCGGCAGCCTTGCCCATCCGCCCGGCGGCAGGGCTCTTGTCCTGATAGTCCTCGTATCCCTCGTATGCTTCGTCGTCGCTCATCGCAGGACCCTATCGAGTTACCAACGGCCCTTCCCAGTCCTGGCCATGGCCTGACGTGCGGCTCCGCGCTGGATAGGGTGCCTCGACGCGTTGCTCGACGCGCAGTGCGAGTCAGGCATCGTACGAGACTGTTGTCGTACGCGGTTGGTGAGAACGAGGGTGGCGAACGTGCAGATTTCGACGGTGCTGGACAAGGTGGATTCCGGCGAACTAGCCCTCCCCGAGTTCCAGCGCGGCTATGTCTGGACGCGAGACCAGGTACGTGGCTTCTTCCAGTCCCTGTACCGCGGTTACCCCATCGGCGGCTTCCTCACCTGGTCGACGAAGGCGCAGACCGCGGCCACGCGCGGCGGTTCGTCCGACAAGGACGGCACCATCCAGCTGCTGCTCGACGGACAGCAGCGCGTGACGACTCTCTACGGTGTGCTCCGCGGCCGTCCCCCGCGTTTCTTCGAAGGACACGAAGGAACGCTCACCGGCCTGTTCTTCAACATGCAGGACCAGACGTTCGAGTTCTACGCGCCGGTGAAGATGAGGGACAACCCCGCCTGGGTCGACGTCAGCGACTTCATGCAGCGCGGCCTGTCGTCGTCCGTCGCCGCGATCCAGCAGCTCACCGACGGCGACCAGACGGCCTTCAGCCTGTACGTCGAGCGGCTCTCGCGCCTGGAGCAGATCCGCAACCGCACCGTCCACATCGAGGATGTGACCGGCGAGGACAAGACCATCGATGTCGTCGTCGAGATCTTCAACCGGGTCAACTCCGGTGGCACCAAGCTCTCCAAGGGCGACCTGGCGCTGGCGGCGATCTGCGCTCAGTCCCCCGACGCCCGGGCCCAGATGAACGAAGCCCTGGACTCCTGGCAGCAGGTTGGCTTCCACTTCAAGCTGGACTGGCTGCTGCGCAACGTCAACGCGGTCGTCGCGGGCGAGGCCCTGTTCACCAAGCTCCGGGCCGTACCGCCCGAGGACTTCCGCACGGGCCTGTCGGCCACCGTACGCACCGTGTCCGGCCTCCTCGACGTCGTCGGCGGCCGACTCGGCCTCGACTACGACCGCGTGCTCGCGGGCCGCGGCGCGTTCCCGGTGCTGAGCCGGATCCTCCACCAGCACGGCGGAACCTTCCCCGACGCGGCCTACCGCGACCGCGCCCTGTACTGGTACGTCCACAGCTTCCTGCGCGGCCGCTACGCGAGCTCCACCGAGACCGCCCTCAACCAGGACCTGTCCGCCTACGACTCCGGGGGCGTGGACGCCCTGATCGAGCAACTCTCCCTCAGCCACGGCGAACTGGCCGTACGGCCGGGCGATTTCGTCGGCCAGACGGTAGGCGCCCGCGTCTACCCCCTCCTCTATCTGCTGACGCGCGTCGGCGAGGCGAAGGACTTCGGCAGCGGCATCCCGCTGCGCGCCAACCTCCTCGGCCACAACAGCTCGCTGGAGGTCCATCACATCTTCCCCAAGGCCCGCCTGTCCGAAGCCGACTACCCGCGCAGCGAGATCAACGCGGTGGCGAACTTCTGCTTCCTCACCAAGGACACCAACCTCAAGGTCGGCGCCCGCCTCCCCGAGGAGTACCTGGCCGACATCGAGGACCGCCACCCGGGCACGCTCGCCTCCCAGTGGATTCCCCTGGACCGCGACCTGTGGCGGATGGACCGCTACCGCGACTTCCTGGCCGCGCGTCGGGAACTGCTGGCGCAGGCGGCGAACACGTTCCTCACCTCCCTCCGAGACGGCACCTCCCCGCAGGAGGGCAGCACACCCACTCCGCGCTCCGGCCTCAGTCCGCTGCCGCTGCCGCTGCCGCTGCCGCCGACGCGCCGCCCCGCCCCGATCCCGTCGCCCGCGCCCGCCGTCGACGCCCAACCCGGCGTCGAGGAACTCGCCACCTGGCTGGGGCAGGTGGGCATGTCGACACCCGAGTACGACGCCGAAGTCCCCAACCCACGGGACGGACACGTCATGACCGTCGCGGCGGCCTTCTGGCCGAACGGCCTCCAGGAGGAGGCGGGAAGCCCGGTGGTGCTGTCCCCGGACCCGGACGACACGGACGAGGCGGCACTGGAAGCGGCGGGCTTCCAGATCTTCCACTCCCCAGGCGCGCTGCGGGCGTATGTGGAGAGGCTGCGGGAGCAGCAGGCGGGGGAGCGGGCCATGGCCGACAGCGGCCAGCCTCGGTGAATGCCCGCCAACCCCCCGGGACCGGCTCCAACACCCGCCCCCGTACGGTGACATCCGTGACGGAAGAGGAGCTGCTGCACGCGCTGACCCGGCTCAGGCGCGCCCAGGTACGCAACCGCCGAGCCCCGCACAAGCCACTCCTCCTGGTCTGGCTGCTGGGCCGTTTCGCCACCACGGGCAGCACGGCGGTGACGTACGAAGAAGCCGAGGAACCGGTCAGCACCCTCATCAACGAGTTCGGCCCCACCGTGTCGAGCCGCACGCTCACGCGCGAGCGCGCGGCCATGCCGTTCGTCCACCTGGAGCGGGAACTGTGGTCCCTCACGGACCGCGACGGCACCCCGCTCGACCCGCACACACGGGAGAGCGGCGCACACCTGCGCTCACTCGGCGCGCACGGCCGCCTCCACCCCCACCTGGAACAACTCCTGTCCACCCCGGCGACCCTCGCCGCCGCCACCCGCCTCCTCCTCGACCAGCACTTCACGACCGGTCTTGAGTCACTCATCTGCGACCAGGTTGGTCTGGACCTGGCGACGCTGGAAAGCGCGGGCTACCAGCCGTCCACACCGCCCCGGCGCCGCACCCGCCGGGCGGGCTTCGCCGAGGAAGTCCTACGCGCGTACGCCTACGCCTGCGCCATGTGCGGCTTCGACGGCGCCCTGGGCCGCAACCCCGTCGGCCTGGAGGCGGCCCATGTCCGCTGGCACAGCCAGGACGGACCGGACGAACTCCCCAACGGCCTCGCGCTGTGCACCCTGCACCACACCCTCCTCGACCTCGGCGTACTCGGCCTGACCGAGGAACTCCAGATCCAGGTCTCGGGACAGTACGTGGCCCGCAGCGAGGCGGGCCGAGCCGTGGACACCCTGCACGGCCGCCGACTGGCTCGGCCGCGCCCCGGCTGCCCGGCGGTACAGGGGGACTTCGTGCGGTGGCACGGGAGGCAGGTGTTCAAAGGGCCGGCGGCTGCGGTGGCGTAAGGGGTGGTGCCCGCCGCCCGTACCGTAGGTTCAGCTGCAGTCGCTGAAGAAGCGGCCTTCGCGACGATCGGGACTGACGAAGATGAATCCACTCCCGTAGCCGAAGTTGAGGAAGAACGGATCTCCCAGGTCCGCTTCCTCGCCTCGGTCCTCAAACTGGCAGAGGAACTGCCAAGGGCGGTCGACTCCCCGGGCGCGGAGGTTGGGATAGATGGCCGTCCCACCCAGGAAGTCAGCCGGTCCGTCCCCTTCCGGGAAGTCGACCTCTGGCCCCTCGCCCCGCATGAACCGAGCCCACTCGGCGTGCCGATCCGCCTCCGCGTCCAAGTCACCTGGTACGGGCGACAGGTCGACGAGCCACTCGACGGGGATCTCTGTCTCGTCGGCGCCCCAGCGCCACAGCGACCTCCCTTGCGTGCCAGGCGGCCCGACCACGGCGAACGAGGGCACTCGTCCTTCAGGCTGGATGATCACGACAGCGTCCCCGGTCTCCGGCTCACTGGCCATGTCCCGGTCCTCTTCGTGCAAGAACAGGTACGCCAGACGTACCTCGTCCCCCGGCACCCGGAACTGCCCGACGAACACCAGCGGCTTACCCGTGTCCGGGTGCACCGGCCACATCGGCTCCTCCAGCCACACCGGCTGTCCCCCGAACTTCGACGCGGGCTCCCGCACCGGCTCACCTACTGCCCGGAAGCTCATCTGCAGCCGCGGCAGGGACGCGGCGTCGTAGGGGCCACCGGCGTGGGCTGTCGGGCGCGCAATCATGGCGCGGAAAGTACCCCATGGGGGAGGCGCCGTGCCGGAGCGCCGTTCGCTTCGAACCCCTCAACGACAGGACACCGAGGGTCCTCGTACAACCGGACCGTGGTCGCCGCGGCCGGATCGGGATCGCCGACCACGATGGTGGTGCCGTCCGCAGCCAACCGTACTGGGAGCTCCTCGACGGCTGCGTAGACCGGCGGTTGCACCGAGCCCGCGTCTTTTGATGGGCGTCCGGGGCTGTGTCATCAACTTGACCCGGCCCCTCGCCCTCACCGGCGGTCGAGGATGGCCAGCAGGGCATAGACCGCCACCGCGAGGAACGCGCCGCCCACCACGGCCGTCTGGTGCCGGTGCCCGCTCGCCCCCGCCCACGCCGCGACCACGCCAAGACCGGCGTAGACCACGGACACGGTGGCCAGCGCGGCGGTACGGGGAAACGTCACCCAGTGCTCATCGACGAGGTGACCGAACAACAGCGCCGCGAGCGGCCACAACACCGTCAGCGACGTCACGTATACCCAGGTGGCCCCCGGATAGCCGGTCACCCGCGCCCCGACCCACAGGACGAACGGCGCGGCGAGGACCGTGAGGACGGCGGTAGCGACGGCCCAAAGCCCCGGCCCGAACTCGGAGAACCAGCTGTCGTCTCCGGGGGACCGCCGGGCCCGCGCCCAGGTCCACACCCCGGTGATCAGCCAAAGCGATACGAGGCTGAACACGGCAGCAACGGCGGCTCCCTTCAAGACCATCGAGACTCCTCACCGCGACATACGAACGGGACTGTTCTATAGCGGAGTTGAGCGGCGGCGCATGAGTACCCGTACCTAAAGCGGACAGCGGCCCGGCGGTTCGGAGAACCCGCCGGGCCGCTGGCGCCAGAGGACTGCTGCGAGTCAAAGGCCCCAGTTCTTCAGCGTGTCGTCCAGGACATTGGCGTACAGCCTGGCCCCGGCGATCTTGGGGTGGAAGGACTGGGCGGAGATGTGGAAGTCCTTGGCGGGCCTGTCGCTGTCCGTGAGTTTTGTGACGAACCCGTGGATCGTCCCAGGGTCTCCGCAGACGCCCTTCCCCTCAAACTCGGGAATCGGACCCGCGAACCGTGCGTCGATGCCTGCCCCCTTGGCCTGCCCGACCGCGCGCCGCATCGCCTCGTCGAGTTCACCGGCGAGGGCCCCTGGCCGGGGCGCGAGGCGCTCTGCGCTACAGCGTCGTCCCCTGGGCTCCGCTGATCAGCCTTCACAGGGCGCTGGCGCAAGCAGGGGCGCTCGCTGGGGTTCCGGGCGGATGATCCACGGAGTCATTCCGCCCGCACCTTGGCATCGCATACAGCAACAGGAACCAGCCCGCGGCCCCAGTGGTCGCTAAGTGGTGCGGCTTCGCGACCGGCCGTCTGTCCCGGTGCGCATCTCACACGTCGATCTCGTCGAACTGCGCCGAGAGAACGCCACCTATCGCTGGGATGTCGTCGCGGAGGTGCCCCTGCATGACGCACAGCAACAGCCTGCCGGGTGACGGATCTCGGGCAGGGCCATCCCCAACTCCGCCTCCCAGCCGGGGGAACCCGCCCTCCTTCCATACGAGAAGGGGGGCGGGTCGCGTCCAGCGTCTGGTCAGCTCCAGCTGGTCAACGGCCCGAGCAGCGGCCTGAACGGAACCGGCTTACCGGTGGTTGCGTCCAGCAGAACACGGTCGCCCAGTGGCTTGTCCAGTTTCACAGTGACCTGCCGGGTGAGGAGTTCCTTGGTGCAGATGGCGTCTTTGCTGTCCTCGCGCTCATCGACATCACCGATCAGTACCACGCTGCCGGTGGTTTCCAGGATGGTGACAACGGGCCCGTTGTCACAGGCACCGTACCCGGCGACCACGGTCAACCGGCGTCCATCCCCGGACGCTTTTACGAGCTGGATGATCTCCTGGCCGGGTACAGTTCCGCGGCTGCTTTTGACGGGCAGGGCAGGGAGCTTCGAGGCAGGGACGGCGGCCCGCTTGAGGGGGGTGTCGTATCCGTCCAGGGTGAACTCCCAGGCCGGTACCGTCGCTGGGCCCCGTGTGGTGGCCACGGTCATCTCACCCAACTCCACCCCGGTTACGGTCAGATAGGGCTGCCCCTTGTGAGGCTTCACCCCCGCGGTCAGTGTCCTATAGGACTGCTTGGCACTGTTCATGGGGCGGGTGAGCGTATCCCCGTCCTTCCACTCGACCTGGCCACGCCGGGGGCCGGTCGCAGGCAGTGCGCCGTGCAGGATGGCACTCTGGCCCTGGTAGGCGTCTTTGTCGGCCTCGCTGCGCCAACCGCCCTCAGGGAACCGCGTGATCTCTCCCACGGGGTGGTAGCCGCCGCGCCACGCATCAGCAGCGGCTGAACCGTCCCAGGACTTGGCGACCTTCCTGGCCCGCTCCGCCAGCTCCGCCGCCCGGTCTTCCGCGCTGTCGCCGACCGTGCCGTCGGCGACACGAACCCCGGTGTCCTCACTACACCCGGCCACCGCTCCCAGACCAAGGGCCAGGCACACGGCAAGAGGCAGCAGGGCCAAGCGCGTTGAGCCGGTACCCATCATGTCTCCCAGAGTTAGGCGTGAGCGTTGCGCTAGTAAACGCGAAGGCCCTTGTCGTCCAACACCCTCTGTACCGGCGTGAAATAGCTCTGATAGCTACCCGTAGTAGAGGAGGTGCACGTCTTCGGCGAGTTTCCTATGGCTGACTGGATGCCCAGTGCCGTTGTGCCTCTGAGTGCGGGCCCTCCGCTGTCGCCCTTCTTGGCGCAGACGTTCGACTCGAACATGCCCCTCATCTGGACTCCCTTATTGTTCGTGATGGTCACGACCTCTTTGGTGATATAGCCCGTCTTGTCCTGGCTGACGGCGCCGATCCGGTGGATGGGCTCTCCCGCGACCGGATAGCGGGACCGGTCGATCTGCTTGTAGATACCACCGTGGTACCTGACCGTCCCCAGCGGCTTGATGCCTGACCAGTTTGCCCTGATAGCGGCCCAGTCGCCGTTCCAGCCGCCGTGGCCGTACGAGGTCTGCGTTCCAATCGTGGCGCTGTTCCAGGCCATGGACCACAGGTTTCCGGTACCCGGTACGCAGTGGCCAGCGGTGAGGGTGTAGATCCTGCCCTTGGAGTCCTTGGTGTTGAACCCGGCACTACAGTTGACCCCCGATGACCGGATGCCGTTGCCGCCGCGCAGGCTGGTTGCCGTGGTCTCGATCTTCCCCTCGAACCGGTCGATACGTACCGCTCCCGGATCGCCTGCGGTGGCCTTCTCGATCCGTTCCTGGGCATCGGCCGGGGCTCCACTGAAGATGTCGACAGAGACCTGGTTGGTGGCAGGATCGATGCCCCACGCCGTGTTCGGCATGTCCTCCAACTCGTCCAGGTCACTGACGACGGCCTTCAACTCGGCGGTGCTGCGCTGCACCAGCTTCGTGGCCCCGCCGTTGACTTGGGCGGTTCGCGCCGCGGCCCGGTCGGTGACCGTGAGGATGAGGTGGCCGTCCTTGTCGTAGTAGACGCCGCCGGTCCCGTCATCGCCCAGCTCAGCCGCGAGCGCCACTACCGGGCCGGGATCTTGGAACGGGGCAGCCGGATCATTAGCGGCGGTCGCGGGAACAGCCGGAACAACGGCCAGAGCCGCAGACGAGGCGACGGCGATCCGTCTGGCGACTTTAGGTATAGCGGGCAGCGGCCGTTCCAGGTCCATACCCAGATGGTCGGCGATCCGCGTGTGCTCATCGAGCTCACCGCGTAACCGGTCAAGACGCTCATCGACGGGCACGCTCACGCGACCACCCCGCGCACGAACGCGAACCGGTCAGGGAACACCAACTCGCCGTGCGTATGGGCAGTCTTGATCTCCTCGACTCCGCTCTCGATCTCGCCCTCGCTGAACGAAGACAGCACCGACATGTAACGGGCCCTGACCATGTCGATGTACCGCTCACGCGGAATCCGCAACTCATGCTCCACATACGACACATCGACGCGGAGCCCGACCTCCTCCAACTGCCGGGCGATGTCCCGCGGATCGGGCTGCAGCTCCTCGTATCGCTTCAGCGCCGCTTCGAACAGCGGGTACGCGATGGTGGCAGGCATCATCACCACGAGCAGCCGCCCACCAGGGGCGAGTAGCCCGGCCAGCCCTCGTAGCGTCCGCGTCGGATCGTCGAAGTGGTGGACGGCCTCCTTCACCCAGAGAGCGTCGAGCCGGTCATACGGCAGCACGACGCGGCCCCCGGCCACATCCTCGGCAGAGGCCCGAATCGGCCTCAGGCCAGTGGGGGAGGGTTCGGCGATCTGGCGCAGCATGGCTGCGGAAGGATCGACACAGAGGACCGGCTTCACTGGGCGCACGGCCGCCTGGACCTCCCGCGCGAACAGTCCGGTCCCGCACCCGATATCGGCGATCCGGTCGCCGTCCGTCAGCTGGAGGGCCTCGGTGATCCGGGCGGCCATCCACGGGACATAGCCGGGACGGTAGTCCCAGTGCTCGTCGTACTGGTCCGCGAGCCCCTCGTAGTGCTCCTGCGCGCCCCGAGACAACGCCACTCCCCTCCGTCGAACAGACGTCGGCTCAGCGTAACGGTTGGAGGGGTGGGTGGGGCCGCGCAACCAACGGGACAAGACTTCCAACACCCCATCGCCGTAGGGTGATACCCGTGGCGGAAGACCGGCTGCTGCACGCCTTGGCCCAGCTCAGGGCGCGCCCAGGTATGCAGCCGCCGAGCCCGGCACAAACCATTCCTGTGGGTCTTCCACCAGCAGCGCTGAAACGTTTGGCTCTGATCGTTCGGATCTTCCGGAAGGGAGCACCCCACGGTGCGCGTCCTGATCTCACCGTCCTATGGCAGCCCCGAGACCCGTCGTCACTGGGCTGACACCCTCGCGCAGCAGGTGGATTTCACAGACGACCAGTACACGGAGGCCCTTAGCCCCCAGCAGCGGGAGCTGCTCCTGGCGCTGCACCCGGACGGCAAGGCCCGATTCTGGGGCGCGACGCCCAGCCACGACAAGAAGATGGAGGGTGTGGAGACCGGGGACGTGGTCCTGTTCACGGGCGGGAACCAGGTGCGAGCCGTGGGCGAAGTCGGGGCGATCTTCCGGAACCGAGAACTGGCCGACCGGCTGTGGCCCCCGTCCGAGGACGGCAAGAGCTGGCACACCGTTTACACCCTGCTGGACTTCACCGACGCTGCCATCTCCTACACCGACCTGAACATGGCGATCGGCTACAAGCCAGCCCACAACTTTCCCGGCCAGATGGTGCTTCGGGGCGACAAGGCGTGGTCGGTACTCGAGGAGTTCATGATTACCCCAGGGACTGCGTGGACGCGGCAGTCCCCGGATGCCATGCCTCAGTCGGACGAACGGGATCGACAGGTCGTCCGCAGCGCAGCGCTGGAGGAGATGCGCACCCTGCGGACCTCATACCGGCGCAGCAGACGCCTCATAGTCGTCGATCGGAATGAGTCAAGCCTGGTGGCAGAGTTCAGACAGCACCTCATCGCGGAGGGCCGAAGTGCGTCGCGCTTCTTCTGCCCTGGTGGTGTGAGCGACCTCTACGTGACCGATGGCAGCGGCACCGAGCTCATCGAGGCCAAGAGCAAGCCCGACCATAAGTACGTCCGCCAGGCACTGGGGCAGCTGCTGGACTACGCTCCGCACAGTCCGCAGGGAGCTGATCGCCTTAGCGCGCTGTTCCCCCACCGCCCCGCCCCCGAAGATGTCGACCTCCTGCACCGCTATGGCGTGGACTGCGTCCACCGGGTGGCTGCTGGTGTCTTCGAGAAGTCGCCTGCTGCGGCTGCGCGTCGGGAACACATGCGTCAGATCTGGTGGGGTTCCTAGGGCTGCGCAGTGAACTCCACGAAGGACTTCCACTGTTCGGGTGTGAAGGCGAGCTGGTGACCCTGCTTGTTCTTGGAGTCGCGTACGTGGATGGTGGCGGGGGTGGTTGCGATCTCGAGGCAGTCGGGGCCTTCGTTGCTGCTGTAGCTGCTCTTGAACCACTCCAGTTCGTCGGCGCTGTGGGCGGAAGGCTTGATCGTCATATCTCTCCCAGCACTTTCTCGATGAACGCGAGTGACTCCCGCGGCGTGAGAGCTTGGGCCTGGATGATCCCATAGGTGGCTTCCAAGCGGCGGACCTCTTGTCGTTCCGGGATCACCCGGCTGAACCGCTGCTGCTCGATATAACCGACCTTCGGGCCGGTGTGCGGGTCGATCAGCCGGAATGCACCCGCCAGCCCGGCATGGTCCTCGCAGTCCGTGGGCATTACCTGGATCTCCACATTGCGCAACTGCCCGACCTCCAACAGTCGTTCGAGCTGCCCGCGCATCACCATCGTGCCACCGACCGGGCGGCGTAGCGTCACCTCTTCCTGGACGAAGCTGAGGAAGGGCGGGGGCTTTCGGCTGAAGACGTCATGCCGAGCCAACCGGCCCGCGACGTACTCCTCGATGAGCTCCTCGTCCAGCGCCGGTCGACGGGCTCGGTACAACGCTCGGATGTAGTCCTCGGTCTGGAGCAGGCCGTGGATGTGGTGATTGGCGTACGCGCCCAGTGCGGCCGCGTCCGCCTCCAGGCGCTTCAGGTCCCGCACCTTCTTTGGGTACCTGACCTTCTCCACGTCTTCCTTGAAGTCCGCCAACGCCCCTTGCGTGCCCAGTACTTCGTCCACCCGGTCTAGGAACACGGGCTTCGGGATGCGTCTGCCGCGCTCGACCGCCGACACCTGGTGCTCGGTGTAGCCGATCGCCTTGCCGAGCTCGGACTGCTTTAGCCCGGCCCGTTCGCGGCAGCGGCGTACGTGGCGGCCTACGACTGCCAGGATCTCGGACGTGGCTTCGTCCCAGTCCTGCTCGTCCATTCCTTCGTCTGGCTCGGTCGGCCCCTGGTCCGTCACGTCCCGCCACCTCCGTGCCCGCGCGTAGTGACGGCCGACAGCATGGACAGTCCGTCCAGACAGCCCGACAACTACGCTCCGTACAAGCGTCGCCGCTGTTCACCGTACGCTCGCATGGCCACGCTGAGTGACATGAATCAGCAAATCGCCCGCCAGGGCCAGCAAGTCGATGTTCCCGTACGTCACTTCGGCCTCCGGCTGAGTTCGACCCGGCAAAGTGCTCACCTCGCCCGTCACCGCGCCGTCCAACAGCTCGACGAGTGGGGCGTGCCTCGCGGCGGCGACCTCTCCGATTCGGTTGCGTTGATCGTCGCGGAGCTTGCCGCGAACGCCGTCACGCACGGGCGTCTGCCTGGTCGGGACTTCCGGCTCGGCCTGGAGTGCGGGGCGCGGATGGTCCGGATCGAGGTCTCCGATGCGCGCGGGGGCGGTGGCGTTGTCCCTGTCGAGCCTCCTGTGCCGTCGGGGGATGACGACTCCGGCCGTGGGCTGTGTTTGGTCGCGGCGCTTGCGTCACGGTGGGGTGTTGCCGATCGGCTCGGGCCGGGGAAGACGGTCTGGGCGGAGGTCGACGTGTGACGCGTAGTTACTCGGACCGGGTCGCGGGTGGCCGCGATGCGGTGGGGTGCGACGTCCTAGTAAAGGACTTTGGGGAAGAACCGACCCAACCCCACCTCACCCGCCGTGATCGTCACCCACAAGGGTGAGGTGGGGTCATCTGGGGGTGGGGGAGTGGGAGCTGGGGTTACCGTCGCCGTGACCAACAACCACAGACCGCATGTGAACGGCCCCCGCCGGGACGGCAATCCCGGGCGAGGGCCTGACCATCGAGGAAGCAAGGACCCTTCCCTATGGCTGAGTCAGATTCTAGCGCTGACGCGCGTCCGCGATCAGGTGTCGTCCACGTACGCCATCGCCATGCCGAGCGCTTCACCGTCGTTGGCAATCACCTCGCCCAGAACCGTGACCTGTCGCTCGTCGCGGTCGGGCTCGCCGTGTATATCCAGTCGCTGCCGGATGGTGCGCATGTCGGCATCAAGGATCTCGTGAAGCGGTGGCCGGAGAGTGAGTTGCGGATCGCCCGTGCGTTGCGGGAGTTGGAGGACGCCGGGTATCTCGTACGGGAGCGGGCTCGGGGCGCGCATGGGCAGGTGGTGACCCGTACGACCTTCTACGAGCATCCGGCTGAGCGCTGCCGGGCCGTGGTGGAGGGGGTGGTGTCGCGCCCGGAGGTGGCCGCGCCCGAGGAGACGCCAGCAGCAGCTGAGCCGGTCGCTGACTCGCCGCACCGGAGCGACGCGGTCGCCGTTCTCGGGTCACTTCGACGCCGGGACCAGCGGCTTCTGCTGTCCGCCCCGGAGATCGAGCGGCTCGCCGTGGACGCCGGTGTGTGGTTGGAGCGGGGCGTTCGGCCTGCCGATCTGGCTCGTACGCTTACCGCGCTACTGCCCGTCGGGGACATTCCGCGCCCGGCGGGACTGCTGGCCTTCCGGCTCCGGCAGGGGCTCCCGGCTGAGCTGCCCACGGAGGCAGGGGACGGGCCGCCTGATCCGCTGCAGAACTGCGAGGAGTGTGATCGGGCGTTCCGGGCGCCGGGGCCTGGGCATTGCAGGGACTGTCGGGACTGCCGCGACGGCCGGGCCGCGTAGACCCCGGCTTGTGGCTCGTGAGCGGATTCGTGGCGCAGGCATCCCGCGAGAACCTCGCGTGCGCTCACGTCTCAGCAGGTCGGCGCCTGGGACGTCCCGAGATCACGTCACCCTGTCCCAAGAGCTGGTGGGGCGGGGAGGCCCCGCCGCAGGCTGTGATTGGTCCCGGCCCATGCGCCGAGTACGCCTAGCCCAGCGAGGAGAAGAGTTTGTCTCATCTCACCGACCACACCCGCCGCGGATTTCTCGGTCTGACCGGCAGAGCCGCCGTCACCGCCGCCGTCGGCGCCGTGGCCTTCCCCGTCATCTGCTCCGGGCAGGCGGCAGCAGCCGGTCAGGCCCACGTCGGCGACCGCCCCGGCGAGCTCCCCATCGTGACCCGGCCGGATCACCCCGACGCCCGCCTTCCTGACGTCTCCGCCGCCGACTACGCGGACGGGGTCTCCCGTGAACCGCTCAACGCAAGCGCCGAGTGCGGTCTGCCGATGACGAGCGGAGGCGCACGCTGATGGCGACCTTCGTCTCTCGTTCCGCGTGGGGTGCCCGGGCTCCGAAGAAGACCTCTGCCGATATCGACGCGTCACGCGGCGGCGTCGCCGTCCACCACACCGGGGGCACGCGCTTCGCCGCCGGTAGTCACTCCAGCTGCGCGTCGCAGGTGCGCGGCATCCAGAACCACCATATGGACACCAACCAGTGGGATGACATCGCCTACACGTACCTGGTCTGTGTCCATGGGTACGTCTTCGAGGGGCGCGGTGTCGGCATCAGAACCGCCGCGAACGGCACCAACGACTCCAACTACCGCTACTACGCGGTGTGCGGGCTCGTCGGCGGGACCTCCTCCTCGTACGACACCGTCACCGAACAGCTCATCGACGGCTTTCGTACGGCCATCGCGCGGTTGCGGAGCGTCGGGAACGCGGCGGCCGCGATCACCGGCCACAAGACGTTCCTCTCGACCGAGTGTCCCGGAGGGCTGAGCCGTCACATGTCCGCCATGGAGCCCGGCTCCGACGGTGGCGGTGATCCCACGGACCCGCCGGACCCCGACGTCCCGGCCTTCCCTGGCGTCCTGCTGCATTATCCGCCGGTCACCGTGCACTCCAGCGCGCGCACCTGGCAGCAGCGGATGCGCGACCGAGGGTGGAACATCGCGGTCGACGGTGCCTACGGCGAAGGGTCCCGGCGCGTCTGCCTGGCCTTCCAGGAGGAGAAGGGGCTGATCGTCGACGGCGTTGTCGGTGAGAAGACCTGGTACGCGTCTTGGACGGCGCCCGTCACTACGGCCGCCGCCCGCGGTCCGGGCCCGGACCTCGCTCCGAACTGGCCCGGCGTGCTGTTCACCTGGCCGCCGAAGACGGTGCACCCCGGCGTACGCACATGGCAGCAGCAGATGCGTCAGCTGGGTTGGGACGTTACGGTGAACGGGGCCTACGACAAGCGGTCTCGGGAAGCCTGCCTGGCCTTCCAGAAGCAGCGGGGCCTCACCGCGGACGGCGTCGTCGGCCCGGCTACCTGGCACGCTGCCTGGACCTCACCGCCGACTGCCTGACGCATGCCCGTCCCGGCTGGGGGAGGCGCCGTACGATGCGCAAGCGCGACAAGACGAAGGCCCGGCGTGACAAGGCGGGTTCCCCAGCTACCGCGGGTCGGCCACGCGCGGTCGAAGTCCGGCCCTTCCCGCCCAGCCGGCGGCTGGTGATCGCCGCCCTGCGGGCCGGGCGGCGGCGTATGGCGGCCATGCACAGCCTTGTCGACCTTGACGTCACGTTGGTACGGAAACGGATCGCCGCATCCGCCGAGCCGGTGTCGTTCACTGCCTTCGTGGTGGCGGCCGTCGCGCGGGCAGCGGCGGCACACCCGCAGGTGCACGCCTATCGGAACTGGCGCGGCCGGTTGGTCCAGCACCACCATGTGGACGTCAACACACTGGTGGAGGTCATGACCGATCAGGGGCCCTTCGCGGTCCCGCATGTCCTCCATGACGCCGACGTCCGAGACGTACAGGACCTCACGGCAGAGCTGCGGGCCGTCAAGCGCGACCACACCACCACCGGCGCGGGGCGGCTCCTCGATCGCTTCGGCACCGCGGCGTGTCGGGTGCCCGGCCTGCTGCCGACGATGTACGCCGCGTTGGGCAGGTCCGTCCGACTGCGGCAGTCGACGGGGACGGTCGCGGTCACAGCCGTGGGGATGTTCGGCGCCGGTGGTGGGTTCGGGGTCGCCCCGCCAAGTCTGATGCCGCTCCAGGTGGTTGTGGGTGGTGTCAGCGAGCGGCCCCGCGCCGTGGCCGGGCGGATCGCCGTCCGCGACGTGCTCGACCTGACCCTGACCTTCGACCACAACGTGATCGACGGCGCACCCGCCGCCCGGTTCGTCACGGAGCTTCGGCGCCTCATCGAGAACGCGGAGGGTGTGCCGGGCCCACCCGAAGACCCTCCATGAGGCGGAACGATGTCAGGCGTCGCCTCCGATGCCCCGCCCCGCGCAGCCAGGGGGCCTCCACCGTCGCGTACACGCGATCAGTACAGCTGTGACACGGACGAGGTGATCGCGCGCTGCCGGCCCGAGGTGGTGTAGCCGAAGTTGAGGACCGTACGGCGTAGGCCCGGGCGGTTGAGGGGGTGACGCGGTGGGCCGTGGTGTCGCTGCGTAGGAGGTAGACGTCGCCTGGGGAGGGAGGGCGGGTGGCGGCCCGCCCCCCAACGCACCCTTACTTCTTGGGGAGTTCGACTCCGGTCGCCTTCGCGACGTCGGCGAGCATGTTCTCGGCCGCCTGACGCCGATGCCCGACATCCAGGTCTCGTCCGGGACGGTGAAGACCTTGTCGTTCTTGACCGCCGGCAGGGACTTCCAGACCGGGTTGGACGTGACGTCCTTCTGCTTGGTCTTGGACGGGTCGTCGGCCAGCGTCACGAACACCAGGTCGGCGTCGGCCTGGTCGATCTGCTCCGGGCTGACGTCCTTCATGGTGACCGCCGGGTCCACCGACGACTGCGACTTCGGGCGCTCAAGGCCGATGTCGGTCAGGACGATGCCGCTGTACGCGGACTTCTGGTACAGGCGGGTCGGGCCCGCGATGAAGCGGACGACCGACGCGGTGGGCATCTCGCCGTCGTACTTCTTGCTGATGGCCTCGCCCAGCGCCTTCGCCTTCGTCTCGTAGGACTTCAGCGCGTCGGCGGCCTGCTTCTCCAGGCCCAGGGCCTCCGCGTGGACCGCGAGGTTCTGCTTCCAGGGGCCACCCGTGGTCTCGGTGAAGACGGTCGGGGCGATGCCCGCGAGTTTGTCGTACACCTTCTCGTGGCGGACCTTCGACGACAGGATCAGGTCCGGCTTGAGGGCGGCGATCTTCACCAGGTTCGGCTCAAGCGCCGGGCCTACGTCCTTGACACCGTCGACCTTGCCGTCGAGGTACTCGGGAAAGCCGCCAGCCGTCTTGAAGTGCGGCGAGACCGCGCCGACCGGCTTGACGCCGAGCAGCGTGACATCGTCCAGCTCACCGGTGTCGAGTACCACGACCCGCTTGGGCTTGGACGGGATCTCGGTGGTGCCCATCACGTGCTTGACGGTACGCGGGAAGTCCTTGGAGGCCGCCCCACCTGCCTTGTCCTTCGAGTCGTCGGCGGGCTTGTCGTCGCTGCCGCAGGCGGTCAGTGCGGTGGTGCCGATGACGACGGTGAGCAGGGCGGCGCCGAGGCGGCGGAATCCGCGCGGGGTCGTTCTGGAGGCCATGAGGGTTCGCTTCTCTCTTACGGTGAGCGGGGGAGGTGGAGGAGATGGGGGAG
>NZ_JAZGRL010000001.1:1320393-1400225 GCF_046540415.1 Streptomyces sp. E11-3 | reverse complement strand
GGGGGGCAGGTCAGGCGGGGGCGGCACGGGTGTGCCTGGCGGCCTTGCCTCGGGGGATGACCAGTGGTGTGCCGGTCTCCGGGTCGGGGATCACCCGGCAGTCCACGTCGAACACGGACCTGACCAGTTCGGCGTCGAGTACCGCGTCCGGCGCACCGGCCGCGGCCAACTGCCCGTCCTTGAGAACCACCAGATGGTCCGCGTAGCGGGCGGCCTGCCCGAGGTCGTGCAGCACCATCACCACGGTGCGGCCGGCCTCGGAGTGCAGTTCGGCGACCAGGTCGAGTACGTCGAGCTGGTGCCGTAGGTCCAGGAAGGTGGTCGGCTCGTCGAGCAGCAGCAGATCGGTGTCCTGGGCCAGGGCCAGGGCGATCCAGGCCCGCTGCCGCTGGCCGCCGGAGAGCCGGTCCACGGGCTGGTGGCGGAGCGATGCCGTACCGGTCCGCTCCAACGCCGAGTCCACGGCGGCCTGGTCGGCGGACGACCACGGGCTGAGGAACCGCTGGTGCGGGTAGCGGCCGAGCCGTACGAGGGACTCCACCGTGATCGCCTCGGGCGTGACCGGCTGCTGCGGCAGCAGGCCCATCCGCAGGGCCAGTGCGCGGGCGGACATCCGGTGAATGTCGGCGCCGTCCAGCGCGACGGTACCGCCCGCAGGGGCGAGCAGCCGGGTCAGGCCGCGCAACAGGGTCGACTTGCCACAGGCGTTGGGGCCGACGATGGCGGTCACGGCACCGCCAGGGAGTACGAGGTCGAGGCCGTCGACGACGGTACGGTCGCCGTAGCGCAGGTCGAGACCGTGGGTGGACAGCTCGTTGGGCTGAGCCTGCCCCAGTTGCGCCTGCTCCGGCTGCGCCTGCGCGGGCTGTGCCTGCTCGGGCTGCGTCCGGTCTGACTGCGCCTGCTCGGGCTGCGTCCGGTCTGACTGCGCCTGCCCCGGTTGCATCTGGTCTGACTTCATGCGGTACTCCTGTTCACGGGCTTGCCCTGACGCATCATCAGAACCAAGAGCCAGGGCGCCCCGACGGTCGCCGTGACCGCCCCGACCGGCAGCCCCTCCACCGGCAACAGGTGCTGCACCACCAGGTCCGATGCGAGCAACAGCACCGCGCCGGCCAGGCCGGTGAGCGCCAGCGTTCCGGGCGTCGGCGGGCCCGCGACGAAGCGGACGATGTGCGGTACGGCGAGGGCCACGAAGCCGACCGGGCCAGAGAGCGCGGCGGCCAGCGAGGCCAACGTGATGGCCGTGACGAGGAGTTGGAGGCGGGCGGTGGAGGTGTTCAGGCCGAGCCCGCCCGCCGACTCGTCGCCGAGGTCCAGTACGGCCAACTTGCGGTGCAGGCCGAACGCGAAGGCGAGGGCCAGCAGCATCGCGCCCGCGGCACCCCACACCTCCGGCCAGGTCCGCCCGTACAGCGAGCCGGTGGTCCACTGCAGCGCCGAGCCCGCGAGTTCGGCTGGGAAGCTGACGACCATGAAGTTCACCGCGGCCGCGAGGCCCGCCTGCACGGCGAGGCCGACCAGTACCAGCCGGGTGACGCCCAGGCCCGAGCGCCAGGCGAGCACCCCGAGCAGCAGCGCGGCGAGCAGTCCGCCGCCCAGCGCGCCCAGCGGGATGAGCGTCTGCGAGGCGCCGACGGCCAGCAGCGCGACCGCGCCGAAGGAGGCGCCGCCGGTGATGCCCATGACGTCGGGTGAGGCGAGCGGGTTACGGAACAGCCGTTGCAGTAGCGAGCCCGCGACGCCGAGTCCGGCTCCCGCGATCACGGCCGCGGCCAGCCGGGGTGCCAGGAACTCCTGGACCACGAACACCTCACCCGCGTCGCCCTGCCCGACCAGCGCACGGAGCGCGGTGGACACGGACAGCGGGATCTCGCTGCGGGTGAGTGAGATGAGCGCGAGCACGAGGAGGAGGGCGACGGCGCAGCCGCTCAGCAGGGCGGTGCGGTGCCCCCGGCGCTGGACCTGGGTGCCCCGTGGAGTCCGTACGGCGGCGCTGGTCATCGGGCCACCCTCCGGGCGAGCAGAGCCAGCAGCGGCGCGCCGAGGAACGCGCTGACGATGCCGACCTGCAGTTCGGACGGGCGGATGACGAGGCGGCCGAGCACGTCGGCGGCGAGCAGCAGCAGCGGGCCCGCGATCAGGCAGCCGGGCACGAGGAGGCGATGGTCGGAGCCGAGCAGCGGGCGTACCAGGTGCGGCGCGGCGAGCCCGACGAAGGCGACGGGCCCGGCCACGGCGACCGCCGAACCGGCCAGCAGGATCACGGCGATGCCGCCCGCGACCCGGATGCGCGCCACCGGCACACCGAGTGACTGGGCCGACTCGTCGCCGAGCGCCAGGGCGTTGAGCGCGGGCGAGAGAGCCAGCGCGAGCACCAGGCCGATCACGAGAGTCGGCAGCACCGGCCACAGCACATCGAGCGTGCGGTCGGCGAGCGATCCCGCCAGCCAGAACCGGGCCTCGTCCAGAGTGCGCTGACTGGCCAGCATCACCGCCGACGTCCAGGACAGCAGGACGAGTTGGAGTACGGTGCCGCCGAGCGCGAGCCGCACCGGGTCGAGGTCGCCGCCGCGCCGGGCGAGCGCCTGGGCGAACAGGGCCGCGGCGGCCGCCCCGGCGAAGGCGAACCACACGTACTGCGCGGGCTGGGTGAGATGGAACGTGAAGATCGCGACGACCACGGCGAAGCCCGCGCCCGCGTTGATGCCGAGGGTGGTCGGCGAGGCGAGCGGGTTGCGCGTGATGCCCTGGGCGACGGCCCCGGCCACCCCGAGCGCGGCGCCGACCGCGAGTCCGACGGCGGTACGCGGCAGTCGCAGGCCCGTGACCACCAGCGCGTCGCGCCCGTCCGCGTCGCCGAAGAGCGCGTCGACGACGGTGGCCAGCGGCACCGACCGGGCCCCGAGCGCCAGGCTCAGCGCGGCGCACAGCAGCAACGCGCCGACACCGGCGATGAGCAGTGGGACGCGCCGCGCGGCTGGGGTGGGGGGAGCGCCCGGTAGGGCGGCCGTATCGTTGTCGGGCACGAGAGCGGATCTTAGGTTAGGCAAACCTAATTCTGTCAACCTGGGGTGATCTCGCGGTGGCGCGGTGCGCGCCTGCGAAGTGGCGCGGCACGAGGGCGCCGACGCGCTTCGCCCCAGCCGCCGAAGCTACGGAACGCCGCGGCCGCCCGCTCCCCGCACCTCGGCTCGCCTGCGCCGCCACGCCAGCGCGAACCCGGCCCCGGCGACGGCCAGGTAGACGGCCGACGCCGTCGCCAGAGCCTCGCCCCAGTCCCCGTTGAGGTGCCATGTTCTGCCGCTGTGAGCCATGCAGGTCGCCTGGGGCGGGAACAGGCGGTACTCCAGCGTCTCCGGCGGGAAGGTCCCCCACTCCGCTCCGGCCGAACAGGCCGATGACGGGCCCGCGAGGAGTCGCCAGCCGAACAGCCCGTACACCATGAGGAACGCGGAGCCGGTGACGAACAGGGCCGTTCCCGTACGACGCGTCCGCTCGGCCCGTGAGATGAGGAGGGGCGCCCGCGGTCCAGCGGGCAGCTCGACGCATTCGGCCAGCAGCGCCAGCAGTACGCACATGGCCAGGCCCGCCAGACTCAGCCAGGTCACCGCACCGAGCAGCCCCGTGCCACCGGCGCTGACAACCCCGTGCTCGAACTCGCAGATCACCGCGGGGGGAAACGACTGCTGCCGGGTGTCCTGGAGCCGCCCGGGGCCCTCCACCATGCCTTGGGCGCACCGCTCGTCGAACTCCAGCGAATCGAAGACGCACAACGCCAGAGAGCCGAGCAGGACGAAGAACAGCACGGCGGCCGTGGCCCACAACTTGCCGGTGCGGATGGCGCCATACGTGCGGTACGTATGCGAGTTCGACATCCGGGGAGGTTATCGGGGTTCGGCCGCGGCCGGGGCCGACGCCTGCCCCGGTGCGCTGCCTCCGAATGGCCGTTGGCTGTAAACGCCCCCTTGGCGGGGGTGATGTCTGCTTTCACACTTCACCTCAGATCCATCCGGCACCGGGGGGGGGAGCGTGACGCGATGGCCAGGCGGAAGGGGCGCCACGGCAAGGCGCGACGCCAGCGGGAACGTCGGAGGCGCGTCCTCCTGGGCGCGGGCGGCGTCGCCGTGGGCCTGTTCGTACTGGCGCGGGAGCCGTGGCTGTTGCTCGGCATCTCCGGGACGGGAGTGGCCGCCACAGTGGCGTGGTTCCTGTGGCGGACGCACCGGCATGCGCGCACCCGTGATCGCGCCTGGCGCGAGGGCGAACGGCGTGCGGAGCTGGAACGGTCCATGACGGCCATCGACGCCATGAGCTGGCAGGACTTCGAGCGGTACGTGGCCGAGCTGTGCCGCCGCGACGGGTGCACCGGGGTGCGCGTGGTGGGCGGGTCAGGTGACCTGGCCGCCGACATCCTCGGCGCCATGCCCGACGGGCGCCGCCTGGTCGTGCAGGTCAAGCACTACGCGCCGCACCGGACCGTGCCCAGCGGCGACATGCAGAAGTTCGTCGGCATGGCCGTCAACGAACATTGCGCGGATGTCGCGCTGTTCGTCGCCACCTGCGAATACACCCGGCACGCCCGCGAACTCGCACTCAAGCACCACATCGTGGCGCTCAACCGCGACCTGTTCGGCTCCTGGAACAGCGGGGCACGCCTGGAGTCACTCCTCCCGCTGAGCGGAACCGGAAGCGGTCACTGACAAGCCCACGCCCTGAGCAGCGCCTCGCGATCAGCGCGGTGAGGGGTTCCGCCAGAGTGCGTACGGGCCCACTCGACCAGCGTGGAAGGGCGCGCCGAGCCGTCGGCGAACCGGTCGAGCAGGACCTGCGAGAGGTCGAACTCGTCCTGCCCGTAGCCTCCCGCCGCAGCGGTGGAGGTGGTCAACTCCCGCTGGCCGTCCGCCGTATCGACGCGTACCGTCATGGCCGGGGCGTCGTCGACGGGGCCGCCGGACACTGCGGTTAGCAGGAGTGTCCCCGCCATCGAGAGACTCCGGCGGACCGCCGACCTCACCGGGGCGCCGAGCACGGCGACCTCGCGGACCTCCGCCCAGGCCCAGCTGCCAGCCTGCTCGTTCCCGACCCCCTCCAGGCCCGCATCGCTCACCAGGACGGTGCGACCGAGGATGTCGGGCGGGGCACCCAGATACACGGTGTCCTCATCGACATCTATCCAGAACAGGCCGACCATCGCCACTGCTGACTCCCGCTTTCCCGAACTCGTGAACGAACACCGGCCCCATTGTTCCCTCGTGGCGGCAGGCGCTCGGCAGGCGCGCCGAGTTACGCGGCGACGGCCGCCCCGTTCGGTGAACGGGGCGGCCGAGGCCGGGGGTTGGCGCCGCCCCGTTCGGTGAACGGGGCGGCCGAGGCCGGGGGTTGGCCTACCAGACGACAGGGCTACTCGATGACGGCCGTGGAGTGCCCGGTCGCGAAGACCGGGCTGCCAATCCGGATGCCGCCGCGTACCGTGCCGCGGGACGCGTCCGCGTCGACCTCGAGCGCCGGGTAGATCGTCGCCCACCGGCCGGGCGCCAGGTCGAACGGGACCGCCGGGCAGGTCAACACGCAGTTGTCGTCGGAGCGTTCACCCGAGCAGATGACCTCCTGGGTGCCGTGCTGCCGGGACATCGCGACCCTGTCCTCCATGAAGCGCATTCCGGGCGGGGCGGTGAAGACCACCTCATGCGTACCCAGCGTGCTCTGGCCGGAGTTGGTGACGACCATGTTCAGCGCGTCGTAGTCCCACTGCTCGCCCGGCCGCACCCGCGCGGCCGCCGGGTCCTTCTGCGTGACCAGCGCGCGCTGGTCGGCCGTGCTGGCCACCCGGGCCCGCAGCTGTACGGGGGCGTGCTGGCCGATGCTGGCCGCGCCGTCGTACCGGATGCCCGGTGTGGCGTCGGGCGAGGCCTGGATGCCGAGCGAGTAGACGAGGTCGCCGGTGTCCGTGTCGGCCGTGTTCAGATGCGGGTTGGCCCACACGATCAACGTACGGCCGCCGTCCTGGACGTCGCAGACCAGATCGCCGGAGACCAGGCCGGCCGGGGTGTTGTGGTACGCGTACCGTGCCTGGCCGCTGAACAGGAACCCGCTCGGCGCGGTGTACACCTGACGCAGCCGCCCCGGGTCCACCGGCTGGTGCACCGGGCCGACGAACCGCAGGTCCACCGTGCTCTCCTGGCCGGGTGCCACCTCGGGCACCGAGTCCTGGTAGATCGTCAGCGCCGTCTCGTCGGCCACCGGCTCCGGGACGATGATGTTCACCCGCAGGATCTCGGTGTTGTTCTTGAGGTTGAGGTCCCCGCCGTACTGGATCTCCAGGCTCGACTCGTACACCCCGGCCGACGCCCCCTGCGGAGCCATCACCCGGAACACGCCGTCCAACGCGCCGCCGTACGGCATCAGTTGGCTGCCCGCGAAGGTACGCGACAAGCGCTTCGTCGTCCCGCCCGGGACGCTGACCAGGCCCTCCGCGAGGTGCATGACCACCGTCACGTACTGGCCGTCGACCGTCGCCGGGCCGCGGCTCTTGACCCGCGCGCCGAGGTCGAACTCCTGGCCGCGCTGCGCCGACGCCGGGGCCACCACCTCGCCGTACAGGTCGGCCAGCGGCGGAGTGGGCGGCTCCACCCGGGCGACGCCGGCGACCTGCCGGATGCGGTGGTTGCCGTAGCAGCCGATGAAGAGGTTCCCGCGCGGGTCGAGCGCCACATCGGCCGGGTAGTACAGCTTGCTGCTCTGTGCCGGGCCGCCGTCCGACTCGAAGCCCGCGGGGCCGTAGCCGGCGATCGTGATGATGCGGCCGTCGGTGGTGACCTTGCGGACGCGGTGGTTGCCCCAGTCCGCGATGTAGACGATGCCCGCGCTGTCGACCGTCACGCCGGTCGGTGTGTGGATCTTGCTGCTGGTGGCCTGGCCGTCGTTGTCCCACCCGGCCGGGCCGTAGCCCGCGATGGTCGTGATGTAGCCGTCCGAAGTGATCTTGCGGATACGGTGGTTGTGGGTGTCGGCGACGTAGACGACGCCCTCCGCGTCCACCGCCAGGCCCTCGGGGTAGTTGAGGCGGGTACTGGTGGCCTGGCCGTCGCCGATCCATCCGGCGGTCCCGCCTCCCGCGATGGTGGTGATCCGGTCATCGCGGGTGATCTTGCGGATGCGGTGGTTGTTACGGTCGGCGACGTAGACGTTTCCGGCGCTGTCGAGGGCCACGCTGTACGGGTAGTTGAGGCGGGCGCTGCGAGCCTGGCCGTCGCCCGTCCATCCGGCGTTGCCGTCCCCGGCGATGGTGGTGATCCGCCCGTCCGACGTCACCTTGCGGATGCGGTGGTTGCTGCGGTCGGCGATGAAGACCGTGCCCTCCGCGTCGACCGCCACACCCCACGGGTGGTACAGCCGGCTGCTGGTGGCCTGGCCGTCGCCCGTCCATCCGGCGTTGCCGTCTCCGGCGATGGTGGTGATCCGCCCGTCCGGAGTCACCTTGCGGACACGGTGGTTGTGGGTGTCGGCGATGTAGAGGTTGCCCTCCGCGTCACTCGCGACGCCCCGGATGTGGTTGATCCGGGTGCTGATGGCGACACCGTCGCCCTGCCACCCGGCGTTGCCGTTTCCGGCGACCGTCGTGATCGTGCCGTCCGGGTGCGCTGCTGACGCCTGCGTGGAAACACTCGAGCTGGTGGTCATCGCTGCTGCCTCTCCCCTTCGGTTCTGCGGCGGATTCCGCCCGACGGAACTAATCCGTATCGATTTCAACAGCATTTCGGGCAATCGAGTCGCAATGGAGTCGCAATGGAGTCGTCGATACGGAGTCGATACGGGCTCGATACGGCGAAGCGCGTCGGACACTACTCGGATTCGCCCTTCATCCCTACAGCGCGATTCGGCCAGCCCCGGTCGATCATGCCGTGGCCGAAACATGCCACCGTGTTTTCGCAAAGCGACGGCCACGACGCGGCAGGGGTATTGACGTACACCCACACCTGTAGATTTCCTTTGCCGGGGACCTCGCACCGCCAGCGTCAGGAGCTTCTGAATGTCAGATGCCGACGGAAGGCCGCGGCCACGCGTCGTCGGGCTCATCCCGGCCCACAATGAAGCCGGACGCATCGCCGCCGCCATCGCGGCGCTGCGCCGCCAGACCCGTACCCCCGACCTGATCGTCGTCATGGCCGACAGCTGCACCGACGCGACAGCAGAGGTCGCCCGCGGCGCCGGAGCCGCGGTCCTGACCTCCGAGCACAACCGGCACAAGAAGGCCGGGGCGCTCAACCAGGCGCTCGACCGCGTCCTGCCCGGACTGCGGGACGGCGACCTGGTCCTCGTCCAGGACGCCGACACCACCCTGTGGCCCGCCTTCCTGGCCAGCGCGCAGGCCGCCATGCACCCCACGGTCGGAGCCGTCGGCGGCATCTTCTACGGAGAGCGCGGCGGCGGACTCCTCGGCGCCCTGCAACGCCTCGAATTCCACCGGTACGCCCGTGAGATATCGCGCCGCAAATACCGTGCCGACGTTCTCACCGGAACCGCGACTCTTTTCCGTGCGGCCACCCTGAGGGAAGTCAAGGACGCCCGCCTGTCGGGTCGTATTGGGGGCGGCGACTCCTACTATTCACTTGCCTCGCTCACCGAGGACGACGAAATGACCAAGGCGGTCCGCACCCTCGGATATCGCACCGTCTCACCGCCGGGCTGCGGTGTGGTCACCGAGGTCATGTCGACCGTTCCCCGACTGTGGCACCAAAGACTCCGCTGGCAGCGCGGCGCCCTGGAGAATCTCCGGGACTACGGCTGGACACGGGTCACCGCGCCCTACATCGTCCGCCAGACATTCATGGGGCTTTCCGTCGTCGCCCTCAGCCTCTATCTGGTGTTCACGGTGTGGATGCTGACCAAGGGGCGGCCGAGGTTCTCACCGTTCTGGCTCGCCGTCGGGCTGGTGTTCGTGGTCGAGAAGGTCGTCACCGCCCGTGGCGCGGGCTGGCGCGGCCAACTCCTCGCGGGCACACTCGGCGTCGAACTCCTCTACGACATGTTCCAACATGCGGTGTATGTACGGTCGTTGTGGGACATGGCGTGCCGCCGTGAAGAGCGCTGGCACAGCACCTGAAGGCGTTCGGTAGCGAGGGGGAGACATGTACGGAGGACTGCCGTTCGCCGGGGCCCTGGGAGTCGGCGGCGCCTCGGCGCTGGCCGCAAGGCGGGACGGGTTCCAACGACTGGCCACAGTCGTCGCCGCCAGCACCCTGGTCATGGCCGGGATCTCCCTCGGCAAACTCCTGCCCCGCCGCCCAGCCGAACCGCCCGTCGCCTACCTGCCCGATGAACTCCCGCACCTGCCCGACGAACTCCCGCAGCACCGCGGGCCGACACCCCTTCGTCCGGGAAAGTCGGTAGCGTACGGGGAGGTCGTGCAGGGGAATCCGATGGGGGCGGCATGGGCGCCGAAGGCGTGCGGAACGAGTTCGGCGGAACCGCAGGCGGGCCCGTCGTCCAGGCCGGGACGATCGGCCAGATACATGTCGCGCCTCCGCCACCCCCACCCCCGGTGACCCCTCGTCAAGTACCGCGCGGACCTGCCACGTTCGTCGACCGCACCACCACCTTCGACTCCATCGACGGCCGCACCGGACTCACCGTGCTCAGCGGACTGCCCGGCATCGGCAAGAGCGCCGTCGCCCGCAGCTGGGCCGAGCGCCAGCGGGAGAGCTTCCCCGGCGGGGACTTCTACGTCGACTTCGCCGAGCTGCGCCGCCGGCAGGGCGCCGACGTCTCGGCGGGACTGAGCGGATGTCTGCGGGCGCTCGGCGTCGCCGACCCCTATCTGCCGCCGACGCTCGGCGAGTTGAGTGCCCTCTTCCGCAGCAGGACAGCGGCGGAACCGGTGCTGGTGGTCCTGGCCAACGTGACCGAACCCGCACAGGTCAGAGCGCTGATCCCCGGCGGGTCCGGCAGTGTCGTCCTGGCGACCAGCCAGGACCGCCTGGCCGAACTCGTCCTGGACGGCGCCCAACTGCTCACCCTGGGACCACTCTCCGCCGACCACGGGCTCCAGCTGATCGGCGAGCTGTGCGGAGCGCACCGGGTCGCCGAAGAGCCCGAGGCCGCCGCCCGGATCGTCGGGTACTGCTCGGGGCTCCCCGTCGCCCTGCACGTCGCCGCCGCCCGGCTGCTCAGCAGCAGACGGCTCACCCTCGCCCTACTGGCCACCGAACTCGCCGACGAACAGCGCCGTTTGGATGCCCTGCGCACCGGAGGGAAAAAGCTCGTGACCGCCGTCTTCAACGTCGCCTACGACGGGCTCGGCCCCGACGCGGCACGGATGTACCGACTGCTCGGCGTGTATCCGGGGCGGAGGTGGGACACGGCGACCGCCGCGGCGCTCGCGCGGCTCACCGAGTGGGAGGCGGCGGAACTCCTCGACGTACTGGAGGAGGCCAGCCTGATCGAGAGCGCGGAGGACGGACGCTACGCCTTCCACGATCTCGTACGGCTGCACGCCCGGCAGCGGGCCGAGGACGAGGACGCCGCGCAGGAACGGGACGCGGCCGTGCGGCGGAGTGCCGACCACCTGCTGAATTACGCCGCGTACGCCGATCTCGCCGTGATGGGCGGCCGGTTGCGGGCCGGAACGTATACGGACCGGGTGACGGAGCGGATGGCTGACGACGGCCCCTTCACGGGCAGGTCCGAGGCGCTGGAGTGGCTGGACAGCCGACGAGCCGAACTGCTCGCCGCCGTACGCGCCGCGGCCGCCATCGGACTGCGGCAGCAGACGACCGACCTCGCCGAGGCCCTCACCGCGCTGTACCTCAACCGGCGTTACCTGGCCGACTGGGTGGAGTCCGGCGAACTCGGCGTCCGCGCTGCCGTCGCCGACGGAGACCCGGCCGTCGAAGCACGCCTGCGCTGCCTGCTGTCCCGCCCCCTCCTCGACCGAGGCGAGGACGACCGGGCGCGCGATGAACTGGAGACGGCCGTCGAACGGGCCGACGAGAGCGGGCACTTGCTGCTGCGCGCCTCCGCCCGCGAATTCGCCGGGCGCTACTGGGACCGGCACGACGGCGAGCGCGCCATCGCCGTCTACGCGGAGGCACTCGACCTCTACCGCCGGCACGGCGATCCGCGCGGCATCGCGATCGGGCTGTACTTCATGGGGTGCGCACAGGACGCGGCCGGTCGGCACAGCGCGGCGCTGGCCACCCTGAGGGACGCGTACGCGCGCTTCATGGCCATCGGTGACGGCGGCGACCGACGGATGGGCGCGCGGGCGAAGGCCGCGATCGGTGCCTGCTTGAGGAACCTGGGGCAGGGCGAGGAAGCCGTCACGGAGCTGACATCGGCGGTGGAGATGCTGCGCGAGGTCAGGGCCGTGCACTACGAGGCACCGGCCCGCGAACAGCTCGCCGAACTCGCGGGGGAGCGCGGTGACCTCGACTCGCGGCGGGAGCATCTGCTGCGCGCGCTGGAGATCTACGAGGAAGGCGGCAGCCCGCGCGCCGACGAGGTGCGGCGCAGGCTCTGATCGGGGGTGGAGTGAGTCGGCAGCGGGCGCACTACGACGTCCTCCTCGCGCCCCGCGAAGACCAGCGTGAGGCAGGTCCACGGGCTCGGTGTCACATCGATGCCCGCGCGCAGGCACGCGTAGACGACGGCGGCGAGCACCTCCGGGTCGGTCACCGGGCCGGTCGCCGATACCTCGACCGTACGGCCGTCAACCAGCCCCACCCGGCAGCCGCCGCCCGCGACGGTCGTGGCGGCGAGCAGCGCTCCGGAGTAGCGGGCGAGCGTGTCCCCGATCCAGCGAGCGGCCTCGACTGCCGTACGGGCCTGGGCACTTCGTACGAGCACGGACGCGCTCTCGGCGGTCTCCTGGGCGTGTGCGTCGTCAGGGCTGGAGAGGTGACGGAAGGCGCTGAGTGCGTCCACCGGCTCGTCGATCAGGTGCCCGACGGCTGCCGGATATCGCTCGACGGATACGCGTTCCGCGCCCGGCTCGCCGTCTGTACGGGTGAGGATGACGGAGGCGCGGTTCTCGGCGTCGACGGCGTCGACGGCGTCGACGGCGGCCGGGCGTGGGTCGGCCGGGGCCAGGCGGCGGACGGACGGGCTGGTGGGCGCGGGCAGTTCCAGCAGGTCGTACACCGTCTCGCGCAGGCGTCCAAGTGCCTGTCCGGGTACGGCGAGCGCGCGCTCGCCCAACTTGCGGAACCGGTCCGCGTCGTGGCGGTCGAGCGCCCGCTCCAGCTGCGGGCGCAGCGGTGCGTACGGGTCGAGGTGCGGGGCCAGCCGTCCCAACTCCCGCATGGGGGTGCCGGGTACGACCTCGTGCTCGCCGAACGCGCCGAGCAGCAGGGGTGTGCCGAGGGCCGCCCCGTAGAAGGAGACCGAACCGTGGTCGCCGATGAGCAGGTCGCAGGCGAGCAGGGTCGCCTGCCAGCCCGCGTCCGGAGGTATCCGCAGCAGGCCGCTGGAGAGCGCCGAACCGAGCACGTTCTCCAGCTGGAGGAGGCCGTGCGCGGCGATGACATTGGGGTGGGTGACCAGGGCGACGGCGTATTCGTCCCGGGGCAGCTCGGCGAGCAGCCGGGCGGGCAGCGACGCGTCCCCGCCGATCACCGACTGCTCGCGCCAGGTGGAGCTGAGCATCACCAGGCGGCGCCCGTCCGGGACGCCGAGTGCCGCGCGATACCGCGCGCGCAGCTTCCGGCCTTCCAACAGCGCGTCGTAACAGGGGTCGCCGACCAGGACGGTCCGCCCGGCTGCGGCGGGGTGGGCGGCGCGCAGCTGGTCGGCCTGGTCCGGATGGGAGATCGCGAGCCACGCGCGCCCGCTGTGCAGCAGCGCGTCGGGGACGACTCCGGCCAGCCGGTCGAACGGACCGCGTGAGTCGGGTACGACCTTGTGGAAGCCGACGCCGTGCGGGAGTACGAGGACGGGGGCGTCGCCGCCGCGGTCTGTGAGGTCGGCGTTTTCGGTGGCCGTGACGATCAGGTCGGGCTTGGCGTGCGGGAGTTGGTCCCAGGGCATGACGCGGGCACCGAGGGCGCGGAGCAGGTCGTACACGCCGTCGTTGAACGCGGAGGTGGGGTCGTACGCGAAGACGACGTCCACGCGGGGGTCGTCGCGCAGGACGGGACGCAGTACGTCCACGACGCGGACGGTGGAGGTGACGGTGCGGGCCACGGCAACGACCAACCGCTCGCCGCGCAACGTACGCCACCGCGCGGCATCGTCCCCGACGGGGACCCGCAGCGGGGGCAGCAGCCCGCGCTCCCGGTTCGCGGTCCGCGCCCCGCTCCCGGTCCCCGCCTGGCTTTCCGGTTCGCGGTTCGCGGTTCGCGGTTCGCGGTTCGCGGTTCGCGGTTCCCGGCTCCCGGCTCCCGGCTCCCGGCTCCCGGCTCCCGGCTCCCGGCTCCCGGCTCCCGGCTCCCGGCTCCCGGCTCCCGGCTCCCGGCTCCCGGCTCCCGGCTCCCGGCCAGGCTGCGTCTAGCGCTGATCACCGCTTCCGTCAACCCCCTGTGCGTCAGAGCGCCCCGCCCCATGGAGCACCCCACCGTACGACACCGCCGACGCGGTACGGAGGCGACGTCTGGGGACGACTGTGCCCCGCCGGTCGGCCGGCGGGGCACAGTCAGGAGCGCAGGCGCAGGCGCAGGCGCGAGCGCGAGACTCAGGTCAGCCGGCCAGCTGCTCGTACGCCGGCAGCGTCAGGAAGTCCGCGTAGTCCGCGTCGAGCGAGACCTGGAGCAGCAGGTCGTGGGCCTGCTGCCAGTTGCCCGCCGCGAAGGCCTCCTCGCCGATCTCCTCGCGGATCTTGCCGAGTTCCTCGGCCGCGACCTTGCGGACCAGCTCGGCCGTGGCCAGCTCGCCGTTCTCGAAGACTACCCCCGCGTTGATCCACTGCCAGATCTGCGAGCGCGAGATCTCGGCCGTGGCCGCGTCCTCCATGAGGTTGAAGATGGCGACGGCGCCGAGGCCGCGCAGCCACGCCTCGATGTAACGCGTGCCGACCTGGACCGCGTTGCGCAGCCCCTCGTACGTGGGCTTGGCGTCCAGCGAGTCGATGGCGATCAGGTCACCGGCCGACACCGAGACGTCCTCGCGCAGCCGGTCCTTCTGGTTCGGCTTGGCGCCGAGCACCGCGTCGAAGGAGGCCATGGCGATCGGCACCAGGTCCGGGTGGGCGACCCAGGAGCCGTCGAAGCCGTCCCCGGCCTCGCGGTCCTTGTCGGCGCGCACCTTCTCGAAGGCGACCTTGTTGACCTCGGCGTCCCGCCGCGAGGGGATGAACGCGGCCATGCCGCCGATCGCGTGCGCACCGCGCTTGTGGCAGGTGCGGACCAGCAGTTCGGTGTACGCGCGCATGAACGGGGCCGTCATCGTCACCGCGTTGCGGTCCGGCAGCACGAACTTGGCGCCGCCGTCACGGAAGTTCTTCACGATCGAGAACAGGTAGTCCCAGCGGCCCGCGTTCAGCCCGGCCGCGTGGTCGCGCAGCTCGTAGAGGATCTCCTCCATCTCGTACGCGGCGGTGATGGTCTCGATCAGGACGGTGGCGCGGACGGTGCCCTGCGGGATGCCGACGTACTCCTGGGCGAAGACGAAGATGTCGTTCCAGAGGCGGGCCTCAAGGTGCGACTCGGTCTTCGGGAGGTAGAAGTACGGGCCCTTGCCGAGCTCGATCAGCCGCTTGGCGTTGTGGAAGAAGTACAGGCCGAAGTCGACCAGCGCACCGGGCACGGCACGGTCGCCGATCCGCAGGTGGCGCTCCTCCAGGTGCCAGCCGCGCGGCCGCATCACGACCGTGGCGAGTTCGTCGGCGGACTTCAGGGCGTACGACTTGCCGGTACGGTCGTCCGTGAAGTCGATCTTTCGCTCGTAGGCGTCGATCAGGTTGAGCTGGCCGAGGACGACGTTCTCCCAGGTGGGAGCCGATGCGTCCTCGAAGTCGGCGAGCCAGACCCTGGCGCCCGAGTTCAGGGCGTTGATGGTCATCTTGCGGTCGGTCGGACCGGTGATCTCCACCCGGCGGTCGTTCAGGGCCGCGGGGGCGGGCGCGACCCGCCACGAGTCGTCCTCGCGGATCTGAGCGGTGTCCGGGAGGAAGTCCAGGGTCGAGGTGCGGGCGATCTCGGCGCGGCGCTCCGAACGGCGGGCGAGGAGCTCGTCACGCCGGGGCGTGAACAGACGGTGCAGCTCGGCCACGAAGGCGAGGGCCGCGTCCGTGAGGACCTCTTCCTGCCGGGGCAGGGGCTCGGCGTCGACGATGGCCAGCGGGGACGGCGCTGGTGCGGACATGAGCTGTCACTTCCTTCAGCGGGCGGTGCCTGGCGCGGCCGCCGGGTGGCACTCGCTACGGCACGGGGTGCCGTGGGCGATTCAACGTTCCGAGATGCGGTCGCAGGCGCCAATTACGGTCTGGGCGCTTCTGACCAGTGGATAGTAGATTTCTTATCGCGGAAGTTCAATGGTTTGTTGATGTCGAGATTCTTCTCGTCGACAGACCGTGGCGCTGAGTGCCAGGCCCTTCACTCTCCGGGCCCGGACCCTCCTCAAGGGTGCCCCAGCTTCACGCCAGGTGCCGCAGATCGCCCGGTGTGTCGATGTCGTAGGCCTCGGCGACATCCCCGCACTCGACCCGGGTGATCTCCGTCTCGTGCTCCGCCAGATACGCCCGCGCCCCACGGTCGCCCACCGCGCTCGCCCCGATCGCCGCCCAGTGGTCAGCGCCGAACAGCACCGGATGCCCGCGGGTTCCGTCGTACGCCGCCGTGGCGAGGCTCGACGGTGAGGCGTACGCCGCCAGGACGCGGGACACCGCCGCGGCGCCGATCCCGGGTTGGTCCACCAGGCTGACGAGCGCGGCCGGAGCGCCGGTCCGCGCCAACGAGTCAAGGCCGACCCGGAGCGAGGACCCCATGCCCTGCTCCCAGTCCGGGTTGTCCACCACCACGCACCCGGACAGGTCGGCGCGCTCCCGAACCGCCGCCGCCGAAGCCCCCACCACCACATGCACCTGTCCGCAGCCGCCCTCGCGCAGCACCCGTACCGCGTGCTCCACCAGCGGACGCCCCTGATGGGTCAGCAGCGCCTTGGGCCGCCCGCCGAGCCTGCGCCCACCACCCGCTGCCAGCAACAGCCCCGCGACCAGCGGCTTCTCCCCGTCACTCAGATCCTCCATAGGGACTGCATATCGCATCTCCGGGGTCGGATAGGGTTCCGGTCGTCTGAAGTGGATGAAGTGGTCGAAGTGGTTGAAGTGCGCGGTGGGGGGCGGAATTGATGAGTGGTCAGGAAGCGGCGGGCGGCATCTTCCAGCAGTTGGAGGAGGACGACCCGCGCACCGTCGCCGGGTACCGGCTCACCGCCAAGCTCGGCTCGGGCGGCATGGGCAAGGTGTATCTGTCGTACACACCCGGCGGGCGCCCCGTCGCCATCAAGGTGATCAGGCCCGACTTCAGCGAGGACCTGGAGTTCCGCCGCCGCTTCCAGCAGGAGGTACAGGCCGCCCAGCGGGTCCAGGGCCTCTACACCGCACCCGTCATCGACAGTGACACCGAGAGCGCCAAGCCCTGGCTCGCCACCGCCTACGTTCCCGGGCCCGCGCTCTCCGCCGCCGTCGCCGAGCACGGGCCGCTGCCGGTGGAGACCGTACTGCTGCTGGTCGCGGGCATCGCCGAGGCGCTGCACGTCATCCACGGCGCGGGCATCGTGCACCGCGACCTCAAGCCGTCCAACGTCCTGCTCGCCGCGGACGGCCCGCGCGTCATCGACTTCGGCATCGCCCGCGCCGCCGACGCCACCTCGCTCACCGGCAGTGGCGTCACCATCGGGACCCCCGCGTTCATGGCCCCCGAACAGGCCGCCGGGCGGCAGGTGACCGCGGCGACGGACATCTTCGCGCTCGGGCAGATCGCGGCCTACGCGGCCATCGGCAGCCCGGCCTTCGGCGAGGGCACCTCGCACGGGGTGCTCTACCGCATCGTGCACGAGGAGCCCGACCTCACCGGCCTCCCCGACGCCCTGCGGGAGTTGGTCACCCGCTGTCTCGCCAAGGACCCGGCCGACCGCCCGTCGGTCACGGACGTCATCTCCCTGTGCCAGGCCGCCAACACCGAGACCGTCTTGCGGCGCCCCGAGGACTGGCTGCCGGGCGCGGTCGCCGCGGACATCACCGTACGTGCGGCAGCCCCGGCCCCGGCGCAGACCCCGCCGCCGCACGCTCCCGCACCGGCGCAGCCCGCGCCGCCGGTCACCGCTCCGGGGCAGCCCGTGCCACCCGTGCCCACGCAGCTCTCGGCCCCGGCCGCGCCCCCGCCGGGCTTCGGGCCCGCCGCGTACCAGGCGACGGCGCCACAGCAGCCCGCCATGCAGCAGCCCGCCACGCAGCAGTCCGTACCGCAGCAGCCCGTCCCCCAGGTGACGGGCCCGCAGCCGACGCCCTCCGCGCCGCCGAAGAAGAGCCGGACCCTCGCTGTCGCGGTGGCCGTGGCCCTCGTCTTCGGCATCGGAGGCGCCGGTGCCGCGTACGTACTGACCCGGGACGGAGACAGCGACAGCGGCAAGAGCAACCAGGCCGCGCAGCAGGACGACAAGAAGAAGCAGGACACGGACACGGACACGGACACGGACGCCGGCCGCACGGGCCAGGCGCCGGAGGACTCTGACGAGCCCTCCGGGCAGGAGAGCGACGACGACGATGACGGCACGCAGCCGGTGCCCGATCCGGACCCCGTCAAGACCTCGGGGATCGATCTCACCGGCGGCTACCACGTGTCCTTCACCGACGACCCGGTGAAGCCGGACGACTCGGACGAGACCGCGAAGGACCTCCAGTACAACATCGCCTATGTGGGCGAGCGCTTCTCCTCCGGCGACGGAAGCAAGATGGTCCTGCTCAACAACGCGCAGAAGGGCAGCCTGGAGGTCTGCCGCTCGGACACGCGTTACGCCTCGGACATCACCCTCGACCGGCTGAGCAAGGGCTCCCAAGTTCTGTGTGCTGACCAGTTCGGGGCACATCGGACTGGTCACCTTCAACCACTTCTCGCCCAAGAGCGACCCCAGCAAGTACGTCAACATCGACCTCACCGTCTGGCGCAACGCCATCGCCGCCGACCCCGCGAACTGAACAGCGTCACCTCGGGCGGGCGGGTCTAAGCCACCCAGTGCGGTCGGCCCTGCTCGCCCGTGGACGCGGGCAGACCGGCACCCATGGCCGCCGCGAGCCGGCGTACGGCCTCCTCGCCCACCTCGGGCGGCAGGGCGTACGGGATGCGCAGCCGGTGCTCGAACGTCCCCGGGTCCACGCCGAAACGCGCCCCGCCCTCGATCCGTACACCATGGTCCAGCGCCGCCCGGGACAGCGCGGAGGCCACCGGCCGCCCCAGGTCGACCCAGAGCGAGAGCCCGCCGGGCGGCAACTGCCAACGCCACTCCGGTAGATGGTGGGCCAGCGCCGTGACGAGGGCGTCGCGCTGCTCCCGCAGTCGCGGTAGCCGCTCGGCCAGGACGTCGTCCATCCCCTCCAGCAGGCCGAGCGCCACCAGCTGTTCGAGCACCGGGCCTGACATGTCGGCGGGCACCCGGCGCGTCGCGAGTTCGGTGATCACCCGGGAGCTCGCCCGGACCCAGCCGATCCGCAGCCCGCCCCAGTGACTCTTACTCAAGGAGCCGACGGTGACCAGCTGTTCGGTCCCGCCGTGGTGCGCGAGCGAGGCGAACGGCGCGGGCGGCGGAACATCGAGGGCGATATCCGTGACCGTCTCGTCGATCAGCAGCCAGGTGCCGGTGCGGCGGGCCGCGTCCAGGATGCGCAGCCGCTGCTCGGGCGGCATCAGGGCGCCCGTCGGATTGTGGAAGTCCGGGACCAGGTAGGCGAGTCGGGGCGCGGCTTGCCGCAGCGCCGACTCCACCAGGTCGCTGTCCCAGCCGTCCTCGGTCACCGGCACCGGGACGGGACGCAGACCAGCCTCACGCAGGGCGTCGATGGCGTTGGGATACGAGGGGTTCTCCACCAGCACCCGGTCGCCCGGCCTGCCCAGCAGGCCGATGGTGAGGGAGACCGCCTGCTGGGCGCCCGAGGTGATCAGGATCTGGTCGGGCAGCGTCGGCAGCCCGCGCCGGGTGAACCGCTCCGCGACCGCGGCCCGCAACTCCGGCAGCCCGTACGGGTGGTAGCCGGGCGTCGGCACCTGCGCGGCCAGCAGGGCGCCCGCCGCGGTGAGCGCGTCGGCCAGTGCCTGCCGAGGCGCGAACGGGGCGGCCAGCGCCAAGTCGAGCACATCCTCCGTGGGCGTGAGGGAGGCCACATTGGTCGGCCGCTGCCCCTCGGGGATGTCGGTCCAGGTACCCGCCCCGCGCCTGCTGTGCGCATATCCGCCCTCGCGCAGCAGGTCGTACGCCGCGGTGACGGTGGCCCGGCTGACACCGAGCGCACCGGCCAGCTCCCGCTCGGCGGGCAGCCGGGTGTGCAGGGCGATCCGCCCGTCGAGCAGCAGCGTGCGCACACCCCGCGCGAGCGCGCGGTACCCGGGGTGGTCCCCAGCCGTGGCGGAGACCAGCCCGGCCAGCTGCCGACTGCCGAGCGTTCTGTCCATGGAATGGACGGTGTGGAGGTCTGCCATGCCACTTCCCTCTGATTGGCCCTGCTGTCCAGGCCAATCACCCTACAGACTCCTGGTCATGGCCTTTTGGTTGGCCTGGAAGAAGGGAGGACACACAGATGAGTGAGGACATGAGCAGCGAGGTGGCCGAGGCCATGCGAGGGGGTACCGGCCGGATCGTCGTCGGGGTGGACGGCTCGCTCGCCGGGATGGCGGCCTTGCGCACTGCGGTACGGGAGGCCCGTGACGGCGGCCGCCAGGTCGTCGCCGTACAGGTCTGGGAGCCGTCCCTGGAGGAGGAGTTCACTCTGAGCAACCCGGAGCGGGTGTGGGCCTCGTACTGGGAAGAGCAGGCGCGGGGGCGGCTGGACCGGGCCATCGCGGCGGCCTTCGGCACGAAGTCGCCGTCGCTCGCCATCGAGCGTCGGGTCGTACGGGACCGAGGCTGGCTCCTGGACCGCCCGGGGCGCGCGCTGCACGCCGTGGCGGACCGTCCGGACGATGTGCTGGTCATCGGTGCGGGGCGGCCCCGGGGCAGAGTGCGGCGCTACCTGGAGCGGCGGGCGAGCCGCCCGGTTCTGGTCGTGTCGGCGCCGACGCTGGCGCGGTTCCCGCGCGGTGTCCTGCGTCGCGGCGAGACCGTGCCGCAGGTGCGCGCCGAGATCTGACCGGGGCTCACGAGATCTGGCTGGAGTTCACGAGATCTGGCCAAGGTTCACAGGCAGGTGCTCAGCGCCGCAGCATCCCGCGCGCCGTCGCCGTGGAGACCGCCGCCGTACGGGACTCCACGCCCAACTTCGCGAAGATATGCACCAGATGGGACTTCACCGTGGCCTGGCTCAGGAAGAGCTGCTTGCTGATCTGCAGGTTCGACAGGCCGTCGGCGACCAGCCGCAGCACTTCCAGCTCGCGGCGGCTGAGGGCCTCGCCGGGTGCGCGCATCCGGTCCATCAGACGGTGCGCGACGGCCGGGGCGAGCGCGGACTGCCCGGCGGCGGCCGTGCGCACCGCAGCGGCCAGTTCCTCGGGCGGTGCGTCCTTGAGGAGGTAGCCGCTGGCGCCCGCCTCGACAGCGGCCAGGATGTCGGCGTCCGTGTCGTAGGTGGTCAGCACCAGGACCCGCGGCGCGCCGCCGCGGGCGGAGATCGCGGCCGTGGCCTCGGCGCCGTGCATCCGGCCCGCGCCGAACTGCAGGTCCATCAGCACCACATCCACCGGCTCCGACGCCGCGAGCTCCACGGCCCGCTCGGCGCTGGCCGCCTCGGCGACGACCCGGAAGTCGGCCTCGGTGTCCAGCACGGCCCGCAGCCCGGCCCGCACGACGGGGTGGTCGTCGGCGAGCAGCAGCCGGATCGGCGCGCTCGGGCCCGTCATATCCGACCCCCCGCAGCCGGGAGGCAGGTGTCCGGTATCTCACTGGACGGAACGGAGGCAGTGGAGGGAACGGAAGCGGGACCGTCGCAAGCGGTCAGCGCGTCGGCGGGACTCTCCGCGTCGGCGGGACTCTCCGCTTCGGCGGCCTCGGCGGCCTCGGCGGCCTCGGCGGCCTCGGCGCCGACCCGCGGCAGTGCAGTGGGAAGCGGCGCGGAGCCAGCGCCGTGCTCGGCGTACGCGTCGGCGTCGCGCTCGCCGACCGGAAGCGGTCGCGCGTCGGCGGGGCGCTCGCCGACAGAAAGCGGCCGCGCGTCAGCGGCTCGACCGTCGACCGGAAGCGGCAGTGTGATCGCCACAGCTGTGCCCTGGCCCGGCGCCGACTCGATGCTCAGCGTGCCGCCGAGCGCCTGGGCGCGGGAGCGCATCGCGGGCAGGCCGAATCCGCTGTCGCCCGAGCGCCGCGCGCCCACCGACTCCGGGTCGAATCCCGCCCCGTCGTCCACCACGTCCAGGGCGACCGAGGTGTCCATGAAGCTCAAGGTGATCTCCGCGCGCCCCGCCCCCGCATGCCGCACCGTGTTCGCCAGCGCGGACTGCGCGACCCGCAGCAGCGCCACCTCGTACGGCGTCGGCAGCTCGACCGGTATCCCGCTGGCGCTGAACTGCACGGCGGGCCCGGAGGCCGAAGCGCACAGTCGCTCCAGCGCCGCCGTCAGCGAGCCGTGCTCCAGATCGGGCGGCGCCAGCTCGCGGACGAACCGGCGCGCCTCGGCGAGGTTGTCCTGCGCCGCGAGCCGGGCCTCACGGACATGCCCGAGCGCGGCGGCGTCCACCGGCAGGGTGCGCTCCGCCGCCCGTAGCAGCAGCTGGATGCTGGACAGGCCCTGCGCCAGGGTGTCGTGGATCTCGCGCGCGAGCCGCTCGCGCTCGGCCAGCGTGCCCGCCGTCCGCTCGGCGTCGGCCAGCTCCGCGCGGGTGGCGAGCAGTTCCTCGATGAGCTCGCGGCGCCGTTCGTTCTCCCGGTACAGCGTCCGATAGCCGAGGACGGTGCCCACCACCACGGCCGCCCCGAGCAGTGGCCCGATGACCGCACCGGCGGTGAGTGCCCCGCCATGCGCGCTGAATCCGGCCGTCGCCGCGGCCGCGGTCACCCCCACCAGCGGCACTCCCCAGCGCAGCGGCAGCAGATGCAGTTGCACGAAGAACAGCGGGAACGCGGTCCACAGCGCGTCCGATGTCAGCACCAGCAGGACGGCCCACAGCGCGCACAGCACCGCGAGCCAGCGCAATGAGGCCGACCGCGAGCGGCGTACGACCGGCAGCACCAGCCCCGCCGCATAGGCGGCACCCAGCGCGGCACACGCCGCGACCACCCAGACCGCGCCCGGTCCGCCCGAGGCGATCGCGCGCACGGCGGCGAGCGCGAGCAGTGCGGCCATCAGCAGATGCAGACAGCCGCGCAGGGCGCGCAGAACGGGGGCCAGCGAAGGGGCCAGCGAACGGTTCTCCATGACCCGTCCAGCGTAGGCGGGACCACTGACAGCCGAGTCGTCCGCCCGGTCAATCGAAAGTTTGATTACGCCGTGCGCCTATCGACGCGCCCGGTCCGTGCTGTGGCGCGATGACCCACAGGCGGTGCTCCCACCAAGGTGGAGGCATGTTCGTCGCATGGAGAGATCTCAGGTTCGCCAAGGGGCGCTTCGCGCTGATGGGCGCGGTGGTCGTGCTCATCACGCTCCTGGTCGGCCTGCTGTCCGGGCTGACGGCGGGTCTCGCCCGGGAGAACACCTCGGCGATCACCGGCCTGCCCGCCGACCACCTCGCCTTCGCCGCGCCGCCCGACGGCCAGTCGGTCTCCTTCACCAACTCCTCGGTACCGGAGAGCGCCTGGAACACCTGGGCGCGGCAGCCCGGCGTCACCGGGGCCCACCCCGTCGGCATCCGCACCCTGAACGCCGCGTCGGGCGACCGTACCGCCGGCGTCTCGGCCTTCGGGGTCGAGCCGGACGCCGGGATCGCCCCCGGCCAGCTCGCGCCGGGCCGGGCCGTACTCTCCGAGAAGGCCGCCAAGGAGCTGGCCGTCGCCCCCGGTGGCGCCGTCCGCGTCGGCACCCTGGAGCTGCGCGTCGAGGCCGTCGCGGGCGAGGCGTCGTTCAGTCACACCCCGGTGGTCTGGGTCGCGCTCGACGACTGGCAGCGCATCGGGCACAGCGGTACGACCACCGAGGAGCAGGCCACCGTCGTCGCGCTGACCACCAAGGGCGCCGACATCGCCGCGGGCGACCAGGCCGCGGGCACCGAGACCCGGACGCTGGACGGCGCGCTGACCGCGATCGGCTCCTACCAGGCCGAGAACGGTTCGCTCCAGCTGATGCGCGGGTTCCTGTTCGTGATCTCCGCGCTGGTGATAGGGGCGTTCTTCACTGTGTGGACCATTCAGCGCAGTGCCGATATCGCCGTACTGAAGGCGCTGGGCGCCGCGACCCCGTACCTCCTGAAGGACGCGCTCGGGCAGGCGGTGCTGATGCTCGCCGCGGGCACCGGCATCGGCACCGGGCTGGCGGCCGCCATCGGCGCGGTCATCAGCGGCGGCGATGTGCCGTTCGTCCTCGACCCGCCGACGGTCCTGGTACCCGCCCTCGTCATGATCGCCCTCGGCGCGCTCGGCGCCGCGCTGTCCATCCGCCGTATCACCGCCGTCGACCCCCTCACCGCCCTGGGAAGCGCCCGATGACTCTGCTGCTCGACGCCGTCACGCTCACCTACCCGGACGGCGACGGCCGCCTCACCGCACTCGACGACGTGGGTCTGGAGGTTGCCGCGGGCACCATGACCGCGATCGTCGGCCCCTCGGGGTCCGGCAAGTCCAGTCTGCTGGCGGTGGCCGCGACCCTGGTGACCCCCGACCGCGGCCGGGTCGTCGTGGACGGCACCGAGACCGGGGGTCTGAGCCCCGCGCAGAAGTCGGCGCTACGCCGCGAGCGCGTCGGGATCGTCTTCCAGCAGCCCAACCTGCTGCCCTCGCTGACCTCGGTGGAACAGCTCCAGGTGATGGCCCACCTGGACGGCCGCAAACCCCGCCAGGTCCGGGCCCGCGCCCGGGAACTGCTGCACGCGGTGGGCCTGGACGACAAGGCGGACCGGCGCCCGCACCAGCTCTCCGGAGGTCAGCGGCAGCGCGTCAACATCGCGCGGGCCCTGATGAACGAGCCCGCCGTGCTGCTGGTCGACGAGCCGACCAGCGCGCTGGACCACGAGCGCGGGGCCGCGGTCCTGGACCTGCTGGTACGCCTCACCCGCGAGCGCGGTACCGCGACGGTCCTGGTCACCCACGACCGGGCGCACCTCGCCGAGGCGGACCAGGTGAGGGCGATGGCCGACGGGCGGCTCGACCACCACGCGCCCGTCTGACCCTGAGAGCCTGTCTTTGAACCCCCGTCTGCGCCCCGACGCCCGGCACGCACCCTCGCCGCACGGCGCCACAGGACAGGTGGCTCCTTCCCCAAGCTCTCGGCTTCGCTCGAGCAGGGGAGACCCCATCCATGACCTGCAACGCCGCACGCCGAGGCCACGCACCGAACGCCGCCGCGCCCGCGCTCCGCGCGGACGACGGGGGTTCAAAGACAGGCTCTCAAAGGCAAGCCCTCAGCAGCGTACGACCAGAACCAGCGACCAGAACCAGCGACCAGAACCAGCGGCTCAGGAACCGTTGGCCGCCGCACCCGTGCTGGACAGCACCACCGACAGCTCCTGGGCGACCTCCTGCAGCACCGGGACGATCTTGTCCGTCGCCGCGTCCGTCACCCGCCCGGCCGGACCCGAGATCGACACGGCCGCCGCGGTGGGGGAGTCGGGGATGGAGACCGCGAGGCAGCGCACCCCGATCTCCTGCTCGTTGTCGTCTACCGCGTAACCCGCCTCGCGGACCGCCTCCAGCGCCTCAAGGAAGCCCTCCGGCGTGGTGATCGTCTTCTCGGTGGCGGCCGGCATGCCGGTACGGGCGAGGAGCGCCCGTACCTCGTCCGGCGGCGTGTGCGCGAGCAGCGCCTTGCCCACGCCGGTGGAGTGCGGCAGCACCCGGCGTCCGACCTCGGTGAACATCCGCATCGAGTGCTTGGAGGGCACCTGCGCCACGTACACGATCTCGTCGCCGTCGAGCAGGGCCATATTGGCGGTCTCGCCGGTCTCCTCGACCAGTCGCGCGAGATAGGGGCGCGCCCAGGTGCCGAGCAGCCGGGACGCGGACTCGCCGAGGCGGATCAGACGGGGGCCGAGCGAGTAGCGGCGGTTGGGCTGCTGGCGGACATAGCCGCAGGCCACGAGCGTACGCATCAGGCGGTGAATGGTCGGCAGGGGCAGACCGCTGCTCGCGGAGAGTTCGCTCAGGCCGACCTCGCCTCCCGCGTCAGCCATGCGCTCGAGCAGGTCGAAGGCCCGCTCGAGGGACTGGACTCCACCGCTGGCGGCGGGCTTGGAAGCGGCGGCCTCGGTGGAGGCGTCGCTGGCGCTGGACGTCACGGCGCGGTCCTTTCGGTACTGGCAGGAAATAAGCAGCCTACCGGGCGGTTCGGTTGCGGGTAGTGCCTCGGGGTGCGGGGATGTTCGCCGGTCAGCGCCTGTTTGTCCGGGTGTCGGCTCGCGCGTCGGCGGCTGGCTCCAGGGGCGCGCTTGTGGGTACCTACGTTCTATGATGCGAAAGACACATTCCACTTTGTGGAAACCACTAAACGGGCTGGAGTGGCGCCCCGCGGCGGGTCCGGCTGCGATGGAAGGGTCTTGACGGACTCCGGTCCGAGGTGAAGACTCTTTCAACAGAACGTTGAATTCCGCTCTGTGGAAGCGAACAAGAGAGGGGCTGGGGTGTCAGACGTAGAACTGGTACTGCGCTCGACGCGTGTCATCACCCCCGAGGGGGTGCGCGCCGCATCGGTCGCCGTCGCCGGCGGGAAGATCGCGGCCGTGCTGCCGTACGAGGCCGAGGTGCCACCCGGTGCCCGGCTGGAGGACTTCGGGGACGACGTGCTGCTCCCCGGCCTCGTCGACACCCACGTCCATGTGAACGACCCGGGCCGCACCGAGTGGGAGGGCTTCTGGACGGCGACTCGCGCGGCCGCCGCCGGCGGCATCACCACGCTCGTCGACATGCCGCTCAACTCGCTCCCGCCGACCACCACGGTGGACAACCTCCGCACCAAGCAGGAGGTCGCCCGTTCCAAGGCGCACATCGACATCGGCTTCTGGGGCGGCGCGCTCCCGGACAACGTCCAGGATCTCAAGCCCCTGCACGACGCCGGGGTCTACGGCTTCAAGTGCTTCCTGTCGCCCTCCGGCGTGGACGAGTTCCCCGAGCTCGACCGGGAGCAGCTCGCCGCGTCCATGAGCGAGATCGCCGGGTTCGGCGGACTGCTCATCGTGCACGCCGAGGACCCGCACCAGCTGGCCGCCGCCCCGCAGAAGGGCGGCCCCAAGTACACGGACTACCTGGCCACCCGGCCGCGTATCTCCGAGGACACCGCGATCGAGGGCCTGATCGCCGTCGCCAAGCGGCTCGGCGCCCGGGTGCACGTCCTGCACCTGTCCTCGTCTGACGCGCTGCCGCTGATCGCCGCCGCCAAGCGCGAGGGCGTCAAGCTGACCGTCGAGACCTGCCCGCACTACCTCACCCTCACCGCCGAGGAAGTCCCGGACGGCGCCAGCGAGTTCAAGTGCTGCCCGCCGATCCGTGAGGCGGGCAACCAGGACCTGCTCTGGGAGGCCCTGGCCGACGGCACCATCGACTGCATCGTCACGGATCACTCGCCGTCCACCGCGGACCTCAAAACTGACGACTTCGCCACCGCCTGGGGCGGCATCTCCGGCCTCCAGCTCAGCCTCCCGGCGATCTGGACCGAGGCCCGAGGGCGCGGGCACGGCTTGGAAGACGTGGTGCGCTGGATGTCCGAGCGCACCGCCCAGCTGGTCGGCCTGGATCAGAAGGGCGCCATCGAGGCCGGCCGCGACGCCGACTTCGCGGTCCTCGCCCCGGACGAGACCTTCACCGTGGACCCCGCCGCACTGCAGCACCGCAACCGCGTCACCGCGTACGCGGGCAAGACCCTGCACGGCGTAGTGAAGTCCACCTGGCTGCGCGGCCAGCGCATCCAGCACGACGGCGGGTTCACCGAGCCCACCGGCCGACTCCTCGAAAGGAAGAACTGACACCGTGACGGCGATCGAGACCTTCACCGGCGACGCGAGCCCCTACGGCGGCGGCGAGCCGTACGCCGACTACCGCACCGCCGAGTTCCCCTTCACCCAGTACGCCAACCTGGCCGACCGCCAGCTCGGCGCGGGTGTCATCGCCGCCAACGACGAGTTCTTCGCCGAGCGCGAGAACCTGCTCAAGCCCGAGCCCGGCGAGTTCGACCCCGAGCACTTCGGCCACAAGGGCAAGATCATGGACGGCTGGGAGACCCGCCGCCGCCGTGGTGTGTCGGCCGGGCAGCCGCACCCCACCGACGACGACCACGACTGGGCCCTGGTCCGCCTCGGCGCCCCCGGCGTGGTCCGCGGCATCGTCATCGACACCGCCCACTTCCGCGGCAACTACCCGCAGGCCGTGTCGGTCGAAGGCACATCGGTGGCCGGTTCGCCGTCGCCCGACGAGCTCCTCGGCGACGACGTGAAGTGGACGACCCTCGTACCCCGTACGCCCGTCGGCGGCCACGCGGCCAACGGCTTCGCGGTCGACGTCGAGCAGCGCTTCACCCACCTGCGCGTCAACCAGCACCCCGACGGCGGCATCGCCCGCCTGCGGGTCTACGGCGAGGTCGCCCCCGACCCGGTGTGGCTCGCCGCGCTCGGCACCTTCGACGTGGTGGCCCTGGAGAACGGCGGCCAGGTCGAGGACGCCTCCGACCGCTTCTACTCGCCCGCCACCAACACCATCCAGCCGGGCCGCTCGCGCAAGATGGACGACGGCTGGGAGACCCGCCGCCGCCGCGACAAGGGCAACGACTGGATCCGCTACCAGCTGGTGCAGCAGTCCGCGTTCCGCGCCATCGAGATCGACACCGCGTACCTCAAGGGCAACTCGGCCGGCTGGGCCGCCCTTTCGGTGAAGGACGGCGAGGACGGCGAGTGGACCGAGGTGCTGCCCCGCACCCGGCTGCAGCCCGACACCAACCACCGCTTCGTCCTGGACGCCCCGGCCGTCGGCACGCACGTCCGCGTCGACATCTTCCCGGACGGCGGCATCTCCCGGCTGCGCCTGTTCGGCTCGCTGACCGAGGGCGGCGCGGCCAGGCTGGCGGCCCGCCACCAGGAGCTGGGCGGCTGATCACCGCCGCCCGCTGACCGTGGGGCGCACCGGGAGGACCAAGAATCTTCCTATGCCCTCTCACTTTCGGGCTGGCGTTCCCAGCAACCCGTATCGCGCTACGTGGGCGAGGCGCAGGGGGCTCAGCCAGCCTGTGCCTCAGTCCGGCATGGCAAGTGGCCCCGCGGCGTGGAGGCTGGTGCTTCCTCCACGCGGCGGGGCTGGTGGTGTGGCTGCGAGACGGTGACATGGGGCGTGCACGCGCGTGTGGCACGAAGCCCGTTCTACGCCGGAGGCACAGCCGTCTCCCTCAGGGGGAGAGGTTGCGCCTGTGTCCGAGGCGGCGGTTACGTCTGGGCGCCGGACCTGTCGGGCAGCACGCGTCCCCGTGCGAGCAGGGTGCCGATGTGATCCGGCTCGGGGGCGTCGACAAGCTGCGTGTCGGCGTTGTCGAATCCGGCACGGGTGAGGAGCCGCTGCCACACCGTAGGGCGGTAGCTGTAGCGGTAGGTGAACATGGCCTTCCCGGCGAAGCCGCCCTTGTACATGCCCTGGGGCCCGTAGGCGCCGGGGATCGCCGGGGGTTGGCTGAAGACGAACACCCCGCCGGGGGTGAGCCGTTGCCGTACGAGTGGGAACAGCTGGCCGGGGTCGGCGAACCAGGCAGCGCCGAAGATCGAGTAGATGGCGTCGTAGGTCCGGGTGTCGTCGCGCAGGAAGTCGAGGACTTCGCCGCAGACGAACTCCGCCCCGGTACCACCCCACCGGTCGGTGGTCTTCTTGACCATGACCGGTGACAGGTCCACCCCGCGCGTGGCGACGCCGTGCTGTGCGAGGTAGGCCAGGGCCCGGCCGGTGCCGCAGCCGATCTCCAGCACGGACGCGGGGTCACCGAGCAGTTCCGGGCCTGGCCCGTGGCCGGTGTACTGCGTCCAGTTGAAGACCGGCTCCGCGTCTTCGTTGAATGCGGACTCCGCGAAGGTGTCCCAGAGTTCGGTCTCGGCGGCGACGTCGTGTGGTACGGGCAAGGGGATGTTCCTCCGGGTGTCGGGGGCAAGCCCCGTCCCCGCCTCGTGGAGAGCCAGGACGGGGGCGGGAGCACTCTGGTCGGTCAGTGGCTGTCGGGGACCTTGTCGTCGCACGGGGAGCAGTCCGCGCCGTCCATGGCCCACAGCTCTTCGTCCGCGTCGAAGCCCTGTTCGCGCAGGACGTCGGCGGTGCGGAGCACGAGACCGTCGCTCCTGCGGACAACGAGCGGGGCGTGGTGCTTGTACCGCCCGCTGTTGTACAGGTGGCAGAAGGCGAAGTACACCGGGGAGTCCAGAATGATCTGATGCACCCCCATGTCCACGGTCTTGCCGACCCCGAGGTGGATCTCAGGTTGCTCCATGGCCGTGATCAGGTACATCACCGCGTTCCCGAGGACGCGCTCCGCCATGTCGCGCACCATGACGTTGTCGCGCATCAGCAGCGCGATCTCACGGTCCCACAGATCGCCTTCGTTGCCGGGGGCCTCGAAGATGTTGTACGTGCACTCCTTCACGTACGGTCGCACCGCGTTGAGCAGTGCCCGCGGATCGCGGTACGCAGTCTGGCCGGGAGTTTCCAGTAAGACAGTCACGGCTGGTTCCCTTCTTGAGGGGTCTGGTGGACCCGCCCCGGTCGGCGCTGAAGGGGAGCAGACCGAGGCGGGCGTTCAGGAAACGGCGGCAGAATCCAGTCCCCACCTGCCGCCGTAGGCTTTGTGGGGTGCGTAGGTTCGAAGCGGACGCGCCCGTCGCTGCCGTCGGGGTGCTCGTCCAACGGGAGCAGCCCGAGTGCGCGACGGCAGTAAGGACACAGGTAGACGACCCGGCCAGGGCCCGACATGGCGTGCTCCAGGGCGACGGCGACCGGCTCACCGGTCGGCTGGGCGCACTCGCGGCAGATCCGAGTCATGGCCGCCGCCGTCATGTGCGGATGCCGTTCAGGTTCTCGTAGTGGTCGCACAGGGCGTCCACCGAGCGGGCCAGGCGCTGAGCGCGCCTCACCTCTGACACCAGGCCGACCTTCTCTACCGCGGCAGGGACATCGTTCAGGCGGTCTCGCGCCGCGCTCACACCGGGCAGAGCACACTGAGCGGGCACATCGCGGGCGGACAGGACACAGGCGATGTCCTCCACGATCGGGATGAGCAGCATCAGATGGCCGCGCAGCTGGAGCAGCATCAGCTCCAGGTCCTCGTACCGCGGCAACTGCGCATCATCCGCGAGCAGTGACGCGGTGACGGCGCGCATTGTCTCGATGTCCGGTGGTCGATCATCCTGCTCATCCATGTCTATCACGGCTTCCCTGCCGAATCGCCTCTGCCAGTTTCTGGACCACGTCCGGGCGGGCGCTGCCGAGGATGACGAGACCCAGACCGGGCGAGGCGTAGTCGACGCGCAGCGACGGCAGGACGATCCCGGCCCGGGTCAGCGCCTCGCGCAGTTCCTCGGTTGCGGCACCCGGATCGACGTGTTCCGGCTCATGCGTAGTGGCCATGAACTGGACGCTAGGGACCTGACGGTGGAGGTGTACAGGTAAGTTTCACGGAGTTTCTTGACGAGCCTGCAAGGTTGCGCCATGTTGCTCATACTGGCTAACCGAATCCGGTACAGAGGGCGTTGGCCGTGGGGAGGCTGTCGAAGACAGCTCCCGACGGAAGGCATCGACCATGGCGCGACGACTGCGCTTCAACGGCACAGGCAGCGGAGACACGGGCTGCCCCGCGGTGCACGAAGACCTCGACACGCGAGACGTCATCGTGCACGGTCCGCCGCTCACCGACCCCGACGACGTCGCTCAGCTTCAGCACCTCGGGCAGGGCGAGGTACCTATCGTGGTACCGCGTGATCTTCTCGTTGATTGGGGACCGAAGGACGTGACACGCGACGCAAAGATCATTGACCTGGACGCGTTCGGCAAGTTGTTTGAGACCTTCAAACACACAGCCTGGCGACTGGAGACGCGGCGCCGCTACGCCAGCGATGAGCAGACCGACACCTACCGCGAGTTCATCGCGAACGGCACCGTCACGTGGGACATGGATTCCTGGTACTGCACCACGATCCGCACACAGACCGCGGCTGGAAAGACTGTCGGGCGGGTACGGGTAGTCGACAGTCCGCCGACGCCGGGACAGCGGTACTTGATGGTCAATGCCGAGCGCAACGCCGCGCTCGGTGAGGACATGCGCAACCTGCCGCGCGCGGAAGCTGACCGGCTGGACCTCGGAGACGAGGACTTCTGGCTCTTCGACTCCCGGCTGGTCGCGCTGCTCAACTTCGACGACGCCGACAACCTCGTTGACGTCGAGCTGATCACGGAGCCCGGTGAAGTCATCCGGTACTCCATGCTGCGCGATGCCGCAATGCATCACGCCGTTCCGCACGACCAGTACGCGGCGCGAGTCGCCGCACAGAGGTAGAAGCAGGTGCGTACCGGTGAGCACGGACTACCAGCAGGCGCGCGAAGCGCTCGGGGTGAGCCTCCGGGAACTGCGTTTCTCAGCGCCAGGAGGACGGCTCACCGGTACGCAGCTGGCGCAGCGGCTAGGCGCCGGATGGACCAAGTCAAAGATCAGCAAGGTGGAAAACGGCAAGCAGACTCTGGAGCCCGAAGAGCTGCAGCAGTGGACCAACGCCACCGGCCAGCCCGAGGCGTATGACGGGCTACTGGCACAGCTCCGGGGCTTCAACTCCCACATACGGTCGTGGCGCCGCCAGTTGGCCGCCGGGCACCGGCCGGTACAGCAGGCCATCGCCGCCGAATACGAACGCTCAGCCGTGGTCCACGGGTTCGAGAGCGTCACCGTGCCGGGCATCCTGCAGACCGCCGACTACGCCCGATCGATCTTCACGCGGTACGCGGAACTCCAGCGCTCCCGACGGGACACCGAGGACGCTGTGCGCGCCCGTCTCCGGAGACAGGAGATGCTGTACGACTCCGGTAAACGGTTCAAGATCCTCGTGGGTGAGACCGCGCTTCGCTCTCTCATCTGCTCACCCTCGGCGCTCGCTGCCCAACTGGACAGGCTCGCCGGGATCATCGGCATCGACACCGTCCAACTCGGCGTCATCCCCTTCAGCGCCTCGCTGAAGATCCCACCCGTAGGCGGCTTCTGGATCCATGACGAGCGGCTCGTCACAGTCGAGACCTGGCACGCAGAACTGTGGATCGACGATGCGGCCAGCATCGCGACATACCTCCGCACCTGGAACACCCTCCGCGAGTCCGCGGTGTACGGAGCCGACGCCCAGAACGTGATCAACGCGGCGAGGCGTGCGCTCAGCTCCCGCTGACGTAAGCACCCTCCGGACAGCCGCTCAGGGCGAGTTGGTTCACACCCGGCACGCTCACGCCAGCCGGTAGACGGCCTGGTCCGGGTCCGGTCTCACGATCAGCCCGTTTTCGGCGAGCAGGCGCAGGTTCCGGCGAGCCTCCTTCTCTCCGGCCCGCTCATCCGACGGCTCGTATCCGGCGACCCGCAGAGCCAGCACGGCGCGCTGGGTGTCCCACGTGCCGCCCAGCGCCTGGATCACTGCGGCGAGCGCCTGCGGGTGTGTCAGCGGCGTATCGGTCATCGACGTCCTCAGTGGGTGTTTTGCGAGTGCTCAGCGGACTCGTAGTATTTGAAGACGGGTTGTCCGGTTCCGGGGCTTCACGGCGGGCCGGGGATGCGGTGCGCTGGTGGGCGTGGATGGACGTGAGCCGTACCCGAGCGATCTGTCGGATGAAGCATGGGAGCTGATCCGGCCGGTCATCGCCGCGTGGAAGGCGAAGCATCCCTCGGTCAGCGGGCACGCGGGCGGTTACGCGATGCGGGAGATCGTCAACGCGCTGCTGTACCAGGCCCGGACCGGCTGCCAGTGGCGCTATCTGCCTCATGATCTGCCGCCCAAGAGCGCGGTGTACTACTACTTCGGCCTCTGGCGCGACGACGGGACCGCCGAGACCATCCACGACCTGCTGCGCTGGCAGGCCCGGGAGATGCGCAAACGTCGCGAGGACCCCACCGCGATCGTGATGGACTCGCAGACTGTGCGGGCCTCGGCCAACGCGCCGAAGGAGACGACCGGGTGGGATCCGGGCAAGAAGAGCCCGGGCCGGAAAAGAGGCATCGCCACCGACGTGATCGGCCTGGTCATCGCCGTGCTCGTGGTGGCGGCGAGCGTGCACGACAACGCCATCGGAACCGCTCTGCTCGACAAGGCCGCCAAGAATGCGCCGACGGTGACGAAGGCGTGGGTGGATGCCGGGTTCAAGGAGGCCGTCGTCGAGCACGGCACCCGCCTCGGCATCGACGTCGAGATCGTCCAACGCGCCCCGGGGGCGAAGGGGTTCACTCCGCAGTCGAAGCGGTGGGTGGTCGAGCAGACTCTCGGCACCCTCATGCTGCACAGACGCCTCGTGCGTGACTACGAGACCAGGCTGGCCAGCTCGGTGGCCTGGATCCACTGGTCCATGACCGACGTCATGCTCCGCCGCCTCACCCGCACCACCACCCCGACCTGGCGCGACCCGCCTCGCCGGGCACCGGACACCCCGACGAGCCGGAGCATCGATGAAGCGTCTTCTGGACAAGCTCGAGGCCCGGCAGCAGCTGGTACGCGAGACGGCCGGACAGTTGCGTGAGCAGATCACGCTCCTCACCGAGCAGCTCGCCGCCACCGAACGCACCCTTCAACGCCTGGAAATCACCCGCGAGACCATGTTGGAACTGGCCTCTGAGGACGGCACCGAGCCGCCCGAGCCGCTGCCGCCCGGTTACCGCGAGGTCCTCGCCGCCTTCGAGCAGGCCGGGCACGGACTCCGCGCGAAGGAGGTCTGCAAGATCCTCGGCATCGGCACCGAGCCGCGGCACACCGAAAGCGTCCGCGCCAAGCTGAAACGCCTGGTCGATCGCGACATCCTCGCCGAGCCCGAACCCGGCCTGTTCACCCTCAACCAACCGGCACCGGCCACCCCAGACATCAACTCAACCTGAAACTTGACGAATCATCACAGAACACCCAGTCAGAGCTTTCACCCGGCCCTACGGTTCCAACCTCCTGGCTGCCTGCGAGCGGTCTCCCGCTTGTGGCAGGTACTGCACAACCCTCTGCTGTGCCGGGGATCGTTGGGGTCGAGACCCTCAGCGATCAGCTGCTTGCGGGAACGGGGCCAGTGGTCGGCCTCGGTGCTGGGGACCTCGCCGCAGACCACACAGACCGGGTCGCGGGCCAGGACCGGCTTGGGGAACAGCTCGCGGTGCTCGGTGCCGTAGCCCTGCTGGGTGGAGCTGCCGTGTGCTCGTTCGCCTGCGGCCTTGCGGCGGCGTGTGCATTGGGGTGAGTAGTTGCCGTCAGGCTTGCGGATCTGGCGGCACCGTGTGCAGCCGGAGCGGGTGGGCATCAGGGCTCGAAGGCGATCAGCTTCAGGTTCACGGAGGTGACGTCGACCGGCACGCTGGAACCGTAGAGGGCGGTCGACAGCTTGCCGAAGGTGCGTGTGGCGCCTGCGGGGATGCTGATCGGGGTGTCGTCTACGGCCTTGCCGCCCACGGTGATCGGCGTGACAAACGTGACCGTCTGGGCTGCCGCGTCGGCGTTGCGGACGCGGAAGACCGTCTTGCCCGTGTTCGGCAAGCTGTGGTTGTTCGTCGTGTCGCCGTCCTGCTCGGTGGGGTCGGCCACACCCTGGTCGGAGAGCTCGGTCACGGGGATGGTCACGCGCGGCATGGCCGGGATCCTCTCAGCGGGGGCGGGCATGCGAAAGCCCGGCTCACTGGCCGGGCTGAGGGTGCACGAGGTGCAACGTACGTAATGAAGCGTGCGGTGCTGGTCAGCGGGTTGTCAAGCAGCGTTGCCCTTGGTGCGCACGACATCGGCGATATCGGCGAGGTCCCACCATGCCTGCGGGTGGCCTGCGTTGCCGGTGGCCCGGTACGTCGCGGGCGTGATGCCGCGTCGCTTTGCCCAGCTGCGGAAGCCCGCCGGGGTGGTGCCGAGCGAGTAGGCGGCCATGGCCGTCGGCACGAGCGGGCGGCCGTCGCGCCCCACTGGTGTGCTCATGCCTCAATGGTGCCCGGCCGCCATGGATTCGAAAGGCGCTCAGCGTCCGGGGGTTTTCAGTTCAGAGGCGGTGGCGGGCTGCTGTCCCTCGTATGGGTGCCGCGCTGCGCAAGCTGGGCGCTCGCGGGCTGTGCCGGGTCTAGCCTTGACTCCTCGGCTCCTGACAAGTTCTGGAGCGCGAAGGCTGGGGGCGTCATGGACAGACGATTGGAAGCAGGCTGGGGCCAGAAGGTCGCGTGGTCGGTCGTGGTGGTGGGGTCGATGTCGATCCTCGCCTGGGTGCCGTTCTTGTACGTGGGTATCCGGCGTGGGCGACGCTCGGACTGGGTGGCCTTCGCCGTGTTCGTGGGGTACATCGTCGCAGTGGCGCCGTGGGCGGCCTCGACAAGTGACGGGCCGGGTGATGCGGTGCTCGGTACGGTCGTGATCGTGGCCATGGCGGCGGCCGTGATGATGCTGTTGTTCACGGTGTTCGACAAGCCGGGCACCAAGGACGACGCGGTCAACGTCGCCCAGCCCGAGGGCCGTCAGTTCTTGGAGTGACCGTACGGGGCGGGCTCAGCTCAACCCGAAACCGCTATCGGGTGAGCTTGCGAACGCGCGAGTGGCCGTCTGCGAGACGCGCATACTGCCAGCAGCTCCTCCCCCGAGTCGAGGGTCCGACCGTCGCGGCGGAGGCGGGGGTCCACATGGTCCAGCGCGCCCGCTGCCCGTGGATTCGAAATGGTCGCGCTCGGGCCACGTCTTCGGTTCTCAGGTGCGCCGGTTGCTGCACCATGGCTTGCCGCAGTCGATCAGGTTCGGGTTGGTGAGGCTGCCGGTGGGCTCGCTGGGCTCCATGCCGAGTTCGGTCTCCAAGGCGCGGGCCTTGGCCTGGGAGGCGGTGTCGTGGGTGTCGCAGCGCCGGACGATGCGGCGCAGGCCTCGTTCTTTACACCACAAATGTACGGAAAATCGGGGATATTATTAATGTGTGATGAGGAAGGATAGTGCCGACCTTCCGGCTAGGAAGATGAGCCCGGAAGGAAGTGTCTGGTGGGCGCTGATACCGCTGCTCACATTGGGTATGGGGACGGCGTTCGTCCTCGGATGGGCGGCGTACCGTCTTAGGTCACGGGGGCTCGCGATCATCGCCGGCGTGGCGTTTGTAGCAATGCTTGTCGCGCTGCCCCTCAGCGGCGCTCCGGGGGATTCGGCTGGCTCAGCCGTGAGCGGTGCACTGATTATTGCACTCGCGAGTGGCGGCCTTGCGGCGACGTTCTTGATACGACCGCGGCTCGTCGACCGGGATCACGTCGAGGCGGCGACGCGGCAAGGGTGGGGGCCTCAATCCCGCCCGGCGCCGTCTCGCCCCGCTTGGGCGCCACGACCGGGGCCGGGCCTGGACCCGGCTATCGGTGAAGCTCTCAGTCGCCGACAGCGACGGATCGAAGCCCGACGACTCCTCGCAGAGGACCCGGCTCTCGCCCGAGAGCTGCGAATCGGTCGGCCGGATCTTCCCAGGCGGTACGACGACGGCGGCCTTGTTGATGTCAACCACGTACCGGCCGCAATCCTCGCCTCCCTGCCAGGCTTCACACCGGAACTGGCAGATCGAGTCGTCCGGGTGCGCGACGAGCACCACGGCTTCGAACTTATCGAGGAGCTGAGCGTCTACGCTGATCTGCCCGGTGGCCTGGCCGACGAACTGGCGGAACGATTGATCTTCCGGTAGTCGTGACCGAGAGGCTCCGGAGGACCCAGGCGGGGCCCGTTCCTGCGCTGCGGTCCCACCCGGCGAAGGCGCGTGGTGGACACAGGGCAGGTCATGCGTCGCGTCGTGCACCGGGTGCGCTCAAACCGTTTGGCTGATCAGGCAGTCGTGGCGTCCGGTCGGACGTGCAAAAGCGGACAGGCTGCGCACGCACAGCAATCCGATGAAAGGAACGAACCGGTCATGGGGCGTCAGCAGTGGTGGGGGCGAGGAGTGGCGGCCCTGGCCCTGGTCGCGGTGGCCGGATGTTCGGCGGCCGATGGCGCCGCGTCCGACGGTGCGAACGACGGCCAGCCGTCTGTTTCAAGCAGCGGAGCCGACGGCGGCGAGGCGGCGGACAACGGGACGCTGCCCGGTGTGCCGACCGCCATGCAGGCAGGCATGGGGCTGGCCGGGCTCACGGTCGCCGCGCACGGTTCGATGTCCGGCTACAGCCGTTCAAAGTTCCCGCACTGGGCCGAGCAGGGCGAGCGTTGTAACACTCGTGACCTGGTACTGGAACGGGATGGCGCCGACGTGAAGCGAGACGAGGAGTGCCGGACGGTGTCGGGTACCTGGGTCAGTGTGTACGACGATGTCACCGTTACGGAGGCACCAGAGATCGACATCGATCATGTGGTGCCGCTCGCCAACGCGTGGCGTTCCGGGGCCAGTAAGTGGAACGAGGAGAAGCGGAAGGCGTTCGCCAATGACCTCACCGGCCCGCAACTGATCGCGGTCTCCGCTGCCTCCAACAGGGCCAAGGGCGACCAGAGCCCTGACCAGTGGCAGCCGCCGGTCAAGACCTACTGGTGCGTGTACGCGCGGGCCTGGACCGCGGTGAAGGCGGCCTATGAGCTGTCGGTGACAGAGCCGGAGAAGAGCATGCTCACCGAGATGCTGGATACGTGTGCATCATGAACGGCCCCGAGCGGACTGCCGAGCCCAAGAGCCTGGTCGATGAGGTGACGCCGGGGTCAGGCGGGGCGATGACCGACGAGGTCGGCGTCATCACCGGAGCTCTGACCGTCGCGACCATCGCCCTGCTCGATGAGAGCGCGGAGGTCGCGGTGCAGTGCGCCGGGGCTTAGAAACTGTGTCACAACCTCTTTCCGCAGTTCACAGCGCCATGAAGCACGACGGTGATTCTGCTTGCCGTTCAGGTTGGCGTCGTTGGACGGCCACTCGAACGGCAGCGGAAGGCTCACCAGTCCGGAGTCGTTGATTCGGGCGGGTCCCAGTCGCAGAACGAGCAGGGGTAGTACTCCAGTTCGTCGACATGCGCGTCGAGGCTGGCGGCCTGGTGCCGTGGAGCCAGGTCTTCCTCGCCACGACCATGTAGAGCCAACCAGAGGGATGAGTCTGAATGATCATCAAGTTTCCATGGAGAAGTCCATGTTGATGGGGCGAAGGCGCAGTGGCTCGGTCGTCCGAGGTACGTTTGTCCCGACGACTTCCAGCTTTACCTCGTCGACCCAGGCGGAGCCCTCACCAGCGAGAATCACACCGAAAAGAATCTTGTGGGCACTGTCTGGGATGTCGACGACAACACTCCGATCCAGCCAGCCTGTCGTTCCGCTTACGCGCTTGTCTGGGGCCTGGGTGTTGTCGAAGGCGACGCCCCTGCCACCGGAGTCATCCGCCCTGAGCCAGATGGTTACATAGCCGCGCGTGTCCTTCGATCTAAGGGTTGCGGTCATCCTGACGCGCTTACCCCAGTAGTCGTCTGCCCGGAAGCTTTGCACAAGGGAGCCAAAGGGGCGCGCACCAACGCATGAGCGTATGAAAGCACTCGCTACGCCTGTCCGGTGCACGTCACGGTCAACGCCGAAGTCGTAGTCGTTTGGGTTAGTGCCGGTGGTGCCCCAGCCTTTCGGCAGGTCCTCCCAACCTCCGGATGATGTCGGGCTCAGCTGCACTTCAGCGAGGATTCGAGTGGTCTCGGCTCGCGCCCGCTCTGCCTCGGCATCAAGTTTCCGCGCCTCGGCGCGGGTGCGAGTCCGCGTAGACAAGAACGTCACGAGCGCAACGGCAACACCGCCGAAGACGGGTCCTGCGAAGCCGGACAGTGAGAAGTCCACGTCTCCCCCCAGCGGGTTAACGCTCTAGGGACGCAAGCAGCACCTGCTTCTCTTCGCACAGCTCGATGAAGCTGACCCACTCGCCGACCTGACGGGAGCCACGCGAGGACTCCCACAGCATGAGGACGTCCGCGCCGAAGTCCCCGTTGAGGAGATCAGCGACGAGCCGCTCGAAGTCATCGCGTGTCTTGCGGGCGTACCGGGACGCGGACAGTCCGTTGTCGGAGTACGGCTGGCCCAGCGTCCAGCCGTACTCGGCGGCGGTGCTTCGATTGTCCGCGCCCTGGCGTTCCAGGCTCGTGCCGCCCTTGGCGTCGGAGAGACGTCGGTACTCGCGGGCGACGATCCCGCTGCCGTCGAGGTAGGTCATGTCACCAGTCGTACCGTAATGACGGGGCTTAGGACACTGCCTGGACAGCCCCGGCGCGCCCCACGCTCGTCTACGTACGCGTAGGTCACCTATCCGCAAGTCACGTACCCATCAGTGCCTACGCCGCGTGCCCGCCGTCGACCGAGAACTCCGACCCGGTGATGTACGAGGCCTCATCTCCGGCCAGATAGCCGACCAGCGAGGCGACCTCGTCCGGGGAGCCGTAGCGCCCCAGCGCCGTCAGCGCGCTCTGCGCCTCGGCGTACGGGCCGTCGGCCGGGTTCATGTCCGTGTCCACCGGGCCGGGGTGCACGATGTTCGCGGTGATCCCGCGCCCGCCCAGCTCCCGGGCGAGCGCCTTGGTCAGGCCGATCAGCGCGGCCTTGCTCGTCGCGTAGAGCGTCCCGCCGGGGCCCGGCACCCGCTGCGCCATGCAGCTGCCGACGCAGATGATCCGCCCGCCGCGCTCCAGCCGGGCGGCCGCGGCCTGGGACGCCAGGAACACCGAACGCACATTGACGTCCAGCACCCGATTGGCGTCATCGAGCGTGAGGCTCTCCAAGGGGCCGAGGACGCCGACGCCCACGTTGTTCACCAGGATGTCCAGGCGTCCCAGCTCCGCGACGGTCCGCTCCACGGCCGCGGCGGCCGAACCGGCCTCGGCAGCGTCCGCCCGGATCGCCAGGCCGCGCCGCCCGGCCGCCTCGATCTTCCGTACGACATCCTGGGCCGCGTCCGACCCCTGTACGTAGGTGATCGCCACATCGGCGCCCTGCTGAGCCAGCCGCACGGCGGTCGCCGCGCCTATGCCGCGGCTGCCCCCTGTGACCAGGGCCGTCTTGCCGGTCAGCGTCTGTGAAGACATCTTTGAACCTCTTTCACCGGTTTCACCAGAAGTGCTTGCAGGTTCAAGGAAATCGTTCGGAGGTGATGTCGGCTGGCGGGAACCGGACATCGCGGTCGCGATGAGTTCCGGGCCGGGTGAAGGTCTGAACAGTGAGTGGTCTGAACAGCGACGAACCGACACCCGGTTCGTCGCCCCTACGGGAGAAAGGTCCCGCCATGAAGCTCACCCTCACCCAGTTCGTCACCCTCGACGGCGTCTATCAGGCCCCCGGCGGCCCGGACGAGGACACCAGCGGCGGCTTCACGCACGGCGGCTGGTCGTTCCCGTACGCGGACGAGGACTTCGGCCGCTTTATGACCGAGGTCTTCGACCAGGTGGACGCCTTCCTCCTCGGGCGCCGCACCTACGAGATCTTCGCCTCGTACTGGCCGAAGATGACCGACCCCGCCGACCCGATCGCCTCCCGGCTCAACGCGCTGCCCAAGTACGTCGCCACCACCACGCTGACCAGCGCCGACTGGCAGGGCACCCAGCTGATCGGCCGCGACGACCTGGTCAAGGAGGTCACCGCGCTCAAGGACCGGCCAGGGCGCGAACTGCAGTTGCACGGCAGCGGCGGACTCGCCAAGTCCCTGCTGGCGCACGATCTGATCGACACCGTCCGCCTCCTGGCCTTCCCCGTCACCCTCGGCACCGGCAAGCGGCTCTTCGCGGACGGCGGGCTGCCGACGGCGTTCCGGCTGGCCGGGTCCCGTACGACCGCCGCGGGTGTCGTCATCGGCACGTACGAGCGCGCGGGGCGGCCGACGTACGGGACGTTCGAGTGAGACAACGTCCGGCCGTTCAGGACGACTTGACGCTCTCCGACGCGGCGAACAGCGCTCCCGCGAGTACGAGGCAGGTGATCCCCGCGTAGAGCTCGTAGCCGTCGAGGAAGTCCAGGCGCTGGATCAGTCCCCAGCCCTCGGGCCAGCCGGTTGCCCCGTACAGCGTCGCGGTCGCGCCTTGGAAGATGGCGAGTACGCCGAGGAATTCGAGAAGCTGCTTCATATGTCGATCTTCCCCGCGAGGGTCGACCCCCGGGTATTGGCCAGCGGGCCAGAGCCGACGCGCCGAAAGTCGAGGATCGGCCGACTTTGGTCTAGGGCGGCCCGCCACGGCGCTGAACAGGCCCCGGAGCTGCGTAGATTGAGCGACCATGAGTGGTGTGAAGCAGTCCGAGCCCCCAGCGGGCGCCCCGCCCTGGGAGCCTCCTTGGGAGGGCCGGGCCTACCCGTGGCTGCTGCCTTCGGGCGTCGCCGCCGAACTGGACCCGGACCGGGCCCGCGGCGGCCGGGTCCGGCGCACCGCGCGCGACTGGCTGGTCGACTTCGCGGCCTTCCTCTTCGCGGTCATCCTGGGGTTGGTCTCCATCGACACGATGGCCGAGCGGACCGACGTTCCGGACGGGCTGATGGTCCTCGACCAGCTGATCGGCGCACTGGCCTGCGCCGCCGTCTGGCTGCGCAGGCGCTGGCCGGTCGGGCTCGCGGTGGCACTGATGGTGGCCGGTGTGCTGTCCGACAGCTCGGGCGGCGCGGGCCTGATCGCCCTCTTCACCGTCGCCGTGCACCGGCCGTTCCGCTACGTGGCCTGGATCGGCGGGGCGAGCGTCGCCACCATCCCGCTGATCCTGTGGCTGCGTCCCGAGGACGAGATGCCGTACCCCGTGACGATCGCGTTCCTGGTGCTGCTCACCGCCATGGTCATCGGCTGGGGCATGTTCGTACGCTCCCGACGCCAGCTGCTGCTCAGCCTCCGCGACCGTGCCCAGCGCGCCGAGACCGAGGCGGCGTTGCGCGCGGAGCAGGCCCAGCGACTCGCCCGCGAGGACATCGCCCGCGAGATGCACGACGTACTGGCGCACCGGCTCACCCTGCTCAGCGTGCACGCGGGCGGACTGGAGTTCCGCCCCGACGCCCCGCCCGCCGAAGTCGCCCGCGCGGCCGGGGTGATCCGGGACAGCGCGCACGAGGCGCTCCAGGACCTGCGCGAGATCATCGGGGTGCTGCGCGCCGGTGAGCCCGCCGACGACAGCGGCCGGCCGCAGCCGACCCTCGCCGCCCTGGACACCCTGGTCACCGAGTCCCGCGCGGCCGGGATGCGGGTGGCCGTCGAGCAGCGCGTCGCCGACCCCGCCGCGGTCCCGGTGAGCGTGGGCCGCAACGCGTACCGCATCGCCCAGGAAGGCCTCACCAACGCCCGCAAGCACGCACCGGGCGCCCCGGTCACCGTGCGCGTGGCCGGTGAGGCGGGCGCCGGACTGACCGTGGAGGTACGCAACCCGGCGCCGCCCGGCGAGGTGCCCAGGGTGCCGGGCTCCGGCCAGGGCCTCATCGGGCTCACCGAGCGCGCGACCCTCGCCGGGGGACGTCTGGAGCACGGGACCGACGGCCAGGGCGGATTCCGGATCACCGCCTGGCTACCGTGGGGCCCATGACTCCGATCCGGCTGCTCCTCGTCGACGACGATCCCCTGGTTCGCGCGGGCCTTTCCTTCATGATGGGCGGCGCGGACGACATCGAGATCGTCGGCGAGGCCGCCGACGGCAGCGAGGTGCCCGCGCTGGTGGACCGTACCCGCCCCGATGTGGTCCTGATGGACATCCGGATGCCGCTCGTCGACGGCCTCACCGCCACCGAGGAGCTGCGCGGCCGCGCGGACGCCCCCGACGTGATCGTCCTGACCACCTTCCACGCCGACGAACAGGTGCTGCGGGCGCTGCGCGCGGGCGCCGCGGGCTTCGTCCTCAAGGACACCCCGCCCGCCGAGATCGTGCAGGCGGTACGCCGGGTCGCCGCGGGCGACCCGGTCCTCTCGCCGACCGTCACCCGCCAGCTCATCGCGCACACCGCGGGCCCGGAGCCGCACCTCGACCGAACGGCCAGGGCGCGGGCCCGACTTGGCACCCTGGCGGAGCGCGAGCGGGAGGTCGCCGTCGCCGTGGGCCACGGCCGGGCCAACGCCGAGATCGCCGCGGAGCTGTTCATGAGCGTCGCCACGGTCAAGGCCCACGTCTCCCGCACCCTGACCAAGCTGAACCTCAACAACCGCGTCCAGATCGCCCTGTTGGTCCACGACGCGGGCCTCCTGGAGGACGAGTGACCGACCGGCGCGGGGGCGTCCGGGCCGCTACTGCCTGAGCCGGAAGGCCAGTTCCGTCTCCCACTTGTTCAGGTCGGGCTCCACCCGTGGGTCCGTCTTGTAGCTCTCCAGGCGGCAGCCCCACACCTCGCCCGAGTCCGAGTGGGACATGTCCCACTCAAGACCCTTGGCATGCGCCCACTTCAGCAGTGAGGCCGAGACCTGCAGCAGCCCGTCAGGGTGCCCGACATGGGCGACGGTCGCATAGCGTCCGGCAGGCAGTACGCCGCCGAAGAGGTCCCCCTCACCGCTGACGGTACGCACCCGCTCCGAGACCGGGAACCCGGCCACCACCTGCAGCTCCCCATCCGCCAGGCCACCCGCGCCGATGACCTCGTACCGGAAGAAGGGCCCGTCCACCGGCGCGATCCCCCGCTCGCCGACCCAGCCCAGCACCTCGGGCAGACGGTCGGCGAGCAGCCCGAAACTCGTCAGCGTGATCCGGCTCCTGACACCCACGAAGGGCTGCTCCGCGCGCTCCACGATGCTCGGTTGCGTCCCCATGGGCCGATCCTGCCGGAGCCGTTCGGCTGCCGCCACCCAGCCCACAGGGCGTTGCATCGCAGAAGCGCAGCCCCACCGGACCGGTGGTAGCAAGCAGCCCCACCGGACCGGTGGCCGCAATGCAACGGGAGGGGGCACGGCGGGGGTGCGCGCGCAGCGCCGGCGGCACCACCGGGTTCCCTGACCCCACCGGACGCCCCGCCGGTGTGAGCACGTACCCCCGGCGGGTCCCCGCTCCACCCCCGAACAGAGCGCGCCCACCCGCACCCAAACGACGCCGCACCAGACACCCGAACCGCCAAGCAGTCAAGCCGCCAAGCCGCCTGGCGGCGGCCTCACCCGCCCCCGCTCACCCGCCCGGGTCACCCGCCCCGCTCACCCGCCCGCGATCTCCTCCAGCCGCACCACACGTCGCTCGCGCCGCGACAGCTCGCACGCCTCGGCGACCCGCAGCGCCCGCAGCGCCTCGCGCCCGTCGCAGGGGTTGTCCCGCTCACCGAGCACCACCTCGACAAACGCGGTGAGCTCCGCCTCGTACGCGGGCGCGAAGCGCTCCAGGAAACCGGACCACGGCTTGTCGGCGGCCGGGGGCCCGGCAGGTTCGGTGGAGGCGATCGGGGTGCGGTCGTCCAAGCCGACCGTGACCTGGTCGAGCTCACCGGCGAGTTCCATCCGGACGTCGTAGCCCGCGCCGTTGCACCGGGTCGCCGTCGCCGTCACGAGCACCCCGTCGTCCAGGGTGAGCACCACGGCGGCGGTGTCCACGTCGCCCGCGTCGCGGAACATCGCGGGCCCGGCGTCCGAGCCCATCGCGTACACCTCGCGCACCTCGCGCCCCGTCACCCAGCGCACCATGTCGAAGTCGTGGATCAGACAGTCCCGGTAGAGGCCGCCGGACAGCGGCAGATACGCGGCCGGGGGCGGCGCCGGGTCGGAGGTGATCGCCCGCACGGTGTGCAGCCGCCCGAGCCGACCGTCGCGTACCGCCTCACGCGCGGCCGTGAAGCCCGCGTCGAAACGCCGCTGGAACCCCAGCTGGAGCACCGACCCGGCGGCCTCCACATCGCGCAGCGCGCCCAGTGTCCCCGCCAGGTCCAGGGCGATCGGCTTCTCGCAGAAGGCGGGCAGCCCGGCCCGCGCCGCCCGGCCGACCAGCTCCGCGTGCGCCGACGTGGCCGCCGTGATCACTACCGCGTCCACACCCCAGGTGAAGACCTCGTCCGCGCCGGGCGCCGCTGTCGCGTCCAGCCGGTGCGCCAGCTCCGCCGCCCGCGCGGGGTCGGCGTCCGCGATGACCAGGGAACCCACCTCGCGGTGGCGGGCGAGCACCGCCGCGTGAAAGGAACCGATTCGACCTGCTCCGATGAGTCCGATGCGCATGGACCCAAAGTGACACCGCCGCACTCGCCTGTCCATCGTTTGTCCGGACAACCGAACCTCAAGACTTCCCGTCAACATCTTGTAGGACTACGCTCGGCCCGTGCCCAAGCCCGAGCCGGACCAGACCGCGCTGACCCAGTCCCTCCCTCTCGGCGTGGACCGCAGCAGCCCGGTCCCGCTCTACTTCCAGCTGTCCCAGCAGCTCGAAGCGGCCATCGAGAAGGGCAGCCTCGCGCCCGGCAGCCTGCTCGGCAACGAGATCGAGCTGGCCGGGCGGCTCGGCCTGTCCCGCCCGACGGTCCGCCAGGCCATCCAGTCGCTGGTCGACAAGGGGCTGCTTGTGCGCCGGCGCGGCGTCGGCACCCAGGTCGTACACAGCCGTGTCAGGCGCCCCCTGGAGCTCAGCAGCCTCTACGACGACCTGGAGGCGGCCGGGCAGCGCCCCACGACCCGCGTGCTGAGCAACACCGTCGAACCCGCGTCCGCCGAGGTCGCGGCCGCTCTCGGGATCGGCGAGGGCAGCGACGTACAGCGCATCGAGCGGCTGCGGCTGGCCCACGACGAGCCGATGGCGTTTCTGCGCAACCACCTGCCCGCCGGGCTGCTCGCCCTGGACTCGGCGCAGCTTGAGGCCACCGGCCTGTACCGGCTGATGCGGGGCGCGGGGATCACCCTGCACAGCGCCCGCCAGTCGATCGGCGCCCGTGCCGCCACCGCCGATGAGGCCGAGTCGCTGACCGAGCCCGCGGGGGCGCCGCTGCTCACGATGGAGCGCACCACCTTCGACGACACCGGGCGGGCCGTCGAGTTCGGCTCGCACACCTACCGCGCCTCGCGCTACTCCTTCGAGTTCCAGCTCCTCGTACGGGCGTGAGACCGCGCCCGTAAGAATGCAGTGAGACTGCGCCCGTAAGAATGTTCTGACAAAGCATTGACGGCGCTGTGCGCCCGCCGCTAGAACTCCCCCAGCCGCACCGGGCGGCCGGGAGATGAGGTGGGTGCACCATGCGTACAGCCCGTACAGCCCGTACGGCCCGAACACCCCGCACGGCGGCGACAGCCGCGGCCTGCGCAGCGCTGATCGTGCTCGCGGCCGGATGCAGCAGCTCCGGAGGCAAGGACTCCGAGGACAAGTCCGACGACGGCGGGGGCGGCGGCACCGTCTCGGGCCCCCGGCTGAAGATCGCGATGGTCACCCACTCCGGTGACGGCGACACCTTCTGGGACATCGTCAAGAGCGGGGCCGAGAAGGCGGCGGCCAAGGACAACGTGGAGTTCCTCTACGCCCACGACGACGAGGCCAAGGAACAGGCCCAGCTGGTCCAGTCGTACATCGACAAGAAGGTCGACGGGATCGTCGTCACCCTCGCGAAGCCGAAGGCGATGAAGGACGTCCTGGCCAAGGCCGCCGCCGCGGGCATCCCCGTCGTCACGATCAACTCCGGCGGCCAGTTCTCGCAGGCGTACGGCGCGCTCACCCACATCGGGCAGGACGAGGCCGTGGCCGGCGAGGCCGTCGGCGACGAGCTGACCAAGCGGGGTCTGAAGAAGGCGCTGTGCGTCATCCACGAGCAGGGCAACGTCTCCCTGGAGGACCGCTGCGCCGGGGTGAAGAAGACGTTCGACGGCTCGACCGAGAACCTGAACGTCACCGGCACCAACATGCCCGAGACCCAGTCGACGATCCAGGCCAAGCTCGAGTCCGCCAAGGACATCGATGTGGTTGTCACCCTCGGCGCGCCCTTCGCCGAGGCCGCCGCGGCGGCCAAGAAGGACGCGAACAGCAAGGCCGAGATCGACACGTTCGACCTCAACGCCGACGTCGTGGGGCAGCTCAAGGCCAAGGACATCGGCTTCGCCGTCGACCAGCAGCCGTATCTGCAGGGCTATCTCGCCGTCGACGAGCTGTGGCTCTACAAGACCAACGCCAACGTCATCGGCGGCGGCAAGCCGGTCCTCACCGGACCCGCGATCGTCACCGAGAAGGACGTGCCCCAGCTCGAGAAGCTGACCGAGAACGGCACCAGGTGACCGTTGTGACGCCCCCGCTGACCACGCCGTGGGCCATCGTGTCCGATACTGGGGCGTTCGGGGTCGCACACGCGACCCCGGCGTACCGGTCGGTACGGGCAGAGCGGCAAGATCAGCTAGAGGGGCACGGCTTCGTGGCAAGGGTTCGAACCTGGGTAGGCATCGCGCTGGCGGCGGCGGTCGGGCTGTCGCTGACCGGGTGCAGCAGCACCGGGGGCAAGCGCGCCGAGGACGCCCGCAAGGCCCAGGCGCAGGGCAGGGCCGCGGTCGACACCCCCCGCTGGACCATCGGCATGGTCACCCACTCGGGCGATGGCGACAGCTTCTGGGACATCGTGAAGAGCGGGGCCGAGCAGGCCGCGGTCAAGGACAACATCAACTTCCTGTACGCGCACGACGACGAGGGTCAGCAGCAGGCCCAGCTGGTCGACTCCTACATCGACAAGAAGGTCGACGCGCTGATCGTCACGCTCGCCAAGCCGGGCGCCATGAAGGACGCGCTGGCCCGCGCCAAGAAGGCCGGCATCCCGGTGATCACCGTGAACTCCGGCTCCGAGGAGTCCAAGGAGTTCGGCGCCCTGACCCACGTCGGCCAGGACGAGAGCATCGCCGGTGAGGCGGTCGGCGAGGAACTCAACGCACGCGGCAAGAAGAAGGCCATCTGCGTCCTGCACGAGCAGGGCAACGTCGGCCACGAGCAGCGCTGCGACGGCACCGCCAAGACCTTCAAGGGCAAGCTGGAGAACCTGTACGTCGACGGCACCAACATGCCCGACGTGCAGTCCGGCATCGGCGCCAAGCTCCAGTCCGACAAGTCCATCGATGCGGTCGTCACCCTCGGCGCCCCGTTCGCCGACACCGCGATGAAGGCGAAGCAGGACGCGGGCAGCGACGCCGAGATCGACACCTTCGACCTCAACCCCAAGGTCGCGCGGGGCCTGCAGGACGGCACCCTCGGCTTCGCCGTGGACCAGCAGCCCTACCTCCAGGGCTACGAGGCCGTCGACCTGCTCTGGCTCTACCTGTACAACGCCGACGTACTCGGCGGCGGCAAGCCCGTCCTCACCGGCCCGCAGATCATCACCAAGAAGGACGCCGCCACCCTGGAGGACTACGCGAAGCGGGGGACCCGATGACCACCACCGCCCCGGCCCCGGCACCCGACAAGGCAGTCGACGAGCGGCTGCTGAGAACCTCGCTGCTGCGCCGACTCCTCGGCCGCCCCGAGCTCGGCGCGGTCGTCGGCGCGCTCGCCGTCTTCGTCTTCTTCTCCTTCGCGGCCGACAGCTTCCTGCGCGCCTCAAGCCTGAGCACGGTCCTGTACGCGGCGTCGACCATCGGGATCATGGCGGTGCCGGTCGCGCTGCTGATGATCGGCGGCGAGTTCGACCTGTCCGCCGGTGTCCTGGTGACCAGCTCCGCGCTGACCTCGTCGATGGTCAGCTACCAGCTGACCGCCAACATCTGGGTCGGCGTGTTCGTCTCGCTGCTGGTCACCCTGGCCGTCGGCGTCTTCAACGGCTTCATGCTCACCCGTACGCAGCTACCGAGCTTCATCATCACGCTCGGCACCTTCCTGATGCTGACCGGCCTCAACCTCGGCCTCACCAAGCTGATCAGCGGCACGGTCTCCACCAAGTCGATCTCCGACATGGAGGGCTTCGACTCCGCGCGGCAGGTCTTCGCCTCGCAGATCACCGTCGGCGACGTCAGCTTCAAGATCACGATCCTCTGGTGGCTGGCGCTGGTCGGCGTCGCCACCTGGATTCTGCTGCGCACCCGCGCGGGCAACTGGATCTTCGCGGTCGGCGGCAACAAGGACGCGGCGCGCGCCGTCGGCGTCCCGGTCGTCAAGACCAAGATCGGCCTCTATATGGGGGTCGCCTTCGCCGCCTGGGTCTCGGGCCAGCACCTGCTCTTCTCGTTCGACGAGGTCCAGTCGGGCGAGGGCGTCGGCAACGAGCTGATCTACATCATCGCGGCCGTCATCGGCGGCTGTCTGATCACCGGCGGCTACGGCTCCGCGATCGGCTCCGCCTTCGGCGCCTTCATCTTCGGGATGACCGGCAAGGGCATCGTGTACGCGGAGTGGGACGCCGACTGGTACAAGTTCTTCCTCGGAGCGATGCTCCTTCTGGCGACCCTGCTCAACCACTGGGTCCGCAAGCGCGCGGAGGCCACGAAATGACCGGTTCCCCACAGGCCACCGACCAGGACCAGCGTCCCGAGCAGGGCACGCCGCTCGTCGCCCTCGAAGACGTCAGTAAGTACTACGGCAACATCCGCGCGCTCGAAGGCGTGTCGCTGGAGGTCCACGACGGCGAGGTGACCTGCGTACTCGGCGACAACGGCGCGGGCAAGTCAACGCTGATCAAGATCATTTCCGGGCTGCACCAGCACGACGCGGGCACCTTCTCCATCGAGGGCGAAGAGACCCGGCTGAGCAAGCCGCGCGAGGCCCTGGACCGCGGCATCGCCACCGTCTACCAGGACCTCGCCGTGGTCCCCCTGATGCCGGTCTGGCGCAACTTCTTCCTCGGCTCGGAGCCCAGGAAGGGCTTCGGCCCCTTCAAGCGCCTGGACGTCGACCGGATGCGCGAGACGACCCGCACGGAGCTGCTGCGCATGGGCATCGACCTGCGCGACGTCGACCAGCCGATCGGCACCCTGTCCGGCGGCGAGCGCCAGTGCGTGGCGATCGCCCGCGCCGTCTACTTCGGCGCCAAGGTCCTGGTCCTGGACGAACCGACGGCCGCGCTCGGCGTCAAGCAGTCCGGGGTCGTCCTGAAGTACGTCGCCGCCGCCCGGGACGCCGGACTCGGCGTCGTACTGATCACCCACAACCCTCACCACGCCTACCTGGTCGGCGACCGCTTCGTGCTCCTCAAGCGCGGCGCCATGGCCGGCAGCCACCTCAAGTCCGAGATCGGCCTGGACGAGCTCACCCGGCAGATGGCGGGCGGCTCCGAGCTCGACGAGCTCAGCCACGAACTGGAGCGCGCCCCCACCCCACCACAGATCGGCGGACACCCGACGGACGCGGCACCGGAGGGGGACTGACCCCGCCATAGCGCCCCCGAAGGGTTCACGGAGAGTACGACCAGGTCAGGGGCGGCGCACTGCGGCAACCCTGACGAGTGAGGCAGAATCGGCACGATGAGCACCTACCGCGACCTCGCACACCGCGGCACCGCGCGGGCCAGCGTCCTGCGCACCGTCGCCGCGCGCGAACGACGCTCCCACCTGACGGCACCGCGGGTCCCCACCGTCGGCATCGACATCGGCGGTACGAAGGTGATGGCGGGCGTCGTCGACGCGGACGGCCACATCCTGGAGAAGCTCCGCACCGAGACCCCGGACAAGTCCAAGAGCCCCAAGGTCGTCGAGGACACCATCACCGAGCTGGTACTCGACCTCTCCGACCGGCACGACGTGCACGCCGTCGGCATCGGCGCGGCGGGCTGGGTCGACGCCGACCGCAGCCGCGTGCTGTTCGCCCCGCACCTGTCCTGGCGCAACGAGCCGCTGCGCGACGCGCTGCAGGCCCGCCTCGCGGTCCCCGTCATGGTCGACAACGACGCCAACGCCGCCGCCTGGGCGGAGTGGCGGTTCGGCGCCGGCCGCGGCGAGGACCACCTGGTGATGATCACCCTAGGCACCGGCATCGGCGGCGCCATCCTCGAAGACGGCCAGGTCAAGCGCGGCAAGTTCGGGGTCGCCGGAGAGTTCGGCCATATGCAGGTGGTGCCCGGCGGGCACCGCTGCCCGTGTGGCAACCGCGGCTGCTGGGAGCAGTACAGCTCGGGCAACGCCCTGGTCCGAGAGGCCCGCGAGCTCGCGGCCGCGGACTCCCCGGTGGCGTACGGCATCATCGACCGGGTCGGCGGCAACGTCCAGGACATCACCGGGCCGCTGATCACCGAGCTCGCCCGCGAAGGCGACGCCATGTGCGTCGAGCTGCTCCAGGACATCGGCCAGTGGCTCGGCGTCGGCATCGCCAACCTGGCCGCCGCCCTCGACCCGTCCTGCTTCGTCATCGGCGGCGGCGTCAGCGCCGCCGACGACCTGCTCATCGGGCCCGCCCGCGACGCCTTCCGGCGCCACCTCACCGGGCGCGGCTACCGACCCGAGGCCCGTATCGCCAAGGCCCAGCTCGGCCCGGAGGCGGGTATGGTCGGTGCCGCCGACCTCGCCCGGCTCGTGGCCCGCCGCTTTCGCCGCGCCAACCGGCGCCGGGTGGAGCGCTACGAGCGCTACGCGCGCGTGCTCGGCACCGACCGCACCACCCAGGGAAACCCGTAGATGACCGTGCCTCACCCGTCGCCGTCCCTGTCCCCGGACGAGGAACCCGAGCCCGCGGAGGACCGGCGGCACATGATCCGCCGCCGCTGGCTGACCGCGATCACCATCGTGCTGCTGATCGGCATCCCGGCCGGCTACCTGGTGATCTCCGCGGCACAGAGCCGCGACAGCGGACGGGACAAGGCGGCCAAGTACTCCGCCACCGGCCTCACCGAGGGCTGGCCGTCCAGGCTCCAGCGGCGCATCTACGAGGTGCCGATCCCGGGGAAGTCGCAGCGCGTCGCCTACTACGAGACGAACAACTGGCGCGCCAGCCGCCTCTACGTGCAGTTCCTCACCAGCAACGACGGGCTCGACACCTTCCTCGAACGGATCGGCGCCGACCCCGCCGATCTTGAGGACGGCGAACTCACCATCGGCAAGCGCGACCGTGACGTCGTCTCCTGGGACTTCTCAGGACCTGGCCCGTGGTCCGGCCTGGTCCACGAGCAGAATCGGCCCCTGCCGACCCAGCGCATCACGGTCGACCGCTCCAACCCCGACCACCCCATGGTGTACGTGGTCTCGAAGGCCACACCCTGATTGTCAGTGCCCCTCCGTACAGTCGTGGACAGCTGATCGACGACGGTACGGAGGGCGGGTGAGTACGGCATGACCAGCGCGCCGATCCACGCGGCCGCCGTGTTCCTCCCCGCCGCGCTCCCACGCGAGGGCCGGGTGGCGTTCTGGCACCCGCAGGGGGCTCCCGCCGGGTGGGCGGCCGAGCACGCGTACGGGGGCCTGGCGTCGCCGACGGGCCCGGGCGAGGGCCCAGCGGGGCGCGAGGCGGCGTCGGCTGACGTGGGCTCGGCGGCTGCGAACGACGCGCTTTCGGCGTCTGTGAGCGGCTCGCGCGGCGTGCTCGGGACCGACGCGTCTCCGGCGTCTGTGAGCGGCTCGCGCTGGGTGTCCGGGACCGACGCGTCTCCGGCGTCTGCGAGCGGCTCGCGCTGGGTGTCCGGGACCGACGCGTCTCCGGCGTCTGTGAGCGGCTCGCGCTGGGTGTCCGGGACCGACGCGTCTCCGGTGGCGGCGGGCGGCTCACGCGGAGTGTCCTGGACCGACGCGCCTCCGGTGGCGGCGAGCGGCGCACGTCAGGTGGAGCTGGTCGTCGTGCGGCGGCACGGCACCGGTGCCCGCACCATCTCCGTACCCGCCCTGACACTGCCCCTCACCGACGCCCTGCCGCTGCTGGTGCGTGCCCGTCAGCACCCGGCCGCACACCCCGCGACGGCCTGCTGGGGCGCCGCCGCCCTGCTCGCGCTACGCCTCACCGCCCGCGGCAGGCTGCTGCCCGGACTCACCGGTGACGACTCCGACGCCTGGCGGGCCGGTCCGCTGGACGCCGAAGACCTCGCCCATCTGCGGGCCATCGCCGCCGCGCTGCCGTACGAGGGGCATGCCACCCCGCTCACCAGCACCTCCAGCGGTGTGCCGCGCAAGCCGTTGGAGCTGCCCGAGCCCGAGGCGCTGCTGCGGGCCTTCCTGGACGCGGTCGCCGACACACTGCCCCGCACCCCGGCCGCCGCTTACGCCTCGGGTGCCCCCTTCGCGGCCCGTGCGCCGCAGCGGCTGCCCGGCGCCCGCGCCTGGGCGGCCGAAGCCGCGGCCGGAATGGACACGGGCGTGCGCGTCTCGCTGCGCCTGGACCTGTCGGGGGCCGAACTCTTCGACCGTACCGACGACGACCGCTCCGCGGGCGCCGCGATCGTCCAGGTGCACAGCCTCGCCGACCCCACCCTCGTCATCGACGCCGCCGCCCTGTGGGCGGGGGACGGCGACCCGGCCTTCGGACCGCGCGCCCGGGTGGACGCGGCGCTCGCGCTGCGCCGCGCCGCCCGCGTGTGGGCGCCGCTGGAACGGCTCCTGGAGCAGGACACCCCCGCCGTACTGCCGCTGTCCGAAGCGGAGTTGTACGAGCTGCTCGGCACCGCGGCGAGCAGGCTCGGCGCGTCCGGGGTCGCCGTGCACTGGCCGCGCGACCTGGCCCAGGACCTCTCAGCGGCCGCGGTCGTACGGCCCGCACCCGGCTCCGCCACCGACGGCACCAGCTTCTTCGAGACCGAGCGCCTGCTGGAGTTCCGCTGGCAGCTGGCGCTCGGCGGGGACCCGCTCAGCGAGGCGGAGATGGACCAGCTCGCCGAGGCGCACCGCCCCGTCGTACGGCTCAAAGACCGCTGGGTCCTGGTCGACCCCGCCCTGGTCCGCAAGGCCCGCAAGCGGGAGCTCGGCCTGCTCGACCCGGTGGACGCGCTCTCCGTCGCCCTCACCGGCACCGCCGATGTGGACGGCGAGACGGTCGACGCGGTCCCGGTCGGCGCGCTCGCGACCCTGCGCGACCGGCTCACCGCGGGCCTGCCCCTGGCCGACCCGCCACCGGGACTGCACGCCCAGCTCCGCGACTACCAGCTCCGCGGCCTGGCCTGGCTCGACCAGATGACGTCCCTCGGCCTCGGCGGCTGCCTCGCCGACGACATGGGCCTCGGCAAGACCGTCACACTGATCGCCCTGCACCTGCGCCGGGCCCGACCGGAGCCGACTCTCGTGGTCTGCCCCGCATCCCTCCTCGGCAACTGGCAGCGGGAGATCGCCCGCTTCGCCCCCGGTGTCCCGGTGCGCCGCTACCACGGCACAGCCCGCACCCTGGAAGACCTCGACGGCGGCTTCGTCCTCACCACGTACGCCACGATGCGCGGGGCGGCGCCCCGGCTGGCCGAGCAGCCTTGGGGGATGGTCGTCGCGGACGAGGCCCAGCACGTCAAGAACGCCTACTCGGCGACCGCGAAGGCCCTGCGCACCATCCCGGCACCGGCCCGCGTCGCCCTCACCGGCACCCCCGTCGAGAACAACCTCTCCGAGCTGTGGGCCCTGCTCGACTGGACCACCCCCGGACTGCTCGGCCCCTTGAAGTCGTTCCGCGCCCGGCACGCGCGGGTGGTCGAAGGAGGGGACGACGACGAGGCGGCGGCCCGCCTGTCCCGGCTGATCCGCCCCTTCCTTCTCCGCCGCAAGAAGTCGGATCCGGGTATCGTCCCCGAACTGCCGCCCAAGACGGAGACGGACCACCCGGTGCCGCTCACCCGCGAACAGGCCGCGCTCTACGAGGCCGTGGTCCGCGAGTCGCTGGCCGCGATCGAGGCCGCCGACGGGATCGCCCGCCGCGGGCTGGTCCTCAAGCTCCTCGGCGCGCTGAAGCAGATCTGCAACCACCCCGCGCAGTATCTGAAGGAGGGCCAGTCGGGGCGCTCCGGCACGGCGTCGACGCCTGGTGGCCCGCCCGCGCCCGCCCGGCTCGTCGGCCGCTCCGGCAAACTCGCCCTGCTGGACGAGCTGTTGGACACCATCCTCGCCGAGGACGGCTCCGCGCTGATTTTCACCCAGTACGTCGGCATGGCCCGGCTGATCGGCGAGCACCTCGCCACTCGGGCGATCCCCGCCGAACTGCTGCACGGCGGCACGCCGGTGGCCGAGCGCGAACACCTGGTGGACCGCTTCCAGAGCGGAGCAACGCCGGTTCTGGTCCTCTCCCTCAAGGCGGCGGGCACCGGCCTCAACCTCACCCGCGCGGGCCATGTCATCCACTTCGACCGCTGGTGGAACCCCGCGGTCGAGGAGCAGGCCACCGACCGCGCGTACCGCATCGGCCAGACCCAGCCGGTCCAGGTGCACCGGCTGATCACCGAGGGCACGGTCGAGGACCGTATCGCCGAGATGCTCACCGCCAAGCGCGCCCTGGCGGACGCCGTACTCGGCTCCGGCGAGGCAGCCCTCACCGAGCTCACCGACCGCGAGCTCTCCGACCTGATCTCGCTCCGGAGGCCGCCCACATGACCCCGGCCCCGAGCCCCGCCGACCGCGCCCGCGCCGCACTCCGCGCGCAGCGCGCCGCCGCCGCGCCGCCGCGCACCCCGGCCGGTGACGACGCGCCGAGCGCCGGGGACCCGGGTGAGCGGTCGGTTACCAGCGATACNGATCTGGTGGCCGGGGATGCGTAGTCGGGCACGGGTCTTCTCCTGGGGGACGAGGCGCAGCTGGATGAGCTGCGTCCGGCGGGGCTGCGGGTGCGGCGGGGCTTGCCGGCGGGTGGTGCTGTGGTGCGCCCGGGCCCAGGGGCAGGGGCCCAGGGGCGCACGGAGACGCGGCGCGTGGGTGCCGCGGGCAGAGAGGTCAGCAGACAGGGGCGGGCTTCGCCTTCGCCAGGCGGCGCAGGGCGAGTTCGGCGTAGAGCGCGGCTCCGTCACCCAGTACGCCGTCGTCGAAGGCGGCCAGGGGCGAGTGGTTGTACGGGGCCTGCTGGACGTCCCGGTCCGGCGGGCAGGCGCCCAGGACCACGAACGCGCCGGGTATTTCGTCCAGGACCCGGGAGAAGTCCTCCGAGCCGGCGGCCGGCCGGGGCGCCCACGCGTAGCGTTCCTCGCCGTGCACCTCCGCCACCGTGTCGGCGACGAACTCGGCCTCGGCCGGGTCGTTGACGGTGAGGGGGTACAACTCGGCGAAGTCCACCTCGACGTCGAGGCCGTGGGCGGCCGCGATACCCCGGCACACCTGCGCGGCGCCGTCCTTGATCCGGCCGTGCGACGAGGCGGAGAACGACCGTACGGTCGCCGTGAACCGGGCCTCGTCGGGGATGACGTTGGCGGCCGTGCCCGCGTGGAAGGCGCCCACGGTCAGCACCACGGGGTCGAACGGATCGAATCTGCGGCTGATGAACGTCTGCAGCGCGGTGACCATCTCGCACGCCGCCGGTACGGGGTCATTGGCCACGTGCGGCATGGAGCCGTGACCCCCCGCGCCGCGTACGGTCACGCGAAGGCTGTCGGAGGATGCCAGGACCGGGCCACGGCGGGTCGCGAACATCCCGCTCGGGTAGCCGGCCGACGTGACGTGCAGGGCATAGGCGGCCACCGGCCGCTCACCGGAGGCGTCCAGGACTCCTTCGCCCAGCATGTGGCCGGCGCCGTCCTGCCCCTCCTCGCCGGGCTGGAACATGAAGACCACATCGCCCGCGAGTTCGTCCCGGCGAGCGGAGAGGAGCTGTGCCGCGCCGGCGAGCATGGACGTGTGCAGGTCGTGGCCGCATGCGTGCATCACCCCCTCCGTGCGGGAGGCGTACGCGAGATCGGCGCGTTCGGAGACGGGCAGCGCGTCCATGTCGGCGCGCAGCAGAACCGTGGGACCGGGGCGGGTGCCCCTCAGGACCGCGGTGACGGAGGTCAGCCCGTTCCCCGTGGTGACCTCCAGCGGCAGTCCGTCCAGGGCGGCCAGGACCTTGTCCTGCGTACGCGGCAATTCCAGGCCGAGTTCGGGTTCGGTATGCAGCGCCCGCCGCAGGCGGACCAGATCACCGTGCACACTCCGTGCGTCCTCGCGTACCGACACCCTCGTTCCCTTTCACTGACGTACACCTCGCTGTCGCTCGGTTGCCAGCGATGATGGATACTCGGTACTCACGCCCATCGAAATCGCAGGATCTTTCTTCCATGCCTGATCGTTTGCAGGAATCTGCACACCTGGACGAGCTCGACCTCAGCCTGGTCAACACGCTGCAAATCGATCCCCGAGCCCCCTGGTCACGTATCGGACGGGCCCTCGACCTCGACCCCGTCACCGTGGCCAGGCGCTGGTCCCGGCTGACCGAGTCGGGCGTCGCGTGGATCACGGCACAGCCCGGGCGCGCACAGATCTCCCAGGGCTGCCTGGCCTTCGTCGAAGTGGACTGTCAGGCCGGCCGCGCGCGCGAAGTGGCCAACACCGTCGCGCGGTGGCCCCACGTCCTGACCGTGGACCACACCAGCGGCGGCCGGGACCTGCTGCTCACGGTGTCGACGCCTACGCTCTCCGACCTCTCCGGATACCTGCTCGAACGCCTCGGAACGCTCCCCGGGATCAGCGCCAACCGCGCCCAGCTCGGCACCCACGTCTTCACGCACGCCACCGACTGGCGTCTGCGCTCCCTCGACCCCCGGCAGCGGGCCCGCATCACCGCCGAGCGGCCGCCGCGGTCTCCGTCGACGCCCCAGACCCTCACCGCGAGGGACCGGCTCCTCTTGGTGCGCCTCGCAGCCGACGGGCGCACCTCGCTCACAGAGCTCGCGGAGGAACTGGGCGTCGGCATCACCACCGTACGCAAGCGCCTCGCCCTCCTCATCGCGAACGAGGACCTGGAGCTGCGCTGTGAAGTGGCTCAGCCGCTGTGCGGCTGGCCGATCTCCACCTCGATCTGGGCCCAGGCCCAGATCGACGACCGCGACGCCCTGAACCGGCTGCTCGCCGCCGTCCCGGAGATCCGGGCGTGCATCGGACTCGCCGGGGGCACGGCGAACCTGCTCATCAGCGTCTGGCTGCGCTCCCTTCCCGACGTCCGAGGCCTCGAAGCCCGCCTCACCAGCGCACTGCCTGGGCTGAAGGTGCTCGACCAAGCGGTCTCCCTACGCTTCGTCAAGCGCATGGGCCGCATCCTCGACCCCGCCGGCCGCAGCATCGGCACCATCCCCATGGACATCTGGTCCGATCCTTCCTGAGGCGCCTCTTGGTACGCGCAGAAGCGCCAGGCCGCTGCCTCTCGGCGGTCTGGGAGCTCATCCGTCGCATCGTCAGGTCTGGCGAGAGCCCTGGCCCCCTCCCGTGAGGGAACGTGAGATATGGGAGCGTGAGCGGGTGAGCGAGACGACGACTGAAACCCCGCAATACCGCTTTGACGGGCCGGAAGACGCACCGGCTCTGGTCTTGGGCCCTTCCCTCGGTACCACCTGGCATAGGTAGTCGGAACCGTCTTCTGACGTCCACGTGGTCCAGATCGGCGCCGTTTACGCGGGTGCGGCCTATGTGGTCCAGGTGCGTCGACGGTATTGGTTATCAGAACGACGGCGACCCTCGAACCTCCGGCCCTGGCTTCGGACTGGAGGTCAGGAATGCCTTTTTGCTACACACCGGAGACCGTTCAGACCCGCCGGCTGATCGGCGGGAAGCGGACGGGCAGGCCGGCCAGAGCCCGGTGGAAGGGGCCCTGCCGCCATTCCAACTTCTCGACCGGGATTTCCAGTTCGATGTTGGGCAGCCGGTCGAGGAGCTTCTCCAGGGCGACCGCGGCGATCACCCGGGCGGGGCCCTTCGCCGGACAGGTGTGCGGGCCCGCGCTCCACGCGAGGTGCGCGCGGTTGCCGGTCCGGCGTTCGCCGCCGAGGCCGGGGTCGGTGTTCGCGGCGGCCAGGCTGATGAGGATGGGCTCGCCCTGGCACACGAGGGTTCCGTCGAGCTCCTGGTCGTGGATCGGATAGTGGACGGCGTAGTTCGCCAGCGGCGGGTCGGTCCACAGCACCTCGTCGATGGCGTCCTCGACGGGCGTGGTGCCGCGTGCGAGATCACCGGCGAACCGGCCGTCGGACAGCAGCAGCCGCAACCCGTTGCAGATCAGGCTCTGCTGGGGCTCGGTGCCCGCGCCCATGAGCACCACCAGCTGGTGCGTCATCTCCTCATCGGTCAGCCCGGCGGGGTGGGCCATCAGCCAGGACGTCACGTCCGGCCCCGGCTCCGCCCGTTTGAGTGCCACCAGCTCGGCGAGGCCCTCGGCCAACACCGCGTTCGCCTTCTCGGAGCCGGAGTCGGCGTCGAAGATCCCGGACATGCCCTCGACCAGCTTGTGCCCGGTGGCGGGCGGGCAGCCGAAGAGCTGGTTGAAGACCAGCAGGGGCAGGACGGCACCGTACTCGTGGAGGAGATCCGCCCGCCCCTTGGGGCCGATCCGGTCGATGAGGGTGTCGGCGCTCTGCTCCACATGGCGCCTGAGCGCGTCGGGGTCCACACGGCGCAGGCTGTCGGTGATGGCGCCGCGCAGTCGGCTGTGCTCGTCGCCGTCGGTCCACAGGGCGTTCGGCCGGTACGTCATCATCGGCACGACCGGGCTGTCCGCCGGCACGGTCCCGTCGGCGAGAGCCCGCCATCGGCGCGGGTCCTTCGAGAAGCGCTCCGGACTGCGCAGTACCTCCAGAGCGGTGTCGTAGCCGATGACCAGAGAAGCGCGCACGCCGGGCGCTATCTCCACGGGCGCGACGGAGCCGTGGGCGCGCAGTCGGGCGTACGACGCCATGGGGTCGGCGGCGAACTCCGGGCCGTACAGCCGCTCCACCGTACGTGCGCCGGCGTGTGCCGGGCATCCGAGAGGAGGCGCCGCGTCGTGTGCGGGCCAAGGTGTCGTCATCCTTGCTCCTGAGGGGTGCGGGTCTGGAGGTACTCGATGAGGGAGATCAGCGCTCCGGCACCGGACGTGGCTTCCCGCGCGTCGCAGGTGACCAGGGGGGTTTCCGGGAGCAGGTCGAGAGCCTCGCGGACCTCCGCCTCGGGGAACACCGGCGCGCCGTCGAACTGGTTGACGGCGACCGCGTACGGCATGCCGTGCTCTTCCAGCAGGCCCATGACGTCGAAGGACTGGTCGAGCCTTCGGGGGTCCGTCAGCACCAGTGCGCCGAGAGCACCGTTCAGCATGTCCTTCCACAGCTGGGTGAAGCGCTTCTGCCCGGGGGCGCCGAAGAGATACAGCACCAGGGACTCGTTGAGCGTGAGGCGGCCGAAGTCCATGGCCACGGTCGTCGTGGTCTTGTCGGGGACGCCCGCGAGGTCGTCGACGAGTTCGCCGGCCTGCGTCATGGTCTCTTCGGTGCGCAGCGGCCGGATCTCGGAGAGGGTGCCGACGAACGTGGTCTTGCCGACGGCGAAGTGGCCGACGACGAGGATCTTGATCGCGGTCGTGACCGTGTCCGGGACGTAGACCGGGTCGACCGGGTCAGAAACGGGAGCGGAGACCATCCAGCACCTCCTGCAGGAGTCGGGCGTCGGGCAGTTGTGCCTTGGGGGCGGGGGGCCGGACGTGGATATGGCCGCTGTCGACGAGGTCGCTGAGCAGGACCTTGGTGACGCTTATCGGCAGAGCGAGATGTCCAGCCACTTCGGCGACCGACAGCGCCCCTGGCCGGCACAGCTGGATCACACGCCGCTTCTCCGGGCTCAGCCCGTTCAGGGGACGGTCGTGCACTGCCGTGACCAGCGCCACGAGGTCCAGTGTGTTGCGTGTCGGATGGGCGCGGCCCTCCGTGACGACGTACGGCCGTACGAGTCCTGTGTCACGCCGGGGGCGCGGCGGGGTCATGCCGTACCGGAGTCGTCCGGCCTGCCGGGTACGGAATGCTGCCGGGGCAAGCTGGTCAGCTCCTTGCCCAGCCGGTCGACCAACTTGTGCATGCTGTAGGTGACGGCTTCCATGTCGACGTCCTGGCCGGCCGAGACAGCCAGATACGCGCCCGCGCCGGCGGCCACCAGGAAGACGTACCCGTCGGCGAACTCGACCAGTGTCTGCTGCCACGGAGAGGTCTCCCGCCCGCAGAACTCGGCGGTACTGCGACTGATGGACTGCAGTCCGGACAACGCCGCGGCCTGCCGCTCGGCCTCGTCGCGCTGGATGCCCTGGGAGTGGGCGCGGAGCATGCCGTCCGCGGAGAGCAGGATCGCGTGGCGGGCTTCCGGGACCTTCAGGACCTCGTCGAGCATCCATCCGAGTTCGTTGGTCATCTGGCCGGTCATTCCTGGGGGGCTCCTTCGGTGTCGGGGGAGGAGTCGCGGCCGGAGCGGGTGCCGCGGGCGAACGCGCCCATACGGGAGGCGGTCTCGGCGGCGGGGCGGACCAGCGCGGGATCGGAGTCCGGGGCCTCGGGGCCGCCGTCGGCTTCCTGGTGCTGCTGCTTGCGTCGGCGACGCTTGGGCAGGCCACCCGCGGTGGACGACGGCGCTGCCTCCGCTTTGGACGCGCCGGGGGAGACCGGCTCCGGGTCGGGCGGCGTCTCGGCCTGCAGTGTGGGGATGGGCGGGCCCATGAAACGCACCCGGTTGAGGAGCGCGTTGGGGAGAAAGAGCACGGCCCGCACACCGTTGTACGGGGACTGCGTGTCGACCGAGACGCTGAATCCGTACCGGGCGGCGAGTGCGCCGATGACGGCGAAGCCGAACTGCGGCGGGTCGCCGAGCTTGTTGATGTCGATGTCCACCAGGCCGGACAGACGCCGACCGGCCTCCTCGGTTTCGCGTGCGTCCATGCCGATGCCGGCGTCGTCGACGACGATGCTGACTCCGTGGTGGGCGGGTTGGATGCCGACTTCGACGGTGGCGTCGGGCCGGGAATGCCGCGCTGCGTTGTCCAGCAGCTCGGCGATCGCGAGGACGACCGGCTCGACGGCTCGGCTCACGACGTCCATGTCGACGTGCGCGTGCACCGTGACGCGCCGGTAGTCCCGAATCCTCGATGTCGCACCGCGTACGACATCGAGCAGCGGTGACGCGGCCCGCTGCCGTCCGGGCCAGGAGCCGCAGAGCACGGCGATAACTTGCGCCCTCCGGCCGAACTGCGCATTGGCGTGGTCGATCTCCAGGAGGTCCCGGAGCACATCGGGGTTGTCGTGCCGGTCCTGCATGTCGGAGATCGACAGCTGCTGCTCGTTCGCCGATGCCTGCAGGGCGTGCATCGCCGCCTTCAGTGTCGCCTTCGCCGACCTGTCCGCCCGGGACCGTGTGGCCTCGGCGGCTCCGGTGAACTGCTCTACGACCTGTTGCAGGTTCCTTCCGTACGTCGTGCCGGCGAGATCCGTATCGAGAGGCCCGGGCACGGGTGCGCTGCCGTGGGCCGCCTCGACCAGTGCGGGAAGCCTAACCTCGCAGAGGTGCCGGACCTCCTCCTCCCGGGCGAGCAAGCCGGCTTCGTGGATCGTCAGTCGACGACGCAGGGCGGCGGTGATCCGGTACTCGCGTACCAGCAGCGACACTCCGGCGAGCGTGACCACGGCGAGGCACCAGAACACCGCCTCCGGTATGTGTTGTGTCATCAGGTCCTCATGAAGGGGGAGTACGACAGGCGCGGAGGCAGCGGGACATGCGGGAACCGGCTCTGAGGACCCATCGGATTTCGATCGGCCGGGCCGGACGCACCACCGTGGCGGTGGGTGGTGCCAGGGAACACCCGGGTCCCCTCCGGGGGGCGGCGCCCTCAGGTGAGGGCGTTGCCGGCCCTTGGCCTCGCCACGCTCGATCGCGCATTGCCAATAGGTGTTCGGCAATGCCGACCGGTGAACGGAAGTTTTGCCCCGGATCAGCGCGACGTCAAGGGTTGTGTCGCTGAAAACCGTACGCAGGCACGACGGCGGCCATCGCCGACGGGCCGGCGGCCTGGCCCCTCCCCCATGGCCTTAAGTAGCTGAGCTGTTCCAGCGGCTGGACCGGGCGGATGAGCTGTTCCGTGGTGCTGTGCGCACACCACAAACCCCTCGATATCGCCGGCCAGAGCCGTGATGGTCTGCCGCTCGGCCGGAGTGAGGATGCGCGGACTGCTGCGGGTGAAGCGGTCGTACTCCTCGCGGAGCCGCTGCTGGACGGCGAGTGCGTCCTCCCGTCCTTCTCCAACTGGCGCACGACCAGGCGGCCGGAAGATCGGCGAGGCCCGGCACGAGGACCGGGGCCGTCATCTGCTTCCGCTGATTGCTCAGCTGACACCTGCGGAACAACAGGCGATCGCCGCGGCCACCCGCCACGACTCGGAGGTGCAGACGCTGCACCTCGGACTGAATCGCGGAAAGCGGCAGGTTGGTCTTCTGAGGGTTTGAGCCCGTGGCGCGCACACGCGTGGAGTAGGCCGCCTGCTCCGCAGACCCCGTCGTCGTCGCCCTGCGGGGTGGTGCTGGGAGACAGGCAATCGGGCCCGAACTGGGAAGCCGTGAGGCGGCCCGGGAGGTCTTCCACCTGGTCGAACAGCTGTAGTCAGGACCCTGCTTATAGGGGCTGTCGTGACAGATGAGAGGGTCGGACGGGTGAGTGAGACGCCAAAGAACACCCTGCAATACCGCTTTGACGGGCCAGAAGACGCTCCGGTCCTGATCCTGGGTCCCTCACTGGGTACCACCTGGCATATGTGGGATCGGCAGATACCCGAACTGTCGCGCAGCTGGCGCGTGTTCCGCTTCGATCTGCCGGGCCACGGCGGCGCCCCCGCCCACTCCACGAACTCCGTCGAGGGACTCGCGGACCGGGTGCTGGCCACCCTCGACTCCCTGGGCGTCGAGCGGTTCGGCTTCGCCGGCTGCGCGCTCGGTGGCGCGATCGGCGCCGACCTCGCGCTGCGTCACCCGCATCGGGTCGCCTCACTGGCGCTGATCGCGACGTCGCCCCGGTTCGGCACGGCCGACGAGTTCCGCCAGCGCGGTGTGGTCGTGCGCGCCAACGGCCTCGACCCGATGGCCCGCGCCGCCCCGGAGCGCTGGTTCACCGCCGGGTTCGCGGCCAACCAGCCTGCGATCACCGAGTGGGCCGTGCAGATGGTGCGCACCACCGATCCCGGCTGCTACATCTCCGCCTGTGAGGCGCTCGCCGCCTTCGACATCCGCGACGAGCTGGGCCGGATCGGCGTTCCCACCCTCGTCCTGGTCGGCTCCGACGACCAGATCACCGGGCCCGCCCAGGCCCGTACCCTGGTCGCCGGAATCCCGGACGCCCGGCTCGCCGTGGTGCCCGGCGCCTCCCACCTCGCGCCGGTCGAACAGCCCGTGGCCGTCACCGATCTGCTCGTACGCCACTTCTCCACCGCCTGGTCCGACGGCCACCCGACACTCGGGGCACCCGCCGCCAGGCCGGTACCCGCCGCGCAGCCCACCGGCACCGGTGAATTCCCCGCGGCCCGCGGTCCGGTGGCGGAGATCGCCCCCCTGGCCGAGCCCGAGCCCACCGGCCGCCCCGACCCGTACGCGACCGGGCTCAAGGTCCGCCGCGAGGTGCTGGGCGACGCGCACGTGGACGGCGCGCTGGTCGCGGCGGACGCCTTCTCCGAGGACTTCGACCAGCTCCTCACCCGCTACGCCTGGGGCGAGGTCTGGGCGCGGCCCGGGCTCGACCGGCGCACCCGCAGCTGTGTCACCCTCACCGCGCTGGCCGCGGGCGGTCACCTCGAGGACCTGGCCGCCCACACCCGCGCCGCCCTGCGCAACGGCCTCACCCCGGACGAGATCAAGGAAGTACTGCTGCAGACCGCTGTCTACTGCGGCGTACCTGCGGCGAACGCGGCGTTCCGGGTCACCCAGGAGGTCATCCGCCAGGAGACCACGCCCCAGGAGTAGCAGGATGGGTCCAGACGGGCCGAGAAGGGCCGAGATGGATAAGGATACGGAGAGGCAGCGGGAACCCCATGGAACTCACGAAGAAGTCTCACGCCTGCGTCCGCCTGGAGAAGGACGGCCGCACCCTGGTCATCGACCCCGGCGCCTTCAGCGAGCAGGACTCCGCGATCGGCGCCGACGCGATCCTGGTCACCCACGAGCACCCGGACCACTTCGCCGAGGACCGGCTGCGGGCCGGTCTGGAGGCCAATCCGGCCGCCGAGATCTGGACGCTGCGTTCCGTCGCGGAGCAGATCTCGGCGGCGTTCCCCGGCCGGGTGCACACAGTCGGCCACGGCGACACCTTCACGGCCGCCGGATTCGACGTCCAGGTGCACGGCGAGCTGCACGCGGTGATCCACCCGGAGCTGCCGCGGATCACCAACGTCGGCTTCCTGATCGACGGTTCGGTCTTCCATCCCGGCGACGCCCTCACCGTCCCCGACCACCCGGTCGACACCCTGCTCGTCCCGGTGATGGCGCCCTGGAACAAGGTCTCCGAGGTCATCGAGTACGTCCGCGAGGTCAAGCCGCAGCGCGCCATCGACATCCACGACGCGCTCCTGACCGACCTCGCCCGCCCCATCTACGACACCCACATCGGCAACCTCGGCGGCGCCGACCACACCCGGCTGGCGTCAGGAGACGCCACCCGTGTCTAGTCGCCGCAGAGGTGCGCACCAGACCACCGCCTCCCAGGCCTGATCCGCCGGACAGCCCCGAGACACAGCTGCCCGTTGTCAGACCCGCCCGGTAGGTTGTGAGACATGCGCATCGCCACCTGGAACGTCAACTCGATCACCTCCCGACTGCCTCGCGTGCTGGCCTGGCTGGAGAACACCGGCACGGACGTGCTGTGCATCCAGGAGACCAAGTGCGCCGCCGAGCAGTTCCCGGCCGACGAGCTGCGCGAGCTCGGCTACGAGTCGGCTGTCAACGCCACCGGCCGGTGGAACGGCGTGGCACTGGTCTCCAAGGTCGGACTGGAGGACGTGGTCAAGGGTCTGCCCGGCGACCCTGGCTATGAGGGCGACGTGGAGCCCCGCGCCATCTCGGCCACCTGCGGCGGCGTCCGGGTCTGGTCGGTCTACGTACCCAACGGCCGCGAGCCGGACCACGCCCACTACGCCTACAAGCTCCAGTGGTTCGAGGCCCTGCGGGCGGCCGTGACCGAGGACGCGACGGGCTCCCGGCCCTTCGCGGTGCTCGGCGACTTCAACGTGGCGCCCACGGACGCCGACGTCTGGGACATCAGCCTGTTCGCCGACTCCACCCATGTCACCCCGGCCGAGCGCGCCGCCCTCGCCGCCCTGCGCGAGGAGGGCCTCGCCGAGGTGATGCCGCGCGCCCTCAAGTACGACGTCCCGTTCACCTTCTGGGACTACCGCAACCTCGGCTTCCCCAAGAACCGCGGTATGCGCATCGACCTGGTCTACGGAAACACCCCCTTCACCAAGTCGGTGCAGGACGCGTACGTGGACCGCGAGGAGCGCAAGGGCAAGGGCGCGTCGGACCACGCCCCCGTGGTGGTGGACCTGGAGGTCTGACCCGGCCTGTGGCGACGAGCCGGGCGGATCAGACCTGTGCCGGTCTGGTCCGCCCCTCGAACAGTCCTGTGCCGGTCTGGTCCGCCCCCTGCCCTCCCCGCTCAGCCGGTCAGTCCGCCCGCAGCAGCCGCAGGTCCACCGACTCCGCAAGCGCCGCCAAGCCCGCGTCCCCAGGGTGCAGGTGGTCGCCGCTGTCGTACGCGGGCAGCATGCGGGCGGGCCGCGCCGGGTCACGCAGCACCGCGTCGAAGTCGAGCACGGCGTCGAACGCGTCGGTGCCGCGCAGATACGCGTTCACCGCCGTGCGCTCCGCGTCCACCGCCGCCGTGCACCGTGTCTCGCCCTCGCAGGGCACGATGGTCGCCCCGACCACCCGCAGCCCGCGGGCGTGCGCCCGGTCCGCGATCTCCCGCAGTCCGGCGATCACCTGCTCCGCCGTGGCGCCCCAGCGCACGTCGTTGACGCCTTCGAAGACCACGACGGTACGCGCCGAGGTCTGCGCCAGCACATCGCGCTCCAGCCGGTGCACGGCACTGACCCCGCCGGTGGACCGGGACACCCCGTCGCCCGGATAGACGTCACTGACCACCCGGTTCGCGGAGATCCCGTGGTTGACGACCCCGTAGTGCGGGACCTCTCCCTGCGCAAGGAGCCGCCGCGCCAGCACATTGGGCCAGCGCCGGTTGGCGCCCTGCGTCGACTTCACCCCGTCGGTGATCGAATCGCCCAGCGTCACCACCGACCCGGGCCCGCCCCCCACATCGACTCCGGTCAGAAACGGCCAGGTGGAGAGGGTCGAGGTGTACGCGTCGGGCGAGCCGTCCGCCGTGTGGTCACCGGGTTCGCTGAGGTACGAGTGCTGGATCGCCCGATGGTGAACGGGGGCCGCAGCCACGGTGCCCGGCAGGTGGAAACTCACCAGCAGATCGCTGTCCGGGGGCACGTCGAAGCCCAGCGGATCGCTGAACACCTGGGCCCCGGCCGGGATGTCCGTACCCGATCGGCCCCCGAAGGACAGCGGTGCAGGGCGTTGCCGCGCGCCCGCCCCGGCCGACCGCACCGCGACCGTCGCGCTCCCGATCCGGGCCGGGGAGCCGGCGAAGGTGTTGTCCAGACGGACGCGGACCCGGGGGCCGCCGACCGACGTACGCACCACCAGGCGCAGCGTCCGGTCGGTCCACGGCCCGACCGCGGCGTATCCGGAGGTGGACGCCGACCAGGTTCCGGCCCAGTTGCGCGCCGACTCCCGTACGGAGAGAGCGAACACATGGAGATCGGCCCCGGCCGGGTCCCGCGGCAGCTCGACCGAGGCCACCGCACGCCCCGCGGTGAGCGGTACCGACACCACGTACAGCCGTGCCCGCTCGGCGCGTTGGCCGCCGGGGGTGTTGATGTGGGGCAGGGCCACGGCCTTGGTGGCGAGCGGGCCCGAGCGCCAGTCGGGCGCCGTGAGCCGGTAGCCGCTGACCGACCCGTCGCGGTAGCGCACCGTCCCCGCACCACTCGCCGTGCCACCGGTCCCGGCGACCAGGAAGGACAAGGCGGTGCCCCGCCCGCCCAGGCGCACCAGCTGGCCGTCGGACCGTACGTTGTCGGGCTCACCCGGTGCCCGGTCGGGCAGCCTCAGCCGGGTCGCGTCGACGGACAGCGCACGCCCCGGATACCAGCCCGCGGCGCGCAGGTCCTGCGCGGACAGCGAGGCGCCTGACCCGTCGAAGTCGGCCGCCCGCGGTCGGGCGTCGTCGCTCACCGCGCGGTTGTCGAACAGCCGGGACAGGGGAAGTGCGTGCTGTCCCGTGACGGTTTTGGCCACCGCGGGCGGTGCGCCCCCCGCCAGCAGCGCGAGCACGATGATCGCGCCCCAGATACCTCGTCGCACGCTTGGCTCCTCCCGGTGACCGTGACCGTGACCGTGACCGTGACCGTGAATGTGATCGTGATCGCTGTGACAACAGGCGCGCCATGAAGCTAGAGCGATCACAGCACAAGATCAACGAACGCGGGCATAACTCAGGGCTATCTGCTGCTAATCGGTACTAACGTGGTTCCATGGTCAGCAGGTGGCCAGACCGCAGCCGCCCGACGACGATTCCGGCAACAACGCCACCGTGCGAGGTCGATCATGCATATCCCGTTCCTGGACAGGTGGCGCAAGCGGCAGGTCGCGGACCGGGACGAGAGCCTCGCGCAGGCGTTCGCGGAGGAACCCGAAGCGGTCGCCGAGCTGCTCTCCGAGTGCGAGCTGCTGCGCTCCCAGGCCGCGGGCGCGGGCCTGGAACTCGACGACAGCCCCGCCTCGTTGGAGGCCCTGGACCAGCTGCCGCCGCGCTGGCGCGACGATCCGGAGCTGCTGCCCTGGATCGGTAACGACGCGGGGCTCTATCTCGGCACGGTCGTGGTGCGCACCGTCCCCGGGGCCGCCTGGCACGTATGGCCCGGTGGCCACCCGGTGGTCAGGCTCGCCTCTGGGCGGGAGATCCATGTGGTGGAGGCCGGCCTCGACTGGGCGATGACCGGTGCCCCCGAGCTCTCCCACGTCTATGCGGAGGCCTCCGAGGGCTGAGCGGCCCCCGCTGAGCGCGGCCGGGCAGGACCTCAAATACGGTTAATGGTCAATTGATGCGTGTCGCCTGTTAAGTCCCATATGTCTACGGGACGCTGCTGCCGGGCGCGCAGTAGCTCAGGGGGCAGGCCCGCCCGGCAGCAGCCGGTGATCACTTCTCGCGCGCGGGGGTCACTCCTCGCGCAGCGGCACCGACACGTACGACGGGTCGGCCGCGGGTGAGGAGAAGGTCAGCTGTGCGCCGGTCGGGTTGTGCTCGATATACAGCGGGTCGACCGTGTCGATCACCAGCGCCAGACGGTGTCCCGCCGGGACGTCGTAGGCCGTGGAGAACAACTCCAGGTCCACACCGAACGGCTGGCCGGGTGTCTGGCCGTGGAAGGTGTACGGCGCGTTGCTGACCAGCTTGCCGAGGCCGAGCGGGCCCACGTCGTAGAGATAGGCGACGAGGGTGCCGCTCGCCTTGGTGCTGGTGACCGTGGTGTGCAGCTTCGTCGTCCCGCGCACCCGCTGGGCGCTGGAGTACCGCTCGGACTGCCAGACGGCCGCGAAGCTGCGCGGCAGCAGCGGGACGTACGCCATCGGGGGCAGCTTCAGGAACTGGTCCAGGGCGTTGGAGAGGATGGTCACTCCGCCGTTGGCACCCGAGTCGACGTTCGCCCAGATCTTCCGCGTGGAGCCGAGCTCGATCTTCCTGGCGTCGGCGCCGACCGACTTCCAGTCCGGGTAGCCCTCGTAGCCGCCCGTGGAGCGGGACTTGAGCTGGACCGGCTGCTCGCGGTCGATGCCGTTGTCCTCGCCCTTGAGGTGGTGGTCGAACCAGCGCTGGGAGTTGGTCCATACGTCGTTGGGCAGGCCGAGCAGTCCGGTCGCCTCGGCGGTGGCGTGGTCACCGGGGCGGAACTCCAGCCGCTTGGGGCCCTTGAGCTTCTCGTAGAACGACGCGTACTGGTTGGGCGGGAAGATGGTGTCGCCCCAGGCGTTGCCCAGCATCACCGCGGTCCCGTTGCGGTTGATCGAGTCGAGGTAGGTCGTGGGGGAGCGCTTGGCACCCCAGTCGATCATGTCCTGTTCCTTGTCCAGGTTGGAGCTCAGGAAGTCCTTCATGATCTGCTGGAGTTCGGCGCTCGGGCGGCCGGTGAGGAAGCCGGCCCCGGTGAGCAGGCCCGCGGCCTGGACGTGCTGGGTGCGGCCGCTGTAGATCGAGTCGACCAGGTCGGCCCAGCCGCTCATCGCGACCACCGCCTTGATCCGCTTGTCGTGCGCGGCGGCCAGCAGGCCGATGCCCGCGCCGTACGACACGCCTGCCATGCCGACCTTGTCCGGGTCGGCCGGGGTGTTGGCCAGTGCCCAGTCGATGACCTTGGAGGCGTCGGCGATGTCGGGCGGGCCCGCGACCTCGATCTCGCCGCCGGACTGCCAGAAGCCGCGGGAGTTGTAGCTGACCACCACATAGCCCTGGTCGGCCAGCTTCTTGGCCTGGGCGATGTATTCGATCTGCGGCATCGCCCAGCTGGTGGGCAGGACGATCACCGGATGTCTGTCGCCCGCCTGCGCGCCCCCTGGAGTGAAGACGTTGGCCTTCAGGACGGTGCCGCCGTCGCCGGTGATGTCGACGAAGCGCACATCCGCCGCGGCCACCGCCCCGGTGGGCTGAGCTGCGGGTCGAGCGGCCGGGGTGGCGAGCGCGGTGGGGGCGAGGCTGAGGGCGGTCCCGGCAGCCAGAGCCGCCGAGACGGTGCCGATGGTGGTGGTACGCAGAGCCTTGCGCGGGTGAGCCACGGGTCACTCCTCGCTCATGAGGTGAAAGTGACCCGACGGTAACCTCGGCGCCTTACTGGGGGTAACCCATCGGTAAGTTACGTACGGGTAAAGAAAACTGGGATCGGTTGCGGACTCAGCGCAGGGCGCTCTTGGCCTGCCACTGGTCGTAGCTGAGGTTCCACGCGCCGTAGCCGTTGCCCGGAGCCGGATCGCCCTTGTCCCCGCTGCCCTCGACCGTGAACGGGTCGCCCACCTGCACCTGCTCGTACACCCACTTGGCGTCCGCGTCGCTCATGCCGACACAGCCCGAGCTGCGGTTGGCGCTGCCGAAGTACGCGGCGTTCCAGGGCGCGGCGTGCGCGTACATCCCGGACCAGGTCAGCCGCATCGAGTAGTCGACCATCTTGTCGTAGGCGTCACCGAGGCCGACCGTCTCGGAGTTCATCCTGATGGTGCCCTCCTTGGCCATCAGGACGGAGGTGCCACCCCAGGAGGCCTTCTGGCCGCCGGGTGTGCCCGCCGACATCGGGACCGTCTTGACCTCCTGGCCGTCCCGCAGCAGCGTCAGCCGCTTGGTGTCCAGGTTGACCTTGGCCCGCTGGTCCTTGCCGATGGTGAAGTGGGTCTCGTAGTCGCGGACGAAGAAGCCGCCGCCGTCACCCGAGTTCACGCCGTTGAGGTCCGCGTTGAGCTTCACCTCGGTGCCGGACTTCCAGTACTCCTTGGGCCGCCAGTCGACCCGGTCCTTGCCGGAGTAGTCCTCGATCCAGCCCCAGGAGCCCTCGGTGTTGTTCGAGGTGGTGACCTTGAGCTGCTTCTCCACGGCGGCCTTGTCCTTCACCGGGTTGTCGAAGACGATCGACAGCGGCTGGGCGACACCGACCGTGGTGGCCTTGCCGGGGGCCAGCGTCAGCTTGTTGACCTGGCCCGCCTTCTCGGTGGTGAACGACGCCTTCGCGGTGCGGCTCTTGTCGTCCTTCGCCGTGACCGTGTACGTGGTGCCCGGGGACGCCGCGCGCTCGGAGGTCCAGGACGTGCCGTCGGCGGATATCTTGCCGGACAGCTTCCCGCCGTCGGTGTCCGAGACCGAGACGTCCGCGAGCCTGCCCTCGGCCAGCGTCACCTTCACCGGCTCACCGGCCTTCGCCTGCTCGCCCTTGAGGTTCACGGAGATCTTCGCGTCCTTCTTCTCACCCGCCAGCTCGGCACCGGCCTTTCCGGAGCCGGAGCCGGAGTCGGAGCCACCGCAGGCGGTGAGCGCGAGAGCCAGCAGCGCCGTACCCGCGATCGCGGCGGTGCGGCCCTGGTGGCGGGGCGGGGTGTGGCGGCGTATGCGGCTCAACTGGAGACCTCCGTTGCGAACTCTGTCCACACGGGATGAGGGCAAAGAGGTCCCCTAGGTTGCATAAAGTACGGAAAATCTCCCTCATCCGTGGATGAGGTGGACGGCGGGCGGGCGGATGGGCCGCCCGCGGGTGCGCCAGCCGAGCGCTATGCGCCCTTGTCGGGCAGGGGAGTTCGGGCCACCGTGGTGATCCCACACCTCTCTCGGGACGGAGACACCGTGGCACCCTTCCTGCTGCCCCACACCCTGCTCGGCGACGGACCCCACCGGGTCTTCGCCGTACACGGCTGGCTCGCCGACCGCAGCGCCTTCGCCGCCGTGCTGCCCGACCTGGACCTGGAGTCGTTCACGTACGCGGTCGTCGACCTGCGCGGCTACGGCGAGGCCAAGGATGTCCCCGGCGCCCACACCACCACCGAGGGTGCAGCCGACCTGCTCGCGCTCGCCGACCACCTCGGCTGGGACCGCTTCTCGGTCATCGGGCACTCCATGGGCGGCGCCGTCGCCCAGCGGGTCGTGGCCGCCGCGCCCCACAGAGTGCGGCGCCTGGTCGGTGTCTCGCCCGTCCCGGCCTCCGGGCTCGCGATGCCGCCCGAGCAGTGGGAGGTGTTCACCTCGGCGGCCGACCGCCCCGAGTACCGCCGAGCCATCTTCGACTCGACCACGGGCGGCAACCGCCCCGCCGCCTGGCTGGACCGTATGGTGCGCCGGTCGCTCGACACCAGCGACCCCAAGGCCTTCCGCACCTGGCTGGACTCCTGGGCGGGCGACGACTTTCACGCCGAGCTCGAAGGTTGCCGGGTTCCGGCACTCGCCGTGGCCGGGGCGTTCGACCCGGCGCTCAGCGCGGACCTGATGCGGCAGACCTGGATGCGCTGGTTCGTCCACGGTGAGTTGGTGGAACTCGCGAGCGCGGGACACTACGAGATGGACGAGACCCCGCTGGAGCTGATCCGTACGGTCGAGGACTTCCTCCGCGCGGACGACAGCGTGGATGTGGAGGGGGACGCGGACGGCGGCGAGGGCGCCACCACCGCATGAGCGACGTACCGGACATCTTCGACCCACGGATCTACGCGGCCGGGATTCCGCACCAGGCCTACCGGGAACTGCGCGAGCGGCACCCGGTGTCCTGGCAGGAGGAGTACGAGGTGCTGGGCTGGCCCGCGGGCCCCGGCTTCTGGGCCATCGCCCGCCACGAGGACGTCGTACGGGTGCTGAAGGACCCCGGCACCTTCTCGTCGCACCTGGGCGCCACCCAGATCCGCGACCCGGCCGCTGCCGACCTGCCGTTCATCCGCCGCATGATGCTCAACCAGGACCCTTCCCCCAGCTCTCAACGTCGTTCGAGCAAGGGCGCCCCCACCGACCACGGCAGACTGCGCCGCCTGGTCAGCCGCGCCTTCACGCCCGGGCGGATCGACCGCTTCGAGGCGCGGGCACGCGCGCGTGCCCGCGAGCTGCTCGGCGCGGCCCGCGCACACGGCGGCACCGTCGACCTGGTCGCCACGGTCACCGACGACTACGCCCTGCTCAACCTCGCCGACCTGCTCGGCGTGCCGCGAAGCGACCGGGCGCTGCTGCTGCGGTGGACCGAGCGGGTCATCGGCTACCAGGACCCGGACGAGGCCGAGGCGCTCGTACGCGGCCCGGACGGGCAGCCGGTCAACCCGCGCTCGCCCGAGATGCTCAGCGAGATGTTCGCCTACGCGCGCGGGCTCGCGGCCTACAAGCGGCGCCACCCCAGCGACGACGTGATGACCGCACTCGCCCACGCCACCGACGGCGACACCCGGCTGACCACCGAAGAGCTGGAGATGTTCTTCTTCCTGCTCACCGTGGCGGGCAACGACACCGTACGCAGCGCCGCACCCGGTGGCTTCCTGGCACTGGCCGAGCACCCCGCCGAGCAGCGCAGGCTCCGCGACGGCCAGGTGCCCTGGGCCAACGCCGTGGACGAACTCCTGCGCTGGCACCCGCCCGTACTCACCTTCCGGCGCACCGCCGCCCGCGACACCGAGCTGGCCGGGCAGCGGATCAGAGCGGGCGACAAGGTCGTGGTGCTGCACGCGTCGGCCAACCACGACGAGCGCGTCTTCACCGACCCCCACCGCCTGGACCTGGGCAGAACCCCGAACCCGCACGTCTCCTTCGGCGACGGCCCGCATGTCTGCCTCGGGGCGCACTTCGCCCGGCTGCAACTGCGGGTGCTGTACGAGGAGGCGCTACGGCTGCTGCCGGGCCTGGCACCGGCGGGGCCGCCGCGCCGCCTGGTCTCCAACTTCATCAACGGTGTGAAGGCACTCCCGTTGAGCCTGGAGGCGGGCTGAGGGGCCGGAGTCTGTCAGTTGGCCCGGTGCGAGGTACGCGGCACCACGGCGGGCGCCGGAGCCTGCGCGGCGCGGGTGACATCCGCGACCAGCTCGGCCACATCGGGGCCGTACGCCTGGGAGTTGACGACCTTGAGGAGCAGCACGAAGGAGTTGCCGCCGTGCTTGCGGGCCAGCCGCGCGTGGTGGCGCGCGAGATAGCGGGTCGCCGCCTGGTTGCAGATGGAACGCTGCCCGCAGAAGAGGAAGACGGGTCTGGTCTGGTGCCCCTGGCCGGCCGTGAGCCGCGCCAGCACCACGTACTCGGTGCGGCCCGGCTCCATGCGGTAGCGCTCGCTGCCGATCTGGAAGGCGGCGCGGTCCGGGCCGGGTTCGGGGTCGGCGTTGATGCGTATGCCCGGCAGCAGCGAGTGCAGATGCGCGGCCATCCGGCGGTTGACCGTGGGGCCGCCGACACAGAACTCGGTGCGCTCCCCGAAGCCCTGCTGGGCGATGTCGTGCGAGATGACCTGTGCGTGCGCACCGCAGTCCTTGATCAGCGCGGCGAGTTCAAGGAGCGCGAAGACGTCGTTGCGGGCGACCGCCTGCTCGGGGCCGCCCGCGTCGCGGCTGACGACCAGGAGCGACTCGGCGTTGTCGGGCAGCCCGAAGAAGGCCTGCTTGCGGCGGAGCTTGCGCTTCCACAGATACGTACGGGCGAACCAGCCGAGGGAGGTGGTCACCCCCGCGGCGATCACTCCGAGAACGATGTTGCGCAGGTCTTCATTCATGGGCGCGCATGCTAGTCGCCGCACGTATCGGTGTTCGAGGGGGTCCTGACGTCACGGGCGGCCGAAGTTACGCTGCGCAGACACCCGTTGACCGGAGGTACGGATGCGTCGTCCAGTTGCGCGGAATCTCACGTTGATGGCCACTGTCGCGGCCTTGGTGTCGGTCGGTGCCGCGGCACCCCCTTCGTCCGCTTCGCGGGCGGCGACCACACCGGAGAAGACGCCGGTCGCGGTCGGCTACGGCGGGGCCGTCTCCAGCGTGGACGCGGACGCGTCGGCCGCGGGTATCGAGGTGCTCCGCAAGGGCGGCAACGCGGTGGACGCCGCGGTCGCCACGGCGGCCGCGCTCGGCGTCACCGAGCCGTACTCGGCGGGTATCGGAGGCGGTGGCTACTTCGTCTACTACGACGCGCGATCCGACAAGGTCCACACGGTCGACGGGCGGGAGACCGCGCCGCTGAGCGCGGACGCCGGGCTCTTCCTCGAAGACGGCAAGCCGGTCCCCTTCGGCGAAGCGGTCACCAGCGGGCTGAGTGTGGGCACCCCTGGAACGGCCGCCACCTGGGACGCGGCCCTGGACGCCTGGGGCAGCAGGCCGCTGCGCAAGTTGCTCAAGCCCGCCGAACGGCTGGCGAAGCACGGCTTCGTGGTGGACGAGACCTTCCGCGCGCAGACCGCCGCGAACGAGGAGCGGTTCGCCGACTTCCCCGCCAGCGCCGAGCTGTTCCTGCCGGACGGGCGGCCGCCGGTGGTCGGCTCGGTCCTCAAGAATCCTGATCTGGCGCGTACGTACGCGGAGTTGGGCCGCAAGGGCACCGGCGCCCTGTACCGCGGCAAGCTGGCCGCCGACATCGTACGGACGGTGAACAAGCCGCCCGTCGACCCGGCCGCCGACCGGGTGGTGCGCCCCGGCGACCTGGCGAAGCGGGATCTGGCGCGGTACCGGACGCTGCGGCAGGCACCGACGAAGGTGTCGTACCGGGGCCTGGACGTCTACTCCATGGCGCCCTCGTCGTCGGGCGGCACGACGGTCGGCGAGGCGCTGAACATCCTGGAGAGCGGCAACCTCCCGGCGGGGGAGGAGACCTCGGAGAAGGCGTATGTGCACCGGCTGATCGAGGCGAGCCGGATCGCGTTCGCGGACCGGGGCCGATGGCTCGGCGACCCCGCCTTCGAGGACGTACCGACCCAGGAGCTGCTCTCCCAGGAGTACGCCGACTCGCGCGCGTGCCTCATCCGGGACGACCAGGCGCTGACCAGCCCGCTGGCGCCCGGCGACCCGCGCTCGCCGGAGCCGTGCGCCACCGCGGGCGCGGCGGCCCCGACGACGTACGAGGGGCAGAGCACCACCCACCTCACGACGGCCGACAAGTGGGGCAACGTCGTCTCCTACACCCTGACCATCGAGCAGACGGGCGGCAGCGGCATCACCGTGCCCGGGCGCGGCTTCCTGCTGAACAACGAGCTGACGGACTTCTCCTTCGCGCCCGCGAGCGCCGATGTGCCGGACCCGAACCTGCCGGGTCCCGGCAAGCGGCCGCGGTCCTCGATGGCGCCGACGATCGTGCTTGAGGACGGCGAGGCGGTGCTGGCGGTCGGTACGCCGGGTGGCTCGACCATCATCACCACGGTGCTGCAGACCCTGACCGGTGTCATCGACCGCGGGCTTCCGCTGGTGGACGCGATCGCGGCGCCGCGCGCCAGCCAGCGCAACGGGCGCACCACCAACCTCGAACCCGGGCTCTACGACTCCCCGTTGCGGGCCGAGCTGGAGGCGCTCGGCCACGCCTTCCAGCGGACCTCGGAGATCGGCGCCGCGACGGGTGTGCAGCGGATGGCGGACGGCCGGTGGCTGGCGGCGGCGGAAAAGGTGCGGCGGGGCGGGGGTTCCGCAAGGGTGGTGTACCCGAGCCCCTGATCGTTTCGTCCTGATCGTTCGTCTTGAGGTGTCCCCGTGCGTGCGTTGGTTCCGGCCGCCCTGTCCGCTGCCCTCCTTGTCGCCGCGCTGCCGTTCACGGAGACGGGTGACGCCGAGGTCGGGGCGGCCGCCCTGCTGGCCAAGGTACGGAGCTGTCAGCAGATCTCGCGGGGGCTGTACCGCGCGGACGCCGGGGCGCCCGCCGATATCCCGGTCTGCGGTGTGAAGGGCGCGGTCTTCTTCACGGCCGACCTGGACGTCGACTGCGACGGGCGGCCGAGCCGGGAGTGCGGCGAGCGGACCGACCCGTTGTTCCAGCCGACCACGGCCTTTCAGCAGTCGGACGGGCGGCAGCTGGACGCGGCGCGGCTGCCGTATGTGGTGGTGCCGGGGGCGAGTGAGATCTGGGACCACGCGGAGTCCGGGATCCGGGGTGGCGCGGTGGCCGCCGTCATCCACGAGGACAAGGTCCTGTACGCGGTGGTGGGCGACACCGGGCCCACGGACCTCGTCGGCGAGGCGTCGTACGCCGCGGCGGAGGCGTTGGGCATTGACCCGGACCCGGTGCGGGGCGGCACCGGGTCCGAGGTCACGTACATCCTGTTCGAGAACTCGCGGGCGACGCCGATCGAGAGCCATGAGGCGGCGGTGGCGGAGGGTACGGCGCTGGCGCGGCGGTTGTTGCGCTCAACGTGAGCCCGTCCGGCGATTGAGGACATCCTTTCGCTGTCCGCAGGACTTTCGGGAAGGGGCGGGGTGGGGGATCAGTCTCTGACGCGAGCACCCCACCGGCCGACACCCCTCAGCGCGCCGTCAGCACGCGCGGCCCCCCATCCGTGATCGCCACCGTATGCTCCGCATGCGCCGCCCGGCTGCCGTCCTGCGTGCGCAGCGTCCAGCCATCCCGGTCGGGATAGTAGTCATCCCGCCCGCTCGCGATCAGCATCGGCTCGATCGCGAGCACCATGCCGTGCTTGAGCGGCATCCCCCGCCCAGGACGGCCTTCGTTCGGCACCCCCGGGTCCTCGTGCATCCGGCGCCCGATGCCATGCCCGCCGAACCCTTCCGGGATGCCATAGCCCGCGCCCCGGCACACCGTGCCGATCGCGTGCGCGATGTCGCCGATACGGTTGCCGACCACGGCCGCCGCGATCCCGGCCTCCAGCGCGGAGAACGCGGTCGACACGAGTCGTACGTCCGCCGCGCGCGGCGTCCCGACCGTGAAGCTGACCGCCGCGTCGCCCACCCAGCCGTCCAGCGTGGCGCCGCAGTCCACGCTCACCAGGTCGCCGTCGCGCAGCCGGTAGTCGTCCGGGATGCCGTGCACGATCGCGTCGTTGACGGAGGTGCAGATCACCGCGGGGAAGGGGGTGGGGGCGAAGCTCGGCCGGTAGCCGAGGAAGGGTGAGGAGGCGCCGGCCCGCTTCAGGACGCCCCGGGCGACCTGGTCGAGTTCCCGCAGCGTGACGCCGACATCCGCCGCGTCGCGTGCGGCTCCCAGGGCCTCGCCGACGATCCGGCCCGCCGCGCGCATGGCGTCCAATGACGCATCTGTTTTGAGTTCCACCATGCCAATTACTATACCGGTCGCAGCGGTATTAGAATAACGACATGGTCCGTACCCCCCTCACCCCCGAAGAGCGCCAACGCGGCGAACGGCTCGGCCGGTTGCTCCGCGAGGCGCGTGGCCCGCGCAGCATGGTCGAGGTCGCCGCGAGCGCCGGACTCTCCGCCGAGACCCTCCGCAAGATCGAGACGGGCCGCGCTCCGACGCCCGCCTTCTTCACCGTGGCCGCACTGGCCCAGGCCCTGGGCCTCTCCCTGGACGAGGTGCTGGCGCGCTGCGCGCCCGCGCCCGTCTGATCCTGGGAGACCCTGACTCACCTGGGAGCGCCTGACTCACACGGACAATCTTGGCTGAGCGCGGACAAGGGTCCGTGGGCGAAAGCCGCCCGTAGCCTTCCCGTAACACGGCGGGTGTCGAATGCGTGCCGGGGGGATGTATGGACCGGAGGTCTCCAGTGGGCTAGGGCGGACGGCAATGACAGTGGAACAACTCCCAGCAGCGGTCGGCGAGTTCGCGGCGTACCTCAGGAACCTGCTGGCGCGCCTCGACGAGCGCGGCGGCTGGTGCGGCGTGTTCTGGCAGCGGGACCCGGACGGCATGGCGGCCTGCCTGGACGGCCGCGAGGTGCCGCCCTGGGATGTGGTGGAGGCGCTGCTGCAGGACCTCGCCGCGGACCTGGGGCAGGCCGCCGCCGAACGCGAGGCGCACTGGGCGCGCGAGCTGCACAGGGCATCACTCGCGGCGTACGACTCCCGGCCGGGCGGGTACGAGATGCTCGGCGACCGGCTCGACGTGATGCTCAGAGAGCAGCGGTACGCCGCCGAACGCATCCGGGAACTGGGCGAGTTGCTCCCCACCGCCGCCCCCGAGGACGTCGAACGCCTCCGCCTCGACCTGGCCTGGGCCCGCGACGACCATGAGCGCGCGACAGCACGGTGCGCGGAACTCCGCGCCCGCCGGGCCGAACTGGACCGCCACAGCGCCACCGGCGACCTCTGGACCGCATCCCCGCCCCCGTCCCCGCCCCCGC
>NZ_JAZGRL010000001.1:1287713-1320310 GCF_046540415.1 Streptomyces sp. E11-3 | reverse complement strand
GCCGCGGACCCGACCCCACGCGGCGCCCGCTACGCCGGCCTCGCCGAGCACGACGAACCGTCCCACCAGGCATCCCACCCCGACGACTGGGCACCCCGCGCCACCGCCGACGCCGTCGCCGCCCTGATCGCCCTGCGCGGCGAAGGCCGCAGCGGCGAGGCGCACGCCGTACTCTGCGACGCCGCCCAGTGGCCCGCCGCCCGGCTGCCGCTGCTCGCCGCCGAGCTGTACCGCGCCGGGCTCGGCGCCGACTGGTCGACCCTGCTGTGGGAGGTCGCATCCCTGCCGCCCGACCACCTGGCCGCGGCCGCCGACGCGCTGGCCGCGGCGGGCCGCACCGACGACTGCCGCCAGCTGCTGCGCCAGGGCGCCGCCCGCCCCGCCCCCGAGATCGCCGTGGCCGTACTGGCCCTCGACGACGCGGGCCGCGGCCGCGAGGCCGACGCGCTCCTGGAGGCGTACGTCCGGGTCCGTACGCCCGAGGAGTCGGCGAGCATCGCCCAGGGCGACCCGCAACGCCTGGTGCCGCGCCTGCTGGACACCGCGCGCGCCGTGTCAGGTGAGCGCCACCGCGACCTCACCCACGCGCTGCGCGTGTCCGGGCTCACCGCCTGACCGAGTTCGCCACCCGGTGCGTGCCCGAAGCCGCGGCGCGCCCACTTCTCACCCGCTCGGGTGCGAAACATGATCGACTCAGCCGGTTAACGACGATGGTCTTGCCCAGCGCTGTGACGGGGCTTACGTTCGTCCCTCAACGCCTCGACTCTACGGGCGTAGAGGCTCTCTGACGTCCCGTCGAAGGAGCAGCTCATGACCAACGTCGTACGCGCCGCACTGGTCCAGGCGACCTGGACAGGCGACACCGAGTCCATGATCGCCAAACACGAGGAACACGCCAGGGAAGCCGCCCGCCAGGGCGCCAAGGTCATCGGCTTCCAGGAGGTGTTCAACGCCCCGTACTTCTGCCAGGTGCAGGAGGAGGAGCACTACCGCTGGGCCGAGCCGGTCCCGGACGGGCCCACCGTACGCCGGATGCAGGACCTCGCCCGGGAGACCGGCATGGTCATCGTGGTCCCCGTCTTCGAGGTCGAGCAGTCCGGCTTCTACTACAACACCGCGGCCGTGATCGACGCCGACGGCTCCTACCTCGGCAAGTACCGCAAGCACCACATCCCGCAGGTCAAGGGCTTCTGGGAGAAGTACTACTTCAAGCCGGGCAACCTCGGCTGGCCCGTCTTCGACACCGCCGTCGGCCGGGTCGGCGTCTACATCTGCTACGACCGGCACTTCCCCGAGGGCTGGCGCCAACTGGGCCTGAACGGCGCCCAGCTGGTCTACAACCCCTCGGCCACATCGCGCGGCCTGTCGGCCTACCTCTGGCAGCTGGAACAGCCCGCAGCCGCCGTCGCCAACGAGTACTACATCGCCGCGATCAACCGCGTCGGCCAGGAGGAGTACGGCGACAACGACTTCTACGGCACCAGCTACTTCGTGGACCCGCGCGGCCAGTTCGTCGGCGAGACCGCCAGCGACAAGGCCGAGGAACTCCTCGTCCGCGACCTGGACTTCGGCCTCATCGACGAAGTACGCAACCAGTGGGCGTTCTACCGGGACCGCCGCCCCGACGCGTACGAAGGGCTGGTGCAGCCGTGACCGATCTGTATGGCCGCCACAAGGCCGTCCTGCCCAACTGGCTGGCGCTCTACTACGAGGACCCCATCGAGCTCACCCACGGCGAGGGCCGCCACGTCTGGGGCGCCGACGGCACCCGGTACCTCGACTTCTTCGGCGGCATCCTCACCACCATGACCGCGCACGCGCTGCCCGAGGTCACCAAGGCCGTCGCCGATCAGGCCGGCCGGATCATCCACTCCTCCACGCTCTACCTGGACCGCCCCATGGTCGAGCTGGCCGAGCGGATCGCCGCCCTGTCCGGCATCCCCGACGCCCGCGTCTTCTTCACGACGTCAGGCACCGAGGCCAACGACACGGCCCTGCTGCTGGCCACCGAGTACCGCAGGTCGAGCTCCATTCTGGCGATGCGCAACAGCTACCACGGCCGCTCCTTCAGCGCCGTCGGCATCACCGGCAACCGCTCCTGGTCGCCGACCGGCCTGTCCCCGCTGCAGACGCTGTACGTGCACGGCGGCGTCCGCACCCGAGGCCCGTACGCCGGACTCTCCGACGCCGACTTCATCGCGGCCTGCGTCGCCGACCTGGAAGACCTCCTGGGTCACGGGCGCCTCCCCGCCGCCCTGATCGCCGAACCCGTCCAGGGCGTCGGCGGCTTCACCTCGCCGCCCGACGGGCTGTACGCCGCGTTCCGCGAGGTGCTCGCCGCCCGCGGCATCCTGTGGATCTCGGACGAGGTGCAGACCGGCTGGGGCCGCACCGGCGACCACTTCTGGGGCTGGCAGGCCCACGCCGCGAGCGGCCCGCCGGACATCCTCACCTTCGCCAAGGGCATCGGCAACGGCATGTCGATCGGCGGCGTGGTCGCCCGCGCCGAGGTCATGAACTGCCTGGACGCCAACTCCATCTCGACCTTCGGCGGCTCGCCGGTCACCATGGCCGCGGGCCTCGCCAACCTCGGCTACCTCCTGGAACACGACCTGCCGGGCAACGCGCGCCGGGTCGGTGGACTCCTCCTGGAGCGGATGCGGGCCGTCGGGGCGGGCGCCGCGTGCGTACGCGAGGTACGCGGCCGGGGCCTGATGATCGGCATCGAACTGGTCAGGCCGGGCACCGACGAGCCCGCCCCCGAGCTGGCGTCCGCGGTGCTCGAAGCGGCCCGCGAAGGCGGTGTCCTGATCGGCAAGGGCGGCGGCCACCACACCAGCGTGCTCCGGATCGCGCCACCGCTGTCGCTCACCGTCGCGGAGGCCGAAGAGGGCGCGGCGGTGCTGGAAAGGGCGCTGCACAGCGTCTAGTTCACGGGGCGGTGCCGGTGACCGGCCGTCCCGTACGCCCGCCGCGCGCCGCCCTGTTCCGGCCCGCCCCATCCCCGTACGACCAGAATCTCCGCACGAAAGGGAGCGCACCCCCTATGAGTACCCGCACCCTGATCCGCGGCGGACTCGTCATCACCGCCGCCGAAGAGACCCACGCCGACGTCCTGATCGAGGACGGCCGGATCGCGGCACTCGCCGCCCACGGCACCGACGCCGCGGCCGCCTGGACCGCGGACCGGGTGATCGACGCGACCGGCCGGTACGTCATCCCCGGCGGCGTCGACGCCCACACCCACATGGAACTGCCGTTCGGCGGCACCTTCGCATCCGACTCCTTCGAGACCGGCACCCGGGCCGCCGCCTGGGGCGGCACCACCACCATCGTGGACTTCGCGGTACAGGCCCAGGGCCGCGCACTGCGCGAGGGCCTGGACGCCTGGTACGCCAAGGCGGACGGCAAGTGCGCCATCGACTACGGCTTCCACATGATCCTCTCGGACGTCAACGAGTCGTCCCTGAAGGAGATGGACCTCCTGGTCGAGGAGGGCATCACCTCCTTCAAACTCTTCATGGCGTACCCCGGCGTCTTCTACAGCGACGACGGCCAGGTACTGCGCGCCATGCAGCGCTCGGCCACCAACGGCGGGCTGATCATGATGCACGCAGAGAACGGCATCGCGATCGACGTCCTGGTGGCCCAGGCACTCGCCCGCGGCGAGACCGACCCCCGCTACCACGGCGAGGTCCGCAAGGTCCTGCTCGAAGCCGAGGCCACCCACCGCGCGATCCAGCTCGCCCGCGTCGCGGGCGCCCCGCTGTACGTCGTGCACGTCTCGGCCGAGGAAGCCGTCGCCGAACTCGCGGCCGCCCGCGACAAGGGCCTGCCCGTCTTCGGCGAAACCTGCCCGCAGTACCTGTTCCTCTCCACCGACAACCTCGCCGAGCCGGACTTCCACGGCGCCAAGTACGTGTGCTCAACCCCGCTGCGCCCCAAGGAGCACCAGGCGGCGCTGTGGCGCGGCCTGCGCACCAACGACCTGCAGGTCGTCTCCACCGACCACTGCCCCTTCTGCTTCGTCGGCCAGAAGGAACTGGGCCGCGGCGACTTCTCCAAGATCCCCAACGGCCTGCCGGGCGTCGAGAACCGCATGGACCTCCTCCACCAGGCCGTACTCGACGGGCACATCACCCGCCGCCGCTGGATCGAGATCGCCTGCGCCGCCCCGGCCCGGATGTTCGGCCTCTACCCGAAGAAGGGCACCATCGCCCCCGGCGCCGACGCGGACGTGGTGATCTACGACCCGGCCGCCGAACAGACCATGTCGGCCGACACCCACCACATGAACGTCGACTACTCGGCGTACGAGGGCAAGCGCGTGACGGGCCAGGTCCAGACGGTGCTCTCCCGCGGCGAACTGGTCATCGACGGACGCGAGTTCACCGGCCGCGCCGGACACGGCGTGTACACACCCCGCTCCACCAGCCAGTACCTGAACTAGGCCAGCGCCTGAACTAGGCCAGTACCTGAACTCGGCCAGCACCTGAACTAGGAGTGAGCGTCATGGACTTCGGACTCGTCCTGCAGACCGACCCGCCCGGCTCCGCGGTCGTCGGACTGATGCGACGCGCGGAGCGCAACGGCTTCCGCTACGGCTGGACCTTCGACTCCGCCGTCCTGTGGCAGGAGCCGTTCGTCATCTACAGCCGCATCCTGGAGCACACCGAGAAGCTCACCGTCGGCCCGATGGTCACCAACCCCGGCACCCGCACCTGGGAGGTCACCGCCTCCACCTTCGCCACCCTGAACGACATGTACGGCAACCGCACGATCTGCGGCATCGGGCGCGGAGACTCCGCGATGCGGGTCGCCGGACGCAAGCCGAACACCCTGGCCCGCCTCGGCGAGGCGATCGGCGTCATCCGCGACCTGGCCGAGGGCCGGGAGGCCGACGTCGGCGGCCAGACCCTGCGGCTGCCCTGGGTGCGCGACGGCAAACTGCCCGTCTGGATGGCGGCGTACGGCCCCAAGGCCCTCGCCCTCGCGGGACAGAAGGCCGACGGATTCATCCTCCAGCTCGCCGACCCCTTCCTCACCGAGTGGATGATCAAGGCGGTACGGGACGCGGCCGAGGCCGCCGGACGGGACCCGGCCGCGGTGAAGATCTGCGTCGCCGCACCCGCCTACGTCAGCGACGACGACTCGCCCCAGGCCCTCGCCCACGCGCGCGAGCAGTGCCGCTGGTTCGGCGGGATGGTCGGCAACCACGTCGCCGACCTGGTCGCCAAATACGGCGAGCACTCCGACCTCGTACCCGAAGCCCTCACCGAGTACATCAAGGCCCGCAAGGGCTACGACTACAGCCACCACGGCCGCGCCGGAAACCCCGACACCGCCTTCGTCCCCGACGAGATCGTGGACCGCTTCTGCCTGATCGGCCCGGCCTCGGCACACATCGAGAAGCTCCAGGCGCTGCGCGAGCTCGGCGTCGACCAGTTCGCGGTGTACGCGATGCACGACGCGCGCGAGGCGGTCATCGACACGTACGGCTCGGAGATCATCCCCGCGCTGAGCTGAACCCGCCGTCCTCCGCGCTGAGCTGAACCCACCGTTCCCCGAACCGAGTTGGGCTGCCCATGACCGACACCGCTCCTCCAGGACCTCCACCCACCACCGGAATATCCCAGTCCACCGCCGCCGACGGCCGGGTCGAGCTGAGCCCCGGCGCCTATCCGCCCGACAGCCGCTACGCCAACAGCGACCTGCATCCCGTACCGCTCGCCGAGCGCACCTGGACGACGTACAACTTCGCCGCCCTGTGGATCGGCATGGCGGTCAACGTCCCCTCCTGGACGCTGGCCGCCGGTCTGGTCGCCCTCGGCATGGACTGGAAGCAGGCCGTCCTCACGATCGCGCTCGGCAACGTGATCGTCCTGCTGCCGATGCTGCTCACCGGCCACGCGGGCCCCAAGTACGGCATCCCCTTCCCGGTCCTGGCCCGCGCCTCCTTCGGCGTCGTGGGCGCCAACCTCCCGGCGCTGCTGCGCGGCCTGGTGGCCTGCGCCTGGTTCGGCATCCAGACCTGGATCGGCGGCGCGTCCATCTACTTCCTGGCCGGAAAGATCTTCGGCGCCGGAAGCTGGTGGACCGACGCGGACCGCATCGGCGGCTACCCGCTCACCCAATGGCTGTGCTTCCTCCTCTTCTTCGCCATCGAGATCCTGGTCATCCTGCGCGGCATGGAGGCCGTACGCCGCCTGGAGAACTGGGCGGCGCCGCTGATGCTCGCGGGCGCGGTCGCGCTGCTGGTGTGGATCGCCGACAAAGCGGGCGGCTTCGGCCCGCTCCTTGACCAGCCCTCCGAACTGGGCTGGGGAGCCGACTTCTGGAAGGTCTTCTTCCCGGCCCTGATGGGCATGATCGGCTTCTGGTCCACACTGTCGCTCAACATCCCCGACTTCACACGCTTCGGGGCCGGTCAGCGGGCGCAGGTCTGGGGCCAGAGCCTCGGCCTGCCGACCACCATGGCAGCCTTCGCCCTGCTCTCGGTGCTGGTCACCTCCGGCTCGCAGGCGGTGTACGGCGAGCCGATCTGGGACCCGAGCGAGCTGGCGGCGCGGATGGACAGCACGGCCGGGGTGATCTTCGCGCTGCTGGTCATCCTGCTCGCGACCCTCTCCACCAACATCGCGGCGAACCTGGTCAGTCCCGCGTACGACCTGTCCAACCTCGCCCCCAAGCTCATCAACTTCCGTACGGGGGCGCTGATCGCCTGCTTCATCGGCGTGCTGATCTTCCCCTGGAAGCTCATCGAGAACCCCGACTTCTACATCTTCACCTGGCTGGGCACGGTGGGCGGCCTGCTCGGCACGGTCGCGGGGATTCTGATCGCCGACTACTGGATCCTGCGCCGCACCCATCTGGAACTGGCCGACCTCTACAAGGGGGAGGGCCGGTACTGGTACGACTCGGGCTGGAACTGGCGGGCGGTGGCGGCGTTCGGGTTGGGTGCCGTACTGGCCGTGGGCGGGTCGCACTCGGAGCCCGGGAAGGGGCCGTTCCCGCAGGACGGCCTGATCCCGTTGCTGGAGCCGCTCGCGGACTACGGATGGGCGGTCGGACTGGCGGCTTCGCTGGTGGTGTACGTGGCGCTGATGCGGATGGGACGGGAGCGTTCTTAGGCGAAGGGCTGGAGCTCGGCCGCGCGGCGGCGGGCTTCGGTGGCCTCGGGAGTGGCGCGTGCGCGGTCGTAGGCTTCGGCGGCCCGGAGACAGGCCGCGCGCGCGGCAGCCGAGTCGCCGGCGACCTCGTGGGCGTGGGCGAGTTCGCTCAGACTCTGGCCCATCCCGTACCAGTTCTCCGCGCCCTCATTGATCTCCACGGACCTGTCGAACGCCTCTATGGCTTCCGGTGTCCGTCCCACCGCACGCAGCACGAGGCCGAGGTTGTTCCACGCGTGACCTTCGTTGTTGCGGTCGCCGGTGTGCTGGTGGATGTCGCGGGCCCGGGTGACCGCGTCGATGGCTGCCGCGGTCTGTCCCCCCGCGAGCAGAGCGATACCGAGGTTGTTCCATGCCATGGCCTCGCGGTTCCGGTCACCGGTGGACTCGTGGATGCGGCGGGCCTCGGTATGCGCCTCGACGGCTTTCGCGGTCTGTCCGTCCGCGAGGAGTGCGTTGCCCAGGTTGTTCCACGCGATGCCCTCGTTGTCGCGGTCGCCGGTGTGTCGGTGGATGTCGCGGGCCCGGGTCAGCGCCTCAACGGCCTCCGAGGCCTTGCCGACCATGCGGAGGGCGCTGCCGAGGTTGTTCCACACCTTGGCCTCGCTGTCACGGTCGTCGCTCCGCGCGGCGGCGGTCTGCGCCACCCGGCACACCATGACCTTGTCGCCGAAGTGCCGCCGCCAGTCCAGGTATTCGGCCAGGCGCAGGGACAGCTGGACGGCGTCCTCGGCGAACCGGTCCTCCTCGGCCCACTGAACCGCCGCCACCAGGTTCGCTCGCTCACTGTCCAGCCAGGCCAAGGCCGCCCCGCGTCCCGCGAAGCGCCTCGGCATCGGATCTCCGGGCAACGCCCGCAGGTGATCATCCGCCGCACCCGCCCACCGCCGGTAGAACCCCAGCAACCGCTCCCGGGCATCCCCGACTTCATCGTCCCCGCCGCACGGACCCGCGGCGAACTCCCGGACGAGGCTGTGCAGCCGCCAGCGCGGCCCGTGAGCGGCACGGACCTCGGCCACCAAGTGCGTGGCGGCGAGTTCCTCCAGCAGCGCCACCGTCTCGTCCGGACTGAGCCCGGCCATCGCGGCAGCCGCGTCCGTGCTCGTCTCCGTTCCCGGTGCCGCGCCCAGCAGCCGCAGCAACCTGGCCTCGCCATCGGAGAGCCGACGGTACGAAGCCTCGAACACAGGCTGCAGCACCAGAGGTTTGTCGTACTGGTCAACACCCTGACTCCGGAGAGCGTCCACGCGGTTGGAGGTCCGTAGATCGGCCACCAGGGAAGAGATCTCACGGTGGCGGCGTCGGGCGAGCAGGGCCGCCGCGATCTGCAGAGCCAACGGCAAATGGCCGCACAGCGCGGCGAGTTCGCGCAGGGCCTCCGGCTCACGGGACGCCCGCTCATCCGTATCGTCCCTGGCTTCGAGCGCGGCCCGCAGCAGGGCGATCGCGTCGCGTGGGCTGAGCGTCCCCAGAGCGAAGGTCCGTACGGGCAACGAGTCCATCCGGTCGCGTGAGGTGATCAGCACCCGATGGCAGCCGTTGCTCGGGAGCAGCTTGGCCACCTGTGACGAGTCGCTGGCGTTGTCCAGGATCAGCAGCATCGCCCGACGCCGCTGCGCCATGAGGTCGCGGTACATCGAGAGTTGGGCCTCGGCCGACCGGGGCAGATCGGTTCCGCGTACGCCCAGGGCCTCCAGCAGAGCGAGCAGGGTCTGCTCGGCCGTCGCCGGATGGTCGTCGTAACCGCGCAGGTCGACGAAGAGGGTGCCGCCGGGGAACGCGTACAGCATCTCGTGAGCGGCGTACACCACCAGAGCCGTCTTGCCGATACCGCCCATCCCGGTGACCGCGGAGATGAGTACCGGCGCGCCCGGGGTGGTGGGGGAGAGTGCTTCGCGTACGCGCGCGAGGTCGGCGTCGCGGCCGGTGAAACCGATCGGCCGGGCCGGGAGCGTGGTGGTTGCCTGCGGGACCGGGCCGCGGTGATGATCTCCCCGGTCTCCCGCCTCCGCTGCCTCCGCCGCGTCCGCCGCCGCCTCGGGTCTGCTGTCAGCCCTCGTCGCGCGGTCCGTTGACCACCTTTCCCGTGACAGGTCCGTGGAAGGTGCCGCCACTGAAGTCGATGTGGTCCCCGCCGTGGCGGGTGGCTGGCTGGCCTGCGGGCGCGGCACCACCTCCGAACGGTTCCTGCTTGCGCAGCACGGCCATCGCGGCGGCCGCCGCCCGCTCCGCCGCGCGGGGCTGCGACCCACCCGCGTCCGCCAGATGCTTCTGCCCGTCCGCCCGGTCGCTGATCCCACGGATCGTCAGCGTCTCCACCGCACCGTTGAGATGGGCGGCCAGCGCCATGCCCGAGCTCTCCATCTCGATCGCCACGGCGTCGTTGTAGTGATGCTTGAGCTGCTCGGACAGCGTGCTGACACTGGAGTTGAGCACCACATCGCCAGAGGTGACCGGCTTGAAGTGGACCAGCGCTGACCACTCCCCACCGCGCAGCGCGGCCCGGGCGGTCTGCCCGAGACGGTGCGAGGCGTCCCAGGCGCGCGGCCGGGCGTGGAAGCCGTCCGGCGACTGCTTGCCGCCCTGGTGCGCGTACACCCGAGTGGCGACCACGACGTCCCCGAGCCGCAGGTCGTCCGTCAACCCGCCCGCGATACCGACGAACAGCACGGCTCGCGGGGCGAGCCACGCGGTGAGCCGCTCCGTCAGCGCGGCCGCGTTCTGGGTGCCCTCGCCGATCTCCGCGAGGGCGATGGTCCACGGCGCGTCGGACACCCGCCCGCATTCGACCCGCGTACCGGATTCGTGCACGCGCTCCTCGATGGTGCCGGTGAGGTGACGACGTACGGCGGTGTACTCGACGGGGAGCGCCGTCAGGATGACAACGGTGGGGTGTGTGTCGGTCACAGGAAACGACGGTAGAGCATCTCCGCGAAGAGGGCGCCGGCTCAACGGAGTTGATCCAGAATGGGAGCTCGCGCATGGACCGAGGGGGAGCGCAATGGGACAGCCCGGTCAGGGGATCACGGTCGGCCAGCTGCTGCTCACCGAGTACCAGACGGTCAAGGACGAGCAGAAGGCCCGCATCGGCTTCCGGGACAACCTGCTGTACGTGACCCTCGCGGCGGTAGCGGCGGTGGTGGCCGCCGCCGCGCAGACCGGCCAGGCTCTGATGCTGCTCGCGCTGCCGCCCGTCTGCGTCGTCCTGGGCTGGACCTACCTGGTCAACGACGAGAAGATCTCGGCGATCGGGGCGTACGTACGCGAGGACCTCGGGCCGCGCCTGGCCGCGCTCGCCGGGGCCGAGGGCGGGACCCCCGAGGTCTTCGGCTGGGAGCGCGCGCATCGCGGTGACGGGCGACGCAGATCGCGCAAGGTGATCCAGTGCGTGGTCGACCTGACGGCGTTCTGCTTCGTACCGCTGGGCGGGCTGGTCATCCTCTGGGTGGACGGGGACGCGGGCGGGCTGCTGATCGCGCTGTCCGTGCTGGAGGCTCTGGCGACACTGGTACTGGCCTGGCAAGTGCTCAACTACGCGGAGGTCGTACGGAGATGAACGCGGCGCTGCTGGCGGCGCTCGCCGAGGGGGCGGGCGGCGAGGCGGGACGCCGGGCGCTGGGCTCGCTGGCGGCCGCCCCCCGAAACCCGCGAACCTCCGAAGCCCGCCGTGAAGCCGCTGCCTTCACCCGGCCCCCTGCAACTCCGCCAAAGCATCCCGAACCACCCGAACCGCTCCCTCCCGAATGACCTCCGCCCCCGGCGCCTTCTGCGACTCGAAGTTGCTCCCGTTGTGAGTAACGGTGACCAGCGCATTGCGGGACCGTACGAGCACGACCGCTTCCCGCGTCTGCTGCTTGTCCTCCGTGGTCAGGTCGACCGAGACGGAAGCCTGGTCGCCGAGCCCACCGGTGTTCTCACCCGTGGCGAGCACCCGCTTCCCGTACGCCGTGCGCGCTGCCTTCTCCGAGGCCAGCACGTCGTACGACACATCGAGCCACCGGTAGTCGAAGCCGTCCAGTGCACTCCAGGAACAGGTCCTGCGTCGCTTCGGGGCGGCGAGGGACAGTTCCTTGCCCGCGGGCTTGGCGCCGGGAACGAGGTCCTTGACCGTCTCTTCCGAGACCACCGCGCAGGGGTCGGGCGGCGCCTTGTAGGCGGGGGCGGCCTCGGCGCTCGGGCTGGACGCCGGGCGCGGTGTCGCCGCCGGGGTCGAGTTCGGCGCGTACGGGCCCGTCGTCCACGCCCAGCCGGCCGTGGCGAGCACCACGACCGGCAGTAGGCGCACGGTGAGCAAGAGCGGCAGCGGACGCACGGCGCGCACCTCCTGCGAGTGGCGAGTCACCCATCACGAGTGACGCGTGACCAGTGGCGAGTGGGATGTGAGGGACGAGAGTGTCACATGCGGCCCGCTCAGCAACAGGCTTGAGGCCCGGGGCGTCGCCCCGGGCCTCGAAGAACACCACTCCCGAGTCAGTCCTCGACCGTCAGTGCAGGCGTCTCCTGCGTGAGCACCTCGCCGCGGAAGAACGCCGGGCTGCGGCGCTGCATCGCGACCATCAGGACCACGCCGAGCAGCAGCAGCCCCACGCCGATCACGAACACCGAGCCGATGCCGAACACCGACGAGCCGCTGCCGTACGCCGGGTCCCACATGTCGTACATCGTCTGGACGAAGACCGCGGCGAGCATCACGCCGCCGAGGCCGGGCAGGATGCCCTTGACCAGCAGCTCGCGCCCGGAGCGGCGCAGTTCGCCGCGGAAGAACCAGACGCAGGCGAAGGCGGTGATCGCGTAGTAGAAGCAGATCATCAGGCCGAGCGCGTAGATGGTGTCCAGCAGGACGTTCTCGCTGAGCAGCGTCATCACGGTGTAGAAGACGCCGGTGGCGATGCCCGCCGCGACGGTGGCGCGGCCAGGGGTCTTGAAGCGCGGGTGCACCTCGGCGAAGGAGGCCGGGAAGGCCTGGTAGGTGCCCATGGCGAGGGCGGTGCGGGCGACCGGGATGAAGGTGGTCTGCAGGCTGGCCGCGGCGGAGGCGAGGACCGCGACGAAGAGCAGGACGCCCAGGCCGCCTCCCATGACCGGCTCCGCGAGTACGGCGAAGACGTTGTCGGCGGTGTCCGGGTTGCCGAGTCCGGTGCCCTTGTCGCCGATGCCCGCGTACATCTGGGAGGCGATCGCGACCAGCAGGTACGAGGCGACGATCACGACGATGGCCAGGAGGGCGGCGCGGCCCGGCGTCTTGGCGCTGCCGACGCTCTCCTCGTTGACGGACAGGCAGGTGTCCCAGCCCCAGTAGATGAAGATCGAGAGGGACAGGCCCGCGGTGAAGGCCGCGAAGGACTCGACCGCGAAGGGGTTCATCCAGGACCAGGAGAAGTCCAGCGAGCCCGCGACCTGGTCGGCCTTGCCGATCGCCATCACGACGAAGACGATGAGTACGGCGAGCTGCAGGCCGACCAGCGCGTACTGGACCCACTTGGTGGCGGTGATGCCGCGGTAGCTGACGGCGGTGGCGATAGCCACGAAGACCAGGGTGGTCAGGATGTGTACGGCCTTGTTGCCGTCGAGCGCCGCGATCGAGTCGTTTCCGGTCACCTCGCCGGCGAGTAGCCAGAAGAAGGAGGTGGCGACGCCCGCGAGGTTGGAGAGCACCACCACGGTGGCGACCAGCAGGCCCCAGCCGCACATCCAGCCCACTCGGGGGCCGAAGGCCTTGACCGACCAGGTGAAGGAGGTGCCGCAGTCAGGCACGGCCTTGTGCAGCTCGCGGTAGGCGAAGGCCACCAGAAGCATCGGCAGGAACCCGGCGAGGAAGATCGCGGGCATCTGCAGGCCGACCTCGCTGACGGTCGGGCCCAGCGTCGCGGTCAGGCAGTACACGGGTGCCACGGTCGAGACGCCGATCGTGGCGCTGCCGAGGAGGCCGAGTGAGTTACCGCTGAGGCCCTTGCCGCGTACGCCGCCGTCGCCGGGGACGCCCTCGGCGAGGGCGTCCCTGTCCTGGCCTCCAGAGGGAGGCCGTGTGTCCACCTGAGTCATAAAGACGACGTTAGGTCCTGCGGTTTCCATATCCGGAGGATCGAACTCCGCCCTCTTCGGTTTGGAATCCGCTGGTCAAAACGCCCATCGATCTTCGGTTCGTAGTTGATTCTCGAACTACGAGGCGCAATTCGCGGGGTTGGATCTCGGCTTCCGCGATGCGGGAATCGCAGCAGTGTCCGTTTTGACCTGATTCTAAATTTTCCCGCGGGGTTCCCCGTGGGGTTCTCCGTGGGTCTCCCCGTACGGCCGTACCGCCGTGACCAGCCACACCTGGAACCGGAGTCGCACCCCCCGCTCCGTCGCATACGGAACCAGAGCCTGAGCCATGGCCGCCCGGGTCGCGGCGGAGACCGTACGGTCCGGCGTGCGGGACAGGATGAAGGAGACGGCGTCCTCGGGATCCTCGCCCCAGAAGCAGCTCCCGGTCACCGGCGTCACCGTCACGTCCTGGTAGCCGCCGAGCGCCGCGCGCACCCGGTCCGGGTCGGCGAGCGAGGCCATGGCCTGGTGCGCGGCGACGGTCTCCGGGGCGGGTGGTTCCGTATGGCCGCCTTCCTCAAGCAGCTTCGCGAAGAGGCCGAAGGCGCGGGCCTCGTCGCTGGACGGGTCGGTCGGCTGCGGGCAGACGAAGGCCAGTCGGCCACCGGGCCGCAGCGCCCGCGCCAGATGGTCGAACGCGGCGCGGTGGTCGGCGAAGAACATCACCCCGCCCCGGCTGATCGCCACGTCGTACGAGCCCGGCGGGAAGGGGTGCTCCTGGGCGTCTCCGCGCTCGTACGAGGTGTTGGGCACGCCCTCGGCGGCCGCCCTGGCGCGGGCCTCGGTCAGCAGCGGCTGCGAGATGTCGACGCCGACCGCGTGGCCGTGCGGGGCCAGGCTCGCGGCGATCCGGGTGGTGGCGCCCGCGCCGCAGCCGATGTCCAGGACGCGGTCGTGCGCGTCGATCGAGGCGGCGAAGAAGAGGGGGTCGTTGAGTTCGGCGAGCATCGCGTCGTAGCGGTCCGCGTAGTCGGCCCAGTGTGCGCCCACGGAACCGTTCCAGACCATGTCCTGGCCGGGTTTGGGGTAGGTCGTCATGGCGTCTCCTTCAGCTTCGGTGGGTCGGGGTGTGGTGGGCGGCGGCGAGCGCGGTCTCGATGCGGTCGACCGCGGTGAACGCGCCGTAGGCGACCAGGTGCACCAGGCAGTGGTCGGTGTGCCGCGGGGTCCGCCAGGCCGTCACGTCCTCGGCGGTGATCCGGTACGGCGCGAGGGCGGCCAGCACGGCGAGGCGGGCACCCGGCCGGTCGCGGCCCGGCAGCGCGGCCCAGGTGAGCGGGGGATGCGTACCGTCCCAGTCCGCCACCGCGTCCCGTACCAGTGCCTGGTCCGCGGCGCTGAGCAGAGCCGCGCCCGCCATCGCCGCGTTGTGCAGCGCCGCGTACGCGGGGCCGACGGGCGTGCCCGCTGCCCAGGCGGGGCCGGGGCCGGGTTCGTCGAGCAGGACCAGGCTCCGGCCCGGCTCGGCGGTGCGGCGCACGGTACGGGCCAGCGAGCGGCCCGCCAGGGTGCGTACGGCCCGGTACTTCTGGACGTCGCCCGGCAGCAGGTTCTCGGTGAGCAGCGCCGAGGCGATGCGGTTGATGAAGTGGAAGGTGAGCACCGTGCCGAGGTACGCGGGCGCCTGCGCGGCCGGGAACGGCTCGTCGGACGCACCGGACGCACCGGACGCACCGGACGCACCGGACGCACCGGACGCACCGGACGCGCCGGACGCGCCGGACGGGTCGCGGGTCGCCTTCGCCCAGGCCAGCAGACGCGCGTGCTGCTCGTTCTCGGGTACGCCGCCACGCGCGATGTGCTCGCCGAGTCGGTGGTCGCCCGTGGCGTGCAGGAACAACGTATGGGCGTCGACACAGAACGGACAGCGGTTGGCGAGCGAGACGCCGAGCGCGGCGATCTCCTTGCCGGTACGTGGCGCGTCGCCCGCGAGCAGGGACTCGCGCAGCAACGCCCAGGTCGCGGCGAGCAGTTCGGGGGATGCGGACAGCACTCCGAAGGTGGGCGCCCGCTCGATCCCGAAGTCCTGCGCCACCTGGGCGAAGACCTCGGCGGTCAGCCCGGTCGCGGACCTGGGCGGTACGGGGTCGGTGAAGCGGTACTGGCCTGGCATCGCGGCCTCCGTTGTTCGGTGGTGGGTCGGGAATCGATGGTGGGTACGGGTTCGGTGAGTACGGGGTCGATGCTGGCCCCGCCGCGTGCCTCCGGTCGTCGTACGTCCGGAGCGAGTTGGGGCTGCCGCGCGCGGGCCATCCCGGCCGCCGACTACCACCAGGGGAGTAGTTGCGATGCGGTCTTCCAGGGGGAGGCGGGGGCGGGTCCGGGAGCCTAGGGTGCGGATATGCGGGGGATCACATGACGTACGACGACGCACACGGCAGCGGCGCCAGCGGCAGCAGCGGCCTGTCGCTCCGCCTGGGCGACGCGGTACTCGCGATCGTCGTCGGCGCCANCCCGCCGTACCCGTCGGCCGACACCCCGCCCGCCACGGCCGCCCCCGCACTCGGAGCGGACCCCCGTACCGAGCCGCCAGGCGAGTGCCCCGCCTCGGGCGTACGGGTCGAGGCGGGCCGCGTCAACCCCGCGATGGGCCTGCGCGCCTTGGGCGTGACCGTGACCAACTGCGGCGACGCCCCCTACCGTGTGAACGGCTATCCGGCCCTGGAGGTCCTCGACGAGGACCGCACCCTGCTCGACGTACGCGTCTTCGAGGGCCCCGAGCCCATCACCCTGCTCGACGACCCCGGCCCCCGGCCGCTCACCCTGCGGCCCGGCGACGCGGCGACCACCACCGTGGTCTGGCGCAACACCGTCACCGACGCGACGGTCACCGCCACCAACGGCGCCTACCTGCGGGTCACCCCGGCCCCGGGAACCGAACCCCAGACCGTGGCCCCGGAGGGCGGCATCGACCTCGGCAACACCGGGCAGCTCGGCACCACGGCCTGGGCCGTCCGGGATGACAGATGAGCAGGTGACAGGCGTACGCGGTGGGCCGCTGACCCTGCGTGCAGGCAGCGGCACCCGGCGTGCGGCCGCTGACCCACCGTGCGGACCGAGCCACCCGGCGTGCCCGCGCGTGGAAGGCAATTCATCACGATTCCACCTGGCGTACCCGGCCCCGGTAGGGATTGTCAGCGGTACGTGCTGTGATGGACGCATGATCGAAGAGCTCGAAGACTTTCTCGAGAACGGCCAGGCCGACGTGGAGGAGGCGATCCGCAAGGCGGCCGCCGCCGAGATCGTGCCCCGCTTCCGACAGCTCGCCGCGCACGAGATCGTCGAGAAGAACGGCCCGCACGACCTGGTGACCGTCGCCGACCGGCTCGCCGAGGAGCACCTCACCGCCTCGCTCACCGACCTGCTGCCGGGCTCGGTGGTGGTCGGCGAGGAAGCCGTGCACGCCGACGCGTCGGTCTACGAGCAGCTCGCCGGTGACGCCCCGGTCTGGATCGTCGACCCGGTGGACGGCACCCGCCAGTTCGTCCACGGCGACCCCGGCTTCTGCACCCTGGTCGCCCTCGCCCAGGGCGGCGACCTGCTCGCCTCCTGGACCTACGCCCCCGCGCTCGACGAGATGGCCGTGGCGATACGCGGCCGGGGGGCCAGGCTCAACGGCCGGGTGCTGCACTCCGGCGCGCCGGAGCCCGGCCAGGTGCTCGAAGTGGCCACTTCTCACCCGGACTTCACCACCCCCGACCAGAAGCGCGCCCTGCTCGGGCTGCGCACCGAAGGGGTGCAGCCCCGGCCGTGCGGCTCGGCAGGACTGGAGTACCTGGCCATCGCCAGGGGCGAGTTGGACGCGATCGCCTTCTCCTGGGAGAACGCCTGGGACCACGCGGCGGGCCTGCTCCTGGTGGCCGAGGCGGGCGGCGCGCACCGCACGGTCGCGGGGGAGCAGTTCCGGCTCGCGGGTGGGAACGCACTGCCGTTCACGGCCGCGCGGGACGAGGCCACGGTCGAGCGGATCGTAGGACTACTGCAGGGCGGCCACAGCTGAGCGGACGTGGCCGCACGGCTGGACTGTGGGTCTCGCGCGAGGTCTGTCAGCGGCCCGGCTTATCCTGTGCAGCACAGGCCGTCGGCTGACAAAGGAGTCCGAAGGTGCCGTCGATGCTCGATGCCGTCGTCGTGGGAGCGGGGCCCAACGGACTGACCGCTGCCGCCGAGCTGGCCAGGCGCGGTTTCTCGGTGGCTGTGTTCGAGGCCAAGGGCACCGTGGGCGGGGGAGCCCGCACCGAAGAGCTCACCCTGCCGGGGTTCCGGCACGACCCGTGCTCTGCCGCGCACCCGCTCGGCATCGGCTCGCCCGCCTTCCAGAACCTGCCCCTGGGGCGGTACGGCCTTGAGTGGCTGCACGCCGAACTGCCCATGGCGCACCCCTTCCTGGACGGCACGGCCGCGGTCCTCTCGCGTTCCGTGGCCGAGACGGCGGCCTCGTTCGGGCCGCGTGACGCGGGCGCGTACCGCAGGCTGGTCGCCCCGTTCCTCGGCAAGTGGGACACCCTCGTCCGGGACTTCATGTCGTTGCCGCTGACGGCGCTGCCGCGCGACCCCGTCACCCTCGCCCGGTTCGGGCTCGCGGGGCTGCCGCCGTCCACCTGGCTGCTGCGCCAGCGCTTTCGCGACGAACGCGCCCGCACCCTGTTCGCCGGTCTGGTCGCCCATGTCATCGCCCCGCTCGGCGGGATCGCCACCAGCGCCGTCGGGCTGGTCTTCGCCCTCGCCGCGCACGCGAACGGCTGGCCCGTGGCGCGCGGCGGATCGCAGTCGATCTCGGACGCGCTCGTCGCGTACCTCAAGGACCTCGGCGCAGCCGTGCACACGGACTACGAGGTCAAGCGCCTGGACGACCTGCCACCCGCCCGCGCCTACGTCTTCGACACCTCACCCACCGCGCTCGCCCGGATCGCGGGCCTGGGCAGCTTCTACGACCACTACCGGTACGGCGCCAGCGTCTTCAAGATCGACTACGCCCTGGACGGCCCGGTGCCCTGGACCGCCGACGCACCCCACCGGGCCACCACCGTCCAGGTCGGCGCGGACAGCCACGAGGTCGGCGAGGCCCTGCGGATCGCCTCCCGCACCGACCGCGCACCCGACAAGCCGTTCCTGATCACGGTCCAGCCGAGCCTGGTGGACCCGTCCCGCGCCCCCGAGGGCAAGCATGTGTTCTGGGCGTACGGCCATGTGCCAGGCGGCTGGGACGGCGATCTTACCGACGCGATCGAACGGCAGCTGGAGCGGTTCGCCCCCGGCTTCCGCGACCGCGTCCTGGCCCGCGCCACGGCAGGTCCCCCACAGCTCGCCGCCCGCAACGCCAACTACATCGGCGGCGACATCGCCTGCGGCGCCGCATCCGGCCTCCAGCTGCTGCTCCGCCCCAAGCTCTCGCTGGCCCCCTACCGCACCCCGCACCCCGCGATCTTCCTCTGCTCGTCGGCGACCCCGCCGGGTCCCGGCGTACACGGAATGTCCGGGCACAACGCCGCGAAGGCCGTATGGAAGAGGCTGCGCGCATCATGACGACGATCACCCTCGTCCGGGGCGACATCACCGAGCAGTCCGTCGACGCCATCGTCAACGCCGCCAACTCCTCGCTGCTCGGCGGCGGCGGGGTCGACGGCGCCATCCACCGGCGCGGCGGCCCCGACATCCTCGCCGCCTGCCGCGACCTGCGCGCCTCGCTTCCCCAAGCTCTCAACTCCGTTCGAGCAGGGGAGGCCCCATTCGGCAAGGGCCTGCCCACCGGCCAGGCCGTGGCCACCACGGCGGGGCGGCTCGACGCCCGCTGGGTGATCCACACGGTCGGACCGGTGTGGCAGCCGTCCGGCAGCGACCCGTCCCTGCTCGCCTCCTGCTACCGCGAGTCCCTGCGGATCGCCGACGAACTGGGCGCGCGGACGATCGCGTTCCCGGCCATCTCCACGGGGGTCTACCGGTGGCCGATGGAGGACGCCGCGCGGATCGCGGTGGAGACGGTGCGGGACACTGCGACCGCCGTCGATGAGGTGCGGTTCGTGCTCTTCGACGAGCGGGCGTACGGGGCGTTCGCCGCCGCGTTGCGGGTATCCGGCGGATAGCGGGCCGCCGGGGCCGCTCGCTACCTGAGCTCGAAATAGCTGAAGCTGCAGATGTCCGTGGCGCCGCAGGAACCAGGCGGCGGCTCCCACCCGTCGGGCGGTGCGGTGCTGACCCATTCGCGGGGCCCGGTCGATCCCCCGGCGAACGCGAGTAGGACGATGACGCACAGCAGCCCGGCGCGCCGTACCAGCACCGGCGCGGCAACGGCCCCCACAAAGGCGATCAAGGCCACGGTCCCCAACAGCATGACGGTGTCCCGCACGCCCACGCCCCTCTCCCCTGCTCTCCCCAGACCAGAGGAGACTAGATCACGAAGGGCTTCGCGAGCACCGTCGGCGTCTCATGTTGATGTCGGATTCTCGCCAGCCGTCGCGCTGAGCATGGGTGAAGCTGAGCTCATGCACACCGACACCGAGCACTGCGTACGGGCCGTCCAGTCCAAGGACGCCCGCTTCGACGGCTGGTTCTTCACCGCCGTGGTGACCACCGGGATCTACTGCCGTCCCAGCTGCCCGGTCGTGCCGCCCAAGCCCGAGAACATGCGCTTCCACCCGAGCGCCGCCTCCTGCCAGCAGGCCGGATTCCGGGCCTGCAAGCGGTGCCGTCCCGACACCAGCCCCGGCTCTCCGGAGTGGAACCACCGCGCCGATCTCGTGGCCCGCGCGATGCGCCTGATCGCCGACGGAGTGGTGGACCGCGAGGGAGTGCCGGGCCTCGCCACCCGGCTCGGCTACAGCACCCGCCAGATCGAACGCCAGCTCCGCGCCGAACTCGGCGCGGGACCGCTCGCCCTGGCCCGCGCCCAGCGGGCCCAGGCCGCCCGCGTACTGATCGAGACCACCGAACTGCCCATGGCCGAGATCGCGTTCGCGGCCGGGTTCGCCTCGATCCGCACCTTCAACGACACCGTCCGCGAGGTCTTCGCCCTCGCCCCCGGCGAGCTGCGCACCCGCGCGGGCGGCAGGCGCCTGGACACCACTCCGGGTGTGCTCTCGCTGCGGCTGCCGTTCCGCACCCCGCTCAACCCGGACAACCTTTTCGGCCACCTCGCCGCGACCGCCGTCCCCGGCGTCGAGGAGTGGCAGGGCGGCGCCTACCGCCGCACCCTGCGGCTGCCGTACGGACACGGAGTCGTCGCCCTCACCCCCGCCCCCGACCACATCGGCTGCCGCCTCGCCCTCACCGACCAGCGGGACCTCACGGTCGCGATCAGCCGCTGCCGCCGCATGCTCGACCTGGACGCCGACCCGGTCGCCATCGACGAACAGCTGCGCGCCGACGCACTGCTCGCACCGCTCGTCGACAAGGCACCGGGACGCCGGGTTCCCCGTACCGTCGACGAGGCGGAGTTCGCGGTACGGGCCGTACTCGGCCAGCAGGTCTCCACCGCCGCCGCCCGCACCCACGCGGCCCGGCTGGTCGCCGCGCACGGCGAGCCGGTCGACGACCCCGACGGCGGACTCACCCACCTGTTTCCCTCGCCCGAGGCCCTGGCCGGACTCGACCCCGAGACCCTCGCCCTGCCGCGCAGCCGCCGTACCACGCTCACCACCCTGGTCCGCCAACTCGCGGACGGCGACCTCCACCTGGGTGTCGAGAGCGACTGGCGCGAGGCCCGCGAACGGCTCACCGCTCTGCCCGGCTTCGGTCCCTGGACCGTCGAGGCCATCGCGATGCGCGCACTCGGCGACCCGGACGCCTTCCTCCCCACCGACCTCGGAGTCCGCCGCGCGGCCGCCGCGCTCGGCCTGCCGTCCACACCCGCGGCCCTCACCGCGCGGGCGGCCGACTGGCGCCCCTGGCGGGCCTACGCGGTCCAGTACCTCTGGGCCACCGACGACCACCCCATCAACCACCTCCCCGCGTAAGGAAGACAGTGGTGAAGCAGCAGACAGCGGAGAAGCAGAAGCAGTTGAAGCAGCACACAGTGATCGACAGCCCCTACGGCCCCCTCACGCTCGTCGCCACCGACGGCGTCCTGTCCGGCCTCCATATGACCGACCAGCGCCACCGCCCACCCGAGGAGTCCTTCGGCAGCCCCGACGACACCCCGTTCACCGAGGTCGTCCGCCAGCTCCGGGCGTACTTCGCGGGCGACCTCAAGGAGTTCGACCTGCCGCTGCGCCTGGACGGCACGCCCTTCCAGCGCAGCGTCTGGGCCGGGCTCCGGGAGATCCCGTACGGCGAGACCCGCTCCTACGGTGAACTCGCCGAAGCCGTCGGCAATCCCGGCGCGTCCCGCGCCGTCGGCCTCGCCAACGGCAAGAACCCGATCGGCATCATCGTGCCCTGCCACCGGGTGGTCGGCGCGAACGGTAGCCTGACCGGGTACGGCGGCGGCCTGGAGCGCAAGCGGCGGCTGCTGGACTTCGAAGGCGGAGCCGCGCTGTTCTGACGGGGAGTTGTTCGGGTTCCGGGGTGCCCGTCACCCGTGGCTGATGTGGCTGAGCACATTCACCACGCTTCCGTTGGGATCACGTACGAAGAACCGGCGCACCCCCCACTCCTCGTCGGTCAGCGGATGGACGATCTCCGCGCCGCTCGCCCGCACGGCGGCGTAGGCCGCGTCCACATCGTCGACCTCGACGCTCATGTCGGGGCGTACGGGTGCGGTCTTGTCCTCGCTCATGAAGCTGACCTGAACCGTCGGGTTCTCCGGCGAGGCGAGCGTCATGATCCAGCCGTGGTTCATCACCTCGGCGAACCCCAGCAGACCGTAGAACTCCGCGCTCTCGCGCATGGCGTCGGACGGCACGATGGGCATGACCCGGCGGGCGGTCATCGCGGCATCCTGTGGCCGTCTTCGAGCTCCACCGGCCACGTACCGTCCTCCAGGGCGGTGAGTACGGCGGTGAGGCGGCTGACGAACCACGGCGGGCCGTACGCCTTCAGGTCCTCGGCTCTGACCAGCCGCCAGGAGTCCAGCTCCTCCTCCTGGAGGACGATGGCGTCCAGCTGCTCCTGGGAGAGCACACCGCCGTCGTAGAGGTACGTGGCGATCGGCGGCCGGTCCGCGCCGGACACCCAGTCGACCGCGAGCAGCGGTCCTGGCTCCACATCGAGCCCGATCTCCTCGACCGTCTCGCGGCGCGCCGCCTGCCGGGGGGTCTCGCCCTGGTCGGACTCGATGGTCCCGCCGGGCAGCGCCCAGCCTTCGCGGTAGTTGGGTTCCACCATCAGCACCCGGCCGTCGGCGTCCCGCAGCAGCATGGCGGAACCGGCGAGGATCCTGGGGAGGTTGGCGATGTACGTGGCGTAGTCGACTGTCACCCTCCGAGCCTAGAGGGGGGACGGGCCGATCCGTGTAGGAAGCTGCCGGACGGGCTGGGGCGGGGAGCCCGCCCGGCGCCGGTCAGTCCCCGTCCTGGTTGCGGGACTTCGCGATCCGCCGCAGCCGATGGTGGCGGTCCGGGGTCTGTCGTTCGGTGATCGCGTCGCCCACCATCGCCTTGACCGCGTCCCCCAGGCCGTGCAGCGCGTGGTGGCGCGCGGGCCCCGCGCCGGGGTCCTCGCGCAGCTCCTTCCACAGGGAGTAGCAGAGCAGCAGCATCACCAGCACGAACGGCAGCGCGACCAGGATGGTCGCCGTCTTCAGCGAGTCCAGGCCGCCCGCCACGAGCAGCACCGCGGCGACCGTCCCCATCAGCACACCCCAGGCGACGACCAGCCAGGTCCTGGGGTGCAGCGCGCCCCGGCTGGTGAGCGAGCCCATCACCAGCGAGGCCGAGTCGGCGCTGGTGACGAAGTACGTCATGACCAGCAGCATCGCCACCCAGGAGGTGAGCGTGGACAGCGGCAGCCCGTCCAGCATCCCGAACAGGGACGCCTCCACGCCCTGCTCCAGCTTGGCCCCCATGTCGACCTTGCCGGTCTCGTCGAGCCGCATACCGGTGCCGCCCATGGCGCAGAACCAGACGACCGTGGCGGAGCTGGGTACCAGCAGCACACCGACCAGGAACTCCCGGATCGTACGGCCACGGGAGATCCTGGCGATGAACGTCCCGACGAACGGTGCCCAGGACAGCCACCACGCCCAGTAGAAGACCGTCCAGGCGCCCAGCCACTCGCTGGCGCCGAACGAGCCGGCGCGGGTCGCCATCGGGATGAACCAGTGCAGGAAGCCGCCGACGCTCTCCGGGATCGCGTCCAGGATGTACACGGTCGGGCCGATCACGAAGACGAAGGTCATCAGGCAGGCGGCCAGCACGATGTTGAGGGTGCTCAGCCACTTCACACCCCGGTGCAGCCCCGAGAAGGCCGAGACCACGAACGCGGCGCCGAGCGAGACGATGATGATCAGCTGCAGCCGGGTCGTGTCGTCGGCGCCCGCGGTGAGGTGCAGCCCCTTGGAGACCTGCAGCGCGCCCAGGCCCAGGCTGGTCGCGGTGCCGAAGACGGTCGCGAAGACGGCCAGCAGGTCGATGACCCGGCCCGGCCAGCCGGCCGCCCGCCGCGCACCGAGGAGCGGCACGAACGCCGAGCTCAGCCGGTTGCCGCGGCCCTTGCGGAACCCGGCGTAGGCGAGTGCGAGACCGGCGACCCCGTAGATCGCCCAGGGGACCAGCGTCCAGTGGAAGAAGGAGTACTGCAGCGCGATGTTGGCCGCGTCGCCGGTCTGCCCGGTGGCCCCGGTCATCGGGGGCGGGTCGAGATAGTGGGTCAGCGGCTCGCCGACCCCGTAGAACATCAGGCCGATGCCCATGCCCGCGCTGAACATCATCGCGATCCACGCGAGGTTGTTGAACTCCGGCTCGGAGTCGTCGCGGCCGAGCCTGATCCGGCCGAAGCGGCTGAGGGCGATGACGATGCACAGGACCAGGAAGATGTCCGCGGCGATCACGAAGAGCCAGGCGAAGTTGTCCAGCACCCAGGCCAGCGCGGAGTCCGACGCGCTGCTGAAGGAGTCCTCGCCGAACGAGGCCCAGCCGACGACCGCCAGCACCACGGCCACGCCGATGCCGACCACCACGTAGTCCGGGGGCGGGCTGTCGGACGGGTCGGACGGTCCTGCGGAACCGGGCGGGTCGGGCGGATCGCTCGGGCGGGGTTGATCGAGGGCATCCGTGCTCATGTCGCCCCACTATGGTGGGAAATTACCTGCTTTATCCGGGTGGCGCGCCGTCTCACGGTGAGGGCGGCCATGGGCAGCGGGTGGCGCCTGAGGTTAAGGTCGCAGCGGCGCGACTGCCTTGACGCGAGCAAGGCCCAGAGAGCAAGGGGATTCCAAGGTGGCGGACGCTGCAGCGGTGGCGACGGGAAGCACCGAGACACGGCGGGTGCTGATCGCCGCGGACAAGTTCAAGGGCTCGCTGACGGCCGTGCAGGTCGCCGAGCGGGTGACGGCCGGGCTGCGCCGGGTGGCGCCGGGGGTCCAGGTCGAGGCGCTGCCGGTGGCGGACGGCGGCGACGGTACGGTCGCGGCGGCGGTCGCGGGCGGGTTCGAGCGCCGGGAGGTACGGGTCACCGGGCCGCTCGGGACCGAGGTCACCGCGGCGTACGCGCTGCGCGGGGACACCGCGGTGGTGGAGATGGCCGAGGCCTCCGGCCTCCAGCTGCTGCCCGACGGCGTCTTCGCGCCGCTCACGTCCAGCACGTACGGCTCCGGTGAGCTGCTGCTCGCGGCCCTTGAGGCCGGGGCCCGCACCATCGTCTTCGGTGTCGGCGGCAGTGCCACCACCGACGGCGGCGCCGGGATGCTGGCCGCGCTCGGCGCGCGCTTCCTGGACACCGGCGGCTCGCCGGTCGCTCCCGGCGGCGGACCGCTGCGTGACCTGGCCACCGCGGACCTCTCCGGGCTCGACCCGCGGCTCGCCGACGTCGACCTGGTCCTCGCCAGCGACGTCGACAACCCGCTGACCGGCCCGAAGGGCGCACCCGCGGTGTACGGCCCGCAGAAGGGGGCGACCCCCGACGACGTGCGGGCGCTCGACGCCGCGCTGGCCCACTTCGCCGTCGTCCTGGAGAAGGCCGTCGGCCCCAAGGCCGCCACCTACGCCCAGTCGCCGGGCGCCGGTGCCGCGGGCGGCATCGGATACGGCGCACTCGTCGGGCTCGGCGCGCGCTTTTGCCCCGGCATCGACGTGATGCTCGACGTCCTGGGCTTCGCCCCGGCCCTGGCACGGGCCGATCTGGTGATCACCGGCGAGGGCTCGCTCGACGAGCAGACCCTGCACGGGAAGGCGCCCGCGGGAGTCGCGGCGGCGGCCCGTACGGCCGGGATCCCGGTCGTCGCGGTCTGCGGCCGCCTGGCGCTGTCCGCGGACGCGCTGGGGGCGGCGGGCATCCAGCGTGCCTACCCGCTCACGTCGGTCGAGCCGGACGTGGAGCGCTGCATCGCGGAGGCGGGCCCCATCCTGGAGCAGGTCGCGGAGCGCATCGCGGGCGACTTCCTGTCCTGACGGTGCGGTTGGGCGCCGGTGCCGGTCACAGATTTGTCTCCCACCCCGCCCCTTCCCGAAAGGCCTCAATCGCCGGCCGGGCTGAAATTCAGCCCGGCCGGCGTTTGAGGCCGTCTTTTCGCCGTCCGCAGGACTTTCGGGAAGGGGCGGGGTGGGGGATCAATCCCTGNCCCCCCCCCCACGCCCGAGGGGCGTTCGGGGGTCTGGGGGCTTGCCCCCAGTTTCGGGAAGGGGCGGGGCGGGAGAAGAACGGAGCCTGGACAGGAACCCCAGCGCGCCCGGGCCCCGAGGCAGCCCAGACAGCCCCGAGCCGGGGCTCACCCCGGCGACAACCGGTGCGCATCCAGCGCGAGCGTCATCTCGGTCAGATCCCGTGGCCGCGACAACGCCCGCCCCGTGAGCTGCTCAAGCCGCCGCAACCGGTTGAAGACCGTGTTGCGGTGGCAGTAGAGGCGCCCGGCCGCCCGCCCCGCGGAGCCCTCGCAGTCGAGCCACGCGTCGAGCGTCTCCAGGAGGACCGCCCGATCCGCGGGGTCCAGTGACAGCAGCGCCCCGAAGACGTCCGACACCAGCCGCCCCGCCAGATCCGGCTGGCTGACCACCAGCGCGGTCGGCATCCGCCGGTCCAGGCGGGCGATCTCCGTCGCGTCCGGCGGGCAGGTGCGCAGCGCCAGTTCCGCGAGGCGCCGGGCCCGTCCCAGCTCGGCGAGACCCTCCACGACCGGGCTCACCCCACCGGGTCCGGGACAGCCGACCGCGAGCAGATCGGCCAGCGCGTCGAGACCGGCGTCCGCGTCCATCGCCACCACCCCCACCTCGCAGTCCGCCCGCATCCGCCACACGAACCGCATGCCCGTGCCCTGGATGAGCCGGTGGAAGGGCTCGCGGCCGTCGCGCCGCTCAAGCCGCAGCACCACCACCGCGTACCGGCCGTGCTCCGGCAGATCCAGGCCCGCGGCGGCCCGTGCGGTGAGCTCGGGGCTCTGGCGGCCCTCCAGGAGGGCGTCGAGGAGCGCCTGGAGGCGTTCGTCGGTACGCCGCCTCAGCTCCAGCTCGGTCGCGCGGTACGCCTCCGACACCGTGTCCGCCTGCTCGTCGACCGCCGACCACACCATCGTGGCCGACTGCATCAGCACCGCGAGCCGCTCCGGCTGCTTCGCCGACGTGGCCTCCAGGAGGGCGTCCCACACCAGGCGGCCCGCCTGGCGGTAGGCGTGCACCAGCAGGTCGAGCGGCAGCCCCTGCTGGGCCCGGTGCCGACCGAGCCACTCGGCGTGCTCCAGGTCCCGGCGCGGCGACGCCCGCGGCGCGCTGATCGCCGCCACGCCGATCCGGATCGCCTCCTCGGCCTCCTGCCAGTGCTGGTCGTACGGGATGACCCGCCCGTACGTCGGCGAGTGCTCGGCGAGCCGCCGCAGGTATTCGTCCACCAGGTCGGGAAGGCCCTCGCGAAGCGTCTCGCACGCCTCGGCGAGCACCTTCCACTCGTGCCCCGTACGGGGCCTGCGCCCACCCATGAGCCGGAGCATGCCACCTGTTCGCGGCTGGCGGCAGACCCCTGACACGGGGCGTTGTGCCCGTGCACAACCCCCCGCCGCACCCGCTGGTCACCGGCAGCGATTCAGCCACGGGACGTAGACATACCGACTGGTCGGTGCTGGTCTGTGCGCCACCGAACGGGGTCGAAGCCAGTCGAAGCCAGTCGAAGGAAGCCGAAGGAAGCCGAAAGACGTCAGCGAAAGCTCAAGGAAAGGGAAGGGGAGTCATGGGAGGTGCCGCACTCGAAGTACGGGACCTGGTGGTGGGCTACGGCCCGGTGCGGGCCCTGCGCTCGGTGTCGCTCCAGGTGCCCGAAGGCAGCGTGGTCACGGTGCTCGGCGGCAACGGCGCCGGAAAGTCGACCCTGCTACGGGCCATCTCGCGGGCCCTGTCGTTCCACGGCGGGTCCGTCACCGGTGGCACCGTGCACTTCGGCGGCAGGCCGTTGCACACGTTGTCCCCGGACCGCGTGGTCGCCGCCGGGGTGTCCCAGGTGCCCGAAGGCCGCCAGGTGTTCGCCCGGATGACGGTCGAGGACAACCTGCGCGCCGGAGCCCTCGGCTCCAGCGGCGACCGGGCGGCGAAGGCGGCCGCCCTGCACCGGGTCCGCGAGCTCTTCCCGGTACTCGCCGAACGCTCCCGGCAGCGCGCCGGACTGCTCTCCGGCGGCGAGCAGCAGATGCTCGCGGTCGGCCGCGCCCTGATGGCCTCGCCGACACTGCTGCTGCTCGACGAGCCCTCGCTCGGCCTCGCGCCACTGATGGCCGCGCGGATCGCCGACACCATCAGGGAGATCAACGCCCAGGGCACCTCCGTCCTGCTCGTCGAGCAGAACGCCGCGCTCGCCCTGCGCCTGGCCTCCCACGCGTACGTCCTCGAAGTCGGCGAGATCACCCTCGCCGGACCCGCGGACGAGCTCGCCGCGTCCGACGAGGTACGCCGCCGCTACCTCGGCGTCGTCGACGAGGACGCCGCGGCCGACGCGTCCCGCGCCGAAGCCGCGCACCCCGTCCTGTCCCGCTGGGAGGGCTGATGAGTACCGCAGTACCCCTGCAAGTGCGGGATGTGACCGTGCGGTTCGCCGGTCTCACCGCACTGGACCAGGTGAACTTCACCGTGGAACCCGGCACCGTACACGCCGTGATCGGCCCCAACGGCGCCGGCAAGTCCACCTGTTTCAACGTCCTGTCGGGCGTCTACCGCGCCACCTCCGGCAGCGTACGGTTCGGCGAGCACGAGCTCACCGGGATGCCTCCGCACCGCATCGCCGGACTCGGTATCGCCCGCACCTTCCAGAACCTCGCCCTGCCGCCGCGTGCCACGGTCGCCGACAGCCTGCTGCTCGGCCGCCACCGACTGACCCGTACCGGATTCATCGCGGCTGGGCTGCGCCTGCCGTCCGCCGCGCGCGAGGAGGCGCACCACCGTGCACGTGTCCGCGAGATCGCCGCGTTCGTCGGCCTGGAGGACCAGTTGGAGCGTCCGGCCGGTTCGCTGCCGTACGGACAGCAGAAGCTCGCCGAGCTGGCCCGCGCCCTGTGCATGGAGCCCGAAGTGCTGCTCCTGGACGAGCCGGTGGCCGGGATGACCGCCGATGAGCGGCGGCGTACCGCGGCCGTCGTCGCCGGTGTCCGCGACAGCCTCGGCATCTCGATCGTCCTGGTGGAACACGACATGGGCGTGGTGATGCGGCTCGCCGACGCGGTGACCGTACTCGACTTCGGCCGCAAGATCGCGGGCGGCGCACCCGCCGACGTCCAGAACGACCCCGCGGTCGTCCGCGCCTACCTCGGTGAGGACGACTCCGAGCAGGCGGAGCAGCCGGAGCAGTTGGAGCACTCGGAGCAGCACGGGGAGGCCGCGTCGTGACGATCTTCATCGAACTGCTCCTGAACGGCATCTCGCTGGGCTCCGTGTACGCCCTGATCGCCCTCGGCTTCGTGGTGATCTTCCGCGCGACCGAGGTCGTCAACTTCGCCCACGCCTCGCTGCTGCTCGCCGGCGGCTACATCACCGCCGTACTCAGCGACGACATCGGCTTCTGGCTCGCGCTGCTCACCGGCATCGCCGGGGCCGCACTGGTCGGCGCGGCCATCGAGTTCCTGGTGATGCGCCGCTACCGGGGCTCGGACCACAGCGTGTTGGCCATCGTCACCATCGGCGTCGACATCATGCTGGTAGCCGACATCGGCCGCCGCCTGGGCACCGACATCCTCAGCGTCGGCGACCCCTGGGGCGACCGGGTGCTGACCGTCGGTTCGGTCTCGCTCGCCCAGACCCGGGTGGCGGCCCTGCTCGCCGCCGGGCTGCTGATCACCGCGTTCCTGCTGGCCTTCCGGTACACCTCCTGGGGGGTGGCGATGCGGGCCGCGGCGGAGAACGCCGGTACCGCCGCGCTGATGGGCATCCGGCTCGGCCGGGTCTCGCTCGGCGCCTGGGCCGTGGCGGGCGGACTCGCCGCCGTCGCCGCCCTGTTCCTCACCGTCTTCCCGACCCCGGGTCTGGAGAAATCCACCGCACAGGTGGCGATGAAGGCCTTCCCGGCCGCGATACTCGGTGGACTCGACTCCACCACCGGCGCCCTCGTCGGTGGCCTGATCGTCGGAGTCACCGAGTCGCTCGCCACCGGCTACCAGGGAGATCTGACCTTCCTCGGCCGGGGCCTCGGGGAACTCGCGCCCTATCTGGTGATGGTCGCGATCCTCCTCGTACGGCCTGCCGGTCTGTTCGGCACGAAGGAGCTGGCCCGTGTCTGACGTCACCGAACGGAGCGCCCCGGCCGCCAAGACCACTGTGCGGACGCCCCGACTCCGACTCCTCACCCGGCCGGGCGGCTACGGCTGGATCGCGGGCGCGGTGCTGCTGCTCGCGCTGCCCTTCTACCTGGACACCTTCTGGCTCCAGGCGGGCCTGTTCGCCATGGCCGCCGCGATCGGCGCGATCGGCCTCAACATGCTGACCGGCTCCACCGGCCAACTCTCCATGGGACACGCCTTCTTCCTCGCCGTCGGCGCGTACGGCTACAGCGCCCTGGCGGGCGAGAGCGGCGGCCGCTATACGGGCCTGGGCCTGCCCACCTGGCTCGCCGCGCTCCTCGCGGTGCTGCTGACCGGGCTCGCGGGCGGCCTGTTCAGCCCGATCGCCGGACGGCTGCGCGGCGCCTATCTGGGTATCGCCACGCTGTCGCTCATCGTCATCGGCCTGCACGTCATCGACAACGCCACCGATCTCACCGGCGGCGCCCTGGGCCGCGAGGTCCCGGCCATGAACCTGTTCGGGTTCGCCTTCGACCGCTCCGAACTCGTCGTCGCCGGGGTCCCGTTCGGCTCGGCCGAGAAGCTCTGGTACCTCGGCCTGGCGCTGCTGCTCGGCGGCGCCCTGTTCGCCCGCGGCGTGCTCCGCGGCCGCCCGGGACGCGCCATGAACGCCATCCGCGACCACCGCATCGCCGCCGGCGTGATGGGCGTGCCGGTCGCCCGCTACCGGGCCGCCGTCTTCGTCCTGTCCTCGATGTATGCGGGCCTCGCGGGCGTTCTGCTCGCGCTGGTCTTCCAGAGCGTCACGCCCTCGCAGTTCGGCATGGTCGTCTCGCTGCAGTACCTCGCCATGATCGTCATCGGGGGGCTCGGCTCGGTCGGGGGAGCGGTGGTGGGAGCCGCGTTCGTCTCGATGCTCCCGCAGGTCCTCACCCGCTACAGCGACTCGCTGCCGCTGGTCGCCGCCCCCGGAACGGGCGGGGTCACACCCGGCGAGGCATCCGCGTATCTGTACGGCGCCGCCGTCGTGGCGGTGGTGCTCTTCCTGCCCGGCGGCCTGATCAGGCTTGTCGCCCGGCGCACCACGACGTCAACCCCAGGAGAGAAACGATGACTGTGCTGCCCCCGCGTACCAAGCTTGTGCGTACCAAGCCGCTGCGTACCAAGCCTCTTCGTACCAAGGCGACCGCCACCGCACTCGCGGCGCTGCTCGCCCTGGCCGGCGCCGCCGGCTGCAGTTCCAAGGCGAGCAACGGAAAGGACGAAGGCAAGGGCGACGCCCAGGGCGTCAAGACCGGCGTCGGCGTGAGTGACAAGACGATCAACCTGGCCGCCCTCACCGACATGTCCGGTGTCTACGCGACGCTCGGCAAGAGCGTCACGCAGGCCCAACAGCTGTATGTGAAGCAGACCAACGAGGCGGGCGGCATCTGCGGCCGCCAGCTGAAGCTGACCGTACGCGACCACGGCTACGAGCCGCAGAAGGCCGTCTCCGCCTACACCGAGCTGGAGCCGAAGGTCCTGGGCTACGCGCAGTTCATCGGCTCGCCCTTCGTCGCCGCGATCAAGAAGCGCAACGAGGACAGCAAGGCGCTCATCGTGCCGCAGGCGTGGTCGGCGGCGCTGCTCGGCAGCGAGTACATCCGGGTCATCGGCTCCACGTACGACATCGAGACGATCAACGCGATCGACTTCCTGATGAAGGAGAAGGGCGTCAAGAAGGGCGACAAGATCGGCCATGTCTACTTCGAGGGCGACTACGGTGAGAACGCGCTGGAGGGCTCCCGGCACATGGCCAAGGAGTCCGGGCTCGAGATCGTCGAGCAGAAGATCAAGCCCACGGACAGCGATATGTCCGCGCAGGTGGCGGCGCTGAAGCAGGCGAAGGTCAAGGCGATCGTGCTCAGTGCGGGCCCGGCGCAGGCGGCCTCGCTGGTCGGCGTCGCGGCGGCGAGCGGCCTCAAGGTGCCGATCATCGGCAACAACTCCGCGTTCGCGCCGCAGCTGCTCGGCACGCAGGCCGGTCCCGCCCTGGAGAAGATGTACTTCGTCGCCTCGCCGTCGCTGCCGATCGGCGACGACGCGGACGGTCCGAGCAAGCTGGCCGCGGACTACGCCAAGGCTTACCCGAAGGACGCCCTCGACAACGGCGTCGTCGCGGGCTGGACGGCCGCGTCCACCTTCGGCGAGGCGCTGAAGGCGGCGTGCAAGAACAAGGACCTCACGCGTGAGGGGGTCGCGGCGGCGCTGCGGACGATGTCCGCGTACGACTCCGGCTTCGGCGTCCAGAACTACTCCGAGCCCGCGGCTCCCTCATCCCTGGAGAGCGTGATCCTTCAGCCCGACAAGTCGGCGAAGGGCGGCTCCAAGGCGATCCGCGGCGCGGAGTCCTCAGACGCGGCCCAGTCCTTCAAGTCGGACTGACCCCGCGCGGGGGCCTGCGGCGTGGCCGGGTGAGTGTGCGGGTGCGGGTGCGGGATTTAGCCCCCACCCCGCCCCTTCCCGTAACTGGGGCGCCGCCCCAGACCCCGTTGGCCTCCAAAGCCGCCCCCGGGGGGTTTAACCCG
>NZ_JAZGRL010000001.1:1238022-1287695 GCF_046540415.1 Streptomyces sp. E11-3 | reverse complement strand
CGGCCGGGCTGATTTCAGCCCGGCCGGCGTTTGAGGCCATCTTTCAGCCCGGCCGGCGAGGCCTTTCGGGAAGGGGCGGGGTGGGGGACAAAGCCCTGACGCCCGCCACGACCCGCCGTACCCCAACAACGCCGAAGGGGGTCCGAACCGTACGGTTCGGACCCCCTTCGGGGAACGCGGAAGGTTACGGCAGCTGCGCCGCCCGCGCCTCGCGACGGTTGTCGCGGAAGTTGTTGACACGGCGAGCCGTGGCGAACAACGGAATCACCGCACCGAGCACCAACTGCAGCGCACACCCCGTCTGCAGCAGCAGCTGACCACCGGGCGCCTCGAACGCCCAGGCCGCCAGCAACCCCATCGCGGACACGATCCACGCCAGCATCGCCACCGCCAGCGGCCCCCGCGGCTTCGGGTACTCGACCCGGCTGACCATCAGCCACGCCGTACCGATGATCGCCAGCAGCGTGGCGACGAACGGCAGCTCAAGCAGCACGATGGAGACGACCGTGAGCGCCCCGAAGGGGCTCGGCATGCCCTGGAAGGTGCCGTCCTTCACCGTGACGACGGAGAATCTCGCCAGTCGCAGCACGACCGCGAGCAGCACCACGATGGCCCCCACCGCGGCCACCCGCTGGTAGGCGCCGTCCGTGACCATGCCGTACACGAGCACGAAGTACGCGGGCGCGAGACCGAAGCTGATCAGGTCCGAGAGGTTGTCCAGCTCGGCGCCCATCGGCGAGCTGCGCAGCTTGCGTGCCACCAGCCCGTCGAAGAGGTCGAAGACGGCCGCGCAGAGCATCAGGATCACCGCGGTCGCGGCGGAGTGCCGGGCCATGCCGGTGACCTCGGTGCCGGTGACGTGCGGAATCAGGATGCCGGTGGTGGTGAAGTACACCGCCATGAAGCCACACGTGGCGTTACCGAGAGTGAGGGTGTCCGCTATCGACAGCCGCAGTGACAGCGGCATGTCCTCGGCGCGGTCCTCGCTCTCGTCCTCTGACTCCGGGACCCAGCCGGCCTGTGTGTCAGGATCAACCACGCTCAATGCGAGTCACCCCAGCCACGGTCTTCTGACCCACCTCGACGGCGACGTCGACCCCCTCCGGGAGATAGATGTCGACGCGCGAGCCGAAGCGGATCAGGCCGATGCGCTCGCCCTGCTCCACCTTGGTGCCCTGGGGGATGTACGGGACGATGCGCCGGGCGACCGCTCCCGCGATCTGCACCATCTCGATGTCGCCGAGCTCGGTGTCGAAGTGCCAGACGACGCGCTCGTTGTTCTCGCTCTCCTTGTTGAACGCCGGGACGAACCCGCCGGGGATGTGCTCCACGGACGTCACCGTGCCGGCCAGGGGCGCGCGGTTGACGTGGACGTTCAGCGGGCTCATGAAGATCGCGACGCGGGTGCGCCCGTCCTTCCACGGCATGATGCTCTGCACCACACCGTCGGCCGGCGAGATGATCTGGCCCTGGGCGATCTCTCGCTCAGGGTCGCGGAAGAACCACAGCATGCCCGCCGCGAGCGCCGTGGCGGGCACGGCCACGGCCGCGGCGCCCTTGGAACGGCGCGCGCGGGCGAGGCTCAGCGCTGCGGTGGCGACGGTCGGCAGGAGCCACGGCGATGCGCCACGCGCCAGACGACCCTTGAGGAAGCCTTCACGCGGTGCAGAGGTTTGGCTGTGGGGCATGGATGACCTTCGTAGCGGATGATGCCGCGCTTCAGAGGGGGGACGGCGGCGGCTTTCCCGGGATGGTATCGGTTGCGTGCCACAACTGGGCAAGCCACGAAGCCGAGTCGGCCGCCAAGAAGCGTTGACGGGGTGTGATCTTCGTCCCGACGAAAGCCCTCAAAAGGGACTTTCATCCCTGGAATCGGTACTCCTCGAGCAGTCGGCGGCCAATGATCATTTTCTGGATCTCGGCGGTACCTTCACCGATCAGCAGCATCGGCGCCTCGCGGTAGAGGCGCTCGATCTCGTACTCCTTCGAGAAGCCGTAGCCGCCGTGGATCCGGAACGCGTCCTCCACGACCTCCTTGCAGTATTCGGATGCGAGGTACTTCGCCATCCCTGCTTCAAGGTCGTTTCGCTCCCCGGAGTCCTTTTTGCGTGCTGCGTTTACCATCATCGCATGCGCGGCCTCGACCTTGGTCGCCATCTCGGCCAGCTTGAACTGGATCGCCTGGTGCTGGGCGATCGGCTTGCCGAAAGTGTGACGTTGCTGGGCATACGAGACGCCCAGTTCGAAAGCACGATGTGCGACACCACAGCCACGTGCGGCAACGTTGACGCGGCCGACTTCGACGCCGTCCATCATTTGGTAAAACCCTCGGCCGGTGGTCCCGCCAAGTACCCGATTGGCCGGAATGCGCAGTCCGTCCATGATCAACTCGGTGGTGTCCACCCCCTTGTAGCCCATCTTGTCGATCTTCCCGGGGATGGTGAGGCCGGGGCGGACCTCTCCGAAGCCGGGCTCCTTCTCGACGAGGAAGGTGGTCATCGACTTGTGCGGCGCGGTGCCCTCGGGGTGTCCTTCGTCACTTCGGCACAGGACGGCCACGAGTGTGGACGAACCGCCGTTGGTGAGCCACATCTTCTGACCGTTCAGGACGTACTCGTCGCCGTCCTTGACGCCCTTGGACGTGATCGCCGACACGTCGGAGCCGAGCGCCGGCTCGGACATCGAGAACGCGCCGCGCACCTCGCCCAGCGCCATCCGGGGCAGGAAGGTGTCCTTCTGCTCCTGGGTGCCGTGCTGCTTGAGCATGTACGCCACGATGAAGTGCGTGTTGATGATGCCGGACACGCTCATCCAGCCGCGCGCGATCTCCTCCACGCACAGCGCGTAGGTGAGCAGCGACTCGCCCAGACCGCCGTACTCCTCGGGGATCATCAGCCCGAACAGGCCGAGTTCCTTGAGGCCTTCGACGATCTGCGTCGGGTACTCGTCGCGGTGCTCCAGCTCGGTGGCGACCGGGATGATCTCCTTGTCGACGAAGTCCCGCACCGTGGACAGGATTTCCTGCTGGACGTCGGTGAGACCGGGGGTCTGGGCGAGTCGGCTCATCGTTACTTCTCCTGGCTCTTCAGCTCCGGGCGGCCGGGCTGCTCGCCGCCGCGCTCCTTGATGTACGTCTCGGTGGGGACCATCACCTTGCGGCGGAACACGCAGACCAGCGTGCCGTCCTGCTTGTATCCCTTGGTCTCCACATAGACGATCCCGCGGTCCGACTTGGACTTCGACGGCGTCTTGTCGAGCACGGTCGTCTCACCGTAGATCGTGTCGCCGTGGAAGGTCGGCGCCACGTGCTTCAGCGACTCGATCTCCAGGTTGGCGATCGCCTTGCCCGAGACGTCCGGGACCGACATGCCGAGCAGCAGCGAGTAGATGTAGTTGCCCACGACGACGTTCTTGCCGAAGTCCGTCGTCTTCTCCGCATAGTTGGTGTCCATGTGGAGCGGGTGGTGGTTCATGGTGAGCAGGCAGAAGAGGTGGTCGTCGTACTCGGTGACCGTCTTTCCCGGCCAGTGCTTGTAGACGTCCCCGACGGTGAACTCTTCGTAGGTGCGGCCGAACTGCATGGTGTCTTACGCCTCCGGGGCCTCGAACTTGGACGTGCGCTGCATGCCGGCGGCCCGGCCCTTGCCGGAGATGACCAGGGCCATCTTGCGGCTGGCTTCGTCGATCATCTCGTCGCCGAGCATCGCGGAGCCCTTCTTGCCGCCCTCTTCGGACGTGAAGTAGTCGTAGGCGTCCAGGATCAGCTCGGCGTGGTCGTAGTCCTCCTGGGAGGGCGAGAAGACCTCGTTGGCCGCGTCGACCTGGCCGGGGTGCAGCACCCACTTGCCGTCGAAGCCGAGGGCCGCGGCGCGCTGCGCGACCGCCTTGTAGCCCTCGATGTTCTTGATCTGGAGGTACGGGCCGTCGATGGCCTGCAGGTTGTGGGTGCGGGCGGCCATCAGGATGCGCATCAGGATGTAGTGGTACGCGTCCGCCGGGTAGCCCGGCGGCTGCTCGCCGACGACCAGGGACTTCATGTTGATGGACGCCATGAAGTCGGCCGGGCCGAAGATGATGGTCTCGGTACGCGGCGAGGCGGCCGCGATCTCGTCGACGTTCACCAGGCCCTTGGCGTTCTCGATCTGCGCCTCGATGCCGATCTTGCCGACCTCGAAGCCCATGGTCTTCTCGATCTGCGTGAGCAGCAGGTCCAGGGCGACGATCTGCTGGGCGTCCTGGACCTTCGGCAGCATGATGCAGTCGAGGTTCTGGCCGGCGCCCTCGACGACCGTGATCACATCGCGGTACGTCCAGTGGGTCGTCCAGTCGTTGACGCGCACGACACGGGTCTTGCCCGTCCAGTCACCCTCGTTCAGGAACTTCACGATGGTGTGCCGGGCGTCCGGCTTGGCCAGCGGCGCGCAGGCGTCCTCCAGGTCCAGGAAGACCTGGTCGGCCGGGAGGCCCTGGGCCTTCTCCAGGAAGCGCGGGTTCGAGCCGGGGACCGCGAGGCAGGAGCGGCGCGGACGAAGGCGATTCACGGGCTGGGTCATGCGGGGACCTCCAGAGGGTCGAGCTTGTTCGCTTTCCGGATCTCGTCGACGATACGGCCGATGATCTCCGTGATACCGAAGTCCTTCGGGGTGAAGACGGCGGCCACGCCCGCGCGCTTCAGTTCTTCGGCGTCGGCGTTCGGGATGATCCCGCCGACGATCACCGGGATGTCGGCGGCGCCCGCTTCGCGGAGCCGTTCCAGCACATCCGGCACCAGCTCGGCGTGCGAGCCGGAGAGGATCGACAGGCCCACGCAGTGCACGTCCTCCGCGAGCGCGGCGGAGACGATCTGCTCGGGCGTGAGCCTGATCCCCTGGTAGACCACTTCGAAACCGGCGTCACGCGCGCGTACCGCGATCTGCTCGGCGCCGTTGGAGTGCCCGTCCAGGCCGGGCTTGCCGACCAGCAGCCGCAGCCGCCCGGAACCCATCTCCTCAGCGGTCCTGGCGACCTTCTCGCGGACGACCGCGAGCGGGGTGCCCTCCTCGGCCGTGACCGCCACGGGAGCCGACGAGACGCCCGTAGGAGCCCGGAACTCGCCGAACACCTCCCGCAGGGCCCCAGCCCACTCGCCGGTCGTGACACCGGCGCGTGCGCATTCCAGGGTGGCCTCCATCAGGTTCGCGTCGGTGGCGGCGGCCTCCTTCAGCTTCTCCAGGGCCTTGCAGGGCCGCGGGTGGTTGAAGGGCGGCTGGTAGCGGTTGTCGCGCCAGTCGCGCAGCGCCGCGGTGACCCGGCCCTCGACGGCCGGGTCCACGGACATGATCGAGCCGTCCAGGTCCGCGGTGAGCGGGTTCGGCTCGGTGGACTCGTAGCAGTTGACACCGACGATCTTCTCGTCGCCCGACTCGATCCGCGCCCGCCGCTCGGCGTGCGAGGAGACCAGCTGGGACTTGAGATAGCCGGACTCGACGGCCGCCATCGCACCGCCCATCTCCTGGATACGGTCCATCTCGGCCAGCGAGTCGGTCACCAGGGCTGCCACCTTGGCCTCGATCACATGCGACCCGGCGAAGATGTCCTCGTACTCCAGCAGGTCCGACTCATGGGCCAACACCTGCTGGATGCGCAGCGACCACTGCTGGTCCCAGGGGCGCGGCAGCCCGAGTGCCTCGTTCCACGCCGGGAGCTGCACGGCACGCGCGCGTGCGTCCTTGGAGAGGGTGACGGCCAGCATCTCCAGGACGATCCGCTGGACGTTGTTCTCCGGCTGCGCCTCGGTCAGACCGAGCGAGTTGACCTGGACGCCGTAGCGGAAGCGGCGCTGCTTGGCGTTCTCGATGCCGTACCGCTCACGCGTCACCTGGTCCCAGATGCGGCCGAACGCCCGCATCTTGCACATCTCCTCGACGAAGCGGACGCCCGCGTTCACGAAGAACGAGATCCGGGCGACCACATCGCCGAACTTCTCCGGCGGCACCTGCCCCGAGTCCCGTACGGCGTCGAGCACGGCGATCGCGGTGGACATCGCGTACGCGATCTCCTGCACCGGCGTGGCCCCGGCCTCCTGCAGGTGGTAACTGCAGATGTTGATCGGGTTCCACTTGGGGATGTGCGCCACCGTGTACGTGATCATGTCGGTGGTCAGCCGCAGCGAGGGCCCCGGCGGGAAGACATGCGTCCCGCGCGAGAGGTACTCCTTGACGATGTCGTTCTGCGTCGTGCCCTGCAACTGGCTGATGTCGGCGCCCTGTTCCTCGGCGACGACCTGGTAGAGCGCCAGTAGCCACATGGCCGTGGCGTTGATCGTCATCGAGGTGTTCATCTGCTCCAGGGGGATGTCCTGGAACAGCCGCCGCATGTCACCGACATGGGAGACCGGGACCCCGACCCGGCCGACCTCGCCGCGGGCGAGGATGTGGTCGGGGTCGTAGCCGGTCTGCGTCGGCAGGTCGAACGCGACCGACAGGCCGGTCTGGCCCTTGGCGAGATTGCGCCGGTACAGCTCGTTGGACGCCTCGGCGGTGGAGTGACCGGCGTAGGTCCGCATCAGCCACGGCCGGTCCTTCTGGCGCTCTGTCATCGGGTGACCTCAGACGTTCCGGAAGCGGTTGATGGCGTCGATGTGCTGGGCGCGCTTCTCCTCGTCGCGCACACCGAGGCCCTCGCGCGGGGCCAGAGCCAGCACGCCGACCTTGCCCTGGTGGAGGTTGCGGTGCACGTCGTACGCGGCCTGCCCGGTGTCTTCGAGCGAGTACACCTTCGACAAGGTGGGGTGGATCTTGCCCTTGGCGATGAGGCGGTTGGCCTCCCAGGCCTCGCGGTAGTTGGCGAAGTGGGAGCCGACGATCTTCTTCAGGGACATCCACAGGTAGCGGTTGTCGTACTCGTGGTTGTACCCGGAGGTCGAGGCGCAGGTGACGATCGTGCCGCCCTTGCGGGTGACGTACACGCTCGCGCCGAAGGTCTCGCGGCCCGGGTGCTCGAAGACGATGTCCACGTCCTCGCCGCCGGTCAGCTCGCGGATGCGCTTGCCGAAGCGCTTCCACTCGCGCGGGTCCTGGGTGTGCTCGTCCTTCCAGAACTTGTAGCCCTCGGCGTTGCGGTCGATGATCGCCTCGGCGCCCATCTTGCGGCAGATCTCCGCCTTCTGGTCGCTGGAGACGACACAGATCGGGGTGGCGCCGCCGGCGAGCGCGAACTGGGTGGCGTAACTGCCGAGGCCGCCGCTGGCGCCCCAGATCAGTACGTTGTCGCCCTGCTTCATCCCGGCGCCGTTGCGGGACACCAGCTGGCGGTACGCGGTGGAGTTCACCAGGCCGGGGGCCGCGGCCTCCTCCCAGCTGAGGTGGTCGGGCTTGGGCATCAGCTGGTTCGACTTGACCAGGGCGATCTCCGCGAGGCCGCCGAAGTTGGTCTCGAAGCCCCAGATGCGCTGCTCGGGGTCGAGCATCGTGTCGTTGTGGCCATCCGACGATTCCAGCTCGACGGAGAGGCAGTGCGCGACGACCTCGTCACCGGGGTTCCAGGCGTTCACGCCGGGCCCGGTGCGCAGGACGACGCCCGCGAGGTCGGAGCCGATGACGTGGTACGGCAGGTCGTGCCGCTTGGTGAGCTCGCTGAGCCGGCCGTACCGCTCCAGGAAGCCGAAGGTGGCCATCGGCTCGAAGATCGAGGTCCAGACGGAGTTGTAGTTCACGGAGGAGGCCATCACGGCGACCAGAGCCTCGCCCGGACCGAGTTCGGGCACGGGCACCTCGTCGAGGTGCAGCGACTTGCGCGGGTCCTTGTCGCGGGTGTCCAGGCCTTCGAACATCCCGGTCTCGTCCTTGTGCACGGTGATCGCGCGGTACGACTCGGGGATGGACAGGGCCGCGAAGTCGGCGGCCGAACTGTCCTGCGATTGGATCGCGTCCAGGATTTCCTTCACGGGGTGCCTCCGGCGAAGCGTTTGTTTCGGGAACGCTTGAGGGGAACGTCGGGATGGTGCTGTGGAGGTGTGCCGTCGGTTCGGCGGAGGTGGTGCTTTGGCGGCGCCTTGGTGTGGCGCGGGAGGTGCCTGTGACGCAGGCGTCCGGGCGGTTGAGGGGACAGCCGGCGTACGGAGGTTCGCTGCACGCCGGCCGCCCGGACAACATCAACGTATGACACCCGGTGCCAGTCGGCAAGACACTGAGTGCCAGTAATTTCTCTCACCTGTCATCCGACGGCAACAAATGAGCGATGATCGATCATTGCAGGTCAGAGAGGGTGTTCGCGGTGCACACAAAGCGGACATAGAACGCAAAAGATACCGGACGGGCTCAATTTGAGCCCGTCCGGCGATTGATGACAAAGGGGGCTGGGGCGGAGCCCCGGAAGCTAGCCGCGCTCGCGCAGCGCGTTTTCAATCGTGCGCATGACCTCGTCCAGGGGTGCGTCCGTGCGGGCCACGGTCACCAGGACCTCGCCCTGCGCCCGCACCGAAGCCGCGGCGTGCGACTGCGTCTCCGACGAGCGACCCGCGCCGATGCCCGTGCCGAAGGTCTTGCGGACGATCGCGAAGGCCCGGTCGAGTTGGGTCTCCACATCGCCCTGGCCGCCCGCCCGCAGCCAGCGCCGCAGTACGTGGTTGTGCGCGGTGACCACCGCGGACGCGGCGACCTCGGCGAGCAGCGGGTCGTCGTTGCCGTCGTGGTGCGCGTGCTCGTCGAAGTGGCCGAGCAGATAGCGGGTGAACAGCCGCTCGTACCGGGCGACCGACGCGATCTCGCGCTCGCGCAGGGTCGGTACCTCGCGGGTCAGCCGGTAGCGCTCGACGGACACCGTCGGCTGGGCCGCGTACATCTTCATGACTTCCTTGATGCCGCGGCACACGGTGTCCAGCGGGTGCTCATGCGGCGGCGCCGCGTTCAGCACCGCCTCCGCGCGGATCAGGGTGTCGTCGTGGTCCGGGAAGATCGCCTCTTCCTTGGAGCGGAAGTGCCGGAAGAAGGTCCGGCGGGCGACCCCGGCGGTGGCGGCGATCTCGTCGACGGTCGTCGCCTCGTAGCCCTTCGTCGCGAACAGCTCCATGGCCGCGGCGGCCAGTTCCCGGCGCATCTTGAGCCGTTGCGTCGCGGCGCGGCTGCCCGCGGAGTTCTCCGGGGCGGCGTCGGGCGTGGCGGGCGTACGCGAAGGCCGTCGGCCAGGATCTGTGGGCTGGGGCATGCACCGAACGTACTGCATGTACGCAGTCGGGGGCGGACCCGGGACGGTACTGCCCGAGGGCTCGAGCAGCCCGCCCCAGTCCGCGTGCGACTCAGCGCCTGGCATATTCGCGGAAGCCGCGCCCCGTCTTCCGCCCCAGGCACCCCGCGGCCACCAGATGCTCGAGCAGCGGTGCCGGGGCCAGGCCCGGGTCGCGGAACTCGCGGTGCAGCACCTGCTCGATGGCGAGCGAGACATCGAGGCCGACGACGTCCAGGAGCTCGAAGGGCCCCATCGGGTAGCCGCCGCCGAGCTTCATCGCGGCGTCGATGTCGTCGAGCGTCGCATAGTGCTCCTGCACCATCTTGATCGCGTTGTTGAGGTACGGGAACAGCAGCGCGTTCACGATGAATCCGGCGCGGTCGCCGCAGTCCACCGGGTGCTTACGGACCTTGGTGCACACCTCGCGGACGGTGGCGTGGACATCGTCCGAGGTCAGCACGGTGCGGACCACCTCGACCAGCTTCATGGCCGGGGCCGGGTTGAAGAAGTGCATCCCGATCACGTCCTGCGGGCGCGAGGTGGCGCGGGCGCAGGCCACGACCGGCAGCGAGGACGTGGTGGTCGCGAGCACAGCGCCCGGCTTGCACACCTTGTCGAGCGTGGCGAAAAGCTGCTGCTTGACAGCCAGGTCCTCGGCCACCGCCTCGACGGCCAGATCGACCTCGGCGAAGGCGTCGAGCGTGCCCGCGGGGGTGATCCTGGCCAGCACCTCGTCGGCCGCGTCCTGGGTCATCCGGCCCTTGCTGACCGAGCGCGAAAGCGACTTGGCGATACGGGACTTGGCGATCTCCGCCTTCTCCAGGCCGCGGGCCGCGAGCACGGTCGCGTACCCGGCCTTGGCGAAGACCTCGGCGATACCGGACGCCATGGTGCCCGAGCCCGCGACACCGACCGACTCGACGCTGCGGCCCGGCGTGACCGGCGCGTCCGCCAGCGGCGTGAGCGCGTCCCGCACCACGGTGGCGCTGCCCGCCTCCTCGTACGTGTAGAAGCCGCGGCCCGACTTGCGTCCGGTCAGCCCCGCCTCGCTGAGCTGCCCCAGGATCGGGGCCGGTGCGTGCAGCCGGTCGTGGGAGTCGGCGTACATCGCCTCCAGGACCGTACGCGCGGTGTCGACGCCGATCAGGTCGAGCAGCGCGAGCGGGCCCATCGGCAGCCCGCAGCCCAGCTTCATCGCGGCGTCGATGTCCTCGCGGGAGGCGTACTTCGCCTCGTACATCGCGGCGGCCTGGTTGAGGTAGCCGAACAGCAGCCCGTCCGCGACGAATCCGGGCCGGTCGCCGACCGACACCGGCTCCTTGCCGAGGTCCAGGGCGAGCGAGGTCACGGCCTCGACCGCCTGCGGGTCGGTGAGCACCGAGGAGACCACCTCGACCAGCTTCATCGCCGGGGCCGGGTTGAAGAAGTGCAGTCCGAGCACCCGCTCGGGGCGTTCCGAGTCGGCGGCGAGCCGGGTCACGGACAGGGCGTTGGTGCCGGTGGCCAGGATGGTGTCCGGGCGGACGATCGCGTCGAGTTCACGGAAGACCTGGTGCTTGATCTCGTAGGACTCCGGGACCACCTCGATCACCAGATCGGCGTCGGCCGCCGCCTGCAGGTCGCAGAAGGTACGGAAGCGGGCCAGTGCGCCCTGCCGTTCCTCCTCGGTGAGCAGCTCGCGCCGCACGGCACGGGCCGTCGAGGACTCGACCGCGGACACCGCCTGGGCGGCCGCGGCCTCACTGATGTCGATGCCGATGACCTCGCGTCCGGCGCGGGCCAGCACCTCGGCAATTCCGGTGCCCATGGTGCCGAGGCCGACGACGGCCACGGTCTGCAGGGAGGGACGGTCCATCGCGGACTCCAGGAATGAGTGGGTGACGACTGAGAGGGCACACGCGGACGGGCGGAGGCGGGGTGCCGAGCAGTGACTGCTGGGTGCGCCAAGGCGGGTACCGCGTGCGGGAGTTGCGTGTCGTGGCCGGGCGCGGAAAGCGCGCCCGTAAGAGGCCGACGGGCTCTGTCCCAAGCCGCGTCGTACTGATCGTGCTGAATACCGAACCGACAGAGCACTCGCGGCGGCTGCGTCACCAGGCCGCCGAGAGGTGCGGGGGTAACCCGCTCGTATGAGCTTAACTGGCTGGTAACGAGCGCGCCAGTCCCAGGACGTTGTGAGTTGAATCGCTCGGGAAGGCTGGGTTCAAAGCACCCCCTAAGGTGTCAGCCATGGATGAGGAGTTGCGGACGGTAACGGAACGTTTACGGATGGAAGCCGCCGCGGCTTCCTCGACCGAGGGCGCCAAGGTGCCCCTCCAGGCGTACGAACGCCTACGCGCCACCCGTGATCTCGGCGAGCTCGCCCAGGTGCTCACCGAGCCGGGGCAGCCCCTGTGGGCGCGCGAGATCGCCGCCTTCCGGCTCGGCCGCGCCGGCGACCGGCGGGCCTTCGAGACGCTCGTCCTGCTCCTCAACCACCGCGACCCCGAGCGCTGCGCCGCGGCCGCCCACGCGCTGGCCCGGCTCGGGGACCCGCGCACCGCGCGGGCGGCGGCCGCCCTCGCCACCAACGAACTCCGGGTCGCCTACGCGCTGCACCCGGTGCGGCTGCTGACCGCGCTGCGCGCCCCCGAGTCGGTGCCCGCGCTGATCACGGTGCTGGAGCGCCGCCTGAGCACCCCGCGCGACCCGTACTGGCGGGTTTCGCTCGCCTGTGTCGAGGGGCTCGGCGCGCTGGGCGACGGGCGCGCCGGGCCCGCGCTGACGGCGGCTCGCACCCATCCGCGGCTCGCGGCGGCGGCCACGGCGGCCCTGGCGCGGGTCGGCGGCTGAAGCCTGTCTTCGAGAGCCTGTCTTCGAGAGCTTGTCTTCGAGGCAGGCTTTGGCGGTCGCCGTCAGGTCAGCTCCCGTACGTACCGCACCTCGGGTACGGACACGCCCTGCACCTCGAAGGGCTCCTCCGCGCCGTCCGGCGTGAACCCGGCGCGTTCGTAGAAGCGCCGGGCGCGGGCGTTCCGCTTCAGGACCCAGAGCAGCAGGCGCGGCCAGCCGGCCGCGGCCGCGGCGCGCTGGGTCGCTGCCATCAGCGCGCGCCCGGCGCCGGTGCCGATGTACTCGGGGTGGACGTACAGCGCGTACAACTCGCCGTCCGCGGTGTGCGTTTCACCCTCGCGGTACGGGCCGTGGCAGGCCCAGCCGACGACGCTGCCCGCCCGCTCGGCGACCAGATCGACGCGCGGCCCGCCCGCTGCGAGCCGCCGCCGCTGCCGGGCCGCGTCCTCGGCGACACTGAGCGCGTCCAGATACGCCTGCGGGACCATGCCCCGGTACGCGGTCTGCCAGCCCCGTATCCGGATCTCGGCCACGGCGTCGCAGTCTGCGTCGGTCATCTCCCGTATGCGCAGGTCCATGCGCGCACCCTAGGTGCGGGTGCCCTGGCCAGGCGACGGACTTTCCCGGCGGGCGGCCAGGCGGCGCAGCAGTCGGACGTACGGGCTCCAGCGGGACGGGCGCGCGACCGTGCCGGTGAGGGCGTGCTCGGCGCGGTCCAGGCTGTCCTCCAGTACCGCGTCATGGCAGGCGCGGTAGAAGAGGGGCCAGGCGAGCCGGGCCGGACCGCGGGGGCGCAGGGTGAGGGTGTGGCGCAGCACCGTGCGCTCCTCGTCGACCGGATGGACGGTGTACTCGTGGAACCCGTGAAGGCCCCGCGGCCCGCTGAAGGTGAAGCGGACCCACTGCTGTGGGGCGTACGCCGAGACGGTGTACCGGACGGGGCCGTGGCCGCCCCGTGCGCCGGGTGACAGCTCGCGGTCCAGGCGCATCGGCGGCCACGCGTCGCCGGGCCACAACAGGTCGCCGGGTCCGGCGAGTCCGTCCAGGAGGGCGCCGACCTCGCTCGGCTTGGCGGGCAGGAGTCGTTCGTGGACGTTGAGCACGGCCATGGTGCCTGGTACCTCCCGTAGTAGAGAGTGCTCTCTAGAATTATGGAGGGTACTCTCCAATACATGGCGAGGCCACCCCAATACGACATCCACCGACTCCTCGACGCGGCCCTCGCGCTGGCCGCGGACGCGGGCCCGCCCGCGGTGACCATGGCGGCGGTCGCCAAGGCAGCGGGCGCGCCCAGCGGTTCGGTGTACCACCGCTTCCCGTCCCGCGCCGCTCTGCTGGCCCAGCTGTGGCTGCGTACCGTCGAGAGGTTCCAGGAGGGCTGGTTCGCGGTGCTGGAGTCGGAGGACGACCCCCGCAGAGCGGCCGCCGCCAGCTCGCGCCATGTCGTCGCCTGGTGCCGCGGACACCGTGCGGAGGCGGCCGTCCTGCTCTACGGGGCCGCGGACTTCGGCCGGGACGGCTGGCCCCAGGAGTACGTGCGCCGCATGGACGAGGGCAATCGCCGCGTCCGCGACGCACTCGGCGCGCTCGGCGCGTCCCTCGGTGCGCGGGGGCAGTTGGAGGCCGACCGGATCGCCCTGGCCGTGCTCGACCTGCCGGTGACGGTCGTCCGACGGCAGCTCAGGTCGGGCGCGCCGATCGAGGCGCGTACCGAGGAACTGGCCGAGCAGAGCACGCTGGCCCTGCTCGTGGATGTGGGGGAGCGGTAGCGCTTGGTCAGCGCTCGTGGATGTGGGGGAGTGGTAGCGCCTGGTCAGCCCTCGCGGATGTGGGGGAGCGGCGCTTGGTCAGTGCTCACCGATCACCGCGAACGCCTCGATCTCCAGCAGGAATTCGGGCGCTACCAGCGCCGCGACCTGGACCGCCGAGGAGGCGGGGAGCCGCTCGGGGTCGATGAACTCGTCCCGCGCGGCCCGCACGGCGGGCATGAACGCGGTGTCCGTGACGAAGTACGTCAGCTTCACCACGTCGTCGAAGTCCGCGCCCGCCGCCGCCAGGCAGTGGCGCAGATTCCGGAAGACCTGCCGGGCCTGGGCCGCCGGGTCGCCCGGCCCGACCAGCTCGCCCGCCGCGTCCAGGGCGAGTTGGCCGGATATCGCGACGAACCTGCCGGTGCCCAGCACCACATGGGTGTACGCGGTGGCAGGGAAGACGCCGTCGGGGTCGGGGATGCGGGTGAGTCGGCTCATGGGCTCATCCTCGCCCATGACGGCAGCCGCGCTCAGCTGCATGCCCACCCCCGACGGCACTCAGGTCAGGCCGGTCAGGACCTGAAGCCCAGCAGGCCGTGCAGCGTGGAGCCGCCCGTGCCGTTGCCGGTGCCCGCCGCCTTGGCCGAGGTGGCGGCCTCCAGCGGCTTGGGGTCGGGCAGTGCTGCGCAGACCGCGTCCGCGTCACCGCCGTCCCCGCGCGGGACCGTACCGTCGGTCAGATACTGCGCCAGATAGCCGTCCAGGCACTCGCTTCCGCTGAGCGTGATGCCGTGGTTTCCACCGCCCTGCTCGACCACCAGGCTGGAGCCGTGCAGCTTGTGTTTGGTGGTCACCGCGCCCTCGTACGGCGTGGCCGCGTCATCGGTCGCCTGGAAGAGCAGCACCGGCGGCAGCGCCGAGTTGGACACGTCAGGCGGGGTCAGCGAGCCCGTCGGCCAGAAAGCGCACGCGGCGTTGTACCAGGCGTTGTTCCAGGTCATGAAGGGTGCCTCGGAGTGCACCTTCCACGTGGTGCGGCGCCACTGGTTCCAGTCGCGCGGCCAGGGGGCGTCACGGCACTCCACCGCGGCGTAGACCGAGTACCCGTTGTCGCCGCTGGCGTCCACCGAGGCGAAGTTCTCGTACGCCTCGACGAGCGGTTCGGTGTCCTTGTCGTTGACGTACGCCGCGAACGCCTCGGCCAGATACGGCCAGTAGCCGTTGTAGTAGCCGCCGGGCAGGAAGGTGTCCTCCAGCTCGGACGCGCCGACCTTGCCGCCCGCGGGCCGCTTGGCGAGGGACTTGCGCATCTTGTACCAGGTGGCCTCGACCCTGGCCGGGTCGGTGCCGAGCCCGTACGCCGCGTCGTGCCCCGCGACCCAGGCCGCGAACGCCTTGTGCCGGTCGTCGAAGGCGTAGTCCTGCTTGAGGTTGACCTGCTCCCAGATGCCGGTCGGGTCGACCACGGAGTCGAGGACGGCCCGGCGTACCCGCTCGGGGAAGAGCTTCGCGTAGACAGCGCCCAGATACGTCCCGTACGAGTAACCGAAGTAGTTGATCTTCTCCGCGCCCAGTGCCCGGCGGATGACGTCCATGTCCGTGGCTGAGCTGACCGTGTCGATGTACTTGAGGAGGTGGCCGTACTTCTTGCCGCAGGACTCGGCGAAGGCCTTCGCCCGGGCGAGGTTGGCCCGCTCCAGCTTGCGCGTCTTGGGCACCGACGCGGGCCGTACCGGAGCGAAGTGGTCCGGGCGGCAGTCGAGCGCCGGCTCGCTGGCCCCGACGCCCCTGGGGTCAAAACCGATCACGTCGTACTGTGCCGCGACCTTCTTGGGCAGCGACTTGGCCACGAATCCGGCCAGGTTACGGCCGCTGCCGCCCGGTCCACCGGGGTTGACCAGCAGCGGGCCCTGGTAGGTCTGCGCGGTGTGCGGCACCCGGGACAGCGCGATCTTGATCTTCTTGCCGTGCGGTTTCGCGTGGTTGAGCGGCACCTTCACCGAGGAACACTGCAACGTCGGATAGTTCGCCGTGGCGCAGTCGGTCCACTTCAAGGTGGTGCGCGGAGCCGGGGCGTCACCGGGACTGGCTGCGGACGGAACGGCCGAGACCATTCCGCCGACCACCGCGGCGACACCGAGCAGCGCCAGTGCGTGCTTTCTCATCTGGCCTCCCGAGCTGGGGGGTTCGGACTGTGCATGTCACAGCCCCCGGCGCATCGTGCCCGAAACCCAGCCCGGAAGGACATGTTCTGCCGAGATTTGACCAGATTGAGGGTCCGTCATGTGGCGCGTGGCCCACCCGCGCCGGTCCACAATAGGACGAAGCAGGACCCCCAGCACCCGAGCAGCACCCGAGCACCAGTGGAGGAAGTGCCATGGCACAGGTCGAGGCCGTGACCGAGCGGACCATCACGGCGGAGCCGGACGACGTCTTCGACGCGCTGGCCGACTACAGCGGCACGCGCGCGAAGCTGCTGCCCGAGCACTTCAGCGAGTACGAGGTGCGCGAGGGCGGCGACGGCAAGGGCACCCTCGTCCACTGGAAGCTCCAGGCCACCAGCAAGCGCGTCCGGGACTGCCTGCTCGAGGTCGACGAGCCGACCGACGGGCAGCTCGTCGAGAAGGACCGCAACTCCTCGATGGTCACCACCTGGACCGTGACCCCGGCAGGTGAGGGCAAGGCGCGCGTGGTCGTCACCACCGTGTGGAACGGCGCGGGCGGCATCGGCGGCTTCTTCGAGAAGACCTTCGCGCCCAAGGGCCTCGGCCGGATCTACGACCAGGTCCTCGCCAAGCTGGCGGCCGAACTGGAGAAGTGACCACCCCTGGTGACGCCGGAGACGTGACCATCCGGTGGCACCGGGTACGTGACCACCCGGTGGCACCGGAGACGTGGCCAGGCGGCTCCAGTGACCCCCGGCGGCGCCGGCGCACTCACCGTTTCGAGTGGTTCTCACCCCTGGGGCGTTAGCCCGCCCCAGGGGCTCCCACCGGCGATGACTCCCCCTCAGGCCCCGTTCCGTACACGCTCGTCGCGCTTGCTCCCAGTTGTCGCGTAATGCGAGAAATGGGCGGCGCATGGGTGGTGCGGACGCGACGATGGGGAGCTGACGTGGGTGGGACGACGCTGGTGCAGGCCGAGGCCGATAAGGCCGAGCGCACCGATCAGGTCGCGGTAGCCGACGCACCCCCGCCCCCGGCCGGCCCCACGCCTCAGCCGGCCCAGGTGGCCCACGCGCTGAGCCCGCGCCGGGTGCGGCTGGTCTTCGGCGGGCTGATGCTCGCGTTGCTGCTCGCGGCCCTGGAGCAGATGATCGTCGCCACCGCGCTGCCGAAGATCGTGGGGGAGTTGCACGGCCTGGACAAGATGTCCTGGGCGATCACCGCGTATCTGCTGACCTCCACCATCGTCCTGCCCATCTACGGCAAGCTGGGCGACCTCTTCGGGCGCAAGGGCGTCTTCCAGTTCGCGATCGTCGTCTTCGTCATCGGCTCGGCGCTGGCCGGCTGGTCCCGCACCATGGAGCAGCTGATCGCCTCCCGGGCGATCCAGGGCATCGGCGCGGGCGGCCTCTTCATCGGCGTACAGGCGATCATCGCCGACATCGTGCCGCCCCGGGAACGCGGCCGCTACATGGGCGTCATCGGGGCGGCCTTCGGCCTCGCCTCGGTCGCGGGACCGCTGCTCGGCGGCTTCTTCACCGACCACGCCTCCTGGCGCTGGTGCTTCTACTTCAACGTCCCCTTCGGGCTGCTGACCCTGGCGGTCGTCTCCGTCGTACTGAAGCTGCCCAAGCCGACCGCCAAGCCCCGCCTGGACGTTCTGGGCGCGCTGTTGCTGGCCGCCGCGTCAACCTGTGTGGTGTTGCTGACCAGTTGGGGCGGTACGGAGTACGCGTGGGGCGACCGCGTGATCCTCGGGCTCGCCGCGGGCGCCGTCGCCGCCACGCTGCTCTTCCTGCTCGCCGAGCACTTCGCCGCGCAGCCGCTGATCCCGCTGCGGCTGTTCCGTGACTCGACCTTCAACGTCACCAGTCTGATCGGGGCGGTCGTCGGGGTCGGTCTCTTCGGCGCGGTCAGCTACCTGCCGACCTTCCTGCAGATGGTCGACGGGGCGAGCGCTACCGAGTCCGGGCTGCTGATGCTCCCCATGATGGGCGGGATCGTCGGCGCCTCGATCATCTCGGGTCAACTCATCAGCCACACCGGGCACTTCCGGAGCTACCCGATCATCGGCGGGGCCGTCTCGGTCGTCGGCATGTGGCTGCTCTCCCGGCTGGAAGCGGACACCCCGCGGCTGCACTACAGCATCTGGATGGCCGTACTGGGCGTCGGCATCGGCCTGGTGATGCCGGTCCTGATCGTCGCCGTACAGAACGCCGTGCCGCCCGCCGACCTCGGCATCGCCACCAGTGCCAACAACTACTTCCGGCAGATCGGCGGCAGCGTGGGCGCCGCCGTGTTCGGCACGCTCTTCGCCAACCGGCTGGTCGACGCGCTCGGTGACCGGCTCCCGGCCGACGCCGACCTGCCCGACCCCGAGTCGCTCACCCCGACGCTGGTCCACCAGATGCCCGACGCCCTGCGCGACGGCTACATCCAGGCGTACGCCGACGCGATGCCGCGGATCTTCCTCTACCTCGTGCCGGTGCTTCTGCTCGGCCTGCTGATCGCCTTCTTCCTCAAGGAGACCCCCCTGTTGTCCAGCGCAGCGCACCACCCCGCATCCGACGCCGAGCCCGCCGCCGCCATCCCCCGGGCCCGTACGGCGCAGACCGCGGGGGTACCCGTCTGCGGCACCGTCCAGCACTCCGACGGCAGCAGTGTGCCCCGCGCGGCACTCACCCTCATCGATGTCACCGGGGAGCAGATCGGCCGGGGCGCCAGCGGCGAGGACGGCCGCTACGCCCTGTCGACGCCGGGCTCCGGCAGCTACGTACTGATCGCGGCCGCGGGCGGACACCAGCCGCAGGCCGTCTCGGTCACCGTCGGCGAGCGCCCGGTGGAACTGGACGTGGTGCTCGGCGGCGCCGGCCGCCTCGCGGGCCAGGTGGTCACCGCGGACGGCTCACCGGTCAGGGGCGCGGCGGTGACCCTCACCGACGTACGCGGCGAGGTGGTCGCCAGCACCCGCAGCGGACGCGAAGGGGGCTATGTCATCTCCGACTTGGTGGCCGGTGAGTACACCCTGGCCGGGAGCGCGCCCGCCTTCCGCCCGGCCGCGCTGCCGGTGAGCGTCCAGGCGTCCCGCGGGACCCGCCAGGACGTCGAACTCGCGGGCGGCGCCGTGCTGCGCGGCACTGTGCGGGCCGGTGGCGGCCGCGCGGTGGAGGACGCGCGCGTGACGCTTCTGGACGCGGCGGGCAATGTGATGGACACCCTCACCACCGGGCCCGACGGCACCTTCCGCTTCGTCGACCTGTCCTCCGGTGAGTACACGGTGATCGCGGCCGGATACCCGCCGGTGGCGACCGTGCTCCAGGTCGCCGGAGGCGGGCGCACGGAGCGAGACCTGCAGCTGGGACACGAGGACTGAGCTAGGGCCTGTCTGACAATTCCCGTCTGCCTCGCGACGCCATGCACGCGCCCCCAAGCTCTCGGCTGCGCTCGAGCAGGGAGGGACCCCCTTCGCCGCACCGGGCGCAGACCCAAGTACGTCCAGTACGAGGGTCTACACCCGGCACGCCGAGAGCACGCACCTCGGTGACGTCAGCTGCTGGCGCAGCGGGCGCGAGGCCGCCCTCCGGGCGACGACGGGAATTGTCAGACAGGCCCTAGGGGGCGCCACCGGGGCGCGCCCCGGGGCGCGCGGGCGATCGCCAATTAGCGCGTTGCCGCACATGGCAACCCGCGCTGGTCGTACCGTGGTTGTGGTGGCGCGGATCTTGCGCCGCCGCGGGAAGGAGCCCAGTCCAATGGAGCGTGGCACTCCACAGGGACCGACCGCACCGGCCGGCCGCATTCCGCTGGCCGTGGTCGTGGTGGACGACGCGGGCCTGGTGTCGCACTGGAGCGCCGGTGCGCGCAGGCTCTTCGGCCATGCCCGGGAGGAGGCCGTGGGGCGGGCGGCCGTCGATCTGCTGCCGGTCTCCGGCGCACTGCCCGACGCCGACGCGGAGCAACCCCGGGCGGCGTACGAGGACTACGGCGCGTACCAGGACTACGGCGCGCAGGACGAGCATCGGGCGTACGGCGAGGATCGGGCGTACGGCGAACGCGGTGCGTACGGCGAGCGAGGTGCGTACGGCGATCTCGGCGGTCCCGAGCTGGAAGCCTCGTTGGACGGCCAGACGCCCTACCCGGCAGCCGGACGGGCCCGCCTCTCGGTGCCGGGGCGCGGCCGGGTCGACGTCCTGTGGTGGGCCTACCCGCTCATCGGCCCAGGGCCCGAGCGCCTCCTGGTGCTCGCGGCGGACGCGGACCGGCTCGACGGCCAGGATGCCGACGCCCCCGCCGCCGGGGCACAGGAGCGCATCGCGCCCGGCTTCGCGCTGCACACCGAGTTCCCCGGCGCCGACGACCTGGCGCGTAGGCTGCCCGAGATCCTGCCCAGTATGAGCGTCGGCGAGGGCTCGCGGATCGTGTCCCAGGTGCTGGAACTGGGCTATCCGGTCCTGGAGTTCAGCCAGCAGGACCGGGTGCCGGTGACCCCCGACTGGGGCGTGCCCCGGCGCGCCGAGCGGCTGGCACGGCGGCAGCGCGCGGCACGGGCGGCGGCCATGGGACTGCCCCTCGTACGGGAGAGCGGCCCGGACGGCGACCACACTGGCGAGGACGCCGAGTACGCCGAGGACCTCGAATACGCCGCTGTGCGCGAGCGTCTGGAGTTCCTCAACGAAGTCAGCGGGCGGATCGGCTCCTCGCTCGATCTGTCCCGGACGATCATCGAGGTCAGCCGGGCCGTCGTGCCGCGCTTCACCGACGTCGCCGGGACATATCTGCGCGAACAGGTCGTCGCGGGCGAGGGTTTCCCCGAAGGCCCGCCGGACGCCACCACCATGTGGCACCGGGTTGCCTTGGAGCACACCGACGAACCGGGACGCTGGGACGATGTCGTCCCGGTCGGCGAGTCCATGCCGTTCCCGGTGCACACCCCGTTCTTCCAGTGCATGACCACCGGGGAGCCGGTGCTCGTACCGCGGATCAGCGAGGAGATGGGCACCGCGATCGCCGCGCAGTTCGAGAAGCGCGACATCCGGCCGCTGATCACCAACCGCTCGATGCTGGTCGTCCCGCTCAAGGCGCGCAATGTCGTGCTCGGCTTCATGATCCTGCTGCGCCACCCCGAGCGGCGCCTGTTCAACGACATGGACCGTGTCACCGGCGCCGAACTCGCCGCCCGCGCCGGGCTCGTGCTGGACAACGCGCGCATGTACACCTACCAGGAGAGCGTCGCCGAGACCCTCCAGGACTCCATGCTGCCGCACATCGCACCCCGGATGTCCGGCTGCGACATCGCCACCCGCTACCTGCCGGGCACCTTGCTCGGCCGGGTCGGCGGCGACTGGTTCGACTCCGTCAAGCTGCCCGGATCGCGGACCGCCCTGGTCGTCGGTGACGTCATGGGCCACGGTCTCAACTCGGCCGCGATGATGGGCCAGTTGCGTACGGCCGTGCAGACCATGGCGGCCCTCGACCTGCCGCCCGCGCAACTCCTGCGCAACCTGGACGACCTGGCCCAGCGGCTCGGCGAGCAGTATCTGGCGACCTGTCTGTACGCGGTGTACGACCCGATCGCCGGCGAGCTCGAGATCGCCAACGCCGGTCATATCCCGCCGGTCGTGGTTCGTGCCGACGACGGCCGCAGCGAGCTCCTCGACCTGCCGACCGGCGCGCCGATAGGGGTGGGCGGTGTGCCCTTCGAGTCGGTACGGGTCCCGGTCGCACCCGGCGACCGGCTGGTGATGTGCACCGACGGCCTGGTCGAGGTGCGCGGCGCGGACATCGGCGTGGGCCTGGCCACGCTGTGCGAGTCCGCGGCCCACCCCGCGGCCTCCATGGACGACGCCTGCGACACCATCATCCGTGCCCTGGCCGCGACGTTCTCGGCGGCGGGCCATGGCGACCGCAAGGACGATGTCGCCCTGCTGATGGCCCGGCTGAACGGCATCGCACCTCGGGACGTGGCGAGTTGGCGGCTCACGCCCGACCCGCGGGAGGTGCGCGAGGCGCGCTTGCTGGTCCGTGAGCAGCTGCGGTCCTGGGGGCTGTCCGAAGACCTGGCGCAGACCGCGCGACTGCTCGCCGGTGAGCTGGTCACCAACGCCGTACGGCACACCCGGAGCTGTCAGATCCAACTGCGCCTGGTGCGTACCGATGTGCTGCTCTGCGAGGTGGAGGACGAGGACCACACGCTGCCGACGCTGCGCAGCGCCGGGCCCACCGACGACGCCGGGCGCGGCCTGCGGATGGTGAGCGGCTTCGCCAGGGAGTGGGGCACCAACCGCACGGGTAGGGGCAAGTCGGTGTGGTTCGAGTTGCCGTTGTCCAGGGGGAGTTGACGCCCGGGAGGCGCGTCTTGGCGCACGCGTATCGAACGATCAGTGAAGGTATGCGTCGCCTGCTTGTCCGGACAACCCAGGCGCGATAGACCGATCTTTACGGTCACAACCTGGGGAGCTGGTCATGAGCGCGACGCGTCGGTACAAGGACGCCTGGGAAGCCTTCTGGAGCGAGGCATCCGACGAACAGGGATCCGTCTTCTGGGACGCGGAGCCCGCCCTCACCGCGGGACTCCATCTCGCGCTCTTCGAGCCGCACATGGCGGCCATCGGCCTTCCGCTGATCGACCTCGGCTGCGGCAACGGCACCCAGACGCGCTTCCTCGCCGACCGTTTCCGGCATGTCGTGGGCGCTGACCTGTCGGCCGAGGCACTGGAACACGCCCGGCAGGCCGACCCTGCGGGGCAGGCCGAGTACCGGCAGCTCGACGCCACCGACAAGGGCGAGATCGAGCAGCTGCACGCGGAGCTGGGTGACTCCAACGTCTATATGCGCGGGGTACTCCATCAGTGCGAGCCCGAGGGCCGCCAGCCGCTCGCCGATGACATCGCGACCCTGGTGGGCGAGCGCGGCCGGGCCTGCGTGGTCGAGCCGTGCCAGGCCGCAGGACCGCTGCTGATGGGCCTGGCGCAGAGCCCCGACGGCCCGCCGCCGAAGATGGAGCCGGTGCTGCGGCACGGCATCGCTCCGCTGGAGGTGTCGGACGCGGAGATCCTGGAGATCTTCCGGAGCGCGGGCCTTGAGATCCTGGCGAGCGGCGAGCTGCCGCTGACCACCACCGACTACGCCCCCGACGGCTCCCGGATCGAACTGCCGTCGCGGTGGCTGGTCGTGGGCCGTCCGGGCTAGGGTCTGTCCGCCGGACAGGCCCTGAAGCGGGCCTGCCGGGGGCAAATGCGGGCCGGGGCGGGTCGAACCTTCGTCCAAGTGGCTGGTCGGAGAGGTGGCGGTGGCATCACTGGTCTACTCCAGTGAGAGTTATCCACAGGCCTGGTCCAGCTGTTCGGCGACGCGTACGGTTTCGTTCCATGAAGATCCTCATCAGCGCCGACATGGAGGGCGCCACGGGCGTGACCTGGCCCGCCGATGTGCTCCCCGGCACCTCGCAGTGGGAGCGCTGCCGTTCGATGTTCACCTCCGATGTGAACGCGGCGGTGCGCGGCTTCTTCGACGGTGGCGCCGATGAGGTGCTCATCAACGAAGCGCACTGGACCATGCGCAATCTGCTGCTCGAACACCTCGACGAACGGGCCGAGATGCTCACCGGGCGCCACAAGTCCCTGAGCATGGTCGAAGGCGTCCAGCACGGCGACGTGGACGGTATCGCCTTCGTCGGCTACCACGCGGGCGCGGGCATGGAGGGGGTGCTCGCGCACACCTATCTCGCCAACTCCATCACCGGTGTCTGGGTCAACGACATACGGGCCAGCGAGGGCCTGCTGAACGCTCATGTGGTTGCCGAGTACGGTGTACCGGTGCTGCTGGTCACCGGTGACGACCTCGCGTGCGAGGACGCGCTCGGGTACGCGCCCGAGGCGCGCAAGGTCGCGGTCAAGGACCATGTCTCGCGGTACGCGGCCGTCTGCCGGACCCCCGCGCGCACGGCCGCCGAGATCAGGGCCGCGGCCAAGGAGGCCACTTCGCTGGCCAGGCGGTACGAGCCGGTGCGCGGCGGGCCCTTCACCGTGGCGCTCGAGTTCGACGCCGAGCACCTGTCCCTGGCGGCCACGGTCGTTCCGGGCGTGGCGCGCACGGGGGAGCGGAAGGTCGCGTACACCAGCGACACGATGTACGAGGGCATTCGCACGTTCAAGGCGGTCACCACGATCGTGTCCGCCGCGGTGGAGGAGCAGTATGGCTGACGGACAGGCACTTGAAGAGGTCGTACGGTTCACCTCGGACCTGATCCGGATCGACACGACCAACCGCGGGGGCGGCGACTGCCGTGAGCGCCCCGCCGCCGAGTACGCCGCCGAGCAGCTGGCCGGGGCCGGGCTCACCCCCACCCTCCTGGAGCGCACCCCGGGGCGGACGAACGTGGTGGCGCGGATCGAAGGCACCGACCCGTCGGCCGACGCGCTGCTGGTGCACGGTCATCTGGACGTGGTCCCCGCCGAGGCCGCCGACTGGCAGGTGGACCCCTTCTCCGGGGAGATCCGCGACGGCGTGGTCTGGGGGCGCGGCGCCGTCGACATGAAGAACATGGACGCGATGATCCTCGCGGTCGTACGGTCCTGGGCGCGCGGCGGCGTACGCCCCAGGCGCGATGTGGTGATCGCCTTCACCGCGGACGAGGAGGCCAGCGCCGAGGACGGCTCCGGGTTCCTCGCCGACCGGCACCCGGACCTCTTCGAGGGCTGCACCGAAGGCATCAGCGAGTCCGGCGCCTTCACCTTCCACGCGGGCCCCGGCATGGTGCTCTATCCGATCGCGGCGGGGGAGCGCGGCACCGGCTGGCTCAAGCTCACCGCGCGCGGCAGGGCGGGGCACGGCTCCAAGGTCAACCGCGCCAACGCGGTGAGCAGGCTGGCCGGGGCGATCGCACGGATCGGCGAGCACGAGTGGCCGGCGCGACTGACCCCGACCGTCAAGGCCGCGCTGCGCGAACTCGCCGCGCTGCACGGCGTCGAGGCGCCGGTGGACGCCCCGGACTTCGACGTGGACGCCCTGCTCGCCAAGCTGGGCCCGGCGGCCGCGCTGGTCGAGCCGACCGTACGGGGCAGCGCCAACCCCACGATGCTGCAGGCCGGCTACAAGATCAACGTGGTTCCGGGGGAAGCGGTGGCCTATGTCGACGGCCGGTATCTGCCCGGCGGCGAGGAGGAGTTCGCCGACACCCTCGACCGGCTCACCGGGCCCGACGTGGAGTGGGAGTTCCACCACCACGAGGTCGCGCTCCAGTCGCCGGTCGACACCGCGACGTACGCCAAGATGCGCGCGGCCGTCGAGGAGTTCGCACCGGAGGGGCATGTCGTGCCGTACTGCATGGCGGGCGGCACCGACGCCAAGCAGTTCTCCCGGCTCGGCATCACCGGCTACGGCTTCTCACCGCTGAAGCTGCCCGAGGACTTCGACTACTGGGCCCTCTTTCACGGCGTCGACGAGCGGGTGCCCGTCGACGCGCTGCACTTCGGCACCAAGGTGCTCGACCGCTATCTGCGCACGGCCTAGGGGAGTGGGGGACATGGTACGGACGCTGCCGTACGGAGCCTGGACGTCACCGATCGACGCGGCCCTGGCCGCCTCGCACGACGGCCGCCCCGAGTATGTGGGCTTCGTCGGCGACGAGGTGTGGTGGACCGAGCCGCGCCCCACGGAGGGCGGACGGCGCGCCCTGGTGCGCAGGACCGGCGAGGGCGAGCGGTCGGTGCTGCCCGCCCCGTGGAACGTGCGCAGCAGGGTCATCGAGTACGGCGGCCAGCCGTGGGCTGGAGCCGCGCGACCCGACGGCCCGCTGGTGGTGTTCGTCGACTTCGCCGACCAGCGGCTGTACGCCTACGAGCCGGACACCCCCGGCGCCGCGCCCCGGCCGCTCACACCGCTCTCGCCGGTCGGTGACGGCCTGCGCTGGGCCGACCCGCAGATCCACCTCGACCGGGGCGAAGTGTGGTGTGTCCTGGAGGAGTTCACCGGCAGCGGGCCGAGCGAGGTGCGCCGGGTCGTGGCCGCAGTGCCGCTGGACGGCTCCGCCGCCGACGAACGCTCGGCCGTGCGGGAACTGTCCGACGGACGGCACCGGTTCGTGACCGGCGCCCGGCTCTCGCCGGACGGGCGGCGCGCGGCCTGGGTCGCCTGGGACCACCCGCGCATGCCGTGGGACGGCACCGAGCTGATCCTCGCCGATGTCGGCGCGGACGGGCTGCTGCGCCAGGCGTGGACCCTCGCCGGAGGCGAGGACGAGTCGATCGTCCAGGCTGAATGGGCGCCGGACGGCACGCTGTTGTTCGCCTCGGACCGCAGCGGCTGGTGGAACCTGTACCGCGCCGACCCGCACCGGGGCACCGTCGCGCTCTGCCCGCGCGACGAGGAGTTCGCCGGGCCGCTGTGGAAGATCGGCCAGCGCTGGTTCACGCCGCTGGCGAGCGGGCTGATCGCCGTGGTGCACGGCATCGGCGCCACCGGGCTCGGCATCCTGGACCCGGAGAGCAGCGAGGTCGTCGACACGGCAGGGCCCTGGACGGAGTGGGCCCCGACCCTGGCCGCGCACGGCTCCCGGGTGGTCGGTGTCGCGGCCAGCCCGCGCAGCGCGTACGAGGTGGTGGAGCTGGACACCGCCACCGGTCACGCCCGGGTGATCGGCGCCGAACACGACGACCCAGTGGACCCCTCGTACTACCCGGAACCGCAGATCCGCACCTTCGCAGGCCCCGCCGGGCGCGAGATCCACGCGCACATCTACCCGCCGCACAACCCCGGCCACCGGGCGCCCGACGCCGAACTGCCGCCGTATGTGGTCTGGGCGCACGGCGGACCCACCGGGCACGCCCCGCTCGTCCTGGACCTGGAGATCGCCTACTTCACCTCGCGCGGCATCGGCGTCGCCGAGGTCAACTACGGAGGCTCGACCGGATACGGCCGCGCCTACCGCGACCGGCTGCGCGAACAGTGGGGCGTCGTCGACGTCGAGGACTGCGCGGCCGTCGCGCTGGCCCTGGCCGACGAGGGCACCGCCGACCGGGCCAGGCTCGCGATCCGCGGCGGCAGCGCCGGCGGCTGGACCGCGGCCGCCTCACTCGCCACCACCGATGTCTACGCCTGCGGCACCGTGCAGTACCCGATCCTCGACCTCACCAGCTGGGGGACGGGTGAGACCCATGACTTCGAGTCGCAGTACCTGCACTCGCTGGTCGGGCCGATCGACGAGGTGCCGGGCCGCTACCGAGAGCGCTCACCCATCGAGCACGCCGAGCGGATCACCGCGCCGTTCCTGCTGCTCCAGGGCCTGGACGACGTCATCTGCCCGCCCGCCCAGTGCGAGCGGTTCCTCGCCAAGATGGCCGGGCGCCGGGTACCGCACGCCTATATCGCCTTCGAGGGCGAGAGCCACGGCTTCCGGCGCGCGGACACGGTGATCCGCTGTCTGGAGTCCGAACTCTCGCTGTACGCACAGACCTTCGGCATCACCCCGCCCGGTATCCCGACGCTGGAGCTCAGCAAATGACCCCGCCCCAGCCGCCACCCGTACGGCCGCTCACCCGGCCCCGTCGGCTGGCCGCGGGCGACCGGGTGGCCGTGGTCGCCCCCTGCGGGCCGGTAGCCGAGTGCCGGCTCCAGGCGGGGCTCGATGTGCTGCGCGGCTGGGACCTGGAGCCGGTCCTCACCCCCCATCTGCTCGACGAGCACCCCGAGTTCGGCTATCTGGCGGGCACGGACACCGACCGCGCCCGCGATCTGCAAGACGCGTGGTGCGACCCCGCGGTCGCGGCCGTGTTCTGCGCCCGTGGCGGCTACGGCTCCCAGCGCATGGTCGACCTGCTGGACTGGGACGCGATACGGGCGGCGGGGCCGAAGGTCTTCCTCGGCTTCAGCGACGTGACCGCCCTGCATGAGGCGTTCGCGGTGCGCGCGGGCCTGGCCACGCTCCACGGACCGATGGTCGCGGGCACCGACCTGGCCAAGCAGACCCGCTCCCAGGATCAGCTGCGCGCCACCCTCTTCGCACCCGAGACGGTCCGGACGATCGAGGGCGGCCGGACGCTGGTCCCCGGCCGGGCGGCGGGTGTCACCTTCGGCGGCTGCCTCCCGCTGCTCGCCGCCGAACTCTGCACCCCGCATGCCAGGCCGTCGGCGCGGGGCGGGCTGCTCTGCCTGGAGGACGTCGGCGAGGAGCCGTATCGCATCGACCGCGCGCTCACCCACCTCCTGCGTTCCGGCCTGCTGGACGGTGTGGCCGGGATCGTGCTCGGCTCCTGGGCGGAGTGCGGACCGTATGCGGAGGTGCGTGCCGTGCTGCTCGACCGGCTCGGGGGGCTTGGGGTGCCGGTGGTGGAAGAGCTCGGGTTCGGGCACTGCGAGGGTGCGCTGACCGTGCCGCTCGGGATACCCGCGGTCCTGGACGCGGACCGGGGCACGCTCACCTGCGAGGTACCGGCGCTGCGGTAGGCGCGGGCGCCCACGGCGGATCCGTCACCCGTACGGCCGCCCGCCGTGCGGGAACCGCGAACGGCTGCCCATCCTGGTCCCAGGGGCGGACGCCGTACCTCCGAGGGAAGGGTCTTCACATGAGCGCGGCCAAAGGCTCGTCCAGTGGCGGAGGCAGAACGGGATCGTCCGGGCGCGGAGGCGGCGGCAGAGTGCGCGAGCTGATGACGCCCGGTCGCCTGACCGTCGCGGCCCTCGGCGTGCTCGGCCTCATCTTCATCTTCGAGAACACCCGCCACACCAAGATCCGGCTGCTGATCCCCGAGGTGACCCTGCCGCTGTGGGTGGCGCTGCTCAGCACAGCGGTGATCGGAGCCGTATGCGGGGCCTACTTCGTCAAGCGACGCCAATGACGTCAACGACGCCAAGAGCGACGCCGACGCCGACGGCGCGTGGTCCCGACCCACCGGTACCGTGCGGGCATGATCCACGACGTCACCTACCTCGCCGAAGGGTCCCGTGTCGGCATACGGGCGCTGACCCACGCCGACGGTGAGGCCTTCACCGCCCGCGCCCGCGAGAGCCGGGAACTGCACCGCCCCTGGCTCTTCCCGCCGTTGAGCGCCGAGGAGTACGCGGTCTTCGCGGACCGGCTGATCGGGAACGAGATCAGGGCGGGGTTCGTCGTCTGCGAGCGGGACACGGGGGAGCTGGCGGGGTTCATCAACATCGGCAACATCGTCCGGGGCGCCTTCCTGAGCGGCACCCTGGGCTACGGCGCGTTCGCGCACGCGGTGGGCCGCGGGCTGATGACCGAGGGGCTCGCCCTGCTCGTCCGGTACGCCTTCGGGCCGCCGCTCGGCCTGCACCGCCTGGAGATCAACGTCCAGCCGGGCAACACGCCATCCATCGCGCTCGCCCGCCGCTGCGGTTTCCGCCTCGAAGGCTTCTCGCCGGACTTCCTCTACATCGACGGCGCCTGGCGCGACCACGAACGCTGGGCGCTGACCCGCGAGCTGCTGCCCGGCTGACGGCTGGGCCTGTCCGGCAGATCAGGGCCTAAGCCTCAGGGCGTGGCCTGTCGGTCCACGTACTCGAAGACCGAACCGTCCGGGTGGACCGCGATCAGGTTCCGGCCCGCAGGGGTCGGTACCGGGCCCGCGATGATCCGCGCGCCGGACGCGCTGAGCACCGCGTGTGCCTCGTCGACGTTCTGCACCGCGATGGTCGCCGCGACCTTGCGCAGGACGACGAGCTCGGCCGCGGGACCGCTCATCAGCAGGAAGCAGCCGACGGCGGCGACGGACACACCGCCGCGCTCGAAGCGGAGCGCCTTGCTGCCCGAGAGGCGTTCGTAGAACGCGACCGAAGCGTCCAGGTCATCGACGCATACACGCAGCGTGGTACCCAGGATCTCCATGCGGAGAAGCCTAGTTGGCCGCGGGGCAGGGTGTGATCGTTTCGCTGGAACGCGGCGGCGTAGCGCGGCCCGGCCGGGCCGCGCGAGTGTCAGCCCTCGTCAGTCGGCCTCTTCCTGGCCGCGCGTATCGCGTCCCGGGTCCGGTCGGCGATCGCTGCGAAGGGGCCGGCCACCAGGTGCTTCGCAGGGGTGTCCAGGCCCGGGTGCGGCCGTGTCGGCGCGACGGCCTCGGCGGCCTTGACCGCGGTGGCCAGGTTTTCGAGCTTCGCGCGGTCCGCGTGGTTCTGCAGGTGCGCGAGCTCGTGCCGCTCCTCGGCGTCGGCGTGGGCGAGTACGTCCTGCCGTAGCGCGGCGAACAGGTCGAGGAACTCCGGGGAGTCGGTGTCCTTGTCCTCCAGCTCCACCAGGGCCCGCTTGACCTTCTCCTCCTCGGCGACCCGGTCGTTCACGACCGCCTCGCCGCCTTCGAGGTTCTTGCGGGCGAAGGGGTGGACGATCTCCGCCTCGGCCGTCTCATGGACGGCGAGCAGCCGTACGAGTTCCTGGAAGGCGCTCTGGCGCTCGTCGCCCTTGGTCGCCGGTACCTGGTCGAGCAGTGCGCGAATCGCCGTGTGCTGCTCCTTGAGCAGCGTCACCACGTCCTTGGTCTCCGGCATGGAAGCCTCCATATCGGTGGGGAGCATCGGTGCGTGGAGCCGTCCGAGTACCCCTGCTGGGCGGCGTTACGCCCACGAGTGGCCGGGTACCCGGCCCGCATGGACCGCATGGAGAACCTGAGCAAGGAACTTTCCGACGACATCGCGCGGATCGTCCGGGAGGCCCTGCGGGACGAACTCCGCGAACAGACCCGCGAGCGGCGCCGCAGCCTCAGGCTGCACGCCGTCTCGGCCGCCACCGCGCTGTACGCGGGCGCGGCTCTCGTGCTCGGCCTGGGTCTTGTGCTCGCTCTGGGCGTCCCCGACTGGGGCGCCGCGCTGATCACGGGCGCGTTGCTCGCCCTGGCGGCCTATGCGCTGCGGCGGGCCGCCCGCCCAGGGCACACGCCGCACGCCGTCGCGGGCGACCCGTACGCCGCGGCCGACGGGGCGAGGGACCCTCGCGCACCGGGAGCGCCGCCCAGTGTCGACCCCGGAGGCCCGGGCGCCCCGCTCGTACCCCCGCCCATACCCCCGGTCGTGCCGCCCGGCATGCCCGGCACCACGGAGCAGCCCTTCCCGCCCCAGCGCCCCGACCGGTGATCGGCGCCCTGACCGGTGAACCGGGACAACACCCTCCGGAGGCACATGGTGAGCAGCCGGAACCGAGTCGTGATCATCGGGCGCCCCATGGAGCGTGGCCGGCTCGTCGTCGACCGGTACCTCAATGTGCCGGGCCACCCCGAGGCGTTCGCCTGCGGCGACGCGGCTGCCGCGTCCGATCTGCGCAACCCCAAGCGTTCACGTCGATGACCGCGCAGCACGCCTGGAGTCAGGGCGAGGCGGCGGCCCGCGATGTCGCCGCCGACTGGCTCCTTGACGCCCTGCTGCCGCGCCAGGCCGTCCAGCTGGGCCTGGTGCGCTCCTGGGTCGGTGCCGCTGGACACCGCGTCCCCCGAACTCGCCCGCGTACCCGGAGCCCCTGGAGAGGATTCCGATGCACACTGACCAACTCCACGAACTCGGCCAGCAGTTGCGGGTGGACTCCGTCCGCGCGGCCGCCGCAGCGGGTTCCGGGCACCCCACGTCCTCGATGTCGGCGGCCGACCTGATGGCGGTGCTCATCGCCCGCCATCTGCGCTACGACTTCAGCCGCCCCGAACACCCCGGCAACGACCGCTTCATCCTCTCCAAGGGCCACGCCTCGCCGCTGCTGTACGCCGCGTACAAGGCGGTCGGTGCCATAGACGACGCCGAACTGCGCACCTTCCGCGCCCTGGGCAGCCGCCTTGAGGGCCACCCGACACCCCGGGCACTGCCCTGGGTCGAGGTGGCCACCGGCTCACTCGGCCAGGGGCTGCCCATCGGGGTCGGCATGGCCCTGGCGGGCAAGCGCCTGGACCGGGTCGGCTACCGGGTGTGGGTGCTGTGCGGCGACGGCGAGTTCGCCGAGGGCGCGATGTGGGAGGCCGCCGAGCACGCCGGACACGAGCACTTGGAGAATCTGACCGCGTTGGTCGATGTGAACCGTCTCGGCCAGCGCGGGCCCACCCGGCACGGGCACGACCTCGGCGCGTACGCCCGCCGGCTGCGGGCCTTCGGCTGGCACACCACCGAGATCGACGGCCACGACCCGGACGCGATCGACCGCGCCTGCAACGAGGCCCGCTCCACGGCCGGGCAGCCCACCGCGATACTCGCCCGTACCCTCAAGGGCCGCGGAGTGGCGTCGGCAGAGGACAGGGAGGGCCTGCACGGAAAGCCGTTGAGCGACCCCGAGGCGGCGATCGAGGAGCTCGGCGGCCGCCGCGAGGTGCGCGTCGAGGTCCAGCAGCCGCCCGCCGCACGGTCGTTGCACGCGGCGCGCAGCGGGCACCTGTCCCTGCCGCGCTACGGAGTGGGTGACGCGGTCGCCACCCGTACCGCCTACGGCCAGGCGCTCACCGCACTCGGCCACGCGCGCGGCGATGTCGTCGCGCTGGACGGCGAGGTCGGCGACTCCACGCGCGCGGAGTACTTCGCCAAGGAGCACCCCGAGCGCTACTTCGAGTGCTACATCGCCGAACAGCAGCTGGTCGGGGCCGCGGTGGGGCTCGCCGCCCGCGGCTGGATCCCGTACGCCGCGACGTTCGCCGCCTTCCTCAGCCGTGCGCACGATTTCCTGCGGATGGCCTCGATCGGAGGTGCGTCCCTCATCGCCATCGGCTCGCACGCTGGTGTGGCGATCGGTCAGGACGGGCCGTCCCAGATGGGCCTGGAGGACCTGGCCCTCTTCCGCGCACTGCACGGCTCCACGGTCCTGTACCCCTGCGACGCGAACCAGACGGCCCAGTTGGTGGCCCAGCTGGCGAACGGCTCCGGCATCCGCTACCTGCGGACCACGCGCGGGGCCACCCCGGTGATCTACGGCCCGGACGAGGAGTTCCCGGTCGGCGGCTGCAGGGTGCTGCGCGCATCCGACGCCGATCGCGCCACGGTCGTCGCAGCAGGGGTCACCGTGCACGAAGCCCTGGCGGCCGCCGAGACCCTGGCGGAGTTCGGGATCCCGGTCCGGGTCATCGACCTCTACTCGGTCAAGCCGGTCGACCGCGACACCCTGCGCGAGGCCGCCGAACGCACCGGCTGCCTCCTCACCGTCGAGGACCACCGCGAGGAGGGCGGCCTGGGCGACGCGGTGCTGGGCGCCTTCACCGACGGGCGCCCGGTGCCACGTCTGGCCCGGCTCGCGGTCCGTACGATGCCGGGCTCGGCCGCGCCGGACCAGCAGCTGCACACGGCGGGCATCGACGCCGAGTCCATCGCGGCGGGGGTCCGGCTGCTGGTGGAGCATGGGGTGGTGAAGTGAACGAGGCGCGCTCCCGTCCCTGGCACGGCCGTCTGGCCACCGTCTTCCGTGGTGACAGCGGCGTCCGCACCCTGCTGGAGCAGGACGGAGAGCGGTTCCGGCGCGCGCTGGACCGGCTCGACGGGCGGATCGAGTGGGGCGTCAAAGTCCATATACGCGACGAGCCAGCCCCGCCGCTCGCCCCTGCGGCGCCTGCCACCGGCCGCGACTATCTGCGCAGGCGCCGTGACCAGCGGCGTACGGAGGAGTGGACCTGGGAGCGCGCCGAGGCCTTCGCCCGGCGGCTGCACGAGGAGCTCTCCCGGTGTGCGGAGCTCTCCCGGCTGCACCCGCCACAGAACCCCGCGCTGTCCCGGGCGCCGGGGCGCAATGTGCTGAACGCCGCGTATCTGGTGTGCCGACGGGACTCCGAGGCCTTCGTAGAGCTGGTGGACCGTACGAAGGACGAGGAGCCGGGCCTGTGCGTCGAACTGACGGGCCCCTGGGCCGCGTACTCCTTCGCCGAGCCGGCCGACCTGGCCGACCTGGGGGACGCCGACCTGGAGCAGCGGTCGTGACCGTCGTCGAACACCGTGAGGTGGCCCTCGTCGATCTGAACGGGACCTGGTCAAGCTCGTGCTGACGGTTGTCGAGCTGCTGCGCCAGCTGATGGAGCGCCAGGCGCCGCGCCGGTTCGACACCGGAGAGCTGACGGAGGAGCAGGAGGAGCGGATCGGGCTGACACTGATGCTCCTGGAGGAGCGCATGGCGGAGTTGCGGGAACGCTATGGCCTGCGTCCTGAGGACCTCAATATCGACCTCGGTCCACTGGGGCCCCTGCTCCCCAGGGAGGACTAGCCTCCCCAGGGGGCAGTAGCCGACAGGCCTGGCGGCTACCAGCGATACCAGCGGGACCTGGTTCCGGTCGGTGTGGTGGAGCGCACCAGGAAGCCGAGCAGCCAGATGACCAGCACGGCAACGGCGATCCACCAGAGGACCTTCACCGCGAACCCGGCCCCGAAGAGCAGCAGCGCGAGTAGCAGAACAAGCAGGATGGGAACCACAATGCACACCTCCTGCTCTCCGGGTATCCCGGAGAGGGGAGATGACACCGCGCTACCTCGTACCGCTACGTCATATGCGGCAGAGTGTCATACGCGGCAGAGGACCTCCCCGTGCAGCACCGAGAACCAGCCGTCCTCCTGCCGCCCCCACTCCCGCCAGGCCTCGGCGATGTCCGCCAGCTGTGCCGCGCTCGCGTGGCCGCCGTCCACGGCGAGGCCCGCGTACGCCGAAGCCGTCGTGCGGTCCGCCCACAGTCCGCTCCACCAGGCGCGTTCCTCCTCGGTGCTGAAGGTCCAGGCCGTCGAGGTGGCCGTGATGTCGGTGAAACCGGCGTGCAGGGCCCAGGACTTGAGGCGGCGTCCGGCGTCCGGCTCGCCGCCGTTGGCACGGGCGACCCGTTCGTAGAGCTCCAGCCAGTCGTCCAGGCCGGTGGGGCACGGATACCAGGTCATGGCCGCGTAGTCCGATTCACGGACCGCGACCAGGCCGCCGGGTGCGGCCACCCGGCGCATCTCGCGCAGGGCCCGCACCGGGTCGCCCACATGCTGCAGCACCTGGTGGGCGTGCACGACGTCGAACGAGCCGTCCGGGTAGTCCAGGGCGTGTACGTCGGCCACGGCGAACTCCGCGTTGTGGAGGCCGCGTTCGGCGGCGGTCGCGCGGGCCTGGTCCAGTACGTCGGCCGCGGCGTCCACGCCCGTGACATGTCCCCCCGGCACCAGCTCCGCCAGGTCCGCGGTGATGGTGCCGGGCCCGCAGCCGATGTCCAGGACCCGCATGCCGGGCTTCAGTTCGCCGATGAGGTACGCCGCCGAGTTGGCCGCGGTGCGCCATGTATGCGAGCGCAGCACCGACTCGTGATGTCCGTGGGTGTAGACGGCGGTCTCCTGTGCGGGGTTCTTCGGCATGGCGGGACTCCTTCCGCTGGACTTCGAGCCTGCGCTCGACGCGAGAGGATCACCGTACGCCGCGATGTCGAAATATGAGACCTGCGTCTCGCTATATGGTCAGCGGTGCGTAGACGCTCAGTGCCTCATGGGCCTTGTCGATCACCAACTCGTGCCCTGCCACCGTGACTTCGCCGTCGTAGCCGAGTGATGTGCCCGGCGCGATGCCGTCCACCCGCAGCCGGGTGCGCCGTACGGCGGCGTGGAAGGGGGACCGCGACAGCGGACCGGCCAGCGCCGCGGCGAGCAGCCGCGCGCCCGGCGTACGGCCGCCGTGCACCACGCGCACATCGAGCAGACCATCGGCGAGATCGGCCCGCCGCGTCGGCAGCAGCCCCATCCCCTGGTACGTGCAGTTGCCCGCGAACAGCAGCCAGAGCGGCCGGTGTTGGCCCTGCCTGTCGGGACGGGTCCGCAGCGGTCGTTCATGGCGCAGGACGTGTACGGCCGCCAGCACATCGGCGGCCCGCCCCCCGATCCAGTGCGCCCGGCGCGCCCGCTCGCGCACCAACTGCGGGTAGACGCCGAGGCTGAGCGCGTTCAGGAAGTACCCACTGGTGTCCGCTGAGCGGAACCTGCCCACGTCCACCGCCACCGCGTCGCCGTTCTCCACGGCGCGGAAGAGGTCCCGGGGCTCCTCGACGCCGAGGTCGTACGCGAAGTGGTTCACCCGGCCGCCCGGCAGCACCGCCAGCGGCAGCCCGTACCGCAGCGCCACACCGGCCGCCGCGTTGACCGAGCCGTCCCCACCGCACACCCCCAGTGCCCGGACCCCGTCCGCGGCGGCGGCCTTCTCCAACTCCCCGGTCAGCTCGGGGCCCTCGCACACCACGACCTCGGCGAGCGGTAGCGCGTTCCGCAGCGCCCCCACCCGGTCCGCCGAGTCGGCCGACGTGTTGACCACCATGGTGAGGCCGCGGCCACCGGGCAGCGCGGGCGCGCCCACCACCGGCCGCCCGGGCGCGGGCAGTTGGGCGCGAGTCGGCACCAGACCGCGTACCGCGAACGCCGCCCCGGCCCCCAGCGCCGCACCCGCCAGCACATCGCTGGGGAAGTGCACACCGGTGTAGACCCGGGACAGCCCCACCGCGAGGGCGACCGGCGCCACCGCCGCGCCCCAGCCGCGTGACTCCAGGGCGACCCCGGTCGCGAAAGCCGCCGCGGACGCGGCGTGCCCGGAGGGGAACGACGTGGTGATCGGCTGCCGCGCCAGGCGCCGGACCAGCGGCACCGCGTCGTATACGGGCCGCGCGCGTCGCACGGACCGCTTGCCGAGGGTGTTGACCGTCGCGGAGGCGACCGCCAGCGAGGCGAGGCCGCGGGCGGCGGCACGCCGGGCCCTGGGGGTCCTGGCCCCGGCGATCCCCGCGGCCGTGGCGAACCACAGCACACCATGGTCGGCGCTGCGGCTGAGCCGGGGCAGCAGGAGGTCAGCGCCCCGCCAGTGCCGGGCCGCGACGCCGTCGAAGACCCGGCAGTCCAGTGCGAGAATCCAGCTTGCTTCGGAATTCATACCGGGTGGGTACCCCTCGGCACGGCGGCGTCACGGGGCCCGGGTTCAAAGACAGCCTCTAAGAGCCTGTTTCTAAACCCGTTTGCCGTATGACCTCCGCGCCGATGACAATGCGTGACCATGGGACATCTGGAAGCCGCGCATCTCGAGTACTACCTGCCTGACGGGAGGGAGCTGCTCGGTGATGTCTCCTTCCGGGTCGGCGAGGGCGCCATCGTCGCCCTGGTCGGCCCGAACGGCGCGGGCAAGACCACCCTGCTGCGGCTGATCTCCGGCGATCTGCAACCGCACGGCGGCACCGTCACGGTCAGCGGCGGGCTCGGCGTGATGCCCCAGTTCGTGGGGTCCGTACGGGACGAGACCACCGTCCGCGACCTGCTGGTATCCGTCGCGAACCCCCGCATCAAGCAAGCCGCCGCGGCCGTCGACGCGGCCGAGTACGCGGTCATGACCGTGGACGACGAGGCCGCGCAGATGCGGTACGCCCAGGCGCTGGCCGACTGGGCCGAGGCGCAGGGCTACGAGGCCGAGACGACCTGGGACATCTGCACCACCGCCGCCCTCGGCATCCCGTACGACAAGGCCCAGTTCCGCGAGGTGCGCACACTCAGCGGCGGCGAGCAGAAGCGCCTCGTCCTGGAATCCCTGCTGCGCGGCACCGACGAGGTCCTGCTGCTCGACGAGCCGGACAACTACCTGGACGTGCCGGGCAAGCGGTGGCTGGAGGAGCGGCTCAAAGAGACCCGTAAGACCGTCCTGTTCGTCTCCCACGACCGGGAGCTGCTCGCCCGCGCCGCCGAGAAGATCGTCAGCGTCGAGCCGGGCCCCGCGGGCGCCGACGCCTGGGTGCACGGCGGCGGCTTCGCCACGTACCACCAGGCCCGCAAGGAGCGCTTCGCGCGCTTCGAGGAGCTGCGCCGCCGCTGGGACGAGAAGCACGAGCAGCTGAAGAAGCTGGTCCGCAATCTGCGCCAGGCCGCCGAGAACAGCCACGACATGGCCTCGCGCTACCACGCGGCGCAGACCAGGCTGCGCAAGTTCGAGGAGGCGGGCCCGCCGCCGGAGCCGCCGCGCGAGCAGGACATCACGATGCGGCTGCACGGCGGCCGCACCGGCGTACGGGCCGTGACCTGCCAGGGCCTGGAGCTGACCGACCTGATGAAACCCTTCGACCTGGAGGTCTTCTACGGCGAACGGGTCGCGGTCCTCGGCTCCAACGGCTCCGGGAAGTCCCACTTCCTCAGGCTGCTCGCGGGCGACGACGTACGGCACACCGGCGCCTGGAAGCTCGGCGCGCGCGTCGTGCCCGGGCATTTCGCGCAGACCCACGCGCACCCCGAGCTGTTCGGCCGCACCCTGCTCGACATCCTGTGGCGCGAGCACGCCCAGGACCGCGGGGCCGCCATGTCCCGGCTGCGGCGGTACGAGCTGACCGGCCAGGCCGAGCAGCGCTTCGAGCGGCTCTCCGGCGGGCAGCAGGCGCGCTTCCAGATCCTGCTCCTGGAGCTCGAAGGCGTCACCGCGCTGCTTCTCGACGAGCCCACCGACAACCTCGACCTGGAGTCGGCCGAGGCGCTCCAGGACGGCCTGGAGGCCTTCCAGGGCACGGTGCTCGCGGTTACCCACGACCGCTGGTTCGCCCGCTCCTTCGACCGCTTCCTGGTCTTCGGCAGCGACGGCCGGGTACGCGAGACGGCGGAGCCGGTGTGGGACGAGCGCAGGGTCGACCGGGTGCGCTGAGCCCCGCCTCGGGGAGAGGATGGGGTTATGGCTCACACCAGACTGCTCAAGCGGCACGCGGCGGCGATCGAGCTCTTCACCGACCGGGTGCATACGGTCGGCGCGGGTCAGTGGGGTGATCCGACGCCGTGCACCGAATGGACCGTGCGTGACCTGGTCAACCACCTCGTGGTGGAACAGCTGTGGGTGCCGCCGCTGGTGAAGGACGGCGTCACCATCGAGTCGCTCGGCAGCGCCTTCGACGGCGACCAGCTCGGCACCGACCCGGTCGCCGCCTGGGACACCTCGGCGCGCGCCGCCCAGGACGCCTTCCGCGCACCCGGCGCCCTCGATCGCACCGTCCACCTCTCCTTCGGCGAGAGTCCCGCCGCCCACTACTGCGCGCAGATGGTGACCGACCTGGTGGTACACGCCTGGGATCTGTCCCGCGCGATCGGGGCCGATGAGCGGCTCCCGGACGACCTCGTCCGCTACGCGGTACGCGAGGTCTCGCCGTACGCCGCCGACCTGGCCAAGAGCGGACTCTTCGACCCACCGGTCGAGGCGCCGCCCGGCGCGGACGTACAGACCAAGTTCCTCTGCCTCCTCGGCCGCCGTCCCTGACCGGTCTCGGACTTTGACCGGTCTCGGACTTTGACCGGTCTCGGTCTTTGAGCGGTCTCGGTCCCTCCGGTCTCGGTCCCTGACCGGTCTCTCAGCCCGGAGTCGTGCCCGGCTCGTGGTCGGGCCGGGCCCGGCTGATGGCCGCCAGAGCGGAGTGCGGGTCCTGCGCCACCGCGAGGTCCCCGAGGCTGACCATCCCCACCGGGCGGCCGTTCTCGACCACCGGCAGCCGCCGCACCGCGTGCTCCCGCATCAGCGAGACCGCGGACGACACCGGTGCCTGAGCCTCGACCAGCACCGGGGCCGGGGTGCAGACGGTCTGGGCGCTGATGGTCAGCGGATCCGCGCCGATCGCGACGGCACGCAGCGTGATGTCCCGGTCGGTGAGCACCCCGAGCACCTGGCCGTCGGCGGCCACCAGCACGTCGCCGATGTCCCGCGCGCGCATCAGCTGCGCCGCTTCCACGAGTGAGGCGTCGGGGCCCACCGCGACGACGCCTGGGGTCATGACTTCCCGCACGATCTCGGCCATGGTTCTCGGCCCTTCCTGAAATCTCGGTACGTACGTGGCGTACGCGTCTTGGTGACCCTGCCCGCAGTACCCCTGATGGGCCGGGCCATGCCTCGCACGGGCTCGGTGGTTTGCGCCGGCGCCGCCTGGTCACCCGACTTCCGACACCCCTCGGGGAAGGACAGGCCATGGCACTGATCGCGTTGCTGATTCCGGTGCTGATGCTGGGCGTGGTCCTCGCGCTCGGCAGGTACGAGGAACTGCTGCTGCCACCCGAGGAGTCGGCCGAACCCGCGGGGTTTGCGCCCCGGGTCGCGGGGCAGCCGAAGTATGTGCTTCGGACCGGAGGCACGTCCGTGGGAGCGGCGACGCCTCCCCCGGGTGTGTCCCCGGGTACAGGTGCGCCCCTCTCGCGGTGATTCCCCCACCCGCGAAGACAACGGAGTTGCGACGCACTATGCGACCGACCGCAGGGGCAAGGCACCACCCGCACGACGACGCGCCCGACACCACCGAGGACTTCCTGAGGCTCGCCCGGCTGCCCGACGGGCCGGAGCGGGACATGTTGCGCCAGGAGGTCGTACGGGCCTGGCTTCCCATGTCCGAGCGGATCGCCGGGCGCTTCCGCAACCGTGGCGAGTCCTTCGAGGACCTGCGCCAGGTGGCCGCGCTCGGCCTGGTCAAAGCCGTCGACCGCTACGACCCGGAGCTGGGCACGGCCTTCGAGAGCTACGCCGTGCCGACCGTGACCGGCGAGATCAAACGGCACTTCCGCGACCACACCTGGTCCCTGCATGTGCCGCGGCGGGTCCAGGACCTGCGCAACCGCGTCAGGAGCGCCTGCCGGGACCTGTCCCAGACGCTTCCCGGACGCGCTCCCACCATCGCCGCGATCGCCGAGTACGCGCACCTGAGCGAGGACGACGTACGTACCGGCCTGGAGGCGCTGGACAGCTACACGGCGCTGTCCCTGGACGCCGAACTCCCGGGCGGCGACGACGGATACGCGCTGCGTGACGCGCTCGGCGCCACCGACCCGGCGCTGGACACCGTGGTCGACCGCGAGGCCGTCAGGCCCAGGCTGCGCGCCCTGCCCGAGCGTGAGCGGACCATCCTGTACCTGCGGTTCTTCGGCGATATGACGCAGAGCCGGATCGCCGAGGAACTGGGCATCTCGCAGATGCACGTCTCCCGGCTGATCAGCCGCTGCTGCGCCCGGGTGCGGGACGAGACGCTCCGGGACGCGGCGTAGCAAGGGAGCCCCCGAGAGGGCCCCCTCGCGGGTGCCCCCCCGCGAGGGCGCCGCCCCCGGCGGTGCGGCGTCACACCGGACGCCGTAGCGCCAGGGCGATATGCCGTGACATCACATCGACCGTCCGCGCCTCGGCCAGCGAGAACGCCCGCCTGGCGCCGGTACGCAGCAGTGTGAGCACGCCCTGCGGCGGTCCGCCCTCCGGGGCGCTGAGCGGCACACACAGCAAGGACGTGACACGCGCGCGGACGAGCAGGGGCGCGCCCGACGCGTCCTGGCCGAGTGCGTCCGGGTCGGGTGGGCGCACCTGCAGGGCGCTCGCCCCGCCGCGCGCCGTCTCCATGACCAGGGGGCACCCGGCGGGGTCCTGCTCCAGCAGCGCGTCCAACAGCGCGTCGTCCGGCCCGAGAGCGACCGCGCGCACCAGACGTGCGGTGCCCGCGTCGGCCACCACCCAGTCCGCGAACCTGCCGTGCAGCACCCGCGCGGCGCAGGTGAGCACGGCGGTCCGGTCACCGGGGCGCACGGTCAGCAGCGCCGACGTCATGGCGTCCACCAGGTCGAGCAGCGCCGCGTGCCGGGTCGCCTCGGCCAGATCGGGCGCGGGCGCGTGCACACCGGCGAACCGCGGCACCGCCCCGGCGGACTGCAGGACGACGAGCACCGCGGCGCGCGGCTCTCCGCTGGGCCGCAGCGCGGTGAGGGTGGCGTACACCGGCACGCCGGGCCGGTCCCGCAGCCGGACGGTGAGACTCCGGTCGCCCTCGCCACGGGCGACCGCCGCGGTCTGCGAACGGAAGGCCGCCCGGTCGGCCTGCGCCAGAAACCCGGCCAGCGGCTGGCCTGTCGCATAACCCGCCCGTACGCCGGTGAAGTTGACCGCGGCGAAGTTCATCCGCCGTACCCCGGTCTCCCGGTCGAGGAGCAGCACGGGCAGCGGCAGCCGCTGGAAGATCGCCCGCAGCAGCCGCTGCTCCCGGTGGTCGGCGGACGCACCGGTCCCACCGGGGGCCGTGAGCCGCTGGTAGCGCGGCCACAACCGCTCGGCCGCATGGTCGAGTTCGAAGAGCGCGGCGTCCAGGACGGTGCGCGGATCGCCGTCCGGAGCGGTGCGTGCCGTCCTGAGCTCGGCCACCCGGCGTACGAAGTCCGCGAGCTCCTCGTCGAATTCGTCCGCCTGTGTCATGTCAAGCAAGCTATCCCCATGCGCCGTTTTCCGGGGGTGGCGGCGGGCAGGCGACTGGATGGAGACCCAGGTACATCTGGTCGAGTGAGCGGAACGGAGGAGCATCGCATGTCGGCATCCCCACTCCCACCCGCACCGGCACTCACACCCACGCCCACGCCCACACCCACGCCCACACCCACGCCCACACCCACACCCGCATCCGACGGGCCGGACTCCGCGCTGCCGGGGCGCCGGCTGAGTGAGCTGGCCGAGCACGCCGTACGCTGCACGGTCGCCTGCTGTGGGGCGGGCGCGACCGTCGCCGATGACGCGGCGGACTCCGATCGGCCCGCCGCGGTCACCCACCCCGATCTGGCCGCGGTCGTCTCCGTACAACTGCGCTCCGGCGAAGGCCCGATTCCGGCGTCGGTGGCCCGCGGCGAGCCCGTGGACACGACGGACCTGCTGCGCGAACAGCGCTGGCCGGACTACCGAGCGGCGGCGCTCGACGCGGGCGTACGCTCCAGCGTCACCCTGCCCTTCCTCCGCGCGGGCCTCACGGTCACCCTGAGCCTGTACAGCTTCCGCCCCGGCACCCTGAACGCAGCCGGGCACGGCCCCGCCCGGGCACTCGGCGACCTCGCGGTGAGCGGGCTGATCCGCGACCGGCGCTACCGCGCGGCCCTCGCCGAGATCGACCAGCTGGATACCGCGCTGCGCACCCGCCCCGTCGTGGACCAGGCCTGCGGCATCGTGATGCACATGCTGGGCTGCGGCGCCGACGAGGCCTTCGCCGTGCTGCGCCGCATCTCCCAGGGCACCAACCGCAAACTGAGCGACGTCGCCGGCGCACTCGTCCGCACCCGCGGCCGCGGCCTGGAGCGGGAACTGGCGTCCCTGACCACCTGACGTCACGGCTCCTCACCCGTGCGGCGGCGCGCGTACCGCGAATGGTGTCCCGTCCCGCGCGCGGTGGGGGAATGTCGGGTTTGTATGGGCTTCGTGGCGTGGACCTCCGCGCCTGCTCGTCAGTCGCCAGAAGGAGCCCCCCAGTCATGCGCATCGCCCGTTTGCTCGCCGCCACCGCACTGGCATCGGCCGCTGTCGGGTTGGCCGCGCCAGCCGCGTTCGCGGACTCGGCCGAGGTCAGCCCACGTACCGTCGCGCCCGGTGGCACGGTCACCGTCTCCGTCACCTGCGACACGCCCAGCGACAACCCACCGGCGACCATCAGCGCCAACTCCCAGGCCTTCGAGCAGGGCCGGGTCCGGCTGGCGCTGGTGCCCGGCAACGACAACGCGGTCTCCGGCCCCGCCTACAACGGCACCGCCAAGATCGCCTCGGCCGCCAACTTCTCCAGCACCGGCCCCAACCCGGTCGGCGAGACCTCCGAATGGGCCGTCGACGGCACCTGCCCGGGCGGCAGAGCGTGGACGACGACCTTCACCGTCCACCGCACGTCACCGACGCAGACACCGACGCCGACGCCGACACCGACGGCGGGTGTACGCGGCGGACTCGGCGGCAGCTTCACGGACTCCGGTACGACCGTGATCATCGGGGGTGCCCTGGTCGCCTGTGCGGTCGGCGGCACGGTCTACGTCATCCGCCGCCGGCAGTCCAGGGCGCAGGGCTGAGTGCCCGCCCACGGCCCACTGAGATACGGCCCGCCCGCCGCGGGCCCAGAACTGCCGGTGCTCCCGGAACTGGCCGCGGTGCTCGCCGCGGCGGCGGGCCGTGCGTACGCCGAGCCACCGGGCGGCGGGCCCGCACTGCTGGACGCGGCCTGCGGCTACTTCGGCCGCCGCGGGCTGCCGGGCGAGCGCGCCCAGGTCGCCGCGGCACCCGGTGCCCCGCTGCTGCTGCTCGCGCTGAGTGCGGCGGTCGGCGGCGACGTACTGCTGCCGCGCCCGTGTGCCGCCTGGTGGGCGCCGGGGGACCGGCTGCTGGGCCAGGGGACGTTCCATGTGCCGACTCCCGCCGAGTGCGGGGGAGTTCCGGACCCGTACGCCCTGCTGGAGACCGTCCGACGGGTGCGTGCGGAGGGCGGTGACCCGAGGCTCCTGGTGCTCTCTGTCGCCGATGACCCGACGGGCACGGTGCCGCCACCGGAGGTGCTGCACGAGGCGGTGGAGGCGGCGGCGGGCGAGGGGCTGCACATCGTCGCGGACGAGACCTGGCGCGACACGGTGCACGGCGCTTCCGATGAGGCCCGGCAGCCCGTCCAGCCCCACTCGGCCCGGCCGTCTGCCGGGCAGCCCGGCACACTCGGCCATCGAGCGCCCGGCCCTGGCTCCCACGCGGCACGACCCGGTGGTGACTCGGGTTCGCCTCGGCGCTCCGCCGGGGAGTCCGGCGCGTCCGGGCCCGGAGCGCCCGGTGCTGGAGCACTCGATGCCGGGCCCCACGAGGCCGGGCCGTCCGCTGCCGACGAGGCTCGGGGGCGCGGCTGGTCCGGCCCGGCCCGGCAGCCCGCCGACGTGCCCGGTGGCGCCGGGTCCGGCGCACCCGGCACCACGCGGCCGGGCGTCCCGCAGCAGTCCCCCGACGTGCTGATCAGCCCCGCCGAGATGCTGCCCGGCCAGGTCACCCTGCTCACGGACCTGTCCGGCGCCTTCCTGCCCGCCGACTGGCCCGCCGCCGTCGCCCGCTTCCCGGACACCGCGGCAGGTGCCGTACTGCGCGCCCGTACCCTCGACGTGCTCACCGCACTCGGTGCCATCGTCGCCGCGCCCGTCGCCGCGGCCGCCGCCCATGCGCTCGGCGAACCGGAAGAGGTCACCGCCCGGCTGACGGCGGCCGCGCGGCTGCACGCGCGGGTGGCCGGTGCCGCCTACCGCGCCGTACGCGCGGCAGGCGGGCACGCCCGTCCGCCGCAGGCCGGGCGCCACCTCTACGCGGACCTGGAGCCCCTGCGGTCCGCGCTCGGCGCTCGCTCGGTCGCCGACGCGATCGAACTGGAGGACCACCTCACCGACCGGCTCGGGATGCCGGTGGCCGGTGGGCACCGGTTCGGCGACGCTCTGGGCGCCCTGCGCGTACGGCTGTCCACCGGGCCGCTGATCGGTGCCACGGACCAGGAGCGGCTGGAATCGCTCACCTCGCCGGAACCCTTGGAATTGCCGCATGTGCGGCGGGCGTTGAGCATGCTCGGGTCGACCCTCGACGATCTCCGCGCCGATGCCAGGGAGAGGGAGGAAGCGGAGCGGGCCGACGCAGCCCTGGACGCCCAGCGAATGGAGCCGCCTCGATGACGCAGCAGTCCGAGCCGATGACGTCCCGCGTCCCCTCGGTCACGACACCCACGCCGCCGTCGCGCTCTCCCGTACTCCGCCCGCTCGGTGAGCTACGCACCTGGCCCAGGTCCTTCGTCGACCGGCTGACCGCCCCGCTGCCCGGCGTGCAGGCCTTCGCCCGGTTCGCCCGCGAGGGCTCGATCCGGCCACGTCCGCAGGGCCTGCGGGACATCCCCCGACTGCCGTTCGCGCCGGGGCCGTTGCCGGGGGCCGGGGTCTCGGACATCGCGGTGACCTGGGCCGGGCACGCCAGCTGGGTGCTGCGGGTCGGCGGGCTCACCGTACTCACCGACCCGGTGTGGTCGCGCCGTATCCTCGGAACTCCCGCCCGGATCACGCCCGTTGGCGTGGCCTGGGGCGCGCTGCCCCGGATCGACGCCGTCGTCATCAGCCACAACCACTACGACCACCTGGACGCGCCCACGCTCAGGCGACTGCCGCGCGACACCCCGGTGTTCGTACCCGCGGGCCTCGGCCGCTGGTTCCGGCGCCGCCGCTTCTCCTGTGTCACCGAGCTCGACTGGTGGGAGGCCGCGGAGCTGAGCGGGGTGCGGTTCAGTTTCGTACCCGCGCACCACTGGTCCAAGCGCGGCCTCATCGACACCTGCCGCACCCTGTGGGGCGGTTGGGTACTCACCGACGCGGCCGGGCGTGAGGTGTACTTCGCGGGCGACACCGGGTACGGGCACTGGTTCACGGAGATCGGGCGCCGCCACCCCGGGATCGACCTCGCGCTGCTGCCGATCGGCGCCTACCACCCCCGCTGGTGGCTGCGCGATGTGCACTGCGACCCCGAGGAGGCGGTACGGGCGGCCGACGACCTCGGCGCGCGGCGCCTGGCGCCGATGCACTGGGCCACGTTCCTGCTGTCGGCCGAACCGGTTCTGGAGCCGCTGATCCGCGTACGGGCGGCCTGGGAGAAGGCGGGCCGACTCCGCGATGACCTGTGGGATCTCCCGATCGGAGCGTCCCGGGTCCTCACCGCCGACGCCATCTGACTCCTCTTGTGCCGCTATCCCGCTATGCCGCTATGCCGCTATGCCGCTATGCCTCTAGGTTCTAGGCCTCGCTCTTCTGCGGCCCGCGCACCCTCCGCCACACCGACGGCGCACCGCTGATCACCACCGTCAGTACGACGACCGCGATCAGGCCCTGCCACGGCTCCGCGAAGAGCGACCCGCCGAGGATGCCGATCAGCTGGTACGTCGCCGCCCAGGCCAGGCACGCCGGTGCGTTCCCGCGGATGAAGCGGCGCAGCGGCAGCTTGCCCAACAGGCACGCCAGCATCACCGGAATCCGGCCCGCCGGGATCAGCCGGGACGCCACCAGGACCGCGACCCCGTGGTCGTGCAGCTTCCCCTGGGCCTGGGCGATGCGCTCGGCCGGGGCGCGGTCGTACAGCGCCCGCAGCCAGCGCGAGCCGTTGCGCGAGCGCATCCCGCGCTGCCCGAGCCAGTACAGGCCGACATCCCCGGTGAACGCGGCGAGCGACGCCACCAGGAACACGAACAGCAGCGTGAGCGGCGCCGTCTGGTGGAACGCCACCACCGCCGCCGAACTCACCACCGCCCCCGTGGGCACCACCGGCACCAGCGAGCCCAGCACCACCAGCAGGAACAGCGAGGGATAGCCGACCGCCTGCTGGGTCGTCTCCGGAATGAGCGAGACCGCCGCGGCGAGGATCACTTGGCGACCTCCGGCCGGACGCTCTCGCCGTGCCCGAGCAGATGCACCGCCACGTCCGGCGCCCGCAGCGCCGCCTGCCGTACGAACTCGTCGCCCGGGCCGTGGAACTCGTGCGGCCGCACCGCGTCCAGGCCGATCGGCCAGTACGTGCCGTAGTGCACCGGCACCGCGCTGCGCGGCGCGATCCGGGCCAGCGCCCGGGCGGCCCGCGGCGCGTCCAGGTGGCCGTCGCCCAGATACGGTCCCCAGCCACCGACGGGCAGCAGCGTCACATCCACCTCGCCGACCGCGTCGGCCATCTCGTCGAAGAGCCCGGTGTCCCCGGCGAAGTACGTCCGGGCCTCACCGCTCACCACGTAGCCGAGCGCCCGGCAGCGCTGCGGCCCCAGCGGCAGCCGCCGCCCGTCGTGCCGCGCGGGCACCGCACGTACTGTCACATCCCCGATCCGCACCTCGTCCCCGGCGGTGACCTCGGTGATCCGCAGGCCGTCCAGCTTCCGCAGCCCCGGCACGGCGGCCGTGGCGCCGCGCGGCACCAGCACACGCGTGCCGGGCGCGAGCCGGGCCAGCGAGGGAAGGTGCAGATGGTCGGCGTGCAGATGCGAGACGAGCACCGCGTCCGCGACGGCGGCCTGTGGCGGCGGCAGATCGCCGCGGCGTCGGCGCAGATGCCCAAGACGGCGCGCGAAGAGCGGGTCCGTCAGCACCCGGACCCCCGCATCCTCGACGGTGCAGCTGGCATGGCCCCACCAGGTGATCTCCACCGGCACGCACCGGCTCCCTTCGATTGCTTCTGTGGGCCCTCGGCCACTGCTACGAGCGTACGGCGAGTAGTAGTGTCTGCGGCGAAGGCCGAGGTGAGGGAGACGGCATGGCCGAGATCCGGGTCACGGCGATCGCCAGCCTGACGCCGCTCGAGGAGCTGGACAAAGATCCCTTCCTCGTGGACTGCCGCAGCCAGCACGCGATGTGCGCCCTCTGGGCCGCGGACCGCGGCTATGTGGTCACCCGCGAGCTGTTGGTGTACGGGCTGCGCACCGACCACCGCAGCCTGTGGGCCGACGTCGACGCGGGCCTGGTCGACCTCTTCGTGGCCCCCAGCCGCCGCGTCCTGGAGCGGGCCCTGGTCTCCGTGGACGACTTCAGCGCGGAGTGCGCCCGGCGCGGGGTGCGCCTGGAGACGGTGGGCCTGGACGAACCGGCCTACGACGCGGGGATGAAGGCCCGTGTCCACCGCCGCCTCTCGATGCCCACCGCGGGCTACGACGGCAGCTGACCCGACTGCCCCAACTGCCCGAGCTGCTCCGGCTGCTCCGGCGGCCTGCCTACTGCCGCCGCGATGCCGTCGACCAGCGTGTCCAGGCCCTCCTTGATGCGGTCCAGCGGCCAGCCGCGCTGCTCCCGCTGGAAGTCGAACAGGCCCGGCGTGTACGCCATGAGCAGCAGGTCTGCCAGATAGGAGCTGTCCGCCCCGGACGCCAACTCGTCGATCAGCTGCCCCAGTTGTTCGTGATGGCGGCGGTAGGGGCCGCTGTGGTAACGGCCCGCGGGGACGCTGGCCTCGGCGAGCAGCAGCAACTCCCGGTTGGCTTCGACCAGTTCGGCCATCCCGTGCAGAAAGGCGCGCAGCCGTTCGCGGGGCGGGGCGTCGGCGTGCGCGGTGAACTCCTCCTGGAAGCGGGTCTCGTTGTCGTCGATCAGCTCATAGACCAGCCGTGCGCGGTTCTCGAAGCGGCGGTACACCGTGCCGACCCCGACACCGGCCTCCTTGGCGACCGCGTCGAGGGAGAGGGCGGCGGACCCCTCGGCGGTCAGGACACGGGTGGCCGCGTCCAGGATCTTGCGGCGGTTGCGGGCGGCGTCGGCGCGCTCGGGCCGGTCGGGGCGTGCTGCGGTCATGGTCGAGAGCTTAGCGGAGGGTTCTCCGCTTAACCGGTTGCCAACCGGAGATCTCTCCACTTACGCTCCATCAAGCGGAGAATTCTCCGTTTAACGTTTCTCGTCCCTGCCCATCCCTGTGCGTCCCCACCAAGGAGCGGTCATGTCTCGTACTCCCGTACTACTCAACAGCCAGCTGATCGGCCAGGCCCACTACGCGACCGTGCCCCTGCGTGAGCGCCTGCTGGCCAGGTCCGGCCTCACCTTCCACCAGTCGGTGGCGCTCAACACCGTCGCGGCGGACGACGGTTCCGTCGCGCGCGGTGATGTCGTCGACCGGCTGACCGGCACCCTGAAGATCGACGAAGCGGCGGCGGACGAGACGCTCGCCGCCCTGACCTCCAAGTGCCTCGTCGAGGAGCCGCCCGGCGACGCGTCCCGGCTGCGCGCCACCGGGCAGGGCCGGGCCCTGCACAAGGAGTTCACCGCCGCGGTCGCCGGCATCGCGGCCCGCGTCTACGGAGACATCCCCGCCGCCGACCTGGAGACCGCGGCCCGCGTGCTCCTGCTGGTCATGGAGCGCGCCAACGCGCTGGCCGCCGAGTAGGGGGCAGGACCCGTGCACAGCCCGCACGGACAGGTTCTTACGCCGGTCGTGGCGTCGGGTGTGCCAGGCTGGGCCGCGAGGTCCGGCCGCACCGTGCCGGTCCTGAGCGCGGACGCGAGCGGAGTGTGGCGTGGCCGAGGGGCGGTGGCACGGGGCGGG
>NZ_JAZGRL010000001.1:1139918-1237930 GCF_046540415.1 Streptomyces sp. E11-3 | reverse complement strand
AGCGGTGGCACGGGGCGGGCGGGGCCCTGTGGCGGGCGGTTGTCGTCTGGGGCGTCAGTACCCTGACGATGCTGGTACTGGCCGGGATCCTGCCGGACTTCCGGCTCCAGTCCCAGGCCGGAGACAGCATCACCCGAACGAGCATCACGGCCGCGATCGGCGCCGGGGCCTTCGGGCTGCTCAGTGCCCTGGTGTGGCCCCTGCTGGTCCGTGCGCTGCTGCTGGTCCCGGCCCTGGTACTCGGGCTCCTGGTCTTCTTCCTGAACGGCTCGCTGCTCGGCCTCGCGCTCCGGCTGATCCCCGACGGCCGCGGCCAGGCCGACGTACAGACCGCCATCGTCGTGGCCGCGGTGATGTCCGCCGTGGCATCGGCGACCTCCACCGCACTCGCCGTACGCGACGACAACGCCTACCGCCGCAGGCTCTACCGGCTCGCCGACCGGCGCCGCCGCCGGGCCGCCGCCATCGCCGGACCGAGCGCCCCCGGCACCGTCTTCCTCCAACTGGACGGCGTCGGCCACGACGTCCTGCTGCACGCGGTCGAGAAGGGCCTGATGCCGACCATCGCCCACTGGCTGGAACACACCCACCGGCTCACCCCCTGGCGCACCGACTGGTCCAGCCAGACCGGCGCCAGCCAACTCGGCATCCTGCACGGCTCCAACCACGACATCCCCGCCTTCCGCTGGTACGAGAAGGACACCCGGCAGGTGATGGTCTGCAACCGGCCCGCCAGCGCGGCCGAACTCCAGCGCCGAGCCGCCTTGCGCACCGGCGACGCCGGACTGCTCGCCGTGGACGGCGCCAGCCGCGGCAACCTCTTCGGCGGCGGCGCCGACCAGTTGGCCCTGGTCCTGTCGGTGGCGGCACGCCGCGGCCGCGGACACCGCTCACGCGCCGGGTACTTCGCCTACTTCTCCGACCCCGCCAACGCCGTACGCACCGCGATGTCGTTTATCGCCGAAGTCGGCCGGGAGATCGGCCAGTCCACCTGCGCGCGGCTGAAGAAGGCCCGGCCGCGCGTCAAACGCGGCGGGTTCTACCCCTTCATCCGCGCCTTCGCGACCGTCGTCGAGCGCGACGTCGTGGTCTCCGCGGTGATCGGCGACATGTTCGCCGGGCGCCGCGCCGTCTACGCGGACCTGGTGGCGTACGACGAGGTGGCCCACCACTCAGGGCCGTGCAGCCGGGACGCCGAGCAGGTGCTGCAACGCCTGGACCGCTCCCTCGCGCTGATCGCCAAGGTCGCCGAGCACGCCCCGCGCGGCTACCGGATCGTGCTGCTCTCCGACCACGGGCAGAGCCCCGGCGAGACCTTCCGGGCGCGGTACGGGCTCACCCTCGGCTACCTGGTCAGGGCCGGGTGCGGGCTGCCGGTGCCGCGCCGGGCCCGGCGCACCCACAGCGGCGCCGAAGCGCGCGCCGCCGTACGGACCGCGCTGCACCGGCCCGTCGAGGAGGACACCGAACGGCCCCGCCCGGCGCGGCACTCCGAGCCGGTCGTGCTGGCCTCGGGCAACCTCGGCCTGATCTCGTTCCCCGACGTGCCCGGGCGGATGACCCGCGAGCAGATCGACCGCAGGTATCCGGCGCTGCTGCCCACGCTCGCCAACCACCCCGGCGTCGGCTTCCTGCTGGTGCGCAGTGAGGAACACGGCGCCCTGGTGCTCGGCGCACACGGCGCGGAGGTCCGCCTGGACGAGCCTGACACGGGGGAGCGGGGTGCGGGCGTGCTGGCCGACTTCGGCCCCGGCGCCGCCGACGCCGTACGCCGCACCGACTCCTTCCCGCATGTCGCGGACATCATGGTCAACTCCTGGTGCGACCCCACCAGCGGTGAGGTGCTCGCCTTCGAGGAGCAGATCGGCTCGCACGGCGGGCTCGGCGGCGCGCAGGGGCGGCCCTTCCTGCTGGCGCCACGGGCCCTGTCCGTGCCCGTGCCGGACGACGGCGAGCTGGTCGGCGCCGAGCAGGTGCACCAGGTGCTGCGGCGGTGGCTGCGCGAGGCCGACGAGTCTCCCGTGTCACGGGTGCCGAGGGAAGCTCCCCACCCGGCCGTGACAGCGGAAGGAATTCTTCCGGTTAACGGCCGAGCCATACGGGACAAAACCCGCTGATTTGGTGCGGCGTTCCTTCTCCCTGACCATGGTCAGTCGTTCGGCGACCCCGGACGACGCGGCACACCAGGAGAGGCGCACCACCCAGCACGATCAGCCTCGTCGCCTTCGGCGTCCTCACCATGGGTGCCATCGCTTTGGCGCTCGTCTTCGGCAGGCTCGCCCAGCGCGACCAGCGGACCGGCGGGCCTTATGTGTACGCGCGTGAGGCGTTCGGTGACTTCACGGGCTTCCAGGCCGCCTGGGCGTACTGGATCACCACCTGGGTGTCGAACGCGGCGCTCGCCGTCACGGCCGTCGGCTACCTCGGCGTGGTCGCGGGCGCCGGCTACCAGCCCGTCTACCAGGGCGTGTTGTTCCTCTTCGCGGGCGTCCTGGTGTACGCGTGGATCGCGGCCCGCAAGCAGTCGGCCACCGCCTGACAGGGGCGCCGCCCAGGGAAAATGGGCTGCGGCACGGCGGCCGCCGCCCGCACACTGAGCGCACCGGACACCGCACACCCGTGCGGTCACGTCCCTCACCGCGTACACGTCCAGGAGCACCCCCTTGCAGGCCGCCGTCACCGTCACACCCGCCCGGATCCCCGAGCTGCTGCTCGGGCTCGCCACCGTGCGGCCGGTCTTCCTCTGGGGCGCCCCCGGCATCGGAAAGTCGTCCCTGGTACGGGCGTTCGCCGAGTCGCTCGGCCTGGAGTGCGTCAGCCTGCTCGGCACCCAGCTGGCCCCCGAGGACCTGATCGGCGTCCCGCAGATCCGCGACGGGCGCTCCGTCTTCTGCCCGCCCGAGGCCATCGCACGCGACGAGCCGTACTGCCTCTTCCTGGACGAGCTGAACGCCGCGACCCCCGACGTGCAGAAGGCGTTCTACTCGCTCATCCTGGACCGCCGCATCGGCGACTACGAGCTGCCCGACGGCTCCATCGTGATCGGCGCGGGCAACCGCGCCACCGACAACGCACTCGCCAGGCCCGTAGCCTCGGCCCTGATCAACCGCCTCACCCACGTCCATCTGCAGGCCTCGGCGACCGACTGGCTGGCCTGGGCCGCGGTCAACGACATCCACCCGTGGGTCCTGGACTACCTCACCGACCGCCCCGACCACCTGTGGTCCAAGCCGCCCAAGACCGAAGAGGCCTTCTCCACGCCCCGTTCCTGGCACATGCTCTCGGACGCCCTGCGCTCCTTCGGCCCCACCCTCGACGAGGACACCCTCAAGGTCATCGCGCACGGCACCCTGACGCCCGCGCACGCCGTCTCCTTCTGCGGCTACGTCAAGATCGTACGCAGCCGCTTCGGCCTGGACGCGATCCTCAAGGGTGATGCCCGCTGGCCGCACCGCGTCGAGGACCGCGACCTGCTGTACTACCTCGCCGACTCGTTCCGCGGGCGCCTGGTCAAGGACCTCCCGGCCTCCAAGGAGCACGCCTCGCCCTCGGTGCGACAGACCGCGTACCGCGCGAAGTCGCTGCTCGTCCAGCTCGCCGAGATCTCCGTCGAGGTCGCCCAGACCGTCATCGCCGACGACACCGACGGCAACCCCGTACTGCCCGCCTGGTTCCTGATCGAGGCGGCCCGCGACATGCCGCGCCTGGTGGAGGCCCGCAAGTGACCCGCGTACGCCGACCCGCCAAGGCGCAGGCCAAGCTCGACGCGGCAACCGAGGCCTATCTCAAGGGACTTGAGATGGTCCGGCGTAACCCGGCGCTCGACTCGCTGGACGCCGACTTCTGCCGCAACGGCTGCAACGTCGCGCCCAAGAGCGGCTGGGCCCTGATCGACTCCGACGGCTGTGTCCACGTACACCCCACCCGCAGGGCCGAGCCCGCCGAGTGGGCCTGGGCGCTCGCGCACTGCCTGCTGCACCTCGGATTCGGACACGTCCCGGCCGCCAAGGGCCCGCGCGTCCAGCCCGATCAGTACGACCTGGCCGCGCGCTGCGTCGTCGTGCACCGCTTCCAGCAGACCTTCCACGTCGGCCGCCCGCCCGAGCACCTGCCCGCCGTGTTCCCCGGCGGCGACGAGGAGCAGCTCGCCGCCCGCTGGCGGCAGGGCGGCATCCCGCCCGAGTACGAGCACTGCGGCGCCGGCGGCACCGCACCCGACCAGGTCCTGGAGCCGTGGCCCGAGTACTACGGGCCGGTCAAGGACTGGCAGGAGGTGTTCGCGCACGCCCTCACCCGTACGGTGTCCGCCGCGATGGACATCGCCGCCGGGCGCCTGGACGAACTCAAGGGTGAGCGGGTGCCGAGCAGGCCCTGGGAGCGCGCGCTCAGCTGGTTCGTGTCCTCCTACCCGCTGCTCGGCGGTATCGCCGCGGGTATGACGCTGGTCGCCGACGCCGAACTGGCCCGCGCCCACCAGATCTCCGTCGCCGCCGTCAACGCCGAGGCGGGCGAGATCTACATCAACCCGCTGCGCCACCACACCGACGAGGAGTGGCGGTTCATCCTCGCCCACGAGATGCTGCACGCCGCCCTGCGCCACGGCGACCGGCGCGGCGGCCGCGACCCGTACCTCTTCAACGTCGCCTGCGACTACGTGATCAACGCCTGGCTGCGCGAGATGGACGTCGGCGAGATGCCCGAAGGGCTGCTGTACGACCCCGAGCTCGCGGGGCTGTCCGCCGAGGAGGTCTACGACCGCATCGCGACCGATATGCGCCGGGCCCGCCGCCTGGCCACGCTGCGCGGCAAGGGCCGCGGCGACATCCTCGGTGAGCCCCTCGCCGCGCCCGGCGACTACGTGGACCTGGACGAGTTCTACCGGCGCGGCCTGCTCCAGGGCTTCGACCTGCACGACCAGCAGGACCGCGGTTGGCTGCCCGCGGGACTCGTGGAAGAGATCCGGGCCCTCTCCCAGCCGCCGCTGCCCTGGGACGCCCGACTCGCCCGCTGGTTCGACGAGTTCGTCCCGCGTCCCGAGCCGCTGCGGTCCTACGCCCGGCCGTCCCGCCGCCAGGCATCCACACCCGGGATCCCGCGCGCCGGGCGCTACTTCCCGCCCGAGGAGATCCAGCGCTGCACCTTCGGGGTCGTCCTGGACACCTCGGGGTCGATGGGCCGCACCCTGCTCGGCAAGGCGCTGGGCGCGATCGCCTCGTACGCCGAGGCGCGTGACGTGCCCGCCGCGCGCGTGGTGTTCTGCGACGCCGCCCCGCACGACGCGGGCTATCTGGCCGTCACCGAGATCGCCGGGCGCGTACGGGTGCGGGGGCGGGGTGGCACCGTACTGCAGCCGGGTATCGACCTGCTGCACCGCGCGGACGACTTTCCGGCCACCGCGCCGGTCCTGGTCATCACCGACGGGGACTGTGACGTGCTGCGGGTGCGGCGCGAGCACGCCTTCCTGCTGCCGCAGGGCGGACGCCTCCCGTTCACCGCTCGTGGTCCGGTGTTCCACATGAGGTGACGCCGGATGTGGTCGGATGGGAGGCACCGAGTTCCACACCGAAGGGAAACATCGTGGCCACCACGCGTACCGCGCACACCGTCTGGACCGGCAGCCTGATGGAGGGCGAGGGCAAGGTCGCTCTGGACTCGTCCGGCATCGGCCAGTACCCGGTCTCCTGGCCGGCCCGCACCGAGGAGGCGAACGGCAGGACCAGCCCCGAGGAGCTGATCGCGGCCGCGCACTCCAGCTGCTTCTCGATGGGCCTGTCGCACGCGCTCGCCCAGGCCGGTAACCCGCCCGCCAAGCTGGTGACGCAGGCCGAGGTGACCTTCCAGCCCGGCACCGGCATCACCGGTGTCCACCTCATCGTCGAGGGTGATGTACCGGGTCTGGACGAGGCCGCCTTCCTCAAGGCCGCCGAGGACGCCAAGGTCAACTGCCCGGTCAGCAAGGCGCTCACCGGCACCACCATCACGCTCTCGGCCAAGCTGGCCTGAACCCGCTTGAGCGGCGGGGGCCCGCCCGCCATCCCCCGTACACCCCACCCGGGTGTACGGGGGGTTGACAAGATTCAGCTCAAGTTTTGTGCTGGAGGTCCAGGCACTCCGCAGCGGGAGGGGACTGACATGGCACGTGCGGTCGGTATCGATCTTGGCACGACGAACTCCGTGGTCGCCGTGCTGGAGGGGGGTGAGCCCACGGTTGTCGCCAACGCGGAGGGTGCCAGGACCACCCCGTCCGTGGTGGCCTTCGCGAAGAACGGCGAGGTCCTCGTCGGCGAGGTCGCCAAGCGGCAGGCGGTCACCAACGTGGAGCGCACCGCGCGGTCGGTGAAACGCCATATGGGCGAGTCCGACTGGCGGTTCCCGCACGAGGGCTCCGTGGACGGCACCCGCTTCACGGCCCAGGAGCTCAACTCGCGCGTCCTGCAGAAGCTCAAGCGCGACGCCGAGTCCTACCTCGGCGACGACGTCACCGACGCGGTCATCACCGTCCCCGCCTACTTCGACGACGCCCAGCGGCAGGCCACCAAGGAGGCCGGTGAGATCGCGGGCCTGAAGGTGCTGCGCATCATCAACGAGCCCACGTCCGCGGCCCTCGCCTACGGCCTGGACCGCGGCGAGGAACAGACCGTACTCGTCTTCGACCTCGGCGGCGGCACCTTCGACGTCTCGCTCCTGGAGATCGGCGACGGTGTGATCGAGGTGAAGGCCACCAACGGCGACACCCACCTCGGCGGCGACGACTGGGACCAGCGGATCCTGGAGTACCTGGTCAAGCAGTTCAAGAACGGTCACGGCATCGACCTGTCCAAGGACAAGATGGCGGTCCAACGGCTGCGCGAGGCCGCCGAGAAGGCCAAGATCGAGCTGTCGTCCGCGGGCGAGACGACCATCAACCTGCCCTACATCACGGCCTCCGCCGAGGGCCCGCTGCACCTGGACGATCAACCTGCCCTACATCACGGCCTCCGCCGAGGGCCCGCTGCACCTGGACGAGAAACTCACCCGCGCCCAGTTCCAGCAGCTCACCCAGGACCTCCTGGACCGCTGCAAGACCCCCTTCAACCAGGCGGTCAAGGACGCCGGGATCAAACTCGACGTCGTCGACCACGTCATCCTGGTGGGCGGCTCGACCCGGATGCCCGCGGTCACCGAACTGGTCAAGGAACTCACCGGCAAGGATCCGCACAAGGGTGTCAACCCGGACGAGGTCGTGGCCGTCGGCGCGGCGCTCCAGGCCGGAGTGATCAGGGGCGACGTCAAGGACGTCCTGCTGCTCGACGTCACCCCGCTGTCCCTCGGCATCGAGACCAAGGGCGGCATCATGACCAAGCTGATCGAGCGCAACACCACGATCCCGACCCGGCGTTCGGAGGTCTTCACCACCGCCGAGGACAACCAGCCGTCCGTCGGCATCCAGGTCTTCCAGGGCGAACGCGAGATCGCCGCGTACAACAAGAAGCTCGGCGTCTTCGACCTCACCGGACTGCCGCCGTCGCCGCGCGGCGTCCCGCAGATCGAGGTCACCTTCGACATCGACGCCAACGGGATCATGCATGTGTCGGCGAAGGACCTGGCCACCGGGCGCGAGCAGAAGATGACGGTCACCGGCGGCTCCGCGCTGCCCAAGGACGACATCGACCGCATGATGCGCGAGGCCGAGCAGTACGCGGACGAGGACCGCAAGCGCCGCGAGGCGGCCGAGACCCGCAACCAGTCCGAGCAACTCCTCTACCAGACCGAGCGGTTCGTACGGGACAACGAGGACAAGATCCCCGCGGAGACGAAGACCGAGGTCGAGTCCGCGATGGCCGAACTCAAGGAGAAGGTGGAGGGCAAGGCGAGCACGGAGGAGCTGCGCGCGGCCACGGAGCGGCTGGCGACGGTCAGCCAGAAGATGGGCCAGGCGATGTACGCCGGGGCGCGCGGGGAGTCGTCCGGCGAGTCCTCGGCTGCGGCTTCGTCCGACGAGCCGTCAGCGGGCGGTCCGCAGGACGACGTCGTCGACGCGGAGATCGTCGACGACGACAAGGACGACAAGGACGACAAGGGCGCCAGGGACACGAAGGGTGGCGCGGCGTAAGTCCGTTCGCCCCGCCTGTCCTGGGTGGAACTCGCTCCACCCAGGGCAGGCGGGGACCTCAGACCCCGAGGGTCCTCAGTCCCGGCGGGGACCTCAGACCTCCGGCTCCACCGCCCGCGCCGCGTGCCGGCCCGTCGGGTTGGCCATCAGGTGGCGTGGATCCGCGGCGCGGGTGATGGCCGACTCGACGGCCGCCACCCGGTCCGCCAGCAGGCCGAGCGCCGCGACCGCGCGGGTGACCGGGTCGTCCTCTGCGCCGCCGAGCGCCTGGGCGCGGACGTACGACGCGGTCAACTCGGCCCAGCGGTCGGCCTGTTCCCGGGTCTGCGTGCCCCGTAGCGAGGCGAGCTTCAGAAGGTTGGACTCGGCTCCTGTGGTGAGGGTCTGGGCCTCGCCGGTGTAGTGGTCGTCGATGACGGCCGCCAGTTCGGCGTCGTTCATCACGGGCACGATCCGCTCCGCGATCTTGTTCATGTTGCGGTACGAGCCCTGGAGCTGGAACGGCGGCTCGCTGCGCGTCGCGTCGCTCTGCCCGGCCGAGGCGATGTACGCCTCGTTGACGGCGAGAACCGTGCGGCGCGCGGTGAGCAGGTGGCGCAGTACGGACAGGACCCGCTCCAACTCGGCAGGCGCGTACGGGTGTTGCAGGCGGTCCGCGTGCGCCGTCGGGTCGTCCTGGGCCAGGCGCACCAGGACATCCAGATCGGCGCGGTCGCGCCCGGCCAGCGGTGCCAGCACGGCGTTCGACGTGAGCGCGTTCTCGATGAAGCTGTACGCGAAGACGTCCTCCTTGCCGGAGAGGACATCACCGAGGTTCCAGACGTCGGCACGGTTGGCGAGCATGTCGGGGATGCGGAAGCGCTGGCCCGACTCGGTGTACGGGTTGCCCGCCATGCACACCGCGAAGCGCTTGCCGCGCAGGTCGTAGGTGCGGGTCGTGCCGTTCCAGACACCCTCGATACGGCGCTGGCCATCACAGAGGGAGATGAACTTCTGCAGCAGTTCGGGCGAGGTGTGCTGGATGTCGTCCAGGTAGAGCAGGGTGTTGTTGCCCGCCTCCAGGGCGAAGTTGATCTTTTCGATCTCCTGGCGTGCCGTGGCGTTCGGCGCCTCGGCCGGATCGAGCGAGGTCACGGTGTGACCCAGCGCCGGGCCGTTGACCTTGACCAGGACCAGGCCGAGGCGGTCGGCGACGTACTCCATGAGCGTCGTCTTGCCGTAGCCGGGCGGCGAGATGAGCAGCAACAGGCCGTTGCTGTCGGTGCGCTTGTCCGCGTCCGCCGTGCCGATCTGCTTGGCGAGGTTGTCGCCGATCAGCGGCAGATACACCTCGTCGATCAGACGGTTGCGGACGAACGCGCTCATCACCTTGGGCTTGAACTCCGACAGCCGCAGCCGGTCGCGCTCGGCGTTCACCAGGGTGGTACGCCGCTGCTGGTAGGCCCGGAAGCCGGGCACGCCGGTGCGGTCGAACTCCCGGGTACGGGCCAGGAACTCATCGATGCGCAGGGTGAGCGCGCGGCCCTCGATGCGGGGGTGCGCGCCCAGCAGGCCCTCGACCCGCTCGGCGAGCGGCGCCCCCGACTCGTACCGCTCAAGGTCCGGGCAGAGCTCGATGACGACGGCCTCGGCGAGGTCCCCGGCGTGGATCTGCTCGCCGGATGCCGCGGCGTACGAGCCGAGCCACGCCTCGATGAGCTGGCGCCGGGCGCCGATGTCCGCGACGCCGCGCACATCCTCGTCGTACGCCGAAGCGTCCACGGCGTGCCGGAACTTGTCGACCAGACCGCGCGCGGCGGAGCTGCTCGCGAAGGAGCCCGCGCTGCCCGCCAGTTCCTCGAAGAGGTACTCGGCGGCGAGTGCGAAGTCCACCTGCGGCCGCGCGCCTTCCGCGATCGCCGCCGCCAACTCCGCCTGGAGGTCCGCGATCGCGGGTGCGAGGCCGAACGTCTCGCGGGCCCGCGCCATGGACACCGCGCGCCGTGTCCACGCCTCACGCGCCGCGTCCGCGGCCCGGTGCGCCCAGAACTCCTGGGCGGCGGCCCGCTCCACAGGGGCGAACCGCAGCAGCCCCGCCTCAGTGTGCAGCCGCACCAGCGCGGCCAGGATCAGCGCGGCGTCGTGGTCGTGCACACCCCGCTCGTACCCCTCGTCGTACGCCTCCTCGGCGGCGCTCCGTACGAGCGCTGCCAGGTCGGCCGAGGCCAGCGCGGCACCCCCGTGCTGGGTGAGCAGCCGCGCCGCCAGGTACTCGGCGCGGTACACCTCGGGTGACTCGGACGGCAGCAGCCGGTCCCAGTAGGGGCGGGTCTCGGCGAAGTCCGGGTCGGCCACCGGTGCCCGGTAGTCCGTGCCGGTCAGGGCGAAGGACAGGCCATCGCCCCGCGGCACCAACGTCAGGTCGAGCGCCTGGGTGTTGACCGCGAACCGGTGCTTGCCGAGCCGGATCAGCGCCCCGCCGTCCGCGTACAGGTCGGACCGGTCGCGCAGCGCGCGCGCGGCCTCCTGGCGGGCTGCCTTCAGCCGGCCGTCGAGCTCGTCCGAGCGCACCTGGTCGCCCAGCTCGCGCAGCTCGGCGGCGGTGCGCTGGACCTTGGCGACCATCGGGTCGGACGCGAAGTACGTGTTGATCGCGTCGATGTCGCCGAGCTGGGCGGCCCGCCGCCCGATGGTCTGAAGGACCCGGGTCGCGGACTCGGCGAGCCGCTCGGCGTGCCGGGCCCGGGCGTCCTCCAGGGTCTGCTTGCGGGCCGAGAACGCCTCGTAGACCTCGCTGCGCTTCTCGCCCAGCTCACCGAGGAAGTCGTCGAACTCGGCGAACCGCGACTCCAGGTTCTCCAACTGGAGCAGCAGCCGCGCCAGTTGCTCCTCGCAGGCCGCGGGCGTGTCCGCGGCGGCCAGCGCGCCCGTGACGGCCTGCCCCAACAGCGCGAACTCCGCCGCGAACTCGGCCCGGCCCTCGCTGTCCAGGAGCTCACGGCGACGCGCGGCCAGCGTGGCGCGGGCGCGGTTGACGCCGCCGAGCACCTCGGCGATCCGCTCCAGGATCGACGTACGCACCGTGGCGTCACCGATGTCCAGGCCCGCGACCGTCTCGGTCAGGACCTGCAGCCCCTCGGTGCGCTCCTCAAGGGTCGCGGCCACCGGGTCGGCCTCGGCGACGGTCGCCACCGCCTCGGCCTCGGCGACCAGGCGCTCCACCTCGGCGTGGTAGTCGGTGAACGCGTCATCGCGCTGGAGGAACGCGACGGCGCGCTGCGCGGTGGTGGTGATGTCGGTCTCGACGTCGTCCGCGAGGGCGTCGATACGCTCGGTGTCGGCGTACCGCATCTCCTTGAGGGTGATCAAGTGGCCCTGTGCCTGGCGCAGTTCGGTGAGCCCGGTCACCCACTGCTCCGCGGTGCGCGGTGCCTCGCCGCGGATGCGGCGCACCAGCGTGGCCAGCGTCGCGGCGGCCTCGTCCAGCGCCTGGGCGGCCTGCCGGGTCAGCGTCTGGACGGTCTCGAACTCGCCGAGCACCTGCTCGGCGGTGGCCCGCACCTCGCTCAGCGGCGCGTGCAGATCGCCCACCTCGGCCTGGCCGAGCCAGTGGTACTGGTCGGCGGCGCGGGTGCATGCGGTCACCAGGGCCTCGTAGACCCCGCCGGTGGGAGTGGTCTCGGTGACGGCGCGGGCGATGGACAGGCAGTCCGAGATACCGCGTACCAGGTCCGCGTTGCCGATCCGGGCCAGCGGCCCGTCGCCGGTGGGCTCGGCCGCGGCGTGCGTGTCGGAGACGTACGGGCTCTGCCACAGCTGCAGCGGGTGCACCCGGGCCGGTTCGTCGGAGTCGGCGCGCAGCACGATCAGCGTGCCGTCGTCGAACAGCGCCCAGCCGTGGCAGGCCAGGGGAGTGGCGACCTCCTTGCGGATCACGTTGTAGGGCAGCAGCAGACTGCGGCCCTCCACGCGCGCGTGGAACGCGAACAGCACGTCCTCGCCGTTGGGGGAGCGCACCACCCGCTCGAACTCCAGATCCGCCACCGGAAAGGCGTTGGTGTCGAAGGCCTTCGAGGCGCCGGTGGCCAGGCAGTAGCCGCCGGGGAAGATAACGCCCTGGTCCTCGGGCAGCCGACGGCAGGCCTGCCCGATGCCGTCCAGGCGCACCACCGTCTTGGTGGTGGTGTTGTAGACCAGGTAGCGGGTGGTCTCCTCCTTGTACGGGCGGATGCGTAGGAGGATCAGCGCACCGACGCGCGCGTACGCCACATCCGCGTCGGCGAGCGACTGCAGCGGCTCGTCGACGGGCTCGGAGAAGATGCCCTCGCCGGACTCGGTGTTGTCCTCGACCTTGACGGTGAGGGTGCCGCCGACGGTCTCGACGAAGACCTCGCCGCCGATGGAGATGTGCGGGTGGCGGCCCAGGACGTGGTCCTCGCGGGTGGCCTCGGTCCACTCGAAGTCGTGGGACGGCGGGAAGACATGGTCCTTGTCGCCGCGCGCGTCCAGGAACTTCGCGGTGCCGTCGGCGCTGACGCTCCAGCGCAGTACGCGGATGTCGGAGGCCTTCTCACCGGTCTGGAACACCGCGAGCAGCTTGCCGTCGACCTGCCGCAACTGCAGCAGGTGCGCGTCGCGGTAGTAGCGGTACAGGGCGGTGAACTCGCGCACGAACGCCGGGTCGTCGAGCAGCCCGGGCAGCGCGTCCTCCGGCAGCCGGTTCAGCTCGTGGTCGTGCAGGGCGAAGACGTCGCTGACCGAGGTCTCGGGCTTGAGCCCGATGAACACGTTGTAGCCGAAGAGCAGCTTGCCGCCGACGGACGCGATGTCGCGGGGCACGCAGTTGTTCTCCGTGCGGATGCGCTCGGTGCCGGTGAGCGCCAGCTCCGTGGAGCCGAACGCCTCGGTGCGGCGGGTGTTGAGCGTCTCGGCGCGGCGGGCGAGTTCGGCGGCCTGCCCGGCCAGCCGGTCGCGCAGTACCTCGTACGTACCGGCATCCAGACCGGTTTCCATGTGTCTGCTCCCTTTCGGGGAATGGCGGGCCGGAGCCGCTTCGGGAGGTGGCGGGGGGGGGGCCCCCNGCGGCCTGCCCGGCCAGCCGGTCGCGCAGTACCTCGTACGTACCGGCATCCAGACCGGTTTCCATGTGTCTGCTCCCTTTCGGGGAATGGCGGGCCGGAGCCGCTTCGGGTGGTGGCGGGCCGGAGCCGCCGCACCGGGGCGGCGGCTCCGGCCCGGTGCGGCGGTGCGTCAGGCCGTGCGGTGCGTCAGGCCTTCACAGAGCCGTTCAGCGCGGCCACCGGCGTGTCGGCGAGGCCCAGCTCGCCCGCCTTGTCGAGCAGCTGCTTGAGCTGGCCCGCCTGGGCGCCGCCCGACTGCATCAGCTTCATCAGCAGCGCCGAGACGGTCAGGTTCTGCACGTCGGCGGTCGAGACCGAGCCGAGGATCCGGCTCAGGTCGTCGGTGAAGCTCGCCGAGCCGTCCAGCCACGGACCGGCCAGCGTCTGCGCGGTCTGCGAGTTCTCCATGAAGCTGTCCACGCCCTTGCCGAGCGCGATCGAGGAGACCAGCCGGTCGAAGAAGACCGACTCGCCGCCGACGATGTTGATGTCGGCGCTCTCCAGACCGGCCGAGATGACCTTGGCCTGCGCCTCGGCGACCTTCTGCTGCACCTCGATACCGGCGAGGCGGATGTCCTTCTCCGCCTCCAGGCGCAGTCGGTACTCCTCGTGCGTACGGGACGCCTCGTCCAGCGCCGCCATCGCGGCCGCCTTCTCGGTCAGGCCCTCGGCCTCGGCCTTCAGCTTCTCGCCGATCGCGGCGGCGTCGGCCTTCGCCTGCGCCTCGGCGCCTTCGGCGACGGCCAGGGCCTTGGCCCGGGCGCCCTCGGCCTCGGCGCGCAGCCGTGCCTCGGTGGCCTCGGCTTCGGCGCGGCCGGCCTTCTCGATGGCGTCGGCCTCCTTCTCGCGGACCTGTACGGCGGCCAGGCCCTCGGCGGCGGCCTCGGCCTGGATGCCCTCGGCGAGGCGCAGCTTGGCGCGGGCGTCCAGGTCGGAGGACTTCAGCCGGGCCTCCGCGAGGGTGAGCTCCTCGGCGGCACGGTGCGTCGCGGCCTGCTCGGCGGCCTCCGCGGCCTTGATGTCCTTGACCAGCTTCTCCTGCGCCTCGGCCTCGGCGGCGATGACGATGGCCTGGCGGTTGCGCTCCGCCTCCTCGACGGCGCGCAGCTTCTTGATCGACTCCTCCTGCTCGGCGACCGTACGGTCCACCGCGACCCGCTCACGGACGACCTCGGCGATCTCCCGCTTCTCCGCCTCGACCTCCTTGTCGGCGGCGATCCGGGTCAGCGAGGTCTCCCGCTCCCGGGCGATGACCTCCAGCATCCGGTCCTTCTCGATGCGCTCGGTCTCGATGGCGATGACGCGCTCGCGGTTCTTCTCGGCGACCGCGACCTCACGGCCCTGGTTCTCGCGCTGGATGCCGAGCTGCTCCTCGGTCTTCAGGAACGCGGACTGCGCCCGCAGCCGCTCCTCCTCCATGACCCGCGCCGTCTCGGCCTCCTCACGAGCCCGCGCGGTCTGGACCTCACGCTGCTGCTTGGCCTCGGCGTCGGCCTGGCGGCGCTCCAGCTCCAGGATCGCCTCGCGCGCGTCGACGTTCTGCCGGGTGGTCTCCTTCTCCTCGTGGCGCTGGTACTCGTTGGTGCGCACCCGCTCCACGGCGGTCAGCTCGGTGATCTTCCGGATGCCCTGGGCGTCCAGGATGTTGTGGCTGTCCAGCTGCGCGAGCGGCGTCTGCTCCAGGTAGTCGATCGCCGCGTCCTCAAGGCTGTAGCCGTTGAGGTCGGTGCCGATGACCCGGATGATGCGGTCCCGGAACTCGTCGCGCTTGGTGTAGAGGTCGGTGAAGTCCAGCTGCTTGCCGACGGTCTTGAGCGCCTCGGAGAACTTGGCGTTGAACAGCTCCTGCAGCGTGTTCTGGTCGCTGGCGCGCTGGGTGCCTATCGCCTGGGCGACCTTGATGACGTCCTGGGTGGTCTTGTTGACGCGGACGAAGAACGAGATCCGGATGTCGGCGCGGATGTTGTCCTTGCAGATCAGCCCGTCCCGGCCGGTACGGGTGATGTCGATGGTCTTGACCGAGATGTCCATGACCTCGGCCTTGTGCAGCACCGGCAGGACGACCTGCCCGGTGAAGGTCACGTCGACCTTCCGCATCTTGGAGACGATCAGCGCCTTGCCCTGCTCCACCTTGCGGAACAGCCGGGTGATGCAGAGCAGCAGTGCTACCACGATGATCAGGACGACGGCGATGAGCACGCCGATGCCTTGGGTGATGGCGTCCATGAAGAATCCTTGAGTCAGTTGCCGGAGTTCCGCTCAGGCGGTGGTGGCGCGGGGACGAGTGGTGCGGCGGTGTCGCGGGGACGGGTCAGGCGGCGGTGTCGCCGGGGTCGAGCAGCCCCTCGTACGACGGGTGGGGCGCGGCCCAGAAGAACTCGCCCGCTTCGTCGTAGGCGTACAGCAGTGCGGTGCTGCCGAAGGTCAGTGCGTGCGTCGGGTGGGCGGCCAGGTCTTCGGCGGTCTGCCGGACCTGCACGACGGCCGTGGAGCCGTCGTCGGCGGCGACCTCGGCCTGGCCGAATCCGTCATCCACCCGACTGGTGCGGACGGTGCAGGAGCGTCCGACGAAGTCGAGCCGGGACGGCGCGGGTTCGTCGGGGAAGAGCGAGCGCAGCGGCCGCAGGAACAGGCGGGTCAGCCGCCAGGAGACCAGTACGGCGAAGACGAGCACGCCGAACGCGGCCGCGGTGGCGACGGCGCCGGAGGCACCCCAACGGTCCAGGAGCACCGTGCCGACCAGGCTGGTGAACCAGGCGAAGAGCGTCAGCAGGGAGACCACCACGGTGACCGGGACCCCGCCCAGGCCCGCGGCCCCGAACCCGGCCTCGGTGTCAAAGGCGTCCGTGTCGGCCGCGCCGAAGACGGCGAGCAGCCAGAAGCCCAGGACCACGACGAGCGCGCCGGTGAACAGGACCGTGGGAAAAGCGATCGCGGCATTCAGGAACTCGCCCATGGTCCCGCCCCCCATCCCGTTCAATGTTCATGTTCATGCAGAACGATTTTCAGCCACCATAATGGATGCCTCGGCGCGGTCGATTCCCGGTCCCGTACCGGGGTCGCCCCCTGTCCGCCGCGATCATCCTGGCAGAAGGACGCGGCCGCGGGCACTGCCGGTTCCCGGCAGTTTTTATGCGTCCTTGATGCCGGGAGCAGCCCCTCGGACACCCTGGGTGGTGAGGTTCCGGCTCCGCTTGTGCTGTGGGACGTTGCCGCGCCCCGGCAACAGACGAGCCCGCGAGCGCGCCGCCGCACGGCTCCCCGGGCTCCATTACCTCGCGCGTAATCGACCGGCTCGGCGGCGCAAGGCATGGTTTTGCCCATCGGATACCGGACGGCGCTTCCCATTCCGGCATCTGAGTCCCGATCAGTACTGCGATCAGTACTGCGACCAGTACTGCGACCAGTACCGCGACCAGTACCGCGATCAGTACCGCGATCAGTACCGCGGTCCATCCCTCGATCTCGACGGAGGCTGAATCCGTATGTCGACTTATCCGCTCACCGCCCTCGCCCGCACCGCCGACCCGCGGATCATGCTGCGCCGCTTCCTCGCTCTGGACGCCGTGGTGACCGGCGCCAACGGACTCGCCTACGCCGCCGCGTCAGGACCGCTCGGGCGGCTGCTCGGCGTAGACGCCACGCTGCTGCTCGCCATCGGCGCCTTCCTGCTGCTCTACGCGGCCGCCGTCGGGTACGTCGCCTCCCGTACGCGGCCCCCGGCGCTCGCGGTCCGCGCGGTGATCGAGGCCAACGCGGTGTGGGCGGTGCTCAGCCTGGCGGCGCTCGTCGGCTGGCTCTCGCCGACCGTGGCGGGCGCCGTGTGGATCCCGATGCAGGCCGCCGTCGTGGCGGGCTTCGCCGCCCTGCAGTACGTGTCCCTGCGCGCGTCCGTCAGGGCATGAGCGACTGCAGGTACTTGACCGTCGCCGGGTCGGCCGGGAGGAACGTCTCGATGGCCAGCTCGGCGACCGTCACATCCATCGGCGTATTGAAGGTGGAGATCGACGACACGAACGACAGCACGCGCCCGTCGTGCTCGATCAGCATCGGCAGCGCGAAGTACGGGACAGGCGTCGCCGGGTCATCAGGGCCGCTCCCGTGCGTGCCCGAGCCGGCGTCCGCCACCGGATACGCCGCCACCGGATACGCCGCCACCTCCTCGTACAGCTCCCGCAGCGCGTCGGACCGATGGAGCGCGATCTGGCGCTCCATCTGGTGCAGCAGATGCCCGCGCCACTCACCCAGATTGCGGATCTTCGGCGCCAGGCCCTCGGGGTGCAGGGTGAGCCGCATCGCGTTCAGCGGCGGCGCCAGCAGCTCCTCCGGCACCCCGTCGAGGAGCATCGCGATCCCCCGGTTGGCGGCGACCACGCGGTACGTCGCGTCGACGACCAGCGCCGGATACGGCTCGTACCCGTGCAACAGCCGCTCCAGACCCTCCCGTAGCGCCCCCATCGACGGGTCGTCGAGCGGCGTCTCGGAGAAGCGGGGCGCGTAACCGGCTGCGAGCAGCAGCGCGTTCCGCTCCCGTACGGGCACGTCCAGATGCTCCGCGAGCCGCAGCAGGAAGTCCTCGCTCGGGCGGGACCTGCCGGTCTCCACGAAGCTGATGTGCCGGGCGGAGGAATCCGCGCGCAAGGCCAGCTCCAACTGGCTGATACGGCGCTGCTCACGCCAGCCCCGCAACAGCGGACCCACCCCCGTGGCGCGCTGGGTTCCCTTGCCGGAAACGACGGTTGTCATACCGGGACGGTACTGCGTTTCCCTGAGGGATAACCCACGGGTCTCTGTGGCAGGCTGAGGACACCTGTCCGATTAGCGAAGGAGCGCGCCCATGCCCGTCGAACCGCTGTCGCAGAAGGACATCGAGGACCGGCTCGCGGAGCTCCCCGGCTGGTCACTCGACGGCGACCGGATCGCCCGTTCGTACCACCTGGCCTCGCACTTCGCGGCGACCGCGATGGTCGTGCACATCGCCCAGGTGCAGGAGGAGCTTGGCCACCACGCGGATGTGACCCTCGGATACAACACCGTCGCGCTCACCGTGAACACCCACAGCGTCGGCGGCGCCGTCACCGCCTTGGACTTCGAACTGGCCCACCGGATCGAGCAGTTCGCCCCGGCACACGGCGTCGGCTGAGCCGCGGATGCTGGACTACACCGCCGAGGCCGCGACCTACGACGCGACCCGAGGAGGCGTACCCCGCGCGGCCGCGGCGGCGCGCGCGATCCTCGGTCTGATACCCGCGACCGCCGGCACCCTGCTCGACGTGGGCTGCGGCACCGGCATTGTCACCGAGCGGCTCAACCGACCGGGGCTGCGGGTGACCGGCGTGGACGCGGCGCACGGCATGGCCCGCAGGGCCGGTGAGCGGCTGCCGGGCGGCGTCGTTCTGGGCGACAGCCGCCGACTGCCCTTCCCCGACGGCACCTTCGACGCCGTGACCTCGGTCTGGGTGCTCCATCTGGTGCCCGACGCCGAGCGGATCGTGGCCGAGTGCGCGCGGTTGCTGCGGCCCGGAGGGGTCCTCGTGACCACCGTGGACAAGGACGCCGCACACGACGTGGGCTGCGACATCGACACCCTGCTCGGCCCGCACCTCACCACCGAGGCCTTCGACCGGGCCGACCTGATCGAGCGCTACGCGCGCGTGCACGGCCTCGCCCCGGTCGGCGAGGCCCGCTTCACCGGCCACGGTCAGGGGCGTACGCCCAGCGGCATGGCAGCGGCGATACGCAAGGGCACCTACGCCCGCCGCCTCACCGCGCGCAGCGCCGCCGTCGAGTCACTCGCCGCGGCACTGGAGGCGCTGCCCGAGCCTGATGTACGGCGTCCCGACCCGGAGTACCGACTGCTGGCGCTGCGCGGCAGCGAGTGAGTACGTCTCGCCGCACCGGTTTGCCGAAACCGCAACGATGTTCGCCGTAGCGGACGGGCCCGACGCACACTGGCGATGCCCCGGCACAGCAGCCCACCGGCGGACGACCGGGAGACGAGAGGGGACATCCATGAGCGGCCACCACCACACGCACCCGCAGGCGCAGTCGCACGACCACGCCACGCCGCACGACCACGCGCAGCCGGACTGGGACGCCCTGGCCGACGCGCTCCAGCGCCGCGCGGAGGTCTACGGACCGCTCTACACCCAGGTACTGGACGACCTGCGCAAGCAGGTGCCCGGCGCCCCCGCCCGGATCGTCGACGCGGGCAGCGGCCCGGGCGTGCTCGCCTGCCGCCTCGCCGAGACCTTCCCCGAGGCCGAGGTGATCGCCGTCGACTCCACCGAGAGCCTCCTCGAGCGGACCACGGCCCGCGCGGCGGACGCCGGACTCGCGGCACGCGTACGGACCCACCTCGCCGAACTCCCCGAAGGCCTGGCCGACGTGGGCACAGCCGACGTCCTCTGGCTCAGCCACACCCTGCACCACTTCGGCGACCAGCGGGCCGCACTCGCCGACGCCGCCCGCGCCCTGGCCCCCGGGGGCACTCTGGTCCTCGCCGAGGGCGGCCTCACCACGCGCTACCTGCCCCGTGACATCGGCATCGGCCGCCCAGGCCTGCAGGCCAGGCTCGACGTGGCCAACGAGGAGGCGTTCATCGAGATGCGCGCGGCACTCCCCGGCGTCAAGGACGAACCCGAGGACTGGCCCGGCCTGCTCACCTCCGTGGGGCTGCGCCACACCACGACCCGCAGCTACCTCCTGGACCTCCCGGCCCCACTGCCCCCCGAGGCCCGCGCCCACGTCACGGCGACCCTCACCCGCTACCGCGAGGGCTTCGGCGACCACATCGCCCCCGACGACCTGACCACCCTGGACCGCCTGCTCGACCCGGCCGACCCGGCAGGCCTGCACCGCCGCACGGACCTGTTCCTGCTCGGCGCTGAGACCGTACACACGGCAGTGAAGCCCTGAGGCAGATCAGCACCGGCCGGGGCGCACGTACACCGTGACCTCGGCCCTGACGATCCGCCGTGGCCCGCGGACGGGTGCGTGGGTGGCTCCGGGCGCCTGGTCAGCTGTAGTCGAACTCGTCCGGGTTCGGGCCAAGGCGCTTGCCCTCGTCGAGTGCGGCGATGGCGGTCAGGTCCTCGGTGTCCAGTTCGAAGCCGAAGACGTCGATGTTCTCCTGAATCCGGGACGGGGTCACGGACTTGGGGATCACGACGTTGCCGAGCTGGAGGTGCCAGCGGAGCACGATCTGGGCCGGGGTGCGGCCGTGCTTCTGGGCGATGGCGACGATGGTCGGCACCTCCAGGAGGCCCTTGCCCTGACCGAGCGGCGACCAGGCCTCGGTCGCGATGCCGTGCTCCGCGTGGAACGCGCGCGCCTCCGACTGCTGGAGCTGCGGATGCAGTTCGACCTGGTTGACGGCCGGGACGACGGACGTCTCGTCCAACAGACGCCGCAGGTGCGCCGGTTGGAAGTTGGAGGTACCGATCGCCTTGGCGCGGCCGTCGGCGGCGATCTCCTCGAACGTCCGCCAGATGGTGAGGTAGTCGTCGCGCATCGCGCGCGGCCAGTGGATCAGATACAGGTCGACGTACTCCAGGCCGAGCTTGGCCAGGGAGGCGTCGAACTCGCGCAGAACGCTGTCGCGCGTCCACGTCTCGGAGGCGCTGTTCCACAGCTTGGTGGTGACGAAGAGCTCCTCGCGGGCGATGCCGGAGGCGGCCAGGGCCTTGCCCGTACCCTCTTCGTTGCCGTAGACGGCGGCCGTGTCGATGCTGCGGTACCCGGCCTCGAGCGCGGTGGCGACGGCCCGCGTGGCCTCGTCGTCCTCGACCTGCCAGACGCCGAAGCCGAGCTGCGGCATAGCGACGCCGTTGTTGAGGTTCTTGCTGGGGACCTTGCTCACGAGCCCTCGATCCTTACGTGGTGGGGTGGTACTCCATCGTGAACGATCACGACCGCGCGAGCATTCCCGTTCACCCACCGTTTACGGCAGCCGTGCCGAGATACGCGTCCCTGACCGACGCGTCGGCCCGCACCTCGGCCGCCGTACCCTCGGCGAGCACCGCGCCCAGGTCCAGGACGACGACCCGGGCGCAGAGCTCCATCACGAACGCCACGTTGTGCTCGACGAGCAGGACCGCGCAGCCCTGTTCGTCCGCCAGATGGCGGATGACGGCAGACAGGTGCGTCCTTTCCTCAGCGGTCATTCCTGACGCGGGTTCGTCCAGGAGGAGCACCCGTGGCGGATCGGCCAGCGCACGGGCCAGCTCGACCATCCGGGCCCGGCCGACCGGCAGCGCGCCCGCGTAGCCGTCCGCGAGGGCGGCGAGGCCGCAATCGCGGAGCACCGCCGTGGCGCGCTCGGTGCGGGCCGCCGCCCGGCGCCGCCGCGAGGGCGCCGCGAGCAGATCGGCGGCCAGGCCGCCACCGCCGCCGCGCCACTCCTGTGCGACCAGCAGATTGTCGGCCACCGTGAGCTGTCCGAACAGCTGCTGGCGCTGGAAGGTGCGGCGCATTCCGTGCCGGGCCCGCCACACGGGGGAGCGGCGGGTGATGTCCGCACCGTCCAGCAGGACGCGGCCCTCGTCGGGGCGGCGGATGCCGGAGACGACGTCGAACAGGGTTGTCTTGCCTGCGCCGTTCGGCCCGATCAGGCCGCACACCTCGCCGGGGCGCACGCCGACGGACACGCCGGTGAGGGCCCGCACGCCGCCGAAGCGGACGCCGATGCCGGATGCCTGGAGCACGTACTCGCTTGTGGCGCTCATGGCGCTCATGGCTGAGTCACCTCCTCCGTCGTATCGGCCGCGATCCCCAGGTACGCCTCGGTGAGTTGGTCGACCTGTACCTCCGAGCGTGGGCCACACCACGAGACGCGGCCCTGTGCGAGATACGCCACCGTGTCGGCGACGCCCAGGACCTCGGCCGCCTTCTCCTCGACCAGAAGCAGAGCGGTGCCCGCGTCACGGAGCTCGGTGAGGATCCGGAAGACCTCGTCGACCACGCGGGGGGCGAGGCCGAGCGAGGGTTCGTCCGCGATCAGTACCTTCGGTGGTTGTTGGAGGAGGGGCGCGAGGGCGAGCATCTGCTGCTCGCCGCCGGAGAGCGAGCCCGCGGGGACCTTGCAGCGGGCGGCGAGCGAGGGGAAGCGCTCGTACACCGCTTCGCGGTCCGTGCGCTCGCGCAGCCGCAGGGCGAGGTTCTCCTCGATGGTGAGCGCGGGGAAGATGCCCCGCCCCTCGGGGGCGAGCAGCACCCCGGCCCTGGACCGTCTGACGGCACCGTCGCGGGTGGCGTCCCGCCCGCTGACGTACACCGTCCCGTCGCGCGGAGTCAGCAGCCCTGCGGCCACCTTGCAAGTGGTCGACTTCCCGGCCCCGTTGGGGCCGAGCAGCGCGACCATCTCGCCGGGCCGTACGGTGAGATCGACCCCGTGCAGCACGGGTGCCCCGTCGTATCCGGCGTGGATACCGTGCAGTTCGAGTGCGGGCGGGACTTTTTCATCCCCGATCCCGCCCCTTCCCGGCAGTGACATTTGCGGCTTCGCCGCGTGTGGGGGCGTCGCCCCCAGACCCCCTGATCGCCCTCCGGGCTCGTCCTCAATCGCCGGACGGGCTGGATCTCTGCCCTGCACCACCCACTCACCCGCAGCCCTGCGCCGCGCCAGCCGCGTAGGCACCGCCGCGCAGTACCCATCCGGATCGTTGGCCAGCGCCAACCCCGCCAGCCCGAACAACATCACCGGCAGATGCGCCGACTCCGTCACATAGTCGGACAGAACATGCGGCACCAGCGCGAACACCAACCCCGCCACCACCGCGAACTGCGGCCTCCGCACCCCCGCCGCGACCACCACCGCCAGCCAGATCAGCCCCGTCATCGCCGTGAAGTCGGTAGCTGTGACACGGGTGTTGTACGAGGCGTACATCACGCCGCCGAACCCGGAGAGCCCCGCCGACAGCGTGAACAGCATCAGCTTCGTACGGACCACCGAGACTCCGGAGGCCATCGCCGCGGCCGGCGCGGAGCGCACCGCGAGCATGGCCCGCCCCGAGGCCGAGTTCCGCAGCGCGCTGAGCGCCGCCACCGCGGCCGTGACGAGGACGACCATGGCCACGCCCATCGCCCGGTCGTCGCTCAGGTCCACGGGGCCGAACGCGGGCCGGGGGATCGCCCACCCGGTGTCACCGTTGCGCAGCCAGCCGATCTGGAACAGGACGTGGTCGGCGAGGAAGGCCAGTGCCAGCGTGGCGAGCGCCAGCGAACGCCCGCCGAGCCGCAGCGCGGGCAGTGCCACCAGCGCCCCGAGCACCGCCGCCACACAGGTGCCCACCAGCGCGGCCCCGAGAAACGGCCAGCCGTGGCTCATCAGCAGCCCCGCCACGAGTGCCGCACCCGTGACGAAGGTCGCCTGGGCCAGCGAGACCATCGCCCCGAGCCCGGTCACCACCGTGAAGGAGACGAAGACAAGCGAGATCGCCAGACCGCCCGCCAGGATGCCGCTCCAGAAGGGCGTCGTCACCGTGTAGAAGGACACGGCAAGGAGCAGCGCCCCGGCCGCCCACGGCCCCCACCGCCGCGCCCACGACCGGCCCGCCAGATAGTCGACCGGCGGGGCGTCGGCCGCCGCCGTGCCCGCCGTCCGCTGCCGCCGGGTCATCAGCAGCAGCCCGGCGAAGAGGATCAGGAACGGTACGGCGGTACGGAACCCGGTGATCCGCTCGGCGAACGAGGCGTACCCGGCCACCAGGTTCTGCAGTACGCCCAGCGCCAGGCCACCCGCGAACGCCAACGGAATCGAGGCGAACCGCCCCAGGACCGCGGCGGTCGCGGACACGAAGAGGAAGAGGGTGTAGTCGTGCGCCGAGAGGCCGAGCAGCGGCGTCGCCAGCACCCCCGCGAGCCCGGCGAGCGCCGACGACAGCATCCACGCCACCGACGACAGCCGGTCGGCGCTCATCCCGCGCAGCTCCACCAGCGACCGGTTGTCGACCGACGCCCGCAGCCGCAGCCCCAGCGGGGTGTGCCGCATCAGCAGCCACAGACCGACCGCCACCACCGCCGTGACCACCCAGGTGATGAGCTGGTCGGAGTCGATGCCGACCCCGTCCATCAGTTGCCAGGACGTGGCCGGGCTCGGCCCGACCCCCGGCAGTCCGAACTCGTTCTCGGCGGGCCGCACCGACGCGCCCGCGTCCTGAAGCAGCTCCACCACCCACATCCCGAGCGCGGGCAGCGCGACCAGCAGCCCGATCGTCGCCACGAGCTGGGCCGTCTCGCCGACCCGCGCCAGCTTGCGGAACATCAGCCGGTCCAGGCCCCAGCCCAGGGCCGGGGCCACCACACAGACCAGCAGCAGCGCGCTCGGCACGGCGGGCCAGCCGAAGCCGGAGTGCAGTTCGTAGAAGGTGAGCGCACAGAGGTAAGCGGTCGCGCCATGGGCGAAGTTGAAGAGCCCGGACGCCGAGTACGAGAGCACCAGACCCGTCGCGAGGAGGGCGTACAGCGCACCCGAGACCAGACCGCTCAGCACGAAGCCCAGCAGATCAGCCATGCCCGTACCCCCTTACTTGAAGGGGATGGGTTCGTAGCACTTGAAGGGCGACGACACCTCGTACGCGCCGCTCTTCAGCTGCACCAGCGCCCCGCAGCCGAAGGCCTCCTTGCGCCCCTTCGGGAGCGCGCGGTCGCCGACCATCGTGCCGGTGTCGGAGAAGCCCGCCGCCGCCTTCTGGAAGGAGGCCACGGTCAGGTCCTTCCCGGCCTTCTCGGCGATGGCCAGGAACAGGTCGGCGGACATATAGCCGGTCATCATGTGCATAGCTAAGGAATCAGCTAAACGATCGCGCTGACCTGCTAACCCCTTGATCCGCAACCGGGTGATGGGAAACGAACGGGAAACAGAGTCGCCTCAAGCGGCCTCACTCTGCTCGTTCGCCACACGCGCGACGGTCCGGACCACCGTATCCCTTCGCGCATCCGGGCAGGCCAGCCGCACTTCCGCGAGTACAGCCTCTGTCCCCTTGATGCCCCTGGTCAAGGCCCCGCGAACTAGCTGCGCCACCGACGGGACCATCGGCCGTGGCCCCACGTCCACCGCCGCCCCCTGAGGGAGGCGCTCCCAGCGAGCCTGCAACGACGCGACGATGGCCCGCTCCATAGCTGGCGTCACGTTGCTGTACGTCCCCTCAACGCCCTGCATCTCATGCCCCATGCGGGACTCCACCGCGAACCGGCTGTGCCCGTCCTCGTCCAGCCAGGCCTTGTGTCCGTGCCTGATGAGATACATCCGCTTCCCCTGGAACGAGGGAACTGCCGGTATCTCCGCTCGAGGCTTGAGGACTCGCCCGCCGCTCCGCTCTTCGCAGCCGTTCGCGACCGGCCGCCAGTACTCGCGGTTGAACGCCAACCTGGCGAGACAACCGCCCTCGATCCCGGTGAACACCCACTCCTCGTCGTGGGACGCGAGGAGCTTCTCCAGCATGTCCGCCAGGAACTGCGGGATCACCAGCGTCCGGTAGGAGTCGTACTTCGGGGGGAAGAACCCCAACTCGCCGTCCTCGTACTGCACCTGCCGCTGCACCCGGATCGCAGGCAACACGCCCTCACCCTTGCCGTACCGCTCCGCATCCTCTTCGTACCGGTCTCCCTCGTCCGGGTCCGGCCGCGGATCCGAGGCAGGCCAGTTCGGATGGCAGTACTCGCGCGTCAGCCCATACAGTTCCGCAGGCCGCATCCCGGTCATCGCCATCGTCCACATGAAGACGTAACCGGAGTACCCGAAGACGGTCTCCGCGTTGCGCGCGAGCTGGTCCACGACCTCGACGGGCATGTCCTTCTTGCGCTCGCGCTTCTTCTTCTTGAACTTGCCGCGGCGCCTCTTCTGCTCGACCGGTGATGTCTTGCGCAGCCCGGCGTCCACCGCATCGTTCATCACCATGTTGAAGACCATCATCACGTTGCGGACGCTGTTGTCGCTAAGGGTCTTCGCGAGGTGCCGGCGGAAGGCGCGCACCGTGAGGATGTCGATCTCCTTGACCGTCTTGCGGTCGAAGAACGGGCGGATGTGCGAGTTGATCGTCCACGTGTAGTTGCGGACGGAGAGGTGCGCCAGGTCCAGGGATGCGAGCCAGTCGTCCAGCCAGTCGGAGACGAGGGTGGCGCCGTCGCGGTTGGAGATGTTGGTGCCGTGGCGGATCTCGTAGAGCTTGTCCCGGCCGTGATCGTAGGCTTCGTCCTCGTCGGTGAATCCGCCCTCGGACTCGAAGCGTTTTCGGCCGCTCGCGTGGTACTCGCCGCTCCACCACTTCACACGGCAGGTGCCCCCGCGCCACTCCGTGTAGATGTCCTGGCTCCGTCGCGCCATCGTCGCCCCCTCGGCGTCACGTGCGCGGCAGTCCGGCAGGTACCCCTACCGCCGAGACTCCGCGACCCACATGGTGTCAGCTTGCCTTGCCCACTGGGCAGTTGCGGCAGCTGCCGCAGTCGCTCCCGAGAGCCCGCACCATCTCGCGCATCGAGGCCTGCGCCTCGGGGCGACGATTCACTTGTACTGGTACTACGCAGACGATCCCGTTGTCGACCTTGAACACGTGGCCCAAGAACTGTGGCCCGTAGTCGGCTATGAGCGCGTCTCTGTGCAGCATGGCTCCCCCTCTTCAGGTTTAGGAGCCTCCGAGGACGTCCCTCGACTCTGCCATGTTCAGGGGCGGTTGGGACCACGCGGGACCAAAGTGATCTACGGAGAAATGGTAACGAAGCCGTAAAAGCAAATGGTTGTAATCCATTTGAGTGAATGTCGGTCAGATGAGCCCGCGGCTGGCGAGGTCTCGTACTACGCGCTCGCTCATGGCTCGGATCTCTTCGGCGGTGGATCCCTTGGCCATGGCAAGCAGGGACAGCTGCACCGTGTCCAGCGCCTGCTCCTGGCGGGGCATTTCCGCGACTGTGGCGTTCGGCGCCTCAGGCACGTCGGAGACGGGGATGGGTTCGCGGCCTTCGAGGATTGAGATGCAGCTTCCGGGGGCCCACTGCAACAGGTTGTCGATCTTGACGTAGTTGGTTTCCCTGATGGCGAGGCCCTTCTCGACCCGCTGCCATGTCGCCTTGGCGACTCCGGCCGCCTTCGCGTTGATGTCGTTCAGGGCGAGCCCCAGCTCCGCGCGGCGGCGCTTCGCCCGTTTCGCCAGTCGCTCGAGGTCGTGGTCTGTGCTGGTCGGCATGAGCCCATCTTGGCAGTACTAGGCGGGACCAGCCAGGACTAGGGGACCCTTTCGGCTGGAAGTCGCCCATAGATATATGCAGATCAGAGGGTACCTGTGCGCCATTAGTAGCTAACTGAGGGCATCTAAGGGCTGCAATGGGTAGACGGCGTGGGTAGCTATGGGTATGTTCAATGCATGCACCAACCCCCAACCACTCTCGCAGTGGACGGGGCGGCCATCTGCACCAAACGCATGCAAGCGGGGCTCGAAGTCCAAGAGCTCGCCGAGATCGTCGGGATCAGTGCGAACTACCTGCGAAAACTCGAACGAGGCACCCGCAAGCACATGGGACCGGGCAAGTACGGCCGTCTCAGAACCGCTCTGGACGCGACCCATGAAGAGCTCCTCGCCCCCACCGAGGTACCCACAGAGAGGAAGTGACGTGTCTACCAAGCGGGCCTATCTCAAGCCCCAGAAGCCGGCGGACCCCGACGCACCGTTCCTGAAGATTCAGGAGGTCGCCTACCTACTGCAGGTCAGCGTCAACACCGTGCGCCGAATGATCAAGGCCGGAGCTCCCCACAGCCAGCGCGTGGCAGGCGGCGTGATCCGCATCAGCCGCGAAGACCTTCCGCACTACTACGACGCGCACCGCGTGGGCCCCGCCCCCGCCCGCCGCCGCAGGCAGCGCGCCGCCTGACGGCAACGCGGCCCCAACCGCCGGGCTTCCACACACCGGCAGCCGGGGCCACTGCGGCCTAGGCCGCGAGATCCACCCCTTCAGAACCCAGAAGAGACAGGAGTGAACCGTGAGTTCATTCTCCCAGAACCCTGACCCGGACTACGAGCCGGACGAGTTCGACCTCATGACCACCCAGGTCCCGATGGTGTCCCCGCTGCAGACGATGTTCGCCTGGGCTGCGGAGCACCTCCAGGCGACGCGCCCGGACGGGGTCGACGTCACTGACATCGGACGTCTGGCCTACGACAGCCTCCCGGCCGAAGAGCGCGAGCAGGCGTCCAACGAGCTGTTCTACACCTACTGGGAGGCCACGCTGGCCGACGAGGAGGCACTGGTCCACTCGGAGGACCTGCGGGCGCAGCGGCAGGAACTCCGCCGTCTCCTCGGCCAGTACGAGGACCTGATGGGGTCGTCGTCTCCGGTGCCGTATGTGCTGCTCGACAACATCGCCCGGCTGTCCCTGCCGCTGATGGGAAGTGCGGCATGAGCGACTACCCGGAGATCGCTGCCCGCTTCGCCCGCGACACCGCTGGCCACGCGATGACCGTCCTCTTCGAGCAGGGCCTGTACCGGCACCTTCGGTTCGAGGCCACCGACGGTCGCGGTTACCGCTTCGATTTGCACACGTCGCCGAACCGACTGATGTTCCACGGCGAGGTCGGGACTTACGTCTTCTCCGTCTGGCCAACCGCCGACCTGTTCAAGGTCTTCAGCGAGTCGTCAGTAAGCGACCGGCCGAACTTCGGCTACTGGAACGAGAAGCTCGTCGCCTGGTCGGAGCCCGCCATCCAGTTCTCCACTGAGCGCTTCGACGAGCACGTAGCCAAGGAGTTGGCGCAGGCAGAGGAGCATTTCCCCGGCGTCACCGCCGCTTGGTGCGAGCACACCGAGGGCTTCATGGCCGCATATAGCACCGACTCTAAGGAGACGGCGCGCGAGGCACTGGCCGCCTTCGAGTACCTGCCCGACGGCCAGTGGGGCGAGGCGTGGCGCTTCCTCGCCCCCTACACGAGCGAGTGGCAGCTCGACGACTACGACTGGCGCTACCTGTGGGCCTGTCACGCGATCGTGTGGGGCATCGGCCTGTCCCGCCTGGCCGAGGGTGCGGCTGGCGGTGAGGGCCGTGACTGAGCCCCTGATGCCGGACCGCGAGGCGGAGATCCGCGAGACCCACCCTGGTGCCTGGTACGACGGCCCGTGGGTTCAGGGTTACGTCGAGGCTGCTGGTGACGAGCCCGCGTACTGCCGGGTCGTGCACTTGGAGTCGGGCACGGTCCTGGCGACGCTCCCGGACTTCGCTGGCGACATCGCCCTGTTCATTGCTGACGCGCACGACGCTGTGCCGGAGCTCCTCGCCGAGCTCGACCGAGCCCGTGGCGAACGGGACGAGAACCGGCGCTACGCAGCCCAACTGGAAGCCGCGCTCTGCCAGTGCCGACCGGAGTGCGAAGACGGCGAGTACTTGCACTGTGTCGACTGCCCCGTCGTCGAGATCCAGATGAGGGGCGACTGTCCCGGATTCGAGGGCAATCCGGTTGCGCCGGACCTGTGCGCTGGCTGCGGCGAGCCGGGCGATTCGCACAAGGGGGGCGCGTCATGACCTCCCCGTCGAAGCCGCGTCGGATCGCCGACGTGGATGTGCCGCTGACCCGCCTGGAGGCGGACGCGCGGGCACTGACCGTCCGACGGTGCTGCCAGGTCCTCGCTGAGGCTGCGGCCAGTACCGAGTCTCCGTCGGACCGGATCGCCTACGCCCTCGACGAGTGCCTGCTCCGGCACCCCGAGGCGCCGATCTCCACCGACGACACCTATCCCGGCTGGGCTGAGCACATCGCCGCCCTCGCCGCCAAGAACCAGCAGCCCAGGAGGCTGGCATGAGCAACTACAACCTGACCATCTTCCTGGAGCCGAGCCTCACCGTCCGAAGCTCCGGGAAGCCGAACGCGGTCCTCTACGTCGAGCCGGACGGGTGGCACGGCCCCGGCAACACATGCTTCCAGATCCCACAGCGCGTCAGCGCAGAAGACCACGTGAAGATCGCCGATGCGTTCCTTGAGGGCGTCACCGCCTGGCGGGACACGATCGTCGCCGAGGTCGAGCGGAACCGGACCGCCGCCGATGAACTCGCCGAAGCCCGAGCCGAGATCGAGCGACTCAAGAGCGACCGTGACGGCGGTGAGTCGAATGACAACTGAGCCGACGACCTTCCCAGACCTCGTCGAGGACGCACTGGACGAACTCGACGTGGCGTACTGCGCCGTGTACGGCCCGAACCCAGCCACCTGGTCGAAGGGCGTGCGGGGCGAGTACCGCGACCAGCTCCGCACGCGCCGCACGGTGGACCGCGAGGCGCACCCGGTGCACCCACGCCGGGCATCGGCTGCCCGCCGTCGCAGGCACTACAAGCAGCTCGGCTACCGGGTGCACCAGATCGCGCCTGGCGCGGCCACGGTGCTGTTGACGCCAGTGTGGACCGACCCGGCCGGGACGGCAGCGCGGTCCTACGTCGTCACGGCTCGGTCTGCTGACTGCAAGCAGCGTCTACAGCTTCCGACCGGTGGGTCGCAGCGGCTCGCCGCGCTCATGCAGGGCGCGTTCCCCGCCGCGGACTGGGATCAACCGCAGACGTGGCATGCCGACACCAACACGCTCACCACGTGGGGCCAGACGAGCCGCGCGTTCCGGGAGTCGGCGGATGCCGGGTTCGTCGAGTCGCTCAACGCGTACACCGCCCGCACGGCGAGGCGGGAGGCGGACTGATGGGCCTCGAACTCGCTGGAGACGAGCGCACCCACCGCAACACGGTCGAGCAGCGACGTGAAGCGGCGGTGACGGTCGCGGACCGGATCGCCGCCGAGCACCCGCACGAGCTCGACGATCTGATGCCGCGCTTGGCGGGCAAGCAGCTCGCCCACGACCCGGTGGTGGCGGCCAGGGTCCGCGAACTCCTCGACGCCCTCGGGCTACTGCCGACGGGAGGCGCCAAGTGACCGCCGTCGACTGGATCGTCCTCGCCGCGTTCGCGTTCCTCGCCCTCGCCGGGCCCCGCATCAGCCAGCACCTTGCCCGCAGGAGGGCCGAGCAGTGACCGAATACCCGCACAACAGCTACATCGACGCCGTCGCCGACGCGTTCGCCGCCTACGGCATCGACGTCGTCCGCGCCGAGACCACCACCCAGGACGGCCAGCTCCTGGAGGCGTGGATCGAGTTCGACGCCGACCAGGCCGACGCCGGCACCTGGCTGCACGGCGTTTACCTCGGCTGGGACCAGAACCGCGGATGGCACTTGATCGAGGCTGGTGGCGGCCGCAACGTGAGCCACCTCGACCCCGAGGCCGTCGGCGTCTACTCCAGCCCGCGGCAAGTCGCGTGCTCGACCGCGAACGCGCTGCGTGGGCACCTGGCGACCGGCCCGATCTGTAACGACGGGACGTGGTCGTGGGACAGCCGGCCGGTGGAGGCCGCAGTCGCAGCGTGGGAGGCATCGTGAGCCTGCCGCACACCGCCTACGCCGACGCCCTCCATGCCACTCTCGCCGATGCCGGGCTCGCCCCCATCACGACAGCAGTCAGGGTCACTGACACGTTCATCAGGCTGACCAGGCAGACCGTGCACGACCTGTGGATCGAACTCGCTTGGGAATCCGGCCACTCCCTCACCTGGCATCACGTCCAGGGCTGGTATCTGCACCGCCCTGGCGCGGCTCCCTCGGAGCTGGATCTGCCGCTCTTGGTCGACCCCGTAGTCCTCATTGCGGTGGTGCAGGCCGCCCTCGATGGGACGTGGTCGAGGTGCGGCATGCCTGATCAGCCTGCCCTCTGGACCGACTATCGCGACGTTGATCAGCGGATCGCTGCTTGGGAGGACCGATCATGACCGGCACCATCGCCCCACCCACCGTCGCCGAGGTCGCCGACATTTGCGACAAGGCCGCCTGCCACATGGACCGCGTCGGATTCCATCAGGGCGCCCTGTACTCCGGCTGCCAGGCCGACGCCGGGACCCCCCTCGAGGGGTGTCGTGTCGACGTGGTCGGCGCCCTCAACTTTGCCGCCCACGGCAGCGCGAGGTTCGGGTGCGAGGACGGCCCGGAGCGCCGCGCCGCACTGCGCGCTGAGGTCGCCGTGCAAAACCATCTCGGCGCGGACCTCATCGACTGGAACGACGCTGCAGAGCGGACGAAGGAGCAGGTCGTCCAGGCGCTCCGCGACACCGCCACCGGCCTGCGGGCGGGGGTGACGCCGTGAGCCTCGTAACTCGTGGCCGCAGGCTCGCCCGCCACCGTGGCAAGACGCCGATGCAGCTGCGCGTCGAGCTCGACGAGGCGGTGTGCACGCTCATTGCCCTCACCACCGAGGTCGACAACCTCGGCGCCGAACGCGCCCAACTTGAGCTCCAGTTGGACCAGGCGGGGATCGACCTGTCCGGGGCCCTCGAAGACCTTCGGGCCTCCGAGGCCGAGAAGGCCCACCTGCGGATCGAGCTGCACGCCCTGCGCGCCTTCAAGGCCAACGTCCTGGCGACCACCGTGCCGCCCATGGAGCGGGATATCGACCCCGACGAGCAGCCCACCCACCCGACCGGCTTCGACGTCCGGCCGCTGTGGGACGCGCTCGGCCCGGTCGTGGCCGTCGCCGCGCCACGGGCGGCCGACCCCGCGCACATCCCGCACACCACCCGCATCAAGCCCGCCGAGGAGGTGGCCTGACATGTACGAGCCGCACGACGGAGACCGAGTCCGCATCACCGCAACCGGCCCGACACCAGGCGAATCCATCTACGAAGGCACCGTCCGCCGCCAGTACATGGACATCGCAGGGTTCGAACTGCAAGGCGTGCACGTCAACAGCGGGCGGACGGTTGGCCTGTGGTTCTCCGTCGACCGGATCGTCAACGCCGACCCCGCTTATCAGCAGACAACCGTCCGCCTCGCCACCTGATCATGCCGGGGCGGCGGTGACCTACCGCCCGCCGCCCCGGCAGCCAACGCCGCGTTGAGCCGCCCCCAGGCTCCGCGGCCCCTTCACACTCGAAAGGCAGAGCGCATGAGCACCACCATCCCGCGGGAGACCGCACGTCACGTCCTGTGGCGTTACGGCCACAAGGGCGGCGCCCATCCCGGTTCGTTCACCCAGCACCTCATGGCCGCCATTGAGGCCGCTGACTTGCAGAACCGGGCGATCCTCCGCGACACCTACCCGGCCCTGTCCGCAGCCCTGCACCTGGCCCGCTACGACGAGACCGGCATCGCCCAACTCCAGCGCATCGCCACGGGGGAGGGCCCCCTCGGCTGCCGGTGCGGTGACACCGCCGGCCCGTTCACCGCCGACGGCCGCTGCGAGACCTGCTCGGGAGACGCCCAGTGACCGCCGCCGTGGAGGTCGAGGCGCCCGCCGAGGTGATCCCCGGCGTGTACGACATCCCCGCCGAGCTGTACCACTCCGATCCCGTGCCCGGCGGCAGCCTCTCCTCGACCGGCGCTCGGAAGCTCGTCAAGGACTGCCCCGCCAAGTTCAAGCACTGGCTCGACAACCCTGAGCCGCCGAAGAAGGCCCTCGACCTGGGCACTGCCGCCCACCGCTTGGTTCTCGACGACGGCCCCGAGCTCGTCCTCGTCGACGCCCCTCGCTGGGACACCAACGCCATCAAGGCCGAGATCGCCGCCATCCGCGCCGAGGGCAGCATCCCGCTCAAGCGGCCGGAGATGGAGCAGGTCAAGGCCATGGCCGCACAGCTCCGCAAGGATCCGGAGGCCGCCCGGCTTCTGGAGCCCGGCTCCGGGGCCGCCGAACAGTCCGCCTTCTGGGAGGACAACGGCGTCTGGCGGCGGGCCCGCTTCGACTGGCTGCGCCACGACGGCCAGTTGGTCGACTACAAGTCGGCGCGGTCCTGCCGTCGCGAAGACCTGGAGAAGGCGTTCCACGAACACGGCTACCCGCAGCAGCAGGACTGGTACGAGGCCGCTGGCCTGGCGCTCGACCTGATCGACCCCGAGCGGCCCATGCAGTTCGTGCTGCAGGAGAAGGAACCGCCCTACCTCGTCGTCGTCACGACCTGCGACCCGATGGCCCGAGAAGTCGGCCGCCACCTCAACACGGTCGCCCTCAACGCCTACGCCATCTGCCGCGAGTCCGGCGAATGGCCCGGATACCTGCCCAACCCGATGATCTCGCTCCCCCCGTGGGTCGAGCGCCAGTACGCCTAGGAGCGTTTCCGTGAGCCAGCTTCCCCCGCCCGTCCGTACAGGCCGCCAGCAGCCGCAGGCCGACGAGTACGACCAGGGCGGCTTCGTCTTCCGCCCGGCCACCAAGGACAAGGCCAAGGCCCGCGTCGCCATCCAAGGCGTCTCCGGCTCCGGCAAGACCTGGACGGGCCTGTCCATCGCCCACGGCCTGAGTGAGGGCCGCCGCTTCGCCGTCATCGACACCGAACGCGGAGCCGCATCTCTGTACGTCGGCATCAACGGCATCCAGTTCGACGTCCTGCAGATGCACCGCTACGACCCCCGCGACCTCGTCAAGGCCCTCGCCGCCGCCCGAGAGGCCGGGTACGGCACGGTCCTCATCGACTCCCTGTCGCACTACTGGAAGGGCACCGACGGCACCCTCGACCAGGTCGAGAAGGCCAAGTCGAAGTACGGCGGCAACAGCTTCGCGGGGTGGAAGGACGGCACCCCCATGCAGAACGAAATGATCGACGCCCTGCTGACGTACCCCGGCCACATCGTCGTCACGATGCGCTCCCAGACAGAGTGGGTCCTCCAGGAGAACGACCGCGGACGCCGCGAGCCCGTCGCGATGGGCATGCGCGCCGAGCAGCGCAAGGGCGTCGAGTACGAGTTCGGCCTCGTCGCCTCCATGGACATCGACAACACCCTGACCGTCCTCAAGTCCCGCTGCCCCAGCCTCCACAAGCGGTCCATCAGCGAGCCGAACGGCGCCGTCGACATCGCCAAGCCGCTCCTCGACTGGCTCAACGACGGCGCCGAAACCGTCGACGCATCCGCCTGGATCGACGCGGCCGGGGCGGACGACGCGACGCCCGACAGCCTGCTCGCCCTCTACCGAGAGGTCGAGTCCCGCGGCGCCCTGGCCACCCCACTGCTCCACCCGCAGACCGGCCAGCCGACCAGCCTCGGCGACTACATCCGCGAACGCGGCGGCGCCCTCAAGCACGCCCAGCAGTAGCCCCGCCTCGCCGGGCTGGCCGCACCCGTAATGCGGCCAGCCCGGCACCACCCAAGGAGACCACACCGTGACCGATCCGATCATTCCCAACGAGATGGTGCTCACCGAGTCCCGTACCGCCCGGCAGCAGTACGGCAACCGCATCGACGTACTCGACAAGGTCCGCGCCGTCCCCTTCCTCCCCGACGACCTACACGTCACCACCGAAGGCGTCTCCGCCTTCTTCGACGTCAGCATCGAGACCATCCGCCAGCTCGTACACCGGAACCTCGAAGAGCTGCAGGCCAACGGCTACCGAGTCATCTCGGGCGCTGAACTGAGTGACATCAAGTCACTCAGTGGGCTCGGCACACGCGCCCGGTCCCTGGCCCTGTTCGACCGGCGCACGCTGCTGAACGTGGCGATGCTGCTCCGCGACTCCGAGGTTGCCCGGCAGGTGCGCCGCTACCTCCTCGACTCCGAACAAGCCGTCCGGATCATCGAGGCCGACGCCGTCGCCCGCCGCGCAGCCGGGGACCCGCTCACCTGGACGTGGACCGAGGCCGCGGCGATAGCCCGCCAACGGTACGGGCTGCCCTGGGGTGAGGAGCAGTGGCGCCGCAAGCTCCGTCAAGCCGGAGTCCTCAAGCAGGCGGGCGGGCCGAAGGCCAAGTACGCGAAGCGACTGTTCTGGTTCACCGGCTCGGCGTGGGAGATCCACCCGCACGCGCTCCCCGAGCTGATCCGCGAGGCCGTGCAGGTCGACGAGCAGCTGCGGGCGTTCCAGGGCATCCAGACTCGACTGGAGCTGGACGGCGTCGGCCGTGAACTCCCTGGTGGTGCCCGGTGAGCCAGCAGCTTCAGTTCCCCGAGCCCGTCCCCGGCACCATCAACCCGGCCGCCGCGGCCCGCGCGAAGACCGCGGGTATGGCCCGCGCCGCCGCGGCGACCCGCCCGGACTGGGCGACCGCCTGCCGTGACGCCATACAGGTCATGGCCCGCCGCGGTGTCGTCTTCCAGGCCGCCGACCTCATCGCCGAAGGCCTCATCGACGAACCAGAGCATCCGTCCCAGTGGGGGCCAGCTTTCGGGGCCGCCGCGAAGGCCGGACTCATCGAGGCAGCCGGGACCGCCCCGTCGAAGCGGGCCACCGTCCACCGCAGCCTGTGCCGCACCTGGCGAGGCACCAGGAGGACGGCATGAGCGACGCCGCCCTGTTCCTGCTGTGCCTCGCCGTCATGGCCGGAGTCGCCGTGATCGCAGGCGCGCTCATCACCCGCCGCGCACACAAGCCCAGGAGGCGGACGTGAACGCCGTCGACGCCTTCTTCGCCGCCACCCAAGTCGGCAAGTTCCTGTGGCTCCTCGCCCCCGGTGTGGCCGCTGTCGCCTGCTGGCGGCTCCTACGCCGCGCCTGGGACCGCGCCCGCTGGGCGTGGACCGCACGCCGCGCCGCCCGCGGCGACGTACCGGCCCCGAGCGCCATCGAAGGCCTCGAGCAGCTCGAAGACCACCTCGCCGCCGAATGGGCGCGACTCCAGCCCTACTACGCCGACGAACGGGGGAACCAATGACCACCTGCACCCACCAGCCATCCCGCGCCTGCTACCTGCGCGGATGCCGCCAGACCGAGTGCAAGCAGGCCGACTACCGGTACATGTCCCGCATCCGCCTCGACTACCACCGCGGACAGCGACGCCGCCAACCCGCCACCCAGTCCCGCGCCCACATCCAGCGCCTCCTCACCCTCGGCTGGACACAGGCACAGATCGGACGCGCCTCCACCATCGGACACCGCGCCATCAGTGCGATCCTCGCCGGCCAGCCCACCGTCTCCAACCACACCGCCCGCAGCATCCTCAACATCCCCATCGGCCCGCCGCCCACCGACACCCGCGACGTCGACGCCACCGGCACCGTCCGCCGCCTCCAAGCTCTCATCGCCATCGGCTGGCCCATCGCCCAACTCGCCGACCACCTCGGCCTCAACCGAGACGCCCTCGGACGCATCTCCCGCGGCGAACTCCAGCACGTCCGCGCCACCACCGCCGACACCATCGCCCTCGAATACCGGCACCTCGCCCGCACCCCCGGCCCCAGCACGCGGGCCCGCAACGACGCCCGCCGAAAAGGCTGGCACGGGCCCCTCGCCTGGGACGACCACACCATCGACAACCCCGCCACACAACCCGACACCGCCGATCCGTACCAGCCAGCAGCCAAATACCAGCGCGACCCGTACCGGCGCGACGAGATCGAACACCTCCACCTGTGCGGCGAATCCGTGCCCTCCATCGCCAAGCAACTCGACGCCAACGAGAAGTACATCGGCGACCAACTCGCCGCCATCCTCCGCGAACTCCACGCCGGGCAAAAGCGCGACCGCAAGGCGGTGGCCGCATGAGGGACCGCCAGCACGGCACCTACGTGAAGTACAAGCTCGACGCTTGCCGCTGCTACCCCTGCTGCTTCGCAGACAGCCAGTACCGGGCCAACCGGCGCCGCGCCATCGCCTACGGCACCTGGCAGCCCTACGTCGACGCCGAACCAGTCCGCCAACACGTCCGCACCCTCATGGACTTCGGCATTGGCTGGAAGCGCGTGGCCGCACTCGCCGACGTCCCCACCGGCGTCCTCACCAAACTCCTGTACGGCCACCCCCAGCGGGGCATGGCGCCGTCCAAGCAGGTCCGCCCGAAGAACGCCATTGCGCTCCTCGCCATTCAGCCCACTCTCGACAACCTCGGCTCTGCCGTGTCCGTCGACGCCACCGGAACCCGGCGCCGACTCCAAGCACTGGTAGCCGGCGGCTGGCCTCAAGCCCAACTCGCCGCCCGTCTCGCCATGCAGCCCGGAAACTTCGGCAGCATCATCAAGCGGCCCCAGGTCATCGTCCGCACGGTGCGTCTCGTCCACGGCCTCTACGACGAGCTGTGGCGGGTCGACCCTCGCGAACACGGTGTCGACAACCAGGCGTACAGCCGCGCCCGCAACCACGCTTCCGACCGCGGGTGGGCACCGGTCGGCGCCTGGGACGACGACCGGCTCGACGACCCTGACGCGTTCCCCGACTGGACGGGGCTGTGCGGCACACCGGAGGGCTCTGCCGCCCACTACCGGCACAAGATCCCGTGCTGCGGTCCGTGCCGCACGGCTCGTGCCACCGCCCGCCGCGCGCAGCCGACCAGCAAGGCCGCGGCGTGACCGGCCGCCGCGCCGCACCCACCCAGCCCTGACCGGGCCACCGCACACGACAAAGCCCCGCGCCGTGGCGCGGGGCCAGAGGAGAGGAGGGGACGTGAGGTCAGTCGGAAGCTGGCTGCTCGACGAGGACGCGTTGCTCGTCGAGGGCTTTGAGTGCGCGCTCATAGAAGTCCATGCCCACGAGGACGGCAACGCGCTTGCCGCGGCTGGTCAGCACGGTCGTCTCGTCGAAGTAGCGGGCCTTCTCGATCGCTTCGGCGAGCGAGTTGCGGAACTCCGCGATCTTCTCCTGGTGCTCTCTCTTGGGCGCGGTCATGTCGGGAGTGTACCTCACGATCATGATGTACATAAGCGCGATGAGCGCTATGATGTACATGAATGCGATGAGGGCGCGACACCGTCGTCAGAGGCGCAAGACGGCTTGGTTCCGCGCGCCCAGACCCGCCTAGAGGCGCATGGCCAAGGAGGCTCCTTGTTTGGAAGTGCAGACGATCTGTGGTGGCTTGACCGAACCACGTTTGGATCAGGCGTCGCGAAGGCCATAGCCAGGCGCATCGACGCTAGCGCGGGTGGAAGCCAGGCGTGGCCGCTCGACTACGAAGAGATGGCCCGCGACTTCGAGTTCAGCGTCCAAGAGCTTCGTGAAGCGGTGGCGCTCATGGTCGCCAACGGGCACGCGCGAGTGGCACACAACGCGCCGGGCCTTGAAGGCCCGTGGCTCCTACTGGTCACTCCCGAGCGGCTGAGGGATGAGGCAGCCGCCGCAGAGGCGCAGCGAAGGAAAGAGGAAGCGCGCGCCGCGAAAATCGCCCTCCGTGGAGGTCAGGTCAGCCGCGCCGCGATACCGCCCGAAGTCCGCGCAGCCGTGTTCGAGCGCGATGGCCACGCCTGCGTGCACTGCGGCGCCGCGGAAGACCTGACGCTCGATCACGTCTACCCGTGGTCCCTCGGCGGCCCGGACACCGAAGCCAACCTGCGCGTCCTCTGTCGCCCCTGCAACAGCAGCAAAGGCGACCGCGTGCAACGCGACAGCTCCACCTCCTTCTGATCAGCACGAACGAGAGAAGCGCCGATGCCCTGGGTGAAGCTGGACGACCGGTTCCCGTCGCACCGCAAGATCGCCTTGCTGACCGATCGGGCGTTCCGGCTGCACGTGTCCGCGCTGTGCTGGTGCGCCGAGAACCTCACCGACGGGCGCATCAGCGACCGAGAGTTGACGCTCGTCGCGCACATCCGGGGGCTGAAGGCGACCGCGAAGCAGCTCGAAGACGCGGGCGTGTGGGATCGCAACGACGGTGGTTGGGTCATCCACGACTTCCTCGACTACAACCCGTCGCGCGAGCAGGTGCTCGCCGAGCGGAAGAAGAACGCCGAACGGCAGGAGAAGTTCCGGCAGCGGAGGAACGGAAAGCCGGTCCCGCCGGACGGCTCTCCCGCCCCGTCGCGTAACGGCGTTACTAACGGCGCTACGCGAACCGCAGAAACGCACGACGGCGACACGAACGCAGCACGACGGCGACACGACGGCGACACGACGGCGACCGGAAACCGTCACGAATCTCAGACAGAACCGCAGGTCAACGCATTCCGTAACGGCGTTACTAACGGCGCCCCGTCCCGACCCGACCCGACCCCAACCCCTAGTAGTGGTTCAGGTAGAGAGAGAAGTGCAGGTAGTGACGCGCGAGAACAAGAGCCTGCTCTCTCTCTGATCAACGTCGACTGGCAGCCCACAGACGCAGACCGCGCGGCAGCAGCGAGCGACCTCCGTCGCCTCGGCACGGTCAACACTGCGGCTGCTACTGCCAAGTTCGTACGCCACCACCAGGCCCACGGCACGCGCGCCGCCAACTTCGGCCCCCTCTGGGTGTCGTGGGTCGCCCGCGAGCGCGCCGAGCCGCAGCAAGGCGCGTTCCTCGTCGGCCTCCCCGGCGGCAACACCACACCCACACCACCCACCTTCAGCCAGCGCATGGCCGAACTCGACGCCGCCGCCGAAGCCGACCGCCGCCGCGACCGCGAAGGAGACACGGCCTGATGCCCATCCGCCCCGAAAACCGCAACCGCTACCCAAAGAACTGGCCCACCATCAGCCGCACCATCCGCGTCGACCGCGCCGCCTGGCGATGCGAATGCGACGGCCGATGCGGCACCCCCCACGACGGCCGATGCACAGCCCACAACGGCCACCCGTCACCCATGACCGGATCAATCGTGGTGCTCACCGTCGCCCACCTCGACCACCAACCCGAAAACGTCGACCCCGCCAACCTCATGGCCGCCTGCCAGGCATGCCACCTCCGGTACGACGCCGCCCACCACCGCGAGACCCGAGCCCGCACCCGCCGCACCCAGATCGAAGCAGGCGGCCAGCTCGCCATCCCCACCCACAACACCGAACACCACGGCGCCGCCTGACCACCCCAACGAAACCCGACTCCAACCACCCCAGGAGAACCCCGATGCCCTGCGACGACTGCAACCGCTGGCCCTGCGACACCTGCAACCACCACTACTGCTGCGAACCCTGCCCCTGCGGCATCTCCCACAACTGCCCATGCGCATGCGCCGAGTACGAACGCCGCGCCATGACCGACTGACCACCCACCACCCAGACAGGAACCACCACATGACCACCCGCCACTTCACCCGCGAGCAGCTCGAACAGATCGGCGTCCCCTTCGAACTCGACGAGGACGGCTGCGCCAGTGAACTCTCCAACCAGCTCATCGGCTCCGAACGTTGGACCGACGTCCACCGCCTCGTCTTCCGCGCCCCCGGCGACTGCACCGCCTACCAGGTCGACTACGAGGTCGGCTCCACCGAGCACCAGGACGGCATCGACCCGTGGCACAGGCACGGCGACACGATCGAGGCCGTGGAGGTCGAGCAGCGGCCCGTCGTCGTCCAGCAGTGGCAGCCGGTAGGCGAGGAGCCCGCTGCCGTGCAGCCGCCCGCACCCGACCAGACCGACCTCCGCGACCGCATCGCCGAAGCGCTCATCTCATGGACGTACCGCGGCCAAGAGCCCGATCCCGAGACCGGCATTCTGGAGACGGTCCGCGCCAATGCGTACAGCCGCGCCGACGCGGTGCTGGCCGTCCTCCCCGCACCCGTCGACCGGGCCGTCGTGCTCACCGAGACCGAACGGACCATGCTCACCTACGCGCTCGACCAGGCGCAGGAGCACATCTGGTCCCGCGACGGCTTCACCGACGGGGACCAGGCAGCCGTGACGTCGCTGCGCCGCCTCGCCGACGAGCAGCCGCCCACCCCGGCCGCCGATGACCTGGCCGCGACGACCTGCTCCGCGCAGTACCACGGCCACGACGAGGCGCGGCTGTGCATCCGGGCAGCGCAGCACACCGGGAAGGCGCACACCGACGAGCACGGCTTCCACTGGTCCGACACCGTGGCCGTCTACCCGGTGGACGACGGCACGTTCCGGCGGGGCACGGACGTGCGGGCCGTGCTGCGCCGCATGGCCGACGAAGAGCAGCCCACCACCGAGCCGACCCGCAGCGGGTGCACCACCCCGTGCATCGCCTGCATGACCGACGAGTCCCACGACCCCGCCCCGGCCTCGCCCGGCGACCGTGTGCCCCGGGAGGAGGTGCTGGCCGAGGTCGTCGCCTGGCTCACGAAGAAGGCCGCCGAGTACGCGTCCACCAAGAACCCCTACGACGGGGCCGTGGCGGGCGCGATCCGGAACCTGGCCTCCAAGGGCCACCGCGGGGCCGTGCGCGCCAACAACTTGCTCGGTGCCGACCTGACCACCCTCGACCCGACGCCTCTCCGTTGGGGCCTCAACGACGTCATGTGGGGCGACGACGACACCATCACCGTCATGCTCTCCGGCCCAGCGGGTGAGCCGTACTGGCTGGAGCTCGACCCGGAGCGCGCCGCCGTACTGCGGCAGGACCTGGCCGGGCCCGAAGGCGAGGAGCAGCAGCCCGAGGCCGAGGCGCAGCCTGCTGCTGACGTCTGGCGCGGAGCCACCGAGCTCGTCCCCGATCGCGAGGTGCAGCGCCTCGCCGCCACCGGCCTGGTCGGCTACCAGCAGGACGACGGCCGACTTTTGCATTGCCTCCACCACAAGCCCGTCCCCGCCTCCCGGCACGTCGACTTCCAGGAAGTGACATCTGACGACCTGCCCGACGGTGGGATCTGCGTGCACCCGGCATGCGGTGCCGACCTACTGGCCGTACAGACCATCACCGAGCAGCCCGCCGCTGTAGCCCAGCCCGGCAAGGAGACCTGACCCCATGACCGAGACCCCCGAGCCCACCGTGCAGGCCACGCAGTACACCGTGAACTGCCTCCCCGAAGACGGCATCAACTCGCACGTCTTCGAGATCACTGTCGAGTACCGAGGACGCGACCGGTGGGCCGTGAAGCGGCACTCCTCGTGCCTCGGCGCGGACGGCACCTGGGACTACGAGATGCGCTCCTCGTCGCGCGAGGACGAGTGGCTGGCTACGCACCGCTTCGATCTGGAGACCGCGCTGAAGCTGGCGAAGGAGCAGGCGCCCCTCGTCACGGTGAACGGCTTCACCGTGGCCGACGCGCTGCGCATGGCGGAGCGTCGAGCGGCCGACGAGGAGCAGTCGTGATCGCCGACGCCTTCGCCACCCTCAACACCCTCACCTGGCACACCAGCCTGGCCGCCGGACTCATGGCCGGCCTCCTCGTCCTGGCCGGCGGACTCGTCCTCATCGCCTGGAGGCTCCGTTGACCACCCCGTACCGCGTCCTCGTCACCGGCAGCAGAGATTGGCCGACCGCGCAGACAGTGGCCAACGCCCTCAACGACGCTCACGATCGACTCCCGCCCGGCGCGCACCTCGTCGTCGTCCACGGGGCATGCAAGACCGGCGCCGACTTCGACGCCCACGCCTGGTACCTGCGCCGCCAGCGCCTCGGAGACCCCGTCATCGAGGAGCCACACCGCGCCGACTGGCTCACCCATGGGAAGGCCGCCGGTCCGATCCGTAACCAGCTCATGGTCGACCTCGGCGCCGACGTGTGCCTGGCCTTCATCAAGGACGGCAGCCGAGGCGCCAGCCACACCGCAGCGCTCGCCGAGGCCGCCGGTATCCCCGTCAGGCGGTGGACGACCTGATCGCCCGCATCGTCGGCGCCCTGTGGCCGCTGATCTACCTGACCGCCGCCATCACCCTGCCCGTCCTGCTGGCCCTCGACTCTCAGAGGAACCCGATGACCACCCCCTGCCGCTCCTGCCGCGCCCCCAAGCCGCCGCGCATGTACCTCTGCGGCAACTGCTGGGGCGCGCTACCCACACCCGCACGCCGTGCCCTCAGCCGCCACGACAGCAAGGCGTTCGCCCGTCTCCGTGAGCTGCACCGCCAGCTCGACGCCGACGTGCCGGTCGCCGAAGTCCAGGTGACGCCGTGAGCCACCGCGACCTGAACGCCTGCGGCTTCTCCTCCGAGACCATCGCCGCCGAATACGAAACCGACCAAGCCCTCCGCGAGGCGGACAACGACATGGCTGACCCGTACTTCACCGCCGCATGGAAGGCAGAAGCCGCACACCGTGCTCTCGACTGGGAGGCGCAGCGATGACCGAACCCACCACCGACACCGGACCCCACCCCTGGCAGCCGAAGGGCTGGCGCCGCTGGATCTGCCTCCACTGCTACGCACCCAAGTCCCTGCACCCACGCACCGACTGGGGCCGCTCCCGCCCACTCCACGACAACCGATACATCAGCCCGAACGCCCCGCACCTCAACGAAGGCTGGTAACTACATGACCATCGCAGTCGACTTCGACGGCGTCATCCACGCCTACAGCAAGGGTTGGGCCAACGGCACCATCTACGACCCGCCCATGCCCGGCGCGCTCGAAGGTCTACGCCAGCTCATGGCGCAGGACGCCGTCTTCATCTTCACCACCCGCGAGCCCGAGCAGGTCGCGAAGTGGCTGAGTACGCGCCGCTTCATCTGCCGAACCGAGCACGACGGCCCTTTCTGGAACGTGCGCGGCCAGCTCTTGGTAACGAACCGCAAGCTCGCCGCGACCGCGTACCTCGACGACCGGGCAGTCCCCTTCACCGACTGGGCGCAGGCCCTTGCCGACCTCGCCCCGGAGGCGCAGCGATGACCACCCGCCGCCGCTACCAGCTCGCCTGCGCAGCGACCGCCTGCACCCTCGCCGTGTTCGGCCTCTGGTGCGCCCGACAAGGCCAGTGGCTGCCGACGTTCGCACTCGGGTTCGGCGCCATGTTCTTCGTCGATCTCAGCCTCCGCGAACGCCGCGCCTCTGTGCGCCCGCCTGCCGCACGCAACGGCCCCGCGAGGCCCACGGACCCCAACGACCCCGAGAACGCCCCCTGCTGCCCCGTCAACGCCCGATTCGGGGCCACCAGCCACGACACCCACTGTGCACGGAAGGACCGAGCAGCATGAACGAGCCCACCCTCGGCGACCGAATGAAACGACACGAGGCGGCGTACCGCACCTTCCTCCCACGCCGCACCTACACCGTCATCCGCGTCGACGGCCGCTCCTTCCACTCCTACCTACGCCGCGCCGACAAGCCGTTCGACCAGGCGTTCATGGCCGACATGAACACCGTCGCCGATGCCCTCTGCGCCGAGATCACCGGCGCCCGCTTCGCCTACACCCAGTCCGACGAGATCAGCGTGCTCATCACCGACTTCGCCACCGAGCAGACCGAGCCCTGGTTCGGCGGGGTGATCGCCAAGCAGCTCAGCCTCTCCGCAGCGCTCGCCACCGCAGTGCTCAACGAACGCCGCCCCGGAAAGCGCGCCCTCTTCGACTCCCGCGTCTTCACCCTCTCCGACCCCATCGAGGTGGCGAACTACTTCCTGTGGCGACAGCGCGACGCCGTCCGCAACTCCATCTCCATGGCCGCGCAAGCCCACTTCTCACACCGGCGACTGCACGGCGTAAACAGCGGCGGCATGCAGGAACTGCTCTGGTCCGAAGCCGGAGTGAACTGGAACGACTACCCCGACGGCTGCAAGCGCGGCCGGGCCACCGTCCGCCACACCGGCGAGCGGCCCGTCGAGTACGTCGACAAGCGCACCCAGCAGACCGTGCAGACCACCGCAGTGCGCTCCTGGTGGGAGACCACAGCCGCACCGCACTTCACCACCGCCCCGGACGGGTGGCTCGCTGCGGCTATCCCTCCGCTGCCCTCACTGGCGGCGCACCCCAACGGAGGCCAGCCATGACCGGGCCTTCGTCCGTCCCGCGTCGAGACCGCCACGGCACCCACGGCACCAACTGGGAAACCCGCCTCTCCAACCCTGGAGACCAGACCGAAACCTACGACGACGACCCGGCCGCCTACGCCGACCTCCCCCAACTCCCCGAACCAACCCCCGCAAACCGAGCCACCCGCCGCGCCATGCAACGCGCAGCACGGAGGAACCGATGACCAACCGGCACGAGGAACTCAGCGACAGCGCCCGCTGGTTCCTCGAGAACTTCGACGAAATCGACCTCGCCGATCTCTGCGCCAGCAAGGAAGCCACCATCGCCCGCATACGCGACCGAGCAGAGGTCGCCAGCGTTCGCGCCGACCGGGCCGAGGCCGAGCTGCGCCGCGTCCGCGACACCAACCAGACGCTCGTCGCCGAACGCGCCCAGGCCGAGGCCGAACGGGATGGTGCGTACCGCGAGCGCGCCCACCTCGTCGCGTGGCTCGCCTGCATCTACCCCGCAGCCGTAGCCCCGGCGCCCGACATCGACGAGCCTGGCTGGCAGATCGCGTACCTCGCTGCCTCCGGATGGCAACTCTCGTGGCACATCAGCCCACGGGACTCCGACCTGCTCACCCACCTTCCGCACGTTGCCGCTGAGCACCCCAAGGCGCAGTGGGACGGCCACACGACGGAGGAGAAGTACGAGCGGATCCGCCGCCTCGTCGCCATGGCCGCGCCGGACGCGGACGTCTGACCATGGCCGACCCGAACCTTGACGAGTCCGACATCTCCAAGGAGCCGACCCCGTGACCGGATACGACCTCGCCGCCGTCATCGCCGTATGCGTCACCGCGCTGCTCATCGCCCTCATCTGGGCCGCAGTCCGCGTCAACAAGGCCAAGGAGCAGTGACCGTGGAGCCCACCCGGATTGAAGACCTAGACGACGAGCAGCGGCAACCCTTCAACGGCATCACGAACGTCGTGATCTTCGAGGAGACCGAGCTCGCCCACGCCCTCGCTGCCTGGGCCCGCCAAGTACAAGCGGCCATCACCGCGCTCATGCACGCCTACGCGCAGGCCATCCGCCCGGCCATGAAGGAGCTCGACCGCACCCTCCAGACGCTGCGCGACGCCGGACTAGTCCACGAGGACGGCAAGCCCACGAAACGTCCGGACCGGCCCGCCTGACAATCCCCCTACGGGCCACCCCGACGCCACCACTGACCCGCACCGCCGCAAGGAGCCCGCCATGACGTCCCGAGTCTGGACCAACCCCATCGACGAACATCTCACCGCAGCCGGGCACACCGGCTACCACCTCCGGCAGGACAGCCACTACACCGTCCGCGTCATCCACGACGGGCCTGACCCCCAGCGCCACCTCGACGAGTACGCGCGGCTACTCCGAGACCTCGGCTACCACGCCACCGTTGAGCAACCCACCGACATCCGGCCCCTGCGTCTCCGCGTCACCCACCGCTGACCCACCCCGCATCACCGGCAAGGAGAACCGCCGTGAACGACGCCTCGACGCCCGCCTCGTGGCCCTGCGAGGTCTGCAGCCGCCCCTCCACGCCCCGCGTACACCCCGGCTGCCAGCAACGCATCCACGACAACCTCACCGCCCTCCCCGGCCTCTACCGGGCCCTCGCCGACGCACTGGTACCCGGACGGCGCGGCGGCGACGGGCGCACAGCCACCCGCTCCGCGCCCGTCCCCTGCAACCTCGACACACTCGACCTTCGGGCCCGCGGCGGCATCGAAGGTGTCCTCGCGTCCTGGGCGGCCGACCTGTGCGAACGCGAGACCTGGCAGCTGCCCCAGTACGGGACCGTCGAAGCAGCCGTCGACGGATACGCCGCTCTGCTGGAGCGGAACCTCAACACGATCTGCGACGAACACCCCGCCGTCCGGGAGTTCGCCGACGAGTTGAGGAACATCGTCGGGCAGGCGCGGCGCATCCTCGACGGCGAAAAGCCACCCCGCCGCATCCCCGTCGCCTGCCCCTGCGGCCAGGTCCTGCGCGTCACCGTCCACACCCCCGCGATCAAGTGCCACGGCTGCGACCAGCAGTACGGGCACGACGAAGTGCTGCGACTGCCTATGGCGGACAGATCCGCAGCCTGAACGACACCGAACCGCGGTATCCAGATGTTCTGTGTCATGTGCTCATCTCGGCTACGGTGGTGGCCTAGGCCAAAAGGGTCGGCAGGGAGGCCGTGATGAGCAGCGAGCCGTGGACCATCGAGCGGATTCGGGACGCGCTCGGCAACCCCACCCTCGCCCAGCGCTTCCTCAGCGAGATCAACAAAGCCCCCGCGCACGAACTCCTACAGGTGTTCGCGAAGTGGGAGCGCATCGCCAAGGACACCTTCGCCGCCGTCGAACGTGGGCGGGAAGTTGCCGCCGCCGAGGCCCGCGGTGAAGAACCGCCCGGCGAATGGATCGACGTCACCGACCGCGTCCTCGCGGACGCTGCCCGCATTCGGGCCCGCGGAGCAGCCTGACCCTGGCAGGGTAGGGGCCGTGTACCGGCTCCTCTGCGACGAGACCCTCCTGGCCGTCTGGGACTCCCTCCCCGACGACGCCAGCGAACAGCTCACCCTCGGCCTCGCAGACGTTTGCCACGACCCGGTCGCAGCCACAGAACCGTGGGGCATCGACGACGGCATCCACCGCCAGCTCATCCGCCCCCTCGTCACCGCACTGATCTCCGTCAACCCGGAGCGACAGACCGTGCGGATCTACAACATCCAACGACGCCACTGAAGAGGCCCACCGCATGACAAAGCGCCCCGACCAGGTTGGTCGGGGCGCTACTGCGCGTCCGGCTACTCACCGCCGCTGGGCTCCGGCGTCTCGACCCAGACCTGAGCCGCCAGCACATCCACCTCATCCTGAGCCAGCCCCGGCTCCACCGCGATCGTCACCTCGCTGCCATCCGGCAGCGCCGCTGTCCGTGTCTCCATGTAGCCCACGGTAGCGGCGCCTGAGGTGCGTGGAAGCCCCCCCAGCTCGACTGTCGCTGAGCCGGGGGGCTTCGGCGACACGGCAGCGGAGCAGCAGGACGGGGTGGTCGTGGGCGATCGCTGCGGCGGCGATGGGCGGAGCGGTATCCGCGATCTTCTAATTGGCCATCTGATCCTTCACTCCCGCTGGCCTTGGGGCTGTCCACCCGTCAACCACGTCGAGGACCAGACCAAGGGTCCGTGCGGGAAAGTACTCCCGCCCGCGGACGGGCGCTTCACGGGCATCTCGCAATGCAGCCAGGACGGCGCGCTCCGTTCGCAGCGCCAAGTCGCCAGGCAGCCCTACTCTGAGGCGAACGACGCTATCGAAGCCGTCGCGGGCATGGTCTGTGAGCCGAGGGCGCGCATCGCCTGATGTGACGCCGAACTTCAAAATGCCGTTGATCTCGTCAACGGTGACGTAGAACACGTCCCACGCCTTGCCAGCGCATGTGCGGCACATGCCCGCGCCCTGCTGCACGCGGCTCGGTGTCGGCGCGCCCTCGTGCCCCTCCGCGCAACGGATCCGATGAGGTGAGTTTGCGCCGAGCCAGACCGGCTCAAGAACCTTGCCACCGAGTTCTTTGACGCGGGCTCGGAATGCGGCCTCGGCAACCCATGGATCCTTGCCAGCGCATGTGCGGCACATGCCAACCCCCCGGCGCAAGTGTCCTGGTCGAGGCATGCACTCATGCCCTGAGGGGCACAGGCAGGCGTGTGGCTCATCTTTACCCTTCCAGGCTTCCTCGACAACGACCCCGCCGAGTTGCTCGACGAGGGAACGGAAGTTCTCCCAGGCCAGCTGCGGGCTCATGCCGGAGCACACTGTGCAGATGCCTCGGCCCTGATGGAGTCCGATGGGCCAAATTCGGGTCACATGACCGTCTGAGCATCTGACGGAATACGTCTCCCGGCTTCCCTTCCACGTCGGATCGAGGACTTCACTGCCCTGTTTACCCACGCTCGCCCGGAATTTCTCCCACGCCGCGACGGAGGCGGGGAGCGGGCACTCGGGGCATATCCTGCGGCCCGCCTTCGTCGTGTGCGGAATGGGGTAGCAGGTGTGGCCTGCGGAGCACGTCGCCTGATGCCTGGCGGTCACTCCAAGCCATTTCGGCTCTACCAGGGTCGCGCCCAGTTCGGCGAGGCGTGCGCGAAACGTGGCTTCGGCCCTCAGCGAGCGGGCCGACCGCTTCTGGTGGGTTGCCATGCGGGGGCTCCTTCGTGGTTCCGAAGCGCCTCCAGTGGTCACTTCCGTGGTGCTGCGGAAGTGACCACTGGAGGGCGGAAAGGTCGGTCAGAGTTCGGTCGTTGCGAAGGGTGGCGGGGACTTCGGCAGGGCGACGCGGAAAACACGGGCGAGCAGGTAGCGCGCCATGGTGTCGCGCTCCATCTCGCTGCGCCCAGGCGGCATCGCCAGGATGATGTCGCCGCTCTTCCGTTGGACCGCAGCACCGAGGAACGCCTCGTCGGTGATCGAACTGTCGACGAGTTCAGTGTGAGTGTCGGTCAGCAGTCGAGGGAGGGGGGCATTCAGGATGTGGGCTGCGGAGGGGGTAGGCGCTAAGCTCATGGGTGAGCTCCAATCTGAAGGTTGGGTTCGTTGATCAGCGGCTGGGGCCGCTGGTTGAACTGGCCGGGCGCTACGAACGCCCGGCCGTTCGCGTTCTAGCCGGGGAAGCCGTAGCTCCGGGGCCAGTCGTGCGGCAGCTTCAGGCGAGGCCCCTGCGGACGGGTAACGAAGAGCCCGCGTCCCGGCTGGAAGTCGAGCAGGCCTTCGCCTTGCAGAAGTGCAGACGCCTGACTGACGATTCGGCTGCTGACGCCGGTGGCCTTGCCGAGAGTGGTGAGCGACGGGATGCGCTGGCCCGGACCCCAGCGTCCGTTAGTGATCTCGCCGCGCATCAGGTCTGCGATCGACGGCACCCTGGGCCATGCCGTCACCTCGGGCCATGAGCTCGGGTCGAACGGGGCGTCGTCGTAGTTGTGCTTCCAGTTGTAGCGCGGGCGCTCCGCCTTGATCGCTTGCTCTTCCGCTGCGAGGGCGAGAGGACGGGAGTCGCGCCACTCGACGGAGCGGCGGACGGCTCGCCTCGGCCAGTCGTCGCGGCGCGACTCGTAGAGATGCGCCTTCGCGCGGAAGTCGGGCTTGTTTGAGATCCCGACATACAGCAGGACGTCATCGACGTCGAAGTAGCGGTAGAGCGCAGTGGGTTCGGGGGATTCGGGCACAGATGTCCTTCCATCGCACCAGTGACCTAACGCACAGCCACTTGCTGACTACAGGGACCATATCCCTTTAAAGCAATCCAAGCTAGGTCCTTGCCGGGATTGGCGACGCCCCCTCGGGGCGTGCGCATGTTGCAGCAGGTAGCGTTGCTGTAGAGCGCATTCCGATTCAAGGAGGACGTGTGTCACGTGACGGCGGCGCGCAGCCGAAGTACCGGCAGATCGCCGACGACCTACGTAGGCGCATCAACGAGGGCGAGTTCCAGTCCGGTCGGCTGCCCACGGAGCGGGATCTGGTCGAGCACTACTCCGCGATCTCGAAGGCTCAAGGCACCATTCGGCAAGCCCTTGACGTGCTGCGCAACGAGGGGTTGATCGAATCCCGAGTCGGCTCCGGCGTCTACGTGCGCGGCTGGCGGCCCATCGTCCGGAACGGGCGGAGGCGGCTGTCGGTCGAGCAGTGGGGTCAGGGGAAGTCGATCTGGAACGTAGACATTCAAGACGCAGACCCGGAGCCGGACAGGCTGGAGATCGAGCAGGTCCCTGCGCCGGAGGAGGTGGCTCGCGCCTTCGAGTTGGACGCTGGAGATCTCGTCTGGACGCGGACTCGGCGCTACCTCATTGACGGCGAGCCGGTCATGCGGTCCACGTCCTACATCCCGGACGACCTCGCTAGGGGCACGCTCATTACGCAGACGAACACTGGTCCCGGGGGAATCTATGCGCGTCTCGCCGATGCCGGGCACGCTCCCGTGCGGTTCCAGGAGGATGTCCACTGCCGGATGGCAACGACTGTCGAAGGGGATGATCTCAACCTATCTGCAGTGGCACCCGTCGCTGAGCTTGTCCGTTACGCCTTCGATGAGGTCGACCGGGTCGTCGAGATCAACCGAATGATTCTGGACGCCTCGCGCTACCTGTTGAGGTATGACTTCGACGCCTGACCTGCACTCCCTTTAAGTCCCCGCCTCTCGGTGGGGGCTTTTTTGCGCCTCGGATGCGACCCATTGCTTTGAAGGGCCTTGTTTGCTTCAAAGGGATCTGCTTCTATTTAAGTGTCCACCCCAGTCGACCGCAGGGGAGCGCTAAGTGACGCCTGTTTCCGTCGCCCCCACGGGCGACTACCTGACCACCGGAGAGGTAGCGAAGCGCATCGGCGGCACCGCCCAGCACGTGCGCCAGCTGATCAAGACCGGCCGCATCGCGGCGATCGACATCGCCAAGGGCGACGGCCGTCCCCGGTTCCGAATCTCTGAGGCTGCGCTCGCGGAGTTCCTCCGCACCGCCGCCTTCACCACCGAGGAGGTGGCTTGATGTCCACCGCAACCCCCGCCCCTACCCCCACTTTGTCTCCCGCCGATATGGCCGCGCACGATCTGGCGTCTTGCGTCCGTCCGGCTTCGGTGCCGGGCCACCTGCTTGTCGATCACGATGCTGGTCTTGGTGTCGGCGCGGCTCTCATGCCGCTGTCTGCTGTGCGAGTCGGCGAGCGGGTTACCGCCACCGCCGACATCACGGGCCTGCAGGTGTTCCCTGGCCGCGTCCGCGTGGTCCTCGATGACCGGCACGGCGGCTGTGCTGATGTGCTGGTGCCGTCGCCGCGGTTCATGGCTGCGTCCCGCAGCCTCGGCCGCCCGATCGAGGTTGGGGACCGGGTGCAGTTGCACGGCACCGTGGTTCGCCGAGCCGAGTGGATGCCGCAGGCGATCGACGCCTATGCGATTCGGACGGTGTCGTCGTGAGCACCCAGACTCGTGTCGCCTTCTTGGCGGAGTTCCGGGCTGCGCGTGCCGTCGCGGACGAACGGCAGGTCGTCACCCCCTAAGTCGCCGTGGGCGGCGGGTGTCCACGGTTCCCCCCCGGCCTGCCGTCCACGGTCCCCGGCCTCGGTATCCACGCCGTGAGGGTGCCGGATCAGATTCGGCCCGAGGTACGCACCACCCCAACCACCGAATCGAAGGGAGGCCCGTGATGGGCCTGTTCGAGGGCATGAGCCGCGCCGAGATGTCCGAGGCGGTCGACGACGCGTACAGCGCGCGAATCGACGCCATGATCGAGCACGGGAATGAGAGCCACGAGGCCGAGGCGGCCCAGGTGCGCGCCGACATGCTGGCGAAGGACTTCCGCAACGAGACCGGCCAGAAGGATCCCGTGGGCCCGCACGACGAGATGTGACCCGCGATGCCGAACGTGGAGACGCCGCCGGGTGAGTGCCCGCAGTGCTGGCACCACGCCCACGTGATCCACAAGGGCAATGCGCTGGGGCTCCTGCCGGAACCGGAGTGTGGTCCGTGCCTGGACCACATGGTCAACGGCTGTCCGAACGTCACGCCCAAGAAGTCCATGTGGCGGTGACGCCCGCCTCTTGATCGCCGCGTCGGTGGATCACCACAGTTCCCCCATCCACCGGCGCGGCCCCCAGCCCCTGCCCGGCCGATATCGGGCCCCGCTTCGAACGCAGGCAGGGGCACGCACCACCCCATCCACCGAACCGAGAGGACTCCCATGCCGAAGCAGTCACGCGCTGAGCGTCGCGCAGCCAATGAGGCCAGCAGGGCCGCGGACGCCGCGCTCCACGCAAACCAGCGGAGGGAACAGGCCGCCGGGATCACCGAGGAGACGCCGGAGTACCTGGAGCTGAACAAGAAGGCGAACGAGGCCGCCGCCAAGGCGTCCTGGTGGCGCCGCTAACCACCCTGTCCGGCCCGCGAGCCGGGCCGGACACCCCAACCACCTGAAGGGAGCCCGTCGTGCGGCTCGCGGTTTGGCTGCTGCTGGCGGCCCTCCTCATCCTCTGCGGCATCTACCCCCAGCTCGCCGCATCTCTCGCCACGCTCGTCGAGGTCGCGTTCGGCATGGTCCTCACCGGCATCGCCGAGGTGCTGGCGCAACCCGCACTCGCCGCCCTCGCCGCGGCCGGCGTGGTGGCCGTCCGGCTCCAGCGGAGGTGGGCGTGAGCATCGACCTGCTCGCCGACTGGGTGCGGGCGCACTGGCTGCCGATCGCTGTTGGCGGCTTGGCCGTCACGGTGGTGCTGCTCGCCCGCTGGCGACGCCCCGCACGCAAGGAGTCGGAGCGCCGCCGCCCTCCCGCCGCGGTGGTTGTGGCCGCCCTGGCTGCGGTCGCGTGTACCGCGTACAGCGCGGACACCAGCTGGCGGTTCGCCGCCCACCACCTCGACATGAACAGCACCGTCGAGCGGGCCGCGATGTTCGCCGCGGCGGAACTGGCCCTGTTTGCTACCGCGCTGATGGCCCGGCAGAACCTTCGCACCACCGGCGCACCTGGTGTGCCCGGCCTGCTGGTGTGGGCCATCACCGGGGTGCAGGTCATTCCCGCCTACGCCGAGTCCGGTGTCGTCGGCGGCACAGTCCGCGCATTCGTGGGCCCGGTCCTGGCCGCGCTGCTGTGGCACCTCGCCATGGGCATCGAGCTGCGGCACGCCAAGCCCGGCACGAATTCGCAGTCCCTGCCGAGCGTCATCGTGCGCGAGGTGCGGGAGCGGCTGTTGTCTCGGCTGGGACTCGCGACGCGGAACCGTACCGCGGAGCAGATCAGTCGCGACCGGGCCACAGATCGGGTTGTCCGGCTCGCCTCCCGGTCGAAGCTCGGCAGCTGGGGGCACAGTCGTCTCGCCGCCGCGGTGGCCCGATCCGGAGTCGGCATCGACGAAGCGCAGCGGAACAAGATGCTGCAACTGCTGGCCGCCCGCAGCGGCGCCAAGTCGCTGCCGACGATCGCCCTCCTGTCGCCGTTCGAGGCGGAACCGCAAACCGGAACCACACCGGAACCAAATCCGGCCCGTGTGGTCCTCGTTCCGGTTCCGGCCCGAGACCGCGGCCAGGTTCCGGCCGGAGCGGAAGTACGCCCGGAACTCCAAGCCGTGCCGGAACTCACCGCCGAGGCGGAAGTGAAACCCGCCCCGGAACCGGCACGGCGTACCAGCCGCCGCAACACCCGGAAGAACACCAAGGACGCCGCCCTCAAGAAGCACGTCGCTTCCGCCCGCCGCTGGCTCGCCACCGACCCGGAACTGTCCGGCTCCGCCATCGGCAAGAAGCTCGGCAAGAGCGACCGCTACGGCCGCATGGTCAAGAACGCCGCCCTCGAGCAGGCCAGCTGACCCACCGGTTCCGCGGCCCCTGGCCACGCGCACCGACCCGACAACGTCCACGCACTCACGGGAAGCCCCCATGGCCACCAACGGCACGATCACGAACGGGCACGACCAGCGGGTCAAGCTCGTATCGCTCCACAAGCCAGAGGCCGCCCCCACCCCAGCGGCCGACACCGCGGCCAAGGAGCAGCCGCAGGAAGCGAAGACGGAACGGCGCCGTCTGCGCCGCATCCGTACCGTCCTTGCCGACGACCGCACCCGCGAGGCATACCGGCTTGCCGTGCGGCACGGCTCCTACCTGACCGGCGGCGCCCGGATCGTGGCCCGCCGAGCCTGGGAAGACCGCACCACCGCCCGCTACGCACGGATGATGCGCACCGCCGAGGCCGCGGGGAACGCCGAGGAGACCCGCGAGTGGGAGGAGCGGGCCCACCGGTTTCGGCAGGCCCGCCACCAGCGGCGCATGGAACTCCTCGCTGCGATACGTCAGGCCCCGAAGGCTGCTGGCGCGGGCGTCCTCACCGGCACCGGGGTGCTGCTCCTGCTCGGCGCGGCCCTGGCCTGGGCAAACGGCGACGTCAAGGACGTGATCGCCCCGACCGTGTTCGTTGTGGACCTTGTGCAGTGGGCGTTCGTCATCGGTTCCGTCGTGTGGGGGCCGGCGAAGATGGTCATCCCGGCGTTCGGGTTGCTGGCCCTGTGGCGTGTCGGTCAGCAGCGGCAGGCCGCCCCGGCGTGGGCGCTGCCGGCGAAGCTCCGGGCCGACGGTGACCCGATCACCCCGTCGATCGTGGTGAAAGCCTTCCGTGACCTGGGGATTTCCGACCTGCGTAAAGCGATCACGGCGATGGAGGACGCCGGGGCATCCATGCTCACACCCATCACGATCGCGGGGTGTGGCGTCGAGCTCGAGGTGCACCTGCCGTCCGGTGTCGACACCTCGGAGATCGAGAAGCGGCGCAAGAAGCTCGCCGAGAACATGGGCCGTCACGAGCACGAGCTGTTCATCCTCAAGTCCCAGCAGGCCCGCACCGTCGGCCTGTGGATCGCCGACTCCGGCGCGCTTGACGAGCCCATCGGTCCGTCTCCGCTGGTCACGGACCCGGACATCCGCGCCGACTATAAGAACGGCCGCGCCCCGTGGGGTAACAGCCTCCGTGGCGACCCTGCCGGACTCAGTGTCTACCAGCGCCACCTGCTCATCACTGGCTTGTCTAATCAGGGCAAGACCGCGGCGCTCCGGGCGATAGCACTGTGGCTCGCACACGACCGCCGTGTCGAGTTCTGGATCGGTGACCTCAAGGGCATCGGCGACTGGCGGATGTTCGTGGGCATCGCCACCAAGCTCATCGAGGGCCCGACCGACGACCACGTCATCGACGTCACCGAGGACCTGATGGAGGCCGGTGTTGCCGAGATGGAGCGCCGTCTGCTGGCGCCGACCGGCACGAAGTGGGACCCGCTGATCATCATCGTTGATGAGGCGCAACTGGCGTTCATGTGCCCCGTGCGGACGGAGGAATGGACGGAGAGCGGCAAGCTCAAGGAAGGCGCCCCCTACGGCGGCACCAAGTCCACGAGCAGGTACTTCATGGCCGCCCGGAAGATCCACAACCAGGGGCGGGCCGTCGATGTGCTGCTCTGGCAGGGCACCCAGGACCCCACCGACCAGAACCTGCCCAAGCTGGTCCGTGAGGGCGCCCACATCCGGGCCTCGCTCGTGGTGGGCTCCGAATCACAGGGCCGTATGGCTCTTGGCGACAAGGCCGTCGACGGCGGCGCCGCACCGCACCTTCTGCGGCAGGGCCTGGACAAGGGAACCCTCGTCGTCGCAGGTGACGGCGCTGACCTCCCGCCGGGCGAGGCGTCCATGACCATCCGGACCCACTTCATCGACACCGACCCCGACGCCCACGATGTGGCCGAACGGGTCAAGGCGCTCCGCCGCGGCGTCGTCACGGATACCGGCGCCCAGGACGAAGAGCTCGACCACCTGGCCGACATCGAGGCCATCCTCCCGAGCCACACGCGGCGGATGCGCACTCAGGAAGTCCTTCAGCGTCTTGCCGAGCGCCACGAGACGTACCGGGAGTGGACGTTCGAGACGCTCACCGACTACCTGGAGACCTTTGACGCGGCACCGCACAAGAGTGACGGCCGCATGGTCGTAGACCGCGAAAAGATCCGCCGCGCCCTCCTCGAACGCGACTCCAAGGGGCAGGGAGGCGCCGAATCCTGAGGGAGTTCTCCCTGAACGCCTCCCTGGCTCCTGACCTGCGTGAACGCCCGATTCAGGGAGGCAGGGAGGCGCTTCGGCGACTCCCTGAAGCATCCGAAACAGCCCGGTCGCACCGCCTCACCCACCAACCCTCGAAGGAGAACTGATCATGACCGACAACTACCGCTCGTACACCGCGGCGGAGAGGCGCACGCGTGGATGGCTGGTGCTGCGTGGCGCGAAGCAGGCCGTCGCGGACTGTGTCGATCCGAGCCTCGAGAACCGGATCGACCGGATCGACGAGCGGGCCGAGGACCGTGGTCGTCGTGAAGTGACGGCGATGGCGCGCGAGCTGGAGGCGGCGCGCAACAACGCGGCCGCCGCTAAGGCCGCCGAGCAGGTCGCGGACCGCAACGACAAGCCCGCCCTGCGTCAGGCTCGGCGGGATGCGGAGAAGACACTCACCCGTGTCGAGCAGGCCGCCCGCCACCTCGGCTTCTGACCACACACCCAACCCCGAAGGAGAACCGCTATGTCCACTCTCACGATCCCGCCCCACCCCGCCGTGCAGTACGACGGGGATCGGTCGACCGTCACCGTCGAGGTCACCGTCACCGGCCGCTGCAGCCACGGCCACACCATCACCCGCCCTGTGCTCGTCGACGACGACCTGGCCCACGTCACGGGCGTCGTCGAGGCGTGGGCCGCCGAGCACGCCGATACCTGCCCCGCCGCCACCGCGGCCGTGGCCTGAGGCCGGGGGCTGACCGTCATGGGATTGAAGCGTCTCGCCTACCTCGCCACGTACACGAAGGCCAAGGACGAGGAGCGCGGCAGCCTCATCAACGAGGCGGGGGCGCTCATCGAAACCGCAGCAGCCGCCCGGCAGCGCGGCGACACCGAGACACGGCAGCGCGCCTTGGCCGCTGCGGACCGGCTGCTCGAGAAGACCAAGCCTGTGGAGGGCTGATTCCGATGTCTGAGCTGCCCGACCGGCTGCCCGACCCGTACACGGCCGGGCAGCGCCCCCTTCCCGCCCACCACCGGCCGCCGAACATCGTCTACGACGAGTGCGGCAGACCCGTCCACTTCACCATCGGCCAGCCCCCGCACCCGCAGCCGATCGTGGTGCAGCTCCCCGAGCGTGAGGGTCTGCCGCCCGAGTTGCAGCGCCTGATCATCATCACGTTCCTGATCCTCGCCGTGGTCGTGGTGTGTACCGGGGCGGTCGTCGCGATCGTCGTACTCGTCGGCGGGACGCTGATGGGGATCATCGGCGCGGTGTCCGCGAACTTGCCGATGATCGGCCTGTCGATGGTCGGCGTGATCCTCGCCGCCGGATGGGCCGCATCGAAGATCCGCCCGAGCAAGGAGAAATGACCGCTGGTGGGGCTCCAGCTCCACCCGAACCTGACCCGCACGCCAGCGCACCCCGGCCGATGGAAGCGGCCAGGGTGCTGCCGTGACCATACCCACCGGCCCGCCGTTGAGCCCCACATGGAGTACACGCTGGGAATCGAGGGCGGGCCACGCGACGGGCAGGTCCTGACCGTTGAGCCGGAAGCGGACGGCATTCCGCCGCACCTGATCAGCCTCGACGGAGCGTGGTACGTCAGGATCCCCGTCGGGATCCCGCCGCACGATGAGCGCTGGCACTACTGCCACCGGCCGCCCGGTCGGGCGGTGTAGGGACCGCGCGGGCAATCCACCGGTCCGAGGCGATCTGGCCCGGCAAGTTCGTCGGCACCGCACCCAAGACCCGGCACAACAGGCGGAGAGCCTCAGCGCACTCGCGCTCCGTCTCACCCAACACCGCGAACCTGACCCCCATCAGGGCAGTGTGACGCGGCGACAGACAGCCGGTGGGCGAATCGGGCAGATTCACCCACCGTCACGCCAGACACCGATAGCATCCCCGCCTCGCACACCCTTGGAGAGCCCATGCGCCGCGTCACCATCGCCGTACTCGCCGCCTGCCTGCTCGCCGCCGGGGCGGTCGGCTGCTCAAAGTCCGGCGACGAGAACGCCAAGGACTGCGCCGTCGCGCTCACCGAGAAGACTGGAGGTGAGCCCGGAGACAAGCCGACCGTCAAAGAGGCTGAGGAGCGGGTCGACGCGCTCGACACCACGCTCGCGGACATGGTCCGTTCCGGATACGAGAGCGTGGCCAAGGACGCGTTCGACACGGTGGAGAAGAAGGCCAAGGCGGGTGTGGAGAGCAGGCCGGGGGCGTGCGAGGTGCTTTCGGAGGATGACTACGCCGTGCTGCTCATGGCCAAGGCGATCGGCGGTCTGGGGTGGACGGACGAGGATGGGCAGTTCGACAAGCTCAAGATGGTGGATGGCCTGGGCGGCTAGCATCGTTGCCGTCGTGGTGAGGCCCCACTTGACACTTCACTTGCACCGAAGTCATGATCTGCTCGTATAGACATCGTGCGCTCTAAGGGCCGCCCACCGGGCGGCCCTTCGCCATTTCCGCTGGGGGTGAGCATGCCCCCCCAGCTCGTCACCGCCGCAGACGCCGCCGTCTACACCGGCCGATCCGTCGGCACCATCTGGCGGTGGGCCTCCGAAGGCCGCATCCACCGGTACGGACACGGTAAAGGCGTGCGCTACGACCTGCGGGAACTGCCCCGCAAGCTGGTCGACGACTGGACAGGTGAAGTCACACTCGGCGCCCCGCCACCCCTCCCTGAGGGCGCACGCGCCGCCTGACCCCCTGCTCAGNACCGGTACGGACACGGTAAAGGCGTGCGCTACGACCTGCGGGAACTGCCCCGCAAGCTGGTCGACGACTGGACAGGTGAAGTCACACTCGGCGCCCCGCCACCCCTCCCTGAGGGCGCACGCGCCGCCTGACCCCCTGCTCAGGGCGCGCATCCCCCTGGTTCGGCGCCCCGACGTCCCGCCGCCCCGCGCACCCCCGTCACGGGCGGCGGGACACCCAACAAGAGTCCCAGGAGGCGCTGCCGCTCTCCCGTATGGTGCACCCGGCAGTGGCTATGGGATGCGGTAACCGCAAGGCCCGTGGCGGCGCCACGTCCTAGGCAACGTGGCGCCGTAAGGCTGCAATCCGAAGACAGCGGCCGTTCCACCGTTCGACCCTCAAGTCTGGTCATCAGTAGTCCAGCGGCCCAAGACACCGTGAACCGTGGGGATCGAGCCCCCAGAGAGCGCGTGCACGCGCCTCGAACCCGTGCGAGCGGGAATGGCCCCGGCGCGGTAACTCCGGTTCGAATCCGGGCGATGACCACCCAGGAGGTGCCTCGTGGCCTTCCCTGTTGGCGCCACCACCATCACCGTCACCGGCACCCTCCCCATACCGGCCGGAGGCGCCGCCCACACCGGGCGCGTCGTCTTCACCCCCTCCACCGTCCTCGTCGACTCCACCCACCAGGCCATCTACAGCGGCGCCGGACCCGCGGCCCTCGACGCGTCCGGCCAGTTCAGCATCGACCTACTCGCCACCGACGACACCGACGTGCAGCCCGCAGGGTGGCGGTGGCGCGTCGATGAGCAGCCCACCGGAGGGCAACGGCGCACCTACTGGGTCGACCTGCCCTCCAGCCTCGGCGCCACCATCGACCTGTCTGAGCTCGCCCCCGTCTCCGCGCCGGGCGGCGCCGGCCAGTCCCTGCCACCCACGGGCCCGGCAGGCGGAGCCCTCGATGGCGCCTACCCCAACCCGTCGCTCGCCACGGCCACCATCGCCCTCTTCGACGCTGCAGGCGACGCAGCCGCCGCACAAGCAGCCGCCGAGGCATACACCGACACCGTGGCCGCCACCAAGGCAGCCCTCACGCACGCCGCCCAACACGCGGCAGGCGGCACCGACCCGGTCACCCTCACCCAGGCGCAGATCACCGGCCTCGCCGCCGCCCTTGCCGCCCTCGCCCCACTCGCCGGAGCCACCTTCACCGGTGACCTCATCGTCGACGGCGCCAACCTCACCGTCACCAGGGACGACGACACTGGCGCCTACAGGTTCCGCGTCACAGGCGGCGGCCTCGACCTCGAGATCGGGGGTCTCGACGTCTTCGTCTCCCACTGGACTGGCGCAGACTTCACCGGCACCCAGACGAACATGATGAGGTGGGAACCCGCAGGTCCCCACCTCATCGGCCGCGTCCAGTTCGGCACCGGGCCGTTCGACAACGTCCACGACATCGACTCCGGCACCGGTGTCGCTGGGCTCGGTGCGAAGAACGGACTGACCAACATCCGCCTCGCTGGATTCAAGGACAGCACCGGAGCGCCAACCACAGGCGCGTGGACGGCAGGCGACGTCGTGCTTGACTCGGCGGGCGCCTGGCACCTGTGCATCGCAGGCGGAACGCCCGGCACCTGGACGTGATCAGGGGGACGACAGTGGCAGACCTGACGAAGACCGCGTGTGACCACCAGGACCGCGTCGAAGTGACGCGCCTTGCCGACCCATGCCCCGTCGAGATGTGCACTCAGTGTGCGATCGAAATCGTCCAAGACGACGACGGAGACTGGACCGCGCGAGGCGGGGTCAAGCAGTAGCCGAGCAGGGCACGGTGGCGTACCCGCCGCTGCTCGTGTTCTCCGCGACGGTCTCCCCGTCGACCACGATGCGGCACGACACCGTGCCCGTCGCCCCCGTGTTCTGCGCCGAGACGTACAGGCTGGCACCCCGCGACGCCTTGAAGTCGATCGACATCGGGGCACCCGCACGGTCCGTCAACGGCACCGTCTTCCCCGTGGCCTGAGCAACCTGCCCCGACCCGTCCGACCACGTCAGGTCCGCGCCAGCAGCGGTACCCGTCAGGTGGTACTCCACCGCGCGAGGCTCCATCAGCCTCTCCTGCAGCCGCAACGACTCGACGGCCTCTGCCGCCTCCCTCCGGTGCCGCTCCTGGCGGTCCTGCCACCACAGCGCGCCACCGCCACCAGCAACCGCCAAGACCACCACAGTGGCCAGAAGACGCTTCATCCAAGGCCTCATCGCGACACCCCCCTCGTTCGGTGCGGCCAAGGTAGCGGGACGGAGGCATCATGGGCAGGCGAACCGGTTGGCGCGTGTGCTCAACTCCCGGCTGCCCCGAGTACACCGACCAGGGCGGGCGCTGCCCCGACCACCGGCGCGAAGCCGAACAGCGACGCGGTACGGCACGGCAGCGCGGCTACGACCGGCAGCACGAGACCCGCTTCCGGCCCGCAGTCCTCGCCCGCGACCCCATGTGCGTGCTGTGCCGCAAGGCGCCCAGCGTCCACGCCGATCACCACCCCCTCAGCAGGCGGGAGCTCGCTGACCGCGGCCTCGACCCCAACGACCCCCGCCACGGGCGCGGACTGTGCGGACCCTGCCACAGCAGCCAGACCGCCCAGCACCAGCCCGGAGGCTTCAACCGATGACCCCCCGGTACCCCCTCACCATCACCCCCTGCGACATCAACACCCGCTGGGATGCCGTGTGCCACCCGGCATCCCAGCGGGCTACACGCCCACGCCATCCCGTCCCTCCCCACTCCAGGTAGAGGAGGCAGGGGACGGGGCAGGCGGCTTGGTCATCCGCTACCGCCAGTTCAAGCGGGACGAGCACGGCCACAAGCTGATCGACCCCGACGACCGGGACCAGGTGTGGACGGTGGAGTGCACCCAGCCCTGCACCGTGCCACCCCCCGACCTACTGCTCGCCCAGCCCGAGGGAAGAGTCGTCGTGGGCGAGGTGGCCGTGAGCGGCAGGCCTACGACGGGCACGGGCGGCGGGCGCCGGCTGGAGCGCGGCGGTCAGGGTGGGGCTGCGCGGCCTGGCGAGCGCGCGCTGAGCGGTCAGCCGAGCCGTCACCCGACGGACTGTTGGCTTCGCCGGCTTGCTGTCTTGTCTGCGTGATCGAGGTCTGTGATCAACTCAGCGTCGATCAAGGGCTGATGATCAACAGCTAAACGATCACGCTTGATCATTCTCCAAGATCAATGTCACTTTAAGTCATGATCACTGGGGGGTGATCCTTTAGGAAAGATCTTGAAGGACCGCCGGGGAGGGCCGCCCCTGGTCGGGCAAGTTCTGATCTTCGAGAACGATCTTGCCTGTCACGCAAGGTGACGGGCCTTTGTCCGCGCAACGCGGCAGTTGGAGTGATCGATATGGCGAAGGGTGGAGCACGCGCGCGATCCGGTCCCGCCCCGGACCCGAATGCGCTGAGGCGTGAGCGGGACGCCGGCGAGTGGACGATTCTGCCCGCCGAGGGCCGCCAGGGCGCAACGCCCGACTGGCCGTTGACGGAGATGAGTGTCCGGGAAGCCGAGCTGTGGGCCGACTTGTGGCGGAAGCCGCAGGCCATAATGTGGGAGAGGTTTGGTCAGGAGCTTGAGGTGGCGCTGTATGTGCGCCGTCTGACCGAGGCCGAGCTGATGGACTCCCGCGTCAACCTGTCGACGCTGGTACGTCAGATGGGCGACTCCCTTGGGCTGACGACGCCGGGGATGCGGGCCAACCGGTGGCGTGTCGACCGGCCCCGTGAGGAAGAAGAGGCGCCGACCGGCACCAGTTCGGCCCCGATTGCCGGGGTGTACGACGCGCGGGCCAGGCTGAGGGCGGCAGCCGGTGGTAGCGGCTGACGACGGGACGTGGTCCCTCGACTTCCCCGCGCTGTTCATCGTCCCGACCTGGATTCACCGGCATTGCAGTCTCCAATCGGTCGGCGGCATCGACCCCGAGCCGCAGCCGTTTGAGATGTACGGCTGGCAGTTGCGGATCACGGCCAACCTGTACCGGGTCAAGCCGACCGCCGATCTCGGCCAGCTGTCGACTGCGTTCCATTACCGGCGTGTCCAGGCGGTCGCACCGCAGAAGTCCGGTAAGGGGCCCTGGGCTGCGTCCATCGTCGCGGCAGAGGGTGTCGGCCCGGTGTTGTTCAACGGCTGGGCGCGTGGCGGTGAGCGGTACCGGTGTGCGGATCACCGGTGTGGCTGCGGCTGGGTGTACGAGTACGAGCCGGGTGAGCCGATGGGCCGTCCGTGGAACAAGCCGCTAATCCAGATCACGGCGACGTCTGAGGATCAGACGGACAACACCTACCGTCCGCTTCAGGAGATGATCCGCAACGGGCCGCTTTCCGAGGTCATGCGGGTGGGTGAGCAGTTCATCCGACTGCCCAACGATGGGCGTATTGACGTCGTCACGGCCTCGGCGCAGAGCCGCCTGGGTAACCCGATCACGTTCGCTGCGCAGGACGAGACGGGGATCTGGGCCGAGGGCAACGGCATGACCAAGGTGGCGACCACTCAGCGGCGCGGCCTGGCGGGCATGTCCGGCCGGTCGCTGGAGCAGACGAATGCCTGGGACCCCACGGAGAGCTCCGTGGCGCAGAAGACGGCTGAGACCAAGGTCAAGGACGTCTACCGGTATCACCGGCTGCCACCCAAGGACCTGGACTACATCAAGAAGAGCGAGCGGCGGAAGATCCACGCCGCGGTGTACCAGGGCAGTCACCATGTCGATCTGGACTCCATCGAGGGTGAGGCCGCGGAGCTGCTGGAGAAGGAGCCGGCGGAGGCGGAGCGCTTCTACGGCAACCGAATCACGGCCGGTATGGGCACCTGGCTGCAGCAGGATCGTTGGGACGCCCGCATCGCTCTGGAGGATGTGCCGGACGGTACTCGCCTCGTTCTGGGCTTCGACGGCTCCGAGGTCGACGACTGGACCGGGATCCGAGCGGAGACGCTGGACGGCTATCAATTCACCCCCACCTACGGTCCTGACAAACGGCCGTGTATCTGGGACCCAGAGGACTGGGACGGTCAGGTGCCGCGCTTGGAGGTCGACGCTGCGCTGGACGAACTGATGGAGCGCTTCGACGTGGTCCGCATGTATGGCGATCCGCCCTACTGGACGAGCGAGATGGCGGCATGGCAGGCCCGCTATGGCGAGAAGCGCGTCACTGAGTGGCAGACGTACCGCGTTGCGCAGATGCACGCTGCGTGCGAGCAGTTGCTGACGGACGTCACGAAGAAGGACACAACGTTCCGGCACGACGGCTGCGAGACCACGTCCATCCATGTGCGGAACACGCGCAAGGCCGCGCGGCCGGCGAAGCGGTACGTCCTGCGCAAGGCGACGCACACCCAGAAGATCGACCTCGCTGTGGTCTCGGTCCTCGCACATGAGGCGGCCTGCGACGCCATCGCCGCGGGCCTGGCCCGTCCGAAGAAGAAGTCGAAGATGCTGATCCTGCGATGAAGGCGAGGTGGCTGTGGAGCGCACCGAGCTGGAGTGGCTGAAGCACCTGATCGACTGCCACGACCGGGAGAAGCCGGCCCTGCGACTGCTGGACTCGTATTACGAGGGCGAGCAGCCGCTGTCCTACATGGCGCCGGAGTTGCAGGCGGAGATGGATGAGCGGGTCCGTCAGGTGGTGGTGAACTGGCCGCAGTTGGTGGCCGACTCGGTCGAGGAGCGGCTGGATGTGGAGGGTTTCCGGTTCCCGGAGGAGGCGGAGGCTGACACGGAGCTGTGGCGGATCTGGCAGGCGAATCGGCTGGATGCGCAGTCTCATCAGGGGCATTTGGATGCGCTGGTGATGCGCCGCTCGTATGTGATCGTCGGGGCGCGTGAGGGTGATGCGGAGACGCCGGTCGTCACGGTTGAGAGCGCCCTCGATGTGTTCGCGGAACATGATCCGCGAACGGGCGCGGTGGTGGCAGCCATCAAACGGTGGTGTGAGGAGCGTGAGGGTGAGCCGGATGTCGACTACGCGACGTTGTATCTGCCGGATGTGACGTCGTGGTGGGTGAAGGACCGGTCCGGTGTATGGGTGGAGGACCCTGACCGGGAGAGGGACGAGCATGGGCTCGGCGAGGTGCCGGTGGTGGTGCTGGCGAACCGTCCCAGGCTGAAGAAGCCGGGCGGCGTCAGCGAGTTCAAGAGCGTGATCTCGCTTTCGGATGCCTGCTGCAAGATCGCCACGGACATGATGGTCAGCGCGGAGTATCACGCGACGCCGCGCAGGGTGGCGTTCGGGTTCGGCGAGGAGGACTTCGTCGACGAGCAGGGGCGTCGGGTGTCGGCGTTCTCGCGCGTCATCGGCCGGATTTGGGCGACGGAGAAGAACCGCAAGGAAGATGGCGCCGACGTTGAGCAGTTCCCTGAGGCTGATCTTGCGAACTTCCACAACACGATCAACCAGTTGGCGCGGCTCGTCGCGAGCTTGGCGGGTCTGCCGCCGCATTTCCTCGGCTATGCCACGGAGAATCCCGCGAGCGCCGATGCGATCCGTTCGTCGGAGTCGCGGCTGGTGAAGCGCGCGGAGCGCAAGCAGCGCGACTGGGGCGAGGCGTGGGAGCAGGTCATGCGGCTCGTGCTGCGGATCCGTGACGGCGCGTGGGATCCGGATGTGCTGTCGTTGGAGACGGTGTGGCGGGATGCGTCGACGCCGACGGTCGCGCAGAAAGCCGACGCGGCGACCAAGCTGTTCACGGCGAAGATCGTGCCGCTCAGGCAGACGCGTGAGGACATGGGCTACACGCAGGCGCAGATCGCGCGCATGGAGCAGCAGGACGAGGCTGCCGCGCAGGATGCGATGTCGCGTGTTCTGGCCGGTGACCTCGCCGCACTGGAGGCCGGGCCGAAGCCTCAGCCTGATGAGGACGCTGACGAGGACGATCCGGTTTCTGAGCCCGCAGGTGTGGTGTGACGACGGCTCCGGAGCGGATGTCGGCGGTGGAGCTGGCGCAGGCCTACTACGTGGCGCAGGCGTCGCTGGCGCGGCGTACCGCGGACCGGGTGCAAGCCCTGTGGCGGGAGCTGGACGCTCGGGATCTGACGGGCTCGTGGGAGTCGCTGGTGGGGCCGCGGGTGGTGGAGGCGGTGGCGGCCGGGCAGGTGGCTGCTGCGGCCCGCGCGGACCCGTACATCGACGCGATCGAGCGTGTGGACGGGGGCGAGCCGGATGGGGCGCGGGTGCGGGCGGCGACGTTCGCCGGGCACGCCTCGGATGGTCGTCCGCTCGACAGCCTGCTGTATCTGCCGGTCATCACCACGAAGCAGAGCATCGCGGCGGGCCTAGGTGACGTCGAGGCGATGATGCGGGGCCTCAACCAGATGCTCAAGATGGCCGCAACGCAGGTCACTGACGCGGGCCGCACGGCGGTTGGAGCGGGCATCGCGGGCCGCCGCACGATCCAGGGGTACATCCGCATCGCTGCGGCGCCGTGCTGCGCGAGATGCGCGATCCTCGCTGGGAAGGAGTTCGGCTGGAACCGCGGGTTCCAGCGGCATTTACCCCCGATGCGACTGCATCCACATGCCCGCGACGCTGATCGCCCGCGGGCGTGGGCGAGGCGAAGCGCTCGTACCGCCGCGGCGGGGGCTGGTGACGGACGCTGGCGACTACTTCAACAGTCTGTCCCGCAGGGAGCAGGAGCGGCTGTTCACGGTGGCGGGGGCACAGGCGATCCGTGACGGCGCGGACATCACGTCGATCGTGAATGCGCGCCGCGGCATGGCGACGGCGTCGGCTTACGGCAGGCGGCTGCGGGCGACGCGTGAGGGCACGACGACGCGCGGCGCGTTCTACCGCTCCGAGCGGGCCCGTGCGATCGCCCGAGGGCAGGCCCCGGCCGACATCGGGCGGGCGTTCAGGCTGCGGACGCCGCGCCTGATGCCCGAGGAGATTTACAGGCTCGCCGAGAGCAGGGATGAGGCCATCCGGATGCTTCGGCGCTTCGGCTATATCAGCTAGCCGATCTTTGTGGGTCGCGCGCAAGGCGCGGCCTGGTCCTACTCCGCAATGGAGATCACTGTGCAGAGCACACGACACAGCTGGCTGTCTGCCGCCCAGGGCGCGGGCTGGTTCCGGCTGACCCGCCACGACGACCCCGACCCTGCCGATCCGCCGGAGCCGCAGCCCGAGGGCGATCCGGCGCCGGACCCCGCCCCAGAGCCTGAGGGTGATCCTGACGGCACCGACCAGCTCGGCGACAAGGGCAAGCAGGCCCTGGAGCGCATGAAGGCCGACAAGGCTGCCGCGAAGAAGGCGGCTGCGGCGGAGAAGAAGCGCGCCGACGACCTGGCCGCCAAGGTGGCCGAGTTCGAGGACCGCGACAAGTCCGAGCTCGACAAGGCGACGGCCAAGGCTGAGCGGCTCGCCGAGCAGGCCACGAAGGCGACGCAGCGGGCGGTGCGTGCCGAGGTGAAGGCCGCGGCCGCCGAGTTCGCGGACCCGGAGGACGCTGCCGCGTTCCTGGATCTGTCGCGGTACGCCGACGACAGCGGCGACATTGACGCCGAGGCGATCGCTTCAGACCTCGCCGATCTTCTGGAGCGCAAGCCGCACCTGAAGCGGGCCACCACGCCCGAGCCGCCGAAGGGGCCGAAGCCGGACCCGTCACAGGGCACCCGCAAGGACCCGCCGCCAACCGACTACCGCACCGCACCCCGCGACGAGCTGAAGAAGAAGCTCGCCGAGTACGGGGTCCGCCTTCGCTGATGATCCGTGTTCGCGCCCTGCTGGGCGACGGCCGCACCTCCATTGAGGTCACCGGTCACGAGGGTCACGTCGAAGACGGGCGGGTCTGTGCCGCCATCACGGCCATCACCCAAACCGCACTGCTGGGCCTGGAGCAGTACGCCCAGCAGTACCCGGACCTCGTGTCCGTTGAAATCACACAGGAGTAGAGATGACCTCACTGACGGCTGCCAAGCCGTGGTTCCGGCTCGACCGTCACGATGTGCGGTCGACCCTGCCCGCCGCGATTCAGGCGATGATGCAGGACGGGCTGCTCGACGGCATGTTCCGCGAGTCGCTGATGCCGCAGCTGCTGTTCCCGCAGATCGCGGACGTCGAGCCGTGGCAGGGCGCCAAGGGCGACACGAAGATCATGACCCGTAACGGGCTCATGACCCCGGACCCGACACCCACCACCGGCTCCGACGCCACCGCTGGCTCGTACAGCATCGAGCAGTGGACCGTGACGATGGACCAGTACGGCAAGTCCATCGACACCGACCTCCTGCAGTCGAAGATGACGCAGGCCTCGAAGTACCTCAACGACGTCGGCCGCCTCGGCGTCCACGCCGGACAGACCATCAACCTGCTCGCCCGGAACAAGCTGTACGCGGGCTACGCCGGCGGCCGCACTTACTGCCGCACGGCAGGCACCTCGGATACCACGATCGAGGTTGCATCCACGGACGGGTTCACGCACGTCCTCGTCAACGGCGTTCCGACCGCGGTGTCGGCCACCAACCCGCTGAACGTCACGATCGACGGAGTCGCCAACACGGTGACGGGCGTCGGCTCCGGCACGCTGACGCTGGGTACGGCACGTGTCGACGTGCTCGGCGACTCGGTGATCTCCTCGCAGGCCCCGTACTCGGTGCGGGCGGGCACCGGCAACGACACCGCATTCGACCTCGCGGCCGGGGACCTGATCACGTTCTCGGACTTCCGTGCCGCGGTGGCGCGACTGCGGCGCATGCACGTCCCGACGGCGGAGGGCAGCAACTATGTGGCCCACATCGACTCGGTGACGGAGTCGCAGCTCTTCGAGGACTCCGAGTTCCAGAACCTGTACCAGGGGCGTGCGGACTCGCAGACGTACCGGGATCTGGCGATCGGCGTGTTCGGTGGCCTGGTGTGGGTGCGCAACGAGGAGGTGCCCTACCTGACCACTTCGTCGACCGGGTACGAGGACCTGTCGACGACGGTTCACCGTCCGATCGTGATGGGTGGCGGTTCGCTGATCGCGGCGCCGTTCGACAATCCGGCGGATCTGCTGCGGGAGACCGGGGTGGCGGATGTCCCGGAAATCTCGATGATCAATGTGTCGCCGGGTGTGGACGTGGCGCGGATCGTGCGCCCGCCGCAGGACCGCTACCAGCAGAACGTGGCCACGACCTGGTCGTGGGTGGGCGACTACGGCGTCCCGAGCGACAGCCTGGCGAACGGTGACTCGGCTCTGTTCAAGCGCTCCGTGCTGCTGGAGCACTCCGCGAACTGACCGCACGCCCCACCTGGCTCCGGCTGGGTGGGGCCTCTGGAGAGGAGGATCTCGTGCGCGTCGTCGTCAACGAGAACGTCAAGGTGTTCCACGGGCACAAGTCCGTGCGGCTCGCCAAGGGCCAGGAAGTGTCCGGGGAGCTGGCCGCTCTATTGCTGGAGCGGGCGCCGAAGAAGGTCACCCGCCTCGACGAGCCGGAGGAAGGCGGGGGAGATGGTGACGGTCGGACAGAGCCGCCCGCGTCCCTGGCTGACGCCACCACGGCCGCCGAGGTGCTGGCCTGGGTCGGCGAGGACAGCGGGCGTGCCATTGAGGCGCTGGCGGCGGAGGAGGCGCGGGACAAGCCCCGCTCGACTCTGATCCGCGATCTGAAGAAGCTCGCCGAGGGCTGAGGGGAGGCTGCCGTGGCTCTTCCCCCGCTGGCGACGGTGGCCGACCTTGAGGCCGCTATGCGGCTCGATGCCGGGTCGCTGTCCACGGCGCAGGCCGATCTGGCTCTGCGCCGCGCGTCGGCCCGCGTCCGCTCCTACACACGGCAGGACATCACCCTCGTCGAAGACGACACCATCGACGTGCCGGGTGGAGGCCGGGTACTGGCGGTGCCGCAACGGCCGCTGGTCGTCGACGCCACCCACTCCCTGACCGTGGTGGAGATCAGCGTCCCCGGCAGTGTCGAGACAACACTGACGGAGGACACGGACTTCACCCGCCTCGGGAACGAGCTGACCCGAGGCTATCCGTGGTATGCGCCGACGCGGACGATGGGTTGGCCGTGGCGGCAGCAGCAGGGCGTGTGGGCACCCACTGTGAGGCTCACGTACAGCCATGGCTACGCCGAGGTGCCGGACGACATCGTCGACATCGTCCTCGACCTGGCCAGCATGAACCTCTCCAACCCGGAGAATCTGCGCTCGATCAGCATCGATGACTACGCGCGGACGTTCGCGTCGGAGACCATCGGCAACGCGACGCTGACGAGCGGCCACAAGGCTGATCTGCGCCCGTACAAGCGGTCTGCCTTCTCGGTGGTGCCGTCGTGACGGCGCTGGATGCCGCACTGGTATCGGGGCGGCGTGAGGCTGAGGCCCTGATGGTCGACACGATCACCCTGTACCGGCCGGGCGCCGACATCTTCGACCGGGACACGGGGCAGACGATTCCGGGGCCGCCAGTCGTCACCTTCTACACGGGTAAGGCCAGGGTGAAGCCCGCGCAGCTCGCCGTGAGCGAGGTGCAGGCGGGCGAGCAGGAGCTGCGGCTGCGCCAGTACAGGATCACGATCCCGCAGTCGACGCCACTGCCGACCTCGGGTGAACGCCCCAGGCCGGGCGATGTGGTGGACGTGACCGCCTCGCCGGATGCGCGGCTGGCCGGGGTTCGGCTGTGGGTGCAGAGCGTGCTGGAGAGCGCCACGGCAACGGCGTGGCGGATCATCGCGGAGGACCGGTCATGACCATCAACGCCAACACGAGGCAGCTGGACGAGCTGGCTGCGGTGTTCCGGCACAACGCGGTGCGCGCCCAGGTGCAGGCGACGGCGGTGGTCCGGCGGGGCGCGCTGAATGTGAAGAACGGGTGGCGGGCCAACGCGACCGCCACGGCTGGCCGTCACGCTCGCCTCTACCCGGCCAGCATCAGCTTCGACATGCGTGCGCATCCGGCGGGTGCGTCGGCAGAGATCGGCCCGGACAAGGGCCGCCCGCAGGGGGCACTCGGCAACCTGCTGGAGTTCGGCTCGGTGAAGAATCCGCCGCACATGGACGGGGCGCGGGCTCTGGCTGCTGAGGCGACGGCGTTCGCGGCGCATGTCGCGGCGATCGGTACGCAGATGGGCCGCGGGTGAGTACGCCAGCGGTGCTGCCACACCGGGATGCGGTGGTAGCGGCCCTGGAGGGCGTGGGCTTGGTCGTGGGGCTGGGCGTGGCCCCGGACCCGGTGCCGGACTCGGGGATGTATGCGGTGGTGCACATGTCGCCGGGCCGGTCGGTGTCGGAGTCCCTCGCGGATGTGCGCAGCGATTTCGACGGGTTGATGCAGGTAACCGCGGTGGGCCCGGACCAGGAGCGCTGCCTGTGGGTGGCGGACAAGGTCCGCGCGGCGCTGTATGGGCCGCTGACGGTGGCGGGGCGGGTCGCCTACCGGCCGGAGGAACTGGGCGGGCCTCCGGCTGTGCGGGACGACGACGTCAGTCCGCCGCTGTGGTTCGTCCCCATTCAATTCATGATCCGATCCATCAGCTAGGAGGCTGTCCGTGGCCACTCTGACCGTTCAGAACATTGCGGCTGCCGGGCTCAGCCCCGTCTACAGTGCTGCGGCTGGCGGGGGCGACAAGCTCAAGCCGGGCCGTACCACGTTCCTGCACGTCATCAACGGGGACGCGTCGCCGATGACGGTGACGATCGCCACGCCGGGCACGGTGTCAGGGCTGGCGATCGCCGACCGGGACGTGGTCGTCGGCGCCAGCGACGAGCAGATGATCCCTGTGCCTGTCGAGTTGTACGGCGACCCGGCCGATTCGGGGCTCGCCTCGGTGACGTACTCGGCCGTGACCAGCGTCACCGTGGCTGCCCTGCGGATCTGATCCGCCGCCTGCCCCACCCCCTGTTCGCCCCGCCTGTCGGGGCTTTTTTCATGCCCCGAGGAGGAGCACGCCATGTCCGATGTGATCAACGATGGTAAGACGCGGGTGTATTGGGTGGCGGCGATCGCTGACATCGCCGCGCCCACCGTCGCCGAGCTCGATGCCGGTGACGACTTCACCGAGCGGATCACCCCTGACGGTCTGAATATTCCGGCCGAGACCGCCGACGTCGACAACAGCTCGCTGGCGTCGACGTTCACGACGATGCGTGTCGGCCGCCGCGGGTTCAGTCCGGAGGTGACGTTCAAGCGCGGCGACAACGCCACCGACGACCTGCCGTGGACGACACTCACCTACCAGACGACCGGATACCTCGTGGTGCGCCGCATCCTGGCGTACACCACCGCCTGGACTGCGGCGCAGGAGTGCGAGGTGTATCCGGTGGAGTGCGGTGAGCGGAACACCATCCCGCCCGCCCCGAACGAGATCGCCAAGTTCACCAGCCCGATGAAACTGCGGGCGGAGCCGAACACGTCTGCGGTGGTGGCGGCCTGATGCCCGACATCTCGGAGATCCTCGCCAAGGCGAAGCCGCGGGAGCACACGGTACGCATCTGCCTGGCCGGGGATGTCGCCGCAGAGGTGGACCGGCTGGAGGGGGAGTTGCAGGCGCTGGGTCAGTGGACGTCACAGTCCCTTGCCGAGGAGAACCCCGGTGTGGCCCTGGCGGAGCAGATCGCTGCGGCTCGGGAGCGGATGCGCGAGGCCGAGGTGGCGTTCACGTTCCGGGCGCTCGGCGCGAAAGCCTGGTCGGATCTGGTGGCGCAGCATCCAGGGAAGGCGGAGGGGGAGGCGTGGGATGTGGACACGCTGGCCCCGGCGCTGGTGGCCGCGTCCGCAGTCGATCCAGCCATGTCCCCAGATCAGGTTGACGAACTGTTCGAGCAGCTCAATCACGGGCAGCGCGAGGAGCTGATCGGCGCCGCCTGGTCGGTGAACGGCGAGGCCACATCCGTCCCTTTCTCGTTGCACGCCTCCGCGATCCTCGCCTCCCACACCGCCGAGAAGTAGAGACCGCCCGCGCCTGGGGCGTCCCGCGGTCGATCTTCCTGGGCAGGGCGTGGCCGCAGCCCGGCGAGGCGCTGTGGTTGGAGGACGACCGGGCGTGGGCGATGGCCCTGGCCGCGGTCGAGGCGGATGCGTGCCCGGACTGCCGCCAGCCCTGGAGCGAAACCACTGACCCGGCCACCGAGGGTGCGTGGCGCGGGGAGTTGGTGCGCTGTCACGCCTGCGCGGCGGCGGCCCGTGCGATGACGCAGCATGAATCGAACGGCGGCGACACCCGCGGCCTGCACGTCCATGTCGTGAAGGGGTGAGCCGTGGCCGTCCGTACCGTCAACGTCCTGCTGACAGCGAATATCGCGGCGTTCCGGGCCCGCATGAACGACGCGTCGCGGGTCACTAACCAGACTGCTAACCGTATCCGCGCGAGCATGCGCCGGACCGGGGATGCGATGAACCGGGTGTCGCAGAACCAGCGCACCATGCTGACCGCGGGCAGGAACGCCAGCGTTGGCCTGGTCGCCGCGTTCGGATTCGCTGTCGCGGCGTCGGCGAAGTTCGAGCGATCCATGGCGCAGGTGAAAGCCGTCACCCAGGCGTCTGCGGGCGAGATGGGAAAGCTGCGCAGCGCTGCCCTGGAGGCCGGGCGCACGACCGCCTACTCGGCAACGCAGGCGGCGGAGGCGGAGTTCGAGCTGGCCAAGGCCGGTATCGCCGTCGCCGACATCGCGGGCGGCGCCCTCAAGGGCTCCCTCAACCTCGCTGCGGCGGCGCAGATCGGCCTGTCTGAAGCGGCCGAGATCAGCGCGACCACCATGACGGTGTTCGGGCTGAAGGGCAAGGATGTCGGGCACATCGCCGATGTCCTGGCCGCCGCCGCCAACAAGTCCGCGACGGACGTCCACCAGCTCGGGCTCAGTTTCAAGATGACGGCGCAGGTCGCCGCGCAGACGGGGCTGTCGCTGGAGGACACCACCGGCGCTATGGCTCTGTTCGCCTCTGAGGGGCTGAAGGGCTCCGACGCCGGTACGTCATTCAAGGTGATGCTGCAGCGGCTCACCCCGCAGTCCAAAGAGGCGCAGGCCACGATGGACAAGCTCGGGTTCACGGCGTATGACGCGAACGGCAACTTCGTGGGCCTGCAGCAGGTGTCGCAGCGGCTGAAGGATTCGTTTTCGGGCCTCACCCCCGAGGCCCGTAATGCCGCCATGGGCGTGATCTTCGGCTCCGACGCCGTGCGCGCTGCAGGCATCCTCTACAAGCACGGCGCCGAGGGCGTGAAGACGTACACGGACGCCGTCAACGATCAGGGGTACGCGTCCGCGGTCGCCGCCACGAAGATGGACCACCTCCTCGGCGACCTCGAGCTCCTCAAGAGCGCGCTGGAAACCGCACTCATCGAGTCTGGGTCCGCGGCGAACGCCGCGCTGCGGGACATGGTGCAGTGGGTCACGCGGGCAGTGAACATCTACAACCAGCTGCCGCCCGGCGTACAGCAGGCGGCCGGAGCGATGACCGGCATCGTTGGCGTCCTCGGTCTGGTCGCGGCGTCCATGCTGCTCGTCCTGCCGCGCGCCCTGACGCTGCGCCGTGAACTGGCGCAGGTGGGTTGGACGTCGGCCAGGACCCGCAGCGCCCTCATGATGCTCGCCCGTACCGGGATTGTGGTCGGTGCCCTGCTTGCCATCAGCTACGCGGCTAAGGAGATACGTGGCGCGTTCGCCGATGCTCCGCCTGGCGTGTCGAGGACCGCCAATGCGCTCCTTGAGCTCGGCAAGAGCGGCAAGGTCAGCGGGGAACTGCTGAGGACGTTCGGGGCGGACCTGGACGGCATCGGTGAGGCCGTGGCCCGTATCGCGCATCCAAGCGGGGAGGCCCGCGCCACCGACATCGTCAACTCCTTGACGCTCGGCCTCACCGAGGGTCTGATGGAGACGCAGATCCCTCTCGAGGAGGCCCGCGACCGGGTAAAGGCGATCGATGCGGCGCTCGCCGAGCTCGTGTCCTCCGGGGCATCGACAGAGGTCGTCGGGGCGGCCTTCAAGAAGGTCGCCGCGGCCGCGAGGGAGCAGGGCACCAGCGTCGAGAAGCTGCACACCCTGCTGCCGCAGTACGGCGAGGCTCTCGCCTCGTCGGGTACGCACGCCGAGCTGGCCGCAGAGTCTCAGGGCGCCCTCGGCGACGAGACGGCGATGACCGCGGACGACATGGCCGACCAGCGCTCCGAGGCGGAGAAGCTGTCGGACGCGCTGAAGACCCTCAACGGCACGGCGATCAGTGCGGCCGAGGGTGAGATCTCGTTCCGTGAGTCGCTGGCGGGCCTGACCGAGGCGGTGAAGGAGAACGGCACCAGCCTGGACGTCACCAGCGAGAAGGGCCGTGAGGTCAAGGGCGCGTTCCTGGATGCGGCGAAGGCGGCGATGGCGCACGCCGAGGCCGTGTCCGAACAGATGGGCTCTCAGGAGGCCGGGAACGCGGTCCTGGAGAAGAACATCGGCGCTCTCAGGCGCACCATGAAGGCGGCCGGGTTCACGGACAAGCAGATCCGCGAGCTGACTGACACCTATGCGCGGCTGCCCTCGACGGCGAGCACGAAGGTCACCGTGCCGGGTGCGATTGAGTCGTCGAAGCAGATCGACCGCCTGGACAAAGAGGTGCGGGACCTCAAACCGGGCAAGACCATCACGATCAAGGCCCCCACGGCAGCGGCCATCAAGGAGTTGCGGGCGGCTGGGTTCAACGTCAAGAAGATCCCCGGCAGCAAGAAGATCAAAATCACTGCCCCGACGGGTACGGCACAGGCCAACGCCCGCGCCCTGAAGCGCGCCATCGACGCTCTGAGAAGCAAGTCGATCACCATCACGACCACGCGGATCTTCCGCTCTGTGCAAGCAGCGGGCGGCTCCAACCAGGCGGCCAAGAACGCCGCCGCCACTCTGCGCGCCCAGGGCGGGCCGGTGGGGCGTGGCTACGCCGCAGGCGGGCGCGTACAAGCCTTCCCCGACGGCGGCTTCGTGGCCGGGCCCGGCAGTAGTACCTCCGACAGCATTCCCTCCTGGCTGTCCAACGGCGAATACGTCATCCGCGCCGCCGCCGTGCGCCGCTACGGCATGGCCCTGTTCCACCGGCTCAACAACATGAGCACCCCCACCAGTGGACGGCGCGGCACGGTCCTGTCCGGGAGCCGCTTCACCGGCTACGGCACGTCCACCGCAGCCGCCCGCCGCATGATGCTCGGCGCCGGCGCCGGAGAACCCATACACGTCCACCTCAGCGTCGGCGACCGCAAGCTCGGCGAGATCGTCCTCGATCCGCTGCGTCACGCCGTACACACCCGCGGCGGTGACGTCCAAGCCGTCATCGGCAGACGCAAGAGGAGCTGACCGTGGCCTTCCCTCAGACGCCCCTGGCCATCACGGTCGAGCTGCTCCTTGGCGGGGTGTGGACGGCCATCTCGACCGACCTGTACGCCCGTGACGACATCGTCATCAAGCGAGGCCGCTCTCGTGAAGGCGCACAGGTGGACACCAGCACCTGCGAGCTGACCATCAACAACGTGGACGGCCACTTCACCCCCCGGAACCCGGCCTCGCCGCTGTACGGGCTGATCGGCCGTAACACGCCGCTGCGCGTCTCGGTTCTGGCTGACTCTGGCCTGCGCTACTACCGGTTCGCGGGGGAGGTGTCGGAGTGGCCCACCCGGTGGATCAGTGGCGGTCTGGACGTGTGGGTACCGATCCAGGCGTCCGGGGTGTTGCGCCGCCTGGAGGCGGGATCGCCGCCGCCGCGGGATGCGATGCGCCGCTTCGTGGACGTCCACGAAGCGGCGCTCCTGTCGTACTGGCCGTTTACCGAGGACGCTGGGGCGCGGTCCGCTACCGAGGTGGCCGCTGGCGGCCAGCCGATCCGGGCCCTGGGTCAGTCCGGAAGCTTCTTCCAGGACCAGCCGGAGTGGGGGTCGGGGCAGCTCGCGCCGTGGCTAGACGATGTGGCGCAGCTGCCGCAGCGCAAGACAGGCGGCACCCTGACCGGGTCGGTGAGCGTCGCCGACACCACCGGCTGGTCAGTCGACCACGTCCGCTCCGGCACAGGCCGAGTGGAGAACCTGTACCTGCGGGATGCGGGCGAGGGCACAAACGCCGACCCGCGGGTGCAGTGGCGGCTGGAGTGCGATGCGACCACCGCGGGCGACACTCTCAAGGTCTACATCGAGGAGACCGACGACACGGGGGCGACGGAGACCCTCGTCGACACCGTGTCGTCCCCCGGCATCTACGACGCTGACCCACACCACGTCCGCCTCACGGTCGCCGATGACGGTGCCTCGGGTACGGACTGGGAGCTGTATCTCGACGGCGCCCTGGCGGCCAGCGGCAACCGGTCCGGTGTCGCCACCCAGGCGCTGTCCGGGGTCACCTACACGTGGGCTGCGGAGGACACGAGCGAGACCACCGAGGCGGTCGCGCTCGGGCATCTCGCCTACTGGGGCACTGGTGCCCCGCACGCGATCGACGCCTACCGGGCGCTGCTCGGGCATGAGCGGGAGCGGGCCGGGCGCCGTATCGAACGCATCTGCGCCGAGGACGGTGTGGCGCTGACGGTGCATGGCGATCTGGATGACACGCACGAGATGGGCCCGCAGCGGCCGGGCGCCCTGCTGATGCTGCTGCGGGCGGCGGAGGCGGTGGACGGCGGGACGCTGGGCGAATCCCGGCAGGAGGTCGCGCTGGAGTACCGCACGGGCCGCTCCCGCTACAACCAAGGAGCCGCCGTATGAGTGTCGTGCATGTGTGGGCGGGCGCTCTGTCGGACACCGGCGTGTGGGTGCGCGGCAAGGTCACCGGCAGCAGCACGCGGCTGGCGGTCGACACCGACTCCGGCTTCTCATCGCCGACGTACTTCGGCCCGGACACGCCGACGGCGGACGGCATGGTGTCGCTGACCGCCACGGGGCTGACCGCGAACACCCGCTACTACTACGCGTTGGAGGACGACTCCGTCCTGGATACGGCGTTCTCGGGGACGTTCCGCACGCACCCGGCTGCCGTCGGCGAGCGCGCGTCGTTCGTGTTCGGCGCGGCTGGGGACGCGGGGCTGACCGGCGCGGGTGACGACTCGTACATCACCAGCGCCGTCAGCGACAACCCGGTGTTCGACACCATGAGGAGCCAAGCCGGGGCGGAGGACTGGCTGTTCTTCTCGCACCTCGGGGACCTGCACTACCGGAACATCGCCACGGCCACCACGTCCCTGTACCGGGACGCGTATGACGACACGCTGACCTTCAACGGCACGCTCGGCGCCAGCGCGCGGCAGGGTCGGTTCTACCGGGACGTGGCCACCACCTACGCCTGGGACGACCACGACTTCGGGCCCAACAACTCCGACCGCACCGACGCGGGCAACGCGACTGCCAACGCCGTGTACCGGGAGCGGGCCCCGCATTACACGCTGCCGTCCGCGTCGGCGATCTACCAGTCGTGGCAGGTCGGCCGGGTGCTGTTCATCGCGTCCGATGTGCGCTCGGCCCGCGACCCCAACAGTGATCCACAGGGCCCGGCCAAGACGCTGCTCGGCTCGGCGCAGAAGACCTGGATCGAGAGCCAGTTGACGGCGGACACGGGCGCGGAGGCGCTGGTGTGGATCAGCCCGTCACGTTGGATCGGCGGCTCCGACACCTGGTCGAGCTTCATCCACGAGCGCGCCGAGATGGTCGCCATGTTCGGCGACACGGGCTGGCTCGACCGCATGATCCTGCTGACCGCAGACGAGCACGCCCTCGGTATCAGCTCCGGCCCGAACAATCCGCACGGCGGATTCCCGATGTACATGCTCGCGTCGATGGACAGCTCCTTCACCACCGCGACCGACGACGCCGACCCCATCTACAACCTCGGCCGCAGCGGAGGCCGCCAGCGCTACGGCACCGTCACCGTGCGGGACGACGGGCACACCATCGGCCTCACCGGCACCGGCTGGATCAACGGCGCCGTGTGGCGGGCGCACACCAAGCACGTCGACGTCGGCAACCCCCTCCTCGCCCTCGACTACACGACTGACATCGTCCCGCCGATGGAGCCCACCGATGACGACCAGCTGACCGTCAACGATGTCACCGCTACTCGCGAGGGCGGCGGCGAGGAGCGGGTCGCCAAGGCCAGCGGACCCCTATCTGTGCAGGCCCCGCCTGACGGCGTCGGCCCCTACCCGGATCAGGTCACCGTCGAGGTTGCGGACGACGAGGACCTCGCCTCGCAGGCAGGGTGGCGCGTCCACCTCGGTACGGTCGATGAGCAGCGCTTCCCCGCGATCAGCGTGGACCTGGGGCGGAGCCCCGAGCTGATCGATGCGGTGGCGACGCAGGACGTCGGCGATGCCCTGACGATCGACCAGACTCCGTCATGGCTGCCACCAGACGGCATCGACCAAATCATCGAGGGCTACACCGAAACCCTCAACGCATTGACGTGGGACTGGCAGGCCAACTGCTCCCCTGGATCCCCGTGGGGGTCGATTGCGCAGCTGCCGCCGGGTGATGAGGCGACGGCACAGCCCGATCAGCCCAACCGGCTCGACACCACCGGCAGTGTCCTGACCGACGCCGCGTCCGGGCCGGCACTCAACTCGAACCCCACCTTCGAGGCGGACTTGACCGGCTGGGCGGGCAGCAATGCCACCGTCGCCCGCGTCGCCAGCCCCGGCGCGCCGCCCTTCGGCGGGTCCTGGTCGGCACGCATCACCCCCAACGGCAGCAGCGGGTCTGGTGGCCTCAACGCCTCCCCCGCCACCGCCGCGGGCACCATCACGCCGGGCGAGACCTACCACGTCTCGTGCTGGGCGTACTCGGCAGGCGGCTGGTCAGACCTCGGCCCCGCGGTCGACTGGTATAACGCGGCAGGCGGCTACCTGTCGTCGAGCTTCGGCGGCACCGCGGTGGCGGCCGGGGTGTGGACGTACCTGGAGGCGGCCTACGTGGCGCCGGCGTCCGCGTCGCGGGCGAGTGTGCGGGCCCGTCACGGCGGCACTCCCAGCGCTTCGGACGTGTGGCATGCGGATGAGGTGACGCTGCGGCTGGGTGCCACGAAGCCGAGCGAGCTGCTGGTGCACACGCCGCAGGACGGCGTCCATGACCGGGCGGTGTGGCTGACGGCGATGCGCGTGTTCAACGGCAACTACGACTTCGAGGAGAGTCTCGACGAGTGGGTGGGGAACGGGGCCACGGTCAGCCGCGCGGCCACCCCCGCGGGTGCGCCGTTCCCCGGCGACTGGAGTCTGCGCCTGGTGCCCGATGGGGTGGCCGAGTTTCCCAACGCCGGGTCCGACCAGTACGCGGTGGTGCCGGGTGAGTCGTACACGGTGTCCGGGTGGCTGTACTGCGAGGTCGCCCGCGCCCTCGATTTGAACATCAACTGGTTCGACGCCTCGCACAGTTACCTGTCCACTGGCTCCAGCAGTGTCAGCGTCGCGGCGAACACGTGGGTGTTCCTCCAGGGGACGTTCACCGCGCCCGGCACGGCCGCCTACGCCAACATGGCCCCGACCATGGACTCGTTCCCCCCGGCGTCGCATGTGCTGTACGGGGACATCCTGACGATCCGGCCGACGGGCCCGGCGGGGGCGTTGCCGGAGCAGCTGCCCTATGACCTGAAGCTCGGCGGGGAAACCGTTCGGGCCACGTCGGTGGAGCCGTTGGTGTGGGACGAGTTCGGCCGCACCGACACCAACACCTGGGGCACCTCCAGCTCCGGGCAGGCGTACACGGAGGTCGGGGGCGCCGCTACGGACCGGGCGGTCGCGGCCGGGGTGGGCACGATCACGCTGGCGTCGTCGCCTTCCACGATCCGTGTGCAGCAACTCGCGGCCGATGTCGGGGACTGCGAGATCCATGTGACGCTCTCCGTGGACCAGGTCGCGACCGGCGAGTCGATCATTCCGGGCATCCTGATGCGGTACACGGGCGGCACCGACTACTACCGGGCCCGCCTGCACTTCTCGCTGAGCGGGACGATGTTCACGTCGGTGACGCGCGGCACCACTCAGATCGGTACCGCGAAGTCGCTGCTCTTCTCCTACGCGGCGAACGACATCTTCCATCTGCGGGCCCGGCTGATCGGGCACCGGATGCTGATCCGGGCGTGGCCGGATGATCAGGCGGAGCCGGTGGGCTGGCACAACGACGAGACCATCACCGCCGACACGATCGCTTCGGGTGCGGTGGGCGTGACGTGCTCGGCGTTCGCCGGAAACACCAACACCAACCCGGTGATCAGCTACGACGAGTTCCAGGTGGTGACCCCGCAGCGCATCACGGTCGAGCGATCCCTGAACGGCGTCGCCAAGAGCCAGTCTGCCGGGACCGCGGTGTCTCTGGCCCGTCCCGCCGTACTCGGCCTGTAGAGAGGAGCCGCAGATGCCCAACCCGAGGAAGCGCGCAGGTGAGATCATGACCGCCGACGCGTGGAATGCCCGCATCCCGCTGCTGGTGACGCAGGAGAACGACCAGACCGTCAACAACTCCACTACCTACGTCGACAGCGAGATCACGTTCACGCCGGAGATCAACGCCGTGTACCGGTACCTCCTGCTGATCTCGTACTCGACCGGCGGCGATGGCTCCGGCTCGACCGGGGACTTCAAGTGGAACTGGGATGCGCCGAACGCCTTGTTCGCGTCGTTCACGCAGGCAGTCGCGCTGGCCGCGACGGGCACGTTCAACTCCCCGCAGAGCGTCATCTTCCGGCGCCCCGGCAATACCACGGACAGGGTGGCCGGTGGCGCGAACGGCTCCGGGACGTTCTGGTCTGCCTATGACCAGGGGACTTTCGAGACCGACGGCACCCTCAACACGATCACCATGCGGTTCGCGCAGGACACCGCCGCTGTGGAGGACACCATCCTCCGCGGCGGCAACCAGACCAGAATGATCTACGAGCGCATCATCTAGGAGCTGATCATGGCTGATCCACTCTCCGCTGACCGGCTCCTCGCCGCCCTCCGTGCCGAGGGCTGCCGTGTGGTCGAGGTCGGCGGCTGGCGTACCCACAACCGCAACCACAAGGGTCTGTGGGGCGGCGTGAACGGCGTCATGATCCACCACACCGTCACGTCCGGCAGCGCGGCCACGGTCCGCATCTGCCGCGACGGGCACAGCAGCCTGCCCGGCCCGCTATGCCACGGCGTCATCACCAAAGACGGCACAGTCCACCTCGTCGGGCACGGCCGCACCAACCACGCGGGCTCGGGCGACGGCGACGTCCTGGCCGCGGTCATCGCCGAGCGGGCGCTGCCCCGGCCGAACGAAGCGAACACCGACGGCAACCGGCACTTCTACGGCTTCGAGTGCGAGAACCTCGGCGACGGCGACGACCCCTGGCCGGCCGCCCAATTGGAGGCGATCGAGCGGGTGTCGGCGGCGATCTGCCGGGCGCACGGCTGGGGCGCCGGCAGCGTGATCGGGCATCTGGAGTGGCAGCCCGGCAAAGTCGACCCCCGCGGCTTCACCATGCAGACGATGCGCGGCCGGATCGCCGCCCGCCTCGACGGCAACCAACAGGAGGACGACATGGCTCTCACCAGCGACGACATCGAGAAGATCGCCCAACGCGTCTGGGAGAAAGACCACTTCATCAACGTGCCGTGGGGCACCGACGACAACCCGCAGTGGATGGCCAAGTCGATCGTCGTCGACACCGGCAAGCGCGTGCGGGGCATCGAGCAGCAGCTCGGCAGGCAGAAGGCCACCATCGACGAACTCGTCAAGACCGTGGCCACCCTCGCCTCCGGGCTCGGCGACCTCGACCCGGCGGCCATCGTCGCCGAACTGACAGCTGCCATCGAGTCCATCGAGATCCGTCTCGACATCCCCGACGCCTGAACTGAAACGAGAACCCCATGAAGATCTTCGGTAGAGAACCGGCGCTTATCGTCGCCGTCATCAGCGCGGGCCTGTCCCTCCTGGTCACCTTCAACGTCGGCATGTCCGGAGAGCAGGCCGGTGCGATCGTCGCGGTCATCACCGCCGCGTTCGCCGCCATATCGGCCGCGTTGACCCGTCCGATCGCCCCGTCCGCGTTCACCGGCGTCGTCGCAGCCGCCGCCGTCCTGCTCGGCGCCTACGGCTTCAACGTGTCCGCGGAAACCGTCGGCGCCCTGAACGCAGTCGTCCTGGCCGTCCTCGGACTCCTCACTCGCGGACAAGTCTCGCCAGCCAGCCCCGCACACGCGCCCGTGACGCCGTCCCACTCCTGACCTGAAGGGTGGTGACCGTTGCCCAATGAGCCGACTCTCGGAGAGCTCGCCCGCCGCCTCGAGGCCGTCCACCTGGACCTCAAGGAAGACATCCGCCAGCAGGGCGTCCGGCTCGACGGCAAGGTGTCCCAGGACGTGTTCGAACTGCGGATGGCTGCATTCGACAAGGACCTGCAGGCGGTGACCGCGCGGACGTTGGCGCTGGAACAGGCCGACCGGGAGCGGGTGCGGCAGCGTGCGGCAGACCGGCGTTGGATCGTGACTGCCCTTGTCGTGCCGGTGCTGCTGGTGTTCCTGCAGGCGTATCTGACGGCGCAGGGGGCGGGGACATGAGCAGTCATGGCTCCGGGGCGGGGGCTCGGCGTCGTACCGATGTGTGGTTCGGGCTCGGTGTGCTCGCTGTTCTGGTGGTGTTGGCGTGGGTGGTCATCACGATGCAGCAGATGTCCCACGAACTGCGCGACGCGAACGAAGCCCGCGATGCGTTGGCGACGCAGGTGGAGGAGTTGGGTCAGAAACCGATCGCCGGCCCGCCGGGCAGTCGCGGCGAGCCTGGCCAGTCCGTGGTCGGCCCGCGGGGGGCTCAAGGCGAGCGTGGGCGACCTGGTTCGCCGGGGCCTTCCGGACCGCCGGGGAAGCCGGGTAGGGACGGCGACGATGGGGCGGACGGCGTCGATGGTGTCGGCGAGCCGGGGCCGACCGGCGCCCCTGGTTCTGACGGCGAGACCGTCGTCGGCCCGCCCGGCTCGCCCGGTCCGGCTGGCCCACAGGGTGAACCCGGTCCGGTGGGCCCTCGAGGCGAACCGGGACCGACGGGCCCGGCGGGGGCGGATGGCCGTGACGGTCAGACGTGCCCGGACGGCTACTCGCTGCAGGCCCCGTCGTGGGATGAGGACGCACTGGTGTGTCGCCGCGATGGGGCCCCTGATCCGGAGCCGGGTCGCGGCCAGCAGGCTGCCGGGTTGGACCCGTACCGCCGCCAGTACCCGTAGCTCATGCCCCCGTCGTCTGCCCTCGCGGGCGGGCGGCGGGGGTTCGTCATGCCCGGCTGTCAGTCCCCGCGGCTAGGCTGCCCGCAACATCCGTGTCTGCTGGCTGCGACGCACCGCGCCCCGCTCCCGATCAGGGGGCGGGGCGCATGGTCTATACGGCTGGGTCCTCGTCGGCGTGGCGCACTGCCGCCTTCACGGCGGCCTCGACGTCGAAGCGGCTCTGTCCGGCCGCTGCCGCGTGTGCGGTGATGGCGGCCTGGACAGCTTCGGCCGCCTCGCGCCAGCGTCGCCACTGCGCGTCGTGCTCCTCGCCATCGAGGCCCGCGAGCTTCGCCCGCTCTGTCTCGGAGGATCGTTCCAGCATGATCAGCTCATCGGGGATGTCAGCCACGGCCGGATCTTAAGCCGCCTCGACCATCTCGGCGCGTACCGCCGCAGCCCACTCCGCCACCAGCACCTCATACCGGGCCCGCTGCTCGTCCGACAGACGCACCGCCGGATGCGGCCAGAGCGCCCGGATCTGCCGGTTGAGCTCGGCGGCAGAGCGCACAGTGCCGTCAGACGGGGGAGGCGGGGGCATGACGCAAGCCTAGGCGCCCGGTGTGACAGGCGTCAGCTGACGGGCGGCTGCTCGACGATGAACGTACCGCGCGCCGGCAGCGTCACCACCAGGCCGCGGTCCCGGAGCTCCTGGATCGCCCGCCGCGCCGTACCGATTGCCACCCCGTACTCGGTAGCCAGGTCCCGCTCACCCGCCAGCCGGGCGCCTGCGGAGATCTGCCCAGCGGCGATACGGGCGGCCAGGTGATCGGCAACCTGCACGTACACGTACACCGGCCGCGACGGATCAACCACCGGCTCTTGATCATCCATGGTGTCAACGTAAAGCGGCCCACCACACCCAGAAACCGCAGGTAGCGGCATGCTGCTCCATGTAGCGGTATAGAGCGGTACGGTGTGAGGCCAACGGAAAACCCCCGCATCCGCAGGCACGGACCGGGGGCACGGCCGACGACGACTGACCGGAGCGTCGACATGCACCAGCCTACGGACCCACACCAGCACAGCGAAGGCCACACACGCAGCCCCGAGGCGAGGGCCGCCCTCATCGAGGAAGGCCTCCAGGCGCGCCCGCCGCTGCCGCCGATCGAGCGACTCCGCGAACTCGACAGGCAACTCCGCGCCGAGCTCGACGTACTCACGCCGATAGTGCAGAAGCAGGCCGACCGCATGTGGCGCGGCGACCCCGACTGGTATTCATGCCAGCGCACCCTCGACGCCGCAGCCGCCACACTTACCGAAGACCTCGGAGCAGGGCTAGCGTCCGCCGCCCAGCACGTCGACAAGCTCGCCCGCTGCCTCCGCGACCTCGACAGCTACACAACCGGAGCCCGGACGTGACGCGAGGCCTACCTCCGGGACGGTAGAAGTGGGCGGGATTCACACGGGGTGCGAACGGAGTGCACAGACATATGCATACGGCACTCTTACGCCTTCAACAAAGCTGAGCTTTACTGTCTCAATACTTCCTCGGCCCAGCCCTCGCCGAGCCTCACGATCAAGCCTGCCCCTGCGGCGGACACAGACGGATCATCCAGCGGTCAACCGGGAGGATCAGATCAGATGTCTCCAACGGACGCCCCTCCGCATCCACACGAGTCCGCACCACCCGATAGGCCACCGTGTCCACCAGTAGCCCCAGGGCGTGCGCCTGTTCGTCGCCGAGCCGCACCGTCCCCAGCTCGGCCGTGAACGACGCATGCGCCCGACGCTGACCGTGCCACCACGTGGACGTGAGCATCGCCGACCGGCCGCCCGGATCGAGGCACTCCACCGTCTCGTGCTGCAGTCGCACCCCAATCCGGACGCCGAGGCGGGCCGCGAGTTCCTCGGTGGCTGGCTGGGGGCGGGTGTCCGTGGTCTCGCTGGAGAACGGCCACTCGGCATCGATGTCGGTGAGGGTGCGCATGGCAGGAGGATGCGCGACAGTGACCTGCTTTCGCTCCTCTCCCTCCAGGACTCCGATCCTGCGGAGCAGGGTGTAGGCGAGGTTCATCGTCTCGTGGTGGACGTCGTATTCGGCGGCTAGGCGGCGGCGGGATGGGAGTGGTTCGCCGGGGCGCCAGTCGCCGCGGTCGATGCGGGCGCGGATGTCAGCGGCGATGCGGCGGTAGCGCGCTGCTGACATCGGGACCCCTGGCGTCGATCATGACGTGAGGTCTGAAGCTACGAACCAGGCGTATGGCTGGTTACAACCAGGAGCCTCAGGCGCCTTGGGCTATGCCAGGGGCACTTGAGGAGTGAAGCTTCGGAGCGTCGAGATCAGGTACTCGGCACTTCGAATGGGCCGCCACCCGGCCGCCGTACCCCTATAGCGGGCGCGGTGGCGGCCCTAGCGCCGACGGCAGCCTGTACTCGACGTTCATCTGAAGGAGTGATCTGAATCCCGTAATCCATGCACCGGACACTCGTTCATCAAAGAAGCCGGAGCCAGACCTGTCACCGCCTCCGAGGGCGTTCAGGGTCTGGCTCCGGCGTTCTGCTGCCTGCAGGTGCTCTGGGCGAGGGGTCGTTGGGAAACAAGTGGGAACCGAACGTGGCCATTCGTGGGTATCGGTGGTTAGCGATGAGTAACACTCTGCCTGATACCAGCACGTCAGAGACGTTGCCCCGCCAATCGGCGGTGGCCAAGCCGATGGCTAGACAATCACACACAACATCATGTGCATGTTCAGGGGGACGTTCTTCCCCGCCGCCTTCCTGATGTCCGCCTTGAACTGCTTCATCCGCTCGCTGTCGGACTCGAACGGCTCGAAGGACAGCAGCACATGCACGCCGTCCAGAGCCTTCTTCGTCGCGTCCTTGGCGAGCAGCGCCGGGTCGTAGTCGGTCGGGTCGGTGATGACGCCCTTGAACCCGGCGCGCTTGACGGCCGTGAACAGGCCGATGTTGTACGGCGTCTGCATCACCGAGACCACCACGTCGGGTGCCTTGCCGCCGTCGCTGCGCAGTATCTCCTTCGTGTACGCGGTCCAGTCGCTCGGCAGCGAGGTCGCCGGGACGGCGGCCTTGGCGTAGGCCACCTTGAACCCGGCGGCCGCGAAGCCCTGCTTGTAGGTGCGGATGGCGAACGTCCCGGCGTCGTTGTCGTTGGCGAGGATCGCCACCGACCTGCCCTGCGCGCCGCCCAGGACGTCGGCGAGCCCCTCGGGCCAGCTCTGGGTGATGGTGCCGCCGGGCATCGGCACCATGCAGCCGCCGAATCCGTAGATGTACGTGGGGCCGCAGAACTGCGGGACGGTGCCCCAGCCGAAGGTCGGCACCTGCTGCTCCTGGAGGAAGTCGGCTCCGGAGAAGGTGACCGAGCTCATCGGGGAGACGGCGAACACCTTCTTACGCTGGACGAGTTCGCGGGCCGCGGCGAGGTTCTTGCCCGGGTCCTGTCCGTCGTCCTCGGTGCCCACGTAGTCGATCTTCCGGCCGTTGACACCGCCCTCGTCGTTGGCGCGCAGATAGCGGGCCCTGGCGCCGAGGTCGGTGTCCTTCTTGGAGTAACCGCTGGCCGTGGTCATGGAGACGATGCCGCCGACCTTGATCGCGTCGTCGGTCACCCCCCGTGCCGAACTGCCCTTGCCGGATGGGGAATCGGATGTCGAGGCGGAGTTGCACGCGGTGGCGAGCAGCAGTGCGGCGGCGGCCGTGGCGATGGTGCGGATGGGTCGCAACACAGTCGGGTCCCTCCCTCGGAGTGACCGAAATTCTGCGGTGGACCTGACGACCCGTCAATAACTGACGCATCGGTAACTGATGAACCGTCAGAATCTCAACCGCGGTACAGAGCCTCGACCTCGGCCGCGTAGGCCTGTTCGATGGCTTTGCGCTTCAGCTTCAGCGACGGGGTCAGCAGCCCGTGCTCCTCGGAGAACGGCTGGGCCAGAATCCGGAAGGTGCGGATCGACTCGGCCTGTGAGACCAGGGTGTTGGCGGTGACCACGGCCCGCCTGATCTCGCTCTCCAGGTCCGGGTCGCGTACCAGCTCGGCCGGTTCGGGCTTCGGCTTGCGGCGCATGTTCAGCCAGTGGTCGACGGCCTCGGGGTCCAGGGTCAGCAGCGCCGCGATATACGGACGGTCATTGCCGACCACGATGCACTGCGCCACCAGCGGGTGGTCGCGCACCCGCTCCTCCAGCTGCGCGGGCGAGACACTCTTGCCTCCGGAGGTCACCAGGATCTCCTTCTTGCGCCCGGTGATGGTCAGATAGCCGTCCTTGTCGAGCCGCCCCAGGTCGCCGGTGGCCAGCCAGCCGTCGTTGAGTACGGCGTCGGTGGCCTTCGGGTCGCTGAGATAGCCCTGGAAGACATGGCCGCCGTGCAGCCAGACCTCGCCGTCCTCCGCGATGGCCACGGAGGTGCCGGGGATCGGGCGACCCACCGTGCCGAAGCGGGTCCGCTCGGGCGGGTTGGCGGTGGCGGCCGCGCTGGACTCGGTCAGCCCGTACCCCTCGTAGATCATCACTCCCGCGCCCGCGAAGAACAGTCCGAGCCGCCGGTCCATCGCCGAGCCGCCGGACATCGCGTGCCGGATGCTGCCGCCCATCGCCTCGCGCACCTTGGAGTACACCAGCTTGTCGAAGAACTGATGCCGCATCCGCAGCGATGCCGATGGCCCGGGTCCGGTGCCGAAGGCCTTGTGCTCCAGTGCCTCCGCGTACTGCACCGCGACTTCCACGGCCTTGTCGAAGGGCCCGGCCTTCCCCGCCAGTTCGGCCTTGCGGCGCGCCGCGTGGAAGACCTTCTCGAAGACGTACGGCACGGCCAGGATGAACGTCGGCCGGAAGGAGACCAGGTCGGGCAGGAGCGCGGCCGCCGTGAGTTCGGGCTGATGGCCGAAGACGACCCGGCCGCGGATCCCCGCGACCTGCACCATCCGGCCGAAGACATGCGCGAGCGGCAGGAACAGCAGGCTGGAGGCCTCGTCGCCCGGCTTGGAGTGGAAGACCGGCTCCCAGCGTCCGAGCATCGTGTCGCACTCGAACATGAAGTTGGCGTGGGTGAGCAGACAGCCCTTGGGGCGGCCCGTGGTCCCAGAGGTGTAGATCACGGTGGCGGTCGACTCGGGTGTGACCGCGCGCCGGTGCCGGTGCACCACGTCGTCGTCGATGTGCTCGCCCGCGGCGCGCAGTTCACCCATCGCGTCCGCGTCCAGCTGCCAGAGCCGCTTCAGGTGCGGCAGCCGGTCGACGACCGAACCGACCGTCATCGCGTGGTCCTCGTGCTCGACCAGACAGGCCGTGACCTGCGCGTCGTGCAGCATCCACCAGACCTGGTCGGCCGACGACGTGGGGTAGACGGGGACCACCTGGGCGCCGACCGTCCACAGCGCGAAGTCGAAGAGCGTCCACTCGTAGCGGGTACGGGACATCAGGGCGACCCGGTCCCCGAACCGCACGCCCTGCGCGAGCAGCCCCTTGGCCAGCGCCAGTACCTCGTCTCGGAATCGCGCCGCGCTCACATCCCGCCAGCGGTCCTCGACCTTGCGGCGCAGCGCGACGCGGTCCGGGTCCGTCCCGGCATGGTCGAAGACGGCGTCGGCCAGGCCGCCCACCGGTGGCGCCGACGCCAGAGGAGGGGAGGTGAACTCGTGCACTTGCACTCCCTTGTGGCGCTCCGTACAGCGCCGGTGACGGTACCCCACCCGGTGCCCCGTGGGGAGAGGGTGTACGGCACCGGGGGGCGGGGAATCGGCACAGGTCAGGCGCCGAAATGCGGCCACAAGGGGAGGGGCCGGGACAGAATTCTGACTCCAAAGTAAGTTACGGTCCCGTAATCTCCACGGAATCTGTACGGTGCGGTCATGGACGCGCCCCCCGCGGACGGGCGCCTTTCGGCTTTCTGGCGCGCCCCTCCCGGCCTGCGGAAGCGCCCCTCCCGGCCTTGCTGACGCGACGCTCCCGGCCTGCGGCGCAGGGCCCGGCCCGCCCGGCCGACGCGGGCACTTCGGCTACTGGCCGCGCGCCCGGTGCAGCCGGTCCCCGCCCGCCAGGATCGTCGCCGCCAGCGCCCGGGCCGGGCCCTGCGCCGCCGATGCCCCGGCGCCGTGCAGCAGTACGAAGTCCACACCGCCCAGCTCCGGCAGCCCCGAGCGCACCCGCGCCAGACCCGGTGGGATCAGGCCACGGCTGTGCGCCATCACACCGNCCCCCCCCCCCGCCGATGCCCCGGCGCCGTGCAGCAGTACGAAGTCCACACCGCCCAGCTCCGGCAGCCCCGAGCGCACCCGCGCCAGACCCGGTGGGATCAGGCCACGGCTGTGCGCCATCACACCGAGCCCCGCGTGCGCCGCCGCGAGCAGGCCGTTCAGGCTGCCGCTGGTGCAGGCGATGCGCCACGGGCGGCCGTGCCGCTCTAGGACCTCCAGGGCGCGGGCGCGGGTGATCCCCGGCGGCGGGTAGACGATCAGCGGCACCGGCCGGTCCGGGTCGAGGCGCAGCCGCTCTGCACCGATCCAGACCAGCTCGTCGTGCCAGACCACCGTCTCCCGCGCCCCCTGCGGGTCGCCGGGGCCGCGCTTGGCCAACACCAGATCGAGCCGCCCGTCCGCGAGCTGCTCGTGCAGCGTCCCGGACAGCTCGACCGTCAGCTCCAGGTCGACCTCAGGGTGCTCCTGGCGGAACGACTTCAGGATCTGCGGCAGCTGGGTCAGGACGAAGTCCTCCGACGCCCCGAAGCGCAGTCGCCCGCGCAGCCGGGTGCCGGTGAAGAAGGCCGCGGCCCGCTCGTGTGCCCGCAGGATCGTCCGGGCGAAGCCGAGCATCGCCTCGCCGTCCTCGGTCAGCCGCACGCTGTGGGTGTCCCGCGAGAAGAGCTGGCGTCCGGTGGCCTCCTCCAGGCGGCGCACATGCTGGCTGACCGTGGACTGGCGCAGCCCGAGCCGATGGGCGGCCTGGGTGAAGCTCAGCGTCTGCGCCACCGCCAGGAACGTACGCAGCTGGGTCGGGTCGTACACCCCGCCAGGCTATCGCGATACGTGATGACAGTCAGTCCCGTATACGGGATTCCCGATTACGGTGATCAGGAGGACGATGGGGAGGGCACGATCCGACCTGACGATGACCCGATGACGACGTGACGACGACCGTTGGCGACGTGACGACGACTGTTGGCGACGTGACGACGACTGTTGGCGACGTGACGACGGCCCGTTGACGAGTCGATGACCTGGAGCAAGTGCGCCGTGAAGTTTCCGTTCGGCGGGGGCCGTAAGTGGCCCTCTTGGATGCCCGTCGACCCGTTCATAGTGACGCTCGTCGGGACCGTCGGGATCGCCGCGCTGCTCCCGGCCCGCGACGCCGCCGCCGAGGTCGCGTCCGGGGCCTCGACCGCCGCCATCGCCCTGCTGTTCTTCCTGTACGGCGCCCGCCTGTCGACCCGCGAAGCCGTCGACGGGCTGCGCAACTGGCGGCTCCATCTGACCGTGCTGGCCTGCACCTTCGCGGTGTTCCCGCTGCTCGGCCTGGCGGCGAAGGGCCTGGTCCCGTACGTCCTGACGCCCGCGCTCTACAGCGGCCTGCTCTTCCTCACCCTGGTCCCCTCGACCGTCCAGTCGTCGATCGCCTTCACCTCGATCGCCCGCGGCAACGTGCCCGCGGCGATCTGCGCGGGATCGTTCTCCTCGCTCGTCGGGGTCCTCCTGACGCCGCTGCTGGCCGCGGCGCTGATCGGCGGGCACGCGGGCTTCTCCGCCGACTCGCTGGTGAAGATCGTGCTTCAGCTCCTGGTGCCGTTCCTGGCGGGGCAGGTGCTCAGGCGCTGGATCGGGGGCTTCATCGCCCGGCACCGGAAGGTGCTGGGCCTGGTCGACCGGGGCTCGATCCTGCTCGTCGTCTACACCGCCTTCAGCCAGGGCATGGTGCAGGGCATCTGGGGGCAGGTCACCCCGGCCCGGCTCGGTGCGCTGCTCGGTGTCGAGGCGGTGCTGCTCGCGGTGATGCTCGCGCTGACCTGGTACGGCGGCAAGCGGCTCGGCTTCAACCGGGGGGACCGGATCGCCCTCCAGTTCGCCGGTTCGAAGAAGTCCCTGGCGGCCGGGCTGCCCATGGCGAGCGTGCTGTTCGGGGCGCAGGCCGCGCTCGCCGTACTGCCGCTGATGCTGTTCCACCAAATGCAGCTGATGGTGTGCGCGGTCATCGCCAAGCGCCGCTCGCGCGACCCGGAGGCCGTGGCGCCGCAGGTCAGTCCGCCGGACCGAGCTTCAGTCGGACAAAGCGCGGCCGGTACAGGTCCACGTTCCGCGTGATGTGCGACTGCCCGACCCGCGGCGTCGGGTCCAGCCAGTTGACGTCGTAACTGAGCACCAGCTCCCCACCCCGCCCACTGAGCGCGGGGTGTGCCTGCGGGTTGTAGGCGGCCGCGTCCTGCCGCGCGGCACTGTCGTCGGGCAGCGGCGGTACGAAGGCCTTCGCCGGGCCGTACCACGGCCCGCTCGGTGAGCAGGCCCAGTACGAGGTGACCGTGGTCAGCCCCTCGGTGCCCGCGGCCATGGTCAGCAGCACCCAGGTCGACCCGTCGCGTACGACCGTGAACGCGCTGCCCACACCCTTCTTGCCGCCGTCGCCGAGTACCGGCCGCGCTTGGCGGTCGCGGGTGTCCCAGCCGGTTCCGTCCCAGTACTCCCACGCGGCCGGTTCGGCGAGCCTGCCGTCCGGCACGCGCGCGAGGTGGGCGGCCGAGGTCGGGCGCGCGGTGGCCTGCTCGTCGCTGCCGCCGAACACATAGGTGTAGCCGTCCTGGTCGACCGTCGAGGTGCCGTACAGCACGCGCCGCGCCGGGTCGGCGACCGCGGACTGGTCGGACACCCGCGCGATGCTCTCCACCCGCAGGTCGGGCAGCGAGAGCGTGGCGACCTCGGTGGCCAGCGGCACCCCGAAGATCCACGGCCCGGTCCCGGTCTCGCGCGTCCACAGCAGCACCCGTACGACCCGCTCGGACGCGCCCGGCGTACGGGCCTCGACCTTGGCCGCGACCGGCCACCGCCACTGCCCCGCCGCGGGGTCCGGGAACAGCGGCGCGGGCAGGGTCTGCTCCAGGCGGCCCGCCGCCGACATCACCACGCCGGAGTTGCGCAGCAGCGGGGTGTTCTCGTCCCGCCAGGGGTGCGGCTGGCCCGCCAGGTTGGGCGGCGGGTTGACCCGGCCCAGATAGGTGTCCGAGAACAGCCACAGCACCCGCCCGTCCGGCAGCCGCACCGAGTGGGTGCCGTCGCCCCCCGACCAGTCGTCGTCCCGCGCCGCGTCGTTGCCGTACCGCGCGAACTCGCCCGTGGTGCCCTCGTCCGCCGTCCACGAGGTGACCTTGCGCGCGGTGCAGTCGGCGCCGCCCTCACCGTCGTCGTCCGGGAGAGCGGTCACCACGGCGGCCACGAAGAGCAGCACCAGCAGGAGGACGAAGCCCGTCCCCTGCTGCTGCTTGCCACTCTGCTGGCCTTTCCGCGCGGCCGCGCGGTCCCCGGCGGGTATGACGGACACGCTCGGGACGCTAACGGGTGGCGCGGACGCGGTCCATGGGGCGCCGGGGGACGGTGTCCCGTGTCACACCCGGCCCAGCCCGCCCCACACAGGCACGGGGACAGCGCGAAGCGGGGCCCGCGGCCGACGCAGGGGGCGCTCCCCGCCGACCGGGGCCCCGCCGCCGTGCCGCGGGCGGCCGGCTCAGCTCTGGGCGGCCGGGGACCGCAGAGCGATGCGATGCTCACCCGCGTACACGTTCATGGAGGAGCCGCGCAGAAACCCGACCAGCGTGAGACCGGTCTCGGCGGCGAGGTCGACCGCGAGCGAGGACGGCGCCGACACCGCGGCGAGCACCTCGATGCCCGCCATCACCGCCTTCTGCGCCAGCTCGAAAGAGGCCCGCCCGGACACCAGCAGGACCGTACGGGACAGCGGCAGCCGCCCCTCGCGCAGCGCCCGCCCGACCAGCTTGTCGACCGCGTTGTGCCGCCCCACGTCCTCGCGTACGTCGAGCAGCTCCCCCGAAGGCGAGAACAGCGCGGCGGCGTGCAGACCCCCGGTCCGGTCGAACACCCGCTGCGCCGCGCGCAGCCGGTCGGGGAGGCCCGCGAGCAGCTCGGGCGTCAGCCGGACAGGGGGAGCGGCGAGGTCGTCGGCGCCGATGCCGTCACCACCGCCGTCGGCGCCGTTGATCGGCCAACGCGCCTGGGTGCGCACGGCGTCCAGGCTCGCCTTGCCGCACAGGCCGCAGGACGAGGTGGTGTAGACGTTCCGTTCGAGGGTGATGTCGGGCAGGACGACACCGGGCGCGGTCTTCACATCCACCACGTTGTACGTGTTGGAGCCGTCGTCCGTCGCACCGGCGCAGTAGACGATGGACTGCAGCTCGTCCGCCGAGCCGAGCACGCCCTCGCTCACCAGGAACCCGGCCGCGAGCGCGAAGTCGTCGCCCGGGGTGCGCATCGTGATGGCGAGCGGCCTGCCGTTCAGCCGGATCTCCAGCGGCTCCTCCGCGACCAGTGTGTCCGGCCGGGTGGAGACCACCCCGCCCCGGACGCGGATCACGCGCCGTCGCTCCGTGACTCGTCCCATGTCCTGATCAGTCCCGTCAGTCCCGGTTCTGTACGTGCTGGTAGCCGAAGCGACCCTTGATGCAGAGGTTGCCGTGGGTCACCGGGTTGTCGTGCGGTGAGGTGACCTTGACGATCTCATTGTCCTGCACGTGGAGCGTGAGGTTGCAGCCGACGCCGCAGTACGCGCACACCGTCGTCGTCTCGGTCTGCTGCGCCTCGTCCCAGGTGCCCGCGGCCCGCATGTCGAACTCCGACTTGAAGGAGAGCGCCCCCGTCGGGCACACCTCGACGCAGTTGCCGCAGTAGACGCACGCGGAGTCGGTGAGCGGGGCGTCGTGCTCGACGGCGATCCGGGCGTCGAAGCCGCGGCCCGCGACCGCGATGGCGAAGGTGTTCTGCCACTGCTCGCCGCAGGCGTCCACGCACTTGTAGCAGAGGATGCACTTGTCGTAGTCGCGGACGTACAGGTCGTTGTCGACCTTGGGGGACTCGTTCAGCCGGGCCGCGTCCGGGCCGAACCGGCCGGGCTTCGCCGCGTACTCCTTGATCCACTCGGCGACGTGCGGGGTCGTCGACAAGTCGACCGAGGACGCGAGGAGTTCGAGTACGACCTTGCGGCTGTGCCGGGCCCGTTCGGTGTCCGTACGCACCTCCATCCCCGGCTCGGCGCGGCGCGAGCACGCCGGGGCGAGGGTGCGGGCGCCCTCGACCTCGACGACACACACCCGGCAGGCGTTCTTCGGGGTGAGCGTGTCGCCCTCGCACAGGGTCGGGATGTCCTTGCCCGCGGCCCGGCAGGCCTCCAGGATCGTCGCCCCCTCGGGAACCCGTACGGCCTCCTCGTCCAAGGTGAACTCGATCATCCGGCGCGGCAGTCCCAGCGGTATCGCGGTCATTCGTACGCTCCCAGACGGTCGATGGCTGATTCGACGGCGCTGAACGCGGTCTGTCCGAGGCCGCAGATCGAGGCGTCCCGCATGGCCCGCCCCACCTCGCGCAGCAGCGTGAGGTCGTCAGCCGCCGCGGCGCCGGTGCGGTCGGCGATCCGGTGCAGCGCCTCTTCCTGGCGTACGGTGCCGACCCGGCAGGGGACGCACTGGCCACAGGACTCGTCGCGGAAGAACTCCGCGATGCGCAGCAGCACGCGGGGGAGCGGCACGCTGTCGTCGAGGGCGAGCACGACCCCCGACCCGAGTGTGGTGCCCGCCGCCCTGGTCCCTTCGAAGGTGAGCGGGATGTCCAGCTCGTCGGGCCGTACGAAGCCGCCCGCGGCGCCGCCGAGCAGCACCGCCCGCAGCCGCTCGGGCGGACCGGCCAGGTCGAGGAGCTCGCCGAGCGTCGCTCCGAAGGGCAGCTCGTAGATACCGGGCCGTTCGACGTTTCCCGATACGCAGAAGAGCTTGGGGCCCGTGGACCGCTCGGTGCCGATCGCGGCGTACGCCTCGGCGCCCATGGTCAGGATCGGGAGGACGTTGACGAGCGTCTCGACGTTGTTCTCCGCGGTCGGCTTGCCGAACAGGCCCTTCTCCACGGGGAACGGCGGCTTGGAGCGCGGCTCGCCGCGGTAGCCCTCGATGGAGTTGAAGAGCGCGGTCTCCTCGCCGCAGATGTACGCGCCGGCGCCGCGGCGGATCTCGATGTCGAAGGCGTAACCGTTCCCGAGGATGTCCCCGCCCAGGAGTCCGCGGGTGCGGGCCTGGGCGATGGCGTGTTCCAGGCGGCGCTGGGCGCGGGGGTATTCGCCGCGCAGGTAGAGGTAGCCGTGGTGGGCGCCGACGGCGTAGCCCGCGATGGTCATCGCCTCGATGAGGGCGTACGGGTCGCCCTCCATGATCACCCGGTCCTTGAAGGTGCCGGGTTCGGATTCGTCGGCGTTGCAGACGAGGTAGTGGGGGTGGTCGGGCTGGGCGGCGGTCGCCTGCCACTTGCGGCCGGTGGGGAAGGCGGCGCCGCCGCGGCCGAGCAGTCCGGCGTCGGTTACTTCGCGGATGACGGCGGCTGGGCCGAGGGTGAGGGCGCGGCGGAGGGCGGTGTAGCCGCCGCTGGCTCGGTAGTCGTCGAGGGAGGTGGGGTCTGCGACCCCGATCCGGCTCAGCAGGATCAGGCTGTCCTGGCCGGCCTGGGGGACGGCCATCGCGGCCGGGGGTTCGGCGTCGGAGGACTCGGGCGCGGCGGCCGCGTGGATGGCTGTGTCGGCTGTCGCTGGGGCGACGACGGCCGTGGCCCGCAGCGGCGCGGTCGTCGGTTGCGGTCCAGGCTCTTTCCCCCACCCCGCCCCTTCCCGAAACTGGGGCTCTGCCCCAGGCCCCATTGTCCTCAATCGCCGGACGGGCTCAATTTGAGCCCGTCCGGCG
>NZ_JAZGRL010000001.1:1087562-1139854 GCF_046540415.1 Streptomyces sp. E11-3 | reverse complement strand
GTCCGGGGGCTTGCCCCCGGTTTCGGGAAGGGGCGGGGTGGGGAGAAGGCCCGCCGCAGGCGCACCCGCCCGCACGACCAACGCCGCCGGAGCCCGCTCACACAACCCCAGGCAGGGGCTGGCCTCCCACACGGAACTACCCGACGGAGTCCCGGCCGGGCCAAGCCGCGCGGCCAAGGACGCGCAGAGCGACCCCGCGCCGCGCGCCGCGCACGCCAGGTCCGTGCAGACGCGGAGCACCGTCGCGGGGCGGGGCCGCACCGAGAAGAGGGAGTAGAAGGTCGCCACCCCGTACGCCTCAGCAGGCGGCACCGTCAGCCGTCGGCACAGGTAGTCCAGGGCCCCCGCACTGATCCAGCCCACCCGGTCGTTCACCGCGTGCAGCCCCGGCAACAGCAGATCCCGCCGCTCCCGAGCGACCGCCCGCCCGCCCCGCGCCCAGCGCAGATCGGCGTCACTACGGTCGTCCGCGCCCTCCCACGCCGACGTGGGCGGCCCGAGCAGCGCGTCGACCGCGGCCCTCTCCTCGTCCGTCGGCTTGCTGTCACCGAAGTGCAGATCCACTGAACTCTCAGCTCCTCAACTCGACGCCGAAGCAGCGGGCAGCTTCTCGATGCGGATCGCGGACGCCTTGAACTCCGCCGTCCCCGCGATCGGACAGTTCGCCTCGATCGTCAGCTGGTTGGTGTCGACCTCGTCCGGAAAGTGCATGGTCATAAAGGCGAGCCCCGGCCGCAGTCCGGGATCGACCCACACCGGCGCGACCACGGCCCCCCGCCGCGATGCCACCCGTACCTCCTCGCCGACCACCACGCCGTACGCCTCCGCGTCCTCCGGACACAGCTCGACGTACTCGCCGCGCCGCAGCGGAGAGGCGAAACTCCCGCTCTGTACCCCGGTGTTGTACGAGTCGAGCCGCCGACCGGTGGTGAGTCGTACGGGATACGCCTCGTCGGTCAGGTCGACCGGTGGGTCGTGCTGGACGAGCCCGAACGGGGCGGGCGCCCCGCGCCGCGCCGGATCGGTCTCCCAGAGCCGCGCGTGCAGGAAGCTGGACGGCAACTCGTCCAGGTCCGGGCAGGGCCACTGGAGCCCCTGGTGCTCCTCCAGCCGGGAGTACGTCATCCCGAAGTGGTCAGGGGACAGCGACCGCAGCTCGTCCCACACCGATTCCGAGTCGGCGAACTTCCAGTCATGGCCGAGAAGTTCGGCGAGGGCGCACAGGATGTCGATGTCCTCGCGGGCCTCACCGGGCGGGGCCAGCGCGGCCCGTACCCGCTGAACCCGCCGCTCGCTGTTGGTGGTGGTGCCGTCCGTCTCCGCCCAGGCGGCGGTCGCGGGCAGTACGACGTCCGCCAGCTCGGCGGTCTTCGTCAGGAAGATGTCCTGGACGACGAGATGGTCCAGGGCCGCCAGGCGGCGCACCGCCTGCCCGCTGTCCGCCTCGGACTGCGCGGGGTTCTCGCCGATGCAGTACACGGCGCGCAGCCCGCCGTGCTCCATCGCCTCGAACATGTCGGTGAGGGTCATGCCGTACCGGGGCGGGATCGAAGTCCCCCAGGCCCGCTCGAACTTGATCCGCGATGACGCGTCCAGGATGTCCTGGAAGCCGGGCAGCCGGTTGGGGATGGCCCCCATGTCGCCGCCGCCCTGGACGTTGTTCTGGCCGCGCAGCGGCTGCACCCCGGACCCGTACCGCCCGACGTGCCCGGTGAGCAGGGACAGGTTGATCAACGCCCGTACGTTGTCGGTGCCGTTGTGGTGCTCGGTGATGCCCAGGGTCCAGCACAGTTGGGCGCGTTCGGCGGTGGCGTAGGCATGGGCCAGGTCCCGGATCGCGGCGGCCGGTACGCCGGTCACCTTCTCGGCCAGCGAGAGGGTCCACGGCTCGACCAGCTCGGCGTAGGCCTCGAATCCGGTGGTGGCCCGCTCGACGAACGCGCGGTTCACCAGGCCCGCGTGGATGATCTCGCGGCCGACCGCGTGGGCGAGCGGGATGTCGGTGCCGACGTTCGGCCCGAGCCAGCTCTCGGCCCACTCGGCGGTGCTGGTGCGGCGCGGGTCGACGGCGTACATCCGGGCCCCGTGGCGTATCCCCTTCAGGACGTGCTGGAAGAAAATCGGGTGCGCGAAGCGGGCGTTGGAGCCCCACATCACGACGAGGTCGGTGTGCTCCACCTCCTCGTACGACGAGGTGCCGCCGCCGGAGCCGAAGGCCGCGGACAGGCCCGCGACGCTGGGCGCGTGGCAGGTGCGGTTGCAGGAGTCGACGTTGTTGGTGCCCATCACCACGCGGGTGAACTTCTGCGCCACGTAGTTCATCTCGTTGATGGCGCGGGCGCAGGACAGCATCGCGAAGGCGTCGGCTCCGTGCGCGGCACGGGTGCGCCGGAACCCGTCCGCGGCCCGCGCCAGGGCCTCGTCCCAACTGGCCCTGCGCAGTGGGCCGCCGCGCTCGTCGCGGACCAGCGGGTGGGTCAGCCGGGTGTAGTTCACGGGTGTGCGGTCACGGTCGGACCTCCGGTCGCGTGTGCTCATGCTGCGCTCCTTACGGGCGTGGACCCGCGGGCCAGCAGGTCGGAGATGGCCCCCACCGTGCGCAGGGTCGGTACCGGGACGCCGGTGATCGCGGCGAGTTCCACCACCGCGGCGAGCAGGACGTCGAGTTCGAGTGGCTTGCCCTTCTCCAGGTCCTGGAGCGTCGAGGTCCGGTGGTCCCCGACCCGCTCGGCGCCCGCCAGGCGGCGCTCCACGGAAATATCCGGGCGGCAGCCCAGGGCCGCGGCGACGGCCAGGGTCTCGGTCATCATCAACTCGATGACCTCACGGGTCGATCCGTGCAGGCACATCTCCCGCATGGTGGCCCGGGTCAGCGCGCTGATCGGGTTGAAGGAAATGTTGCCGAGCAGCTTGATCCAGATGTCGTCGCGGATCTCCGGCTCCACGGGGCACTTCAGACCGCCCGCCCGCATCGCCTCGCCGAACTCCAGACAGCGCCCGGAGACGGAGCGGTCCGGTTCGCCGATGGAGAACCGGGTGCCTTCCAAGTGCCGTACGACGCCTGGCCCGGCGAGCTCGGTGGCCGCGTAGACGACACAGCCGATGGCGCGCTCAGGCGGCAGTACGGCACTGACCGTGCCGCCGGGGTCGACGCTCTCGACGCGGTGTCCGTCGTGCGGGCCGCCGTGCCGGTGGAAGTACCACCAGGGGATGCCGTTCTGGGCGGCGACGACCGCGGTGCGCTGGTGGAGCAGCGGCTCGATGAGCGGCCCGCACGCCGCGTACGAGTTCGCCTTGAGGCCGAGGAAGACATAGTCGGCCGGGCCGATGTCGTCCGCGCTGTCGGTGGCGTGCACCCGCGCGGTGAAGTCTCCGCGCGGGCTGTGCACCCGTACGCCGTGCTGCCTCATGGCCGCCAGATGCGGTCCACGGGCGATCAGATGGACGTCGGCACCGGCGCGGTGGAGCGCGGCTCCGACATAGGCGCCGATGGCACCGGCGCCGACGACTGCGACTTTCACGTGGCTCTCCGTTCGGTTCGAGGGATACCGAGGGAAGGGCGTCAGGAAGGGGATCTGCAGATTCTAGATGTCTACGAAATATTGTCTACAGTATGGAGTCATGGCCGACAAGGCTTCGGGATCGCATACGGTCGGCAAAGTTTCCGGCGCTTGTCGGCGGCACACCCCGCGCCGCCATGCAGATCATGTGAAGCCTCCAAGGGCAGCGTCGGAATCCTGTCGCTTCACGTGTCCTCGTACTGGTGAGTCGCTCCGCAGACTGTGTTTCTTGTACGTCACCGCTACGGAAGGCCCCCTGCACATGAACGGCTCTCGCATCGTCGCGGTCGGCCACTACCAGCCCGCCAAGGTCCTCACCAACGCGGAGCTGGCGGACCTGGTCGACACCAGCGACGAGTGGATTCGGAGCCGGGTAGGCATCCGTACGCGCCATGTGGCCGGACCCGACGAGCCGGTCGACGAGCTCGCCGCGCACGCGGCGGCCAAGGCGCTGGCCGCCGCGGGCCTGGGCCCCGAGGACATCGACCTGGTGCTGGTCGCCACCTCCACCGCCATCGACCGCTCCCCGAACATGGCCGCCCGGGTGGCCGCCAGGCTCGGCATCCCCTCGCCCGCGGTCATGGACATCAACGTGGTCTGCGCGGGCTTCCCGCACACCCTGGCCACCGCCGACCACACCCTGCGGGCCGGGGCCGCGACCCGGGCGCTGGTGATCGGCGCCGACAAGATGACCGACGTGACCGACTGGACGGACCGCACCAGCTGCGTCCTGACCGGCGACGGAGCGGGCGCCGTCGTCCTGGAGGCGGTTCCGGACGGCGAAGAGCCCGGCATCTCCCCCGTGCTGTGGGGCTCGGTGCCCGCCATGGGCAACGCGGTACGGATCGAGGGCACGCCGCCGCGTTTCGCCCAGGAGGGCCAGAGTGTCTACCGCTGGGCGACCACCCAGCTGCCCGCGCTCGCCCGGCAGGTGTGCGAGAAGGCGTCGCTGACGCCCGAGGACCTCGCCGCCGTCGTTCTGCACCAGGCCAACCTGCGGATCATCGAGCCGCTCGCCGCGCGCATCGGGGCGGTCAACGCGGTCATCGCCCGCGATGTCGTCGACTCCGGCAACACCTCGGCCGCGAGCATTCCGCTGGCCCTGTCGAAGCTCGTGGAGCGCGGCGAGGTCGAGCGCGGCGCGCCGGTGCTGCTCTTCGGCTTCGGCGGCAACCTCTCGTACGCGGGGCAGATCGTCCGCTGCCCCTGAGAGCCTTGCGCTCGGTAGACTGTAGACAATAACCAATGTCAAGTCGCCGACGAGGATGACGAGGACGAGGGGGACCGCGATGTTGTCCGCTGGACTGCCGCAGGGTGCCGTGCCCAAGCTCGAGCGGCCGGGACCGTTGCGCGAGCGGGTCTACGAGGCCCTGCTCGAGCTCATCACGACGCGCGCCCTGCGCCCCGGCCAGCACCTGGTCGAGAGCGAACTGGCCGGGCACCTCGGGGTGTCCCGGCAGCCCGTACGCGAGGCGCTGCAGCGACTGAACACCGAGGGCTGGGTCGATCTCCGCCCCGCCCAGGGCGCGTTCGTCCACGAGCCCACCGAGGACGAGGCCGACCAGCTGCTCACCGTGCGCACCCTCCTGGAGGCCGAGGCCGCCCGGCTCGCCGCCGCGGGCGCGGGCTCCGCGGGAATCGCCGCACTCGAAGAGCTGTGCGCCAAGGGGGAGCGGGCCGTCGAGGACGGCGACGTGGACGCGGTGGTGGCGACCAACGCCGCCTTCCACGCCAAGGTCATGGAGCTTGCGGGCAACGTGGTGCTCGCCGAACTCGCCGGTCAGGTCGACCGCCGGGTCCGCTGGTACTACACGCCGGTCGCCCGGCAGCGCGGCAGGCAGTCGTGGATCGAACACCGCGAGCTGATCGCCGCGATCGTGGCGCGCGACGAGCAGCGCGCCACGGACGTCATGCGGGCCCACACCGAGCACACCCGTACGACGTACCACCAGCGCGCCGAGTCCTGAGCGGACGCCACCGCTGCGCGCGGCTTTGTCCTGTGGGTGGAGAAAGTTGGAATGGATTGGTGCGCAAGTTCTTCCCACCCCCGACAAGCGCTGCTACGTTCCCCTCGAAAGTAGACGGCAGACGGCAGACGCCGCCGATGTCGATATCGATGTCGATGCCGTGAGCGGTGGGAGGGGTGACGTGAGACGGATGACGGCTCGACCCGGCAACGCGCACCAGGCGCGGCTGCTCCGCCTGCTGCGGGACGGCGGGCCCAACTCCCGTGCCCAGCTGGGTGATCAGGTCGATCTCTCCCGGTCGAAACTGGCCGTCGAGGTCGACCGTCTCCTTGACACCGGCCTGGTCGTCGCCGACGGGCTCGCCGCGTCCCGTGGCGGTCGCCGCTCGCACAACATCCGGCTTGCACCCGAACTGCGCTTCCTGGGCGTGGACATCGGCGCCACATCGGTCGACGTAGCGGTTACCAACGCCGAGTTGGAGGTGCTCGGGCACCTCAACCAACCGATAGACGTACGAGAAGGCCCGGTCCCCGTCTTCGAGCAAGTCCTGGCCATGGCCGCCAAGTTGAAGGCCTCCGGGTTGGCCGAAGGTTTCGACGGCGCCGGTATCGGCGTGCCGGGACCCGTGCGCTTCCCCGAAGGTGTACCGGTCGCTCCGCCGATCATGCCCGGCTGGGACGGCTTCCCGGTCCGCGAGGCGCTCAGCCAGGACCTCGGCTGCCCGGTGATGGTCGACAACGACGTGAACCTGATGGCCATGGGGGAGCAGCACGCGGGCGTCGCCCACTCCGTGCACGACTTCCTCTGCGTCAAGATCGGCACCGGTATCGGCTGCGGCATCGTCGTCGGCGGTGAGGTCTACCGCGGCACGACGGGCAGCGCCGGAGACATCGGCCATATCCAGGTGCAGCCCGACGGGCGGCCCTGCGCCTGCGGCAACAGGGGCTGCCTGGAAGCCCACTTCAGCGGCGCGGCCCTGGCCCGCGACGCACAGGAGGCGGCCGCGTCGGGGCTTTCGCCGGAGCTCGCGCTCCGCCTGGACGCGGTCGGCACCCTCACCGCCGCCGATGTCGCCACCGCGGCGGCCGCCGGTGACGCCACCGCCCTCGACCTCATCCGCGAGGGCGGCAACCGCACCGGGCAGGTCATCGCGGGCCTCGTCAGCTTCTTCAACCCCGGCCTGGTGGTGATCGGCGGCGGGGTCACCGGCCTCGGCCACACCCTGCTCGCCGCGATCCGCACCCAGGTCTACCGCCAGTCGCTCCCGCTGGCGACCGGCAACCTCCCCATCGTCCTGGGCGAGTTGGGCCCCACCGCAGGGGTCATCGGGGCCGCCCGCCTCATCAGCGACCACCTGTTCTCACCGGCCTGACCAGCAGGCAGGTCCCGCAGGAGCCGCGCCACCCGCCGTACATCCCGCAAGAGCCGCGCCACCCGCCGTACGTCCCACACGAGTCGCGCCACCCGCCGCACCCAGCACTGTACGACCCACCGCACAGCGTTCGCGTCACCGTACCCGGCTCCGCCCTGCCCGCTCACCGGCCGCACCCGCCGAGGGGACCCGCCATGGCACCCACGCTCCACAAGGCGTCGCACGACAGAACATCAGCCACCCCCCTGCTCAGCATGGACGGCATCACCAAGTCCTTCCCGGGAGTCCGCGCCCTGGACGGTGTCGCCCTGGAGGTCCAGGCGGGGGAGGTGCACTGTCTGCTCGGCCAGAACGGCGCGGGCAAGTCCACCCTGATCAAGGTCCTCGCGGGCGCCCACCAACCCGACACCGGAGAGATCACCTGGCGCGGCGAAAGCGTCACGCTGAAGTCGCCCATCGCCGCCATGCGCCTCGGCATCGCGACCATCTACCAGGAACTGGACCTGGTCGAAGGGCTCTCCGTCGCCGAGAACGTCTACCTCGGGCACGAGCTCACGGCCGCCGGATTCGTCGTACGCGGCAAAGACGCCCGCGCCGCGACGGCCCAACTGCTCAAGCGACTTGGCCACAGCGAGATCAGACCCGGCCGCCTGGTCGGCGAACTCTCCGCCGCGCAGCAGCAGATCGTCTCGATGGCCCGCGCGCTCTCCCACGACGTACGGCTGATCGTGATGGACGAACCGTCCGCCGCCCTCGACCCGGACGAGGTCGACAACCTCTTCCGCATCGTCGGCGATCTGACGGCGGACGGCGTCGCGGTCGTCTACATCTCGCACCGCCTGGAGGAGATCCGCCGCATCGGCGACCGGGTGACGGTACTCAAGGACGGCCGGGCCGTGGCCGTGGGGCTGCCCGCCAAGTCGACGCCGACCCGCGACGTCGTCACCCTGATGACCGGCCGCAACGTCGAGTACGCCTTCCCGGACCGGCCCCCGTACACCCCTCCGGGCGAGGCGGTGCTGAGGGCTGAAGGGCTCGCCAGGGACGGCGAGTTCGAGCCGCTCGACCTCGAACTGCACCCCGGAGAGATCGTCGGGCTCGCCGGACTCGTCGGCTCCGGGCGCTCCGAGATCCTGGAGACGATCTACGGGGCGCGTCGGCCCAGCGCCGGACATGTGCTGGTCGACGGGGTGCCGCTCAGGCCCGGCAGCGTACGCGCCGCCGTCCGGGCCGGACTCGGCCTCGCCCCCGAGGAACGCAAGGCGCAGGCCCTGCTGATGCTGGAGTCGGTCACTCGGAATGTGTCTGTCTCCTCCATGTCCCGCTACTCCAGGGCCGGTTGGCTCGACCGGCGCAGAGAGCGCGCCGCCGCCCACCGGGCCACCCGTGAGCTGTCCCTGCGCCCCGACAACCCGTCCGCGCCGGTACGCACACTCTCCGGCGGCAACCAGCAGAAGGCCGTACTCGCCCGCTGGCTGCTGCGCGGCTGCCGGGTGCTGCTCCTGGACGAACCCACCCGCGGCGTCGACGTCGGAGCCAGGGCGGAGTTGTACGCCGTCATCCGTCGGCTCGCCGACGAGGGACTCGCCGTACTGCTCGTGTCCAGCGAGGTGCCCGAAGTGCTGGGCCTCGCCGACCGGGTGCTGGTGCTCCGCGAAGGGCGTGTCGTCCATACGGCGCCCGCGCGCGAGCTGGACGAACACCGCGTACTCGACCTGGTCATGGAAGGGAGCCCGACGTCATGACGCAGCCCGCATCGCCGGCCCGGCCCGGAGGCTTCGGCGTGGAGCCCGCGCCACCCACCAAGCGCCCGGTGGGGGACGGCGTCCCCTGGTGGCGCGCCCTGCTCAGCGGCGCCGATGTACGGACCATGTCGCTGATCGGCGTACTGGTCGTGCTGGCCGCGATCGGCGGGTTCACCAAGCCCGACGAGTTCCTGGCCGTCAGCAATGTGCAGCTGATCCTCACCCAGGCGTCGATCATCGGTGTGGTGGTGGTCGGGATGACCTTCGTCATCACCAGCGGCGGCATCGACCTCTCGGTCGGCGCGATCGTGGCACTCGCCTCGGTGTGGGCCACCACCGTCGCCACCCAGGAGTTCGGCTTCGCGGGCGTGCTGTTCACCGCGGTGGTCGTCGGGTTGGGCTGCGGCCTGGTCAACGGCGTGCTCATCGCGTACGGGGCGATGGTGCCGTTCATCGCCACCCTCGCCATGCTCGCCTCGGCCCGCGGCCTCGCCCTGCAGATCACCGACGGCAAGACCCAGGTGGTCACCATCCCCTCGGTACTCGAACTCGGCGAGCGTGACGCGTACATCCTCGGCATCCCGCCGCTGGCGCTCATTTTCGCGGGCGTCACCGTCGTCGGCTGGCTGCTGCTGAACCGTACGACGTTCGGACGGCGCACCGTCGCGGTCGGCGGCAACGCGGAGGCGGCCAGGCTCGCCGGTATCGACGTACGCCGCCAGCGGCTCTACCTCTATCTGCTCTCCGGGCTGTGCTGCGGCATCGCCGCCTTCATGCTGATCATCCTGTCCGGCTCGGGACAGAACACCAACGGCAATCTGTACGAGCTCGACGCCATCGCCGCGGCGATCATCGGCGGCACCCTGCTGACCGGCGGCCGGGGCACCATCACCGGCTCCGTGCTCGGCGTCCTGATCTTCACCACCATCACCAACATCTTCGCGCTCAACAACCTGCAGAGCGCGGCGCAACAGATCGCCAAGGGCGCGATCATCGTCGCCGCCGTCCTGGTCCAGCGCCGTACTTCCACCACGCCGTAAACCTTCCGCGAAGGGGCTGTCATGCCAGAGATCACGAGCCGCAGAGGGCTGCTCTTCGGAGCCGCCGCCGTGTCCACCGGTGCTCTCCTCACCGGCTGCACGAGCAACGACCCCAAGGATGAGGGCGGGGACAAGACCCAGGACTCGGCTCCCGTCGCCGACGACAAGCCAGGAAAGCCCGTCACCATCGGTTTCGCCGGACCGCAGGCCGACCACGGCTGGCTCAACGCGATCAACGTCAACGCCCGTGAGCGCGCCAAGAAGTACTCCGAGGTGACACTGGAGATCACCGAGGGATCCAACGACACGGCGGCCCAGATCGGCCAGATCGACACGCTGATCAACAAGAAGGTCGACGTCCTGGTGATCCTGCCGGCCGACGGGAAGGCGATGACCCAGGCCGGACTCAAGGCCATGCGCGCGGGCATCCCGGTGGTCAACCTCGACCGGATCTTCGCATCGCCGCAGGCCTACCGGTGCTGGATCGGCGGCGACAACTACGGCATGGGCCTCAACGCGGGCCATTTCATCGGCGAGCAGCTCAAGGACAAGAAGAACGCACGGGTCGTGGAACTCGCCGGGCTCGACAACCTGGAGCTGACGCAGCAGCGCACAGAAGGCTTCGACGCGGCCCTGAAGAACTACCCGAACATCAAGAAGGTCGCCCGGCAGGCGGCCGACTTCACCGTGGAGTCCGGGCAGGCCAAGATGTCCCAACTCCTGCAGGCCCAGAAGAACTTCGACGCGCTGTGGAACCACGACGACGACCAGGGAGTCGGCGCGCTGCGGGCGATCAAACAGGCGGGCCGGGACGACTTCCTGATGGTCGGCGGCGCCGGCGCGCGCTCCGCCTTCGACGCGATCAAGGCCGACAGCGGCGTACTGAAGGCCACCGTCCTGTACCCGCCCACCATGGCGGCATCCGCGATCGACCTGGCCCGCGCCCTGGGCCAGGGCAAGGGCATCAGCGGCATGGCGGAGTTCGAGATCCCGTCCTCGCTGACCCTCTACTCGGCCGTGGTCACCAAGGAGAACGTCGACGCATACATGCCCACCGGCTTCAAGTGATGCGCGATACACCCGCCTTACGGGCGAATTCGCCGCCAGTACGGGCGGACCTGTCCCCAGCACGGGCGGACCTGCCCCCACCGAGCGTCGACCAGGAGGAGAAAGGTATGCAGGAGACCGAGATGGAGCCGGGGGCGGTGCCGCCGCTCGGAGTGGGCATGGTCGGCTACGCGTTCATGGGCGCCGCCCACTCACAGGGCTGGCGCACCGTGTCCCGCGTCTTCGACCTGCCGCGCCGCCCGGTCCTGTCGGCCGTCTGCGGCCGCGACGCCACCGCGGTCCGGGCGGCCGCCGACCGGCTGGGCTGGGCGGCCGCCGAGACCGACTGGCGCGCGCTCCTCGCCCGCGACGACGTACAGCTCGTGGACATCTGCACCCCGGGCGAGAGCCATGCCGAGATCGCCGTCGCCGCGCTGGACGCGGGCAAGCATGTGCTGTGCGAGAAGCCGCTGGCCAACACGGTCGAGGAGGCCGAGGCGATGGCCGAAGCCGCCCAGCGCGCACAGGTCCGTGGCCAGGTCGCCATGGTCGGCTTCAACTACCGCCGGGTGCCCGCGATGACACTGGCCCGCCAGATGGTCGCCGCGGGCCGGATCGGCGCCGTACGGCATGTCCGGGTGGCGTATCTGCAGGACTGGCTGGTCGATCCCAAGGCCCCGCTCACCTGGCGCCTGCAGCGCGAACGGGCCGGGTCCGGGGCGCTCGGCGACCTGGGGGCGCACATTGTGGACCTGGCGCAGTACGTCGTGGGGGAGCCGCTGGTCGGGGTGTCCGCGATGACCGAGACATTCGTACGGGAGCGGCCGCTGGCAGGCGGTGGCCTCGTACGCGGGTCGGTCACCGTCGACGACGCCGCGCTGTTCACCGGGCGGCTGGCCTCCGGCGCGCTCGCCTCCTTCGAGGCCACCCGGTACGCGGCCGGGCGAAAGAACGCCCTGCGCCTCGAACTCAACGGCGAGAAGGGCTCGTTGGCCTTCGATCTGGAGCGGCTGAACGAGCTCTCCTTCCATGACCACACCGAGCCCGCCGCCTCGTCCGGGTTCCGCCGGATCCTGGTGACCGAGCCGGACCACCCGTATCTGGAGGGCTGGTGGCCGCCGGGTCACGCCCTCGGCTATGAGCACACCTTCGTGCACCAGGCGCGCGACCTGGTGCACGCGATCGCGGACGGTGCCGCGCCCGCGCCCACCTTCGCCGACGGGCTGCAGGTGCAGCGGGTCCTGGCGGCGGTAGAGGAGAGCGCGGCCAAGAACTCCGCGTACACCGCGGTCCCGCACGCCGCGGTCCCGGACACCGCGGCCCCGGACACCAAGGTCCCGCACACCGCCGACCCTGACACCGCCGACCCGGCACAGGAGGCCCGGATATGACCCGCCCCTTCACGCTCTTCACCGGACAGTGGGCCGACCTCCCGCTTGAGGAGGTCTGCCGCCTGGCCCGCGACTTCGGCTACGACGGCCTGGAACTCGCCTGCTGGGGCGACCACTTCGAGGTCGACAAGGCCCTGGCCGACCCCTCGTACCTCGACTCGCGGCGCCAACTCCTCGACAAGTACGGGCTGAAGTGCTGGGCCATCTCCAACCATCTGGTCGGGCAGGCCGTCTGCGACGCGATCATCGACGAGCGCCACCGAGCGATCCTGCCGTCCCGCATCTGGGGCGACGGCGAGGCCGAGGGCGTACGGCAGCGGGCGGCGGCGGAGATCGCCGACACGGCACGGGCCGCGGCGGCCTTCGGTGTGGACACCGTCGTCGGCTTCACCGGGTCCGCGGTCTGGCACCTGGTCGCGATGTTCCCGCCCGTGGTGCCCGGCATGATCGAGCGTGGATACGAGGACTTCGCCGAGCGCTGGAACCCGATCCTGGACGTCTTCGACGCGCAGGGCGTCCGGTTCGCGCACGAGGTGCACCCCAGCGAAATCGCGTACGACTACTGGACGACCCACGAGGCCCTGAAGGCCGTCGACCACCGCCCCGCCTTCGGCCTGAACTTCGACCCTTCACACTTCGTGTGGCAGGACCTCGACCCGGTCGGCTTCCTCTACGACTTCCGCGACCGCATCTACCACGTGGACTGCAAGGAGGCCCGCCGCCGCCTCGACGGCCGCAATGGCCGCCTTGGCTCCCACCTCCCTTGGGGCGACCCGCGCCGCGGCTGGGACTTCGTCTCGGCGGGGCACGGGGACGTCCCCTGGGAGGACGTCTTCCGCATGCTCCACTCGATCGCCTATCAGGGCCCGATCTCGGTGGAGTGGGAGGACGCGGGCATGGACCGCCTCCAGGGCGCACCGGAGGCGCTGAGGCGCCTGAAGGCCTACGACTTCGACCCGCCGTCGACGTCGTTCGACGCGGCGTTCGGCGCGTCGGACTAGCCGCGCCCGCACACCCGAGGCCCGCTTTGTCCTCAACCAGGAGAAAGCTCAACTCACTTACTGCGCAAGCCCTTCCCGAGCCCGACAAAGCTAGCTACCGTCCTGAGGCGTACAGGACAAGCGAGGCCCCGGGGTGACGGCGCACCCCGGCGCCAAAGGAACAGCCACCCACCCGCACGACCGCCCCACCCGGAGGAATCCGTGCACAGGAAACGGCTCAGACTTCGCAAGGCACTCGCCCTCGTCACCGGCGCCCTCCTAGCCGGCGCATCCCTCGCCCTCACCCCCGCCGCCGGCGCCGCCGAACCGGACCGGGGCGCTCAGCCCCAGCCCGCACCCGCCGCGGAGAACTTCCAACAGGTCACCCTCGCCAAGGGCGAGCAGGAGGTCGGCGAGCCCATGACGCTCGCCGTACTCCCGGACCGCTCCGTCCTGCACACCTCACGCGACGGCACCCTCCGCCTCACCGACGCCGGCGGCACCACCAAGATCGCCGGAAAGATACCGGTCTACTCGCACGACGAGGAGGGCCTGCAGGGCATCGCCGTCGACCCCGCCTTCACCGAGAACCGCGCCCTGTACCTCTACTACGCGCCCCCGCTCGACACCCCCGAAGGCGACGCCCCCGAGAACGGAACCCCCGAGGACTTCAAGGCGTTCGAGGGCGTCAACCGCCTCTCCCGCTTCGTCCTGAACGAGGACGGCACCCTGGACGAGGCAAGCGAGAAGAAGGTCATCGACATCCCCGCCGACCGCGGTCTGTGCTGCCACGTGGGCGGCGCCATCGACTTCGACCAGGACGGCAACCTCTACCTGTCGACCGGCGACGACACCAACCCCTTCGCCTCCGACGGCTACAGCCCCCTCGACGACAGCCCCGGACGCAACCCCGCCTACGACGCCCGCCGCAGCGCGGGCAACACCAACGACCTGCGCGGCAAGATCCTGCGCATCAAGGTCGCCGACGACGGCTCGTACACGATCCCCGAGGGCAACCTCTTCGCCGAAGGCACCGACAAGACCCGCCCCGAGATCTACGCGATGGGCTTCCGCAACCCGTTCCGGATGAGCGTCGACAAGCCGACCGGCATCGTCTACGTCGGCGACTACGGCCCCGACGCGGGCGCCGCCGACCCCCAGCGCGGTCCGTCGGGCCAGGTCAAGTTCGCCCGCGTCACCGGGCCCGGCAACCACGGCTGGCCGTACTGCGTAGGCGACAACGAGCCCTACGTGGACTACGACTTCGCCACCGGCACCTCCGGCGCGCCCTTCGACTGCGCGGCGCCGAAGAACGACTCGGCGCACAACACCGGGCGCACCGACCTGCCGCCCGTCGAGTCCGCCTGGCTCCCCTACGACGGCGGCTCCGTACCGGAGTTCGGCGACGGCTCCGAGTCCCCGATGGGCGGCCCCGTCTACCGCTACGACGCGAACTCCGACTCTAAGGTCAAGTTCCCCGAGGCGTACGACGGCGACTACTTCGCCGGCGAGTTCGGGCGCCGCTGGATCAAGCGCATCGAGCACGACGCGGACGGCACCGTACAGTCCATCAACGACTTCCCCTGGACCGGCACCCAGGTGATGGACATGGAGTTCGGCCCCGACGGCGCGCTGTACGTCCTCGACTACGGCACCTCCTGGTTCGGCGGCGACGAGAACTCCGCGCTCTACCGCATCGAGAACGCCACCGACGGCTACTCACCGGTCGCCGAGGCGGCCGCGGACGTCACCAACGGACAGGCCCCGCTCAGGGTCAAGTTCACCTCCGAGGCCACCGACGCGGACGGCGACCCGCTGACGTACCGCTGGGACTTCGGCGACGGCAAGAAGTCGAAGAAGCAGAACCCCACCCACAGGTACCGGAAGAACGGCAGCTACCAGGCGACCGTGACGGCCAAGGACCCCTCCGGACGCACCGGCACCGCCAGCGTCTACATCACTGTCGGCAACACCGCGCCCACGGTGACCCTGGAACTCCCCGGTGACGGGCAGCTGTTCACCTTCGGCGACGAGGTCCCGTTCAAGGTGACCGTGACCGACCCGGAGGACGGCCCCATCGACTGCTCGAAGGTCAAGGTCACCCATGTCCTGGGCCACGACAGCCACGGCCACCCCATCACCTCGGCCAACGGCTGTGAGGGCACCCTCAAGACCTCGGCGGACAGCGAACACGACCCGAACGCCAACATCTTCGGGGTCTTCGACGCCGAGTACACCGACCAGGGCGGCGGCGGGCAGCCCCCGCTGACCAGCCACGACCAGAACATCGTCCAGCCGGGGAAGCGCCAGGCCGAGCACTTCGACGACTCCCGCGGCATTTCCGTCGTCGACCACACCCCGGCGCACGGCGGCAAGGCCGTCGGTAACGTCCACAACGGCGACTGGATCTCCTTCACGCCGTACATCCTGGGCGACGCCACCGCGCTGACCGCACGGGTCGCTTCGGCGGGGGCCGGTGGCACCTTGGAGGTCCGTGCCGGGGCGGCCGACGGTCCGCTGCTCGGCAGCGCGGCGGTCGAGCCGACCGGCTCGTGGGAGACGTACGAGGACGTGACCATGGACCTCGCCGGAGGCTCCGCGAAGACCACGACACTCTTCCTGGTCTTCAAGGGCGACGGCGGCGGTGCCCTCTACGACCTGGACGACTTCACCTTCACCACAGGCTGAGAAAGGGGTCACCATGCGCGCAGCGACACGGCTCGCCACGGCCACCGCGGCAGCCACCCTGCTCATCGGCTGTGTATCGGGCCCCGCCGCTTCAAAGGGCCCCGAGGAAGAAGCCATGGACAAGGGCAGCAAGGGCAGCGACGTCGGCAAGAGCAGCAACGGCAGCAAGGGCAGCGACGTCGGCAAGGGCAGGAAGCGGGAGGAGAGCCGCGTCCTGGTCTTCTCCAAGACCGCCGGCTTCCGGCACGACTCGATCCCCGACGGGATCGCGGCCATCCGGGAACTCGGCGCCGAGCACGGCTTCGCCGTCGACGCGACCGAGGACGCCAGAGTCTTCAGGCCCTCGCGGCTGCGCCGGTACGACGCCGTCGTCTGGCTCTCCACCACCGGCGACGTCCTCAACTCGGCGCAGCAGACCGCCTTCGAGGAGTACGTCGGCGACGGCGGAGGCTATGTCGGGGTGCACGCCGCCGCCGACACGGAGTACGACTGGGAGTTCTACGGCGGTCTCGCGGGCGCGTACTTCGTCTCGCACCCCGCGATCCAGCCGGCCACCGTCACCGTGGAGAACCACGCACATGCGGCGACGGAGCACCTCGGGGCGACCTGGGAGCGTACCGACGAGTGGTACAACTACCGCTCCAATCCACGCGACCGCGCCCGCGTCCTGGCCACGCTCGACGAGTCGTCGTACTCCGGCGGCACCATGGGCGACGACCACCCCATCGCCTGGTGCCAGGAGTACGCGGGCGGCCGCTCCTTCTACACGGGCGGCGGACACACCAAGGAGTCCTTCACCGAGCCCGCCTTCCGACGGCATCTGCTCGGCGGCATCCGGTACGCGACCGGCGCGGTCCAGGCCGACTGCCGCCCGGAGCGGGGTTACACGCCGCTCTTCGACGGCAGTTCGGTGGACGGCTGGAAGCAGGCGGGGCCCGGCTCCTTCGAACTGGGGGACGACGGGACGCTGCGGTCGGTCGGCGGGATGGGCCTGTTCTGGTACGAGGGCCAGGAGTTCGACTCGTACTCGCTCAAACTCGACTGGCGGATGACGGGCGACGACAACTCGGGGGTCTTTGTGGGCTTCCCGGCGTCGGACGACCCGTGGTCGGCCGTGCGCAACGGCTACGAGGTGCAGATCGACGCCACGGACGCGCCGGAGAAGACCACCGGTGCGGTCTACGGCTTCCAGTCCGCCGACATCGCGGCGCGCGACCGGGCGTTGAACCCGCCGGGGGAGTGGAACACCTACGAGCTGCGCGTCGAGGGCGAGCGGCTGCGGATCTGGCTCAACGGCACCCTGATCAACGACTTCACCAACACCGATCAGGCACGCAGCCTACCGGGCCACATCGGCATCCAGAACCACGGAGACGGTGACGACGTGTCCTTCCGCGACATCCGAGTCAAGCAACTGGCGCCGCCGACGGGGGAGGGAGGCCACTAGCCCGCCCGACCTCACCGCGCCCTCCCCGCGCCTTGCTCGCGCTCCCTATCCGTCCCGCTTGTTCCGTCCGTCCCGTCCGTCTGGAGGGATAGCCGGGCCGGGACAGTGGCCCTCTCGCGGGACTGGTCTGGGAGCGGGGCGGTGGGGGCCCATTCGGCGGGCCGTTCGCTGGCTGGTCCCGCGGGCCACTGATGGAGCCCGTCGGCGGCTACGTGTGAGGGCCCGCCAGGTGGGCCGTTCACCGGGCCGTTCACCTGGCCGGTCGACTCGGCCCGTGACGGGGGCAGGTCAGTCGTCCCGTGACGGGGGGCCAGTCGTCCCGTGACGGGGGTGGGCCAGCCGTCCCGTGCCGGGGGGCGGCCAGTCGTCCCGTGCCGGGGGGCCCGGTCCGGGGCCCCGCTCGGCCGACCGGTCACGCGGGCGGGGGCCGNCCCCCGACCAGGGACCGTCCCCTAACCAGGGCCCCGTCCCCGCCTGGGAGTTGAGGTTCGCGGAAGCCGGCCGCCGCTGCGGTGCCGAGCACGCGGATGCCGCCCGTGTCCTCCTGCTCCACACCATCAGAGCCGACCCCGCCACCCTCACCCGCTGCTACCGGCAGGGCACCGCCGACGAACGGCGCGCCGTCCTGTACGCCCTGCCCCACCTCGTACCGGGCCCCGAAGCGCTGCCCCTCACCGAGGACGCCCTGCGCACCCATGACACCCGCCTACTGGCCGCCGCCCTCGGCCCGTACGCGGCCGCCCACCTCGACCCGCACTCCTGGCGGCACGGCGTCCTCAAGTGCCTGTTCACCGGCGTCCCGGTGGACGCCGTCGCCGCCCTGGCGGAGCGCGCCCACGGCGACACCGAACTGGCCCGCATGCTCGGCGCCTACGCGGACGAACGCACCGCCGCGGACCGCCCCGTCCCCACCGACCTGCACCGCGTCCTGGCCCTGACCGTCCCCCTGACCGGCGAGGAGTCCTGATGCGCATCTTCGACCCCCACATCCACATGACCTCCAGGACCACCGACGACTACGAGGCGATGTACGCCGCGGGCGTCCGCGCCGTCGTCGAACCGTCCTTCTGGCTCGGCCAGCCCCGCACCTCACCCACCTCCTTCCTCGACTACTTCGACGCGCTCCTCGGCTGGGAACCCTTCCGCGCCGCCCAGTACGGCATCACCCACCACTGCACGCTCGCCCTCAACCCCAAAGAGGCGAACGATCCCCGCTGCACCCCCGTCCTCGACCAACTGCCGCGCTATCTCGTCAAAGACAACGTCGTCGCCGTCGGCGAGATCGGCTACGACTCCATGACCCCCGCCGAGGACACCGCACTGGCCACCCAGCTCCAGCTCGCCGCCGACCACGAGCTGCCCGCGCTCGTGCACACCCCGCACCGCGACAAGCTCGCGGGCCTGCGCCGCACCCTGGACGTCGTCCGCGAATCCGCACTCCCACCGGAGCGCGTGCTGCTCGACCACCTCAACGAGACCACCGTCAAGGAAGCCAAGGACGCCGGCTGCTGGCTCGGCTTCTCCATCTACCCCGACACCAAGATGGACGAGGGCCGCATGGTCGAGATCCTGCGGACCTATGGACCGGAGAACGTCCTGGTCAACTCGGCCGCCGACTGGGGCAAGAGCGACCCGCTGAAGACCCGCGCCACCGGTGACGCCATGCTCGCCGCGGGCTTCGACGACGACACCGTCGACCAGGTGCTGTGGCGCAACCCCACCGCCTTCTACGGCCTCAGCGGCAGGCTCGCCCTCGACACCCGGCACCCCGCCCCCACCCACGAGGGGAACTCCATCCTGCGCGGCGGAGCGTGACCGATGCGCTTTCGCCACCCCGACGGCTCCACCGTCCACCTCGCGTACTGCACCAACGTCCACCCCGCCGAGACCCTCGACGGCGTGCTCGCCCAACTCCGCGACCACTGCGAACCGGTGCGCAAACGCCTCGGCCGGGACCGTCTCGGCATCGGCCTCTGGCTCGCCAGGGACGCCGCGCGTGCCCTGGTATCCGACCCGGCCGCCCTGCGCTCCCTGCGCGCCGAACTCGACCGGCGAGGCCTTGAGGTCGTCACCCTCAACGGCTTCCCCTACGAGGGCTTCGGTGCCGAAGAGGTCAAGTACCGGGTGTACCAGCCCGACTGGACCCACCCCGAGCGACTGACCCACACCACCGATCTGGCCCGACTGCTCACCTCCCTCCTTCCGGACGATGTCACCGAGGGCAGCGTCTCGACCCTCCCGCTCGCCTGGCGCACCCCGTTCGATACCGATCCCGCCGCCGCGGAGTCCGCCCGCACAGCACTGGTCACCCTGGCCGAACGCCTCGACGCCCTGGACGAGCTCACCGGCCGGTCCATCCGGATCGGCCTGGAGCCCGAGCCCGGCTGCACCGTCGAAACCACGGCCGACGCCATCACCCCGCTCACCGACATCGGCCACCCCCGCATCGGGCTCTGCGTCGACACCTGTCACCTCGCCACCTCCTTCGAAGACCCGCAATCCGCACTCGACCGGCTGGCCGCCGCGGCCATCCCCATCCCCAAGGCCCAGCTCTCCGCAGCCCTGCACGCCCAGCACCCCCATCTCCCCGAAGTGCGCCAGGCATTGGCCGCCTTCGACGAACCCCGCTTCCTCCACCAGACCCGCACCCGCACCCCCGCGGGGCTGCGCGGCACCGACGACCTCGGCGAGGCCCTCACCTCCGGCGCCCTGCCCGACACCGCACCCTGGCGGGCGCACTTCCACGTCCCCCTGCACGCCGCACCCGCCCCGCCACTCACCTCCACTCTCGCTGTACTCCGCGACACCCTGGCGCACTTGGTCGGCGGCCCGACCCCACGCACCCGCCACCTGGAGGTCGAGACCTACACCTGGCAGGCCCTGCCACCCCAGCTGCGCCCCCGAGCGCGTCCTCAGCTCGCCGACGGCATCGCCGCTGAACTCACCCTCGCCCGTGACCTCCTGACGGACCTCGGCCTGAAGGAGCTCCCATGACCGCCCCCACCGAGCAGAACAGCCCCAGCGCCAGCACCGGCCCCGCTGGCACGCCCACCTCCGTCACCCCCCTTCTCGTACTCGACGTCGTAGGCCTCACCCCCCGTCTCCTCGCTCATATGCCACGGCTCACGGCCCTGGCCCGGTCAGGTTCCAGCGCCCCGCTCGGCACCGTCCTGCCCGCCGTGACCTGCGCGGCCCAGTCCACCTTCCTCACCGGCACCACCCCCGCCGAGCACGGCATCGTCGGCAACGGCTGGTACTTCCGCGAGCTCGGCGACGTCCTGCTGTGGCGCCAGCACAACGGCCTGGTCTCCGGCGACAAACTCTGGGACGCCGCCCGCCGCGCACACCCCGGCTACACCGTCGCCAACATCTGCTGGTGGTACGCCATGGGCGCCGACACCGACCTCACGGTCACCCCACGCCCCGTCTACTACGCCGACGGCCGCAAGGAACCCGACTGCTACACCCGGCCGCCGGACCTCCACGACGAACTCACCGAGAAACTCGGGACCTTCCCCCTCTTCCACTTCTGGGGCCCCGGCGCCGACCTCACCTCATCCCGCTGGATCATCGACGCGACCCGCCACATCCTCGCCACCCGTCACCCCGACCTGGCCCTGTGCTACCTCCCTCATCTCGACTACGACCTACAGCGCTACGGCCCCGACGACCCCCGCTCGCACCAGGCCGCCGCCGACCTGGACGCGGCACTCGCCCCGCTCCTGGACGACGCACAGGCGCAGAGCCGCACGGTCGTCGCCCTCTCCGAGTACGGCATCACCCGGGTCAGCCGTCCCGTCGACATCAACCGTGCACTGCGCCGGGCAGGCCTGCTCGAGGTCCACACCCAGGACGGCATGGAGTACCTCGACCCGATGGCCTCCCGCGCCTTCGCGGTCGCCGACCACCAGATCGCCCACATCTACGTACGACGTCCCGAGGACCTGGACACGGTCCGCGTGGCTCTGCGGGGCGTAGCAGGCATCGAGCGGCTCCTCGACGACGAGGGAAAGAAGCAGCACGGACTGGACCACCCGCGCTCCGGCGAACTCGTCGCCGTCGCCGAACCCGACGCCTGGTTCACGTACTACTACTGGCTCGACGACGCCCACGCTCCCGACTTCGCGCAGCTCGTCGAGATCCACCGCAAACCCGGCTACGACCCGGTCGAGCTGTTCATGGATCCGCTCGATCCGTATGTACGCCTCAGGGCCGCGGGAGCGCTCGCACGCAAGAAACTCGGCCTGCGCTACCGCATGGCGGTCGTGCCCCTGGACCCGTCACCTATTCGCGGGAGCCACGGCAGGCTCCCCGACGACACCCAAAACGGTCCGCTCATCCTGTGCTCCACCCCCCGCGCCGTCACCGGCCCGCTCCGGGCCACCGACGTGAAATCGCTGTTGCTCCAACTCGCTGGTCTCCACTGAACCAGACACCACTGACAACGCTCTGTGACAACGAGGAGTTCCCCGCAATGAACCGCTTGAGCCGCACCTCGGCAGACCCGGAACTGACCCACAGACTCAGCAGACGCGGCATGCTCGGCGTGGCCGCCGGAGCCACCGCCGCCGCCATCCTCGGCACGACCGCAGCCGCCACCCCGGCCGCGGCACAGCCCGCAGCCGGGCCCGCCACGGCCGGCAGCCGCGGCAAGGGCCGCCCCGTCCTGCCCGAGGGCCGCCTCGGCATCCAGCTGTACAGCCTGCGCGACAAGGTCTCCACCCTCGGCTTCGCCCCCGTCTTCGCCGAGCTGCGCAAGTACGGCTACGACGAGGTCGAGTACGCCGGATACACCCAGGGCACGGCGGGCCCCATCACGCTGGCCGAACTGCGCCAGCTCACCGCGGACCACGGCCTCAACGCCATCGGCAGCCACGTCGGCTACTACTCCGACAACCCCGAGGCCTACACCTTCGCGCAGAACCTGACGCGCGTACTCGACGACGCCGAGGCCCTCGGCCTCAAGCACATCGGCACGGCGTCGGGCCCGTGGCGCTACGGTGCGACCGTCGACGGCTGGAAGCGCTGCGCCGAGGAGTTCAACACGTACGGGGTCGAGGCCAGGAAGCGCGGCATGAAGTTCTACCAGCACAACCACGCGGAGGAGTTCTCCTTCGCCACCGACCAGCCCGGCGTCCGGCTCTACGACGTCCTGCTGGCTGAGACCGACCCCGAGCTGGTCCACCTGGAGATGGACATCTACTGGGCCTACGCGGGCCAGTTCCGCTTCTCTCAGCAGGTCGACGGCACTCCCGCTCCCTTCGACCCCCTCGACTACGTCCTGCGCCAGCCCCAGCGCTATCCGCTGTTCCACGTCAAGGACGGCATACGCGACGACTCCGTACGCGATGGCTATCGCATGGCGGACGTCGGGGACGGGGACATCGACTACCAGCGGTTCCTCTCGGCGGTCACCCGCAGGACGCACGGCGGGCGCCGCTACCACCACTGGCAGGCCGAGCACGACAACCCCGTCGAGTCCTTCGCCTTCGCGCGCAAGTCCAGCGCACATCTCCATTCGCTGCGGGAGAAGTGCGGCTGACCTGGCCCCCTGGGAGGGGGCCGGGGGTGTGGTGCCCACGGTCCCTTCCGAATCGCACATGCGTTCCCAGATTGCCTTCCGGAGCCCGCTTTCCGGGCCGAATGGACCCTGACCAGGGACGTTTGTACCGCTCCTGGAAGGAGGGGATGGCGAGACGGTGATCGCATGTTCACTTCAGGCCAGAAGCGACGGAAACCGCATAGATGGCTGGCCATGCCGCAGAACACGAACATCGACAAGGCCGGTGCCATCGCGTTCGCCCGCGTCCTCATCGGAGTCCTCTGGCTCTTCGAGGTCACTGTCGGGCACAACTGGAAGATCGGCGGATTCGGCTCCGGGACCAACCCCGGCTGGATAGGACCCGGGGCCGGAGACACGGTCCGAGAGTCGATCGGAGAGGCCGTCGACGACGGCACCTGGCAGTGGGCCGCCTGGTTCTACGAAAACGCCATCGAACCCAACGCCACCGCCTTCAGCTACCTGGTCATCGTGCTGCAGGTCGCCCTGGGGCTGTTCTTCATCTTCGGCTTCATGGTCCGGCCGATGGCGCTGCTCGCGCTGACCTTCGACCTGAGCGTGTTCTTCCTCGGCAACTCCCGCATCCCGCCGTTCTTCAGCGCCTTCCACCTGTTCCTGCTCTACACCGGGGCCGGACGGTACTTCGGTGTGGACGGCTGGATCGAACAGAGGTGGAAGGACGCCCGTAGTCGTACGGCCCGGACGGTGCGCTGGCTGATCGACCTGCCACCGCTGGCGAAGGCGCGGACACAGACCGCGATCCTGGCGGCGTGTGTGCTGCTGTCCGCGTACTTCCTGATGCAGATCGCGCTGCGTGAGACACCCCGGATGAACATGGTGGCCATGGACCTGGCGGTGCTGTTCGGGCTGGTCGCGGCCGGGCTCTACTTCGCACGTGCCACCAATGACCGGTTCGCGGTCGTGATGGCACTGCTGCGGATCTTCGTCGGCTACAAGTTCCTGCACGAGATCTGGGTACGCAGCGAACCAGGGATCAACGGACTGCCGGGCTGGGCCGCCAAGGGCGAGCAGACCACGCTCTTCGAGACGATCTCCGACAACCACTGGGGCCCGTTCGCCTGGCTCGTGGACACGGCGTTCCTCCCGGCCATGTCGCTGTGGGTGGTCGTCTTCGGCGTGGTGCAGTTCGCCGTCGGAGCCCTGCTGATCCTCGGCTACCGCACCCGGCTGACGGCCATGGTCGGAACCGGATATCTGGGCCTGCTGCTGATCCTGGGCTTTACCCGGTACGTGCCGTTCATCCTCGGGCTGATGGTGCTGGTCCTCGCTCTGGACGCCGGGCGCGCCCTGGGCCTGGACGCCGCCGACGCCCGGCGACGAGCGCCCCGCTACGGGCTGCCGATCCCGCACAAGGCGGTGCCCGTGCTCGCGGTCATCGCCGCGGCGAACGCGGTGGCGGCAGGCATCATGGTGGTCACCAGCGGCGGTATCGCCCCGGACGGCTACACCGAGTCGATGGGGCAGATGACCACGGCCATGGTGGCGATCTTCTCCGGGATGTTCGCCCTCATCGGATGGCTCGACCTGACCGCCGAACACGATCGGGACAGGGCCCCCGAGGCGGTGACCGGAAAGCCACCCGGATGACCCGCACGTGAGGGGCCGCCCGACCGCAACGGCCGGGCGGCCCCTCACTGTTCGCCGGCCCTGGTGTCACATCACCTCACGGCTGACCGGAGAGGGATTGGGCGTGATGGCGCCCCGCCGGGGCCGCCCCGGCTGATACAGGAACAGCGCCATGAAACCGGCCAACAGCGAGATCGAACCCGCCAGGACGAACGCCCCGCCGTAGCCCCACGCACCCACCACCACGGCGCCCATCCCGGAACCCAGCAGTCCGGACACCAGCTTGGAGCTGTAGACCAGACCGTAGTTGGAGGCGTTGTTGTTCTCCCCGAAGTAGTCGGCGGTCATCGCCGCGAACATCGGGAAGATGGCGCCGCCACCGAACCCGGAGATGGACGAGAACAGCAGGAACAGCGGCAGGTTGTGGATGTTCCCCGACCAGAGAATGCCGTACTGGGAGAGCCCCAGGACGATACAGACGAAGATCAGGCACTCCTTGCGGCCGTAGCGGTCGGAGAGCCAGCCGATCACCCCGCGCCCCGTGCCGTTCACGATGGCCTTCATCGACATGGCCGTCGCCACGATGCCGCCCGCGAAGCCGACCTCCTTGCCGAACGGCACCTGGAAGGCGATCCCGAAGATGTTCACGCCCGAGGTGCACAGCAGACAGAACCACATCAGCCCGACCCGGCCCGTCTGCCAGGCCTCCCTGGGCGTGTACTGCCGCACGGCCGGGGGGTTCTTCTCCAGCGCACGTCGCGCGCGTGGATCGTCGGGCTTCCTCAGGGGATCGATCTCAGCGGGCCACCAGTTCTTGGGCGGGTCCCGGAAGAAGTACCCGGCGACGGCCACCATGGCCGCCAGGAAGACCCCCACCGACACCAGCACCCAGCGGAAGTTCGTCAGATCCATGTAGCCGGTGAAGAGGTACACGAACGGCACCGAGCCGTAGGCGAATCCGCCGTTGACGAAGCCGGTCTTGCCTCCCTTGCGTTCCGGGTACCACTTGCCGACCATGTTCACGCAGGTCGCGTAGACCATGCCCGCGCCCATACCGCTGAACATGCCGAAGCCGATGTACGCGACGATCACATGCGGCGCGTACGCGAGCGACAGATAGCCGAGCAGCGTGCCGAGCGCGCCCAGCATCATCGCCCAGCGCGCGGGCAGCTTCCCCGACTCGCGCAGCTTGCCGGCCGGAAAGGCCACGGCGGCCTGGAAGAAGACCCACACGCCGAGCATCCAGAAGATGTGCCCGCTGCTCCAACTGTGCGCGGTGTGCAGGGTGTCCTCGGCGGACGCGAACGCGTACTCCGCCGAGCTGATGCCCATCATGCCCACCCACGGCAGGATGACCATCCACTTGCGTGGGCGGCCCATGATGTCGATATCGGTCTCGCCGATCCGGTACATCCGGCCGCCGGCGTCCGTCACCTCCCTGTAGGGGACGGAAATGGAGATGTCCGTTGTCGCCATGTCGATCGAACCCCTTGCGTCGAAGAATCCTGGCCAGCGCCCCCTGTCCGGTCCTTCTCGTGCCGGGACCCGCGGTGAGCGGCCGCCGCGGGCCCCGTGGTCCGAGCTCGCTCAGCTCATCGACCACCCCCGAGCAGCCCTGCGGCCCGCGCCCACCGGTACTTGGCGCCGAGCACCGCCACCGGCTTCTCGGTCGTGTACGGATACGCCACGACACCGCGCTCGTAGAGGTACTGGCACGCCTCCTCGACCTCGACATCGCCCGCCAGCGACGCCACCACCGGCTTCTCGATCCCGCGCTCCCGGAACTCCGCGACCACGCGGGCCGTTAGTTCGGCGAAGACCATGGGAGGGGTGACGATGGTGTGCCAGTAGCCGAGCACGAGAGCATGAATGCGCGGGTCTTCCAGGCCGAGCCGGATCGTCGCCTCATAGGTTGACGGAGGCTCCCCGCCTGTGATGTCCACGGGGTTCCCCGCGGCCCCGAAGGGCGGGATGAACGTCCGGAAGGCCGCGTCCAGATCCTCGGGAATCTCCATCAGGGACAGTCCGTTGTCGGTCACCGCGTCCGAGAGCAGCACCCCCGAGCCGCCCGCGCCCGTGATGATCACGATGTTGTCGCCCTGGGGCGTCGGCAGGACGGGCAGCGCCCGCGCGTACTCCAGCATCTCGTTCAGCCCGGGCGCCCGGATCACGCCCGCCTGCCGCAGGATGTCGTCGTACACGGCGTCGTCGCCCGCGAGCGCACCGGTGTGTGAGCCCGCGGCCTTCGCACCCGCGGCCGTACGTCCCGCCTTGAGGACCACGACCGGCTTCTTGGGGACGGTCGCCCGGGCCGCCGCCACGAAGGCCCGCCCGTCCTTGAGGTCCTCCAGGTGCATGGCGATGCACTCGGTGTGGGGGTCCTCGCCGAACCACGTCAGCAGGTCGTCCTCGTCCAGGTCCGACTTGTTGCCCAGACCGACGATCGCCGAGACACCCGTCCTGGTGGTCCGCGCGAACCCCAGGATCGCCATCCCGATGCCCCCGGACTGCGAGGTCAGGGCGACCGGGCCCTTGACGTCGTACGGCGTACAGAAGGTCGCGCAGAGGTCCTGCCAGGTGGAGTAGTAGCCGTAGATGTTCGGCCCCAGCAGCCGCACGCCGTGCCGCTCGGCGATCTCCACGATCTGGTCCTGCAGCGCGTGTTCCCCGGTCTCCGCGAAGCCCGAGGGGATCAGTACCGCGTTGGGAATCCCCTTGCGGCCCACCTCTTCGAGAGCCGAGGCCACGAACTTGGCGGGGATCGCGAAGACCGCCACATCCACCTCACCGGGAACGTCCGTGACACTCTTGTACGCCTTGCGGCCGAGAATGTCATCGGCCTTGGGGTTCACCGGGTGGATCTCCCCGGAGAAGCCGCCGTCGACCAGGTTCCGCATCACCGAATTACCGATCTTGCCCTGCTCGTTGGAGGCTCCGATCACGGCCACCGACCGGGGCTGCATCAGCCGGCGCATGGACGCCAGGATCTCCTCGCGGCTGTATGTACGGCGCTCCTTGACCGCGTCCGACGCGAGGAGCACCCGGATGTCCGCCGCCAGCGCCCCGTCGGGTGTGGCGATCACCGGGTTGAGGTCCACCTCGGCGATCTCCGGGAAGTCGGTGACCAGCTCCGAGACCCGCCGTATCTGCTCGGCCAGCGCCCACCGGTCCACGCGCGGTGCGCCGCGTACACCCCGCAGGATCTCCGCCGCCCGGATCGAGTCCAGCATCGAGGACGCCTCGTCCGCGTCGAGTGGTGCCAGCCGGAACGTGACGTCCTTCAGCACCTCGACCAGGACGCCACCCAGTCCGAAGGCCACCACCTTCCCGAACGTCGGGTCGGTCACCGCACCGACGATGACCTCCGTGCCCTGCGGCAGCAGTTGCTGCACCTGCACCCCGTCGATCCGCGCGTCGGGAGCGTGGGCGCGGGCGTTGTCGACGATCTGCCGGAAGGCGGCGCGCACCTGGGCCGGGCCCTCGACCCCGACCACCACCCCGCCCGCGTCGGTCTTGTGCAGGATGTCCGGCGACACGATCTTCAGTACGACGGGCCCGTCGAAGCGGGCCGCGTACGCCACCGCCTGGTCCACATCGCGGGCCAGCTCCTCACCGGGCACCGCGATGCCGTACGCGTCCGCGAGGACCTTGCCCTCGGGTGCGGTCAGTGCGGTGCGCCCGTCGGCACGTACGGAATCGAGCAGCGCCCGTACCGTCCGCACGCGGTCCTGAGCCATCACGTCAGATCACTCCGTTCGACTTGAGCAGGCGCAGCTCCTCGTCACCGAGGCCGAGCTCGCCGATGTACACCTCTTCGTTGTGCTCGCCGAGCAGCGGTGAACTGGCGATGTCCGCGGGGGAGTCGGAGAGCTTGAGCGGGCTGCCGACGGTGGTGAACTCGCCCCGCTGGGGATGCGGAACCTTCACCACCATCTCGTTCGCGGCCAGCGACTCGTCCTCGAAGATCTCCTTGGTGGAGAGGATCGGGCCGCACGGGATGCCCAGCGCGTTGAGCCGCTCCAGGACCTCCCACTTGGGCAGCGTCGAGGACCACTCCTCGATCAGCTGGAACATCTTGTTGAGCTTGGGCAGCCGAGCCCGCGGCGTCGCCCACTCGGGGTCGTCGGCCAGTTCGGGCCGGCCGATCAGTTCGCTGATCGGCCGCCATCCGACGGGCTGCACGATCACATACACGTAGTCGTTCGGGCCGCCCGGCGCGCACTTGACCGCCCACCCCGGCTGACCACCGCCGGAAGCGTTTCCCGAGCGGGGAACTTCCGTACCGAAGTCCTCGTTGGGATATTCAGCGAGCGGGCCATGGTCCAGGCGCTGCTGATCGCGCAGCTTCACCCGGCAGAGGTTGAGCACAGCATGTTGCATGGCCACATTCACCCGTTGCCCACGCCCGGTGTTCTCCCGCTGGAACAGCGCGGCCAGTATCCCGGCGACGGCATGAATGCCCGTACCCGAGTCGCCGATCTGGGCCCCCGTCGCCAGCGGCGGCCCGTCCTCGAAACCCGTGGTCGACATGGACCCGCCCATGGCCTGCGCCACGACCTCGTACGCCTTGAAGTCGGTGTACGGGCCCTCACCGAATCCCTTGATGGAGGCATAGACGATACGAGGATTGATCTCCTGGACGCGTTCCCAGGTGAACCCCATACGGTCCACGGCGCCCGGGCCGAAGTTCTCGACCATGACGTCGCTGCGCCGGATCAGCTCGGTCAGGATCTCCTTGCCGCGCTCGGTCTTGGTGTTGAGGGTGATGCTCCGCTTGTTGCAGTTGAGCATCGTGAAGTAGAGCGAGTCGACCTCGGGCAGATCCCGCAGCTGATTACGGGTGATGTCGCCGGTCGGGGCCTCCAGCTTGACCACGTCGGCGCCGAGCCAGGCGAGCAGTTGGGTCGCCGAGGGACCGGACTGGACATGCGTCATGTCGAGGACGCGGATACCTTCCAGAGCCTTGGTCCGCGTCGTCGCTGTCGTCTGCGTCATGGCACAGCGCTCCTCTACTTGTACATGGTCTGGTTCATGGTTCCGGGGGCGTACGCGTCCGGGTCCACCCAGACGTTGATCAGCGACGGCTTGCCCGACTCGCGGGCGCGCCGCAGGGCGGGGCCGATGTCGGCGGGGTCGCGGACCTCCTCGCCGTAACCGCCCAGCATCTGCGCGAACTTGTCGTAGTGGACGTCGCCGAGGGTGTTGCCGACGCGCTCGCGCGCGTCGCCGTACTTGGCCTTCTGGCCGTAACGGATCTGGTTCATCGAGGAGTTGTTGCCGACGATGCCGACGAAGGGGAGGTTGTAGCGGACGAGGGTCTCGAAGTCCCATCCGGTCAGTGAGAAGGCGCCGTCGCCGAAGAGCGCCACCACCTCCTTGTCCGGCCGCGCCTGCTTGGCGGCGAGGACGAAGGGGACACCGACGCCGAGGGTGCCCAGCGGTCCGGGGTCCATCCAGTGGCCGGGTGACTTGGGCTGCACCACCTGCCCGGAGAAGGTGACGATGTCCCCGCCGTCGCCGATGTAGATGGAGTCCTCGGTGAGGAAGTCGTTGATCTCGCTGACCAGCCGGTAGGGGTGGATCGGTGACGCGTCGGACCTCAGGCTCGGCAGGCGCTTCTCGATCGCCGTCTGCTCGGCCGCGCGCAGCTCGTCCAGCCACTCCTTGCGCCGGGACGCCCCGCCGCCACTGTGTCCGTTGAGGACACGACCGGAGGCGGCCTCGGTGACCGACTTGAGGATCAGCCCGGCGTCGCCCACGATCCCCAGGTCGATGTCCCGGTTCTTGCCCACCGTGCGGTAGTCGAGGTCGATCTGGACGACCGTCGCGTCCGGTGAGAGCCGCTTGCCGTACCCCATGCGGAAGTCGAAGGGAGTACCGACGATGACGATGACGTCGGCGCCCGCGAAGGCGTAGCGCCGTGACAGCTGGAAGTGGTGCGGGTCCCCGGGCGGCAGGGTGCCGCGCCCCGCGCCGTTCATATAGGCCGGGATGTTGAGGGTGCGGACGAGCTCGGTGGCCGCCTCGGTGCCCCGCGTCGTCCACACCTGGCTGCCGAGCAGGATCGCCGGCTTCTCGGCGTGCACCAGCAGGTCGGCGAGCCGCTCGATGGCCTCGGGGTCTCCGGCCGTGCGGGTCGACGCCCGGTACTGCCCGGCCTGCGGCACCCGGGCCGTGTCGACCGGCACCTTGGCGTCCAGGACGTCGCGCGGGATCTCCAGAAAGGACGGGCCAGGAGCACCGTGGTAGCACTCGCGGAAGGCCATCGACACCATGTCGGCCGCCCGCGCCGTGTCCGGCACGGTGGAGGCGAACTTGGTGATCGGGGTCATCATGTCGACATGCGGGAGGTCCTGCAGCGACCCCATCTTGTGCTGGGTGTGCGCCCCCTGGCCGCCGATCAGCAGCATCGGCGACTCGGCACGGAAGGCGTTCGCGACACCGGTGACCGCATCGGTCGTACCGGGGCCCGCGGTGACCACGGCGCACCCCGGCTTGCCGGTGAGCCGGGCATAGCCGTCGGCCGCGTGGGCGGCGACCTGTTCATGGCGTACGTCGACGACGTCGATGCCCTCGTCGACGCATCCGTCGTAGATGTCGATGATGTGGCCGCCGCAGAGGGTGTAGATGACCTCCACACCCTCCGCCTTGAGTGCCTTGGCGACCAGGTGCCCACCGGAGATGAGGGATTGGCTGGTGTCGCTGCTGTCGTCGGGCATGGCGAAGTCCTGTCCCTTCGTAGGGGAGTTGGGGTACTCACGCATCGCTCTCGGTGCTGCTCACGCGGGCACTGACGTGCTCTCGCGGCAGATTGCATACAGTCGACGAATACTGTATGAAGCTTGTTATCCCCCATCCGGTGGGTGGTGTCCAGGGGGTGTGCGGCACTTTCACAGGAGGAGCCGAGATGGATCTGTATGAACACCAGGCGAGGGAACTCTTCGAGGACTACGGCGTGCCGGTACCGAAAGCCGAGGTCACGGACTCGGCGAAGGAGGCCCGACAGATAGCGGAACGCCTCGGCGGCCGCGCCGTCGTCAAGGCCCAGGTCAAGACGGGCGGACGCGGCAAGGCGGGCGGGGTGAAGCTCGCGGCCGACCCGGCCGCCACCGAACTCACCGCCCGCCAGATGCTCGGCATGGACATCAAGGGCCACACCGTCCGCACGGTCATGCTGGCCCAACCCGTCGACATCGAGGCGGAGTTCTATGTCGGCTACGCCCTGGACCGCGCGGCCGGGCGCTTCCTCGCGATGGCCTCGGCCGACGGCGGCATGGACATCGAGGAGGTGGCCGAGGCGCGCCCCGAAGCCGTCGCCCGGATCGCCGTCGACCCCGCGCTCGGCGTCACCGCGGACAAGGCGGCCGAGATCACCGCGGCGGCGGGCCTGCCCCCCGAAGCCGCCGACGTCCTGACCAGACTCTGGACCGTACTCGTCGAGGAGGACGCGGTCCTGGTCGAGGTCAACCCCCTGGTACGTACCCGCGACGGGCGGCTGCTGGCCCTGGACGGCAAGGTCACCCTCGACGACAACGCCCGCTTCCGGCAGGCACGTTGGGGCGCGTCCGAAGTGACGTACGACGACCCGCTGGAGGAGCAGGCGGCGGCCAAGGGCCTCAACTACGTCAAGCTCGACGGCCAGGTGGGCATCATCGGCAACGGCGCGGGCCTGGTGATGTCCACCCTCGACGTGGTCGCGGGCTGCGGCGCGCGGCCCGCCAACTTCCTGGACATCGGGGGAGGGGCATCAGCGCAGGTCATGGCCGACGGCCTGACCGTGATCCTCTCCGACCCGGACGTGAAGTCCGTCTTCGTGAACGTCTTCGGCGGCATCACCGCCTGCGACGCCGTGGCGGACGGCATCGCCCGGGCCCTGGACTCCGTCCATCTGACCAAACCCCTGGTCGTACGCCTCGACGGAAACAACGCCGCACGCGGCCGCGCGATCCTCGACGGCCACGCCCATCCACTGCTCGAACAGGCCACGACGATGGACGGTGCCGCCCGTCGAGCCGCCGACCTTGCCAAATAGGGCCCGCCCCGCACTTCAAGACGGCAAGGGCCCAGCAGGGGTACCGACCAAGGACACCCACCAAGGGACAGGAGTACGAGATGGCCATCTACCTGACCAAGGAGAGCAAGGTCCTCGTCCAGGGCATGACCGGCGCCGAGGGCATGAAGCACACCCGCCGCATGCTGGCCGCAGGCACCGATGTCGTCGGCGGCGTCAACCCCCGCAAGGCCGGACAGCGCATCGACTTCGACGACCGCGCCGTCCCCGTCTTCGGCACCGTACGCGAGGGCATCGAGGCCACCGGAGCCGACGTCACCGTCGTCTTCGTACCGCCCGCCTTCGCCCGCGCCGCGGTCACCGAAGCGGCCGACGCCGGAATCGGCCTCGCCGTCGTCATCACCGAGGGCATCCCGGTGCACGACGCCGTCGCCTTCCACACGTACGCGAAACAGCGCGGCACCCGCGTCATCGGACCCAACTGCCCCGGCCTGATCACCCCCGGCCAGTCCAACGCCGGCATCATCCCGGCCGACATCGCCAAACCCGGCCGCATCGGCCTGGTCTCGAAGTCCGGCACGCTCACCTACCAACTCATGTACGAGCTCCGCGACATCGGCTTCTCGACCTGCGTCGGCATCGGCGGCGACCCCGTCATCGGCACCACGCACATCGACTGCCTGGAAGCCTTCCAGGACGACCCCGACACCGAACTCATCGTGCTCATCGGCGAGATCGGCGGCGACGCGGAGGAGCGGGCCGCCGCGTACGTCCGTGAACACATCAGCAAGCCGGTCGTCGGCTACGTCGCCGGGTTCACCGCGCCCGAGGGCCGGACGATGGGCCACGCGGGCGCCATCGTCTCCGGCTCCGCGGGCACCGCCACGGCGAAGCGGGACGCCCTGGAGGCCGCGGGCGTACGGGTGGGCACGACGCCGACCGGGACGGCTCGGCTGGTGCTCGACCGGCTCGCCGGATGATGACCCCCAGCCCGTACAAAGACCACCGTGTCCAAGAAGCGAGGTGTCCAAGCGGCGAGGTGCCCAGGAGGCGAGGTGCCCGAGAAGTGCCGCCGCCCACCCCTATAGGTGACGTCACTCATAGGTGACGGCCGCCGAGCCCACTACCGTCCTGCGGACAAGCCACGCACCCCCCGCCCCCGACTGTGCACCGTGAGCGGAGACACCCCGATGGCATCCACCCCGACCCCCACCCTGGCTCTCAAGCCGGGCACCTCCTGGTCAGACGCCTGGCAGCGCTGCCTCGCCGTCGCCCCCGAGGCCTTCGCCGACGACCGCGTACGCAACCTCTGGGCAGCCGACTGGCACCCCGACGGGCGCTCCCTGTCCGCGACTTCACCGGTGGACGGCAGCCCCATCGCCGGCCCGCCCCGGCTGGACGCGGCCACCGCCCACCAGGCCGTACGCGCCTCACTCGACCAGCACCGCGCCTGGCGCCACGTCCCCCTCGAAGAGCGCCGCGCCAAGGTGGCCGCCACCCTCGATGCCCTCACCGAACACCGCGAACTCCTCGCGCTCCTCCTGGTCTGGGAGATCGGCAAGCCCTGGCGGCTCGCGCAGGCCGACGTCGACCGCGCGATCGACGGAGTGCGCTGGTACGTGGACGGGATCGAGCCGATGCTCGAAGGCCGTACGCCCCTTCAGGGCCCGGTCTCCAACATCGCCAGCTGGAACTATCCGATGTCGGTGCTCGTTCACGCCATGCTGGTCCAGGCCCTGGCCGGCAACGCGGTGATCGCCAAGACCCCGACCGACGGCGGCCTCGCCTGCCTCACCCTGGCCTGCGCACTCGCCGTACGCGAAGGCATCCCCGTCACCCTCGTCAGCGGCAGCGGCGGCGAGCTCTCCGAGGCGCTGGTGCGAGCCCCGGAGATCGGCTGCGTCTCCTTCGTGGGCGGCCGTGACACCGGAGCCGCGGTGGCCACCGCCGTCGCCGACCTCGGCAAGCGCCACATCCTGGAACAGGAGGGCCTGAACACCTGGGGCATCTGGAACTACACGGACTGGTCGACCCTGTCCGCCGTCATCCCCAAGCTCTTCGACTACGGGAAACAGCGCTGCACGGCCTACCCGCGCTTCGTGGTCCAGCGCTCGCTCTTCGACGCGTTCCTGTCCGCGTACCTTCCGGCGGCCCGCTCGATCCGCATCGGCCACCCCCTGGCCGTCGCCGACCCGGCCGACCCCCTCCCCACTCTGGACTTCGGCCCGCTCATCAACCCCGCGAAGGCCAAGGAACTCACCGACCAGGTCACCGAGGCCATCGACCGAGGCGCCGTCCCCCTCCATCGCGGCGCCCTCACCGAGGGCCACTTCCTCCCCGGCCAGGACACCTCGGCCTACGTCCCACCCGTCACGCTCCTCAACCCGCCCCCGTCATCGCCGCTCCACCACGCGGAACCCTTCGGGCCCGTCGACACCATCGTCCTGGTCGACACGGAGGCCGAGCTGCTCGCGGCGATGAACGCCTCCAACGGAGCCCTGGTCGCCACCCTCTCCACCGACGACCGGGCCACGTACGAACGCCTGGCCCCCCAGATCCGCGCCTTCAAGGTCGGCCACGGCAAACCGCGCTCCCGGGGCGACCGCGAGGAGCTCTTCGGCGGCTTCGGCGCGTCCTGGCGCGGCGCCTTCGTCGGCGGCGAGCTCCTGGTCAGGTCCGTCACCCAGGGCCCGGCGACCGAACGCCTCCCCGGCAACTTCCCCGACTACCACCTGATGCCATAGGCCCCACCGCACCCCATACGTGACCGACCCTTCACGCACCGTAAACCTCTGACGCCACCCGCCCCGGACCCGGTGTACCCGGCAGATACGCAGGTGAAAGGCACCGGGAATCCTTGGTATTGTTGTCCATGTCGCCGCGGGGCCCGCCCCGAGGCCGACAGGCACCTAGTCCGGGTGGCGGAATGGCAGACGCGCTAGCTTGAGGTGCTAGTGCCCTTTATCGGGCGTGGGGGTTCAAGTCCCCCCTCGGACACCGTCAGTACACCAACAAAGTGCTGGTCAGGAGCGATCCTGGCCAGCACTTTGCGTTGTCCGTAGCGCCAGCCCGGTCGCGCTGGGTCAGCCTGGTCGCGCTGGGCCAGCCCGGTGGCGCTGGAGGGACGCGCGCGGTGCCCGAGGCCGGGATCGTGGCCGAGGCGATGGTCGCGCTGGTCCTGGCGGACGCGGTCGCGGGCCGGGATCGTGGCCGAGGCGATGGTCGCGCTGGTCCTGGCGGACGCGGTCGCGGAGAAGTTCGGCGGCGACAGCGTCCCCGAGACCCGCCGCAACGTACGCGGTCGCGGAGAAGTTCGGCGGCGACAGCGTCCCCGAGACCCGCCGCAACGTCGAGAATGTTCTTGATCGTCGGATTTCGTGACCTTCACGAGCAACCTTCCCGCAGTGTCCGGAGTCTCATGAAGTGAGTACTGATTCCACACAACACATCAGGAAATACGGGGGATTCGTATGACTGATCGTCGTTTCGCCGCGCGTGACGCGCGGATCCGGGCCGCCGAGGTGGAGTTCCAGCGCCCCGTGCCGGTCCAGGCGGCCAACGGGGAGGAGACGGACCACCCCTTCGTGGCCAACTACTCCAAGGCACTTCCGCACAACGAGTACGGAGAGGTCGACCCGGCCGCGTACCGGCTGCTGCGCCGGGCGCTGGCCACCGGGAGTTTCGAGGACTTCGAGCGGATCCCGCTCGGAGGTACCCGCAAACTGGTCAATCCGCAGGCCGGGCTGGCTTTCGACCCCGAGGGGCCGGACGCCCAGGCGCTGTCCATCCCGCCCGCTCCACGGATCGACAGCGCGCAGAACTCCGCCGAGGCGGTCGAGCTGTACTGGATGGCGCTCTGCCGTGACGTGCCGTTCACCGAGTTCGGTGACAACGAACTCGTCGGCGAGGCGGCCACCGAGCTGAGTGGTCTCGCGGACTTCCGGGGGCCCGGCCAGCACGGCACGGTGACCGCGCGGACGGTCTTCCGCGGGGACACACGGGGCGACCTGGCGGGGCCGTACGTCTCGCAGTTCCTGCTCAGGGATGTCCCGTTCGGCACGCTGCTGGTCCCGCAGCGGCAGGACACGCTGGTCGACCCGGTCGACCACCTGACCGCCTGGGACGAGTGGCTGGCCGTGCAGAACGGCGCCGAACCCGCGGCCGACGCCCGCGACTTCGCCCTGCGGCGGTACCTCCAGACCCCGCGCGACCTGGCGCACTACGTGCACTACGACGCGCTGTACCAGGCCTACCTCAACGCCGCGCTGATCCTCATGGGGATGAAGGCGCCGGTGGACGCGGGCAATCCGTACAACTTCTCGCGTAACCAGATCGGTTTCGGGACGTACGGCGACCCGCACCTCCTGACCTTGGTGACCGAGGTGGCCACCCGGGCGCTCAAGGCGGTGTGGTTCCAGAAGTGGTACGTGCACCGGCGGCTGCGGCCCGAGGAGTTCGGCGGCCGGGTACACCAGCAGCTGTGCGGAGGGCGTGAGTACCCGATCGACCCCGCGGTGCTGGAATCGGCCGCCGTCAAGCGGGTCTTCGGCAGGTACGGCAGCCATCTGCTGCCGCAGGCCTTCCCCGAGGGGAGCCCGACCCATCCCGCGTACGGCGCCGGGCATGCCACCGTCGCCGGGGCGTGCGTGACCGTGCTGAAGGCCTGGTTCGACGAGTCGTACGTGCTGCCGGACCCGGTCGTGCCCACGACGGACGGCATGGCCCTTGAGCCGTACGACGGGGCGGACGCCGACCGGCTCACTGTCGGCGGCGAGCTGAACAAGGCCGCCGCCAACATCGCCATCGGCCGCAACATGGCAGGTGTCCACTGGCGTACGGACTACAGCGAGGCCGTCCGGCTGGGCGAGGAGATCGCCATCGGCGTCCTGCGCGAGGCCAAGGAGGCCACGCTGGAGGACGCGGTCCTCACCCTCAGCCGCTTCGACGGCACCACTATCGCCGTCTGAGTCGCGCCGTCTGACTGGCAGCGGGGGAGCCTCGCCTGGTGCCGTCGTGGTGCCGTCGTGGTGCCGTGGTGCCGCGATGTCGCTGTGGCACTGCGGCACCAAGCGGGCCGTGTCTGTTCGTCTGCCTGCCTGCCCGCTCTACCGGGCAGCCAGCGAGCCATCGACCAGAGTCTCCTCGACAGCCTGAGCGAACGCCCGCGCCGGTGGCGACGGGTTGCGGCGGTGCCAGACCAGGCCGAGCTCGGAGTCTGGCAAGCCCTCGACCGGCACGAAGGCGAGGGAGCCGCGTCGGTCGTGGTAGTTGGCGGTGGCACGGCACAGCAGCATCGCCCCGTGGTCCGCCGCCGCCAGACTCAGCCCCTCCTGCAGCGTGTTGACCAGCGGGCCGGTCGGCACGGGCCGGCCGCCGGGAGTCCGGCCGGGGGCCTGGGCGTGCCGCCAGTACTCGGGCGCGGGCCCGGACGCCCCGCCGACGCCGATGAGCCGACAGTCGGTCAGTTCCTCGGCCGCCACCGACTCCCGGGCCGCGAAGGGATGCCGAGTCGACACGGCCAGTGTCTGCGGCTGCCGGGAGAACACCGGGCCGAGTACGAGATCCTCTTCCCGCACCGGCAGCAGCACCACCGCGCAGTCCACCTCCTGGCGGCGCAGTGCCCCAAAGGGGTCCGACAGCGGGATCTCGACCAGCTCGATGGCGCAGTCCGGGTACCGGCGCTCGAACACCGAGATGGCGCGGGCGAGACAGTCGTCCACGGTGCCCTGGAACCCGATGCGTAGCGGGCCCCCGATACCGCGGGCGGTGGCCCGGGCCGCGTCGACGGTCTCCCGCAACGCCTCGTACGCGGGCCGGAGCTCGGACAGGAAGCTCTCGCCGAGCGGGGTCAACCGCACCCGGCGGCTGGTCCGTTCGACCAGCGGGGCCCCGATCCGGCTCTCCAGCGAGCGGAGCAGCTGACTGACCCGGCTCTGGGACACGTACATCCGCTCGCCGGCCCGGCCGAAGTGCAACTCCTGTGCGAGTACGAGGAATGCCTCCAGCTCGCGGATCTCGATCCCGCGCATGAGACTCCTTGGTGCGGGGGACGGCAGGGGCGTGCCGGGTGTCCCCGCGTCGACGATCGATGAGCCCTGCTTATTGAAGGATGAGAGATCGGCCGTTGTTCCCGCAGGTCGCGGCGGGTTGGCTGGATGCATGGCACAGACAGAGGAATGGACAGACACGGCACCGGAGGCGAAGCGTCCGGCCGCCGGAGGGTGGCCCGGAGTCGTCGCGGTCGCCGGTGCGACCTTCACCGTGGTCACCTCCGAGATGCTGCCGGTGGGCTTGCTCACGCCCGTCGGCGACGCCTTGGGCGTGACGGAGGGAACGGCCGGACTGACGCTGACGATCACCGGTCTGGTCGGCGCGGTCTCCGCGCCGTTGCTGACCCCCGTGCTGGGACGGTTCGACCGGCGGCGGGTGTTGTGTCTGCTGATGGCGGTGCTGGCCGCCGGGAACCTGCTGGCGGCCTGGTCGCCGAACTTCGGTGTGATGGTGGCTGCCCGCGTGTTGGTCGGCATTGGCATGGGCGTGGTGTGGGCGATCGCCGCGGGCCTCGCGGTACGGCTGGTGCCGGGCAGGTCGGTGGGGCCCGCCACCTCGCTGATCTTCAGCGGGATCGCGGTGGCCTCCGTCCTGGGCGTCCCGGCCGGCACGTACATCGGTGAACTGACCGACTGGCGCACGGCCTTCGCCACGGTCGGTGTGCTGGCGCTGCTGGTGCTGGTGGCCCTGGCGGTGCTGCTGCCGCCCCTGCCCGCCGAGCAGCAGCTCCGGCTGGGCGGCGTGCTGCGGCTGGTCGGCAGCCCCCGGGTGGCCACCGGGCTCGCAGTGGTGACCCTGCTGGTCACCGGACACTTCGCCGCCTACACCTATGTACGGCCCGTCCTGGAGGAGATCTCGGGGGCGAGCGCCGGAATGATCGGCACCCTGCTGCTGGTGTACGGAATCGCCGGTGTCGTCGGAAACTTCGCCGCGGGGGCCGGAGTCGGACGGTCGCCGCGCGGCACGCTCGTAGTGATCAGTCTGGTGCTGGCGGCGACCGTCGGCCTGCTGCCGCTGCTGGGCGGTTCGGTGCTGACCGCCGCGGTACTGCTGGCCGTCTGGGGCCTGACGTACGGCGGTGTCTCGGTCAGCACCCAGACCTGGCTGTTGGCATCGGCGCCCCAGGCCCGTGAAGCGGCGTCCTCGCTGTTCGTCGGCGTGTTCAACGGGGCGATCGCCCTCGGGGCGCTGGTGGGCGGACTGATGGCGGACCGTGTCGGCATCGAGGCCGTGCTGTGGCTGGGTGGCGCGCTGGCGGCCGGGGCGCTGGGCGTGACGGCGCTGGGCCGTGCTCCGGGGAGCGGGACGCTGTGACGCCTGGTGGAGTCAGCCGCGTTCCCGCGTTCCCGCGCTGGCGGGCTGGCGAAGTGGTCAGGCGTACCGGTCGAAGAGGGCTTGGACGTACTCCTCCAGACGCCTGGTCAGCACCTCGGCGGTCAGGTCGGCGCGGCCCAGCTCGCGCCAGGGCACGGCGACCTTCTCGGCGTCCGGAGCGAAGGCCAGCGCGTCCAGCAGCCGCCAGTACAGGTGGGCGGCGCGGTCTTCGGTCAGGGTGCCGCCCGCCGCGGTGTACTGGTCGGCGAAGCGCATGCCGGTGGGGACGCCGTGCAGCAGTGCCAGGGCCGTCGAGCAGTGGGCCACGTCCAGGTCGGCCGGTCCCCAGGAGGTCTCCACCCAGTCGACGACGCCGGTGATCCGGGGGCCGTCGCCGTCCGTGGAGAAGAGGACATTGCCGGGGTGGAAGTCCCGGTGCAGAAAGCAGGGTTGGTGGGCGGGGGGCTCGCGGCGGATGGTGTCCACGGCCCGTTGCCACAGCTCAGGGCGTCGGGTGTCTGAGGGTGGGCTGACTCGCTCGGGTGAAGTCCATGCCTGGTAGGCGCGGGGGCGGTCCTCGGCGGCGGTCACCGGCAGTCGGTGGATACGGAGCAGTTGACCAGCCATCAGTTCGGCGCGCTGGTCAGCACCTTCATCGCCCACGTGCACGGTTCCGGGCAACAGTGACATCAGCAAGGACGGATGGTCGCAGTACTGCGCGGTCGCGTCCACCGCCAGCAGCGTGGCCGCGGGCACGTTAGCGTCGGCGAGCAGTCGCAGAATCGCCGCCTCGCGGGTCAGCAGGCCCTCCGCATGCCGTACGAAGAAGGGCTTGACGAAGGAGCGGAGTACCAGCGAACGGCGGCCGTCCGGGCCGGAGATGTCCAGACGGCGCATCTGCGATGTCCATCCGCCGCGCAACCGCGCGACATCCTCGATGCGCTCCGCACCGGACAGCCCCTTCTCCACCCAGGCACGCGTCGCGCCCCAGGCCCGCCCCTCAAGATCTGCGTCCTCACCTGTCTCCGTACCTGTCTCCATGAGGGCAGATTAGCCGCGTGCGGAAACGGTGCGAGGTCAGCGTGTGGGCCCGATCGCGAGATCACCGGCGGCCCGTACCCGCGGCGGGTCGCCGTCCGTCTGCTCGCTCGTCACCTGCACCGCCGCCGAGATCAGCGCGGTCAGCGCCGCGTTCCCCGCGTTCGCCTTGCGCCAGGCGATCTGTGTGTACGTCTGGAAGTCGGCGGTCCACGCGAGAGGGCACAGGCGGCCGTCCGCGATCTCGCGCCGTACGGTGACGGTGGGCAGTAGCGCCATCCCCATACCCGTGGCGACGCTCTGCTTGACCGCGTCGACCGAGTCGAGCTCGAACACCCGGGGGGTCTCCGCGGACCCGGACAGGCCGATGGACCGCTCGAAGAGACGGTGGTACGTGGCACTGTTCTCGGCGCGCAGGAGCGGGGCCGTGAGCAGGTCGTCCGGGGTGACCTGAGGCTTGTCCACCAGGAGGTGGTCGCGGCCCCCGACGAGCACCAGGGGCTCACGGCACAGCACCTCGGTCGCCACGCCCTCCCACTCCTCGACCGTGTCGATGAAGAACGCGCAGTCCAGCCGCCCGTCCCGCACGTCGGTGACGGCGTCATGGCGAACGGCGGAGCGGAGCGAGACCTGCATCTGCGGATAGCGCCGGTACAGGTACTCCACCAGGGGCAGCAGCCGGTACTTCGTCAGGCTCTCGACCGTGCCCACGACCAGCCGCCCGTGCGGCTGCCCGCCGGCGCGGACCGCCTGCTGGGCACGGTCGGTCAGCGCGACGATCTCGCGGGCGTACGGGAAGAGTTCGCTGCCGGTGCGCGTCGGCCGTACACCGCCGGGCAGGCGTTCCAGGAGGGTGGTGCCCAGGCTCTGCTCCAGGGACTTGACGCGGGTGGTCACCGTGGGCTGGGACAGCCCCAGCCGCGCCGCCGCTCTGGTGAAACTCCCGATGTCCACGACAGCGGCGAAAGCGGCGAGCTGCGGTACGTCCACGGCTGGCACCTCCTGGGCCTGACGTACGCCTGACGTGACTGCGATGACCGACACGCCTGACGTACGCGAGTGGGGGGACTTCCAGGATCGCCGGGCCACTAGAGGCGCACTCGTGAGGTGATGCTCACCTCCCTCGGACAGGGCCGCTGAACTGGCGCGCCCCCGCGGAATCGCCGGACGGCGCCGCGAGAGCCGCGAGAGCCGCGCGGTCCACCTTTCCGTGCTCGGTGACCGGGAGTTCGCCGACCACGCGCAGCTTCTGCGGCACCATGTAGCCAGGCAGCGCCTCGACACAGAAGTCCGTCAGCGCTCCCTCCGTGATCTCGTCCGCCTCGCGTTCCAGGACGACGTACGCGGCCAGTTCCAGCTCGCCGTCCCGCCGTTCCAGGGTGAGCGAGGCGGCCGCCGCGACGCCGGGGAACTCCAGGAGCCTGCGCTCCACTTCGCCGAGCTCCACCCGGTTGCCCCGGATCTGTACCTGCGAGTCGACCCGGCCGCAGAAGTACATTTCGCCGTCGGGCCCCCGGTAGGCCAGGTCGCCGGTGCGCAGCACCTTCTGCCCGGAGCGCGGGACCAGCGGATCGGGCACCAGGGCGCGGGCGGTGGCGTCCGGGTCGTCCCAGTACCCGGTGAACAGAGCAGGGCTGCGCAGATGGATCTCGCCCACCGCGTCCGGTTCCGTGACGGCACGGCCCTGTGGGTCGATGAGGATCATCTCGGCGCCCGGATGCGCGTAGCCGATCGAGAGCCTGCGCAGGTCGTCGGGGAGCGGCTCGGGTACGTCGGTGAAGGAGCAGGCCATCGACTCGGTCGCGCCGTAGCAGTTGACCAGCCGCGCCCCGGGCAACGCCTGTTGCAGCTGGCGCAGTTCGGGCAGCGGGAAGTCCTCGCCGCAGAACAGCACCCCGCGCAGAGCGGTCAGCTCGGCCAGCTGGCCCGGCAGATGCCGCAGGGTCTGCCGCCAGATCGACGGCACCCCGTCGACCTGCGTCGCCCCCGTGTCACGCAGCACCCGCAGAAAGCGCCGCGGCCAGCGCAGCAGCGTACGCGGCACCGGCACCACGGCCGCGCCGCTGCCCAGCGCCAGACCGATGTCCAGGAGGGAGAAGTCGAACTGGAGCGGAGAGGTGGTGGCGACGCGGTCCTCGGGGCCGACGATGCGGTGGCTGAGCATCCCCCGGTAGAAGGAGACCACCGCGCGATGGCTCATCACCACGCCCTTGGGGCGTCCCGTCGTCCCCGAAGTGAAGATGATGTACGCGGTGTCCGTGCAGGTCACCTCGCGCCTGAGCCGGGCGGGCCGGGGCGCGGCACGCTCCACCGTCAGCCCGTACGCGTCGAACCGGCCCAGCGCGAGGTCCTCGGGCAGACCGGCCCGTGGCCGCTCGGGCGCCCGGACGTACAGCGCGGGCTCGGTGGCCTCGACGATCTTGAGCATGCGCTGGTCGGGAGCCTCCGGGCTGACCGGGACGAACGCGAGACCCTGCACCGAACAGGCCAGGAACATCGCGATGGCCGCGGCCGATGTGTCCGACTCCAGGACCACCCGGTCGCCGATGTCGAGGCCGAGACCGTCCAGCGTGTGCGCGAACTGGTCGACCAGGTGCTCCAGTTGGCGGTACGTGGTGGTGCGGATGTCGTCGTTGCCCGCGAACTCGACCACGGCCGGGTGGTCCGGCGTCGTCTGCGCGGCGGCCAGCAGGAAGTGGTGCAGCAGGAAGTCGGGCAGCTCGGGCAGTGGGGACTGGGGGAGCAGGGACGTGCGAAGCGGCGTGCAGTCGTGCGTCGTGGGGTCGTGTGGCGTGGGGTCGTGTGGCGTGAGGTCGGGCAGCGCCGTCGCCATGGGGTCCATCCTTTCCTTCGGGGTCAGGGGGCGACGTTCAAGCGGCGACCGGCCGGGTCGACTGGCTCGGCTGGGCCGACTGGTTCGGCTGGCTCAGCTGCTCCAGCAGCGCGAGCAGCGCCTTGCGGTCGACCTTGCCGTTCGGGTTGAGCGGCAGGGCGTCCAGTGGCTCGGCGCCGCGCGGCACCATGTAGGTGGGTAGCCGCTCGCGCAGGGCGCCGAGGAGTTCGTCGGCCGGGCGCGGGGTGCCGGTGTAGAAGGCCTCCAGGAAGAGCGCGCCGTCCCGGCCGGTCACCGCGACGACAACGGCCTCGCTCACTCCGGGCTGTTCCAGCAGGACGTTCTCGATCTCGCCGAGTTCGATGCGGTAGCCGCGGATCTTGACCTGGTGGTCGAGGCGGCCCAGGTGCACCAACTGCCCGTCCTGCGGCCGGACCCGGTCGCCGGTGCGGTACCAGTGCGCGTCGGTCAGCGGCGTAGTGCCGTCGTAGACCGTGGCCCGCTCGCCGTCGAAGGACACGAACCGCCCGGCGTTGTTGGCCGGGTCGAGATAGCCGGGGAAGCGCTGCGGGCCGCGTACGCACAGCTCGCCGTCCTCGGCCGGCACCCCGTCCTCGTCGAGTACCAGGTGTTCCAGGCTCGGATACGGGGTGCCGATGGGTACGGTGCCGTTGCCGGTCCGCGGCCAGTCCTCCGGGTTGCCGGGCAGCCGGAACTCGGTGCAGGTGATGGTGAGTTCGGTGGGCCCGTAGATGTTCTCCAGGGTGCTCTGCGGGGCCGCCTCCTGCCAGGCCTTCGCGTGCGCCACGGTCAGCGCTTCGCCGCAGAACAGGCTCCAGCGCAGGGTGGGCATGCTGCCGGGGGTCAGGGCGCGCAGCCGCAGCGCGATGGAGGCCACCGACGGTACGGAGTTCCAGTGCGTGATGCGCTGCCGGTTGACGTAGCGCACCGGCGAGAGGATGTCGTTCGGGGTGGGCACCACCAGGGTCGCGCCCGAGCCCCAGGCCGCGAAGAGGTCGTACACCGACGGGTCGAAGGTCAGGTCGAAGGTCTGCGAAACGCGGCAGTCCGGGCCCAGTTCATAGCGCGGGATGATGTGCTCGAGGTAGGCCGAGACATTGCGGTGCAGGACCGGCACACCCTTGGGCCGTCCGGTGGACCCTGAGGTGAACAGGATGTACGCGACGTCGTCGGGCCCCGCACCGCAGGCTGGCAGGTCCGGCACCGGGCCGGTACGCAGCGCCGCCGCGCCCTCGGCGTCGTACGCCAGGACCGGGACCGGCAGTTCGGCGTCGCCGAGTGCCTTGGCGTCGGCGACCACCAGGTCGAGCCCGGCGGATTCGGCGACCACGGCATGGCGGGCCGGAGGGAACGACGGGTTCAGCGGTACGAGCGTGGCGCCCAGCCGCTGCACGGCCAGATACCCGGCATAGGCGAGCACACTGCGGCCGGCCAGCAGCCCGACCCGCTTCGGCACCCCGCCGTGCCGGGCCGTCAGCGCACCGGCCAGCCGCCCGGCCATCGCGTCCAGATCGGCATACGTCAGCTGGTCACCGGCCACTTCGAGGGCCGGCTGCCGGTCGCCGTGTGCGGCGACCGAAGCGGCGAACCAGGCGTAGAGAGTCGTGCGGTCGCTCATCGGGATCGTTCCTCCGTCACTACACGGGACATGGTGTCGAGTACGTCGTCGAAGGCCTTGGCCACGACGCCGGGCCGGGGCCGACCGCGCTCGGCGGAGACCACGGCGAACCGCAGCGAACGCGGCAGCTCACCCCAACTCGCCGCCGCCTCCCGAGCGGTGGCCGACGACAGCTGTCCGGCCTCGGCGAGCACGGCCAGCCGGTGCTGGTGGTGGCGGGCCGCCGCCCACAGATCGTCGGCGTTGCGGGCCAGCGCGTCCGCGTCCTGGCCGAGGCGCTCGGCGAGGAAGGAGAGCACGGCCCGCGGCTCGCTCAGCCAGGTGCCACGGCGCGGATGCGCGGCGGTCACCGGCTCGCGCACCAGCCAGCGGTACTCCATAGGGCTGGACACGGGGACCGCCTCGCCGAGCGCGTAGGTGTCGCGCAGCGCGTACTCGGGCTCCTGGCGGCCCACCGGTGTCAGCGCGGCCCGCAGCTCCTCATCATCCAAGGTGCCGTCGTACGGCCGCTGTTCGCCCTGCGGGAGCAGCGCGCTGAAGTGGTCGGTCAACCGCCACCGGCCGCGAGCCGCGCGTTCGAGCAGCACCCAGTGCGGCACGTCCGCCAGTCCGTACACCGGGGACCAGCGCAGGAACCGGGTGTTACCGCAGGCCAACACCTGCCCGTGCAGGCTGATTTCGCGTTCCAGAGCCGTCGTGGCGTACTCCCAGGACCTGCTGCCCCGGTAACCGAGCTGCCGGCCGTCCGGGGTGTGGTCGATCCGGCTGTGGTGCGCGAACACCAGATGGCCGCCCGGCGCGTCGGTACGGACCGCGAGCCGTACGGCATGCGCGAGCCGTACCTCCACGTCCGGGACGGACGGGCGGAGATAGCTGACCAAGTTGGTGGTGTAGCAGCTCAGTTCGGGGGCAGCGGTGAGCGTCGGGGCGGTCATCAAAGTTCCTTCCAGGCGCAGCTGAGCGGGGTACGGGACAGCTCGCGGAGGCTGCGCCAGCGCAGGCCTCGCCAGGTCCCGGTGCGGCGGCCGGGCGGCACGTCCACCGCCCAGGGCCCGCGGGCGATGCCCTCCGCCTTCACGCAGGCCTCCTGTGCGGTCCAGATCCAGGCGAACTCCCGGGCCCGTGCGGGCGCGGGCAGCGCGTCGAGCGCGGCCTGCCAGTCGGCGCGGCCGCGCAGGCAGCGGCGCAGTACGGCGTCGTCCAGGTGGTCGGGCGCGCGTTGCACATCGATGCCGACGGCGCGCCCGCGCGCCGCGCAGGCCGTCACGGTGTGCCGGTCGTGGGCCACGCTGACGGCGATGCCGGGGAAGCCCGCCAAGCGGGGCTTTCCGTACGCCCCGGCCAGCACATGCGCCTCCGCCGCCTCCGGTGCCACGGCGGCGAGCAGCTCCCGCAGCACAGCGCGCCCGGCCAGGAACTCATCCGCCCGCCAGCCGGGCATGCCGGTGGCCGCAGCCGCGTCGCCGGGATGGGCGCCGGTGCCGTCGGGATGGGCGGCCGCGCCGTCCCCGACCCTGGTGCGGACCAGGGCCCAGACATCGTGGGCGACCCGCAGGACCGTCACGGGGCCAGCTCGGCGAGTACCGTGTCGGCCGACCCGGCCACGGTCGACAGGACGACCTCGGTCGTACCGCCGCCGATGCCCCACAGGGCGGCCTGGGCGCGCACCTGCTGGATGCCGGACGTGGTGAAGCCCTCGGCGCCCCGGAACTGCGCGCACTCGGCGAGCACCCGCTCCAGGGTGAAGGCGGCGCTGCTCTTCAGCAGCGCGGCGGCGGTGGCGTCCTGCTTGTCGACCACGCGTGGGCCCAAGTCCCGGGTCATCGCGTGGAGTTGCCGTACGAGCACCAGGCAGGTGGCGTACCGCTGGCGGACGCTGGCCAGCTGCCACAGCGGTCCCTCCCCGACCTGCCGCCCTTCCAGCCAGCGCTTGGTGTCGGCCAGCACCCGGCGGCACAGGGCCACGCCCCACAGCGCGCCCGCGAGCCGCTCGACCGAGATATGCGCGGCGAAGGCGGCCAGGCCACGGCCCGGGCGGCCCACCAGATGCTCGCGCGGCAGCCGTACGCCGTCGAAGCGGATATGGCCGGTGCCAGACCCGGCGAACAGCTCGGATTCGGCCGCTTCGACCCGTACGCCTGGAGCGTCGGAGGGCACCAGGACCCAGGTGAAGCTGGTGAAGTGGCGCCCGGGCCGGTGCCGGGCGAGTACGAGGAGCTGGTCGGCGTGGGTCGCGGCGGCGATCCAGCGCTTGGTGCCGCTCAGCTCCAGCTCGTCGGGTCCGATCCGTACCTCGGTGGACAGGGCTGTCAGATCGGAACCCGCCGCCTCGTCGCTCGCGGCGAGCGCGGTGACCGAGGCACCGGTCAGGGCGGCCGACAGCGCCCGCGCGGCCGGGCCCTGCGCGGGCGCGAGGGTCAGCAGAGGTACGGAGGTGGCGAGCTGGACGACCACGGGCAGCAGTGCCGGGATGCCGACGCGGGCGTCCGCGTCGGCCAGCAGGGCGGCCAGCCGGGCCTGGTCCACGCCCGCGGCCGGGTCGCCGCCGCGGTAGACCTGGGCGGTGCGTCCCGTGGCGCCCAGGGCGGCCCACACCTGGCGGCCGTCCGGGTGCGGACCGAGCCGGTCCAGCGCGGCGGCCAGCACCTCGGGCGGGCCGGCGAGCGGATGCCCCGGGCGCGTCGGGAAGCGCAGTACCGCCTGGTCAGACAAGGTGCACCTCCGGGTCGAGCAGGGCCAGCCGGCCGTCGGCCAGGTGCAGCCGGTCGTTGCTGTAGTTCAGGGCCGCTGAGCGCAGATCGCGCAGCGCCCGCTCCAGGCCCGTCGGGGAGTCCTTGAGATAGCCGTGGCGCAGCCCGACCGCGTCGACCAGATCGTTGACGGCCGCGTGGCACTGCTCGGCCGCGGTGATCTTCAGGGCGTTGAGCAGCAGTTGGTTGCGCGGCGTGGACAGGTCACCGGATGCGGTCACGGTCCGTTCGGTGTGGCGCAGCAGCGCGTGCACCGTGTCGAGGCGCTGCCGTGCCGAGGACAGCCGGGTCAGCAGCAGCTCGGACGAGAGGTCGAACCGCTTGCGACCGGCCGGGCTGCGCAGCATGCCCAGCACCCGGGACAGCGCCCCGCTCGCCGTGCCCAGCCAGCAGGCCGACCAGCCCAGGTGCGCGAGCGGCCCGAACACCTCGGTGGCGATCCGCGAGAACCTGCCGTGCTCGCCCACCACTTGGTGTCCGGGCACCGTCCCCTCCAACTGGAGCGCGATGCTGTGGCTGGCGCGCATGCCCATGGGCTGCCAGTCGCCGCTGGCGGTGATGCGCAGCTGGTCGCGGCGGGCGTAGACCAGCGACACCTGCGTGGGCGAAGTGGCGTGCGGACTGCGCAGGGTGACCAGGAAGCCGTCGGCGTACCCGCCGCCGGTCACGATCGGTGCGAACCGGTCGATGGTCAGCGTGTCGTCATCGGCCGTCAACTCCGACTCGGCGCTGAGGAGATGGCCGCCCTTGCCCGCCTCCGTGGTCACCGACGCGAGATAGACCCGGCCAGCGGCGAGTTCCGGCAGCAGCTCCTCGCGCAGGGCCGGGCCGCCGTGCTCGACCACGGCGGCCACCTGCTGGCAGTGCATCGCGAAGATCATCGCGGCCGACATGTCCGCGCGGCCGATGCGCAGCGACACATCCAGCAGATCGCTGAGCGAGCCGCCGAGTCCGCCGTACTCGACCGGCACCAGCAGCCCGAGCAGACCGGTCTCACGCATCGCGGTCAGCGCGTGGACCGGGAACTCCGCGTCCCGGTCGGTGCGTTCGGCGTGCTCGGCGGCGGTATCGGCCACCAGCCGCGCCCGGTCGGCCAGGCTGACGGGCGGGGCCTCGGGGGCAGAGGCGGGGGCGCTCATGCCGCTGCCACCGCGCCCGCCGAGCCGCCCTCGGCCTCGCGGGCGGCCTGCACCGCCGCCCACAGACTCCCTGCTGTGGCGAAGGTCGTGTCGTTGAGGTCCTCGTCCGGCAGCGGGACGCCGAACGTGTCCTCGATGGCGAACAGCAGGTCGATGGAGTGCATGGAGTCAAGACCGAGCTCCGGCAGCGTGGACTCGGGGGTGAGCTCCCGGCCGTCCAGGAAGGGCAGGAAGCCGGAGAGCAGTTCGACGAAACGCGGTTCCATGGCGGTAACTCCTTAGCGCGGGACGGCCCGCAGCCGGGACGATTTGGCGATCAGCAGACACAGGGCGTCGATGTGGTGCAGGTTCTCCGGGAGCAGGTCCTCCGAGTCGAACTCGATGCCGAGCCGCAGCTCCAGGCCGTCGACGATGTCGACCACCTTGAACGAGTCGAAGCCGGGCAGTTCGGGAAACTCGACGCCCGCCAGTACGGTGTCGGCATCGGTGCCGAGTACGGCCGCCACGACCTCCGCGACCGACTCGCGCAGCGGACTGTCCCCGCCGCCACCGCCGAACACCTGGCGGTCGGCCTTCAGTGCGGCGGCCACATCGTCGAGCAGCCGCTTCGGCTCGGGCCGCCCGCGCTGTACCCGGCGCAGCGTGAGGAAGGCCTGCTCGGCGAGCCGGTCCAGCTGCCCCAGATGCTCGGACACCTCCGGCGGCGTCGGCTCGCCGAGCCGCTCGGCCCGGAAGGCCGTGTGCAGCCTGCGCGACCGGGACAGGAACCAGGTCTCCATGGTGAGTTGGTCCAGCGCCGCCAGCCGGTCGGCGTGCTCGGCGTAGGCGGCCACATAGGGCTCGTACGGGTCGTGCTCGACGCTGGGCGTGACGCGCGGGGCCGCGGCGGACGGCGTCAGCGCGACGACCAGCGAGGAGTCCGGCAGCTCGGCCCAGTCGTACTCCCACCGGCCCGGCCTGGCCAGGCCCCACGGGGTGTGGTTGTGGTAGGCGTCGATGACCGCGGCCCGGCCGTCGTCGCCCGGCTCCACCAGCCAGCTGTGGTCGATGTGCCGCTGCTGGTGGTACGGGAGCCACGGCATGGCGTACCCGTCGGCGATGGCGTACAACGTGCCGTACTCCGCGCAGAGTTCGCGGAGTCGGGACGCCGGTACGTCCTGCCAGCGGGCGTGTTCGGTGAGGCCCAGTCGGTCGGCTTCGCCGAGCACCTCCGTGACCGACGGCGCCACGGTGGGCAGTCCGCGGGAGGTGCCGGAGACCGCGGGGCGGAAACGCAGTGCCGCACCGATCGCCAGATGGGTGCCGGGCCCGTGGTGCCGGTCGGCCAGTACGGCCAGACTGGTCTGAAAGCAGTTGAGGAGCTCGGCGCGTACCCCGCTCAGCGCCGACGCTGATCCGGGCGCGGTGGTCGTGGTCATCGCACGCGCCCTCCATTCGCATCGGCGGGCACGCGCTCGCCGTACACCGGAGTGAGCCCGGCGACGGCCGATAGGAGTGCCTCTTCCACCGGTGCCTCGTCGCCCAACTCCCCGTTCAGCAGCTGCTCGTACGCGCCGAGGTCGAGGTAGCCGTGCCCGCTGACGCAGACCAGCACCCCCTTCCTGGCCCGCATGCCGTCCGCGCCGGTGGTGGCGATACGGGCCGCGGCGGCCAGCGCGTGCCCGGACTCGGGCGCGGGCAGCACCTGCTCGTGCAGGGTCAGCAGCTGCCCGGCGTTGAGCGACTCGGTCTGCCCGACCGCGGTCGCCGCGACGTCCCCGGTGTGCCGCAGTGCCGAGACGACCTTCGCCGCGCCGTGGAAGCGCAGCCCGGCCGAGTGCGCGTCCGGGATCGGGTAGTCGCTGCCGATGGTGTACATCGCCTCCATCGGGCCCGTACCGGTGGCGTCGGTCTTGTCGTACGCGTACACCCCACGGGTGAGCTTGGGAGAGGTGCTCGACTCCGCCGCGACCAGCAGCGGCGGTGTGGTGCCGGTGGCGGCGGCCTCCGCGTGGAACGGCAGCGCGATCCCACCGAAGTTGGAACCCGCACCCACGCACCCGACCACCGCGTCCACCTGGGCGTCCAGCTCCGCCAGCTGCGTCTGGGACTCCAGGCCGATCACCGACTGGTGCAGGATGCTGTACGTCTCGCCGCTGCCGATGCAGAAGGCCACCCCGTCGTGGTTCCTGGCGTACTCGACCGCCTCACCGATCGCCAGCGACAGACTGTTGCCGAGCGCGGTGGTGCGCTGCCCGGACACCTCGGTGAGGCCGCTGGGGCTGGAGTGCACCTGGGCGCCCAGCATCCGCATCAGCACGCCACGGTACGGCTTGCGACGCAGGCTCGACTCGACCATGAACACCCGGCAGCGCAGCCCGAACAGCGCACAGGCCGCGGCCATCGCGGTGCCCCACTGCCCCGCCCCGGTGCCGGTGACCAGCTCCCGGACCCCGGCCCGCTTGTAGTAGTACGCCTGGGCCAGCGCGGTGTTGAGCTTGTGGCTGCCGGAGATGTTGCCGCCCTCGTACTTCACATAGACCGGCACCCGCGCCCCGATGGCCCGCTCGAAGCCCTGCGCCCGCCACAGCGGCGTGGGCCGGTAGTGCCGGTAGGCGGCCTGGACCTCGTCCGGAATCGTCCAGTACTCGCGCGGCAGCACGCTCTGCCGCACCAGCTCCATCGGCAGGTTCACACCTACCTCGGACCCGCTGGCGCTCGGCGGCGTGCGGTCCGGTGGCAGCGGCTCGGACAGATGGGGCAGTACGCTGCGCCAGGCCGCGGGCAAAGTCGCGGTCATCGGGAGGACTCCGCACCCTGCAGGACGACGTCCACCAGGTCACCGACGACCTTGAAGGCACGCCCGACGAACAGGTCGTCCGGCAGCGTGATGTCCAGCGCGTCCTCGATCTTGACGAGCATGCCCACGAACCCGAGCGAGTTGACCCGCAGCAGCTCGCCGACCAGCGGCTCGGACTCGGAGATCCGCTCGGGGTCGATGGAGAGCCGGGACTCGGTGATGACGACCCGCTTTACGGCGTCGGCCACCGCGGGCCGGTCGAACTGTTCCACAGCGGTCATGACGTGCCTCTCAGCTTCGGGTTGAGGGTTCGTGTGTGGGTGTGGGTGTGGGTGTGGGTGTGGGTATGGGGGT
>NZ_JAZGRL010000001.1:1055819-1087462 GCF_046540415.1 Streptomyces sp. E11-3 | reverse complement strand
GTGGGGGTGGGGGTGGGGGTGCGGGTTCCGTGCGCGGACGCCGTCATGCGTCGGCCTCCTTGTCGCGCAGGAGCCCGGCGAGCGCACGGATGGTAGGCGCCCGGAAGAAGTCCAGGACCGCGACCCGTACCCCCCGCCGCTGCTCGATCCGGGACAGCGCGGTCAGCACGTTCAGCGAGTGGGCCCCGCACTCCAGCAGCGAGCGGTCGACCACGAGGTCGGCCCGGCCCAGGAGTTCGGACCACAGGTCGAGCAGCCAGGACTCCAGCTCGTCGGTGGGAGCGGCATCCGACGCCTGTCGTGGGGTGTCGGCGCGTGCGATGAGCTGGTCGGCCATGGCGAGCAGCGCGGGCCGGTCGAACTTGCCGTTGCCGGTGGTCGGCATGGTGTCCACGGTCAGCACGCGGGCGGGCACCATATAGCCGGGCAGTTGCTCGCGCAGCAGTTGGTCCACGTCCTGGGCGAGGGTGCTCGGGGCGCCGGAGCCGGGAGTGCCGGAGTGCGGCAGCAGGAACAGCAGCAGATGCCGGTCGGGGCCGTCACCCCGTGCCGCCGCGACGGCCTCCCGTACGCCGGTGTGGCCCAGCGCCGCGCTTTCGATCTCGCCCAGCTCGACCCGGAAGCCGCGGATCTTCACCTGGTGGTCGTCACGGCCCAGGAAGACCAGGACACCGGACTCGTCCCAGAGCACCTGATCCCCGGTGCGGTACCGGCGCGCTCCGGATTCCGGCGGCCGACCGGCTTGCGGCGGCTGACCGGCTTCCGACGGCTGACCGCCTTCCGATGACTGACCGCCTTCCGACGGCTGACCGTACGGGTCGGGCACGAACCGCTCGTCGGTGCGCTCCCGGTCGTTCACATACTCCGACGCCGGACAGCGCCCGCCGAGCAGCAGCTCACCGGCCACACCCAGCGGGGCCAGGTGCCCGGTGCGGTCCACGACCTGGGCGGTGACACCGGTGATCGGGCGGCCGATCGGCACATGCGCGGGCCAGCCGGGCTCGGCGGCCGAGAGCCGCTGGGTGGTGACCGCGTGGGTCTCCGTCGGCCCGTACAGGTTGATCAGCTGGATGTGCGGGTGCCGGGTGAAGAAGTCCTCGATGGCCTGGTCGACCACCAACTGCTCGCCCGACACGCACAGATGCGTGACCCGGTCCAGGGTGACGCCGTCGGCGGCCCGTACGAACGGCCGCAGCGCCGCCACCGGCAGATACACATGCGTCACCCCGGTCGCGGCGACCCGCCGTACGACCGCGGGCAGATCACGGCGGTCGGCGGGCTCCCGCGAGACGACCGTGCCGCCCGCCAGCAGCGTCGGCAGGATCTCCTGGAAGGACACGTCGAAGCCCAGCGGCGCGTACTGCAGAAAGCGGGTACGGGTGTCCATGGCGAACGCGTCGAGCTGCCACGCCGTGAGATTGAGCAGCGGCCCGTTGCCCATGGCCACACCCTTGGGCTTGCCGGTCGAGCCGGACGTGAACATCACATAGCCGCCCGACCCGGGAGGCCGTACGAACTCCACGCCTTCCGGGACGACTTGGGCGAGGCGGTCCGGGGCGACCACGGCGGCCCCCGGGACCGTGCCAGAGCCGACGACCAGCCCGCAGTCCGCCTTGTCGACCATGTAGGCCAGCCGGTCCGGTGGCAGCGTCAGATCGAGCGGCAGGAAGACCGCGCCAAGCCGCAGCACCGCGAGGATGGTGACCACCGTGTCGGTGAGGGTGGCGGTGGTCAGGCCGACCGTGTGGCCCGGTGCGACACCGCGGTCGCGCAGCCCCACGGCCGCGGCCCGTACCGCCGCCTCCAGCTCCCGGTAGGTCATCCGGCGGCCGGGCTCCTCCACCGCGATGCCGTCGGCCCGGTCCCGGGCGGTGCGCTGGAACCAGGCGTCCAGGTCTTCGGCGAGCGGCGCGCGCCCGTAGCCGTCCGTGGCCCGCATCGGCCCGGTGGAGGCGTCCGAGAACAGTGCGCGCAGCGGGGCCGTGTCGTCGGCGGCCGCCCGGTCGACCGCCTCGGACAGCGACGTCAGCAGCCCTTCGGCCACGGCGTCGGGGATCAGTTCCGGGTCGTGGTCGAGCTCCAGGAGCCAGCCGTCCGCGGTGGGCGTCACCCCCAGCCACAGGTCGAACTTCGCGACACCGGTGGCGGGTTCGCGTACCGAGCGCACCGCGTGCGGCTTCTCGACCTCCGTGGAGTCCTGCATCGCCAGCATCGTGGAGAACAGCGGATTGCGGTTGCTGGAGCGGTCCGGGTCCGCGTGCCGCACGATCTGACTGAACGGTATGGCCGCGTTCCGCTTGACCGAGCGGGCCTCCGGGTCCACCACCTCCGCCACGTACCGGGCGAACGGCGTGTCCCAGTCCGTCTCCAGCACCAGTGGCAGCGTGTTGACGAAGAATCCGCACAGGTTGTACGAGCCGACGGTGCGGCGGGACAGCAGCGGACTGCCGATGGTCACCGCCGAGTTGCCCGAGTGGCGGGCCAGTACCGCCCCGTACACGGCGCAGAAGAACACGAAGGGGGTGACAGACAGCTTGCCGCACGCCTGGTCCACGGCCGCCGACCGCTCGGCGCCCAGGGACAACTCAAGCCTGCGGCCGGTGAATTCGGTCTCGGTGGGGCGGCCGGGGCGGGGGTGGATGACGGTGGCCGGGGTGTCCCGTAGCCGCTTGCCCAGCTCGGCCGCCGCGGCCGTCACGGCCGGGTCGTTCGCGGCGGCCTGCTGGGACTCCAGCTCGCGCAGCAGCGCCCGCTCCCGAGCCGGCCGCAGCGCCGTGGCGTCCAGGTCCCCGCGCAGGGCGGCGTCCAGGTCCTTGATCAGCGGCCGCAGCGAGTAGCCGTCGAAGACGGTGTGGTGCACCGCGAGGACCAGGACCGAGCGGTCGCCCGCGCTCGTGCGCAGCAGCGTGAAGCGGATCAGCGGCGGCCGGGCGAAGTCGAAGGCGGCGGCGGACAGTTCGTCGATCGCCTGCTGTGTCCGCAGTTCGAACTGTGTCCGCGGTTCGAAGCCGCCTGCCCCGCTCGCGGTGTGCGCGTCCGCATCGAGGCTTTCGGGGACGACGACGTCCGTGAGCGGCAGCCGATCGGGCGACGGCGGGGGAGTGAGCGTGGCGTGCGGCTGTGGCGCCGCCCACAAGGCCATCCGCAGCGCGGGCTGCACCGTGAGGACCTGCGCGAGCGCCGCCCGTACCGCGTCAGCCGAGTACACCGGGTCCAACTCGGCCACCGCCACCACGTTGTAGAGGTGACGCGCGGCGACCGTGCGCTGCACCAGAAGCAGGCCGATCTGCGACTCGGTGAGCGGGGCGGTCCACTCCGCGGATACGTCGGGCGTGGTACGCGAACCCGGCTGGGTGGTACGCGAACCCGGCTGGGTGGCGGCCGCCAGATCCGCCGTCACCGGGCGCTCCCGGCCGCGACGCGGGCGCTCAGCCAGTCCTGGAACTGTCCCACCGTGCGCAGATCGGCGAGCTCTGCGGCGTCGATCTCCTGGTCGGCGTCGGGCAGCACGTCCGCCACGATCCGGATGACCGACAGCGAATCAAGACCGATCTCGGCCAGATCCGATGCGGGGGTGAACGGCATGCGAACGAACTCGGCGATGGCGGAGTTCACGGCTTCGCCGGTATCTTGCGCTGCCTGCTTCATCGAATGGACTCCCTCAGGCGGTCTCCCATGAATTCCTGCGCATATCGACGGTACTCACGGCGGCTCGGGCACCGTCAAGGAATACGTACGGGGGCCCGATAGAGAAAGTGGATGAGGGTATGTCGAGAAGCTGCCGACCGGTCATCAACATCCTTTATCGGCCGATAGGCAGAGGGGTGGGGGAGGGTTGCCCGATATCCCTTCGCACGCGGACCATACGGCTAACGTCGTCGGCCCGTCAGTGGTGAGTGACAGTGAATCGAGCACCGATCGAGGTTCTCAGCGCACCGGGACAGGAGGCGCTCTGGTGGACGCAGCAGCGCGCCGTTCGCCAGGACGTCTACCACCTGACGTGGCGGATCCGTCCGAACGGACACCTCGACCCCGAACTCCTGGGCCAGGCCTGGCAGTTGACAGTCGAGCGGCACGAAGCCCTGCGGACCGGCTTCGTACGCCGCGACGACTCACTCGTGCAGCTGGTGCACGCCGCCGCCGAACCCGAGTTGGGCCGGCTGCGCTGGGACGCCCCGGACGCCGAAGCCCTCGACGACCCGGACGCGCTGCTCGCGGAGCTCGCCACCCAGCTGCACAGCCGGCCCTTCGACCTGGACAGCCCACCCCTGGCGCGCGCCACCCTCGTCACCGTGGGCGAGCGGCAGGAGCTCGTGATCACCGTGCACCACATGATCCTCGACGGCTGGGCCCTGCACCTTGTCGTCGATGACCTGGAGACCGCCTATCTCGCCGTACGGGACCAGGCGGGCCCCACGGCGGACCGGATCTTCGCCGAACCAGCGGTTCCCTACCGGCCGTTCGCCGAGCGGGCCCGTGCGCCGCACACCCCGGCCGAACGGGAGTTCTGGGCGCGGCAGCTGCGGGACACCCGGCTGGCCGCGCTGCGCCCGGACCGCCCCGCACCGGCCGGAGCGGGGTCCGCCGGAGCCGTCCTGCGCTACCGTCGCCCAGCCGCCGTCGACGCCGCCGTGTCGCAGATCGCCCAACGGGTCGGCTGCACCCCGTTCGCCGTCCAACTCGCCGCGCTGCGCTCGGTGGTGGCACTCGGCGGGGCGACGGGACGTACGGCTCTCGGGGTGGTCGTCGCCAACCGGATGACGCCACAGGACCAGCGGTGCGTCGGCTTCTGCGGCAACGTCGTGCTGCTCGCCGACACGGTGGTACCGACCGACACCTTCGACGAGGTGGTGGGCAGAGCGCGGGACGCGCTGTGGGAGAGCCTGCCGTTCCAGCACCTCGCCTACTCCGACGTCTCCCGCGAGCTGTCCGCCGCCGACCGGGCCGCGCTGGGCACCGGACCGGAGATCGTGATCACCTATCACGGGTCGATCGGCAGCGGCCTCGCGCTCGGCGGCCGCCGAGCGGAACTGCTGCCCAGCCCCAGCACCAGCGCCCGCTGCCAGGTGCTCCTTGGCCTGTTCGAAGACGGGGGCGACGTCGGGGACGACGTCGCCGAGGGCACGACGATCGAGGTCGAGTACGACACCGACCGGCTCGACGAGGCCACCGTCCAGGCTCTGCTGGCCGACATGGACCAGGTGCTCGTCGAATCGGCGCGGGGCGGAGGCCCCCTGTCCGCCGTCGACACGCGTACCCGGGCCGAGGTCGGTGAGCCGGGCCTCCGGTCACCGGTCGAGACTCCGTCGGCCGCCGAAGCCAGGGGTGAGGTCGCCGACACGCTGCTGGAGATCTGGCGGCGGGTGCTGGGCGTCCCGGTACGTCCTGACGACGACTTCTTCGCCCTGGACGGTCACTCACTCCAGGTGCTGGAGCTGATCGCCTCGGTCGAGGACGCCACCGGCCGGCAGGTGGACGTGGCCGACTGGCTGGACCGCCCGACGCCGCGCCGGATGGCGGAGCTGACCGGATTCACCGCCCAGGAACCCGACGCCGTACGCCCGGAAGCCGGCACCCTTGCACCGTCACCTGAAGCCGCCACCCCGCACCGGTCACCCGAAGCCGCGACCAGCCCCGCCGACGCCCTCCGACTGCTGTCCCCCGGCGAGCCCGGCGGCCCGCATCTGCACCTCGTACACGGCGCCGGCGTCGGCCGACTCCCGTACCGCGAACTGGCCGGCGCACTGCCGCCCCACTGGCGGGTCTCGGTCAGCGAGGACGATGGCAGCGACGACTGCAGCGACGGCGGCACCGTCGAAGGGATGGCCGAGCGCTATCTCGCCCCGCTGCTCGCCGCCGACCGGCTGCCCGACGTGCTCGGCGGCTGGTCCATGGGCGGCCTGCTGGCGCACGCGATGGCCGAACGCCTCCAGCGGTACGGCCACCGCGTCCCGCCCCTGCTGATCCTTGACGCCCCGCCGCCCGACCACCCCTACGACCTGGAAGCCGCCGACTTCGGGTTCTTCATGGACTGCGTGCTGCGCGGCGCGGGCGTGGCGGACTCCCGCCCCGACGAACTGGCCGCCGGGGACCACTCCACCGGGCTCGGGATCGCCGTACTCACCGCGCTGCTGCGCCGGGCGGGCCTCGACACCCGGCCCGAGGCCCTGCGCGAACGGTTCGACCTGCACTACCGTCATCAGGTCGCGATGGCCGCCTACCAGGGAGCGCACGCCGTGGACACGCCGGTGCTGCTGGTCGCCGCCGACCTGGACGACAAGGGCGCGCGCCAGTGGGAGCACTGGAGCAGCCGCCCCATGTCGACCGTACGGCTGGCAACCGACCACTACGGACTGCTGCGCGGGGACCCCGCCCGCCAGGTGGCCGGGCTCGTCACCCGCCTGCTGTCTTCCGACGACTGACACCTGATCCACGGTCGAGTGGCGCTCGAGTATGGGTTGTTACGTTGCCTGCCAAGGCACTGAGGAGGTTGTTCCATGGAGAGCGCCGACGTCGATCGCGCCGCCATGACCCCACCCGCCGAGCCGCCGCCCGGCCCGCGACCACCGGCCGAGGCAGGCAGCCGCAACACCACGGTCCTGGTGACCTTCACGGCCGTCACCAACCTCGCCGACGGGGTCACCAAGGTGGCGCTGCCGCTGATGGCCACCCAGCTCACGGACTCACCGGCCAAGGTGTCGGGCGTGGCGCTCACCCTGACCCTGCCCTGGCTGCTCGCCGCCCTGCACGTCGGCGTCCTCGTCGACCGGTACGACCGGCGCCGCCTGCTCTGGATCGCCAACACGGTCCGTATCGCCGCCATCGCCGCACTCCTGGTCGCGGCACTCGGCGACGCCATGAGCCTGATGGTGCTCTATGTCGGGGGAGCGGCCCTCGGCGTCGCCGAGGTCATCGCACTCACCTCGGCGGCCGCGCTGGTGCCCATGGCGGTACCGCCCGAGGGCCGCGACCGGGCCAACGCCTGGCTGGCGGGCGCCGAGACCGCGTGCAACGAGTTCTGCGGCCCGTTCGTCGGCGGCCTGCTGGTCGCGGCCGGTACCAGCGTGGCACTCGGCGCGACCGGCGTGGCGTATGTGGCGGCCATGGCCATCCTGGTCCTGCTGGTCGGCCGGTTCACCCCGACCCACGGCGACGGACCGCCCACCGGCACGGTCAACCAGCGGATCGCGGAAGGGCTGCGCTTCCTGTGGCAGCAGCGGCTGCTGCGGCTGATGGCCTTCTCGGTCGGCGTCCTGGCCTCCTGCTGGGGGGCCTGGCTGGCCCTGATGCCGCTGATGGCCACCAAGACGATGGGCCTGGACGCACGGCAGTACGGCATCCTGCTCAGCGCACTCGGCGCGGGCGGGCTCATCGGCGCCCTCACCGTCGGCCCGGTCAACCGGCTGCTCGGCCGCCGCTGGTCGATGTTCGCCGACCTGCTCGGCACCGCGGCCATGGTCGCGGCACCGGTGATCACCACGCGGATGTGGGTGGTGGCGGTCGGCGCGTTCCTCGGCGGCATGGGCGGCATCCTGTGGACCGTCAACTCCCGCATCATCAGCCAGCGTCTGGTGCCGACCGGCATGATGGGCCGCTACAACGCCGCCGCCCGGCTGTTCAGTTGGGGCGCGATGCCGCTGGGCGCGGGCCTGGTCGGACTGCTCGCCGAACTCTTCGGCATGCGGGCGGCCTTCGGGGTCTTCACGGTCGCCACTTTGCTGATCATCGTGCCGTTCCTGCGCACGGTCACCCCTGGAGCCCTGGCCGCGGTGCCGGTGGAGCACCAGCGGAGTTCCTGAACCACCTGTCCACAAGACCGGAGGAAGTCACGTGCCCCCCACGGCCTCAACGCTTGCCCCGATATCCCTGGAAACCACACGCTTTCGCGCCTACGGGCCACGCCATATCGACGAGATAGCCCAGCGGTACGGCATGCCAGGCGACATGCGGGACACGGTGCGGCTGATATCCGAAGTGCTTCCCTTCCGCGTCAACGAATACGTTCTGGACCAGCTCGTCGACTGGGCGAGAATTCCGGACGACCCGATATTCAGGATGGTCTTCCCGCAGCGGGGAATGCTGCGCGAAGACGACGTACGCTCGCTGGCACGGCTGGTGGACGACCCGAGCGCCAAGAAGCAACTGCGGGCCGAAGTACGGCGCATTCGCGGTGGCCTCAACCCGCACCCCTCGGGGCAGAAGCAACTCAACGTGCCCCGCAGCCAGGGCGCCGAGGTGCCCGGACTCCAGCACAAGTACCGCGAGACCGTGCTCTACTTCCCCGGCCAGGGCCAGACCTGCCACTCCTACTGCACCTACTGCTTCCGCTGGGCCCAGTTCGTCGGCGACGCCGACCTCCGCTTCGCCAGTCCCACCCCCGACCCGCTGATCGCCTATCTCGGCGAACACCCGGAAGTCAGCGATGTGCTGGTCACCGGCGGCGACCCCATGGTGATGTCCGGCGAACGGCTCCGCCGCCATCTGCAGCCGCTCCTGGACATCGAGACCGTACGGACCATCCGGATCGGCACCAAGTCCGTCGCCTACTGGCCCTACCGCTTCGTCACCGACCCGGACGCCGACGACACCCTGCGGCTCTTCGAGCAGATCGTCGCCTCCGGCCGCAACATCGCGGTGATGGCGCACTTCACCCATCCCCGCGAGCTGGAAACCGAGATTGCCCGCCGCGCACTGGCCCGTATCCGCGCCACCGGGGCACTCGTCTACTGCCAGGCGCCCCTGGTCGCGCACGTCAACGACGACGCCCGCACCTGGAGCGAGCTGTGGCGCGCCGAACTGGCCGCCGGAGCCGTCCCGTACTACCTGTTCGTGGAGCGCGACACCGGGCCGTACGCGTACTTCAAGGTGCCGCTGGCCAAGGCCTCGGCGATCTTCCGCTCCGCCTACCGGACGCTGCCCGGACTCGCCCGCACGGTACGCGGCCCGGTCATGTCGGCCACGCCCGGCAAGGTCGTCGTGGACGGGGTGACGGAGACCGACCGGGGCCGCTTCTTCGAACTGCGGCTGCTCCAGGCACGCGACCCCCAGCTCACCGGGCGGCCGTTCCGCGCCCACTACTCGACCACGGCCGCCTGGCTCGACGAACTCCGGCTCGCACCGGAGACACCCGCCGACATCGCCACGGCACTGCGTCATTCCGGGGGATAACCCCCAGACCCCCAGCCGGACAAGCGGGTCAGCCAGGCCAGCCGGGGTGGATGTCGCCCGGCAGACCTGGGCAGAAGGACCCGTCAGGAAAGGACCCTGGCCATGAACGGCTCGTACGGCCCGACCCGCTGGCAGACCTCGCCCAACCTGGACCTCAACCAGCGTGTCGCCCAGCGTCAGGCCGCGGGCGACCCCCTGGTCCACCTCGGGTTCGGGGAGTCGCGGCTGCCCGCCTTCGGCCCGCTGGTCGAACGCCTCGTCGCGGGCGCGGGGCGCAACGCGTACGGCCCGGTCGAGGGCGCCGACTCGGTACGGGCGGCGGCCGCCGGGTACTTCGCACGCCGCAGGCTGCCCACCGAGCCCGGCCAGGTGATCGTCGCCCCCGGCAGCAAGCCGCTCCTGATGGCGCTCCAGCTCGTCGTGCCGGGCGATGTGCTGCTGCCCCGCCCGTGCTGGAACACCTATGCCCCACAGGCGCGCCTCGCGGGCAAGCGGGTCTTCGGCGTACCGATCCCCGAGGCGTGCGGCGGCGCCCCCGAGCCGGCAGCGCTGCGCCAGACCCTGCGCACCGCCCGCGCCCAGGGCCACGACCCGCGCATCCTCATCCTGACCCTGCCCGACAACCCCACCGGGACGCTGGCCCCGCCCGCGCTCGTACGCGAGCTGGCCGCCATCGCCGAGGACGAGAACCTCCTGATCGTCTCCGACGAGATCTACCGCGATGTGCTGCACGACCCGGCGACACCCTTCCTCAGCCCGGCCGAAGTCGCCCCCGAGCGCACCGTCGTGACCAGCGGGCTCTCCAAGTCCCTCGCCCTGGGCGGCTGGCGCATCGGGGTGGCCCGCTTCCCGGCCGGGCCGTGGGGCGAGCACCTCAGGACCGGGGTGGTCTCGGTCGCCAGCGAGCTGTGGTCCACGCTGGCCGGTCCGATGCAGGAGGTCGCCCAGTACGCCTTCGACGAGCCGCCCGAGATCCGCCGACGCCTCGCCGACAGCGCCCGGCTGCACGGCGCGGTGGCCCGCGCGGTCCACCGGATCATGGTCGACGCCGGAGCCCGCTGCCGACCGCCGACCGGCGCCTTCTACGTCTACCCCGACCTCGAACCCCTCCGCGAACGGCTCGCCCCGCGCGGCGTCACCGACTCGCCGTCGCTGCACCGGCAGCTGTTCGACCAGCACGGCATCGTCGTACTCGCCGGACACCACCTGGGCGACGACGAGCACGCACTGCGCTTCAAGGCCGCCACCAGCATGCTCTACGGCACCACCCGAGAGCAGCAGGAGGCATCCCTCGCGGCACCCGACCCCCTCGAACTCGCCCATGTCCGCGAAGGGTTGACCCGAATCGAAGAGGGCTTCCACAAGCTCTGCGCCTGAACCGCACCGGTCCGCCGCGAGGCACGGTGCCCCGCTGCGGAGTCGGTGGGCATCGGCTCAGCGGGGCACGGCGGCCGAGACCTCGGCGCCGGGCCCAGCGGCGGCATCGTCGGTGCGCATCCAGACCGTACGCTGCGGGAAGGGGATCTCGACGCCCGCGGCGTCCAGGGCCTCCTTGACGCGGCGGCGCAGCTCACGGGTGACGGCCCACTGCTTGAGCGGGGCGGTCTTGACGGCGAGACGGACGACGACCCCGTCGGCGTCCAGGGACTGCACACCCCAGATGGCCGGGTCCTCCAGGAGGACACCGCCGAACTCCGGGTCCCGGCGCAGCGCGAGCCCGGTCTCCTCCAGGACGCCGTACACCGTCTCCAGGTTGGAGTCGTAGGCCACGGACACGTCGAGTACCGCGCGCGCCCAGTCCTGGCTGTCGTTGCGCACCCGAAGGATCTCGCCGTTGCGGATGTGCCACAGACCACCGTTGATGTCACGGACCTGAGTGAGCCGGAGGCCGACGTTCTCGACCTCGCCCACGGCCTCGCCGAGGTCGACCACGTCACCGACGCCGTACTGGTCCTCGATCATGATGAGCATCCCGGACAGGTAGTCCGCGACCAGGCTCTGCGCGCCGAAGCCGATCGCCAGGCCCACCACGCCCGCGCTGGCCAGCAGCGGGCCGAGGGCGATACCGATCTGGTCGAGGACCATGGCCAGACCCGTGACGGCGATCACGACGGTCACGATGCTGCTGAGCACCGAGCCGATCGTGCGTGCCCGCTGCTCACGCCGCTCGTCGCTGCGGGCCGAGTCACGCTGCAGGACCGCGGGGCCGCGGCCGGAGCGGCGCGTTTCGTTGTCGGCTTCGGACCGCAGGATGCGTTCCAGGACTCGGTCGATGGCCCGCTTGGCCAGCGCCCGCACGAGCATCACGCCCGCGACGATCAGGAGGATGCGCAGGGGGACGCCGATCAACGTGTCGGCGTTGTCGCGGAGCCACTGAGGGGTGGCTATGGGTGACACGGGAGTAGCTCCACTCGGTCGGGGTGCACGCGGTTTGTCGCCCCGAACGTAGACGCGCTACTTGACGCTGGTCAAAAGCGGTGCGCGGCGGCCCGGCCGTGGCCAGGGCCTGTCCGGCGGATCAGGCCCTGGAGGCGCCCTGGAGGTGCCCTGGAGATGCCCTAGAGGTGCCCTAGAGGTGCCCTAGAGGACGAACCCGGCCGGGAAGGGGTCGGTCGGATCGAGCAGATACTGGGCGGTCCCGGTGATCCACGCGCGCCCCGTGAAGCTCGGCCGCACGGCCGGGATCCCGGCGACCTCGGTGGTGCCGAGCAGCCGCCCGGTGAACCGGGTGCCGATGAACGACTCGTTGACGAACTCCGTGTGCAGCGGAAGCTCACCGCGCGCGTGCAGCTGCGCCATGCGCGCGCTCGTCCCCGTACCGCAGGGAGAGCGGTCGAACCAGCCGGGCCGGATCGCCATCGCGTGCCGCGAATGCCGGGCCGTGGCGCCGGGCGCGTACAGGTGTGCATGGTGGCAGCCGCGGATGGACGGGTCCTCGGGGTGTACGGGCTCGTCCTGGGCGTTGATCGCGTCCATCAGCGACAGGCCCGCGGCGAGGATGTCGTCCTTGCGGCCGCGCTCGAAGGGCAGCGCGAACTGCTCCAGCGGCAGGATCGCGTAGAAGTTGCCGCCGTACGCCAGGTCGTACGTCACCGTCCGCCCGTCGGGCAGGGTGATCTTGCGGTCCAGGGCGACCGAGAAGGACGGCACGTTGGTCAGCGTGACGGCCTTGGCCGCGCCGTCCTCCACCGCCACCTCGGCCGTCACCGGACCCGCCGGGGTGTCGAGGCGGATCGTGGTGACCGGCTCGACCACCTCGACCATGCCCGTCTCGACGAGGACGGTCGCGACCCCGATCGTGCCGTGGCCGCACATCGGCAGATAGCCCGAGACCTCGATGTAGATGACGCCGTAGTCGCAGTCGGGGCGGGTGGATGGCTGCAGGATCGCGCCGCTCATCGCGGAGTGCCCGCGCGGCTCGTTCATCAGCAGCTGCTTGATGTCGTCACGGTTCTCGCGGAACCACAGGCGGCGTTCGTTCATGGTCGCGCCCGGGACGGTGCCGATGCCGCCGGTGATGACGCGGGTGGGCATGCCCTCGGTGTGTGAGTCGACGGCGTGCAGGACGAGCTTGCTGCGCATAAGCGGGTGTCTCCCTCCGGTGGTGGGCGGCTGTGCGACGGGTGTCAGGCGAGCCCTTCCGCGACGGCCTTCTCGGTGGCCGCCCGGACTGCGGCCTCCTGCTCGGGCAGCAGCGGGACCCGCGGCGGGCGGACGGGCCCGCCGTGGCGGCCGACGATGTCCATGGACAACTTGATGGCCTGTACGAACTCGACCTTGGAGTCCCAGCGGTGCAGCGCGTGCAGCTTCCGGTACAGCGGCAGCGCGGTCTTCAGGTCGCCCGCGACGGCGGCGCGGTAGAGCTCCACGGTCGCCCTGGGCAGCGCGTTCGGGTAGCCCGCGACCCAGCCCTTGGCTCCGGCGACCGCCAGCTCCAGCAGCACGTCGTCGGCGCCGATCAGCACATCGAGATCGGGGGCGAGCTCCTGGATCTGGTAGATGCGGCGCACGTCGCCCGAGAACTCCTTCACTCCCTGGATGAGCCCCTCGGCGTGCAGCTGGGCGAGCAGCTCGGGCACCAGGTCGACCTTGGTGTCGTGGGGATTGTTGTACGCCACCACCGGGAGGCCCGCCTTGGCGACCTCCGCGTAGTGGGCGAGTACGGAGCGCTCGTCGGCGCGGTACGCGTTGGGGGGCAGCAGCATCACGGACCGGCAGCCCGCGTCCCTGGCCTGCTCGGTCCAGCGCCGCGCCTCGGCGGACCCGTAGGCCGCGACGCCGGGCATCACCCGGTCGCCGCCGATCGCGGCGACGGCGGTCTCGACGACCCTGGCCCGCTCGTCGGCGGTGAGCACCTGGTACTCGCCGAGCGAGCCGTTGGGCACGACGCCGTCGCAGCCGCTCGTCACGAGCCAGGCGCAGTGCTCGGCGAACTTCTCGAAGTTGACGGAGAGGTCGTCGTTCAGGGGCAGCGCGGTGGCGACGAGGACGCCGTGCCAGGGGCGGTGGGTGGTGGTGCTCATGAGCGGTCCCTCTCAATGGCGTGTGACATGTTACTGGTGGGTATGTGTGTGCGGTCGGGGCCTGTGACCCGTCTCTCTTGTACGTACCGTCCGTGACTCCGTGAGTCCGTGAGTCCGTGAGTCAGTCGGTTGGCTCCGGCGCTGTGTCCTCCGCGAGTACCCCGAGCGGTACGGGCCGGGCGAACTGCCGCCGCGCCGGGCGGAGTTCGCACCCGGCGAGCTTGGCCACCGCGGGCTCGCACACCCTGCCCTGGCACCAGCCCATCCCGGCCCGCGTCTGCAGCTTCACGGTCCGTACGTCGCCCGCGCCGAGCTCCTCGACGGCCGCGCGGATCGCCCCGGCCCGCACCTCCTCGCAGCGGCATACGACCGTGTCGTCGGTGACCTGCTCGCTCCAGTGTCGCGGGGGTACGTAGACGGAGTCGATGGCCGCGAAGAAGCTGCGCAGCGCCGCCCGGGCCTTGGCCGGGGCTGTCAGGGAACCAGCGTCCGGCGCGGTGCCGTGGCAGGAGGCCGCGATCGAGAGCCCGGCGATACGGCCTTCGGTGAGGGCGAGCGTCGCGCCGCCGATGCCGGTGGCCTCACCGGCCGCCCACACGCCGGGCATGCTGGTGCGCTGCTCGTCGTCGACGGCGATCTTCATCGCGTCGGTACGGCAGCCGAGCGCCTCGGCGAGGTCCGTGTGCGGCAGCATGCCGTGGCCGACGGCGAGGGTGTCGCAGGCGATCCGCCGCTCGGTGCCGGGCCGTACCCGGCCGTCCGAGTCGAGCGCGGCGACCGTGACGGCCTCCAGGCGCTCGGTGCCGTGTGCCTGGGTCACCGTGTGGTGTACGGAGGTTCGTACGCCGTGGCGCAGCAACGTGACCGCGTACTGGGCGCCTTCGGCGAGCTTGGCCGGGTGCGCGGCGAGCGTCGCGGTGTGCCGCACGAAGGCCTTCGGGTCCGCCGAGTCGACGAGCGCGGCGACCTGCGCGCCCGCCGCGGCGAGCCCGGCCGCGACCGGCATCAGCAGCGGCCCCGTCCCGGCCACCACGGCGGTACGCCCGGGCAGCACGAGCCCGCCCTTGAGCATGGCCTGCGCCCCGCCCGCGGTGACGACCCCGGGCAGTGTCCAGCCGGGGAACGGCAGCACCTTCTCGTACCCGCCGGTCGCAAGCAGCACGACGTCGGCCGGGACCGCCGCGGGGGCGCGCTGCTCGGGGCCGGTGAGGGCGTGCACAGTGAAGCCGGGTGCCGTGGGCGCGGTGGGCGCGGGGTGCTCCTCGGGGTGCGCCGAGCCGGAGTCCGTCGCAGTGACGTGACGCTCCACGTACCAGACATGATGGTCCGTCAGATGGGCGATGCGCCCCGCCGCGATCTGCGCGGCCAGACCGTCGCGCAGCCGCTCCCACGTGCGCCACTGATGGTGAAGGGCCTGCGGGCGGCGCGCCCCGAGTGCCTGCGCGGGCTGGCGGTAGAACTGGCCGCCCGCCTGTGGCGCGGAGTCGATCAGGGTCACCCGGACCCCGCGCGCCGCCGCGGCGAGCGCCGCCGCCAGGCCCGCGGGGCCCGCGCCGATCACGGCGAGGTGCCGTTCACTCATCGTGCCCGGTCCCTTCTTGGGTGCGGATCACATCGCCGGGGCGCGCCGGAACCAGGCAAGCCCGTTGGCCTGGACGGTCGTTGACGGTCACCAGGCAGTCGAAGCAGACCCCGATGCCGCAGAAGACCCCGCGCGGCTCCCCGCTGCCCCGGGTCGTACGCCAGGACATGACGTCCGCCGACCACAGCGTGGCGGCGACCGTCTGCCCTGGTAGCGCCTCGAGTTCACGGCCGTCGAAGGTGATGGTGAAGGCCGCGCCCGGATGGGCATCAGTCAGCTGCAGTGGCGTACGAGCCGCCCAGGGGCGAGGAGTCACAGCGCGTCCTTTGCGAGGAACCGGTCGGGGCGGAACGGGGCGAGATCCAGGTCCGGCGTCTTCTCGGCCAGCACCTGGGCGATCAGGTGCCCGGTGCCGGTCGCGAGCCCGATGCCCGCGCCTTCGTGCCCGCAGGCGTGAAAGAGTCCCGGCGCCCGTGGGTCGGGCCCGATCGCGGGCAGGTGGTCCGGCAGGTACGGGCGGAACCCGACGTACGAGCGCATCGCCCGCACCTGCGCGAGGAAGGGGAACAGCCGGGTCGCGCCCGCCGCCAGCGCGCGCACGACCGGCAGCGAGAACGACCGGTCGAAGCCGACCCGTTCGCGACTCGCGCCGATCAGTACCGGCCCCGCAGCGGTGCCCTCGACGACCGGCGAGGTCTGCAGGGCCGCCGAGTCACTGGCCACGTCGGCGACATAGTCCGCCGCGTACACCTTGTGGTGGACCATCCGCGGCAGCGGCTCGGTGACCAGGACGAAGCCGCGCCGGGGGAGTACGGGAAGGTTGACCCCGGCCAGTGCGGCCAGTTCGCTGCCCCAGGTCCCGGCCGCGTTGACGACGACGGGGGAGTGGATGTCGCCGCGGTCGGTCCGTACGCCGCGCACGGCACCGCCAGCGGTACGTAGCACCTCGGTGACGGCCGTGCCGGTGTGCAGCGAGGCGCCCGCGGCCCGGGCCAGCCGTACGAGATGCGCCGCGGCCAGCGACGGCATCACCTGGGCGTCCTGGGGGTAGTGCACGCCACCCGCGAGCCCGGGGGCGATATGCGGCTCCAGGTCGGCCAGTTGACCACCGGCGACCGGCATCGCCGTCACCCCGGCGGCCCGCTGCCCCACGGCGAAGCTCTCCAGCGCCGCGAGTCCCTCGGGCGTGGCGGCGACCACCACCCCGCCCTTGGCCTCGTACTCGACCGCAGCGCCCAGACCAGGCTCGGCCGCGAGCTCGGCCCACAACCGCCCAGACAACAGGGCGAGTTCCAGCTCGGGGCCTCGCCCCTTGTCGGAGACCAGCAGATTGCCCTCACCCGCACCGGTCGTACCGCCGGCCACCGGGCCGCGGTCCACGAGGGCGACGTCAAGCCCCGCCCGCGCCGCGTACAGCGCGCAGGCGGCGCCCACCATTCCCGCCCCGACGACCACGGCGTCGCAGCTCAGTCGCTTGGTCACATCAGTACTATGTCACATGTCGCTCACTCGCCCAAGGGTTCCCACATGTAGCGGACGTCCGGCTCGCGCTCCTCGTTGCGCAGCCCGTCGGTACGCTCCACCGCGACGAACCCGTGCCGCTCGTAGAACCGCCCCGCCGGTTCGTTGACCTGGAACGTCCACAGCCCCAGGCCGTCGGGCCGCCGCTGCTTGGCCAGCTCCACGAGCCGGTCGCCCACGCCCCGGCCGCGCCAGGAGGGTTCGAGGTAGAGCTGCTCAAGCTCCCCGTCGTCGAGCACCAGGAGCCCCACCACGGAGCCGTCGGCGACGGCCACCCAGGTCTCGTACCGCGGCACGACCACATACGAGAACCAGTCCCGCACCTCCTCGTCGGTGTGCGCGCGGCGCACGGTCGGCAGCGCGGCGGTGAAGGAACGCAGCCACACTTCGGCTATCTCGCCCGCGTCGGCGTCATCGGCACGTCGAAAGACCAGCTCAGTAGTATCCACAGCGCGCGACTCTCGCAGAGCCGTACGCCTGCCGCATCCGAATTCGTCCTGGCGGGGCGGCTCAAGAGGCGCGAAGGGGCGGTGAGTCCGACTCCCGCCGCGCAGGCTCGTGCGGCCCCTTCCCGGGGGCGACGAAGAGCGTGGCCGCCAGCGCCAGTACCAGCAGCCCGGCGCAGACGTAGCTGGAGATCTCGATGCCGACGGCCATCGCCTCGCGCGCGGCGTCCGCGGCCGATACGGTCCGCGGGTCGGCCGCGAGCGACTCGACCGCCGATCCGGCGCTCTTCGTCACGGCTCCGCTGAGCTGTTCGGCTTCCTGGTCCGGTACTCCGCTACTGGTGAGCCGATCGCGCAGGCTGGTGGTGAGGGTGCTGAAGAACACCGTGGTGAGTACGGCGATGCCGAGCGCGGCACCCAGTTCGCGTGCCGCGCTCTGGAGGCCCGAACCCTGGCCGGCGTGCTGGGCGGGAACGTCGACCAGGACGATATTGGTGACCTGTGCCGTGGCGAACCCGACGCCGATCCCGTAGACGAAGAGTGCGATCGCGATCAGCCACCAGGCGCTGTCGGTGGTGGCGATCATTCCCAGCATCACCAGACCGGCGGCCTCAAGGAGCAGGCCGATCCGTACCAGCGCCAGCGCCGAGAGCGACGCGGCCATCGAGAAGCTCGCTCCGCTCGCGAAGAAGCTGCCCACGGCGAGGGCGACCAGCGCGAGCCCCGCCTGGAACGCGCTGTAGCCCAGCGCGAACTGCAGCCACAGGGGCAGCACTGCGATGATGCCGAACTCGCCGAGGCCGACGACCAGCGTCACCACGTTGCCGTTGCGGAAGGAGGGGATGGAGAACAGCCGTACGTCCATCAGCGGCTCGCCGCCCGTGCGGCCGAGCGCTGCCTGCCGACGCCAGAACGCGTACAGGACCCCGGCCGCCACGACGAACGAGACGAGCACCGGAGAGGGGCCGCCGCTCCACTCGACCCCGCCGATGGTCAGCGGCTCGGTGGTGACCAGCCAGCCGTAGGTGCGGCCTTCGATCAGTGCGAACGCCAGCAGCCCGAGCCCGATCGCGGACAGGACGCTGCCGAGGCCGTCGATCCGTCCCCGGGAACCGGGCGACGGGGACAGGTAGACCAGGACGCCCGCCACGATCAGGCCGACGAGCGGGATGTTGATACCGAAGGCCCAGCGCCAGGAGAAGTCCGCCAGCCAGCCCCCGAGCAGCGGGCCGAGGGCCGCGGCGGCGCCGATGGTCGAACCCCAGACGGCGAACGCCTGGGCCCGGAACCTGCCGGAGAAGGCCGAGTTCACCAGAGCCAGCGACGTCGGCAGGATCAGGGCCGCGCCGATGCCCTGCAGGCCGCGCGCCAGGATCAACAGGCCGCCGTTCGGGGCGAGGGCGGCCAGCAGGCTCGTCACTCCGAAGGCGGCGAGACCGATGAGGAAGATCTTCCGGGCGCCGTGCAGGTCACTGAGGCGCCCGGCGAGCAGAAGCAGTGCGGCGAAGGCGATCGCGTAGGACTCCTGGATCCACTGGGCCTCGGCTGAGGTGATCGATAAGTCCTCGATGATCGGCGCGAGGATCACATTGACGATGGTGATGTCCACCACGATCAAGGCCACGCCCAGGGACACGGCGATGAGGCCGAACCACTGACGCAGGGAAGGGGATTCCGCTTCGCCACTCAAGATGCCTCCACTCTGATGTATCTTTATCATGAAGATAATCCAGAGTGGAGGTAGATTGTCAAACCGGGTGGCAGAGCGCCATACCCGCGCGGACCGGAGAGTGGGCGTCATGTCGATGGAAGAGCCGGGGTTGGGCAGCGTCGAGGCGCGGCGCGACCGCATCATGGACGGGCTGCGGGCGTTCGGCGCCAACTACACCGAGTTCACCCGGCGCTTCGCGTCCTGGCTGGGACTGCATTCCACTGACGCCGCGGCCCTGTCCGAGATCCTGTACGCCGAGGACAAGGGGTCCCCCTTGTCGCCGGCTCGGCTGAGTGAACGCATCTCGCTGTCGTCCGGCGCGACCACCGCCCTGTTGAACCGCCTCGAGCTGGCCGGGCATGTGGTGCGCACCCGTGAGCACACCGACCGCAGGATCGTGACGCTGCGCAGCAGCCCACAGATCAAGCCGCGCGCCGAGGAATTCTTCGGCCCCTACGCCGAGCGCATGGCCGCAGAGATGGCGCAGTACACCCCCGAACAACTCCAGCAGTTCGAGGACTTCATCGGCCACCTCCGCGGGACCATGGACGCGCTGCTCGCGAACGAGTACCAGGAGCGCCGCTGACCTGCGCCCCGCTCGGGGCCGGGCTGGGCCCGGCCCCTCGCTCAGCGTCGTACGGTGAGCCGCGCGGACCGGGAGGCGTCGTTCACCCTCACGGTGAGGGTGGCTGTGCCGGGCCGCAGGCCGGTGACGGTTCCCGTCGCGGGGTCGTACGCCGCGATGTCGCCGGGGTCGGCCGTGCGCGGCGGGCCGATGTGCAGGCGGTCGGATCCGGTCCAGTCGGCGCTGAGCGGCCAACCGACCGGCACCTCAAGGCCGTTCTGGGTGACGGTCGCGGTGACGTCGGCCCGCTGGCCGACGCGGAGCGGCTCCGGAACGTCCAGGGAGAGCTCGTCCACATGGGCGCGGGTCTGGGCCGACACCCAGTCGGGCAGGCCCAAGTGCGGTTTGGCGCGGGCCTTTTTGCGCTCCTCCGCCGACACCCGGTCGACACCGATCAGCGTCCAGCCGGAGAAGCCGCCCTCGTCCGGCGCCGTGTGGGAGGCCTTTCCGGCGTTGCCGTTCACCAGGTACGGCACGCCGTTCACGTGCTCGGCGTGGAAGCTGCCGACGTGGGCGCCGATGAACGCCGCGCCCTTGCCGGTGCGCCTGCGGAAGTCGGCCAGCCAGTCCTCCAGGACCTGCGCCTCCTTGCGGTCGCTGAGCTGGCTGGCCTTCTGCGCGGTCTGGTCGCGCGGTGGTACGTGCTGGACGACGGTGACCGCGTCGATGGCCGGGTCGTCGGCGGCCGCGTCCAACTGCCGCCGCAGCTCGGCGATCTGCGGGAAGCCGCCGCCGCGCAGCGTCAGCGACGAGGTGTCCAGGGTGAGGAAGCGGGTGCCCTTGTGGTCGAAGGTCTGCTGGGCGGGCCCGAACTCGGTGACGAAGTTGTCGATGGAGCCGCCCATGACCTCGTGGTTGCCGGGCACGTAGTGCCAGGGCAGTGCGTCACCCAGCTCCTCTTCGAGGATCTCGCGGGCGAAGGCGAGGTCCTCCGGTGAGCCCTCGTCCACCAGGTCGCCGTTGATCAGGACGAAGTCAGGGCGGGCCGCCTTGATCTCCCGCAGGGTGCGCCGGGTCAGTCGCACCAGGTCGCTGTCGGGCTCGCGGGCGACGAACTGCGCGTCGGACAGCACCGCGTACTGCCAGTCCCGGCCCGCGACCTCCGCTCCCGAGGAGACGAACGGGTCCTGGTGGACCGGCACCTTGGGCAGATCGACCTCCGGCGGGCTCAGCGCGGTCAGGTCGTCGATGACGATCTCGCTGGCGTACTGGCTGGCCGCTTTGGTCTCCGCGATGTAGAAGCGGTGGACGCGCAGCGGGTGGGCGGCGCCGCGTGGCACATCGAAGGAGACCTGCCGCCAGCCCTCCCAGGTGATGTAGGGCGCCCGTAGGACGAGGTCGGCGCCGGTGGCGTCCTTCAGGTGCAGCGAGGGCCAGGCGCCGTTGCCGTCGCCCTTGATCCACAGGCCGAAGCTCTGCGGCTGGCCCGGCACGGCGATGGCGGTCGGCGGGGTTGCGTACGCGGCGCGGGTCGCGGTGCTCTGGGTGAAGTCGAAGCTGAGCTTCAGGCCGGTGCCCGTGCGGCCGTCCGGGTCCGCGGCCAGCGATCCCGAGGCGCGGGCCGCGGAGAACCTCCAGGCGTCGGCGTCGTCGAAGCCGGCCACCACCGACTCCCGAAGGCCGACCGTCAGACCGACCCGCGCCTTCTTTCCCCGGACCGTGGCGGTGAGCACGGTCGCGGCGGACGCGGCACCGGTGCGCGCGGTGACCGTGAAGCCACCGGATGCCGCGTCCGGAACCACCTTGAACAGCGAGGTGTCGTAGTCGAGTTGGATGTCGGCCGGGTCGATGGGCGCGCTGGTGCCGTGTGCGTCCAGTCCTACGAAGCCGAACGCGGCCGTGTCCTGCGGGTCGGCGAGCCCGACTCGCTCGGCCGTTGGCCGAATTCGGTCCAGGGTGTCGACGACGGTCAGTTCGATGGCGCCGCGCGCCGCGCCCCTGCGGGCGGTCACCTTGGTGGTGCCGCCGCGGCGGGCCGTGAACGTACCGTCGCCGCGTACCCCGCCGACTCCGGGGCGCGACGAGGACCACCGCGGGCTGCCGTCGGCGGGCCCGTACGACTCGTCGTACCCCGCGGCCGTGAGCTTGCGGGTCAGGCCGGGGAAGACCCGTTCGGGGTGGCCGCCGGGCATGTTGTCGACGGTGGGGGACAGGCGGGGGTCGGCGGCGGTCGCCACCTGGAAGTCCTTGAGTGCGCCGCTGCCGTCGGGGGCCGTGAAGGCGAGCCCGTTGGGCACCTCGCGCTGCCGGCCGTCGGACGGTGAGTTCTCCAGCAGCAGGTCGTCGGAGCCGGGGGCGCGGGCGAGCAGCGTGGAGGAGCCGCCGCCGTCCAGGTTGAGCGCGTCGTACGCACCCAACTGCTCCATCATCCCGCCGAGTTGGGTGAGGGTGACACCGCCCGCGTCGGGCTGGCGGCCGTCGACGGTCAGCACGTGCAGGGTGCCGCCGTCCTTGGAGAAGCCGACGGCGGTGCGCGGGGCCGCGGTGTTGTTGGGCCTGCCCTCCCAGTCCTGCGGCTCGCCGTCCTCGACGAGGACGCCCCAGCCCCCGACAGCGGTACGGGGCGTGGCCGAGCTGTCGTCGGTGACGACGTCGAACTCCCACTCCACCGCGTCGCCCGGCTCCAACCGGGCCAGGGTCTTGGCGCCGACATCGCGGCCGAGCAGCACGGTGGCGCCCTCGGGTATCGCGCCGTCGCCGGGAGCGTCGGATACCGACTCCACCCTGCCGCCCCGGACCAGCACCTCGGTGACCTCGGCCGCGCCGTCCACGGTCAGGGCCCGATCGGCCTCGCCCCACTGCGCGTTGTAGGCGGCTATGCCGTTGTCCGGCACATCGGCGGCGTTGTGGCCGCCGAGCGGCTCTGGACCGTCGGGGAGGGTGAGAGTGCCATCGAAGTACAGGTCGAGGACCCGGCCCGCCTGGTCGGGGCCGAACCCGACGGCCTCGGTGGGGCCGGCCGCCGAGCCGTGCGTGGGCGCGCCGTCGCGGATGCCTGGGCCGAGCGGTGCGCCGGTCTCGTTGATGTCGAAGAAGTCGGCGTTGATCGCGGCGACCGTCCTGCGACCCTTGCCCGGATCGTGGTCGGCGGCCAGCGCGGAGACGGTCTTGCGGTCGGAGACCCTGCCGCCGAGGTAGTCCACCCGGACACTGCCGCCGAGATCCACGCTCAGGGCGTCCGCCTTGAGCCACTTGTCGGTCTCCAGGCGTTCGAACGAGGTGAGTTCCATGCCCGGCGCGACGGGCCGGGAGGTGGAGACCAGATCGATGCCGTCCCCGGCCGACGCCGGGGCGGCGACGCGGTCCTGCGCGGAGCCGACCGCGGATAAGGCGGTGACCGCGAGCGAGGCGGCCGCCAGGACGGCGGCCGCCCGGACACCCAGCCTCCGGTAACGAATGCCCGTTGCTCGTATGCCCGTTGCTCGTATTCCCGTTCTGGGGCTTCCCGTTCCGCGTCTTCCCGTTCCTCTTCCGGTACTTGTACCTGCTGTGAGCACTGCTTCTCCTTGAGGCACACACGGACCGTGCGCTCCTTGCGCACGGGAGTGCCTCAGACTGGCAGGGGAAGTCGGCCCGCATCAGAGGGCGTACGAGAACATGAGCGGAAAACCGGCCCCTGGGCGTGTGCCCAGGGTTTACCCGATGCGGTCGAGCCGCACGCCGAGCACATCGCGGATGTAGTGCTCCACGAAGCCGGGCAGGTACGGGTCGCGGTCCAGCGCGGCGAAGGGCTCCTCGAAACGCGCGTCGGGCGCGTCCGTCAGCAGCACGATGCGCCAGGTGTTCAGCGCGTGCTCGTCCGTGCCGTCAACTCCGTGCTGCACATGGAACAGCGGCTGCCGCGGGTCCGCGGTCAGCGGCTTCCCCTCTGCGTCCGCCATCTCCGCCCGGCCCAGGAACGTCACCACCTCCCGCTCGTGGTTCAGCCACACCTCTTCGAGTACCAGGCCGTACTCCTCAGGGTCGACCCACAGCCGCTGCAGCGACTGCCGTACGAACGCGTCCCCCAGTACGCCGTCGGTGCGCCCCGGAGCCCAGGCCGAGTCGCTGCCCTCCTTGACGACGTACGGGATGAACGCGCCGGGGCTGCCCGCCTTGCGTACCTCCATATCCCACAGCATCGCCCGCGTGAGGCGCAGCGGTTCACCGGTGGTGTAGCGCTCGGCGAGTACCTTGTTCACATCAACCGGTATCAACTCGGCCCGGGTGTAACGCGGGTCGGCCCACGCGCGCTCGAACTCCGCTTCAGCGTCGGCGTATGACATTGCTGCTCCTTCTCCTCTGGTGCTCCCCCCGGGAGCCAGCTCGGTTCACTCAACGCAGAGCAAGATCATACGGATCCGGGGAGATCAGCCGATACTCAGTCGGCAGCGCCCTTGCCGCGGCGGTAGAGCTCCAGAGTGACGACGACCGCCACGCCGAGGGTGAGGTGCATCAGAGACAGGGCGACGACGGTTCCGCCGTCGGCGTCGGACGACACCGGACCCGCTACCGAGAGCAGCGCCAGACCGGCGCCCGCGTACTGCGCGATCCGCAGGAAGACCGGCTTCCACAGGGCCAGCAGGAGGGCGAGGCCCGCACCGGCGAGCAGCGGGACGAGCGAGGCGCCGATGACGCCCCCGGCGGTGACCGCGTGCTCCTCGCCGCCGTCGATCACCGTGAGCGAGGCACCGGCCAGCTTGGCGACGGCGAAGACGACCAGATTGACGACGACCGCGCCGACCGCTCCGGCGCCGAGCGCCTTCCACCAGGTGAGGCCGGGGCGGCGGGCCGGAGAAACGTCGGCGGAGGCAGCGGGGGCGGGGGACTGAACGGAAAGGTTCGACATGGCAGTCACTCCAACTCGATAGGTAGCGCGCCGCCCGAGCGGCGAGCGGCGCATACCTGGGAGCCTCCAACCTCAACCAAGCTTGAGGTCAAGGGCTTTCGGGGAACTCCTCCGAGTCCTCCGGAGACACGTATCGTGTCTCCGCGGTCTCGCCGAGGCCAACTGGGGGGCGCGATGAGGCTCGGGTATCACCCGGCCATGCTGGGGCTGCGGTTTCTGCTGGAGCTGACGGCGCTGGCCTGTTTCGGGTACTGGGCCTGGTGGGTGAGTTCCGGAGGCCTGCGATACGTCGCCGTGGTCGGCGTGCCGGTACTCGTTGCCGTGGCGTGGGGGGTGTTCGCGACGCCCGGTGATGAGTCGCGGTCAGGCGGCACCGTGGTCGCGACGGCCGGTGCGCTGCGGCTGCTGCTCGAACTGGCCGTGTTCTTCGGGGGCGCGGCGGCCCTGTACACGACCGGGAGGGTGGTTCTCGCCCTGGTGCTCACCGGGGTGCTGGTGGCGTATCACGCTGCCGCTCTGGATCGGCTGGGCTGGCTGATCCGGCACTGAGGGGCGGTGCGGCCCGCCCTAGGGCCCGTCTGACAATTCCCGTCTGCCTCGCGACGCCATGCACGCGCCCCCAAGCTCTCGGCTGCGCTCGAGCAGGGAGGGACCCCCTTCGCCGCACCGGGCGCAGACCCAAGTACGTCCAGTACGAGGGTCTACACCCGGCACGCCGAGAGCACGCACCTCGGTGACGTCAGCTGCTGGCGCAGCGGGCGCGAGGCCGCCCTCCGGGCGACGACGGGAATTGTCAGACAGGCCCTAGCTCGGCCGCTGTGGGGAAGGACTCCTGGGCGCCCTTCCTGGTGACGGCGGCCGCGCCCACCCGGACCGCGAAGGCGGCGGCCACCGGAAGGTCGTCGCCCCGGCCGAGGCGCCAGGCCAGGGCGGCGGTGAAGGCGTCGCCCGCGCCGGTCGTGTCCACGGCGTCGGCCCGCGGGCTCGGCACCCGTACGACGGTGTCCGTACCGGAGTCGGCGACCAGTGCGCCCGCCGCGCCCAGGGTGACCACCACCGAGCGCGGCCCGAGGGCGAGGAGTGACCGTGCCCAGTCCTCGGGCGCCGGGCCCGCCGTACCGCCCAGGATGAACCGGGCCTCGTGTTCGTTCACCACCAACGGATCGCAGGCGGCGAGCACTTCGGCGGGCAGTGGCGCCGGGGGCGAGGGGTTCAGGACCAGCCGGGCGTCGGCGGGCAGCGCGCGTGCCACCTCGGCGACGGTGTCCAGCGGGATCTCCAACTGCACCGAGACGACGCGGGCGAGGCCGAACAGGCTCTCGGCGGCCCGGACGTCCTCGGGGGTCAGCCTGGCGTTGGCGCCGGGCGAGACCACGATGCTGTTGTCACCCGAGGGGTCCACGGTGATCAGGGCGACCCCGGTGGGCGCCCCGCCGACCAGCACCCCGACCGTGTCGACCCCGGCCGCACGCTGCGCCTCGGTCAGCAACCGGCCGTGGGCGTCGTCGCCGACCCGGGCCAGCAGGGCGGTCCTGGCCCCCAGGCGGGCCGCGGCGACCGCCTGGTTGGCTCCCTTGCCGCCCGGGTGGACGCTCAGGTCGGAGCCGAGCACGGTCTCGCCGGCTGCGGGGCGGCGCTCGACACCGATCACCAGGTCGGCGTTGGCCGAGCCGACGACCAGCAGATCGTACGGGTCGTTGAGGTCGTCGCGCACGGGGAGTCCTTCGGGTTGTGGTGGTCAGGTCTGAGGTCGCAGGCCTTGGGCCTGAGGTCCTGTACCTCAGGCCTCAGGCCTCAGGAGAAGTCTGCGACGTTCTTCCGCGTGACGACCTTGACCGCACCATCACCGTGTCGTCGAGGGGGGCGACGAAGGGTCGATGAGGAGGGCCCGTGAAGGCGAGATGAACGGCGAGCGGCAGCTGTGACGGTCCGGAGCAGGAGTCGCCGTGAAGCCCTCCTCCTGCCCGTATCCGCAGTGATCCATTCCCGCTCCTTCGTGTACTACCGCTCTGGTCCCCGGTGTTGGAAGGCTGGGTCCGCGCATAACAGCGCAGGTCACCACAGGTCACCACAGGATCGAGGGGACACGTATGTCCGTAGGCGAAGAGACGCGCACCGAGCAGGTCGAGCAGAAGAGCCTCGGCACAGCCGCCGCGCGAAATCTGGCCACCACCGCCAAGTCCGCCCCCCAGATGCAGGAGATCAGCTCACGCTGGCTGCTGCGGATGCTGCCCTGGACCCAGGTACAGGGAGGCACATACCGGGTGAACCGGCGACTGAGCTACACCGTCGGAGACGGCCGGGTGACCTTTGTGAAAACCGGCTCCGAGGTGCGCGTCATCCCGGCCGAGCTCGCCGAGATCCCGGTGCTGCGCGGCTACGAGGACCAGGAGGTGCTGGGCGAGCTCGCCGCCCGCTGTGTCCAGCGGGAGTTCGCACCGGGCGAGATCCTGGCCTCCTTCGGCAGCCGTAACGACCAGGTCTTCCTGCTGGCGCACGGCAGGGCCGAGCAGATCACCGACGGCGCGTACGACGACGAGGCGGTGACCGACATCCTCGCCGACGGCGCGTACTTCGGCGAGGCGTGCCTGACCGACCCGGACGCCATCTGGGAGCAGACGGTACGCGCCGAGACCACCTGCACCGTCCTGCTGCTGCCCCGCGACGCGGTGCAGCAGGTCGCGGAGCGCTCCGATTCGCTGCGCGGCCAACTGGACCGGCCCACGGTGCCGGGCCAGCGCACCAACCAGCACGGCGAGAAGGAGATCGACCTCTCGGCCGGCCATGTCGGCGAGCCCGAGATCCCGGGCACGTACGTGGACTACGAAGCGTCCCCGCGCGAGTACGAACTGAGCGTCGCGCAGACCGTCCTGCGCATCCACACCAGGGTCGCGGACCTCTACAACCAGCCCATGAACCAGACGGAGCAGCAGCTGCGGCTCACCGTCGAGGCACTCAAGGAGCGCCAGGAGCACGAACTGGTCAACAACCGCGAGTTCGGGCTGCTCAGCAACTGCGACTACGGGCAGCGCCTACAGCCGCACGACGGAGCGCCCAGCCCGGACGACATGGACGAACTGCTCAGCCGCAGGCGGGGTTCGAAGCTCTTCCTCGCGCACCCGAAGGCGATCGCCGCGTTCGGCCGCGAGTGCAACAAGCGCGGACTCGTCCCGGAGTCGATCGACGTGGACGGCAACCGCATCCCCACCTGGCGCGGCGTCCCGATCTTCCCGTGCAACAAGATCCCGGTCAGCGACGCGCGGACGACCTCCATCATCTGTATGCGTACGGGCGAGAAGGAGCAGGGCGTCATCGGGCTGCACCAGGCCGGAATCCCCGAGGAGATCGAGCCCAGCCTGTCCGCGCGCTTCATGGGCATCAGCGAACAGGCCATCGCGTCCTACCTGGTGACGGCCTACTACTCGGCCGCGATCCTGGTGCCCGACGCCCTCGGCGTCCTGGAGAACGTCCAGGTGAGCCGGTGGCGATGAGTCAGCGCACCGAGGCGGCGCCGGGGCGCGAGGCGTCCGCGCTGCTGGAGGAGACCCGGCACATCGTCGACCCCGAACTCCGGGCGGCAGTCGACTCGTTGCCCGGCGCGATGCGTCGGATCGCGCGATACCACTTCGGCTGGGAGGACGCCGACGGCTTACCCGCGGCCGGCCCTGCCGGCAAGGCGGTACGCCCCGCGATGGTGTTGGCCACCACCGCGGCGCTGGGCGGCGCACCGGCCAGGGCCGTGCGGGCGGCCGCGGCGGTGGAGCTGGTCCACAACTTCACGCTGCTGCACGACGACATCATCGACCGGGACCGCACCCGCAGACACCGCCCCACCGCCTGGACGGTCTTCGGCGAGGCGGACGCGCTCCTGGCCGGGGACGCGCTCCAGGCGCTGGCCGTGCGGCTGCTCCTGGACGACTCACACCCGGCGGCCAGTCCCGCCGCCGCGCGGCTCGCCGCCTGTGTGGTGGAGGTCTGCGAGGGCCAGCAGGTGGACGGCGCGCTGGAGCGCCGCGACTGCCGGGAGGTGGTCCTGGACGAGTGTCTGGCCATGGCCGGGGCCAAGACAGGGGCGCTGCTCGGCTGTGCCTGTGCGATCGGGGCGCAGTACGCGGGCGCGGGGCACAGCGAGGTGGCGGCGATGGACGGCTTCGGCCGCGAGGCCGGACTCGCCTTCCAGCTGATCGACGACATCATCGGGATCTGGGGGAACCCGGAGCACACCGGGAAACCGGCAGGCGCCGATCTCGCGGCACGCAAGAAGTCCCTGCCCGTGGTGGCCGCCCTCACCTCGGGTACCCCCGAGGGCGCGGAGCTCGCCGAGCTGTACGCGGGCCCGCTCACCCAGGGCGATCTGGAGCGGGCCACGGTCGCCATCGACCGGGCGGGCGGCCGTGACTGGGCGGCGCAGCACGCGGCCGACCGGATGGCCGGGGCGATAGACCGCCTCTCGCACGCGGTGCCCGACGCGGAGGCCGCGGGCGGACTCCTGGCGCTCGTGGAGTTCGTGACCCGACGTACGTACTGAGGCACGGCCTGGGCCCTGTCCGGCACGACCCGCCGGACAGGACCCAGGCCTGCGTACGGCCACAAGTGCTGGGGCCCGCGTAGGGCCACGGGCCCCAGACCTGCGTACGGACGGCCGGGGTCACCTCGGAAAAGAGGGCCCCGGCCGCCCCTCCCCTCTCATATCGCACGAGGAGTGACCGATGCCGCAGTCATTCGCGCTGCCCAGCTTCTATATGACGTATCCCGCCCGGCTGAGCCCCCACGTCGAGTACGCGCGTGAGCGCTCCGAGCAGTGGGCGCGTGAGATGGGCATGCTGGAGGGTTCCGAGGTCTGGGACACCCACGACCTCCGCTCCCACGACTACGCCCTGCTGTGCGCGTACACGCATCCGGACTGTTCCCCGGACGTGCTCACCCTGGTGACCGAGTGGTACGTGTGGGTGTTCTTCTTCGACGACGCCTTTCTCCACCTGTTCAAGAGGACCGGAGACCTGGACGGCGGCAAGAAGTATCTGGACCGGCTCGCCGACTTCATGCCGACCGACCCCGCACAGCCCACCCCGGAGCCCACCCACCCCGTGGAGAAAGGCCTGGCGGACCTGTGGGCGCGCACCGTACCGGCGATGTCCCCGGACTGGTGCACCCGTTTCGTCGAGAGCACAGTGAACCTGCTCAACGAATCCCTGTGGGAACTGTCCAATATCAACAGCGGCCGTATCGCCAACCCCGTCGAGTACATCGAGATGCGCCGCAAGGTCGGCGGCGCCCCCTGGTCGGCCGGGATCGTCGAGTTCGCCGCCGCCGCCGAAGTACCGGCACCGGTGGCGGACTCCAGGCCGCTGCGCGTCCTGATGGAGACCTTCGCCGACGCGGTCCACCTGCGCAACGACCTGTTCTCCTACCAGCGGGAGATCGAGGACGAGGGCGAACTCAGCAACGGCGTGCTCGTCCTGGAGACGTTTCTCGGCTGCACCACGCAGCAGGCCGCCGACAGGGTCAACGACCTCATCACCTCCCGGATGCAGCAGTTCGAGCACACGGCACTGACCGAACTCGCCCCGCTCTTCGCCGAGAAGGCGCTGTCCCCCGAGGAGTGCGCGGCCGTACTCGCGTATACGAAGGGCCTCCAGGACTGGCAGTCGGGCGGCCATGAATGGCACATGCGCTCCAGCCGTTACATGAACGAGGGCTGTGTGTCCTCCGCGTCGTCGCTGCCGGGACCCATGGGCATCGGAACCCGCGTCATGGGCCTCAAGGACCTGATCGCCGCCACCGGCGCCGCCGAGCGCTCGCGCGCGTACACCTATGTCCCGTTCCAGCGCGTGGGCCCGTCCGTACTCCCCGACATGTCCCTGCCGTTCCCGCTCACCCTCAGCCCCCACCTGGAGGCGTCACGGCGCCATACGATCGAGTGGGCACACCAGATGGGAGTGCTCCAGCCGCAGCCCGGCGTCCCCGGCTCGTACGTCTGGGACGAACGCAGACTCGCCGATATCGACCTGCCGCTGTGCGCCGCCGGCCTGCACCCGGACGCGACCCCCGAAGCTCTCGACCTGGCGTCGTACTGGCTCACCTGGGGCACCTACGGGGACGACTACTTCCCGGCGGTCTTCGGCCGCACCCGCGACTTGGTGGGCGCGAAGGCGTGCAACGACCGCTTCTCGCTGTTCATGCCGCTCGACCTGGCCGAAACACCGACCCCGGTGAACGCCCTGGAGCGGGGCCTGGCCGACCTGTGGGTCCGCACGGCGGGCCCGATGACTGCCCAGGCCCGGCAGGCCTTCCGCGGCGCCGTCGAGGAGATGACGGACAGCTGGCTGTGGGAGCTGTCCAACCAGGCGCAGAACCGCGTCCCCGACCCGGTCGACTACATCGAGATGCGGCGGCTCACCTTCGGCTCCGGACTCACCATCAGCCTGTGCCACATCGGGCTCGGCGACACGGTCCCCGAAGAGGTCTACCGCAGCGGCCCGGTACAGGCGCTGGAGAACGCGGCCATGGACTACGCGGCCCTGCTCAACGACGTCTTCTCGTACCAGAAGGAACTCGAGTACGAGGGTGAGCTGCACAACGGCATCCTGGTCACCCAGCACTTCTTCGACTGCGACTACCCGGCCGCACTGCGGATGGTCCACGACCTGATGAAGGGGCGGCTGCGCCAGTTCCAGCATCTGGCGGAGAACGAACTGCCCCAGCTGTGCGTGGACCTGAACCTGTCGGACGAGGCCCGCAAGGGCCTCAGCGGATACGTCCACGAACTCGAGAACTGGCTGGCCGGGATCCTCAACTGGCACCACAAATGCGTCCGTTACGGCCCCGAGGACCTCTCGCACAGTCCGCTGCCCGAGACCGCGCCCCGTATCGCCCTACCCGCCCCGGCGTGGTGAACGGCCGCCGCCGCGCAGGGCGTGGCACCGGGCGGCGGTACGGGCGCATCGGGGCGGCGCTCGGCGCCACGGCCCTCGCGGCGGTCTGCTGGGCCCCGGCGCTCGCCGCCGAGGCGCAGGCCCGCCCGGCCGGTGAGGCCTGCGGGTACAGCGGCACCGACCTGGACTTCGACGGACTGGCGCGCACCGCGCGCGAAAAGGGAGTGGGCGAGGCGGTACGGCAGGCCTGCAGCCCGACGCCGACGCCCCCACCACCGAAGCCCACGCCGTCACCGCCTCCGCCTCCGCCAAAGCCCGCGCCGCCGCCTCCGCCCCCGGCCCCGACGCCTCCGCCGTCCCCGGT
>NZ_JAZGRL010000001.1:1051127-1055760 GCF_046540415.1 Streptomyces sp. E11-3 | reverse complement strand
GCCGCCCTCGCCGACTCCCTCACCGTCACCGACGCCCCGTACGACCCCGTCGCCCACCCCCTCCGTCCCGCGCGCCTACCAGGGCGCACCGGCCAAGAAGGACCACGACGGGCAACCGCTCGCCGCCACGACGCTGCTTCTGGTGGTGCCCGCCGTGCTCGCCGCGGCCGCGCTCTCCCGGGGCTCCGGGTTCGGCGGCAGCGGCGGCGGCCGCGGATGAACCCCACCTCACCCTCTCCCCACCTCGTTGGAGGCCCGTCTTGCCGCACTGGCTGACACTGATCCTCGCCATGGGCGCGACCGGCGCGCTGATCGTGGTCATCACCAAAGTCGTCCGACGGCACGGCGAGGACCACGACCCGTCGGAGACCCCGGACGTCATCGAGTACATGACGATGATGATCGGCGTGGTGTACGCCATCGTCCTCGGCCTGGCGATCGCGGGCGTCTGGGAAGCCCGCGGCGAGGCCACGGAAACGGTGCGGGCCGAGGCCCAGGCCCTGCACGAGGTCTCCGAACGCGCCCAGGTGTTCCCGAAACCGGTACGCGAGGAGATCGACGGGAGCATCGACGTCTACGCCCGCTACGTCGTGGACAAGGAGTGGCCGCAGATGGCGGACGACGGGCAGCTGACCGAACGGGGCGACCAACTCCTCGACGAGGTACGCGAAGCCGTCCGCGAGAGCGAGCCGCGCAACGAGCTACAGGGTCAGGCGTACGCGCCGATGGTCGACCAGGTCGCCCTGGCCGACGAGGCCCGCACCAACCGGGGTGACGCGGCGGAGCCCGCCATGCCGCTGGTGGTCTGGTTCGGGCTGATCGCCGGTGCCCTGGTGTCCGTCGGCATGATCTTCGCGCTGCAGATCCGCTACACCCGGCGCGAGTTGACGGTGGCGGGCCTCTACTGCGCGCTCTTCGTGTTCCTGCTGATGCTCATCTGGGACATGGACGCGCCCTTCAGCCGTGGTATGCCGATCACCGCCGACCCCTTCATCGGCCACTTCACGGGCGGCGGCTGATCCTCCGCGCCCCACGGTCCGCCCCACAGCCCGACCCACCGGCCGTCACACGCTCAGCGCCTCCCGTACGACCGCCTCGGCCTGCCGACCGCCCTCGCCGGACGAAGTGACCCGCCCGGCCTCCAGGACGGCGTACGTCTGGGCCGCGCGCATCGCGAAGCCCACATGCTGCTCCACGAGCAGTACGGAAAGGCCCCCACGGCTGCCGAGCGCCACGATCGTCTCCTCGATCTCGGCGACCACGGAGGGCTGGATGCCCTCGGTGGGCTCGTCGAGCAGCAGCAGCCGGGGCTCGGTCACCAGGGCCCGGGCCAGGGCGAGTTGCTGGCGTTGCCCGCCGGACAGCAGACCCGCCCGGCGCCCGGACAGCGCGCGTAGCGCCGGGAACAGATCCAGTGCGTCGGCGATCGCCGCCTTTCCCCGGCGCCGGCCGTCCGCGACGAGCTGGAGGTTCTCGGCGGCCGTGAGGTGCGGGAAGGACTGCTGGCCCTGGGGGACGTACGCAAGACCGCGGGCGACCCGCTGATGCGGCTTGAGCCGGGTGATGTCCTCGCCGTCCAGCCGTACGCTGCCGCTGTGCGGCGTCAGCAGTCCCGCGGCGGTGCGCAGCAGGGTGCTCTTGCCCGCGCCGTTGTGCCCGAGTACCGCGGCGACCCCGTCGGTGGGCACGGACAGCGAGACGCCGTGCAGCACGGTGCTGCGGTGGTATCCGACCCGTACGTCGTCGATCTCCAGCATCACGCCTCCTGTACCGCTGGGCTGATGGCGGGCGTCGGGTCCGCGGAGTGCTCGTCGGGCGTGTGCCCGAGATACACCTCCTGCACCTTCGGATCCGCCTGGACGTCGGCGACGGTGCCCTCGCTGAGCACCTTGCCCGCGTGCAGCACACTGACGCTGCGCGCGAAGGACCGCATGAAGTCCATGTCGTGTTCGATGACCACCACGGTGCGCTCCAGGCTGATCCGCTCCAGGAGTTCGCCGGTGGCCTGCCGTTCGTCGTGGCTCATCCCGGCGACCGGCTCGTCCAGGAGCAGCAGCCGTACGTCCTGGACGAGCAGCATGCCGATCTCCAGCCACTGCTTCTGCCCATGGGCGAGCGTTCCGGCCGGGGAGTCGCGCAGCGCGCCGAGACCGATGGTCTCCAGCGCCCGCTCGACGTTCTCGGGTACGGACTTCCGGCGGCGCAGCAGGGTCAGGACGCTGCGGGACGCCCCGGCCGCGATGTCCAGGTTCTGCAGTACGGTCAGCTCCTCGAAGACCGTGGCGGTCTGGAACGTACGGCCGATGCCGGTTCTGGCGATGTGGTGCACACTGCGCCCGAGCAGTTCCGCACCGGCGAACCGCACCGAGCCGGTGGCCCTGGCCAGTCCGGTCACGGCGTCCACCAGGGTGGTCTTGCCCGCCCCGTTGGGTCCGATGAGGAAGCGCAGATCGCCGGGGTGCACCACGAGATCCACCCCGTCGACCGCGGTGAATCCGTCGAACGACACCCGCAGGTCCCGGATTTCCAGCCCGGGCCGAGCCCGCTCTGTCACGTCGCGTCGGGTCATAGCGCCTCTCCACTGGCGGCACGGGATGCGGCCTTGCGGCGTACGGTCTTCACCAGCGAGGCGAGCCCGCCGGGCAGGAACGCCACGGCCACCACGAACAACAGGCCCTGGAAGTACGTCCAGACGGCCGGGAACTCCTCGGACAGGGCGGTCTTCGCCCAGGCCACGGCGAGCGCGCCGAGCACCGCGCCGACCAGGCTGGCCCGGCCGCCGACCGCGGCGCCGATGACCAGCTCGATGGAGGGCACGATGCCGATCAGCGCGGGGGAGACGATGCCCACGGCGGGCACGAAGAGCGCGCCCGCGAGCCCGGCCATCCCCGCGGCCGTGACGTAGGCGGCGAGTTTGACGTGCGCCGGGTTGTAGCCGAGGAAGCGGACCCGTTCCTCCGAGTCCCGTACCGCTACCAGGAGTTCGCCGTACCGGCTGTGGATCAGCTGCCGGGCGAGCACCATGAGGAGCAGCAGGGCGGCGGCGATGATGAAGTACACCAGCCGCTGGTTGACCGGGTCGTCGAGGTCGTAGCCGAAGAAGCCCTGGAAGTCGGTGAGGCCGTTGGTGCCGCCGGTCGTCGCTTGCTGGCCGACCAGCCAGATCGCGAAGGCCGCGGTGAGCGCCTGGCTGAGGATCGCGAAGTACGCGCCCTTCACGCCGCGGCCGAAGACGAAGAAGCCGAGCAGCGCGGCGACGGCCATCGGGATCAGGACGGTGGCGGCGAGCGCGAAGACCGGGCTCTCGAACGGCCGCCACCACCAGGGGAGTTCAGGGTTGGTCCCGTACAGCAGCATGAAGTCGGGCAGCTGGCCAGGGCCGGCGTCGGCCAGCTTGAGGTGCATCGCCATGGCGTAGCCGCCGAGCCCGAAGAACAGGCCCTGCCCGAGCGTGAGCATCCCGCCGCGGCCCCAGGCCAGACAGACGCCGACGGCGACCATCGCGATACACAGGTACTTGGCGAGCAGGCCGAGCCGGAAGTCGGACAGCAGCAGCGGGGCGATGCCGAAGAGCAGCGCGGCGCCGAGCGCGAAGCCGGCCGCCGCGCGGGGGCCGGACCCGGCCGCGAACCGTCGGGGCGCCTTGGCCGTCTCGGTGGTCGTGTCGGTCATACGAGGCTCCGGGTGCGCAGGGTGTAGAGGCCCTGGGGCCGCCACTGCAGGAAGGTCACGATGGCGATCAGTACGGCCACCTTGGCGACGCTGAGGGTGGTGGAGTACTCGACGACGGACTGCAGGACCCCGAGCGCGAACGCGACGATGACACTGCCCTTGAGCTGTCCGATGCCGCCGACCACGATGACCAGGAAGGCGTCGATGATGACGTTGGTGCCCATGGTGGGGCCGATCGGGCCGACGAGGGTCAGCGCGACCCCGGCGATCCCGGCGAGGCCGGAGCCGATGAAGAACGTCGTCCGGTCCACGCGGCCGGTCGGGATGCCGGACACCTCCGCCAGATCCCGGTTCTGCACGACGGCGCGGATCCGCCGCCCCAGCGGGGTGAGGCGCAGTCCCAGAGTGAGCGCGACGACCGCGGCGATCGCCAGGCCCAGGATGAACAGCCTGCTGTTGGCGACGGTCAGCGGGTCGGATCCGCCGATGAGCGTGAGATGGCCGGTGAGGAGTTCGGGGGCCCGGGTCTGCACGTTGGGCGCGCCGAAGATGTCCCGGGCGAGCTGCTGCAGGATCAGCGAGACACCCCAGGTGACGAGCAGGGTGTCGAGCGGCCGCAGATAGAGCCTTCGGATCAGCAGGTACTCCAGGAGTACCCCCATCGCCCCCGCGACCACGAAGGCCACCGGAAGGGCGACGAGCAGCGAGTACCCGGCGCTGGAGATGAAGTCCTGCAGGACGTACGTGGTGTAGGCGCCGGCCATGATGAACTCGCCGTGGGCCATGTTGATGACGTTCATCTGCCCGAAGGTGAGGGACAGACCGAGCGCGATGAGCAGCAGTACGGCGCCGATGCTGACGCCGGTGAACGACTGACTGAGGATCACCGTCATGAGGCGGCTCCCAAGGGGTGGGGCGGGGCGGTCGGGATCGAGGGCGGCGGGGGGGGGCCCCCCCCGGG
>NZ_JAZGRL010000001.1:1006389-1051049 GCF_046540415.1 Streptomyces sp. E11-3 | reverse complement strand
GCCGGTCCCCGAGCGGGGACCGCCCCCACCGCTCAGGAGAGGCCGGAAGCCCAGTCGTAGCCCTTGAGGAACGGGTCCGGCTTGATCGGCTTCCCGGAGTCCCAGACCTGGGTGATCAGCCCGTCCGCCCCGATCTCGCCGATGCGGGCCGTCTTGTGGATGTGCTGTGTGGGACCGTCGACGGTCACCGTGCCCTCGGGCGCCTCGAACGTGACGCCGTCGGCGGCTGCCTTCACCTTCTCGACGTCGAACGACCCGGCCTTCTCGACCATCGCCTTCCAGAGATAGACGGAGGTGTACGCCGCCTCCATCGGGTCACTGGTCGGCTTGGACTTCCCGTACTTGGCCTTGTAGGCCTTCACGAACTTGGTGTTGGCCGCTCCCTCGGTGGTCTGGTAGTAATTCCAGGAGGTGAGCTGACCCTTCAGATACTGCGCCCCGATGCTCTTGACCTCTTCCTCGGCGATGGAGACCGAAAGCACCGGCATGCTTTTCGCCGTGAGGCCCGCCGACTTGTACTCCTTGAAGAACGCCACATTGCTGTCGCCGTTCAGCGTGTTGAAGACCGCGTCGGCCTTGGCCGCCTTCACTTTGTTGGAGATCGTGCTGAATTCGGTGGACCCGAGCGGTGCGTAGTCCTCGCCCTTAATCGTCATGCCGTTCGCCTTGGCGTACGCCTTGATGATCTTGTTGGCGGTACGCGGGAACACATAGTCACTGCCCACCAGGTAGAGGGACTTCTTGCCCTGGCTCTTCAGGTAGTCCAGCGCCGGGGTGATCTGCTGGTTGGTCGTCGCGCCCGTGTAGAAGATGTACGGCGACTGCTCCAGGCCCTCGTACTGCACGGGATAGAAGAGCGGCGACTTGTTCTTCTCGAAGACCGGCTTGACGGCCTTGCGGCTGGCCGAGGTCCAGCAGCCGAACGTGGCGGCGACCCGGTCCTCCTTGATGAGCTTCTGGGCCTTCTCGGCGAAGGTCGGCCAGTCGGACGCGCCGTCCTCGCTGATCGGCTTGATCTTCTTGCCGAGTACGCCCCCGGAGGCGTTGATCTCCTCAATGGCCAGCTTCACCGAATCGCGTACGGTCACTTCGCTGATCGCCATCGTGCCGGAGAGCGAGTTGAGCAGTCCGACCTTGACGGTGTCCCCCGACGTGTCCGCCTTGACGGCCTTGTCGGATGAGGTACCGGAATCGGTCTTGGCGCCGCATGCGGAGAGCGTGACGGCGGCGGCGAGAGCGGCAACGCAGGCCGCCATACGGCGCCTTGGGGTGCTGGACAACAGAGCCTCCTAGCGCCCGCCAGGGCGCCTGAAAAGGACGAGAGTGTGGCTGTGCAAGGCGCTCACAGCCTCAAATAGGCCTGTTTCCAAGGTGTTTCGCTGGACTTAAGCAGGCGTTGCGTTCTCCGCACCCAGGGCGACAAAAAATGCCGCTGCGCAGGGCAGTGAACATCCATTCACAACTCGCGCACGGCATTGTAGATACTTCCTGCAGGAAGTATCTGGGCGAGGTTGGGGCATGTCAAGGGGAGGCTTAGTCCGAGGTCTAGTCCGAGGCCTTGTCCAGGGTCAGTTCGGCCACCACGTCGAAGTCCATGCCGTCGGCCTCGGCCAGATAGATCCGCTGGCGGACATGGCCCCGGCGCAGCCGCAGCAGACCGCGCGGCCCCTCGTACGACACGGCGTCGGCGGCCGCGCCGATCGCCGACACATCGAGCGTGCCGGCCCGTTCGACGAGGGCGGCGAGCAACAGCACGCCCTCGTAACACGATTCGCCGAGACTCCCCGGCACCGGCGCCTCGATGCCGTACCGGTTCGCGTACTGCCCGTGGAAGTCCAGAGTGTCCTGGTTGGCGAGGGAGGCGAAGAAGCCCGCCGTGCTGAACAGCCCGCCGGTCGCCGCCGGGCCGCTGGCCAGCAGCATGTTCTCGTCCATGAGCGTGCTCAGCCGCAGACAGCGCTGGTCGAGTCCGGCCATGGCGAAGGCGCGGTTGAAGCGCACCGCGTCGCTGCCCACCAGGAGCATCAGCACGGCGTCCGCGTCGGACCGTTCGATCTGCCCGAGCACCGGCGCGAACTCATGGGTGTCCAGCGGCAGATAGGCCTGACCGCAGACCCGGCCCCCGCCCTCGGCCGCGTACCGCCGTGCGGCCAGGGCCGTGCGGCGCGGCCACACGTAGTCGTTTCCCACCACGAACCAGCGGCGCGCGCCTCGCTCGCCCGCGAGCAGCCGCATGGCGGGGCGGAGTTGGTCGTGCGGGGTCTCGCTCGTCAGGAAGACGCCCCGGGTGTTCTCACCGCCCTCGTACAGGGCCGTGTATACATACGGCACCCGGTGGGCGATGCGCGGCGCCAATGCCTGGCGCACCGAGGAGATATGCCATCCGGTGACGCCGTGTACGACCCCCGTCGACACCAGGGCGGACACCTCGTCCGCGACCCGGCGGGGGTCGCCACCGCCGTCGACCGGCAGCAGGCGCAGCTCCCTGCCGAGCACGCCGCCCGCGCGGTTGACCTCCTCGGCGGCGAGCTGTGCGCACAACTCGCAGGCGGGCCCGAAGATTCCGGCCGGTCCGCGCATCGGATAGACGAGCGCCACGCCGAGTGTGGAGTCGTCGACCGTGAACCAGTCGGGGGCGTACGGGCGGGCCGGGAGCATGGCGTCATGCTCCCCTGGAGGCGGTGTGATCTCCAAGAGGTCCGGCGTGATCTCCAAGTGCCCAGTGGGGCGGGCTTCGCTTTGTACGATGGAACCACCGCCCGCCCCAGGAGCGAGGAGTCGGATGTCGCCCCACCCCGTGCGTCAGTCCCATCCCGTGCGCCAGTCCCCAGACCTGCTGTCGCTGCTGACCCGAGCCGAACGGCTGTCCGCCCGCAGACTCCAGTCCGTGCTGGAGACGGCCGACTGCTCGCTGGAGGCCTGGCGCGTGATGAGCGTGCTGTCCGACGGCGAGGGCCATGCCATGGCGGCGGTCGCCGACGCGGCCTTTCTGCCGCCGCCGAGCCTGACCAAACTCGTCGATCAGCTGGTCGACCAGAATGTGGTCCACCGCCGCGTCGACCCGCTCGACCGGCGCCGGATCCTGGCCTATCTCACCCCGCGCGGCATGGCCCGCTGGCGTCGACTGAACGCGGAAATCAGTGCTGCCTGGGCGGAGTTGGCGAGCAGCGACGACGCGCTGCTGTCCGAGCTGCTGGCCCGGTTCATCGCGACCGTCGAGGAGGCCCGGCCGACGGCCTGACGTAACCGTTCCCGGTCGCGAACACCCTCGCCCGGTCTTCAAGGACAGGCTCTCAGAAACAGGCTCTCAGCCGGACCGCGTCCGGTTTCCGTCGCCCACGGCCTCGTCATAGCGGTCCAGGACGAGGCGGGCGAGCGCGTCGTGCTCGGCGAGCGGAGCCGAGGTGTGCCGGGCGCCCGCGCCCGCCGCGCGCCGGGTGAAGAACCCCGGAGCGATCAGGTACGTGGCGAGGGCGACCTGCTCGTGCCCCTGGGCGCGCAGCTCCGCGACGGCCTCGGTCGGGGTCGGCGCGGACGCGCACAGGTACGACGGCACGACGGGCGTGCCCAGGCGCGCGGCCAGTAGCTCGGCCATCCGTACAGTGTCGGCGTTGGCCTGCGGATCGGTGGACCCGGCTGCCGCGAGGACCACCGGGCCGTCCCCCGGCGCCCGCCCCGCCTCGGTGAGCAGGTCGCCGAGCGCGGTGGCGAGCAGCGGGTCGGGCCCCAGCGCGCGAGCGGTACGGGTACGCAGGTGCGGCGCCGTGGCGAGCGCCTCGGGTATGTCCACGCGGATGTGGTAGCCCGTCCCGAGCAGCAGCGGGACGAGTACCGCCTCGCCCGTGAGCCCGGCCAGCGTCTCGGTGAGCGGCGGGTCCACCAGGTCCAGCCAGCCCACCTCGACCCGCAGCCCGGGCCGCAGCTCCCGTATCCGCTCCAGCAGCTCCAGCGTCGCCGCGGCCCCCGCGGGCTCCCGCGTGCCGTGCCCGACGGCGACCAGCGTCGGCGCGGGGCGCGTGGCGGACGACACCACCGCCGTACGCGTACGTGTGCGGCTCATCGGTCGGCGACGTCCACGTTGAGCCGGTAGCCGCGCTTGGGAACCGTACGGATCAGACCCGCGTGCTTGCCCAGCGCCCCCCGCAGCCGGGCCACCGCGGCCTCCACGACATGTTCGTCGGCCCGCTGCCCGGCCCAGGCGCGCCGCAGCAGGTCGGCCCGGCTCAGCACCCACCCGGGGCGCTCGGCCAGCGCGCGCAGCACGGCCGCGGACACCGGGGACAGCCAGATGCTCTCGCCGTCGACCAGCAGGGCGCTGCCCTGCAGGGCCAGCGTCCGGTCACCGGCCGAGAGCTCCTGACGGGCCCGCTCGGGCAGCGTCTCGGCGAGGGTGCGCACCATCGCGCCAAGCCGCCCGCGCTCCGGCCACAGCGGATCCAAGCCGAGTTCCTGCAGCGGACGGGCACAGACCGGCCCGACACAGACCGACAGCACATCGCCGCGCAGCCGGGCCAGCAGCGTGTCGTACTGCCCGGCGGCCCGCGCCGTCTCCAGGAACGCCGTGATCGCCGGGGCGCTCGTGAAGGTCAGCGCGTGCACCTCGCCGCGCGCCGTCAGCTCGGCCAGCCGCCGCACCGCGTCGGGGTCATCGGGCGGCGCCCAGCGGTAGACCGGTACCTCGATCACCTCGGCGCCACGCTCCCGCAGCGCGTTGGTGAAGCCGGGCTGCGGCGCCCCGTGCTCCTGGATCGCGATGCGGCGGCCGCGGATATCGCGGGCGAGCATCCAGGTCAGCAGTTCGTCGATGGCCTCGGAGCCCGGCGAGTACGCCTCGTCGAGCCCGCTGGCGCGTACCGCACCAGTCGCCTTGGGCCCCCGCGAGAGCACCGACGCGCCCTGGCAGGCGCGCGAGAGCTCCGCGCCGTGCCCCCAGCCGTCGGCCGCGCTCATCCAGCCGCGCCAGCCGACCCCGGTGGTGGCCACCACATAGTCGAGCGGCCCGGTCAGGCACCGCTCGGTGGCGCGGCGCAGGGCCGCGTCGTCCTCCAGCGGAATGATCCGCAGCGACGGCGCCTCGATGACCCGGGCGCCCCGGCGAGACAGCAGATTGGAGAGTTCATCGCGTCGCCGCGCCGCCGTCACGCCAATGGTGAAGCCGGTCAGCGGCTGGTCGGGCTTGCGAGGTTCCATGCGTTGAAGGCTCAAGCAGCACCGTTGCCGTGCCATTGCCCGTATGTGACGTGCGGGTTAGCTAAACGCCATCCTTTGTTACAGGAGATGTCGCCGCTCCCACGGGCCCCGAGGTCGAGCGTGAGAACCGTATATCGCGCCCGCAACACAGCGGACCCGGCGACGTAACGGCCGCGCGTGACGATCGGCAGCATGACAACGATCCAAGCGAGCAGCGCGGCAGGTCCAGGCGGGACGGCGGACACCGTCGACACCCACTGCCCGTACTGCTCGCTGCAGTGCGGGATGCGGCTCGGCGGCACCCCGGTCCAGGTACGCGAGCGCCCCGATTTCCCGGTGAACCGTGGAGCACTCTGCGGCAAGGGACAGGCCGCGGCCGCCGTACTCTCACCCGCGACCCGCCTGACCACACCCCTCGTACGCGACGGTGGCGAGCTGCGCGAGGCCTCCTGGGAGGAGGCACTTGAGCGGACCGTCGCCGGGCTGAGCGCGGCCCAGCGCAGCTACGGCCGGGACGCCGCGGGGATCTTCGGCGGCGGCGGATTGACCAACGAAAAGGCGTACCTCCTCGGCAAGTTCGCCCGTGTCGCACTGCGTACGATCAACATCGACTACAACGGCCGATTCTGTATGTCATCCGCGGCTGCCGCGGGCCGCAAGGCCTTCGGTATCGACCGGGGCCTGCCCTTCCCGCTGGAGGACATCCCGCGCAGCGGCTGTGTGATCCTGGTCGGCTCCAACCCGGCCGAGACCATGCCGCCCGCGCTGCGCTACTTCCGCGAGCTGCGCGAGAACGGCGGCAAGCTGATCGTCGTCGATCCGCGCCGCACCCGTACCGCCGACCTCGCCGACCTGCACCTGCAGCCGGTACCCGGCACCGACCTCGCCCTCGCCCTCGGCATGCTCCACCTGGTGATCGCCGACGGACACCGCGACGAGGCGTTCATCGACGCCCGCACCACCGGCTTCGAGCAGGCCAGGGCCGCCGCGATGGCGCACTGGCCGGAGCGCGTCGAGCAGCTGACCGGCGTCCCCGTGGAGCAGCTGACCGCCGCCGTGGCCCTGTTCGCCGAGGCCGAGACCGGCATGGTGCTCACGGCGCGCGGCCCCGAGCAGCAGAGCAAGGGCACCGACACCGTGGGCGCCTGGATCAACCTCTGCCTGGCCACGGGCAAGGCCGGACGCCCCTACTCCGGATACGGCTGCCTGACCGGCCAGGGCAACGGCCAGGGCGGCCGCGAGCACGGCCAGAAGGCCGACCAGCTGCCCGGCTACCGCTCCATCGAGGACCCGGCGGCCCGCGCCCACGTCGCCTCCGTCTGGGGCGTCGACCCCGACGACCTGCCCCGCTCGGGCGTGTCGGCGTACGAGCTCCTGGACGGGCTCGGCCAGGACGGCGGCGTACGGGCCCTGCTCCTGATGGGCTCCAACCCGGTGATCTCCGCGCCGCGCGCCGGCCGTGTCACCGAGCGGCTGCGCGCCCTGGACTTCCTCGCCGTCAGCGATGTGGTGCTCTCCGAGTCCGCCGAGCTCGCCGACGTGGTGTTCCCCTCCACGCAGTGGGCCGAGGAGACCGGCACCACCACCAACCTGGAAGGGAGGGTGATCCTGCGCCGCAAGGCCGTCGACGCCCCCGAAGAGGTACGCAGCGACCTGTACGTGCTGCACGAGCTCGCCGCGCGGCTCGGGGTGGAGAAAGGTTTCCCGGACGACCCGGAAGAGGTCTTCGACGAGCTGCGCCGGGCCTCCGCCGGCGGCGAGGCCGACTACGCGGGGATCAGCTACGCGCGCGTGGCGGCCGAGGACGGGGTGTTCTGGCCCTGCCCCGACGAGCAGCACGCCGGTACGCCCCGGCTCTTCCTGGACCGCTTCGCCACCCCCGACGGACGGGCCAGGTTCGCACCTGTGACGCACCGCCCGTCGGCCGAGGAGCCGGACGCCGACTACCCGCTGTATCTGACCACCGGCCGGGTGGTGTCCCAGTACCAGAGCGGCGCCCAGACCCGCCGCGTCCCCGAACTCAACCGCGCCGCCCCCGGACCGTTCGTCGAACTGCACCCGCACCTGGCCGAGCAGCTCGGGGCGGCCGACGGCGAACTCCTCGCCGTCACCAGCCGCCGCGGCCGGGCCGAGGCACCGGCGCGGGTGACCGACACCATCAGGCCGGACACCGTGTTCATGCCGTTCCACTGGGGCGGCGCCGGACGCGCCAACACGCTCACCAACCCCGCGCTTGACCCGACGTCGAAGATGCCGGAGTTCAAGGTGTGCGCGGTCCGCGTCGAGCGGGCGGAGGCTTCCCGATGACCGCACAGACCGCACAGCCCACGTCGCCCCGCCGCATCGCCGTCGTCGGCGCCGGAATGGCCGCCGCACGCTTCGCCGAGCGGTACACCGCACTCGGCGGGCGCGGCCAGGTCACCCTGTACGGCGCCGAGCCCCGCGCCCCGTACAACCGGGTGCTGCTCGCCGACGTCCTCACCGGCCGCTACGACGCCGAGGCCATCACCCTCCAGTCCGCGACCGCCGAGATCCGCACCGGCAGCGAGGTGACCGACGTCGACCTCGCGGCGCACACCCTGACCACGGCAGGGGGAGACGAGGCGGCCTACGACGACCTGATTCTGGCCACCGGCGCCAACCCGGTCCTGCCCCCGATGCGCGGACTGCGCGCCGCCGACGGTGACCTGCTGCCCGGCGTCCACTCCTTCCGCACGGTCGAGGAGTGCGCCCGGCTCGCCGACGACGCCAAAGGCGCCGAGCGGGCCGTGGTCATCGGCGGCGGCGTGCTCGGCGTGAGCGCCGCCCGCGCGCTGGCCGCGCTCGGGGTCAAGGTGGAGATCGTCCACCAGGCCCCGCAGCTGATCGAGCGGCACCTCGACACCCAGGCGGGCGCCGCCCTGCGCACCGCACTGGCCGGACTCGGCGTCGAGACCTACCCCGACAACCGGGCCCGCGCGCTGCACGGCACCGACCGCGTCACCGGCGTCGAGCTGGCCAGCGGCTACGTCCTGGAGACCGACCTGGTGGTGCTGGCCTGCGGGGTACGGCCCCGCACCGGCCTGGCGCACACCGCGGGCCTGCCCGTACGCCGCGGCATCGAGGTCGACGACACCCTCGCCTGCGCCCCCGGCGTCTACGCGATCGGCGACTGCGCCGAACACCGCTCGACCGTGCACGGACTGGCCGGACCCGCCTGGGAACAGGCCGACGTGCTCGCCGCCCGGCTCTCCGGAGCCGACCCCGAGGCCCGGTACACCGGCTCCCGGCCGCTGTCCCGGCTGACCGCAGGCCCGGTGCAGTACGCCGCCTTCGGCGACGCCGGGGCGGATGGCCCGGGCCTGGACGTACTCCGGCTCGAGGACGCCACCCGCGGCGCCTACAAGAAGCTCGTGCTGCGCGGCGACCGGCTCGTCGGCGGCATCCTCCTGGGCGACCTGGCCACGGTCGGCGCCCTCACCCGGGCCTACCAGCGGGACGAACCGATGCCCGCTGATCCTCTGTATCTGCTCACCACGCAAGGAGTTGCCCCATGACGCCGAAGCCGGCACGCAAGGAGCTGGTCCTGGTCGGCCACGGCATGGTCGGCCAGCGTTTCCTGGAGGCGCTCTTCGAGCAGCCTTCGGCCGCTGCCACCTGGCGGGTCACCGTACTCGCCGAGGAGCCCAGGGCCGCCTACGACCGGGTCCAGCTCAGCTCCTGGTTCAACGGGACATCGGCCGACGAACTCAGCATGTGCACCCAGGAGTTCCTGGACGAGCACGGTATCGAGCTGCGCTGCTCCGAGCCCGCCGCGAAGGTGGACCGGGCGGCCCGCATCGTCACCACCGCGTCGGGCGAGCGGCTGCCGTACGACGCGCTGGTGCTCGCCACCGGCTCGTACCCCTTCGTACCGCCCGTGCCGGGACACGACGCCGACGGCTGCCATGTCTACCGCACCATCGAGGACCTGGAGGGCATCCGCGAGGACGCCAAGGGAGCCCGCGTCGGCGCGGTGGTCGGCGGCGGACTGCTCGGTCTGGAGGCCGCCGGAGCGCTCACCGCGCTGGGCCTGGAGACCCATGTGGTGGAGTTCGCCCCGCGTCTGATGGCCATTCAGGTCGACGACGGCGGCGGCGAGGTACTGCGCCGCAAGATCGAGGACCTGGGTGTGCTGGTGCACACCGGCGCGGGCACCCAGCGCATCGACACCGGCGACGACGGCCGGGTCCGCTCCATGGCGCTGTCCGACGGCAGCGAGGTCGAAACCGACCTCGTGATCTTCTCCGCCGGAGTGCGCCCCCGCGACCAGCTCGCCCGCGACTGCGACCTGCCCGTCGGCGAGCGCGGCGGCATCGTCGTCGACGAGCGCTGCCGCACCGAGGACCCGCATGTGTGGGCCATCGGCGAGTGCGCGCAGACCGTCGACGGACGGGTGTACGGACTGGTCGCACCCGGCTATGCGATGGCCGAGGTCGTGGCCCGCGAACTGGGCGACGGCGAGGGCTCGTTCACCGGCGCCGACACCTCCACCAAGCTCAAGCTGCTCGGCGTGGACGTCGCCAGCTTCGGCGACGCGCACGGCACCGCCGACGGCGCCCTGGACGTGGTCTACGCCAACAGCCGCGCGGGCGTCTACAAGAAGCTGGTCATCTCCGCCGACGGCGCCCTGCTCGGCGGCGTCCTGGTCGGCGACACCGAGTCGTACGCGACCCTCAGGCCGCTCGCCGCCAGCGGCACCCCGCTGCCCGCGCCCCCGGAACAGCTGGTGCTGCCCGCCGGGTCCGGCGCACCGGTCGGGCCGATCGCACTGCCCGACGAGGCCGTGGTCTGCTCCTGCCACAACGTCACCAAGGGCGCCATCAAGGGGGCCGTGCACGAGGACGGCTGCGCCAGCGTCCCCGAGGTCAAGAAGTGCACCAAGGCCGGTACCGGCTGCGGCAGTTGCGTCAAGCTGATGTCCACCATCGTCACCGAGGAGCTGGCCGCCAGCGGCGTCGAGGTCTCCACCGCCCTGTGCGAGCACTTCAACCACACCCGCGCCGAGCTCTACGAGATCATCCAGGTCAAGGGCATCACCGACTTCTCCCGGGTGCTCGCCGAACACGGCACCGGCGAAGGCTGCGACATCTGCAAGCCCACCGTCGCCTCGATCCTCGCCAGCCTCGGCGGCGGACACATCCTGGCGGGCGAGCAGGCGGCCCTCCAGGACACCAACGACCACTTCCTCGCCAACCTCCAGCGCAACGGCTCCTACTCCGTCGTCCCGCGCGTCCCCGGCGGTGAGATCACCCCCGAAGGGCTGATCGTCATCGGCGAGATCGCCCGCGACTTCGGCCTCTACACCAAGATCACCGGCGGCCAGCGCATCGACCTCTTCGGCGCCCGCGTCGACCAGCTCCCGCCGATCTGGAAGCGCCTGGTCGAGGCCGGCTTCGAGTCCGGCCACGCGTACGGCAAGGCACTGCGCACCGTGAAGTCCTGTGTCGGCGAGACCTGGTGCCGCTACGGCGTCCAGGACTCGGTGGGCCTGGCCATCGAACTGGAGTTGCGCTACCGGGGGTTGCGCGCCCCGCACAAGCTCAAGTCCGCGGTCTCCGGCTGCGCCCGCGAATGCGCGGAGGCCCAGAGCAAGGACTTCGGCATCATCGCCACCTCCACCGGCTGGAACCTCTACGTCGGCGGCAACGGCGGCATGACGCCCCGGCACGCGGACCTGCTCGCCGCCGACCTGGACCGCGAGACCCTGATCCGCACCATCGACCGCTTCCTGATGTTCTACATCCGCACCGCCGACCGCCTGGAGCGCACCGCCCCCTGGCTGGAGCGGCTGGAGGGCGGCCTGGACCATCTGCGCGAGGTCGTGATGGACGACTCGCTCGGCATCTGCGACGACCTCGACGAGCTGATGGGCCGTCACATCGAGACGTACGAGGACGAATGGGCCGCGACCCTGGCCGACCCGGACCGGGTACGCCGCTTCGTCTCGTTCGCCAACGCGCCCGGCACCCCCGACCCGACCGTGCGCTTCGCCCCCGAGCGCGACCAGATCCGCCCGGCCAAGCCCGGCGAACTGGTCGCGGGACCCGCACTGGAGGTTCGTACCCGATGAACGCGACGAACACGACGAACACGACTGACATTGCTGACGTGACTGACGTGGCTGAAACGACGACCGTGGAGATCCACGACGGAGCCGACTGGCAGCCCGTCTGCGCCGTGGCCGACCTGATCCCCGGCCGCGGTGTCGCGGTCCTGGTCGGCGGCGAACAGGTCGCGGTCTACCGCGACCGCGCGGGGCACCTTTACGCCATCGACAACCACGACCCGTTCAGCGGCGCCTACGTCCTGTCCCGGGGCATCATCGGCAGCCGCGGCGACGTCCCGATCGTGACCTCGCCCATGTACAAGCAGGCCTTTGACCTGCGCACCGGCACCTGTCTCGACGAGCAGATCCCGGCCCTGCGGGTGTGGCCCGTACGCGCCGCGGACTCCGCCGGCCAGGCCGGCGGGCCCGTGGCCGAAACCTCACAGCCCGCCGCGGCCGGTGTGCGCGAGATGTAGCACCACGGAGCCACCACGGTCGGCGGGGGGAAACCTCCCGCCACCAGGGTGAACACCAACAGAAACCGCTCCTCCGACACCCTGGCAGGTCCCCAATGACCACCGTGGTCGACCCAAAGCCGCAACCTCCCGTACGTACCCGCGACATCGAAGACTGGCGCCCGGAAGACAACGCCTTCTGGGAAGAGGCAGGCGCCAAGATCGCCCGCCGCAACCTCGTCTTCTCGGTGATCTCCGAGCACATCGGCTTCTCCGTCTGGAGCCTGTGGTCGGTGATGCTCCTCTTCCTCGGACCTGAGTACGGGATCGACCCGGCCGGGAAGTTCACCCTCGCCGCCCTGCCGGCGGCGGTCGGAGCGGGGCTGCGGCTCCCGTACACCTTCGCGGTCGCGAAGTTCGGCGGCCGCAACTGGACGGTCTTCAGCGCGGGGCTGCTCCTGGTTCCGACGATCCTCGCCGCGGTCGTGCTCGAACCGGGCGTCAGCTACAGCACGCTGCTCGTGGTGGCCTGTATCGCCGGTGTCGGCGGCGGCAACTTCGCCTCCTCGATGGCGAACATCAACGCCTTCTACCCGCAGCGCCTCAAGGGCTGGGCCCTCGGCATCAACGCGGGCGGCGGCAACCTCGGCGTCCCCGCCGTCCAGCTGCTCGGCCTGCTGGTCCTGGCCACGGCGGGCGCGGCGAACCCGCGTCTGCTGCCGCTGATCTACATCCCGCTGATCGTCCTGGCCGCACTCGGCGCCGCGCTGAAGATGGACAACCTCACCGCGATGCGCAACGACAAGCGCGCGATGCGGGACATCTGCAAGGAGCCGCACACCTGGATCATCTCGGGCCTTTACATCGGCACCTTCGGCTCGTTCATCGGCTTCAGCTTCGCCTTCGGCATGGTGCTCAAGATCCAGTTCAGCGAGCAGTTCGACACTCCGCTGAAGGTCGCCTACCTCACCTTCATCGGCCCGCTGCTCGGCTCGCTGATCCGCCCCGTGGGCGGATGGTTCGCGGACCGCTTCGGCGGCGCGAAGGTGACGCTGTGGAACTTCGCGGCGATGGCCGGTGGCGCCCTGGTGGTGCTGATCGCCGCACTGCAGGAGTCGCTGCCGCTGTACATCGCGGGCTTTGTGTCGCTCTTCGTGCTCACCGGCATCGGCAACGGCTCGGTCTACAAGATGATCCCGGCGATCTTCCGCGCCAAGGCCAAGCTCTCCGTCGGCGGCGGCATCGACGAGAACGAGGCCGAGGAGCGCTCGCGACGGGGTGCATCGGCGCTGATCGGGATCGCCGGATCGGTCGGAGCGTTCGGCGGCGTCCTGGTCAACGTCGCCTTCCGGCAGTCCTTCCTCAGCACCGGGAACGCCAACACCGCGTACCTGGTCTTCTGTCTCGCGTACGTACTGTGCTTCGTGGTGACCTGGGCGGTCTATCTGCGGCCCTCCCCGAAGCGCCTGGCCGGGGTCTAAGGGCAGACACCCCCGAGCACCCTCGCTCAGGACAGCGCACCAACGAGCCGGGCCAGGGCCGCCGCAAGCGGCCCGAGGCCCGGCCCCGCGCGTCCGCCGGGCTCGGCCCTATACAGATCGCGCCGGATCTCGATCATCAGCGCACCGACCCTCGGGTCACGGCCGTAGTGCCGCAGCGGGACATACGTCCCCGCGAACGGGCTGTTGACCGCCGTACCCCCGCACGGAGCGAACGCGCGCTCCGCGTGGCCGAGCAGCTCGGCCGAGGTGTGGAAGGCGTCAGTGCCCAGGCAGATGGGCGGCCGCACCCCGTCGCCGTGCAGCTCGTAGGGGAGCGCCCGGCTGGGATACGAGTGGACGTCGACGAGCACGGCCCGCCCGGTGGCGGCCAGCCGATCCTCGACCGCGTCGGTGACCGCCTGGGCGTACGGCTCGAAGTAGGCGTCGATCAGCGGCTTCGGATCGGTGTCCGCCGGGCGCAGCCGCGCCCGCCGCGAGGTGTGCGTGTAGACCGCGCCCATCCCGACGGCCCGCATCTCCTCCCGCTCGTCGGGAAACCGCTCCGGGTCCACCACCAGCCGCGACAGCCGGTTCACGAACCGCCACGGAGTGACGGCGGCCGCGGCGGCGGCCTGCTCCGCCAGGGTGTCGGTATGGGCGTCGGTGAGCTGGTCCAACTCGTCCTGAAGCGCCGCGTCATCCAGCGAGATTCCGTCGCGTACCGCCTGCGGAATGGCGCGCGCGGCGTGCGGCACATGCAGCAGCACGGGGGATTCCGGCGCGCCGGGCAGCAACTGGAAGTGCACGTAGGGCTCCCGCTCGGGTCGGTGGTCGAGGAGCCCACAGTACGGACAGGCTCTCACCCCAGATCGAACACGTTGCGCAGGCCGAGCCGGTAGCGCGTACGGTCGTGGCGCTTGAAGGCCTCCAGCTCAGGCGGCCGGAACAGCGGGACGACCTTACACCGGGGTGCGCTCGAACCCACCTGGTCCAGCAGGGCGTTGACGGCTTCGCGGGCCGAGGCGTTGGCGCCCTCCATCGTCGCCAGGTCGATGTCCACGGCCACGTAGTCACCGGACAGGAACAGGTTGGGGATCTTCGTCTTCGCGGTCGGCCGGTGGTGCAAGGTGCCGACCGGGTGGATCAGCAGCTCGTCCTCGTTGGTCGGGTTCGGGGTGCCGATGCCGTCGACGCCGGGGTCGAGGAACCACGAGTGCAGCACGCCGTCCCGCAGCACGTTCTTGCCGGTGTCGTTCAGCGCGGCCTTCAGCTGCGCCCACACCTCGCGCGCCACCTCGTCACGGGTGCACTGCTTGGCCGTCTTGCCGTACAGCATCCCGGGCTTGTCCCACTCCGAGATGTCGACCGACAGGCAGTCCCGTACCGTGCCGTCGCCGTAGTCGGCGGGGAAGTCGCGATCCGGCCAGTGCGTCGCCTGGGCGATCGCGGTCAGCGACCAGGGGGAGTCGACGCAGTTGAGGTGCCCGTGCAGGATCGGGGTGCGCTCGGTCAGGTAGTACTGGATGCCGGTCATCCAGTCCGTCTCCAGCTTGTCGCAGCGCGCCAACTGCGGGTCGGCCGCCTTCAGTTCCGCGCTCCAGGTCGGCCGGGCGTGCTCCACCGGCATGGCCTGGACATAGTGGTCGGCGGTGACGGACCGGCGTACGCCGCCCGGGTCCTCGACCCTCACCGATGTGATCCGCCCGTCGCCGAACTTCAGCTCGCGCACGCTCCAGCCGACCTTGAACTCCACACCTAGAGACGTCAGATGCTCCACCCAGGGGTCGATCCAGGCCTCGTTGGTGGGCGCGTTCAGGATCCGGTCCGGCGGGCCGTCCGCACCCCGGCCCAGCGCGTTGAAGACGAAGGCCTCGCCGAGCGTGCCGACCGTACGGGTGCTGGCCTCCTCGGCCTTGGTCGCCACGATGTTCCGCGTCACGCCGATGGCGAGCAGCCGCTGGTAGGTCTCGGACATCTGCCCGGCCCGTACGAAGTCCCACCAGGAGGTGGCCTCCCACTGCCGGTCGCGCCGCTCGTCGCAACTGGTGAGGAAGACCACCGCACGGTTCACGAAGTACGCGACCTCGTGCGCGGGCAGCCCCTTCGCCGCGTCCAGCAGGCCCCGCAGGGCGCGCCGGATCTCGTCGAGGGTGAGCTGGGCGGGCTTGTGGCCCGGCCACGGGATCGGGATACGGAGATCCTCGTACCCGGTGCGCGCCATCATCATTTCCTTGGGCGCGACGAGGTTGTCCCAGACGCCGTTGGCGTTGCCGGGGAAGGGCGTACGGCGCATCGTGTCGGGGAGGTTGTGGTAGATCCCCGGAATGAACCGGAACCCGTGCTCGGCGGGCAGCGGTCTGCGCTCGCCCTTGGCACTGTCCGGTACGTCCATCGAGCGGGCCTTGCCACCGAGTGCGCGGCGTTCGTAGACGGTCACGGCGAAGCCGCGTTCGGCCAGTTCGTGGGCGGCGGTGAGGCCGGCTACGCCGCCGCCGAGTACGGCGACGGTCTGCTGTTCGGCCCCGGCTTGTGCGGCATGCGGTGCCGCTGTCGCGGCGCTCGGCACGCCCAGCGCGGCCGCTCCGCTGGCCGCCGCTGCCCCCGCCACAAATGTGCGTCGCGTACTGCCCGTTCGCCCCATGCCCACCCCTTACCGACGGTAACTGTCGTGTCGGCGCAGGAGCATAGGGGTGCCACGGGCCACCCGGAAGGCACGTGTGCACCAATGGCGCGTTTACGTCGCTGGCTCTCCTCCCCACCCCGCCCCTTCCGCACCTGAGGGCAAGCCCCGGACTTCCTTGATCGCCTTCGGGCAGGTCCAGAGGAACATTGCCGCGCAGCCGAAAGGGACGTCGTCAACCCGGCATCAACGAGGCAACTGGAGAGTAACTCACATTCTGTGCAAGGTAGTTGACCTCTGAGGGTCTGTACTATGTGGCACCACGAGGTTTGTGATCTTTCATAGAAATCTTGAGGTACGCATGCCGCGAAGCGATCACGATGGCACTGGAGTGCGAGGGTCACGCCTTAAGGACGCAGCGATCGGCGCGGCCCTGATCTCGGCCGCCGGAGCAGTGGTTGCCGCATTCATTACCATCATCCCCGCCATGCAGGGCTCCGACGATCCCTCTGACGCCAATAACTCCGCGCCTCCTGCGGCGACCTACCCTCAGTCGACGACTCCTCGGCCACAAGAGAATGAGTCCACTCCAGCGCCCCCGACCGTGACCGCTTCTTCTCCGGACCGGCAGGCGGACGAGCGCCCGGCAGAAGAGGGCGATCCCCCCGCGGACGCTGAGACCGACGGATCGTCCCCCGAGGACCGCGAGGCCCCACGCGTCGCCCCGCAGCAGATGACCCACTACCTGTCAGGACTCGATCCAGTCGGCGGGCTGGGGAACTTCAAGAGCACCGGCGCGTCGAAGATGAACGGCACAACGTACGCGAACAGTGTCCGCTTCCACCCCAGCTACTTCCAGTCGAATCCCCTGAGCGTGACATACAACGTCCCAGCCGGAACGAAATCACTCAAAGCCGACGTGGGCCTCGATGACGAGACACTGGACGGCTATGAGGTGCACTTCGAGGTAAAGCGAAATGATGGTTCTGTCGTCTTCCAGGAAACCCTCCGCGCGGGAGCGGTACATGACGTTGACAAGAAAGTCTCGGGCGTGCGCCGTATCACGATCACGGTCAAAGTGATCGCACGCCCGTCAGATGCGATCAATAACAGGTTCCGCGCCGTCGTAGGTAACGGTAGGTTCGAGTAACCGCACGCTTGAGTAACCGCACATCAAAGGCTCGAGTAGGCACAGATCAAGGGAAGGCGAGATCCGGCGCGCGCTCAGGCACCAGGCGGGCTGGACAGGACCTGGCTCAGGTCGTAGTTGACCGGCTCGTCAAGCTGCGCGTAAGTGCAGCTGGCCGGAGCCCGGTCCGGCCGCCACCGGCGGAACTGCGTCGTGTGGCGGAACCGCGCACCGTTCTCCAGGTGGTCGTACGCCACCTCGGCCACCCGTGAGGGCCGCAACGGCACCCACGACAGATCCTTCTTGCCGGACCACCGGCTCGGCGCCCCCGGCAGCCGCGCCGACTCGTGGGCGGACTCCTCACCCCAGGCCGCCCACGGATGCCCCTCCATGGAGGACATCCGCAGCGGCTCCAGCTGCTCGACCAGCTCGGCGCGGCGCTTCATCGCGAACGCCGCGCAGACCCCGACATGCTGGAGCACGCCCTCGGCGTCGTACAGCCCGAGCAGTAGCGAGCCGACCACGGGCCCGCTCTTGTGGAAGCGGTAGCCCGCGACCACCACATCCGCCGTCCGCTCATGCTTGATCTTGAACATCAGGCGTTCGCCGGGCCGGTACCGCAGGCCGAGCGGCTTGGCGATCACCCCGTCCAGGCCCGCGCCCTCGAACGCCGTGAACCACTCCTGGGCGAGCTCCGGGTCGGTCGTGGCGGGGGCGACATGGACCGGCGCCGACGCCCCGGCCAGCGCCATCACCAGCAGGGCCCGACGGTCCGCGAGCGGGACGTCGAGCAGTGCGTCGTCACCGAGCGCGAGCAGGTCGAAGGCCACGAACGAGGCCGGGGTCCGCTCGGCCAGCAGCTTCACCCGCGATTCGGCGGGATGGATACGCTCGGTGAGCGCGTCGAAGTCGAGGCGCCCGTCGCGGGCGATCACCAGCTCGCCGTCCAGCACGCAGCGCTCCGGCAGCCGCTCCCGCAGCGCCTGGACCAGCTCCGGAAAGTAGCGGGTCAGCGGCTTGCCGGTGCGGCTGCCCAGCTCGATCTCGGGGCCGTCCCGGAACACGATCACCCGGAAGCCGTCCCACTTGGCCTCGTACTGCATACCCGGCGGGATCTTCGCCACGGACTTGGCGAGCATCGGCTTGACGGGCGGCATCACCGGAAGATCCATAAGTCGATTCTGCGACGGGAATCCGACAATCGCCCGATATGCACCCAGTAGGGGATGGGCCTACCGTGGCTCGCATGGGTGGCGCAGCGGTGGAGCTCGAAGCCGGAGGCCGTACCGTCCGGCTGTCGAGCCCGGACAAGGTCTTCTTCCCGGAGCGCGGGTTCACCAAGCTGGACCTGGCGCAGTACTACCTGGCCGTCGGCGACGGGATCCTGCGCGCCCTGCGCGACCGCCCCACGACCCTGGAGCGCTACCCGGACGGCGTCGAGGGCGAGTCCTTCTACCAGAAGCGCGCCCCCAAGAACCTCCCGGACTGGATTCCCACCGCCACGATCTCCTTCCCCAGCGGCCGCACCGCCGACGAGATCTGCCCCACCGAGCTCGCCGCCGTCATCTGGGCCGCCCAGTTCGGCACGCTGACCTTCCACCCCTGGCCGGTACGGAGCGGAGCCCCCGACCATCCGGACGAACTCCGTATCGACCTCGACCCACAGCCCGGCACCGACTTCGCCGACGCCGTCCGCGCCGCCCACGAACTCCGCGCGGTCCTGGACGAGTTCGGCGGCCTGCGCGGCTGGCCCAAGACCTCGGGCGGCCGCGGCCTGCACGTCTTCGTGCCGATCGAGCCCCGCTGGAACTTCGTCGCGGTACGCCGGGCCGTGATCGCCTGCGGCCGTGAGCTGGAGCGCCGGATGCCGGACGCGGTGACCACCGCCTGGTGGAAGGAGGAGCGCGGCGAGCGCATCCTGGTCGACTACAACCAGGCCGCCCGCGACCGCACCATCGCCTCCGCCTACTCCGTGCGCGCACACCCCCGCGCCCCCGTCTCCGCGCCGCTGCGCTGGGACGAGGTCGACACGGTCAAGCCCGAGGACTTCGACCTGGCGACCATGCCGACCCGGTACGCCGAAGTCGGCGACGTACACGCCGACATGGAGGACCACGCGTACAGCCTTGACCAACTGCTCGAACTGGCCGACCGGGACGAGCGGGACCGCGGGCTCGGGGACCTGCCGTACCCGCCCGAGTATCCGAAGATGCCGGGCGAGCCCAAGCGGGTCCAGCCGAGCCGCGCGAAGCACGAGTCCTAGGGTCGCCTCGGGGTGGTCTAGAGCTCCTGGATGCGGATGTCGCGGTACGAGATGACATCCGTGACCCCGTGCACCTGGAGCCCGATGTAGCCGGAGGCGAAGCGGCGCCCGTCCGTGCCCGGGTCGTCGGTCCGTGGCGGAGAGAAGTCCTGCCCTGAGGTGTTGTCGAACTCGTTGATCAGCTCGCCGTTGCGGAAGACCGAGTAGTGCTGGTCCTCCACCCGGATCTCGTAGTCGTTCCAGGTGCCCTTGGGTGTGACGCCCGCACCGCCCAGGCCGACCCGGTCGAAGCCGTACAGCGAGCCGGTCTTGTACATGTCGCCGTCCGGACGGTCCAGGATCTGCACCTCGTGCCCGTACTTGATGGCGACCCACTCCGGACGTGGCTCCTCGGGGTGGCCGTGGACCTGCGGGAAGCGCACGAAAACGCCGGAGTTGGCGTTGCCCGCACCCGGCGCGTCGTCACGCCACTGGAGCTTCAGTGAGAAGTCGTCGTACTTGCGCTCCGGGAACCACAGCATGCCCAGGCCGTCGTTGTTCGGGACTTGTTCTTCGGTGGTCGCAGCCGTATCAGCCGAGCGCCTGGTCCGGGTCGGGCATATTGCGGTCCCGGTAGGGCTGGTTGTTGGCCATGCGGTAGGGCCAGCCGCGGTTGCCGGGCCCGGTGATGGCGGCGAAGATGACGTGCCTGGCCGTCGGTGATCGGTGGGGTGACGGACGGAGCGACGTCCTACACGGTGTCGACTACGAGATTAGGAGCGACGGCACCCGGCACGACCGGAGCCATGCCGAGGCGGGCGGCACCTGGCGGGCGGGCAGCGCCAGGTTGCCAACAACTGGTTTGGTGTCGGCCGTGGTTGGCCAGGGTGTCCCTCGATGGGGTGAACGGGGCCGGTTCCCAAGATCTTGCACGTGCGGGGAACGCATGATGTGGCGGCGGAGTTCGATGCGACCAGGGAGGGGGTTGGCCGGTGGCACGCAGGCGGGGAAAGAAGCGTGAGCTGCGAGCGATCGCTGCCCCGTTCACCGTGGCTGCCCCGTCCGGGGCGAGGATCCGGGACCGGCTGAAGGGTCTGACGGCGGCGGATGTGGCGGTCCTTGCAAGGGTCGGCGAGCACCTGGGCCACCATCAGCGGGCTGATCTCGCCGCACGAGTCCGGATCGGGAGCGTTCCGGCGAAGCAGACCGGGCGCGCCGGGCGGAAGAAGGGACTGACTGCCGTTTCCTCCTCGCGGTGGGCGGGGGCGTTGACCCGCGCGTCAGAGGATCAGTACCAGCTGTCGATGCGCTGCCTGGTGGATGAGCGGGCCGGTCTGCGGCGCCGGATCCGGAAGATCGGGCGGCGGCTGGCGGTGCCGTGCGGCCAGAAGCGCGGCCGGATGCGTGGTTATGTGGACCAAGCCGAGCGCTGGCAGAAGCAGCGCCGTCTGGAGAGTCTTGGATCGCAGCTGGCGGCGGTACAGCGGCAGATCGAGGAGGGGTGTCCGTCGATCGTGGTCGGCGGACGCCGACTGGCCAGGGCCCGTCACCACCTCGCTGAGGCTGGTATCACCGAAGTCGGCTGGCGGGAACGGTGGGACGCTGCTCGTCTGTTCCTGACCGCCGACGGCGAGTCCGGTGCCCCGCACGGCAACTACACGATCACCGTCGACCCCGCCTCGGGAGAGGTGTCGCTCGTGCTCCCGGAACCTTTGCGGTCCCTGGCGAACAGTCCGCGTGGCCGCTACACGCTCTCGTGCACGGTCGCCTTCTCGCACCGGCGGGAGGAATGTCTGGACCGGGTGACCGAGCACCGGGCTGTGCGTTACGACATTGTCCGCGATCCGGCACGCGGCCGCTGGTACCTGGATGCCTCCTGGTCGACCGGCAAGACGGTCCTGCCAGGCCCCCCAGGAGATCCGGGCGTTCGGCGAGAACCTTCTCTCGGTCGACCTCAACGCTGATCATCTGGCCGCCTGTGTCCTCGACCCGCACGGCAACCCGGTCGGCGAACCGCACACGATCCCGCTGGAGGTGACCGGTCCGGCCTCCCAGCGGGACGGGCGCCTGCGCGGCGCGATCACCGAACTGATCGGCATCGCCCAGCAGCACCACTGCGCGGGCATCGCGATCGAGAACCTCGGCTTCGACGACGCCCGCACCACGGGGCGGGAGACCATGGGCCGCGGCAGGCGCGGCAAGCGATTCCGGCGCACCGTGGCCGGCATCCCTACCGCGAAGTTCCGGGAACGCCTGCGAGGTATGGCCTATCACCAGGGCCTGGTCGTGATCGCGGTGGACCCCGCCTACTCCTCGATCTGGGGCGGGAGGTATTGGAAAGCCCCGGTCCAGCAGCAGACCAAGATCACCGTCACCCGGCACCACGGTGCCGCCGTGGCGATCGGCAGGCGTGGCCTGGGACACAGGATCCGGCGTCGGCCAGGTGTGACCGCTCCCGACCAGAGGATCGGGCAGCGGAGAGCTACCGGCCAGACCGCATCCGTTCCCAGGCCACACGGGACCGCGAGCCCACCCAGGACCACAGGCACGCCAAACGGAGGCGACAAGACCTGCTGGAGCCGAGGTGACCAACTCGCGCTGTTCCCCGACCTCGAAGACCATTCGCGAGGTCATCGGATCACCGATCCGATCTATGGCGATCCGGCCAACGCTGGCCAACAACGCTAGGAACGGTACTGGAACTACCACGACCAAGGGCCTCTACGGGCCGCTGATCGTGCGCCGCGCGGGCGACGTACTGCCGGACAAGACCTTCACCATCGTCCTGCCGGACAAGACCTTCACCATCGTCTTCAACGACATGACGACCAACAACCTCGCCCAGGGACCCGACTTCCGGGCCACGATGGGCGACCGCGTCGAGATCGTCATGATCACGCACGGTGAGTACTACCACACGTTCCATCTGCACGGGCACCGCTGGGCGGACAACCGCACCGGCATCCTGACCGGGCCCGACGACCCCACACCGGTCGTCGACAACACCGGAATGCTCCTGGTCGCCAAGCCGGACGGCACGACCCCGGGGCACGAGCCGCACCACCGGTAGGACCCCGTGGAAAGGGCGGTTGTCAGTGCCGGGTGCCAGACTCGTGAGAGGCAGGACAACGGGACCCCGCAAAGGAGCGGACCATGCTCACCACCCGTTTCGTCACCGGCTCCGTCAACTGGACGGATCTCACGACCCCCGGCATCGAGGGGGCGAACACCTTCTACGGCGAGCTCTTCGGCTGGCGGTTCCAGCCGGGCAGCCCCGAATTCGGCGGCTATGGCACCTACGAGCTGGACGGCAAGGCCGTCGCGGGCGGAATGCCGCTGGCCGAGGAGATGGGCCCGCCCCGCTGGGGCATCTTCTTCCAGAGCCCGGACGCGGACGCCACGGCCAAGGCCGTGGCGCAGGCCGGCGGCACGGTCGTGGCCGAACCGATGGACGTCGCCGACCTCGGGCGGATGGCCGTGTTCACGGACCAGGCCGGCGCGGAGTTCGGTGTCTGGCAGCCGGGCACCATGCCGGGCCTGGAGGCGGTCAACACCGCGGGCAGCCTCTGCTGGGCCGAGCTGTACACCACGGATGTCGCCGCGGCCGTCGGTTTCTACGGCGCCGTGCTCGGCCTGCAGGCCTTCGAGGTCACCTTCCCCGGTGGCTCCTACACCACCGTGTACCCGGAGGGGACCACGGCGGACGACATGTTCGGTGGCATCGTCGCCAAGGAGTCCGACCCGGTCGAAGCGGCGGGCGAGGCGTACTGGCTGCCGTACTTCGCGGTCGACGACTGCGATGCGACGGTCGCCACCGCCGAGCGGCTCGGCGGCACGGTACGTATGGAGCCCACGGACATGGAGGACGTCGGCCGCCTCGCGAAGCTGGCCGACCCGCACGGCCTGCGGTTCGCGCTGCTCAAGCCCGTCCCGCCGCAAGGCTGAGCCACGGAAACCGGGCCGCCCCCGGCGCGGCGCGCCGGGGGCGACGTGGGCGTTCAGCGTTCGTTGATCGCTTGTTTCGCGCTGCCCGGCAGCATGACGGACATGCTCAGCGATACCAACGTCGTTCCTGTCCCCGCCTGGCAGTCGGAGGCGCTCTGTGCCCAGACCGGGCCCGAGTTCTTCTTCCCCGAGCCCGGTGGCTCCGTCAGCGAGGCCAAACGCCTCTGCATGGCCTGTGAGGGGCGCACCGCCTGTCTGGAGTACGCCCTCACCCACGACGAGCGCTTCGGCGTCTGGGGCGGCCTCTCGGAGAAGGAGCGCCAGCAGCTGCGGCGCGACCGGCGGCGGGACTGAGTCCTGTCCGACGGGCGGAGTCCTGTCCGGCGGGGCGGAGTCCGCCGGGGCGGACAGGACTCGGCAGGTCAGCTCGCGGCGGCCCGTGCCGCGATGCGGGCCTTGCGGGCCGCGAGCTTCTCGTCGAACTTCGAGGCTTCCGAGTCGAGCCCGCCCATGTACAGGCCGAGCTCCTCCTGCGCTTTGAGGCCCTCCGGGCCGAGCCCGGTGATCTCCAGGACCTTCAGGAAGCGCAGCACCGGCTGCAGCACGTCGTCGTGGTGGATGCGCATGTTGTAGATCTCGCCGATCGCCATCTGCGCGGCGGCCCGCTCGAATCCGGGCATACCGTGCCCCGGCATCCGGAAGTTCACGACGACATCGCGCACCGACTGCATGGTCAGGTCGGGGGCGATCTCGAAGGCCGCGCCGAGCAGGTTGCGGTAGAAGACCATGTGCAGGTTCTCGTCGGTGGCGATGCGCGACAGCATCCGGTCGCAGACGGGGTCGCCCGACTGGTGCCCGGTGTTCCGGTGCGAGATCCGGGTCGCCAGCTCCTGGAAGGCCACGTATGCCACCGAGTGCAGCATCGAGTGCCGGTTGTCGGACTCGAAGCCCTCGCTCATGTGCGCCATCCGGAACTGCTCCAGCTTGTCCGGGTCGACGGCCCGCGAGGCGAGCAGGTAGTCGCGCATCACGATGCCGTGCCGGCCCTCCTCGGCGGTCCAGCGGTGCACCCAGGTACCCCAGGCGCCGTCGCGGCCGAACAGCGAGGCGATCTCGTGGTGGTAACTGGGGAGGTTGTCCTCGGTCAGCAGGTTGACCACCAGGGCGGTCTTGCCGATGTCGGTGACCTTGGACTGTTGCGGGTCCCAGGCCTCGCCGTCCTCGAAGAAGCCCGGGAAGTTCCGGGCGTCCGAGAACGGCACGTACTCGTGCGGCATCCAGTCCTTGGCAACCTTCAAGTGGCGGTTGAGCTCCTTCTCCACCACTTCCTCCAGCGCGTAGAGCAGCCGGGCATCAGTCCAGTTGTCCGAGCTGCCAAGGTGGGGGGAGGTGATCGTCACGGGGGCTCCTGCGGGGACGGGAGAGTGCTACCTACGGGTTCGTAGGTTACGAGACCGTAGGTTAAGCGTCCTGTAAAGGAGATCCCTTACCAGGGGGGTGAGCTGACCGTTTCCTCCTATTTTGTGATGGTGCTACGCGTACAGATCGCGCAGTCGTACCGAGAGGCAGGTCACACATCCTTCGAGTTTTTCGAACTCGCCGATATCCACGGGAACCGGCTCATAGCCGAGATCCGCCAGCAGCTCCGCGGACCGGGGCGCGCTCGCCGCGATCAGCAGCTTGGCGCCGCCCAGCAGCACCACATGCGCCCCCGACTCCTCCGGTACGGCGAGCAGGCGCGGGAACAGCGTGGTCAGCTCCGCGTTCAGGAGCGGCTCGTACCCGATGACCGTGCCGTCCGGCAGTGCGGTCACCGCCGACTTCAGGTGCAGCACCTTGGACACCGGTACGGCGACGACCCGCGCCCCCAGCGGCTCGAAGGCCGCCCGCAGCTGCCGCACACCGTCCGCGTTGGTCCGCCCGCCGCGCCCCACGTACACCGAGTCGCCGATCTTGAGAACATCGCCGCCGTCCAGCGTCCCGGGGGTCCAGACCCAGTTCACCGAGGCGCCGAGCTCGGCCGCCGTGTGCTCCACCGCGATCGTCTCCAGGCGGCGGGACTCCGCGCCGGGCCGGGTGATCAGGGCGACGTTCCGGAACATCACCACCGTGTCCTCGACGAAGACGCCGTCCGGGCAGTCGTCGGCCGGTGCCACCTCGACGGTCTCCCAGCCGTGCTCGCGCAGCGTCGCGGCGTAGGTCTCCCACTGGTCGAGCGCGAGGGCGGGGTCGACGACGGCGCGCTCGACATGGGTGACCAGGCCTTCGGCGAGGCGTGGGCTCGGGCGGCGGATCAGGGCCTTCTTGCTGGGCACGTGGCATGACTCCGTCTCGGGGGCGGTGGTGGCGGACATCATGCAGGGTGCGGCCGGGCCGGGGGAACCCCGCGTCGACCCGCCGCACCACCCCCGGAACCGATCACTCCGATCAGCTCCCGCCGCACCACCCCCGGAACCGATCACTCCGATCAGCTCCCGCCCCCCGTCTCACGCCGCAGAAAGCGCGCCGTGAACGAGTCCGGAGCGCCGAGCAGCTCGGCCGGCGTGCCCTCGAAGACGACCCGGCCGCCATGCCTGCCCCCCTCCGGACCCAGGTCGATGATCCAGTCCGCGCGCCTGACCACGTCCAGGTTGTGCTCGACCACGATCACCGTGTTCCCCGCGTCGACCAGCCGGTCCAGCAGCGCCACCAGACCGTCGACGTCCGCCATGTGCAGCCCGGTCGTCGGCTCGTCGAGCACATAGACCGCGCCCGTACGGTGCAGCCGCATGGCCAGTTTGATGCGCTGCCGCTCGCCGCCCGACAGCGAGCTGAGCGGCTGCCCCAGGGTGAGATAGGTGAGCCCCACATCGCGCAGCGCGCGCAGTCGGCGCCGTACCGCCCGGTCGTCGAACTCCGCGAAGAACTCCAGGGCGTGATCGGCCGTCAGCTCCAGCACGTCCGCGATGGAACGGCCGCCCACCGTGAGCGCCAGCACCTCGTCCTTGAACCGGCGCCCCTCGCACACCTGGCAGGTCGTGGTCACCGGGTCCATGAACGCCAGGTCGCTGTAGCTGATGCCCCGCCCCTGACACGCCTCGCACGCACCCTGCGAGTTGAAGCTGAACAGCCCCGGCCGGGTGCCGGTCCGCTGCGCGAACAGCTTGCGCAGCGGGTCCATGATCCCGAGATACGTCGCCGGGGTCGAGCGCGCCGAGATCCCGATGGGCGACTGGTCCACGACCACGGCATCCGGATGCGCCGCCGTGAACGCCCCGGACACCAGCGTGGACTTGCCGGAACCCGCGACCCCGGTCACCGCGGTGAGCACCCCGGTCGGGAAGCGCACACTCACCTCGCGCAGGTTGTGCAGCCGCGCATCCTTGACCCACAGCCCACCCGTCGGCTCCCGCGGCTCCTTCTTGACACCCGAAGTCCTGCGCAGGCAGCGGCCGGTGAGCGTGTCCGCGGCGCGCAGCTCCCGCGGTGTCCCCTCGAAGACGATCTCCCCGCCGTGCGTCCCGGCGCCGGGGCCCATGTCGACCACATGGTCGGCGATGGCGATCACATCCGGGTCGTGCTCGACGACCAGCACTGTGTTGCCCTTGTCGCGCAGCCGCAGCAGCAGATCGTTCAACCGCCCCACATCGCGCGGGTGCAGGCCGACGCTGGGCTCGTCGAAGATATACGTCATGCCGGTGAGGCTGCTGCCCAGGTGGCGCACCATCTTCAGCCGCTGCCCCTCACCCCCCGACAGGGACGGGGTCGGCCGGTCCAGGCTGAGATAGCCGAGCCCGATGGCCTCGATCCGCTCCAGGGCGGTGACGGCCGCCGCGGCGATCGGCCCGGCCACCGGGTCCGCGATCCGCGCCAGCGCCGGGATCAGCTCGGTGACCTCCAGCGCCGCACAGTCGGCGATGCTGAGCCCGTCGATACGGGAGGCCAGGGCCGCGGCGTTGAGCCGCGCCCCCTCGCACTCGGGGCAGTCGCCTTCGGTGATGAAGCGCTGCACCAGGTCCCGGGTGCGCTGGCTGAGCGCGCCGATGTCGCGCTTGACGTACAGCCGCTCGAAGCGGTCGGCGAGGCCCTCGTAGTCGTTCTCCACCTCGAAGGTGGTGCCCTTGACCCGTACCTTGCCGCCCTTGCCGCGCAGCAGGAACTCCCGCTCGGCCGCCGTGAACTCACCGACCGGCCGATGGGCGTCCAGGTCGGGGCTGTTGAGGTAGGTCTGGCCGTGGAAGGTGCCCACGGCGAACGGCGGGAAGAGGATCGCGCCGTCCGCGAGCGACCTGGCCGGGTCCAGGATGCGCTCGTAGTCCGGACGCACCGTCCGCCCGAGCCCGTCGCAGCGCGGGCACATCCCTGACGGGTCGTTGAAGGAGTACGCGGTGGCCGGGCCCGCGCTCGGTGTCCCGTACCGCGAGAACAGCACCCGGATCACCGAGAAGATGTCCGTCATGGTGGCCACGGTGGAGCGCGAGTGGCCGCCGATCGGCCGCTGGTCGACGACGATCGCGGGCGAGAGGTCCTCCAGGGCGTCCGCGTGCGGCCGCTCGTACTTGGGCAGCCGGTTGCGGACGAACCAGGTGAAGGTCTCGTTCAGCTGACGCTGCGACTCGACCGCGATCGTGTCGAAGACGACCGACGACTTTCCCGACCCCGACACCCCCGTGAAGACCGTGAGGCGGCCTTTGGGGATGCGGAGGTCGACGCCCTTGAGGTTGTTCTCGCGGGCACCGGTGATGACGATCTGCTCGGGAAGGAAGGACATACCCGCGACGCTAGAGCCGATACCCGACAGCTTCTGTCCGGATTTCCCGGCTCTTTGGCCAGGTGCGTTCTTTGCTCAGCCGCGCTCCTGGCTCAGGTGAGCTCCTGGTTCAGCCGCGCTCCTGGCCTGGTTCGGGTGCACTCCTCGTTCAGATGCGCTCCTCGTTCAGTTCGTCGCCATCGCCTCGCGCACCCCCTCCGCAGTCGTGTCCCTGAGCTCGCCGTCCAGCAGCAGCCAGCGGGTGATGCCGATCGACTCCAGGAACGGCAGGTCATGGCTGGCCACGATCAGCGCCCCCTCGTACGACTCCAGCGCCGAGGTCAGCTGCTTGACGCTGGCCATGTCCAGGTTGTTGGTCGGCTCGTCCAGCATGAGCAGCTGCGGCGCCGGCTCCGCGAGCAGCAGCGCCGCGAGCGCCGCCCGGAACCGCTCGCCGCCCGACAGGGTCGCCGTCACCTGGTCGGCCCGCGCCCCCTTGAACAGGAAGCGGGCCAGCCGTGCCCGGATCCGGTTGTTGGTGGCGTCGGGCGCGGACCGTGCCACGTTCTCGGCGACGGTCCGCTCCCCGTCCAGGACGTCGAGCCGCTGGGGCAGGAAGCGCAGCGGTACGTGTGGCACCGCCTCGCCCTCCTCCGGTTCGAGCTCCCCGCTGATCGTCCGCAGCAGCGTGGTCTTGCCCGCGCCGTTCCGCCCGACCAGCGCGATCCGCTCCGGGCCACGCAACTCGAACTCGCCCTGGACACGGGCCCCGTAGCGGAGTCGAAGCCCGCTGAGGGTGAGCACCGAGCGGCCTGGCGGCACCGCGGTGTACGGCAGGTCGACGCGGATCTCGTCGTCGTCCCGGACGGCATCGACCGCTTCGTCGAGCCGCTCCTTGGCCTCGGTGAGCTTCTCCTCGTGCAGGATGCGGTGCTTGCCCGCCGACTCCTGGGCGGTGCGCTTGCGCATCCTCATCACCGCCCGTGGCTCGCGCTTCGTGTCGAACATCTTCTGCCCATAGCGCACCCGCCGGGCCAACTTGACGTGCGCCTCGGTCAGTTCGCGCTTCTGCCGCTTGAAGTCGGCCTCGGCGACCCGGACCATGCGCTCCGCGGCCTCCTGCTCGGTGCCCAGCACCTCCTCGTACGCGGAGAAGTTGCCCCCGTACCAGGTGATCCGGCCCTCGCGCAGATCGGCGATCTGGTCGACCAGGTCCAGGAGTTCCCGGTCGTGACTGATCACGATCAGCACGCCCGACCAGGCGTCCACAGCGCTGTACAGCCGCTGCCTGGCGTACAGGTCCAGGTTGTTGGTCGGCTCGTCGAGCAGCAGTACGTCGGGTCGGCGCAGCAGCAGTGCGGCCAGCCTGAGCAGCACGGACTCGCCGCCCGACACTTCGCCGATGGTGCGGTCGAGTCCGATGTGGCCGAGCCCGAGCTGGTCCAGGGTCGCCACGGCGCGCTCCTCGACATCCCAGTCGTCGCCCACCGCGGTGAAGTTCTCCTCACTGACGTCGCCCGCCTCGATGGCGTGCAGCGCGGCGCGGCTCGCGGCGATTCCGAGCGCCTCGTCGACCCGTAGCTCCGTGTCGAGCGTGACGTTCTGCGGCAGATAGCCGACCTCGCCCGCGAGTCGCACCACGCCGTCGGCCGGGGTGAGTTCACCGGCGATCAACTTCAACAGGGTGGACTTCCCCGACCCGTTGACGCCGATCAGTCCGGTCCGGCCCGGACCGAAGGCCACTTGGAGGCCGTCGAAGACCTTGGTGCCGTCCGGCCAGGCGAAGTCGAGCGAGGTGCAGGTGATGGACGGGGGAACGGTAGACATACAGGCCTCCGGCGCGCGCTGGGGAATGGTCAAGGGGCAACGCGGGATGAGACACCGGGGCGCGGCGACGACAGAGGGCGGCGGTAGAAGAGAGAAGACCCGCTCCGCTGCAGGACGGCTCGACAGCCGAGGTCGCACACGACGCGCAAAGGCCACAGGATCACTTCACTGCGGTGCGCGGTGTCTCAAGACCTCAGACGAGCAACGTCCTACTCCTATCGGCGGCAACAGGTACGCGTACACCGTAGGGCGAAGCCGCTCGCGCGGGCAACCGGTTATTTCCGGCCCGCCATACGTGTCGGATTCTTGCCAGACCCGCCCCTGGCGGCGCTGCTTGGCTGGCCCGTATGACGAACCTCAAGGACCAGGCCCGCACCCTCCACGCCCTGCACACACCCGGCCGCCCGCTGGTGCTGCCCAACGCCTGGGACGCCGCGAGCGCCCGCATCGTCGCGGAAGCCGGTGCCGCCGCGGTGGCCACCACGAGTGCGGGCGTCGCCTGGGACCTCGGCGCGGCGGACGGCGACCACCTCACCCGGGACCGGGCGATCCGAGCAGTGCAGCGGATCGTGGCGGCCGTGGACGTCCCGGTGACCGCCGACATCGAGAGCGGCTACGGGGCGGGGCCCGACGAGGTGGCCGAGACGGTCCGCGCGGTGCTCGCGGCCGGGGCCGTCGGCGTCAACATCGAGGACGCGCTCCACGAGGGCGACACACCGCTGCGCGCCGTACCCGACCAGGCCGAGCGGATCGCGGCGGCCCGTGCGGCGGCGGACGCCGTGGGGGTGCCGCTGTTCATCAACGCCAGGATCGACACGTATCTGCGCGGCGTCGGCGCGGAGGACGCCCGCGTCGCGCTCACCCTGGAGCGGGCGGCGGCCTTCCGCGCGGCGGGGGCCGATGGGATCTTCGTGCCGGGTGTGGTGGACCCGGACCGGGTCAAGGAGCTCGTCGCCGGGATCGACGGACCGCTGAACGTGCTGGTCGGGCCTGGCGCGCCGCCGGTCGCCGAACTGGCCGCCCTCGGTGTCGCCCGGATCAGCGCGGGGTCGAGCATCGCCCAGGCCGCACACGCCCTGGTCCGCAGGGCGGCGCGCGAACTGCTGGCCGCCGGCGGTTACCAGCAGCTGACCGACGGGCTCGACTACGGCGAGCTCAACTCGCTGCTGGGTGAGGTGCGTTGAGGCCCGTACGCGCTGGCTGAGTCCCGTACGTCCTGGCTGAACCTCGTACGCCCTGGCTGAGCTCCACGCGCGCGACAGCGGACCTCAGCATGCCTCGGCAGGCCTCGGCAGGCATCAGCAAGCGTCGCGCATGAGCTCCGCCAGGTCCTCGTCCATGTCCAGGAGCAGGTGCTCGTGCCCCAGCGGCACGAGCACCGCGGTGCTTTCCAGGAAGCAGCGCAGCTCGGCGGTCCGCACATGGACCACCGCCGTGCCCTCGGGCGCGTGGAACTCCAGCACGGTCCGGTCATAGCCGTACGGCCGCACCCGTACGTCGCCGTCGCCCGCCGCGCTGTCGACGCCGAGGGTGAGCAGCTCGCGGGCGAACGCCCAGGACACCTCGACACCCTCCAGGGTCGCCGGAGCGGGGAACGCCATCCGAACGGCGAACGGATCGCGGGAGTCGTAGTGCAGCGTCGCGGGGATGGTTGGCATCCGCGGTGCGGCAGCGACAAGGCGGGCCTCGACGGCTTGCTCGATGACAGTGGTCAACGCCTGCTCCCTTACGACAGCTGGTTCGTACGGCACGGCCGGGAACCTGAAACGGCCTGGTTGCCTGCTTAGACGGCGGAATGAAGGGTTCCGTGCACGCCGAGCGAGGTGAGCTGTGTCACCGAGACCGGGACAGGCACCCTGGACGGTGCCGGGTGCGTGGACTAGCTTGCCCGCCCATGAGGGGACTGGGGAAGACGAGACGTATGCGGCGCATGATGGCCATCGGTGTGTGCGGGGCGGCACTCGCCGCCGCCTTGGCCGCACCCGCGCAGGCCGACGCGCCATCCGGTACGGCCGACGGTGTCCGCGACGGCGCGCAGGCGCGGACCGGGTGGCCCGGCTGGCAGCTCACCCACACCGGCACCGACGTCCGCTTCCGCGGCCTCGCAGCCGTCAGCCGCTCCACCGCCTGGGCCGCGGGCTCCCAGGGCACCGTGCTGCGCACCACCGACGGCGGCCGCAGCTGGCAGGACGTGTCACCGCCTGGCGCCGCCGACGAGAAGCTGGAGTTCCGCGACATCGAGGCCTTCGACCGGCGCCGCGCGGTGGTGCTGGCGATCGGCGAGGGCGAGGCGTCCCGGATGCTGCGCACCGAGGACGGCGGAGCGACCTGGACCGAGACCTTCCGCAACACCGAGCCGCAGGCGTTCTACGACTGCGTCACCTTCTTCGACCGTCGGCACGGGCTCGCCATGAGCGACCCGGTGGACGGCAGGTTCCGCATCCTGTCCACCGTCGACGGCGGCCGCTCCTGGACGGTGCTGCCCGACGACGGTATGCCCCCGGCCCTGGAGGGCGAGGCCGGGTTCGCGGCGAGCGGCCAGTGCCTGGTCAGCTCGGGCCCCAAGGACGTCTGGCTGACCACCGGCGGCGGCTCCCACGCGCGCGTGCTGCACTCCGCCGACCGCGGACTGACCTGGACGGCGGTGGACACACCGATCCCGGCCGGAGAACCCGCGCGCGGCGTCTTCGCGGTGGCCTTCCAGGGCCGTACGCACGGCATCGCGGTCGGCGGCGACTACCGCACCGGCGAGGCGTCACCCCAGGCCGCGGCCCGCAGCACCGACGGCGGCCGCAGCTGGACACCGTCCGCCGAGCCACCGCCCGCCTACCGCTCGGGCGTCACCTGGCTACCGCACAGCCGCAAGGCCGCCCTGGCGGTCGGCCCCACCGGCACCGACCTGACCACCGACGGCGGCCGCACCTGGCGGACGGTCGACACCGGCTCGTACGACACCGTCGACTGCACCCGGGACCGGGCCTGCTGGGCCTCGGGCGAGCAGGGCCGGATCGCCAGGCTGCGGTACTGACCACCCACCGCGCGGTGTGGAGAACCCCTCCCGCGCACTCCCCAGCCGCGGCCCGCGTTGGCATAATCGCCCGCGGACGCCGCGGTGGGCAGAGCAGGCAACGAGTCGGGAAGCAGGGGGAGATGGCGGCGACAGGGTTCTCCATCGAGCTGGACGGCAGCGGCGGGGCACACGCCGGTCGCTGGCCCGAAGGCAGCTGCTTGATGGTGCTGCCCGACAGCGAGCACCGCGCGGAACGGGCGGCGGCGCACATCGAGCTGGTGGAGCCGGGCAACGTGCTCGCCCCCGCCCCACCGCGGGCGTGCGCCACGGAATCCGGCACGGGCCTCGCCGCAAACCGCCCCGCCGCCACGCGCGCGTCCGCCCGGCCGGTGACCGTGGCCGAGGTCGAGGCACGGATGCGGACCCTCGCCCGTACCGGCGAGATGCACCCGCTGTTCGTCCTGCGCGACCCCGACAAGCGGACCCTGTGCTCCGTACATCCCGAACCGCTTCCCAAGGGCGAACCCCGCTGGTTCACCGTCCTGGACGAGCACCACGAGGAACTGGCCCGCATCCACCGCGGGCGCCCGAACCGCTACCGGCGCTACCGCTGGCGGATCGAGTTCGCCGACGGGCGGACGCCGCTGGTCGGCTACAAGGGCGGCTGGCCGGACTGGCTCGGCTTCGTACTGCTGCTGCCGCTGTGGGGGCTGTTCTTCGCCGTGTCGATACTCGTCGCGCTGGTCACGCTCAGCGAAGGCGTCGGGCTCCAGGTGTGGGGCTGCCCCAAGCACATCACCTGGCGCCCGCGCGGCGCCTGGCCGTTCACGGGGGCGGGCCTGGAGTTCCGCCACATGAGCGCGGGTTACCGGTGGCACGACGACCGGCTGGACCGCCGCATCGCCTACGCGCAGGCGGCGGTCCACCAGTTCGCCCAGCTCAAGGGCTGAAGCGTCAGGGAGCTCGGGGAGCTGAGTGCGCTCAGGGAGCTCCATGGCGCTTCGAGGGCTGAGGCTCAGGCCCGAGGCTGCTCCTTGTACGCGGCGAGCCCCGGCGCCGTCTTCGTCGCGATGAACTCCGTGACGCGGTACGCGCACACCCCCGCCACGGCGAACGGGTCCGCCGCGGCGATCTCCTCGATCCGCGCGCGGTCCTCACCGACCGCGAGGATGACTCCGCCGTCCCGCGGGTTCTTGCGCCCCGAGGCGAGGAACACACCGGCCGCGTACTGCTCGTCGAGCCAGGCGATGTGCGCGGCCATCTCCTTCTCGACGTCGGCCAGGGGTGCGGTGTAGGTCAGCTCAAGTACGAACATGATCGTGAGGCTACCCGCAGCGCTGTCCGTCCGCCGAGCGGCGGGTCCCGTCGCGAATCCGTTACGTTCCACTCCCAGGAAATTCTCATCTGTGTGGGGCACATTGGGAGCATGTCTTTCCTCGTTCCCGTATGTCCGAACTGCGGTCGGGTGCGCTGCATCTGCCCGACCAGGTCGGCCGTCGCGGCCACCGCCGAGTCTTTCGCCGACCCGGCTCCCGAGCACGCCAGGACCGGCCAACACCCCCCGCACACTGGCCGGAATACGGCAGCGTGGACGGCGTAGGCCTGGAAGACTGCGGGCGGCAGCCGTGATCAGACGCGGACGGGGGTGTGCTGCCGGGTGCACTCGGTCTCCAACAGCATGTCGGGCGGCAGCGCCCACACACTGGTCCAGGCGCAGTACGCCACGCTCTACCAACAGGCCCAGATCAGACCGCCACGCATCCCCCGCATGCAGCCCGCCCCACCAGACGGATTCGTCGACCGTGAGCAGGTACGCGCGCGTCTGCACGCACTCGCCGACGGCCTCGCGGCACGCACCTCACCGCTCGTCGTGGCGGTCACCGGGCCGCCTGGCGTCGGCAAGACGGGTGTGGTCCTGCACTGGGTCGCCGAGAGATCCGCGGAATTCCCCGGCGGTGTGTTCTACGCGGACATGAGCCCGCGCGGGGACCTCGACCCGAGCGACACGGCCGGCGTGCTGGAGACGTTCATCGGGCTCCTGGACATCCCACGCGACGAACTGCCCGCGGGCATCCCGGCGTTGGGCGGCTACTTCCGCTCGCTCACCTCCGACGCGCCCTGCCTGGTCGTCCTGGACGGCGTGGTCAACACCGGACAGGTCCCACCACTGCTGCCAGGACACCCCGCGAGCCTGGTCCTGGTCACCAGCCGCCAACTGCTCGGCGGCCTACGGGTCGCCCTCGGCTCCACCAGACCGGCGTACGTACCCGTGGAGGGCCTGGACGACGCCGCGTGCGCGGAACTGTTCCGGTACGCCGCCGACACCACGGGCCCCGAACAACCGGGGCAGGACGAGCTGTTGCGCGCCGTGATCCCGGCCTTCGGCGGACTGCCGGTCGCCGCGCGCATCGCGGGGGCCTGCGCGGCCGATCCGCTGGACGGCGGACTGGACGCGTTCGTACGGCAGTTGACCGGGCGCGGCTCGCTGCTTGAGGCGCTGTCGATGTCCGACGAGCAGTCCGTGGACGGCGCATCCGAGGTGTTCGGCGTGTTCCAGGTCTCCTACCGCGCACTGGACGAGCCAGCGGCACGGGTGTTCCGCGCGCTCGGTCTCAACCCCACCCCCGAGTTCGCGGACGCCCTGGTCGACGAACTCGCCGGAGGCGCCGAGCCAGGCGCCCGGATCAGGCGCACGCTGCTGGACGGCAGCCTCATCGAACGACCGCGCCCCGGGCGCTGCCGGATGAACCGCCTGGTGCACGAGTACGCGGGTGCGCTGGCCCGCTCGGCGTCTGCGTCGGCCACATCACTCTCGTCGGCCTCGTCGGCCTCGTCGGGCTTGTCGGCTTCGTCGGGCGAGGGCGCTGAGGGCGCGGACGAAGCCGCCACGGTCACCCTGACCCTGGCCGACTGGTATCTGCGGCGCGCCGCCGCTGCCGAGCACCTGGTGTCCAAACGCTGGCGCATCGGCCCGCTGTTCGCCGAACCCGACCTGCTCGACACGGTGTTCGCCTCGGAGGAGGAGGCCCTGGACGCCGTGGAGGCGGACCGTGAGAACGCCGCCGCCGTGGTCGGCCTCGCCCTGCGGGACCAGCGGTACGGCCAGGTCTGCGAGCAGGCCGAGGCGTTGCGCGGGGTCTTCTTCCGCCGCAAGCACCACACCCTGTGGGTCCAGGTGTGCGGGTGGGCGGTGCAGGCCGCCGTGAAGCGCATGGAGCTGCCCGAGCCGCCCGCTGACGCCCTCCTGGTGTCGGCCCGTATGCACTACGAACTGGCCTTCGCGCACTTCGACCGCGGCGGCGCCGACGACCTGGTGTCGGCCGCCCGGCACTACGAGGCGGCACGTGAGGCGGCTCGGCGCGCGCGGCACCCGCGCACCGAGTCGACGGCTCTGGAGGGCCTGGGCATGGTCGCGCTCAAGCAGGGCCGTCCCGACGAGGCCGCGGACCTGTTCGGCCAGGCGCTGGACGCACTCGGCGACCTCGACCACCCGCGTGGGCGGGCCCTGCTCACCTATCACCGGGGCCGGGCCGCGAGCGCCGCGGGCCGCCACGACGAGGCCGCGGACCGCCTCACAGCCGCCCGCCGCGAGTTCGCCGCACTCGCCACCCCCGACCGCTACAACGAAGCCCGCGCCCTGACCCGCCACGCGGAGTCCGCCCTGGCCGCGGGCAACCCCGACCAGGCGGCCGCCCTGCTGACCGAGGCGCTGGACCTGTTCCAGGGCCGCGGCGCCCCCAAGGAAGAAGCGGACGCGCGCCTCGTACGGGGAGACGCCTACGCGGCGCTGGCGGACGGTGAACAAGCCCGCACGGACTGGCAGTCGGCGCTGGACGTGTACGCCGAGCTCGGCAGCCTGCGCGCCGCCGAGGCCCGCGCGAGGCTGGTCGGCCCCACGCGGGAGGGATAGCCGGCCGATCCGTACGCCGACTGCACAAGGGCCTGCGGGCCCCGCGGGCCCGCACGGCTGATCCGTAGGGCAGGCCCAGGCTCAGTGGTCGATTCGGAGGTCTGGGCCGGGGGACTTCGGGTCGGGCTCCCGCGTCGTCCGGCGCAGGAACAGTACGCCCAAGGGCAGCTCGTCGCCCGCGCGTACGGCGACCTCGCCCTCCCAGCCGTTCCCGGAGCGGGCCAGGCAGGCGCCGATTACCGCGGCGGCGACCGCGGGGGTCGCCCACCACGGGCGAGTGGTCCAGCGGGCGTGGTGCCCGGTGCCGTCGCGCAGGCGCAGGCGGCAGGCCGCGCGTGAGGTGGGTTCGACGACGACCGAGCAGCCCGCGTGGCGCCCGAACAGGTCGCCGGGTCGTGAGCCGCGGGATACGACGACGTCGGCCACGTTCGCCCAGCGGGGATCCGGCTCGCCCTCGTCGACGACGACCTGCGCGTCGCGCAGGTGCGCCTGGTTGCCCGTCGTCTGCGGCTCGGCGGGGTAGCGGCGTACCGAGACCGTGACGCGGCCCGTCGAATCGTGACCGGTCACACGGGCCTCGGCGAACACCGGCTGCTCCAACGGCGATCGCCGCGCGTCGGCCGGAGGCGGGGGCAGCCGCACCGGGCGCGGGACGACGGGACGCGGTGGCTCGTCCAGGTCGAGCGTCCGGTAGCAGAGCCGTCTGAGGCGGGCGAGCGCCTGGCCGGGGCGCGAGGTGACCAGCTGTGAAATCCCGGTCAGGTCGGGGCTGCCCGGCTGGTCGCGCAGAGCGGCCGCGAGCTGCCCGGCCAGCGGCGCGGACGACCGGACGCGGGGCAGCAGCGCGCCGAGCCGCGCCATCGGGGACCCGGCGGCGACGCTCCCGTCGTCGAACGCGGCCAGCAGCCCCGGCAGGCCACGCCCCGCCGCGTACAGGGTCAACGAGCCGTGGTCGCCCAGGAAGGCGTCGGCCGCGCAGAGTGCGGCCTTCCAGGTGTCGGACGCCGGTTCGGGCAGGATCAGACCGGCCCGTACGTGGGGCTCCAGCCAGGACCGGATCTGCCAACCGCCGTGCCCGTACCAGGCGTTGGGGTGCACGGCGGCGACGACACGGAACTCGTCGCGGGGGAGTTCGGCGAGCGCCCGGCCCACGACGTCGGCCGCGCCGCCGAGCAGGGACCGCCGTCCCCAAGTGGAGGTCAGCAGCAGCAGTTTCTGGCCGGGCCGCAGGCCGAACGAGGCGCGGTACTCGCTCCGGAACGGAAGAGACGCCTGGATCTCGTCCATGCAAGGGTCGCCGACGACATGGGACAGCGGCACGGCCTGTGGGCAGCCCTGCCGCAGCCGTTCCCGCTGCTCGTCATGCGAGAGGACGATGGCGGACGGCACCAACTCACCGTCGTGCACCAGCCATTCAGCAGTCAGCCCAAAGGCTCCTGGCTCCTGGCTCCTGGCTCCTGGCTCCTGGCTCCCGGCTCCCGGCTCCCGGCTCCCGGCTCCCGGCTCCCGGCTCCCGGCTCCCGGCTCCCGGCTCCCGGCTCCTGGCTCCTGGCTCCTGGCTCCTGGCTCCTGGCTCCCGGCTCCCGGCTCCCGGCTCCCGGCTCCCGGCTCCCGGCTCCCGGCTCCCGGCTCCCGCTGCAGTGTCTTATTGTATCCAGCGCCGTGCGGAGTCCCAATGATCGGTGCGGAGATATCCTGCAGATCTCCACCGCGACTCGCGCTCACCGCCAGGTCGAACGCGTAACTCCTGGCCTCCTCCCACGAGATGAACGGCAGCTCCCGCGCGCCGACGAACTCCTCGATACCGGGCTCGAACGGCGAGGACCCGGTACAGGTGAACAGCACCTGCACCCGCGGATCCCCGTCGAACACGGTGAGCAGGTCAAGCAGCCGGGTCGCCGACGTCACGTTGTGGATGACGCCCAGGACCGTGCGCGCGGGGACCACCGTGCGCCACCGGTCCGGCATTCCGGGCGCAGCGGGATGCGCCCGCCGTCCCGGTATCCCCGCCACCAAGCCCCCGCTCTCCGCACTCCGTGTTCTTCCGTACTCCGGTGATCGATCCGCCACCGTAGACGCACCCTACGCAGCCCCGCGCGCCACGCGAAAGCACGCCCAGACCGCGCCAAGTACCCTCAACACACCATGCCCACCGCACACACCCGCACCGAACGGCCCACCACCGAAGCCGAAGCCCGAGCGATCCAGGACGAACTGCGCGCCCGCGTCATCCTGGACGAGTCCGGCCCACCACCCGGCACCGGCCATGTCACCGGAGTCGACGTCGCCTACGACGACGAGCGCGACCTCGTGGCCGCGGCCGCCGTCGTCCTGGACGCGGCGACCCTCAAGGTCGTCGAGGAGGCCACCGCGACCGGGCGGATCACCTTCCCGTACGTCCCCGGGCTGCTCGCCTTCCGGGAGATCCCCACCGTGCTCGACGCCCTGAAGTCCCTCCGGGCCGACCCGGGACTCGTCGTCTGCGACGGCTACGGCCGCGCCCACCCGCGCCGCTTCGGCCTGGCCACGCACCTCGGTGTACTCACCGGCCTGCCGACGATCGGCGTCGCCAAGAACCCCTTCACCTTCGCCTACGAGGAGCCGGGCGCCTCGCGCGGCTCCACCTCACCCCTGCTGGACGGCACGGAGGAGGTGGGCCGCGCGGTGCGCACCCAGGACGGGGTGAAGCCGGTGTTCGTGTCGGTCGGCCACCGGGTGACCCTGGACCGGGCCGTGGCCCACACCCTCCGGCTCGCGCCCCGCTACCGGCTCCCGGAGACCACCCGCCACGCGGACGCCCTGTGCCGCAGCGCCCTGCGCACGGCGACCGACAGGCTCAGAGCCTGTCTTTGAACCCTCGCCTGCGCAGCGACGCCCGGCACGCACTCTCGCCGCACGGCGCCGCAGGACAGGTGGCTCCTTCCCCAAGCTCTCGGCTTCTCCCCCACTCTCGGCTCCGCTCGAGCGGGAGGTGCCCCCCTGAGCAGGGGAGACCCCATTCATGACCTGCGACGCCGCACGCCGAGNACGCGTGCGTGGCGCCCGTCCTGTCCCTGGGCGAGGCCCCCGCCCATCCGCATCTCGCCGCCCGCGCCACCTTCACCGACCACGGCGGCATCACCCAGCCCGCCCCGGCCCCGCGCTTCTCGGCGACCCCCACCGCCGTACGCACACCCCCCGCACAGCCAGGCGCCGACACCGAAGCGGTGGCCCGCGACTGGGACGTACCGGAACTGGCGAAGACGCCACAGGAGGCTCCGCACACATGACGTCACAGACGCCACAGACGCCCTCGGGCCTGCAGCGCCAGCTCTACTCCGCCGACCACGAGGCCTTCCGCGAGACCGTGCGCACCTTCCTCACCAAGGAGGTGCTGCCGCACTACGAGCAGTGGGAGAAGGACGGCATCGTCTCCCGCGAGGCCTGGCTCGCGGCCGGAAAGCAGGGCCTGCTCGGGCTCGCCGTGCCCGAGGAGTACGGCGGCGGCGGGAACGACGACTTCCGCTACAGCGCCGTCCTGGCCGAGGAATTCACCCGCGCGGGAGCCGCCGGGCTCGCGGTCGGGCTGCACAACGACATCATCGGCCCGTACCTCACCACGCTGGGCACCGAGGAGCAGAAGCGGCGCTGGCTGCCCGGCTTCTGCACCGGCGAGACCATCACCGCCATCGCCATGACCGAGCCGGGCGCGGGCTCCGACCTCCAGGGCATCCGTACCACCGCCGAGGACAAAGGCGACCACTGGCTGCTGAACGGCTCCAAGACCTTCATCTCCAACGGCATTCTCGCCGACCTGGTGATCGTGGTCGCCAAGACCACCCCCGACGGCGGCGCCAAGGGCCTCTCCCTACTGGTCGTCGAGCGCGGCATGGAAGGCTTCGAGCGTGGCCGCAACCTCGACAAGATCGGCCAGAAGGCCCAGGACACCGCCGAGCTGTTCTTCACCGACGTACGCGTCCCCAAGGAGAACCTCCTCGGCGAGCTGGACGGCGCCTTCATCCACCTCATGACCCACCTCGCCCAGGAGCGGATGGGCATCGCCGTCGCCGGGATCTCCGCCGCCGAGCACCTCCTGGAGATCACCATGCGGTACGTCCAGGAGCGCGAGGCGTTCGGACGGCCGCTGGCCAAGCTGCAGCACATCCGGTTCGAGATCGCCGAGATGGCCACCGAGTGCGCCGTCACGCGCGCGTTCCTTGACCGCTGCATCGTCGACCACGCCAAGGGCGAACTCGACGCCGTCCACGCGTCGATGGCCAAGTGGTGGGCCACCGAACTGCAGAAACGCGTAGCCGACCGCTGCCTGCAACTGCACGGCGGCTACGGCTACATGACCGAATACCCCGTCGCCAAGGCCTTCACCGACGGCCGTATCCAGACCATCTACGGCGGGACGACCGAGATCATGAAGGAGATCATCGGCCGCTCCCTGCTGCCCTGACCAGCGCTTTCGCCCACCAGCCCGACCCACCCTCATCCCGCACCCTGAAAGGCTGCCGACCTTGAGCACCGAAGCGTACGTGTACGACGCGATCCGCACCCCGCGCGGGCGCGGCAAGGCCAATGGGGCCCTGCACGGAACGAAGCCGATCGACCTGGTCGTCGGCCTGATCCACGAGCTCCAAGGCCGCTTCCCCGCCCTGGACCCGGCCGCCATCGACGACATCGTGCTCGGCGTCGTCGGCCCGGTCGGCGACCAGGGCTCCGACATCGCCCGGATCGCGGCGATCGCCGCCGGGCTGCCCGACACCGTGGCGGGCGTCCAGGAGAACCGCTTCTGTGCCTCGGGCCTGGAAGCGGTCAACCTGGCCGCGATGAAGGTCCGTTCGGGCTGGGAGGACCTGGTGCTCGCGGGCGGCGTCGAGTCGATGTCGCGGGTGCCGATGGCGTCCGACGGCGGCGCCTGGTTCGCGGACCCGATGACCAACTACGACACCGGCTTCGTCCCGCAGGGCATCGGCGCCGACCTCATCGCCACCATCGAGGGCTTCTCGCGGCGCGACGTCGACGAGTACGCCGCCCTGTCGCAGGAGCGCGCCGCGACAGCCTGGAAGGAAGGCCGCTTCGCGAAGTCGGTCGTCCCGGTCAAGGATCGCAGCGGACTGGTCGTCCTCGACCACGACGAGCACCTGCGGCCCGGCACCACCGCCGACTCGCTGGCCAAGCTCAAGCCGTCCTTCGCCGACATCGGCGAGCTCGGCGGCTTCGACGCGGTCGCGCTGCAGAAGTACCACTGGGTGGAGAAGATCGACCACGTCCACCACGCGGGCAACTCCTCCGGCATCGTGGACGGCGCGTCGCTGGTCGCCATCGGCACCAAGGCGGTCGGCGAGCGGTACGGCCTCACGCCGCGCGCCCGGATCGTCTCCGCCGCGGTCTCCGGCTCCGAGCCCACCATCATGCTCACCGGGCCCGCCCCCGCGACCCGCAAGGCCCTCGCGAAGGCCGGACTGACCATCGACGACATCGACCTGGTCGAGATCAACGAGGCGTTCGCGGGCGTCGTCCTGCGCTTCGCCAGGGACATGGACCTCTCCCTGGACAAGGTCAACGTCAACGGCGGCGCCATCGCGCTCGGCCACCCGCTGGGCGCCACCGGCGCGATGATCCTCGGCACCCTGGTCGACGAGCTGGAGCGGCAGGACAAGCGGTACGGCCTCGCCACGCTCTGCGTCGGCGGCGGCATGGGCATCGCCACCGTCATCGAGCGTCTCTGACCTGTCTCGCCCCCACCCTTACGGATTTCACGGAGAACCCAAGCATGAGCGAGTCCACCACCATCCGCTGGGAACAGGACGAGACCGGCGTCGTCACCCTCGTCCTGGACGACCCCAACCAGTCCGCGAACACCATGAACCAGGCCTTCAAGGACTCCATCGCCGCCATCGCCGACCGCGTCGAGGCCGAGAAGGAGTCCATCCGGGGCATCATCTACACCTCCGCGAAGAAGACCTTCTTCGCGGGCGGCGACCTCAAGGAAATGATCCAGGTCGGCCCGGAGAACGCCCAGCAGGCCTTCGAGACCGGCACCGGCATCAAGAACTCCCTGCGCCGCATCGAGACCCTCGGCAAGCCGGTCGTCGCCGCCATCAACGGCGCGGCGCTCGGCGGCGGTTACGAGATCGCGCTGGCCAGCCACCACCGCGTCGCACTCGACGCACCCGGCTCCAAGATCGGCCTGCCCGAGGTCACCCTCGGCCTGCTCCCCGCGGGCGGCGGCGTCGCCCGCACCGTACGGCTGATGGGCATCACCGACGCACTGCTCAAGGTGCTGCTCCAGGGCACCCAGTACAACCCGCAGCGCGCCCTGGAGAACGGCCTGATCCACGAAGTGGCCGCCACCGAGGCGGAGATGCTCGCCCAGGCGCGCGCCTTCATCGACGCCAACCCCGAGTCCCAGCAGCCCTGGGACGTTCCGGGCTACAGGATCCCCGGCGGCACCCCGGCGCACCCCAAGTTCGCCGCGAACCTCCCGGCCTTCCCCGCCAACCTCAAGAAGCAGACCGCGGGCGCCCCCTACCCTGCCCCGCGCAACATCCTCGCCGCGGCCGTCGAGGGCTCCCAGGTCGACTTCGAGACGGCACTGACCATCGAGGCCCGGTACTTCACCGAGCTGGTCACCGGCCAGATCTCCAAGAACATGATCCAGGCCTTCTTCTTCGACCTCCAGGCCGTCAACTCCGGCGCCAACCGTCCCAAGGACATCGCGCCCCGGAAGGTACGGAAGGTCGCCGTGCTCGGCGCCGGGATGATGGGCGCGGGCATCGCCTACGCCTGCGCGCGCGGTGGGATGGAGGTCGTACTCAAGGACGTGTCGGCGGAAGCCGCCGCCAAGGGCAAGGGCTACTCCGAGCAGCTCTGCGCCAAGGCCGTGTCCCGTGGCCGTACCACCCAGGCCAAGGCCGACGCGCTGCTCGCCCAGATCACGCCCACCGCCGACCCGGGGGACCTCGCGGGCTGCGACGCCGTGATCGAGGCGGTCTTCGAGGACCCGGCGCTCAAGCACAAGGTGTTCCAGGAGATCCAGGACGTCATCGAGCCCGACGCCCTGCTCTGCTCCAACACCTCAACGCTGCCCATCAGCCAGCTCGCCGAGGGCGTCTCGCGTCCGGTGGACTTCATCGGCCTGCACTTCTTCTCGCCCGTCGACAAGATGCCGCTGGTCGAGATCATCAAGGGCGAGCGGACCGGCGACGAGGCCCTGGCCCGCGCCTTCGACCTGGTCCGCCAGATCAACAAGACCCCGATCGTCGTCAACGACTCGCGCGGCTTCTTCACCTCGCGCGTCATCGGGCACTTCATCAACGAGGGCGTCGCGATGGTCGGCGAGGGCATCGAGCCCGCGTCCGTGGAGCAGGCCGCGGCCCAGGCCGGTTACCCGGCCAAGGTGCTCTCCCTGATGGACGAGCTCACCCTCACCCTCCCGCGCAAGATCCGCAACGAGACCCGGCGGGCCATCGAAGAAGAGGGCGGCAGCTATCCGTCGCACCCGGCCGAGGGCGTCATCGACCGCATGGTCGACGAGTTCGGGCGGACCGGACGCAGCGGCGGCGCGGGCTTCTACGACTACGTGGACGGCAAGCGCGCCGGACTCTGGCCGGGCCTGCGCGAGCACTTCACGCGTGAGGGCGCCGAGATCCCGTTCCAGGACATGCAGGAGCGCATGCTCTTCTCGGAGGCGCTGGACACCGTACGGCTCCTGGAGGAGGGCGTGCTGACGTCGGTCGCCGACGCCAACATCGGCTCCATCTTCGGCATCGGCTTCCCCGGCTGGACGGGCGGCGTCCTGCAGTACATCAACGGGTACGAGGGCGGGCTGCCCGGTTTCGTGGCCCGCGCCCGGGAACTCGCAGACCGGTACGGGGACCGCTTCGCGCCGCCCGCGTTGCTGGTGGAGAAGGCGTCGAAGGGCGAGACCTTCAAGGACGCCTGACGTCTGACCCGCGGTGGGGGGGGGGGGGGGGGGGCCGGCCCCCCCCCCCCCCCCCCCCCCCCCCCCCCCCCCCCCCCCCCCCCCCCCCCCCAACCCACAAAACCAACAAAAACACACAAAAA
>NZ_JAZGRL010000001.1:970536-1006342 GCF_046540415.1 Streptomyces sp. E11-3 | reverse complement strand
CCGTCGGCCACCCCCGCCGCCACCACGCTGCGCAGGCGGCCGCCCACCACCCTGCCCGCGCTCCCGCCGCTGACCTCCCTTGGAGGGACGAGCGTCCTGGCCGGGGCCAGACGCCGACCGGTCCGCCGCCTCGTCGTCCAGCCGCAACGTCAACGAGATCCGCTTCCGCGGAATATCGACCTCCAGAACCTTCACCTTCACGATGTCCCCCGGCTTCACCACATCCCGCGGGTCCTTCACAAACGTCTTGGACATCGCCGAGACATGCACCAGACCGTCCTGGTGCACACCAACATCCACAAAGGCACCGAACGCGGCCACATTGGTGACCACACCCTCCAGCACCATCCCGGACGCCAGATCACCGATCTTCTCCACGCCCTCCTTGAAGGACGCCGTCTTGAACGCGGGCCGCGGGTCCCGCCCCGGCTTCTCCAGCTCGCGCAGGATGTCCGTCACCGTCGGCAGACCGAACGTGTCGTCCACGAACTCGGCGGGCTTCAGCGCGCGCAGCGCCGCCCCGTTCCCGACCAGCGAGGCGACCTCGCCGCCCGTCACCCGCACCATCCGGCGTACCACCGGGTACGCCTCGGGGTGCACACTCGACGCGTCCAGCGGATCGTCGCCGCCACGGATCCGCAGGAAGCCCGCGCACTGCTCGTACGCCTTCGGGCCGAGCCGCGCCACGTCCTTGAGCGCCTTGCGCGCCGTGAACGGGCCGTTGGCGTCCCGGTGCGCCACGATGTTCTCGGCGAGCCCGGCGCCGATACCCGACACCCGCGCGAGCAGTGGCGCGGACGCGGTGTTCACATCCACCCCGACGCCGTTCACACAGTCCTCGACGACCGCGTCCAGGGAGCGGGAGAGCTTCACCTCGGACAGGTCGTGCTGGTACTGGCCGACCCCGATCGACTTGGGGTCGATCTTCACCAGCTCGGCCAGCGGGTCCTGCAACCGCCGCGCGATGGAGACGGCGCCACGCAGCGACACATCGAGCTCCGGCAGCTCCTGGGACGCGAACGCGGAGGCCGAGTACACCGAGGCGCCCGCCTCGGAGACCATGACCTTGGTCAGCTTCAACTCGGGGTGCTTGGTGATCAGTTCACCGGCGAGCTTGTCCGTCTCACGGGAGGCCGTGCCGTTGCCGATGGCGATCAGATCGACCGCGTGCTCCTTGGCGAGCCGCGCCAACTTGCCCAGCGCCTCGTCCCACTTGTTGGCCGGGACGTGCGGGTAGATCGTGTCCGTGGCCACGACCTTGCCGGTCGCGTCGACCACGGCGACCTTCACGCCCGTACGGAACCCGGGGTCGAGCCCCAGCGTCGCGCGCGTACCGGCCGGGGCCGCGAGCAGCAGATCCCGCAGATTGGACGCGAAGACCCGCACCGCCTCGTCCTCGGCGGCCGTTCGCAGCCGCAGCCGCAGGTCGATGCCCAGATGCACCAGGATCCGGGTGCGCCACGCCCAGCGCACCGTGTCGAGCAGCCAGCCATCGGCGGGGCGGCCACGGTCGGCGATGTCGAAGTGCCGGGCGATGATGCCCTCGTACGACGACGTGGCCGCCCGGCCCTCCGGCGCGGCGTCCGGCTCCTCGGGCTCCAGGACCAGGTCCAGTACGCCCTCCTTCTCACCGCGGAGCATCGCGAGCACCCGGTGCGAGGGCAGCTCGGTGAACGGCTCGGCGAAGTCGAAGTAGTCCGCGAACTTGGCGCCCTCGGTCTCCTTGCCGTCCTTCACCTTGGCCGCGAGCCGCCCCCGCGTCCACATCCGCTCGCGCACCTCGCCGATCAGGTCCGCGTCCTCGCTGAACCGCTCGGTGAGGATCGCCCGCGCGCCGTCCAGCGCGGCCTGTGGGTCCGCGACACCCTTGTCGGCGTCCACGAACGCCGCGGCCGCGGCGAGGGGTTCCACACCCGGATCGCCGAACAGCCCGTCGGCGAGCGGTTCGAGCCCCGCCTCGCGGGCGATCTGCGCCTTGGTGCGGCGCTTGGGCTTGTACGGGAGGTAGATGTCCTCCAGCCGCGCCTTGGTGTCGGCGGCGTCGATACGGGCCCGCAGCTCGTCGGTCAGCTTGCCCTGTTCACGTACCGACTCGATGATCGCCGTACGCCGCTCTTCGAGCTCGCGCAGATACCGCAGCCGCTCTTCGAGCGTGCGCAGCTGCGCGTCGTCGAGCAGCTCGGTCGCCTCCTTGCGGTAGCGCGCGATGAAGGGCACGGTCGACCCGCCGTCGAGCAGCTCGACCGCCGCCCTGACCTGCCGCTCCCGGACGCCGAGCTCCTGGGCGATCCTGCTCTCGATGGACCCCACGATGGGTGGCAGTGCTGCTGTCACGATTCCCGTACCGCCTTCTCGCTGAGCTGCTGCAATTTCCCGGGGGCGCTGACATGTGCGGCTCCGCCGCGTGGCCCCCGGACCTCCAGCCGGACACACAGGTCAGCCAGCCAGCCGGTGTGCACATGGCCTGGCAAACCTGAGTGAGGTACGTATTGTGGCAGGTGGCACCGACAGCGGGGGATCAGCCCCGGCCGCTCGACCTGTCGGATCAGCCTTTGCCCACCAGATCCGCGGGGAACGCGCCTGCCTCCGCCGCGGTCATCAGGAACCCGGTCCCCAGCTCGGTGAGCCGCTCCACACCCGCCGCGCCCAGGTGCTCGTACGGCGCCGCGTCCAGCCGGTCGGTGGTCCGCTCGATCCCCTTGCGCAGGGCGGTCCCCTCCTCGGTGGGCTCGCCGTCGGCGTCCAGCAGCCCACGCGCGCGTAGCCGGTCGGCGGCCGCGTCCCAGTCCTGCTGACTCCAGCCGCGCGTGGCGAGAATCCACTGGGGGTTCATGCCCTTGCCCGTCGCGGTGTGGCTCACCAGGGCCTCCACCGGGTCGAGTCCGGCGTCGAGCAGGACCGCGAGATGCCCGTCGCCGCGGTGCTCGCGCAGCAGCGTCGCGGCGTGCCAGTACGCGAGGTGCGGCTCGTCCGGCACCGGCAGATCGGCGTGCGCGGCGTAGAGCGGCCGGGCGTGGCGGGTGCAGGCCTCGGTGGCGCGCAGCGCGAGGCGGGCGGCCTCGGCCATCTCGTCCGACGCTATGGCCTGCTCGCCGAGTAGTCGGCGCAGCGACGAGTCGGCGGCGCGGAGCCGGGCGGCGACCACCTCCTCGGGGGACGTGCTCTGCCATACCGCGGGCACCACACGGGCGATGCGGTCGTAGCTGAAGTTGTAGAAGGCGGCGGCGATCGTCCCCGGCCCCACCCTGCCGAGCGCCGCGGCCCGTCCGATGATGAACAGGGACTCGCTGAGGTCCGCGATACCGGCCGACGCCAGTTCCTTGGGGTACTCGGGCGAGAAGTAGACGGCGGAGTGCAGCGGGTTCAGGACGTTGTGGCAGCGGCGTCCGGCGTATGCGGGAAGTGAGGTCATGCCCGCACGATACCGACTGGTAGGTACGGCCGGAAGGCTGTGTTGCCGGACCATAAGCGTCCGCTTGATGGCAGGAAAGGTGGGATGCGCGTCATTGCGGCCATACCGGGGCTCCCGAAGAATCGTCGGCATGGTGAAGGGCACGCCGCAGCGCACCGTTCTCGTCGTCCTCTTCGAGGACGTCCAGAGCCTCGACGTCACCGGCCCCGTGGAGGTCTTCACCGGCGCCGCATTCGCCGCCGGTGACCCCGGCGGCCCGTACCGCGTCCGTACCGCCACGCTCGACGGCGCGCCGGTGCGCACATCGAGCGGCCTCACCCTCACCCCCGACTACGACATCACCGAGGCCCCCATCCCGCACACGCTCCTGGTGCCGGGCGGCCACGGCACCCGCGACCCCGACCCCCGGCTCGTGTCCTGGCTCCGCAGGCACGGCCCCGAGGCGACCCGCCTGGTGTCGGTCTGCACCGGAGCGGGCCTGCTGGCCGCGGCCGGGCTGCTCGACGGGCGCCGGGCGACCACCCACTGGGCGTACAGCGACCAGCTCGCCCGCGAGCACCCCGAGGTCGAGGTCGACCCGGACCCGATCTACGTACGCGACGGCCACATCGCGACCTCGGCCGGAGTGACCGCGGGCATCGACCTCGCGCTCGCCCTGGTCGAGGAGGACCTCGGGCGGGAGGTCGCGCTCACCGTCGCCCGCTACCTGGTCGTCTTCCTGCGCCGCCCGGGCAACCAGGCCCAGTTCAGCGCCCAGCTCGCCGCGCAGACCGCACAGCGCGAACCGCTGCGCGAGGTCCAGCAGTGGATCACCGAGCACCCTGGCGACGACCTCTCGGTCGAGTCCCTGGCCGCCCGCGCCCGGCTCTCGCCCCGGCACTTCGCCCGCGCCTTCACGGCCGAGAGCGGTACGACACCGGGCCGGTACGTCGAGCGCGTACGCCTGGAACACGCCCGCCGCCTCCTGGAGGACACCGCGGACGGCGTCGAGCAGATCTCCCGCGCCTGCGGCTACGGCACACCCGAGGCGCTGCGCCGCGCCTTCGTCAAGGCACTGGGCTCGTCCCCGGCCGAGTACCGCCGCCGCTTCCGCCCCGCCCCCGCGGCCGACTGACGCCCCCACTGACGATCGCTGACGGTCCATGAAAGGCAGTCCATGCAGATCGCGATCGCCCTCTTCGACCGCTTCACCGCCCTCGACGCGGTGGGCCCCTACGAGGTCCTGGGGCGCGTCCCCGGCGCCGAGACCGTCTTCGTCGCCGAGCGGCCCGGTCCCGTACGCAACGACTCGGGCACCCTCGCGCTCGTCGCGGACGCGACCTTCGCCGAGGTCACCCGACCCGATGTCGTCGTGGTGCCCGGTGGCCCCGGACAGACCCCGCAGATGGCGAACGAGACCCTCCTGTCGTGGCTGCGCGCGGTCGACGCCACGACCACCTGGACGGCCTCCGTGTGCACCGGCTCCCTGCTGCTCGCCGCGGCCGGACTGCTCAAGGGCCGCCGCGCCACGTCCCACTGGCTGGCCCTGAACGCCATCAAGCGATACGACGTCGAGCCCACCGGCGAACGGGTCGTCTTCGACGGCAAATACGTCACCGCGGCCGGGGTCTCGTCCGGCATCGACATGGCCCTGGCCCTGGCCGGACGGATCGCCGGAGACCGGGCCGCCCAGTCCATCCAGCTGCTGACCGAGTACGACCCACAGCCGCCCTACGACGCCGGTTCACCGCACAAGGCCCCCGCTGACCTGGTCGCGGAGCACCGCGCGCACAGCCGCCACCCCCAGCCGTAACACCCGTCCCAAGCACCCGTCCCAACCTGTCCCATCGACGTATCTGTCCCATCGACGAAAGGCAGTCCATCCATGCAGATCGCCATAGTCCTCTTCGACGGCTTCACCGCGCTGGACGCCGTCGGCCCCTTCCAGACGCTCAGCCCCCTGCCGGGCGCCGAGACCGTGTTCGTCGCCGAGCAGGCGGGCCCCGTCAAGGACGACACCGGGAACCTCACCTTCGTGGCCGCGAAGTCGTTCGCCGAGGTGACCCGCCCCGACATCGTGATCGTCCCCGGTGGCCCGGACGTCCCGACCCACAACGACGTGCTCCTGGGCTGGCTGCGCGCCGTCGACGCCACCACGACCTGGACGACTTCGGTGTGCACGGGATCGCTGCTGCTCGCCGCGGCCGGACTGCTCAAGGGCCGCCAGGCCACGACCCACTGGCTGGCGCTGGACGCCATCAAGGAGTTCGGCGTCTCCCCGACCGGGCAGCGGGTCGTCTTCGACGGTAAGTACGTCACGGGCGCGGGGGTGTCCGCGGGCATCGACATGGGCCTGACCCTGGCCGGGAAGATCGCGGGCGACCCGTTCGCGCAGGGCGTCCAGCTCATGATCGAGTACGACCCGCAGCCGCCGTACGACGCGGGCTCACCCGAGAAGGCCCCCGCAGAGGTGGTGGAGAAGTTCCGGGCGGATACCCCGGCCGCCTCCTAGGCCGGTTCCACCGGACCCGCGGTCCACTGGAACCGCGGGTCCCTGCGCTCCAGGAACGCGGCGACCCCCTCCGCGGTGTCGCCGCTGCCGCGCGCCTGCTCGGCCCAGTACGCCGCCCGCTCCGCGCGGCCCGCCGCGAACTCCTTCGCGGCGGCCTGGGTCAGCTGGGAGCGCCCGATCAGCACCTTCGCGAACTCCGCCACCCGCTTGTCCAGTTCACCCGCGGGCAGCACCTCGTCCACCAGGCCGGTGCGCAGCGCGCGCTCGGTGCCGATCAACTCGGCCGAGAACAGCAGGTATTTGGCGGTGGCGGGCCCCACCAGCGACACCAACCGCTGAGTGGAGGACGCCCCGTACACGATCCCGAGCTTCGCCGGAGTGATCCCGAACGACGCGCCCTCCTCCGCGAACCGCAGATCACAGGCCGTCGCGAGCTGGCAGCCACCGCCCACACAGAAGCCCCGCACCGCCGCCAGCGTCGGCTTCGGAAAGGCGGCCAGCGCCTCCTCGGCCCGTACGGCCAGATCCTGCGCCTCGCCCGCCGAAGCACGCAGCCCGGAGATGTCCGCGCCCGCGCAGAACGTGGCGCCCTCACCGGTCAGCACGAGCACCCGCACGGCCGGGTCGGCGGCCAGCTCGGCCAGCAGCGGCGGCAGCGCCCGCCACATGTCCGCGGTCATCGCGTTGCGCCTGGCCGGGTGGTCGATCACGACGGTCGCGATCCCGCCGTCGACGGTGTGTCGCAGTCGCGGCTCGGTGAGCTCCGTGTACGCCATGTGCCGGATGCTATCCGCACGCCCCGAACGTACGATCAATAAGGGGCCGCACCGGGGTGCCGCGAGGAGGCAGTCATGGTCAGACGCACCGGCCCGGGCGCGAGACTGAGCCGCGGTTTCGGCCGGCTCACGCTGTTGGGCGTCATCCTGGTCCTGGCCGGCCTGGTGGGCCTCGGCTACGCGGCCTTCGCCACGCTGACCTCGATGGTGCTGTTCGGCTGGCTGCTGCTGGCCGGTGGCGCCGTCGGCCTGCTGCACTCCTTCCAGTCCCGCGGCACCAGCTTCTTCTGGCTGGGCGTGGTGGTCGCCGCGCTCAATCTCGCCGCGGGTGTGGTGCTCATCAGGCACCCCGAGGGGTCGGCGGAGGCGCTGACCATGTTCGCCGCGCTGCTCTTCCTCACCGGCGGTGCCTTCCGACTGGTCGGCAGCGCGGTGGTACGCGGCCCGCAGTTCGGCCTGACGCTGGTCCAGGGCGCCTTCGGGCTGCTGCTCGGCCTGCTGGTGTTGTTCGATTGGCCGAACAGTAGCCGCTATGTGATCGGCGTCTTCTTCTCGCTCGCGCTGCTCTTCGACGGTCTGGGTCTGATCGCCACCGGCGTGCTGGGGCGGCGCGTTGTCACCCTGGTCGCGGAGGAAGCCGCCGAGGAGGCGGAGGTGGTCTCCAAGAAGGCGGAGGAAGCCGAACGGGCCGCGGACTCCGAACGTATAGAACCGGTAAAGCCTTTGAAGCCAGAACAATCAGAACAAGACGATCAGGATCAGTCGCACACCTGACGCTGTCATACGCCAGCGGTCGGAAAGCGTCGATAGTCAACGAGTTCTGATCACTTCTGCGGTACGGACCTGAACTTTCTCAGACTCGACAGTGTGGTGACTATCGAGCGCAGAGGCGGCGACCGGACGATGGACAACGGTGGCGGAGTCCCAACCGGTCAGACCGCGCCGGGGCAGGCGGTAGCAGGTCAGGCCGTGTCGGGACCACTGCCGTACGAGGGCGTCTGGCGGTTCACCGCCCCCGCCGTCGAGACCTCGGTACCCCAGGCCCGGCACGCCGTACGTGATCTGCTGACCCGCCAGGGAGTACCGGCATCCGACGACGTCGTCCACGGACTGCTGCTGATCGTCTCGGAGCTTGTCACCAACTCCGTACGGCACGCGGCCCTGCTCTCCCCGATGATCGCCGTCGAGGTGGCCGTGGGAGCGGAGTGGGTGCGGGTCTCGGTCGAGGACAACCACCCGTACCGGCCCAAGGCCCTGGAGGCGGACCAGGGCCAGACCGGGGGGCGGGGGCTACTGCTGGTGCTGGAGATCACGAAGGAGGCCGGTGGGGTCTGCGACGCCGAACACACGGCCAGCGGCGGCAAGGTGATCTGGGCCGCCCTGCCGCTCAAGCCACCGCGCTGAGCGGACCGCTCACCACCCAGCTGACGGCCCGGTCAGCTCCTTGATCGCGGGCCGGGCCGCGTCGAGTACGGTCATGAACCACGCCGAGAACGGCCCCTTGTCGTGCCGGACGGCGAGCTCGTCCGAGGTCACGAAGGCCGTCTCGCCGATCTCTTCGGGATCGGGCCGCAGCGGGGACTGCACCATCCCCACGAAGAGGTGGTTGAACTCCTGCTCCACCAGACCCGAGTCCGGGTCCGGGTGGTTGTAGCGGACCGTGCCCGCCTCGGCGAGCAGCGAGGGCGAGACGCCCAGCTCCTCGTACGTCCGCCGAGCGGCCGCCGCGAACGGCGCCTCGCCCGGATACGGGTGCCCGCAGCAGGTGTTCGACCAGACGCCGGGGGAGTGGTACTTGCCCAGCGCGCGCCGCTGGATCAGCAGCCGCCCCCGCTCGTCGAAGAGGAACACGGAGAACGCGCGGTGCAACTGCCCGGGCGCCTGGTGGGCGGAGATCTTCTCCGCGGTGCCGATGGTGTTGCCGTCCTCGTCGACCAGTTCGAGCAGGATCGTGTCCGCGGACCCGTTGGCCGGAGTGTTCGCCGCGGTGGCTGGTGTGATCGGCATACCCATCCTTCGCATTGGTCGTCGAACCTCAAGTCTGCCGTACGAATCCGGAGCTTTCGGCACCCATGGTGCCCGCGTGTACCCGCCAGCCGCGGCGGGCGGGTACACGCGGGCCACCGAGTCAGACGCCGAAGGCCGCCGGGTAGTTGATCATGCCCCGCGGAACCGTTCCGGAACCGTCGAACACCAGCGCCATCATGGCCTCGTCCGATACCTCGAACGCCGGTTTGGCGCCGTCAGCACGTACCCGGTGTAGCCGTACTCCGTGCCGTGTTCGCGCCGCATCGCGATCTCCGCGCGCGTGGCGGCGAGCGCTTCGGCCATCCCGGGCGCGGCGGGATCGGCCGCGTCAGCGCGCTCGCCGAGCGGGCCGTAGTACTCGTCCCAGTCGGACTCGGGCTGCGGGTGCAGCGCGAGTACGGAGTACCCGGCGGCGGCCGCTGCGCGGGCGTTCTGCTCGGTGCTGCGCAGTGTGTAGTGCCGGTCCCAGAAGGCGCGGGCCTCGGGGGACGGCTCGGCCGTCGTCCACTCGCACTCGGTGAGCACCAGGGTGCCGCCGGGAGCGAGCAGCCGCCGCCACTTGGCCAGCGCGGTGTCGAAGCCGATCGAGTAGGCCGAACTCTCCGCCCACACCAGGTCGAAGGACCCGTCAGGGAAGGGGAGTTCGGCCATGTCGGCCGCGACGGTGGTGATCGATGCGCCGAGCCCGCGGGCCGCGGCGGCCGCATCGAGCTCGGCCAGGAACGGCTGGTGCAGATCGACGGCGGTCACCTCGGCACCGGCCTCGGCGGCCAGCAGCAGCGCGGACCGGCCCGGACCGCAGCCCAGGTCCAGGACGCGGGGCCGCTGCGGCAGCGGACCCGCATGGGAGAGCAGGTGCCGGGTGGTGGCGTCGGAGCCGGGGCCCTGCCGCGGAAGTCCGTGGTGCAGGGCGAAGAAAGCCTCGTACAAGGCAGCGTTGTCGGACAACGTGAGAACCCTTTGGGTGTGCGGGCTTGCGCGGGGGCGCCGATGCGCCGGATCAGCCGCGAGCCCGGGGGATGGGGACAACCTTGTCGCTGCGCACGGCAGCGCTCCACACGACGGTCATCAACCCACCTCCCTGAGAATCGCTGGCCAGCCTAACACCCTCGATGATCTACGCCGCCGTCAGCGGCAGAACCGCCGTCAGCCGCAGAGCTGCCGTCAGTGGCAGAGCTTCGGCTCGTGCTCGGCGTGCCCGCTGGGCTCCAACTGGAAGGTGCAGTGCTCGACGTCGAAGTGATCCCCCAGGCATCCCTGCAGGTCGTGCAGCATCTTCTCGTGGCCGACCGAGTCCAGCATCTCGGCCGCGACGACCACATGCGCGGAGAGCACCGGCATCCCGGAGGTGATCGTCCAGGCATGCAGATCGTGGACGTCCTCGACGCCGGGCAGGGCCAGTATGTGCGCCCGCATCTCGGCCATGTCCACGCCCTTGGGGGCGGACTCCAGGAGCACGTTCAGGGTCTCGCGCAGGAGCTTGACGGTACGCGGCACGATCATCAGGCCGATCACCAGCGAGGCGATCGGGTCGGCCGCCTGCCAGCCGGTCAGGATGATGACGGCCGCCGAGATGATCACGGCGGCCGAGCCCAGCGCGTCCGCCAGCACCTCAAGGAACGCGCCCCGCACATTGAGGCTCTCCCGCTGGCCGCGCATCAGCAGCGACAGCGAGACGACGTTCGCGACCAGGCCGATGACGCCGAAGACGATGGCGAGGCCGCCCTTGGTCTCGGCCGGGGTGATGAACCGCTCGATCGCCTCGTACAGCACATAACCGCCGACACCGAGCAGCAGCAGACAGTTGGCGAGCGCGGCCAGGATCTCCGCCCGCGCGAACCCGAAGGTCCGGTTGCCGCTCGCCGGCCGGTTGGCGAAGTAGATCGCCAGCAGCGCCATACTCAGGCCGACCGCGTCCGTCGCCATGTGCGCCGCGTCGGCGACCAAGGCCAGCGAGTCCGCCATGATCCCGCCGACGATCTCCACCACCATGACGCCGAGCGTGATCGACAGCGCGATGCGCAGCCGTCCCCGGTACCGGGCGGCGGCGGTGCCCGACGTGGGTGCGGCATGGCCGTGATCGTGGCCGGCTCCCATGAATACCCCTCTGAATCGCGTGGTTCTCGGTCGTTTCCGGTCCCGTGTTCCTCCTGCGCGTCAGCCAGTCAACTACGGGGTGGGGGTATCTGGCAACACGGCAGTGAACACCGTTGTCATGTGCTCTGACCTGCGGAAATGCCTGCAGGTCAGAGCCTTGGGGAGATCGCTTGGCGGGACCGTGCCCCAGGGCGTGGTTTGTGGTGTGCACCCTTGATCCACGATGATGGCCCGGGCGTTCGCGCCTGGGCAGACCCAGATGGTCGGGCCGTAAACGGCCGGTGAACGAAGGCATCTGAACATCCGATAGCCTCTGCCGACGTGCCGCCCGGCCTCTCGTCAACCGGGGGACCCCCCTCACGTATGCCTCCGGCGCCCCGCGTCGGCCCCCCAAGGAGTGAGTTCGTCTGTCGACCGCCATCCTCACCGGTACTCCGGTTCCCGGCTCGTCGCTTGAGGGTGACCTGCGGGAGCTGGGCTTCGACGTGCGGGTCGCCTCCAGCGCCGAGGACACCGAGACCCTGCTCGCCGCGACCGCGGCGGACGAACGGGTCGCGGTCGTCGACGCCGACTTCGTGGGGCATGTGCACGCACTCCGGCTCGGCCTCACCGACCCCCGCTTCCACGCCAGCGCCATCCCCGGCGCGGTCTCCGTCCTGCCGTCGGCCCGCCAGGCGCTGACCGGCGCGGTGCGCGCGGCGACCGGCAAGGACGGCGGCAGCGTCGCGGTGCACACCCTCGCCGACCGCGTGGCCGATGAACTGGCCGCGGCGGACACCGAGGTGCACCACCCCGACCTCGGTTCCCTGGTCGCCACCGTGCCCACCGACCCGCAATCCCGCAACGAGGCCCGGCAGGCCGTCGCGTCCGTGGACGACGAGGCGGTACGCCTGCGCACCGCGGTCAAGTCACGGGACGGCTTCTTCACGACGTACTGCGTCAGCCCGTACTCGCGCTACCTCGCCCGCTGGTGCGCCCGCCGCGGCTTCACCCCGAACCAGGTCACCACCGCCTCGCTGCTCACCGCGCTGATCGCGGCCGGGTGCGCGGCGACCGGCACCAGGGTCGGCTTCGTCGCGGCCGGTGCGCTGCTGATCTTCTCGTTCGTCCTGGACTGCACCGACGGGCAGCTCGCCCGCTACTCGCTCCAGTACTCCACGCTGGGCGCCTGGCTGGACGCGACCTTCGACCGCGCCAAGGAGTACGCCTACTACGCCGGCCTCGCACTCGGCGCGGCCCGCGGCGGAGACGACGTCTGGGCGCTCGCCCTGGGCGCGATGGTGCTGCAGACCTGCCGCCATGTCGTGGACTTCTCCTTCAACGAGGCCAACCACGACGCCACCGGCGCTGGTAAATCTGTCACGGGCAGCCCCACCGCCGCCCTGTCCGACAAGCTCGACAGCATCGGCTGGACGGTCTGGCTGCGCCGGATGATCGTGCTGCCGATCGGCGAGCGCTGGGCGCTGCTCGCCGTGCTGACGGCTGTCACCACCCCGCGCATCACCTTCTCCGTACTGCTGATCGGCTGCGCGTTCGCCGCCTGCTACACCACGGCCGGGCGGCTGCTGCGCTCGCTGACCCGCCGGGCGACCCGAACCGACCGGGCGGCCCGCGCCCTGGCCGACCTCGCCGACAGCGGTCCGCTCGCCCAGCTCTGCGCGGCGCGGCTCGGCGCACTCGCCGGCAAGCTGCCCGCCTTCGCGGCACCCGCCGCCGCCCTGCTCGGCGGGGCGCTCCTGGTCGCCGTCGCCGCCTTCACCGACTTCGGCGGACCCTGGACGGCGCTCGCGGCACTCGGCTACGTACTCGCCTCGGGTCTCGCGGTCGCCGCGCCCCTCAAGGGCTCCCTGGACTGGCTGGTCCCTCCGTTCTTCCGCGCCGCCGAGTACGGCACGGTCCTTGTGCTCGCCGCCAAAGCGGAGGTGAACGGGGCCTTGCCTGCGGCCTTCGGACTGGTGGCCGCCGTCGCCTACCATCACTACGACACGGTGTACCGCATTCGCGGTGGCACCGGCGCGCCCCCGCACTGGCTGGTGCGGGCGATCGGCGGGCACGAAGGCAGGACGCTGGCGGTCGCGGTCGCCGCCGCCCTGCTGTCCGCACAAGTTTTCACCGTCGCGCTCACGGCTCTCGCCGTGGCCGTGGCACTAGTGGTGCTCAGCGAGAGCATCCGCTTCTGGGTGTCCTCCCAAGCACCCGCCGTACACGATGAAGGAGAACCCGCATGATCGGCCTCGTGCTGGCGGCCGGCGCCGGACGGCGTCTTCGCCCCTACACGGACACCCTGCCCAAGGCTCTGGTGCCCGTCGATGGTGACACCACCATCCTCGACCTGACGCTCGGCAACTTCGCCGAGATCGGTCTGACCGAGGTCGCGATCATCGTCGGCTACAAGAAGGAAGCCGTCTACGAGCGTCAGGCGGCCCTTGAGGAGAAGTACGGCCTCAAGCTCACCCTGATCGACAACGACAAGGCCGAGGAGTGGAACAACGCCTACTCCCTGTGGTGCGGCCGTGACTCGATCAAGCACGACGTGATCCTCGCCAACGGCGACACCGTGCACCCGGTCTCCGTCGAGAAGACCCTGCTGGCCGCCCGCGGCAACGGCCAGAAGATCATCCTCGCCCTCGACACGGTGAAGCAGCTCGCCGACGAGGAGATGAAGGTCATCGTCGACGCCGAGAAGGGCGTCCAGAAGATCACCAAGCTGATGGACCCGGCCGAGGCCACCGGCGAGTACATCGGCGTCACCCTCATCGAGGGCTCCGCCGCCGACGAGCTCGCCGACGCGCTGAAGACCACCTTCGAGCGCGACCCCGACCTCTACTACGAGGACGGCTACCAGGAGCTCGTGAACCGCGGCTTCAAGGTGGACGTGGCGCCGATCGGCGACGTCAAGTGGGTCGAGATCGACAACCACGAGGACCTGGCCAAGGGGCGGGAGATCGCGTGCCAGTACTGACGAGGCTCATCCCCTCGCCGGTCGTCGTCGACATCAGGGCGGGGGCCCTGAACGACCTGGCCTCCGTCCTGGCCGATCAGCGGATCTCGTCGTCGACCGGCAGGCTCGCCTTCGCCATCAGCGGCGGCTCGGGCGCGGTCCTGCGCGAGCGGCTCGCCCCGTCGCTGCCCAACGCCGACTGGTTCGAGGTGGGCGGCGGCACGCTGGACGACGCCGTCAAGCTGGCCGACGCCCTGAAGAAGGGCCGTCGCTACGACGCGGTCGTGGGCCTCGGCGGCGGCAAGATCATCGACTGTACGAAGTTCGCCGCCGCGCGCGTCGGGCTGCCCCTGGTCGCCGTCGCCACGAACCTGGCGCACGACGGCCTGTGCTCGCCCGTCGCGACCCTGGACAACGACGCGGGCCGCGGCTCGTACGGTGTCCCGACCCCGATCGCGGTCGTTATCGACCTCGACGTGGTCCGTGAGGCGCCGGTGCGCTTCGTGCGGTCCGGCATCGGCGACGCGGTCTCGAACATCTCCTGCATCGCCGACTGGGAGCTGTCGAACCGCGAGACCGGCGAGGCGATCGACGGTCTGGCCGCGGCCATGGCACGCCAGGCGGGCGAGGCGGTCCTGCGCCACCCCGGCGGCGTGGGCGACGACGCCTTCCTGCAGGTACTCGCCGAAGGGCTGGTGCTCACCGGCATCTCGATGTCGGTCGCGGGCGACTCACGCCCCGCGTCCGGCGCCTGCCACGAGATCAACCACGCCTTCGACCTGCTGTTCCCCAAGCGGGCGGCGAGCCACGGCGAGCAGGTCGGTCTGGGCGCGGCTTTCGCGATGCATCTGCGCGGAGCCCGCGAGGAGTCGGCCTACATGGCGGAGGTGCTGCGCCGCCACGGCCTGCCCGTGCTGCCCAGCGAGATCGGCTTCACCGCGGACGAGTTCGTCCAGGTCGTGGCGTACGCCCCGCAGACCCGCCCGGGCCGCTTCACCATCCTCGAGCACCTCGACCTGTCCACCGACCAGATCAGGGACGCATACGCCGACTATGCAAAAACCATCGGTAGCTGAGCTGCGTCCGGTCGTTCACCCTCCGGGTGTGAAGGACCGGCGCAGCGGTGAGCACTGGGCCGGCCGGCTCTATATGCGCGAGCTTTCGCTGCGCATCGACCGGCACCTGGTGAACACGCGGGTCACGGCCAACCAGCTGACCTATCTGATGACCGTCGCCGGCGCCCTCGCCGCCCCGGCCCTGCTGGTGCCGGGGATCACGGGCGCCGTGCTCGGCGTGGTGATGGTCCAGCTGTACCTGCTGCTCGACTGCGTCGACGGCGAGATCGCGCGCTGGAAGAAGCAGTTCTCGCTCTCCGGGGTCTACCTGGACCGGGTGGCCGCCTACCTGTGCGACGCCGCGGTCCTGGTCGGCTTCGGCCTGCGCGCCGCCGACCTGTGGGGCGAGGGACGGATCGACTGGCTGTGGGCCTTCCTCGGCACCCTGGCCGCACTCGGCGCCATCCTGATCAAGGCCGAGACCGACCTCGTCGGCGTCGCACGTCACCAGGGCGGGCTGCCGCCGGTCAAGGAGGCGGCGTCCGAGCCGCGCTCGTCCGGTATGGCGCTGGCCCGCAAGGCCGCCGCGGCGCTGAAGTTCCACCGGCTGGTCCTCGGCGTCGAGGCGTCGCTGCTGATCCTGTTCCTGGCGGTCCTGGACACGGTCAGGGACGACCTGTTCTTCTCGCGGCTCGGCGTCGCCGTCCTGGCCGGTATCGCCCTGCTGCAGACCGCGCTGCACCTCGTGTCCATCCTCGCCTCAAGCAGGCTCAAGTGAGTACGCCGGGGCCGCTGAAGGTCGGCGCGGTGATCATCACCATGGGCAACCGCCCCGAGGAGCTGCGCGCCCTGCTCGACTCGGTCGCCAAGCAGGACGGCGACCGGGTCGAGGTGGTCGTCGTCGGCAACGGCTCCCCGGTTCCGGAGGTCCCCGCGGGCGTACGGACCGTCGAGCTGCCGGAGAACCTCGGCATCCCCGGCGGCCGCAACGTCGGCATCGAGGCCTTCGGACACAGCGGCCAGGACGTGGACATCCTGCTCTTCCTGGACGACGACGGCCTGCTGCCGAACACCGACACCGCCGAGCTCTGCCGCCAGGCGTTCACCGCCGACCCGCGGCTGGGCATCATCAGCTTCCGTATCGCCGACCCGGACACCGGCGAGACCCAGCGTCGGCACGTCCCGCGGCTGCGGGCGTCCGACCCGATGCGCTCCTCGCGGGTCACCACCTTCCTGGGCGGTGCCAACGCGGTACGCACCCGGGTGTTCGCCGAGGTAGGCGGGCTGCCGGACGACTTCTTCTACGCCCACGAGGAGACCGATCTGGCCTGGCGGGCCCTGAACGCCGGCTGGCTGATCGACTACCGCTCGGACATGGTGCTCAACCACCCGACGACCGCCCCGTCCCGGCATGCGGTCTACCACCGGATGGTCGCCCGCAACCGGGTCTGGCTCGCCCGCCGCAACCTGCCCGCCCCGCTGGTCCCCGTCTATGTCGGGGTCTGGCTTCTGCTCACCTTGGCCAGACGCCCCTCGCGGCCCGCGCTCAAGGCATGGTTCGGCGGCTTCAAGGAGGGCTGGACGACTCCGTGCGGGCCCCGGCGTCCCATGAAGTGGCGTACGGTATGGCGCCTGACCCGACTGGGCCGACCTCCTGTCATCTGACAAGCTCGTGTCTGAGAGCATTCGGGCCACCACCCCCTGGCCCCGGTTTGCCGTGCGCGAACCGGTAGCGCATCTGAAGACGAAAGTTTCCACTTGTGAGTGAGACAACGCATGACGGCGGTGTCGCGGTGACCATGCCACCGTCGCCCGATGACGGGCTCTCCGGCGCCGAGCTGGCCGCCAAGTACGGGCTGAGCCAGAGCGGCGCCCGGCCGGGTCTGATCGAGTACGTCCGCCAGCTGTGGGGACGTCGGCATTTCATCCTGGCCTTCTCGCAGGCGAAGCTCACCGCCCAGTACAGCCAGGCCAAGCTCGGCCAGCTCTGGCAGGTGGCGACGCCGCTGCTGAACGCCGCGGTCTACTTCTTTATCTTCGGCCTGCTGCTCGGCGCCCGAGAGGGCATCCCGGACCATATCTATGTGCCGTTCCTGGTGACCGGCGTCTTCGTCTTTACCTTTACCCAGAGCTCGGTGCTGGCCGGTGTCCGGTCGATCTCCGGAAACCTCGGCCTGGTGCGCGCGCTGCACTTCCCACGCGCGTCACTGCCGATCTCGTTCTCGCTCCAGCAGCTCCAGCAGCTGCTGTTCTCGATGATCGTGCTCGTAGTGATCACGGTGGGGTTCGGCATCTTCCCCACCTGGTCGTGGTTCCTGGTGGTGCCGGCCCTGGCGCTGCAGTTCGTCTTCAACACCGGGCTCGCGCTGATCTTCGCGCGGCTGGGCAGCAAGACGCCTGACCTGGCGCAGCTGATGCCGTTCGTGTTGCGCACCTGGATGTATGCGTCGGGTGTCATGTACTCCATCCCGGCGATGCTCGCGACGAAGGAAGACGTCCCCGCCTGGGTCACCGACGTCCTGCAGTGGAACCCGGCCGCGATCTACATGGACCTGGTCCGCTTCGCGCTGATCGACGACTACGGCACCGAGTACCTGCCGCCGCACGTCTGGGCCGCAGCGGTGGCCTGGGCGCTGCTGGCCGGTGTGGTGGGCTTTGTGTACTTCTGGAAGGCAGAGGAGCGGTACGGCCGTGGCTGAGCAGAGAGCGGACGCGCACGTCCCCACCGTCATCGCGGACGATCTGCACATCGTCTACCGCGTGAACGCGGGTGGCCGCGGCAAGGGCAGCGCCACCGCGGCGCTGAACCGCATCATCCGGCGCGGCGAGTCGCCCGGTGTGCGCAAGGTGCACGCGGTCAAGGGGGTCTCGTTCACCTCCTACCGCGGTGAGGCGATCGGCCTGATCGGCTCGAACGGCTCCGGAAAGTCCACGCTGCTGCGGGCCATCGCCGGACTGCTCCCCGCCGAGAAGGGCAGGGTCTACACCGACGGCCAGCCCTCACTGCTTGGCGTGAACGCGGCCCTGATGAACGACCTGACCGGCGAGCGGAACGTCATACTCGGCGGGCTCGCGATGGGCATGACACGCGAGCAGATCAGGGCGCGGTACCAGGAGATCGTCGACTTCTCCGGGATCAACGAGAAGGGTGACTTCATCACCCTCCCCATGCGCACCTACTCCTCCGGCATGGCCGCCCGCCTGCGTTTCTCCATCGCGGCCGCCAAGGACCACGACGTCCTCATGATCGACGAGGCGCTGGCCACCGGCGACCGCAAGTTCCAAAAGCGCTCCGAGGCCCGCATTCGCGAACTGCGCAAGCAGGCCGGAACGGTCTTCCTGGTCAGCCACAACAACAAGTCGATCCGGGACACCTGCGACCGGGTGCTGTGGCTGGAACGCGGCGAGCTGCGTATGGACGGCCCCACCGACGAGGTACTCAAGGAGTACGAGAAGTTCACCGGCAAATAGGCCGGAAAGCTCGCACCGCCCCGCTGGTATTCCACTGGCGGGGTTTTTCCTTGGTCAACTACGCTCCGCGCCAGGAATGTTGACATGAATCGGTGCGTTGTTGTGATGTGCGGAACACCCCCGTCACACCGGCCGGGGCTGTACAACGTAAGCTGGGTCAGTCAGCGGCGTGTCCGAAATGGGGCGTATTAGGTCGACAGTGTAGAACGGGAGATATGACGGCAATGGCTACGGAAGACTCCCAGCTCCGCGAGGCTTTCGCCGTCCGCGGCCCAGGCAGCGCACGGTGACGGGAGGCCGGGTGGCAAGCTCCGGCGTCCAGCCCCGCGCGACGCTCGACAAGGCCGCCGACGAGAACTTCCCGGTGGCCCCCTTCTTTCTGCCGCGGGCCTGGCGCTCCGACCTGATCGCCGTGTACGGCTTCGCCCGCCTGGTCGACGACATCGGCGACGGCGACCTCGCCCCCGGCGGCGCCGACGCCCGCGTGCTGGGCGTGTCCTCCGAGGTCGCGCGGGGTGCGGCACACTCCACCGCCGCCGAGAGCGGGGCGGACCGGCTGGCGATGCTGGACGCCTTCGAGACCGATCTGCACCGGGTCTTCCACGGTCCCGAAGAGCCCCGCCACCCCCTGCTGCGGGCCCTGCGCCCGACGGTGCGGCGGTGCCGACTGACCCCCGAACCCTTCCTCGCCCTGATCGAGGCCAACCGGCAGGACCAGCTGGTCACACGGTACGAGACCTACGACGACCTGCTGGCGTACTGCGAGCTCTCCGCCAACCCCGTCGGCCGACTCGTGCTGGCCATCACCGGCACCGAGAGCCCCGAGCGGGTCCGCCGCTCCGACGCGATCTGCACCGCCCTGCAGATCGTGGAGCACCTCCAGGACGTCAGCGAAGACCTGGCCAGGGACCGGATCTACCTCCCGGCCGAGGACATGAAGCGCTTCTCGGTCACCGAAACCGACCTCGCCGCCCGCACCGCGGGCGCACCCGTGCGCGCGCTGGTCGCATACGAAACGGAACGCGCCTGGCGCCTCCTGAATGAAGGGACCCCGCTGGTGGGTAGCGTGCACGGCAGACTCAGACTGCTGCTCGGCGGATTCGTGGGCGGGGGGCGCGCGGCGCTGCGCGCGATCGAGGCCGCGGGACACGACGTACTTCCAGGACCGCCGAGGCCCGGCAAGGCGCGGCGGTTGCGTGAAGTGGGCGTGGCGCTGCGAGGAGAAGGGTGAACCGGACGGTGGAGGGCAAGACGCAGGTGTCCGCACCGGTGCAGGCCGCGTACAGCTACTGCGAGGCCGTGACCGGGCAGCAGGCACGTAACTTCGCGTACGGCATCAGGCTGCTGCCCGCGGCCAAGCGGCGCGCGATGTCCGCGCTCTACGCCTTCTCGCGGCGGGTGGACGACATCGGCGACGGCGCCCTGGAGCCGGAGGTCAAGGCCGCCCGTCTGGAGGACACCCGCGCCCTGCTCGGCCGGGTACGCGCGGGCGAGGTCGACGAGGACGACACCGACCCGGTGGCGGTCGCCCTCAGCCATGCCGCGCAGGAGTTCCCCATCCCGCTCGGCGGGCTCGACGAACTCATCGACGGCGTCCTGATGGACGTACACGGCCAGACCTACGAGACCTGGGACGACCTCAAGGTCTACTGCCGCTGTGTCGCGGGCGCCATCGGGCGGCTCTCGCTCGGTGTGTTCGGCACCGACCCCGGCGCACGGCATGCCGAACGCGCCCCCGAGTACGCCGATACGCTGGGCCTGGCCCTCCAGCTCACCAACATTCTCCGCGACGTACGCGAGGACGCCGAGGGCGGGCGCACCTATCTGCCCGCCGACGACCTCGCCAAGTTCGGCTGCTCCGCCGGATTCTCAGGCTCCGAGCCCCCACCGGGCGCGGACTTCGCGGGCCTGGTCCACTTCGAAGTACGCCGCGCCCGCGCCCTGTTCGCCGAGGGCTACCGGCTGCTGCCCATGCTGGACCGGCGCAGCGGCGCCTGTGTCGCCGCCATGGCCGGGATCTACCGCCGCCTGCTCGACCGGATCGAGCGCGAGCCCGAGGCCGTCCTCAGCGGCCGGGTCTCGCTGCCGGGCCGCGAGAAGGCCTTGGTCGCCGTGCGCGGTCTCACCGGACTCGACGCCCGGCACATCTCCCGGCAGTCCGCCCGGAGGCTGTCATGAGGCGCGGCCGGGCCACCTGGACCGCGGTACGGACGAATCCCCGCGATCGGTGCGCAACCCTCCGCCGCCCGGCTGCGTCCCCCACTGCGACGGCCTGCCGAGTGATCGTCCGCGGCTGGGCCGAAGGGGAGGGCGCATGACCGCGTACGAGAAGCCGTCGGTCGGGTCACCGCGCGCCGCGGACCTCCCGTCCGCCCCGGGCGAGCAGCGGGCGGACGGTCCTGCCACGGCCTCCGCCGTCGTGGTCGGCGGCGGCCTCGCCGGGATCACCGCGGCGCTCTCGCTGGCCGACGCGGGCCTGCGGGTCACGCTCCTCGAAGGGCGGCCGCGGCTCGGCGGACTCGCCTTCTCCTTCCAGCGCGGCGAGCTCACCGTCGACAACGGCCAGCATGTGTATCTGCGGTGCTGCACGGCCTACCGCTGGTTTTTGGACCGGGTCGATGGCGCCGCACTCGCCCCGCTGCAGGACCGCCTCGACGTGCCCGTGCTCGACGCGGGAGGCCCGGCGGCCACCGCGAACGGACACGGGCTGCGGCTCGGCCGACTCCGCAGGACCGCGCTCCCGGTGCCGCTGCACCTGGCCGCGAGCCTGTCCACGTATCCGCATCTCTCGCTCGCCGAGCGGGCCAAGGTGGGGCGCGCCGCCCTCGCCCTCAAGAGCCTCGACCTGGCCGATCCCGCCCTGGACGACCAGGACTTCGGGAGCTGGCTGGCCCGGTACGGCCAGTCGCCGCGCGCGGTGGAGGCCCTCTGGGACCTGGTCGGCATCGCCACGCTCAACGCCACGGCGGGCGACTCCTCGCTGGGGCTCGCCGCCATGGTCTTCAAGACCGGGTTGCTCTCGGAGCCCGGCGCCGCCGACATCGGCTGGGCCCGGGTGCCGCTCGGCGAACTGCACGACACCCTCGCCCGCAAGGCCCTGGACAAGGCCGGGGTACGGACCGAGACCCGCGCCCGGGTCACCGGAGTCGCCCGCGGGGACGACGGACGCTGGCGCGTGGACACCGCCGACGCGCGGCTCGACGCCGATGCGGTGGTGCTCGCCGTACCGCAGCGCGAGGCCCACGATCTGCTCCCCGAAGGGGCGCTGGAGCAGCCCGGCGCGCTCCTGGACATCGGCACCGCGCCGATTCTGAACATCCACGTCGTCTACGACCGCAAGGTACTCAAGCGGCCCTTCTTCGCCGCGCTCGGCAGCCCGGTCCAGTGGGTCTTCGACCGCACCGACGCCTCCGGACTCCAGGGCGGCGGCCAGTACCTCGCCCTGTCCCAGTCCGCCGCCCAGGACGAGATCGACGCACCCGTCGCCGCCCTGCGCGCGCGCTACCTGCCGGAGCTGGAGCGGCTGCTGCCCGCCGCCCGCGGCGCCGGGGTACGCGACTTCTTCGTCACTCGGGAGCGGACAGCGACGTTCGCCCCCACGCCCGGTGTGGGCCGGCTCAGGCCCGGCGCCCGCACCAGGGCCCCCGGCCTGTATCTGGCCGGCGCGTGGACGGCCACCGGCTGGCCCGCGACCATGGAGAGCGCGGTACGCAGCGGCAGCGCAGCCGCGCAGGCCGCTCTCTCCGTACTCGGTCGCCCCCATGACCATCTTTTCCAGGAGGCGGCATGAGCAGCAGTACGAGTACCGGATCAAGAGGAGAGAGTGTGCCGCCAGTGCCTTCGGCCCCCACGGCTACCGACGCCACGGATGTGACCGCGCTGCTCGAGCGCGGACGGACCATGGCCACGCCGGTGCTGCGCGCCGCCGTGGACCGGCTCGCACCGCCCATGGACACCGTCGCCGCCTACCACTTCGGCTGGATCGACGCCGAGGGGCGGCCGTCCGCGGGCGACGGAGGCAAGGCCGTACGACCCGCCCTCGCCCTGCTCTCCGCCGAAGCGGCCGGAGCGGCACCCGAGGTCGGCATCCCCGGCGCGGTCGCCGTGGAGCTCGTGCACAACTTCTCGCTGCTGCACGACGACCTGATGGACGGCGACGAACAGCGCCGCCACCGGGACACCGTCTGGAAGGTGCACGGACCCGCCCAGGCGATCCTGGTCGGCGACGCCCTGTTCGCCCTGGCCAACGAGATCCTGCTGGAGATCGGCACCGTCGAGGCGGGCCGCGCGACCCGCCGCCTGACCACCGCGACCCGCGCCCTGATCGACGGCCAGGCCCAGGACATCTCCTACGAACACCGCGAGCGGGTCTCCGTCAGGGAGTGCCTGGAGATGGAGGGCAACAAGACCGGCGCCCTGCTGGCCTGCGCGGTCTCCATCGGCGCGGTGCTCGGCGGCGCCGACGACCGCACCGCGGACGTCCTGGAGAAGTACGGCTACCACCTCGGCCTCGCCTTCCAGGCCGTGGACGACCTGCTGGGCATCTGGGGCGACCCGGAGGCCACCGGCAAGCAGACCTGGAGCGACCTGCGCCAGCGCAAGAAGTCGCTGCCCGTGGTGGCCGCGCTCGACGCGGGCGGCCCGGCGTCGGAGCGGCTCGGCGAGCTGCTCGCGGCCGACGCCAAGAGCACGGACTTCGACTCCTTCTCGGAGGAGGAGTTCGCCGCCCGCGCCGCCCTGATCGAGGAGGCCGGGGGCCGCGAGTGGACCGCCGAGGAGGCCCGCAGGCAGCACACGGTCGCCATCGAGGCACTGGACGCCGTCGACATGCCGGACCGGGTGCGGGCCCAGCTGGTGGCGCTCGCCGACTTCGTCGTCGTCCGGAAGAGATGACGGAGCAGATGACGGAAGAGATGATCGCCATCGGCCCTATACGCGCTTCTTCGGGGGGTGACCGCACGGCCCCCTAGCAGTCGCCACCGGCACCCGCCGCGTCGGTTGACCGCAGTCCCAGCAGATGACCAACTGCACGAAGGGGAAGCCATGACAGCGACGACCGACGGAAGCACCGGAGCCCTGCCGCCCCGGGCGCCATCGGCCAGCGAGACCGCAGCGGCCCCCGGCGCGCGCGAGACGGCGCGGCGGGCCAGCGAGCGGGCGATCGACTTTCTCCTCTCCCGGCAGGACAGCGAGGGGTGGTGGAAGGGTGACCTGGAAACCAACGTCACCATGGACGCCGAGGACCTGCTGCTGCGTCAGTTCCTCGGCATCCGGGACGAGAAGACCACCCAGGCCGCGGCCCTCTTCATCCGCGGCGAGCAGCGCGACGACGGCGCCTGGGCCACCTTCTACGGCGGGCCCGGGGAGCTGTCCGCCACCGTCGAGGCCTATGTCGCGCTGCGGCTGGCCGGTGACGCGCCGGACGCCGCGCACATGGCACGGGCCTCCGCCTGGATCAGGGCCGGCGGTGGCATCGCCGCCAGCCGGGTCTTCACCCGGATCTGGCTCGCCCTCTTCGGCTGGTGGAAGTGGGACGACCTGCCCGAACTGCCCCCGGAGCTGATCTACCTCCCCAAGTGGGTGCCGCTCAACATCTACGACTTCGGCTGCTGGGCGCGGCAGACCATCGTGCCGCTCACCATCGTCTCGGCCAAGCGGCCGGTACGCCCCGCGCCGTTCCCGCTCGACGAACTGCACACCGACGCCCGCAACCCCAACCCGGCCAAGCCGCTGGCATCCATGGCCAGTTGGGACGGCGTCTTCCAGCGGCTCGACAAGGTCCTGCACGGATACCACAAGGTCGCCCCGCGCGCACTGCGCAAGACGGCCATGCGGTCTGCCGCCCGCTGGATCATCGAGCGGCAGGAGAACGACGGCTGCTGGGGCGGCATCCAGCCGCCCGCCGTGTACTCGGTGATCGCCCTGCACCTGCTCGGCTACGACCTCGACCACCCCGTACTGCGCGAAGGGCTCGCCTCGCTGGACCGCTTCGCCGTCTGGCGCGAGGACGGCGCCCGCATGATCGAGGCCTGTCAGTCCCCGGTCTGGGACACCTGCCTGGCCACCATCGCGCTGGCCGACGCCGGGGTGCCCGCCGACCACCCGCAGCTGGTCAAGGCCGCCGACTGGATGCTGGGCGAGCAGATCGACCGGCCGGGCGACTGGTCCGTACGCAGGCCAGGCCTGGAACCCGGCGGCTGGGCGTTCGAGTTCCACAACGACAACTACCCGGACATCGACGACACCGCCGAGGTGGTACTCGCGCTGCGCCGGGTCAAGCACCCCGACCCCGCACGGGTCGAGGCGGCCATCGGCCGCGGCGTCCGCTGGACCCGGAACATGCAGTCCAGGAACGGTGCCTGGGGCGCCTTCGACGCCGACAACACCAGCTCCTTCCCGAACCGCCTGCCGTTCTGCGACTTCGGCGAAGTGGTCGACCCGCCGTCGGCCGACGTCACCGCGCATGTGGTGGAGATGCTCGCCTACGAGGGCCAGGCGCACCACCCGCGCGCCCGCCGCGGCATCGAATGGCTGCTGGCCGAACAGGAAGCGGACGGCTCCTGGTTCGGACGCTGGGGCGTCAACTACCTGTACGGGACAGGGTCGGTGGTCCCCGCCCTGATCGCGGCCGGACTGCCCGCGGCACACCCGGCCGTCCGGCGCGCGGTCGGCTGGCTGGAATCCGTACAGAACGACGACGGCGGCTGGGGCGAGGACCTGCGCTCCTACCGGGACAGCGGCTGGGTGGGGCGCGGCGAGTCCACCGCGTCGCAGACCGGCTGGGCGCTGCTCGCACTGCTCGCGGCGGGGGAGCGGGAGTCCAAGTCCGTGGAACGGGCCGTCAGCTGGCTCGCCGAGACCCAGCGCCCGGACGGCTCCTGGGACGAGCCGTACTTCACCGGCACCGGCTTCCCCTGGGACTTCTCCATCAACTACCACCTCTACCGGCAGGTCTTCCCGCTCACCGCGCTGGGCCGGTATCTGCACGGGACCGGCCACAAGGGGGGCTGATGGGCATGACCGAAGAGGCCACCCAGCCCCTGGGGCCGCTGCTGATCGCCTGCGCGCTCGGCATCGAGCGCCTCGCCCTGCGCGGCGGCGACCACAGCGGCGCCCCGGGCCCGGTCACCGTACTGCGCACCGGCATGGGCCCCAGGGCCGCCGAGCGTGCCGTCACCCGCACGCTCGGTGACCCCGCCTTCCGGCACGCGGCGGTCATCGCCACCGGGTTCTGCGCCGGCCTGGCCCCCGGGATGCACCCCGGCGACCTGGTGGTCGCCGACGAGACCCGCTCCCCGGACGGCACCACCACCCGCTGTGTCGGCACCGATCTCCTGCTGAAGGAGCTGGTCCGCGCGGTGCCCGGGCACACCGTGCACACCGGCCCGATGACCGGCTCCGACCATGTCGTACGCGGCCAGGAGCGCGCCGAGCTACTGGCCAAGGGTTCGATCGCGGTGGACATGGAGTCCGCGGCGACGTTGCACAGCGCGATCCGCTCGGGGCCACGCCCGGTTGCGGCCGTACGGGTGATCGTGGACGCTCCAGAGCATGAACTGGTCCGTATCAGCACGGTGCGCGGTGGAATATCAGCCTTCCGTGTTCTTCGTGCCGTACTTCCCGCTTTCTACGAATGGCACCGTTCTTTGCTGCTCCCTCGGAGGTGAGCTAGATGGCCATGCCGCTTCGCCAGTCCATCAAGGTTGCGACGTACCTCTTTGAACAGAAGCTCCGCAAGCGGGACAAGTTCCCGTTGATCGTCGAGCTGGAACCGCTCTTCGCGTGCAACCTCGCGTGCGAGGGCTGCGGGAAGATCCAGCATCCGGCCGGCGTGCTCAAGCAGCGGATGCCGGTCGCGCAGGCCGTGGGCGCGGTCCTCGAGTCCGGGGCGCCGATGGTGTCCATCGCCGGCGGCGAGCCGCTGATGCACCCTCAGATCGACGAGATCGTCCGGCAGTTGGTGGCCAGGAAGAAGTACGTCTTCCTCTGCACGAATGCCATGCTGCTGCGCAAGAAGATCGAGAAGTTCACGCCTTCCCCGTACTTCGCGTTCGCCGTGCACATCGACGGAATGCGGGAGCGCCACGACGAGTCCGTGGCGAAGGAAGGGGTCTTCGACGAGGCGGTGGCGGCCATCAAGGAGGCCAAGAAGCGCGGCTTTAGGGTCACCACCAACTCGACGTTCTTCAACACCGACACCCCGCAGACCATCATCGAGGTGCTGAACTTCCTCAACGACGACCTGCAGGTCGACGAGATGATGCTGTCGCCCGCCTACGCGTACGAGAAGGCGCCTGACCAGGACCACTTCCTCGGCGTCGACCAGACCCGGGAACTGTTCAAGAAGGCCTTCGCGGGCGGCAACCGGCGGCGCTGGCGGCTCAACCACTCGCCGCTGTTCCTCGACTTCCTCGAGGGCAAGGTCGACTTCCCGTGCACCGCGTGGGCCATCCCCAACTACTCGCTCTTCGGCTGGCAGCGGCCCTGCTACCTGATGAGCGACGGGTACGTCCCCACCTACCGCGAGCTCGTCGAGGAGACCGACTGGGACAAGTACGGCCGCGGCAGGGACCCGCGCTGCGACAACTGCATGGCGCACTGCGGCTACGAGCCCACGGCCGTACTCGCCACCATGGGGTCACTCAAGGAGTCGCTGCGCGCGGCCCGCGAGACCGTCGGCGGAAACCGCGGGTGACGTCATGAGCGGCGAACCTGTCTCACTCGGGCTGCCCGAACCTCCGGCCAGGCCCATCGCCGAGCGTCGCCGTTCGCGGCAGATCCAGGTCGGGTCGGTGGCCGTGGGCGGGGACGCGCCGGTGTCGGTGCAGTCGATGACCACGACCCGGACGTCCGATATCGGGGCGACGCTGCAGCAGATCGCGGAGCTGACGGCGTCGGGGTGTCAGATCGTGCGGGTGGCGTGTCCGACGCAGGATGACGCGGACGCGCTGGCGACGATCGCGCGCAAGTCGCAGATCCCGGTGATCGCCGACATCCACTTCCAGCCCAAGTACGTGTTCGCGGCCATCGATGCCGGGTGTGCGGCGGTGCGGGTGAACCCGGGCAACATCAAGCAGTTCGACGACAAGGTCAAGGAGATCGCCAAGGCGGCGTCGGCGAGTGGCACGCCGATCCGGATCGGGGTCAACGCCGGGTCGCTGGACGCACGGCTGCTGCAGAAGTACGGCAAGGCCACCCCGGAGGCGCTGGTCGAGTCCGCGCTGTGGGAGTGCTCCCTGTTCGAGGAGCACGGCTTCCGCGACATCAAGATCTCCGTCAAGCACAACGATCCGGTGGTGATGGTCAACGCCTACCGGCAGCTGGCCGCCCAGTGCGACTACCCGCTGCATCTGGGGGTGACCGAGGCCGGTCCGGCGTTCCAGGGCACCATCAAGTCGGCCGTCGCGTTCGGGGCGCTGCTGAGTGAGGGGATCGGGGACACGATCCGGGTGTCGCTGTCGGCGCCGCCGGCCGAGGAGGTCAAGGTCGGGATGCAGATCCTGGAGTCGCTGAACCTCAAGCAGCGGCGTCTGGAGATCGTGTCGTGTCCGTCGTGTGGGCGGGCGCAGGTGGATGTGTACAAGCTGGCTGAGGAGGTCACGGCGGGTCTGGACGGCATGGAGGTGCCGCTGCGGGTCGCGGTGATGGGCTGTGTCGTGAATGGTCCGGGTGAGGCGCGGGAGGCGGACCTGGGGGTGGCCTCGGGCAACGGCAAGGGGCAGATCTTCGTGAAGGGTGAGGTCATCAAGACCGTGCCGGAGTCGAAGATCGTGGAGACCCTGATCGACGAGGCCATGAAGATCGCCGAACAGATGGAACGCGACGGGGTGTCATCGGGCACCCCGGCTGTCAGCGCGGTCAACGGGCCCGCGGTGACCGTGAGCTGAGCACAGGAGAACTACCGAGGGGGCCGAGCATGACGATTCTGGAGACCATCCGCGGGCCACGCGACCTGAAGTCACTGAACGACGAACAACTCGGTCAACTGGCCGAGGACATCCGAGAGTTCCTGGTCCAGGCGGTCGCCCGCACCGGCGGTCACCTGGGCCCCAACCTGGGCGTGGTGGAGCTGTCCATCGCCCTGCACCGGGTCTTCGACTCACCCGTCGACCGCCTGGTGTGGGACACCGGCCACCAGAGCTATGTGCACAAGCTGCTCACCGGGCGCCAGGACTTCTCCAAACTCCGCGGCAAGGGCGGCCTGTCCGGCTACCCCTCGCGCGAGGAGTCCGAACACGACATCGTCGAGAACAGCCACGCCTCCACCGCACTCGGCTGGGCGGACGGCCTGGCCAAGGCCCAGCGGGTACGCGGCGAGGTCGGCCATGTCGTCGCCGTCATCGGGGACGGCGCGCTGACCGGCGGCATGGCCTGGGAGGCGCTCAACAACATCGCCGCCGCCAAGGACCAGCCGCTGATCATCGTCGTCAATGACAACGAACGCTCCTACGCGCCGACCATCGGCGGCCTCGCCAACCACCTGGCCACCCTGCGCACCACCGACGGCTACGAGCGGGTACTGGCCTGGGGCAAGGACGTACTCCAGCGCACCCCCGTGGTCGGGCAGCCGCTGTACGAATCGCTCCACGGCGCGAAGAAGGGGTTCAAGGACGCCTTCGCGCCCCAGGGGATGTTCGAGGACCTGGGGCTGAAATACGTAGGACCCATCGACGGACACGACATCGGGGCCGTCGAGTCGGCACTGCGCCGCGCCAAACGCTTCCACGGCCCCGTCCTGGTGCACTGCCTCACCGAGAAGGGGCGCGGCTACGAGCCCGCTCTCGCGGACGACGCCGACCGGTTCCACACGGTCGGCGTGATGGACCCGCTGACCTGCGAGCCGCTCGCGCCTTCCAACGGACCTTCCTGGACCTCGGTGTTCGGCGACGAGATCGTGGCGATCGCCGAGGAGCGGCCTGACATCGTGGCGATCACGGCGGCCATGCTGCACCCGGTGGGGCTCACCAAGTTCGCCGAGCGGTTCCCGGACCGCATCTGGGACGTCGGGATCGCCGAGCAGCACGCCACCGTGTCCGCGGCGGGGCTCGCCACGGGCGGGCTGCACCCGGTGGTCTCCGTCTACGCCACCTTCCTGAACCGCGCCTTCGACCAGCTGCTCATGGATGTCGCGCTGCACCGGTGCGGGGTCACCTTCGTCCTGGACCGGGCCGGGGTCACTGGAGTCGACGGGCCCTCGCACAACGGCATGTGGGACCTGTCGGTGCTCCAGGTCGTGCCGGGGCTGCGGATCGCGGCGCCACGCGACGCGGGCCAGCTGCGGGCGCAGCTGCGCGAGGCGGTCGACGTCGCCGACGGGCCGACCCTGATCCGGTACCCCAAGGAGTCCGTGGGGCCCGAGATCCCGGCGATCGACCGGGTCGGCGGGATGGACGTACTGCACCGGGCGGCCGATCCGCAGGTGCTGCTGGTCGGGGTCGGTGTGATGGCGCCGGTCTGCCTCCAGGCCGCCGAGCTGCTCGAGTCGCGGCGGATCGGCTGCACCGTCGTCGACCCGCGCTGGGTCAAGCCCGTCGACGCCGAGCTGCCCGGGTTCGCCGCGCGGCACCGCCTGGTGGCCGTCGTCGAGGACAACAGTCGTACGTCCGGCGTGGGCGCCGCGGTCGGCCAGGCGCTGTCCGACGCGGAGGTGGACCTGCCGCTGCGGACGTTCGGCATCCCCGAGCAGTTCCTGGCGCACGCGAAGCGGGGTGAGGTCCTGGCCGACGTCGGGCTCACCCCGGTGGACATCGCCGGGCGGATCGGCGCCAGCATCGGGCGTAGAGACGCGGGTAAGGAGAACGACGTATGACGAGTGCCGAGCTGCCCGGCCGGTCCGACGGGCCCGGCGGGTCCGACCCGTCCGACCCGTCCGACCGTAAGGAGTTCGACCTGGGCAGACTCCTGGCCGAGCGCGGGTCGGAGCGGTACGAGCTGCATGCGCGGCACCTCAACCACCAGCTGCCGCGCATGCTGCACACCATCGGCTTCGACAAGGTCTACGAGCGGGCCGAAGGCGCGCACTTCTGGGACGCGGAGGGCAACGACTACCTGGACATGCTCGCCGGGTTCGGGGTGATGGGCCTCGGCCGCCACCACCCCGTCGTCCGCAAGGCGTTGCACGACGTCCTGGACGCCTCGCTCGCCGACCTCACCCGCTTCGACTGCCCGCCGCTGCCGGGCCTGCTCGCCGAGCGGCTGCTGACCCACAGTCCGCATCTGGACCGGGTGTTCTTCGGCAACAGCGGCACCGAGGCCGTGGAGACCGCCCTGAAGTTCGCCCGGTACGCGACCGGCAGGCCCAGGGTCCTGTACTGCGCGCACGCCTTCCACGGGCTGACCACCGGCTCCCTGTCGGTGAACGGCGAGGAGGGGTTCCGCGACGGCTTCGCGCCACTGCTGCCGGACACGGCCGTCGAGCTCGGCGACCTGAAGGCGCTGGAGCGGGAGCTGAAGCGCGGGGACGTGGCGGCTCTGATCGTCGAGCCGATCCAGGGCAAGGGCGTACACGAGCCGCCGCCGGGCTATCTGCGCGCCGCCCAGGAGCTGCTGCACCGGCACAAGGCGCTGCTGATCGCGGACGAGGTGCAGACGGGCCTCGGCAGGACCGGGGACTTCTACGCCTACCAGCACGAGGAGGGCGTGGAGCCGGATCTCGTCTGCGTGGCGAAGGCGCTCTCGGGCGGCTATGTGCCGGTCGGGGCGACCCTCGGCAAGGACTGGATCTTCAAGAAGGTCTTCTCGTCCATGGACCGGGTGCTGGTGCACTCGGCGAGCTTCGGATCCAACGCCCAGGCGATGGCGGCGGGGCTCGCCGTGCTGTCCGTCATGGAGGACGAGCAGGTCGTCGCCCATGCCCGGGCCATGGGCGAGCTGCTGACGTCGCGGCTTACCGCGCTCGTCGACCGCTACGAGCTGCTGCACGAGGTACGCGGGCGCGGCCTGATGATCGGCATCGAGTTCGGGAAGCCCTCGTCGCTGAAGCTGCGCAGCCGGTGGGCGGCGCTCCAGGTGGCGCGCAAGGGCCTGTTCGCGCAGATGGTGGTCGTACCGCTGCTGCAGAAGCACCGGATCCTCACCCAGGTCTCCGGCGACCACCTGGAGGTGATCAAGCTGATCCCGCCGCTGACCATCGACGAGGCGGACGTGGACCGCTTCGTGGCCGCGTTCACGGCTGTCATGGACGAGGCGCACAGCGGCGGCGGACTGATGTGGGACTTCGGCAGGACGCTGGTGAAACAGGCGGTCGCCCATCGCTGACGGACACACCTCTGACGGATTTGCCTCTGAGGCAAGAAATTTGCCCCAAAGGTAAGGCTCTGGCTGAATCGGCTGTATGAGTCCTGCCGACCCAGCGGAACCGGACGCGGGCGCCGAGCTGCCCGCCGTGGCCCCGCAACTACGTGCCCTGCGGCGCCGCGCCTCGCTCACCCTGGAGGCCGCGGCGGCCGCCGCCCAGCTCTCGCCCGCCCATCTCTCCCGCCTGGAGACCGGGCAGCGCCAGCCGTCCCTGCCCACGCTGCTGGTGCTCGCCCGTACCTACGGTACGACGGTCTCGGAACTGCTCGGCGAGCGCGTCGCCGACCGGGACGCGGTCCTGCGCGGGGACGCCCAGGAGGCCACCGCGGCGGGCGGCTGGACCTACCGGCAGGCGGGGGCCCCGGGGCGCGGGATGCAGGCGCTGCGGGTGTGGGTGCCGTACGGGGCGCAGGGCGACATCGTGCGGGTGCATCCCGGCGAGGAGTGGCTGTACGTCCTGGCCGGGAAGCTGCGGCTCCGGCTCGGGGACACCGCGCACCTGCTGCGGCCCGGAGACAGCGCCCACTTCGACTCGCTCACCCCGCATCGGATCGCCGCCGCCGACCAGAGCGGGGCCGAGCTGTTGTTCGTCCACACCTTGCTGCAGAGTCCCACGGCCGCGCTGTGCCTCGGCGCGGACGCGGGCAACCGGATCACAGGAGACGCGACATGACCGAGCCCGAGCAGCCCGTCCGCAGGTCCGTGCCCGCGCGCACGTCGATGGAGGAGAAGTTCCCCCGCGCGCTCTGGGTCCGGCTGATCATCTATGTGGCCGTCGGCCATGTCTTCGCGGCCTTCATCTACCTGCTCTTCACGCTGGGCGCGCAGAACCGGTAGATCCGGCCGCTCCGTGGTTGTGTCGGATCCGCGGGATCCAGGGTCAGTCCAGCAGCTGCCCGCGGAGCCGCTCCCGCGTCTCGGGTGCCAGCCGCAGCCCCTCTCGCAGATAGCGCTCGACGGAGCCCCAGGTCTCGTCGATCGTGTCGAAGGCCGCCTCCAGATACTCGGCGCGGGCGTCGAAGAGCGGGCTGAGCAGCTCCATGACCTCGGGCGACATGGAGTTCGAGCCGTTGTTGCTGCGGTGCACCTTGTAGCGGCGGTGGGTGGCGTTGGACGCCAGGTAGTCGGTGAGGATGGCGGAGCGCTCGACGCCCACGGCGAGCAGCGTGACGGCGATCGACAGGCCCGCGCGGTCCTTGCCGGCCGCGCAGTGCATCAGCGCGGGCACGCTGTCCTCGGCGAGCGCGTGCAGCACCCGGCTGTGCTCGGCGGTCCGCTCCTTGATGATCATGCGGTACGTGGTGATCATCCGGTCCGCGGCCTGCCCGTCGGCCAGGGCGGCGCGCAGCTCCGCTATCTCGCCGTCCCGGACCATCTGCCAGAACTCCGCGCCGTGGGCCGGGTCGGTCAGCGGAAGGTTTACGTTCCGTACACCCGGAAGCTCGACGTCCGGGCCCTCGAGCTGCTGGTCCGCGGCATTGCGGAAGTCGAAAATCGTATGCAGTCCGAGGGAGGCCAAGAACGCGGCGTCCGTCTCGGTGGCGTGTGCGAGGTGGCCGCTGCGGAAGAGCCGTCCGGCCCGCATGCGTCTGCCGTCCACGGTCGGCAGGCCTGCCACGTCGCGGAAATTGCGCACTCCGGCCAGCTCGGGCTCGGTCGACGGGACCTGCTGCGTCACGGGGGCTCCTCCCGGTAAGCCGCCGGCGCTGCTCGCCTGCGGTGCGCGTCTTCGACGATACGACATCGATACGACATCGATGCCTGCGTCAACCACCTGTCCCGGCGTGACGCTGATGTGCCACCTGCGCCCTAAGCGATGAATGCCCGATTCAGGCTGTTCGCGGTAACTGGCCCTGGATTAAAGGGATGTGGCGCCTGACTGGTGAGCGGGATCATATTCGTGACGGTCTGTTGCGGCCGCCTCTCCTCAATTCCCTGCGGAAATCCGGATGGTGGAATGCGTTCATCGACGGAGTGTTACGGGAATTGCGTCAAAGGATCAGCTGCGGCCCATGGGGCTGGAATTGACTGCTTGTCTCCGCGCTTCCCGCTCGCTTACGGTCGCCGACGTCTGGATGGACGCCCAATCCTGCCGCCATCCGGACTTCCGCACACCCACCCGTCCACGGCAGGAGCGGGGGACCCACGGTAGAACGCCGTTCCGGGACTCCGGAGCGGCTTGGGGTGAAGCCACGCGAAAGCGCGGCCGGGCATCTCCAGCCCGAACCCGACAGCTCACCTCGTAGGCGCCGGAGAGGAATTCGCCATGCCCGCGAAGGGTAAGCACCGCCGTCCCAAGTCCGCGCGGATCAGCCGCCAGTTCGCCGTCGTCGGCACCGGTGGTGCCGCGCTCGCGCTGCCGCTGTTCGCCGCCAACAGCGCACAGGCCGCACCGTCGGCGGCCCCCGCCACCGCACCGGCCGCCGCACAGCAGGCCGCTCCCGCCGCGGCCCCGCAGACCGCTCCGGCCGCCGCTCCCACGGCCGCGCCGCAGGCCGCCGGGCAGACCTACTCCGTGGTGTCGGGCGACTCCCTGTCCCGTATCGCCGACAAGAAGGACGTCGACGGCGGCTGGAAGAAGCTCTACCAGGACAACCGCTCGGTCGTCGGTGAAGACCCGTCGCTGATCCTCCCGGGCATGAAGCTGAAGCTCGGTGCGGCCGACTCGCAGGCCAGCGCCCCGGCCAAGCCCAAGGCCAAGACCGAGGCCAAGCCCCAGGCCAAGGCCAAGCCCGCCGCCTCGACCAGCACCGCGTCCAAGGCCACGAAGGCCGCCACGACCACGGGCTTCACCGCCCCCGTCGCCGGAGGCGTCTCCACCCAGTACCGCGCGTCGGGCGCCATGTGGTCCAGCGGCTACCACACCGGCACCGACTTCGCGGCCCCCTCCGGCACGCCCATCAAGGCGGTCGGCGCGGGCACCGTCGTCTCCGCCGGCTGGAGCGGCTCGTACGGCAACGAGGTCGTCATCCGGCACGCCGACGGCCACTACTCCCAGTACGCCCACATGTCGTCGCTCGGCGTCTCCGCGGGCCAGAGCGTGTCCGGCGGCCAGCAGATCGGCCTGGTCGGTTCCACCGGCAACTCCACCGGACCGCACCTGCACTTCGAGATCCGGACCGGCCAGGGCTACGGCTCGGACGTCGACCCGCTCGCCTACCTGCGCTCGCACGGCGTCTCCATCTGACACGCACGGCACCGCCCGCCAGGGCACCAGCCGAACATGACGGCCGGGACCCCCACTTGGGGCCCCGGCCGTCGCGCATGTGGGGTACGCAGGTCTATTCCTGCTCGCGTACGTCGTTGTCGGTGGCATATCTCACCCGCCGTCAACCCCTGGCTACGGTCGCGTAGGTCACACCGGTGGGTGAAAGATATGGCGACGTGGACCACGATTCGACTTCCCTCATCCGCAGTGACGCATTCGGGTCGTACGTGGCTGTCGGCGACAGCTTCACCGAAGGCGTCGGAGACCCCGGCCCCGACGACACCTTCGTCGGCTGGGCCGACCGGCTCGCCGTGCTGCTCGCCGACCGGCACCCCGAACACTCCTTCCGCTACGCCAACCTCGCCGTACGCGGCAAGCTCCTCGACCAGATCGTCGAGGACCAGGTGCCGCGGGCCAAGGAGCTCGCCCCCGAACTGGTGAGCTTCTGCGCGGGCGGCAACGACATCATCCGGCCCGGCAGCGACCCCGACGACGTCGCCGAACGCTTCGAGCGGGCCGTCGCCGACCTCAAGAACTCCGTCGAGAACGTCCTGGTGACCACCGGATTCGACACCCGGGGCGTGCCGGTGCTGCGCCACCTGCGCGGCAAGGTCGCCACCTACACCGCACATGTCCGAGCCATCGCCGACCGCTACGACTGCCCCGTACTCGACCTGTGGTCCCTGAAGTCCGTACAGGACCGACGGGCCTGGGACGGCGACCGGCTGCACCTCTCCGCCGAGGGCCACACCCGGGTCGCCCTGCGCGCCGGCCAGGTGCTTGGCCTGCGGGTCCCGGCCGACCCCGACCAGCCGTGGCCGCCACTGCCGCCGCGCGGGGCCCTGGAGGACCGGCGCGACGACATCCAGTGGGCGCGCGAGTACCTGGTGCCCTGGATCGGGCGCAGGCTGCGCGGCGAGTCGTCGGGCGACCACGTGTCGGCGAAGCGGCCCCATCTGACCCCCCTGTAAGGGGTGTGCCGCGGGTCGGACGGGTGAGGAGGGCCAGGGGGCCGGGAGGGGCAGGCGGAT
>NZ_JAZGRL010000001.1:914653-970438 GCF_046540415.1 Streptomyces sp. E11-3 | reverse complement strand
CCGGGAGGGGCAGGCGGATCAGGGGGCAGATGGAAGCAGGAGGGTCAGGAGGACGTCGGCGTACGCTCGGAGCCGGTCCGCGGCAGGGCGCAGGACTCCTTGAAGCCCTGGCTGGTCAGCCCTACCGCGGCGTTGAACCGGGAGCGCAGGTTCTCGACCGCCACCATCATGGTGAGCTCGACGAACGCCTCCTCACCCAGACGGCCGATCAGCCGGTCCGCCAACGAGTCGTCCAGGGCGTACGGGTCGGTGGTCACCGCCTCCGCGTACTCCAGGACGTCGCGCTCCAGCGGTGTGTAGACCGCGCTTTCGCGCCACACCGGGACGTCCTCCAGCTTCCGCGGGTCCATGCCGCTCTCGTGGTGCTTCCAGTAGCCGAAGTCCATGCACCACGAGCAGCCGATCGCGGCCGCCGACGCCATGACCGCCAGCGCCTTGAGCTCGTGATCGAGCGTGTTCCACCGGGCGATGGACTGCTCGTAGCGCACGGTGCCCCACAGCGCCTTCGGGTGGTGTGCCATGGCCTTCAGCGGGTCCATGGTCCGGCCGTACGCGCGCTTCGAGTACCACCGGACGAAGCGGTAGACGAGGGACGGGCGCGGAGCGAGCGAGATACGGGCCATGTCGGCCACCTCCCATGCGTGACGTTCGCTGTCACCCCTGCGACGGACGGGGGCCCGTGGAATGTGACATCGAGGCGGCCGCGGCCGGTGTGAACCGGATCACCGGATGCGGAATCCCTGAGCCGTCCGGCACGTTGAGCAGGGCATGACGGCATCTGAGGTCCCCCAGGAAGCCCTGCTCAAGCTCCTCTCCGAGTACGACGGAGGGGTGTTGGCCACCCTGAGGCGAGACGGTCGCCCCCAGCTGTCGAACGTCAACCACCACTACTACCCGGACGAACGGGTGCTGCGGATCTCGATCACCGATGGCCGTGCCAAGACCCGCAACCTCCGCCGAGACCCCCGCGCGAGCTACCACGTCACCAGCGACGACCGCTGGTCCTGGACGACTGTGGACGGCACCGCCGAGCTGACCCCGGTCGCTGCCGACCCGCAGGACGCCACCGTCGAAGAGCTGATCACCCTGTACCGCGATGTGCTGGGCGAGCATCCGGACTGGGACGACTACCGCGCGGCGATGGTGCGCGACCGGCGCCTCGTGCTGCGCCTGCACGTCGAGCGGGCGTACGGGCAGCCGAGCGCCTGAACCCCGAGTGCCCATAATGGAAACCCTGACCGACCCACCAGGAGGTCCCGTGACGGCCAAGCCATCCCTGCGCTCCGGGCTCCGCTCGCTGCGGCCTGAGGCCTTCGGCGCGGACGCGACGGGTGAGCGACTTGAGCGCATCCGCCGATCGCCGCATTTCGCCCAGGGACAGTTCCAGAACCCGGTCGGGGCGACGGTCCGCCCCGCCGGTTCGACGCTGGAGCTCGCCAAGCGGTACTTCCGCAGGGAGGAGCGCGCCCGCCGCGCCCCCACCGGTCCGGTGCCCGTGCATGCCACCACCCTCGCCGACCTGGCCCGGCCCCCGGCGAGCGGACTGCGGCTGACCTGGATGGGTCACTCCAGCGTGCTCGCCGAGATCGACGGCAAGAGGGTGCTCTTCGACCCGGTGTGGGGCGAGCGCTGCTCGCCCTTCGCCTTCGCCGGGCCCAAGCGGCTGCATCCGGTGCCGTTGCCGCTGGCCGCACTGGGGCCGGTCGATGTCGTCGTCATCTCGCACGACCACTACGACCACCTCGACCTCCCGACGATCAAGGCCCTGGCCGGTACGGACACGGTGTTCGCGGTGCCGCTCGGCGTGGGCGCGCACCTGGAGCGCTGGGGCGTCAGCGCGGACAGGCTGCGGGAGCTCGACTGGCAGGAGAGCACCAAGGTCGCGGGGCTCGAACTGACCGCGACCCCGGCCCGGCACTTCTGCGGCCGCGGCCTGCGCAACCAGCAGATGACCCTGTGGGCCTCCTGGGCGGTCGCGGGCGACAGACACCGGATCTACCACAGCGGGGACACCGGCTACTTCCCCGGTTTCGCGGACATCGGCGCCGAGCACGGTCCGTTCGACGCCACGATGATCCAGATCGGCGCCTACAGCGACTACTGGCCGGACATTCACATGACGCCCGAGGAAGGGGTACGCGCGCACCTCGACCTCCAGGGAGGTCCGCACGGCACCCTGCTGCCGATCCACTGGGCCACCTTCAACCTGGCCCCGCATCCGTGGGCCGAGCCCGGCGACGGCACCCTCGCCGCCACCCGGCGCGCGGGCGTCGACATCGCGCTGCCCCGGCCGGGCGAGCCGTTCGAGCCCGGTTCCGACGCCATGCCGTCCACGCCGTGGTGGCGCTCGGTCGCGCCCCCGGCGGAGGCGGAGGTGGCGGCGCCGGTACCCGAGAAGCCGGCGCTGGCCGAGCCCACGCGCGCGGCCGAGGGCACGGGCGAGCCCGAGCCGACACCGGCCGCGTAGGACTGACACCGGCCGGTAGGACCGACACCAGCCGCGTAGGACCGCCCGACCTGCGGTCATGTGCGCGTAGGACCGCCCGACCTGCGGTCATGTGTCCGTGGCCTGCCTCGGGGCGGCACGGCCGCGTGCCGCACCAGAGGCGACGCCGGTGCGCCCCGGACCGCCCGTTCCTATCCTGGAGAGGTGCCCACCCAACAGCCGGTCACCGTCGTGGAACGGGCCCGTGTGGCGGTCGCCCAGGAGGACTGGGCGACAGCGCGTCGGCTGTTCCGCGCCCAGGACCCGGCCACGCTGGGGCCCGCCGCGCTGGACGAGTTCGCCGACTCGGCCTGGTGGACCGGCCACCCGGAGGAGTCCATCGACCTGCGCACCCGGGTCTACGCCGCGCAGCACGCGGCCGGTGACCTGCGCGCGGCCGGCGCCACCGCCTGGATGATCTTCTACGAGTGCCGCGACATCGGCCGCCCCGCGGCCGCCGCGGGCTGGCTGCGCCGAGCCCGCCAGGAACTGGCCGCCACCCCCGACTGTCCCGAACGCTGCTACCTCGACTGGAGCGACGCGGAGGAAGCCCAGGAGGAGGGCCGTCAGCAGGACGCCCTGGAAGCCGCCCGCCGGATGGTCCGCACCGCGCACCGCCATGGCGATGCCGACCTGCTCGCGATGGCCCGGCAGGTCCACGGCAGCGTGCTGATCGCCCAGGGCCACGTCACCGAGGGCCTGGCGCTGCTGGACGACGCGATGTGCGCCGTCACGGCAGGAGAGCTGTCCTCGCTGTTCACCGGGTGGATCTACTGCCTCGCCCTCAGCGACTGCATGGCCGCCGCCGAGCTGGAGCGGGCCGTCGAATGGTCCGACGCGGCGATGCGCTGGTGCGAGGTGCTCGGCGGCGACAACCCGTTCCGCGGCCTGTGCCGCGTCCACCGGGTACAGGTACTCCAGCTCCAGGGCCACTGGAGCCGGGCCCAGACAGAGGCCGACCGCGCCCGCCGCGAGATGGCCCAGCTGATGCCCACCGACACCGTGACCATCGGCGCCGCGTACTACGAGACCGCGGAGATCCACCGGCGTCGCGGTGACCTGACCGCCGCCGCGCAGGCCTACACCCGCGCGCACGCACACGGCCACCACCCCCAGCCCGGCCTGGCCCTGCTCCGCCTCGCCCAGGGCCGTGCCCAGGAGGCCCTCGTCGGGCTGCGCCCGGCCCTAGGGCGTGTGTCGGAAGTCCCTCCTGCCCCGCGACGCCTGGCACGCACTCTCGCCGCACCGGGCGAAAGCCCGAATACGTCCAGTACGAGGGCTTCCACCCGGCACGCCGAGAGCACGCACCAGCCGCCGCAGGGCCCACCCTCCGGGCGGACGGAGGGACTTCCGACACACGCCCTAGCCGCCGTACCGGCCACCGACCGTCTCGCCCGAGCCGGCCTGCTCGCCGCCCTGAACGAGATCGCGCTGGCCAACGGCGACATCGCACAGGCGGCCGAGGCCGCCGACGCCCTCACCGCGCTCGCCACCGAAGCCCACCACCCGGCCCCGCTGCAGGCCATGGCGTACACCGCCCGCGGTGCCGTCGCGCTAGCCCAGGTGCAGCGCCCCGGTCGGCTCGACGAGGCGCTGCGGCTGCTGCGCCGAGCCCTCAGCCACTGGCTGACCCTGCGCGCCCCGTATCAGGCCGCCCAGGTCCGGATGTTGCTCGCCTCCGCCTGCCGGCGCGCCGGGGATCCGGAGGGCGCACGGCTGGAGCTGAGTTCCGCGCGGGATGTCTTCGAGAGTCTCGGGGCCGCCCCCGACGCCCGCCGCGCCGCCGCGCTGCTCGGCCGCGAGCCACCGCTGCCGGGACACCTCACCGCCCGGGAAGCCGAGGTACTGCGGCTGGTCGCCGCCGGCCGCTCCAGCCGGGAGATCGCCACGGACCTGAGCATCAGCGAACACACCGTCGCCCGGCACCTCAACAACATCTACGCCAAGGTCGACGTCTCCTCCCGCGCCGCCGCCACCGCCTACGCCTACACCCACGGACTCGTCTGACCCGGTCGACCGATATGGGTGATTCCGCCCATACCGGCCCGGGAACTGGGCTGTTTCCGCGATGCCGCCGCCCTGCCCCAGGAGGTACACCGGCCGTAGTGAAGCACCTGACCCGTCCCCGAAAGCCGGTGCCACCATGACCACCCTCACCGCCGACCCGCTGCTGGAGGCCGTCCACGGCGAGATCATCCGGCCCGCTGACCCGGCGTACGACGAGGCCCGCCGCGTCTACAACGCGATACACGACCGGCACCCCGCCGTCATCGTGCGCGCCGCCGACACGGCGGACGCCATCGCCGCCGTCACCTTCGCCCGGGACAACGACCTGCTCCTCGCCGTGCGCGGCGGCAGCCACGCCGTCGCCGGCTACGGCACCTGCGACGACGGCCTGGTCCTCGACCTCGGCCGGATGCGGGGCGTCCGCGTCGACCCGGAGCGCCGCACGGCCCGCGTCGAGGGCGGCGCCACCTGGGCCGACTTCAACCACGCCACCCACGCCTACGGTCTGGCCACCACCGGCGGCGTCATCTCCACCACCGGTGTCGCCGGTCTCACCCTCGGCGGTGGCATGGGCGTGCTCTCCCGCCGCTGCGGCCTGAGCTGCGACAACCTGCTGTCCGCCGACGTCGTCACCGCCGACGGCCGCGCCCTGACCGTGGACGAGGAACACCACCCCGACCTGTTCTGGGCGCTGCGCGGCGGCGGCGGGAACTTCGGCGTCGTCACGTCGTTCGAGTTCCGCCTCCACCCTGTCGCCGACATCCTCGGCGGCCCCACGGTCTACCCCCTGGACGGCGACGTCATCCGCCGCTGGCGGGAGCTGATCGCCGAGGCACCGGAGGAGTTGAACGCCCTGCTGGTGCTGGCACTCGGCCCCGTCGTGCCGTTCCTCCCCGAGCGCTGGCACGGCCGCCCGGTGTGTGTCGTCCTCACCTGCTGGACCGGCCCGTCCGAGCACGACGACCGGATCCGCGCCCAACTGGACTCGCTGGGGCCGGTTCTCGGCCAGTACGTCGACCGGATGCCGTACCCGGTGATCAACACGCTCTTCGACGAGGATCTGCCGCCCGGTCTCTACCACTACTGGAAGGGAAACTTCAGCCGCGAGCTCTCCGACGGCGCCATCGACGTCCACCTCACCTACGGCGAGACCATCCCGTCCATGGAGTCCGACACCGCGATCTTCCCCATCGACGGCGCCTGCCACCGCTTCGGCCCCGAGGACACCGCCTTCGCCTACCGCGACGCCGCGTTCTCCACCGCGTTCGGCCCGTCCTACCGCGACGCGGCCGACACCGAACACAACAAGGCCTGGTGCCGCGCCTACGACACCGCGCTGCGCCCGCACACCGAGGAAGCCGGCTACGTCAACTTCATGGACACCGACGACCAGCACCGGGTCCGCGCCAGCTACCGGCAGAACTACGACCGGCTGCGCGCCATCAAGCGCCGCTACGACCCTGGCAACCTCTTCCGCCTCAACCACAACATCGCGCCCTGAGCGCCCTGACCACTCTCGCCGCCAGCTGCCCGAGCTGCGGCTCACTGTCCGTGGTGGCGCGCTCGTCGGGAGCCGGCGCCGAGCGTACGGCCCGACGGGGCTGAGCGGCGGTCCGCGGGAGGCGCACGGCGTACGGGGGTGGACAGGGCTCCCGTACGCCGTACTGGCTGAAAACCGCAGGCGAACAGGCGTACGTGCGTCATGCGTACGGGTTCCGGGGTGATCCGGATGACCGTGCGGGGCGTCATACCAGAGCGGGAGTCTCTTCGCTGGACTTTGCCAACTGACTCTCGCACACGGCATGTTGGCGACTACTGTGTGTGCCCGCTGGGGCGACGCCGCGATGCCTTCCGATGGCTGGCGTGACCCCGCGCGCGATGCCGCATGCCGTCATCCGACCAACGTTCAGCCGAGCCCTACGCACCCCTCCCCGCCGCCGCCTCAGGAGCGGGGAACCCCCATCCGAGGACGCTGATGTCTCACCCTCGTGAACCCGCCGCACGCGCAGACCGCCGTGAGGGCGGGCGGCACGGCAGGCCGGGACCCCGCACCGCTCAGCCGCTGCCCGAGACCCTGATACGCCGTCAACTCCAGCGCAGCGCGGTCCTCCCGGCCGTCGCGGTGGCCCTGTGCGGAGCGGGCGCCGTCCTGTTCGCCCTCCGCCTGACATCCGCCCGGCCGACACTCACCCAGTGGGCCGTGCTCGCCGCCGCGGCGGCGGTCGCCGTCGCCGGGATCGCGGCCGCCGCCGTGGCCGCGAACCGCGCCGCGCAGACCGTGCTCGACCGCCTCATCGCACTGCGCCGCACCAGCGCACGCGGCCAGTCCGAGCTGCGTGGCGTCGTCGAGGGGCTGCGCCGTGGCGAACGCCCACCGGCCCGCACCTCACCCGCGCCCCCCAGCGCGTCGGCCGACGAGTTCGACCTGCTCACCGACGAGTTGAACCGCGCCCACGACATGGCGGTGGCCTCGGTCGTCCAGGCCGCACAGCTCTCCAGCCACGCGGGCAACGAACAGAAGGTCGAGGTCTTCGTCAACCTCGCCCGCAGGCTTCAGTCCCTGGTGCACCGCGAGATCCAGCTCCTGGACGAGCTGGAGAACGAGGTCGAGGACCCGGAGCTGCTCAAGGGCCTCTTCCACGTCGACCACCTCGCCACCCGTATCCGCCGCCATGCCGAGAACCTCGCCGTGCTCGGCGGCGCCATCTCCCGTCGGCAGTGGTCGAATCCGGTCACCATGACCGAGGTGCTGCGCTCCGCCATCGCCGAGGTCGAGCAGTACTCGCGGGTCAAGCTGGTGCCGCCGATCGACGGCACGCTGCGCGGCCACGCCGTCGCCGACGTCATCCACCTGGTGGCCGAACTGGTCGAGAACGCCTCGGTGTTCTCGGCCCCGCACACCCAGGTACTGCTGCGCGCCAGCCATGTCACGGCCGGGCTCGCCGTCGAGGTCGAGGACCGTGGCCTCGGTATGTCCGTCACCGAGCAGAACAAGATGAACTCCCTGCTCAGCGACCCCGACCAGGTCAATGTCGCCAGCCTGCTCTCGGACGGGCGCATCGGGCTCTTCGTGGTCGCCGCGCTGGCCCGCAGACATGGTGTCGCGGTGCGGCTGCAGACCAACATCTACGGCGGTGTCCAGGCCGTCGTCGTACTGCCCCAGGGGCTGCTCGGAGCCGAACAGCCCCAGCAGGGCCAGCAGGGCCAGCAAGGCCAGCAGGGCCAGCAGGGCCAGCAACCCCCAGGGGCCGTGCCCGCGGGGCCCGCACCGAACCGGGTCCAGGCCCCGCCCCCGCCGGTCGGCGCACCGGAACCGGCGCAGCTGTCAGCCGCGCCTGCGCCGCCGCAGCCCCGTACGGTCACCACCGCGCCCTCGCACGGCCCGGCGGTGTACCTCCCGCAGCAGGCGCGGCGGGACGACGCCCTGGCGGCGGGCGGCACCAAGGCCGCCCCGGCCCCCGCCAACGGCACCCCGCTGCCCGTACGCGCGACGCACGAAGCGCGGCCGACACCCGCCGACGCCGTACCCGGCATCCGCCCCGAGGACCGCGCGGCGGCCGCGGAGCACGCTCTGGCGGGCCCGGCCGACGGCGCGGCACGCGCCGAACAGGGCCGCCCCCGGCTTCCCAAGCGGCGCGCGCAGGAGCACATGGTGCCGCAGCTGCGGGAGGCGCCCGCCGCGCCGCCGCGGGACAGCGGCCATCTGGTGGGCCACGACCCGGGCCTGATGGCCGCCTTCCAGCGGGGCATCGGCCTCGCCGAAGACCAGGACCGAGACGAGCACCAGGACCAGGACCGGGACCGGGACCTGGACCTGGCTGCCGGGCAGGACCGTCAGGAGAGGAGCGAACCGGCCGGATGACCTCCATATGAATGCCGTACGACCTCGCCCTTCCCCAATCGCCGTACCCCCAAGGAGTCGATCCACCATGGCGAGCGATGTGCCGAGCGGCCACGCCTCCGACCTTGACTGGCTGTTGAGCGGGCTGGTGCAGCGCGTGCCGCACACCCGCAGCGCGGTCCTGCTCTCCTGTGACGGGCTGGTCAAGTCCGTGCACGGCCTGGAACCCGACAGCGCCGACCACATGGCGGCCCTGGCCTCCGGTCTCTACTCACTGGGCCGCAGCGCCGGCGCCAGATTCGGGGACGGCGGTGAGGTGCGCCAGGTCGTGGTCGAGCTCGCCGACACACTGCTGTTCGTGTCCACCGCGGGCTCCGGCACCTGCCTGGCGGTGCTCGCCGGGCGCGACGCGGACGCGGCCGTACTCGGCTACGAGATGGCGATGCTGGTCAAGAGCGTACGTCCGTATCTGGTCACCCCGGCCAGGCAGCCGGCCGTAGCCCCCGCGGCGCACTCCGCCCCGAGGTCCTGAGCGTGGCGGCCCCGCAGGACGGGCCGTGGCTAGACGACGCGGCCGGTCGGCTTGTCCGCCCCTACACGGTGAGCAACGGCCGGACCAAGCCGTCCGCCCCGCTGGACCTGCTGTCCCTGGTGATGCCCACCGGGGCGCTGCCCGCGGGGCAGTTGGGGCCCGAGCACAGCCAGGCGCTCGGGCTGTGCGACGGCCGCCCCACCTCGGTCGCGGAGATCGCGGCGCAGCTGCGGCTGCCCGCGGTGGTGACCAAGGTGCTGCTGGCCGATCTCGTCGACTGCGGGGCGCTCACCGCGAAGGCCCCCGGTTTCCGCCACCATCCCACCGACCGGTCCCTATTGGAGGCAGTGCTCGATGGTCTACGACGCAGGCTCTGAGCCCTTCCCCTCTGAGCCCCTTCCCGCTGAGCCTTTCCCCAACGCACTGAAGATCCTGATCGCGGGCGGCTTCGGGGTCGGCAAGACCACCTTCGTGGGCGCGGTCAGCGAGATCGAGCCGCTGTGCACGGAGGAGTTGCTCACCACGGTCAGTGCGGCCACCGACAGCCTGGACGGCGTCGAGCACAAGACCACCACGACCGTGGCCATGGACTTCGGACGGATCACGCTCGACGACCGGCATGTGCTCTACCTCTTCGGCACTCCGGGGCAGGAGCGGTTCTGGTTCATGTGGGACGAACTGTCCGAAGGCGCCCTCGGGGCGATCATCCTCGCTGACACCCGACGCCTTGAGGACTGCTTCGCTGCCGTCGACTTCTTCGAGCACCGAGACATCCGGTTCGTCGTCGCGGTCAACGAGTTCGACGGCGCGTACCGCTATGAACCCGACGAGGTGCGCGCGGCCATAGACCTCAAGCCCGACGTGCCGGTGATGCTCTGCGACGCACGCATCTCAAGTTCCGGCATCCAGACCCTGCTCGCACTGGTCGAGCACCTGCTCAACCCCATCCCGGCATCGAGCCACGGAGCGCGCACATGATGTACGACCCGACAGGGCACCTGCTGCTCACCCCCATCGACAACGACGCGCCCACCCGAGTGCAGCGGCTGCGGCGGCTCGGCCTCGGCGAGCACGCGGACCCGGCCTTCGACGCGTTCGCCGACCGGCTGGCCGAAGTCACCGGAGCGCCGTACTCGATGGTCAACTTCATCGACGAGAACCGGCAGTTCTTCGCCGGACTGCACACCCCGGCGGGCAGCCAGTCCGGTGCCGAACTGGGGGCGGCGGCCGCCAGCAGCGGGGTGAGTCGCTATATGGCCAGGGACCACGGCTACTGCCCCCATGTGGTGGTGCGTCGTAAGGCACTGGTCCTTGAGGACGTCTGCGACTACCCGCGGTTCGCGGGGAACCCGGTGGTCGACGAGATCGGCATCCGCTCCTATCTGGGGGCGCCGCTCATCGACCGTACGGGCATCGCGCTCGGCACGATCTGTGTCGTCGACACCGAGCCCCGCCCGTGGGGGCGGGCAGGGCTCGAGACGATCAAGTCGCTGGCCGCGGAGCTGGTCGGGCAGATCCACCGCCGTGAGGACGGCGGCATCTGATGGTGGGCCGCCTCAGCCCGCCATACGGCGGGCTATACGGCGGGTTCCAGATCGGTGCGCACCAGGTCGGCCAGCCGCTCCGACCAACTGCCCTTGGCCCTCCCCAGCGCGACCTCGGCCAGCCGCAGCAGCTGGACGTCCGAGGTGCCGGCAGGCGCGAAGATGTGGTGCGCGTCGCGCAGGAAGCGCTCGACGGGCCGGTCCGTGAAGAGGCCCGCCGCGGCGTGCACCTCCATGGCGTTGCGCGCCGAGTCCAGCGCCGACTCGACGTTCACCACCTTGGCGTTCATCAACTCGGCGTCGCAGGAGCGCCCCTCGTCAAGGAGATGCGCCGCGTGGTACGCGGCGAGTCGGCCGGTCATCACCCGGGACTGCATCTGGCCCAACTTGAGCCTGATGTTGGTCAGTTCGTGCAGGGGTTTGCCGTAGCGGTGCCGTTCCGCGCTGAATCGGACGGTTTCATCGAGCAGCGCCTGGTGGATGCCGAGCGAGACCGCGGTCAGATTCGGTCGGCCGTACAGCACGCTGGAGGAGTACGCGACGGCCAGCCCGTCCCCCTCCTCGCCGAGCCGGTTGGCGGCCGGGACCCGGCAGTTGTCGAAGACCAGCTCGCCGAAGCTGAAGCCGTGCAGGCCCATCGTGGGCCGCTCGTCGGCCAGCGAGAACCCGGGCGTACCGGACTCGACCAGCAGCGCGGTGAGGCCTTTCGAACCGGGTCCGGTACGCACCACGACACCATGGAGGTCACCCACATGGCTGTTTCCCACGTACACCTTGCGGCCGTTGACGATGTAGTCGTCCCCGTCCCGTACGGCGCTCGCCGTCATCCCGAGTACATGGCCGCCCGACTCAGCCTCCGTGACGGCGATCGTCGGCAGGCACTCACCGGCCGCCACGGCGGGCAGCCAGGTCTTCTTCTGCGAGTCGCTCCCGAAGTGGACGATCTTGGCAACGCCCAGCTGGGAGGCCTGCACCATGGCGCCCATGGCGCCGCTGACCCGGGACAGCTCCTCGATGACGATGGTCTTGGCGAGGTGCCCGGCCCCCATTCCGCCGTGCTCCCGGGCGATGGTCACACCGATCCAGCCCTGCCGGGCGATCAGCCGCGACAGCTCGTACTGAACGGTGCGGGCGGCTTCCATGGCGGCTATCCGGGGACGGACCTCCTGTTCGGCGAAGCCTCGTACTTCTTCCCGGAGCTGATGGTGACGCCGACTGGTGAAGTAGCTGTCCATCGCGAGCCCTCCTCCGCGAAACGCCTGCCCGCATAGTTGTTCGAGCAGGTGGTGCCTCCGCAGTGGCCCCGTCCCGAACCGGCCACCCCCTGCCGTCCGGTCCACTCCCCAGACATGCCCACCGGACATCTGACTGCCACATGCCGCAGGCAAAGCTTTCGCAGGTGAGTGGCCGACAGCAGTCGTCGATGCGGACACAGACGCGCGAAGTGTCATCAACAAGAGAGGGAATTCGGACACCACCGACCGCGGGTGTACGGCTCGCGTGCGGCGCCGTTCCATCCCGCGGAACCCCTGCGGCACCCTCAGGGCGCACGCCGTGTATCGCACGCCCCGCGCGTCACGCTCGCGGCCCAGTAGTACCGCACCGGGCGGTTCGTCCGGTAGGGGTCCCATGGCCGGAAGTCGAGCGTCAATTCCGTACGCGGGCGGTTGTCGGCCACACATCGGCGGCCGACGCGGCGACGGCGCGTGGGTGCACACGACGGCGCACACGCGGCGTGTGCGGATGCCGACTCGGCTCCCGGCGTGGCCACATGGGCACCGACGCGGCCCGTGCACGGCGATTGTCAGTGCGGTGTCCTACCGTCGTGCCATGACCACGTCCGACGATGTCCGTAAGCACGCGCTCGCCCTACCGGAGACCACCGAGAAGATCGCCTGGTCCATGCCCACCTTCCGGGTCGCCGGGAAGATGTTCGCCACCCTTCCGGAGGACGAGACCTCGATAGCCGTCCGCTGCCCCAAGGAGGAGCGGGACGAACTGGTGCTGGCCGAGCCGGACAAGTTCTGGATCGCCGACCACGAGGCGATGTTCGCCTGGGTCCGGGTGCGCCTGGATGCGCTGGAGGACACCACCGAGCTACGGGACATCCTCACCGACTCCTGGAGGCAGGCCGCGCCGAGCAGACTCCTTGAGGCACACCCGGAGTTGGACCCGCCGACGACGGCCTGATGCGCTCGCCGCCGTATCCGTCTCCGCCTCGCCCTCGCCCTCGCCTACGCCGCGACCCGCCGCCGGGCCAGGAAGTCACCGATCCGCGTGCGCAGGGAGGCCGGGGCGAGGCCGTGCGCGGCCAGGTGCTCGTCCGTGTCGCCGTAGTGGCGCAGCTCGCGCCGGGCGACGCCGGGACCGACGACGCGGTGCGGAAGGTCGGCGAGGGCGTCGCCCGCGGCGGCGGTGGCCTTGGAACCCGGCCAGGCCGATCTCGGTGAGTACGACGGGAAGCCTCGGGTCCTCGTCGAGCAGCCGCGGTCACCGCCGACCAGCCCGCGGCCTCGAAACGGGCGGAGATCCCACCGGGCCTGGCATGGCTCGCGGAGCGGTTGTCGATCACCAGCACGTGCGGCCGCTCCAGGGCGGCGGGGCCCGCGAAGGCGATGGCCTCGTGGTTGCTGCCCTCGTCGAGCTCGGCATCGACGACCAGCACCCAGACCCGCGGGTCAGTACGCCCCTGCGCCCGCAGCCCGAGCGCCGTACCGAACCCGATCGGCAGCCCGTGCCCGAGCGAGCCGCTGCCGATCTCGGCGCTCCGCGGTCGCGGGGGAGACACCGGAGCGTGCGACCTCAACCAAACTTGAGGTCAGCCCTCCGCCTGCCACCGTGGAAAACGGGTTCACGACCACCGCCCCGAGTGCGGTATTGTTTCCGTGCGCGTTCGGCCAGGGGAAACCCCAGGTCACACGGGCATCGGGACGTGGCGCAGCTTGGTAGCGCACTTGACTGGGGGTCAAGGGGTCGCGCACTTGACTGGGGGTCAAGGGGTCGCAGGTTCAAATCCTGTCGTCCCGACTCGAGAGAGTCGCAGATCAGGGGCCGTTTCAGAGCAATCTGAAGCGGCCCCTTGATTATTTTTGCTAGGCCGTTATGCGCTCAGCCGTTCCCGAGCGGGCGCAGGCACATGGCCACCGCGTCGACGGAGTCCTCAAGGCGCATCAGATACTCGTCGCCCGTGCAGTCCTCGACCCGTGCGGTGCGGTACTGCGCCTGGGATGAATCGCAGTCCACGCGCTGGAGGTTCTGCTCCGGCCAGGTGCTCAGGTTGCGTACGCAGTCCCCGACACCGATGGACGCCTTGCCCGACTCCCCGGACGAGTCGGAGTCGTCGCCGACGATCACACCGACCGTGATGAAGAACGCGAGCGCGAGCACCAACAGCACCATCGGCGCGAGGATCACCAGGGCAGGCGGGCGCAAGAGCACCCGGCGGCCCGGGTCGAGCGGTGGACGCCAGCCGCCGCGCGGCTCGGGCAGCCCGCGGAACAGGGCGCGCGGGCCGAGATTCATCAGGACCGTGATCGGCGTGAAGAAGAACGACAGCGGACCCCACCAGCCCTGCCACAGGGTGTCGCTGGTCATACGCCGCTGGATCGCCGTGCCGCACGAGCGGCAGAAGACCCCTTCGCGCTTCAGGAAACGCATGAGCACGACAATGCCCTGGTGACCGCGGACGACGGCGTACGCGGCGGGCAGCGCCCCGCACACCTCACACGGCGTCTCGCCGCCCGGTCCCATCCAGGGGTACCCCTGGTACGGGTGCTGCATCGAGGGCACGGGGCCGCCGGAATGTGCGGGGCCCTGATGGTAGGGCGGCGTGGACACGGTGTTGTCTCCCCCGTTGAGTCGGTCCCGGCGTGTCGTCGGCCGAGGGGATCACCCTAGACGTGTCCCGTGGGTCACCCTCCAGGGGGAGAACCGGCGTCTTCAGGCGGCCGGACGGTCCGCGCCGTAGCGCCGCGTGGCCCGCAGGGATCAGCTGTCTCGTAGCGTCCTGACGACCGTGATGGCTTGATCGAGCAAGTCGATGGGACAGCCCCAGTAGTCATAGATGCCGCCGCGGGCGCGGTTGCTGCCACAGACGACAAACACGCCGGTCCCCAGCTCGGTCTTGAGGTGGGTGGCCAGCCAGCCGACGAAACCGCTGTTGTCCACGTGATCGGGGAAGTGGAAGGAGAAGAGTCCGAAGCGTTCGACGTCGTCGCCTTCCTGGGTGAGCGGGACCAGGCGGCTCCAACTCTCCCCGTCCCGAACGACCGCAAGCGTCTCGGCGGTGAGCGCCGGTGGCTGGTCGGCCGGAGACTCCTCAAAACACCAGACGCCGTCGTGCACGACGAGTTCAGCCCGAGCGATCTCACGGCGTAGCCGCTGCTCGGTCTGTTCCGCGGACTCCATGCTCACACTGACCATCAGCGAGACTCCTTGATTGCGATCTTCCAGTCCTGGGCCAGGAGCCCGAGCAGCACCTCGTCCAGGAACTCGCCCAGCACCCAGGTCGAGGAGCGCAGCACGCCCTCGCGGACGAAGCCGTTGCGCTCGGCGGAGCGCAGCATCGCGGCGTTGTCCGACAACGTCTCGATCTGCAGCCGCTGCAGGCCGCGTACGACGAAACCGTAGTGGCACAGCACCGCGACCACGTCGGTGCCGAAGCCCTTGCCGCGGGAGGACGGCAGCAGCCCGAGGCCGATGTGCGCGGACCGGTTGTGGTTGTCGATGCCCCACAGCGCCGAGGCGCCGACCAGCGTGCCGCCGTCCAGCTCCACCACGGAGAACGGGACGTGTTGTTGCGCAGTGTCGTCCACCACGAACCGTGAGTTCTTCGAGCCGGGCGTGATCGGCCGCCATGGACGGTTTTGGGACCGCGAGTGGTGGACCACATCGTCGTGGAGCTCGGCCTGCAGGATCGGGATGTCGTCCTCATGCCGGGCCCTGAGCCCGACCTTGCTGCCTCTTAGCATGCGAGCTTCCTATCCGACCGGGCCGGCCGGCGGCAAACCAATAAGGGGTGGGCAGTTGGTGTAGCGGCGGAGCAGATGAGGGCGCCGGCGATGCAGACGAAGGCCAGGAAGCGCTCGGCTTCGGCCTGCGGGTCTGTGCCGAGGCGGAGGATCTCATTGTTCCGGGGTGACAGCAGCATCGGCAGCATCGACGCGTTCATGGAGGTCAGCTTCCAGGTCGTCATCGACAGCGCTCCAGCGTCCGTGCACCGTTGACGTGACCTCATGACGGAGGCCCCTGGAATCCGCCGTCGCAGGACGGGGCGTCCGTCGTGCGCCGGCCCGTCGAGGTGGCCGATCCGCCTTGGAATACTGGGAGTTGCTGGAACGAACCGGTAGTTTCGAGGAGGCGGAATCGTTGGAATCTGTGGTGGCGGCGAATGCTGGGGGCGCGCGGGCCGGGAGGCGGCATGCCGTAGTCGTCGGGGGGAGTCTCGCGGGACTGCTCGCCGCGAGGGTGCTCGCCGAGTACGCCGACCGGGTGACCGTCCTGGAGCGGGACCGGCTGGCCGCGGAGACCGGAGCGCGGGCCGGTGTGCCGCAGAGCCGGCACCCGCATGTGCTGCTCGAAGGCGGGCAGCGGGCGCTGGACGCGGTGCTGCCGGGTTTCATGGACGAGTTGCGGGCGGCGGGCGCGCCGCGGGTCGGGATGCCGTCGGACCTGGTGCAGTGGCAGGACGGCCGCTGGTTCCGGCGGATGCAGGCGACGACGCATATCCACACGGGTTCGCGTACCCAGCTGGAACAGCTCGTGCGGCAGCGGGTGTTCGCCCATCCCGCGATCAGCGTGATCGAGGGGACGGATGTCGTCGGGCTCCTCGGCGATGCCGAGCGGGTACGGGGTGTGCTGCTGCGTGAACGTGGCGAAGGCGTCTCTGGCGAGCCGCGGCCGCTTGAGGCCGATCTGGTCGTGGACGCCTCCGGGCGCGGTACGAAGGCCCCGCGGTGGCTGGCGGCTCTCGGCGCGGACGTCCCGCACGAGGAGACGATCGAGACGGGCCTCGCCTACGCGTCGCGCTTCTACCGCGACGCGAGCGGTCAACTGGGCACCGCGGCGCACGGCTTCTTCGTGGTCCCCAACCCCTCGCAGACCCACGGGGCCGTCGTCGTACCCCAGGAGGACGGCACCTTCCTCGTCACGCTCTCCGGGCTGCGCGGTGACGAACCGCCCACCAGCGAGGAGGAGTACGTGGCGTACGCCAAGCGGCTGCCGCACCCGATCGTGCACCGGTGGCTGCGCGGGGCCGAGCCGCTCTCACCGGTGTACGGCTTCCGGCAGACCGCGAACGTCCGGCGTCGCTACGACCTGCCCGGCCGACGCCCCGCCGGATTCCTGGCGACCGGCGACGCCCTGTGCACGTTCAACCCCGTCTACGGCCAGGGCATGACCGTCGCCGCGCAGAACGCCATCGCCCTGCGCGACGCGCTGGCCGACGTGCGCCGCACATCGAGCACGCACCGGGTGCAGCGGGCCCTGTTCGCGTCGTCCCGCCAGGCCTGGGACATCTCGGCCGGGTCGGACAAGCAGATGCCGGGCGCGACCGGCAACGCCCTGTCCTCACGTGCCGTGGACCGGCCGGTCGGCTGGTACCTGCGCCGCGTCCAGCAGCGCTACGCCAGTGATCCGGTCGTGGGCCGTGCCTTCCGGTCCGTGCTGACGCTCAACGCACCCGTCACGGCCCTCTTCGCGCCGCAGGTGGCGCGGCGGGCACTCTTCGGCCCGGTCCCGCCGTCGCCCGCCGAGCCGCCGATGGAACGCGAGGACGCGGCGGGTCAATACAGCTAGGGCCTGTCGATTAGGGCCCTTCGATGGGGAGACCGACGTAGTTCTCGGCCAGCTCGGCGGCGGCGTGCGGCGACGAGGCGATGCGGTCGAGCTGGGAGAGCTGCAGTCGCGTGTCGAAGGGGTTCTGGTCAGGGGCGGTGTGCAGGGTGGTGGTCATGAAGGACGAGAAGTGCTCGGCCCGCCAGACCCGGCGCAGGCAGATGTCGGAGTAGGCGTCGAGGAGTTCGGTCGACCCGGCCGCCTGGAGGTGGGCGAAGGCCCGGGCGAGCACGATGACGTCGGTGGCGGCGAGATTGAGGCCCTTGGCTCCGGTGGGCGGCACGATGTGTGCCGCGTCACCGGCCAGGAAGAGCCGCCCGAAGCGCATCGGCTCGGTGACGAAGCTGCGCATGGGCAGGACCGACTTGGCGGTGATGGGGCCGCGTTCGAGCCGCCAGTCGCCGTCGACGGCGAAACGGGCGTCGAGTTCGTCCCAGATCCGCTCGTCCGGCCAGTTGGCGGGGTCGTCGCCCGCCGGGACCTGCAGGTAGAGGCGGCTGACCTGAGGGGAGCGCAGCGAGTGCAGGGCGAAGCCGCGCGGGGAGTGGGCGTAGATCAACTCCTCGCATGAGGGCGGCACATCAGCGAGTACGCCGAGCCAGGAGTAGGGGTACGTTCGCTCGTACGTCCGGCGCAGGTGCTCGGGAAACGCCTCGCGGGCCACGCCGTGGAAGCCGTCGCAGCCGACCACGTAGTCGCAGGTCAGGGTCTGCTCGCGGCCGTTGTGGGCGAAACGGACGGCAGGGCGCTCGGTGTCCGCGCCCGTCACCTCGCGCACCTGCGCCCCGAAGAGCAGCGGTCCGCCCTCGGCGAGCTGGAGGGCTATCAGATCCTTGACCACCTCGGTCTGGGCGTAGATGGTCACGCCGCGCCCCTGAGCGAGAGAGGGAAAGTCGACGCGATGGGCGCGGCGGTCGAAGCGCAGCTCGATACCGTGATGGACCAGTCCCTCACGGTCCAGGCGTTCCCCGGCGCCGCAGTCGCGGAGGGCGTCGACGGTGGCCTGTTCGAGGACTCCGGCACGCTGGCGCTGCTCGACGTAGGCACGGTCGCGGCTCTCCAGGACGACACTGTCGACCCCGGCCTTGTGCAGCAGCCGGGCGAGCAACAGTCCGGCGGGGCCGCCGCCGATGATGCCGACGGTGGTGTGCATCAGAGTTCTCCCTCAGTACGGCTGCTGGGCTGGTTCACGTTGTCCTCGTTGTCTTCGTCGTCTTCGTTCAAGACGCGGTTCGCGACGGCGAAGGCGGAGTTGGCGGCCGGTACGCCGCAGTAGACGGCGCTCTGCAGCAGCACCTCGCCGATGTCTTCCGGGGTGAGACCGTTGCGCAGCGCGGCGCGGACGTGCAGGGCGAGCTCTTCGTGATGGCCGCCCGCGACCAGGGCGGTGAGGGTGACGCAGCTGCGCGTACGGCGGTCAAGACCTGGCCGGGTCCAGATCTCACCCCAGGCGTAGCGGGTGATCAGGTCCTGGAAGTCGGCGGTGAGCGGGGTGGTGCCCGCGATCGCCCGGTCCACGTGGGTGTCACCGAGGACGGCACGGCGTACGGCCATCCCCTGTGCGTGCCGGGACGCGTCCGCGGCGTACGGGCCGGGTGGCAGGTGCGCCCGCAGCGCGGCGAGGACGGCCTGCGGCCGCTCGACACCGGCCAGATGCGCGGCGCGGGCGAGTTCGACCAGACTCGCGCCGGGGATGTGGTCTGCGAGTTCGCGGGCGTGTGCGGGCCCGGTGGCCTGATCGTCGCGGCCGCCGATCACCAGGGTCGGCGTGCTGATCCGGGGCAGCTCCGCGCGGAGGTCGAAGGCGGCCAAGGCGTCGCAGCATGCCGCGTATGCCTCGGGGTCGGCGGCCTGCTGGTCGGCGACCAGGGCGGCCACCCGCGGGTCGCCGCTCGCCGCGAAGGCCGCCGTGAACCACCGGTCGGGTGCGGTGACCGTCAGCCGCCGTGAACCACCGGTCGGGTGCGGTGACCGTCAGCGGCCCGGTGCCCTGGGCGCGGACCAGTTCGGCGCGCTCGTGCCAGCGCTCCGGCGAACCGAACCGGGCCGATGAACAGACCAGCGCGAGCGAGGCGACCCGCTCGGGGCGGTGCACCGCGAGCCAGCTGCCGACCGCGCCGCCGAGGGAGATGCCCGCGTAGGCGAAGCGGTCGACGCCCAGCTCGTCCGCGAGCTCCAGCACCAGTTGGGCCAGGTCGGCGATGGTGGCACCGGCGGTCAGGAGCGAAGCGGGCGAACCGCCGTGTCCCGGCAGGTCCCAGCGCACCACGCGGTGGTGCCGCGCCAGCGTGGGCAGCTGCGGTTCCCAGACGGCGAGCGAGGTGCCCAGCGACGGGCCGAGCAGCAGCGCGGGCGCGTCGGGAGGGCCCTCGACGCGGTGGTGCAGCAGCGTGCTGTGGTCCGTCATCGGCACGCTAGGCGGCACGTTAGGCGGTGCGTTCGACGGCACGTTCATCGGTGCGTTCACCGGCACGTCAATCGGTGCGTTCATCGGTTGTCCTCGGGACGACGGGCGGGGTGTTCGGGTTGGCGCAACAGGGCACGGTCGGTCAGCGCCCCGGCCGAGCCGGGGTAGCCCGTCGGATCGAGCAGTTCCCGCAGCCGCTGCCGGGTCAGTACGCCGGACAGCTCCGGCTCGTCCGCCAGGACCTGCTCCACGGCCTTCTCCAGCGGGGCCTCCTGTTCGGCGGCCCGGCGCACGGCCTGGGCGAGGAGCCACTTGGCCGCCTCGCGTCCCACCGTCGGGGCGAGTGCGGCGAGCAGGTGCTCGGAGGCCAGAAGTCCGTGGGTCAGCGCGAGGTTCGCCCGCATCCGGTGCGGCAACACGGTCAGGCCCCGGGCGAGTTCGGCTGCCTCGCGGGCCGCCCCGCCGGTCAGCCGCAGTGCGTCCCTGAGCGTCTGCCACTCGGCGTGCCAGGCGCCGCCGGGGCGCTCGTCCTCCGCCACCATGGATCCGAAGAGCACGGCCGCGAGCGCGGGCACCTGGCGGGCGGCGGAGGCGATGAGGGTGGCTCGTACGGGATTGGCCTTGTGCGGCATCGCGGAGGAGCCGCCGCCGCTGCCCTCCGCGACCTCGCCGATCTCGGTACGGGAGAGTACGAGCACATCGGCGGCGATCTTGCCCAGGGCCCCGGTGCACAGCGCGAGCGCCGAGCCGAGTTCGGCGACGGGTGTGCGCAGGACGTGCCAGGGCAGGTCGGGCGCGGCCAGCCCCGACTCGCAGGCGTAGGCGGACAGCAGGCGCAACCCCGTGTCACTCTCCGCACCTGCCCGCGCCGCCTGTGACTGGCCGTATGCGGGGAAAGCCGCGAGGGTGCCCGCCGCGCCACCGAGCTGGACGGGCAGCGCGGCACGGACGCGGGCGAGGCGGTCGTGGGCGTCGAGGACGAGCGCGCGCCAGCCCGCGGCCTTGAGCCCGAAGGAGGTGGGCACCGCATGCTGGGTGAGGGTGCGGCCGGGCATCGGGGTGTCGCGGTGCACGGCGGCGAGGCGGCCGAGCAGGTCCGCGGTCTGTTCCAGGTCGTCGAGGAGCGGGGCCAGTGTCCGGGAGGCGACCAGCATGGCGGCCGTGTCCAGGATGTCCTGGCTGGTGGCCCCGCGGTGGACGTAATCGGCCGCCTCGGGATCGGCCTCGGATACGGCCCTGGTCAGGTCGGCGGCCAGCGGGATCACCGGATTGCCGCCGGCGCGCGCCCGCAGCGCGAGCGAGGCCAGGTCGAACGCATCGGCGCGGGCGGCGGCGGTGACCGCGTCGGCGGCCTGGGCGGGAGCCGCGCCGAGTGCTGCCTGGGCGCGGGTCAGCGCCGCCTCGGCGTCCAGCATGGCCTGGAGGAACGCGTGATCGCTGGTACTGGCCGCGGCCGCGCTGCCTGCCCACACGGGGGAGAGCAGGCCCGTATCGAGTGCCGCCGTGCCGTCAGCGGGGATCGGGGAACTCAAGGAACACCGTCTCCTTCGCGCCTTGGAGGTGGATGTCGAGGCGGTGCGTGCGGTCGCTCTCCCGCCGTGCGACCAGCGTGGCGCGCCGGTGCTCGGGCAGTCCGGCGAGCAGCCGGTCACCGGTCGGCTCGGCGAGATAGGCACGGGTGTAGAGGTGCTGCGTCAGCCCTCGGGCGAAGACGCACACGGACAGATAGGGGGCGGCGGCGGGCGGCGGCAGGGTGCGCACCGCCCAGTGGCCCGCCGCGTCGGTGGCCACTCTGGCGAACCCGGTGAAGTCCACGCCGTTGCGGCCGAGGTAGCCGCCGGTCACCGGGTCCCGGCGGAGCGATCCGGGTCGGCCGGACAGGGAGCCGTCGGGGGCCGCCTGCCAGAACTCCAGCAGTGCGTCGGGGATCGCGGCGCCCGCGCCGTCGTAGACGTGTCCGTGGACGGTGACGGTGTCCCGATGCCCGGCCGGGGCGATCTCGCCGCCGCCGGGGAAGGGCAGCGCGTAACCGTAGAAGGGACCGATGGTCTGGGACGGGGTGGGCACCAGCGGCACCGGGGCGGGCGCCAGTGGCGATGGGGTCGCGGGGAGCGGAGACGGGATCGCGGAAGGCGGAGGTGGGGTCGCAGGGGGCGGCGACGAGGGCGGCGGGAGCATCAGCGGTCCTCCTCGGGCTCGGTCCAGGNTGCCGGATGCCGAGCGCGAGGCCCGGCTGGCGCGCGCCGCGCCGATGCCGCTGACCCGGCATACCGTCACCCGGCGGGACGCACTCGCCGCGCTCCTGGACCAGGCCGCGCGCGACGGTTACGCCTTGGTCGACGAGGAGTTGGAGGAGGGCCTGCGCGCGCTCGCGGTCCCGGTCCACGATCGCACCGGGCGCGTGGTGGCCGCCGTGAACGTCGCCATGCACAGCGGCCGCCGCAGCGTCGAGCAGTGCCGCACGGAGCTGCTGCCCCGCATGCTGGCCGCGGCCGCCCGCACCGAGGCCGACCTGCACATCGCCAGCCGTTACGCGCCCGTCCCGGCCACCTGATCCCGGATCCGGACCTGCGGGACCCCGGCCGGGCGTGCGGGCCCTGGATCCGGAGCCGCGGGACCGGGACCGGACTCGCGGGACCCGGAGCTGGGTGTGTGGGACCTGGGACGGGGCGTGTGGGACCTGGGAGTGGACTTGCGGGTCCCGGGTCTGGACGTGTGGGACCTGGGATGGGGTGTGTGGGAGCCGCGGGATCTGGGGGCGGACTCGTGGGTCCCGGATCCGGACGCGCAGGCCCCGGATCCGGACGTGCGGGACCGGGACCGGGACCGGGCGGTCAGGTCCCGGGACCGGACTCGCGGGACCCGGAGCTGACCCGTGGGCCACTAGGGGGCGTCTCTCCGATCTTCGCGGATCAGCCTGCGCCCGCTGCGAAGCAGCTGATGTCTCGCGGTGCGGTGCATCGGCGTGCGGCCGGATCGCCCTCGTACTGGACGTACTTGGGTGATTCGGCCGTGCGTCGGAGGGGGTCCCTCCCTGCTCAATGGGGTCTCCCCTGCTCGAGCGCAGCCGAGAGCTTGGGGAAGCAGTCGAGAGCTTGGGGGCGCGTGCCAGGCGTCGCGGGCCCGCGAAGATCGGGGAGACACCCCCTAGGTCAGGCGAGCGCGCGCCGGTCCTCCGCGATGCGGTCCGGGTCCCAGCCGCGGCGGGGCACCGAGTCGAGCAGCAGGCGCGTGTAGGCATGACGGGGTTCGGTCAGGGTGCTCGCGGTCGGGCCGGACTCGACGACCCGCCCGGCTCTGAGCACCATGACGTCGTCGGTGACGTGCCGGACCACCGCGAGGTCGTGGCTGACGAACAGGAAGCCGATACCCCGCTCGCGCCGGATGCCCGCGAGCAGGTCGAGGATCTGGGCCTGCACGGACACGTCGAGGGCGGCGACCGCTTCGTCCAGGACGAGCACGCCGGGCTCCGCCGCCAGCGCCCGTGCGATGGCCACGCGCTGCCGCTGCCCCCCGGACAACTGGCGCGGCAGCGCCCTGGCCTCGCGCTCGCCCAGCCCGACCTGGTCCAGGAGTTCGGTGACCCGGCGGCCGCGTGCCCCGGCGTCCAGGGCGAAGTGCAGCCGCAGCACCTCGTCGAGGCAGTCGCCGACACTGATCCGGGGATCGAGTGAGAGATACGGGTCCTGGAAGACCATCTGGATCTCACGGGCGCGCGCCCGCCGCCGCGTGCGGCCACGGGCCCGCGCCGAGCGGTCCCGCCCGTCCAGCAGGACGGTTCCGGCGTCCGGCCGTTCCAGGCCTACGAGCATGCGGACGGTGGTGGTCTTGCCGCTCCCCGACTCGCCCACGATGCCCAGCGAACCGCCGGGCGCCAGCGTGAACGACACCCCGTCAACGGCCGTACGGCCGCCGTACTCCTTCCGCAGCCCTGTCACGACAAGGCCCGTCGCACCCGGCCCGCCGGTCGTACTGGAGGTCACGGTCACGGTCGAGGTCACGGCAAGATCCCTTCGTCGGCACGGAGGCACGCGGCGAGTCCCTCGCCGTGCCGGGTCAGTACGGGGGTCTCCACCGCGCAGCGCTCAAGGGCGTGCGGGCAACGCGCGGCGAAGGCGCACCCGGGCGGGGACTCGGCCAGGGACACCGGGCGGCCAGGGATGGGCCGCGGCGCCGGTGTATCCGGTTCGATGCGCGGCGTACAGGCGAGCAGCCCGGCCGTATACGGATGGCGTGGTCGCTCGAACAACTCATCGGAGCCCCGCGTCTCGACGATGCGCCCCGCGTACATGACGTAGATCCGGTCGCAGATCGCCGAGGCCAGCTCCAGGTCGTGCGTGACGAACAGCATGCCGGTGCCGCGCTCGGCCTGCAGGCGGGTGAGGATCGCCACGACCTCGGCCTGGGTGGTGACGTCGAGCGCTGTCGTCGGCTCGTCCGCGATCAGCAGTGCGGGATCGCCCGCGAGCGCCGCCGCGATGACGACACGCTGCAGCATGCCGCCGGAGAACTCATGGGGACGGCGGCGCAGCGCGCCGCGGGGGTCGCGGATGCCCACGGCCTCCAGGAGTTCCCGGGCGCGGGCGGTGGCCTGGGCGTCGGTCACCCCAGTGGCGCGCAGCCCCTCGGTGAGGAAGTCCCCGACCCGCCGCAGCGGATTGACCGAGGCCCACGGGTCCTGGAACACCATCGCCACCCGGCGTGCCCGCAGATCGCGTAGCCCCGCGCGGTCCAGCGCCAGCACCTCGCGTCCCTGGACGCGCACCCGGCCGTCCGCCGTCGCGTGCCGCGGCAGCAGGCCCAGCACGCTGCGGCAGGCGACCGACTTGCCGGAGCCGGACTCGCCGACCAGGCCGACCGTCTCGCCCGCCGCGACGCGCAGGGAGACACCGTCCAGGATCGGGCGGGCGGCGTGGCCCCTGGGGAGTCGCACACTGAGGTCGTCGATCTCCAGAAGAGTGTTCTGTGGTGTCGTCATGCCCCTCACCGCTCCCGTTTTGCGACCGGGTCGGCGATTCCCTCGCCGACGACGCCGAACGCCACGACGGCCAGCACGATGCACGCGGACGGTGCGAGCGCGGGCAGCATCGCGCCCTGCTGGAGCGCCGACTGGCCCTCGTTGATCATGGCGCCCCAGTCCGCGGCGGGCGGCTGCACCCCGAAGCCCAGGAAGGACAGCGCCGCCAGGTCCATCAGGGCGTAGCCGAAGTTGATCGCCGACTGCGCCAGGACGATCGGTGCGATGTTGGGCAGCAGATGCCTGACGCAGATGGTCCAGCCCGCCCAGCCCTGGACGCGATACGCCTCGATGTACGGCCTGGCCTTCTCCTGCTGGGCGATACCGCGCACCAGACGCCCCACGTAGGGCGTGTAGGCGATCGCTATGGCGATCACCGGAGCGGTCGTGCCGGGACCCAGTACGGCGACGAACATGATCGCCACCAGCAGGCCGGGGATCGCGAACACGAGGTCCATCGACCGGGACAGGATCGCGTCGGCCCATCCGCCGCGCCACGCGGCGACGACGCCGAGCAGGGTTCCCAGCAGCGTCGAGAGCATGACGACCAGGAGCGGGCCGAGCAGGCCGGTGCGCGCGCCGTACACCAGGCGTGACAGGACGTCGCGTCCGGACTGGTCGGTGCCGAGCCAGTGGTCGCCGGTCGTGCCCAGCAGGCTGGCCGACAGATCGACGGACTCCGGGGCGTACGGGGCGACAAGCGGCGCGAACAGCGCGGCGGCCACCAGGGCGACGAGCAGGATGACGGCCGCCGGGAACAGCGGCCCGTCGCCGAGGGCCCGCAGTCCGCGCAGACCGGCGCGTCGGTGCGGCACGGTGCTCGTGCTCGTGCTCGTGGCCGTGGACGGGGCCAGGGCCGGGGTCTTGGTCTCGGGCTCGGGCTCGGTCGTGTCGGTCATACGGCACTCCTTCCGGTCAGCGAGAGCCGGGGGTCGATGACCGGCATGAGCAGGTCCACCAGCAGGTTCACCAGGACGAAGGAGGCCACGGTGAGCAGGGTGATCGCCTGCACGACGGGGAAGTCCTTGACCGTCACCGACTGGACGAGCAGCGAGCCGACACCGGAGACGTTGAAGGCGGTCTCCACGATCGCCGTGCTGACCAGCAGTCCGGCGAACATCGTGCCGCCGACCGTGACGATCGGACCGAGCGCGTTGCGCAGGACGTGCCGGCGCACGACGGTGGCCTCCGCGACACCGCGCGAACGTGCCACCTCGACATGCTCACGCCCCAGTTCGTCGAGCATCGCCGAACGGGTCACCCGGGCGAGGAGTCCGGCGAGGGTGATGGCCAGAGCGAAGGCCGGGAGGGTCAGCTGGAGCAGCCGGTCCGCCAAGCCCTCAGGCGTGCCGCCGGGGCCCGGGAACCAGCCCAGCTGGACCGAGAACAGCGAGATCAGCCCGATGGCACTGACGAACGGCGGGGTCGCCGTGGCCACCCCCGTCCCCATCAGGACCAGGCGGTCCACCGGGCCCGGGCGCAGCGCGGCGAGTACACCCGCCAGCACGCCGAACACACCGATCAGGGCCGCCGCGTACCCGATCAGGAGCGCGGTGCCCGCCAGCCGTCCGCCGATGAGCGCGCCGACGTCCTGGCGGAACTGGACGGACCGCCCGAAGTCGCCTCCCAGGACGCCGCCCAGCCACTTCAGATACTGGGTGAACAGCGGGTCGTTCAGGTGGTACTGGGCGCGTAGCGCGGCCTTGGCATCCGGCGACGCCGGGCGGCCGCTGAGCAGGAACGAGACCGGATCGCCTGGGGCCAGGTGGACGGTGCCGAAGACCACGAAGGAGGTCACCAGCAGCACGGCCACCAGACCCAGCAGTCGGCCGGTGAGGTAACGGATCATCAGTTCGCTGATCCGATCAGCGCGGCCCACGGGTAGTAGAGCTGCGCGATGCCGGTCGGCGCGCCGGTCACCCGGCTGCCGAGGAACACGGTGTACGGCGCCTCGTACAAGGGAATGACGGGCAGCTCCCGTACGGCGATCTTCTGCAGCTCGGCCGTCAGTGCCGTACGGGCCGCCGGGTCGGGTTCCGCGTTCGCGCGGTCGAAGGCGGCGTCGTACGCGGGGTCCGACCAGTTTCCGTAGTTGCCGAAGTCGCCCGTGCGCAGGTACTGGTAGAACTCCAGCGGGTCGGGGGTGTTGTCGTACCCGTTGGTGATCACCAGGTCGATGCCCTTGCGGGCGCCCGGATCGGTGAAGAGCGTGCTGTAGGCCTCCGGGGCGACGGGTTCGAGCTCGACGTCCAGCCCGATGTCGCGGCCCGCCGCCTGGACGGCGTTGGCGACGACGCTGATCTCGGGGGCGATGGAGCTGGTCGCGATGACGACCTTGCGGCCCGCTGCCCCGGACTTCTCCACGAGCTGCCTGGCTTCCGCCACGTCGTAACCGGGGTCGGGCAGGTCGTCGAAGTACGCGTCGGTCTTCTCCGGGACGAGCGCCCAGGCGCCGCGTGCGGCAGGGGCCTTGGCCGGGATGCCCACACCTCCGGCGGCCGCGTCGACGAGGCTCTCGCGGTCGATCGCCATGGACAGGGCCCGGCGGACCCGCACATCGCCCAGCGCACCCTTGAAGTTGACGACGGCCAGGTCGGCGGCGGCGGTGTTCGGGCCGAAGAAGACCCGGCCCTTCTTCGTCGACCGGAGCTGCGCCAGCGAGGCCGACGGCACCATATAGCCGCCGTCCACGGAGCCGGACAGGAAGGCGTTGGCGCGCGCGGCCGGGTCCTCGATGAAGACGAACTTGACCGTGTCCGTCTTGGGGGCCAGTGAGGTGTCCCAGTAGGCGCCGTGCTTCTTGAGGGTGATGCGTTCGCCCTCCGCCCACTTGTCGAGCGCGTACGGGCCCGTGCAGTTGACCCCGCCCTTCGGGGTTCCGTAGTCCTGGCCCGCCTTGGTGAGGAACGCGGCGCTCTCGACGGTTCCGGGCGACGCGGCGAGGAGCTCGTTGAGCAGGACGTCGGGCTTGTCGAGCTTGATGGTCACCTGGAGAGGGCCGGTCTTGGTGATCGAGGCGACGTTCTTGAACGCCGAGCCCCACGCGGAACCAGTCGCGGGGTCCAGGTGGCGCTTGAGGGAGGCCACCACGTCGGCCGCCGTCATCGTCGAGCCGTCGTGGAACTTCACCCCCGCGCGCAGGGTGTACACCCAGGTCCTGGGGTCAGGGTTGGCCGCCTTCTCGGCCAGGCCCGGCTCGATCCGCATGTCCGGTGTGACGCGGAAGAGTTGCTCGCAGACGTTCGCGAGGACCGTGTTGGGCGGGTAGTCGTAGGCCCGCGCGTAGTCGAGCGAGTAGGGCTCGGCGTACAGCGACCAGGTGTACGACGACAGGGGGCCGTCGGCCGCCGGGGTAAGGGGCGACACCTCGTAGCCGGGGCCGTTGGACGCGTCCGGTCCGGGCCGCGAGGCGCCGGAGCAGCCGGTGGCGGCCGCGACGAGGACGGAGCTGCCGAGGAACAGGGCGAGGGTTCTGTGGTCGCGCAAGGAAGCCACCCCTTTCCGGGGGTAGGGACGGGCGCTGGGGGATGTCAGGGGAGTATTGATGCGGGAACGTTCCCGCACAAGGGTTTGCGGGAACGGTTTTTCCGAGGTCATGAGGGTCTCTCCGAAAGATCGCAGGGGAGGTGACGGAACGGGTCTCCGGCTGGCAGCATCAGGGCATGACCGCATCCCCGCGCCACGGCGGGCACGGCAATCCGGCCACCGTGCCCCGGGTCCGCCTCGTCGACGTCGCCCGGGAGGCGGGCCTGTCCAAGACCACCGTCTCCGCCGCGCTCAACGGCACCGGCCGCCTCTCACCAGCCGTACGCGAACGGGCGCGGGAGACCGCGCGGCGGCTCGGCTACCGGCCCAATGCCACGGCACGGCTGCTGCGCGCCGGGCACGCCCGGCTCATCGGCTACACCGTGGGGGAGTACGTCGCGGGCCGCTGGTCCTACATGGAGTCCCCCTACTTCGCCCAGCTCACCAGCACCACGGCGGCGGCCGCGCTGCGGCACGGCTACGCCCTGGTGCTGCTGCCCGCCGGTGCGGCATCGGGCGAGTGGACGGACCTGCCGCTGGACGCCGCGATCATCGCCGACCCGGTCGCGGACGACCCCCTCGTCGACGACTTCATCGCCGCGCGTATCCCGATCTTCACGGACCGCTCGGTCGAGGGCCGCCAGGGCGCCCACTGGGTGGACATCGACACCGACGCCGCGGTCCGCGACGTCCTGGACCATCTGCACGCCGAGGGCGCACGGAACATCGCGATCGTGTCGCTCGACACCACGACCCGCTTCCACACAGCCGCGGCGCACGCCTGCCGCACCTGGTGCGCCGAGCGCGAGGTACGGCACCACCTCACTCTCTCCGCCGAGCCGGGCAACGGGTCCGTCGTCGAAGCCGTCGAACGGGCTCTGGCGGCGGCCGAGGACGCCGACGCGCTGTTCGTCATCGCCGAGGCCACCCCGCCGCTCGTCCTGGACGCCGCGCGCCGTGCCGGCCGTTCGGTACCGGACGACCTGCTGCTGGTGTGCGTGAGCGAGGACACCTCGGCCGCGCACACCAGCCCCGCGATCACCACCCTGAGCCTGAACCCGGAAGGCGTCGCCGAGGCGGGCCTCGACCTGCTGGTCGCCGCCGTGGAGAGCGGCGACCAGCAGCCGACGGGCCGGGTCGTACCGACGCGGCTGGAGGTACGGGATTCGTCCCGGCGCGCCGACGGCGGACCGGACACGGCGCGCCGTCCGGTCTGACGCCGATGCTCCGCGGGCAGACGGGCAGACGGGCAGACGGGCAGACGGGCAGACGGGCAGACGGACAGCCGGACAGCGGCCGGGCCGTCAGGCACCGTGCACGAGCCGCCCGCCGACATACGTCCGCAGCACCCGCGCATCGGCGATCTCCTCCGGCGGCCCGGCGAAGATGTCGCGGTCCAGGACCACCAGGTCCGCGAGCAGGCCCGGCCGCAGACTCCCCGCATCGTCCAGGCCGTTCACATGGGCGGCCCCGGCCGTGTACGCGGCGAGCGCGGTGGCCAGGTCGAGACGCTGCTCCGGCAGGAAGACCCGGCCGTCGGACGCTCCGGGCTCCTGACGGTTGACGGCGACATGGAGACCCGCGATCGGGTCGGGGCTGCTGACCGGCCAGTCGCTGCCCGCCGCGAGTGTGGCGCCCGCCCGCAGCAGGGAACCGAACGGGTACTGCCAGGCGGCCCGTTCAGGGCCGAGGAACGGGATGGTCAGCTCGTCCATCTGCGGCTCATGGGCCGCCCACAGCGGCTGGATGTTGGCGATCGCGCCCAGCTGGGCGAACCGTGGCAGATCCCGCGGCTGGACGACCTGGAGATGGGCCAGGTGGTGCCGCGTGGCCCGGCGCCCGTTGGCCGTACGGGCGGCCTCGACGGCGTCCAGGGCCTCGCGCACCGCGCGGTCTCCGAGCGCGTGGAAGTGCACCGGGAAGTCCAGGGCGTCCAGTTCGGTGACGTACCCGCGCAGCGCCACCGGATCGACGAAGCTCAGGCCGCTGTTGGCGGTGGCGCAGCCGCAGGAGTCCAGATAGGGGCTGGTCATCGCGGCGGTGAAGTTCTCCGCGATGCCGTCCTGCATGATCTTCACGGAGTCCGCCCGGAAGGTGCCGTGCCCCAGTTCCGCGCGGCGCGCGACGAGTTCCGGTATCTGCTCGGCCCCACGCTCGCGGTCCCACCACAGCGCGCCCCTCACCCGCGCGGTCAGGGTGCCGTCGCGGGCGGCGGCCAGATAGGCGTCGGACGGATCGGGCTGCCCGTTGAAGGGGCCGAGCAGCGCGTCCTGCCAGCCGGTGACGCCCAGCGAGTGCAGCAGCCGCTGGGCGCGCAGCAGGCCGGTGCGGCGGTCTTCGGCGGTCGACGCGGGCACCAGCCGGGCGACCAGATGGGTCGCTCCCTCCTGCAGGACACCGCTCGGTGTGCCGTCCGCCTCCCGTTCTATCCGGCCGTCGGACGGATCGGGGGAGTCCCGGGTGAGGCCGGCCCGTTCGAGCGCGAGGCTGTTGGCCCAGGCGCCGTGGTGGTCACGGTTCGTCAGATACACGGGGCGGTCCGGCACCACCGAGTCCAGCAGCTGCCGGGTAGGCAGGCCACCCGCGAAGCTCTCCAGGGACCAGCCGCTCCCGGTGATCCACTCCCGGTCGGGGTGTTCGTCGGCGTACGCGCGCACCCGGGCCAGGTAGTCATCGGCCCGGACCGTGCCGGTGAGATCGCACGCGCCCAACTCGGCGCCGCCGTACACGGCATGGATGTGCGCGTCCTGGAAACCGGGGACGAGCAGCCGGCCCCGCAGGTCCACGACCTCGGTGCCGGGGCCGATCAGCTCCCGGACCTCGTCATGGCCGACGGCCGTGATCCGGTCGCCGGTGACGGCCAGGCCGCTGGCCCGGGTGCGGGCGGGATCGCCGGTGTGGACGGGACCGTGGGTGAAGACGAGGTCGGCAGGGCGCATCAGAACCTCCGGACGGGACCGTGGGTGAAGACGAGGTCGGCAGGGCGCATCAGAACCTCCGGGAGGGCGGGCGGGTTGGTCATCAAACCGGCGCGCGCGTTTACACGTCAATGGTGTTGTCATAAGGTGCGCCGCATGACGCAGCGAGTGGTCCCAGAACCGCAGCGGAGGCGCAGACGGCCGACGAAGCAGGGCACCGTGCTGTCCGAGCGGCTGATCGTCGAGACCGCGCTACGGCTGGTGGAAGAGCACGGCGCGGCCGCGCTGACGGTCCGTCGTCTCGGGGCGGCGCTGGGCGCCGACCCCAGCGCGGTGTACCGGTACTTCCGCAACACCGACGACCTGCTGCTCGCCCTCGCCGACGAACTCATCGGCCGGTCGTTCAAGGACTGGGAGCCGTCCGGCGACTGGCGGGCCGATCTGGGGGCCATCGGCCGGCGCATCCACGCCGCCTACCGCGCGCACCCGCAGGCCGCGCTCCTCGCGGCACACCGGACCACGGGCCGCGACCACGAGACCCGCGCGGTCGAGAGCATCCTCGCGCTGCTGCGCTCCACGGGCCGTCCGGACGGGGAAGCGGTACGGATCTACCACGCGTTCGTGGACCAGGCCCTGGCCTTCGCGGCTCTGGACGCGGCCGAACTCGCCCTGCCGGCAGCCGCGAGACAGGCCGACCGCCAGGTCTGGCGCACCCGCTACGGGCGGCTGCCCGCCGCCACCCATCCGCGCATCGCCGCCACCGCGCCACTGCTGGCCGCCGAGATGCGGCACAGCGGCTACCCGTTCGCGCTGGACCTGCTGCTGGACTCCGTCGAGGCCAGGCTGCCCGGGCGGCGCTGAGAGCCGCCGTCCCGCGCTCCGGTCAGAAGATGCGCGAATCAGCAGATGCGTGAATCAGCAGATGCGCGGGAGCTGCTCGCCCAGGGGCATGTCGACCACCCGCCGAGCGCCCACCAGCGTACGCAGGACGACACGGCCCCCGGGCCCGTCCGCGGTCTCGCCGATGCGTACGGCCTGGGCTCCCTCGGGGCGTGCCCGCAGTGCGGCCAGCGCGGCGTCAGCGGCCGCCGGGGCGACGAAGGCCACCAGGCAGCCCTCGTTGGCGACGATCAGCGGGTCCAGGCCCAGCAGATCGCATGCCGAAGCGACGGCCGGCGGTACGGGCAGGGTGCTCTCGTCGATCTCGACGGCGACGGCCGAGTCGCGGGCGATTTCGTTGAGGGTGGTGGCCAGTCCGCCGCGGGTGGGGTCGCGCAGGGTGTGGATGTCCGCGCCGTAGGGGGCGAGCGCTTCGACGAGGCGGTGCAGGGGCTGGCTGTCGGAGGCGATGTCGGTGGCGAAGCCGAGACCCTCGCGGGTGGAGAGCACGGCCGTACCGTGCAGCCCGATCGGGCCGGAGAGGAGGATCGCGTCGCCGGGGCGGGCGCGGGCCGCGGAGGGGGTGAGCCCCGGGATACGGCGCCCGATGCCGGTGGTGTTGAGGAACAGCTTGTCGGCGGCGCCGCGTCCCACGACCTTGGTGTCGCCGGTGACGACCGGGACCCCGGCACTGTGCGCGGCCTTCCCGGCGGAGGCGAGGAGCGACTGCAGCTCGGCGAGCGGGAGCCCTTCCTCGGCGATCACCGCGAGCGACAGCGCGAGGGGCAGGGCGCCCCGCATGGCGAGGTCGTTGATGGTCCCGTGGACGGCGAGGGAGCCGATGTCCCCGCCGGGGAAGACGAGCGGGCTGACGACGAACGAATCGGTGGAGACGACCAGTTCGGGGAAGTCCGGCAGCAGCGCGGCATCCTCCAGCGGGCCGTCCGGAAGATCGCCGATGGCGGGCAGGACGAGGGTGTCGAGCAACTCCGTCGTGAGGCGGCCGCCCGCTCCGTGGCCGAGCAGAATCCGCTCGTGTTCCGCGTACGGGACGGGGCATTCGCCGTTCATGTCGGCAACTCCTTCGTTCTTCCGGCGGAGTAGAAGGCGGCGCAGGTGCCCTCGGTGGACACCATGGGGGCGCCCAGCGGGGAGCGCGGGGTGCAACGGGTGCCGTAGGCGGGGCAGTCGGTGGGCAGGGCGGCGCCGGTGAGGATCTCGCCCGCGATGCAGTCGGGGTCCTCGACCGGTCGCAGGCCGGTGACGTCGAAGCGGCGGACGGCATCGAACTGCTGGTACTCATCGGCGAGTTCGAGGCCACTGGCGGGGAGCGTGCCGATGCCCCGCCAGGCCCGGTCGGTGACGCGGAAGACGCGGCGGACCGCATCCTGGGCCTCGGTGTTGCCAGCCCGGCGCACCGCCCTGACGTACTGGTTCTCCACCTCGTGGCGGCCCTCCTCCAACTGCCGTACCGCCATCAGGATGCCTTCGAGCAGGTCGAGCGGTTCGAAGCCGGTGACGACGATCGGCACCTCGTAGCGGGCCGCGATCGGCTCGTACTCGCGCCAGCCCATCACCGCGCACACATGGCCCGCCGCGAGGAACGCCTCCACCTCGCAGTGCGGGTCGTCCAGGAGCGCGGTCATCGCGGGCGGTACGAGGACGTGGCTGACCAGCAGCGAGAAGTTGGGCAGGCCCAGGTGGGCGGCGTGCAGCACGGCCATGGCGTTGGCGGGTGCGGTGGTCTCGAAGCCGACGGCGAGGAAGACGACCTCACGGTCGGGCTCCGCCTGCGCGATCCGGACGGCGTCCATGGGCGTGTAGACCACGCGTACGTCCGCGCCCCGGGCGCGCTGCGAGAGCAGGTCGCCCCCAGCGGTCCCCTGCGACGAGGCGCTGCCCGGTACCCGCAGCATGTCCCCGAAGCTGGCCAGGGTCACGCCCGGCCGGGCGGCGATCGCCATGGCCCGGTCCAGGGTCTGCAGCGGGGTGACGCACACCGGGCACCCGGGCCCGTGGATCATGCGGATACCGGCGGGCAGGAGTTCGTCGATGCCCTGGCGGACCAGGGTGTGGGTCTGGCCGCCGCACACCTCCATGATCCGCCAGGCGCGGGTGGACACTCCGCGTAGCTCGTCCAGGAGGCTGCGGGCGAGCGCGGGGTCGCGGTACTCGTCGAGATACTTCACGTGCCCTCCGGGCCGGCGAGGTCCATCCGGGTGTCGACGACGCCCTCGACCGCGCGTACGGCCCGTGCGAGCACCGGGACGAGCGCGGTGTCGCGCAGGTGGCCGCTGAGCGTGACCACGCCGTCGGATACGGAGACCCGCACCCCGGCGGCGCTCGTGAGGTGGGCCAGGACCGTGCGGCGGATCTCCTCGGCGATCTCCTCGTCGGGGCGCAGGAACACCTTGAGCAGATCGCTGCGGCTGACCACGCCCTGCAGCAGGTTGATCGCGTCGACCACGGGGAGTCGCTTGACGCGCCGGTGCGCCATGATCCGTGCGGCCTCGGCGAGTGTGGCGTCCGGGTGGACCGTGATGGCCGGGCTGCTCATCAGCTCTCCCGCGGTGACCGCACCCGCCTTGGCCAGGTCGGACAGCCGGCGCAGTACGTCGTACCGGGTCGGGTCGTCGTCCCGGAACTCCTCCTTGGGCAGCAGGTCCGCCTCCGACACTACGCCGATGACGCGGCCTTCGCCCTCCAGGACGGGCAGGGCGCTGACCTTCCACTGCTTCATCAGCTCGACGATCTCCTTGAACGGGGCGTCGCGGCCGACGGCGATGACGGTGTGGGTCATCACATCGCTCACGATGTGCGGAGAGTCCTTGAACGTGGGCTGAGACGTGGGTTCGGGCACGGTGTGCCTCCTCAACTGGTGCTGCGGCGCTCGACGGTGAGGTCGAGGAAGTGGGTGGAGCAGGAGATGCAGGGGTCGTGGTTGCGGATGGCCCGCTCGCACAGCTGGGTCAGCTGGGCGTCGTCGTCGACGGTTCGCTCGTTCAGCGCCCGTTCGGCGACACGGCGCAGGTCCTCCTCGATCGCCCCCTGGTTCTGCGCCGTGGGCGGCACGAGCTGGGCGTCGGTGACCGTGCCCTCGGCGTCCAGGAGATAGCGGTGGTAGAGCAGCCCGCGCGGGGCCTCGGTGGCGCCGTGGCCGGTGCCGGCGGCCGGGGGCACCTCGACGTACGGGCGCTGAGGCTCCTGGTAGTTCTCGATGATGCGCAGTGCCTCGTCGACGGCGTAGACCACCTCCACCGCCCGCACCAGGATCGACCGGAACGGGTTGCGGCACACCGCACCGGCGCGGGGGTCCCCGAGCCCGGCCTCGCGGGCCGCCTCGACGGCCGTGTGCGACAGCTGGCGCCCGCTGATCGCGAAGCGGGCGAGGGACCCGGTGAGGTGGCGCCGTCCGTCAAGGCGGGAGTGCAGGGCGGTGGAGTGCGGCAGGTGCTCTTCGCGGACCCGGTTCGGGAAGTCGCCCATGGGAAAGGTCTCGGACCGTCCGTCGGCGCGGAGCACGGCCGGCGTGCCGCTGTCGATGGCGTACGTTCCCGGGCTGGCCAGCGCCAGGAAGTCGGCGTCGATTTCGGCGTCGGGGAAGTCGAAGGCGGCGACCCAGCGTACGGTCTCCCAGGCGTCGTCCGCCGCACGCCTCAACTGCTGGGCGAGCGGCTTCAGTTCGAGGGGCGAGGGTGCGCGGTGGAAGCCGCCGACGCGGACGTTGACCGGGTGGATGGCGCGGCCGCCCAGCAGTTCCAGGATCGCGTTCCCCGCCTGCTTCAGGCGGAGCCCGCGCTCGACCTCCGCGCGGTGGGTGCGCGCCAGCTCGATGGCGCTGTCGCAGCCCAGGAAGTCCGGGGCGTGCAGCAGGTAGATGTGCAGGGTCTGGCTCTCGATCCACTCGCCGCAGTACAGGAGTCGGCGCAGCTCCTGGATCCGCGGGTCAACGGTGACCTGGCAGGCGTCCTCGATGGCCGCGCAGGCGCTCAGCTGGTAGGCGACCGGGCAGATGCCGCACACCCGGGCGGTGATGTCGGGTGGTTCGGTGTGGGCGCGGCCGCGCAGGAACGCCTCGAAGAAGCGCGGCGGTTCGTAGATCCGCAGCCGCGCCTCGGTGACCGCGTCGCCCTGGACCGTCAGGTGCAGGGCGCCCTCGCCCTCGACCCGCGAGAGCGAGCCGACGTGCAGGACGCGCGAGCCACGGTGCGTCACGACCGGTCCTCCTTGTCGAAGGCGGCAGCGTTGAAGGTGTGCAGGAAGCGCTCGATGTCCTTCTCGTCCATGCCGTCGCGGTCCAGCAGCGGAATGAGAGCGGGCAGGTTGGCCGAGCCGACCGGGCCGAAGCAGCCGTAGCAGCCCCGCCCGTACGCCGGGCAGATCGCCCCGCACCCGGCCTGCGTGACCGGGCCAAGGCAGGGGGTGCCATGGGCGACGGTGACGCAGACCGTGCCGCGCCGCTTGCACTCGAAGCACACGCTGTGCCGGGGGATGTCGGGTTTACGGCCCGCCAGGTAGGCGGTGATGACCTCAAGGAGCTGGCCACGGTCGATCGGGCAGCCGCGCAGCTCGAAGTCGACGTCCACATGGGCCGATACGGGGGTGGAGGTGGCGAGCGTGTCGATGTAGTCCATCGAACGGGGCGGCGCGGAGCGCCTCGTTGAGGGGTGGTGGTCGGGTGACGGGCGGGAGTAGACGGTGCGGCGGAACTCGTCGACATCGGCGAAGTTGCGCAGCGCCTGGATGCCGCCCGCGGTCGCGCAGGCGCCGATGGTGACCAGATGCCGGGAGTTCGCCCGGATCTCGCGGATCCGCTCGGCGTCCGCGGCCGTGGTGATCGAGCCCTCGACGAGGGACAGGTCGTACGGTCCCGGACTGACCGCACTGGACGCCTCCAGGAAGTGCGCGATCTTCACCTGCCCGGCGAGCGCGAGGAGTTCGTCCTCGCAGTCGAGCAGGGTGAGCTGGCACCCGTCGCAGGAGGCCAGTTTGAAGACGGCCAGAGTGGGCGCAGCCATGTCACAACTCCTTTACGGACAGCAGGTGTTCGGCCTGGTCCCAGCCGACGACCGGGCCGTCCCGGCACAGCAGCAGCGGCCCGAGCTGGCAGTGTCCGCAGTGCCCCGTGGCGCAGCGCATGTTCCGCTCCAGCGAGACGCGGATGCGCTCGCGTGGCACGCCTCGGTGGGCGAGGTCGCGGGCGGTGGCGCGGATCATCGGTTCGGGCCCGCAGACGAAGGCGGTGGTGCTGTCGGGGGCGAAGCGGGCCCGGTCCAGGAGCCGGGTCACCAGACCCACCTCGCCCGTCCAGTGGGCGTCGGGTCGGTCGACGGTGACCTCGGTGTACGTGGTCGGCCACAGCCGTGTCTCCGCGCGGCAGACGAGATCGTCCGGGGTACGGGCACCGACCAGGACATTGATGCGCCCGTACGCCTGCGCGTCCGCGATCGCGTCCGTGATGAGCGGCCGCAGCGGGGCGAGCCCGATACCGCCCGCGACGACCAGCACGTCCTGGCCGAGTGCCTTCTCCAGCTCCCACCCGGTGCCGTAGGGGCCGCGCACCCCGAGGACGTCCCCGACCCGCGCTTCGTACAGCCCGTCGGAGACCGCGCCGACCCGGCGGATCGTGTGCGCCAGAACGCCCGTCGTCCCGATGGAGCTGACCGAGACGGGGATCTCGCCCCGCCCGAAGGCGTACACCATCGCGAACTGCCCCGGCACAAAGCCCGGCAGGGCCTCGGCGACCGGGTCCAGACGGAGCGTGACCGTGTCCGAGGTCTCCCGCCGGCGGTCGATCACCCGGTACGGCACGGGCGTGGCGGTCATCGCCCTGCCTCCTCGTCCGGTGCCCCCGCACGTGCGTCGTTCAACGCGGTGACCTCTTCGGTGATGTCGATGCCGACCGGGCACCAGGTGATGCAGCGGCCGCAGCCCACACAGCCCGAGGAGTCGAACTGGTCGTACCAGGTGGAGAGTTTGTGGGTGAGCCACTGGCGATAGCGGCTGCGTGGCGATGTCCGCACCGGCCCGCCGTGGATGTGCGAGAAGTCCAGGTCGAAGCAGGAGTCCCAGCGCTGCCACCGCTCGGCGTGGTCGCCGGTGAGGTCGGTGACCTCCTCGGTGGTGGTGCAGAAGCACGTGGGGCAGACCATGGTGCAGTTGCCGCAGGTCAGACAGCGCGCGGCGACCTCGTCCCAGCGGTCGGCGGAAAGGCTGTCGCCCATGAGCGTGCGCAGGTTCACCGGGGGCATGGAGCGGCCCATACGGTCCCTGGCCTGCTCGACCGCACCCTCGGCGGCCGTCCGCGTCGCCGTGTCCGCTGTGCGGTGCGGGACTTCGGCGATCAGCTCGGCCCCGGCCTCGCTGCCGACGCGTACGAGGAAGCGATGACCCGCCTCGTCGATGACCTCGGTCAGGGCCAGGTCGTAGCCGGGGCCCGCCGCAGGGCCCGCGCCCATCGAGACACAGAAGCAGGTCGCTCCCGGCTCGGTGCACTCGGCGGCTATCAGGAACGCTCCCCTCCGGATCAGGAACGCTCCCCTCCGGCGTTCCTGATAGCCGCTGTCCTGGTAGTGCCCCCCGACGAGTACCCGGTCCTGGATGGATATCGCCCGCAGATCGCAGGGGCGGACGCCCAGGAAGGCGTACGACGGCTGCTCGGTCTGCTCCGCGTGCACGGAAAGCTCCCCCTCCGGCCCGCGGTCCGCGCCCCACAGCTTCTGCCGCTGCGGGTGCAGGAACGTCTTCCAGGACTGCGGCCCCGAGGTGTGGGCGAAGGCCGCCCCGTCCTCGCGGCGCACCAGGCGGTAGTGCCCGGCCTCCAGCTCCGTGCCCCAGCCCCACGGGAGCCGCTCGGCACTGTCGAGCTCGGCGAGCACGATCGCGCCGCCTCGGACCGTGGGCCCGATGACGGTACGGCCGTCCGCCACCAGTGCCGCGACCAGGGCGTCAAGTCCTGCCCGGTCGAGGACTGCCGTGGCTTCGATGGCGGACATCGCACCCTCCTTCGACCGTTGTGCGACACCATCAGCGTGCTGGCTGCGGCCTGGTAGGGGCAGGGGCCAATGGTCCTGCCGAGTGGCCGTTTCACCTCTTTCGGCGGCCGCTCATCCCGTGCCGGGCGAGGACAGGTTCTTGGTGAGCTCCGTGGTGATGTCCGCGGCCCACGCCCTGATCTGGGTGAAGTCGCGGAAGTCACCGCCCTGCCCGTTCTTGATGAGCCTCCGGGCCATGCGGCCCTTGGCGCCCTCCTCCAGCCGGCCGCCGAAGGTGGCGTGCCCGCGGGCGCCGACCCGGCGCGCCAGGCGACGTACCCCCAGCACCGGTGGGATCTCCTTCTCGGTGGCCGAGCCGTCCAGCGGTCCACTGCTGAACAGCCACACCGGCACCGCTGTGAGGGACCGGCGGTGGCGGCGGGCGAAGCGGCGGGCGTCGCGATGCCAGAGGCCCATGTACAGCGCGCCACCGATGACCACCGCGTCGTACGGGCGGAGGTCCCCGACCAGCGCGGCGGGCCGTACCTGTGCCGTGAAGCCTCCCTCACGCAGGACCTCGGCGATCGCATAGGAGATCTCGGCGGTCGAGCCGTTCTTCGTGCCGTAGGCGATGAGTACCGTGCGTGTCATGGTCTGTGCCTCCTCACAGTTTGCGCAGCCAGTCGTCGGCGATGCCGTGCAGCGCCTGTTCGGACGGCGGCAGCCGGGAGTCGTCGAAGCGGTAGGTGAGCTTGTCGACCACGGCCACCACCCCGTCGATCTGCCGGGTCATGCGCACCGCCACCGGGGTCTCGCTGCGCCGTTCCAGCTTCCCGTCCAGCGTCACGACGCCCTCGTTCACCTTGACGTCGATGGCCCGGGGGCCCAGCCACAGGGTGCGTACGAGCACCTCGTCGATCACCTCGCGGCGTATCGCCTCATCCGGGCGCAGGAACACCTGGAGCAGGTCGCGACGGGTGACGATGCCGACCAGGCGGTCCTCCTCGTCCACGACGGGCAGGCGCTCGACGCGGTGGCCGGCCATCGTGCGGGCCGCTTCGGCGATCGTGTCCTTGGCGTGCACCGTGATGGCCGGCTTGGACATCAGCTGCCCGGCCGTACGGGCATGCGCCTTGGTGCTCCGCGTACGGCTGCCGGGAGTGAGGTGCGGCCAGTGGAACCGGTGTTCGGTCTTGGGCGGGTCGGTCGCCTGCCGGGCCATGAGGTCGGTCTCGGAGATCACACCGACCACCTTCTCGTCGGCGTCCACCACCGGCAGGCCGCTGATCCGGTGCTCGTTGAGCAGCCGTGCGACCTCCTTGAAGGGGGTGCCGTAGCGGACGTGCACGACCTCGCTCGTCATCACCGAGCCGATCTTGCTGTGCTTCATGGGTGCTCTCCTTCTCGGCGCGGGCCGGCTCCTCAGCGGAGCCGCCTCAGATAGGGGTCCTTGGCCTTGCGGGGCGCGAGCCGCACCCGGACGTCGAGCGCGGTGACGCCACCAGGCCAGGCCAGGACGGGGTTGAAGTCGGCCTCGGCCAGCTGCGGCAGATCGCTCGCCATCCGCGAGATCCGCAGCAGCAGCCCTTCCAGACCCTCCAGGTCGACCGGACCGCCGCCAGCTCGGCCGAAGAGCAGCGGTGCGCAGCGTGGCGAGGTGATCAGGTCGTGGACGTCGTGGTCGGTGAGCGGGGCCAGCCGCCCGGCATGGTCGGCGAGTACCTCCGTCGCCGTACCGCCGAGGCCGAACAGGACCAGGGGCCCGAACACCTCGTCCTGGACGACGCCCGCGAACAGCTCGATGCCGCGCCGGGCGAGCGGCTGCACCACCACACCGGTCATCAGGTGCCCGAAGCGCAGCTCGAAATCCCGGTAGGCGGCCCGTACCTGGGCATCGCCGCGCAGGTCGAGGTGGACCGCGTGCAGTTCGCTCTTGTGCAGCAGGCCCGGCCAGTGGGCCTTCAGCACCACCAGGCCGTCAGGACCCTTGAGCCGTTCCGCCGCGAGGACGGCGTCGTCCTCGCTCTGGGCCCAGCCCCAGGGCAGTTGCGGGATGCCGTAGCAGTCCAGCAGCTCGGCGCAGGTGAGCGGGTCGAGCCAGCCGCCGTCCGGGTGGTGCTCCAGCCAGGTCTCGGCCACCCCATGGGCCCGGGGGGTGTCCACACCGTCGAGCGCGGGCACGCTGCCCGGCGGCCGGGCCAGCCAGGCGGCCCGGTCCGCGGCGTGTGCGAGGGCACGGGCCGCGGACTGCGGATCGGCGTACGCGGGCAGGGTGCCGTCAGCGCCGGCCAGCGGACGCACCCGCTGCTCCTGGTCGACGAGGACTGCGGCGACCGGCTTGGAGCGACCTCGTCCGGGTGCGTGGGTGAGGGCGCGGACGAGGTCGTCGCCGGTCGCCGCGGCGAGCGCGGTGGGCACCAGCGCCACCAGGATCGCGTCCACCGCGCCGCTCTCGGCGATGCGGTCAAGGCAGGTGCGCAGCTGTTCCTCGGTGACGGCGGCGGTGGCATCGACGGGGTTGGTGGCGACCGCACCTCGCGGCAGTGTCTCCAGCAGCTCGCCGACCAGGTCGGTGCCCAGCGGTGGGACGGTGAGACCGGCCTCGGCGCAGGCGTCAGCGGCCAGCACTCCGGTGCCTCCCGCGTTGGTGACCACGGCGACCCGGCGCCCCGGCGGCAGCGGCTGGGAGTGCAGGAGGGCGGCAGCGTCCAGGAGTTCGGGAATGGTGCGGGTGGCGGTGATCCCGGCCTGGCTGAACAGCGCCTGCCGCGTCATCGTCGTCGTGGCGGCGGCCGCCGTGTGCGAGGCAGCCGCCCGCCGACCGGCCTCCGTCCGCCCGGCGTCCACCGTCAGGATCGGCATCCGCCGGGTCACCCGACGGGCCGTACGCGAGAACGCCCGCGGGCTGCCGAACGATTCGAGGTGCAGCAGCGCCCGATCGGTGTATCCGTCCGACTCCCACCACTGCAGCAGGTCGTTGCCGCTGACGTCGTACTTGTCGCCGAGCGAGACGAAACTGGACACCCCGATACCGAGCCGCTCCAGACCGGCGAGCAGGGCGATGCCGACGCCGCCCGACTGCACGGCCACACCGGCCGTGCCCGGCCTGGGATGGGCGGCGGCGAACGTCGCGTCCAGGCGCACCGCCTCGTGGGTGCTGGCGATGCCCAGGCAGTTGGGTCCGACCAGGCGCATCCCGTGGCTGCGGCAGGCGGCCAGCAGTGTCCGCCCCTGCTCGGCGTCCAGGCCCGCGGAGATGACGAGCAGCGCGTGCACGCCCAGCTTCCCGCACTCCTCGGCGACCCCCGGCACCTCGGACGCGGGCACCGCGACCACCACCAGGTCCGGGGCCTGCGGCAGCGCGCTCACCGAGGGGAAGGCGTGTACCCCCAGCAGGGACGTGACCGTCGGATGGACGGCGTACAGCCTGCCGCTGAACCCACCCGTGCACAGATTGCGCAGAATCGCCCGCCCCACGGAGCCGGGTTTGCGGCCCGCCCCGATCACGGCGATCGACCGCGGTCGCAGCAGCGGTGTCAGACTGGCGACTCCTGCGGTACGGCCGCGTGCGTCCACCGCGCTCAAGTAGTGGTTGTTCTGGGCGAGTTGAACGGTGCAGTGCACCTCGGTTCCGTCGAAACGGCGCGCGGTGCGCAGCCCCAGATCCGCGAAGACCTTCAGGACCCGGTGGTTCTCGGCGAGCGCGTCGGCGGTGAACGCGGTGATGCCGTCCGCGCGGGCCGCGGACACCAGGTGCTCCAGGAGCAGCGTGGCGACGCCACGGTGGTGCCAGTCGTCCGCGGTGGCGAGCGCGATCTCGGCGGTGTTCGCCGCGGATCCGGCCGGCGCCCGCTCGTACTCGGCAACGCCGATCAGGCACCCCTCGGCTTCGGTTTCGGCAAGCAGCGCCCGGTAGGCCGACCCCTGTGGGCGGCACATCCGGTCAGCGGCCAGCTGGGCCGACGTCCGGCTCAGTCCGAAGAACCGCCAGCGCAGGTTCTCCGCCGACATGTCCTCGTGCAACCGCAGCACGGCGGCACGGTCGGAGGCGTCAACCGGCCGGATGCGCACGGTCGTACCGTCGGCGAGCAGAGCGTGGACCGTGTCCTCGGTCCCCGGTACGTCGGTCATCATGGCCCCTTCGTAGGTGGCTTGCCACCCTCAGCGTCCGGCGCCGGGGCCGCCGCCCCCAGGGGCTGCTCGGGCACATGCCTGGGCCGCTCGGCCCCGCCCGCCCGGAAGTGGAGCGGGATCAGCCCGGCAGCGGTTCGCCCAACTCGCCCTCGACGGCCCCGGCCATGGCGCGCAGCACATCGAGGGTGCGCTCGGCCTCCGCCTCGTCGACCGTCGTGATCGCGAAGCCGACGTGCACGATGACGTACATGCCGACATCCGCGTCGGGTGTGTACGCGAGGCAGGCCTCACGCCGGATGCCGCCGAAGTCGACGGTGGCCATGCGCAGTCCGGTGCTGTCGTCGATCTCCAGTACGCGACCCGGGATACCCAGGCACATGCCGATCACTCCCTCGCCAGACGGGCGGCCGCGACCGCGGCCTGTCCATAGCTGATGCCGCCGTCCCCGACCGGGACGGCACGGCCCACCAGGACGCGCAGGCCCTGGGCACGCAGACGGCGGCGTACCTCGGTCAGCAGCCGCCGGTTGGTGAAGCAGCCACCGGCCAGGCAGACGGTCCGTGGAGCGCCCTCGGCCACGGCGCGGGCGACCAGCTCCGCGGTGACGGCGGCGAGCGTGGTGTGGAAGGCGGCGGCGCACCGGCCCACGGGTTCGTCGGCGGCCAGGCGGTCGAGCAGGTCCACCAGGGTCGGGGTCGGGTCGTACACCCACAGCCCGTCGGCCCGTACGAGGCGGTGGTCCAGCGGCAGTACCCGCTGGCTGCCCGCCGCGGCCTCCAGGCGCACCGCCGCCTCACCCTCGTAACTCACGCTGTCCGCAAGCCCGATGAGACTCGCGACCGCGTCGAAGAGCCGACCCGCGCTGGAGGCGCGCGGACAGTTCAGGTCACGCTCCACCATGGCGCGCACGGTGTCCACGGCACGGTGGTCGAGCCGCCCGGTGAACTCGCGGGTCAGCCAGTCGTGCGGTCGGGGCGTCCCGAGCGGCTCGGCTCCGTACAGGTAGCCGAGCGCCATCCGCCACGGATGCCGCACCGCCGCCTCCCCACCGGGCAGCGGCGCGGTCGCGAACCGGCCCACGCGCCGGTAGCCCGCGAGGTCGGCGACCAGGATCTCGCCGCCCCACAGGGTGCCGTCGTCGCCGAACCCGAGCCCGTCGTAGGCGACCCCGGTGAACGGCCCGGTGAGGCCGTGCTCGGCGGCGACCGCGGCGACGTGGGCGTGGTGGTGCTGCACCCCGATGCGGCGCACGGGCTGCTCCTTCGCCCACTGTGTGGAGAGATAGCCCGGGTGCAGGTCGTGCGCGATGACGCGTGGTGTGATCCCGGTGAGCCGCCTGAGCCCGGCGTACGACGTGAGAAAGGCGTCGTACGTCGCCACATCCGCCAAGTCGCCCGTATGCGGGCCCACATGGGCCCGGTCGGCGGCGGCGAGCGTGAAGGTGTGCTTGAGCTGGGCGCCCGCTCCGGCCAGCGGCACGGGCGCCGGCACCCGCAGCGGGAGGGGGGCGGGTGCCAGTCCGCGCGCCCGCCGCACCGTGAGTACGGTGCGGCCGGTCACCTGGACGACCGAGTCGTCGTAGCGGGCCTGGATGGGCCGGTCGTGACCGAGGAACCCGTCGGCGACCGGGGCTAGGGGGCGTCTCTCCGATCTTCGCGGGCCCGCGACGCCTGGCACGCGCCCCCAAGCTCTCGACTGCTTCCCCAAGCTCTCGGCTGCGCTCGAGCAGGGGAGACCCCATTGAGCAGGGAGGGACCCCCTTCGACGCACGGCCGAATCACCCAAGTACGTCCAGTACGAGGGCGATCCGGCCGCACGCCGATGTACCGCACCAGCCGCCGCGGGCTGATCCGCGAAGATCGGAGAGACGCCCCCTAGGGCGGCAAGTGCTTCGGCGTCGTCGACGGCGATGGGCTCATCGGCGAGATTGCCGCTGGTGACGACGAGCGGTCGGCCGACGTCGCGCAGCAGCAGATGGTGCAGACCGGTGGTGGGCAGGAACAGTCCGACGCGGTCGGTACCGGGATGGACACCGGCCGCGAGTGTGGCGCGGGCCCCGGCGCGGGCTCGGAGCAGGACGACGGGCCGCGCCGGAGAGGTGAGCGCGGTACGTTCCGTGCCGCCGATCCGCGCCAACCGCCCCGCCGCCGCGAGATCCGCCACCATCACCGCGAACGGCTTCCCTGGCCTGCGCTTGCGACGCCGCAGCTCGCCCACGGCCGCGGCGTCGGTCGCGTCGCACACCAGCTGATAGCCCCCAAGGCCCTTCACCGCGGCGATCCCACCCGCGTCGACGACGGACACCGCGGCCTTCAACGCGGCCTCGCCCGTCAACTCGCCCCAGCAGAGCCGGGGCCCGCACGCCGGGCAGGCCAGCGGCTCGGCGTGGAAACGCCGCTCACCCGGGTCCGCGTACTCGGTGGCGCAGGGCACGCACAGCGGGAAGTGGCGCATGGTCGTCCGGATCCGGTCGTACGGCAGGTCCTCGATGACCGTGGCCCGGGGCCCGCAGTCGGTGCAGTTGATGAACGGATAGCGGTAGCGGCGGTCACCGGCGTCGAACAGCTCGGCCAGGCACGCCGCACAGATCGCCGCGTCGGGCGGGATCTCGCGCGCTGTGGCCGGTACCCCCGTGGGGCCGCTCGACAGAACGGCGAAACCGGATCCCACCGCGGGTCCGGACTCGGCCGTAGTGCTCATACGGACGCGGCGCACCTCCGCGAGGACCGGCGCATCCCGGCGCAGCCGCCCCCCGAACTCCTCCACCGCGCCCGAAGCCCCGGCCACCAGGCCCTCCACATGCCCGTCCACATTGGCCACCCAGCCGTCCAGGCCGAGCCGGGTGGCGGTGCGGTACACGAAGGGCCTGAAGCCCACGCCCTGGACGATCCCGGTCACTTCGAAACGGCGTACGGAACGCACCACAGCGGCTCACCCCCGTGCCGCGGCACCGCTGTGCCGGATGATCTCGGCCGCCACGCTCTCGGCGAGCGGCGCCACCACGGCCGCGACCGCGGGCGTGAGCCCGGTGCCCATGGAGGTGTCGGCGCCCTCCACGGCGTACGCGACCAGTCGGCCGGGCAGCCGCCCGAGCACCCGCGCCAGCTCGACGGCCTCACCCAGGCCGAGCCCGTGCGAGCTGGTCGTCGGCGGCTGGCTGAGCCGCTCGGAGTCCAGCTCAAGACGGTGTACGCGGCCGGGGGTGCCGGGATGCGCGTGCGCCGCGTCGACGACCACCGCCAGGTCGGCGCCTTCCCACAGACCGATCAGCCGCCCCGGGTCGCCGTCGCAGAGGGCGAGCACCGTGCCCGGCGGCAGCGGGCGCGCCGCCGACCGCTCCCGCAGTCTGGCCACGACGGCCCAGCCCACGCCGTCATCGCGCCGGAAGTCGTTGCCGACCCCGATGACGGCCATCCGCATACGCGTCCCCATAGATCCACTCTCGCGACCCCGGCCACGCCCGACACAGGGGCCGAGTGGCCCTTTCCGGGGCCGACTCGCCACTGTCGGGTGCGGGTGCGGGGTCTCAGGTGAGCGTGGCCAGCGCCGCGTCGAGGCGGCGGGTGGCTTCGGCCGCGATCGGTTCGAGGGCGGGCAGTTCGGTGAGCGTGACCAGGGTGCCCGGGTCCATGGCCTGCACCACCGTGCCGGAGCCGTCCGCGCGGACGACGACGTTGCAGGGCAGCAGCAGGCCGATGGTGCGGTCGACCTCCAGGGCCTGGTGGGCCAGGGGCGGGTTGCAGGCGCCGAGGATCAGGTAGTCCTCCATGTCGTGGCCGAGTTTCGCCTTGAGCGTCGCGGTGACGTCGATCTCGGTGAGGATGCCGAAGCCCTGTGCGGCCAGGGCCTCGCGGACCGCGGTGACGGTGGTGGCGAAGTCGCGGTCCAGACGGACGGTCCGGTCGTAGCCCATGTCGATACGTCCTCTTCTGCGCGGGGGTGGTTCTGGCGCCATCGTCGCTCCGTCACGATGCTGGGCACAGGGCCGATCGGGTCCATCCCCCGGGTTGACCACCTGTCCCGGTGAGGGAAGGAAGCGGCGGGGTCGCCGGGTTTCCGGTACGCGCAGCGAACCGGGCGTACCGGTTGTGCGGGACCGAGGAGGTTGAGCCGGATGACGCAGGACACCGATGTCGTGGTGATCGGGATGGGGCCGGGTGGTGAGCAGGTGGCCGGGCGCTTGGCTGAGTCCGGGCTGCGGGTGACCGGCGTCGAGGCGGAGCTGGTCGGCGGCGAGTGCCCGTACTGGGGCTGTGTGCCGAGCAAGATGATGATCCGTGCCGCGAACCTGCTGGCCGAGGCCCGCCGTATCCCCGGCGTCGCCGGGCACGCGGAGGTCACCCCCGACTGGGCGCCGGTCGCGGCCCGGATCCGCGCGGAGGCCACCGACGACTGGAACGACCAGGTGGCCGTGGACCGGTTTACGGCCAAGGGCGGGCACCTCGTGCGCGGCCGCGGGCGGTTGACCGGACCCGGGCGGGTGTCGGTGAACGGCGAGACATACCAGGCCCGGCGCGGTGTGGTGATCGCCACCGGCACCCGCTCCTGGGCCCCGCCGATCCCCGGCCTGGAGGCGGTCCCGTACTGGACGAACCGCGATGCTGTCGCCGCCAAGGAGCCGCCCGGCTCGCTGCTCGTGCTCGGCGGTGGCGCGATCGGCCTCGAACTCGCTCAGGCCTTCGCCCGGTTCGGCACCCAGGTCACGGTCGTCGAAGCCCTCGACCAGGTGCTGCCGCTGGAGGAGCCGGAGAGCGGCGAGCTGATCGCCGATGTGCTGCGGGCCGAAGGCCTCGTCGTACGCACCGGGGCGCGGGCCGCGTCAGTACGCCACGACGGGACCACCTTCACCCTGACCCTGGACGGCGGCGAGGAACTCACCGCCCAGCACCTGCTGGTCGCCACCGGACGCCGCCCCGAGCTCAGCGGCCTCGGCCTGGACACCGTCGGCCTCGACCCGGCGGCCCGCGCCCTGGAGGTGGACGAGCACATGCGGGCCGCGCCCGCCCTGTGGGGCGTGGGCGATGTGACCGGGCGCGGCGCCTTCACCCATGTGGCGATGTACCAGGCGGAGATCGCCGTACGTTCCGTCCTCGACCAGGAAGGCCCCGCCGCGGACTACCGGGCCCTTCCCCGGGTCACCTTCACCGATCCCGAGGTCGCCTCGGTCGGCCTGAGCGAGGCACAGGCCAGGGAGCGGGGGCTGCGGGTGCGTACGGGGATCGCCCGGGTGCCGTCATCGGCGCGCGGCTGGATCCACAAGGCGGGCAACGAGGGCCTGGTCAAGGTGGTCGAGGACGCCGACCGCGGCATTCTGGTCGGCGCCACGGCCGCGGGCCCGGCGGGCGGCGAGGTGCTGTACGGGCTCGCGGTGGCCATCCAGGCCAGGGTTCCCGTCGACCCCCTGCGCCACATGATCTACGCCTACCCGACCTTCCACCGCGCCGTGGAAGACGCCCTGGCCCAGCTGCGCTGACCGCGAGGAGAGGGTGAAGGTGAGGGGCCATCCGAGGATGGCCCCTCACCTTCTCGCGTGCCGCGACGTAACCCAGGGCCCGTCACACGACGGCCCACAGGCCGAGCGCGACCAGGAACGCCGAGATGCCGAGCGTCGTCTCCATCACCGTCCAGGTCTTCAGCGTCGTCTTCTCGTCCATCCCGAAGAACCGGCTGACCAGCCAGAAGCCGGAGTCGTTGACGTGCGAGAGCACCGTGGCGCCCGCCGCGACCGCGACGACGATCAGGGCGATCTGGAAGTCACCCAGGTTGGCGTCGGCCACCGAGGTCGCTAGGAGCCCTGAGGCGGTGGTCAGCGCCACCGTCGCCGAGCCCTGCGCGACCCGCAGCAGCGTGGCGATGACGAACGCCTGCAGCATCAGCGGCATCCCGAGGTCGGAGAGCGAGTCGCTGAGCGCCGCGCCGATGCCGCTGAACTTCAGGACGCCGCCGAACATCCCGCCCGCGCCGGTGATCAGGATGATCGAGCAGATCGGGCCGAGCGCGCCGTCGAGGGTCTTGGTGACCTGCGACATCGAGGAGGCACGCGGCATGGCGAGGATGGCGATCGCGATCAGGACCGTGATCAGCAGCGCGATCGGGGTGTTGCCCAGCAGGCTCAGGAACGCGACCCAGCCCTGTCCCTCGTCGAGGACATCGGCCGAGACGAGCGTGCTCAGGACGGTGTTGAACGAGATCAGGACCAGCGGCACGAGCAGCAGCAGGAGCACCATGCCGAAGGACGGCGGCCTCCGGTCGAGCGCGGCCTCCCCGTCGCCCTCGCGCTCCGCCGCGCTGTTCCCCTGACCGTCCCTGACCTCACCGAAGAGGACTTCCGGTACGGGGACATGGATACGGGCGCCCAGGAAGCGGGAGACCAGCAGCACACCGACGTACCAGGCGATCACGGCGATCGGCACGCCCACGAGCATGGTGACGCCGATGTTGCCGCCGAGCACCTCGGCCGCGGCGACCGGGCCGGGGTGCGGCGGGGTCATCGCGTGCATCGCGGCGAAGGCTCCGGCCGCGGGCAGCGCGTACAGCAGCAGGGAGCCGCCGAAGCGGCGGGCCACCGTGAGGATGATCGGCAGGAAGACGACCAGACCGGCGTCGAAGAAGATCGGCAGGCCGAAGAGCAGCGCGGCCACACCCAGCGCGAGCGGTGCTCTCTTCTCGCCGAACCGGCCGATCAGCGTGTCGGCCAGCACCTGGGCGCCGCCGGTGACTTCGAGCAGCCGCCCCAGCATCACGCCGAACGCCACCAGGAGCGCGACCGAGCCGATCGTGTCCCCGAAGCCGAACTTCAGCACGCCGGGGATGTCGGCGAGCGGGAAGCCCACGGCCACCGCCGTGATCACGCTCACCAGGACCAGCGACACAAAGGCGTGCAGCTTCACCTTCATGATCAGGAACAGCAGCAGGGCGACGGCGCCCGCCGCGATCAGCAGCAGCGTGGCGGTGCCGTACGCCGGCTCAATTGCTTCCATGAGAACACTCCATCGAATTCTCCAGACCTGCGGTGTCCGGGCCGGGCCCGAGCCTGTCCGTAAGGGCCGCGGACGCCCGCGCCACGAGGGCCTCGGGGGCCGCTGTGACGGGGACCGCGGTGCCGTGCTCGTCCGCCTGGAGCGGTTCGAGCGTGGCGAACTGCGAGTCGAGCAGGGTGCCGGGCATGAAATGGTCGCGACGCGCGGCGAGCCGCTCGGCGATCAATGCCCGGTCGCCCGTCAGATGGACGAAGAAGAGACCCGGCGCGGCGGCGCGGAGCCGGTCGCGGTAGGCGCGCTTGAGCGCGGAGCAGCTGACGACACCGCCGCGTCCGGCGCGGCTCGCGGCCCAGGCGCCGATGGCGTCGAGCCAGGGCTCCCGGTCGCTGTCGTCGAGCGGGGTGCCGGAACGCATCTTGGCGATGTTGGCCGGCGGGTGGAACGCGTCGGCCTCGGCGTACGGAACGCCGAGCGCGTCCGCCAGCAGGCCGCCGACCGTGGACTTGCCCGTACCGGACACGCCCATCACGACCACGACATGGGGGGTGGACATCTGGAACCTCGCTGTCTTCTTCGACCTCGATGCCGGAGCAAACACAAGCTCATATGTATGACGTATTCAAGAGCTCGCAATCAAAACGTCATACTTATTTGCGAGGGCGGGTGACCACGTAAGGTGAGAGCCGTACGGGGTGGAGCGCAGGCGGTACGGACACGGGAGACCCATGACCAGCGACGGGCGGGGCCTGCACGGGAAGCTGCTGGCACGTCTGGGGCCCGAGATCACCTCGGGCGCGTACCCGCCGGGGACGGTCCTGCGCACCGACGAGCTGGAGCAGCGCTTCGACGTGTCCCGCACGGTCGTCCGCGAGGCGGTACGGGTCCTGGAGTCCATGCACCTGGTGGAGTCACGGCGCCGGGTCGGGGTGACGGTGCGTCCCACCGAGGAGTGGCACGTCTTCGACCCGCAGGTCATCCGCTGGCGCCTGGCGGGCTCCGACCGGCCACGCCAACTGCGCTCGCTGACCGTGCTGCGCTCGGCGATCGAACCGGTCGCCGCGGGACTCGCGGCCCGGCTGGCCACGTCGGAACAGTGCGCCGAGCTGACGCGGCACGCACTGGGCATGGTGGCCACCTCGCGCGGCCAGCAACTGGACGCCTATCTGGTGCATGACGTGGCGTTCCACCACGTCATCCTGCGGGCGTCGGGCAATGAGATGTTCGCCAAGCTCGGCGATGTGGTCGCCGAGGTGCTGGCCGGGCGCACCGAGCACCGGGTGATGTTCACCGACCCCGACCCGGCGGCGGTGACCCTGCATGTACGGGTCGCGGAGGCGGTACGGGCGCGGGACGCCGAGCGCGCGGAGCGGCTGACCCGCGAGATCACCGTCGGCGCGATGGCGGAACTGGACGTGCTGGCGCCGTAGCGCCCGGCATCCGGCCCGCCCCAGAAGGGCGGGCCGCGCCAAGCCTGAGAGCCTGTCTTTGAACCCCCGCCTGCGCCCCGACGCCCGGCACGCACTCTCGCCGCACGGCGCCGCAGGACAGGTGGCTCCTTCCCCAAGCTCTCGGCTTCTCCCCCACTCTCGGCTCCGCTCGAGCGGGAGGTGCCCCCCTGAGCAGGGGAGACCCCATTCATGACCTGTACCGCCGCACGCCGAGAGCACGCACCGCCGGGACATAAGCCGCTTCGCGGCGGGCGCTGCGCCCGCGCTCCGCGCGGACGACGGGGGTTCAAAGACAGGCTCTCAGCCGTGCAGCCGCACCGGGATCTCCTGCCAGCCGTACGCGATGAACGACGGCACCTGCCGCAACTCGTCCGGCTTGACGGCCAGTTGGAGGTCCGGGTAGCGCTCGAACAGCGCCGGGAGCGCGGTCAGCGCCTCCACTTTGGCGAGCGGCGCGCCGATACAGCGGTGCACGCCGATGCCGAAGGCCAGGTGGTCGTCGGCGCCACGGGAGGCATTGAACTCGGTGGCGTCGGCGCCGTAGTGCTCAGGGTCGTACCCCGCGGCGGCGTACGTGGTCACGATCGCGTCGCCCGCCGGAATGGTCACCCCGTCCACGGTGATGTCGGTGACCGCGAAGCGCAGCGGCAGCGTGGCGATGGACGGGTGCACGCGCAGCACCTCGTCGACGACGGCGTCCCAGCCGATCTCGCCGGAGCGCACCGCGGCCAGCTGCTCCGGGTGCGTGAGCAGGGCCACCACGGCGTTGCCGATGAGGTTGACCGTGGTCTCGAACCCGGCGCCGATGACCAGCAGCAGCGTGTAGAGCAGTTCTTCGTCGCTGAGCCGGTCGCCCTCCTCGTCCCGGACCTTGATGAGCTCGGTGGTCAGGTCGTCGCCGGGATTCTCGGTCTTGAAGCCGATCAGCTTGCCCAGCACGGTGCCGATCTGCTCCTGCACGAACGCCGCGTGTTCCGGGCTCGGGTCGGAGGTGTCCATGATGGCGGCGATCAGTCGTCCGGTGTCCCCGACCAGATCGTCAGGGACGCCGAACAGCTCGCAGATCAGCCGCATCGGCAGCGGGTGGGCGTACCCGTCCCGCAGGTCCACCGTGCCGGCCGGCTCCGCCGCGGCGGCCGTGGTGTCCAGGGACTCCAGCAGTTCGGCGGTGATCTGCTCGACCCGGGCGCGCATCGCCTCGGTGCGGCGGGCGGTGAAGCTGGGGGCGACCAGCTTGCGCAGCCGGGTGTGGTCGGGGCCGTACGTTGACAGCATGTTGACCACGCCGACCCAGCCGAGTACCCAGCCCCAGGCCGGGTGTTGGCCCACCTCGGACCAGAGCGACCAGTGCTGGCGCGGGTCCTTGCTGACTCTGGGGTCGAGGATCAGGCTCTTGAGGGTGTCGTACCCGGTGGGTGCCCAGGCCGGTATCCCGCCTGGCAGCTCGACGGGTACCACGGGGCCGAGCGCGCGCAGCCGGGCGCTCTCGGCGGGGATGTCGGCACCGAACGGGTCGAGGGCCACACGGGTGGGCTCGGTCATGCTGAGTCTCCTGGCTGGTCGGGGGTGCGGGGGGTGTAGCGGACGGGCAGCGCCGTCAGGGAGCGGTGGAACGGGCCCGGGCGCCAGGTGAGGCGCTCGCGGGGGGTGGTCGGCTCCAGGTCGGGGAGCCACTGGGTGAGTCGTTCGATGGCCTCCGTGGCGATCAGCAGTGTGTGCTGCTTGACCGGGCAGGCGTGTTCACCGGCCGACCACGACAGGTGCGAGGCGTCGTGCGGGTGGTGGGCTCCGGCGAACTCCCGCTCGGCGAAGTGCCCGAGCGCGCCGTACGAGACGACCACCGGAATCGCCGCCTGGACCCAGACGCCGTGGAAGCTCAGCGGCTCACGGGCGAAGTGGATGCCGTAGTTGGACAGCGGCGTCTCGTACCGCAGCACCTCGACGACGGCGTCCATCACCGGCCGCGAACCGCTGGTCAGCGTCGAGTAGTAGGCGGGGTTGCCGAGGATGCGGGACAGCGCGTTGGAGACCAGGTTGGCGGTCGGCTCGTAGCCCGCGCCGAGGGTGAGGAAGACCTGCCAGGTGACCTCCTCGGGAGTGAGGCCGAAGGGGTGGTCGAGCAGCCAGCTGGTCAGGTCGTCGCCGCGCTGGGCGCTCTTGGCGCCGACGAGCTCCAGGACGTAACGGCCGTACTCGGCCTCGCCCTGGGCGGACGCCTCACCGCCCTCCATCATCTGCCCGAGCGCGCCGCCCAGCCGTCCGCTCTCGCTGTCCGGCAGCCCGAACAGGTTGTTGAAGACGAGCGCCATCAACGGGCGGGCGAAGTCGGCGACCAGGTCGGCGCGGCCCTCGGGGCCGACCCTGGCCACCAGGATGTCCACCGCGCGGTGCACCCGCTCGCGCAGGTCGTGCGGCTCCACCAGGTCGAAGGCGTCGACCAGGGTGCGCCGGTAGCGGATGTGCGCCTCGCCGTCCGCGAACAGAGAGTTGGGCCGCCAGCGCATCATGCCGAGGATCGGCGCGTCCTCGGCGACCGTGACCTCCCACGGGCGCGGGTCGTGCGACCAGGTCGCGTCGTCGTGCAGCAGGTCCAGGGCCGCGCGCCGGTCGGTGACGACGTACGCCGGGACACTGGGCGCGAGTTCCGCCCAGCCGATCGGGCCCTGGGCCTTGAGCGCCGCGTAGTAGCGGTGCGGGTCGGCGGCGAAACCGTCCTCCCACAGCCGTACCGGCGCGGACAGCGAGAACGCTTCTGCGGGGGCGGGGTAGTTCACCAGGTCTCCGGGCTGTTGCGGGCGATCAGGTGCTGGACGAGGGAGAGCAGTGCGTCGATCGAGGAGTGGCCGTCCCGGGCGTCGCAGGTCACCATCGGCGTGTCCGGCTCCAGGTCCAGGGAGCGGCGCAACTGCTCCTCGGTGTACGGGCGTGAGTCGGGGAAGGTGTTGAGCGCGACGGCGTACGGCAACCCCATCTCCTCCACCAGGCCGAGCACGTCGAAGGAGGCGTCGATCCGCCGGGTGTCGACCAACACCAGGGCCCCGAGCGCCCCGTGGGCGATGTCCTCCCACAGCGAGCGGAAGCGCTCCTGGCCGGGGGTGCCGAAGAGATACAGCACGATCCCGCCCGCGAGGCTGATCCGCCCGAAGTCGATGGCGACGGTCGTGGTCGCCTTGTCCCGCACGCCGGCCAGGTCGTCCACGTTCGCCGACGCCTCGGTCAGCTGCTCCTCGGTGTGCAGCGGACGGATCTCGGAGACCGAGTCGATCAGCGTCGTCTTGCCGACCCCGAACGGCCCGGTCACCAGGATCTTCACCAACTCGCGGGCACTGTCCGGCAGATGCGGACCGCTCTGGCCCGAGCCGCTGGGGCGCGCGGCGCTATACCTTGAGGGCGCGGAGGCCATCGGCGACTCTCTTCAGCAGGTCGGTGTCGGGCTGGGCGGCGAACGGAATCGGCGGGCGGGCGCTCACCAGACCCTGGTCGATCAGCGCGGCGGCAAGCACCCGTACCGCGGAGACCGGCAGCTCCAGCAGCGCCGCGGACTCCACCACGGTGAGCGATCCGCCGTCCAGCGTCTCCAGCAAGGAGAGCTGGGCGGCGGGGAGTTCGGTGGGCAGCGGCCCGTCGGCCCCGGTCAGGACCGACAGCCGCTCCAGGCTGTTGCGGCTGGGCCGCGCCACCCCGCCGGTGGCGAGATAGGCGGGGACCAGCGGGCGGCCGCTCCGGCGGCCGGTCATGCCCCGCTGCCGCCATCGGCTCCGCGGGGCGCGGCCGCCATCGCCTTCTCGCCGAGGCGCGCCACCTGCGAGTGGACCCGGTGGGCGAGCAGGTCGAGCCGCACCTCGGGGTCGCCGAAGGCGGCCACACAGGTGGCGTGCGGGGTGGGCGCGACCAGGATGTAGCCGTGGTCGGACTCGATGACCACCTGGCGCACCTCGGCGCTGTCCTGGTCGGCGAAGGCCGCCGCGGCGGTACGGCAGGCGCCCTGCACGGTGCTGGTGATGGCGGCGACGCGCTCGGCGGAGGCCTGCGACAGGGCCGCGGAGTATCCCGAGATCAGGCCGTCCCTGGTCAGCAGGACGGCGGCCAGGACGTGCGGGATCTCCAGGATCGGATCGAGCACCCAGGCCGTGTCGCCGGTGTCGCGGCTGGTCATCTGGGGGTGTTCCCTTCGGTGGTGTCGACGGGAGTGGTGTCGACGTAGGTGGTGTCGGAGGAGATGGGCTCGGGGGCGGTTGCTTCGCCGGGGGAGTCGGCGGG
>NZ_JAZGRL010000001.1:845455-914553 GCF_046540415.1 Streptomyces sp. E11-3 | reverse complement strand
GTGGGGGAGGGGGGTTCGGGGTGCGCGCTGGGACTGCCTCAGGGCTTGCGGAGGAGCCCGCCGTACTCGTAGATGCCCCGGTTGGTCTTGGTGGCGCCCAGGTACGGGACCAGGTCCTCGTGCACCGGGGCGAGCGGGGGCTGGTCGGGGTCGGGGCGCCAGTCCACGAGGTTGACCAGACCGGGCTCGACCGGTTCCAAGTCCGCTACGAAGACGTCGAGTTCGGCGGGGGTGCGGGTCTGCCAGGGCACGCCGCCACCGGAGATGTGCTCGCTCATCGCGGCACCGCGTACCGGATCGTCGGCGACGACCTGCGAGAGGCCCAGGTAACTGCCGGGCGCCGCCTGGTCGATGACCGTGCGCAGGACCCGCCGGGGTTCGTCGGCGTCGGTGAGGTGGTGCACCACCGACAGGAACAGCACCGCGACCGGCTCGTCGAAGTCGATCAGGCGCCGTACGTCGGGGTGGTCGAGGATCTCCCGCTGGTCGCGCATGTCGCCGGGGATCACGGCGGTGGTGGAGTCGTCGGCGAGCAGGGCCTTGCCGTGCGCGAGCACGATCGGGTCGATGTCGACATAGACGACGCGGGCATCGGGCGCGAACCGCTGGGCGACCTGGTGGACGTTGTCGTCGGTGGGCAGCCCGCAGCCCATGTCGATGAACTGGCGAATCCCCGCGTCCCGCGTCAGATGGCGCACCGCGCGGTACAGGAAGGAACGGTTCTGCCGGGCGATGTCCACGCACTCGGGGAACGACGGCAGCGTGGCGAGCAGGAAGTTCCGGTCGACCTCGTAGTTGTCCTTGCCGCCCAGCATCCAGCCGTAGGCCCGAGCCGACGTCGGGACGTCGAAGGGCGCGGGTATCGCGTCTGGCTGACTGTCACTCACCACAGTGCGTTCTCCAGCTCTCCCTCGGGGGCGGGCTCGGGCGCCCGTTCCGTGGCGGCGAGACTATCCCGTGATCGCGATGTGGGTAAACGGAACCGGATCAGCAACGGGCCCGTGCCCGTACGGGGTTGGCGGCCGCTCCCGTCCTCGGGCCCTACCCTCGGGTAGCCACCACCAGGCGGCAACGCGGGCTGCCGTCGGGCCGTCGGCCGAGCTCGGGCAGCGCGTACAACTCCACCGTGAACCCGGCCCGCGCCAGCTCCTGGCGTACGTCCGCGAGTCCGAACTGCCGGTAGTACATGACGAAACGCGGCCGCCACAGCGCGTTGCGTACCCGCATCGCCGTGTCGAAGCCCAGCAGCACCCAGTACGCCGGTGAACCCGGCCGCGGGGGAGCCGCCACCGGGAAGGCGAACCGCCCGCCGGGCTTGAGCGCCGCGTGCACCTGGGCGAACAGGCCGGGCCGCTCGTACGGCAGGAAGTGCCCGAACGCCCCGAAGCTCACCACCAGGTCGAAGGCCGAGCGGAATGGCAGGGCCCGCACATCGGCCCGTACGAGATCGACCTGCGGGGCGGCGGCGCGGGCCACGGCGAGCATGCCCGCGCTGTTGTCGACACCGGTGACCCGCTCCCGGCACACCTGCCCGAGGACGTTCAGGCCGGCGCCCGTACCGCAGCACAGATCGAGGCCGCTGCCGAACGGCCCCAGTTGGCGCAGGATCTCCGTCGTGGAGTCGAGCACCACGTCCGGGGTCCGGAAGGGCGTGTGGTCGAACTTGGGGGCCAGCAGGTCGTAGCCGCGCTCGACGGACGACAGTGCCTGGACGGCCAGTTCGCGGAAGGTGGGGCCCTCGGGTGTGAACATCGGGCTCAGCATAGGCGGGGTCCGTGCGCGGTCCCGGTACCCGGACGAGCGCGTGGGCTCGTAGGCAGGCCGTCAGGCGTGCCAGGGCTCCCCGGTGACCTGGTGGTCGGCATGGCTCAGGGCCTCGATGACCAGGCGGCGCAGATGCCCGTCGGTGAGGGCGTACACCGCGCGGCGGCCTTCCCTACGGGCGTGTACGAGCCCGGCGAGCCGCAGTTTGGCCAGATGCTGGCTGACCGCGGTGCGGGCGGCCCCGCTCGCGGCGGTCAGCGCGGTGACGTCCGCCTCGCCCTCGGCCAGCAGCCACAGCAGGTGCAGCCGGGTCGGGTCCGCGAGCAGCGCGAAGACCGACGACGCGGTCTGGAGCTGCTCAGCGCCCGGAGCGCGCTGATGCGTATCCGTTGCAACGTGCGTATCCGTTGCAACTGGGGTCTGTTCGCGTCCGGGCATGGAGCCATCGTAGTCCGGTCGGCCCCTCACGTGCATACGTGCGCAGGTGCGCACGTATGGCTATGGTGGTGAGTGATGTTCGAGCCGCCGAGCGAAGGACGTGCCCGTGCTGTCCGTGTTGCGGAGCCGCACCTACCGCCACCTGTTCGCCGCTCAGGTCGTCGCGCTGGTGGGTACGGGCCTGGCGACGGTGGCGCTGAGCCTGCTGGCGTACGACATCGCGGGCGGGGACGCCTCCGCGGTGCTCGGTACCGCCCTGGCCATCAAGATGGTCGCCTATGTGGCCATCGCGCCGGTGGTGAGCGCGGTCGCGGACCGGGTGCCGAGGCGCACGCTGATGGTCGCGCTGGACCTCACCCGCGCCGGTGTCGCGGTGACCCTGCCGTTCGTCACCCAGGTCTGGCAGGTCTACGTCCTGATCTTCCTGCTCCAGGCGGCTTCGGCGGCCTTCACTCCGACCTTCCAGGCCACCATCCCCACCGTGCTGCCCGCCGAGCGCGACTACACACGGGCGCTGTCGATGTCCCGCCTCGCCTACGACCTGGAGAGCCTGTTCAGTCCGGCGCTGGCCGCGGCCCTGCTGTACGTGGTCACCTTCAACTGGCTGTTCGTCGGCACCGCGTGCGGGTTCGTGGCCTCGGCCGCGCTGGTCGTCTCGTGCGTGCTGCCCAGGACCGCACCGGTGGAGCACTCGGCGCACGCGTCGGGCCAAGGAGCGTCGGGCCAAGGAGCGTCGGGCCGAGGAGCCTCGGGCCGAGGGGCCTCCGGTCAACGCGTCCTCGGTCAAGGAGCCTTCGGGCAAGGCGTCTTCGGCAAGGCCCCGTTCGGTGTTCGGCTCTTCTGGGCGACCCCGCGACTGCGTGCGCTGCTCGCGCTGGATCTCGCGGTCGCGGCGGCGGGCGCAATGGTGATCGTCAACACCGTCGTGCTGGTACGCGACCAACTCGGCCGCACGGCGGGGGATGTCTCCCTCGCGCTCGGCGCCTACGGGGGCGGATCGATGCTGGTCGCGCTGCTGCTGCCACGGGTGCTCGACCGGGTCGGCGACCGCGCGGTGATGCTCCCCGCCGGGATGGCCCTGCCCGCCGTCTTCGCCGCGTACGGCGTACTGACCGCATCGGGCCCGTCCTGGCCCGCCCTGCTCGGCGCGTGGTTCGCCTTCGGCGCCGCGTGCTCCGCGGTGCTCACCCCGGCAGGGCGGCTGATCCGCCGCTCGGCCGCGCCGGCCGACCTCCCGGCCGCGTTCGCCGCGCAGTTCTCCCTCGCGCACAGCTGCTGGCTGCTCACGTATCCGCTGGCCGGGTGGCTCGCCGCGGCCGCGGGGATGGCCGCCACTTCCTGGGTACTGGCGGCCGTCGCGCTGGCGGGCGCGCTCACCGCCGTACTGACGTGGCCCACCCGGGACTTCACGCGGCTCGACCACGACCACAGCGGCCTGCCACCCGACCACCCGCACCTCGCCGAGGCGCGGGCCCACGCCACGGCTCACGGCTACCGGCACAGCCACCCGTACGTCATCGACCGGCTGCATCCGCACTGGCCGCGGTCCCACCGGACGGTCCGCTGATCATGCGGTGCAGCCGCTCGGCCGCGGCCCGCCCGAAGGCCGGGGCGTGGTACGGGCCGTGCGGCGCGCCGAGCGTGGACAGTTTGCGCGGCGGCAGGTACGGCGCCGCGGTCGGACGCCCTCACCGGTGAGCGCCTCCAGGGCCCGGCCGTCGGCGCCGCTGGGTGAGGAAGACCAGGACCTCGTAGCCGAGTTCGATCAGCCGCTCCCGTGCCGCGTCCACGCCGGGAGCCGTCACTCCGGCCATGCTGGCGGCCACCAAAAACTTGCCCCGCCTGGAGGTCGGTGGCGGAGGTCATCGAGGACGCCATCAGCTTGGGTAACCCGAGTGGCAGGACGCGCATCGCCCAGGTCGCGATCGAGGTGCCCCCGCCGCCGACGGCCAGCGCTCCGTGCGGCCGGTGCTCGGCGTACAGCCGCCGCCTGGCGACCGCGGCGACGCCGCGGACCATGGCCGTCACGGCGGCCCCGCGGTTCCCGGCTGTCCGCAGCTCGCCCAGCTCGGCGCCCGCCGCGCGGGCCACCTCGCCGAGTGTGACGCCCGGCCGCCCGCAGGACGCTCAGCGCCCAACCCGTATGATCGAACTGGGCCCCGCGGTCTCCGCGTTGGCCTGGGCGGACCCGATCTGCTGATCACCGCCGACCGAGCGGGCCGGATCGCGGCCCACCCCATCGCAGAGCGGAACCGGCTGTGACCCGACACGCCTTCGTACGGCCTACGGTGCAACGCCCCTGCACCCTCGTGGTGTGCCGGGGCTGCTGCTGCGGCGACCGCCGCAAGATCCCGGGCACCGACCACGAGTGGCAGCTGGACCGGCTGCTGGCCGCCGCCGCGGACTCCGGCGGGCGGATCGCGGTCCGCACCACCGACTGCCTCGGGCCATGCGACTACGCCAACGTGGTGGTCGTCCAGCCGTCGGCCGACGGGCGGCGCAAGGGCGGCCGGGCCACCTGGATAGGGCTCGCCCTGGACGACGGCTGCACCGACGAGATCATCGAGTGGGCGACGGCGGGCGGCCCCGGCATCGCCGAGCCGCCACCCGCCCTCGCCCTGCAGTTCGTCCGCCCGCCCCGGGCCGCCACCCGCTCGCGCGCGAGGCGATGAGGGGCCACGCCCTGGACGTCGAGGCGGCCGCCGCAAGCGCGGCCGCCGCAGACTGACTCCGGTCAGCCCTCCACCAGGCCATCCTCCACCAGCCCCGCGTACACCGCGGCGCTCAGCGTCTGCACCGCCGACAGCGGCCTGACCATGACCGTGAACTCCTTGATCAGGCCCTGCTCGTCGAAGTGCAGCAGGTCCAGACCGTGGATCTCCTTGCCGTCGACCCTGGTGCGGAAGAGCAGGATCTCGGAGTCGGCGGAGGCGCCGTCGCGGCTGGTCTCGGCGGTGCCCTCGTACGCCCCGATGTAGCGGAAGTCCTCGAACGTACGCAGGAGGACCTTCAGCACGCCGAGAAACATCTCGCGGCCCTCGAACGGGGTGAACTTCACCGGGCTGTAGAAGCGCACATCGGGGGTGAACAGGCCCTCCATCGCGGCCAGATCGCCCTTCTCCACCGCGGTGCGGAAGCTTGCTGCTGTGGTCGGCACGGGTTTGCCCTCCCGGGGTCGGATCGCAGCCCATCCATAGTCATGAATGTGACTAGTCAGATTGATGAGTATGCTGGATGCGGAGACGACGTCAAGAGAAGGACCAGATGAAGGGGGCGGCAGCGATGGCATTGCGTCACGCCGTGCTGGCGGCGCTGCTGGACGGCGAGTACAGCGGCTACCAGATCGCCAAGGGCTTTGACATCGGCGTCGCCAACTTCTGGCACGCCCTTCCCCAGCAGCTCTACGCCGAGCTGGCCAGACTGGAGAAGGACGGCCTGGTCACGGGCCGTGAGGTGGTGCAGCAGGGCCGCCCCAACAAACGGCTCTTCAAGGTCACAGGCAAGGGGCTCGCCGAGCTTGAGCGCTTCGCGGCGGACACCGCGAAACCCTCCTTCATCCGGGACGACCTGATGGTCAAGGTGCACGCCGTGGACCGCACCGAAGCGGCCGCGGTCATCGAGCAGTTGGCGGAACGGGCCGCCGTCGCGGAGGCGAAGACCGCGGTCCTCACCGCGCTCCTCGAGAAACTCCGCGGTGACCTGGACGAAGCGGAGTTCCTGCGCGCCGGGGCCCGCGTCGGGCCGTATCTGACCTGTCTGCGGGGCCTGAGCTTCGAGCGCGAGCAGCGGGACTGGTGCCTGCGGACCGCGGCTGTGCTGCGGGCCAGGGAGCGGGCCCATGCCTGAGTACCTGCGCTATGTCGCCCTCGGCGACAGCCAGACCGAAGGCATCGGCGACGGCGACGACACGGTCGGGCACCGCGGCTGGGCCGACCGGCTGGCCGAGCGGCTCACCGATCTCGATCCCGCGGTCGGCTACGCCAATCTGGCCGTACGGGGCAGACGCGCCGCGCAGGTACGCGCCGAGCAGCTCGCCCCCGCGCTCGCCCTGGAACCCGACCTCGCCACCGTCTTCGCGGGGGTCAACGACCTGATCCGGCCCGGGTACGACGCCGCGGCGGTGGTCGGCGAACTGGATGCGATGTTCGCCGCGCTCACCGGTGCGGGCGCCACGGTGGTCACCCTCACCTTCCCCGACATCGGCGCGCTCGTCCCCCTCGCGCGCGGACTGCGGCCCCGCGTGGCGGACTTCAACACCCGCGTACGGGCGGCCGCCGCCCGGCACGGCGTGCTCGTCGCCGACACGGCCGAGCCCCCGGTCACCACCGACCCGCGCCTGTGGTCCGCGGACCGGCTGCACGCCAGCCCTCTCGGACACGCCCGGATCGCCGCCGCGGTCGCCGACACGCTGGGCCTCCCCGGCAGCGACGCCTCCTGGGTCCGCCCCCTGCCGACGCCGCGCCCGCGCTCGACGATCGCCGGCGAGGCGCGCTGGGCGGCGGACTTCCTCGGTCCGTGGGTCGCCCGCCGGCTACGCGGCCAGTCTTCGGGCGACACCCGCACGGCCAAGCGCCCGCACCTCACTCCACTCGGCCGCGCTGGCGCCTGAGGCGGGGCCCGGCCCCAAGCTCAGTGCGGCGCGCCGTGGTTGTGGGTCAGCGCCAGCGTCACCGTCTCGGCCATGGCCGCGTCACGGCCCGCCGCCGCGTACGCCACCTCGTAGTCCGCGGCGGGCAGCTGGATGCGCAGGTGCCTGTCGCACTCCGTACGGAAAGCGGTGGTGGTGGCCAGCGGCGGCTGCGCCTGTGGACCGAACCCGGCTGGGTGGTCTGCGAAGTGGCCGACGACGGACCCCGCACCCCCACACCACCGGTGGCTTTCCCCGGGCACGTACCGCCCCAGCCGCGGGCCGCGACGGGGCACGGCATGTGGGTCGTACGGCAGCTGAGTGACCTGGTCACCGAACACATCCGACCCTCGGGATCACAGGTACGGCTCTACTTCCGCGACTGATTCCACAGGCGGCCCCAACTCCCTTTGTTGAATGCGGTCTTGTGCGCGGCCGTTGGCCGGTTCAGGGTGTCTCCCAACCGGAGTGCGGTACGGATCACGGAGGCAGGTGGGGCGGCGTGGTGCACGACGACGGCTGGGAGTTCACCGACGACCGGGGTGTGACGGTGCGCGCGGGGCGCAGGCCCGAACGGGTGCTGGCCTATGTGCGGGCCGGAGCCGCGCTGAGCGATCTGGGCGTGGCACCGGTGGCGGTGTACGGCTCGGCCCACGACGGCCCGGCACTGGACCAAGCCAAGGCGGGCGCCCTGCGCCGCACGGACATCACCTACCTCGGCCCCGGCGCGGCCCTGGACGCCGCCGCGCTCCGGGACGTACGCCCGGACCTGGTGCTCGACGTCACCTACGACGGCACCCGGCCGTACGCCGTGGACGAGGCGGCCGCCCGCGCGGCGGACATCCCCGTACTCGCCCTGTCCGTGGCTGGTACGGAACCACTCCCCGCCATCCTGCGGCGCTTCACCGAACTCGCCGCCGCGCTAGGGCGTGTGTCGGAAGTCCCCGTCGACCCGGACGCACAGCTCTCGGGCGCCGAGCAGACGGTCCGCGCGGCCGCCGCGAGCGGCCCGCCACTCCGGGTACTCGCCCTGTCGGCGGCGGCTTCAGGCGACGTACACCTCGCCCGCCCGGACGCCTGGCCCGAACTGCGACACCTGGCGGGCCTCGGCGTCCGGTTCGTGCATCCGGACCCGGCGGGCGGCGTCAACTGGCACACCACGACCTGGGAGCAGGTGGGCGGCCTCGGCGCCGACCTCGTCCTGGCCGACTGCCGGGGCAACGCCGTACAGCCACCCGGCCTGGACGCCGTCGCCGCCTGGCGCACGCTCACCACCGAAGCCCTGGTGGAGCCCTGGAACCCCGAGCTTCCGTGCAGTCCGGCCGCCTGCTCGGCGTACTTCCGGGCGGTCGCGGACGCGCTGGTCATCCTCCGGGACAAGCGGTCCGGCTGAGACACAGCGCGAAGCGCAGCGGGCTTGGTGACGGCCGCGCGAACTGGAGCGGTCCGGGTGACGGCCGCGCGAACCGGATAGGATCTGCCGGTTCCTCTGGCGCGGAGAGTGAGATGAGTGCGGCACACCTGCTGATCCTGGGCGGCACCACCGAGGCGCGACGACTCGCCTCCGCCGTGGCCGGGCGCCCGGAACTGCGGGTGACCAGCTCCCTCGCCGGTCGGGTCGCCCGCCCTGGCGAGCTCCCCGGCGAGGTCCGTATCGGAGGGTTCGGCGGCGCCGACGGGCTGGCCGACTGGCTGCGTACCCACCAGGTGGACGCGCTGGTCGACGCGACGCACCCGTTCGCCGAGGCCATCAGCGCGCACGCCGCCCAGGCTGCCGCGACGACCGGGGTACCGCTGCTCGCCCTGCGCCGCCCCGGCTGGCAGCCGGGACCGGGCGACCGCTGGCACCCGGTGGGCTCACTGGACGAAGCGGCCGCGTTGCTGCCGGAGCTGGGAGGGAAGCGGATCTTCCTCACCACGGGTCGGCTCGGCCTCCCGGCCTTCGCCGCACTCGACGGACTCCACTTCGTCGTACGGTCGGTGGAGGAGCCCGAGCCGCCGCTGCCGCGCCACGCGGAGATCATCCTCGACCGTGGTCCCTTCACCGTCGACGGCGAGCGGGACCTGCTGCGCGAGCGCCGCATCGACGTACTGGTCACCAAGGACAGCGGAGGCGCGGCCACGGTCGCCAAGCTGGTCGCGGCGCGGGAGCTCGGCGTGCCGGTGGTGGTCGTCGGCCGTCCGGCGCCGCCGCCGGGGGTGCCGGTGGCCACGGACGTCGGGGACGTGCTGCCCTGGCTCGACCGGGCGTGCTGACAACCTGCCGTTCCGGACATGCTGACAACCTGCCGCTTTGGGGCTACTCCTCTGGGTTGCGCCGCAGCAGATAGGTATCCATGATCCACCCCTTGCGCTCCCGCGCCTCGGCCCGCAGCCGCTCAATCCGCGGCGCCGCCTCGGCGATCGGCCCGGAGACCAGGATCTCGTCCGGCGTGCCGATGTACGCGCCCCAGTGGATGTCCATGTCCTGGTCGGCGTAGCGCGTGAAGGCCTGATGCGCGTCGAGCATCACCACCACGTCGTCCACCCCGTCCGGAAAGCCCTCGGCGAGCCGCCGCCCGGTGGTGATCTGCACCGGGCGCGCCACCCGGTTGAGTCCCGTACGGTGCCGGGCCACCAGGGCGGAGACGCTGCTGATGCCCGGGACGACGTCGTACGCGAAGTCCACCCGCCCGCGCTCCAGGATCTCCTGGAGGATCCCGAGCGTGCTGTCGTACAGCGCCGGATCGCCCCACACCAGGAACGCGCCGCTGCCGTCTTCGTCGAGCTCGTCGAGGATCAGCCGCTCGTAGATGTCGGCGCGCCGGGTACGCCAGTCACCGACGGCGGGGGAGTACGCGGCGCCCTGGGCCTTGCGGTCCCGGTCCGGGTCGCGCGCCTCGACCAGCCGGTAGGACCCCTCGGGCAGATGCGCGTCGAGAATGTCCCGGCGCAACTGCACCAGGTCGGACTTCTCCTCTCCCTTGTCGAGGATGAAGAACACGTCGGTCGCCTGGAGCGCCTTGACGGCCTGCAGGGTCAGCTGGTCCGGGTCGCCCGCCCCGATACCGATCACATGAATCGTTCGCACCGGGCCAGTGTGCCGTACGGAAGAACCTGCGCTCTCAGCGCTCCCGCTCGCAGGCGTCGACCGGGTGGACGTCCCAGGCGGGGAAGGGGTCGGGCAGCCGGTTCCAGTGGGCCGGGCCCGCGGTCAGCTCGGCGTCGGTCAGCAGGCACCGGACCAGCGCCTCGCGCAGCGCGTCGTGCCGCAGGTCGGTACCGATGAAGACGAGCTCCTGCCCCTGCGGCAGGTCCTCGCCTGCCTGGCCCTGGGGCGTCTCTCCGCCGTCGTGCGCCGCGGTCGGCTCAAAGCGGGCGACGGACCCGGCGTGCGACCACAGGCCGGTGACGCCCGGCCGGGTGGCCAGCGTGAAGAAGCCCTTGGAGCGCAGCACTTGGCCGTACGTCCCCTCGTCCAGCGGCCCGGTGACCAGCTGCCACAGTCGCTCGGGGTGGAAGGGCCGCGGATCGCGCAGCACGAGCGAGGAGATCCCGTACTCCTCCGTCTCGGGTACGTGGTCGCCGTTCAACTCGGCGACCCAGCCGGGCGCCTGCTCGGCCTTGGACAGGTCGAACAGGCCGGTGCCCAGGAGCTCGGCCGGGTCGATCACGCCGTGCGCGATACGCCGAACGCGGGCCGAGGGGTTGAGCCGCAGGAGCGTGGCCTCCAGCCTGCCCGCGTCCTCCTCGCTCACCAGGTCGGTCTTGTTGAGCAGGATCACATCGGCGAACTCGACCTGGTCGATGAGCAGATCGGTCACCGTACGCTCGTCGTCCTCGACCGGGGCGAGCCCGCGCTCGGTGAGCTCGTCGCCGCGGTCCAGCTCGGGCAGGAAGTTCACCGCGTCCACGACGGTGACCATGGTGTCCAGCCGGGCCAGACCGGTGAGCGAGGCGCCGTCGTCACGGGCGAAGGCGAAGGTCGCGGCGACCGGCATCGGCTCCGAGATGCCGCTGCTCTCGATGAGCAGATAGTCGAAGCGCCCCTCGCGGGCGAGCCGTGCCACCTCGTCGAGCAGGTCGTCGCGCAGGGTGCAGCAGATGCACCCGTTGGTCATCTCGACCAGCCGCTCCTCGGTCCGGGAGAGCGAGCCCCCGTCGCGGACCAGCGAGGCGTCGATGTTGATCTCGCTCATGTCGTTGACGACGACCGCGACCCGCAGCCCCTGCCGGTTGCCCAGGACGTGGTTGAGCAGCGTGGTCTTGCCCGCGCCGAGGAAGCCGGAGAGGACGGTCACGGGCAGCGGCGGGCTGTCCAGGGGGAGGGTGGACACAGGTGATTCCTCGCTCGGTGGGGTGGCACGACAGAGGAAGCACGCTAGCTTAATGGAAACGATTGTCACAACCGAAAGGGAATGGCCGGGGCGCGGTCACCGCTCCGCACGAAGCCGGGGCGCGCAGGCCGCCGCGTCGACCGGCTCGGCATCCCGCTCCAGGCGGTCCGCCAACGCCCTGGCCCAGTCGACGAGTCCGCGGATGTCGATCCCGTACGGCCCCTGGTCGCTGCCCGAACCGCCCGCGTACTCTCCGCCGACGGCGCCCGCACCCCTGCGCAGCAGCCGCGCACCTCCCGTGGTGTTCCCCCGCGCCGCGTGCGTGAGGCCGACGGCCAGCTGGGCCAGCCCGCGCCACAGTGCCCGCTCCTCCTCGGGCCCCGACTTCCAGGCGTCCTCGAACACCTCATGCGCATGGAACGGCCGCCCCGCGTCCAGCAGCGCCTGCGCCTCGGCGACCGTCTCGTCCGGCGTACGCACCACCCCCTCCGGCTGGCGCTCGACGCCGTCGGCTCCGTACGGCAGCGGGCGGCCGAGGCCGTCCCGCGGCCGGGCGTTGCGCGCCCGGCCCTCGGTGTCGCGGTCACGGTCTGCGGGGCGGGGTCCGGTACTCACCCTCCGATTGTCGCCTCTCGCCACCGAATCCGGCATTGAGCCAGGTCCGGGGGTGGGTTGGGGGGAATGGCGGGGTTCTGGGTGAGGTAAGGTTCTGACTGTGCGAGCGCGGGAAGCCCCGCGGATCAGCACATCGGGACGTGGCGCAGCTTGGTAGCGCACTTGACTGGGGGTCAAGGGGTCGCGCACTTGACTGGGGGTCAAGGGGTCGCAGGTTCAAATCCTGTCGTCCCGACTCGAAAGAGTCGCAGATCAAGGGGCCGTTTCAGAGGAATCTGAAACGGCCCCTTGATCGTTTCCGGGGTCGGATGAGGGGTGCCCGGCGGGCGGGGCGCCCGGTGGTCGTCGTCCGTCAGTCCCGCACGATGCCGTGCGCGCGAGCGGCTGCCAGCCAGGACGGGAACTCGCCGATGAGCCGGTCGTACAGCTCCTCGTCGCGGATGCGAGGCGGGTCCTGGCCCGCGTGGAAGAAGCCCGCGTTGTCGACGGGGCGCTTGGCCGGGACCGCCAGTTCGTCGAGCTTGCGCAGAAAGTCGAACTGGCGGCTGTCAGGGTCGCCGAAGCCGACGAACTGCCAGAACATCGGCAGTTCGGCCGCCTTGCACAGGTACCGCTCGGCGGCGAACTTGCTGGTCGGCCCGCCGTCCGTCTGGAACACGACGAGGGCCGGATCGGTGGCGCCGCTCCCGAGGTAGTGGTCGATCACCGCGTCCATGGCCAAGTGGTAGTTGGTCCTGCCCATATGTCCGAGTTCCGCGACGATCCGGTCGATCCGGCCCTCGTGGTCGGCGAGCTCGATCTCCGTCTCGGTATCGACGTCGGTCGAGAAGAAGACGACCGGGACACACCCGTCGTCGTCGAGCTGCGCCGACAGACCAAGCACTCGGTCGGCCAGGGCCTGCACGCTGCCGTTCTTGTAGTACGGGCGCATCGAGCCCGAGTGGTCGACGACCAGATACACCGCGGCGCGCTGTCCGTGCAGGCCGTGCTTGCGCAGGGACAGGCCGGCCTGCTTGTAGAGGCTGACGAGAGCGGGGGCGGTCTCCTCCACCTTCTGGAGGCTGATGGCCATGTGCGGCTCCGTTCCCACCAGTTGACGGACTGGTCGAGGTGTCGAGGATACGGCGCCGGGCCCTGGTAGGGGACGGGCCGCTGCGCGGTGCGAGACCCAGGGGCACCGCTTGAATGATCAAAGTGGAGTGGGGTTACCATATGAGCACCGCCTAGCTCGAAAGATAACCCTGTGACTGTCAACGACGACTCGTTCACCAACTGGAAGAACCGCGAGGAGATCGCGGAGTCAATGATCCCGATCATCGGGAAGCTGCATCGTGAGCGGGACGTCACCGTCCTGCTTCACAGCCGCTCCTTGGTGAACAAGTCGGTGGTCAGCATTCTCAAGACCCACCGGTTCGCCCGGCAGATCGCGGGTGAGGAGCTCTCGGTCACCGAGACGCTGCCGTTCCTGCAGGCCCTCACCACGCTCGACCTCGGCCCGTCCCAGATCGACCTCGGGATGCTCGCCGCGACGTACAAGGCCGACGACCGCGGTCTGTCGGTGGCGGAGTTCACCGCCGAGGCCGTCGTCGGCGCCACGGGTGCCAACAAGATCGAGCGCAGCGAAGGACGCGATGTCGTTCTCTACGGGTTCGGCCGCATCGGCCGCCTCGTCGCCCGCCTGCTCATCGAGAAGGCCGGTTCCGGCAACGGCCTGCGGCTGCGTGCCATCGTCGTCCGCCAGGGCGGCGAGCAGGACATCGTCAAGCGCGCGTCGCTGCTGCGCCGCGACTCCATCCACGGCCAGTTCCAGGGCACCATCACCGTTGACGAGGCGAACAGCACGATCATCGCCAACGGCAACGAGATCAAGGTGATCTACGCGAACGACCCGTCGGAGGTCGACTACACGGCGTACGGCATCAAGGACGCCATCCTGATCGACAACACCGGCAAGTGGCGTGACCGCGAGGGCCTCTCGAAGCACCTGCGCCCCGGTATCGACAAGGTCGTCCTGACCGCGCCGGGCAAGGGCGACGTCCCGAACATCGTGCACGGCGTCAACCACGACATGATCAAGCCGGACGAGCAGATCCTGTCCTGCGCGTCCTGCACGACCAACGCGATCGTTCCGCCGCTGAAGGCGATGGCGGACGAGTACGGCGTGCTGCGCGGTCACGTGGAGACCGTCCACTCGTTCACCAACGACCAGAACCTGCTGGACAACTACCACAAGGCCGACCGCCGCGGCCGCTCCGCGCCGCTCAACATGGTCATCACCGAGACCGGTGCCGCGTCCGCCGTCGCCAAGGCGCTGCCCGACCTCAAGGCGCCGATCACCGGCAGCTCGATCCGGGTCCCGGTGCCGGACGTCTCGATCGCGATCCTCAGCCTGCGGCTCGGCCGCGAGACCAACCGCGACGAGGTACTCGACTACCTGCGCAACGTGTCGCTGACCTCGCCGCTCAAGCGCCAGATCGACTTCACCACCGCCCCCGACGCGGTGTCGAACGACTTCATCGGCTCGCGGCACGCCTCGATCGTCGACGCGGGCGCCACCAAGGTCGACGGGGACAACGCGATCCTCTACCTCTGGTACGACAACGAGTTCGGCTACTCGTGCCAGGTCATCCGGGTCGTGCAGCACGTGTCCGGCGTTGAGTACCCGACCTACCCGGTGCCGACTGCCTGATCTCGGCTAGTACGCGCACACGTGCCTCGGCTAGTACGCGCACACGTGAGGGGCCATCTTCGGATGGCCCCTCACGTGCGTCAGGCTGAGGCTCTGAGGTCAGCCGACCGTCACGGACTCCTTCTCGAGCTCCACGGCGGGCGCGGCGGGCCCCGTCGCCTGCTGCAGCCGCTCGCCCTCCACGTCCACGTTGGGCAGGGCCCGGTCGAGCCACTTCGGCAGCCACCAGGCGCGGTGGCCGAGCAGGGCCAGTACGGCCGGGACGATGGCCATCCGGACCACGAAGGCGTCGAAGAGGACGGCGACGGCCAGGCCGAAGCCCATCATCTTGATCATGTCGTCGCTCTCCAGGATGAAGCCGGAGAAGACGCTGATCATGATGATCGCGGCGGCCGAGACCACCCGCCCGCCGTGCGTGAAGCCGGTGGTGATCGCCTCGTCCGGGGTGGCCCCGTGGACATGGGCCTCGCGCATCCGGGTCACCAGGAAGACCTCGTAGTCCATCGCCAGACCGAACACCACACCGATCATGAAGATCGGCATCATGCTCATGATCGGGCCGGGCTGCTCCACGCCCACCAGGTCGGCCAGCCAACCCCACTGGAAGACCGCGACGACGGCGCCGAGCGCGGCGGCCACCGAGAGCAGGAACCCGAGCGCGGCCTTCAGCGGGACCAGGACGGAGCGGAAGACCACCATCAGGAGGAGGAAGGCCAGGCCCACGACCAGCGCCAGGTAGGGCAGCAGGGCGTCGTCCAGGGTCTGCGAGAAGTCGATGGTCATCGCGGTCATACCGGTGACCAGGAGCTCGGTGCCGGTGTCGGCCTGGATGCCGTCGGACAGGCCCCGGATGGACTTCACCAGGTCCTCGGTGGCGTGGTCGCTGGGTCCGGTCTTGGGCACCACCGTCATGATCGCGGTGTCGCCCGCCTCGTTGAACTGCGCGGGCGTCACGGCGGCGGCGTCGCCCTGCTCGGTGACGGCCTTGTCCACCGCTGCGGCCGCCGCCTTGATGTCCCCGCCGCCCTGCGGGTCGAGGGTCAGCGTCAGCGGGCCGTTGAAGCCGGCCCCGAAGGACTCCGACAGCATGTCGTACGCCTTGCGCTGGGTGGAGTCGGGCGCCGCCGTGCCCTCGTCGGGCAGCCCGAGCTCCAGGCTCGCCGCGGGCACGGCGATCACGCCGAGGCCCAGGACGGCCGTGACGAGCACCATGAGCGGGCGGCGGATGACGAACCGCGCCCAGCGGGTGGCGAGCTTCGGCCTGGCCTCGGCGGGCGCCGGCTCTTGGCCCTTGCGCTGCTTGCGGCTGAGCGCCCGGCGTCCGGCGAAGCCCAGCAGGGCCGGGGTCATGGTCAGCGCGATCAGTACGGCGATGGCGACGGTGGCCGCCGCGGCCAGGCCCATCTTGGTGAGGATCGGGATGTTCACCACGGCGAGCCCGGACAGGGCGACGATCACGGTCAGACCGGCGAACACCACGGCCGAACCCGCGGTGCCCACGGCCCGCCCCGCGGCCTCCTCCGGGGTGCGCCCCTCGGAGATCTCCGCACGGTAGCGGGAGACGATGAACAGGGCGTAGTCGATGGCGACCGCGAGGCCGATCATCATCGCCAGCGTCGAGGTCGTGGCTGAGAGGTCAAGCGCACTGCCGAGCGCCGCGATGCCGGAGATCCCGATGCCGACACCCACGATCGCGGAGAGCAGCGGCATCCCGGCCGCCACCAGCGAACCGAAGGTGAGCAGCAGCACCACGGCCGCGACCCCGATGCCGATCAGCTCCGCGGTGCCGCCGAGCTCCTCCTCGGCCGCCACCGCGTCGCCGCCCGTCTCCACCGTGTAGCCGCCGTTCCGGGCGGTGTCGGCGGCCTCGGTCAGCGCGTCACGCGCGTCGTCCGTCAGCTCCATCGCGGGGACCTCGTACGTCACCGATGCGTACGCCGTCGTGCCGTCCTGGCTCACCGCGTCGGCCTCGAAGGGGTCGGCGACCGAGACGACCTGGGGGCCTGCCCCGAGGTCCTTGACCAGCTGGGCGACCTCGGACTTGCCCGCCGCACCGTCGATCTTCTGCCCTTCGGGGGCGCGGATCACGACACGGGCCTGCGCGCCCTCCGCACCGGCCGCGGGGAAGCGCTCGTCGAGGAGGTCGAAGGCCCTCTGCGACTCCGTTCCCGGCATCGAGAAGGAGTCGGCGGGCGGCGCGGGCGCGGCGGCGGACGCGACGCCGACACCCACCAGGACCGCCACCCAGATCAGGGCGACCAGGCCGCGTCGCCTAAAGGCGCGGCGGCCCAGCGCGTACAGGAACGTAGCCACGTGGAATCAAGCTCCGTAGGAAGAAGTGGGCAGGCACGGGAAGGGTGCTGAGCAGGGCGGACGGGGCACCCGGTGAGTGCCGCTGCGTCCTTTTCCATCGTCTCCGTGGCCAGCGGGCCCGGCCTCGCCCGCAGTGACCGTTCCCGTGTACTGCTCCCGCAGTAGGCCCGCCCCATCCCCCTCCACCAGAAGTCGTCACGGCCGGCCGTCGCGTACTGCGCCTGAGGCACCCGCACGCCGAGCGCACCGTGATCCTCCGGACGACGCCGGGAACCGCTGCTTATACGCTGATTAGCGCACATGTGTTCCACCCGACGAGGAGGCTCAGTGCTCCGTTCAGCGCGCCGAGACGGATCAGATCCGGGCGAGGGCGGTCAGCGCCACTGGATACGTCCGGCCGCCCTCACGGTGGGGGTGGCCGGTGCCGCGTTCCTCGGGCTGTACGGGGTCGGCCTGCTGCTCGACGGGGACGACATACCCTCCGGCACCCGGGTACGGGGCGTGGACATCGGCGGGATGGACCGCGCCGAGGCCCGCGCGGCCTTGGACAAGGCGGCCGACGGCGCCTGGTCGAAACCGGTGCCGGTGCGGATGGGCGACGAGGACGGCACCGTCGACGTACGAGCGGCCGGATTCTCCGTCGACACCGGGAAGACCGTCGACCGCGCCGCCCGCGCGGGCAGCGACCCCGTGACCGTCATCGGCCGGCTGCTGACCCGCGGCGACCGGGACATCGACCCGGTCACCCGCGTGGACGAGGACACGGCGCACGCGGCCCTGACCAAGACGGCCAAGACGTACGACCGGCCCCTCAGGAACGGCGCGATCTCGTTCGAGAAGGGCAAACCGGTACCGGTACGGGCACGCGACGGACAGCGCCTCGACACCGACGGCGCGCTCACGGCCCTGCGCTCCGCCTATCCCGTGGCCGAGGACGCGCCGGTCGAGCTTCCCGTACGGCGGACATCGCCCCGCGTACCGGCGGCGGAAGTGACCCGGGCGATGCGGGAGTTCGCCACCCCCGCGATGTCCGCGCCGGTCACGCTCACCGTGCGCGGGAAGCCGGTCGAGATCAGCCCGGCGACCCTCGGCGCCCACCTCACCATGAAGGCGGACAAGGAGTCCGGCCGCCTGCGGCCCGAGCTCGACAGCAAGGCGCTGCTGCGCGACCCGGCGCTGGCCCGCCCGCTCGCCCAGGCGACCGGATCGGGGCCGGTCCCAGCGAAGCTGCGGCTCGACGGCGAGCGCGTGGTGGTGGACTCCGACGGCGAACCCGGGCACAAGGTCACCGCCAAGGCGCTCGGCAGCGCCGTACTGCCGCTGCTGACCAAGAGCGGCGCGGCGCGCACAGGCGAGCTGGCCACCAAGGAGGTGCCGCCGGCCCTGACCCGGCAGACGGTTGACCAACTGGGCATCAAGGAACTGCTGTCCAGCTTCACCGTCAACTTCGAACCCGCCGCGTACCGCACCACCAACATCGGCCGCGCCGCAGAACTGATCAACGGTTCACTGGTCAGGCCGGGGGACACCTGGAGCTTCAACGAGACGGTGGGGGAGCGCACCAAGGCGAACGGCTTCGTCGAAGGCACCTGGATCAATGACGGCCAGTACGGCCAGGCACTCGGCGGCGGGGTCTCGGCCGTCGCCACCACCATGTTCAACGCCGTGTTCTTCGCCGGAGTGAAACCCGTGGAGTACGGGGCGCACTCGTTCTACATAGAGCGCTACCCCGAGGGCCGCGAGGCGACGGTGGCCTGGGGCTCACTCGACCTGAAGTTCCTGAACGACTCCGGTAACGGCATCTACATCCAGACCAGCGCCACCGACACCTCGATCACCGTCACCTTCCTCGGCACCCGCAAGTACGACGAGGTCGAGTCGCTCACCGGACCCCGCACCAAGGTGACCGAGCCGGAGGAACGGACCGGAACCGGCGAGAAGTGCGTACCCCAGCCGCCGCTCGAAGGCTTCGACGTCGCAGTGGACCGGGTTTTCCGCAACGACGGCGAGGAGGTCAGGCGGGAGACCTTCAAGACCCACTACACCCCGCGCGACAAGGTCACTTGCGAGGCGGAGCCGCCGCCAAGCCCATGAGCCGCCGCCAAGACCGTGAGCCGTCGTCCCACCTCGTCGGCCGCCGCCCGGCTGAAGGGGCTCGCGCGGCACGCGCTAGGCTGCGGACATCCCGCGGGGGAAGTCCGGTCGAAGTCCGGCGCTGACCCGCAACGGTAGGCGGAACCAAGGGCCCTGAAGCGGCCCACGGTCCCGTGAGCCCGATTACCCGTGGGACCAGTAGCTCCTGACAACTCGCCGTGGTCTGCGAGAGGGTGCAGCGCGGGGCGCAGTGTGTCCTGGGCCGGTCCTTGGTACGCAGGTGAACGGCCCGAGGCGAAGGCGACACCCCCACTCGTGGCCCCACCGCTCGAACAAACCGCCGCCGTGCCGTCCGCGGCACGCACCGGCGCCGGACCCGCCCCACCCCGGCGCGTCCCGCTGCCACCCCTGCTCGCCGCCCTCTGCGTCGTCGCCGCCCTCTGCGTCGCACTGCTGCTCTCCCTGGTCTGCGGGGCCGGGCTCGGCGCGTCCGGGCTCAGCTGGGGCGAGGTGCTGCGCCATCTGTGGGCCGGGCTGAGCGGCGGGGTGATCTCCCCCGACGAGGTGGCGGCCTACACCATCGTCTGGGAGCTGCGCTTCCCGCGGGCCTTGCTGGCCGCCGTCGTCGGCGCCGGGCTCTCGGCCGTCGGCGTCGCCGTACAGGCCATGGTCCGCAACGCGCTCGCCGACCCCTTCACCCTCGGCATCTCGTCGGGCGCGGCCGTCGGCGCCAACGCCGTGCTGCTCTTCGGGGCGCTCGGCGCGCTCGGCATCTGGGCACTGTCCGCGGCGGCCTTCGCCTCCGCGCTGTGCGCCATGATCCTGGTGTACGCCGTCGCGCGCACCGCCCAAGGGCTGACACCGCTGCGGCTCGTCCTCACCGGCACCGCCATGTACTACGGCTTCTCCGCCATCAGCACCCTGATGGTGTTCATGGCCGAACGGGGCGAGGCGGCCCGCTCCGCGATGATGTGGCTGCTCGGCAGCCTCGCCGGGGCCACCTGGACCTCCGTACCCATCGCCGCGGCGGCCGTACTCGCCGGGCTCGCCCATCTCGCGGTGTCCGCGCGGCGGCTGAACGCCCTGGCCATGGGCGACGAGACGGCGGCCGCGCTCGGCGTGGACGCCGGGCGGCTGCGCAAGGAGCTGTTCCTGCTCGCCGCGGCCGTCACCGGGGCGGTCGTCGCGGTCAGCGGGGCGATCGGCTTCGTCGGGCTGATGGTGCCGCACGCCGCGCGGATGCTGGTCGGCGCCGACCACCGCCGGGTCCTGGCCGTCGCGCCGCTGGCCGGAGCCGTCCTGCTGATCTGGGTGGACATCCTCTCCCGCACCGTACTGGCGCCGACCGAACTGCCGGTCGGTGTGCTGACCGCGGTGATCGGCGTCCCGTGCTTCCTGGTGCTGATGCGGCGCCGCGGCTACAGCTTCGGAGGGGGTGCGTGATGCGTGTCGACATCGACGACCTTACCGTCGAGATCGCAGGCGCGCGGCTGGTGGAGGAGGTGACGCTGGGCGTCGGCAGCGGACAGCTCGTCGGGCTCGTCGGGCCCAACGGCAGTGGCAAGTCGACCCTGTTGCGCTGCGTCTACCGTGCGCTCAAGCCCACCGCGGGCGCCGTCCGGATCGGCGGTGACGACCTGGGCGCCCTGAGCGCCCGCGAAGGCGCCCGGCGACTGGCCGCACTGCCGCAGGAGGCCGCCACCGAGTTCGACTTCACCGTCGCCGAGGTGGTCGCCATGGGGCGGCTGCCGCACCAGCGGTCCGCGGCCAGGACCACCGACGAGGACCGGCGGGTGTGCGCGGACGCCCTGGCCAGGGTCGGCGCCAGTCACCTCGCGGACCGCGGCATCCTCACCCTGTCCGGTGGCGAGAAGCAGCGCGTCCTGATCGCCCGCGCCCTCGCCCAGGAGCCACAGGTCCTCGTCCTGGACGAGCCCACCAACCACCTGGACATCGCCCAGCAGTTGGAAGTGCTGTCCCTGGTACGGGGCAGCGGACTGACCGCGCTCACCTCGCTGCACGACCTCAACCTCGCGGCCGTCCACTGCGATCTGCTCCATGTCATCAAGGACGGGCGGATCGTCGCTTCCGGCGCCCCGCACGACGTCCTCACGTCCGCGCTGCTCGCCGACGTCTTCGGCGTACGGGCGCATCGCGTGCCGCACCCCGAATCCGGGGCGATCCAGCTGCTGTTCGACCGCCTGTCCTGATGGGCCCGCTCACCACCCGCCTCGTAAGGAGTCCCATGTCCCTGTCCCTCCCCGTGCCCCTCCCCGTACGCACCGCAGCTCTGGCACTCACCGCCGCACTCGTGCTCAGCGGCTGCGGCGCCCAGGTCGCGTCCGACGGCGAGACCGATACCAAGGCCGACAGCCGCTACCCGGTGACCATCGAGAACTGCGGCGAGAAGGCGACGTTCGACAAGGCCCCGCGGCGGGTGGTCACCAACGACGTCGGCATCACCGAGATCATGTTCGCGCTCGGACTCGAGGACCGTATGGCGGGCTATGTGATGCCCGACGACAAGGGCGACCTCGACTCCGTCCCCTGGAAGGACGCCTACCAGAAGACCAAGTGGCTTTCCAAGAAGACGATCAACAAGGAACTGGTACTGGACGCCAAGGCCGACCTCGTCTTCGCGGGCTGGAACTACGGCTTCGGCGAGGACAACGGCTTCACGCCCGCCGAGCTGAACCGGCTGGGCATCGACACGTATCTGCTGACCGAGTCGTGCCGCAACGGGCGCGGCAAGGCGCGCGGGGTGATGTCACCGCTCGACGCCCTCTACACCGACCTGCGCAACCTCGGGAAGCTCTTCGACGTGGAGGACCGCGCCGAGCGCCTGGTCGCCACGTTCCGCAAGCAGGTGGCCGACGCCGAGGCCAAGGCGCCCAAGGGCAAGGACCGGCCCCGCGTCTTCCTCTACGACGCCGGCCAGGACAAGCCGCTGACCTCGGGCGCGTACGCCGGGCCGCACGACATCATCACCAAGGCGGGCGGCGACCACGTGATGAAGGACCTCAAGGACAGCTGGACCACGGTCGGTTGGGAGACCGTCGTCGAACGCGACCCGGAGGTCATCGTGATCAACAACTACGGTGACACCACCGCCGAGCAGAAGCGCAGGTTCCTGAAGTCCTACCCGCCGCTCGCGGAGGTCTCGGCCGTCAAGAACGACCGGATCGTCGTCCTGGACTACGTGGACCTGGTCGAGAGCCCGCGCAATCCCGCGGCTGTCGTCTCCCTCGCGAAGGAGCTGCGTGGCGCCGGGTCCTAAGGGAGACGTCCCCTAGTACCGGCCGGGCATCGGGGCGCAGGCGGGGCTCAAAGACAGGCTCTGAGTTCGAGCGGTCGTATCGCAGCCATTACGATCCATGGCCATGAGCACAGATCAAGAACAGGCCGAGGCCGCGCCGGAGACCGGTCCCGTACGACGGGGGCCCACGCCGCGCCAGGCCCGGCTGATACGGATCACCGCGGCCTCGGTGCTGATGGCGGCGGCGGCCGTGGTGCTCGTGGTGCGTCTGGCGAGCCGGTCGTCGGTGCTGGTGGTGGGGGTGTACGGGCTGCTGCTGATCCTCTGCGGCCTGGTCATCGAGCTCAGCCGCAGAGGAAGGACCAGGCTCGGTACGTGGGTGCTCGGGGCCGGACTTGCGGCCGCGCTGGCCGCTGACTGGGTTCTGCTGCCCTGAGGGCACCGCAGGGGGCCGCTGCCGGGAAGGGGCTCAGGCGCCCGGGACGGTGTGCTGGACCTGGCGGAGGAAGGCCGCGTTGTCCGCGGTATGCCGCAGTCGGTCGAGCAGGGCCTCCAGGGCCGACTGCCCGTCTCGGGAGTGCAGGGCCCGGCGCAGGCCCCGGGTGGCCTTCAACTCCGCGGCGGGGAGCAGCAGTTCCTCGCGCCGGGTGCCGGAAGGCGCGATGTCGACGGCCGGGAAGATCCGCTTGTCGGCCAGCGAGCGGTCCAGTCGCAGCTCCATGTTGCCGGTGCCCTTCAGCTCTTCGAAGAAGTAGTCGTCGGCGCGCGAGCCGGTGTCCACCAGTGTCGTCGCCAGGATGGTCAACGACCCGCCTTCCTCGGCGAGCCGGGCCGCGCCGAAGAGCCGCTTGGGGCCACCCAGCGCCGCGGCGTCCACACCGCCGCTGAGGGTACGGCCGCCCGCACCGGCCGCGTTGTTGTGGGCGCGGCACAGCCGCGTCAGCGAGTCGAGCAGGATGACGACGTCCTGGCCCTGCTCGACGAGCCGCTTGGCGCGCTCCACCGCCAGTTCGGCCAGGGCGATGTGCTCCTTGGCGGGCCGGTCGAAGGTCGAGGCGAGCACCTCGCCCCGTACCGAACGGCGCATGTCGGTGACTTCCTCGGGCCGTTCGTCGAGCAGCACCACCATCAGATGGCACTCGGGGTGGTTCTCGGCGACGGCCGCGGCCAACTGTTGGAGCAGTACGGTCTTGCCGGTCTTGGGCGGCGCGACGATCAGCCCGCGCTGCCCCTTGCCGACCGGCGCGAACAGGTCGACGAGCCGCGGCGCGAGACCGCCCGCCGCGCTCTCCAGGCGGAGCCACTCGCGCGGGTGCAGCGGGGTGAGGTCACGGAAGTGCGGCCTGCCGCGCAGGGCCTCGGGCGGGCGTCCGTTGACGCGCTCGACCCGGGCGAGCGTGCGCGGCTTGCCGCGGAAGCCTTCGACGATGTCGCCCTTGCGCAGGCCGTGTTGGCGGATCAGAGCCGAGGGGACCTGGACGTCCTGTGCGGTCGGCAGGAAGGCGGCGGTGCGCAGGGAGCCGTTGCCCTGGTGTCCGATGTCGAGGACGCCGGCGGCCGGGGCGGGGGCCTGCTGCTGGGCAGGAGGGTGTTCGAGAGTGGTGGCCATGCGGGAGGTCCTTTCACGGACTGGGCAGCGCCGAGCCGGGGCTGGATCGCCGGTCGGAGAGGACGGGCGACGGCCGTACCAGCTGCGATGCGCGAGAGAAGCGGCGCAAGTGAAGCGATGCGAGAGAAGCGACGCGCGAGGAAAGACGCGCGAGAAGAAACAGAACGAGCACCGGCGCCTGAAGGTGAGGCGTACACACGTGCTGCTCGCACTGTACCACCCGCTGTGACCGCCGCGTCCTCCCGCTCACATTCCCCCTCGTCTCCCTCCTCGCCCTGGCCCTCGTCTCCCTCCTCGAATCCCTTCGCGAATTTTTCACTAGGGGGAACAATTCGGGACAGGGGACCGTTTATACGGGTGTGGGCGCGGACGAGGTGGTTTCCCCGACCGCCTAAGTCCCCTGCACGGCTCGCCCCGATCGGCACACCCCCCCCGTCCGGTCGGGGCGTCGCCTGTGTTCGAGTCGTTCTTGACCTGAAGTTTGGTTGAGGTCCTACCGTTCGGTTCATGAGCATGGAGACCACAGCCTGGACGCAGCTGCGCACGGTCATGGACGCGCAGCAGGACCACCGCCCCTTCACCCGGGCCACCCTGCGCCGCATCGGCGCCTTCGCCCGCCCGCACCGCCGCCGCATCGTGCAGTTCCTGCTGGTCAGCGTGGTCACCGCGGTCCTCGCCGTGGCCACGCCGGTCCTCGCGGGCAGCGTCGTCAACCACATCGTCGGCGGCTCCGACCCCGGCGTCGTCGTCCGGATCGCCCTCCTGATCGCGGTGATCGCCCTCGCCGAGGCGGGGCTCGGGCTGCTGAACCGCTGGCTGTCCTCCAGCCTCGGCGAGGACCTCATCCTGGGACTGCGCACCGCCGTCTTCGATCATGTGCAGCGGATGCCGGTCGCGTTCTTCACCCGCACCCGGACCGGCGCCCTGGTCAGCCGCCTCAACAACGACGTCATCGGCGCCCAGCGCGCCTTCTCCAACACCCTCTCCGGAGTGGTCTCCAACAGCGTCACCCTGCTGCTGACCCTCGCCGTGATGCTCACCCTGTCCTGGCAGATCACCCTGCTCGCGCTGGTCCTGCTCCCGGTGTTCGTGGTGCCCGCCCGCCGCATGGGCGCCCGGATGGCCAGGCTGCAGCGCGAGGCCGCGAACCACAACGCCGCGATGGGCACCCGGATGACCGAGCGGTTCTCCGCGCCCGGCGCCACCCTGATCAAGCTCTTCGGGAGGCCCGGTGCCGAGTCCGAGGAGTTCGCCGAGCGGGCCCAGCGGGTGCGCGACATCGGCGTACGGACGGCCATGGCGCAGTCCGCGTTCATCACGGCGCTCACCCTGGTCTCCGCCCTCGCCCTGGCCCTCGTCTACGGCCTCGGCGGCTTCTACGCGCTGCGCGGCTCCCTGGAGCCCGGCGCCGTCGTCGCCCTCGCGATGCTGCTCACCCGCCTGTACGCGCCGCTGACCGCGCTGGCCGGTGCGCGGGTCGAGGTGATGACCGCCCTGGTCAGCTTTGAGCGGGTCTTCGAGATCCTCGACCTCAAGCCCCTCATCGAGGAGAAGCCGGACGCCCGACAGGTGCCGGAAGGGCCGGTCGCCGTCGAGTTCGAGGACGTACGTTTCGGCTACCCGTCCGCCGACAAGGTCTCCCTCGCCTCGCTTGAGGAGGTCGCCTCACTCGACACCCGCGGCGGCGACGAGGTCCTGCACGGTGTGTCCTTCCGTGCCGAGCCCGGACAGACCGTCGCCCTGGTCGGGTCATCGGGCGCCGGCAAGTCGACCATCGCGCAGCTGGTGCCGCGGCTGTACGACGCCGACACGGGCGCCGTACGGATCGGCGGCGTCGACGTACGCGACCTGAGCGCCGCATCGGTACGCGGGGCGCTCGGCATGGTCACCCAGGACGGCCATCTCTTCCATGACACGGTCCGCGCCAACCTGTTGCTCGCCCGGCCCGAAGCGGCCGAGGACGAGCTGTGGGACGCGCTGCGCCGCTCCCGGCTCGACGGCCTGGTCGCCTCGCTGCCGGACGGCCTGGACACCGTCGTCGGCGAGCGCGGCTACCGGCTCTCCGGCGGGGAGCGGCAGCGGCTGACCATCGCCCGGCTGCTGCTCGCCCGACAGCGCGTGGTCATCCTCGACGAGGCCACCGCCCACCTGGACAACACCTCGGAGGCGGCCGTCCAGGAGGCGCTGGCCGAGGCGCTCTCCGGCCGCACCGCCGTCGTCATCGCCCACCGGCTGTCCACGGTGCGCGCCGCGGACCAGATCCTGGTCGTGGAACAGGGCCGGATCGTGGAGCGCGGGCGGCACGAGGAGCTGCTGGCCCTGGACGGGCGGTACGCCGAGCTGTACCGCACCCAGTTCGCCGGCGCCGCCGAGGACGAGGGGGAGCCGGAGGTGGCCGCCCCGGCCGCGTAAGGGCCCGGGGTCTGGCGTCAGCAGGGCTGTCGCCAGACCCCCAGGTTGAGCTTCTTGCGCATCGAACTGAGCCCCAGCGCGCGGGCCTGTGCGCAGAACTCGCTGGTGGGCTCGGCGTATTCGACATGGAACACGGCCTTGCCCGCGTCCACGAACGGCTTGAGCGTGGCGCATTCGTCGAACTGCGCGCACTCCTCGTTCACAGCGAAGTCGAAGTCGCCGACCAGCTGCGGGATCTGCGGCATATCGTTCTTGAGGCCGACGGACATCCCGCGCTCATGGGCCAGCTTGGCGATCATCCGGTTGTAGGCGAGCTGGTGCTCGGCGGTCAGCGGGAAGCCCGTACGGTTCAGATACCCGTCCAGGAGATCGGGCTCGACCGCGTCGAACCCCTTGTCCCGGCACATGTCGAAGCGCTTGGCCATCAGCGGTCGCAGCACGTCGAGTTGGCGGATGTCCAGCCAGCGCTCGCCCTTCCAGCCGTTGGACATGCCCCGTACGGCCTTCGGGAAGTCCGCTTTGTCGGGGCGGAAGGACTCCCAGGCACCGGCGTTGATATAGCAGATCACCTTGCGCCCGTCGCGGTGCAGCCGCCGTACGGTGGCCGCGTCGTTCTCGAAGCCGTCGATGTCGTAGACCGGAACGTCGACCTTGGTGTCCACCCGTCCTTCGAGCTGCCACTGCCAGCGCGTACCGGGCTCCGGCTGCCAGCGAGAAGAGCTGGGCGACGGCTCGGGTGAGGGAGTGGGCGAGGGCGAGGAGGAGCAGGCGGCGAGCGCAACCAGGGCCGCGAGCAGCAGCAGGGCGGTACGCGGACGGGGCACGGCGCGGGTCATGTCAGGGGCTTCCGGTGAAGTGGCGGAGTACGGGTGGCAGGGCCGACCAGGGGTTGGGGCCGTGGCCCGCGACCGCGCAGTGGACCGCGGCGTGCCGCAGCCGGGCGGTACGCGCGGCCACGGCACACAGTCCGGGCGGCACCCCGTGGACAAGATGGCAGAAGCGTTCCGGCGGTTGGCTCCGGGTCCAGTCGGGAATCGCGGATGCCGCGTGGTAGGCGGCCCAGTCGCCTTCGAAGGTGACCAGCAGATCGGCGAGGGCGGCGTAGCCGGGTGCCGGGTGGGTACCCGGGTTGAGCACGAGCGTACGGCCGCCGCGGGAGCGGGCGGCACGGGCCAGCCGCCGGTAGTGGCGCAGCCGGTCGCGGGTGGCGGATGCCTGGTCGAGGAAGAACCCGTCCGTGCCGTACCAGTCGCGGTGGCGGTCGAGGTCGGCGGCGACCGCGCGCTGCGGTCGCCGCCCGTAGTCGGTGTCCACGTACCCCAGCACCCGCGCCCCTGCCGAACGCAGCGCCCGAGCGGCGGCGGCGAACTCCGGGTCCGGGGCGTTGCCTGGACCGCTCGCGGGGTTGAGTACCACCCCGTAGAGCCGGGGCGCCGCCGCGACCAGGGCGCGCCAGGCACCCCGGTCGAGGGCCGGGTGGACGTACAGGGGCACGAGCAGCGTCATACGGTCAACTCTCCCCGGCCGGACGGCCTCCCGCGCCCATGACGCGGGCAAGGCGCCGGATGACCGTCACGGCCGCGCCCCGGCCGGGGCCTGCGATGCCCACAGGTCGGCCAGGGACTCGGCCAGTGTGTGCTGCGGACGCCAGCCGAGAGCGGCCTGCGCGGCCGAGGGGTCGGCGCACTGCCAGGAGACCGCGGCGGACCGGTCCGATCCCGCGCCCGATTCCTCGATGCGGCCGTGGAACCCTGCGGCGCGGGCGAGTTGGTGGACGAGTTCGCGTACGGAGGTGGCCTGTCCACTGCCGATGTTGAGGACGGGCGGCAGCGGGGCGGGTGCGGTGGCCGCCAGGGCCACCGCGTGCGCCACATCCCGCGCGTCGACGAAGTCGCGGTACGCGGAGAGGTCCCCGGTGGTGACCGTCCCCTCCGTCCCGTCTGCCCCCTCCGCACGGACCCGCCCCAACTCGGCCGCGAGGCGGCCGGGAAGAGACGAGTCCGGTGCGCCGGGCCCGACCGGGTTGAAGACGCGGAGTACCACCGCGTCCACCCCCGAGGCGGTGACGGCGAGCGTGCCCGCGAGCTTGGTGGCCCCGTACACCGCGACCGGTGTCGTCGGAGCGCTCTCCGCCACCGGCTCGCCCGGCGGCGTCGGACCGTACTCGGCCGCCGAGCCGAGGTGGACCAGCCGGGCGTGCGGTGCGCCCACGGCGAGCGCCTCGCAGAGCACGGCCGGTCCGCGCGCGTTGACCTCGGCCATCCGGCCCGCGCTACCGCCCACGGCACCCGCGCAGTTGACCACCGCCGCGGGCGCCAGTGAGGCGAACGCGTCCGCCAGGACCCGTGGTTCGGCGCGAGCGAGGTCGGCCGTGAGGTCCGCGTCGGCGGAGCGGCCACCGGTCAGCAGCTGTACGCCCGGCATGGACCGCAGGAGCGCGGCGACCTCACCGCCCAGGAACCCCCCGGCCCCCAGAACCAGAACCCGCACCGCTCACACCCCCTTCAGCAGCAGGTCACGGCGGCTGGAGAACTCCGCGTTGGCCTGGTCGTAGTCGTCGGGACGGCCGATGTCGAGCCAGTAGCCGTCGAACTCGTGGGCATGCGGCGGGGTTTCGGCCTTCAGCAGATCGAGCACCAGCTCGTCGAAGCCGAGCGGCAGCCCCGGCGTGTACCCCGCCAAGGTGTCACGGGACACCCCGTACACGCCCATCGAGACCCGGTAGTCCACGCTGGGCTTCTCGGTGAAGCCGACGACCCGCCCGGACTCGGTGGTGAGCACACCGAAGTCGATGGCGACCTTGCGCGCGTACGTGGCGATGGTGAGCGGCGCGCCGGAGGCACGGTGCCCGGACAGGAGGTCGCCGTAGTCGAGGTCGGTGAGGATGTCGCCGTTCATGACCAGGAACTCCTCGGGTAACCGGTCCATCATGGTGAGCAGCGGCCCCATCGTGCCGAGCGGACTGTCCTCGGTGCAGTACCCGACCCGCAGCCCCCACTGCGAGCCGTTGCCGACATAGGCGCGGATGATGTGGCCGAGGTGGCCTATGGCGAGGGTGCAGCTGCTGAACCCGCGGGCCGCCAGCTGCCGTAGGACGATCTCCAGGATGGCGTGCTGGTCGCCGATCGGCACCAGCGGCTTGGGCAGCGCGGTCGTGTACGGGCGGAGTCGGACGCCCTTGCCACCGGCGAGGATCACTGCGTGCATAAGAGCTCCCTGAAGTCAGATGCCTGAGATGGTTCAGATGCTTCAGATGTTGTAGATGCCGGTCTTGTACCGGGAGAGGTTCGCGGGGTTGCGGAAGAAGTCGACCGTGTGGGCAAGTCCGGTCTCCAGACCGGCCTCCGGCCGCCATCCGGTGGCCGCGCGCAGCCGGGACGCGTCCGCGACAAGACGCATCACCTCGGAGCTCGCGGGCCGTACGCGCTGCTCGTCCTGCCGTACGTCGATGGAGGCTTCCATCACCTTGCCGATCAGCCGGGTCACGTCGCCGACCGAGATCTCCTCGCCCGTACCGGCGTTGAAGGTGCGCCCGACGACGGCCTCCGCGGGTGCGGTGCCGACGGCGAGAAAGGCGCGGGCCGTGTCCTTGACGTAGAGGAAGTCGCGGGTGGGCCGCAGATCCCCGAGGGTGATGACCCGTTCCCCGGCCGCGACCTGGCCGATCACGGTCGGGATGACCGCCCGCATCGACTGCCGCGGCCCGAAGGTGTTGAACGGGCGCAGGGTGGTGACCTGGGTGCCGAAACTGGCGTGGTAACTGTCCGCCAGCCGGTCGCCGCCCGCCTTCGAAGCGGCGTACGGGGACTGGGTGTGGATCGGATGGTCCTCGGTGATGGGTACGGTCTGCGCGGTGCCGTACGTCTCGCTGGTGGAGGTGTGCACCAGGCGCGGGATGTCCAACTGGCGCACCGCCTCCAGGACGTTGAGGGTTCCCGTCACATTGGTGTCCACATAGCTGTGCGGGGCCTGGTAGGAGTACGGGATCGCGATCAGGGCGGCGAGGTGGTAGACGGTCTCGGCGCCGTCGACGAAGCGGTGTACGGATCCCGGGTCGCGTACGTCGCCGAGGACGATCTCGACCTGGTCGAGGGTGTCCGGGGCGAGGGTCTCCAGCCAGCCGTAGGAGGAGAAGGAGTTGTACTGCGCCATCGCGCGCACCCGGAAGCCGGCGGCGACCAGGGTCTCGGTGAGATGGGAGCCGATGAAGCCCTCGGCTCCGGTGACGGCGACGACTGGGGCTGAACTCACGGGCGTACTCCTCGGTCGTGTGGGGCGTTGACGCGGAACGGTGCGGGTGGTGCGGGGTGTTGCGGTCAGCGGTGTGCCGTGACTCTGCCGAGGAGCCACAGCGCGCAGCCGAGCAGAAGCGCCGACGCGGCCACGCAGCAGGCCACTTGGGCCGCACCGGGCGGGACATCGGCGAGCCGGGTGGCGGACCACACGGCGGCGGTGCAGAGGCAGACGGTCGCGGGCAGCCAGGCCACGGTGAACGCCTGGAGCAGCAGCGCGGTCCACAGCAGGGTCCCCAGGGCGAGCAGTGGACCGGGGGAAACTCCGGCGACCAGCGCCCCGGCCGTCAGCAGGCCCAGATACCCGGCCAGGCACAGGGCCAGGGCGCGGGCGGCGCGCAGCGCGAAGGCGCGCGGCACCGTACTGGCGCGGAGCGCGGCGAGCGCCAGGCCCCGGTAGCGGTAGAGCAGCCACTCCGCCGCGCCCATGCTGAGCGTGAGGACGACGACGGCCCGCACCTCGTGGGCACCGGCGAGCACCACGAGCACGCCCGCCGCGAGACCGAACACCGCGTACGGGAGCGAGGCCGCGTACCCCGGCGCGTCGGCGGCGGGCGGAGGGGCGGCGGCGCGCAGGGTGTGGGCCGCGGCCGACACCGCCAGCAGCACGGTGGCGAGCAGCAGCACCGTGGTCGGCGTGGGCGGCAGCGGCCGCCACAGCAGCAGCGCGGCTCCGCCGACCACCGGCAGCAGCGTGACCAGCAGCAGCCGCTCCCGGCCGAGGACCAGCAGCGCGGTCGCCGCGCCGAGATAGCAGGACTGCCCGGCCGCGAACGCGGCGGCCAGCCCAGGACCCGCCGTGAACAGCGCGGCCACCGTGGCGGCGAGCGCCCCGACGGGCGCACCCGTACGCAGGGTGCGGACGGCAGCCGCGCGGCCCCCGGCGGACAGCCGCAGATGGGCGCGGTGGCTCAGCCCCTGGTTCCAGGCCCACGACGTCAGCGCGGCGACGACCAGCGCCGGGACCCCGGCACCGGCGCCCGCTCCCCACAGGCTCCCGGCCAGCAGATACCCAAGCCCAGGGACCGCGAAGAGCAGACCCCGCAGGGCGCACCGCAGATGGTCCGGACGCCAGGGGTCAGGGGGCGGCGGGGGCTCCGGGTAGTGCCGGGGCACACGCGCGTAGACATCATCGGCCAGCGCGAACAGATCGCGATGGCCGTAGCGTTCGGTGATCTGATCACCCGTCATGCCCGCCGACTCCAGGATGGCGGCCACCTCGTACGGATGGACCGCCGCGCCGACCGGCTCCGCCAGCCGTGCGGCAAGCTCGTCCACCGGGTCGACGGCCCAGCTCGGCGTGTGGCGGCCGTACGGGCCACTCGGCAGTGCCCCGCCGTCCTCCGGTACGAGCCGCAGCGGGCCGCTCATGCGGTGGCTCCTGCCACGTGGCGCCCGGCCCACCTCGGGTGCGCAGGCTCGGTGGTGACCGCATCGGCGCCGCCGATGGCGAGTTCGGTGTAGATCGTGCGGAAGGTGTCGACGGTCTGGGAGAGTGTGAACTGCTCGATGACCCGCAGCCGCGCCGACTCGCCCATACGGGCCCGGCGTTCGGGGGCGCGCAGCAGTTCCACGGCGGCGCGTGCCATGGCCTCCGGTTCGCGCGGCGGCACCACAAGGCCGCTGTCGCCCACCGCCTCCCGGACGCCCCCGACATCGGTCGAGACGGTGGCCCGCCCGCAGGACATGGCCTCGATGAGAGTGAACGGGAACCCTTCGCTGATGCTGGAGAGCATGACGACATGCCCCGCCGCGTAGGCGTCCCTGATGTCCGGCACGCGTCCCTCGAAGGCGACGGACGCGCCGAGGCCGAGCTCGTCGGCGAGCGCCTGGCACCGCTCGCGGTAGCCTTCGCCGCCGCTTGGGGTGCCGCCGAAGAGCCGTAGCCGGGCCGCGGGTATCTCCCGCTGGACCAGTGCGAAGGCGCGGATCAGTGTCTCCAGGTCCTTGATCGGATCGATCCGGCCCGCCCAGCTCAGGGTCGGCTCGGCGGGCTCGGGGCCGGCCGTGGGGAAGGCGGCGGGATCGACACCGTTGTAGACGGTGCGGATACGGCGCGGGTCGGCGCCACCGCGCTCCTCCCAGAGCCGGTTGTAGCGGTTGCCCGGGGTGATCAGCGCGGCCCGCCGGTAGCTCTCCTCGGCGAGCAGCCGGTAGAAGCCGAGCAGCACCGCCTTGACGGGCCAGCGGTACGGTCCTGTGCGGTGCCCGAGATAGCGCTCGCGCAGATAGACCCCGTGCTCGGTCAGGAGCAGCGGCGTGCCGTACAGCTCCTGGGCGGCGAGCGCGGGCAGTGCGGCGAGGCCACCACTGACGGCGTGCGCCACCCCGCTCTCCGGTGGCGCGGCGCCGAGCGGGCGCAGGGCGTGCTCCAGCAGGTCGGTCGCGGTCAGCGCGTCGTGCAGTGTGGGCCTGGCCTCCCGTACCTCAGAACGCGGCCCGTTCCACAGGCCGCTGAGCACACGCACGGCCGCCTCGCCGCGCAGTACGGGCGCCAGCACCCCGTCCCGCGCGGCCCTGGCCAGCTCGAACAGGGCGGGTCCGAAACGGTGTTCGGTCGTGGGGTCGAGTAGCGCGGCGAGGAAGTCCTCGTACGAGGACAGCAGACGCCTGCGCCGACGGCCGCGCGGGGCCGCCGACGCGGCCGTCTGCCCCCACAGCGGGATCACCACGGGCGCGGCCACCTGGGCGGGAAGCTCCCAGGCGAGCCTCTCCTGGCCGGTTCCGGTGACCGCGATGACGCGGAAGTCGAAGTCCGGCATACCGCGGACGAGTTGGTCACACCACACGCTCACGCCGCCGTGGCTGTGCGGATAGGTGCCCTCGGTCAGGAGGGTGACACGGACCGCGCCGGAGCGCGGACCGGGAACGAGTTCTGGCATGGGCTGGGGATCTCCCGCGAAGTGTGAGAGCGACTGCGAGCGACACCGCCCCGCGCCGGGGCGCGGCGGTCAACTCCGTACGGGCGCAGGCGCTTTCACTCTGTCCGAAGCGGCAGACCCCCGGACGTTCGGGATCTCCGGGATCTCCGGGATCTCCGGGGACTTCGGGAACTTCGGGAACTCTTCGAACTCCGGGACGGGCAGCTTGGGCGCGGGCTTCTGCACCGGCGCCGCGGGTGAGCCGTCCGCGGCGCCGGTGGGCGCGGCGGCGGGCAGGGTGAGCGTCACCCGGTCCTGGCCGGTGGCCGGGCCGGTCCAGCCCGAGACGGTGCCCGCGTACGGACTCCCGAAGTCCTTTCCTCCATCAGGCAGTTGCTGCTGAGTGCCGTTCGGCATGCTCGCCGGAACCCGCACGTCATCGGGGGCGACGACCGTGACGGCCGTACCGATCCGGTACGCGGTGACCTGTCCGGCGTCGAGCGCAGCCTGCCAGGCGGCGCGGTCGCGGAGCTCCGCACCGATGGCCCGCTGGCGCGGATTGACCAGGGGGGCGTTGTCCGCGTAGAGCGCCGCGTAGTCGTCGAGCAGGCGGTCGAGAACGGGATAGGCGATGCGGTCCTCGGCCAGGTTGGACTGGTGGATGTAGTGCGGGCGGGGGTCGTTGGACAGCGTGCGGCGCAGTGCGCCGGCGGCCTCCAGGGGCACGATGTAGTCGTCGTACCCGGTCACCGGGTCCAGTGGCGCGTCCAGGCAGGTCGTGTCGGGGGCCGTCTCGCAGATCCCGCTGCCACCGTCGGCGGCCTTGGTGTAGAGCCAGTTGTACTCGTCGATCTGCTCGGCCTCGCGCCCGACGTTGTAGAAGATGTTCAGGGGATGCCGGGGCACGGTCAGCGCCTGGCCCACCGGACGCTGGGCGGGGTCGCGGGAGTTGTCCGAGCCCAGCCACTCGATGCCGTTCTCGGCCAGGGCCGGGGCGAGATGCGGGTTGTCGTCGGGCTGCTGCGGCAGGATCCGCATCCCGGAGTGCTCGCCCGTCACCAGTTCGCCGTTCTCCAGCGGGAGTCCGGCGCGCTCGCCCCACGCGCGGTTGTCACGGATCTGCCGGGAGATCTCGTCCTGGCCGACATAGCGGGTACTGCCGTCGAGCTCGGTGGCGCACTTCCACGGGACCACGCTGACGTCCTGCACACAGCCGAGGAAGGCGTGGTCATAGGTGTGGTTGATCCACCGGAAGGCGTTCTTGTCGGTGTCGAGCTGGTCGGCGAGCGGATCCTGGCCGCCGTTGTCCTCCCGGTACCGGTCGCTGCCACCGCCGTTGAAGGCCAGGTCGAGCCCGAAGCCCCGGGTCCGTGACCAGTCGGCGGCGTGGCGCGCGTCGTCCGGGGACATCCGGATGGGGTTGGTGGCGCCGGGGTCGGGCTGGCAGTCCACGTCGCCAGGAGTGCAGTTGAGTTCGGTGTCCCAGCGGTCGTCGGCGCCGTAGACGTCGTCGATGTGCACCGAGAAGTAGTTGCGGGACAGGCCGAGGCCGGTGTCCTGGGTGAGCCAGCCCACGATGCCGCGGGCGAGCAGCTGGAACTGCCGCTGATGGCTCGCGTACGCGAACGTGACGACCAGCTCACGGCGGCCGTCGTGCCGGTACTCGCCGACGAGCGAGCCCCGCCCGCCCGAACCCGGTATCGGGGCGTCCACATAGCTGGTGAAGTCGGCGTCGGCGGCGGGCCGCGCCAGATACCCGTAACTCTCGTCCTCGGTCGGTGAGATGTCCTCGAAGGGCACGCCTCCATCGAGATAGCCGAAGGGCCCGGCCCGCCCCGCCGTGGTCACCGCGGCCTCGACACCGTCCAGCGGACCGCTGTAGCCGCCTTGTGTCGGGGGATCGAGTCCGACCTCGGGACGGGCGTACGTATAGGCGTCGACCTGCGGGACGGCGAACTCCTTCTCGTACGAGGCGAGAGCCGCCAGCTCCGTGGAGCCCGCGCCGAACGGGTTGTCGTTGGGCAGCACCACCGCCTGGTACTTGGCGCGCGGCCGCCCGTCCACGGTGTCCGCCAGGAAGTCCCCGTCGATCACCGGCCGTCCGGGATCGGAGAGGTCGATGTTCGTATACGGCGTGCCGGCGCGGCGGAGTTCGTCGGCGATGGCACTGGTCGCCGGCCCCTCGTCGTCGACCAGCAGCACTCTGAGATCGACGCGCGGTGTGTCGTCAGGTGCCGCGGTCGCGGTGTTCAGTGGTGCGGCGACTGCCAGCAGCAGCGCGCTCGAAGTTAAGACGGCCATACGGGTCTTGCGGCTCATCGGAACAGTTCCTCCCCCAGATGGCATGCCACCCTCGTGACCGGCGGCCGGGCATGCCTTCCCCCCAGCGGAAATCCGCGCCAACCGGGTCACGGCAGGCGTTCCGCTCTTCCGGGTCACATAGTGGTTGGACTGTGTGACGGACTGTGTCGAAATCGTGAAACCTGGCCTGAATAATGTGTGGCGCCGCGCGATTCGGACATTCAGACACCCCTTCCGGGGTCCGCTGGACTCACGGAGTGTGGGCCGCGGCCCTCGCCGTGCCGCGCCGGGGGAGACCTACGGCCTCTGTACCGGATGTCGCGCCGGGAACTGGACCGGCGGGTCACCGAAGTGCCGCCCTGACCCAGTCGGTGCTGACCGTGGGCATCGGCTCTCTCGTCTTCGGTGCTCAGTGGGGCGACTCACTCGCCGCCGGTGCGCTCATCGCCGTCTGGGCGCTGGTGGGCACGGGCGCGGGGATCCTGTCCGGCGCGCTCCTCCGTACGCCGGAACAAGTCCACGCCATCGGGCCCGCCGTCGGCATCGGGCTCGGCATGCTCGGGGTTGCATGTGGCCGCTGACCTTCGTGCCCGGCTGGCCGCGTGCCGCGGAGCACGCGGTGCCGCACGCCTGGGCCGTCGACCCCTGGACCGTCCTGCTCTCGCCCGCGCGGCGGAGCTGACCGGGCCGAGCGTCTCAGCCGTGCGGAATGACGGCGACGGGGCAACCGAGGCGATACAGGGCACTGTGGGCGGAGGGCCCCAGGTCGCAGGTGCGGTGGGAGGGGTGCCGACGACGCCCTGCCACGGTGAGTCGGGCGTGGGCGGCGGCGTTCAGCAGCACATGACCGGCGGACCCGACGGCGAGATGCTCGACCGCTGGAACGGTGGGGAACTTCTCGCGCCACGGCGCCAGCGCCTCGACGAGCCTCGCGCGTTCTTCGGCCTTGTAGCGCTCATCGGCATGCTGACCGGTCATCAGATGCGGGTGGGTCACCAGGCGGAGAAAGGGGCAGGCCCCTACGGCTCGTACGCGCGATCCGTGCAACTCGGCGGCGGTGAGGGTGAACTCCAGCAGCGAGTCGGCGCCGGGCCCGGACTCCCGTACACCGACGACGACCTCGTTCCGGCCGGATGCGCAGGGGTGTCCCCAGCCGCACTCGACGCTGGGATCGCCGTCCCGCACGGCGACGGCCGGGCATCGCGCGACGCCTAGGGGGCTGGTGGAACCGAGGACGAAGCCCGCCAGGGTTCCGTGTCCGCGGGAGCCGAGCACGAGCACGTCGGCGCTCCGGCCACGGTCCAGGAGGGCCTGCGAGGCCGGGGGTCCAGGAGTGGAGCAGGAGGAGAGGCAGGTTACGCCCCCACTGCTTCGCGCGCGGCCCACCAGGCCGCGGTCAGGCTTGCGGGCGAACCGTCGAGTCCGACGACGACAGGACCAGTCATGGCGTACCTCCGAGGTCGGGACGACAGGAAGGACGGCAGGCCACGCACGTGCCCCTGCCGTCACCTCCAGCGGTATCGCCGGACGACCGCCGAGGGGGAGGGCCGGGTGGGGCACCCCTCGCCCCTTGCGGCCCCGTGCGGGCTGCGGTGGGCTGGGAGAGGCTGAGACCCGAAGTCGGTGAGGCGAAGGCTGGCCGGAATGCTGCCCAGCGGATGACGCCGCGCCGCGTAACTGACCGGACGAGGCTGCCGTCGCCTCGTCCCGCGCACGACCTGGCTGCGCCCCGGTCCGGGACCGCGCCTGGCGAGGGGAGTAGGGGAGTGGTGATGAGCGGTCCGATGGTGGTGGAAGCGGATGGCCCGCCGTCGAACCGGGCAGCGGGGAAGCCCGCCGCACGGGAGGCCGACGGCTCTCCCGGAGCCGCAGGGTCCGCCGTCTGCTTCGGCGAGGAGTGACCGTGGCCAGGCAGCGAAAGACCGTGGTCGCGGAGACGGACCCTGCCCGGGCGCGTTCCCTGGACGTCCCGGACGGGTACCGGCTGGCTGCCACGCTGGTGGCGGACCGGCTCGGTGTCGACCCGCGCGCCGGACTGAGCACGCGGGAGGCCACCGAGCGCGCGGCGGCCCACGGACCGAACCGGCTGGCCGAACCCGCCCGGCGTCCGGAATGGCGGAAGTTCCTGGACCAGTTCCGCAACTGGCTCATCGGCATCCTGCTGATCGCCGCCGTCGTGGCCGGAGCGATCGGTGACATCAAGGACGCCGCGGTGATCACTGTCGTCGTGCAGATCAACGCGGTCCTCGGGTATCTGCAGGAGCGGCGCGCGGAACGCAGTCTGGAGGCGCTGCGCCGGATGCTGGTGCCCACCGCCCGGGTCCGCCGCGACGGCGAGCAACTGGTGGTGAAGGCACACACGCTCGTGCCCGGGGACGTGGTCCTCCTGGAGGCCGGCGACCGCGTACCGGCCGACGGACGCCTGACCGTCGCCGAGTCGGTCGAGGTGGCCGAGGCGGCCCTGACCGGCGAGTCCCAGCCGGTCGCCAAGAACGTGGCGGCCGTGGACGGAGACGGAGCGGCCGCGGTGCCACTCGCCGAGCGCACCAGCGCGCTGTTCATGAACACCGCGCTGACCCGGGGCCGAGCCGAGATGATCGTCACGGCCACCGGTATGCGCACCGAACTCGGAACGATCGCCGAGGCACTGCGTACAGGTGAGGAGCCGCCCAGCCCGCTCCAGGTCCAACTGGACAGCCTGGGCCGACGGCTCGCGCTGCTGAGCGGAGTGGCGATCGCCGTCTACGCCCTGTCCGCACTCGTCCAAGGCGAGTCCCTGGCGGACCTCGCGCTGCGGGCGGTGGCCCTGGCCGTCGCGGCGATCCCCGAAGGGCTGCCCGCCGTACTGGCCCTGACGCTGGCCCTCGGGGTCTACCGCATGGCCCGCCGCGGCGCCATCGTCAAACGGCTCGCCTCGGCGGAGTCGCTCGGCTCGGCGACGGTCATCTGCAGCGACAAGACCGGCACGCTGACACTCAACGAGATGACCGTACGAGCCCTGTGGAGCGCCGGGACGCTCTACGACGTCACGGGCGAGGGCTACGGAACGACAGGCGCCATCCGACCCTCAGACACCAACCGCCCCTCAGGCACCGGCGGCTCCCCTCACCCGGACGACCTGGCAGAGGCGGTGCTGCCGTTCGCCGTGTGCAACGACGCACACCTGACCGACGGGAGCTTCATCGGCGATCCGACGGAGGCCGCGCTGGTGGTGCTCGCGGCGAAGGCCGGCGTGGATGCCGACCGACTGCGTGCGCAGCGGCCCCGCTCCGGCGAGCTGCCCTTTGACGCGTCCACCAAGTACATGGCCACCTTCCACGCCCAACCCGACGGCCGCACCCGTATCCACGTCAAGGGAGCGGTGGACGTCCTGCTGGGGCTGTGCACCGCCGTCCGCACCGAGGACGGCGTACACGACCTCGACGACCGGCACAGGAGCGAGGTGCTCGCCGTGTCCTCGCGTCTCGGCGGCGCCGGGCTGCGGGTTCTGGGCGCGGCCACCGCTGTGACGGACGGGCCGCCTCCCACGTCCGTCCCTCCCACGTCCGCGTCCGTCCCGCCCACGTCCGTCCCGGCCGCGCTGCCCGGACTGACGCTGGTGTCGATCGCCGGGATCGCCGACCCGCCCCGACCGCAGGCCCGGGACGCCATGGCCCTGTGCCGTACGGCGGGCGTCGCCGTCAAGATGATCACCGGCGACCACGCCGACACCGCGTCGGCCATCGCGCGTGAGCTGGACATGGGCGGCGACGTCGTGACCGGAGCCGACCTGGACCGCATGACCGGCGACCAACTCGCCGCCCGCATCGACGACATCGGAGTGTTCGCCCGAGTCGCTCCCGAGCACAAGGTCCGGATCGTACAGGCGCTGTCGAGCCGGGGGCATATCGTCGCCATGACCGGCGACGGCGTCAACGACGCCGCCGCGCTCAAGGCCGCCCACATCGGCGTGGCCATGGGGATCACCGGCACCGACGTGGCGAAGGAAGCCGCCGACATGGTGCTGACCGACGACGACTTCTCCACGATCGTGCACGCGGTCCGCGAAGGACGCGCCATCTACGCCAACATCGTGAAGTTCGTCCGCTTCCAGCTGGCCACCAACGTCGGCGCGATCCTCACCCTCCTCGGCGCCTCGCTGGCCGGACTGCCCGCCCCGCTCACGGCCGCCCAGCTGCTCTGGATCAACATCATCATGGACGGACCACCCGCCATGGCACTCGCCGTCGACCCCGCCCGCGAGGACGTGATGCGCCGGCCGCCGCGCGACCCGGCCGAACGCATCCTGGACGGCCGACGGCTCGTGACGATCGTCCGGGCCGGCGTGGTCATGGCGCTGAGCACCGTGGTCCTGCTGGCTCTCGCCCGCCCACGTGTCGGTACGGACACCGCGCTCACCATGGCGTTCACCACGTTCGTCCTGTTCCAGCTGTTCAACGCGCTCAACGCCCGTGCGGACAACGGCCCCGTCCTGGGCCGACACCAGTTCCGCAACCGGACCCTGTGGCTGTGCCTGGCCGGTGTCCTCGCGGTGCAGGCCACCGCCGTGCACCTGCCCTGGGCCCGCGCCGTCATCGGCACCGTCCCGCTGAACGCGACCCAGTGGGCCCTGTGCCTGGCCATCGCGTCCACGGTGCTCATCGTCGAGCTGGCCCTGCGCGCCGTGGGGTCACTCCGCCGTGGGGTGCGGAAGCCAGCCGGAACGCAGGCCGTTGTAGAGTGAAAAGCGCCCTTGACCTGCAATACGCAGGCAACGCCCTTGACCTGCGACGAGCAGGCAGGGAGCCGGATTCCAGGAGCGCTCCATGCTGCGTACCATGTTCAAGTCCAAGATCCACCGCGCCACGGTCACCCAGGCCGACCTGCACTATGTGGGATCGGTCACCGTCGACGCGGATCTGATGGACGCCGCCGATCTGCTGCCCGGTGAGCTCGTCCACATCGTCGACATCACCAACGGCGCCCGCCTTGAGACGTACGTCATCGAGGGCGAGCGCGGCTCCGGTGTGATCGGCATCAACGGCGCGGCGGCGCATCTCGTGCACCCGGGCGACCTGGTCATCCTGATCAGCTACGCCCAGGTCGACGACGCGGAGGCCCGTGCGCTGCGGCCCAGCGTCGTGCACGTGGACGCCGACAACCGCATCGTGGCCCTGGGCGACGACGCCGCAGCGCCGGTGCCGGGCGGCGACACCCAGCGGAGCCCGCACGCGCGCGTAGCGGCTCACTGACTTCCACGCGGGCGTAGCGGCCCTCTGACCCCTCCACGCGCGCGTGGCGGCGCCGGTTGCCGCAGACTGTGGCCATGACCAATGATCTTGAGATCCGTATCCGTGATGACCGGGCCCGGGGGCTGCTCGAAGCCCACTCCGACGGCGGCGAAGTGCTGGGATGTATCGCCTACTTCGTCCTGGACGACCCCGCGCCCGCGCTGGTAGCGGTACACACCGCCGTGGAGCCCGCCCACGAGGGCAAGGGCCTGGCAGGCGCTCTCGCCACGGAGCTCTATGCCGTCGCGGCGCGGGAGCAGGTCGCCGTGGCCCCGCTCTGCCCGTACGTCGCGCGCTGGGCCGAACGCCACCCTGACCTGGCGCCGGCCGCTCCGGCACCGCTGATGGACGCGGCGAAGGAGGCGCTGGCCGCGAACTCCGCGCTGTGGTGAGCCGGGCTCGGGGCGGGCCCTGCGGCGCCCCTCACCCCGCCTCGCGCCCCGCACATCCCCGAGGGCCTGTCCGCGGCACACCCTCGGAGGGTCTGTCCATCGGACAGGCCTTAGCCTCGGGTTCATGCTCGCCCTGCTGCACACCTCACCCGTCCACATCCCGGTCTTCGACGCCCTGCGGGACCAGGACCATCCCGACCTGGAGCTTGGCCACTTCGTGCGCCAGGAGCTGCTCGACCGGGCCAGGGCCGACAGTCCGGAGGCCGTCGAAGACGACGTGCGCGCGCTGCTCGTCGACGCCGTCGCCCAAGGGGCGGCAGCCGTGCTCTGCACCTGTTCGACGATCGGTGGCGTCGCCGAGGCGCAGGCCGGCGCCGTCGGTGTGCCGGTGCTGCGGGTCGACCGGCCGATGGCGGCGGCCGCGGTCGCCATCGGGCCGCGTATCGCGGTCCTCGCCACGTCGGAGAGCACGCTGGGCCCGACGGTCGCGCTCGTCGAGGAGGAGGCCCGCCGCGCCGGGCGGCCCGCCGACGTCCGGGCACGGGTCGTCGAGGGCGCCTGGGAGCGGTTCCAGTCCGGTGACCGGGAGGGCTACGCCGCGTCGGTCGCCGACGCGGTCGACGCCGTGCGCGATGCTGATGTGGTGGTACTCGCCCAGGCGTCCATGGCCCCCGCCGCCGACCGGGCCGAGACCCGGCTGCCGGTCCTGTCCAGCCCGCGGCCGGGCCTCCGCGCGGCGGCGCTCCAGTGGGGCGACAGCGCCAGGGGCGAGCGGAGTTGACGCTCAGACGACACACGAAGGAGCTCACATGGCACAGGACGCCGAGGTCGAGGCCAGCCCTGAGGAATGGGTGGAACAGCAGGCGCGCTTGTACGAAGAGTCCGGCGGCACCGAGGGCACCACGATGAAGGGCGCGCCCTGCCTGCTCCTCGACTACCGGGGACGGCGCACCGGGAAGTGGCGCCGCACCGTACTGATCTACGGGCAGGACGGCGAGGACTACCTGATCGTGGCGTCCAACGGCGGCTCCGACCACCACCCCCAGTGGTACCTCAACCTGCGGGCCGAGCCCGAGGTCCGCCTCCGGGTCGGCCCGGAGCGGTTCACCGCGCACGCCGAGACCCTGCCGGCCGACGAGAAGGCCCGCGTCTGGCCCCACCTGGTCGCGCTCTTCGCCGGGTACGAGGACTACCAGCGAGGGACGTCACGCGACATTCCCGTCGTACGCCTGACCCGGACACCGTCCTGACCGGCGCGCTGTAGCCCCTCCGCGGGGCGAAAACCGGCCAGTCCCGCCCTCGTACGCCCCGAACGCGTGGACTCGCCGGGCGCGGGAACGCGTGACGGGAGAGAGTGGACGGCGAGGCCGTCCACGGATCGGCCGCCGATCCACTGCCCTCCGTTCCGCTGGAGGAGTTCCCATGACACACCCGTACCCCGAGCCGGTTCCGCCAGGACCGACGCCAGGGCCGATGCCAGGGCCAGGGCCGGGCCCGGACCATCCCGACCCCGGGCCGTTCCCCTCGCCCGTGCCCTCTCCCGAGCCGAGGCCCGCGCCGGAACCTTCACCGTCCCCGATCCCGAAGCCCCCGGGACCCGACCCGGAGCCTGAACCCGAGCCGGGACCCATGGGGTAGTGCGCGGACGCGGGGGCCCGGGCGGCCCNCCCGCGCCGGAACCTTCACCGTCCCCGATCCCGAAGCCCCCGGGACCCGACCCGGAGCCTGAACCCGAGCCGGGACCCATGGGGTAGTGCGCGGACGCGGCGACCGGTCAGGCAGTGACCTCGGACCGGTCGCCGCCCCACAGGGTGTGGAACGAGCCGTCCCGGTCGGTACGCCGATAGGTGTGCGCACCGAAGAAGTCCCGCTGCCCCTGGGTCAGCGCGGCCGGCAGCCGCGCGGCGCGCAGCGCGTCGTAGTACGCCAGCGCCGCCGAGAAGCCCGGCGTGGGCACCCCCTGCCGGGTGGCCGCGACCAGCACCGCCCGCCAGTCGTCCTGCGCCGCGCCGATCTCCTCGGCGAAGCTCTTGTCCGAGAGCAGGCTCGGCAGGTCCGCCCGCGCGTCGTAGGCCGCGCGGATACGGTCCAGGAACGCGGCCCGGATGATGCAGCCGCCCCGCCAGATCGCAGCCACCGCACCCAGGTCGATGTCCCAGTCGTACGCGTCGCTACCGGCCTGGACCTCGTGGAACCCCTGCGTGTACGACACGATCTTGGACGCGTACAGCGCCTGCTCGACCTTGTCGGCGAAGGCGGCGGCCTCGGCCTCACCCAGCGGCGCGGGCGAGGGCCCCGCCAGGCCCACCGACGCCTCGCGCAGCGCCGTGTGCCCCGACAGCGAGCGGGCGAACACGGCCTCCGCGATACCGGAGACCGGAACCCCCAGGTCGAGGGCGATCTGCACGGTCCAGCGGCCGGTGCCCTTCTGCTCGGCCTGGTCCTGCACCACGTCCACGAACGGCCGGCCCGTCGCCGCGTCCACGTGGGACAGCACCTCGGCGGTGATCTCGATCAGGTAGGAGTCGAGGCGTCCGGTGTTCCAGGTGCGGAAGATGTCGGCGATCCGCGCGGGCGAGTAGCCCGCCACCGCACGCAGCAGGTGGTACGCCTCGGCGATCAGCTGCATGTCGGCGTACTCGATGCCGTTGTGCACCATCTTCACGAAGTGCCCCGCGCCGTCCGGACCGCAGTGCGTCACACACGGCGTGCCGTCGGGGGCCTTCGCGGAGATCTTCTCCAGCATCGGCCCGAGCGTGGCGTACGACTCGGCCGAGCCGCCGGGCATGACGCTCGGCCCGTGCAGCGCGCCCTCCTCGCCACCGGAGACCCCGGCGCCCACGAAGTGCAGGCCCTGCTCGCGTAGTTCGCGCTCGCGGCGCCTGGTGTCCGCGAAGTGTGCGTTGCCCCCGTCGATGATCATGTCCCCGGGCTCCAGGAGCGGGGCGAACTCGCGGATCACCGCGTCCGTCGGCTCGCCCGCCTTCACCATGATCACCAGTCGGCGCGGGCGTTCCAGCGCGGCGACGAACTCCGCGGCCGTCTCGGCGGCGACGAAGGTCCCCTCCTGCCCGAACTCCTCGACAAGTGCGTGTGTCCTGGCCGCGGTGCGGTTGTGCACCGCGACGGTGTAGCCGTTGCGTGCGAAGTTGCGGGCGAGGTTGCGCCCCATGACCGCAAGCCCGGTGACACCGATCTGGGCTGAAGTGCTCATGCGTGTGGCTCCTGGAATCGGGAATCTGTCGCAGTGACGCAAGTATGTCGTCACCGTGCCGGTGTTTCCCGGCGATCCAGCAGGGGGAAAGGGCTTTCATGGCCCTTTTCGATCTTCCTTTGGAGCAACTGCGCGACTACCGGCCCGAACTGCCGGAGCCCGCCGACTTCGATCAGTTCTGGGAGAAGACCCTCATCGAGGCGTCCCAGTTCGACCTGGACGCGCGTTTCGAGCCCGTCGACATCCCGCTCGCGGCCGTCGAGGTGTACGACGTCACCTACGCCGGATACGGCGGACACCCCGTCAAGGGCTGGCTCGTCCTGCCCGCCGGTGCCCGCGAGCCGCTGCCCGCGGTGGTCGAGTACATAGGCTACGGCGGCGGGCGCGGACTGCCCCATATGCATCTGCTGTGGGCGGCGGCCGGGTTCGCGCACTTCATCATGGACACCCGAGGGCAGGGCAGCGCGGGCTGGGCCAGCGGCGAGACCCCGGACCCGGTCGGCAGCGGCCCCGCCCACCCGGGCTTTATGACCCGCGGCATCGAGGACCCGCACGACTACTACTACCGCCGCCTCTACACCGACGCGGTACGGGCCGTCGCGGCGGCCCGGGCCCACCCCCTGGTGGACGCCGCGCGGGTCGCCGTCACCGGGGTCAGCCAGGGCGGCGGGCTCGCCATCGCGGTCGGCGGGCTCGTCCCCGACCTGGCCGCGGTCGCCCCCGACGTACCGTTCCTCTGCCACTTCCCGCGCGCCACCACCCTCACCGACCGCCAGCCGTACCGCGAGATCGGCGCGTATCTGAAGGCCCGCAGGACCGGCGAGGAACAGGTGTACCGCACGCTCTCCTACTTCGACGGGGTGCACTTCGCCGCCCGCGGCCGGGCCCCCGCGCTGTTCTCCGCGGCGCTGGAGGACCAGACCTGCCCGCCGTCCACCGTCTTTGCGGCCTTCAACTCCTATGCGAGCGAGGAGAAGTCCATAGAGGTGTACTCCTTCAACGACCACGAGGGCGGCGGACCTTACCAGCAGCAGGCGCAACTCCGCTGGCTGCCAAGGCATTTGAGGGGCTAGTGCGTCAAGTGATCTTTTGCGGGCGGTAGTTGGCGGTGGTGCGCCCCCTTGTCATCGCATGTTCGCAGCGGTTACTTTTGCCGCTTCCGACAGGTGTCTGTAGGGGGCTCCCATGGCCGTACGCGGTCGTCACCGCCGCTACCAGCCGAGCAGGATCAACCGCGCATCGCTCACCGTCACGGCGGGCGGGGCCGGAATGGCGCTTCCGCTGATCGGCAGCGGTACCGCCCAGGCGGCCGACGTGGACACCTGGAACAAGGTCGCCGCCTGCGAGTCGACCAACAACTGGTCGATCAACTCGGGCAACGGCTACTACGGCGGACTCCAGTTCAAGCAGTCCACCTGGGAGGAGTACGGCGGCCGGGCCTACGCCCCGCGCGCCGACCTGGCCACCAGGGACCAGCAGATATCCATCGCCGAGAAGGTGCTCAAGGGGCAGGGCCCCGGCGCCTGGCCGGTCTGCTCGGTACGCGCCGGACTCACCCAGGGCGGCGACTCACCCGACATCAACACCGGCGGGGCAGCCCGGCAGGCGAAGGCCAAGGCGCCGCGGACACCCGGGGCCAAGCCCGAGGTGACCCCGCAGTCCCGCGCGGGCAAGGCCGAGATGTACACCGTCGTCCGGGGCGACAACCTCTCCGGCATCGCCGACGCCGAGCGTGTCAGGGGCGGCTGGCAGCAGCTCTACGCCGCCAACCGCGAGGTCGTCGGCAGCGACCCGGACCTGATCGTTCCGGGACAGCGGCTCGCCCTGCGCGCGGACGGCACCTCGCGGGTGGCGCAGCCTGCTCCTCCGAAGCCGAAGCAGCCGCCGAAGCCCAAGCAGCAGCCGAAGCCGAAGCCGCAGCAGGAGAAGCAAGAGAAGCAGCAGAAGCAAGAGAAGCAGAAGCAGGCCCCGCGCGCCGAGCCCGCGAAGGCCAAGACCGCCGTACAGGGCCTGTCCGCCCCGGTCGCCGCGAGCCCCAGCACCCCGTACCGCGCCGCTGGCGGCTCCTGGGCCAGCGGCTACCACACCGGCGTCGACTTCGCCGTACCCACCGGAACCTCGGTGAAGTCCGTCGCCACGGGCCGCGTGGTCTCGGCGGGCTGGGCGGGCGCGTACGGCTACCAGGTGGTGATCCGGCACAACGACGGCAGGTACAGCCAGTACGCGCATCTGTCGGCGCTCACCGTGAAGGCGGGCCAGAACGTCGGAGCGGGCCAGCGCATCGCCCGCTCCGGCTCCACCGGCAACAGCACCGGGCCCCATCTGCACTTCGAGGTGCGGACAGGGCCCGGCTACGGCTCCGATGTCGACCCGCTGGCCTATCTGCGCGCGGGCGGCGTCAGGATCTGAATCGTGTACAGGCATCAGGATCTGAAGCGGCGCACAGGCATCAGGATCTGAAGCGGAGTACAGGCATCAGGATCTGAATCGCGTACAGGGCGCGCGCAGCACGCACCAGTCCGGTGGATCCTCGACGGGCGGTACGGGTTGCGTGGGCAGCCCCTGCAGTCGTGTCGCCTCCGTGGGCCGTGGCGCAGCTGACGGGCGCCGTTCCACCCGCGGCGCCCGCAGCGCCACCCGGGCGCCGACGGCCGGCCGGTCCAGCAGGTCCGTGCCCCGCCGGGAGGCATCCCGCACCGCCACCGGAGCGCCGGCCAGCGGCATGCTCGGTGCCACGGCGGCGACCGGAGCCGGGAGTTCCGCGCGCACCGGCTGATCCTGGCGCTGCTCGGTGCGCCCGATGCGCTCCGTCGTCAGCAGGATCAGGCCGCCCGCCGCCACCACCGCGCAGCCCAGTGCGAGCATCGTGCCCGCGGTGCCGTACCGGAAGCTCTCCTGGAACAGCGTGAGGCCGACCGCGGCGGCGATCGCCGGGTTCACCACGGTCACCGTGGCCAGCGGCGCCGCGAGCCCCGCGCCGCGGTACGAGGCCTGGGACAGCAGCACGCCCGCGGTCGCCAGGACGCCGATCACCGAGAGGCTGGGCAGCTGTCCGAGGATCCCGCTCGTGCTCCAGTCGACCGCGACCGTCTTGGTGAACACCGAGGCGATCCCGAAGGCGACACCCGCGCCACCGGCCAGCAGCACACTGCGCACCACGGGGTGTCGGTGCACCGTACGGGCGGCCACCACGAGCGCCGCCACCACACCGAAGGTGACGGCTGCCACCAGGACCCGCTGGGTCGCGTTCAGCGAGCTCGATCCGGCGGCGCCGGTGAGCGCGAGGAGGCCCGCGAGACCCACCGTCGCCATGATCGCGCCGCGCCAGGCGGTGGACCCGGCCCTGCGGCCCACGAACAGGGCCGCCATGGGCAGTGCGAAGACGATGGTCAGGGCGCCCAGCGGCTGGACCAGGCTCAGCGGCCCGAGGGCCAGCGCGGCCACGTGCAGCACGGCCCCCACACCGTTGAGCGCGATCGCCACCCACCAGACCGGTCGGCGCAGTGGCGCGTACGGCTGGTCCGGCGAGGACACGGCGACCCGTTCCTGCAGGATCGCCCCGCCCGCGTAGGCCACCGCGGAGACGAGGGAGAGCAGCACGGAGAGGGCGAGTGCGCTCATCGGGCACCCGCCGGGTCCTGTCGCGTACGGTCGGCTGTCATATCTCTACGATGACGCCTGGATCGGTGCGCGTCGTCGTCCTCCAGCAGGCATTGGGTCCTACTGCCGATGGAGTAGGCCGCCGTCTGTGTAGTCCCTGAGTCGCCCCCTATGGCATCCCGAAGGTCGGATCCCGGCCATTTCGGGGGTGCTACGGGGTTGTTCCGGTAGACGAGGAGAGAAGGTGGCAGTGGACTTCGGGGAAGTCGGGTCCGTCGGCGGATTCTTCGCCCTGCGTACGGGGGCGCCGCCTCCCGGCGTCGTACTCCTGGGCCAAGTGTACGCCGGGGACGCGGCGCCGCTGGGGGTGCGCGTGGACAGGGTGGCGGCGGGCCTGCGGGCGCCGGAGACCCGGATCGCGGTGTCCGTGGCCCAGCTGGGGCTCGCCGCCAGGCTCTGGTCCGTGGCGCTGGGCTCGGCCGCGCTGTACGGCCGGGTCCCCGACCTGGACCCGGCGCTGCTGCACTGGGATCCAGCCGGCAGCAGCCCGGACGACCTGTGGCTCGACACCGGGGATCTCGACACCGGGGATACGGTGCGGACGCTGCCCGTCGAGCAGCTCGGGCCGGTCGTCCTGGAGGCCCATCTCGCCCCGCTCGGCGCGGCCCTGCGGCGCGAGTACCGCGTCTCGGAGCGGCTGTTGTGGGGTAACGCCGGGTCCGCCCTGGCCGGGGCCGCGCGCGAGGTGCACCGCTGGGCGCACCGCGAGTCCCGCCCCGACGTCGGTGCGCGGGCGCTCGCGCTCGCCGCCGAGCTGCTGAGCCGCCCCGAACTGCGCGCCACCGGCACCTTGCGCGGTACGGCCTTCAGGCGGCGCAGCTGCTGCCTTTACTACCGGGTTCCCGGTGGTGGGCTGTGCGGCGACTGCTGCTTTGACCAGCGACCGGGACGCCGGGATCGGCGGGACTGACGCGACAAGGCTTAATCTGAGTGTAACGGTACGTGTTCCGTTCCTACTTGACCGTAGTCGTCAATGCTCTGTTGACTGCTGGGGTCCCCCGACGTCGACGCGAGAGTTGCAGGATGACTGGCGATCTGCTCGCACCACTCGACCTGGCCTTCTGGAACATCGAATCCGCCGAGCACCCCATGCACTTGGGGGCACTCGGCGTCTTCGCCGCGGATTCCATGGATCCCACGGATTCCGGGGATCCCACGGATTCCGGAGATTCCAGGGATGCCGCCACCGCCGCCCGGTACGCGGCCGACCTGCTCGCCACCCGCGCCGCCGACGTCCCAGGACTGCGCATGCGGATCCGCGGCGTCTGGCTGCCGGTCGGCGCCGCTGTACGCGAACCGGTGGCCCACTTCGATCCGCTGCACCACGTCCAGCTCGCCCCGCCCGTGGCCGACTTCCACGCCGTGGCCGGGGCGCTGATGGAACGGCCGCTCGACCGGGAGCGGCCGCCGTGGGAGGCCCATGTGCTGCCCGGAGCCGACGGCACCTCCTTCGCGGTGCTGTTCAAGTTCCACCACGCACTCGCCGACGGGCTACGCGCGCTGACCCTGGCGGCCGGGGTGCTCGACCCGCAGCCAGCGACCACCGGCCGGGCGCCCCGCCCCGCCGCGAAGCCGCCCACGCCCGCCGGCCCGCGGCTACCCAACCCGTTCGCCCTGCCCGGCGCGTTGCGCCGCGGGATCGACGAGGTGGGCCGGGGCATCGGCGAGGTCGGCCAGGCCCTGGAGATCGGCACCTCCGTGGCCCGCGCCACCTGGGGCGTACGGACCTCACCCGCCCTCGCGTCCGAGGCCACCGGAACCCGGCGTACCGCGGGAGCCATCCTCGACATCGACGACGTCCACCGCGTCCGCAAGCGCGTCGGAGGCACCGTCAACGACGTCCTGATCGCGGTCGTCGCGGGCGCCCTGCGCCGCTGGCTCGACGAGCGGGGCGAGTCGAGCGAGGGGGTGACGCCGCGCGCCCTGATCCCGGTCGCCCGCCGCCGCACCCGCGCCGACCGGCCGACCGGCAACCGGCTCTCCGGGTATCTGATCCGCCTCCCGGTCGGCGAGGCGGACCCGCTCGCCCGGTTGCGGACCGTACGCGGCGCCATGGACCACAACAAGGACGCCGGGCCCAACCGCGGCGCGGGCGCCGTGGCGCTGCTCGCCGACCATGTGCCGCCGCTCGGGCACCGGCTCGGCGGGCCCGTCGTCGCCCAGGCGGCCCGGCTGCTGTTCGACATCCTGGTGACCAGCGTGCCGCTGCCCAGCCTGGGCCTGCGGCTCGGTGGCTGCCCGCTCACCGCGGTCTACCCCTTCGCCCCGCTCGCCCGCGGCCAGTCGCTCGCCGTGGCGGTCTCCACGTATCGCGGATCCGTGCACTACGGCCTGATCGGCGACGCCGAGGCCGTCCCCGACCTGGACCGGCTCGCCCAGGCCCTGGGCGACGAGCTCGCCGAGCTGATCAAGGTAGCCGAGGAGATCGAGATCTGAGCGGTGACGAGGTCGACACCTGAGCGGTTTGGCGTCAACCCGCTCGCCTACGTAAAGTTCCTTCTTTGGAAACTTCATGGCGCGCGGGTGCGCACGACCGAGTACGAGGAACACAGCGATGACCGTGGCAGACGACAGCCAGGAGTTCGGCCCCGGAATCGACCCGGAGCGCCTGGCTGTGTGCCTCGGCGTACTCGAAGAGCTCGACAAGCTGGAGATCGACCACCCGGACGCGATCGCCGTACGCCGGGCCACCGCGGGCGTCTACCGCACGGTCAAGCAGCGCCGCCGCCAGGAGCGCCGGGCCGCCAAGACCGCCCACGACCGCGCGGTGACCCACGCCACGGCCACCGGCTCCGCCGAGCGCATCGACGACGAGACCCAGGGCCTGCTGCCGTCCTCGTCCGTGGTGGGGGAGATCGCGGGGATACTCCAGCGCCCGCGGTCCTGCTATATCTGCAAGACCCGGTATGTCGAGGTGGACGCCTTCTACCACCAGCTCTGCCAGAAGTGCGCCGCCGAGAACCGGGCCCGCCGCGACGCGCGCACCGACCTCACCGGCAAGCGCGCCCTGCTCACCGGCGGCCGCGCCAAGATCGGCATGTACATCGCGCTCCGCCTGCTCCGCGACGGCGCGCACACCACCATCACCACCCGCTTCCCGAACGACGCGATCCGCCGCTTCAAGGCGATGCCGGACAGCGCCGACTGGATTCACCGCCTCAAGATCGTCGGCATCGACCTCCGCGACCCGGCGCAGGTCGTCGCGCTCGCCGACTCGGTCGCGGCCGAGGGCCCGCTGGACATCCTGATCAACAACGCGGCGCAAACCGTACGCCGCTCCCCGCAGGCCTACAGCGAGCTGGTCAACGCCGAGTCCGCGCCGCTCCCGGCCGGTGAGCTCCCCTCCGCCGAGGTGATCGGCACCTTCGGCTCCGGCGCGGTCGCCGCGCTGCCCGAGGCCCGTACCGGCGACGGCACCGAAGCGCTGACCGCCGACGACGTCACCGGTCTCGCCCTGGTGACCGGCTCCGCCTCACTGGCCCGCATCGAGGCGGGCACGGCGATCGACGCGGGCGGCCTGGTGCCCGATCTGCACGACACCAACAGCTGGGTCCAGACGGTCGACGAGGTCGGCGCGGTCGAGCTCCTCGAAGTCCAACTGTGCAACTCCACCGCGCCGTTCATCCTGATCAGCCGCCTGCGCCCGGCGATGGCGGCCGCCGCGGGACGGGCGTACATCGTGAACGTCTCCGCGATGGAGGGCGTCTTCGGCCGCGGCTACAAGGGCGCCGGACACCCGCACACCAACATGGCCAAGGCCGCGCTGAACATGCTCACCCGTACCAGCGCCCAGGAGATGTTCGAGAAGGACCGCATCCTGATGACCGCGGTCGACACCGGCTGGATCACCGACGAGCGTCCGCACCCCGACAAGATGCGCCTCGCCGACGAGGGCTTCCACGCCCCGCTCGACCTCATCGACGGCGCGGCCCGCGTGTATGACCCGGTGGTGCGCGGCGAGTCGGGCGAGGACGTGTACGGCGTCTTCCTCAAGGACTACGCGCCCGCCAACTGGTGACGCGATGTGCCCGCCGGCTGGTGACGCGATGCGCCCGCCAACTGGTCGCGCGCTGCGAGCCCACGTCCTAGGTCAGTACGCCTAAGGCGCGGGCTCGTTCGCGCGGGCGATCAGGCCCGCGGCGATCGTTGCCGCCAGCTCGTCCAGCAGAGCGTCGTCCACCGGCAGGTGGAACGCGAACAGGGCGAGGAACAGCGGGCCGCCCAGGAGCAGATGGGCCAGCGTGGGGTCCTGCGGGCCCGGTAGCTCGCCGCGTTCGGTCGCGCGCCCCAGGATCGCCGTGAGGTCCTGCCGCTCCTGGGCGATGAAGGTGCTCTGGAACCGCGCCACCAGCGACGGGTCGCGCCCCATCTCGACCATCAGCGCAGGTGTCACCACCCGGGCGGCGGGCGCCGAGAGGCGCTCGCGGACCAGGCCCGCCATGGCCCGGATGTCCCCGCGCAGCGAGCCGGTGTCCGCGGGCGGCTCGATGTCCATGCCGTGCACGGCCGCGGCGAACAGCAGCTCCGCCTTGGAGCCGAACCTGCGGTAGATCGCCGCCTTTCCGACGCCCGCCCGGGTGGCGATCCCGTCCATCGTCACGCGCGCGTACCCGACCTCGGCGAGGAGCTCGCGCGCGGCCGTGAGTACCGTGCCGTCGATCTGACTGTCCCGGGGGCGTCCCAGGCGCGGTGGTGGGTTCGACGGGGAGTTCGGCTTCGGCATGACCCAACTATACGATACTGGAGTTCCGGAACTCGGGTATCGTAAAGTCAGTCGACAACGGGAGGCGGAGTCATGCTGCACCGCAAGTCCGACCTGAGGATGGCCAGTTGCGACGACTGGCTGCCGCGCTACCACTGGCGCACCCACCACGACCGGGCCGTGCGGGCCGAGCCCGCGGCGGCCGCCCGGGCCGTCCGCGAGGTGAGGGCGGGGGACACGTACATCCTCAGGCCGCTGGTCCTCGTGCGCGGTATCCCCGCACGCCTCAGGTCACGCGACAGGGAGTGGTACCCGACCAAGGAGGAGCGCATCCTCGATGGGCTGCGCGACGGCGTGGGGGCCTTCCCGCTCCAGGACGATCCAGGCGGCGACCTCGTCGTCGGCTTCGTGGGACAGCCATGGAAGCTGCGGCAGCAGTGGCTGGCGCTGACGCCTGACGAATACCGGGAGTTCGACCAACCCGGTTACATGAAGGGAGTGATGGCCTTCTCGGCCAGCGGCCGGGGCGAGCGGACGCTCCTGCACACCGAGACCCGGATCTACGGCACCGACCAAGCGTCCGTACGCCGTTTCCGGCCCTACTGGCTGCTGATCGAACCCTTCAGCGGCCTGATCCGCCACGACTGGCTGGCCGCGGCGGCCCGCAACGCGCGGAGCTCGGCGCGGCCATGAGGGGTCGCTCACCGGGACGGCGCCACCAGCCCCGCCTCGTACGCCAGGATCACCAACTGCACCCGGTCGCGGGCGTCGAGTTTGGCCAGGAGCCGGGTCAGATAGGTCTTGGCGGTGGCGACGCTGATGGTGAGCCGCTCGGCGATCTCGGTGTTGGACAGGCCGCTGCCGACCAGGGTCAGGACCTCGCGTTCCCGGTCGGTGATGCCGTCGAGTCGCACCGGCGGCGGGGGCGTCGCCGTGGGGCGGCTGGTGAACTCCTTGATCAGGCGGCGGGTGACGCTCGGCGCGATCAGGGCGTCTCCGGAGGCGACGATGCGCACCGCGCCGAGGATGTCATCCAGGGCCATGTCCTTGACGAGGAATCCGGACGCGCCCGCGTGCAGCGCCCCGTAGACGTAATCGTCGTCGTCGAAGGTGGTCAGCACGACGACGCGGGTGTCGCCGGTGCCGGTGGTGATCAGCCGGGTGGCCTCGATGCCGTCCATGCCGGGCATCCGGATGTCCATCACGACGACGTCGGGGGCGAGTTGGCCGGTCAGCCGGACCGCTTCGGTGCCGTCACCGGCCTCGCCCACGACCTCGACGTCCTCCGTCTCGGTGATGACCATCTGCAGGGCGGCGCGGACCAGGGGCTGGTCGTCGACGAGTACGACACGGATGGTCATCTGGCTCCGGCCTTCGTTTCGGTCTCGGTCTCCGCGGCTGCGGGGATGGGTAGTACGGCCGTCACCAGGAAGCCGCCCTGGGGGAGCGGACCCGCGGTGAAGTCCCCGTGCAGCAGGGCGACTCGCTCGCGCATGCCGACCAGACCGTACCCGGTGTCCGTGCGGGTGCCGCCGCCCCTCCCTCGGTCGGAGACCGCGATGACCAGGTCCTCGTCCCGGTACTCGACGCCCACCCGGCAGGAGGCGGCTCCCGAGTGCCGGACGACGTTGGTCACCGACTCCTGCACGATCCGGTACGCCGCGAGGTCGATGTCCGCGGGCAGCGGGCGGGGCCTGCCCTGCCACGCCGCCTCCACACGGACGCCTGCGGCCGTGGTCGTCGCGGCGAGCCGCTCGACGCCCGCCAGCCCGGCGGCCGGGCGCAGCGGCGCCTGGGCGCGCTCCTGGCCCTGGCCCAACTGCCCCCGGTCCTGATCCTGGCCCGACTGTCCCTGTTCCTGACCGAACTGCCCGTGTTCGTGACCGAACTGCCCCTGTTCCTGGTCCGCCTGGCGCAGTGCGCTGAGCATCCGCCGCAGCCCCGACAGCGTCTCGCGGCCCGCCTTCTCCACGGTGAGCATCGCCTCGCGGGCCTTGGCCGGCCGGGTCTCGACGACACGGGCCGCGGCTCCGGCCTGGAGGGCGATGATGCCGATGCTGTGCGCGACGGTGTCGTGCATCTCGCGGGCGATACGCAGCCGTTCGGCGGTGACGGCCTGGGCGGCGGCCCGAGCGTGCAGCTCCTCGGTGTGGGCGCGGGCCTGGTGCACCGAGTTGCCGACGAGCCAGGCGATGACCACGGTGAGGGCCACGTACGGCTCGGGGGCGATGCCGTCGTAGTCCTCGACCTTGAGCGTCCGCACGGTGAAGTAGGCGGCCAGCATGCCGAGTGCGGCAGCGGCGGCGGTGAGCGAGCTCCGCCGCGAACGGGTAGCCGCGATGGAGCACAGGGCGACATCCACGCCCAGGAACTGCATCGGCGGAATCTGGTGCTGGCGCCAGGCCAGCGTCGAGAAGGCCGTGCCCGCGAGCACCAGCCCGTATGCCGTCAACGGCCTGCGGCGCAGCATCCGACAGCCGAACAGGACCAGCAGGAAGGCGAAGGTGAGCTGTTGTTGGGCCCTGTTCGAGTCCAGCCCGTCCCGCGGGTAGCTGTACGAGAGCTCCCGCTGCGCCGGCATCAGGACGTACTCGACGATGGGCTGCACCGCGGCCGCGAACCACACCAGCGCCGTCCACAGGCCTGGCGGTATGCGCTTGAGCAGGGGCAGCGGCGGTGAGGCGGACATGCCGTGATCGTAGCCACGCGCGCGTGACCGGTCATCGTTCCCTGGCTGTACAACCAGGGTCGACACCCGCCTCCGGAGATTGTCAGCGCTGGTCCGACGACGCGCGGGCCCGCCCACCGGCACCGTGGTCCCCGTGATCGAAGTCAACGAACTCACCAAGCGATACGGCGGCACGACGGCCGTCAAGGACCTGACCTTCACCGTGCGGCCCGGCCAGGTGACCGGCTTCCTCGGGCCCAACGGCTCCGGGAAGAGCACCACTCTGCGGATGATCCTCGGCCTGCACCAGCCCACCAGCGGCACGGTCACCGTCGACGGCCGCCCCTTCCGCGACCGCCCGCGCGGTCTGCGCCAGGTCGGCTCCCTGCTCGACGCGCACGAGGTGCACGGCGGACGCGGCGCGGCGGCCCAACTGCACGCCCTGGCCCGAGGCAACCGCATCCCGCGCGGCCGGGTGGACGCGGTGCTGGGCGAGGTGGGCCTCACCGAGGTCGCCGGGCGCCGGATCGGCGGATTCTCGCTCGGCATGAAGCAGCGGCTCGGTATCGCCTCCGCGTTGCTCGGCGACCCACCGGTGCTGCTCTTCGACGAACCGCTCAACGGCCTTGACCCGGAGGGTGTGAGGTGGGTGCGGGGCCTGTTCCGGCGGCTGGCCGCCGAGGGCCGCACGGTGTTCGTCTCCAGCCATCTGATGTCCGAAATGGAGCACACCGCCGACGCGTTGATCGTCATCGGCGGTGGCGAACTGATCGCGGCGGAGGGCCTGACGGAGTTCTCGGCCCGTGGCACCCGGCAGAGCGTCACGGTGGGCACGCCCGCGGTCACCGCCCTGGGAGACCTGCTGACGGCCGAGGGCGCGACGGTGCACGCGGACGGTGACCGGCTCACCGTGACCGGCCTGACGGCGAACCGCGTCGGCGAGATCGCCCTGGCGCACCGCCTCCCGCTGCATCACCTCAGCGCTGATTCCGCGTCCCTGGAAGAGGCGTTCATGGAGCTCACGGCCGACAGCGTCCAGTACCTGGCAGGAGAACCCCGATGACCACGACCCCGCTGTACGCACCGGCGGCCGCCGAGCCCCGCGCCCGTTTCCGTGACCTGGTCGCCGCCGAGTGGATCAAAGTCCGGTCCCTGCGCTCGACGTTCATCGCGTACGGGTCCACCGCCGTGCTCGTCCTCGCGTTCAACGTGGGCACGGCGTACGACACGTACAAGTACTGGGCGGAGCAAAATGTTCCGGACCGGGCCAAATTCACCCGGGACGGCATCCCGCTCCAGGAGGCATTCAACGCGAACGCCGCCGTGATCATGATGCTCGCCCTCGGTGCCATCGGCGCCCTCATGGTCGTCGGTGAGTACAGCACGGGCACCATCCGGACGACGTTCGCGGCCGTTCCGGCCCGCCGTTCGGTGCTGGCGGCCAAGGCGGTTGTCGTCGCGGCGGTCACGACCGTCTTCGGCGCGTGCGTCGCGGGGGCCTCGTTCGCGCTGACCCAGGCGATCCTCGACGGCCGGGGTGTGGGTGTCTCGATCGGTCACCCGGGCGCTCTGCGCGTCGTGCTGGCGTCCGCGCTCCTGGCGCCGGTGTGCGCGCTCACCGGCTTGGCGCTCGGGACCGTCATCCGGCAGACCGCGACCACCATGATCGCCACCGTGGTCGTGATCCTCGTCCTGCCCATGGTCTTCACCGACGGCCGCCACTGGTCGGCGGTCGTCGGGCACACCATGCCCTACCAGGCGTGGCGCCGACTCGTGGAGGTCGAGTTCTCCCCGCCGACGGCCTTCCCCTGGACCACGGGCGGAGCCTGGACCGTCTACGCGGTCTGGGCCCTGGCCGCGACCGCACTCGCCGTCACCAGCGTGCACCGACGCGATCAGTGAGCGAGCGACATTCGTGGACCGGGTGAGGAAGGGTCACACGGATGGCCGAACGTAGAAGAAGCGCTCCTGCCCCCACCTTCGCAAGACCACGCCCCGGATCAGCGCAGCGTCCGCGCGGGCGTCGCGTGCGCGGTGGCGGCGACCAGTTCCAGTACGGGGCGCCAGTCTTCCAGGATCCCGGCGTTCAGCCCGGCCGCCCTGGCCGTGGCGGCGGCCTGGCGCAGGGTGGCCGCGTCCTCGGTGGCCGGGGTGTGGCCGAAGTCACTTGCGGGTGGCTGGGCGTGGAGGCGGATCAGGGACGCGACCCGGTCGCCGAGCAAAGGACGTACCGCGTCCGCCGCGCGGTCGGCGTGGCCGGGAGCGCCACGCGGCGGCAGGAGGTGGCCGATGGCCTGGAGCAGGCCGGCGAGCTGCAACTCCTTGTCGCTGGGGTGTGAGCGACGCAACAGTGCCGCGGTCTGCAGGGCGTGATCGTGCAGGTCGACCGGGTTGCTCTCGTGGTCCGGGGTGTCCCGCGCGCCTCGGCAGGCGTGCAGCAGATCCATCAACTCATCGACGCCGCGCAGCTCCACGCGTCACTCCCTCCGCGTCCCCATGCCGGTGCACGGCAGCACACCATGGCCGGGTGAACGCGAGGCTACGTGTATCAAACGGGTCAGTTTTCGGCCCCATCGAGCGCAGGGCCGCTCATTTGGTTACCCTGTACCGGACGGACAGCCGTATTCGGGTCCCACCCATACCCACGGTCCGTTCTGGGGCAAGCCGGTCACCACGGTAAAGTCCCGCGCAAGTTGCCGGCGCCACAGTGTCCGAACTGCTTTTTGCTCCACCCCTCAGGGCGGCTGGAACCGGTAGCGGCAGGCCGTGTCGGTGCGTCCGGGGTTACACGACACCTAAGGAGTGCGCGGTGACACCAGAGAAGACGAAGAGCGATCAACGCCCGAAGGAACACGGGGAACGAGGCGGCCACGGAGCCGAGCGGATGGGCAGCCTGGAGGTGTGGTCCCGATCGGCGCCGATCCGGCTCGCGGGCTACGAGGACGACCTCGCCGAGCCGCACATCCTGCCGAGCGTGGACTGATCGCAGAGGGAGGGTCCCCACCGCGGACGCGCGGTGGGGACCGCTGTATGCGGTGAGGGTTGTACGTATATGCGCATATGCCGTATATGCGCATAGGTGGGGAGAGGGGGCCGCTCCCGGACGCTCAGGCGTCGCGCGGGGCGTAGTGGCTCAGGAACATGTCGACGCCGCTGGTGGTCAGGCGGTCCGTCAGGTCCTCGTCGAGCGTCGTGCCGTACGAGCTGAAGACCAGGTGCGGGTAGACCAGCAGCGCGTAGAGCTGGATGATCGCCGCTTCCAGGTCGGGGATGTCGAGCCGACCCTGCTCGGTGAGGGCGCGTAGGGCGCCGGCGAGTGCGGGGTGGTGGCCCTCGGGGCTGTGCTGCTTCCAGGCTGTGCCCAGTTCGGGGAAGCGGTGCAGTTCGGCGGCGACGAGGGTGCGCAGCGCGCGTACGTCGTGGTCGTCGCGTACGGCCTGCACCCAGGAGTGCGCCGCCTCGGTGAGGGCCGCGCGCAGGTCGTCGGCCTCGGCGAGTGAGGTGAGCGCGGTCGGGGTCGCGTCGCCGAGTGGTGCGTCGAGCGCGCCCGTGATCACGGCGGTGAAGAGCGCTTCCTTGCTGCCGAAGTGGTTGTAGACGGTCACCTTGGAGACGCCCGCCGCGGCGGCGATGGCGTCCATGCCGACACCGAATCCCTCGCGCAGGAACAACTCCTGGGCGGCCTGGACGATGGCCTGCCGTTTGCGCTGGGCGCGCGGTCCGCTCGGGGGGCGTTTGGCGGTCTCGGCACTCATGGGGCGAGCCTAGCACTGAACTGAACTCTTGAGTTCATGTGTACTGTTCCGTACAGTTCAGTTCAGGCGCCCTTCCGTGTCTCTGGGTGCCCTTCTGTGCGCTTCCGTGCCCTTCGTGCCGCTTCCCTGTGAGGACCCTTGCTATGACGCACTCCGCTCCCGACGCCGCGCACGCCCCCGCGCACCCTTCGCCCCCTGCCGACCCACGCCGCTGGGCCGCGCTCGCGCTCATCTGTGTCGCCCAGTTCATGCTGATCCTCGATGTCACGGTGGTGACCGTCGCGCTTCCCGACATGGCCGTCGATCTGGACCTCGGCCGCCAGTCCCTGACATGGGTGGTCACCGCCTACACCCTCTGCTTCGGCGGGCTGATGCTGCTCGGTGGACGGCTGGCCGACGCCCTGGGCGCCCGCCGCACCCTGCTCGCCGGGCTCGCGGTCTTCACCCTCGCCTCACTGGTCACCGGACTCGCCGTCAACGCGCCCATGCTGATCGGCGGGCGCGTCGCCCAGGGCGTCGGCGCCGCCCTGCTGTCGCCCGCAGCGCTCTCCCTGGTCACGACCACTTTCCACGGGGCGGAACGGAACAAGGCGCTCGGCGTGTGGGCCGCGATCGGCGGCGCCGGATCAGCACTCGGGGTGCTGCTGGGCGGCGTACTGACCGACGGGCCAGGCTGGCAGTGGGTCTTCTACGTCAACGTCCCGGTCGGCGTACTCCTGCTGGCCCTGCTGCCCGCCTTCGTCGCGGCCCGCCCACCGCGGCCCGCCCGGCTCGACCTCCCCGGGGCGCTGCTGGTCACCGCCGGAACCGGCGCGCTGATCTACGGACTGGTCAAGGCCGGTGACACCGGCTGGAGCGGCGCCGCCACGCTGCTGTCGCTGGCCGGCGCGGTGGTGTTGTACGGGGCGTTCGCGGTGGTTGAACGAGCAAGCCGGACGCCGCTGATGGACCTGCGGATGTTCACCAGGCGCCCGGTACTCGCGGGCTCGTTCCTGATGCTGATCGCCACGGCCCTGCTGATCTCGTTCTTCTTCCTCGGCTCCGTCTATCTGCAGAAGGTGCGCGGGCTCAGTGCCCTGGAAACCGGCCTGGTGTTCCTGCCGGTGGCCGTGGCGACCGCGCTCGGCGCACATCTGGGCAGCCACTTCGTGGGGAGGCTGGGCAGCAGGCCGACCGCGGTCGCGGGGATGGCTGTGGCGGCCGTCGGTCTCGTGCCGCTGACCCGGCTCTCCGCCGACGGCAGTGTCTATACGGGGCTACTGCCCGGCCTGGCCGTCGCCTCGCTCGGCATCGGTGCGGTCTTCGTCACCGCCACCACCACGGCACTGGCCATGGTCGAACACCGGGAGGCGGGGCTGGCCTCCGGTGTCGTCAACACCTTCCACGAGGTGGGCGGTTCCATCGGGGTCGCGGTGGTCTCCACGGTGGCGGCGACCGGCATCGAAGGGGGCGCCGCCAGCGGCTTCACCGACGCCTTCCTGCTCTGCGCGGTCGCCGCGGGCGTCAGCGCGGTGCTGGCCATCGGGCTCGTACCGCAGGGCAAGCCGCAGCTGTCGGGGCCGCACGCGCACTGACGGCAGGGTCGCGATCAACACGCCTAGGTGTGCTGTCCGGCGGATCATGCCCGGTGAGCGGCGCTCAGCGCCCCACGGGATCACCGTGCGCGCCGTCGCCGCGCACCATGAGGGCCAGATGCCCGCCCTCGTCCAAGGGAGTGGGGACCGTCAACACCTCCTGGCGGTCGGGTCGTTCGCTGTCCACGAGATGGATCTCCCCGTGCCCGCCCCGGGTGACCGCGACCAGCGGCCCGCCGGGGGACGCGGCGATCGCCCTGCGCTGCACCCCGTCCCACGGCGTGCCGCCCGGCTTCGGCGCGCCGTCCATGGCGGGCAGCGGTATCCGGGCGGTCACGGCGGGGTCGGCGGCGTCGAGCAGGATCAGCTCGTCACCGTCGGGGTGCACGCGCGCGTAAGCCACCCGCCGCGCGGCGACCGCCAGTCGGAACACCAGGCCGGGGCCGAGGTCGAGCCGCCCGGTGCGGCCGCTGTCCAGGTGGTGCCACCAGGCGTGGTTGGTCCACTCGGGCCAGGCGTCCGGCGCAGGGGGTCCACCGCGTACGCACGACCACAGGGTGCGTCGCACCGGGTCGAGCCGCAGATAGTAGCCGCGCCCCGGCCCGCCCCAGTCCAACGGCTCCTCCGCGACCAGCCCGCCGTCCGGAGCGATCCGGGCCCGGTGCACGCCCTCGCCGGTCGCCGCGAACAACCGCTGGTGCAGCGGATCCTGGGCGTCCCCGTGTCCATCGCCGGGCAGCGGAAGTGTGGCGTAGGGCTCCACCGGCGGGCAGGCGGGCGGTGCTGCCAGCAACTCGCTGTGCCGGTAGGCGGCCAGCACGCCCGGTTCGCGGTGGCGCAGGACGACACGCGGGTCGTCGGAGCCGAGCACGGTGACGCCCGGCTCCCCGGTCCTGGTGCGTACACGTACGGCGCTCGGCCCGCCGGGGGCGGCCAGGTCGACCACGGTCAGCAGATCGCTCCACGCCTCCGAGTTCCGGCCGAGCCCGGTGCTCACGGCGAGCCGCCGCCCGCTCGGATCACCCGCCAGATGCTCGGCCGGCACGGCCACCGCCGTGGCCGACTCCACCAGCCTCATCGGCACCGCTGACCACATCGACCCCACCTGACCTACTGACCCCACCGGCTCGTCGGCGAACGGGGCGAGCACCACCAACTCGCCCGCCCGATCGTCGACGAACGCCGTCCGGTCCCCGGGCAGCGCGAGGAACCCCGCGTGCTCGGCGAGGTGGCGGCCCTGCACGCGCGCCGTCGTACGGCCATCGGGAAGGCTCAACAGATGGACGGCTCCGGCGACTTGGTCGGCGACCAGGAGGCGGCAGGGCGGGTGAGTGGCGGCGGTGGCGGGTGAGTTCATGAGCGGGCGCTCCTTTCGGCTGAGGACAGCAGACTTGATTTGGTAATGATTATCATGTCTAAATAGGGCTCTCCGGGGGGACCACCGGAGCGCCCCTCCGCGCCCGCCGCATCCGTGCATGTCGGTGCCCGCACTTCTGCCTGCGCTCCGGAAGCCGAGAACGAAAGAGCTGCCGATGTCGCGCACCTCGATCAAGCGCGTACGCCGCTGGGCCGCCGCCGCTGTCCTGGGAGTCCTCCTGGCGGGCTGTGGCACCACCGACCAGTCCACCGACGGCGGCGACGACGCCGACAAGGCGGGAGCCGCAGGTGCGAAGTCACCCGCGGCCATCAAGCCGGTGAAGCCCGCGCGCACCATCACCGACGTCAAGGGCGTCAAGGTCAGCACTGACAAGGAGCCGCGGCGGATCGTCTGCCTGGTGGCCCTCTGCGACGACATGCTGACCGAGCTCGGCCTGAAGCCGGTCGCCACCAACTCCACGCTGCTCGCCCATGACGCCTTCCTCGGCAAGAAGGAGGCCGGGAAGATCCCGGTGATCCCCGGTGGCTTCCTCAGCCCCGAGGTGGAGGCGATCCTGTCCCACAAGCCGGACCTGGTCATCGGCCTGGAGGACACCCACGGCAAACTGGCCCCCGCGCTCAAGGGCGCCACCACCTTCTGGCCCGTGCAGCCGAGCTCGTGGGAGGACAGCGTCGCCTACCAGCGCGACCTGGCCGCGCTCACCGGGCGCGGGGAGCGGGCCGTCGCCGCCGAGAAGAAGTTCCGTACGAAGCTGGCGGACGCCGAGGCGCACAAGAGCGACAAGACCGCGCTCATCATCTTCGGCAGCGACGAGAACTTCGGCGTCGCCACGCCCGGCAACGACGTCACCGCGGGGCTCTTCCCGAAGATCGCCGACTATCCGTGGAAGAGCCGCGGCGTCGAAGGTACGTACAGCCTCGAAGAGATCATCGCGCGCGACGTCGACGTCCTCTTCGTCGAGACGCTCTCCTTCGGCGAGCCCGACGGGCAGCTCTCGGACAAGCTCGCCAAGAACCCGCTGTGGAAGCGGATTCCAGCGGTCCAGAAAGACCAGGTGATCGAGGTCGACCCGGACGTCTGGGCGAAGGGTCGCGGCACCCGCTCGCTCTCGATCGTCCTCGACGAGGCGACGGCCGCGCTCAAGTGAGGCGCCGGCCCTACGCCCTGCCGACGTTGCTGGGCGTGTTGGTGCTGGGAATCGCGGTCTGCGCCCTGTGTCTGGGCACGCCCGCGGTGCCGCCGCACCGACTCCTCGACGGCGGCACCCAGGGTGTGATCGTCGCGGAACTCCGGCTGCCCCGGCTGGTGTTGGCCCTGGTCGCCGGGGCCTGCCTGGGGGCCGCGGGCCTGGTGCTCCAGGAGGCGTTGCGCAACCCCCTCGCGGTGCCGGAGATGCTGGGCGTCTCCTCGGGTGCCGCGCTGGGCGTTGCCGCACCGTTGGTGCTCGCGCTGGCGATCCCGGCCGCCGTACAGCCGCTCCTCGCCGTCGGGGGAGCGGCGCTCGGCGGGGGGCTCACGCTGCTGGCGGCCGGATTCGGGCGCAGCCCGTCCGCCGTGCTGCTGACCGGTGCGGCCGTGGCGGCGGCGCTCCAAGCCGCCCTGCTGGTCCTGATGGTGATGGCCGATCAGCTCGACCTCCAGCTCATCTACCGCTACCTGCTGGGCAGTCTGTCCGGCCGGACCTGGGACGACGTCACGGGCCTGTGGCCCTGGCTGCTGATCGCGCTGCCCGCGCTGGTGTTGTGCGCGCCGGTACTCGCCGTGCTGCGGCTCGGTGATGACGACGCACAGGCATTGGGCGTACGGGTACACCGTGCCCGTCTCGCGGCGCTCGCCGTCGCCGTGGTGCTGATCGCCCCGGTCGTCGCGGTGTGCGGCCCGGTCGCCTGGGTCGGCTTCCTCGCCCCGCACCTGGCGCGCCGCCTCCGCCCGGACGCGGGCGCGGTGGGCTGGTTGCCCTGGTCGGCGGCGTGTGGCGCGACGGTGGTGGCCGTCGCCGACCTCCCGGCCCGGCTGGCACTCGCTCCGACCGAGACACCGGTCGGGGCGTGGACGGCGCTCCTTGGCGTACCTGCCGGGGTGGCCCTGCTACGGATGCGCGCGCGGGTACGGGAGCCGTCGCGCGAGCGCGAGCGGGTGGGGGCGCGTACGGAGGAACTGGTCGAGGGGGGAGTGACGTGAGGGCTGCGGGCGAGGCGGGGCCGGAGGGCGCGGGGCCCGAGCGTGGCGCTGCCGATGAGAGGGCGCTGGGCGGTGGCGTGCTGCCGGTCGGTGACGCACAGGCCGTCGGCGGCCTGAACGGCGGCGGGGACGCGCCACCCGACGATGAGGCGCGACCTGCGGGGGACCTGCGGGTGGCCGATGAGGGGGAGTCGGAGGCTGCGGGAGGGCCGCGAGGTGTCGCAGAGGCGGAGCCCTCACGCGGCGTACGGGCCGACCATGCCGTGCGGGACGCTGATGCTGATGGCGTGCGGGGGCCCGTCGCGAGGCGGGTCGCGCTGGTCGCCGTACTGCTCCTGGTCGCCGTCGTGGCTGACCTGTTGGCCGGGCGGGCCGTGTCGCCCGGTGAGGTGTGGCAGGTGATGCTCGGGGGCGGCGACGACACCACGCGGCACATCGTGCTGCGACTGAGGCTGCCCCGGATGCTGGTGGCGCTGGTCGCCGGGGCCTGTCTCGGGCTCGCCGGGCTCGTGCTGCAGTCCGCGCTGCGCAATCCGCTGGCCGGGCCCGAGGTCACCGGGGTCACGCCGGGTGCCGTGCTGGGCGCCGTGGCGGCCACCGGGCTGGGGCTCGCCGGGTGGGAGTCGCCGGCCGCCGTCGTCGCGGCCGCCTGCGTCGGCGGGTTCGCCGGGGCCGGGCTGCTGTGGGTACTGGCGGGGCGCGACCGGGGCGACCCGGAGCAGACCGCGGTGCACGGGGTGCTGGTCTCCGCGGTGCTCGCGGGGCTGACCGCGATGGTGCTCCTGGTGGCCCCCGGCGAACTGGGCAGCGTCGTGCAGTGGCTGGTCGGCTCCACCGAAGGCCGGGTGTGGGAGCACTGGCACCTGCTGTGGCCCTGGGCCCTCGGCTGGGCCGTGGCCGCCTGCGCACTCGCCGGACCGCTGACGCTGCTGCGCTGCGGCGACGAACAGGCCGCGGCGGTCGGGCTCGCCACCGGCAGGGCCCGCGCGCTGGCCCTGGTGTGCGCGGTCGCACTGACCGCGGGGGCGGTGTCCGTCGTCGGCGCGCTCGGCTTCGTAGGTCTCCTGGTGCCGCATGTCGCGCTCGCCCTGTTCGGCGCCGACCTGCGCCTCGGACTGCCGGGGGCCGCGCTGCTCGGCGCGACCGTGGTGTGCGGCGCCGACGCCGTGGCGCAGGGCGCGTCGCGGCTGCTCGCGGCGGCGTGGGACGCGGACCGGCTGACCCTGCCGACCGGGGCGGTGACGACCTTCGCCGGGGCGGTGCTGCTCCTGGTGCTGGTGCGCCGGGTGCCCCTGCCGCGTTCTTGAAGTGCCTGAAGTGCCTGAAGTGCCTGAAGTGCCTGAAGTGCCTGAGGTGCCCGAAGACCGCCCGCGCCCACGACCGACGAGGACGAACATGACGCAATCCGCTCCACCCCATGCACCCCGTACACGGGAGAGCCAGGAGCCCCAGACGGCTACCACGCCCGCGTCCACGAAGGACGCCATCACCGTCGAAGGGGTCCGCTTCGGCTATCCAGGGCGTTCGGTACTCGACGGAGTCGATCTCAGGGTCACCCAGGGCGAGTTGGTGGCCCTGGTCGGGCTGAACGGCTGTGGCAAGAGCACCCTGCTCCGGCTCGCCGCAGGGCTGCTGCGCCCAGGCGAAGGGCGCGTCCTGCTCGGCGGCGACGACCTTGCCCGCCTCTCGCGGCGCGCCGCGGCCCGGCGCGTCGCCCTGCTGCACCAGTCCGCGCCACCGGTGCCGGGCATGACCGTACGCCAACTGGTGCGCCAGGGCAGATACGCGGCCCGCGGCCCACTCGGCATGCTCCGCGAGGGCGACGACGAGACCTGCCGCCGCGCGCTCACGGACGCGGGGGTCGCCGACTGGGCGTCGCGCGGCGTCGACACGCTCTCCGGTGGCGAACGCCAGCGGGTACGCCTGGCGATGGCGCTGGCCCAGGACACCCCCGTACTGCTCCTGGACGAGCCGACCACGTACCTCGACCTGCGGCACCAACTGGAGGTCCTGCAGACCGTGGTGCGGCTGCGCGAAGAGCGGGCGCTGACCGTGGTGATGGTGCTGCACGACCTCGCCCACGCGGCCCGCTTCGCCGAGCGCGTCGTCGCGCTGCGCGGGGGCCGGGTGGCCGCGGACGGGCCACCGGGAGAGGCGGTGACGCCGGGCCTGCTGGCCGATGTGCTGGGCGTGGCGGGGCGCGTCGGACGTGACCCGGAAGGCGGGTGGCCGGTGTGTTACCCAGATCACCCACTGCCACTTGGCACATGATAATCATTTTCAGTTAGTGTCTTCGGTGTGGCCCCGGCCGGACCCGCCACACCCATCGCAACCTACGCAGAAGGGCTCAACACATGGACCAGGAAAAGGTGTTCACCCCGATCGCCGAGCAGGGCCAGCTGGCACACCTCTCCGCGACCCACTCCAACGCCCTCGTCGAGAACCCCTTCGACGACGGCGAGGAGTAAGCCCGACCCAGGGCCCGCCCGGAACGCTTCTTCCGGGCGGGCCTGTCCCGTTCCCCACCTCGCCACACCTTGGAGACACCTGATATGACGCGCAGTCACCTCGCGCCGGGCGTGAGCCTCGTCGCCGTGCCGGACGGCGGGTTCGCGGTCCGTACGCCCGACGGGGAGTTTCTGCGGGTCGACACCGGCACGGTGCCGGCGCAGCACCTCCGGGTCCGGCTCACGGGTGAGCGCGAGCAGGAGGAGGACGCCGAACTCGCCGCGCTGATCGGAGCGTTCGAGCGCGCGGGCTACCTGATGGCCGAACCCTCCGGCCGAGACGACGGCGCGCCGCGCTGGCCGCTCGACCGGCGCGCCGTGCTGCTGACCGGAGCACCCGCGCTCACCGGCCCCCTCGCCGCGCTGCTCACCGAGTGCGGAGCCGAGCCGCGCACCGGCACCCCCGACGAGGCCGCCGCCGCGACGCATACCGACACCGCGGCCGTCGTCTGGTGCCTCGACGAGCCCGTGCCGCCCGGCCTGTGGGACGCCGCCGACCGGCTGCCCGAGCGCGGCGTCGGCTGGCTGCGCTGCCACCGCGAGGGCTTCCAGGTGTGGATCGAACCCCTCGCCGCCGAACCCGGCGACGTGACCTCCGCCCATGTGCGGGCGCGCCGCCTGGCGGCGACCCCCGCACACCGCGAGCTCACCGCGTACTGGGAGCGAAGCCGCACCGAAGGGGAGTTCCGGCCAACCCCCGTGCACCGCCACCTGGTTGCCGCGCACCTCGCGGCCGATCTCACCGCGTGGGCACAGGGCACGCCCGCCACCCGCCGACTGCGCCGTATCGACCTGCGCCAGGCGACCGTCAGCGACCACCCCGTGCTTCCGGTGCCCGACGTCACGCCGCTGCCCGCAGCACGGACATCCGTCTCATGAACACGCGCTACCTGACAGCCCCGGACGGAACCCGCCTCGCCACCGACCTCCTGCTGCCCGAAGGCGCGGGCCCCTTCCCCGCCGTACTGATCCGCACACCGTACGACCGGTTGCGCCACCGGGCCGAGCTGCGCGGCTGGGCCGGTCGCGGCTTCGCCGCAATCGCCCAGGACGTACGGGGCCGGTATGCCTCACACGGCAGTTGGCACCCGTTCCACCATGAGGCCGACGACGGGGCAGCCGCACTGGCTTGGATACGGCGACAACCATGGTCCGACGGGCGGGTCGTGGTGTGCGGTGCCTCGTACGCCGCGCACTGCGCCCTCGCGACCATAGGAGACGGCGGGTCTCCCGATGCCGTCATCGCCGCCGTACCCGCGCTCGGCCCCGCCGAGACCGCGCGCGAGGAGACAGGCCCCGAGCGGCTGTTCGCGCGGGCCGGATGGTGGGCCGCGCACGGCGACCGGCGCACCTCCGACGAGAGCGCGCTCGCCAAGGCGCTGTCCGCTGACCCCGCGCTCCTCGACCACCTCCCCGTACGCGACCTGCCGCACCGACTGGGCCGCGAACTGCCCTCCTGGGCAGGACTGTGGGCCCACCGGAGGCGCTATGAGCCCCCCATCGCCCACAGCCTGCCCCTGCTCGCCGTGGGCGGCACCCACGACCCGTTCACCGAGGACACCCTGCGCCTGTGGCGCGACTGGCACGGCCCGGCCCGACTGGTGCTCGGCCCCTGGGGGCACGGCCTCACCGCGGAACCCGGCGCCGACGCGGGCGCGGCACACCGGTTGCGCCTCGGTGAGCTGTACGTGGCCTGGGCGCGCGCGGCGCTGGACGGGGCGCTCGGCGCGGGGCGCGCGGGCGCCGTCGCACTCGGCGGAAGCGAACTATGGCTTCCAGCAGCCCAGTTGAACGATCCATCAGCCGCGTTTCCGCTCGACGGAATGCGGCTCCTGCGCGGACCCGACTTCCACGCCGACCCCGAGCGTCCGGTGCGCTCCGACGACCTGGAGGTCCCCAGGGACGGCCCCGCCGACCGCTGCCTCCTGGTCACCGCGCCGCTGCCCCGCCCACTCGACCTGCTCGGCGCGGCCGAGGCCAGGCTGCGGGTCACGGCCGACGCCGACTGCGCCGACTGGGTCGTACGCCTGGTCGCGCTCACGGTCGACGACGTAGCGAAGCCGCTGGCCACAGGCGTGATACGGAGCACCGAGGGCTCCCCAGCCCGCACCGTTCCGCTCGGGCACCTCGCCCGGCGACTGCCCGCGGGCACCCGGCTGCGCCTGGAGATCGCCGGCCACCACTTCCCCGCCCACGCCCGCAACCCCCAC
>NZ_JAZGRL010000001.1:781112-845423 GCF_046540415.1 Streptomyces sp. E11-3 | reverse complement strand
GCCAGTCGACGAGGCGGCGGCAGCGCACGAAACGGCGCCGGCCGACGAACTGGCCGCCGTCGACGAGCGGGCGGCAGCCCACGAGCTGGCGGCGGTTGACGAAGCGGTGCCAGCCGAGGAGCTGGCGGCAGTCGACGAAGCGGCGGCAGTCGACGAGCTGGCGGCGGTCGACGAAGCGGTGCCAGCCGACGAACTGGCGGCAGCCGACGAACTGGCGCCAGCCGACGAACTGGCGGCGGTCAATGAAGCGGTGCCAGTCGACGACCTGGCCGCAGTCGGCGAACCAGCGTCAGCCGACGAACGCATCGCGCCCCAAAAGACACACACGCCGCGTGCCCTTCGGGGACTGCTGCCCGCCCTGCTGCCGCATCGGGCCATGGTCGTACGGACCTGTCTCGCCGCCTTCGTCGACCAGGCCGCGCTGGTCGCACTGGTGACGCTCCTCGCGCACACCGTCGGCGCGGCGGTCGTGGACCAGGCCGCCCCGTCCGCGGGGACCGTCGCCGTGCTCGTCGGGCTGGTGCTGCTGCGCGCGGTGGCGACCTGGCGGGAGATGGACCTGTCGCACGACCTGGCCTACCGGGTCCTGGCCGAGCTACGGGTACGCGTCTTCGACGGGCTCGCGCGTAGCGCACCGGCCAGGATCGGCGGGCGGCGCAGCGGCGACCTGGCGGCGACCGCGCTGGCGGACGTGGAGGCGCTGGAGTTCTTCTACGCCCATACCACCGCGCAACTGCTCGCCACCGGCACCGTGTTCGGAGCGGGCGGCGTCGTGCTCGGCGGGGTCGAGCCGTGGCTGCTCGCCGCGGTGCTGCCTGCCGCGCTGCTCCTCGCGCTCGCCCCGTTCGTCGCCGCGCGGGAACGCGCCCGGCGCGGGGCAACGACCAGAGCGGCGGCCGCCAAGCTGTCGGCGGACGCGGTGGAGGCCGTGGACGGGCTACGCGAACTGCTCGCGTTCGGCGCACTCGACCGGCGCCGCGCCGAGCTGGCCGAGCAGGGCGAGGAGCTGGGGCAGGCACAGCGCGCCGAGCAGGACTGGGAGGCGACGGCCGCCGCCGCACGGGACGTCGTCGTGGTCGCGGCGGTGCTAGGGGTCGTCGCGGCCGTCGCGCACGCGGTAGCGGGCGGCAGGATCGACGGCGCCTGGGCCCCCGCCGCCGTCGCCCTCGCGCTCGGCATCCTGGCCCCGGTCGCCGACGCGGCCGCCGCACTCGGCCAGGCCGGAGGGCTGCGCGCCGCCGCGGCCCGGGTCGGCGCCGCACTGCACGCCCCCGCCGGTGCGCCCGAACCCACCACACCCCGGCCGCTTCCCGATGGCCCGTTGGGCGTACGGCTCCGGGACGTCCGGTTCGACTACGGAGGGGACCCGGTCCTGGACGGCGTCGACCTGACCGTCGAACCCGGCCGCACCCTCGCCCTCGTCGGAGCCTCAGGCGCGGGCAAGTCCACCTGCGCCCACCTGCTGGCCCGCTTCTGGGACCCGGCCTCCGGCGCGGTCGAACTGCTCCCGGAGAACGGCGCCCCCGTCGACGTACGCGAACTGACCGACCGCGACCTGCGCCAGGCCCTCGCCGTCGTCGGCCAGGAAGCGCCCCTCTTCCACGGCACCCTGGCCGAGAACCTCCGCCTCGCCGCGCCCGGCGCGAGCGACACCCGACTGCGCGACGCGGCCCGCGTGTGCGGCGTCGACCGGGTCGCCGACGCGCTCCCGGACGGCTACGAAACCCTCGTAGGAGAGCGCGGCGCCACGCTCTCCGGAGGCCAGCGGGCCCGCGTCGCGCTGGCCCGCGCACTGCTCGCCGCACCCCGCGTCCTGGTCCTGGACGAGACGACCGCGCACCTGGACACAGCAGGGGACGCGGAACTCGCCGCGGCCCTGCGCGCCGCCTCCCGAGGGCGCACCACCCTGGTCATCGCCCACCGCCCCGCGACCATCCGGCGGGCCGACCGAATCGCCGTACTGGAACGCGGCCACGTCGTGCAGGAGGGCAGCTGGGCCGAACTGGCCGCGAGCGACGGGGCGTTCCGGCGCGTGGTACAGCGCTGACCCCGCCCGCGCTACCGGTGCCGCGTGTCGGACGGGCGCTCCAGGCGCGTCGGCGGCAGGAACTCCCGTACGTACGTCCGGTGCCACCAAGCCCCCGTCGTGCGCAGTTCCCGCCAGGTGGTGAAGCGGTAGTGGTACAGCAGGGCCCGGACGTACGTCGGCGGGGCGTCGGGGAAGGGGTTGGTGCGCAGCAGCCGCAGGGTGTCCCGGTCGTTCTCCAGCAGGCGTTCGACGAAGGGCCCGAACCAGGGCCTGGCATAGCCGGGGTTCAGCGCCGCGAACCACATCAGCCAGTCGAGCCGCAGATGGTAGGGCGCGAACTGCCGTGGCAGCCGCCGTGGATCACCCGGCTTGCCATGGAACTCGTAGGCCTGCCACCCCGAGTCGTCCGGCATCGGTACCGGCTCCGCCGTGCCCTCGACCACCACCTCGTAGCGGACCCGGCCCACGGTGCCGAACGCGCCGTAGGTGTTGACGAGATGGAGCGGGTCGAAGGAGTAGTTCATGATCTGGCGGCGGGAGAGCAGGTTGCGCGCGGGGCGGTAACTCAGCCCCGCCACCAGGGCCGCGACTGAGATCACCACGACCTCGTACCAGAGCGGGGCGGCGGCGAGCGCGGGCGGCGCACCCGCCACCGGCGTGAAGTCGATCGCGGACAGGGCGAGCGTGATGGTCAGCCAGTTCAGCCAGGAGAAGTTGCCGGAGAGCACCAGCCACAGCTGGGTCGCGGCCATGACGCAGGCCGCGATCGACGCGATGGGCTGCGGGGTGAACAACAGGAAGGGCACCGCGAGTTGGGTGACGTGGTTCGCCGCGACCTCCACCCGGTGCAGGGGCCGGGGGAGATGGTGGAAGAACCAGCTCAGCGGGCCCGGCATCGGCTGGGTCTCATGGTGGTAGTAGAGGCAGGTCAGCCGCCGCCAGCAGCTGTCGCCGCGCATCTTGATCAGCCCGGCGCCGAACTCCACCCGGAACAGCACCCAGCGCAGCAGCCACAGCACCAGTACCGGGGGCGCGGTGCGGTCGTTGCCGAGGAAGACTGCGAGGAACCCCACCTCGAGCAGCAGCGACTCCCAGCCGAAGCTGTACCAGGTCTGCCCCACATTGACGATCGACAGATACAGCGCCCACGGCAGCGCCCACATCAGCATCGCCGCCCACAGCGGCACTAGCGAGTCGACGCCTGCGAGCAGCGCGGTGGCGCACAGCGCGCCCGTCCAGGCGCAGAGCGCGAACAGGCGGTCCGAGTAGCGCAGCTGGAAGAGGCTGGGCGCCGCGCGCATCGGCACCCGCGCTACGTACCGCGGTACCGGCAGCATCCCGCGCTCCCCGATCAGCGCCCGGAACTGCAGCGCCGCGCTCACGAAGGCGACGAGGTACACCGCGGCCAGCGCCCGCTGGAAGACCAGCCGGGCCAGCCAGTAGTCGGGTTCGGTGAACCACTCCACACCCGTCATTGTGGCGCTGGGCGAGCCATTCGGCTTGCGGGGCCCGGGCGGGCAGCGGAGGCGAACCGTTCCACAGAAGGAGAACATATAGGGCAAACGACCCGGTCAGACGGCGGGAGAACCGCGTGCACTCACCCATCAGGCGCTATGCGGCGGCCTTCGCGATATCCACGGCCCTGCTGGTCGCGGGCTGCTCCAGCGGCGGCGACCAGAGCGCGGCGGACGCGGCGGACACGCCGGACGAGGTCTTCCTCCAGCCCGTCGCCGCCCAGGGCCCCGACCCGTTCACCGACTCCACCGCGACCACGGCGGACGCGCCGCCCGTCACCCGAACGCCGCAGCCGTCCCCGACCGGTTCGCCCACCGGGCAGGGCGTCCGCAGTTTCTCGGGCGAGACGCCCGGCCTGTACGGCGGAACCCAGTCGATCGCCAGCTGCGACGTGGAACAGCAGGTCCGCTACCTCACCTCGGACCAGGCCAAGGCCCGCGCCTTCGTCGAGGTCGTCGGGATCAAGCAGTCCGACATCGCGGGCTGGCTGCGCGGCCTCACCCCGGTCCAGGTCAGGGCCGACACCCGCGTGACCAACCACGGCTACCGCGACGGGCAGCCGACCAGCTTCCAGTCCGTCCTGCAGACCGGCACCGCCGTCCTCGTCGACGACCGGGGGATGCCGCGGGTCCGCTGCGCGTGCGGCAATCCGCTGACCCCGCCGGCCGCTCTGAAGGGCGGTGCGAGCCACCAGGGCAAGCCGTGGGGCGGTTACCACCCCACCCGGACCGTCGTGATCACCCCGGCGCCCAAGGTGATCATCAACATCATCATCGTCAACATCACCAACAACACCTGGATCGAGCGCCCGATCGGTGACGACGGCAGTAACGACAAGGTCGTGCCACCGCCGCCGTCCCCGGACCCCTCGCTCGACCCGAGCGCGTCGCCGTCGCAGTCCCCGTCGCAGTCCCCGTCCCCGGATGACTCCGGCAGCGTGTCTCCCGATGAGTCGGGCAGCGTGTCCCCGGATGAGGATGAGTCGGACAGCCCGTCTCCAGATGAATCGGATGACTCGGACGAGGCGGACTCCCCGAGCCCCGGCGACAGTCCCACCGACTGCCCGACCGTGCTGCCCACCACCCCGACGCCCGATGTCCCCGGTGGCCCCACCCCGTCCCCGTCGCCGCTGCCGTCCGGCTGTCCGACGCCGCCGCCGGGTGAGGACACCCCGCGGGAGCCGGAGCCGCAGCTGCCCCCGGACCAGCCGACCGTCCCCGACGACACCGACGACGTCACGGACGGCGGCGTCTTCAACACCTGAGGTTGAGAGCGCGAGAGGTCGAGAGCACCAGAGGTCGAGAAAGGGCGTAAATGGTGGCAAGGTGGGCGCATGGTTGATCGGGGAGCGAGTGCCCTGTCACTGCCGGACGGCTGGCCCGCCCTCCCGGACCCGATCCTGGCGCTCAACCGCATGGGCACCTTCGACTGGGACCTGGACAGCGGGCTGATGCACATGGACGCCCAGGCCCACGAGCTCTTCGACCTACGGCACGACGAGTACGACGGCCGCCCGGAGTCCCTGGCGGTCCGGGTGCCCCCGGCCGAGAGCCACCGCCTGGACGCCCTGGTCTCGCAGGCCCTGAAGGACGGCAGCGAGAACTACGGGGCGTACTTCCGTATCCGCCGCCGCGACGGCACCCTGCAGTGGACCCACACCCAGGGCTATATCCGGCGCGACGACACCGGCCGCCCGCGCCGGATCGTGGGCATCGTCCGGGACGCCCGGCAGGAGATCGAGGACCTGGCCCAGCGTCGCGAGCGGGCCGACCTGCGGGCGGCGCAGAACCGCCAGACCAGCATGGTGCAGGGCACCGCCGCGGCCCTCGCGCACGCCCGTACGGTGCAGGACGTGATCGATGTCCTGGGGGACAGCGACGGCCTGGACCGCCTCGGGGCCGCCAGCCTGGTGATGGGACTGGTCGAGGCCGGGCGCATCCACCTGGTCGCCGAGGGCCCGGCGGGCAGCTTCGTCCCCGGCACCCGGTTCACGCGGATCGACGAGCCGTATCCGATGAGCGAGGTGGTCCGCACGCTGGCCCCGCGCTATATCGAGTCCCCGGAGGAGTTCGCCTCCTCGTATCCGCTGCTGTGGCCGCACATCACGGGTCTGGAGATCACCTCGGCCGCGTATCTGCCGCTGATCGCGCAGGCCCGGCCGATCGGGGCGCTCGGCCTGCTCTACCGGGACAAGAACGGCTTCAGCGCGGAGGAGCGCAACGTGCTGGTCGCGCTCGGCAGCAGCATCGCGCAGAGCCTGCAGCGGGCGATGCTCTTCGAGCAGGAGAAGGACCTGGCCCAGGGCCTGCAGACGGCCATGCTGCCGCGCAGCATCCCCGGCATCCCCGGCGCCGAGACCGCGGTGCGCTACCGCTCGGGCAAGCTGGGGCGCGACATCGGGGGCGACTGGTACGACGTGATCCCGCTGCCCGGCGGGCGGGTCGGCGCGGTCATCGGCGACGTCCAGGGCCATGACACGCACGCCGCGGCCGTGATGGGCCAGCTGCGGATCGTGCTGCGCGCGTACGCGGCCGAGGGCCACACGCCCGCCACGGTCATGGCGCGGGCCTCCGCCTTCCTGCACGAACTGGACACCGACCGCTTCGCGACCTGCCTGTACGCGCAGGTCGACCTGGGGACCGGCGTCGTCCAGTTCGTACGGGCCGGCCACCTCGACCCGCTGCTGCGGCAGCCCGACGGGACCTGCCGCAGGCTGCCCGTGGAGGGCGGGCTGCCGCTCGGCCTGTCCGCCGAGTTCGGGCGCCTGGAGTACCCGGTGTCGACCGTCGAACTCGACCCCGGGCAGACGCTCCTGCTCTGCACCGACGGCATGGTCGAGGAGCCGGGCACCGACCTGGACGACGGGATGCAGGTCCTCACCACGCTCGTCGGCTCAGGCCCCGACGACCTGGGGAAGCTGGCCGACCGGCTGTGCGAGGTGGTGGACGAGCGCGGCGGCGACGACGACGCCGCGCTGCTTCTGCTGCGCCGCCGCAGCACCGAGGCCCCGCAGGCGGGCGGCCGCCTGCAGCAGCATGTGGCGCCGAACGACCCCGACGGGCTGAGCGACGCGCGGCACATGGTGCGGGCCGCCGTACGGGCCTGGGGGGCGAGGGAGCGCGCCGACGAGATCGAGCTGATCGCCGACGAGCTGATCACCAACGCGCTCCTGCACACCGAAGGCGCCGCCGTCGTCACCCTGCGCGTGCTGACCGGCGCGGCGAGGCGGCTACGCGTCGAGGTCGAGGACACCTCCAGCGCCCTGCCGCGCCGCCGTGAGGCGGGCGAGTCGGGGGTCTCCGGGCGCGGACTGCTCCTGGTCGACCGGCTGGCCGACGTCTGGGGCGTGGAGTCACGCGGCACCGGCAAGTGCGTGTGGTGCGAGTTCACGGTCCCGGACCGCGAGTAGCCACGGGCCGGGGTGCGTTGGGCCCGGGCCCGCGCGCCCTCGCGCCCGACCGCGAACAGTCCGCGCGCCTGCCGCCCGCAGCCGGCGCGAGACGAGGCGTCTGTGCGCGCCCGCGCCGACGGTGAGCGGCTCGCGTGCCTGCGGCTCGGAGCTGGTAGCCGCCGCGGCACGAGGCGCCCGTGCGCACCCGCACCCGACCGCGGCAGCCCGCGCGCCCGCAGCCCGGAGCCGATGGCCGCGACGCGAGGCGGCTGTGCGCGCCCGACCGTTGGGAGCCCGCGCGCCTGCACCCGACTGTGAGCGGCTTGCGTGCCTGCGGATCGGGCTGGTCGTCACCGAGGCACGAGGCGCCCGTGCGCGTCCGCACCCCGCCGTGAGCAGTCCGCGCCTGCGGCCCGGAACTGGTGGTCCTTGCGGCGCGGGACGCCCGTGTGCGTCCGACCGTGAGAGGCTCGTGCGCATCTGCGCCCGACGGCGAGCAGTCCGCGCCCGCGGCTCGGAGCTGGTGGTCGCCGCGACGCGAGGCGCCCGTGCGCGCCCGCGGCTCGGAGCTGGTGGCCGCTGCGCCGCGAGGCGGCCGCGCACCCGACCGCTGCAGCCCGCGCGCACCCGCAGCCCGGAGCCGGAGGCCGACGCGGCGCGGCGGGGTCGGGCGCGCCCAACCCCGCCGTGCCCGCAGCCCAGAGCCGGCGGCCGCCAACGGAGCGAGGCGCCCGCGCGTCCGTCGCCGCGTGGGACCCGAACGGCCCGACCGTAGCCCGGTGGGGGCACGGCCCGCGCGTACCCGCGTGGCCCCGCACCCGGGACGCCGCCGCGTCGACCCCGCGTACCGGATTGGCCGCTGCCGGGTGACCCCATACACTCCACCCGCATGCTGCGCATACTGGCTGTCGACGACGAGGAACCCGCGCTCGCCGAGCTGCTCTACCTGCTGCGGGCCGACCCCCATGTGCTGAGCGCGGAGGGTGCCACCGACGCCACCGACGCGCTGCGTCGGATCTCCCAGGCCATCGACGCGGGGGCGGACAGCCCGGACGCGATCGATGTGCTCTTCCTCGACATCCAGATGGCCGGGCTCACCGGACTCGACGTGGCACGGCTGCTCGCGGGGTTCGCCAGGCCGCCGTTGATCGTTTTCGTCACCGCGCACGAGGGGTTCGCCGTCCAGGCCTTCGACCTCAAGGCGGTGGATTACGTACTCAAACCCGTGCGCACCGAGCGCCTCGCCCAGGCCGTGCGACGGGCCGCCGAGCAGCTCGCCGCGCAGGAGAACCGGCCGCGCCCCGTGCCGGAGACCGCGGCCGGGCACATCCCCGTTGAACTGGGTGGGGTGACGCGGCTCGTGGCCGTCGCCGACATCGTGTACGCCGAGGCGCACGGGGACTACGCACGGCTGTACACCGGAGCGGAGAGCCACCTCGTCCGGATACCGCTCACCACCCTCGAAGAGCGCTGGCAGCCGCACGGGTTCGTCCGCATCCACCGCCGCCACCTGGTCGCCCTGCACCGCATCGACGAACTCCGGCTCGACGCGGGCAGCATGAGCGTGCGCGTCGGCGGCGCGGAGCTGGCCGTCTCGCGGCGGCACGCCAGCCGGCTGCGTGACCTGCTGATGCGCACCGACCGCCGCTGAGAGCCAGGGCTTCCGCCACGCCGTCCGCGCTGCGTACACTCCACGCCGTGTCCGCAGAGCCCGCGCCCCGCCGCGAAGTCGTGACCGGGGAGCCCCGGCGGGTGCACCTGCCGCCGGGCCACCGAACCCAGTCGGAGATCGACGAGCAGACCACCCTCGGCGCCGCCTACGTCCGCTCACTGATGCGCAGCCAGCTACGGGCCGGGCTTTCCGCCTTCGGGGTGCTCGCCCTCACCGTCGCGACCCTGCCGCTGTTCTTCGACGCGCTCGGCAAGCCCGCGGTGGTCTGGACCGTCCTCGGCTTCGGCTGCTATCCCGTGCTCGTACTCATCGCGTGGTGGTACGTCCGGCGCGCCGAGCGCAACGAGCGCGACTTCGCCCGCCTGGTGCAGGGCGCCGAGGGCGCGGAAGGCCGCTGAACCGGCCGTGCACCAGTCGTACGCGATACCCGCCGTCGCCGCCGTCGTCCTCGCCACCGTCCTGATCGGCGGCTTCGGCCTGCGGATCTCCCGCACCACATCGGACTTCTACGTCGCGTCCCGCACGGTCGGCCCGTCCCTGAACGCCGCCGCGATCAGCGGCGAGTACCTGTCGGCCGCCTCCTTCCTCGGCATCGCGGGACTGCTGCTCCTGCACGGCCCCGACATGCTCTGGTACCCGGTCGGCTACACCGCCGGATATCTCGTGCTGCTGCTCTTCGTCGCCGCCCCGCTGCGCCGCTCGGGCGCGTACACCCTGCCGGACTTCGCCGAGGGGCGGCTGGAGTCGCGCCAGGTCCGCAGGCTGGTCAGCGTGTTCGTGGTGGGCGCGGGCTGGCTGTACCTGGTGCCCCAACTCCAGGGCGCCGGGCTGACCCTGGAGATCCTTACCGGGGCGCCGCGCTGGCTCGGCGGCACCCTGGTCGCCACCGTGGTGGTGCTCGCCGTCGCCGCGGGCGGGATGCGCAGCATCACCTTCGTCCAGGCCTTCCAGTACTGGCTCAAGCTCACCGCCCTGCTGGTGCCCGCCCTGTTCCTGGTCCTGGCCTGGCAGGGCGACGGCCGTCCGCAGGCCGAGTTCGACGAGCCGGCCCACCTCCGCGCCCAGCAGTCGGTGCGGGTCGCGGAGCGGGTCGACATCCGGTTGAACGCCCCGCTCACCGTCACCGTGGACGGCACGGTCGACGGCCGCGCGTACGACCACGCGCGCGTGAACCTCGACGACGGCACCCACCGCATCGACGGCGGCACCCACCTGACGTTCCCCGAAGGCTCCCAGGTCCCCGGCGCCGAACCCGGCTCCAGCGCCAGCCGCCCGCTGGCCAGCAGCCGCGCCGACCACCCGCTGTACGCCACGTACGGACTGATCGTCGCCACCTTCCTGGGCACCATGGGCCTGCCGCATGTGGTGGTGCGCTTCTACACCAGCCCCAACGGCCGCACCGCCCGCCGCACCACCGTCGTGGTGCTCGCCCTGATCGGCGCCTTCTATCTGCTGCCACCGCTGTACGGCGCACTCGGCAGGCTGTACGCCCCCGAGCTCACCCTCACCGGGCACGCCGACGCCGCCGTACTGCTGCTCCCCGAGCGGGTGATCGGCGGGCTCGGCGGCGACCTGCTGGGCGCGCTGGTCGCGGGCGGCGCCTTCGCCGCGTTCCTGTCCACCGCGTCGGGACTGACCATGGCCGTCGCCGGGGTGCTCAGCCAGGATGTGCTGCCCTCGCGCGGGGTACGGCACTTCCGGCTCGCCACGGTGCTGGCCACGCTGGTGCCGCTGGCCGGTGCGCTGCTGGTCACCGGGGTCCCGGTGGCCGACGCGGTGGGGATGGCGTTCGCGGTGTCGGCGTCGTCGTTCTGCCCGCTGCTGGTGCTCGGCATCTGGTGGCGGCGGCTCACCCCGCCGGGCGCCGTCGCCGGGCTGCTCCTCGGTGGTGGCTCGGCGACGGTCGCGGTGGGCCTCACGGTGGGCGGCGTGGTCGGCTCGGGCTGGCCGCACACCCTGCTGGCCTGGCCCGCCGTGTGGTCGGTGCCGGTCGGGTTCCTGGCCATGGTGCTCGGCTCGCTCGCCACGCCCGGCAGCGTGCCGCCGCACACCAGCGCCACCATGACCCGGCTGCATCTGCCCGAGTCGCTGACGGTGCGGCAGACCGCCGCAGCGGCGGAAGGAGACCACAAGTGAGCCCCGCCATCGCGGATGGAGAGCGGCCGTGACCGTCGCCATCCTGCTCGCCCTGTGCCCGCTGCTGCTCGCGGGCGGCTTTCTGCTCGGCCGCCGCACCGCCCACCCGCTGGGCCGCAGCGACGTCGGCACCCCCGTCGAGCGCGCCACCTTCGACACCCTGCACACCGCCTCACTGGCCGCGCCCCCGCTGCGTGCCGGACTCACCGACGACACCGCGCGCAAGGCCGCGGGACGGCTGCGCTCCCTGCTCGGCACCGACGCGCTCTGTCTCACCAACCGCAGCGCGGTGCTCGCCTGGGACGGCGCGGGGGAGCAGCACGGCAAGCACGTCATGGGGGCGCTCGGCGCCCTCCTGGACTCCGGGCGGAGCGCCGCCTTCGACTGCGCCTGCGGGGACCTGGACTGCCCGCAGCGCTGGGCGGTGGCCGCCCCGATCGTCGTCGACCAGCGGGTCCTGGGCGCCCTGGTGGCGTACGCGCCACGGGAGTCGGCGGTGCTGGCCAGAGCCACCGACGAGGTGGCCCGCTGGGTTTCCGTACAGCTGGAACTCGCCGAGCTGGACCGCTCCCGCACCCGGGTCATCGAGGCGGAGATCAAGGCGCTACGGGCGCAGATCTCCCCGCACTTCGTCTTCAACTCCCTCGCCGCGATCGCGTCGTTCGTCCGGACCGATCCCGAGCGGGCCCGTGAGCTCCTCCTGGAGTTCGCCGACTTCACCCGCTACTCGTTCCGCACGCACGGCGACTTCACCACCCTCGCCGACGAGCTGCACTCCATCGACCAGTACCTGGCCCTGGTCCGCGCCCGGTTCGGCGACCGGCTGTCGGTGACCCTGCAGATCGCCCCCGAAGTGCTGCCGGTGGCGCTGCCGTTCCTGTGTCTGCAGCCGCTGGTGGAGAACGCCGTCAAGCACGGCCTGGAGGGCGCGGTCACCCGCAGCCGGATCACCATCGGCGCCCGGGACGCGGGCGCCGACGCGGAGGTCGTCATCGAGGACGACGGCGTCGGGATGGACCCCGAGCGACTGCGGCGGATTCTGCGCGGGGAAGGCGGGCCCTCGGCAGGTATCGGCCTGTCGAACGTGGACGACCGGCTGCGGCAGGTGTTCGGTGACGGATACGGGCTGGTCATCGAGACCGGGGTGGCCGCGGGGATGAAGATCACGGTACGGATCCCCAAGTACCGCGCGGGCGTGCACTCCTCGCCCACGGAGCACTCCGAGGGCTGAGCAGGGGGCCGAGAGCCCCGGTCAGAACAGGTGGATCGCCAGATGCCCCAGCGGCAGCCCCAGCTGCCAGGCGGGCGTCCACACCTGCGGCCCGCCCTCCTCGCCGTGCGGCGCCCCGCCGTCCAGGACCACCGCGTCCAGGTCGGGCGCGAGCAGCTCGGTCTCCTCCAGCCACTGCCAGGCCAGCTGCGCAAGCCGCAGATCGGGCCCGCCGCGGCCGGGGCCGAACGCCTCGCCGGCCAGCCGCTCCCGGACCCAGTCCTGCCACGGCTGGTCGTACGCGGTCAGCGAGAGCCAGGTCTCCAACTGGGTGATGACGCGGATGCCGGAGAGCTCGCCCCCGGAGTCGGCCAGGAAGATCGTCAACGCCAGCGCGTCGCGTCCCGCCCGGTACTCGAAGGACGTGGGGGGCATCAGATCGCCGGTGCGTAACAGCTCGTCAGCGATGTACTCGGCGTACAACCACGCCATCGGGACGGTCAGTTCGGCACTGCCGCCGGTGTCGTCGTCGGTGCTTCTGTGTGGCATCCTCTTTCGCCTTCCTCCGGTCTGTGACGCAGCGAGGCCCCTGGGGACCGTCGTCAGACTCCCGCCTGCCGCGCGACGCCATGCACGCACTCTCGCCGCACCGGGCACAGACCCGAGTACGTCCAGTACGAGGGCCTGCACCCGGCACGCCGAGAGCACGCACCTGACGCCGCGCGGCCCGCCCTCCGGGCGGACGGCGGGAGTCTGACGACGGCCCCCAGCTCTCGTACCGAAACACGGATGGGAGTAGCCGATTACTCAATCGGCCGATGAGCAAGGGGCTTTGCGGAGGTTTGACCCAGCCGTTTGTTTCACCGCAGGTCACCCGCGTAGCCCGGAAGGACTCGCCGCAGCGCGCGCAGAGCGTAGTACGCACGGGACTTCACGGTACCGGTCGGGATGCCGAGCTCTTCGGCCGCCTCCGCCATGCTCGCCCCGCGAAAGTACACCTGATGGAGCACCGCACGGTGCTCGGGGCTGAGTGTCCCTACGGCCTGTCGTACGTCGAGCACCGCCGTGGCGCGCTCCGCGTGGTCCGCGCAGACCGGGGCGCTCTCCAGGACCTGGCCGCCCACCTCCAGGGGCCTGGCCTGCCGCTGGCGGCGCGCGTCGATGGCCAGTCGGCGGGCCACGGTGAACAGCCAGGGGCGGATGGACGCGTGTTCGGAGCGCAGGGCCTCGGGGTGCTGCCAGGCGCGCAGCAGCGTCTCCTGGGCCAGGTCCTCGGCGCGCTGCCGGTCGCCGAGTGTGAGCCGGTGCAGAAAGCAGAGCAGGGCCTGTCCGTGCTCGCGCTGCAGCTCGGCCAGGGTGCGTTCGTCGGTGCGGGTCGCCGTCGTCATGGCGGTATGGCAGCGCAGCGCGCGGCGCACGCACATACGGCGTACGGCGGTGTGCGGCGGGCGGTCGAAGGGGTCGACGAGCGGTGCGGCGAGCGGGCCACCGGACGGGCGAACGACCGGGCGTGAGTCCGATTCAGGGACTGCGGCGGCCTTGATCCTTGACGCCTCATTCATCCCATTATCTCTTGATATGGCCGATATCCCCGAATGACGGAGCCCGGTCGATGACCCAGCGCACCTCGCCCACGTCGCCCACCCCGCCCGCGCGAGGGGCGGCGACCGCCCTGGTCGCCGTACTGATCGGGGCCGCGGGCTGTGCGGCACCGCAGGACCCGCCGAAGGCCCCGGCCTTGAAGGCCGCCGCCTCGGGCAGTCCATCGGCGGCCAGTGGCGCCAAGGCCGAGCAGCGGGCCTTCACGTTGGTCGCCACCGGCGATGTGCTGCCGCACTCCTCGATCATCGAGCAGGCGCGCGCCGACGCGGGCGGCGACGGATACGACTTCCGCCCGATGCTTGCCGGGGTGAAACCGCTGATCTCCAAGGCCGACCTGGCGATCTGCCACATGGAGACGGTCTACGGCGCGGACGGCGACTACACCGGCTACCCCACCTTCAAGTCGCCGCCCCAGGTGGCCGCGGCCCTCGCCGCCACCGGCTACGACTCCTGCTCCACCGCCTCCAACCACACTCTGGACGACGGGACCGAGGGGCTGCGCCGCACCCTGGACGCGCTCGACGAGGCGGGCGTCAAGCACGCGGGCTCGGCCCGCTCGGCCGCCGAGTCCCGGCAGATCACCCTGCTCAAGGCGGGCGGGGCCAAGGTCGCCCATCTCGCGTACACCTACGGCACCAACGGCTTCCCGCTGCCCACCGGCCGTCCCTGGGCGGTCAACCTCATCAACGAGCAGAAGATCCTCTCCGACGCCCGAGCCGCCCGCAGAGCGGGCGCCGACGTGGTGGTGGTCAGCCCGCACTGGGGCACGGAGTGGCAGGACGAGCCGAGCGCCCAGCAGCTCCGGCTCGCCAAGGCGCTCACCGCCGCCACGACCGACGGCCGCCCCGACATCGACCTGATCGTCGGCACCCACGCACACGTCCCGCAGGCGTACGAGAAGGTCAACGGCTCCTGGGTGGCGTACGGCCTGGGCGACCAGATCGCCGGAGCCATGAACAACCACTCCGGCGCGTACGACCCGCGCGGTAACCAGGGCACCATCGGCCGGTTCACCTTCACGCCCCCGGCGAAGCCCGGCGGCCGCTGGGAGGTCACGAAGGCCGAGTTCATCCCGCAGTGGTTCGACACGAACGCCGGGCGGGTGGTGAACCTGAACGCCGCCATCGACCGCGGCGCCGACCACACGGCCCTGCGCGACCGCATCAAGCGCGTCGTGCTGAGCCGTGACGCGGCCAAGGCGGGCCTGGTGATGGGAAAGTAGCGGAGCCCGGGGCGTACGTACGCACGTACGCCCCGCTCGACAGGCGGCGGTGCCAGCGCCTTCCTAGAGTCGGACCATGAGCGCCAGCGTCCAGGAATCCGGGCCCGCCACAGGCGAACCAGCGCCGCGGGACACGCGCGGGAACCGCCCCGGCGACCGCTTCCTGCGGAAGGTCCCCGAGGGCTTCGCGACCTTCTTCGGGCTGCTCGGGGCGTTCTGTGCGCTGCTCGCGCTGATCCACCCGCTGCGCCGCCTGCTGCGCCCCTTCACCAACCTGCTGGACACCCTCACCGTCCCGTTCAGCGCGAACCTCGCCTACGCGGTGTTCCTGTTCCTGCTGGCCGCGGCCTGCGCGTCCCGCAAGGCCATCGCCTGGCGGATCGTCGTCGTCTATCTGTCCCTGCTGCTCATCGCCGATGGCGTGTGGATCGCCGTGGGACTGTGGCAGGAGGCGCTGCCGTCGGCGATCGTGTGCGGCGCCGCGCTGGTGCTGCTCGCCTCGGCACACAAGGAGTTCTCCGCGGACGCCCGGCGCGGCGCCTTCCTGCGGGCGCTCGCCGTCCTGGCCGGGGGACTGGTCGTCGCGATCCTCGTCGGCTGGGGCCTGGTCGAGCTGTTCCCCGGCACCCTGGAGCGCGGCCAGCGGCTGCTCTGGGCGGTCAACCGGGTCTGCGGGGGACTGGTCAGCACCGGCCAGTTCGACGGCAGAGCGGCGCGCCCGGTGAACTTCTTCCTCGGTCTGTTCGGCGCCCTGGCCCTGCTGAACGCGGTGGCCGTCCTCTTCCGCTCCCAGCGCATGGAGGCCGCCCTGCACGGCGACGAGGAGGCCCGCATCCGGGCCCTGCTCGGCGCGTACGGCGGCCAGGACTCGCTCGGCTACTTCGCCACCCGCCGCGACAAGGCCGTCATCTTCGCGCCCAGCGGCAAGGCCGCCGTCACCTACCGCGTGGAGGCGGGCGTCTGCCTGGCCAGCGGCGACCCCGTCGGCGACGTGGGGGCCTGGCAGCCCGCCATCGAGGCGTGGCTGGCCGCGGCCCGCCGCTACGCCTGGGCGCAGGCCGTGATGGGCGCGTCCGAAGAGGGCGCCAAGGCCTACGCGCGCGCCGGACTCGGCGCCCTGCAACTCGGCGACGAGGCGATCCTGCACACCGCGAAGTTCGACCTGGACGGCCGCGACATGCGGGTCACCCGACAGGCCGTCAACCGGGTCCAGCGCACCGGCGCCAGCTGCCGGGTGCGCCGCCACGCCACCCTCTCCGACGCGGAGATGCGGGAGGTCATCGACCGGGCCGACGCCTGGCGGGACACCGAGACCGAGCGGGGCTTCTCGATGGCGCTGGACCGCCTCGGCGACCCGGCCGACGGCGACTGCCTGCTCGCCGAGGCACACGGCGCCGACGGCAGACTCCTTGCCCTGCTGTCCTTCGTGCCCTGGGGCAGGGACGGTATCTCCCTCGACCTGATGCGGCGCGACCGCAGCGCACCCAACGGCGTCATGGAGTTCATGGTCGCCGAAGTGTGCGCCCAGGCGGGCAAGTTGGGCGTGCGCCGGATCTCCCTCAACTTCGCCGTGTTCCGCTCCGTCTTCGAGGAGGGCGCCCGCATCGGCGCGGGCCCTGTGCTGCGCCTGTGGCGCAAGCTGCTGCTGTTCTTCTCCAAGTGGTGGCAGCTGGAGGCCCTCTACCGCTCCAACGCCAAGTACGACCCCGAGTGGTACCCGCGCTTCATCTGCTACGGCGACGCGGGCTCGCTGGCCCGGGTCAGCCTGGCCTCCGGCATCGCCGAGGGTTTCGTCTCCGTGCCGAGCCTGCGCAAGCTGTGGGGCAACGGCCATCGCTCGGCCGCGTTCTCCGTACGCCCGTCCACCACCGAAGGCCTGCCGTCCCTCACCGCGCTCGGCCTGACCGGTGACGCGCCGCAGGCCGACCGCGACCCCGTCGACGACCTCCCCGAACAGGTCCGCGTCCGGCACCGCAAGCTGGAGCGGCTGCGCGCCGACGGCACCGACCCCTACCCGGTCGGCATCGCCCAGCGCACCCACACCCTGGCCGCCGTCCGCGCCGCACACCCCGCACTGGCCGCGGGGACCCGCACCGGGGAGCGCACCACCGTCGCGGGCCGCGTGATGCTCGTACGCGACCTGGGCGGCGTCGTCTTCGCCGTACTGCGCGACTGGTCGGGCGACCTCCAACTCGTCCTCACCCGCGTCGACTCCGGCGCCGGGCTCGACGGTTTCACGGCCGACACCGACATCGGCGACCACATCACGGCCAGCGGCGAGATCGGCGCCAGCGACCGGGGCGAGCTCTCCGTCTTCGTCAGCGACTGGCAGCTCACCGGCAAGTGCCTGCGCCCGCTGCCCGACAAGCGCCGGGGCCTGGCCGACCCCGAGGCCAAGGTCCGCCGCCGCTATGTGGACCTCGTCGCCAACCCCGACGCCCGCGCGGTCGTACGCAACCGCTCCACCGCCGTCCAGGCCCTGCGCCAGGGCCTGTTGGAGCGCGGCTACCTGGAGGTCGAGACGCCGATGCTCCAGCAGATCCACGGCGGCGCCAACGCCCGCCCCTTCACCACCCACATCAACGCCTACGATCTCGACCTGTACCTCCGTATCGCCCCCGAGCTATACCTCAAGCGGCTGTGCGTGGGCGGCCTGGAGAAGGTCTTCGAGATGGGCCGCACCTTCCGCAACGAGGGCGTGAGCTACAAGCACAACCCCGAGTTCACCATGCTGGAGGCGTACCAGGCCTTCGCCGACTACGACGTGATGCTCGACCTCACCCGCGAACTCATCCCGGGCGCGGCCACCGCCGCCTTCGGCTCACCCATCGCCCACAAGCCCGACGCGAGCGGCCGCCTCGTCGCCCACGACATCTCCGGTCCCTGGCCGGTCAAGACGGTGTACGGCGCCGTCTCGGACGCGCTCGGCGAGGAGGTCGACGCCGACACCGAGCTGGCCGCCCTGCACCGGCACTGCGACCGGGCGGGAGTCCCGTACACCGTCGACGACGGCCGCGGCGACGTCGTCCTGGAGATGTACGAGCGCCTCGTCGAGGAGAAGACCACCCTGCCCACCTTCTACAAGGACTTCCCGACCGACGTCTCGCCGCTCACCCGCCAGCACCGCCATGACCCACGTCTGGCCGAGCGCTGGGACCTGGTCGCCTTCGGTACCGAACTGGGCACCGCATACTCGGAGTTGACCGACCCGGTGGAGCAGCGCCGCAGGCTGACCGCGCAGTCGCTGCTGGCCGCGGGCGGCGACCCGGAGGCGATGGAGCTGGACGAGGACTTCCTGGACGCCCTGGAGTACGCGATGCCGCCCACCGGTGGCCTCGGCATCGGTGTGGACCGCCTCGTCATGTTCCTCACCGGCCTCACCATCCGCGAGACGCTGCCCTTCCCCCTCGTACGCCGCCGCTGAGCATCCCGCATCCCGAGCCGGTCCCATCAGGTGCTTTCGTACGCGCCGCCGTGTTGGTGAAGCCCGCCGGGACGCGGCCGTGCGAGGTAGTAGTCATGAAAAACGATGAACTGCCCGCCATGCTCCAGGGGCGGCTGCCAGCTCGGCGGGTGCTGCTGCGCGGCGCGGCCCTCCTCAGCCTCACCGCCGCGGCCGGCTGCTGGAGCGCGGACCGGGCGGGCACGCCGACGAAGACACCCGCCGCCTCACCGCCGCCCGCGCCAGGACCCCCGGCCGGCCGCCCTCGCAACTCTGCCGCCTACCGGCTGCGCCCCATGACCGGCTACGGCCCGCAGCGGGAACTGCCCGCCAGGCCCGCCGTGCGCAAAGCGCCGATCCTGAAGATGGCGGACTCGGAGCGCCGGATGGTGCTGACGTTCGACGACGGGCCCGACCCCCGCTACACCCCCGGCATCCTGAAGACCCTGCGCCGCTACGACGTACGGGCGATGTTCTTCGTCTGCGGCGAGATGGCCGAGGCCAACCCGGACCTGATGCGGCGGATGGCCGACGACGGGCACACCGTCGGCAACCACACCTGGTCGCACCCGCAGCTCACCCTGCTCTCCCGGTCCGCGATCCGCCGCCAGATCGAGCGCACCAGCGACGTCGTGGACGACCTGGTGGGGGAGCCGCCGCGCTGGTTCCGCGCACCGTACGGGGCCTGGAACCGGGCGACGTTCCAGCTGGGCTCCGAGTTCGGTATGGAGCCGCTCGCCTGGACCGTGGACACCCTCGACTGGCGCGAGCCGGGCACCGGCACGATCGTGCGGCGGGTGCTGGACGGCGCGGGCCCCGGTGTCGTGGTGCTGTCGCACGACGCGGGCGGCGACCGCTCACAGAGCGTCCAGGCGCTCAGGACGTATCTGCCGCGGCTCCTTGACGCGGGCTACCACTTCAGCGCGCCCCGAAGCATGGCGGTCTGAGCCCCCCCAGCGGACATTCGCCCCCCAGCGGACATTCGCCCTTCAGCGGGCGTTCGCCCGCCCGGTCAGCGGGTGCTGGCCAGGCGGGCGAACACCACGACGTTTCCGTCGTAGCCCTCGCTCTTGGAGAAGCCGCCGCCGCAGGTGATCACCCGCAGTTCCGCGGCGCCGGTGTTTCCGTAGACCCTGGTGCCTGGGAAGTTCCGCTTTTCGAACACCTCGATGCCGTAGATCTCGAAAACGGCGGTGCGCCCGTCCTTGCGCAGGACTTCGACGCGATTGCCCTTCTTCAGCGAACCGAGCCCGTAGAACACGGCCGGGCCCGAGTCGTTGTCCACATGGCCGTCGATGACGGCGGTTCCCTTCTCGCCAGGCGATACGGCACCGGTGAACCAGCCCGCGAGGTTGGGCTCTTCGGCGGGCGGCGCGTCCACCCAGCCGTCGGGGTCCAGACCCACGGGCTGGACCGGCGCGTCCACCTGGATCGCGGGAATCCTGATGCGGTCCGCCAGCGAGAAGGGCAGCGGCGCGGGGCCCAGGTTCTTCCGCGCGGCGGGGACACTGCTGTCGGCGGCGGCAGCACTCGCGGGCTGCGGCGGCCCTACGGCGAATTCGCCGGACCCATTCCGTATCAGAGCGAGGCCGGTCAGCAGGACAAGCGCTATCACGCCCCAGGGCGCGCGCCTGCGCTGCGGCTCCTCCTCTTCGGCCGGGTGGGACGAAGGCATCTCTATCCCCTCTCGACGCGGCGGGGCCGCCACGTCCGTTGCACATGGCAGAACGCTAAGCGCGCGGCGCGAGAGTGGCGACAGAGCGCGGGCGAACGGGTGGTGGACCGTGGTGCGGTGCGCCATCCGAGTTGCGTGCGGCAGGAGATTTCTGACGGTCCGTGACCTGCGGGTACGTCATTTTGTATGGACTTCGCTCGGCGTGTCGGCTCACCGGTACGGCGGATCCCCGAAATGCGGGCCCAGGCAAGGCGCCTGAGGGTCTTTCTGGGAGGCGCTCTCGCCAATCGACCGGGGACGGTTCCCCGGGGCGCCTGCCGCGGAGGTCCCAATGCGTACTACTCGTGCCCTGGCGGTCGCGGCCGTCGCCGGTACGTTCCTCGGGCTCGCAGCGCCTGCTGCCAGCGCCTGGGACGCCAGTGCTGTCAGCGTGTCCCCGAGCGTCGTCCCACGCGGCGGCACGGTGACCATCTCGGTCAGGGAGCACGCCTGCTCCGGCGGGAGGGTGTTCTCGGACGCGTTCCCCACGGCGAGGCTGCGGCACCACCAGGGCGATGTGTTCCGGGCCCGCGCCACGGTCAACAGCAACGCCACCGTGGGGGCGAAGGACGTGACGGTGCACTGCGGCAGCAGCACCGTCACCAAGAACGCCGCCTTCACCGTCATCCACGGCGGCGTGCGCGGCGGTGTCGGCGGCAGCAGCAGCACCGGCGCGACGCCGACCGACATGGCGATCGGCGGCGGTCTGGTAGCGGCCGCGGCGATCGGCGGTGGCGTGTTCTGGATGCGCCGCCGCGGTGAGTCCAGGGCCTGACACCCCGCCGCCGTCCGTGCGGTCGGCGCGGCGCCGTAGACAGCACTTCGCCCCGGGATTCCCTCGAATCCCGGGGCGAAGTGCTGTGTGGTGGTGGGTGGTTCAGGCTTCGTCCTCGCCGGGGCGGCGACGCGCCCAGTACACGGCGGAACCCAGCGCCCCGACGATCAGCGCGGCGCCCAGGGCGATCTCGCCGATGTCCAGGTTGCCGAAGCTGCCGCCGGCGCCCGCCTTGACGCCCCGGTGGATGGTGCCACCGGTGGTGTTCTGGTGGTTGCCTCCGGCCGCGATGGTGAGGTCGGTGGTGCCCGTCTCGCCCTTGCAGTCGAAGGTGATCTCGTACGTCGCACCCGGCTTGGCGTCCCAGTCCACCTTGGCCGAGACCGTGTCGCCCTTGGGGATCTTGACGGTGTCGAAGACCCCGGAGGTGACGGTGACCGGCTTGTCGCAGCCGTCCGCCTTGAGCGTGACATGGCCACCGGCCGCGACGGTCGACGGCGTGACGCTGAAGCCGAACGACGTGATGTTGCTGGTGTCGCCCGTTATGGCCGCACTGGCGGTGGTGGAGCCGAGCGCCAGGGCGCCGGCCGAGAGCAGTGCGACGGACGCCGTCCGTATCGCGCGCATGGTGAATCCTCCGGGTCCCCGAGGAGCAGCCGCGGACCTCTTCCACGTATGCCGTCAATGCACCTCGATGAGCGAAACGCTAGGGAATGCGCCGAGTGGCCGCGATCGCAGTCGAGCGAATGGGGCATCGGTGTCCCCCGGTCAGGGGACCCCGGCGGCGAGCCGCCGAGGAGAGCCGCCGAAAAGAAATCACCGCTCGCGTTGAACACATCCGCACCCCGCTCCCGTACCTAGGGCCATGTGCGGCGCATCCGAGCTCCGCGACATCCCGGAGAACGGCAGGAGTTGACGGACGATGAATACCTGGCGCAGCGCCTCGATGGCGGTGGCGGCCGCGGCCGTGTTGACATTGACGGCGGCGTGCGGTCAGGACAAGGGCTCGGACTCCCCCAAGGGGCAGTCCGTGGGCAATGCCGTCCCCGCGGAAGGGGGCGGATACAGCTCGGGCGGCGGATACGGCGACGGGGCCGCGGACGGCGCGAGTGGCCAGGCCGAGGCGAAGCCCGCGGGCCAGCTCGGGGTCTGGGAGAGCAAGAAGCTCGGCAAGGTGGTCACGGACAGCGCGGGGCTCACCCTCTACCGCTTCGACAAGGACACCGCCGAGCCGCCCAAGTCGAACTGCGAGGGAGACTGCGCCAAGACCTGGCCCGTGGTGTCCGCGGACGACGCCAAGGCGCCCCCCGGCGTGGACGTCGCACTGCTCGGCTCCATCGAGCGCAGTGACGGCACCGAGCAGTTGACCATCGCCGGGTGGCCGATGTACCGCTATGCCCAGGACAAGAAGGCGGGGGACGCCAAGGGGCAGGGAGTGGGCGGTACCTGGTACGCCGCGGCGCCCGACGGCAAGAAGGCGGCACCCGGGAGTGGGGGCGACGCCGACGCCGGTGACCAGGCAGACGCCGGCGACCAGGCAGGCGCCGGTGAGCCGGCAGAAGGGGGCGACGTGGCCGACCTGCCGGGGATGTCGACCCGTAAGGACCCCAAGCTCGGCGAGATCGTCATCGACAAGAACGGCATGACGGTCTACCGCTTCATGAAGGACTCCGCCTGGCCCATGAAGACCGCCTGCACCGGCGAATGCCTGAAGAAGTGGCCGGTGGTCGAGCCCGTCGAAGCGAACGACACCAAGGGCATCGATCTCAAGGGCAGCGGAGAGAACCGGGGCTTTGTCGTCTTCGACCGCCCCGACGGTGCCAAGCAGCAGACCATCGACTGCTGGCCGCTCTACACCTTCGCCGCGGACAAGAAGCCCGGCGACACCAACGGCCAGGGGGTGGGCGGCACTTGGTACGCCGTCTCGCCCGAGGGAAAGCCGGTCGGCGCCCCCAAGAGTTGACCTCGCGCAGGAAGGAGTGATCCCTCGGTAGGCCCCTCTTCCGCTTGGCGGAAGAGGGGCCTACTCATGGGTTTTTCCAGGGAATCGAGAGCCTGCACGTGCAGCTGCAGATGCATTTGCCGCAGGCAGTGACCGAGAACGGACGAGCAATTTCCGGTTCTACTCGACCCGTTGGCGAGCGATCAGTAGCCTCAGCTCGAACACTGGCACGCCAATTCCTTGGAGACACCATGGAGCGACCCGCCTGGGCCCCCCAGGGCATCGACATCTCGGTCCCCAGCGTGGCCCGCGTATACGACTACTACCTGGGCGGTTCGCACAACTTCGAGGCGGATCGCGACGCGGCCCGCAAGGCCATGGAGTTCATGCCGGGACTGCCGAAGATCATGCAGGCGAACCGTGCCTTCATGCGGCGGGCCGTGCGGTACGCGGTCGGGCAGGGCGTCACCCAGTTCCTGGACATCGGCTCCGGCATCCCCACCTTCGGCAACGTCCACGAGGTCGCCCAGGGAGCGCACCCCGGCGCCCGCGTCGTCTACGCCGACCACGACGAGGTCGCCGTCGCGCACAGCCGCGCGGTGCTTGAGGGCAACCCCGACGCCGGCGTCGTGGCCGGTGACCTCAGAAAGCCCCAGGAGATCCTGGGCAGCGCCCCGGTCACCGAACTGCTCGACCTGGACCGGCCGGTGGCGCTGATGCTGGTCGCCGTGCTCCACTTCGTCGAGGACGCGGACGACCCGTACGCCGCGGTGACCGAACTGCGTGACGCGCTGGCGCCCGGCAGCCTGCTGATCCTCACCCACGCCTCGTTCGACGGCGTTCCGCTCCCCGAGGAACAGGCCTCCGGCACCGTCGGTGTATACAAGAACATCCGCAATCCGCTGATCATGCGCTCGCGCGAGGCGATCGCGCGATTCTTCGAGGGGTACGAGATGGTGGAACCGGGACTGGTGTCGATCGCGCGCTGGCGGCCGGAGGCACCGCTCGATCAGGAGGACCCCTTCGCCTTCTCCGGCTATGCCGGGGTGGGGCGCACGGCGTGAACGACGAGCAGGACGGGCCGGAGGGGAGACTGCGCCGGTTCGCCACGATATGGAGCCGGGCGATCTTCCCCGTCACAGCGACGTCGCTGACCCGCCAGGAGTTCGAGGAGGAGCTGCTGCCCCACGCGCGCGTGCTGCGGGACGCCCTCGCGGCCCGCGCCTTCGACGCGGCCGCCGGACACGCGGTGGGTGCCGCGCTCGTCGACACCCACTGCACCGACCCCGAGGCACTCAGCCGCACCCTCGACGTCGTCGACGCCTACCTGGTGCTGTACTGCGGCGCCGAGCGTGGCCAGGAGGAGCTGCGCGTGCGTTGCGCCCGGCTGCAGCACGCGGTCGCCGCGGGCTTCGCCCAGGCGCTGCGCGAGCGGACCCTGGCCGAGCAGGAGGCGATCTCCCGCGCCGCGCTGGACGCCCGGCACGCGGTGGCCGAAGCGCTGCACGCCAGCGAGGCACGGTTCCGCGCGGTCTTCGAGGGCGCCGCCATAGGCATCGGCATCGCCGATCTCGACGGAACGGTTCTTCAGGTCAACGACGCCATGCTGCGGATGTTCGGCGGCGGTCTCGACAAGCACATCCGCGGCCGCAAGGTCAGCGAGTGGACCCATCCCGACGACGCCCCCCAGGTGTGGCGCCTGTACGAGGAGCTGGTGCGGGGCGAGCGCGACCACTACCGCGTGGAGAAGCCGTACTACCGCCAGGACGGCACCGTGCTGTGGACCAACCTGACGGTCTCGCTGCTGCGGGACGCCGACGGCAGGCCGCAGTACCAACTGGCCCTGATGGAGGACACCACCGAGCGCCGCCTGCTCAACCTGCGGCTGCGCTACGAGGCCACGCACGACGCGCTCACCGGGCTGCCCAACCGCACGCTGTTCTTCGAGCGCCTGGAGAAGGCGCTCGCCGGGGCCGACGGCAAGCGCTTCGGCCTGTGCTACCTGGACCTGGACGGCTTCAAGGCCATCAACGACAGCCTCGGCCACGCGGCGGGCGACCGGCTGTTGGTCGAGGTCGCCGACCGGCTGCAGTCCTGCGCCACCGCACCGGGTGAGATGGTCGCCCGGCTCGGCGGCGACGAGTTCGTCGCCCTCACCACCGGGCCCGACACCGAGCGCGAGGTCGACGAGCTCGCTGGACGCATCCTCAGTATGTTGGCGATCCCGATCCGTATCGAGGGCCGGGAGCTGACCGTCCGCGGCTCCATCGGCATCGTCGAGGGACCATCGGGCGAGCGCACCCCCGCCGAGGTGCTGCGCAGCGCCGACATCACGATGTACCGCGCCAAGTCGGCCGGCGGCAACCGCTTCGAGCTCGCCGACCCCAAGGTCGACGCCAGCACCATCACCCGGCACTCGCTCACCACGGCCCTGCCCGCGGCGCTGGAGCGCGGCGAGTTCTTCATCGAGTACCAGCCGCTCGTACACCTCGGCGACGGGAACGTCTGCGGCGCCGAGGCCTTGGTGCGCTGGCTGCATCCGCAGCACGGGGTGCTGGGTCCCGACCGGTTCATCCCGCTGGCCGAGGACACCGGGCTCATCGTGCCGCTCGGGCGCTGGGTGCTTGAGGAGTCCGTGCGCCAGGCCCACAACTGGCACCAGCGGCACCTGCCGGGCGGCCCGGTGCGGATCAACGTCAACCTGTCGCCCTGCCAGCTCTACCACCCCGGCCTGGTGGCCGACACGGTGGACATCCTGGAGCGGGTCGGTCTGGAACCCGGCGCGCTCTGCCTGGAAGTCACCGAGTCGGCCCTGATCGGCGCCGACGACGATCTGCTCAAACCCCTGCGCCTGCTGGCCGAGATGGGCGTCAACATCGCCCTCGACGACTTCGGCACGGGCTACTCGAACCTGGCCAACCTGCGCCGGCTGCCGGTCAGCGAACTCAAGCTGGACCGGTCGTTCACCCAGGGCATGCAGCACTACCCCGCGGACCGGGTCGACCTCAAGATCGTCGAGGGGATCGTGTCCCTGGCCCACAGCCTGGACCTGTCGGTGACGGTGGAGGGCGTGGAGACCGGAGTCCAGGCCGACCAGCTGCGTCGCCTCGGCTGCGACACGGCCCAGGGCTGGTACTACGCACGCCCAGGACCACCGGACCGGCTGCACACCCTGGCCCTGGTGGACGCGGTGGGCTGACGTCGCCAGGGCCGGCGGGCCCGCTCACCAGGCCCAGGCGACTCGCTCGCCGGGCCCGAGCGGCTCGCTCACCGGGCGCGGGTGGCTTACTCACCGGCCCGAGCGGCTCGCTCAACCGCGCTGCCCGCGCGCCAGATACGGGGCGGTGCGGCTGCCCGCCGCCCGCGCGACGTCGGCCGGTGGCCCGCACGCCACCACACGGCCGCCCTCGTCGCCGCCGCCGGGGCCCAGGTCGATCACCCAGTCGGCCGCCGCCACGACATCCATGTCGTGCTCGACGACCACCACCGAGTGGCCCGCGTCCACCAGCCCGTGCAGCTGCCGCATCAGCACCTCGACATCGGCCGGGTGCAGCCCCGTCGTCGGCTCGTCCAGCAGATACAGGGTGTGGTCGCGGCGTACCCGCTGCAGCTCGCTGGCCAGCTTGATGCGCTGCGCCTCGCCGCCCGACAGCTCAGTGGCGGGCTGCCCCAGGCGCAGATAGCCGAGGCCCACGTCGAGCAGCGCCTTCAGGCTGCGCGCCGCGGCCGGGGTGTCCGCGAAGAACTCGGCGGCGCTCTCCACGGTGAGGTCCAGGACCTGGGCGATGTTCAGGCCGCGGTGGGTGATCTCCAGGGTCTCGGGCAGATAGCGCGCCCCCGCGCAGTCCGGGCACGGCGCGTACGTACTGGGCAGGAACAGCAGCTCCACGGAGACGAAGCCCTCACCCTGGCAGGTCTCGCAGCGCCCGCCCGCCACGTTGAACGAGAACCGTCCCGCCCGGTAGCCGCGGGCCCTGGCTTCGTCGGTCTCGGTGAAGAGCTTGCGTACGACGTCGAACAGACCGGTGTACGTGGCCAGGTTGGACCGCGGCGTACGCCCGATGGGCCGCTGGTCGACCTGCACCACACGCCGCACGGCCTCGGCACCGTCGATGCCGCCGAGCCCCGCGGGCGACGTGACGGGAACCCCCTCCTCGCCGCGCTCCGCCAGCAGACCGGGCAGTACCTGCCCGACCAGCGTCGACTTCCCCGACCCCGAGACGCCCGTCACGGCCGTGAGCACCCCGAGCGGGAAGGACGCGTCCAGGCCGCGCAGGTTGTGACGGCTGACACCGGTCAGTTTCAGCCAGCCCTCCGGAGCGCGTACCGGGCGCGGCGGCGCGGGCTCCCGGTCGAAGAGGAAGCGGCGCGTCGCCGACTCCTCCACCCCCGCCAGGTCCGCCACCGGGCCGCTGTGCAGCACCCGCCCGCCGTGCTCACCGGCGCGCGGGCCGACGTCCACCAGCCAGTCAGCCTGCCGTACGACCTCCAGGTGGTGCTCCACGACGAACACCGAGTTGCCCGCCGCCTTCAGCCGGTTCAGGACCGTGAGCAGCGCCTCGGTGTCCGCGGGGTGCAGCCCGGCCGACGGCTCGTCCAGGACGTACACGACCCCGAAGAGCCCCGAGCGCAGCTGGGTCGCGAGCCGCAGCCGCTGGAGCTCGCCCGCGGACAGCGTCGGCGTCGGGCGGTCCAGCGAGAGATAGCCGAGGCCGAGCTCCGTGACCACCTCGATCCGGGCCAGCAGATCGGCGCTGAGCACACGGGCCGTCTCCGAGCCGCCCGCGGCGCCGAGATGCCCGGCCAGCGCGGCGAGCGGCAGCGCGGCCAGTTCGGCGATCGTCCGGCCCGCGAAGGTAACGGCCAGGGCGCGGCGGCGCAGCCTGCTGCCGTCGCACTCCGGGCAGGGCGCGCTCCGCAGGAACCGCTCGGCCTTGGTGCGCAGGGTCTGGCTCTTGGAGTCCGCGAAGGTCTTCAGGACATAGCGCTGGGCGCTCATATAGGTGCCCTGGTACGGGCGTTGGATACGGCCCGCCTCGCGCACCGGGTGCACCGTGACCACCGGCTGCTCGTCGGTGAACAGAATCCAGTCCCGGTCTTGCTGGTCCAGCTCGCGCCAGGGCCGGTCGACGTCATAGCCGAGCGCGTCCAGCACATCGCGCAGGTTCTTGCCCTGCCAGGCACCCGGCCAGGCGGCCACCGCCCCGTCCCTGATGGACAGCGAGGGGTCGGGGACCAGCAGCTCCTCGGCCGTACGGTGCACCAGGCCGAGCCCGTGGCACTCCGGGCACGCCCCGGCCGCGGTGTTCGGCGAGAAGGCGTCCGAGTCGAGCCGCTCGGCGCCTTCGGGGTAGTCGCCCGCACGCGAGAACAGCATCCGCAGCGAGTTGGAGAGCGTGGTCACCGTCCCCACCGACGACCGCGAGGTCGGCGCCGAACGGCGCTGCTCCAGGGACACCGCGGGCGGCAGCCCGGTGATCTCGCCGACTTTGGGCGCGCCCACCTGGTGGATGAGGCGCCGTGCGTACGGCGCGACGGACTCGAAGTACCGCCGCTGCGCCTCCGCGTAGATCGTCCCGAACGCCAGCGACGACTTCCCGGACCCCGAGACCCCGGTGAAGACGGCGAGGACATCCCGCGGAATGTCGACATCGACCCCGCGCAGGTTGTGCTCGCGGGCGCCGCGGACGCGCACATACGGATCGTGGGGGCTGTGCATCGGGACTCTCCGCGGTGGCTGTGGGGCGGCAAACCCCACGATCCTAGGCGCTGGTGAGTCCTGCCAGCCGGGCCAGGCCACGGTAGGAGTCCAGGAGGGCGTCCCGGTCGTACGTCGACGTGGTGACCAGGACCTCGTCCGCGCCGCTCTTCGAGATCAGCTCCTCAATCGCGCCGGCCACCTCGTCCTCGGTGCCGTACAGCTGGCCGCGCATCCCCGACTCGTACAGCTCACGCTCCTTGGGCGTCATCTCGCGCGCCTCGGTCTCCTCGGCCGGGACGAGCGGCGGGAAGACGCCGTGGGTGCGCGAGTACGCCATCGACCAGGCCTCCGGGATCAGCAGCCGACGGGCCCGCTCGGCGGTGTCGGCGACCGCGACGCTGCCCGAGATGACGACATACGGCGCGTCCGCCCAGCGGGAGGGCTTGAAGCGGTCGCGGTACCGCTGGATCGCGGCCAGCATCCGGCTACGGCCGCGGATGTCGCCGATGACCAGCGGCAGCCCGGCGTCCGCCGCGATGTCCGCGCCCGCACCGGTGGCCAGCACGTACGGGGGTATGTGCAGGCCCTCGGCCGGGCGGGCGTGCACCTGGGGGTAGGTCCGCTGCTCGCCGGTGAGGAACCCGAGCAGCAGTCGCAGCTGGTCCCCGAAGTCCTCGGCGTCCTCCTTGTCCCGGCCCAGCGCCTTGCGGATCAGTTTCGTGAAGCCGACCGAGCGGCCGAGCCCCATGTCGATCCGGCCGGGGAACAGCGACTCGAGCACCCCGAACTGCTCGGCCACGACCAGCGGCTGATGGTTGGGCAGCATCACCCCGCCGGTGCCGACCCGGATCCTGGACGTGGCGGCGGCCACGGCGGCCGCGAGCACGGTGGGGGCCGAGCCCGCGACGCCCGGCACGCTGTGGTGCTCCGACACCCAGAAGCGGTGATAGCCGAGCGCCTCCGCCTGCTGGGCGAGGCGCACCGTGTCGCGCAGCGCCTCGGGGGCGTCGTGGCCCTGGCGGGTGCGGGAGCGGTCCAGGATGGAGAAGCGGGTCTTCGGGATAACTGAGGTCACCTCCGGTTCAACGCTCGGGAACCGTGGGGATTCCCCTCGGTCGTAGGCTGTGGCCATGGATCACGCGCAGCGGCCGCTGGCCGTGTTCGACCTGGACAACACCCTCGCGGACACCGCGCACCGCCAGCACTTCCTTGAGCGCAGACCCCGCGACTGGTCGGCCTTTTTCGCGGCCGCGCCCGATGACCCGCCGTTGCGGCAGGGCATCGAGCTGGTGCTGCGCAGCGCCGCGGAGTGCGAGGTCCAGTACCTCACCGGGCGGCCCGAGCGCTGCCGCGCGGACACCCTCGCGTGGCTGGAACTGCACGGTCTGCCCGCGGGCCGGGTGTGGATGCGCCGCAACGACGACCGCAGACCGGCCAGGCACACCAAGCTCGCGATCCTGCGCCGGCTGGCGCGCGGCCGCGAGGTGCGGATGCTCGTGGACGACGACGAGCTGGTGTGCGACGAGGCCGAGCGGGCCGGGTTCAAGGTCGTACGGGCCCGCTGGGCGACGGAGTCACCGGCCCTGACAGAGGCACAGGAGCGGGACGGCCGGACCTAGCCTCGGCCGTGGACCGCTACCCCTCCGCGTCCTCCAGGCGGAAGCCCAGCTTCAGGCCCACCTGGTAGTGCTCGATCGCGCCCTCCACGATGTGGCCGCGCACCTGTGTCACCTCGAACCAGTCCAGGCCGCGCAGCGTCTGCGAGGCGCGGTCGATGCCGTTGCGGATGGCCTGGTCGACGCCCTCCTGTGAGGTGCCGACGATTTCGGTGACCCGGTAGGTGTGGTCGGACATGGCGTCGCACTCCTTCGCTCGCTGGTCACTCCACCGTGCCCCAGAGGGCCGCCGCGCGCGAGGCGGTGGGGTCCACCGGCTGGGAAAAGACCGTGGAACCCTTGACCAGTCCATTGGTACATACCAAAATCCAGCCACACCCGAACAAGCGCACGGCGCTTCCCCCACATCGGGCGATCCTCCGTGTCCGCACACCAAAGGGTGACCCACGTGCTGCAACAGCGACTTCTCGCCGTCTGTCTGGCCCTCGCCACCACGGCCGCGCTCGGCGGCTGCGGACTTCTGTCCGGCTCGGACGACGAGCGGGACACGGTCACCGTATGGCTGATGAAGGGCAGCGCGTCGGCCGGATTCCTGGAGAAGTTCACCGAGGCGTTCGAGCGGAAGCACACCGATCTCACCCTGGACATCCAGATCCAGGACTGGACCGGCATCGGCGCCAAGGTCTCCGCCGCCCTGGAGAACGAGGACGCCGCCGCCCCCGATGTCATCGAGGTAGGAAACACCCAGGTCGCGCAGTACGTAGGCGACGGCGGACTGCTCGACCTCACCCTGGAGTCCATGCGGGACTTCGGGATGGACGACTGGCTGCCGGGCCTCGCCGAACCCGGCAGCCACGGCGGCGCCCAGTACGGCATCCCCTGGTACGCCGCCAACCGTGTCGTCATCTACGACAAGCAGCTCTTCGACGAGGCCGGGATCACGAAGCCGCCCACCACGCGCGCCCAGTGGCTGCGCGACACCGCACGCCTCAACACCGGCCCGAACCAGGGGATCTACCTCGCCGGGCAGGACTGGTACACCCTCGCCGGGTTCATCTGGGAAGAGGGCGGCGAGCTCGCCAAGGAGCGAGGCGGACGCTGGAAGGGCGCCCTGGACAGCCCCCCCGCGCTGCGCGGCATGGACTTCTACCGGCAGCTGCAGGCGCTCGGCAAGGGCCCCAAGGCCGCGGACGAGGAGGACCCACCGCAGTCCGGGGTCTTCGCCGACGGCGGGGTCGCGCAGATCATCTCGGTGCCATCGGCGGCCACCCTCATCGAGGAGCAGAACCCCGAACTCAAGGGCAGACTCGGCTTCTTCCCTATCCCGGGCAAGCGTGCGGACAAGCCGGGCGCTGTCTTCACCGGCGGCTCCGACCTGGTCGTCCCCCGGCGCACCGACCAGCCGCGCGGCGCGGTCGCGGTGGTCGGGGCACTGGCCGGAAAGACCTGGCAGACCGAACTGGCCAAGGCCATGAACTACGTACCGAACAAGACGACCCTGGCCGGTGCCGTCGCCGACAAGGAGGCCGTCGCGGCCATGGCGGCGGGCGCGGCGCACGGGCGCGCGACGCCCAGCGCGCGGCGGTGGGCGGCCGTCGAGTCGGAGAACCCGATCAAGCGGTACATGACCGATGTGCTGATCGGCGGCGATCCGGCACGAGAGGCCGCGAAGGCTTCGCGCCGGATCACCGAACTCCTCGACGAGAACCGCTCCTGAAGAGAGGCGGTACGCGTCAGCCGCGGGCGAGCGACAGGGCGAACCGGCCCGCCGCGTCCGTCCACCACCGCACGGGTTCGAGCCCCGCGGCGGTGAGCTCGGCCCGGACCCGCTCCTCGCGGAACTTCGCCGACACCTCCGTACGCAGCTCCTCGCCCGCCGCGAAGTCGACGGCCAGATCCAGCGCGGGCACCTTCACCGAGAGCGCGGTGCGCGCCCGCAGTCGCATCTCGATCCACTCCCGCTCGGCGTCCCAGCGCGCGACATGGTCGAACGCCTCGGGGTCGAAGTCGGCCCCCAGCTCACGGTTGATGACCTTCAGGACGTTCTTGTTGAAGGCGGCGGTCACCCCGGCCGCGTCGTCGTACGCGGCCACCAGCCGCGCCTCGTCCTTGACCAGGTCGGTGCCGAGCAGCAGCGTGTCACCGGGGTCGAGGAGGGTGCGCACCGACGCCAGGAACGCCGCACGCTCGGCGGGCAGCAGATTGCCGATCGTGCCCCCGAGGAACACCACCAGCCGCGGCCCCGGCGTCGGCGGCAGTTCCAGACCGTGGGTGAAGTCCGCGATCAGGGCGTGTACGTCGAGGCCTGGGCGCTCGGCGGCCAGTGCCTGCCCGGCCTGCTCCAGGGCGCTGGCGCTGACGTCGACCGGGACGTAGGCGTCCAGTTCGGGCAGCGCGTCCAGCAGATGCCGGGTCTTGTCGGACGATCCTGAGCCCAGTTCGACCAGGGTGCGGGCCCCGGACGCCGCCGCGATCTCCGGCGCGCGGGCCAGCAGGATCTCCCGCTCGGCGCGCGTCGGATAGTACTCGGGCAGTGCGGTGATCTGCTCGAACAGCTCGCTGCCCTGGGCGTCGTAGAACCACTTGGGCGGCAGCGTCTTGGGGTCCTGGGTCAGCCCGTGCAGCACGTCGGCACGCAGCGCGGCGTCGGTGGCGTCGTCGGGCAGGGTACGGGTGAGGTGGAACGGACTCACGCCATGGGCTCCTTGGTGGGTACGGGTGGGGCGGTGTCGCACTGTTCTTCGGGTGCTGCCGGTGCTTCCTTGAGCGGAGTGAGCAGGACGTCGGCCGGGCTAGGTCCGGCCGTCACACTCCCGCCGTCCGCCCGGAGGGCGGACCCTGCGGCGTCAGGTGCGTGCTCTCGGCGTGCCGGGTGCAGGCCCTCGTACTGGACGTACTCGGGTCTGTGCCCGGTGCGGCGAGAGTGCGTGCATGGCGTCGTGGGGCAGGCGGGAGTGTGACGGCAGGGCCTAGCAGCCAGCAGGGTGCGGTCGGGGACCTCGCGCCAGTGCGGATCGTCGTCGTAGGGCTCCGACGCCACGACCGTGCGGCGGCCCGGAGCGGACAGATACCAGAGGCTGTCGCCCCAGGCGGTGGCGGTGATCGACTCGCCGTCCGTGAGGAGGAGATTGAGCCGCGAGCCCGGCGCGGCGGCCGCGACCTGCAGCACGGTGTCGGCCAGGGCCTGCTCTGCCTCCGCACCGGACCGCAGCCGGTGCAGCACCAGTTCCCAGACCAGGGCCGAATCGCAGCGGGCCTCCAGGGCGAGCAGCCGCTCGGGTGGCAGAGCGGCCGCGACGGCGGCCAGGGAGCGCGGCCAGCCGGACACCGCGCCGTTGTGGCTGAACAGCCAGCGGCCCGAGGCGAACGGCGCGGCCGCCGCCTCCCCGTCCGCGCTCGCCACGGTCGCGTCCCGCACCGCCGCGAGGACGGCTGGGCTGCGCACCACCCGGGCCAGGTCGGCGAACGAGGCATCGCCCCATACCGGACCCGCCCTGCGGTACCTGGCGGGCACCGGATCGCCCTCCGCGTACCAGCCGACCCCGAAGCCGTCGGCGTTGACCGTGCCGTACCGCTGGCGGCGCGGCGCCCACGACTGCCGGTACAGGCTGTGCGGCGGCCGTACGAGGAGGTCGCCGAGCGGCTCCGGCGGGCCCAGGAAAGCGAGGTGACGGCACATCAGCCGCGCCCCCCTGCCGCGGGATCCGCGTCGCGTGCCGTACGGAACCCGGAGAAGATCTGCCGACGGACCGGGTAGTCCCAGTTGCGGAACGTGCCACGGCAGGCCACCGCGTCGACCGCGAAGGACCCGCCGCGCAGCACCTTGTGGTCGGGCCCGAAGAAGACCTCCGAGTACTCCCGGTACGGGAACGCGGCGAACCCCGGATACGGCAGGAAGTCGCTCGACGTCCACTCCCATACGTCGCCGATCAGCTGGCGCACCCCGAGGGGAGAAGCCCCCGCCGGGTAGCTGCCCGCGGGAGCGGGGCGCAGATGGCGCTGGCCCAGGTTGGCCCGCTCCGGCGTCGGGTCCGTGTCGCCCCACGGATAGCGCAGCGAGCGGCCCGAGACCGGGTCGTGCCGGGCGGCCTTCTCCCACTCGGCCTCGGTGGGCAGCCGCCGCCCCGCCCAACGGGCGTACGCGTCGGCCTCGTACCAACTGACGTGCAGCACCGGCTCGTTCAGCGGCACCGGCTCGGTCACCCCGAACCGTCTGCGCAGCCACTGGCCACCCTCGCGGTGCCAGAACAACGGGGCCTCGATGCTCTGCCGTTGGATCAGCGCCCATCCCGCCGGGTCCCACCAGCGCTCCTGTGCGTACCCGCCGTCCGCCATGAACTCCAGGTACGCGGCGCAGGTCACCGGGGTCGTGTCGATCCAGTACGGGGCCACTTCGCGCTGATGCGCCGGGCGCTCGTTGTCCAGCGACCACGGCTCGGCCGACGTGCCCATCGTGAACGGGCCCCCGGGCACCAGGACTTCACCGGGCAGCGGTGGCCCCGAGGGCGCGGGCGCCGGGTCGGGGGCGGTCAGCGCGGCGGGGCCGCGGCGCAGCTGGTGGGTGATGAGCATCGTCTCGTCGTGCTGCTGCTCATGCTGGGCGATCATGCCGAAGGCGAAGCCCGCGTCCAGCAGCCCCGAGCCCTCCAGCGGAGTGCGCTCCAGCAGGTCCAGGACCCTGCCCCGTACCTCCGACGCGTACTGCCGGGCCTCGGCGGGCGGCAGCAGCGGCAGGGTGGGGCGCTCGGCGCGCGGGTGCTCGAAGGCGTCGTAGATCGAGTCGATCTCCGGCCGCATCGGCTCGCGTCCGGCGACGGCGCGCAGCAGCCACTGCTCCTCCTGGTTGCCGATATGCGCCAGGTCCCAGACCAGCGGGGACATCAACGGCGAGTGCTGCGCGGTGAGTTGGTCGTCCTCGACGCAGCTGGTCAGCAGGTCGGTACGGTCCCGGGCCGTGGTGAGCGCGGCGACGGCACCCGCGCGCAGCGCCTCGGGGTGCGGTGGGCTCTCGAAAACGGCGGTCACGGTTGCCTCCCGTGTACTCGGTCCAGCAGATCGTCGGCGGGGCAGCGCCCCCGGTCCACATAGCGCTCGGCGAACGCCCCGACCGCGTCCCGCACGGCCGTGGGGACGCCGCGCCTGGGCAGCGCGTCGAGGGCCGCGGCGAAGCAGCCCGCGGCGGCGTCGCGCAGTTCGGGGTCGGCCAAGCCATGCCGCGCGGCATCCAGCCACAGGGCGTCGTGCGGCGCGGTGGCGGTGCGGGCGGTGGCCGGGTCCGGGGCGGTCGAGGCCCGCTCCGCCAGGGGCTTGACGAGGCGGTAGGCATGTTCGGCCGCCTCGGGGTCGTCGAAGAGCGCGTCCACGACCGCGAGCGGTACCACCCAGCCGTCGTCGCCCGACTGGGCGTCGATCATGCGGAGTTCGAGATGGCCGCGCGGCCGTACGGGCGGAAACAGGGTGGTCAGGTGGTACTCGAGATCGGCGCGGGTCGGCGGCCGCGGCAGCCCACCGCGCAACCAGTCACGGAAGGACAGCCCTCGCGGCACCGCCCAGGGCGCGTCCGGGCTTCGGACGCACATCACCGGCGCGTCCAGCACATGCCGGGTCCACGCGGACCTGGGCTCCTCGTCGAGCGGCGGGGCCGCCGACCGGCCCGGTTCGATCGCCGCCCACACCGCCTGGCGCGTCGACCGCCAGCCGGTGGGCCGCCCGTTGTCCAGCGGTGAGTTGGCGAACGCGGCCACCAGTACCGCGCCCAGCAGATGCGCCAGGCGCCAGCGCCGTGCGTATCCGCGTGGCCCCGGCTCCTCGAAACCGGCGTCCACGCAGATCTGTACGGAGGCCGTCGAGCACATCATGGAGCGGCCCGCGGGACCTGTACGGTCGAGATAGGTCTCCATCGCGTCGTACCGCGGCTCGTGCAGCAGGCGGCGCGGCGGATGCCAGGGGTCCTGTCCGGCTCCGGTGAGACCGAGCCCGAAGCGGCGGAGTTCGGTGCGTACGCGGTCCAGGTCGGCGCGGGCGGCGGCGACGCACTCGGCGGGGGATGCGGCGGGCAGCGAGCTGAGCTCCAGCTGGCCGCCGGGTTCGACCGTGACGGCCGAACTGAGAGGGAGCGCGCGTATCGCGGCGTAGGCCGCCGCGCGCCGGTCGGGTGGTACGGGGAGCCGCGGTTCACGCAGCTCGTGGACGAGCCATTCCAGTTCGACACCGAGGGCACGAGGGGGGCCGGTCTTGAAGCAGATGCCGTGGACCAGTGCCTGTACCTCGCTCTCGCTCACCCTCTGGTGACGCTCCGTGCAGTCGGCCTCAGTCATGGCCGGACACTCCTTCCGAAGACCAGCGGAGAGTCCGTCGACCCGGATACAGGTGATCCGGGTCGGCGCACGCCTCATCCACCCAAGACGCTCGGGAAGCTTCACACAAGAGCGCCTGGAGCGCACCGGAATTCTTTTGCGTCACCCGACACTCGGGGCTCACCGCGCGTTCACGCGGGTACGTGGGTCACGCGGGCCCCGGGGCGGACGCGCGGCTCACTGCCAGCCGTAGCGCTCCTGCAGTCGTCGCACGACCAGGTTGAACCGCATCCGGTCCAGCGCACACGCCTCGCGCCGCATGCCCTGGTCGTGCACCCGCAGCACCCGGTCGGTGTCCGCCCAGGAGTCGCGTCCTGTGCGGTCCCACGGTCCACTGCCCAACGGTACCCAGTCCCGGTCGTTCCCGCGCGCCCGGCTGGACAGCTGCACGCCCAGCAGCGTGCCACTCGCCTCACGGGCGACGATCAGCACCGGGCGGTCCTTGCCGCGGCCGTCGTTCTCCTCATACGGCACCCAGGTCCACACGATCTCTCCGGGATCGGGGTCGCCGTCCTTCTCCGGGGCGTACGTCGTCCGCACCTGCCCCACTCGTTCGGGATCGGCCTCAGTCGTCGCGCAAGGGCCGCTGCGGCCGGGGGAGTCGGGCACCTGTGCGTCATCCGTGTACGTGGTCACGCGGGGAAGGGTATGGCCTGGTCGGAGCGGGTGGTCGCGCAGGGTCGCACGTTCCCTGAACCAGACCGTGGCGCTCCCTGAACCAGACCGTGGCGCTCCCTGAACCAGACCGTGGCGTTCGCGGAACTAGACCGTGGGCGTCACCAGTTCGTCCGGCGCGGGCCAGCGCTCGTACCACCGCTGGTCCGCCTCCAGCTGCGCGGCCAGGGACACCAGCAGCGGCTCGCAGTTGGCGGGCCCCAGGAGCTGTGCCCCCACCGGCAGCCCGCCCGGCGTGAACCCCGCGGGCACACTGACACCCGGCCAGCCGAGCACGTTCCACGGCCAGGCGTACGGGCAGGCGGCGATCATCGTCCGGTCGGTGCGCCAGCCGCTCAACTCCGCGAACGTGCCGATCCGCGGTGGGGGAGTGGCCGTCGTCGGCGCGAGCACCACGTCGTACCGCCGGAAGATCTCCCCGACCCGTCGGTGCAGCGACACCTCCGCCCTGCGGGCCAGCCGCAGCGGCGCTCCGCGGAGCGTCCGACCGAGCCGGGCCGCCTCCTTGGTGCGCGGATCGAGCAGGGACGGGTCCGGCACCCGCGTGACCCAGTCGGCGACCCCCGTGGTGGCGCGCGGCACGAACGACAGGCCGATCTGGCCGTAGTGCGGGTCCGCCTCCTCGACCTCGTGGCCGAGCGCGGCCAGCCGGGCCGCGAGCCGCAGCACGGCCGCCCTGACCACGGGGTCGAGGTGCTTGGGCGTCCCCGTGAACGGCATCCGCAGCGACAGCGCGATCCGCAGCCGCCCCGGATCACGGCCCACCGCCTCACCGAGCCGGACGGCGGGCGGCCGGTGCAGATCACCGGGATGGCTGCCGCTCGCACAGTCAAGGAGCAGCGCCGCGTCCTCGACGGTCCTGGCCAGTGGACCGTTCACCGTGATGCCCTGGAACGCCTCCGGGTCCGGCCAGGTCGAGATCCGGCCGCGCTGCGGCTTGATCCCGACCAGATGGGTCCAGGACGCGGGTATCCGCACCGACCCCGCACCGTCGGAGCCGAGCGCCGCGGGCACCAGCCCCGCCGCGACCGCCGCCGCCGAGCCGCCCGACGAACCCCCGGGCGTGTACGCGGTGTTCCACGGATTGCGGGTGTCGCCGAAGGCCGGGCCCTCGGTGAACGGCCACTGGCCCAGCTCGCAGGTGTTGGCCTTGCCGACGATCACGGCACCGGCCGCCCGCAGCCTGCGTACCGCCTCGGCGTCCGCACTCTTGGGCGGGAAGTCGCCGCGGCAGCCGAACGCGGTGGGCTCGCCCGCCACATCCATGTCGTCCTTCACGGCGACCGGCACCCCGAGCAGCGGCAGCCGTTCGCCCGCGGCCAGCCGCCGGTCCGCCGCGTCGGCCTCCTCCAGTGCCGCGTCCGTACGCACCCGCCTGAAGGCGTTCAGCGTGGGCTGCGACGCGGCGATCCGCGCCAGGCTCTCCTCGACCAGCTTCCGGGACGAGACCGTGCCGTCGGCCAGCGCCCTGGCGGTCTGCGCGAGGCCTGCCGCGCGATCGGGAGTCGCGGGGGTCATACGGAACACCTCTCGCCCGGGGATCTGTACCTGTGAACGAACGTTAGCCGCCGACGGCGTGTCGCGGTATGCCGGAGGCGCGCCACGAGCGGCGCGCTACGGATTTCGTTGCCGAAGCGGGCCCGGCCCGGTGCGCGGCCACCGCCGTCTGGAAAGATGCGAGACGTCATGGCGCAGATACCGAAGCAGACACCGCAGTCGCGAGTGCAGCCGTCCGCGCAGCCGTCAGCGGAGCCATCCGTGCACCCGTCCGCGCACCGGCCGGCACCGCAGCCGTCCGCGCCGGGCCCCGTGCCGACCAGCGCCGACGTGGCGCGGCTGGCCGGTGTCTCGCGCGCGACCGTCTCGTACGTCCTGAACAACACCGAGGCCGTCCGCATCAGCGAGCCCACCCGCCGCCGCGTCCGCGAGGCCGCCGAGGAACTCGGCTACGTCCCGCACGCCGCCGCCCGCAGCCTGCGCGCCGGACACAGCCGGATGGTGCTGATGCCCACACCGCAGGCCCCGGTCGGGCCGCTGTACAGCCACTTCATCAGCGAACTCCAGTGGGCGCTGCGCCGCCTCGACTACACCGTCGTGCACTACGGCAGCGTCGGTATGCGCGGCGACGAGGCGGCCCGCGCCTGGGCCGAACTGCGCCCGGTCGCCGTCCTGCTGCCGGGCACGGGACCGCTCACGCCGCGCGGCGTGAGCGTACTCAAGCGCTCCGGGGCCAGAGCCGTGCTCACCCTCGGACCCGAGCGGGTCGAGGGCGCGCACGCGCTGCTGATGGACCAGCGGGAGATCGGCCACCGCGCGGGGACGCACCTGCTCGAACGCGGCCGCCGCCGGATCGGCGTGGTCGTGCCCGAGGAACGGGGCCTGGACACCCTGTCGGGGCCCCGGCTCGAAGGCGTACGCCAGGCCGTGGCGGGCACCGACGCACGGGTCGAGCCGCTGCGGCTGGCCTACGAGGAGGAGTCAGCCGCGGCGCTCGCGGGGCGCTGGCGGGCGCTGGGCCTGGACGCCGTTTTCGCGTACAACGACGAGTACGCGATGCTGCTGATGCGGGCGTTGCAGGACGAGGGGATCGACGTGCCGGGCGACACCGCGGTGATCGGCGCGGACGATCTGCTGCTCGGCCGCCTGCTGCGCCCCCGTCTGTCGACGGTCCGCCTGGAACTGCTGTCGGGCCAGCGCCTCGCGGAACTGGTCGACCGGGCGGTCCGTGACGCGGGCGGCCCCCTGGAAACGCACGACGTCCTGACAACGAGCCTCATCGCGCGCGAGTCCAGCTGACGTTCGACGGGGGTTCAAAGACAGGCTCTCAAAGCTCCGCCACCCGGTGCGCGAGAGGAGAGCTCACCGCCCGCGCGGCTGACTGAAGCGCAGCATGTTGCCTGAAGGGTCGCGGAAGGCGCAGTCGCGGACGCCGTAGGGCTGGTCGACCGGCTCCTGCAGCACCTCGCCGCCCCCGGCGCGGAGGCGCTCGAAGGTGGCGTCGCAGTCCTCGGTCCGGAAGATGACACCGCGCAGCAGGCCCTTGGCCAGCAGTTCCGCCATGGCCTCCTTGTCGGCGGGCGAGGCGTTCGGGTCCGCGAGGGGCGGTTCGAGGACGATGTCCACATCGGGCTGTGCGGGCGAGCCGACGGTCACCCAGCGCATCCCCTCGAACCCGACGTCGTTGCGCACCTCCAGACCGAGAACGTCCCGGTAGAAGGCGAGCGCCTTGTCGTGGTCGTCGACGGCGATGAAGCACTGTGAAAGGTTGATGTCCATGCGTTCCAAGCTAGGAGCGCGGAGGAGTTTTCGCTTCTCCGTTCCTGACCGGTCGCGTGTGGATCTTGGCGACGCAGGCCGGGATGGCGGCGCCCTCGTCATGGGGGTGGGCGCGGTAGGAGCTCGGGCTCTCGCCGACCAGCTCGGTGAACCGTGAGCTGAAGGAGCCCAGCGAGGTGCAGCCGACCGCGAAGCAGACCTCCGTGACCGCCAGGTCGCCCCGCCGCAGCAGCGCCTTGGCCCGCTCGATCCGGCGCGTCATCAGGTAGCTGTACGGAGTCTCGCCGAAGGCGGCGCGAAAGCTGCGGGAGAAATGGCCCGCCGACATGAGGGCGCCGCGCGCCAGCGCGGGAACGTCGAGCGGCTCCGCGTACTCGCGGTCCATCAGGTCACGGGCCCGGCGCAGCCGGACGAGATCCTCCAACGTCACACGACCACCATCCCACAGCGCCAGGTGGCATCAACCGTCCGTTGACACGACGCATCCCGCACCCGAGACTCGACCCCGCCCCCGACAACCGCAGGAGCCCGCAGCGATGACCCGCCCCGCCGTGCGCGATGTCTATATCGTCGACGCCGCCCGCACCCCGATCGGCAAGTTCGGCGGCGCCCTCGCCTCCGTACGCCCCGACGACCTGGCCGCACACGTCGTCCGCGCCCTCGTCGACCGCACCCCGGACCTGGACCCCACCCGCATCGACGACGTCGTGTTCGGCGACGCCAACGGCGCGGGCGAGGACAACCGCGACGTGGCCCGGATGGCCGTCCTGCTGGCCGGACTGCCGGTCTCCGTGCCCGGCGTGACCGTCAACCGCCTCTGTGGCTCAGGCCTGGAGGCGGTGATCCAGGCGGCCCGCGCCATCGCGCTCGGCGACGCCTCGGTCGCCATCGCGGGCGGCGTCGAGTCCATGTCCCGCGCCCCCTGGGTCCTGCAGAAGCCCGAACGTGCCTTCCCCGCGGGCCACCAGCAGTTGCACTCGACCACCCTCGGCTGGCGCATGGTCAACCCCGAGATGCCCGCCGAGTGGACCGTCTCGCTCGGCGAGGGCGCCGAACTGATCGCCGACAAGCACGGCATCACCCGCGAAGAGCAGGACGCCTTCGCACTCGCCAGCCACCAGAAGGCCGCCAAGGCCTGGGCGGCGGGCCTGTACGACGGCGAGGTCGTCCCGTACGACGGCAGCGACCTGACCCGCGACGAGTGCATCCGCGAGAACAGCGACATGGCGTCCCTCGGCCGACTGAAGCCCGCCTTCCGCAAGGACGGCGGCACCGTCACGCCGGGCAACTCCTCGCCCCTGAACGACGGCGCCGCGGCGCTGCTCCTCGTCGACGAGGAGGGCCTGCGGGCCACCGGGCGCGAGCCGCTGGCCCGCGTGAGCGCCTCGGCCGTCACCGGCATCGAGCCGCAGCTCTTCGGCCTCGGCCCGGTCGAGGCCGTACAGCGCGCCCTGACCAAGGCCGGGAAGTCCTTCGGCGACCTGACCACCTTCGAGCTGAACGAGGCCTTCGCCGCCCAGTCGCTCGGCTGCCTCGCCGCCTGGCCCGATCTTGACCCGTCCGTGGTGAACCCGCGCGGCGGCGCCCTCGCCATCGGCCACCCGCTCGGCGCATCGGGGGCCAGGCTCGCCGGGTCGGTCGCCCACCAGCTCGCCGCGGCGGGCTCGGGGACGGGCCTGGCCGCGCTCTGCATCGGCGTCGGCCAGGGGCTCGCCCTCGTACTGGAGCGCTGAAACCGATAGCGCGGGCGGGGGCACGTGGCAGGTGCCGCGTCCCCCGCTCCGCCGCTACTCCTGCTCCTGGGCCTTCTCCTCGGCCTTCTGCTGCTCCGCGGCGATCTGCTTGCGGACCTCGTCCATGTCCACCTTCCGGGCCTGCCCGATGACGTCCTCAAGCGCGGACTCCGGCAGCGCGCCGGGCTGCGCGAAGATCGCGACCTGGTCCCTGATGATCGCCAGCGTCGGGATCGACTGGATGCCGAAGGCCTGCGCCAGCTCGGGCTGCGCCTCCGTGTCGACCTTGCCGAAGACCACGTCGGAGTGGCGCTCCGACGCGCCCTCGTAGACCGGGGCGAACTGGCGGCACGGGCCGCACCACTCCGCCCAGAAGTCGATCACGACGAAGTCGTTCTCCGACACGATCGTGTCGAAGTTTTCCTTGGTGAGTTCCTGGGTGCTCACAGCTTCCTACCTCTTCCGGGCGACTACGTCGTGGTGCCCCCGCACAACGCCGAGGGCGGTTTCCCTATTCCGGGACACTGGTCCGGCTGCCCCCTGTGGCCGTGCCGCACACCTACGGGAAGACTGGCTGACATGGGACAGCGATACGGACAGGAACACGCATCGGGACACGCGCCGGGACACGCGCCGGGACATGCGCCAGGACAGGCTCCGGCCGTCGCGTACGACGTCATCGTCATCGGAGCGGGGGCGGTGGGCGAGAACGTCGCCGACCGCGCCCGAGCCGCCGGTCTGAGCACGGCCGTCATCGAGAGTGATCTGATCGGCGGTGAGTGCTCCTACTGGGCCTGTATGCCGAGCAAGGCGCTGCTGCGCCCTGCCCTGGCTCGCGCCGACGCCCGTGCGGTGCCCGGCCTGAGCGGGGCCGTGCAGGGGCCGCTGGACGCCGGCGCGGTCCTCGCGCACCGGGACTACATCACCTCGCACTGGAAGGACGACGGCCAGGCGGGCTGGCTCGACTCCGTCGGCGCGCGGATCTACCGGGGCCACGGCCGGATCACCGGCCCCAAACGGGTCGCGGTCACCAGCCCGGAGGGCGACCACCATGTGCTCACGGCCCGGCACGCCGTCGTCGTGTGCACCGGCAGCCGCGCCGTCGTGCCCGAGCTGCCGGGCGTCAAGGGCGCCAAGGTGTGGACGAGCCACGAGGCGACCAGCGCGCACCGCGTACCGAAGCGGCTCGCGGTGGTCGGCGGCGGGGTGGTCGGCGCCGAGATGGCCACGGCATGGCAGGCGCTCGGCTCGCAGGTCACCCTGCTGGTACGGGGACCGGGGCTGCTGCCCCGGATGGAGCCGTTCGCCGGGGAACTGGTCGCCGAGGCGCTGCGCGAGGCGGGCGCCGATGTGCGGACCCGGACCTCCGTGACGGCGGTCGCGCGCCACCCGGACAGCGTCACGCTCACGCTCGAAGGCGGCGACATGGTGGAGGCCGACGAGGTCCTCTTCGCCACCGGGCGTGCCCCGCGTACCGACGACATCGGCCTGGACACCGTCGGTCTCGCACCGGGCACCTGGCTCACCGTGGACGACAGCTGCCGGGTCGAGGGCAGCAGCTGGCTGTACGCGGTCGGCGACGTCAACCACCGGGCGCTCCTCACGCACCAGGGCAAGTACCAGGCACGGATCGCGGGAGCCGCGATCGCGACACGCGCGCGCGGCGTCCCGATCCTGGAGTCCGACCCCTGGGGCGCGCACGCCGCGACCGCCGACCACGCCGCCGTACCCCAAGTGGTCTTCACCAACCCGGAAGTGGCGGCCGTCGGCCTGTCGTTGGCCGAGGCCGAGGCGGCGGGGCACCGGGTCCGTGCCGTCGACTACGACCTGGGTTCGGTGTCGGGCGCGGGCCTGTACGCGCGCGGCTACCGGGGGCACGCCCGGATGCTCGTCGACCTCGACCGGGAGGTGCTGCTCGGCGCCACCTTCGTCGGCCCCGGCGTCGGCGAACTGCTGCACGCGGCGACGATCGCGGTCAGCGGCGAGGTACCGATCGACCGGCTCTGGCATGCGGTACCCGCGTATCCGACGATCAGCGAGGTGTGGCTGCGGCTGCTGGAGACGTACCGGGGTTAGCCCACCATCGACACCACAGCAGAGCGCCGGAGTAAGCGGCGACGCCCGAGAGGTCAGCGGCGACGCCCGAGAGGTCAGCGGCGACGCCCGAGAGGTCAGCGGCGACGCCCGAGAGGTCAGCGGCGACGCCCGAGAGGTCAGCGGCGTGGTGGCCGGGTGTCGGCCAGTTGGCGGGCGTACCGGTCTACTCGCGCTCGGGACAGTGAGGCCGGGGCGCGGTGCGGGTGGCCACGTATCGACGCCTTGACCAGGCGCAGGGTCTGCAGTCGGCCGCTGCACACCCAGCAGCGGTCCAGGTGCGCGGCCATCCGGGTACGGCGTGCGCCGGTGAGCTCGCCGTCCGCGTACGCCTCCAGGTCGCCGCGCAGCCGCAGATGCCGCACGCGTTCGAGGCACTCGGCCCAGACGTGGCGCGGTCGTGGCATGCGCGGTGTGCTCATGGTCCGGGAACCCGTTCGGCCACCCGGACCATTCCATGGAATGCCGCGGACGAGCTGGCGGGTTTCCGGTGCGTGGAAGACAGAATCAGCGCGCCCGGCGATGCGTCGGACCCCCGGGGTCAGGCGTTCGCCACCTATGTGCTGCCCGAGGTGGAGGTGCTGCTGCGGGTGGCGATGACGCTGACCCCGCAGCCCGCGGACGCCGAGGACCTGGTGCAGGAGACGCTGCTGCGCGCCTACCGGGCCGTCGACCGGTTCGACGGGCGGCATCCGCGTGCCTGGCTGCTCACCATCATGCGCAGGGCGGAGGTGAACCGGCACCGCCGCCGCAGGCCGCACCTCCTGGACGACCCGGACAGGGACCTGGAACGGCTCGGCCCGACCAGTACGGAAGGGTCGCCGGAGGCGGTGGTGGTGGGCGAGGCGTTCGACGAGGTGGTCGACGAGGCCCTCGCGGCGCTGCCCGACAAGCACCGCAAGGTCGTGCAGCTGGTGGACATCGACGGCCTGTCGTACGCGGAGACCGCCCGGTTGCTGGACATCCCGGAGGGCACCGTGATGAGCCGTCTGCACCGGGCACGGAAACGGATCAGAGCCCGGCTGACCGCGGCCGGACTGGCACCGAAGCGAGGTCTGATGTGAGCAGAGTGCCCTGGCGCGGCGGCCCGCGCGCGCAGCGCCGAATGAACTGCCTGCAGGTGGCCCGCGTGTTGCAGTCCTACGTGGACGGCGAGGCCGACGAGGTCACCGCCCGGCGGGTGGCCGCGCATCTGGCGGACTGCCGCCGCTGCGGCCTGGAGGCCACCGTGTACCAGGAGATCAAGAGCGCCCTGGCACGCCGTCAGAGCCCCGACGACCTGACGCTGAGACGGCTGCGTGACTTCTCCACGGCGCTGCTGCGGGACCCGCCGCCGGACGACGACTCGGCCGACGGGACGGCCGACGGCGCCTGACGCCGCGCGGAGTGACCCCCGAGAGGCGTCAGGCATCGACGTGCAAGCGGCGTAACAGGGAACCGAGTTGGGCGCGTTCCGCCTCGGACAGGGGTGCCAGGAGGTCGTCGTCGACGGCGGAGATCTCGGCGTTGAGCGAGGTGAGCGCGGACCGCCCGGCGGGCGTCAGCGCGACCTCGATGCGGCGCCGGTCGGCGGTGTCGCGCGTACAGGTCACCCAACCCGCCCGGTCCAGATCGTTGACGATCTTGACCAGGTCGCTGGGGTTCATGTCGAGCCGGGCCGCCAGGTCCCCCTTGGGCCGCGGGCCGATGTCGGCCAGTAAGGCCAGCGCCGTCGCGTGCCACAGCCGCAGTCCGCGGGCCGTCAGCCGCTCGGTGAGTCTGCGCCGCGCGGTCTTGCCGATCAGGTACATGAGGTAGGCGTTGAGGTCGAGCACGCTCGACGGGTGGCTGACGTCCCCTTTCCCGATCATCAGGGACGACTGGTGAGGTAGCCGCCCATCGCGGTGAAGTAGTCCGTGGCGGACATGTCCTCGCCGTCCTCGGTGCGTACGCGCGTGATGGCCAGGCCGCGGTTGCGGCCGGTGCGGGCGTCGGCCCCGGCGACGATCACCACGCCGTCGCCCTCGCGGTAGAAGACGCGTCCCGGCGTGCCGCCGTAGCGGCCTTCGGACACGACCGCCGACACGACCTCCAGGCGCCTGCCCTTGTGGTGGGTGAACGCGCTGGGATACGGGGCGGACTGGGCGCGCACCAGACGCTCGAGGTCCTCGGCCGGCCAGTTCCAGTCGATGCGGATGTCCTCGGCGGACCGCTTGTGGAAGAACGTCGCCTGGGACCGGTCCTGCGGGGTGAACTCGGTGTGCCCGGAGGCGATGAGGTCGAGCGCGCCGGTGGTGACCGGGGCGATCAGGTCGACCGTCTTGTGGAAGAGGTCGGTGGCCGTGTCCTTCGGCCCCACCGCCACCGCGTGCTGCATCACGATGTCACCCGCGTCGAGCTGGTCGTCCATCATGTGCGCGGTGACGCCCACCTCGCGCTCGCCGTTGATCAGCGCCCAGATCAGCGGGGAGAAGCCGGCGTACTTGGGCAGCAGCGAGTCGTGCACGTTCAGCGTGCCGTGCCGGGGGAGGCCGTAGACGCGCGGCGGAATCCATGTCCGCCAGTTGTTGGCCACGATGATGTCCGGGTCGGCTTCCTTGAGCCGGATGAACAGTTCCTCGTCGTCGGGGCGGTTGCGGATCAGCACCGGCACCCCGTGCTCTTCGGCGAGATCGGCGACCGAGTCGCTCCAGATCTTCTCGTACGCGTGCTCGCTCTTGGGGTGCGTCACGACCATCACCACGTCGTGTTCGGAGTCCAGGAGGGCGCGCAGGGTGCGGTGCCCCCAGGTCTGATAACCGAACATGACGACCCGCATGGGTTCCTCCTCAGAGCAGGGATGGACTGGCGTCGAGTAAAGCAAGGCTTACCTAAGTTCGCAACGTCGACAGCCTGGCTTGATTAGGTTAGCTTTACCTAAGTTCCACTCGCCCCGCACGATGGGAGTGACATGTCACAGGCTCTTCCTGACGACGCACCACCAACCCACGACCTCATAGGAGTTGGCTTCGGGCCGTCCAATGTGGCCATGGCGATAGCGCTCAGCGAGCACAACGCCCGCGTCGGCAGGCAGGAGGCGGTCACCGCGCACTTCTTCGAACGGCAGCCACGGTTCGGCTGGCACCGAGGCATGCTGATCGACGACGCCACGATGCAGGTGTCCTTCCTCAAGGACCTGGTCACGCTGCGCAATCCGTCGAGCGAGTTCAGCTTCCTGTGCTACCTGCAGAGCAGGGGCAGGCTGGTCGATTTCGTCAACGGCAAGAACCTCTTCCCGCTGCGGGTGGAGTTCCACGACTACTTCGAGTGGGCCGCCGCCCAGGTCGACGACATGGTGTCCTACGGGCACGAAGTCGTCGCCGTACGGCCCGTCGTACGCGACGGAGTCGTCGAGTACGTGGATGTGACGGCCCGTTCGGGCACCGAGACGGTGGTCCACCGGGCCCGCAACCTCGTCATCGGCACCGGTCTACGGCCGCGGATGCCGGACGGCGTCGAGCGCACGGACCGGATCTGGCACAACTCCGACCTGCTGTCCCGGGTGGAGAGCCTGGACGACGCCGAGCCGTCCCGCTTCGTGGTGGTCGGGGCCGGCCAGAGCGCCGCCGAGAACGTGGCCTTCCTGCGCCGCCGCTTCCCCGATGCCGAGGTCTGCGCCGTCTTCTCCCGCTACGGCTACAGCCCGGCCGACGACAGCAGCTTCGCCAACCGGATCTTCGATCCCGACGCGGTGGACGACTACTTCACCGCCCCTGACGAGATCAAGCGGAAGCTGATGGAGTACCACGGCAACACCAACTACGCCGTGGTGGATATCGATCTGATCGACGACCTGTACCGCCAGGCGTACCGGGAGAAGGTCCTGGGCAGCGAGCGGCTGCGCTTCCTCAACGTGTCGCGGCTCACCGACGTCGTGGAGACCCCGGACAAGGTCCGCGCCACCGTCGAGTCACTGGTGACCGGCGAGAGAACTCCGCTGGACGCCGATGTGGTCGTCTACGCCACCGGCTACCGCTCCGCCGACGCCCTCGGTCTGCTCGGCGCGGTCGGCGACCACTGCCATCGCGACGACGAGGGGCGGGTCCGCGTCGAGCGCGACTACCGCGTCGCGACCGACGCCGAACTGCGGTGCGGTATCTACCTGCAGGGCGGTACCGAGCACACGCACGGCATCACCTCGTCCCTGCTGTCGAACACCGCGATCAGGGTCGGCGAGATCCTCGAGTCGATCGTGGACCGGGGCCGTCAGTCCGCGTCCGGCAGCCGCCTGAGCGCCGCCGCCGAGATCAGCACCCCTCTCTAGTTCGCGCCCACGCGCCCCGCCGCATCCCGCCGCATCCCGCCCGGGGTCCGCATCCCGCCGTATCCCGTCCGGAGTCCGTATCCCGCCCGGTGTCCGCTACCCGCGCCGGGCGGGCGCGCCACGCACGGTGAACAACCCCCGCGAAAGGAAAGACCTGTGTCCCTTGGTGCCCGTCCGCTGACGAGGTTCGTCAGATACATCCCGCGCACGGCCCTCGCCGTGGCCGCCGCGCTGGCCCTGACCTCCTGCGGCAGCGGCGACGACGACAAGAAGACCGACAGCACGAAGGCGGCGGCCAAGCCCGGCGCCGAGTCCGGAGCCTTCCCGGTCACCGTCGAGCACAAGTACGGCAGTACGGAGATCGAGAAGGAGCCGAAGAAGGTCGTCACGCTCGGCCTGTCCGACCAGGACGCGGTGCTGGCGCTCGGCGTCAAGCCGGTTGGCGCGGTGGACTGGTTCAAGGAGGACCCGTACGGCAAGTGGCCCTGGACCAAGGAGCTCTGGGGTGACACCAAGCCGCAGATCGTCGGTGAGCGCGACGAGTACAACGTGGAGAAGATCGCGGCCCTGAAGCCGGATCTGATCGTCGCCCAGTACTCGGGGATGAAGAAGGAGCAGTACGACACGCTGTCCAAGATCGCCAAGGTTGTCGCCCAGCCCAAGGGCCACGACGACTACGCGGCGCCCTGGCAGACGATGACCACGCAGATCGGCAAGGCGCTCGGCAAGGAGGCCGAGGCCAAGAAGAAGATCGCGGACATCGACGCGCGGTTCAAGGCCGTACGTGACAAGCACCCCGAGTTCGCCAAGCAGACCCTGACCGTGGCCGACAGCTTCGAGGCGGGTAAGTACTCCGCGTTCACCAAGACCGACCCCAAGTCGATCTTCTTCTCGGAACTCGGCTTCCAACTGAAGCCTGAGATCGACAAGTTGGCCAAGCCGGGCTGGAACGTCGCCGAACTGAGCGCCGAGAAGCTCGACGTACTCGACGTCGACCGGCTCGTCTGGGTGACCTCCAGCACCGAAGCCAACGACCGCATCAAGGCCGAGCCGTTCTACAAGAAGCTCAAGGTTTCCCAGGACAAGCGCGACCTGTTCGTCCCCTACCAGGACCCGGACGTCGGCGCCGCGTTCTCCTTCAACACGGTCCTGTCGATCCCCTACGCGATTGACGAGATCGAGCCGCTGCTGACGGCCATCAAGTAGTTGGCGCCAAGCAGTCGCGCCGCCAAGCAACCGCACCGCCAACCAACCGCACCGCCGCTGACGTACGACCAGGGAAGGCGATCCGACCATGCGCGAGGCCGAGTCCGACCGGACGACCGCGACCGGGACACCCGTGACCGGTGCCCAAACCGGCATCTGGCTGGCCCAGCAGATCGAGCCCGACAGCTCGGTCTACCACCTCGCGTACTCCCTGGAACTGCGCGGCGACACCGACCTCGACCGCCTGGCCGCCGCGGTGCGGCAGGCGGTCGAGGAGGCGGACTGCCTGCACGTACGCATCAGCCCCGACGGCGGGGGAGCGCGTCAGACGCGCACCCCGTTCGCCGTGGACGTCCCGCTGGTCGACCTGCGCGGCGAGCCGGACCCGCACGTCGCGGCGGCGGCCTGGATGGAAGCCGACCGCACCCGGCCCGTCGACCTCGCCGACGGCCCGCTGTTCGGCCAGGCACTGCTCCGCCTCGGCCCCGACCGCGTCCTGTGGTACCAGCGCTACCACCACATCGTGCTCGACGGCACGGGCGTCGCGCTGATCTCCCGACGGGTCGCGGAGATCTACACGGCCGGTGACGGCGGCGCACCCGCCAGGCCCGACTGGGCGCTCTCCCGCCTGGTCGCATCCGACCTCCTCTACCGCACGTCCGAACAACCGCACACCGACCGCGCGTACTGGCTGGACCGGCTGGCCGACCGCCCCGAGCCCGTCCGCCTGGTCGAGCGCTCGGCCGCGCCCATGACGCGGCGGGAACGCCGCACCGTGAACCTCTCGCCGCGGCAGACCACCCGGCTGCGCGTGGCTGCGCGCGGCACCGGGACCCGTCTGTCCCGGGTGCTGGTCGCCGCCGTCGCCGCGTATCTGCACCGGGTCACCGGCGAGCGGGACCTCGTCATCGGCCTGCCGGTCACCGCCCGCCTTGACGCCGACTCGCGGGACGTTCCCGGCGTGGTGTCCAACGTGCTTCCGCTGCGCGTCGCCGTCCACGGGGACATGACCGCGACCGCACTCGTGGCGGCGGTGGACCAGGAGATCGCCGGGGCCGTCGAGCACGGGCGCTACCGCGCCGAGGACCTGGCCAGGGACCTGGGCCTGGTCGACGGGGTGCCGGAGCTGGTCGGGCCGACGGTCAACATCCTCCCGCGCCCCAAAGGCCTGCGCTTCGACGACCACCAGGGCGACCTCCACCCGCTGTGGCTCGGCCCGGTCAGCGATCTGGCCGTCACCTTCAGCGAACCCCGCGACGGCGAGGCCCTCCGTATCGACTTCGACGCGGACGCCGACGCCTGCGACCCGCAGACACTGGCCGACCACGAGCGCCGCTTCCTCCTGCTGCTCGACGCCATGGCGGCGGGCATGGACCGGCCCCTCGCACGTATCGAGCTGGTGAACGCCGCCGAACAGACCCTGCTGGTCGAGGAGTTCGGCACGGCACCCCGCGAGGTTCCGGAACTCTCCTGGCCCGCCGCGTTCGAGCAGCGGGTACGCCGCGCACCGGACGCCGTCGCGCTGGTCTGCGAGGGCCAGGAGCTGTCGTACGCGGAACTCAACGCCGCCGCGAACCGGCTGGCCCGGCTGCTGATCGCACGGGGCGTACGCCGCGAGGACGTCGTCGCCGTCGCCGTACCGCGCTCGCCCGAACTGGTCGTCTCCCTGCTGGCGGTGATGAAGGCGGGAGCGGCGTATCTGCCGCTGGACGCGGACCACCCCCAGGACCGCATCGCCTACATGCTCTCCGACGCAGGCGCCAAGGCCGTCGTCACGACCGGCGAACTCGCCGCCGAGCTGCCCCGGATACCCGGAGTCGAGCGGGTGCTGCTCGACGAGGACACCACGGCCGCCGAGCTCGCCTCGGCCGACGCCTGGGACCCGGATGTGCCGGTCGTCCTCGACCAGGCCGCGTACGTCATCTACACCTCGGGCTCCACCGGCCGCCCCAAGGGCGTCGTCGTCACCCACGACGGCGTCGGCAGCCTGATCGCGACGGCCACCGACCGCATCGGCATCGACGCGGAAAGCCGTGTCGTGCAGTTCGCCTCGGTGGGCTTCGACGTGACCGTATGGGACCTGATCATGTCGCTGTGCGTGGGCGGCCGGGTCATCCTGGTCCCCGCCGAGCGCCGGGTCGCCGGACCGGAACTCACCGAGTACATCGAGGAACACCAGGCCACCCACATGATCCTGCCGCCGTCACTGGTCGCGGCGCTGCCGCAGGACTGCGAACTGCCCGACGGCGCGGTGCTCGTGGTCGGCACCGAGGCGGTACCCGGCGAACTCATCGCCCGCTGGTCCGGGCGCCTCAGGGTCGTCGTCGCGTACGGCCTGACCGAGGCCACGGTCAACTCGACGCTGTGGCCCGCGGGCTCCGACTGGCAGGGCCCGGTGCCGATCGGCCGCCCCGACCCCAACACCCGCTGCTACGTACTGGATGCGGCGCTGGGCCCGGTCGGCGTCGGCGTCGAGGGTGAGCTGTACGTCGCCGGGCGCGGCCTGGCCCGCGGCTACCTCGGCCGACCGGGACTGACCTCGGAGCGTTTCGTCGCCGACCCGTTCGGCGGACCCGGCGCGCGGATGTACCGCACCGGCGACCGCGTCCGCTGGCGCGCCGATGGCAACCTGGAGTTCCTCGGCCGCGCGGACGGCCAGCTCAAGATCCGCGGTCACCGGATCGAACCGGGCGAGATCGAGAGCGCGTTCATGGCCTGCCCGGGAATCGCCCAGGCCGCCGTCCTGGTCCGCGACGACCACCGCGGGGCGCGGCGCCTGGTCGCCTACCTGGTCGGCGACGACGGTACGGACACCGCCGCCGCCGTGGCGGCGGCACGGGCCACCGTGGCGGACACGCTGCCGGACCACATGGCACCCTCGGCCGTCGTCGTCCTGCCCGCACCCCTGCCCCTGACACCCAACGGCAAGCTCGACACACGCGCGCTTCCCGAACCCCAGTGGACGTCGACGGCCGGTGACGCCCCGCCGACGACACCCGAAGAGACCGTGCTCGCGGGGCTGTTCGCCGACGTGCTCGGCCTGCCGGTGGTCGGCGTCCACGACAGCTTCTTCGAACTGGGCGGCGACAGCATCGTCGCGATCCAGCTGGTCAACCGGGCCCGCGCGGCCGGTCTCACGCTCACCCCGCGCGAGGTGTTCCGGCGCCGCACGGTGACGGCGCTCGCCAGTGTGGCCACCACGGACGAGCACGCGGCGGTACCGGATCTGACCGCGCTGGACGAGACAGCGCTGCCGGTGTCCCCGCTACAGGAGGGCTTCTACTTCCATGCGCGGTTCGACGAGGCGGCCGCCGACCTCTACCTGGTCCAGGAACTCCTCGACCTCGACGGACCGGTCGACGCCGACCGCCTGCGGGACGCCCTGCAAACCCTGCTCGACCGGCATCCGCTGCTCCGCGCGTCGTTCCGCCAACTCCCCGACGGGAACGTCGTCCAGCGGCTGGCCGACGACGTCACGCTGCCCTGGCGGGAAGTCGACCTGTCCGAGACCTCACTGGCCGAGCTGCTCCGGGCCGACCGGGCCGAGCGGTTCGACCTAGCGCGGCCGCCCCTGTTGCGGGCCACGCTCATCCGCGACGGGCAACGCAACCGACTGCTCCTGACGCTGCATCACATCATCGCCGACGGCTGGTCGGTGACCGTGCTGCTCCGCGAACTGCTCGCCACCTACCGCGGGGTGGAGCTGCCGCCTCCGCCGCCCCCGCACCCGTACCTGGCCTGGCTGGCAGACCGCGACCGGGACGCGGCCCGCGGCGCCTGGCAGGAGGCGCTGTCCGGCCTGCCGGGACCGACCCGACTGCTCGAACCGACCTGCGACGGCCCGTCGCCGGTCCGCCCGGAGCACATCGACGTCCGGCTGCCCGAGGGGCTCACCGCCGACCTGTCCGCGTACGCCCGCACCCACGGCCTCACCCTCAGCACCGTGCTGCACGGCGTCTGGGGTCTGCTCGTCGGCGGGCTCACCGGGGGCTCGGACGTCGTGTTCGGCACCACCGTGTCCGGACGTACCACGGAGGTGGACGGACTCGACGCGGCCGTCGGCCTGTTCATCAACACCGTCCCCGCACGGGTGCGGATGCGGCCCGACGACTCGCTCACCGAGCTGCTGCGGCGCGTGCAGGACGAGCACGCCGGGCTCATCGACCACCAGCACCTGGGCCTGGCCGACATCCAGCGGCTCACCGGCGGCGGTGAACTCTTCGACACCCTCGTGGTGTTCGAGAACTACCCGAGCGAGACGCTGCCCGCCGAGCCGAGCACCGACGCGCCGCACCTCACCGGCGTCGAGGTCTTCGACGCCGTCCACTACCCCCTCGCCCTGATCGTCCACCCCGGCCAGCAGCTGACCCTGCGGTTCAAGCACGACGCCGCGCGGCTCGACCAACTGGCCGTCGCCACCCTCGCCAGCCGGTTCGAGGCGCTGCTGTGGACCGTGGTGACCGAGCCCGAGCGCAGGCTCGCCCAGATCGACCTACTGTCGGCGCGGGAGCACGAGCACCTGGGCGCGCTCAACGCGACCGCCCACGCGGTTCCCGACACCACCCTCGCCTCCCTCTTCGCCGCGCAGGTGGCGCGTACACCGCAGGCCGCCGCGGTGGTCTTCGAGGACACCACGCTGTCGTACGCGGAACTCGACCAGCGCGCCTCCTCGCTCGCCCGGCGGCTGCGGGCCGGGGGCGCGGGCCCTGAGCGGTTCGTCGCGGTCGCCGTACCGCGCTCGGGCGAACTGATGGTCGCGCTCCTCGCCGTGCTCAAGTCGGGCGCCGCCTACCTGCCCGTCGATCCGGACTACCCCGCCGACCGGATGGCGTTCATGCTCGCGGACTCGGGGGCACGTACCGTCGTGACCACCGCCGAGGTCGCCGGACAGCTGCCCGATGTCCCCGGCCTTGAGCGACTGGTCCTCGAAGACCTGGAAGGCACCGGGGACGTGGACGTGGACACGGAGGCGGGCGCGGGCTGGGGCGCTGCCCCCGACCACCCCGCCTACCTGATCTACACCTCCGGCTCCACCGGGCGCCCCAAGGGCGTCGTGGTCACCCACCGCGCGATCGTCAACCGGCTCGCCTGGATGCAGGGCCGGTACGGCCTCGACCCGGACGACCGGGTGTTGCAGAAGACCCCGTCGAGCTTCGACGTGTCGGTATGGGAGTTCTTCTGGCCGCTCGTCGAGGGCGCCACGGTGGTACTCGCCCGGCCGGACGGTCACCGGGACCCCGCGTACCTGGCCGAGCTGATCAGGGCCGAGCGCATCACGACACTGCATTTCGTGCCCTCGATGCTGGCCGCGTTCGTCCAGGCCATGGAGGTCGCTGGAGGCGGGACGGGCGGGACGGGCGGGACGGACTGGGCGGCGAGCCTGCGTCGCGTCTTCGCCAGGGCGGGACGGGCGGGACGGACTGGGCGGCGAGCCTGCGTCGCGTCTTCGCCAGCGGCGAGGCGCTCACCGGCGATGCGGCCAGGCGCTGGTGGGAGCTGACCTCGCGCTGCGAGTGGGGCCCGGTGCCGCTGCACAACCTCTACGGGCCCACCGAGGCGGCCGTGGACGTGACCTGGTTCCCGTACGAGGGGGGCGCCGAGCTCGCCGTCCCGATCGGCCGACCGGTGTGGAACACGCGCCTGTACGTCCTGGACCGCTTCCTGCGCCAGGTGCCCGACGGGGTGCCCGGTGAGCTGTACCTCGCCGGAGTCCAACTGGCCCGCGGCTACCACGACCGGCCAGGACTGACCGCCGAGCGGTTCGTGGCCGATCCGCACGGCGCGCCGGGTGAGCGGATGTACCGGACCGGAGACCTGGTGCGACGGCGCGCGGACGGGGCGATCGACTACCTCGGGCGCACCGACCGCCAGGTCAAGATCCGCGGCAACCGCATCGAACTCGGCGAGATCGAAGCCGCGTTGGCGGCCCAGACGGGTGTGGCGGCCACCGCCGTGACCGTACGCGACGGCGCACTCGTCGGATACGCCGTACCCACACCGGACGCGGCCGACGCTCTGGGCGCGGAGGCCCTCGGTGCGGACACTCTGCGTACGGCGCTGAGTGACGCGCTGCCCGCGACGATGGTGCCCAGTGCCGTGGTGATCCTGGACGAGCTGCCCCTGACACCCAGCGGCAAGCTCGACCAGAACGCCCTGCCCGCGCCCGCCGTGGCTGCGGCGGCCGGTGGACGTGAGCCGCGCGACGAGCGCGAGCGCGCGTTCTGCGAGGTGTTCGCCGCCGTACTCCGCGTGCCCGAAGTCGGCCCGGAGGACGACTTCTTCGTCCTGGGCGGCGACAGCCTCACCTCGATCGCCGTAGCCACCCAAGCCCGTGAGCGAGGACTGACGATCAGTACGCGCGACGTCTTCGAAGGCCGCACCCCGGCCGCGCTCGCGGCCGCCGCCGGGCACGAGGCGGAGCCCGCCGCCGAGGCCCAGGGCGGACCGGCTGAGCCGGGCGTGACGGTGGCCGCCGCGGACGCCGGGCAGGCCGCCGCCGCCCTCCAGGCCATGCTGGCCCAGCAGTCCGGCGACGCGGTCGACCCCGCCCTGCGGGCCCTGCTCGACCAACTGGTCGCCGCGTCCGGCGCATCCGATGAGCCCCCCGCTCACACGCCGCTGGGCGGGCTCGTGCTCTCGCCGGACGAGACCGGCCGAGTGGCTGCCGTGGCCGGGCTGCCGGTCGCCGACATCTGGCCCCTGTCACCCCTTCAGGAGGGCATGTACTTCCACGCCAGCTACGACGTCGGCGCGGACGACGGCGCACTGGACGTCTATTTGTCCCAGGAGACCCTGCACCTCGACCGCCGCGTCGAAGCCGATCGCCTGCGGGCGGCCTGCCGCACGCTGCTGGCCCGCAACACCGGTCTGCGCGCCGGGTTCACCAGCGACGGCCTGCCGGGACCTGTGCAGTTCATCGTGGACGGCCTGGAGATCCCGCTGACGGAGGTCGACCTCTCCGATGTGCCCGCCGAGCACCAGCGGACGCGGATCGGCGAACTCCTCGCGGCCGACCGCCAGCAGCGCTTCGACCTCGCCGCTCCGCCGCTCTGCCGACTGCTGCTGATCCGACTGCCCGACGGCACGGACCGGCTCGTCGTCACCCACCACCTCATCCTGTGGGACGGGTGGTCCGCGTGGCTGTTCCTGGAAGAGCTGTTCACGCTGTACGAGCGCGCCGGTGACGCCACCGGGCTCGCGCCCGCCGGTTCCTACCGCGACTACCTGGCCTGGCTGGACGAGCAGGACAACCCAACCGCCATCGCGGCCTGGAGCAAGGCCCTGTCCGGGTTCGACGAGCCGACCCTGGTCGCGCCGACCGGGCGCGACGGCGACCCGGTGATCCCGACGGACTTCGACACGGTGCTGCCGCAAGAGGCCAGCGACCGGCTGCGCGCACTCGCCCGCCGCCACGGGCTCACCCTCAACACGGTGCTCAACGCCGCCTGGGGCCTGGTGCTTTCGGCGGTGGTCGGCCGAAGCGACATCGCCTTCGGCACCGCGGTGGCCGGACGGCCCACCGACATCCCGAACGTCGCCGGAGTCATCGGCATGTTCCTCAACACGGTGCCGACCCGTGTCGCCCTCGACCCGGCCGAGCCCCTCCTCGACCTGCTGCGGCGGATGCAGTCCGAGCGCGCGGCCGTCATGCCGTACGAGCACGTCGGCCTCGGGGCGCTACAGCAGGAGACCGGCCACCGCCGCCTGTTCGACACCCTGTTCGTCCTCCGCTCGGCCGACGGCGAGGACCGGGCGGCCGCGCTCAGGCGGCGGCACGGCATCGTCGACGTGTCCAACGTGGACGGCACCCACTTCCCGCTCACCCTGATCGTCACCCCCGAGGCCCGCCTGCGAGTGACGCTGGCGGCACGCGCCGACCTGTTCGACGCCGAGGAGGCCACCACGCTCCTCACCCGGTTCACGACCGTCCTGGAGCGCCTGACCGAGGCCCTCGCCGCCGGAGCCGGTCGTACGTGCGGCGTGGACCTGCTGCTGCCCGACGAGCGAGCCGCCCTGGCCGCCGACTGGGCCGATACCCGACACGCGGTGGCCGATGAGACCATCGCCGACCTGCTCGCCGCCCAGACGGCCCGTACCCCGGACACCGTGGCGCTGGTCTTCGGGGACGACACCCTGACGTACGCCGAACTGGACGCGCGGATCAACCGGTTGGCCCGGCTGCTCCTGGCACGCGGCGCGGGCCCCGAGAAGGTCGTAGCCCTCGCGCTGCCGCGCTCGATCGAGATGGTCGTGGCGCTGTTCGCCGTCCTGCGCACCGGCGCCGCGTATCTGCCGCTCGACCTGGACCACCCCGCCGACCGGCTGCGGCTGATGGTCGAGGACACCGGGCCCCTGTGCCTGCTGTCCACGAGCGCGGTCGCGCCGACGCTGCGCGGAGCGTCCGGCGCCCTGGCGGCCGAGGTCCTGCTGGACGACGCGGGTATCGCGGCGGAGCTGGCAGACCTGCCGTCGGGCGAGGTGGCCGACGCGGAGCGGCCCGCGTTCGCGCACGGTGTGCCCAGCCGCCTGGAGCACCCCGCGTACGTGATCTACACCTCTGGCTCGACGGGTCGCCCGAAGGGCGTCGTCACGCCGCACCGAGGCCTGACGAACATGCAGCTCAACCACCAGAAGGAGATCTTCGACCCGGCGATCGCCGCGGCGGGCGGACGCCGACTGCGTATCGCGCACACCGTGTCCTTCGCTTTCGACATGTCCTGGGAGGAGCTGCTCTGGCTCGTCGAGGGGCACGAGGTGCACATCTGCGACGAGGAGCTGCGCCGGGACGCCGAGGCACTGGTGGCCTACTGCGACCGGAACCGCGTCGACGTGGTCAACGTGACACCCACCTACGTCCAACTCCTTATCGAGGAGGGCCTGCTGGACGACGACCCAGAGGCAGGCCACCACCGTCCCGCGCTGGTGCTGCTCGGCGGTGAGGCCGTGTCCGACACGGTGTGGACACGGCTGCGCCGCACCGACGGCACCTACGGCTACAACCTGTACGGGCCGACCGAGTACACCATCAACACACTCGGCGGCTCCACGACGGACAGCGCGACCCCGACCGTCGGCATGCCGATCCGCAACACCAGGGCGTACGTGCTCGACGCGATGCTGCGCCCGGTCCCGTCAGGCTGCCCCGGCGAGCTGTACATCGCCGGTACCGGGCTGGCCCGCGGCTACCACGACCGGCCGGGACTGACGGCTGAGCGGTTCGTCGCCGACCCGTTCGGCGCCCCCGGCGAGCGGATGTACCGGACGGGCGACCTCGTACGACAGCGCCCGGACGGCCTGATCGACTTCCTCGGCCGCACCGACGACCAGGTCAAGATCCGCGGCTACCGGATCGAACTGGGTGAGATCTCCACGGCGTTGGCCGCACACCCCGAGGTCGCGCACGCGGCGGTCGTGGTGGCCGAGCACGCGGGGACGAAGCGCCTGGTCGGCTACGTCGTACCCGAAGAGGCCCATGCGCGCGGCGATGCCCAGGGAAGCGAGCAGCTGCTCCAGTCGCTGCGCGCGCACCTGAAGGCCGCCCTGCCGGACTACATGGTCCCGGCCGCGCTCGTGACGGTCGCTGCCCTCCCGTTGACCGTCAACGGCAAGCTCGACGTCAAGGCCCTGCCCGCCCCGGACCTCGCCGGGCCGAGCAGCAGCCGCCCGCCCCGGACGCCGCGCGAGGAGACCCTCTGCGCACTCTTCGCCGAAGTGCTTGGACTCGCCGAAGGCAGCGTCGGCATCGACAGCAACTTCTTCGATCTCGGCGGCCACTCGCTGCTCGCGACCAAGCTGATCAGCCGGGCCCGCACCGCGCTCTCGGCGGAACTGGCCATCCGTGACCTGTTCGAGGCGCCGACCGTCGCCGAGCTGGTGGAGCGCGCGACCGGCTCGCCCACGACCGACCGCCCGGCGCTGACGGCAGGCGAGCGGCCCGCCGAGCTGCCGCTGTCCCACGCCCAGCAGCGGCTGTGGGTCATCCAGCAGATCGAGTGCACCTCGGCCGCATACAACTTCCCGCTGGTCATGCGGTTGCGCGGCCCGCTCGACGTGGAGGCCTGGCGGGCGGCTCTCGCCGATGTGACGGCACGTCACGAAGCCCTGCGGACGGTCTTTGCCGAGCGTGACGGTCAGGCCTTCCAACGGGTCCTGCCGGTCGATGAGGCGCACCCCGTGGTGGAGTGCGTACGCGCCGGTGAGGCAGAGGTGGACGGCATCGTCGACGCCGCCGTCAACCGACCCTTCGACCTCGCCGCCGAGCTGCCGCTGCGGGCGACCCTCGTCGAACTCGCGCCGGACGACCACGTCGCCGTACTCCTGCTGCACCACATCACCACCGACGAGTGGTCGGACCGGCCGTTCCTGCGCGACCTGGCCACGGCATACGACGCCCGCCGCTCCGGCGCGGCACCGGAATGGGAGCCGCTGCCCGTCCAGTACGCCGACTACGCCCTGTGGCAGCAGCGGCTGCTCGGCGACCCGGCCGACCCGGCCGACCCGGGGAGTCTGGCCGCCCGGCAACTCGACTACTGGCGGACGACGTTGAAGGGCGCACCCGAGGAGATCGAGCTGCCCACCGACCGGCCGCGGCCCGCACGGCCGTCCTTCACCGGCGCCGAACTCGACATCACGTTCGACACCACGGCCTACCAGGGGCTGAAGCGGCTGTCCCGCGAGAGCGGCGCCAGCATGTTCATGGTGGTGCACGCGGCCGTAGCCGCGCTGCTGCACCGCATGGGCGCCGGTACCGACATCCCCCTAGGCTCACCCATCGCGGGGCGGAGCGACGAGGCGCTCGACGAACTGGTCGGCTTCTTCGTCAACACCCTCGTCCTGCGCACCGACCTCAGCGGCGACCCGAGCTTCACCGAGCTGCTCGCGCGGGTACGCGACACCGACCTGGCCGCGTTCTCGCACGCGGACGTGCCGTTCGAGTCCGTCGTCGAGCAGGTGAACCCGACACGCTCGCTCGCCCGCAACCCGCTCTTCCAGGTGATGGTCGGCTACCACAACCGCACGGGAGAGGAGCTGCAACTGCCCGGTCTCGGCCTTGAGTACGTGCCCTACCGGATCAACTCGGCCAAGTTCGACCTCGTGTTCAGCTTCACCGAGCAGGTGGCGGCCGACGAGGACGCGGGCACGCTGGCCTGCCGACTGGAGTTCGCCACCGAACTGTTCGACCAGGAGACCGCCGAGCGGCTCGGCGACCGCCTGAGGCAGCTGGTCGCGGCGGTAGTCACAGAGCCCGAGGCCCCGGTATCCCGAGTGGAGGTACTCGCCGCCGACGAACGGCAGCTGGTCCTGGAGGACTTCAACGCCACGGCCCGCGCGGTCGACGCGTCCTCGCTGCCCGACTTGTTCGCCCAGCGGCTCGCCGAGCGGCCCGACGCGGTGGCCGTCGTGGAACCCACCAGGTCGGTCAGCTACGCCCAACTGGACGCCCGTGCCAACCGCATCGCACACCTGCTAGCCGCGCGTGGCGTGCGGGACGAGAGCGTGGTCGGCGTGGCGGTACCCCGCTCGGCAGACATGGTCGCGACGGTGCTCGCCGCCCTCAAGCTAGGCGCCGCGTTCCTGCCACTCGACCTGGCCCACCCCGCCGACCGGCTCACCTACATGATCGAGGACTCCGCTGCCGCCCTCGTCGTCGGCACCGAGCCGGTGGCCGGGAAGATCCCCGAAGTACCCTGCGTCCCCGTGGTGTTGCTCGACGCGCCCGAGACCGCGGCCGCGCTCGCCCAGCTGCCCGAGTCCCCACCACGCACCCGGCCGGTGAGCCTGGACCAGGCCGCCTACGTGATCTACACCTCCGGATCGACCGGCCGGCCCAAGGGCGTGGTCGTCCCGCACGAGGGCATCGCCAGCCTGGTGGCCACCGCGGTCGACCGGATGGGCCTGGAACGCGACAGCAGGGTGCTGCAGTTCGCCTCGATCGGCTTCGACGTCTTCGTCTTCGAACTGTCGATGGCGCTGTGCCACGGCGGCCGCCTTGTCCTCATCTCCGACGAGGCACGCGTCGCGGGACCGGCACTCACGGACTTCCTGGCAGACCAGCAAGTCAGCCACATGATCCTGCCGCCCTCCCTAGTGTCGGCGCTCCCCGCGGACTGTGAACTGCCCGAAGGGTCCACGATCCTGGTCGGCACCGAGACGGTCCCACCGGACCTCTTCGACCGCTTCGGCGCCACGGTCGACCTGATCGCGGCGTACGGACTGACCGAGGCCACCGTGAACTCCACGCTGTGGCCCGCACGGCAGGCGGGTGGCGGGCGTCCCACCGGACGGGTGCCGATCGGCCGCCCTGACCCCAACACGGCCTGCTACGTCCTTGACGCCCACCTCCGCCCGGTCCCACCGGGCGTCGCAGGCGAGTTGTACGTGGCTGGACGCGGACTCGCCCGCGGCTACCTCGGCAGGCCCGCGCTGACGGCGGAGCGCTTCGTCGCCGACCCGTACGGGCCGCCCGGCAGCCGCATGTACCGCACCGGAGACCGCGTCCGCTGGCGCCGCGACGGCACCCTCGACTTCCTCGGCCGGGTCGACAACCAGGTGAAGATCCGCGGCTTCCGTATCGAACTGGGCGAGATCGAGGCGGCGCTCGCCGACCACCCGGCGGTCAGCCAGGCGGCCGTACTGCCCGACCGCACCGGCGACATCGTGCGCCTGGTGGGCTACGCCGCCCTGGAAGGCGGCCCGCGAGCCGGAGAACTCGACCCGCGGGAGCTGCGCACCCATGTGGCCGGGCTGCTGCCGGAGTACATGGTGCCCGCTCTCGTGGTGCCGCTGGACGGCCCGCTGCCGCTGACCCCCAACGGCAAGCTGGACCGCAAGGCGCTCCCCGCACCCGACTGGACCCGACTGACCGGTGACGCCCGCCCGGCAACGGCGACCCAGGCCCGCCTGGCCGAAGTCTTCGCGGAGATCCTGAAGCTGGACGACGTCGGCATCCACGACAACTTCTTCGCGCTGGGCGGCCACTCGATGGCCGCGATGCGCCTGCTCGGCCGGATACGGTCCGTCTTCGGAGCCGAACTGAGCATCCGAGACGTCTTCGACGCCCTGACCGTCGCAGGACTCGCCGCAAAGCTGGAGGGCGCGTCGGCCGCCCGGCCCCCGCTGCGCCCGGTCGCGCCGCGCCCCGACGGCGCCGCGCTGCCTGTCGCCCCCGTACAGCGCTGGCAGTGGTCCTCGCACCGACGCCACTCCGGCTTCGATCACGCGCTGGCGCTGCGCTCGCCCGGCGGCCTGGACGCCACCGCGCTCACGGCCGCGCTGGGCGACGTGGTGGCCCGGCACGCGCCGCTGCGCACGGTGTTCGCGGAGCGCGATGGCGCGGTCCACCAGCGCCCCGCGCCCGAGCCGCCCGCCCTGGAGCTCGTACGCTGCACCGATCTGGAGGCCCGACTCACCGAACTCGCCACACAGGCCCCGGACTTGACAGAGGAGCCACCAGTACGGGCCCGACTGCTCACCGCGTCGGACGGCACCCAGGCGGTACTGCTGACCCTGCACTACCTCGCCGTGGACGAATGGTCGGTGGTGCCCCTGTTCCGCGACCTCACCACGGCCTACGCAGCCCGAACCCACGGGCAGGAACCCGACTGGGCGCCGCTCCCGGTCTCGTACGCCGACTACACCCACTGGGCCCACGAGGTGCTCGGCGACCCCGCCGACCCGGACAGCATCGGCGGGCGGCAGTTGGCCTACTGGCAGCGGACGCTGCGGGACGTGCCACGTGAGCTGGCGCTCCCGACGGACCGCCCGCGCCCCGCCGCGCCCCGCCACAGTGCCGCCCACGTCGCCTTCGCACTCGACGAGCAACTCCACGCCGACGTGGACCGGCTCGCCCAGGCGAGCGGCACCAGCATGTTCATGGTCCTGCACTCGGCCCTGTCCGCCGTGCTCACCGCGCACGGTGCGGGCACCGACCTGCCGATCGGCACCCTGGTCGCCGGGCGCCCCGACGACCAACTCGCCGATCTGGTCGGCTGCTTCTTCAACACCGTGGTGCTGCGCACCGACACCGCGGGAGACCCGACCTTCGCCTCGCTGCTGACCCGGGTACGGGAGACCACGCTCGGCGCGCTCGACCGCCAGGACGTCCCCTTCGACGACGTCGTACGGGCGACCGGGCTGCCTCCCGCGGGCCCACAGGTCATGGTGATCCACCACGAGCAGGCGCAGCTCGCCGAACTCGAGGGCGGCGTAGGCCGGTTGGACGCCATACCGACCGGCTCGACGAAGGGGGCGGAACTGACGCTGAGCTTCTACGAGCCGCGTGGCGAAGGCCCGGTCCACTGCGCGCTGATCTACGCGACCGAACTGCTCGGCCGGGCGAAGGCGGAGCAACTCGCCGAAGAACTTCAGCGGCTGCTGCGCCATGCGGCAGCCGACCCCGAGCAGCCGCTCTCTGAGCTGTTCACCGTAATGTCGAAAAGGAGCAACGCATGACCACCAACCCCTTCGAGGACCCGCAGGCCCGCTACCTGGTCCTGGTCAACGAGGAGAACCAGCACTCACTGTGGCCGGCCTTCGCGGAGGTGCCGGCGGGCTGGCGCACGGCGTTCGGCGAGGACACGCGCGAGGCGTGCGTGTCGTATGTCGAGTCCCACTGGACCGACCTGCGCCCGACGAGCCTGATAGCTCAGCAGGCCTGATCCCCGGACGCCCTTCGGGTGTGGCCTCAAACGCCGGCCGGGCTGAAGAATTTCAGCCCGGCCGG
>NZ_JAZGRL010000001.1:721260-781087 GCF_046540415.1 Streptomyces sp. E11-3 | reverse complement strand
AGGCCTGAGCCCCGGACGCCCTTCGGGTGTGGCCTCAACCGCCGGCCGGGCTTAAGATTTTCCGCCCGGCCGGCGTTTGAGGCCGATCTTTGAGCCTGGCCGGCGAGGCCTTTAGGGAAGGGGCGGGGTGGGGGACAGATCTCTGACGCCCACCCCACCGGACCCGGCGTCGTCGAGCGGCGCCTGGGGGGCGCGGCTGGCCGACCACGCCGCCCACAGCGCCGCATAGTGCCCACCCGCAGCCACGAGCTCCGCATGCGAGCCCGTCTCCACAACCCGCCCCTCGTCGAGGACGACAACCCGATCCGCCGCCGCGGCCTGCGGCAGCCGGTGCGCCACCAACAACCCCGTACGCCCCTCAAGAGCCCGCGCCGCCGCGGCCTCCAGCACCCGCGCCCCCGCACTGCCCGCGTCGGCGGTCGCCTCGTCCAGGATCGCGACCGGAGGGTCGGCGAGGACCAGGCGGGCCAGCGCCAAGTGCTGCGCCTGGGCCACCGTGAGCCGGTGCCCGCCCTCACCGACGACCGTGTCGATCCCCGAGGGCAGCGCCTCGGCCCAGGAGAGCGCGTCGACCTTGGCCAGTGCCGCGCGCAGTTCGTCGTCCGTGGCCGAAGGACGGGCCAGGCGCAGGTCGTCGGCGAGCGGACCGGCGAACACATGGACCTCCTGGTTGATCAGCGCCACGGTCCGACGGATCCCGGCGGGGCCGAGCTCGCCGGCGTGCACACCGCCGAGGGCGATCACCCCCGAGGACGGCTGGTGGATTCCGGCGATCAGCTTCGCCAGGGTGGTCTTCCCGGCCCCGCTCGCGCCGACCAACGCGACCCGTTCCCCGCTCTGCACCTCCAGGTCGACCTCGCTCAACACGGGGTGGCCCGGCACGTACGCGTGACTGAGTGACGTCACCTTGACGGAGCCGTCTACCGGAGCGGCGGGCCGCGCGGGCTCGGACTCGGGCGGCAGGTTCGACACACCGATCAGGCGTGCCAGGCTCGCCCCGGCGGACTGAGCCTCGTCGATGAGGAAGAGTGCCGCGTTGATCGGATTGAACAGGCTGTGGAAGTAGAGCGCCGCAGCCGTCGCCGTGCCGATGCTCACGGCGTCACGGTCGACCAGCACGAATCCGGTGACCAACACCGATGCCAGGCCGACGAACTCGGCCAGGTTGAGCCGCGAGAAGAACCCCGTCACCAGCCGGATACCGCGCAGCGCCAGGTCCACGGAGTCCTGGGAACGCCGCTCAAGGAGCGCCGCGTGACGGTCGTTCAGCCGGAACGCACGTACGGTCCGTACGCCGCCGACACTGTCGAGGAGCTGGTGCTGCAGCGCCCCGGTCGCCACCCGGTGGTTGGCGTACACGGGGACGGCGCGCGGCAGATACCACCGCACGGTGAGGACGTGGATCGGCACGGCCAGCAGGACCGCGAGCAGGAAGCGCCAGTCCAGTACGGCGAGACCCACCAGCGTCAGCGCGATGGTGAGCAGCGAGCGGCTGAACTCCGGCAGTGCCTGCCGTACCGCCTTCGTCACCACGGTCACATCGCCGGTCACCCGGGAGGTCAGATCGCCCGAGCCGGCCCGCTCGACGCGTTCGAGCGGCAGCCGCAGCGCCCGCTCGATGAACCGCTCGCGCACGCTCGCGAGGACGGTCTCGCCGAGCCGGGCGACGAGCGAGCTGCCGATCGCGGTCGCGATGCCGCGGGCCACCGCCACGGCGAGGAGGAGAACCATCGGCACCGTCAGCGCGTCGGGCCCGCGCTGCTCGACGACCAGGTCGACGATGCGGCCGAGCAGCGGCGCGGTCAGCAGGCCGATGCCCGTACCGATGACCAGCACGGTCACCGCGGATACCGCGAGGAGCCGGTGCCCGCGGAGCAAGGTGCGGACGACGGCGAGGGTCTGGGCACCGGTGGCGATCGGCAGGAGCGCGCGGTCGGGCGGTCCGTCCGCAGTGCCGTCGGGCGTGCGATCGGGAGGACCGTCCGAAGTGCCGTCGGGCGTGCGATCGGGCGTGCTGGCTGCGCTCATCGTCCGTCCTTCGTCGTTCATGTCAGTACCGCCGAGCGGTACGCCTCGTCGGTGGCGACGAGGTCCAGATGGCGGCCGTCCGCGGACACGGCCCCGCCGTCGAGCACCACCACCCGGTCGGTCACGGCGAGCAGCGCGGGGCTGGTGGTGACCAGCAGCGTGGTACGACCGCGGCGAAGTTCCTTGAGGCGGGCGGCGATACGGGACTCGGTGACCGTGTCCACGGCCGTGGTCGGGTCGTGCACCACCAGCACCGGCTGGTCGGCCGCGAGCGCCCGGGCGAGCGCGACGCGCTGCCGCTGCCCGCCGGACAGCGAACGCCCGCGCTCGGTGAGCGGGGTGTCGACCCCGTCCGGCAGGTTGCGGGCCACGTCGTCCGCCGCCGACGCGGTGAGCGCGGGCCCGGCGTCCGCCGTCGTACTGTCTGCTCCGGCGAGTACGTTGTCGATGAGGCTGCTCTCGAAGAGGTCCGCGTCGTGGTGGGCGACCAGGATCGCGCCGCGTACGTCGGTGGGGTCGAGGTCGGCCAGCGGTGTGCCGTCGAGTTCGACCGCCCCTGCCGCGGGGTCGCGTTCGCGGCCCAGGCAGAGCAGGAGGTCGGTGGCCACGGCCGGGTCCTTGGCGACGAAGCCGACCAGACTTCCGGGTGCGATATCGAGGTCGACCCCGCGCAGCGCGCCCTCCGTGACGTCGCGGAGCCGGAGCCCTCCCGCGAGCGGCTCGGGCAGCGTGGCCGAGCCCGCCGTCACAGCGGGCGGCGAGGCCAGCACCTCGGCGATCCGCCCGGCCGACGCGCGGCCCTGGGCGAACTCGCCGTTGACGAAGGTGAGAAGCTGGAACGGGCCGAGCAGGAACTGGGCGAGTCCGACGGCCGCCACCAGGTCACCGACGCTGATCGCGCCGCGCATCGCCAGATGCGCGCCGACCAGCCCGATGCCCACGATGAAGATCCCGGTCAGGGCGAGGATCGCGCCGTCGTGCCAGGCCCGGCTGCTGGCGGCCCGCAGCGCTGCCGCGAGGGAGTCCTGGCTGGTGTGCCGGTACCGGGCGACCGCGGCAGGTTCCGCGCCGATCCCCTTGAGCACGCGCAGCCCGGCGACCAGGTCGGCGGCGACGCCCGACGCGTGCGCGGCGCGCTCCTGTTCGACGCCGCTGCGTCGTTCGAGCGGCCTGCTGATCCGGTGCCCGAGCCACAGCAGCGGTGGGATGCCGAGCAGGACCAGAAGACCGAGCGGTACCGAGATCCGCAGCAGCACCACCGCGCTGATGGCGAGCCCGGCGATCGCCGCTATCCCGAACGGCAGGACGGCAGGAACCGCGCCCACCCGTTTGGCGTCGCCGGTGGCGATGGTGGTGAGTACGCCGGGGAGTCGGCCCGCGTCCGCGCCGCCCCGCGGGTCGAGCACACGGGCGCCGAGGTCGAGCCGCAGCCGGTGCGCGGCCTGCTCACCGGCCCGTTCGCTGATCCTGGCCGCCGTGCGGTAGCAGGTGGACAGGACGAAGAAGAGGGCGGCGAGTACGAGTGTCCAGCGCAGCAGCGCACTGGACGAACCGGTCGCCACCGCCTCGTCGATGACCACCCCGATGACGACGGGAACCATCGCCTCGCACCCTTGGTGCGCCATGCCCAGGAGCGATGCCTCGACCACGTGGCGACGTTGGCCGCCGATCGCCCGTCGGAGAACGTCGCCCCCCGTTGGTCCGCCATCGAGCATTCGGTACCTCCGCGGAGACCATCGAGATAGGAGAGTTAGGTAAGGCTACTCTAACTAACAGGGCGTCTGGTGCGTTGACCCTGCGTGACGTATTCGGTTAGCCTTGCCTAACTAAATCCGTTGGTGTGGTGCCGCGTTGTGCCGTCATGTGGGGGGCGTTCCTTGTTGTCGGTCGACGCGAAGGCGGCACCCGGGAGCGAGGCGGGCGGGGCCCCGACGCGGTCGCCGCGCCGGGGTTCCGCGACGGCGCTACGCGGTCTGGGACTGCTCGTCGCCGTCGCCGCACTGGTCGTCATCGCGCTGGTCAGCGTGTGGGTCGGCACCCGCGGCATTCCGTTCACCTCGACGTGGAGCGTGCTGTGGCACCACGACGGGTCCAAGGCCGCCGTCGTCGTCCACGACTACCGCATCCCGCGCACCCTGCTCGGCCTCCTCGTGGGCGTGGCCCTGGGGGTGTCGGGCGCGCTGATGCAGGCCCTGACGCGCAATCCGCTCGCCGACCCCGGCCTGCTCGGGGTGAACCTGGGCGCGTCCACCGGCGTGGTGGTGGCCATCGGCTTCCTCGGCGTGGGATCACCGCTGGGCTATGTGTGGTTCGCCTTCGTCGGCGCGGCGCTCGCGTCGGTGGCCGTCTACCTGCTCAGCTCGGCCGGGCGTACCCCGGCCACGCCCGAACGGCTGGTCATCGCGGGAGCCGCGATGACCGCCGTGCTCTACGCCTTCAACTCGGCGGTGCTGCTGATCGATCCCGAGGCGTTCGACGCCTTCCGGTTCTGGACGGTGGGCACACTCGGTGGCCGGAACATCGAGGTCGTGTACGTGATCCTGCCGTTCGTCGCCGTAGGCCTGGTGATCACGCTGGCGCTGGCCCGGCCGCTCAACGCGCTGGCGCTCGGCGACCAGGTGGGCAAGGCACTCGGCGTCCGCGTCGGCCAGACCCGGGTGCTGGGCGCGGTCGCCGTGATGCTGCTGTGCGGCGCGGCCACCGCCGCGGCCGGACCGATCGGGTTCGTCGGCCTCGCGGTGCCGCACGTGGCCCGGTTCGTCGTCGGCCCCGACCAGCGGTGGGTACTCGCGTACTCGACACTCCTCGCCCCGATCCTGCTGCTCGGCGCGGACGTTCTGGGGCGGGTGATCGGCCGCCCCGGCGAGGTCCAGGTCGGCATCGTCACCGCCTTCCTCGGCGCGCCGCTGTTCATCGCGCTGTGCCGTCGCCGAAAGCTGGTCATGCTGTGAGCGCCCCGAAGCTCGCCTCTGACGCCGCCGCGGAGACCGCCTCGAACGCCGCCCCGGAGACCGTTTTGGACGCTGCGCCGAAGGGCACCGTCCGCGTGGTCCGCGGTCTCGTCGTACGGACGCGAGGCGGTTGGATCTCGCTGCGCGTCCAGGGCCGCGCGGTCGCCGTGTCGGCGGCCCTCCTCGCCACGTTCCTCGTCGTCGTCGGGATCACCCTGACCACAGGGGACTTCGAGCTGTCCATCGGCGAGGTCTTCCAGGCCCTGATCGGCAACGGGTCGGGCGGCGCGGACTTCATCGTCAACACCGTGCGCCTGCCACGGCTGCTGACCGCGCTCTTCGTCGGAGCGGCCCTGGCGGTCAGCGGAGGGATTCTGCAGAGCCTTTCGGGCAACTCGCTGGGCAGCCCGGACATCATCGGCTTCACCAACGGCGCGGCGACCGGCGCGCTGCTGGTCATCATCGTGCTGCACGGCAGCATGACCCAGATCGCGCTCGGCGCGCTGGTCGTCGGGCTGGCCACCGCGGTCGCCGTGTACTTGCTGGTGTTCACCGGTGGCCTGCAGGGATTCCGGCTGGTCGTCGTCGGTATCGGCGTGAGCGCCCTGCTGCTCGCCGTCAACTCGTATCTGATTACCAGGGCCAGCCTCCAGGAGGCCCTGGAAGCGCAGACCTGGCTGATCGGCAGCCTCAACAACCGTGGCTGGACCCAGGCGACCGGCGTGGGCATCGCCGTCGCGCTCCTGCTTCCGCTCGCCTTCCGCTACGCCCGCAGGCTGTCGATGCTGGAGATGGGCGGCGACACCGCCAAGGCGCTCGGCGTGGACGTAGAGCGCAGCCGGTTGATCCTGCTCGTCGTCAGCGTCGCGCTGGCCGCGTTCGCCACGGCGGCGACGGGTCCGATCTGGTTCGTGGCGCTGGCCGCCCCGCAGCTCGCCCGCCGGCTGACACGGTCGTCGGGGCCGGGGCTTGCCTCGGCCGCGCTCATGGGCGCCGTACTGCTGGCCGCGAGCGATCTCGCGGTGCAGCGGATCTTCGCACCCGCCATCCTCCCGGTGGGCACCGCGACCGGCACCATCGGCGGCCTCTACCTCATCTGGCTGCTGGTCACCGAGTCGCGAAAGAGCCGCACATGACCGAAGGGGGCCGCACATGACCGAGCCCACCCGCCTGACGACCGGCCCGACGACCGGCTCGACCGCCCGCCCGACGACCGGCCCGACACCCCGCCCGACAACCCGCCCGACAACCCGGCTGTGGGCCGAGGGCCTGACGCTGTCCTATGACCAGCGGACCGTGGCCACCGACCTCTCGGTCACCATCCCCGACGGCTCGTTCACCGTGATTCTCGGCCCGAACGCGTGCGGCAAATCCACCCTGCTCAAGGCGCTCGCCCGGATGATCAGGCCCAGAGCGGGCGAGGTACACCTGGACGGCGCCCCCATCTCCTCGTACCGGCCGCGCGAGATCGCCCGCAGGCTGGGCCTGCTCCCGCAGAGCTCCACCGCGCCGACCGGGATCACGGTGGGCGACCTAGTGGCCCGCGGCCGGTATCCGCACCAGCGGCTCCTGCGGCAGTGGTCCGTCGAGGACGAGGCCGCCGTCGCCGAGTCGATGCGGCAGACCGGCGTACTCGACCTCGCCGACCGGCCCGTCGAAGACCTCTCCGGCGGCCAGCGGCAACGCGTATGGCTGTCCATGGTGTTGGCGCAGCAGACCGCCATCCTGCTGCTCGACGAACCGACCACCTTCCTGGACATCGCGCACCAGATCGAGGTGCTCGACCTGTGCGCCGACCTCCACGAACAGCGGGCGCACACGATCGTCGCGGTGCTGCACGACCTCAACCAGGCCTGCCGCTACGCCACTCACCTGGTGGTGATGCGGGCCGGAGGGAGCATCGCCGCCGAAGGCGACCCGGCGACGGTGATGACCGCCGAGTTGGTCGAGGACGTGTTCGGCCTGCCGTGCCGGATCATCGACGACCCGGAGACCGGTACGCCGCTGGTCGTACCCGCCGCCCGCAAGCGCCCCGCAGCCCGCAGGCGCCCCGCCGCGGCGAGTGGCATGGCCGCGGCGGCCACCCCGTAGAAGGAACCCGAAGGGACCGCACTATGACTACACGCGCCGACGGCATCGAGGGCTACGCACACCTGTGGCAGGCCCCAGCGGGCCGGTATCGGTGGGTGCTGTGGACCACCGCCGAGGAGACCATGGTCTTCGACAAGGAGATCAACTGCCCTGAGGGCATTGACGAACCGGCCCTGAGTGAGGTCGTCCGCAGAATGCGCGAGGCAGGGGTGCCGGAGACCGACGCGTATCCGGGGCGCTCGTGCGGACAGGGGCGTTCGGACCGCCTGTGACGGGTGGGGCGCACCGGTTTGGCAGGTGACTTAGGTAAGGCTAACCTGAGTTGATCTGGTGTCCCCGGGTGCCACGGTGGCCGAGCCGCGCCCTGTGCACGGTGGGACCGAAGGAAGGGAAACCCTTGACCACGGCCGCCCCACGCCTCGCCGCAGCATCGTTCCGCGCCATCGCGCCCAGCTCAATCCCCGTACGGTCCGCGCATCGCACGGACGCCGCTCAACTTGCAGCCCTGTCCAGGCCGTTCGCGCGCACGGGAGCGCTGCGTGAACGGTCCTACGCCCGCTACGCCTCGGACGCCACCGACTTCCTGGTCGTGGACGCACAGGGCGGCGCCCTGGACGGCTGCCTGGGCCTGCGGGTGCACCCAGCCGAACCGGCCCGCGGCCACGGGCCCACGGGCGTCCTGTACAACTTCTGCGTCGCGCCGCGCAGCCGGGGCCGTGGTGTGGGCGCTCAACTCCTGCGCGCGGCACTGGCCCAGGCGGCCGCCCAGTCACTGCGCGCCCTCTTCACCGCCACGACCGGCGGTGGCGCGCTCTTCCTCCGCTACGGTTTCGCGCCCGCCGATGCCGGTCTCGCTCCTGCCTCCTGGGCGAACTCCCTCGACCCGCGCCGCAATTCGCGGGTACTCGGGCGCGTGCTGTGACAGCCGACAGGGGCTGGACCGCGCGTCGAAGACTCGCGGACCAGCCCCTGTGGTCGGCGGTGCGGCCAGCTTGTTCAGGCGCCGAGGATGCCCGGAAGCACCCCGGCCTGCACCGGCTCCGCCGGTGAAGGCGAGGTACGCGCGCCCGGACTCGTCCCACACCGTGCTGCCCTCACCCCTGACCAGAGCCAGCGGGGGAGTGCCGTAGGTGTCCACCATGACCGTCCGCTGCCTCGGCCTGGGCGGTCATACGTCGACCTCCTCGTCCGGAGCGTCCGGAGCATGCGGAGTGTCCGGGGCGTCCGGAACCACGGTGGTACCGGAGTGCTCGTCGCCGGTGAACACGCCCCGCAGCAGCGCGTGCGGCACGCGGCCGTCCAGTACCTGCGCCATGGGGACGCCCGCGCGGGCGGCCCGCAGGCAGCCCTCCATCTTGGGGAGCATCCCGCCCGCCAGCTCCGGCAGCAGCTTCTCCAACTCGGTGGCGGTCAGGCGGTCGATCACCTCGGTGCTGTGCGGCCAGTTCGCGTACAGCCCCGCCACATCGGTGAGCACCACCAGTCTGTCCGCGCCGACGGCCACCGCCATGGCCGCGGCCGCGAGATCGGCGTTGACGTTGTAGACCTGCCCGTCCGCGCCGCGCGCCACGGGGGAGACGACCGGGATACGGCCCTGGTCGAGGAGGGCCGCCACGGTGTCCGGGTTCACCTCGACGATGTCGCCGACCAGCCCGATGTCCACCGGCTCGCTGTCCACCCAGGCGGTCCGCCGTACGGCCGTCATGGTGTGCGCGTCCTCACCCGACATGCCCACCGCGAACGGCCCGTGGCTGTTGACGAGTCCCACCAGCTCCCGCTGGACCTGACCGGTCAGCACCATCCGGACCACGTCCATGACTTCGGGAGTGGTGACCCGCAGCCCCGCCTCGAAGCGGACCTCCAGGTCGAGCCGCGCGAGCAGCGCGCTGATCTGCGGCCCGCCGCCGTGTACGACGACCGGGCGCACTCCCGCGTGCCACAGTCCCACCACATCCCGGGCGAAGGCCCGCTTCAGGTCCTCGTCCACCATGGCGTTGCCGCCGAACTTGATCACGACCGTACGGCCCCGGAACTCCTCCAGCGCGTGGGGCGCGACCCGTGCCGTCTCCTGTGCCGCGACCCCGCTCACGAGCTGTACGCGCTGTTCTCGTGGACGTACTCGGCGGTGAGGTCGTTGGTCCAGATCATCGCGGACGCGCCGCCGGAGCGCAGATCGACCGTGACCGTGATCCGACGCCCCGACAGGTCGACCTGGTCGCGGGACTCGCCCGCCGCGCTGTCCCGGCACACCCAGACGCCGTTGATGGCCACATCCAGGCGGTCGGGGTCGAACACGGCCGCTGTCGTACCGATCTCCGACAACACTCGGCCCCAGTTCGGGTCTTCCCCGTGCAGCGCGCACTTGACCAGGTTGCTCCGGGCCACGGACCGGGCCACCGCCACCGCGTCCTCCTCGGACGCCGCGCCGACCACCTCCACCCCGATCTCCTTCGACGCGCCCTCCGCGTCCGCGACCAACTGCCGTGCGAGGTCCAGGCAGACTGTGTGTACGGCTTCCGTGAAGTCATCCGGGTCGGGTGCGACCCCGGAGGCTCCCGACGCGAGCAGCAGCACGGTGTCGTTGGTGGACATACAGCCGTCCGAATCCACCTGGTCGAAGGTGGTACGCACCGCTTCCCGCAGCGCCTTGTCGAGGCCGGGGCTGTCGACGGCCGCGTCGGTGGTCACGACGACCAGCATCGTGGCGAGACCTGGGGCCAGCATGCCCGCGCCCTTCGCCATCCCGCCCACGGTCCAGCCGCGTCCGGAACACACCGCCGTCTTGTGCACGGAGTCCGTCGTCTTGATCGCGACGGCCGCGTCCAGGCCGCCGTCGGGCGACAGCCGCCCGGCCGCGGCGTCGACTCCCGCGGTGACCCTGTCCATGGGCAGCGGGACACCGATGAGACCGGTGGAACAGACCGCGATCTCCTCCAGGTCCACTCCCACGGCTCGCGCGGTGTGCTCGGCCATCGCCCGGGTGTCCTCGGCGCCTTGGGGGCCCGTACACGCGTTGGCGCCGCCGGAGTTGAGGACGACCCCGGAGATCCGGCCGTCGGTCAGGGCGCGTCGGGACCAGCGGACCGGTGCGGCCTGGACCCGGTTGGAGGTGAACACGCCGGCAGCCGCACGCGACGGGCCGCGGTTCACCACCAAGGCCAGGTCGGGGTCACCGGATTCCTTGATCCCGGCGGCCACACCGCTCGCGAGGAATCCCTGGGCAGCGGTCACGGTCACGGAGCCACTCCATTCGTGGGCAGGCCACGGCCTTCCGGCAGGCCGAGGGCGATGTTCATGCTCTGCACCGCGCCGCCCGCGGTGCCCTTCGTCAGGTTGTCGAGCGCGCTGACAGCGATCAGCCGGTCGGTCTGCTCGTCCACGGCCACCTGCACCTGCGTGCTGTTGGAGCCCAGTACGGCGGCGGTCGACGGCCACTGTCCGGCAGGCAGCAGCCGGACGAACGGCTCGTCGGCGTAGGCGGCTTCGTACGCCGCCCGTACGCCGCGGGCGTCGACTCCCTGGTGCAGACGGGCGGAGCAGGTGGCGAGGATGCCGCGGGCCATCGGCGCCAGTGTCGGCGTGAACGACACGGCCACCGGCTCGCCCGCGACCCGCGACAGGTTCTGCGTCAGCTCCGGCGTGTGCCGGTGGCCGCCGCCGACTCCGTACGGGCTCATCGAACCCATCACCTCGGAGCCGAGCAGCCGCGTGCTGGCCGTACGGCCCGCTCCCGACGCTCCGCTCGCCGCGACGATCACGGCCTCCGGCTCCACCAGGCGCGCGGCGAAGGCCGGATACAGCGCCAGGGTGACCGCGGTCGGATAGCAGCCGGGCACGGCCACCCGGTCGGTGCCCTTCAACTCCTCGCGTGCTCCGGGAAGTTCGGGCAGTCCGTACGGCCAGGTTCCGGCATGAGGCGACCCGTAGAACCGCTTCCAGTCGGCCGGATCGCGCAGCCGGAAGTCCGCGCCGCAGTCCACGATCAGCGTCTCGCCGCCCAACTGCTCCGCGAGCGTCGCGGACTGGCCGTGCGGCAGGGCCAGGAACACCGCGTCATGCCCGCCGAGCGACGCGGCCGAGGTCTCCCTGAGCACCCGGTCCGCGAGCGCGGCCAGGTGGGGCTGCACTTCTGAGAGGGGCCGCCCCGCGCTGCTGTGCGCGGTGAGCGCCCCGATCTCCACGTCGGGATGCGATCGCAGCAGGCGCAGGATCTCCCCTCCGGCGTAGCCGCTCGCTCCGGCCACCGCGACTCGTACCGTCATGTTCTGCGCCTCTCCCTGCTGGTCAGTTAGCTTAGGCTAACCTAAGTGGTGAGGAATCTGGTTGTCCCGTGCGCGCGTCGCTGAGAGGGTCTCGGGCATGCCTACCTTCTCCTCATACGACGGAACCAAGCTCGCCTACCACGTCTCGGGCGGCGGCCCGCCGCTGGTCTGCCTGCCCGGCGGGCCGATGCAGGCTTCCGTATACCTGGGCGACCTCGGCGGCCTTTCCGCGCACCGGCAGTTGATCCTGCTCGACCTGCGCGGGACCGGCCTGTCGGCGACGCCGGACGACCCGGCCTCGTACCGCTGCGACCGCCTTGTCGACGACGTGGAGGCGTTGCGTGAGCATCTCGGCCTCGACTGCATGGACCTGCTCGCGCATTCGGCCGGTACGAATCTGGCCGCGCGCTATGTGGAGCGCCATCCCGAACGCGTCGGCAAGCTCGCGCTGATCACACCGAGTGCCGTGGGCGTCGGCATCACGGTGGACGGAGACGTCCGGCTCAAGACGGCCCGGCTCCGGCAGGACGAGCCGTGGTTCCCCGAGGCGTTCGCCGCCCTGGAGGACATCGTCGCCGGTTCGGGCAACGCCGACTCCTGGCAGGCCATCGCCCCGTTCGGCTACGGCCGCTGGGACGAGGCGGCCCAGGCCCACCAGGCCGTCAGGGACGAGCAGCGCGACAACGAGACGGCAGCCGCCTTCGGCGCCGACGGTGCCTTCGACCCGGACGCCACACGTGCGGCACTCGCCTCGTTCGGGCGCCCGGTGCTCCTGCTCGCGGGCGAATGCGACCTGAACTCCCCGCCCAGCGCGGTGGCCGAGCTGGCCGGGCTGTTTCCGCACGCCCAACTGGTCGTCCAGCCCGGCGCCGGACACTTCCCGTGGCTCGACGACGCCGACCCGTTCGTCGCGACGGCTGCGACGTTCCTGGCCTGACCGGCCTGACCGGCCTGACCGGCCTGACCGGCCTGACCGGCCTGACCGGCCTGACCGGCCTGACCGGCCTGACCGGCCTGACCGGCCTGACCGGCCTGACCGGCCCGACCGGCCCGACCTGATCGCGGTGTCACTGCTCAAGACCCGTGATCTGGGTCCGTGACGTGAGCCCCAGCTTGTTCAGGATGTGCTCCACATGCGCGTCCACCGTCCGCTTGGACACCACGAGTCGCTCCGCGATCTCCCGGTTGGTCAACCGCTCGGCGACCAGCGCGGCCACCTCGCGTTCCCGGTTGGTGAGCCTGCCCGGCCGTGCGGCGGCGGCCCGGTCCCGCGCCCGCGGAACGGCCGGGTCCGCCGTCGCGGACTGCTCATCCCCGAGGTCGGTCCCGGCCTCGGGGAGCAGGTCCGTGTCCGGCACCGCGAGTACGTCCGTGTCCCGCACCGCGTACGTCACCGCCTGCGTGAGGTCCAGGGTCGCCCCGCGCGCGTACAGCCGCTGATAGATCCCGTCGCCCAGTGCCGCCCGCGCCGTCGCGGCCGCCGCGCGCTGTTCCGCCTGCAGCGGCTCGACACCGAACAGTGCGCAGCCGATCTTGTCCCAGAGCGTCCGCGCGGCGCCCAGCAGCCAGGCGGCCCGCTCGAAGCGCCCGGACTCGGCCGCGGACCAGGCCAGCAGCTCCATGGCGATCCCCGCGCCGAGCCGGTCATCGACGGCCTGCTTGAGAGCGAGCACCTCGCGGCCGAGCCGGTCACGCTCCACAGCGCGATCCGCGGCCCGCGCCCTGGCCGGTCCGCTCGTATCGGCCTCCCGGTCACGGGACTGCCACAGCGCCAACTGCCGGTAGAGCAGGCAGTAGCTGCGGGTCCAGCACTCGCCGGGCACGGAGGCCAGCGCGTCAAGGCCCTCCCCGGACACCTCCCACGCGTGCTCGACGTCCCCAGCCAGCGCAGCGCCGAAGGCCTGCTCGAAGGCGGCGATCGCCAGGCCGTCCAGGTCGCCCAGCTCGCGGAAGCGGCGCCGCGCCTCGTCGAAGTCGCGGTGTGCGGAACGGAGTTGGAGCCGCACCAACGCGAGAGCGCCCCGGTACTGGATGGCATAGGCGGCACCGTGCTTGTCGCCGATTTCCTGGGCCATCGCCAGCGACTGCAGGATGCACGGCTCGGCCTCGTCGTACCGTCCCAGAATCATCAGCATCCAGCTGAGGCGGTGCAACGCCTCCACGCGTTCGGGGCACTCGTACTCCACTTGGGCCAGGGCGTCCCGCAGCCAGCGCACCCCCTCCTGAAAGCGCCCTGCCGTGACCCAGTGCGTCCACAGCCGGGTGGCGAGGGCGAGCCCCCGCAGCGCCAGCTGAGGGCTGCTGGATCCGATGGCGTAGTCCAGGGCGACGCGGAAGTCCTGCAGCCGCTGTCCGACGCCGTTCAGCAACCGCACCTGCTCATCGCAGTGGAAGTGGCTGTCGGCGCGGTACGCGAGCCTCTCCAGATGGGTGAGGTGCTGCATGCGGTACGTGTCCTCCTCGCCGCTCGCGGCCAGCCGCTCGGCGGCGTACTCGCGCAGGGTGTCGAGGAGCCGGTAGCGCGATGGCTGCGCGTCGACGCGGAGCAGCACCGACTTGTCGATCAGCCCGATGAGCGGCTCCAGCACCGCGTCGGACGGCAGCTCGCCGCCCCCGCACACGGCCTCCGCGGCCGCCACGTCGAAATCCCCCGCGAACACGGCGAGCCTTCGCCACAGCAGCCGCTCCTGGGGTGTGCACAGATCGTGACTCCAGTCGAGCGTGGCCCGGAGCGTCCGGTGGTGTCCAGGACCCGCGGCGCGACGGCAGCCGGTCAGCGCCTGGAGCCTGCCCTGCAGCCGGTCGGCCAACTCGCCCAGTGACAGCGCCCGCAGCCGTACGACGGCCAACTCGACGGCGAGTGGCATGCCTTCGAGCGAGCGGCACACGGAGACGACGTCGTCGTGGTTCGCCTCGGTGAGGGCGAAGCCGGGGACCACGGCGGCAGCCCGCTCGGCGAACAGCTGTACCGCCTCGTGGTCGGTGGGCAGCGGCCTGATCGGGAGCGCGAACTCGCCCGGCGCGTCCAGTGCCTGGCGGCTGGTCGCCAGCACCGTGGCACCCGGCGCCCTGCGCAGCAGCAGGTCGACGAGCATCGCGCAGGCGTCCAGCAGGTGCTCACAGGTGTCGAGGACGAGCAGCAGCCGTTTCTCGGCGAGGTAGCTGAGCAGCAGGCCCACGGGGTCCCGGTCACCCTGTTCGGAGAGCCCGAGCGCCGCGGCCACGGTGTGCGGCAGCAGCACCGGGTCGTGCAGTGACGACAGCTCGACGAAGCAGGTGCGGTCGGGATAGTACGGCTGCGCGGTACGGGCGGCCCGCAGCGCGAGCCGCGTCTTGCCGACCCCGGCGGGCCCCGTGAGCGACACCAGCCGGGCCTTGCCCAACAGCGCGCCGATCTCACGCAACTCCTGCGCACGTCCGACGAATCCCGTCACTTCGAGGGGCAGCTCGCCGGCACGTTCTCTGAGGTATCCCAGCCGCATCCTGCGCTCGCCCTCTGCCTGTCGCGCACGCCCGAGTGGTGTTCCCAGGCTACGCGGTGGCCCGCTTTGAGGGGATTGAAGATGTGGCCTCCGTGCCGAGATCCCCGCACGATGGCGGGAATTGACGATCACTCGGGGGCCGTCATGCGTCCGTGCCCCGCGGGTGTGCGGCAGCCCGAGCGTGCACAGGGCGGTGCGGCCAGTCGGTGGTCGCCGCCTGCCCGCACCGCCCTCTCGCCCGCGTGGGGCGTGACGTCAGTCCTCGACGAGCGCGATGTCCTGCTCATGCGCCGCGTGGAAGTACGGCAGCGGGAGGCTGCCACGGTTGCTCCGCAGTTCCATCAAGGTGGCCTTGATATGCGCGTCGCCCGGCGTGAAGGCGCCATCGACGCGACCCGAGTTGGTCCAGGGGTGTTCCGCGCCGTCGCAGACGGCGCGGGTGCCGCCGATGCCGTGGCGGACGCTGGAGTCGCCCTGGGACAGAGAGGAGGAGACGAAGACCGGGCCCGTCCCACCCGAGCAGCGGTAGGTGCCGGAGAGGGTGACCGTGCCGTCGGCCGCGAGACGCCCGGTCGGGTTGACGGTCACCTCCTCGAACGGGGCGGCGAACGCGTCGGCGGCGGGCGCGGTGAGCAGGAGCAGCGCGGTGCTCGCGCCGACACCGATGGCCTTACGCAGTGACATGGAGACCTCTTGGGGTGGGGCTGGAACGGAAAGATCCACGTATATCGGACTCCCGTCACGGTCGGCACCGTCGGTTGGCCGCCAAACGGGTGGCGCGGCACGGGGTTGACGTCCAGGGGTCGCCGCATGTGGTGCCAGGCCGCCGACGGATCGGCGCAATACGCTGGGGGCACCTGTCCACGTCCGCCGCGAAGCCCCGGGCCGACGCCTGCGCACCGGACGTCGGCCGCCGTCGAGCCGTACGCACCCGCTGGAGATCCTCATGGACTACTTCGACCTCGGGACCCTGACCCGGCCCGTGTCGACCCGCTCACCCGAAGCACAGCGCTGGTTCGACCGTGGTCTGGTGTGGAGCTACGCGTTCAACCACGAAGAGGCGGTCACCTGCTTCGAGTCGGCGGCGGCCGCGGACCCTGACTGCGCCATGGCGTACTGGGGTGTCGCGTACGCCCTGGGTCCCAACTACAACAAGCCCTGGGAGTTCTTCGACGACGACGATCTGCAGCGCACCGTGGAACGGACGCACGCCGCCGTCGAACGGGCGCACGCGCTGCGCGAGGGGGCCACACCGACCGAGCGGGCGCTGATCGAGGCGCTGCGCGAACGCTACCCGTCCGCGCGCGCCGCGAAGGACTGCTCGATCTGGAACGAGCCCTACGCCGACGCCATGCGCGCCGTGTACGAACTCGCGCCCGACGACCCGGACGTCGCCACGCTCTACGCGGACGCGCTGATGAACCTCACCCCGTGGCAACTGTGGGATCTGCGCACGGGCGAGCCCGCCACCGGTGCGCGCACGCTGGAGGCGAAGGCCGTACTCGACCGTGCGCTGCTGAGCGAGCCCGGCGCCCATCACCCGGGCATCCTGCACATGTACATCCACCTGCTGGAGATGTCGCCGACGCCGGAGCAGGCCCTCGCGGTCGCCGACCGCCTGCCGGGACTCGTACCGGACGCGGGACACCTGCGCCATATGCCCTCACACCTCGACGTGCTGTGCGGGGACTACCGACGCGTCGTGTCGGGCAACAGCGATGCGATCAAGGCCGACGAGAAGTATCTGCGGCGGGCCGGCGCGATGAACTTCTACACGCTGTACCGCTCGCACAACTTCCACTTCAAGATCTACGGCGCGATGTTCCTCGGCCAGTTCCGGACGGCGCTGGAGACGGCCGCGCACCTTGAGGCGTCCATCCCCGAGGAGCTGCTGCGGGTGGAGAGCCCGCCGATGGCCGACTGGCTGGAGGGGTTCCTCGCCATGCGGGTCCATGTGCTGGTCCGGTTCGGCCGGTGGCAGGACGTCCTCGCGCTGCCGGTGCCGCCGGACCCGACGCTGTACTGCGTCACCACGGCGATGCGCCACTACGCGCGCGCAGTGGCGTACTCCGCCACCGGCGCGATCGCCGAGGCCGAGGCCGAACGCGAGCTGTTCCGCCGCGCGGTCGCACGGGTCCCCGAGACACGGATGCTGTTCAACAACACCTGCCAGGACATCCTGGCGATCGCCTCCGCCATGCTCGACGGTGAACTCGAGTACCGCAGGGGCGCGTACGACCTGGCGTTCGCCTCCCTGGAGCGTTCCATCGAGCTCGACGACAGCCTCCCGTACGACGAACCGTGGGGCTGGATGCAGCCGACCCGCCACGCCTACGGGGCGCTCCTGCTGGAGCAGGGCCGAATCGAGGAGGCCGAAGCCGTCTACCGGGCCGACCTCGGACTCGACGCCACCCTGCCCAGGCCCCTGCAGCACCCCGGAAACGTCTGGGCCCTGCACGGCTTCCACGAGTGCCTGGTGCGGCTCGGCAAGACCGGTGAGGCCGCCATCGTGGGCCAGCAACTCACCGTGGCCACCGCGCTCGCGGACGTCCCCGTCGAGGCGTCGTGCTTCTGCCGCCTCGACACCATGGGCGTGCCGGGCGACGGCTGCTGCGCCGACTGACCGGCGCGGGGGCCCACCGCCTCGGAGCAGGTCAGCGCACCCGCCCCCGCGGCTTCAGCGCCACCGGCGGCAGTTCCGGCGCGGGCAGCGGGCCGCCGTCGTAGCCCGTGACCTCGCCGAAGCGGGTGCCCTCCATCCAGTCCCTGCGGGCCTCTTCGACCTCCTCGTGGGAACGGGCCACGAAGTTCCACCACATGACCAGCTCCTCCTCGAAGGGCTCGCCGCCGAGGAGCATCACGGACGCGTCGGACTCGGCGCGCAGCGGCAGCTCGGAGCGGCCGCAGCCGAGGTACAGCATGGAGCCGGGCAGTACCGGGACACCGTCGACGTGGACCTCGCCGGACATGGCCAGGACGGCGTACTCGAAGTCGGGTTCGAGTGGCAGGGCCGCCGACGTACCCCGCGCGAGCGTGAGGTCGGCGCCGACGATCGGGGTGTACGTCGTACCCGGTGACGTCGCTCCGTCGAGGGTGCCCAGGATGACCGTCGCGGTCAGGCCGGAGGCGGTGACAAGCGGCAGGTCCGCGTGGTGCTCGAACTTCGGGGCGGTGTGGCGGTGCGCGTCGGGCAGCGCCACCCACAGCTGCGCGCCGTGCAGAAAGCGCGCGTGGGACTTCGGGCTCTCCTCCGAATGGCTGATCGCCCGCCCCGACGTCATCAGCCCCAACTCGCGAGGGCGGATCGTCTGCAGACTGCCCGTGCTGTCACGGTGCAGCACCTCGCCCTGGTGCAGCCAGCTCACGGTCTGCAGACCCATGTGCGGATGCGGCGGCACCTGCATCCCGGGCTCGTCCGCGATGTCGTCGGGACCATAGTGGTCCACGAAAGCCCACCCGCCGACCATGCGCCGGCCGAGGTTGGGCAGCAGCCGCCGCACCTCCGTGGACTCGCCCAGCTTGACGTGCCGCGGGGACAGCAGTTCGCGCACCGGTTCCGCGACGACGAAACCGCGGCCACCGCAGACGGAGACCGTTGCCTGACGATCAAGATTGCTCATACCGCACAACCTAACGCCGCTCGTAGCGGAGAAACACCGTGCCGGACGCGAACGGCCGGTGCTCGGTCAGCCGCAGCGGGAGGTGCTGCCCGACGGGGAAGAACGGCTTGCCGCCGCCGACCGCCACCGGCACGACGAACAGCCGGAACTCGTCGATCAGGTCGAGCAGCGAGGCGGCCAGCTCGGGGCCGCCGAGGTCCAGGTCGCCGTCGGTCTCCCGCTTGAGGCGGGTCACCTCGGCCACCGCGTCCTTCCGGCGGACGAGCTGGACGCCCTCGGGGACGGTGGTGAGCGTGTCGGAGAACACGAACCGCGGCGTGTTCATGTACACCTCGGCGAACTCCGCCTCCACCTCGGGCAGGCCGTCCTGGTGCGCGGCGTTGGTCCAGTACTCCTCCATCATCTCGTACAGGCGCCGCCCGAACAGGAACGCCGCTGCCTGCCGCGCCTGCTCGTTCGCCGCCCGGTGCACCTCCGCGTCCGGTGCGGCGAACTCGATGCTGCCGTTCGGGTCCTCGACATAGCCGTCCAGCGACACACTCATCGAGCAGAAGACCTTGCCCATGGCGACTCCCTGAGTGGGGTGCGAAGAGGGTACGTAGAACGAGTAGCGCACAGGGATCCCCGTACGGGCCAGCAAGACGCGCCCGTCGCCGCCCGGCGCGCTGCAATGGACGGGTGACCGCGCCACCGGACGACTGCCTCGCGCGCAACGAGTGGATCTGCGGCGACTATCTGAGCACCCGCCGCCAGATCCTGGCCGACGCGGTCGTGCAGCACCTCCAGCTGACCACCGTCTCGGTCCTGATCGCGCTGCTGCTCGCCGTGCCGCTGGCGCTGCTCGCCCGCCGCTGGTCCGCCGCGGCGGGGCCGGTGCTGGCGCTCACCACGGTCCTCTACACGATCCCGTCCCTGGCGATGTTCTCGCTGCTGCTGCCGGTGTACGGGCTCTCCGCATCGCTGGTCGTGGCGGGCCTGGTGCTCTACTCGCTCACCCTGCTCGTCCGCAACATCCTGGCCGGTCTGCGCGCCGTGCCCGAGGAGACCCGGCAGGCCGCCCGAGGCATGGGGTACGGGCCGATCCGGCTGCTGCTCGCCGTGGAGCTGCCACTCGCCCTGCCCGCCGCCATGGCCGGGCTGCGGATCGCCACCGTGTCGGCGATCTCGCTCGTCACCATCGGCGCGATCGTCGGATACGGCGGCCTCGGCAACCTCATCTACGCGGGGATGAACACCTACTTCAAGGCCCAGGTACTCACCGCGTCCGTGCTGTGCGTGATCATCGCGATCGCCGCCGACCTGCTGCTCCTCGCCGTCCAGCGGCTGCTCACCCCCTGGCAGCGCGCATGACGACACTCGCCGACGCCTGGAGCTGGCTCACCGACGGCGCCCACTGGTCCGGCGCCGACGGCATCGGGCAGCGGCTCCTGGAACACCTCGTCCTCACCGTCGTCTGCCTGATCCTGAGCTGTCTGATCGCGCTGCCCGTCGCCCTCGTGCTCGGCCACCTCGGCAAGGGCGGCGCACTCGCCGTCAACCTCTCCAACGTGGGCCGCGCCGTCCCCACCTTCGCGGTACTCGTCCTGCTGCTGCTCACCCCGCTCGGCGAGATCGGCGAGGGCCCGACCGTGGTCGCACTCGTACTCTTCGCCGTACCGCCGCTGCTCACCAACGCCTATGTGGGGATGCGCGGTGTCGACCGCGGAGTCGTCCAGGCCGCGCGGGGCATGGGCATGACCGGGCGGCAGATGCTGTGGCGGGTCGAGCTGCCGCTCGCGCTGCCGATGGTCCTGAGCGGGGTGCGGATCGCGGCCGTACAGCTGGTGGCCACCGCCACCATCGCCGCACTCGCGGGCGGCGGCGGGCTCGGCCGCATCATCACCGCGGGCTTCAACCTCGCCTCGACCCCGCAGGTCGTGGCGGGCGCGGTGCTGGTCGCCGCGTTCGCGCTGCTGGTGGAGGGGCTGTTCGAGCTGGGCGAGCGGCTGGCGCCCGGCTGGGCGAAGGGGAGGGCCGCGGGATGAGCCGCCGACGTACCGCCGCGCGTATGGGACTGGCGCTGGCGGTGCTGCTGGTCGCCGGATGTGCCACCGGGCCCGCCCTTGAGGACCAGGGCGCGGTCACCGCCGAACCCGGCGACAGCCGCCGGCTGACCGTCGGATCCGCCGGATTCACCGAGAGCGATCTGCTCGCCCAGATGTACGCGCAGCTGCTGCGGAAGGCCGGATACCGTACGGAACTGCTGTCGGTCGCCAACCGGGAACTGTACGAACCGGCCCTGGAGAGCGGCCAGATCGACGTCGTCCCCGAGTACGCCGCCACCTTCGCCGACTGGTTGAACGCCAAGGCCAACGGAGCCGACGCGCAGCCCGTCGGCTCACCCGACCTGAACGCCACGATGACGGCTCTGCGCACCCTCGCCGAGCCGCGCGGTCTCGCCGTCCTCGCCCCCGGCCGGGCCGTCGACCAGAACGCCTTCGCGGTCACCGCCTCCTACGCGAAGCGGCACCGGCTCACCTCGCTCACCGACCTGGGCAGATCAGGCCTGAAGGTACGGCTCGCGGCGGGCGACGAGTGCGTCCAGCGCCCGTACTGCAAGCCGGGCCTGGAGAAGGTCTACGGCATCGATATCACCGGCATCGACCCGAAGGGCGTCGGCACCACCCAGGCGAAGCGGGCCGTACAGAGCGGCCAGGACCAGATGATGCTCACCACCACCACGGACGCGACGCTCGACGAGTTCGGCCTGGTGCTCCTTGAGGACGACCAGAAGCTGCAGAACGCGGACTACGTGGTGCCGGTCGTCAACCGCGCCCGCGCCGGGAGCGAGCCGGTCGCCGAGGCGCTGGGCAGGCTCAACTCCGTACTGACCACCGAGGATCTGGCGTCCATGAACCAGCAGGTGGACAGCTGGCGGCGGTTGCCGGAAGACGTGGCCGAGGCGTACCTGAGGGGGAAAGGGCTGATCTGAGCGGCCCCTTTCCGGACCACCGCAGGGCTACGCGTCGGCCACCGAGTCGAACTCCACCTGATCCCGCGCCACCCCCTGCGCGTCCGCGTCCACCGACCGCCGTAGCGCCTCGTGCAGCTTCGCGGGCGTCAGCACCCCGAGGAAGCGCGCCCCGTCCAGGACCGCCACCCAGCCCGCGTCATGCTGCAGCATCACCCCGAACGCCTGCTTGAGGGGCGCCCCCACCGGCACCCAGGAGTTCATCCGGTGTGCCAACTCCCCGACGGTGCCGCCTTCGCCCGCGAGCGCCAGTTCGTCGACCCCGGCCCAGCCGTGCAGCTCCCCGTCCTCGTCCAGTACGACGGCCCAGCGCGCCCCCTGCTCGCGCAGGCGCGCCGCGGCCTGCCGGGCCGGCTCGCGGAGCCGGGAGACCGGTGGCTCTTCCAGGTCGTCGGGCTCGATCGCGGTGACCGAGAGCCGCTTGAGGCCGCGGTCGGCGCCCACGAAATCGGCGACATACGAGGTCGCGGGGTTGCCGAGCACCGCGCCCGGCGTCTCGAACTGCTCGATCCGGCCCTGCCCGTACACCGCGACCCGGTCGCCGAGCCGGACCGCCTCCTCGATGTCATGGGTGACCAGGAGGACCGTCTTGCGCACCGCCGCCTGCATCTTCAGGAACTCCTCCTGCAACTGCTCGCGCACCACCGGGTCGACCGCGCCGAACGGCTCGTCCATCAGCAGTACGGGCGGATCGGCGGCCAGCGCGCGGGCCACCCCGACCCGCTGCCGCTGGCCACCGGAGAGCTGGTCCGGGTAGCGGGCCCCGTAGGTCGCCGGGTCCAGGCCGACCAGATCGAGCAGTTCCGCCGCCCGCGCCCTGGCCTTGGACCGCTTCCAGCCGATCAGCGCGGGCACGGTCGCGGTGTTGTCGAGGATGGTGCGGTGCGGGAACAGGCCGACCTGCTGGATCACATAGCCGATACGGCGGCGCAGCCGCACCGGGTCGACGCGCGCGATGTCCTCGCCGCCCACGAAGATGCGGCCCGCGGTCGGCTCGATCAGCCGGTTGACCATCATCATGGTGGTCGTCTTGCCGCAGCCGGACGGCCCGACGAGCGTGACCACCTCGCCCCCGTCGACCTCGAAGGAGAGGTCGTCCACGGCCGTCGTGCCGTCCGGATAGCGCTTGGTCACCTGCTCGAACCGGATCATTCCCTCACGCTAACCGCGCATGTCAGCCGCCGCACGGGTGCCTGAGCCAGGCGGCCCCTGCCGACCGCCGGTGTGATGAACTGGCCGCTGAACCGCACACCTCAGGAGCGCTCGTGACCCCGTACCGCCAGCCCGGTGTCGTCCTCGCCGACCGGCACTTCACTGTCCCCCTCGACCACGACCGGCCGGGCGGCGAGACGATCGAGCTCTTCGCCCGCGAGGTCGTCGCGAGCGACCAGACCGGCGCCGAGCTGCCCTGGCTGGTGTACCTGGAGGGCGGCCCCGGCTGCGCGGCCCGCCGCTTCGTCGGGGGACAGGCCTGGCTGGGGCGTGCCGTGCGCGACTACCGGGTACTCCTGCTCGACCAGCGCGGTACCGGCCGCTCCACCCCCGCGGGCCGGCAGACGCTTCCGCTGCGCGGCGGCCCGCAGGAGCAGGCGGACTACCTGACCCGCTTCCGGGCTGACTCCATCGTCCGCGACTGCGAGTTGATCCGCCCTCAGGTCACCGGCGGCGCCCCCTGGACCGTACTCGGGCAGAGCTTCGGCGGCTTCTGTGCCACCCACTACCTGTCCACCGTGCCCGACGGCCTGGACACGGTCCTCGTCACGGGCGGCCTGCCGTCCCTGGACGCCCACGCCGACGACGTCTACCGGGCCGCGTACCCGCGCATCGAGCGCAAGGTGGCCGCCCACTACGCCCGCTATCCGCAGGACGTCGAGCGCGCCCGCCGCATCGCCGTCCACCTGGTCGAGCACGACGGGGTCACCCTCAGTGGCGGCTACCGGCTGACCGTCGAGGCCTTCCAGTCCCTCGGCATCCTGCTCGGCACGGGCGACGGCAGCCACCGCCTGCACTACCTCCTGGAGAACGCCTTCGTCCGTACCCCGCAGGGCACCGCGCTCTCCGACGCCTTCCAGGAGGACGTCCAGGCCGCACTCTCCTACGCGGCCCGCCCCCTGTACGCCGTACTCCACGAGGCGATCTACACCCAGGACGCGCGGCCCACCGGCTGGGCGGCCGAGCGCGTGCGCGCCGAATTCCCGCAGTTCGACGCGGAGAAGACCCTGGCGTCCGACGCGCCGCTGCTCTTCACCGGCGAGTCCGTGCACCCCTGGGCCTTCGACTGCGACCCGGCGCTGCGCCCCCTGCGCGAGACCGCCGAACTCCTCGCCCAGCGCACCGACTTCACCCCGCTCTACGCTCCCGAGCGGCTCGCCGCCAACGAGGTACCCGTCGCCGCGGCGATCTACCACGACGACATGTACGTCGACACCGCGCACTCGCTGCACACCGCCCGCACCATCCGCGGACTGCGCACCTGGGTCACCGACGAGTACGAGCACGACGGCGTGCGGGCGAGTGGCGAGCACGTCGTCAACCGGCTGCTCGCGCTGGTCAGGGACGAGATCTGAAGGTCAACTCCCGGGTGTTCGGCGGCGGGAGCGATTAGTCTGCGGGCATGACGGATCAGCTCGAACCCATGCCCGAAGACTGGCAGCGTGCCCTGGCGGTCGTCGCCCACCCCGACGACCTCGAGTACGGCTGCTCCGGTGCCATCGCCGGATGGACCGACGGCGGCCGCGAGGTCGCCTACCTGCTCGCCACCCGCGGCGAGGCCGGAATCAACACGATCGAACCCGCCAAGTGCGCCCCGCTGCGCGAGCAGGAGCAGATCGACAGCGCCGCCGTGGTCGGCGTCTCCACCGTCGAGTTCCTCGACCACCAGGACGGGGTCATCGAGTACGGGCTCGGGCTGCGCCGCGACATCGCGGCGGCCATCCGCAGGCACCGGCCGGAGCTGCTGATCACCCTCAACCACCGGGACACCTGGGGCGGCGTCGCCTGGAACACCCCCGACCATGTGGCGGTCGGCCGGGCGACGCTGGACGCGGCGGCCGACGCGGGCAACCGCTGGATCTTCCCGGAACTCGCCGATGAGGGCCTTCAGCCGTGGGACGGGGTGCGCTGGGTCGCCATCGCCGGGTCCGCGTCGCCGACGCACGCCGTGGACGCCACCGCCGGGTTCGAGCGCGCGGTGCGGTCGCTGCTCGCCCACCGTCTGTACATCGAGGCGCTCACGGATGAGGACCCGGAGACGTACGTACGGAACTTCCTGCGGGGCAACGGGGCGCGGGCCGCCGAGCGCTTCCACGGGGAGTTCCCGGTGACGTTCGAGGTCTTCAGCCGCTGAGAGCCTGTCTTTGAACCCTCGCCTGCGCCCCGACGCCCGGCACGCGCTCTCGCCGCACGGCGTTGCAGGACAGGTGGCTCCTTCCCCAAGCTCTCGGCTTCTCCCCCACTCTCGGCTTCGCTCGAGCGGGAGGTGCCCCCCTCGCGGCGGGCGCTGCGCCCGCGCTCCGCGCGGACGACGGGGGTTCAAAGACAGGCTCTCCGAGCCTGTCTGAGCCCGACCGGGTGACCCGCGCGGGTCACCCGTGTCACCCCTGTCACCCCTGCGCCTCCGCCGCGCGGTCGAGGGCGCCGAGCAGCAGGTCGCCGTTGATCGCAGCCCCGGCGCGGTAGCCCGCACTCGCCGCGTTGATCACCTGCTCCATGGGGCCCGCCGCATTGCCCACCGCCCAGACGCCGGGCACGCTGGTCCGTCCCGTCGGGTCGACCGCCGGGTACGGGCCGAACGGCGTGTCCTGGGTTTCGGCGCCGAGCGCGGTCAGCGGGGTGTCGCGCGGTACGGGCCGGGGTCCGGCGAAGAGCACCGTACGCGGGATGACCCGGCCGTCGGCCATCCGTACCCCGGTCAGCCGGTCGTCCTCGACCACCAGCCCGCCGACCTCGCCCTCCACCACCGAGACTCCGGCCGCGTCGAGCCTGCGCAGGTCCTGCTCCGGCAGCTCGCGCACGGTGTGCAGGAAGAGCGTCACGTCCTTGGACCACTGGGTGACCATCAGCGCCTGGTGGGCGCCGACGAAGGGCGAGGCGAGCACCCCGAAGGCCTGATCCCGTACCTCCCATCCGTGGCAGTACGGGCAGTGCAGCACATCGCGGCCCCAGCGCTCGGCGAAGCCCGGCAGGTCCGGCAGCTCGTCGACGAGGCCGGTGGCCACCACGATCCGGCGGGCACGCACCACGCGCCCCTCGTCGACGGTGACCTCGAACTCGCCCTCGCCATGGCCGTCCTGGCGTACGGCCGTCACCCGGCCCTGGACGACCTCGACGCCGTACGCCTTCACCTCCCGTCGCCCCTCGGCGAGGAACTCGGCGGGCGGCATACCGTCCCGCGACAGATAGCCCTGTATATGGGCGGCCGGGGCGTTGCGGGGCTCGCCCGCGTCGACGACGAGCACGCTGCGCCGGGCGCGGCCGAGTACCAGGGCCGCGCTCAGGCCCGCCGTGCCGCCGCCGACGACGACCACCTCGTACGAGCTGCCGCCGTTTCCACTGGTTGCCTGGGTCATGGGGACCACCTCCACCACGACTGTCACGCCGGGCAGGCCAGATTGACAAACCTCTTTGCCGATCCTGCAATAAGGGGATGGAGCAGACAGAGGAAATCGACGAAGTGCTGGTCGGTGTCGGCCCGCGGCTGCGGCGGATCAGGAAGGAGCGCGGCGCGACCCTGACCGGCCTGAGCGAGGCGACCGGTATCTCGGTGAGCACCCTGTCCCGCCTGGAGTCCGGGCTGCGCAAGCCCAGTCTGGAACTGCTGCTGCCGATCGCCCGCGCCCATCAGGTCCCGCTCGACGAACTGGTCGGCGCGCCGCCCGTCGGCGATCCGCGGGTGCGCGCGAAGCCGATCGTCAGAAACGGCCGGACGATGGTGCCGCTGACCCGCCAGCCGGGCGGCCTCCAGGCCTACAAGGTGATCATTCCGGCCGGTGACACCGAACCGGATCCGCGTGTCCACGACGGCTATGAGTGGCTGTACGTGCTCTCCGGGCGGCTGCGGCTGATCCTCGCCGACCATGATGTGGTGCTCACGCCCGGTGAGGCGGCGGAGTTCGACACCCGGGTGCCGCACTGGTTCGGGTCCACGGGGGAGGCTCCGGTGGAGTTCATGAGCCTGTTCGGGCCGCAGGGGGAGCGGATGCACGTACGGGCCCGGCCGTCACAGAAGCGGAAAGTGAGCTGACCCTACGGTTCCCTTCGCTACAAGCGACCGCTTAGTATGCGGCCAGCTCAGTTCTACGACACCTCCGTGGAGGCCCCGCATGCAGGCATGGCGAGTGCACCAGAACGGCGAGCCGGGAGAGGTGATGCGGCTCGAAGAGACGGACCGGCCCACGCCGGGTGACGGGCAGCTGCTGCTCAGGGTGCGGGCCGCGAACATCAACTTCCCGGACGCGCTGCTCTGCCGCGGCCAGTACCAGGTGCGGCCGCCGCTGCCGTTCACGCCGGGCGTGGAGATCTGCGGCGAGACCGAGGACGGCCGCCGCGTGCTCGCCAACCCCGCGCTGCCGTACGGCGGCTTCGCCGAGTACGCGGTCGCGGACGAAGCCGCGCTGCTGCCCGCGCCCGAGGCGCTGGACGACGCGGAGGCCGCCGCGCTGCACATCGGCTACCAGACCGGCATGTTCGGACTGCACCGCAGGGGCCAGCTCAAGGAGGGCGAGACCCTGCTGGTGCACGCGGCGGCGGGAGGCGTCGGCAGCGCGGCCGTCCAGCTGGGCAAGGCCGCGGGCGCGCAGGTGATCGGCGTGGTCGGCGGCGCCGAGAAGGCGCGCGTCGCCCGGGAACTGGGCTGCGATCTCGTCATCGACCGCCGCACGGACGACCTCGTGGCCGCCGTGAAGGACGCCACCGGCGGCCGGGGCGCGGACGTGATCTACGACCCCGTGGGCGGCGACGCGTACACCAAGTCCACCAAGTGCGTGGCCTTCGAGGGCCGCATCGTGGTCGTCGGCTTCGCCAGCGGCGTCATCCCGACCGCCGCGCTCAACCACGCCCTGGTGAAGAACTACTCGGTCGTCGGACTGCACTGGGGCCTGTACAACACCAAGGACCCGCGGGCCGTACGCCAGTGCCACGAGCAGCTCACCGAACTCGCAGCCAAGGGCGCCATCAAGCCGCTGATCAGCGAACGCGTACCGCTCAAGGATGCCGCGGCCGCCGTGCAGCGGGTCGCCGACGGCACCACCACGGGCCGCGTCGCCGTAGTACCCGAGGGAGTCACCGCATGACGGACGCCGCCGAACTGCGCAGCCGCACCCAGGAGTTCCTGCGCGCCAACCCCCCGGCCGCCACTGATCGGGCGGACTTCCTGCGGGCCCGCTTCGACGCCGGGCTCGCGTGGGTGCACTACCCCGAAGGCCTCGGCGGGCTCGGCGCGCCGCGCGCCCTGCAGGCCGTCGTGGACGCCGAGTTGGAGACCGCGGGCGCGCCTGACAACGACCCGCGCCGGATCGGCATCGGTCTTGGCATGGCCGCGCCCACGGTCCTGGCGTACGGCACCGACGCGCAACGGCAGCGCTGGCTGCGGCCGTTGTGGACCGGAGACGAGGTGTGGTGCCAGCTGTTCAGCGAGCCCGGCGCGGGCTCCGACCTCGCCGCTCTCGGCACCAGAGCCGTACGAGACGGCGACAGCGGCGACTGGATCGTCAACGGGCAGAAGGTGTGGACCTCCAGCGCGCACAACGCCCGCTGGGCCATCCTGATCGCCCGCACCGACCCGGACCTGCCCAAGCACCGCGGCATCACGTACTTCGTCTGCGATATGACCGACCCCGGTGTCGAGGTGCGCCCGCTGCGCCAGATCACCGGCGAGGCCGAGTTCAACGAGGTGTTCCTCACCGACGTACGCATCCCCGACGCGCACCGCCTGGGCGAGGTCGGCGACGGCTGGAAGGTCGCGCAGACGACGCTGATGAACGAGCGCGTCGCGATCGGCGGCATGCGGCTGCCGCGCGAGGGCGGCATGATTGCCCCGGCCTGCGAGACCTGGCGTACCCGCCCCGAACTGCGCACCCACGACCTGCACCAGCGCCTGCTCGGCCTGTGGGTCGAGGCCGAGGTGGCCCGGCTCACCGGCGAGCGGCTGCGGCAGCAGCTCGCGCTCGGCCAGCCGGGCCCCGAGGGTTCCGGGATGAAGCTCGCCTTCGCCCGCCTCAACCAGCAGATCAGCGGCCTGGAGGTGGAACTGCTCGGCGACGAGGGCCTGTTGTACGACGACTGGACGATGCGCCGCCCCGAGCACGTCGACTTCACCGGCCGCGAGGCGGGCTACCGCTATCTGCGCTCCAAGGGCAACAGCATCGAGGGCGGGACCAGCGAGGTCCTGCTGAACATCGTCGCCGAGCGGGTCCTGGGCCTGCCGTCCGAGCCGCGCACCGACAAGGACATCGCCTGGAAGGACCTCGCCCGATGACCGCACCAGCCACCGCCTCCACGGACCTCCTCTACTCGGAGGCCGAGGACGACCTGCGCGCCGCCGTACGCGCCCTGCTCGCCGACCGCTGCGACGCCGTGACCGTACTGGCCCGGATCGAGTCAGGCCAGCCGCACGACAGCGAACTGTGGAAGGCGCTCGCCGCGGACATGGGCCTGGCCGGGCTCCTGGTACCGGAGGACCTCGGCGGCCAGGGCGCCTCGCACCGCGAAGCGGCCGTGGTCCTGGAGGAGTTGGGGCGGGCGGTCGCGCCGGTGCCGTACCTGACGAGCGCGGTGGTGGCGACTGAGGCGCTGCTCGCGTGCGGTGGCTCGGGCGAGGTCGCCGAACTGCTCGGCGCACTGGCCTCCGGGCGCACCGTGGGGGCGCTCGCCCTACCGCTGTCGCTCGCTCCCGGCGCGCCGTACGACGTCGTACGCGAAGAGGGCGGCCGACTGCACGGCACGATCAGCGGTGTCGCGGACGCGGCGGCGGCCGACGTCCTGCTGGTGGTGGCGGACACCGGCCTGTACGCCGTGGACACCACACAAGACGGCGTCACCGTCGACCCGCTGACCGCCCTGGACCTCACCAGACCCCTCGCGGCGATCACCCTGAACGGCGCCCGGGGGCGTGCCCTGACCGCCGACGCGGACACCGCCGTACGCCGCGGCCTGCTGGCCGGAGCGGGCCTGCTCGCATCCGAACAGCTCGGCCTCGCCGACTGGTGCCTGACCGAGACCGTCGCGCACACTCGCCAGCGCTACCAGTTCAACCGCCCCGTGGGCTCCTTCCAAGCGCTCAAGCACCGGCTCGCCGAACTCTGGCTGTCGGTCGCGGGCGCCCGCGCGGCAGCCCGCAACGCCGCGGACGCCCTGGCGACGGACAGCGCGGAAGCACCGCTGGCCGTGGCACTCGCCCAGTCCTACTGCGCCCCCGTCGCCGTACACGCCGCCGAGGAAGCGCTCCAACTGCACGGCGGCATCGGCATGACCTGGGAACACCCCGTCCACCTCTACCTCAAGCGCGCCAAGTCCGACTCGATCGCCCTCGGCACCGCGGGCCGCCACCGCGAGGCACTGGCCGAACTGGTGGACCTCCAGGCGCCGTAGCGGGACCGACCCGCGGATACAGACCTCCTGTACGGACCCCAGGTCTGACACACCCATTACATGCGGCATAATTGCGAGCTGTTTGCAATAGCTGTTGATCTTCAGTAGGGGTGTGGAGCATGAGGGCCCGATCGATACGGGGAACCGGCGCACTGGCGGCGGCGGCCGCACTGGCGGTCGCCGCCTCGGCCTGTTCGGCGCCCGGTGACAGCGGTGGGGGCTCCGGGGGAGCGAAGGACTCGGCCGTGGTCGGGATCGCGTACGAGCCGGAGAGCCTGAGCCCGCTGCTCGGGTACGGCAAGGACGGCAACTCCAAGATATTCGACGGCCTGCTCACCCACGACGCCGACATGAAGCTTCAGCCCGCCCTCGCCAAGGCGCTGCCCAAGGTGAGCGACGACGGGCTGACGTACACGTACCAGCTGCGCGAGGGCGTGAAGTTCAGCGACGGCAAGCCGTTCACCGCGGGGGACGTCGTCTTCACGTACGAGACGATCCTCGACAAGAAGACCAACAACGCCTCGAAGGGCGAACTGGACGCGCTCAAGAGCGTCGCGACCAAGGGGGACGACACGGTCGTCTTCCGCCTCAAGTACCCCTACGCGCCGTTCGCCGAGCGCACCGTCCTGCCCATCGCCCCCGCGCACATCGCGGGCAAGCAGGACGTGAACAACGGGGACTTCACCACCAAGCCGATCGGCACCGGACCGTACAAGCTCGTCAACTGGTCCAAGGGCGAGAAGCTCACCTTCACCGCCAACCCCGGCTACTGGGGCGGCGCGCCGAAGGTGAAGGACCTCACCATGGCGATCATCGAGGACGACGACATCCGCGCCACCCGGCTGCGCGCCGGAGACCTGGACGGCGCGATCCTGCCGCCCAACCTGGCCAGGACCTTCGCCGCGGACAAGAACCGCACCACCTACGCGGCCACCAGCTTCGACTACCGCGTGGTGACCCTGCCGACCCACAACAAGGTCGCGGGCGACGCCGCCGTACGGCGCGCCCTGGACGTCGCCGTCGACCGTAAGGCGATGGTCGACTCCATCCTGGACGGCGCGGGCAAGGAGGCCTACGGCCCGGTGCCCACCGACAGCGAGTGGTTCACCAAGGGCACCGAGCGTACCCACGACCTGGCCAAGGCCAAGAAGATCCTCGACGACGCGGGCTGGAAGCCGGGCAAGAACGGCATCCGCGAGAAGGACGGCGTCAAGGCGAGCTTCCCGCTCTGGTACAAGTCCGGCGACAAGCTCCGCCAGGACCACGCCCTGGCCTACGCCTCGGACGCCAAGAAGGCCGGAATCGAGATCAAGGTCCAGGCCGGCACCTGGGAGGTCATCGAGCCCCGGATGAAGACCGGCGCCGTACTCGCCGGCGGCGGCGCGCCCGCCGACCCCGACTTCGACCAGTACACGCTGCTCACGTCGGACCTCGCGGGCGACGGCTTCAACAACATGGCCTGGTACGACAACCCGGCCGTGGACAAGGCCGTCGATGACGGCCGCAAGACCGATGACCGGACCAAGCGGAAGGCCGCGTACGACACCGTCCAGCGCGAGCTGGTGAAGAACCCGGGCTACACCTTCCTCACCCACATCGACCACCTGTACGTGGTCGACGCCAAGTTCGGCGACCTCACCACGCAGGTCGAGCCGCACGACCACGGACTCGCCGCCGGGCCGTGGTGGAACGTCGAGGACTGGCAGCCGAAGAAGTGACGCTCAGCAAGACCGCCGCGGCCCCCGGGCGCATCCCCTGGGGGCCGATGGCACGCATGGCGGGACGGCGGCTGCTGTTCGCCGCCCCGGTGCTGCTCGTGGTGACCTTCGGGGTCTTCGCGATCGCCGCGGCCTCGCCCTTCGACCCGGTCAAGGCGTACGCGGGCACCGCGGGGCTCACCGCGTCGCAGGAGAACCTGGACCAGCTGCGCGCCAACCTCGGCGTCGACCAGCCGCTCATCGGGCGCTGGTGGCAGTGGCTGACCCACGCGCTGAGCGGCGACCTCGGCGACTCCAGCGTGATGCGGCAGCCGGTCGCCCAGGTCATCGGCGAGCGGCTCGGCTGGTCGGTGCTGCTCGCCGCGGTCGCGTTCACCGTCGCGGTCCTCGTCGGCACCGCGCTCGGGGTCGTGGCCGCGCGGCGCACGGGCGGCTGGTTCGACCGGACCGTCACCTCACTCGCGTACACCCTGGAGGCCGCGCCGCCGTTCTGGCTGGGGCTGCTCGCCGTCTGGATCTTCGCGCTGAAGCTTGGGGTGCTGCCCGCGGGCGGTCTCACCGACACCGGGAGCAGCGAGGTGACCGCGCACCAGGTGCTGCGCCATCTGGCCCTGCCCGCCGCCGTGCTCGCCGTGTCCCAGCTGCCGTGGTTCGTGCTGTACGTACGCCAAGGGGTCGCCGACGCGCTCGAAGAGGACCCCGTACGCGGGGCACGCGCGCGTGGCCTCGCGCCCCGCACGGTGCTGCTCGGGCACGCGCTGCGCTCCGGGATGCTGCCGGTGCTGACCCTGATCGGCTCCCGGGTGCCCGAACTGATCACCGGGGCGCTGCTGGTGGAGACCGTGTTCAGCTGGCCCGGCATCGCGGCCGCGACCGTAGAGGCCGCGACCGCCGTGGACTTCCCGCTGCTGGCCGCGCTCACCGCGCTCGCCACGGTCGCGGTGCTGCTCGGCAATCTCCTCGCCGACCTGCTGTACGGGCTGGCCGATCCGAGAGTGGGCTTCGATGGCTGACCAGACGACAACCGGGCGCTCCGTGGCCGAGGGGCCCGTCTGGCACCGTACCGGTGTCGTACGTCGCTCCACGCGCGCGTGGCGAGTACGCGGCTCCGCCGTGATCGTGGCGGCCGTGGTGCTCGCCGTGCTCCTCGTACCGCCGCTGGCGCAACTCGACGAGCAGGTGGTCGACCTGTCCGCCAAGCTGCTGCCGCCGTCGCTCGCACACCCCTTCGGGACGGACGACGTCGGCCGCGACCTGCTGCTGCGCTGTGTGTACGGGCTGCGGGTCTCGCTGCTGGTCGGTCTGGTGGCCGCGCTGGTCGCGACCGTCATCGGCACCGCGGTGGGCGCGTGCGCGGCGGCGTTCGGCGGCTGGACCGACCGCGTCGTGATGCGGCTCGTCGACGTCTTCGCGTCCGTGCCGCACCTGCTCCTCGGCATCTTCATCGTGGCGATGTTCCAGCCCGGCGTCTGGCCCGTGGTGGTGTCCGTGGCGCTCACCCACTGGCTGTCCACGGCCCGTATCGTGCGCGCTGAAGTGCTCTCGCTGCGCTCACGGCCGTACATCGACGCGGCCGTCTCCGGGGGCGCGTCGCGGTGGCGGGTCACCGTACGGCACCTGGTGCCCGGGGTGCTGCCGCAGGCCGGGCTCGCCGCGGTGCTCATGGTGCCGCACGCGATCTGGCACGAGTCGGCGCTGTCCTTCCTCGGCCTCGGCCTGCCCACCCACCAGGCCAGCCTCGGCACGCTGGTGCAGAGCGCCCGCGGCTCGCTGCTCGCGGGCGACTGGTGGCCGACGCTGTTCCCCGGTTTGTTCATCATCGTGCCGACCCTGGCGATCGCGGGCCTCGCGGGCGCCTGGCGGGAACGGCTCAACCCGCGCCGCCGATCGGAGCTGACGCTGTGAGCCGTACACCCGCCGGAGTCGACGCTGTGAGCAGCACGCCCGAGCCCCTTCTCGCGGTACGCGGCCTGTCCGTCCGCTTCCGGATGCGCGGGGACCGGCACATCGCCGCCGTCACGGACGCACACTTCGACCTCGCCGCGGGCCAGTGCCTCGCCCTGGTCGGTGAGAGCGGCTGCGGCAAGTCCGTACTCGCGTCGGCGCTGCTCGGACTGCTGCCAGGCAACGCCGAGACCGCGGGCTCGGCCCACCTGGACGGCCTCGACCTGCTCACGGCAGACGAGGCGACGCTGGCGCGTACGGTGCGCGGGCGCCGGATCGGACTCGTACCGCAGAGCCCGGCCGCGCATCTGACGCCCGTACGGACCGTGCGCTCCCAACTGGAGGAGACCGTACGGGAACTGACCGGCATCCGCAGGCGCGAGGTGCGCACGGCGGCGGAGGCGGCGGCCGAACGCGCGGCGTTCCCCGTGGACCACCTCGACCGCTACCCGCACGAACTGTCCGGCGGGCTCGCCCAGCGTGCGGCCACCGCGCTCGCGCTGATCGGCGACGCCCCACTCCTGCTGGCCGACGAGCCCACCACCGGCCTCGACCGCGACCTGGTGGAACGCACCGTGGACGAACTCAAGCGGCACACCGGGGACGACCGCGCACTGCTGATGATCACCCACGACCTGGCGGCCGCCGAGCGCATCGCCGACCGGATCGCGGTGATGTACGCGGGCCGGATCGTCGAACTCGCCACGGCCGCCGACTTCTTCGGCGCACCAGGACCCCGCCACCCATACGCCCGAGGCCTGCTGAACGCCCTCCCGGAAAGGGAGTTCACCCCCATCCCGGGCATGCCACCCGAGCTCGGGGCACTGCCCGCGGGCTGCGCGTTCGCTCCACGCTGCGCACGAGCGACGACGACCTGCGCCGGACTGCCCGCCCTTGGCTCCGGGGTGGCCTGCCACCACCCGGTGCCCGAACCGGTAGCGATCGTCAAGGAGCAGGAGGCAACCCATGCTTGACCTCGAAGCGATCACCGCGGGATACGACCGCCGCGCCCCCGTCCTGCGCGGCGTCAGCCTCTCCATCGCGCCCGGCGAGGCCGTCGGGCTGCTCGGCCCCAGCGGCTGCGGCAAATCGACGCTCGCCCGCGTGGCCGCGCTGCTGCACCGGCCGGACGCCGGACGCGTTCTCATCGACGGCGAGCCCGCACGCGGCTGGCGGCACCGGGCACCACGAGCCCAACGCACCGCTTTCGGCGTGGTCTTCCAGCAGCCGCGGCTCTCCGCCGACCCGCGCCTCCGCCTCACCGACCTGATAGCGGAGCCACTGCGAGCGAACGGCCGGGCTTCTGAAGTCGCCGCACAAGTACCGGAGTTGGCGGAAACCGTCGGCCTCGGAGGCGAGCTGCTCGGCCGCCGTCCGCACGAGGTCAGCGACGGCCAGCTGCAACGCGCCTGCCTGGCCCGCGCCCTGGTGCTGCGCCCGCGCTGGCTGGTCTGCGACGAGATGACGGCGATGCTGGACGCCTCGACCACGGCGGCGCTGGTACACGCCGTAGAGGACTACCGCCGGGAAAGCGGCGCAGGACTCCTGGCCGTCGGCCACGACCAGCACCTCCTCAACCGCTGGTGCGGCCGTACCGTGCACTTCGGCGAGTTGGCCGGTACGGGGTGAACGCACCGCGTCAATAGCGCCAACTCCTGGCAGGACACTGCCGTTTGACATGGGCAGGGCCGCATACTCACCAAGGCCCCGCCCTTCGTCGTATCCGCAGCCGAGTCCTTCCGGGAGGCACCATGGCCCTGGTCACCCGCCGTAGAGCCGTCACCACCCTCGCCGCCGCCCTCACCGCCGTCGCCGTCCCCTCGTACGCCCTGGCCGGTGAACGCACCCCGCACCCGCGGCCGCTCAGACGCGCCCACGCGCACAACGACTATCTGCACACCCGGCCACTGCTCGACGCGCTCGACCACCGCTTCACCAGCGTCGAGGCGGACGTCTTCCTGGTCGACGGAGACCTCCTGGTCGCCCACGACCCCTGGGACCTGGACCCCGCCCGCACCCTCAGGTCCCTCTACCTCGACCCGCTCCTCGCCCGCGTCAGGGCCCACCACGGCTCGGTCTACCCCGGCTACCGCAAGCCCGTACAATTGCTGATCGACATCAAGGCGGACGGCGCGGCGGCGTATCTCGAACTCCACCGCCAACTACGCGGCTACCGCCGCCTCTTCACCACCTACGTCCACGGGAAGGTACGCCCCGGACCCGTCACCGCGGTGGTATCGGGCGACCGCGCGGCCCGTGCGCCGATGGAGTCCCAGCGGGTGCGGTACGCCTTCTACGACGGGCGGCTCTCCGATCTGGGCTCCCCGGCCCCGGCCTCCCTCATCCCGCTGATCAGTGACAACTGGTTCCAGCACTTCACCTGGCAGGGCGTGGGCCCGATGCCCACCGCCGAACGCGACAAGCTGCGCTCCATCGTCGCCACCGCCCACTCCCGAGGCCAGCGCGTCCGCTTCTGGGCGACACCGGACCTGCCGGGTCAGGCGCGCGGCGCGGTCTGGAGCGAGCTGATCGACGCCGACACCGACCACATCAACACCGACGACCTGCGGGCACTCGAAGCGTTCCTGGACGCGTACGACCGGCCCTGACGGTCACGGGCAGTCAACACACGTTCGGCGGACATGCCACTCGCCCGGATGAACCCTCCCCTCCGCCACACTGGCGACCGAAAGCCACGGTGCTGATGTGGCGGAGGAGGGCGACGATGGCCATTTCGATCTCTGTGGTGCTGCTGCTACTGATCCTCGCGGTGGTCTTCCTGCGCAACGGCGCGCTGAAGCTCCCGCACGCCGTGGTCTGCGTCCTGCTGGGGTTCTATCTGGCGAGTTCCAGCATGGCGCCGACCATCCACGACGGGCTGACGGCGACCGCGGACATCGTGAGCAGCCTGCAGCCCTAGGTATCGAGATCGGCCGCGTCCAGGGCGGCCGCCAGAACGTTCAGCCGGGTGCGCAGGTCGCGGATCTCGTCCAGCGGGAGGCCGGTGGCCGTCGCGATGCGGCGCGGAATCGCGAGGGCACGCGCGCGTAGGGCGGTGCCGGTCTCGGTGGGGCGGACGGTGACCGAGCGTTCGTCGTCGGGGCTGCGGTGGCGCTCGACCAGGTCGGCCGACTCCAGGCGCTTCAGCAAGGGCGACAGGGTGCCGGAGTCGAGGCGCAGATACTCGCCGATCTTCTTGACCGGCAGCTCGCCGTGCTCCCAGAGCACCAGCATCACCAGGTACTGGGGGTAGGTCAGCCCCAGGTCCTTCAGCGCGGTGCGGTACGCGGCGTTGAAGGCGCGCGCCGCGGAGTGCAGCGAGAAGCAGACCTGCAGGTCGAGCCGGAGGAAGTCCTCGTCCGCGACAGAGCCCAGTGAGTCCGTGGTGTGCATGGCTCCAGGGTAGCGCGAGCGCGACATTAAGTTGTGCACAACTTAATTGTGTGCTCTAGTTATGGCTATCAGGTTTCCCCAGAGCTGAGAAGGACCGAAGCCATGAACGCGCTGTACACCGCTGTAGCCACCGCTAACGGACGTGAAGGCCGGGCCGTCAGCTCCGACGGCCAGGTCGACCTGCCGCTCGCCCTCCCCAAGGCGCTGGGCGGCAACGGCGAGGGCACCAACCCCGAGCAGCTCTTCGCCGCCGGGTACGCGGCCTGCTTCGCGAGCGCGATGAGCTCCGTCGCCCGCACGGCGAAGATCGACGTCAAGGACGTGTCGGTGACCGCGGAGGTCGGCATCGGCAAGGACACCGACGGCGGCTTCGGACTCGCCGTGATCATGCGGGTCGAGCTGCCGGACCACCTGGAGGGCGAGCCGGGCCGCCAGCTCGTCGAGCAGACGCACGCGTACTGCCCGTACTCGAAGGCCACCCGCGGCAACATCGACGTGGAGATCGTCATCGAGTGACGCCGACGTAGGGCCTGTACTGGGAATCCCGGTCCAGGCCCTACGCGCCGACAACCCGCGACCGGATCAGAAACCGCACACCTTCCGGCGCCTCAAGCGAGAACCCGCCCCCTCGCCCCTCCACCACGTCGACGATCAGCCGGGTATGGCTCCACAGCTCGTACTGACTACGCGACATCCAGAACCCGACCGGCTCCTCGACCCCCTCCACGGACAGGGACGCGAGCAGCACATCGGAGTCGCCGGTACGGAAGTCACCCTCCGGGTAGCACATGGGTGAACTGCCGTCGCAGCAGCCGCCGGACTGGTGGAACATCAGCGGACCGTGGGCCTCCCGCAACTTCCGGACCAGACGAGCGGCCGCGGGGGTCAGCTCCACACGCGCAGCGGTGTCACCCATGGGCTCCGCCCTTCGATCCTTCGGCCGGACAGCGGCCGAGCGTCTACGACCAACTCAGCCTGCCGCGAAGGAGGTTGCAGAAAGGTTGCACGTGGGACGGCCCCCACCCTTCGCGCGCCGACCTCGCAGGGTGTTGCCCTTCGGGCTTGGTGGAAACCGGTGCCCCGTAGCGAGGGGTTGTGCCCACCCTCCCCCACTCTCGACTTCGCTCGAGCGGGAGGTGCCCCCCTCGCCCTGCGGAACGCCTGTCCACAACCGGGGGGGTAGCCGCCATACCGACGTGAGGGGGCGTGGTGGCGGGTGCGCGCGCAGCGCTTAGGGTTCCCGCGCTACCGGATGCGCAATCTGCACCGGGGAGCGCGAGCACGTACCCCCCCACCGCGCCCCCGCCCCACAACGAACAGAACGCACCCAGCGGCCCAGGGGTCGGGAGCCAGCCCAGTCCAGGTCAGCCCAGATCAGCGGTGCCCGAACCAACTCGCCGCGGGCAGCAGCCTGTCGTCGTAACCGAACAGGAGGCGACCAGGGCCGAGNAGGGGATCGAGGGGATCGGGGGGATCGGGGAGAGTCGGCGGGCGCTCGGCGGCTTTCTGCGAGCCCGCCGCGGGCGCGTCGCGCCGGAGCACGTGGGGCTGGTCGGCGGGCGTCGCCGCCGGGTGCGCGGGCTGCGCCGCGAGGAGCTGGCCCAACTCGCCGGGATCAGCGTGGACTACTACGTACGCCTCGAACAGGGCCGGGCCACCCAGCCGTCCCCCGAGGTGCTCGACGCGCTCGCCCGTGCCCTCGGCCTCGACGCGGCAGAGCGCGGGCACCTCGCCACCCTGGCCGGTGCCCCGCGCGGACCCGTGCCGAGGGCCCGGGTCAGCCCCCTGCTGCAGCGGGTCATGGACACGCTGGCCAACTTCCCGGCCTTCGCGACCAACCACCGCCTGGACGTGGTGGCTTGGAACAGCCTGGGCGCCGAACTGATCGGCGGCCTTTCCGAGCCGTGCCGCCGCGACGCGAACAACGCCAGGTACCTCTTCCTGGACTCCGCCTCCCGGACCGTCCACCCCGAGTGGGAGGACCGGGCGACCGAGGCCGTGGGGCAGCTGCGGGTCTCCGCGGGGCGCTACCCCGACGACGCGGAGCTGACCGCGCTCATCGCCGAACTGTCCGCGCACAGCGCCGAGTTCCGGGAGATCTGGGCCACCGGCGAAGTCGTGGCGTGCGCGGCCGGGCGCAAGCGGCTTCGGCATCCGGAGGCCGGGCTGCTCACCCTGGACTACGAGACCCTGCACGTACCGGCCGCGCCCGGCGAGACAGGCCTGGTGGTGCACGTGTTCAGCGCCGACGAGGGCAGCGAGGCGGCCGTCGGCCTCGCCCGGGTGCACAAGGCGTCATCGGAGGCAGCCCCGACAGCCGATGAGCTGCGCCTTGGGCCGAGACCAGGGCGCTGGACCACCTCGGTAAGCTCACCACGCTCATCGTGAACGTCGACCTTGCCGACACGCTGGCAGGAGTCGACGATCAGGCGCGAGGCGTTTCACCTGTGGGAGGGGTAGCTGTGTCCGATATCAAGGCCGAGCTCGACCAGTTGATGTCCGTGTTCCTCGGTTCGTTCACCAACACCGGCGGAAGTCGGCCGAACGTCGACATGATTCGTGAGGTGTTCATTTCGCAAGGAATGATCATCAGCAACGTCGGGGGCGAGCCTGTGATCTACGACCTCGACGCCTTTATCGAGCCCCGCGAGAAGATCCTCACCGATGGGACGCTGACGGAGTTCTCCGAATGGGAGGTCGCCGAGCGCACCGAGATATTCGGGTCGATCGCGCACCGCTTCAGCGAGTACCACAAGTCCGGTTACCTCGAAGGCGAGTGGTTCGAGGGCGCCGGCCACAAGACCACCCAGTTCGTCCGGACGCCTGGCGGCTGGAGGATGAGCTCGATGGCCTGGGACGACGTGTAAGGGCTCCCTGACGAGACGGCATACCTGGGAGAGCCTCCCGATGCTCCCCGGGTACCCCACCGGTTCTACGATCCTGCTCCCGTCGGCCGATCGGTCGCGCTTGTGTCCTGTGGAGAGTGTTGGGGTGGCGTGCGTTGCGTTCCTGCCGGGCGGTCCTGGCCCTCGTTCCCGTCGCGTTCGCCCTCGTCGCCTGCGGCAGGCTGGCCTTCCCGCCGGTCCCTGACGGCAAGCCGACCGAGCTGCCCCGAACCCGGACAGCGACCACGTGGACCGATGCCGCGGGCGGCACGCTGGAGTTGAAGCCGGACGGAACGTTTACCGCCCATGGAGTCTGCGGCAACTACGACATCGATGCCTACGGGCCGGAGAACGATCCCAGGTCGGGGTCGGGCACCTGGACCGTCGCGGACTGGCAGGAGGAGCAGACCAGCCTCACGGTGTCGTTCCAAGGCAATGGCGTGAGCTCCAACTACAAGGCCTTGCGAGACGGCAGGACACTGAAGCTGTGGACTTACGTCGGTGACCCCGACGAAGGGCATCCGCTCTGCATCCTGACCGCTCCCACGGAGTGAACCGCTCCCACGGAGTGAACCGCTCCCACGGAGTCAGTGCGGTCCCACGGAGTCAGTGCGGTGCCCGTAGTCCCGCGATGAGGAGCTCGACCAGTCGACGGGCGTCGTAGCGGGGATCGTTGTCCGCGCCGATGCAGAGGTTCCCGACGCCACGCATGAGTGCGTAGGCATCCAGGTCGGAGCGGATCTCACCGGCGACGGCCGCGGCTTCGAGCAGCTGGGCGCACACGGGCACGAGCCGGTCGAGGAAGTAGGCGTGCAGCGTGTCGAATCCGGCGTCGTCGGACCGAAGTACGGCGGCGAGTCCGTGCTTGGTGACCAGGAAGTCGACGAAGAGGTCGATCCATCGCCCCAGTGCGGCGTGCGGGGTCGCGCTGGACGCCAGCAGGTCTTGACCCGCCTCGGCGCAGGCGTCGACCTGGTGCCGGTAGACGGCGATGATGAGATCCGCCCGTGTCGGGAAGTGGCGGTAGATCGTGCCCAGCCCGACACCGGCCTTGGCCGCGATGTCGCGGACCGGCGCTTCCACGCCTGACGTGACGAACACCGCGGCGGCCGCGTCCAGCAGCGTTTCCTTGTTGCGCCGCGCGTCCTTCCGCTTGGACTGGGCCGCCTGCCCCGCGCCCTCGCCGCTTTCGTTCACCGCGCCGCTTCCTCTTTCGTTCACCGCGCGCTTCCTCCGCTACCGAGCTTGCTAAACGGAACACTGTTCCGTATCGTTCCGGAACGAGGTTCCGTTTGCTCATGATGCCAGAGCAGGGGCCCGGCATCCAAGCCATGCGCTGCCACCACGCTTCATCCGCAATGGAGGAACACGGTCATGCACTACCGCACCTTGGGCCGCACCGGCGTGCAGGTCAGCTCCCTCGCGCTCGGCGCGATGAACTTCGGCGAGATCGGGCGCACCACCCAGGACGAGGCCACCGCCATCGTCGATGCCGCTCTCGAAGGCGGCGTCAACCTCATCGACACCGCCGACATGTACAGCGGCGGCGCGTCGGAAGAGATGGTCGGCAAGGCCATCGCCGGTCGCCGCGACGACATCGTGCTGGCCACGAAGGCGGGCATGCCGATGGGAGGCGAGCGCAACCATCAGGGCAGCTCGCGCCGCTGGTTGGTCACCGAACTGGACAACAGTCTGCGCCGTCTCGGTGTCGACCACGTCGATCTTTACCAGATCCACCGGTGGGACCCGAGCACCAGCGACGAGGAAACCCTGTCGGCGCTGACCGACCTGCAACGCGCGGGAAAGATCCGCTACTTCGGCTCCTCGACCTTCCCGGCGTACCGCATCGTGCAAGGCCAGTGGGCCGCCCGTGAGTACCACCTGAGCCGCTACGTCACCGAACAGCCCAGCTACTCGATCCTGCAGCGCGGGATCGAGGCCCATGTACTGCCCGTGGCCGAGGAGTACGGACTCGGTGTGCTGGTGTGGAGCCCGTTGGCCTCGGGCTGGCTGTCGGGCGCGATCCGCGAGGGCCGGGAAGTCACCACCAGCCGCTCCCTGTTCATGCCGGAACGCTTCGACACCTCCATCCCCGCCAACCGGGCCAGGCTTGACGCTGTCGAGCAGCTGGCCGAGCTCGCCGACGAAGCAGGCCTGACCATGATCCAGCTCGCGCTCGGATTCGTGACCGCGCACCCCGCCGTGACCAGCGCGCTCATCGGCCCTCGCACGCTGGACCACCTACACGCGCAACTCGCCGCCGCCGACACCGTGCTCTCCGCCGACGTACTCGACGCGATGGACGCGATCGTCGCGCCCGGCACCGACCTGGCCGCGCACGAGAAGTACGACACTCCGCCCGCGCTCCTCGACCCGTCACTGCGCCGCCGCTGATCCCCCAAGTGGGTCTCGAAAGGACCAGAAGCCCCATGCCGCATTTACCTCATACACCTCGGAATGCACCTCGGACTCGTTTCGGGATCATGACCGCCCCCTCGCAGGTCGACTACCACGACGTCCTGCGGGTCTGGCGCGAGGCGGACACGATCCCGGAGATCGAGCACGCGTGGTTGTTCGACCACCTCATGCCGATCGGCGGCGACCCGGACGGACCGACCTACGAAAGCTGGACGCTGCTCTCGGCCCTCGCCGCCCACACCCGACGGCTGCGGCTCGGCGTGCTGGTGACCAGTAACCGGTTCCGGCCGCCCGCGATGCTGGCCAAGATCGCCACGACCGTCGACATCGTCTCCGGCGGACGGCTCGACTTCGGCATCGGCGCCGGCTCACGACCCAGCCATCCCCTGGCCCGGCGCGAGTACGAAGCCCACGGCCTGCCCTTCCACGACGCCGCGCACGCCGTGGGGAGCCTCGCCGAAGCCTGCACGGTGATCCGGCGGTTGTGGACCGAGACCGAACCGTTCGACGTCCACGGCACCTACCACCACCTCACCGGCGCCTTCGGCAACCCCAAACCCGTCCAGCGCCCGCATCCGCCGATCCTCATCGGTGGACGCGCGTCCCCGACGCTGCGTGTGGCCGCCGAGCACGCCGACCTGTGGAACATCCCGGGCGGCGACATCGACGACGCCGTCCGCCGCAGCGCACTGCTGGACCGCTACTGCGCCGAGCTCGGCCGCGACCCCGCCTCGATCACCCGCTCGATCCACCTGCCCGTCTCCTACGACCAGCCCAGCCTCACCCGGCACGCGATCGGCGAAGCGATCGACGCCGGCTTCGGGCACATCGTCCTCGGACTGCCCGAGCCCTACCCCGCCGACGTCGCACGGTGGGTCACCGACGAGCTCATCAGCACGTCGGGCTGAACTCGGGCTTTCACGACGGCCGCTGTCCGGTAGGTGATCGACACGTCATCAACTGCTTGGCGTTGTGTGGTCGGAAGCTACGGAGGGGGCTTCCCGGTGTGGTCGGTCAAGGCAGGATCTCGACGTACCCGTCGGTTCCGTGCACGCGGATCCGCTGCCCGTCCCGGATCAGCCGGGTGGCCTGCTCCACGCCCACGACGGCCGGCAAGCCGTACTCCCGGGCGATCACCGCGCCATGGGTCATCAGGCCGCCCACCTCCGTCACCAGGCCCGCGATTCCGACGAACAGCGGCGACCAGCTGGGGTCCGTGAAGGGCGTGACCAGGATGTCGCCCGCTTCGAGATCGGCCTCCGCCATGTCGAGGATGACGCGGGCCCGTCCCTCGACGGTCCCGGCGGAAACCGGTACGCCGACCAGGGCGCCGGCCGGCACGTCGTCGCGCCGGTACGCCCCGGTGACGGCCTCACCATCCGATGTGAGCACCCGGGGCGGGGTGAGCGCGTGGTACGACCGGAACGCGTCCTTGCGCTGCTGGATGAGCTGGTCATCCACCTGGTTCGAGCGCACGACGTCGTGGAGTTCCTGGAACGTGAGGTAGAAGACGTCCTCCTTCTCGGAAAGCACGCCTGCCCGCACGAGGCGCTCGGCCTCCTCCAGCAGGGCCTGCTTGTAGACGAAGGAGCGGCTGACGATGTCGTACTTCGGGTACTCCCGGTACCCGATGAAGGTTCTGACCCGGTCGATCATCCGCTTGGCCTCGTCGGCTTTCCGGTCGCCGTCCGGCAGGGCCCGCAAGCGGGACAGTACGTCCTGTTCCTTCTTCCGCGCCTTCTGCCGCCCTTGCTCGAAGCGCCGCTCGGCCCCGCCCGGCTCGAAGTTCCTGACGTTGTCGAGGATCACGGGCACGAGTGCGGTGGGGCGCTCGCGCCAACGTGGCCTCGTGATGTCGATCTCGCCAACGCAGCGCATGCCGTACCGGTCGAGGTAGGCCTCGATGGCGTCGCGCGCTTCGGTCCCGCCCGCGAGCTTGGCCAGCTCGTCAAGGAAGCCCTCGTCCTCGACGCCCTGCAGGAACGCCACCACCTCCGACCGCGGGCGGATCACGTCCGCGACGTCGAGCAGGGCCAGTCCCATCTCCGACGTGACGTTGTCGGGGGCGGACAGCGTGAGCGTGTCAGCCGCGTTCTTCTCGCCCAGCCACTCCTGGAGCTTGTCGTTGAGCCACCAGGTGGCCTCCATCCCCGCCATGATCGCCTGATGGTTCAGCGGGTCGCTGAGGACTCGCTTGTGCTCCTGGAAGGCATCCAGCAGGAAGTCGAACAGCGCCGGTCCGGTCTTCGTCCGGATGTCGCGCTCCAGGGCGGCGATGGACGCCCGGCTGTGCTCGATCAGCTCGGTGATGATGGCCGGATCGGTCTCGGTCGGGGCGGGCGCACCGCCGGCAGGTGGCCCGCCGGGACCCGCGTCCGGGAGCGACGGGACGAAATCGTCGCGGTCGAGGACGGTCTCCAGAGCGTCCCTGATCAGCGGATCGCCTCTCCCGATGGCGTCCAGGAGCCCGGCGCGGCTCGCGGGCGAGGCCAGGCGCCGGGTGACGTCGACGAACAGCCTCCCGCCGGCCTCGTGCATCGGCACCAGGGCCGTCAGCTGCCACATGGAGAGCCCCAGGGGCTTCATGGGGTCGGTCATCATCTGCCCATGGCCAACGGAGACGTAGACGTGATTCCCCTGGTCACCGGTGTCGGGGGTCTCGCCTGTCTCGGGGGTCTCGCCGGTCTCGGGGATGGGGAACAGCGTCGTGATCGGCCGGCTCTGAACGATCTGGAAGCCATCATCGACCAGGCACCATTCGATGTCCTGCGGGCGGCCGAAGTGCGCTTCGATCCGCCGCCCGAGCTGTACGAGCCGCACGACCTGCGCATCCGTCAGCGCCGGCTGCTCCTGCTGCTGCGAGCCGATCGACACTTCCCGCGTACCGCCAGCCGGAAGGGCGTGAACGGCACGCTGTTTGGCGCCGATCGCCTTGGCGACGACTTCGCCGTCCCGCACCTTGAAGACGTCCGGGTTCACCAGGCCGGAGACCAGGGCCTCGCCGAGGCCGAAGCCGGCGTCCACGGTGGCGACCTTCCGGTTGCCCGTGACGGGGTCGGCCGTGAACAGGATGCCGGACGCATGCGGGAAGACCATCTGCTGCACGACCACGGCCATGTGGACCGTACGGTGGTCGATGCCGTTGCGCTGGCGGTACGTCACGGCCCGCTCCGTGAACAGTGAGGCCCAGCACCGGCTGACGTGCTGGAGGATCGCCGTCGGCCCCACGACGTTCAGGTACGTGTCCTGCTGACCGGCAAAGGAGGCCGTCGGCAGGTCCTCCGCCGTCGCGCTGGACCGGACGGCGTAGGCGGCCTGCTCGCCGAGTTGGGCAAGCGCGCGGGTGATCGCCGCCGCGAGGTCATCCGGGATGGCAATCCCCTCGATGGTCCGGCGAATCTGCGCGCTGAGCGTGCGGATCGTCTCCCGGTCGTCCGGGTTCAGGCGCGCCAACTCATCGAGCCGATCGTCGATCGACGGCGCTTCCGCCATGATCCGCCGGAAGGCGTCCGTCGTCACGCAGAAGCCCTCCGGCACGCGGATGCCCTCGATCCGCGACAGGCCGCCCAGGTGCGCGCCCTTGCCGCCAACGTCCGCGACCCGCGTCTCGTCGACCTCTTGAAGGTCCAGCACGTACTGCTCAATCATTGCGATACCTCCGAGGCCGCCGTGCCCCGTACGTCGACAACAGCACACGCACGTCGTGCCCCCCATTTCCGCAGGTAGTGGCTTCGGTCGACGATTCTGCGCCATGCCCCGGGTCTTGCGGCAAGCCCCTCAGCGCGCTATAAGTTGAGAGTGGCAAGGAGAGAGGGCTCTCCTTGCCTTTGTTTTTTGCATCGGCCTACGGACGTAGCTGTGTGCCGGGCGCGGTTCGAGTCTCCTAGGGCGTGTGTCGGAAGTCCCTCCTGCCCCGCGACGCGCGGACGGAGGGACTTCCGACACACGCCCTAGGGTGGGGTCGCCTGCGACGCCTGCCATGGAGGCCAGATGATCACTGTTGTCGGAGAGAGCCTTGTCGACGTGGTGCGCCCGGCCGGGGCAACGCGGGACAGCGCGGCGCACCCTGGCGGCTCGCCCGCCAATGTCGCGGTGGGTCTCGCCCGCCTCGGGACGCCAGTCACGCTGATCACGCAGTTCGGCGAGGACGACCCAGGCCGACTGCTCCGCGACCATCTGACCGGCTCGGACGTTCTGCTGCGGCTGGTGCCCGGCAGCCCCCGCACCAGCACGGCGACGGCGGTCCTCGACGAACAGGGCGCGGCACGCTACGAGTTCCAGATCAGCTGGGACCTTCAGGCGCCGCCCGAACCGGCACCCGGAACCCGGTGTCTGCACACCGGCTCGCTCGCCACATCGCTGGACCCGGGTGCCCGAGCCGTGGAGGACCTGCTCGCCCGGCAGCGCGCCGAAGGCGCCGTCACCATCAGCCTCGATCCCAACATCCGCCCCGCGCTGCTGCCTTCACGGGAGCAGGCCCGCGCCCGCACCGAGCGCCAGGTCGCCCTCGCCGACATCGTGAAGGTCAGCGAAGAGGACCTCGCGTGGCTGTACCCCGGCCGTACGGCCGAAGACATCGCCACGGCCTGGCAGCGCACCGGTCCCGCCCTGGTGATCGTGACGCTCGGGGGAGCCGGCAGCCTGGCCGTCACCCGTGCGGGCATCACGCGCCACCCCGCCCCCGAGATCCAGGTCACGGACACCGTCGGGGCCGGGGACGCGTTCACCGCCGGCATGCTCCACTGGCTGTACGGCGCCGACCTGCTCGGCGGTGATCGTCGGGACGCCCTGCACGGCATCACGCGGCTGGACGTGCTCCAGCTGCTGGACATGGCGACGACCGCGGCCGCCGTGACGTGCACCCGCCCCGGCGCCGACCCGCCGACGCTGTCCGAGCTGCGCGCCTTGATGGACGGAGACGGCGAGTTGTCGGACAGCGCCGCCACCGTACGGGCGCCCAGCCCCGCCACCGTACGGGCGTCCGTCAGTGAACTGGTCGAACGCGCCCGCGCACTCGCCGACCGCGGCGGGCAGCGCGTCATCCTCGGCATCACCGGCGCACCGGGTGCGGGCAAGTCGACCCTGGCCCGCCAGCTGGTCGAGGCGCTGGGCCCGAAGACCGCCGTGCTGATCCCGATGGACGGCTTCCATCTGTCCAACGCCGTGCTGCACACCCTGGGACGCGGCGACCGCAAGGGCGCCCAGGACACTTTCGACGCCGACGGCTACGTCCACTTGCTGCGAAGACTCCGCGCCCGCGACGAACCGGTCGTCTACGCGCCCGACTTCGACCGTGACATCGAGGAGTCCATCGGCTCGGCCCTGCCCGTACCGCGCGAGATCCCCTTGATCGTCACCGAGGGCAACTACCTGCTGTGCGAGACAGGTTCGTGGAGCCGCGTGGCCGGACTTCTCGACGAGAGCTGGTACGTGGAGGTCGAAGACGCCCTCAGGCGGCGACGGCTCGTGGCCCGTCACGCGGCACACGGCAAGCCGCGTGACGAGGCCGCAGCCTGGGCCGACGGGAGCGACCAGACGAACGCCGAACTGGTGGCCCGCGGCCGGTCCCGCGCCGGTCTCGTCGTCACGGTCGACCTCCCTGAGCTCCCCGAGCTCCCTGACACCCCTCCGCACGCACCGCCTACCGCGTCCTACGGGGTCGGCGCGACGGACTGATTGACGGTGTACTCGCCAGTTCTTTGGCCGATTGCACCAGAACCACGCAGGTCGCCGACTCCTACGGTTCTCGGAACTGCGGAGCCCCGCTCAGGGGCTTACCAGCGCCGGTTTCTCCGGGCTGGAAGAAAGGGATCGCAATGGTTCAGAGTCAAGGACTGCGGCCTGCACTCGAGAATGTCCAGTTTCTGGCCGAGGAGGCGGAAGACGGTCTCCTCGGGACGATAGAGAAAAAGATCAACTCGGTCTTTGATCCGGTTGCCACCGGCCTCGGAGACTTTGTTTTCGGAGAGGTTTCGCTGTTCGGGATCACCTTCCCATGGATTGTGGCCTGGCTCGTCCTCGCCGGTGCGGTCTTCACCATCTATTTCGGCTTCATTCAGGTACGCGGGCTCAAGCTGGCCCTCCAGGTACTCCGCGGCAAGCACAGCAAGCCCGATGACCCGGGCGAGATCACCCACTTCCAGGCGCTGACCTCGGCCGTCTCCGGAACGGTCGGGCTCGGCAACATCGCCGGTGTGGGTGTCGCGGTCACCATCGGCGGTGCGGGCGCCACCTTCTGGATGGTGCTCTGCGGCCTGCTCGGCATGAGCACCAAGTTCGTCGAGTGCACGCTCGGTGTCCGCTACCGCGACCAGCACCCCGACGGCACGGTGTCCGGCGGCCCCATGCAGTACCTGAGCAAGGGCGTCGCGGAGAAGCTCCCCGGAGCTCCCGGCAAGGCCATCGGCAAGATCCTCGCCGCGCTCGCCGCCATCATGATCCTGTTCTTCGGGATCGGCGGCGGCAACATGTTCCAGGCGAACCAGACCGTCACCCAGATCCGCAACATCACCGGAGGCGACGACAGCCCGTTCTCCGGCGACGGCACGGCGCTGATCCTGGGGATCGTGCTCGCCGTCATCGTCGGCGCCGTGATCATCGGCGGCATCAAGTCGATCGGCAAGGTGACCAGCCGCCTGGTCCCCTCCATGGGCATCATCTACATCAGCGCGTGCGCGATCGTCATCCTGTTCAACGCCACCGAGGTTCCCTCGGCGGTCAGCTCGATCTTCTCGGGTGCCTTCACGGGCGAAGGAGTGGTCGGCGGCGTCATCGGTGCGCTGATCGTCGGCTTCACCCGCGCCGCGTTCTCCAACGAGGCGGGGCTGGGATCGGCCCCGATCGCGCACTCCGCCGTGAAGACCAAGTACCCGGCGACCGAGGGCCTCGTCGCGCTCCTCGAACCGTTCATCGACACGGTCGTCGTTTGCACGATGACCGCGCTGACCATCGTCATCGCCGACACCACCCTCTGGAACGACGCCAAGGCGGACTACGCCGCAGACGGCACGACCGTCGACGGCGTCACGGTCACCTCATCGGCCTTCGAGACGGCACTGCCCTGGTTCCCGCACATCCTCACCGTGGCCGTGGTGCTCTTCGCCATCTCCACCATGATCACCTGGGCCTACTACGGGCAGAAGGCCTGGACCCACCTGTTCGGGCGGAGCAAGAGCAGTGAGCGCGTCTACCAGCTGGTGTTCTGCGCGTTCATCGTGATCGGCGCGGTGCTGAGCTTCGGCAGCGTGCTCGCGTTCACCGACGCGGTGCTGTTCCTGCTCGCACTGATCAACATCATCGGCCTCTACCTGCTCGCCCCCTTCGTCAAGCGGGAGCTCGCCCGCTTCCAGCAGTCGCTGCGCTCGCGCGGCGGCGGCGACGGCGACGGCGACGACAAGGAACTGGCAGCGGTGGAAGAAGTCAGGTAGTCGGACCGGAAGCCGGACCGGATCCACGCCCGCGCCGCACGGGCATGGATCCGGTTTCCAGCAGCAGTTGCAGGTAAGAGAAGAGGCATTGGTACGGGTCGGTGAGATCGATCCCGGTGATCGCGTTCGCTCTCTTCAGGCGGTAGCGGAGGGTGTTCGTATGCATGTGCAGCGATCGAGCCGCCGCGCGCGCGTTGCCCAGTGTGCCGAGATAGGCGAGTACGGCCGTCACGAGGCCCGTGTCGTGCTCCGCGTCGTACGCGAGAAGAGCGGTGATCCGCGGGTCCCTCAGGCGCGGGTTCTTCTCAAGCAGCGCCAGGGTCTCGCTGACGAGGACCTCCGAGCGGACGTCGGCGATCGTGGCCACGCGCTGCTCCCCGCCGCGCGTCAGGATGTCGAGCACACAGTCGGCCTCGGCTCTCGACTCGGCGATCGAGTCCAGGCTGCCGACCGCGGACCCGACAGCCGCGCAGACGTCGAGCTGCAGCCGCTGATTGGCCGCCCGTACGATCTCGTTGGCCAGGCTGAGGGCGATGCTCTCGGCGGAGTGCTCCGGCAGCCCCGGAAGCAGCATGTAGAAGCGGGGGTCGCCGTTGGTCACCAGCGCCCGGCGGCGGTAGGCGGCGGCGTGCACGGAGATCAGACTCGTCAGCGCCGACCTGCGCAGCTCGAACTTCGGACGGTCGGCCTCGGCGTCGGGATCCGCCGCGGCGTCGGCGCCGGGCAGGTTTCCGTTCAGGGAGAACGCCGTGATCACCGCCGGCTTCGTCAGCTCGGCCCCGATGTTGTCGGCGAACGTACGCGGATCGATGTGCCCTTCGAGTAGCCGGCTCAGCAGGCTCTGCTCCAACTGCAGGCCGGGGGGCGCGCCCGTACGCCGCCGAACCAGCTGCAGAGCCGCGGCCCGGGCGGCGCCGATCAACGCGCTCTCGGCGTTGTCCGCCAGCTTGTGCTTGCCCTCCTGCACCCAGATCGACCCCAGGAGCTGCTCGTCGACACGGATGCCGATCGCCAGCCGCTTCCTGATGCCCCGTTCCGGACGTTCGTCGACATGCACCACGTCGTCACCGGCGCGTAGCCGCTCGATGACGCCCCACTCGCGCAGCAGCGCGAGGTAGTCGGCGGGTCCCTGCCACCCCAGGATCGACAGCCTGCGCAGCTCGTCGACCTCGTCGTCCGAGCGGGAGTAGGCCAGCACACGGTTGCTGCTGTCCTCGATGCTGACGATGCCACCGGTGAGGGCGGCGACCGTCTGGGCCAGCGCGAAGAGATCCGCCGGCTGGCCCGCTTCCGGTACGACGGCGACGCGTGCGTCCTCCACCACGCCTCTGGCCAGCGAGTCGAGCTGCCCCCAGCGGACCTCCGGGCGTACCCCGAGCACGACCACCCCCATGTCGGCGGCGACGCGCTTCAGCTCGTCGAGATCATCACCGTGGTCGATCTTGACGGCCACCGCGGCGGCGCCCTGCCGTGCCACGGCGCGGATCAGTCGGAGCGCTCTGTGGCCACGGGCGCCGATGATCAGTACGAGATCGCCGCGGCAGGGGTCAGGCTCGTCGTCGGCGTCGAAGATCACCACGTCGTTGATCTCGATGTCGAGGCCGGCGGGTGCCGCGACCAGACCGATGACCGGCTCCCCGAGCGCGAGCAGCAGCTGCCCTATGCCCGCGCTGTCGGTGCTGCCTGTCTGCTCCACTTGCCCACTCCAGATCTGGCCGCAAAAGCGGATCAATCGCGATGAACCGAAGGATTACTAACAAAACTACGAGGCTGCCGCGGTCACGGGAAGTGCGGCGACCTATAACTGTCTGCTGACTCTCTGTCCCCGGTCGTCATCTGTTTGAACAAGGCAGGCGGCGATACACCGGTAATTCGCACAAACTTCGGCGGCGGGCGGTTGCGTACGGTCAGTGGGAGCGGCGAGAAGATCTTCGAAACGATCTCTGAGGAGAGCTGGTGCTTGCCCCCGAACCGGGTGACGATCTCGAGAGCAGGCACCTGCTGCTTCTTGGTGAGGACGATCTGGCCGAGGCCGTGGCGCTGTTCGCGACCGCGTGGGGAGCGCGGATCAGCCGATTGTCCGCGCCGTCGGCCAAGGCGGTCAATGACGCGCTGACCGCGGATGTCGACGTCGTGGTGATCGTGTCCCGTGAGGACATCTGGGCGCTCCGTTACGCACTGCTCGTCGAGCATGCCCGTCCCGGGATTTCACTGCTCGTGACGCTGTTCGACAAGACGGTGGCCAGTGAGGTCGTGCGTTCGGTGCCCAACTGCACGGTGATCAGCATGACGGACGCCCTCGTCCCGGCGCTGCTCGGCCCGTGCGTCGCGGAGCGGCTGCTGACCCTGTGCCCGTCCCCCAAGGGGGACTACCTCGGCGTGGCCCATACGCCGGACGGTCTGCGGGTGGAGTCGTCCCCCCAGGTCAGGACCGGCAGCGGGCGAAGGGTGTGGCACTGGTTCCATGCGCAGATCCGTCCGGTCGACGGTTCCACACGCGCCCTGCTGGTGGGCCTGGTGGGGCTGCTGGGTGTGTTCCTGCTGGACACGGTGCTGGGTGCGGTCGTCCTGGGCGAACCGCTCGTCGCCGCCGCCTGGCACTCCGCGATGGTGCTGACCACGGTGGACGGAGGTACGGCGGACGGCCACGCGCCGGTCTGGTACCTGGTGCTGTCCACCTTCAGCCTGCTGTGTGTGCTCGGCTTCTCGGCTCTGTTCACCGCGGGCCTGGTAGACCGGATGACCTCGATCCGCTTCACCGGCATCGTGGGCGCACGGGCGGTGCCCCGCCGCGGTCACGTCATCGTGGTCGGCCTCGGCCAGGTGGGGGTGCGGCTGTGCCTGGAGCTCCAGCGGCTCGGCATCGGTGTCGTGGCGGTGGAACGCGATCACGGGGCGGCCTGTGTGCCGCTGGCGAAGTCGCTGGGGATACCCGTGATGTTCGGGCGGGCGGGCGACCGCTTCCTGCTGCGCAAGCTCGCGCTGCCCCGCGCGCGGGCGATCGTCGCCGTGTCGTCGGACGTACTGGAGAACATCGCGGTCGCCGTCGCGGCCCGTGCGGTCGCCCCCGACCAGCGGATCGTGCTCCGCGCGGGCGGCGAAGAGGACGTGACATCGGAGTCGCAGTCGCTGTTCCGGATCGCGACCGCCTGTGACATCAACCAGGTGGGCGGCTCCTATATCGCGGCCACCGCGTTGGGCCTGGGGCCCCTGGCCACCTTCGCGCTCGGGCACCGCGTGCACGTACTGCACGCGGACGGGCGTGTGCACGACGCCGCGGAGTGCGTGGACCTGTGCCCGCCGCCGCGCGCTCAGCGGTAGAGCGGCGGGGCCGCTCTCACCTCGCTCACCCCGCTGCCCGTGCCGAAGTGATCCGCTGTTCACACCAGATGGTCTTGCCGCGGTGGGAATGGCGGGTTCCCCATTGGTCGGTGAGCTGCGCGACCAGCATCAGTCCGCGGCCTCTTTCGTCGAAGACCTGAGCGTGTCGAAGGTGGGGTGCGGTGCTGTTGCCGTCGAAGACCTCGACGATCAGCATCGTGTCGCGCAGGACGCGGAGCTGGACGGGCGGGTGGCCGTAGCGGATGGCGTTGGTCACGAGTTCGCTCACGACGAGTTCGGTGACGAAGGCCAGGTCGTCGAGGCCCCAGGTCGCGAGGAGACGTCCGGTCCACGCGCGGGCGTCGGCGACCGCCGCCGGATCATGCGGGAGATCCAGGGTGGCGACCTGGTTCTCGTCCATACCGTGGGTACGCGCCACGAGGAGTGCGATGTCGTCCACCGGCGGCTCCTTGACCAGTGTGTCGATGACGATGTCGCAGATCTCCCCGGATGACGCGGGCGGCGAGCGCAACACCCCGCGCAGCCTGCCGTACGACTGTTCGCGGCCCTCGTCGAGGTTCGTGAGCAGGCTGTCGCTGTAGAGGAGGAGGGTGCTGCCCTCCGCGAGCGCCAACTCGGTGGCCTCGTACGGCAGCTGGGCCTGTCCGAGCGGCGGACCGGCCGGGATGTCGAGATCGGCCAGTACGCCGTCGCCGCCGTCGGGGGACAGGAGTGCGGGCGGCGGGTGGCCGGCCCGTGCTCCGCTCAGGGTCCGGAGCACGGGGTCGTAGACGACGAAGAGGCAGCTGGCTCCGATGCGCGAGGTGTCGGCGTCCGCGTCGTCGCGGCCGGCTGTGCCGTAGCGGCGTACCAGGTCGTCCAGGTTGGTGAGCAGGTCTTCGGGGGGCAGGTCCAGGTCGGCCAGGGTGCGTACGGCGCTGCGCAGGCGCCCCATCGCGGCGGCCGCGGTGAGGCCGTGGCCGGCGGTGTTGCCGCTCACGAGGGCGACGCGGGCGCCCGACAAGGAGATGACGTCGATCCAGTCGCCCCCGACGCCGGGTCGGGCGGCGGACGGGATGTGGCGGAACGCGGCGTCGACGGCCGTCTGATGGGGGACACCGGCGGGCAGCAGGCTCCGCTGCCGCATGAGCGCGGCCACCCGCTGGTCGGCGGATGTGGCCGCGTACGGATCGCCGTGCCGGGGGCGGGCACGCGCGATCTGGACATGCTGCGTACGGCCGGAACCGTCGGTGACGGGTATGCACTGCAGCGTCACCGGTATGCGACTGCCGTCCCGGTGGCGCAGCGTGGTCGCCTCGGCGGCAGTGGTGCGGACCGGGGACGGGGCGGGGTCGATGTCCGCGGCCAGGAGGGCGCTGAGGTGCCACCCGACGGCCTCTCGCCCCGTATAGCCCAGGAGTTGCTGGGCGCCGGGACTCCACGCCACGATCCGCCCACGTACGTCGGTGACGATGACGGGCGTGCTCTGTCTCGTCCCGGAGGCCTGCGGGATCGCCGGGATCGGATCGGTGGCCTTCATCGCACCCTCCTCTCCCAATGTAGTGCCTGAGGTGCGGAGTTTCCGGGCGACCAGGTCGCGCAGCGTCCGGACACCCGGGTATCGGCCTGAGTGTCCGGACGATGCGCGGCCTCACGCGGTCACCGGACCGCGATCAGCGTGCGGGGTGGTCATGCGCCCAGAGCTGCATGGTCAGCGGGCGCCCCTTGTTGACCTTGCTGACCTGCGGCTCGTTCGTGAGGAGATACCCCGCGGCGCGCGCGACCGCGACGCTGGCGCCGTTCTCCGCCGCGATGCTCAGCGTCACCCGGGGCATGTCGGCGGTGTGATGGGCGTACTCCGTCATCACCTTCAAGGCCCTGGATCCCAGACGCTTACCGCGGTGGGCGGCTCCCACGGTGTAACCGAGGCTTGCCGTACGGTCGTTGGCGTCCTGGCGGAACAGGAGGATCTCACCCAGCGGCAGCTGACCGTCCGTGGTGATGGCCAGTTGGATCGACAGGTCGTCGACGCGCTTCTGCCGGGCTCGGCTCAGGTAGCCGCGTGCTGCGGGCGCGTCGAACGGCGAGGCGAGCGGAGTCCAGCACGCCACATCGGGGTCCTCGAAGAGTTCGACCATGGCGGGGAGGTCGTCGTCGGACCACTCCCGCAGGACGAGCCCCTCGCCGGACAGCCGCAGCCGCGAAGGGAAGCGCGGGTGGTTGATGTCGCCGTTGGCCATCGATCGTGCCCCGTCTCTGCTTGGCGTCGCCGCATGTCGACGAGCACGGTAGCCGGTGCGACTGAGGCGCTCCGTGGGGTGTGATCCACCTTACGTCCAGCGCACGTCCAGAAACTTGACCATCTCAAATATCAACGTCTACCGTCAGGGGGTTGCTTGATGTTCTCAAGTGTCTACGTTCTTAAGTAGTGGGGAAGGTTTCCGTGTCTCACGCGCAGCGCACGGCGTCCGCAGGGCCCTCCGGACAGACCGCGGTCGTCCTGGTGCTCGGGCTCGCCGCGATGGTCGTCTCGATGATGCAGACGCTGGTCGTCCCGATCCTGGGGATCATCCAGAACGAGCTGGACGTCACCACCGCCAACGCCAGCTGGGTGACCACGGCCACGCTGCTGTCCGCCGCAGTCTTCACCCCCCTTCTCGGCCGCTTCGGCGACCAGCACGGCAAGAAGCCCACCCTCGTCGGCGTGCTCCTCGTGATGATCGCGGGCTCGGTGCTCGCCGCCACCACGACCTCGCTGACCTGGCTCATCGTCGGCCGCGTGTTGCAGGGCGCCGCGACCGCGATCTTCCCGCTCGCCCTGTCCGTGCTGCGCGAGGAGATCAAGCCGGAGAAGCTCCACAGCGCGATGGCCCTGGTCAGCGGCACGCTCGCCTTCGGAAGCGGACTCGCGCTCGTCGGCGCGGGCCTCCTCACCCAGGGCTCCGACCCCGACTACCACCGGGTCTTCTGGCTCGCGGTCGTCCTCGCCGTGGTGGCGCTCGTCGGCGTGCTGTTCGTCGTGCCCGCATCGCGTACGAAGACGGGGGGAAGGACCGACTGGCTGGGCGGGCTCACCCTGGCGATGGTCCTCGTCCTGCTGCTTCTGCCGATCTCGCAGGGGCACGAGTGGGGCTGGACGTCCGGTCGTACGCTCGGCAGCTTCGCCGCCGCGGTCGTCATGGCGGGGGTGTGGGTCTTCACCGAGGCGCGGGTCGGGGAGCCGATGGTGGACATGAAGATGTTCACGCACCGCCCCGTGCTCTTCACCAACCTGGCCGGCCTGCTGCTCGGCTTCGCGATGTTCGCCCAGTTCATCGGCATCTCGTACCTGGTGCAGATCCCCGAGGACCTGGCCGGCTACGGCTTCGGCGCCTCCGTGCTCGGCGCCTCGGTCGTGTACCTGCTGCCGGCCACGCTTGTCTCGCTGGTGGGCGCCCAGTTCGGCGGTGTGCTGGTGCGCCGGATCGGGGCACGCGTCACGCTGGCCGCCGGAGCCTGTTTCGGTGTGCTCGGCTTCGCCTGGCTGACCCTGGCGCACGACACCAGCGCCTCGGTGATCGGCGCGGGCATGGTCGGCGGTCTGGCGATCAGTTTCGGGTACGCCGCCATGCCGGCGCTCATCGTCGCCAGCGTCCCGGCCCACCAGACCGGCATCGCCAACGGCATCAACTCCATCTCCCGCTCGGTCGGTAGCGCCATCGCCAGCGCGACGATCACCTCACTCCTCGCGTCGAAGACCATCGAGCTTCCGGCCGGAATGCCCGTGCTGCCCGAGGAAAGTCAATTCACCCTCAGCTTCGCCATCGCCGGAGCGGCGTTCGTGCTGGTCGTGGTGGTCGCCCTGGTCGGACTCAAGGCGGCACGCGCGCCTCGTACGCCCGCCTGGAAGAAGGCGGCGGCAACGGTGACACCCCAGCGCGTCGGGGTCTGAACCAGAAACGGCATGCGGCCCTGCCATCCGTAGGTGGCAGGGCCGCACGCACGTCGTGAGGTCAGCTGGCCGTCTGGTCGATGAAGACTCGCTCCAGCAGGGTGTAGAGGCGGTCCCGGTCCTGGTCGCTGAGCTTGTCCAGGCCATCCCGTGTGGCGCGCATCTTCGTACGAATCGCGTCGGCGACACGCTCGCCCTCGGCCGTGAGGACGACGTTCTTGACGCGTCGATCGGATGCACTGGCCTCGCGGCTCACCAGGCCGCGCTTCTCCAGCCGGTCGACGATCCCGGTCATGTTGGAGGCGTCGCAGGTCATGGTGTCGGCCAGGGCACGCATCGCGGCGGGGCCGCGGCGCAGCACGGTCAGTACCTTGCCTTGGCTCGCTGTGAGGTTCTCGGTCGCCGCCGCGACCGTGAAGTCGCCGTGGTAGGCGCCGAGCGACACCGAAAGCAGCTCCATGAGCTGGGCCGTGTCGACGCGGGGAGTTCCTGTCATGGGAGTCACTTTACCCCAGAAAACTTGACGATCTTAAATATCTACGTTTACCGTCTCCTCGTTGCTTGAAGTTCTCAAGCGTTCAGGTTGTCAAGTAATTGAGAGAGAGTTGCCGTGTCTCACGCACGTCCCGTGGTGCCCCCGCAGGCTTCCGGACAGACCGGGGCGGCCGCCGCCTCCCGCGCGGCCGCGATCCTGTCCCGCCCCGTCGCGCTGAACGGCCTGACCGTCCCGAACCGCATCGTGATGGCGCCCATGACCCGCATGTTCTCCCCGGGCGGTGTCCCCGGCGAGGACGTGCGGTCGTACTACGCCCGTCGCGCCGCGGCGGGTGTGGGCCTGATCGTCACCGAGGGGACCTACGTCGGCCACGATTCGGCCGGGCAGAGTGACCGGGTGCCGCGGTTCCACGGCGAGGAGCAGCTGGCGGGGTGGGCGAAGGTCGCCGAGGCCGTTCACGCGGCGGGCGGCACGATCATGCCGCAGCTGTGGCACATCGGCATGGTGCGCAAGCAGGGCGAGCCGCCCTACGCCGACGCCCCTGCCGTCGGCCCCTCCGGTATCCGCGTCGACGGCACCGAGAACGCCGGCAAGGCGATGACCCGGAGCGACCTGGACGACGTCATCGGCGCCTTCGTCGAGGCCGCAGCGGCCGCCGAGCGCATCGGCTTCGACGGCGTCGAACTGCACGGCGCTCACGGCTACCTCCTCGACCAGTTCCTGTGGGCCGGCACGAACCGCCGTACCGACGCCTACGGCGGCGACCCCGTGGCCCGTACGAAGTTCGCGGCCGAGATAGTGGCCGCGGTCCGCGAGGCCGTCTCGTCCGAGTTCCCGGTGATCTTCCGCTACTCGCAGTGGAAGCAGGAGGCCTACGACGCGAGGCTCGCCGAGACGCCTCAGGAGCTGGAGGCGATCCTGAGCCCGCTCGCCGCGGCCGGCGTCGACGCCTTTCACGCCTCGACCCGCCGCTACTGGCTCCCGGAGTTCGAGGACTCCGACCTGAACCTGGCGGGCTGGACCAAGAAGCTCACCGGCAGGCCCACCATCACCGTCGGCTCGGTCGGCCTCGACGGCGACTTCATCCGCGCCTTCACGGGCGAGGGCGCCCCGCTCCAGACGATCGACAACCTCCTCGACCGCCTGGAGCGCGACGAGTTCGACCTGGTCGCCGTCGGCCGCGCCCTGCTCCAGGACCCGGAGTGGGCGGCGAAGGTCCTTGAGGACCGGTTCGAGGAGCTGAAGCCGTACGACGCGGCGGCGCTGAAGACGCTCAGCTAGGCCCTGTCCGCCGAACAGGCCCCAGGCGGACCTTGAGGGGCTCACGGTCCTCTTCCCGCGCGGGCTGACGCCGCGGTCTCCGCCCGTTCCGGAGTAAGTGCCGTCTGATCGCACGCTTTTCGCCAATTCCGGGCTCGCGGCCCGGCATGTCCGAACTGTCGCCGGTCAATGCGCTCCGCAATTGTCCGGTGACGTGAATTGCGCCTCGATGGGTGCGGCCGGGTGCCGCACCCATCGGTATGTGAAGGGACTGTGACGCCTCGTCAAGTAACCCTCTTCTCCCAGGAATCTGCACACCGAATGCTCAGGGCGCACACGGTCGGCCCGATTCCACTTCGTGGTCTGACCTGCAGTTATCTGCCTCTGTGCGGGAATGTCCCGTTCGCCGGTGTGGCGCGGTGCACCGGCCTGGCCCGGCATCGGGCGATCGTGTGACGAAGATGGCGCCACTTCATGGAGACATGTGCACACCGGGGTAATACGGGGGCCGGTCACCGGGCGATTGCCGGTCCTGCCGTCCCCGTGCGATTGGCTGCTCAACGCGCTTACGTGCTTTGATCCTTCGCATCGCGGGATTCGACAAGGGTTCTCGTATCCGGGAATCCCCCCACACCCGCTGGGCGACCGGCAAGCTCCATTGCGCAACCGGGCGCTGTCATTTGCGAAATAGCCATCCGAAGGGAAGCTTCTTATGAACTTCGTCCCCACCCAGGAGATCTCCGACAGCGAGCTGGACAACGTGGCCGGTGGTCTCCACAGCGCCACGGTGAGCAACGCCACCGCCGCGCTTGACATGATCGCCCCGGTTTCGGGCACCGTCGGCGCCGTGACCGGCGTCGTCGAGGGCGCCACCGGCATCAACACCGCCGCCATCACCGGCCCGGTGAACGGTCTCGTCGCCGGTCTGTAAGACCTCCGCGGCTCGCCGGCCCGCTCTGCCGGCCTTGCCGAGCCGTGGGGGCGCGGCCCCCCCCCGGCCCCGG
>NZ_JAZGRL010000001.1:681823-721184 GCF_046540415.1 Streptomyces sp. E11-3 | reverse complement strand
CCCCCGCCCCCCCCCCCCCCCCCCCCCCCCCCCCCCCCCCCCCCCCCCACGGCCGCGCGCCGTTTCCCTGTTGCCTCGTACACGTATCAGGGACCCGTCATCCCCAGGCAGTTGAGGGAAAAGTGTCGTGCAGTTCCGCCAACAGGCCCTTTCCAAGCTGCAGTCACCGGAGGAAATCGATCTCCCGGTGCGTTTCGCCCGCCCGCAGGGCCTTCTCGTCCTGGCCGTCACGGTCGCCGTGATGATCGCCGCCGCCGTCTGGTCCGTGACCGGCACCGTGACCTCCACGGTCTCCGCACCCGGGATCCTCACGCACGGCCAGGGCAGTTATGTGCTGCAGACCCCTGTCTCCGGTCAGATCACCAGCGTGCTGGCCAAGGAGGGCGACCGTGTCGCCGCCGACGCGCCCCTGCTCAAGGTCCGTACGCAGGAAGGCGACGCCGTCGTGCGCACCATCGCCGCCGGCCGGCTCACCACCCTCGTCGCCACGATCGGCTCCGTCGTCACCACCGGCACCGATGTCGCCGCCGTGGAACGCGTCGACAAGGCGAACGACCCTCTGATGGCCGTGCTCTACCTGCCCGCCGCCAACGGATCCTCCGTGTCCGTCGGCGCCCGCGTGGACCTCACCGTCCAGTCCGTGGCCACCCAGAAGTACGGAGTGCTGCGCGGCCGCGTCAAGGCCGTCGGCCGCACCGCCGAGACCCGCCAGCGGATCACCGCCTTCCTCGGCAGCAGCCAGCTGGGCGAGCAGTTCTCCAAGGACGGCCAGCCCGTGTCGGTACTCGTCGAGCTCAAGCGGACGTCGCGCACCGAGTCCGGCTACGACTGGTCCTCCTCCCAGGGCCCGCCGTACGCCCTCGAGTCCATGGCCCTCGCCGACGGCTCCGTCCACCTGGCCGAACAGCACCCGATCGATTGGCTGCTGCCGTGACCACACAGCACAGCCGCCGTGGTTCCCGCCGCGCCACGCCCGCACCGGGACGACGGCAGGGCAACAACGGCCGCAGGCAGACCCCAGGCCGCAGGCAGACCAAGGGCAGCAGGCCCAAGACCGTCCGCACCCCCAGCGTGCTGCAGATGGAGGCCGTCGAGTGCGGGGCGGCCGCGCTCGCCATGGTGCTCGCCCACCACGGACGCCATGTCCCGCTCGAAGAACTCCGTATCGCCTGCGGCGTCTCGCGCGACGGCTCCCGCGCCAGCAACATCCTCAAGGCGGCCCGCAGTTACGGTCTGCAGGCCAAGGGCATGCAGATGGAGGCCACGGCGCTCGCCGACGTCCAGGGCCCCGCCATCCTGTTCTGGGAGTTCAACCACTACGTCGTCTACGACGGCACCGGCCGTCGGCTCGGCCGCCGCGGAGTGCACATCAACGACCCCGCCAAGGGGCGGCGGTTCGTGCCCGCGGAGGACTTCGACACCAGCTTCACCGGCGTCGCCCTGGTCTTCGAACCCGACCGGACCTTCCGCACGGGCGGCCGCAAGCCCGGCGTCATGACGGCCGTGCCCGCACGGCTGCGCGGCACCACCGGCACCCTGCTGGCCGCGCTGCTCGCCAGCCTGCTGCTCGTCGGAGTCGGCGCCGCCGCGCCCGCGCTCAGCCGCACGTACATCGACATGTTCCTGATCGGCGGACAGACCTCGCTGCTTGGGCCGCTGTTCGCCTCCCTCGCGACGCTGGTCGCGCTCACCGCCGTACTGACCGGACTGCAGCAGGCGAACCTGCTGCGCGGCCGCATCATCTCCTCCACCCTGGGCAGCGCCCGCTTCCTACGCCATCTGCTGCGGCTTCCGGTCACGTTCTTCGCCCAGCGCAGCCCCGCCGATCTCGTACAGCGGCTGCAGTCCAACGACGCGGTGGCCGAGACCCTGGCCCGCGACCTCGCGGCGGCCGCCGTCGACGGCGTCGTCGTCATCCTCTACGCCGCGCTGCTGTGGACGTACGACCCCCAACTCACCGTCGTCGGCGTGCTGATCGCGCTGCTCAACGTGGTCGCCATGCGGATCGTCATACGGCTACGGGCCACCCACACCCAGAAACTGCGCGCCGACAGCGCCCGGCTGACCAACACCTCCTACACCGGCCTCCAGCTGATCGAGACCATGAAGGCGACCGGCGGCGAAGACGGATACTTCCGCCGCTGGGCCGGTCAGCACGCCACCACACTCGACGTGCAACAGCGCCTCGGCGTCCCGAGCGCGGCCCTGGCCGTCGTCGCCCCGACCCTCGCCACGCTCAACAGCGCCCTGATCCTCTGGATCGGCGGACTGCGGGCCGTCGAAGGCCATATCTCCATCGGCCTCCTCGTCGCCTTCCAGGCGCTGGTGGCCCGCTTCACCGCCCCCATCACGCGCCTGAACGGCGTGGCAGGACGCATCCAGGACTTCGCCGCGGACGTCGCCCGACTCAAGGACGTCGAGAACTTCCCCGTCGACACGCTCTACCTGCGCGACGAGCCCGACCCGAGCACGCGGCGACTCAAGGGCCATGTGACGCTGGAGAACATCACCTTCGGCTACAGCCCGCTCGACCAGCCCCTGCTGGGCGGCTTCTCGCTCACGGTCGGACCGGGCCGCCAGGTCGCGCTCGTCGGCGGCTCGGGCAGCGGCAAATCCACCGTCTCCCGGCTGATCTCCGGCCTGTACACCCCCTGGGAAGGGACGATCCGCATCGACGGAGAGCGGCTGGAGGACATCTCCCGCAGCGCGGTCGCCGCCTCCGTCGCCTTCGTCGACCAGGACATCTTCCTCTTCGAGGGCACCGTGCGGGACAACGTGGCGCTCTGGGACCCCTCGATACCGGACGAGGCGGTCGTTGCCGCACTGCGGGACGCCGCCGTCCACGATGTCGTCACGCGCAGGCCCGAGGGCATCCACGGCCGGGTCGAACAGGACGGCCGCAACTTCTCCGGCGGCCAGCGCCAGCGCCTGGAGATCGCCCGTGCCCTGGTGCGCCGGCCGAGCATCCTCGTACTCGATGAGGTGACCAGCGCCCTCGACGCCGAGACCGAGCGGATCATCATCGACAACATCCGCCGACGCGGCTGCGCCTGTGTGGTGATCGCCCACCGGCTGAGCACCGTGCGCGACAGCGACGAGATCGTGGTCCTCGACCACGGAGCGGTCGTCGAACGCGGCCGGCACGAGGAACTCGTCGCCGCGCAAGGCGCCTACGCCCAGCTGGTCAAGGAGCACTGACGTGTCATCCGTATACCCGGCGGCCACCGGCCAGGAGACGACCGTCGCCGCGCACCCGGCCGACCCCGTCATCCATGCGCTCGGTGGCCTGGGCGCGCCCGTCGACTGCTCCGGGGTGCGCAGCCTGCACCTCGAAGGGCCGCAGGTGCTGTGGCTCGTGGTCGGCGGCTTCCTCGACCTGTTCGCGGTGGACGCCGCCGATGAGGGGCACTGGCACTTCCTGGGCCGCCTCGAACCGGGCACGCTCGTACTCGGTCCGGTCGCGGGCACGCGGCACACACTGGTGGGCCGCCCCTCGCAGGAGTGCCTGCTGCGCAGGATCGCGCTGCGTGAGCTGCACCAGGATCCGTACGCCCAGGATCCGTACGGCCGGGATCCGTACGCCCAAGACCCGTACGCCCAAGACCCGTACCACCAGGGCGCCTGGACCCAATTGCCCCAGTTGACCCAGCTGGAGCACGCCTTCTCACTCGGCGTCGGACGCAGCCTCTCCGTGCTCTTCGAGGCCCCGCTCGACGGCCGACCCACCGCCGACGCCGTCACGTCCGACGACGACATCCTGTGGATGCCGGTCGAACCCGGCAGCGTCAGCTACGCGGAGGGCGACCTGCTCGTCGACGGTGCCATGTGGCAGAGCATGGTGAACCAGCAGTACCGCCTGCTGTCCGCCGTCGACCAGTGGATCGAGCAGCTGGAGCGCGCCCACGAGGACCGCGCGGCAGCCGGAATCAAGGCGGGCGAGGACGTACGCGCACGGGCCGACGAAGCGCTGCTGGCCTCCATCGGCAAACGAGGGCGTGGCAGGGCGGACGCGGACGGCGACGACGTGGTGTTCGCGGTGTGCCGCCGGGTCGCCGACGCGGCCGGCATCACTCTGACCGAACCGCCGAAGAACAGTCCCAACAGTCCTCACAGCCCCAGCGGTCTTGAGGGCGAGCGCGTCACGCCGGTCGAACGCATCGCGATCGCCTCCCGGATCCGCACCCGCCCGGTGCGCCTCGACGGCAGCTGGTGGCGTACGTACAGCGGACCGCTCGTGGGCCATCGGGCGGCGTCCGGCGCCCCCGTCGCCCTGCTGTGGCGGCGCGGACGCTACGAGGCCATCAACCCGCTCACCGGATCACGCGCCCGCATCGGCAAGGACAACGCGGACGACTTCGAGCCGCGCGCCGTCATGTTCTACCGGCCGCTGCCCGAACGGCCCGCGAACATCTGGCGCCTGGTGCGGTTCAGCCTGCGCGGCACCCGCACGGACCTGCGCAACCTACTGCTCAGCGGCCTCGTCACGGTCGCTCTCGGCGCGCTGGTGCCGATCGCCACCGGCAAGGTGCTCGGCGTGTACGTCCCCAACGCCGAGACGAGCCTCATCGTCCAGGTCGCGGTCGCCGTCATGATCGCCGGAATCGTCTCGGCCGCGTTCATGCTGCTGCAGAATCTCACCATCCTGCGGATGGAGGGGCGCATCGAGAGCGCACTCCAACCGGCGGTGTGGGACAGGCTGTTGAGACTGCCGACCCGGTTCTTCACCGAACGCTCCACCGGTGAGCTGGCCAGCCAGGCCATGGGCATCAGCGCCATCCGCCGGGTCCTGTCGGGCATCGGACCGGTCGCCGTGCAGTCGAGCACGGTCGGCGCGATGAACGTACTGCTGCTGCTCTGGTACAGCGTGCCGCTGGCGCTCGCGGCCATCGGCATGCTGCTCGTCATCGCCCTCGTGTTCCTCGTGATGGGGCTGTGGCAGGTGCGGTGGCAGCGGCGGCTGGTGGAGCTGAGCAACAAGCTCAACAACCAGGCCTTCCAGACGCTGCGCGGCCTGCCCAAGCTCCGGGTGGCCGCGGCGGAGAGCTTCGCGTACGCCGCGTGGGCACGGGAGTTCGCCCGCTCCCGCGAACTCCAGCAGCGCGTGGGCCGGATCAAGAACATGACGACCGTGCTCGACGCGGTGTATCTGCCGCTGTGCTCGCTCATCATCTTCATGCTGCTGGCGGGCCCGGCCCGCGGCAGCATGTCGGCCGGTGAGTTCCTCACCTTCAACGCCGCCATGACCATGCTGCTGACCTCGATCACCCAGCTCACGGGCGTCCTGGTCTCGGGCGTCGCCGTCCTGCCCATGTTCGAGCAGGTGCGGCCGATCCTGGACGAGCTGCCCGAGGTGCGCGGGGCCAGCGCACAACCCGGCACGCTCTCCGGGGCGATCGAGGCCAAGAAGCTCTCGTTCCGGTACACCGACGACGGCCCCGCCGTCCTCGACGATGTGTCGCTGACCGTGCGGCCGGGGGAGTTCGTCGCCGTCGTCGGCCCGAGTGGCTGCGGCAAGTCGACGCTGCTGCGCCTGCTCATCGGCTTCGACAAGCCGGACACGGGAGCGGTGCTCTACGACGGCCAGGACCTGGCCGCACTCGACCGCGCGGCGGTGCGCCGCCAGTGCGGTGTCGTCCTGCAGAACGCGCAGCCGCTGACCGGGTCGATCCTGGAGTGCATCAGCGGTACCGAGACCTTCTCCCAGGACGAGGTCTGGGCGGCCGCGGAGATGGCGGGCCTGGCCGAGGACATCAAGCGGATGCCGATGGGGCTGCACACCATGATCGCCAACGGCGGCGCGATCTCCGGCGGGCAGCGCCAGCGGCTGATGATCGCGCAGGCGCTGGTGCGCCGCCCGCGCATCCTGTTCTTCGACGAGGCCACCAGCGCGCTGGACAACGAGACCCAGCGCAAGGTGATCGAGAGCACCCGCAGGCTGAGCGCCACGCGCGTGGTGATCGCCCACCGGCTGACCACCGTCATGGACGCCGACCGCGTGCTCGTGATGTCCGACGGCCGGATCGTGGAGGAGGGCCGCCCCGTGGACCTCCTCGCCGACCCCGGCGGGCGGCTGTACGAGCTGGTACGCCGCCAGTTGGCCTGACCACCGCGGGTCCACAGGCACGGCAGGCGCGGGGCCGGGCCCGGGATCGGTGTCGCGGCCACCCCTGACCTGGCTGACCACAGCCCACCCGGCCCCGGACCTGAGGGCGGGGCGCGCGGCCGCCTCCCGCGTCGGCACCGCCCACACGCACCCGTGGGGCCCGTCCCTTCGGCCCGGACCGACCGAGCGCCTGTCAAACGAGCGCCTCTCAATTCCCCTGTCAAATCCCCTGCGACGAGGGGCCGTTCGGCCCGTCACGGGAGCCGAGGAGCCCTGCCGTCCGTACACGCGCTGACGCCAGCATGGGGATTGCTCTACCACCGTCCGGGACTTCATCCGTCCCGCCCCATCGGAGGTGCCCGCTCATGTCCCGCCCCGTCACCGCCGGGATCGACGGCAGCGCCGCCAGCCTCGCTGCCGCCGCCTGGGCCGCCCGCGAAGCCGAACTCCGCGACACTTCGCTGTGCCTGGTCGCCGCCTGGCCCGCACCGGACGGCACCTCCTTGGCCCCACCGGGTGCGGCCGCCCGCCGCTGCTGGGCGGTCCGCTCCCTCGACCTGGCCGCGGACCGGCTGCGTGCCCGCCACCCCTGGCTGGACATCCGCACCCAGCTGTTGCACGCCACACCGCGCGAAGCTCTGCTGACCACTGGCGCCGACGCGGAGTTGCTGGTGCTCGGCTCCCGCGGCCTGGGCGGTATGTCCGCGCTCCTGCTGGGCTCCACCGGCGCGGGGACCGCCACCCGGGCCGACTTCCCCGTCACCCTCGTACGCCCCTCGCCCCACCCCGTCGAGATGCCCGCCGGGCCGGTGCTGCTCGCCCTCGACGCCAGAAGCCATGCGCAGGACGCCGTCATCGCCTTCGCTTTCGAGGAGGCGGCGCTGCGGGAGGTGCCCCTGCGCGCCCTGTACGCCTGGATGCCGAGCAACCCCGTCCGCTCGTATCCGGTCACGCCGTGGCAGTACGGCCACTCGGTCGGGGCCCGGCGCGCCGAGACCCGGCTGACCGAGGCCCTGCTGCCCTGGCGGCACAAGTTCCCGGACGTACGGGTGCAAGAGATCTGCCTCCAGGACGCCCCCTCCCGCGCCGTGGTCACCGCCGCACGGGAGGCCGGTCTCGCTGTGCTGGGCCACCGGGCACAGGCCGCCACCGGGTCCCGACTGGGCGCGGTGGCCCATGCCGCCGTACGCCACGCGGCGTGCCCGGTGTCCCTGCTCCCGTACACCTGACGCCGCTGCGGCCCGTGAGGTCGCCGATGGCCGCCCTGGTCGCCCTCGGCATGGGCGCCGCGTGGCTCGCCAACTTCGACCTGTTCGGAGCTTGGAACCTCGCCGTGCGCAATGACACCATCGGCACCACGATCACCGGGTTCCTCATCGCGGGCGGCGCGTACTTCTGGCACGAAGTGCTGCACTTCTTCGCCGGGGTGTCCCGCAAGTTCACCGACGAGGCCGCGGTCCTGGAAAAGGAGCAGCACCTGCGCAGGGTCGCCTGACCTCGGTCTGCTGAACGGCTGTGGACCAGTGGGTGACGCGCCCGGTCCGCGCGCCCCTCACTCACTGGTCCACTGCGCGGCAGTGTGCGGTGGCGACAGGCGATATCGGTCGGGGCAGGACCGAGCGTCCGATCCTGCGTGCTCTGCCGAGTGTTGTACCGCGTTCTCCCCGCGAACCAGTGCCGAACGGGCCATGCGGAATCCGGCCGTTGACCTGTGCTGGGCTTGAGCCGGGCCTGAACGGCCCCTTCTGAGTGCCCGGGTGGCGTCGCTACGGTCGGCGGCACGGCACGGATACGCCAGGCACAGCGGGCGCGAGGGAGTGTCATGCGTACGCACCACACCATCGGCACGGTGACCCGCAGGGTCATCGCGGACGACGGCGCACTCCTCCATGTGGAAGACACCGGCAGCCCCGGCGCGCGCGCCCGTGGCCGACCCCACGCCGGACTCACGGTCGTCTTCTGCCACGGCTTCATGCTCGACCGCACCGCCTGGCACTTCCAGACCGAAGCCCTGGCCCCTTTCGCGCGCGTGGTCCTGTGGGACCTGCGCGGCCACGGCCGTTCCGGCTGGGGCACCTCGGCACCGGTGTCCATCGACCGCCTCGGCAGGGACCTGCTGACGGTCCTGGAGGCGACCGCACCCCGTGGCCCGGTGGTGCTGATCGGCCACTCCATGGGCGGCATGGCGATCATGGCCCTGGCCGCCGTCCACCCCGAACAGTTCACCAGCCGCGTGGCCGCCGTGGGGCTGCTCGCCACCTCGGCCGGCGACCTCGCCGCCGTCCGCATGGGGCTGTCCCGCCCCACCGCAGCGGTGCTCCATCAGGTGCTGGTCGGCGGCCTGCCCGTCCTGGCGCGTGCTCCGGCCGTCGTCGACCCCACCCGCCGCTGGACCGGCGGCCTGGCCTTCCGCCTGACCCACCGCATGCTCTGCCGCACCTCGATGACACCCGCGGCACGACGCATCACCATCCACGCGATGGCAGGCGTTCCCATCCGTACCGTGGCCACCTTCTACCCGGTACTGATGAGCCACGACAAGCACACCGCCCTGACCGCCCTGGGCCACTGCCCCGTGCTGGTCGCCGTGGGCGCCGACGACCGCATCACCCCGCCCGCCCACAGCCTGGCCCTGGCCACGGACATCGCCTCGGCCCACCTGGCCGTCGTCCCGCAAGCCGGCCACCTGCTCCCGCTGGAACGCCCCGCACAAGTCAACGCGCTACTGACCGACCTGGTGGCGCGAGGCCGGACGCACGTTCACGAGGCGCGCTGGTACGCCTGATCGAGGTGTCGCGTGCTGCTTCACGCTGAACAGGCGACGAGCCGCGTGGCTTGCGATGTGTACCGCTCGGGCTAGTGTGCGCACGTGAACTTTCATGTCGTCATAGGTTTCGGACCCGCAGGGGCTGCCACTGCTCGGCTGCTGGCCGAACAAGGTCATTCAGTACGGGTTGTCACCAAGTCGGGCCGAAGCCCGGAACCCGGAATCGAGCATGTCGCGTGCGACGCGACGGACAGCGAGCGGCTGATCGAAGCCGTGCAGGGCGCGGCCGCGATCTACAGCTGTGCCGCGCCGCCCTACCATCACTGGGCCAGTGAATGGCCCCCGCTGGCCTCGTCGGCCTGCGCCGCAGCCGAGGCGACCGGGGCCGTACTGGTCATGCTGGGCAACCTCTACGGCTACGGCCCGGTGGACGGTCCCATGACCGAGGAGCTGCCGCTCGCAGCGACCGGCTCCAAGGGGCAGGTGCGCGCCGCGGCGTGGGAGCAGGCACGGAAACTGCATGAGCAGGGTCGTATCAAGGCGGTCGAGGTACGGGCCTCGGACTTCTTCGGACCCGGCGTGACCGATGGCGGCCACCTGGCCGGGCGGGTCATGCCACCGCTGCTGCGCGGCAAGCCGGTCTCCACACTCGGGAACCCGGACGCCCCGCACAGCTGGACCTATCTCCCCGATGTGGCCAGGGCCTTGGCCGAGGTCGCGGGCAACGAGCGGGCCTGGGGGAGGGCTTGGCACGTTCCGACGGAGCGCGCGCTGTCCGTACGGGAGATGGTCGACCGCCTTGCCGCCCAGGCGGGAACGGGGCCGGTCGCGGTGCGCAGGCTCCCGCCCGCCGTGCTGGGCGTGGCGTCGCTCTTCTCCCCGCTGATCCGTGAACTGAAGGAAATCCGCTACCAGTTCGACCGTCCGTTCGTCGTCGACTCAAGCGCGTACGAGGCAGCGTTCGCGGTACGAGCCACCCCCCTCGACGAGCAGGTCACGGCGACCGTGGACTGGTGGCGCGAGAGACTGGCAGCCACCAAGTGACATCGGTGACAGGGACAGATCCCATAGTGGACCCAAGGCAAGCGCGGTGTGACGACATCGCGATCGTAGGGATGGCGTGCCGGTTTCCGGGAGCGCGCGATGTGAACCAGTACTGGCGGCTCCTGACGGACCCGCGGGCACAGTTCGCCGGCATCCCTGACTCGCGGTGGCGCACCGCCACCTTCCTCAGCGACAACCTCCGTGACACCTCGTCGGCCTACACGGACACCATGGCGCTGCTGCCGGACGTCGACCACTTCGATGCGGCGCACTACGGCATCCCGCCGCGGCGGGCCAGGGCGATGGACCCCCAGCACAGGCTCCTGATCGACCTCGCCCGTGAGGCGATCCAGGACACGGGGTGGGAAGCCGACGGCTTCGACCGCGAGGAGACCTCGGTGATCACGGCACTCACCGAGAGCGGCTACCGCGAACTCAGCACCATGCAGATCCGGATGCGTCAGCTGGCCGGTGGCGAGTTCGGGGCGCGGGCGACCGACCCCCGGTGGCTGGAGACGGTCCGCGCGGTCGATGGCCTGCAGGGCACGTCCGTGGCCGGGCTCCTGCTCAACATGGGGCCGAACACGATCAGCTCGGTCTTCGATCTGCACGGCGAGAGCTATGCGCTGGACTCGGCATGCTCCGGTGGCCTCATGGCCGTGGCCAACGCCGTTCACGCGCTGCGCGCGGGCCGATCCCGCATCGCACTGGCGGGTGGCGCCCAACTGGTACTCGCCCCCGATCTGCTGGTGGGGCTGTGCCGGATCGGCGCCATCTCGCGCAGCGGCAGGTGCCTGCCGTTCGGCGCGGAGGCCGACGGCTTCGTCCTGGGAGAGGGCGCCGGGGTTTTGGTGCTGCGGCCCCTGGCCGACGCACTGGCAGCCGGGGACCGGGTCTACGCGGTGATCCGGGGTGTGGGAACGGCCAATGACGGGACCGTGCAGGGCGGTATGCACCCCCAGGCGGCCGGACAGCTCCGAGCTCTGCGCCGGGCCTACCGTGATGCAGGGCTGTCCCCGGACGCGGTGGGCTATCTGGAGGCGCACGGGACCGGGACGTCGGTCGGTGACCCCGTCGAGCTCGCCGTCCTGCGCGAACTGCGCGGTGAGCGGGCCACACCCGCCTTCCTCGGTGCGGTGAAGGCGGTGGTCGGGCACTCGCTCAACTCCGCGGGGATGGCCGGGCTCATCAAGTCGGTCCTGGCCGTGCAGCGGGGAGTGATACCGCCGCAGCCCGAGTTCGACCTGGCCGATCGCTCCGCCCTGGACGCCGCGCGGCTGACCGTCCCGACGACGCCGACCCGATGGCCACAGAACGGTCAGCCGCGGCGGGCCGGAGTGAGCGCGTTCGGCTTCGGCGGTACCGGTGTCCATATGGTGGTGGAGGAACACCCCACGACACCGGACCACCGGACACTGGATCACCCGGCATCGGACCGCCCGGCACCGGTTGGGGAACCGCATCTTCTGGTCCTGAGCGGCCGCGACCGGGCCGGGCTGGCCCGCCACGCCCGGGAACTGGCGCACACCATCACCGAGGACCAGCCGTCGCTGGCCGATGTGGCGGACACGCTGGCTCGCCGGGCTCCCCTCACGGAGCGGCTCGCCCTGGTCGCGGAGGACGCCGCCGACGCCGCCGCCAAGCTGACCGCGGCGGCCGCGGCCGTGGCGGCGGGCCGTACCGGAGATCTCGGGCCGGGGCAGGCGGTCGGCGCGGTGCCTCCAGGCGAACCGTCGGAGGTCGCCGTACCGGCGCCGGGGTCGCTGCCTTTGGCGGAACGCACGGCCGCGTTGGCCGGGCTCGCGGAGCGCGCCGCCACCGGCCCGGGGCTTCGTCTGCTGACGCAGCGCAGACCCCCGTGCACCCTGCCGCCGAGTCCGCTCGCCCCGCGCCGTCACTGGGTGGTGGACGAGTCGGCGCGCGAGGTGTCGGACCCGGCCGGACCGGTCGACTCGCCCGAGGCGGCGGCATCCGCAGGAGCGCCGGCATCCGAAGCGGCGCTGTTCGATGGCGTGTCCGCCGCATCCGTCGTGCTCGAAGAGGTGTCGCGGACCGGTGTCTTCCCTCTCTCCGACGTGAGCGAGCGGATGACTCTGGTGGCCGATCTCGGGTTCGACTCCCTGATGTTGCAGGAGCTGGAAGTCAACATCGGCAAGCGAATACCGGGCTTTCGAACCGAGGAGTTGTTCTCGCCCGAACTCACCGTCGGCCGACTGTGCGCGCTGGTCGATCCGGACCGCTCTCAACCGACGGCCCCCGCTGAACCGTTGCCCCGCCAGACGCTGTCCCGCCAGACGCCGCCCCGCCAGTCGCCGCCGGAGTGGAGCGCCGAGACGGCGAGCGTCGATGACTTCCCGGAGGTGGATCAGTTCGAGCAGCGCTTGAGTTCGATCGTCGGCAGTGGGGCGTCCTTCCCGTACTTCCGGGTCCATGAGGGCAACATCCGCGACACCACGGTGATCGAGGGCCGTGAGTACCTGTCCTTCGGAAGCTACAACTACCTGGGGATCTCGGGGCATCCGGCGGTCAACGAGGCCGCGCACCTGGCAGTGGACCGGTACGGGACCTCGGTCTCCGCGAGCCGGGTGCTCTCGGGTGAACGGGACCTGACGGTCCAGCTGGAGCGGGCGCTGACCGACTTCCTCGGTGTCGGGGACTGCCTGACGCTGGTGAGCGGGCATGCCACCAATGTCACCGCGATCGGGCACCTCGTCGGCGCGGGGGACCTCGTGCTGCACGACGCGCTCGCGCACGACAGCATCCTCCAGGGCTGCGCCTTGTCCGGGGCGGCGCGACGCCCGTTCGCCCACAACGACTTCGGTCAGCTGGAGAGCATGCTGCGGCTCAACCGGTCGCGGTTCCGGCGGGTGCTGATCGCCGTCGAGGGCGCCTACAGCATGGACGGCGACCTCGTCGACCTGCCCGCCGTGATCGAGCTGAAGAAGCGTTACGGTGCGCTGCTGATGGTGGATGAGGCGCACAGCATCGGCACGGTGGGCGAACACGGCCGGGGCGTGGGGGAGTTCTTCGGTGTCGACAGGTCCGACGTGGATCTGTGGATGGGAACCCTCTCCAAGGCCTTTGCCAGCTGCGGCGGTTACCTGGGCGGCTCGGCCCGGATGGTGCGCTGGCTGCGTCACACGCTCCCAGGCTTTGTCTACAGCGTCGGTCTGACTCCGGCCAACGCGGCCGCCGCGCTGACCGCCACCGAGTTGATCACCGCTGAACCACAACGGGTGCGTGCCCTGAGGCGGAACTCCGAGCTGTTCCTCGGCCTGGCCGCATCGGCCGGTCTGGCGACGGGCTCCAGCGCCGACACCCCGATCGTGCCGTGCATTCTCGGCGACTCGGCGCGGACCCTGCGCGTCGCGGACGGGCTGTTCGACCGGGGTGTGATCGCCGATCCGATCTTCCACCCCGCCGTGGAGGAGGGGCAGTCGAGGCTGCGGTTCTTCGTCACCAGCGAGCACCGTGAGGACGACATCCGACGGGCTGTCTCGATCCTGGCCGAGGAGGTGGCATCCGCCGGGGCGTGCGTGACTCGTGTCAGATGAGCGACTCACGTCAGATGAGCGACTGACCTCAGATAAGTGACTCATCTCAGATCAGGGTGCGTTCGATCCGGCTGAGCGTGGCGCTCTTTCCGGGACTGCCGCCCTGTTCTGCTTCCGAGCCGGGGGGCATGCCCTGCCGCTGCTCGGGGTCGCTCATCCGTTGGGAGAGCAGGTAGGCGATGATCTCGGCCTCCTGTTCCTGAACGTCGTCGTAGGTCGCGCGCAGGAGCATGTCACGTACGAGGTCGGGGTCGAGGTTGGGGAAGAGGAGGCGGGCGGCCGCCTCGTCCAGCCCACCTGCCCCGCGATGGCAGCAGATGATGTGGCCCAGCTCGTGCAAGATGATGTGCTCCTGATGCGCGCTGGTCGTGTTGGCGTCGTAGAAGATGAGGTCCTCGTCGCGTGCGGCGACCCACATGCCGCACGGATGCGACGAGGGCATCTGCATCGGGACCAGCGTGATCGGACGGTCGCGCACCTCGCCGAGGTGGCGGCACAGTTCGGCCACGTCGGTCACTTCAGGGAGGTCCAGTGCGGCGATCCGCTGGGCGCCGGCCTTCCGGAGCTTCTTGATCTGGCTACGGCGGTCCTGATCGGCCGACCGCTCCTTCCGGGTGCTCCTCATGCGGGCTCGGTGGGGCCGGACGTATCGGTGGAGCCGGTGGAGCCGGTGGAGTCGGCGACGGGCGGCAGGCCCTGCATCTGCCGGTACTGGTCCATGATGGTCGTGATGGCCTGGAGGTTCTCCTTCTTCATCCCGGCCGCCCGCATCGCCACGGCACGGACCCCGGACTGCCGCAGTGCCTCGATGGCGGCGATCTCGCTGAGTACGGACTCGGCGACCTTGTCGTCGAAGAAGTAGGCGACCGAGACGCCGAAGAAGCGAGCCAGGGCGGCCAGGAGGTCAGGTGAGGGGTTGGAGCGCTTCCCCGTCCGCAACTGCGACAGATACACACCCCCGACCTTGAGTTCGGGGTTGGCCCGCTTCAGCTCCTCCGCCACCTCGGCATTGGTCCAGTGCCTGCCCTTGGGGCGAACTGTCTTGAACAGGTCGTCGAGGCGCACTGCGAGCAGGGGCCGGTCGTCGGCCTCGGTCTCAGTCTCGGTCATGGTGAATCGTCCTCCCGTCACCTCCTCGGCATAGCCCTTGGCTATACGTCAGTTTCACAGATTAGCGGTCAGTTGACAATTGGCCTGAACTCCGCCAACGTTGGGTCTCGCCGATAGCTGCCAGCTAACTCGACTCACGGGGGTCGCCGAGTTGGCCGACGGCGAAACGGAATGGCCCGGCCCTCGGGGGATGGGCCGGGCCAGTCCGGGCGGGAGGCGCCCCTCCGGCCCGACAAAAAGCGGGGGATACGGGGGATACCCGCCCGGTTTGACGGGGGATGCAAACCGGGCGGGAGCTCTCAACTCGCGGTGCCGAGCTTACTGTAGGCGGCCGCTACCTGGGTGAGCCAGGCGACTTCCGCCGTGAAGTTGTCCGTATCGCGGTCGTCGAAGTCGCCGGCGTCCTTGTTGTCGTGGGGGACGCTGCCGGTCTGCTTGGCGAGCAACGCCTGCTTGATCTGCGCCGCTTCCGTGAACGCCTGCCGCCACTCCTCACTCGCCTCCGCGCCGGGTCCGCCGAAGCCGTTGGTGGTGCGGTCGATGTACGGGCGCAAGTCCCGCCACCCGTCGCGTATTTCGACGACCCGCCGGTGGAGGCGGTAGTCGAGGTCGGAGACCGCGCCGCCCGGCGGCTCCAGGGCGATGTCCGGGGATGACTCGTACAGGTCCCGCCAGAGCGGGTAGAGCACCCGGTACGAGCGGTAGGTGCGGGCCCACTCCAGGAGTCTGGTGGCCGACGGGGCCCAGGCCGACATGGTCAGGCTGAGCGAGAGGATCACGATGCCCGTCGCGCTGAAGATGTTGGAGGCGAGCTTCCAGACACCGATGTCGATCCCGGCTGCCGAGGTGAGGATGTTGACCGTCCTCGCCAGGGTGTAGAGGAAGAGGACCACCGCGGCGACGGAGAGCATCCGCAACGCCTGCCGCAGCGAGGCGTTGTCGGTCATCCGGGCGTACGGGCCGCACTGGCGGAAGATCGTGACGCACGGAACCGCCTGGGACACGATGAAGGCCAGGAGGTACGTGAGCACCAGCGGCTGGCCGCTGCCGGTGTCGAAGTCCGAAGCGGGTCTTCCGGGGCCGTCGGCGAGGAGGAACAGGGCCGTCAGGAGCACGTTGAGGGTGATGCCGGTGATCAGCCAGTAACGGGTCTTCCGGACCGCTTCCTCGTCGGCGGCCGCCCACCGCAGCAGGATGATCTGCGCGCTCACGCAGAAGGCGACCGCCGACAGGTGCATGGCGAGGATGGCGAGGTTGCCGACGCCCAGGAAGCTCCCGCCTCCCATGGCGACGGCACCCATGGTGAAGGTGAGGCACTGGAGCAACAGCGTGGCGATCAGTGCGCGATACGCGCTGTCCTGCCAGCTGCGCCGTGCCTGGCACAGCCGGTAGACGAGTGCCGCGTACGACGAGAGCGCTGCTATGACGAAGCAGAGGGTTCTGGTGGTGTTCACGTCCTGGTTTTCTGCACGAGCCGCGGATGCGGCGGGCGGTTCAGTCGGTGTTCTCGCCCGAGGGGACCACGAGGCCGATGCTCTCGGCCGCCACGGCGATGGCGTAGTCGAAGAACGCGGCCTGGTCCCTGACGCTGTCGTGGGTACGGCTGAAGACCTGGAACACCAGGAGGCCGATCAGATTGCTCCACAGGACGATGCCGCGCTCGATGATGTCCGAGAAGGGGGCCTCGGGCACACCGCCGAAGGCCTCCACGGCTGTCGGCAGGAGCAGCGGCGGGCCGGGCACCGTCCGCCGGGGCGGGGTGAGTTCACCGTTCTCAAGCGCCGACCGCACGATGCCGGCGAGTACCGCGGGGGTGCGTGATGCGGCCGGGACCGTGTCCTGCGGGGCGTGGTAGCCAGGCACGGGCGAGCCGTAGATCAGCGTGAACTCGGCGGGGTTGTCGAAGGACCACTGGCGCAGCGCGCGCGTGACCGCGAGGAGTCGTGCGCCCGCCGAGGCATGGGCCTGCGTGGCGGCCCCATCGGCCTGCTCCATCGCGGCGCCGGACGCGTTGTAGGCGTCGATGACCAGTGCGGTCAGCAGGCCGTCCCGGTCCGGGAAGACGGCCTCCACATCGGCGACGGCAAGACCGCTGTCCCGCGCCACGGCATCCAGGGACAGCCCACCGGCCCCCAGCTTCACCAGCTGTTGACGCGCGGTGTCCTTGATCACCGCTGCCAGTTTCGGGTTGTCGGCGGTCGAACTTGTTGCGGAAACGTCCATGCCGGAACCGTACCGGTCACCCACAACACCCGTCAGTGCAGCCTCTTGAGCACCCGGGCCATGCGATCTGATCCGGCCACCGGGAGGGCCGCGGGCGGATGCCCGCTCGCGACGGCTCGGTCTGATGGTCGCGCGAGACGTGACGTGGCCCGAAAAGCGAGCTTGGCCGAAATTACCCTTGTGTCAGGCTGCGGCTATCACTTGGGGGGCCGGTTCCATTGCGCGGTTAGGTTAGGCTAACCTCTCATCCGTGCAGGTAAGTGAAGAGACCACCGCGGCCACGCGCACCCAGGGTCATGAGCTGTCGGCCACGGGTGTCACCGTGGCGTACGAAGGCGTCGATGTCGTACACGACGCCTCGATGACGCTGCGGCCAGGCGAAGTGACCGTCCTGGTAGGGCCGAACGGCAGCGGGAAGTCGACGCTGCTGCGCACGCTCGCACGGCTGCAGCGGCCCAGGACGGCCACGCTCACCCTCGACGGCGACACCGACGGTCTCGCGCTGAGCCCCCGTGAGTTCTCGCGCCGCGTCGCCCTGCTCACCCAAGGGCGCCCCACGCCCAGCGGGCTGACCGTGCGGGACGTCGTCGAGTTCGGCCGCTATCCGTACCGGGGCCGTTGGGGCAAGGCCGACCCGGACGGACCGGCCGCGGTGGACCGGGCGCTCGCCATGACCGGCGTGGACGAGCTCGCCGAGCGCGGGGCCGAGCATCTGTCCGGAGGGCAACTCCAGCGCGTATGGCTCGCCGGCTGCCTCGCCCAGGAAACGGGCGTGCTCCTGCTCGACGAGCCGACGACCTACCTCGATCTGCGGTACCAGGTCGAACTCCTCGACCTCATGCGGGACCTGGCGGACGAGCACGGGATCGCCGTCGGCGCCGTACTGCACGACCTCGACCAGGCCGCGGCGATCGCCGACCGGATCTTCCTGCTCGACGCGGGGCGGGTCATCGCGCACGGCGGCCCCGAAGACGTACTGACGCCGCAGCGGCTGACCCGTACCTACGGCATTCGAATCGAAGTCGAAACCGACCCGCTCACCGGACGGTTGCGCACCCGCGCCATCGGCCGGCATCACTCGCGAAGCGAAAGGCTCAGCACCACCTCATGAGACGCCTCATCCTCACCGCGGCGGCCGCGACCGTCGCGGCCCTGACTCTGTCCGCCTGCGGAACCACCGAACCCGCCAACGACGCCAACGACAGCAAGAAGGGCAGGGAGCCCATCAACCTCACCGACGCCACCGGCGCGAAGGTGAAGCTCGACGGACCCGCCAAGAAGGTCGTCGGCACCGAGTGGAACGTCGTCGAGAGCCTGATCTCCCTGGGCGTCGACCCGACCGGTGTCGCCGACGTCAAGGGCTACAAGACCTGGGACACCGCTGTCCCGTTGAAGAACGACCCCAAGGACATCGGCACACGCGGCGAACCGAGCATGGACACCGTCGCGTCCCTGAAGCCCGACCTCATCGTCGCGACCACGGATCTGTCGGAGGCTGCCGTGAAGCAGCTGCGCAAGGTCGCCCCGGTCCTCGCGGTGCGCCCCGCCGATGCCGCCGACCCGATCGGGCAGATGACCGACAACCTCGACCTCATCGCCAAGGCCACCGGCACCACGCAGCAGTCCGCGAAGCTCAAGAAGGACTTCGAGGCGAAGCTCGCCGAGGGCAAGAAGGCGCTCGCCGACGCCGGCCTCGCCGGCGCCGAGTACGCCTTCGCCGACGGCTACGTCACCGCCAACCAGGTCTCGATCAGGCCCTTCACCAGCGGCTCGCTCATCGGAGCGGTCAACGAGAAGCTCGGCCTGAAGAACGCCTGGAAGGTCAAGGGCGACAAGAGCTACGGCCTCGGCGCCACCGATGTCGAGGGTCTCACCAGGCTGGGCGACGACGTGCACTTCGCCTACATCGGCAACGACAGCGACAAGAGCAGCACACCGTTCACCGGCGCCCTGGCCAAGGACAAGGTCTGGACGTCGCTGCCGTTCGTGAAGAAGGGCAACGTCCACCGACTGCCCGACGGCGTCTGGATGTTCGGCGGCCCCGAGTCGATGAACCAGTACGTCGACTCCGTCGTCGCCGCTCTGACGAAGTAACACCATGGCCGTCACCGCGACCACCCCCGCCACCCGTCCGTCGACAGCCGCGTCCCGTGCGGGTGCGGCCGCGGTGACGGCCGCACTGGTCCTCCTCGTCGCCGCTCTCGCGGTCGTGGACATCACCCAGGGCACGTCCGCCGTCGGCGCCCCGGAGGTGTGGCGGGCGCTCACCGGCCGGTCCGACCCGGCCGACGCGTCCGTCGTCATCGCCTCCCGGCTGCCCAGGATGGCCGCCGGGCTGCTGGTCGGCGCCGTACTCGGCATGGCGGGCGCCGCGCTGCAGGCGGTCAGCAGAAACGTCCTAGCCTCGCCCGACACCCTCGCCGTCAACGCGGGCTCGTACCTCGCCCTCGGTCTGGCCGCCGCCACCGGCGTCTCGCTTCCGCTGCTCGCCTCCTCCGGCGTCGCGTTCGCCGGCGGCCTCGCGGCAGCGGCCGTCGTCCTCGGACTGTCCGGCCTGGGCGCCGGAACGGTCCGGCTGGTCCTCGCCGGCAGCGCCCTCACCCTCGGCCTCACCGCGGTCACCGAGGGGCTGCTCCTGCTGTTTCCCCAGCAGACGGAGGGTATCTACAAGTGGAACCAGGGCAGTATCGCGCAGAACGGCTTCGACGGCGTGCTGCAGATGGCGCCGATCGGCGTCGTCGGCCTCGTCGGCTTGGTCCTTCTCGCGCGCAGGGTCGACGCCCTGGCACTCGGCGACGACGCCGCGCGTGGCGTCGGCGTTCCGGTCCGCGCCACGCGCGTCACCGCTGTCGTGCTGGCGGCCCTGCTCTCCACGGCCGCCGTCACCCTCGCCGGACCCATCGGCTTCGTGGGCCTGTGCGCTCCTGCCCTCGTGCGCCCCCTCGCCCGCAGGTTCCGCGCGTTCACCCGGTCTCGTACGCGCCTGCCGTTGGCCGGTCTCACCGGCGCGGCCCTGGTGCTCGGCTCCGACGTGCTGCTGCGCGCCGTCGTATCGGCGGACGTGGCGGTCGCTGTGCCGACCGGCGTCGTCACCAGCCTGGTCGGCGCCTTCTTCCTGATCGTCATGGCCGCGCGGGTCCGGGACACGGCCGGAGCCATCCCGGCCGACCGGCTTCGCATCCGGAGCAGTGCCGTCTTCGTCGTCACGACGGCCGTTCTGGCGGTCGTGCTCGTCGGCGTGACGATTGCCGCCGTGCTCATCGGAGACAGCAAGCTGCTGCTGGGCGACGTAGTGAACTGGGCGCAGGGGCAGGCCGGCCAGACCGTCGCCTTCGTACTCGACACCCGGGTGCCCCGCGTCCTCGCCGCCCTTCTCGCGGGTGCGGCGCTCGCTCTGGCCGGGACACTCATCCAGGCCGTGACCCGCAACCCCCTTGCCGAACCAGGTGTCCTGGGGGTCACGAACGGCGCCGCGGTGGGCGCCGTCCTGCTCGTGACGACGGTGCCCATGGCCGGATCGTGGAACGTGGCCGCCGGTGCGTTCGCGGGCGCCGCGATCAGCTCGGTCATCGTCTTCGGGCTGGCCGCGCGAGGCGGGTTCCAGCAGAACCGGCTCGTCCTCGTCGGGTTCGGCGTCGCCACCGGGGCCTCGGCTCTGATCAGCCTGCTCATCATCCTCACCGACCCGTTCAACGCGACGAAGGCGCTCACCTGGCTCTCGGGCTCGACCTACGGGCGGTCCCTGCCCGACGTGGTGCCCCTCGCGGCCGTCCTCGCCATGGGCATGACCGTCGCGGTCATGCGGCGCACCGAACTCGACCTCGTGTCGATCGACGAGGACACCCCGAGGCTGCTCGGGCTGAATCTGGGCCGCGGACGCCTGGGCTTCCTCGTCCTGAGTGTCCTGCTGAGCGCCACCGCTGTGGCCGCCGCCGGCACGATCGGCTTCGTCGGGCTCGTGGCACCGCACGCGGCCCGGGCCCTCGTGGGGCGGCGGCACGCCCGGGTGGTGCCGGTCGCGGTGCTCCTCGGAGCCATCCTGGTATGCACCGCCGACCTGGTGGGCCGAACCGTGATCGCGCCGGCACAGCTCGGCGCCGGACTCATGACGGCCGTGATCGGCACGCCGTACTTCCTCTATCTGCTGGTACGCGGTCGCCGAACGGGGACATAGACGCCGCATCGCAACCGGGCGGTACAAGACTGTTCTGTTCGGCGTTCCGGGAGGTAGATTGGTGGATAAGTCCCCCCGAGGGAGGCCGACGCGATGCCGTGGTTCGTATGGCTGCTCGCCGCCGCGGCACTCGGTGCCGCGGAGTTTTTTACTCTGACGGTGGTCTTCGGGTTGCTGGCGGGCGCCGCATTGGTTGCCGCCGTAGTCGCCGGTGTGGGCGTCGGCATTCTCGGCCAGCTCGTGGCCCTCGGCGTGACAGCGGCAGCGGGCCTGCTCTTCGTCCGTCCCATCGCACTGCGGCATATGGCACAGCCACCCATCACACGAGAGGGCAGCGATGCGCTGATCGGCAAGCGGGCCGAGGTCATGCAGGAGGTCACCGCGACTCACGGCCTGATCAAAGTCTCCGGCGAGGAGTGGTCCGCCCGTACCCTCGACGAAAGCCAGGTGATCCCGGTGGGAGCGCTGGTGGATGTCATGGAGATCGAAGGCGCTACAGCTATCGTCTACCCCCGCGAACTCCTTCCATGAACGGCTGAACACAGACCAATGGAGGAAGTGTGGATCCGGTTATCATCCCGATTCTTGTGGCGGCGATTATTGTCGTCTTCCTCGTGGCTGCGACCGTGCGGATCGTTCCGCAGGCACGCCGCTACAACATTGAGCGGTTCGGCCGTTATCACCGGACGCTGCAACCCGGCCTGAATTTCGTCATGCCGGTGGCGGACCGTATCAACACCAAACTCGACGTGCGCGAGCAGGTGTATTCGTCCGAACCCAAGCCGGTGATCACCGAGGACAACCTCGTGGTGAATATCGACACCGTGCTCTACTACCAGATCACCGACCCCCGGGCCGCGGCCTACGAGGTCGCCAGCTACCTGCAGGCGATCGATCAGCTCACCGTGACCACGCTGCGTAACGTCATCGGCAGCATGGACCTGGAGGGGACGCTCACCTCACGCGAGGAGATCAACAACCGGCTCCGCGCCGTCCTCGACGATGCCACCGGCAAGTGGGGCATCCGGGTCAACCGCGTCGAGATCAAGGCCATCGACCCACCGCACACCATCAAAGAGGCGATGGAGAAGCAGATGCGGGCCGAGCGTGACAAGCGCGCGGCCATCCTGCACGCCGAAGGCGAGCGGCAAGCCAAGGTCCTTACCGCGGAAGGCACCAAGCAGAAGGACATCCTGGAGGCACAGGGCGCGCAGCAAGCCATGATCCTGCGGGCGGACGGCGAGGCAAAGGCGGTGGAACGTGTCTTCCAGGCCGTCCATCGCAACAACGCCGACCCGAAGATCCTGGCCTACAAGTACCTCGAGACGCTTCCGCACCTGGCGAAGAGCGACAACAACACGTTCTGGGTGATCCCGGGGGAGCTGACCGAGGCGGTTCGCACCGTCACCAGCGCGTTCGGCGATCAGTCAAGGATGGGTCTTCCCGAACCCGCGCCATCCGAGGCCGCAACCGCAACCGCTACCGGCTCCGACGACACGTCGGACGCAGGCGGGACTCCGGAGATCGAGGCGGCATCGCCACTCACGCTCGACGCTGACGAGGCCGCGAAGCAGGCCGCCGCCGCGGTGGTCGAGGCCAAGGCCGAGGCCGAAGCCGCGAGGGCGCCCCAGGTGCCGGGCCGGGGCCGGACGTCCGGCGATTGAGCCCACCGAGCCGCCCCGAGCGCCATGGGCTCCGGTCGCCGTGGCGACCCCGGCGGGGGCGTGGTGCGCCCGGCCGCCCAGCGGTGGCGCGCCGGGTTCGAAACCGACCGGTTCTGACGAGACAGTGGTCAACCTATTGACCACTGTGGCCCGAGCCACTACCTTGCATTGATCGTCGGCCCATAACTATCGGAAGGAGGCGACCAGCGGATGAACACCAGCTCTGATCTTGGTCGCCTCGCCCAGTGCACCGCCTGGGTTCCGGGTCGGATCGCGCACGGCTGCTGAGCACGCCGTCCTGCTGTGCCCGTCTGTGGCACATTCCGGGTCTCCCGTCTCCCCCTTTCGGCACGTCGCTGTTACGTGCCCTCTTGCGCCCGCTCCTCTCCCGTGGCGCACCTGAACACAGAAAGCTGCACAAAATTGCCGAACATGATGAATCGACGGAGCGCGCACCGAAACGAAGGCCTGTCATGACAGCGGCGCGAATCACGGTCAACGGGAAAGAAACACCGCTTTCACCGGCTGCTCCCCACACCACAGTGCTGGACTTCCTGCGCGATCGCGGACTCACCGGCACCAAGGAGGGCTGCGCCGAGGGTGAATGCGGCGCCTGTTCGGTCCTGGTGGCCCGTCCCGGTGTGAACAAGCCCACCGACTGGGTGGCGGTCAACGCCTGCCTCGTCCCGGCCGCGGCACTCGACGGTCAGGAGATCGTCACCTCCGAAGGCCTCGCCACCGCCGGCGATCCCGGCACGCCGCCCGCCCTGCACCCGGTGCAGGAGGAGATGGCGGTCCGCGGCGGCTCCCAGTGCGGTTACTGCACACCGGGATTCGTCTGCAGCATGGCCGCCGAGTACTACCGGCCGGACCGCTGCGCACACGCGGACTCGGCCGACAGCGTGGACCCGGCCGAAACCACCGATGCCGAGCACGGTCCGAACGGCTTCGACCTGCACGCGCTGAGTGGAAACCTGTGCCGCTGCACCGGCTACCGCCCGATTCGCGATGCCGCGTACGCCGTCGGTACGCCCACCGGCGAGGACCCGCTGGCGCAGCGTCGCGAGCAGTCCCCGCCCGCACCGGTCGCCACCGAATACGCCCAGGACGACAGCACGTTCCTGCGCAGGAACACCCTGGCCGAAACGCTGCGGTTGCTGCGCGAACGGCCCGACGCGGTGGTGGTCGCCGGCTCGACCGACTACGGAGTGGAGGTGAACATCCGTTCCCGCAGGGCGGATTGTGTCGTCGCCATCGACCGGCTGGCCGAACTGCGCGAGCTGCGCGTGGAGTCCGACTACATCGAGCTCGGGGCGGCGCTGACGCTCACCGAGATCGAACGCCGCCTCGACGGCGATGTCCCGCTCCTCGCAGAGCTGTTCCCGCAGTTCGCATCCCGGCTCATCCGCAACGGTGCGACCCTCGGCGGCAACCTGGGCACCGGCTCACCCATCGGTGACAGCCCGCCGGTGCTGCTCGCGCTTGAGGCATCCGTGGTGCTCGCCGACGCCGACGGTGAGCGCGTGGTCCCGCTGGCGGACTACTTCACCGGCTACCGGCAGAGCGTGCGCCGTCCCGGCGAGCTGATCCGCGCGGTGCGCGTTCCGCTGCCGCTGTCGCCGGTCGTGGCCTTCCACAAGATCGCCAAGCGGCGCTTCGACGACATCTCCAGCGTGGCGGTCGCCTTCGCGCTCGACATCGAGGACGGGATCGTCCGCAAGGCACGCATCGGCCTGGGCGGCGTGGCCGCCACCCCGATCCGTGCGCTCGCCACCGAGGCGGTCCTGGAAGGCGAGCCGTGGGCGGCGGAGACCGTCGAGGCCGCGGCTCGGGTGCTGCGGGGCGAGGGCACCCCCATGGACGATCATCGCGCCAGCTCCCTCTACCGTTCCGCGATGCTCGGACAGAGCCTGCAGAAGCTGTACGCGCAGACCACTGAGGCGGTTTCCTCATGAGCCATTTGTCCGAGCGCCCCGAAAAGCCTGTCGTCGGCGTCTCGATGCCGCACGAGAGTGCCTTCCAGCACGTCACCGGCACCGCGCTCTACACCGACGACCTGGTCCAGCGCACCAAGGACGCGCTGCACGCCTACCCGGTCCAGGCCATGAAGGCCCGCGGCAGGATCACCGCGCTGCGCACCGAGCCCGCGCTCGACGTGCCCGGCGTGGTCCGCGTGCTGACCGGTGCGGACGTGCCCGGCGTCAACGACGCCGGTATGAAGCACGACGAACCGCTGTTCCCCGACGAGGTCATGTTCCACGGCCACGCGGTCGCCTGGGTGCTCGGCGAGACCCTGGAGGCGGCCCGCATCGGCGCGGCGGCCGTCGAGGTGGAACTCGACGAACAGCCCTCCCTGATCACGCTGCAGGACGCGATCGCGGCCGAGAGCTTCCACGGCGCCCGGCCCATGATGGTGACCGGCGACGTCGACGCCGGCTTCGCCGACTCCGCGCATGTGTTCACCGGCGAGTTCCAGTTCTCCGACCAGGAGCACTTCTATCTCGAGACGCACGCGGCGCTGGCCCTGGTCGACGAGAACGAGCAGGTGTTCATCCAGAGCAGCTCTCAGCACCCTTCGGAGACCCAGGAGATCGTCGCGCACGTCCTCGGTCTGCACAGTCACGAGGTGACCGTGCAGTGTCTGCGGATGGGCGGCGGCTTCGGCGGCAAGGAGATGCAGCCGCACGGGTTCGCGGCCGTCGCCGCGCTCGGCGCCAAGCTGACCGGCCGGCCGGTCCGGCTGCGGCTCAACCGGACGCAGGACCTGACCATGTCCGGCAAGCGCCACGGGTTCAACGCCACGTGGAAGATCGGCTTCGACGCCGAGGGCCGTATCCAGGCCCTGGACGCCACCCTGACCGCGGACGGCGGCTGGAGCCTGGACCTCTCCGAGCCGGTCCTCGCCCGTGCGCTGTGCCACATCGACAACACGTACTGGATCCCCAACGCCCGCGTCGCCGGTCGCATCGCCAAGACCAACAAGGTCTCCAACACCGCCTTCCGCGGCTTCGGCGGACCGCAGGGCATGCTGGTGATCGAGGACATCCTGGGCCGCTGCGCGCCGCAGCTCGGCCTGGATCCCATGGAGCTGCGGGAGCGCAACTTCTACCAGCCGGGCCAGGGCCAGACGACGCCGTACGGACAGCCGGTCACCCAGTCCGAACGGATCTCCGCCGTCTGGAAAAAGGTCCAGGAGAACGGCGGCATCGCCGATCGCAAGCGCGAGATCGCCGCCTTCAACGCCGCGCACCCGCACACCAAGCGGGCCCTTGCGATCACCGGCATCAAGTTCGGCATCTCGTTCAACCTCACGGCCTTCAACCAGGGCGGCGCGCTGGTGCTGATCTACAAGGACGGCTCCGTCCTGATCAACCACGGCGGCACCGAGATGGGCCAGGGCCTGCACACCAAGATGATGCAGGTGGCCGCGACCACGCTGGGCATCCCGCTGCACAAGGTCCGCCTCGCCCCGACACGTACCGACAAGGTGCCCAACACCTCCGCCACCGCCGCCAGTTCCGGGGCGGACCTCAATGGTGGGGCGATCAAGAACGCCTGTGAGCAGCTGCGCGAGCGGCTGCTGCAGGTGGCCGCCACCCAGCTGGGTGCGAACGCCTCGGACGTACGCATCGTCGAGGGCGTCGCGCGCACCCTCGGCAGCGACACCGAGCTGGCCTGGGACGACCTGGTGCGCACCGCGTACTTCCAGCGCGTTCAGCTGTCGGCGGCCGGGTACTACCGGACCGAGGGTCTGCACTGGGACGCGAAGACGTTCCGGGGCTCGCCGTTCAAGTACTTCTCGCACGGCGCCGCCGCGGCCGAGGTGGAGGTGGACGGCTTCACCGGCGCGTACCGCATCCGGCGCGTGGACATCGTGCACGATGTCGGCGACAGCCTGTCCCCGATGATCGACATCGGCCAGGTCGAGGGCGGTTTCGTGCAGGGCGCGGGCTGGCTGACCCTTGAGGACATGCGCTGGGACACCGGTGACGGGCCGAACCGCGGCCGTCTCCTTACCCAGGCGGCGAGCACCTACAAGCTGCCGAGTTTCTCGGAGATGCCCGAGGAGTTCAACGTCACGCTGCTGGAGAACGCCACCGAAGAGGGCGCGGTGTACGGGTCGAAGGCGGTGGGTGAGCCTCCGCTGATGCTGGCGTTCTCGGTGCGCGAGGCGCTGCGGCAGGCCGCCGCCGCGTTCGGGCCGAGCGGGGTCAGCGTCGAGCTGGCCTCGCCCGCGACGCCGGAGGCGGTGTTCTGGGCGATCGAGGCTGCGCGCCAGGGCGATGCCGAGCGGTTCCGTACCGATGAAGAAGTGCTGAGCGGTGCCTGACATGACATGGATCGCCGCGGTCGCGCGGTTGCGGGAACGCCGGGAACCCGGTGTCCTCGTGACCGTCGCGACCGTGCGCGGCCACGCCCCGCGCAAGGCCGGTGCGAAGCTGGTCGTGGGGCAGAGCGAGACATGGGGTTCGATCGGCGGCGGCAACTGCGAGGCCGTCGCGATCGACCGGGCCCGGGAGATGATCGCCGCGTCCAAGGCGGAGCCGGAGCTGATCGATTTCGCCCTGAACGACAAGGTGACCAACCAGCATGGCGTGCAGTGCTGCGGCGGCACGGTCTCGGTGCTGCTCGAACCGCTGCCGGTGGTACGGGCGGTGGCGGTCTTCGGCGTCGGACACGTCGGTCTTGAACTGGCGCGCATCCTGGCCCGTCAGGACCTCGACCTCCATCTGATCGACAGCCGCTCCGACATGCTCACCAAGGAGCGGCTCGATGTGCTGGCGGACTCGGTGGCGCAGGTGCACGTGCACCACACGCCGCTGCTGCCCGAGGAGGTCCTTGAGGAGTTGCCGCGCGGCACCCACATTCTGATCATGACCCATGATCACGCCGAGGACGCCGCTCTGTGCGACGCCGCCTTGCGGACGGCGCATCTCGGCTCCATCGGGCTGATCGGGTCGGCCGCCAAGTGGGTGCGGTTCCGCAAACGCCTCTCCACCGAGGGCGGTCACGACGAGGCCACCATCGATCGGATCAAGACCCCGATCGGGCTGGCTGACATCACCGGCAAGGAACCCGCGACGATCGCCGTGAGCGTGGCCGCCGATTTGCTGCGCGCCTTCGAATCCGAGGGGGACTGACTCTCCCGCCGGACCCCAAGGGGTGCCCCGCGTACGTGCGTTCGCGTACGCGGGGCACCCCTTCGGCACAACTGCCGGCTTCGCCGCCCCTGTTGAGGCTGGTCATGCCTAAGACCGTGTCCTACGTGGTGAGGCGGACGAGTCGTTTGTAGCAGCACAGGGGCGGCGGCGAGGCCGAGAAAGCCCATGTAGCTGCGGGGACCGCGCTCGTAGCGAGGGCTGAGACGTCGGTAGCCGGACAGCCAGGACATGGTCCGCTCGGTGACCCGGCGGCGGCGACCCAATCTTCGCTGGACTCGATGCCCTTGCGGGCGATCCGGACTCCGATGCGCGTGCCGCGTAGCCATCTCCGCAGGTCGGCGCGGTCGTAGGCTCTGTCCGCGTGCAGGCGCTGGGGCTTGAAGTGCCAGCCTTGTGGGGGGCGTGTCTCGTTCGGTGACCCTCCACCATCGGCTTCAGCCCTTCGCTGTCGTGGGTGTTGCCGGCGGAGACGCCTCCCAGGAGGGGCAGTCCGTTCGCGTCCGCCAAGATGTGCATCTTGGAACCCGGCTTGCCCCGATCCACGGGGCTTGGACCTGTGTGTTCGCCCCCCTTTTTTTTAGCCCTGACGTGGGAGGTGTCCGGCACGACGCGAGTGACGTCGATGAGGCCGGCGTCGTCGAGCAGATGGCAGCACGGCCTCGTGCAGTCGGCCCCGGATGTCCGATCTCGACCAGATCAGGAATCGGCGGTGAGCGGTCGACTTCGATATGCCGAAGCAGGGCGGCAGTTGGCGCCAGGCGCAGCCGCTGACCAGGACGTAGATGATGGCCGCGAACAGCGCTTCATCAGGGGGTCCTGTGTTCCACGGCCCTGCGGCCGCACCTTTGACGGAGGGATCAGCGGCTTCGCGATCTCCCACAGCCCGTCCGGAACAATCCAACTCCATGTCCCCCTTCCTAGCGCCCTACCAACATCCGCCTCACCACGTAGGACACGGTCTTAGTCCGTTTCGGCATGTCGGACTTCTACCACGTCATATCGGGCATGGCGATCGCTGGACCATTGCTGCATCCGTTGCGCCACCGGGCCAGCAATGACCCAGGTGGCGAGGCTCACGCCTCCGCCGATCATCATGCCCTGGGTGGAAGGGTCCGCCAGAGTGGAAGCGGTGCCGCTGCCCACGCTGATGACAGCATTGACGTACATGGAGGTGCTCGGACGGGGAGAGACAGCCGGGCTACGGAGCCTGTTGCCGATCTCCTGGAGGCTCTCCACATCCCAGCTCTCCCACCAGTTGTGCAGCTCCTCACTAAAATCTTCGAGGAACCCGGCCCACTGCTCAGCGGTCATTCGTCCGAGCTGTTCCTGGAAGTTGTGCGGAAAAATGACGGTCCGGGCTGGATCCCTCAATCTGAGTGACGCTTTTCGCCGAACACCTCGCAGAGCCGTTGAGTCCTCACTGGAGAACATAGCGTGTTCGGCTTGGGCGATCGTGCGGTAGTAGCAGCGGTCGAAGGCAAGCTTGAGCTGAAGCGCATCGCTTCGCTCCGCGGTATCGGCCTGATTGAGGCGCTCTATTTCTCGCCATACCAGGCTTCGGCGACGTGTCCCCGTCCGGACGTCCAGTGTTGCAGGCGAGACGATGCGGGAAGCGACGAACCGCCCGGCCGGGGTCAGCAGGGCCAAGTCCGCAAAGCCCTCCATGGCAAAGGACTGCGTGTCATCCCCGTATGGCTGCGCAGGGCGGGTGACCAGAGTGCCATGACGCTCTGCGTCGACCCAGTAGCGCCATGAGTCGCGGAGGCGTTCACATTCGGTTACAGGAACGATGCCCGTATCTTTGATGAGGCCAAAAAGTCCTTCCACTACTCCATCCCGCGCGCAGCGGCGGTCGACTTCATCAAGGGTAGCGCTCGCTTCCAGAGCTTCCTGAAGAGCTATGCGTTGAGGCCGGGTGGCAGCCAGCGATGAGAATAGGAATGGCCGCGATAACATGTCCCGTAACGAATCTTCCAGGCTGCCGCCGGAGACTGTGACTTCAAATGGGAGAGTTCGCGTCCTCCCACTCAAGACGCCGCTGATGCGATCGACGTATCGATCGTTGGCGATCAGGTGAAAGAGACATCCGTCCAGAAGTTGGGCATGAGTCTGCAGTCGCCGAGGGCTACGAATGGCATCCCAGCGCAACTGCCCAATGACCGACACGTCGACGTGAGGCCGCACCAGTCGCGCCACATCATTACTCGATCCGAGAAGCATGTTGCGTTGGCGGACAGAATCATAGTACTGAGCCAAGAGCGGTGGAACTGTCATGTGAGGCTTCGCTCTTTTAGATCTCAGTGACCTGTACCTGAGATCGGGACATTGAAATAGCACATGCATGGCAGGCTTGTCTAGGCCATGGCCCCGTTTGACTCTCGATCCAAACTACTTCCCTGGCGATCGAGAAACTCAAGGGGGAGTTGTTTACCAGTGCGGCGAGTGAGTACGCGATGACGGTGCCCACGCGGAGCATGGACTTGCACGGCGACTTCTCTCATCGATGTCTGGGCGTAGCGTATAGGGCATACTTCCCGCATCTGGCGAAGGGGAGCCGATGAGCGCCACAAAATCCCGCATGGCAGGGAAATCATGCCTGGTCACAGGCGCAGCGAGCGGAATTGGGCGGGCGACCGCCAAGGTGCTCGTACGCGAAGGCGGAGCCGTCGTGGCCATGGACCGGAACGAGCCGCGGCTGATCAACCTCAAGGAAGAATTGGATAACCAGGGCCTGAAGATCTCTGTGGTCTCTGGTGATGTTTCGAAAGTGAGTGACGTCCAGCACGCGATCCTTACTGCCACGAAGCTAGGGGGCCGTCTTGATGTTCTCGTGGCGAACGCAGGAATTATCCCGCTGACCGGGATTTCCGAATCCACTCCCGAAGAATGGGAAAGAGTAATGGCGATCGACGGAAAAGGGATGTTCCTCTGTTGCAAGTACGCAATCGAAGAGATGCGCAAGAGTGGCGGAGGGGCGATCGTCTGCACATCCTCCGTCTCTGGCGTAGCGGGACAACGGAACCAGGTGGTGTACGGGCCAGCGAAGTTCGTGGCTTCAGGCTTGACGAAGCACCTTGCAGTGGAATGTGCTGGTGAGGGGATCAGGGTAAATGCTGTGGCACCCGGAACTATTATGACCGAACGCGTTCGAGAACTGAGAGATTCACCTGGCGGGGATGCCTACATCGCATCGATGGTCAGAGTCCATCCCATAGGGAGGCTGGGAGAGCCGCGTGAAGTGGCCGCGGCAATTGCTTTCCTTGCCTCAGACGAGGCATCCTTCATTACCGGAGTGGTCTTGCCGGTGGATGGCGGGTACTTGGCTCAGTAAGTGGCTGGGTTGGTCGCCTGACGGCGGGATGGATTTGGGCTATTGAGACAACTCGATAGAGCTGAGTTCACTCCTGGCTGAAGGCTGTTCACTGCTTGGCCGACCCTGCTCTGGGGGCAAATGCAAGTCCGGTTCAATGAGCTCGGCCAGACTCGCGTCTAATGACATGAAAGAATGTCCCATGTGGGCTTAGAGCCCCAAGAGTAAGGCTTGAATGAAAGACGGTTTCGAATATTCGTTTGTCGAAGCGGGGTAGAGTGACCGTCTGGTCGCGGAAAACGCCGAGGGTGACGTGGGGCCAGTAGCTTTCACCTACCGCACCCAGGCTAGTAGCGTCAACCTCGCTTGCTCTCTCAAGAGCACTGTTGTGAAGATTCGTTAGCGTGGCTTCGGGGCTAACGTTCAAGGCGACTGCAATGCCACCCGTAGGGACATAGAAATTTCCCTCATCGATTGGCACGTAACTCAAACCGAACACTCTGAAATCTGTAAGTCCCCTACCTTTTTCGCGAGTAGTATCCTCCCATAGCCTGATGGCGTCTGATTCGCTTGAAGAGAAATGCAGGACCGTCACATGCGGCAGGTTCGGTGACTCTAGTGACATGATCCTATTTGCCCCAATGGTGAGCGACTGTGCGTAATGAATTATGGCGTCTGATTGGGTTTCCTCTATGGCTAATATCAGACCAAAATTCGGCACGGTGAGCCACCAATCGACGGAATTGGAGCTTTGATCGACGGGAATCCGGTACGCGTGGGATGTCGACGACACCTCCCAAGTCCTCCGAATGCGACGATAGCTGGCCTTCGCCGCTGGCGCCAGCATCTGGCGAACTACGCAAAGGCATCGGAGTGATGGAACAGTTCAGGCGTCAAATTCGCTGCCTCCAGCACCACACTGCGTTCGCTGGTTGGTTCAGTGAGCGCAGGTGAATCTGATCGGTAGTGTCACTGGTATGAGTGGGGTGCCACTGGGTTGCTTCTGAGGTTTTCGCTTTGGGGTGCTGCGGCTGCTGTGGGTGGGTGTAATCCGGTGGCGTGAGGTATCCCGATGGGGGTGGTCTGACCGCGGTGGAGCGGGCCCGGCGGGAGCGGGTGCGGTTCCAGGCCGCTGAGATGTTTGCTGCGGGTTTGAAGCCTCCGCAGTCGCACGGGCGTTGTGGGTGTCGCGGAAGTCCGCGTACGCCTGGCACGCCGCCTGGCGGGAGGGCGGCACGGACGCCCCGCGCTCCAGAGGGCCCTCGGGAGTGGCGTCGCGGATGCCCCCGGTCTGGCGGGCCTGGTTGGCCCGCGCTCTGGAGCAGGGCCCGGCCGCGCACGGCTGGACGGAAGACCAAGGGTGGACGCTCGCTCGGGTCTCGGTGCTCATCGCCCGCCGCTTCCACGTGCGCTTCAGCCAGCCACAACTGTCGAGGATCCAGCGGCAGATGGGCCTTTCCGTCCAGGTCCCGGTGCTTCGGGCCACCGAACGGGCGAGGAACAGGTGCGGCAGTGGCGGGAGGAGACCTGGACGCGCGTGGAAAGAAGGTGAGGGAGCAGGATGCGTGGCTGGTGTTCGAGGACGAGTCGGGCCGGGCGCTCTGCCCGCCCAAGGCCCGCACCTGGTCCCGTATCGGAGTGCCGCCGCAGGTCAACGTGTCGGGGAAGGGATCGGGGCGGGGCTCGGTCGCCGGGATGGTCTGCGCGAAGCCAGGTGAGCGGACTCGCCTGATCTACCGGATGCTTGTGCACCACCCCGGCCGGCGCGGCGGGAAGAACGGCGTCAGGGAGCGAGACTTCGCTGAGCTGTTGGAGGCCGCCCATCAGCAGCTCGGCGGGAAGATCGTGCTGGTCTGGGACAACTCCACCCAGCACGAGGACGCGCTAATGCGCGAGTTACTGGTCGCCCGCGGCGGGTGGCTGACCGTCTTGCGGCTGCCGGCCTACGCCCCGGACCTGAACCCGGCCGAAGGCGTGTGGGCGAACCTGAAAGCGACCTGGGCAACCTTGCGGCCTGCGCCGTCGACGCCCTCGCCGACCTCACCCGCACTCGGCCGAAGAAGATGCAGTACCGGCCCGGTCTCCTCGACGGCTTCATCGACGAGACCGGCCTCACCTGGACACCGTCATGACGTCACCCTGAAGCGAAAACCTCAGAAGCGTCATCCGGACCGGCTGGTATTCCAGGGCATCCAGTTCGTCCTGCACACCGGGATCGCCTGGGAACACCTGCCCCAGGAACTCGGCTTCGGCTCGGGCATGATCTGCTGGCGCCGGCTGGCCGAGTGGACCGAAGCCGGAGTTTGGCCTCAGTTGCACGAGGCCCTCCTCGCCAAGCTCCGCGCCGCGAACGCCCTGGGCTTCTCCCGGGTGGCGGTCGACGGCTCCCGCATCCGGGCGCTAAAGGGGATCCAAGACCGGACGAAGCCCCGTCGACCGGGGCAGGAAGCACCACCTGATCACCGACGCCACCGGTATTCCGCTCGCCGCCACCCTGCCCGGAGGCAACAGCAGCGATGTCACCCAGCTGATCCCACTGCTTCAGACCGTGCCGCCGGTGCGGGGCAAGCGAGGCTGGCCCCGGCGCCGCCCGAACGTGGTGCTCGCAGACCGCGGCTACGACCACGACAAATACCGCCGACTGGTCTGGAATCTCGGCGTGAAGCCGCTGATCGCCCCCGAGGAGCGGAGCATGGCTCCGGACTCGGCGCCCAACGTTGGGTCGTTGAGCGAGCATTCGCCCACCTGCACGGGTTCCGCCGCCTGCGGATCCGCTGGGAGATACGCGACGACATCCACGAAGCCTTCCTCACCCTCGGATGCGCACTGATCTGCTGGCGACGCTTGAACTCCCGATAGGAGTTTCAGGACAGGCACGGCTTACGTTGACAGCCCGGTGGCCCGACCTCAGGTTGGCTTGCGCCACACAGAAATGTGCTTCGCCGAGTCCTGGGTGAACGGCGCCCCGTCCCAGTCCGCGACGCGACGTTCCAGCTCGAGCCCAGCGATCCGTGCCATCAGGTCGAGCTCTGCCGGCCAGGCAAACCGGTGCCGGGAGTTGCCGCGACGGTAGGGGCCATCGTCGCCGTCGCGGGTGAAGTGGTGCGAGACGAGAACCTGCTCGACCAGGTCGAAGGTGTCGAAGCCGAGATGCTGCTCAGAGACGTCGAACGGCACCGCGACCTGGCCGGGCGGCAGGAACCGCAGCGGCGGCACGCCCAGCTCGATGACAAATCGGCCGCCGGGCTCCAGATGACGCGCGGCGTTGCGGAAGCACTCGACCTGCTCGTCCTGCGTGAGCAGGTTCGTGATGGTGTTGTAGACGAGATAGACCAGGGTGAACTCCCCGGGGACGACGGTGGTAGCCATGTCCCCGATGACTACCGGGAGCGCGTTCTCGTCGATCTTGCGCCACAGCACTGCTGCCATGTGCTCGGATAGTTCGATGCCCACTACCGGCACGCCGCGTTCCCGGAGCGGGACGCCTACTCGTCCGGTCCCGATGGCGAACTCCAGTGCCCGGCCATCTCCGGCGAGCTCGGCGAGGTAGGCGAGAGTCGGTCCGAGAACGGCAGCCGAGGACATTTCGGTCTCCTCGGCGTCATAGCGGCCGGCGGTCGCACGGGTCCACAGCTCACTGCTCGTCACGGGCGGCCACTTTGCCGGGTGCCGACGGGCGCTGTCGACGCATTTACCTTCCACCGGCCCCGATCACACAGGGGCGAGCTGGTACGGACCTTCCAAGGCACCCTCCGGCTCGAGGCAGTGGTGCGGTCGTTCTCCTCGGCACAGCGTGCACCGCCCACCGCTCGTCGTCGACTTCCCACAGCTTCGGCCACGCCACCGCACACTCACGGATCATCAGTCCCGGAATGATCCAACCAACTTGAAGATCATTTCGTTAGTCGTTCTAAGTCGCCCTGCCGATCAGGTTGTAGCCTCGCGGGATGACTGCGACCTTCGACGACGCCGTCCGCGCCCGGCTGCGGGCCCCGCACATCTGGTACGTCGGCACCGTGTTCGCCGACGGAGCGCCGCAGGTCAGCCCGATGTGGGTGGATCTGGAGGGGGAGGGTGAGCTGACGTTCAACACCTCGGTGGGCCGGGTGAAGGAAGAGAACCTGCGCCGCGACCCCCGTGTCTACCTCTCGCACGCGGACGCCGTCGACCCCTTCGACCGAGTACAGATCAGTGGCGAGGTGGCCCGCTTCATCGAGGGCGAGGAGGCGCACGACCGGATGGACCGGCTGGCCCGGAAGTACCTGGGCAGCGAGCGGTTCGAGTGGATCATGCCGGGGGAGCAGCGGGTCGCGGTGATCGTACGTCCGCTCAAGGTGCGGCACATCGTCGGGGTGGAGCAGTTCCGGCCCGGCGGCCCCGCCCCAACTCCCTGAGCTCCAGCGGCCCGTGCGGCCCTGGCCGCAGACCACCAGGGTCCGGCCCTGCCCGGCGCGGTGATGGTCATGGTGGAGGTTGGTAGCGGTAGCCCTCAGCATCGATGGTCTCCGTTTCGAGCGTCTCCCTCACGGTGAGTGCCGGGACGCCGGAGAAATCCGGCAGGAGTGGCTTCACCTCGGGGGCCAGGGCAGCGGTGTCGAATCCTGGCGCGCCGCCCACCCAGGGCCACATCTGATCGTCCAGACGGTGTCCCAAGGGCGCCTCTGTGAGCGTGAAAGGGGACAGCTCATGCGCCGGCGGATAGTGGTCCTCCGGCTTGGAACCGGGGACATCGTTGAGCCGCCGTGCCTGCCAGTTGGCCCACAGCCGGTCCACGTTGGAGTGGTGGAGCCAGAAAATGGGATCGTTGGGGGAGAAGCCGCCACTCATATGCCCCCCGACGAAATTGTGCCCGCTGTCGTGGGTGCGAGGGGTGATCGCGGTATGGCCATGCTCCAGGACCGTCCAGAAGAACCAAAGCGGGTGAGTGTTGGGCGGTTCGAGCACGAGTTGCTCAAGCTGATCGATCTGCGCCGCACTCGGGGGCCAGCCGCCCCCAACGCTCCCTCTGGCCAGGGTGGTGCCGAACGTGTCTTCCAGGAGCGGGTGGATCGCGTACCCCTCCGCACCTGGTAGATCGGGCGGCCACCACGCCGGCCGGTCTGCGAGGGGGACGGGGTTTCGCAGCACGCCATCGGTCACCGGGCCGGGTGCCCCCGAGCGCAATGACCCGAGAAAATCCTTGGTGAACAGCTTGTTGACCGCGCCGACATGGTCGGTCCAGTCCCAGTACGGCAGCGTGACACCAGCGACTTCCGCCTGAAGGGCCTTCTCGAACTCTCTGAGGTACTTGCGGTGCCAGGCCAGAAAGCCGATGTCCCAGTGACCGAAGTTGACGGTTGTCCCCGGCGGGAGCCCAGGCGCGACGACCGCGAAGACGGCTCCGTGCAGGGCCACAAACTGATCGTAAATGCTGGCTCCGGTCGGACCGGCGGGTCCGGCTGGGGCGGGGTGGTGCTTGAGGCGAATGATCGCTTCAAGGAGCTTGTCCCGCTCCTGGTCGGAGAGATCGACCGCGCTCTTACGGACGTCCATGGCCGCCCCTCTCACCGTGGTGGTGCTCCTGATCGTCCTGGTGTCCGCCGCCGGGCGGATGCTGGTGTTCGAGGTGGCCTGCGGCTGGCACGCCGTGCAGGCCGACGAAGAAGGAGCGCGACGGATCGTTGGTGAGGAGTCGGTTGATCAAGGCCCGGAACGACTCTCCGGTCCTCGTACGCAGCACCAACTCGCTCTGGTACATCGACGCAGGTCCGAGACCGATCTGAAGGATTCCGCCGGAGCGGTACGCATTGACCCCGATCTCGGCCTGCCGCACGCCGATCAGGCCGCAGTGAACGGTCCCCTCCAGGCTGTCGGCGAGCTCCTTGAGACGCGATGCGGTACAGCCTTCGAAAGGGGAGAGGGTGGTAAGCAAGTTCAGGTGGTCGAAGAGCATCCGCGGCCCGGTGACGATGATCTTGAGCTCCGGGGTGTCGATGAGCAGATCGACCAGGGATGCGCCTCCCTTGGTCAGCACGACCGTTGCGCTGCCGGCTGTCGCTGTGGTCATGAGGACTCTTCCCGCTAGAGGCCCGATGTCGGCCTTGGCCACCGGGGGGCTGAAATGACCACCCTGCTTCAGCGTCTCGATCGCCGAGCGGATGTGCGAACTGGCACGTCCGAACGAGGGATGCCGCTCATCAAGGGGAGGCTCGCAGCCGCGCGGGGCGGTCGCCGAGGGCGGTGGCAAGGGCGAGCAGGCCGCCCGCTTGTTCCGGTGGCGAGGTTCACGGACAGTTGGCGCGGGCGCGTGGGCGAGGTAGTCGTCCAGGACGGCGCCGATGCCGATGCTGCCGTTTCCGAGGTATGGCATGGTGCGCCAGCCTTCGTCGACCGCGAGTGAGCCGTTGCCGGTACGGATGCATCGCGCGAGGTCCGAGCGCAGGGCAGCGCCGGCGAGTTCGAGCCGGGCTGGCGTGCTGGTGCGCTCGTACCGGCGCAGAAAGAGAAGCGCGGGCCCGGTGTTGCCGCGCATCAGCCCGGCGCGGCTTCTTCACGTGAGGGGCAGGGGGTACGCGCGGGCGGCGCCCAGGTTCCAGGTCTCCAGGCGCCCGCACATTCCGTACCGGGGAGGACCTGCCGTACGCGGCGCGGCGTGCAGGGTGCCGTGCGAGAGATGGGCGGCATCGGCACCGTCGGCGAGCCGGGTGAGCTCGATGCTGGTGCGCCGGGACTCCTGGGCCGCTCCGTGCTGCCACAGCGTCCGCCAGTCCTTCGCCCGTGGGGCGACCAGGCGTGCGGCTGCCTCGTGCAGCGGGCGCAGCGCCTGCGGTCCTTCGGCCAGGATCCGGGCACGCAGCGCCAGGTATCCCTCGACCGCGAGGTCGCGGCGTCGGCGGGCGGCCCGCGCGGTGGGGGAGTCGGGGCCGTCCGGCGGGCTGCCGGGTGCGGTGGCGGGCAGTGCCGAGGCCGCCGCGTAGCGGGCGGGGTCGGCGAGGACGTCCTCGGGGAAGGTCAGCACAGCGTCGCCCGCCTCGGGCAGGCCCGCGTTCTGCATGATGACCAGGATCTCCAGGTCGCCGCCGGTGTTGACGAGGCGGTGCACGGTGCCCGGTGTGAACCAGAGCAGTGTGCCGCGCTCCAACTCGGTGCGCGCGTAGCCGTGTGCACCGAGCGTTTCCAGCGCTCCGGTGCCGCCGAGGACCACGTAGCCCTCGGCGGAGACGGTGTGCAGGTGGGGGCTGCCACCGCGCTGTCCGTCGGGGGACTCCCAGTCGTACACGCGCAGATGTGTCACGGCCGTGGCGCCGGGGAAGGCGGAGGTGTTCATCGGCCAGCCGCCCGTCCGCCGAGCAGATCCAGGGCGAGGGTTCCGGCGTGGGCGAGCTGTTCGGCTCCGGTACGGCCCCGGTCGCCGTCCGCGATCACCACGGCGTACCGGCGGACGAAGGCCTCCCCGTCCTCGACCGCGAGCTCCGTGTCGAAGAAGGGCGCGGGGCAGACGCAGGCGAACGGTGTCGAGCGGACGAACCACCGGACGGGGCCGGCCAGTTCGTTGCCCGGGGCGTCCACGAAGGCGAGGGTCGAGGAGCGGCCGTGGCCGTCGTGGACACCGGTGAACGCGAGCCAGGGGGACCGGACGCCCATCAGATCGTCGCCCCCCGAGACGCCCGGGACGTGGACGGCGCCCCCGGTGAAGGAGCGCGGGCCGCGCCAGAACAGGCCGCCGTATCCGGCGTTCTCGCGGCCCTCGGTGGTGGGGCTGCCGATCAGCGTGCGGCGGCCGCGCACATTGGTCATGGCCGTCTCGAAGACGAGGGCCCAGGCGTCGGCGTCCGGCAGCAGCGTGGCGACGAGGCGGCGCCGCTCGGTGAACCACTTCTCGCCGCCCTGGGTGACCCAGCGCAGCCGCTCGGCGACCTGGAGCCCGTTCTCCTCGGTACGGAGGTGCTCGAACCCCTCGTGGACCATGGCGCCGTTGTTGTCGTACTGGGCGTAGCCCGTGCCGCGCCGATAGGTGACCCCGCCCCAGAAGTTCTCCGTCTCGACGTTGGGCAGGGACCAGGCGATGCCCCGGTGCCAGACGTGGTCATGGGGGCGGAAGCAGGTGACCGGGTCCCCCGCCAGGGTCCGCAGTGGGTGGAAGTAGGGCCGGGGCGACTCGAGTGGTGGGTCGGTCGGCCGGTGGACGTACTGGGCCAGCGTGTGGCCGCCCTGGGTGATCCGCAGCGATCTGTCGTCGTCGGGGCCGAGTCGGAGCCCGTGCGGGGCGGG
>NZ_JAZGRL010000001.1:675130-681723 GCF_046540415.1 Streptomyces sp. E11-3 | reverse complement strand
GTCGGGGTGGGGGATCCGGTCGGGGTCGGGGAGCCGGTCGGGCTCGGCGTCGCGGTCGGGGTGCCTGTCTCGCCAGCGGTGGTGGTGCTGGTGGTGGTGGCGAGGGGCGTGGCCGCGGCAGGCCCTGCGTCGGCGTTGCGGTCGGGGGGCAAGGCCATGACCAGGTAGGCGAGAACGCCCGCGGCGATCAGCGCCGATGTGACGCCCAGCATGAGCCTGCGTCTGTGTCTGCGCTGCCGCGCGGCCTGCCTCGGTGTGTTCATTTCCCGTCCGTTCGCAAGATCGAGCCGATGGTGCACTGGTGAGTGGCTGCCGGAAGCGCAAAGGTTGCCAACGATTTCTCACTGATTGCTCACGCTCGGCCCCGCGTACGTCTCGCGGGCTCGCGCCGAGCTCACGGCGGCAGGCCTTGCGGAGGGCTTGGAGGTCGGAGATTCCGACGGCGCGGGCGACGTCCGCTACGGACAGCGGGCCCGCGAGGTGTTCCTCGACGTAGGACTGCGTGGTGGCCACGAGGGGACGATGGCGCCCGGCCCCGTCGCTCCACGGCAACTCGGTCCTGCATCACCGGGACCACCCGTGAGGTTCCGCCGTCGTCTGGGCGGGCTCGTTCCGGAACGCCGGGGCGATCTGGGTCCAGGTCGTGTTGAAGCGGGCCAGGACCTTGTCGTGGTCGGTGGACATCTTGCTGGTCCACTGCCAGTAGTCGTGATGGACGTCGAGGATCCCGGAGAGGCCGTCGGCGATCGCCCAGTCGACGATGTGCTTGACCCCGGCTCATGTACGCCGGGTCGATGGTGTAGTGAGGCGTCGCTCCCTGATGGTCGCTCCAGGTCTCGGGATGCGGATGCTCTTGAAGCCCTGGGCGCGAACCGAGTCGAGGAGGGTCTTGGTGGTGCGGGGGCGTACCCACGATCAGCCGGATCCTGCGTCCGGAACGGCGTCCAGTCGGTTTGACGCCGTAGGCGCGGTTGCCGACCAGGCGGGTCAGCGCCTTGGTGGTGATCGGGCTCGGGCCGTCTACTTCACACGCATCTCGCACCGCATCCGGCGCTCGTGCCCCACCTCCCGTACCGGGCCCGTGAGGGTGAGCGGCACGGTGTGGTGGACGTGGGCGCTGGACGCGGCGATGCGCAGTTCGAGGGCGCCGGGTTCGACGACGCGGCGTCCGTCGGCGCCGGTGTACGCGGCGAGGTCGGCCGGGAACGTGGCGCGCACCTCGGCAAAGGCTCCGGCGTCGAGGGGGACCCGGGCGTAGCCGACGAGCCGGACCTCGGGCCGGGTGACGGTGCCGACGGGGTCGTGGAGGTAGAGCTGGACGACTTCGATGCCGGGGCGGTCGCCGGTGTTGCGGACGGTGAGCCGGATCGATGTCTCGCCGTCGGTGGCCAGTTCGGGATTCTCGCAGTGCGGGGTCTCCCAGGCGAACGTGGTGTAGGACAGGCCGTGCCCGAACGGGTACAGGGGCGTCGGGTCCACGGTGCTGGGGAAGCCGTGCCGGCCGAGCGGCGGCGCGAGGTACGGGGCGGGCTGGCCGCCGGGGGTGCGCGGCACGCCGAGGGGCAGCCGGCCGGACGGCTCGACGCGGCCCGACAGGACGCCCGCGACCGCGGCGCCGCCCTCCTGCCCGGGGAAGAAGGCCTGCACGACGGCGGCGGCCCGGTCCGCCCAGCGGCCGAGCGCGTAGGGCCGCCCGCTGAGCACCACGATGACGGTCGGCGTCCCGGAGGCCAGCGCGCGGTTGAGCACCTCACTCTGGTTGTACGGGAGTTCCAGGTCCTCCGCGTCACAGCCCTCGCCCGAGGAGCCGCGCCCGAACAGCCCGGAGCGGTCGCCGACCACGGCGAGGCAGAGGTCGGCGTCCGCCGGGTCGGCCACGAACGTGGCGGTGGGGAGCTCAGCGCGGAGCGCCTCGGCGAGTGTGGATACCGCTACGCCGACGGGTAGTTCGGGATGGTGTACGCCCACGTGCCGGGGGAACGTGTAGCAGCCGAGCATGGCGGCCTGCTCGTGGGCGAGCGGTCCGACGACGGCGATGCGCAGCCCGTCGCCCAGCGGCAGCACCCCGGAGTCGTTGGCGAGCAGGACCACCGACTCCTCGGCGACCTTCCGGGCCAGCTCCCGCATGTGTGGGGGGTTCAGGTCTACGGGCGCGCCGCCCGTGACGGGCTCCCAGTCGGGGTCGAGCAACCCCAGTTCGCACTTCTGCGTGAGGACGCGCAGCGCGGCCCGGTCGAGCAGGCCCTCGGGGAGCGGGTACGCGGTGCTGAAGCAGCGGGCTGCCGGAAGCTCCACGTCGACACCGGCCGTAAGGGCAAGCCACGCGGCGCCGCCTTCGCCGTCCGCGACCCGGTGCGCTTCCTCAAGGAGCGAGACGCCGTAGTAGTCCGAGACCACGGTTCCGTTGAACTGCCATGTATCGCGTAGGAGTTGAGTGAGCAGCTCGGCATGCGCGTGGGCCGGCAGGCCGTCGATGTCGTTGTAGGCGGGCATCACGGAGCGGGCCCCGCCGTCGCGCACCGCCATCTCGAACGGGGGCAGGATCACGTCGGCGAGTTCGCGCGGGCCGAGCGACGCGGGCGCGTGGTTGCGGGCGGCGCGGGACGCCGAGTACGCGGCGAAGTGCTTGAGGGTGGCGACGATCCCGGCCGCCTCCAGGCCCCGTACGTACGCGGTGCCGATGGTGCCGACGAGGTAGGGGTCCTCGCCGATGGACTCCTCGGTGCGGCCCCAGCGCGGATCGCGTACGACGTCGAGGACGGGGGCGAGTCCCTGGTGGATGCCGACGGCGCGCATCGACGCACCAATGGCCTGCGCCATCTCGGTGACCAGGGCGGGGTCGAAGGTGGCGCCCCAGGCGAGCGGGGTCGGAAAGACGGTGGCCTGCCATGCGGTGAACCCGGTCAGGCACTCCTCGTGGGCGAGCGCGGGCAGGCCGAACCGGTTGCCGGCGCGGATCGTGCGCTGGAGTGCGGCGAGCCGGGCGGCGCCCTCGGCCGGTTCGACGGGCACGGTGCCGAAGGGGCGGGTGAGCTGGCCGAGTCCGTACGGAAGCAGGGCGGCGAGGGCCGCGCTGGTGGCGGCGTACTCGTGCTGGCCGGGCGCCACGTCGGCGGCCTCGCCGTCCTCGGGCTCGGCCCCCAGCCACACACTGGAGAGCTGAGCGGTCTTCTCCTCGATGGTCATCCGGGCGAGCAGGTCCGCCGCCCGGACGTGGGCGGACAGGGCGGTGTCCTGCCAGGGCTTGACCATGGAACTCCTCAAGTGCGGTATGGGCAGGGGTGGTTCAGGGGGCGGCGGGGTCAGCCCTTGGTCGCGCCCATCGTGATGCCGCCGATGAGCTGCCGTTCGGCCACCGCGTAGAAGGCGAGCGCGGGCACCATGGCGAGGACGAGGTAGGCGAAGACGCGGGCGACGTCGGCGGAGTACTGGCCCTGGAACTGCTGCACGCCGACCGGGATGGTCCACCAGGTCTGGTCGCTGAACACGAGCAGCGGCAGCAGGAAGTTGTTCCAGCTCGCCACCACGGCGAGGACGGACACGGTGCCGAGCGCGGGCCGGGCCATCGGCAGCAGGATCCGCCAGAAGAACCCGAACGGGGAGCAGCCGTCGAGGGTGGCCGCCTCTTCCAGCTCGCCGGGGATCTCCCGGAAGAAGGCACGCAGGATGACGATGGTGATCGGCAGCCCGAACGCGGCCTGCGGCAGAATCACCCCCCACGGGTTGTCGAGCAGCCCGAACGTGCGCAGCAGGATGAACAGCGGCAGGATCGCCACGGCGAACGGGAACATCAGGCCGACCGTGAAGAGCGTGAACAGCAATTCCCGCCCACGGAACGCGAATCGGGCCAGTGCGAAGGCGGCAAGGGCGGCCGTGCCGACGGTGAGGACGGTCGTACCGACGGCGATCAGAGTGGAGGACCCGATGGACCGCCAGAAGGTGCCGGACTCCAGGATCTCCGTGTAGTTCGACGTCACCCAGGGCGAGGGCAGGCCGAGCGGGTTGCTGGAGAGCTGGTCGGTGGACTTGAAGCCGGAGACGAGTGCGTACACCAGCGGCGTCACCATGACGACGCCGACCACCCAGACGGTCACGTACAGGGGAACGGAGCGCAGCCTGCGGCGCAGCGCGGAGGCCGTCATCGGGTGGCTCGCATGGTGGTGAGGGCTCCTTCGGTGTCGCGGCGCAGCACGAAGCGCTGGTAGGCGAGGGCGAAGACGAGGCTGATGAGGAACATGGCGATGCTGATCGCGCTGGCGTAGCCGACCTGGTAGCGCTTGAAGCCGAACTGGAACATGGTCACGGCCATCGTCTCGGAGTGGTGGTCGGGGCCGCCCTGTGTGACCACCCACACCAGGTCGAAGAGCTGGATGGCGCCGATGACCGACAGGAAGACGCTCATCCGGATCGTGGGGCCGAGGAGCGGCAGGGTCACGTGGCGGAAGCGCTGCCAGGGTCCGGCCCCGTCGATGCGGGCGGCCTCGTGCAGTTCGGCGGGGATGCCCTGGAGCCCGGCGAGGTAGAGCATCATGTGGAAGCCGAAGTACTTCCACATCATGACCAGGAAGAGCGTCGGCAGTACGGTGTCCTGTCCGGCGAACCACAGCCCGCCGAGCCCGTCGAGGCCGACCGAGCCGAGCATCTTGTCCGCGAGCCCGTCGTCGGGTGCGAAGATCATGCCGAAGAGGATGCCGGTGATGACCTCGGACAGTACGTACGGGGCGAAGAACAGCATCCGGTAGAAGGCGCGGCCGCGCAGCTTCTGGTTGAGCAGGACGGCCATCGCCAGGGCGAACGGCAACTGGAGCGCGAGGGACAGGACGACGAGGAGCAGGCCGCGCCACAGATCCCCGAGGAAGACGGGGTCGTCGAGGAGACGGCTGAAGTTGCCGAGGCCCGTGAAGTCCGAAGGCGCCCCGAATCCGCCCCAGTTGAAGAAGCTGACGTACAGCGCGTACACGATGGGCAGGAGGACGAGCAGCCCGAACAGGGCGAGGGCCGGCACCGTGAAGGTGACGGCGGTCAGCCACTCCCGCACCCGGCGACTCAGCGGACGCCTGTTGCGCGGGGAGATGTCCGGAGTCTTTGCCAGCGGCGGGCGCTTGTCGCGTGTACGGGTCGAAGTCGTCGTCATTTACTGGCTCTTGGCGACCTGGGTGATGGAACGCGTGACCTGCTCGGGCGACTTGGACCCGGCGATGAGGGCTGCGACCGAGTCGTTCACTTCCTGGCCGACCGCCGGTGGCAGGACCTGGTCGAGGTAGAGCTGGAAGCCGGTGGACTGGGCGAGCGTGTCGGAGACGGCCTTGAGGTTGGGGTCGGTGAGCGCGCTCTCGGCCTCCTTGACGACCGGCATCATGGCGCCCTTGGCCACGAGGATGCGATCGGATTCGGCGGTCATGAAGAACTTCAGGAACTCGGCGGCCGCCTCCGGGGCACCCTTGCGCACCGCGTAGCCACCGCCGCCGCCGAACACGTCGGTGGCTGCCCCCTTGCCGCCCGCGACCGAGGGGAATGGGAAGAAGCCCAGGTCGTCGCCTATGCCCTTGCCGGCGTCGGCCTGTACGACGGGCGCCCACTGCCCCATCAGTTCCATGGCCGCCTTGCCGTTGCCCATGGCGGCCGCCTCGCCGCCCGGCGTGGAGTACGCGGCGCCGAGGAAGCCCTTCTGGAAGGGCTCCAGGCCGACCAGATCCTTGAGGTGGCGGCCCGCGGCGACGAAGGGGTCACCGGTGAAGTCCTTGGCGTCGATGGCCTGTTGCATCCCGTCGACGCCCGCGGTGCGCATCGACAGATACGCCCAGTAGTACATGCCGGGCCATTTCTCCTTGCCGGCGAGGGCGAGGGGCGTGATCCCGGCGCCCTTGAGCTTCTTCACCGCGTCGAGGAAGTCGGCCCAGGTGGAAGGCGGGGTGGCGATGTCGGCCTTCTTGAAGAGCGCCTTGTTGTACCAGAAGCCGACGGCCCCGATGTCGAAGGGCACGGCGTACGTCTTGCCGTCGAACTCGTAGGGTGCCTTCGAGGCGGGTACGAGGGTGTCGGACCATGGCTTCGTGGACGCGGTGAGGTCCTCCACGAGACCGGCGTCGATCTGCTGCTTGAGGACGCCGCCGCCCCAGGTGTGGAAGATGTCCGGAAGCTTTCCGGAGCTGGTCTGCGCGGTCATCTTCGCCTTGTACGCATCGTTCTCCAGCGTGACGAGCTTGATGCGCACATCGGGGTGGGTGGCCTCGAAGTCCTTGGCACGCTTGGGCCACAGGCTCTGCGTCGGCTCGGTGGTCTGGATGTTCCACCACTCCACCACGGTCCGCCCCGAGCTGTCCGTGGAGCCGGAACCGGAGTCCGAGCAGGCGCTGAGCGCCGTCGCGCCCAGGCCGGCCGCGGTGGTCGCGGCAAGGAACCTGCGGCGGTTGAGTGCTGAGATGGTGCTCGGCGTCTGGGCGCCTCGCTCGACGGCTCGCATCGCACACCTTCCGGAAGTGATCCGAAAACTATCGGTAGATGACCACGGAAGTTACGGACACAAGGCGGGGGTGGGGGGGGGGGGGGAAAAAAAAACACGGCTGCCCCCCCCCCCGGGGGGGGGGGGGGGG
>NZ_JAZGRL010000001.1:651091-675074 GCF_046540415.1 Streptomyces sp. E11-3 | reverse complement strand
GGGCGGCGGCCCCCACCCCCGGGTGAGGTGTGGGGCCGCTACACGCCGCGCGGCGCCGCTGTACTGGCCCTGACCACCAGTTCTGTCGACAGCTCGATGCGCGGCGACGCGGGTTCGACCGACCGCGCGAGATCGAGAACGGCGCGGGCTGCCAACTTGCCCATGTCGGACAGGGGTTGGCGGACGGTGGTGAGCGGCGGCGCGGACCAGCGGACCTCCGGCAGGTCGTCGAAGCCGACGACGCTCATGTCCTCGGGTACCCGAAGGCCACGCCTGCGCAGTGCCTCGATCGCGCCGAGCGCCATCTGGTCGCTGGAGGCGAAGACGGCGGTGGGCGGCTCGGCGAGGTCCAACAGCTGGTTGCAGCCGGTGAATCCGGACTCGTGATAGAAGTCGCCCGGCACGATCAGGGCGTCCTCGACCGGAACGCCCGCCACGTCGAGCGCGGCCCGGTAGCCGTCGAGCCGGGCCCGTGAGCAGAGCAGCCGTGGCGGGCCCGCTATGAACCCGATCCGCCGGTGCCCGAGGGTGAGCAGATGCTCGGTCGCGGCCATCCCGCCCGCCCAGTTCGTGGCGCCGACGGTCGGCGCCACGGTCGCGGGGGAACCGGCCGGGTCGATCACCACCAACGGCACGCCCAGGCGCCGCAGTTCTTCGTGCAGGCCGGGTGCGAGGGCCGACGTCACCAGGATCACGCCGTCGGAGGCGCGGGCCCGCAGATTGGTCATCCACTGCCGCGCATCGCCCGCCCGGTCGTGGATCGCGGAGACCACGGTGCCCACGCCCGCCTCGTGCGCGACCTCCTCGACGCCCCGGATGATCTCCACGGCCCAGGGGCTGTCCAGGTCGTTGAAGACCAGGTCGAGCAGGGCGGCCCGGTCCCTCGGCGCCCCCGGTCGGCGCCGGTAGCCGTGCCGGTGCAGCAGGTCCTCGACCCGGGCCCGGGTGGCGGGCGAGACGTCGGAGCGCCCGTTGACGACCCGCGAGACGGTGGGCACGGACACCCCGGCCTCCCGCGCGATCTCGGTGATCGTCACCTTGGCCGGCCCCTCCGGGCTCTGCGTGGCTGTCCTGCGCTGGGCGCCTGCCCCGGCCATGATCCCCACCTCCGTCGACATCTCCATCCGAAAGAACTACGGATGTCTTCCGGAAAACTGTAGGACATGCCCTCGGCCGCCCCCCGGTCAAGCCCTGCTCCGTCCGGTCCACCGAACGTTCCGTCCACCGAACGTACAGCCTGCGCGACGGCGGTCAGGCCCGGGCGGGATCGTCAGCCCGTTCGTCAGCCCTGACCATGGAGTGGAGCCAGGATCATCCTGGCTCCACTGGAGTGGAGCCAGGATCATCCTGGCTCCACTCCATGGTGCGGGCGTGTCACTGGAACTGTGCGAAGAACCTCCAGATCTCTGCCTTGGTCCAGGTGGTGACGCCGTTTTCGTCGGGGGAGCCGTCGACCGGACCGGGTATGTGGCCTCCGTCGAACGCGGCCCATTGGACCGGGTACCCGGCACGGCAGCCCGAGTAGGTGGTGGTGATGTGCGTCCGGCTGCCCGGGGCGGGCTCGCGCGGGCGCTGGGCAGTGCAGCCGTTGTTGGCGACGAACTTGTCGCGCAGGGACCGTCCTTGCGCGATGTTGAGGACGTTGTCGCTGATGCCGTGGATTCCGAAGTAGGCGATGGGCTGGGTGCCGCCGCTGCACCCGCTGATCTGGCCGCCGGAGATGACCGCGACGGCTCTGAAGACGTTCGCCCGGGAGCATGCGAGTGCGTAACTCATACCGCCGCCCCAGCTGAAACCGGTGGCGAAACGCTGCGTCGTGTCGACGCAGAGGCCGCCCTCGATTCGCCGGACCATGTCGTCGACGAAGGTGACGTCCTCACCGCCCGAATTGGCCCAGCCGTTGCCGAGGCCCTGGGGGGCGACGAGGATCGCGCTGTTGTCCGACTGTTCCTGTTGGCCGTAGTAGGACCAGGCGCTCCCGCTCGTGCCGCCCGAGGCGACGTCGCCGGCGGTTCCGCCCCGCCAGTGGAATGCGAAGATCAGCCGGTAGCGGTGGCTGCTGTCGTAGTTGGCGGGAACCCTGAGGATGAAGCTGCGGCTCTTGCCGCTGCTCTGAATCGTGTGCGTACCGCTCGCCAGAGTCGGGGCGCTGCCGCATGCGCCGCCGCCACCGGACGACAGCTTGATCATCTGCCATTGCTGGTTGGCGCCGCCCCAGTCGGTGTACTGGACGACGTCGCCGCCGTCGGCGCTGGAGGCGCCCTGCACCTCCACCGCCTTGCCGCTGTTGCGGTTGATCAGCCGGACATGGCCCGCGTCGGCGTCGGCCAGGCGGAACTGCTGGTTGGCCCCGTTGTGGTCGGCCCACTGCTGGATCGCGGCACCGTCGGCGGTCGAGGCGCCGGCCACGTCGAGAACCTTGCCCGAATGCCGGGCCTTGAGCCGGTAGAAGCCGCCGCCGGAGTCCACGAACTGCCACTGCTGGTTGGCTCCGTCGTTGCGCGTCCACTGGCTGACCCGCGCGCCGTCAGCGGTGGACACGTCATAGACGTCCAGCGCCTTGCCGCTGTTGCGGTTGACCAGGGCGTACCAGGCGTTGGTGTCCACCGTCGCCGCCTCGGCGGGCGCCGGATTCACCGCGCCGAGCATGCCGATCGCGAGGGTCGCCGCCACCACGGCGGCGACCCGGGACCACCAGCGATGTCTTGGTGGAGGGGCGGGGGAAGCCGCACCGTAGGTCTTCATCGATTCACCCTCTCGCTGTGGCAGGTCAGGTGCGGGTCCAGCGTTGGTTGCCGCCGTTCCAGCAGGAGTAGAGCTGGATCAGGGTGCCGTTGGCGGTGCCGCTTGCTGCGGCGTCGAGGCAGAGGCCGGACTGGACGCCGACGATGGATCCGTCGGAGTTGAGGCGCCATTTCTGGTTGTCGCCACCCCAGCAGCTGTAGATCTGGACCTTGGCGCCGTTGCCGGTGCCGGCGGCGTCCAGGCACTTGTTGCCGTAGACCCTGAGCTCGCCCGCGGCGGTGTAGGTCCACTGCTGGTTGGTGCGGTTGTTGCAGTCCCACAGGTGGAGCTGGGTGCCGTCGGTGGTGCTGGCGCCGGGCACGTCCAGGCAGCGGCCTGAAGCGACGCCCTTGATCTGTACGGAATCCGAAGGGGGCGTTGGGGAGGCGGCGTTGAGTGCGTTGAGGACGGCGGTGTAGGCGGGCTTCTTGCTGCCGTCGCCGTTGAACAGCAGCGGCGAGTGCTCCGGTCGCCAGGAGTCGGTGTCGCGCACACCCCAGACGGTGATGCCGAGGCAGCGCGGGACGGCCAGGCAGTCGTTGGTCACGTTGGCGTAGGTCGTGGCCGAGGCGCCCTGGATGTCGAGTTCGGTGACGGCCACGTCGACGCCGAGGGCGGCGAAGTTCTGCAGGGTGGTGCGGAAGTTGCTGTTGTAGGGGCTGCCGCTGTTGAAGTGCGACTGGAAGCCGACGCAGTCGATCGGTACGCCGCGCTGCTTGAAGTCCCGGACCATGGCGTACATGGCCTGGGTTTTGGCCCAGGTCCAGTTCTCGACGTTGTAGTCGTTGTAGCAGAGCTTGGCGGCCGGGTCGGCGGCGCGCGCGGTGCGGAAGGCGACCTCGATCCAGTCGTTGCCGGTGCGCTGCAGGTTGGAGTCGCGCCGGGCTCCCGAACTACCGTCAGCGAAGGCCTCGTTCACGACGTCCCACTGGGTGATCTTGCCCTTGTAGTGGGCCATCACGCCGTTGATGTGGCCGATCATCGCCTGGCGCAGCGGGCTGCCGCTGAGGCTCTGCATCCAGCCGGGCTGCTGGGAGTGCCAGGCCAGGGTGTGACCGCGCACCTGCTTGCCGTTCTGCACCGCCCAGTTGTAGACGCGGTCACCGGCGGTGAAGTTGAACTGGCCCTGCTGGGGCTCGGTGGCGTCGATCTTCATCTCGTTCTCGGCCGTCACCGAGTTGAACTCGCGGTCCGCGATCGTCGTGTACGCCGAGTCGCCCAGTCTGCCCGAGGCGATGGCAGTGCCGAAGTAGCGGCCGCTCTGCGCCGCCGCGGCGCCGAGCGTGCTCTCGGCCGTGCTCTCGGCGGCGTGTGCGGTCGACGGCGCGACGGGTGCGGCGACCGCACCGAGGACGCCGACGACCAGCGCTATCAGCACACCACCGATCTTCCGGCGGACGGCGGGTGGGGGAAGGGCATGCGAAGCCATGACTGAGCCTCCAGGGTAGAAATCACGGAAGGACTGAAGCGCAGCGGAATGCATCGTCCGCTGCCACTCGGCGAACGGCGATCGGCGAACGGACGGGTCGGGCCGGAACCCGGGCAGTACGGGATCAGGTGCAGGCATCCCCGTTGAAGGTGAAGGCCGTGGGGGAGGGATTGGTCCCGCTGTGTGTCCCCTGGACTCCGAAGCTCGCGGTCGCACCGGGTGCGATGGTCCGGTTCCAGTCGGCGTGGCGGGCGACGACAGCGGTGCCGTCGTGGGTGACGGTCGCGTTCCAGGCGCTTGTGACGCGCTGGCCGGCCGGGTAGGTCCAGCTCAGCTGCCATCCGTTCACGGCTGTCGGGCTCGTGTTCTTGACGGTGACCGTCGCGGTGAAGCCGGTGCTCCAGACGCGGTCGGTCTTGTACGTCACCGCGCAGGCGCCGGCGGGCGGTTCGCCGGTGGAGGTCCGCTCGGCGGCGTAGGCGGCGAGCCAGGCCAGCGGGGCGTTCCAGTTGACCGCCACCTCGTTGGTGGAGTACGAGTCGATGTGGTCGATGTAGCAGGCGGCGGGCGCGCAGCCGGCCAGCTTCTCCTCCGCCACCGGGTCCTGGAGGCCGCTGTTGGGCCCTCCCGCGAGCGAGCCCGCCGGAGGATGGGGCAGCGAGGCGTCCAACTGGTGGGCCCAGAAGCGGTGATGCTGGTTGCGCGAGGCAGTCTCGCCGTAGCCGGAAATATAGGACTGGCCGAGGGCGTTGCGGCCGAGCAGGTAGTCCATGATCTCCAGCGCGCCGGTGCGGTAGCGCTCGTTGCCGGTCAGCTCCCCGGCGACGGCCAGGACGATCGCGTCGTTGGCCACCTCGCCGTTCGAGCCCCAGAAGTAGCCGTCCGCCGGGACGGGCACCGCGTAGCCCTGGGCGGCCATCCGGGACAGGTAGCCGTCGGCGGCTGCCGTCACCGAGGCCCGGACCCGGTCCCGGTCGGCCGCGGGGAGGCCATGAGGGACGGTGGCCAGGGTGAGCCGGCCGAGCGCGGCCGTGTCTGCCCAGCCGAACCCGTAGGCGGAGAAGGCAGTTGGGGACGTGTGCCAGGACGAGCCGGTGACCGCGTCCCGGTAGCCGCTCTCGCCGGTCGTGGCGTACAGCTCGGCCGCCGCCCAGTAGAACTCGTCGCCGACCTGGGTGTCGCCGTAGGCACCGCCGCCCGTGCTGTCCGAATCCGGCGCGTACAGGGCAGGGTTGGCCCGGGCCGCCGTCCAGGCCTGGCGGGCGGCCGACAGGCAGCGGTCGGCGTACGCGGCGTCGTAGGGCCGGAAGACGCGGGCGCATTGCGCCGCGGCCGCTGCGAGGTTGAGGGTCGCCGCCGTGGACGGGCGGTGCAGCTCGCGGGGCTGGGCGTCCTGGTCGGGGAGCAGCGGCATGCCGGTCCAGGCCGCGTCATGGATCTTGTGGAACGCCATGCCCGCGTACGGCTTGCCCTCGGGCACCTGCATCCTCATCAGGAAGTCGAGCTCCCAGCGTGCCTCGTCCAGGACGTCGGGTACGCCGTTGTCGCGCTCGGGGATCCGCAGGGTCGAGTCGCCCAGCGCCGCTTCCGTGCCCGCCCGCTTGGCCCGCTCGAAGGAGTTGACCACCAGCCAGGTGGAAATGCCGCCGTTCACCACGTACTTGCCGTGGTCGCCCGCGTCGTACCAGCCGCCCCTGACGTCCCGGGTGTAGTCGCACACGGTGGCCTGGCAAGGGACGGAGGTGTCGCCCTTGTTGGGCGCGACACCGAGGTGTGCGGCCGGGCGCGCGTAGGAGGAGCCCACCAGGGAGGCGTCGATGGGGGTGCCGCTGCGCTGGTGGTAGAAGAACGCCATCGCGTCGGAGCGCAGAGCCTCGTACAGGTTCGCGCGGATGTCGAAGGACACGCTGTCGCTGCCGTCCACCGCCAGGACGTATCCCGAGCCGGACCCTCGGTACGAGGAGAAGTCGGCCACCTGGACGGACTGCCCGGAGGGGGTGTCCGCGCCGCGCGGGACGGTCGTACCGGAGGCGACCGCCGTCCCGGACGCGTCGCGCAACTGCCAGGTGAGCGACTGCGTCGCCGTGGTGACCACGGTGGCGCGCTTGGGGCCGTCCGGCAGGTAGCCGACCTGGTTGACGCGTACGGCCGTGGTCGCCGCCGCCGGGGAGGGGGCGGCTGCCGCGGTGGGCGTGGTCAGGAGGCCACCGACGAGGAGGGAACCCGTCAGCAGCGTGGCGGCGAGGCGTCTGGGGTGGCGTAACAAGGGTGTGGGGGGCATGAGCGGCTCCTGTGTCGATGGTGGTCAGCAGGTTGGTGCCCAGTGGGCGCCGTGGGGGTGCCAGTAGATTGGGAGCGCTCCCATTCGAAATATCGAACCCGGCCCGCTCCAGCGCGGCCCAGCTCGAGTGTCGGAAACTTTCAGTGAGTTTCCGGTCGGTGGACATGCCTGTCAAGCCAAAGAGGAGGCGCTGTTTAGAGAGAGGCGCTGTTTATGGACAGATCGGTGGCAGGTCTTGACCGGGAGGCCCCACGTTCCTAGCTTGTGGCGTCGAAGAATACGAGAATCTTCCGAAAAGTTTTCGAGAGTGGACCGAAATTCCTCACCTCGGAGGTCCCCATGGCCAGCGCCCCCGGCGCGGCCGTTCCGCGGTTCATCGGGGTCAACCTCGCCCCCGCCCCCCAAAGGAGCTCTCCTGATGCGGTTTCGCCATCAGTCCCCGGCCCACCTGAGACGCTTACTCGCCGCCCTTGCGCCATTGCTGCTCGTGGCTACCTTCCTCGGTGCCCAGCCCGCCGCCGCGGCGACCGTCGACACCAACGCCTGGTATGTGCTGGTCAACCGCAACAGCGGCAAGGCCCTGGACGTCTACAACCTGGCGACCAACGACGGCGCCCGCATCACCCAGTGGACCAGGAACGATCAGAACCAGCAGCAGTGGCAGTTCGTCGACTCCGGCGGCGGTAACTACCGCATCAAGTCCCGCCACTCCGGCAAAGTGCTGGACGTCTACAACCGGTCCACCGCCAACGGCGGCTCGATCGTCCAGTGGGCCGACCTGAACGGCACCAACCAGCAGTGGCGGCTGGCCGACAGCTCGGACGGCTACGTGAGGTTCATCGCGCGCCACAGCAACAAGGCCCTCGAAGTACAAGGCGGCTCCACCGCCGACAACGCGAACATCGTCCAGTACGACGACTGGGGCGGCACCAACCAGCAGTGGCAGCTCGTCAAGGCCGGCGGCGCCAACCCCGGCCCGTGCGATCTTCCGTCGACCTACCGCTGGTCATCAACGGGCGTGCTGGCGCAGCCCAAGCCGGGGTGGGTCTCGCTCAAGGACTTCACCGTCGTCCCCCACAACGGCAGGCAACTCGTCTATGCGACGACGCACGACACGGGGACGAGATGGGGTTCGATGAACTTCGGCCTGTTCACCAACTGGTCGGAGATGGCCTCGGCCAGCCAGAACACCATGCCAACCTCCACCGTCGCGCCCACGCTGTTCTACTTCGCGCCGAAGAACATCTGGGTGCTCGCCTACCAGTGGGGTGGGACTGCCTTCTCCTACCGGACGTCGAACGACCCCACCAACCCGAATGGCTGGTCATCCGAGCAGACGCTCTTCTCCGGAAGCATCCCCGGCTCCGGAACCGGACCCATCGACCAGACGCTTATCGGTGACGGGACGAACATGTACCTGTTCTTCGCCGGTGACAACGGCAAGATCTACCGGGCCAGCATGCCGATCGGGAACTTCCCGGGCAGCTTCGGCTCGTCGTACACGACGATCATGAGCGATACGACGAACAACCTGTTCGAAGCCCCGCAGGTGTACAAGCTCCAGGGCCAGAACCGCTACCTCATGATCGTCGAGGCGATCGGCTCGCAGGGCCGCTACTTCCGCTCGTTCACAGCCACCAGTCTGAACGGCTCATGGACACCCCAGGCCGCGACCGAGAGCAATCCCTTCGCCGGCAAGACCAACAGTGGCGCCACCTGGACCAACGACATCAGCCATGGCGAACTGATCCGCACCAGCGCCGATCAGACCATGACCGTCGATCCCTGCAATCTGCAGTTGCTGTACCAGGGACGCAGCCCCGACTCCGGCGGCGACTACGGCCTCCTGCCCTACCGTCCGGGTCTGCTGACACTGCAGCGCTGACGGCGTGACACGGGTCCGGCTCCGGTATGGAGTCGGCGTGGCGGGCTCGGCGTAAGGCTGAGCCCGCCCGGGTCACGCGACAACGTCCTCGGCGGATTCCTCGCCGGGACCGGCCTCGCACTCGACAGACCGAACCGACCCTAATGCGCCGAAGTCAGTAACCGCCAAGCTCAGGAGTAGGGCCCTTGTCCCGGCGGCAGGGTTGGACCGCGCGAAGACTTCAATCAGCCAGCGATGCTGGTGGGCGCCGTCGCGGTGTCGCGGTGCATGATGTGGCCGGTGGCGGTGAACGCCTCATTGCCGACCAGCGAGCCGGTCCGGGTCTCGGTGACGATGAATCCCTCGCCAGCGTAGAGCGCCTGGGCGGCTGGGTTGCCGTCGAGCACGGTGACTTCAACCCTCGGTCCGGCAGCGGCAACAGCGTGGCGCAGCAGTGCCCTGCCGATCCCCTGCCGGTAGCGCTGCGGGTCGACGTACAGCCAGGTGACCTCGTCGTCGTCGAGCGCGACGAAAGCGGCCACTCTCCCGTCGGCCTCCGCCACCCACAACTGGCCGTCGAACAGCCCTTCCGGCTCAGCGGTCTGCGCGAGCGTCAGGAACGCCTCGACACCGGCAGAGTTGCGCAACTCGTCAAGGCGCGCGGCATCGTGAATTCGCGCGATCGCGTCCCAGTCATCGTTGGCGTATGGCCGAATCTCGATCTTCAAGGGCGGCATGCGCACAATTCTCACGATCCACCCCCAGCCGGCGCAACGCGTTTACGCCGCCACCGCGGCACGCGGCGGGAGCGGGATGACCGCCGCAGATCACAAACGCTGAACTGCCGCGTAGTGCGTGGCGCGTCGCCGAGCCGCCCCTGCGCCCAGCCGCGGCCGACTGCCAGGCGCGCTGGATACCGCGTGCATCTGGCGTACCAGCCCGGACGGACCGCGTCACCGGTCCCGACGCACATCCAGACCCCAAGACGCCGAGGTCGGTAACTGACCGCAGCGCAGGTGCGCGAGAACCAGCAGGGTCTGACGGCCCGCGCTGCTTGATCCTTGCCAACGCCGTGCCGTTCACGCGTCAGAATGCGGCAGCGCTGCGCTTGCTTCGTCTCGCGCGCGTGCTGCGCACCGCCCGCCTGCTGCGTCAGCTGAGGATCGTTCCGGTGGCTGTCGGCCGCAGCATTCCGGGCACCATCAGCTTCTTGTTGTTCGGGGGTGCTTTTGCGCTATCTTGACGTTTGATGGGCTCTCCGACGTTGTTGCCGAGGGGATGGCGTACTTGCCCTGGGCCTTTCTCTATTTCGGGTCCTCCGTACTCCTCGGCTCATTTGCGATGGTCAATCTCCTGATCGGCGTGGTCATCAACTCGCCGAAGGGCGGCGCGGAACAAACACATACGTTGTTCCGTGCCGCCCCTCGGCGTCGGCCCTGCCTCAGCCGGTGTAGCCGCAGGCGCTGCTGAATCCGCAGACGTTGCCGCTGCTCCAGCCGCAGGTCACCCAGCAGCCTTCCAGGGAGACGGGGTCGTCTCCGGAGAGGGTCTGGAGGGTGCTGATGTCGAGCTCCATGGGTATGTCCTTTTCATGGGTATGTTTCGTCGGGGTGTGTTGGTGGAGGGGGGAGGGGGGTCAGGCCTTGGACCAGCCGCAGGCATTGCTGAATCCGCAGACGTTGCCGCTGCTCCAGCCGCAGGTCCACCAGCAGTTGTCCAGGGAGACGGGGTCGTTGCCGGCGAGGGTCTGCAGGGCGTTGATGTCGAGTTCCATGAGGGTTTCCTTTTCTGAGGGGAGAGAGTTGCGGACCGGCAGCCGCGTCACCTGCCGTGAGGGTCCGGAGGGATGGAGGGTGCTGATGTCGGGTTCGGTCATAGACCTCTTCTTGTTGCGGTGAAGGGCGTCGTGCCGACCATGAACTGGCCTATGGTGGCGGCGACTTCGGTACCTGCTGCTTCGTCGAGCAGACTGTGTCGGCCCTCGGGGACTTCCACGTAGGAGAAGCCCTCGCCCTCGCGTCGGCCCGCGCGCAACAAGTGCCGGCGCAGGGCCCTGGCGTGAGCCACAGGGACGATCTGGTCCTGGGTTCCGTGCAGGACGAGCAGAGGAGACTGGATGCGCCCGGCGAAGCGGAGGGCGTCGCGTGGCCCCAGCGCGTCATCGGTCTCAGTGAGGCCACCGAGGCGCTTCAGCATCGCTCGCACCGGCGGGGACGCCTGGGAGTCCAGGCGGGGTCCGGACAGGAACGGTGCCGCCACGGCGCAGCGCGACCACAGATGGGGATCGGCTCCCGCGGCCAGCAGAGCCAGAAACGCGCCATAGCTGATGCCGTACAGAGCCGGGGGCGCGGCCCCGATGCGCTGCCGGTGTTCGCCCAGCGCGCGTCCGAGGTGCCGTACGTCTTCGAGGTCCGGTACGCCCCAGGCGTGATGCAGCGCCTCCTGGTGCTCGCGGCCGTAGCCGGTGCTGCCCCGCTGATTGGGCGCCACGACCGCGATGCCGATGTCGGCGAGGTGCTGGAAGAACGGTGAGAAGTCGAACCTCCAGGCAGAGGCGGGACCACCGTGCAGAGCGACCATCAGGCGCGGGCTGTCGCGCCAGCCCGGACCGCCGTACACGACGGCTTCGATCGGCCCGGCCGGTCCGTCGAGGGTCTCCAGGTGCGCGTGAGCCCAGGGGCGCCGGTCGGAGCAGGGCCGCGGCATCGGCTCGGGGAGCGTGAGCGAACCAGAGTCGGTGAGGGTGGCGACCCCCGTCGGCCGGTCGGGTGCGGCGAACAGGAAGCGCAGACCCGACACGGTCCAGGAGCCCGCGCCCTTGATCACCCCGTCAGACAGGGGGAACCGGGTCACGGTGTCGGCACTCGCGTCGAACACCAGCAGAGCGGAGCGGGCTCCCTGCTCGGCGACGAGGGCGAAGCGCTGCCCCGACGGATCCACGGCCAGGGGCACGACGTTTCCGATGACGGGGGCGTCCAGGACGGAGGGGAAGCGCGGGGGACGGGCCCCGGACAGTTCGGCCACCCCCAGCCGGACGCGGCCGTCCTTCGCCGCGGCGATCAGCGCCAGCTGCGAAGCGGGGCCGATCAGGAGCGGCTGCGCGCCTGTGGGCAGGAGCGGGTCGACGGTGCCGCGGGTGAGGTCCGCCGCCACTGTCGTCGCACGGCCCTTCACCGCGTGGCTGAAGGCCAGCCGGTGACCGTGCTCGTCCAGCCACAGGCCCCCGCCGAGCACGCCGTCGTGCTCCAGATCGGTCTCCAGGCGCACGTCACGGGTCAGTCGCCGAACAGTGGTGCCACGGACGCCGTCGGTCGTGATGACCAGGGCCAGGGTGGCCGGGTCGGGGCTGGCCAGCAGTCGCGCTCCTGGGTGGTGCAGGCGGGCGACGGGCCGCGTGTGCGCTCCGGCACCGGACGGCTCGATCAGCGCCAGTTCGAACGGGGCGGAGCCACCGCGAAGTGCGACCACGCGTCCGTCGTGGGCGGCGACCAGTTGGGTCGCCAGGCTTTCACGGGCCGAAACGGGCAGCAGACGGGTGCGTGTGCCGTCGGCGGCGAAGGTCCAGGTTTCGATACGCAGGGCGCCATCGGCCGCGGCTGCCAGACAGACAGCGTGCTGTCCGGATCCGTCGAATCGGAAGTTGAACCTGTTCAGGATCGTGTCGGCAGCGCCGGCAGTGGTGATGGTGTCGTGGTTCATCGGGATATCCCGTTCTCGGGCACGGTCGTGGAGGCGGCGGGCATCCACAGGCGGTCACCGCCGTGGCGCAGCCGCAGGAGGAAGGCGGCCACCCCGGCAAGGCCGGTGCTGTAGTCGGCCGTCACGTCGCGCATCGACTCGTCGGCGACCACCATCCGGCCGTCGCGCAGGGCGTGCCGGGCAGTGATCCGGGAGGCCAGATCGGCGGCGTCGATCCTGTGGTCGGGCGCCTGGAGATGGTCGGCGAGGTCGAGCAGGAGCTCGCCGCTGCCGGCCAGTCCGTGGCAGTGCACCGATGGCTGGTGCCAGGGCCCGGCCTGCACGGCGCGGCCTGCCTGTTCGGCCAGGTCGAGGTGGCGCTGCTCGCCCTCGGCCCGCCACATGCGGGCCAGAAAGGCACCGATACCGGCGACGCCGGAGCACCAGGACAGCGGCAACGGGGAGGGCTCGGGGCTGCCGAGCACGGTGGGCCAGCGCAGCCGGTCGCCGTCCTGGACGGCGGAGTCCGCGAGGGTGGTGGCGGCGGCCCGTGCCGCGCTCAGGTACGTGTCGCTGCCCGTGGCTAGGCCGGCGGCCAGCAGGAAGCTGCCGACGCCTGCGACGCCGTGGCCGAACCCGTAGTAGGCGGACCCGGACAGCTGGGAGGCGAAGTCGTCGGGGACGGGCCAGAAGACGCCCTCCGGCGTGTACTCGGCGGCGGAGAGCAGGGCATCCGCGCAGGCACGCACGCGGGCGCCGATCGCCGCGTCACCGGTGGACTGCCACAGGTGCAGCTGCGCCATGCCGGCACCGGCCATGCCGTGGCACACATCCGGGTTGGGCCAGCTGGTGGGGATGCGGGCCGCCAGGTCCAAGGCCGTACCGGTCAGGGTGGGATCGTCCAGCAGTTGACCCGCGTCGTACAGGGCCCATGCGGTGCCCGAGCGGCCGAAGTGCAGGCCGGGCAGCGCACGCTGCTCGGTCGACAGCCGCCGGTTGATCCACTGGGCTATCTGGGCCACGGTCTCCGTCAGGGCCGCGTCGTTCAGCTGACGAGCGGCCTGGGTGAACACCTGGAGCACACCGGCGGCGCCGTGCTGAACGCTGTACGGGTCGGTCGTCGAGCCGAAGCTTCCGGAAGGCCAGAGGCGTTCAGGGTGGTCGAGGTCCATCGTGGCGCGTATGTGGGAGAGCGAGTCGGCCAGCAGCCGGTTCGCTCCTCCCTGCCCGTCTGCGGTGAGCGGGGTCTGCCCGGAGGCGGACACCGGAACCGGGGCCGGGGCGGTGGCACCCTCCAGATGGCTGCGGACTCGGCTCAGACCCCAGCGCCTGGACGGATCCTCGGCCATCAGCGCCAGAATCACCGGGGCGAAGGCACGAACCGTCGGGCTGTGCGGAGTCATGTGGGACAGCAGCATCGCGATGCGCTGCCGCGCGGGGCGGGGCAGGGGCTGGTCCTCGGGCAGCACCGGATCGCTGCCCGAGGCCAGGTAGAACAGGGTCGTGCCGAGTGCGTACAGGTCCGAGGCCAGGTCGGGAGCGGGCCCCAGGGCCGGGGCACTCTCCTGTTCAGGGGCGGCGTAGGCCAGGGTCATGACCCGGCCCACGGTGGCGCCGGGCTCGGTGGCGTACTCAAGGTCGATCAGACGCAGGTCGTCACTGGGCGTGACCATGATGTTGTTGGGTGTCAGGTCACGCAGCAGCAGTCCCCGCTCGTGCACGGCGGTCACGATGTCGACGAGCTGAAGTGCCATCCGCTTGGCCAGGGAGAGCGGAACGTGCCGACCGTTGGTCTCGGTGTGCTTCTTCATCCACTGGCGCAGCGACAGGCCGGTGATCTGCTCCTCGGCGAGGAACAGGCTGCCCTGCTGCTCGAAGAGCGCGATCTTGTGCGGGGTGATCCCCAGCGGTTCGAGCAGGTCAAGGACCTGGGCCTCGTTGCGCAGCGCGTCGCGGGCGTCGGCGCCGCTCAGCAGGGAGCCGACGTGGGGTCGGGCCTGCTTGACGACGACCTCGGCGCCGGTGCGCTGGTCGACCGCGCGGAACACGCCGCCCTTGTTCGAATGCTGGATCGCCTCCCGTACGACGAAGCGGTCGTCGAGGAGGACGGCGGTCGGGGTGCCGCGGGGAGTCGTGCGCTCTGGCTGCTCGACACTGGCCGACAGCGGTGAGCGGGCCCACGGCGGCGGGCTGAACCACGCGTTGCGCTCGTCCTTGACGAGCTCCCCCTGCGGTCCGACGAGCATCGACTCGTAGGAGCCGTCGTTGGACAGCACCGTCGTGCCGTGGAAGGCGCCGTAGCGGTAGTGGACCAGGCTCTCGGGCCGGTAGGGGAGGTCCGAGAGGATGGCGGGGCCGGGCAGACCCAGGGTCGCCTCGTGCAGCTGTGCGGCCAGCTGACGGAAGCTGTCGTCGTCGACCGGGTAGGCCGTGATGAACTTTCCGCCGCTGCCGCGCGGGCAGTACGTCGAGACGAGGTCGTTCACGCGGTCCATCGACTCGGCGAACTTGAAGGCGCATCCGGCGCGCAGCAGCACGACTGCCGCCCGCTCCAGTACGAAGGGCGCCGACAGAGGCGTCGCGGATACGTGGAGCTTCCACCCTTGCGCGGGCCATTCGTGGTCCGTCGGCTGAACGCGGCACCAGAAGGAGTCGGTCGTGAACGTCCAGTCGTCGCGTCCTTCTCGCTGCGCGACGAGCCGGGCGAGCCCCTGGAGGGGGAAGGAGCTGTTCTCCACGGTTCTTCCTTCGGGTCTGGTGGGTGAGCCGGTGGCGACCGCTTGTAGGCAGCGGCGTCCCTGTGCTCACTACTTTCGCCCGCGGCCCATACGTGGTGGACCGGGCCAGCGGCCGTAATCGACCCCGCCGACCGGCGGGGGAGGTGGCCGCCACCTGGAGAAACCGCCCGAGGCGATCAAGGGGGCGCGCCTGCATTGCGCTGCATGCGCGGACTCGTGGCGGAGCCGCAGGAGCGCAGTCGGACAACCTGTCAACCCGAGCTCTCTGTAGGCGAGTTGGGCCGCTGTCCTTCGTCGATCGATCTGTCCTGCAGCAATCTGCGCGGCGATACCTGCGCCCGGCGCGCAGCTGGGAGAGGGCATGGATAGACCTACCGAACGCAACGAGGCCGGGGTCGTCCCCGAAAGGACGAGCCCCGGCCGTCAGGCAGGTGCCTAGCTCAAGCGGTCGCCTTGGTCAGACACGTCTTGAGTGCTTCGCGTGCGCTGTTGTGGTCCGCCAGTGGCTTGGCCGCGATCGAAGAAGCCTTGTTCAGCTCATCTTTGATCTGGTTAATCCTGGGCTCCCGTACTCTTTGTCCTCGGCGTAGCTTTGTGCGGTACTGGCCGCCCCCTGTGCTTGTGCCAGCGGCGTGTGCGGTGCCGGTGATGACGAGGCCCACGAAGAATGCTGCCGCGATGGTGGACGAGATGACTGTTCTCGGTGAGTTCACGGTCATGGATGTTGCTGTCTGTGGCGTACGGCGGCGCAAAGGGCACGCGGGGCGGGAGCCCAGATGGCTCCGGATACCGGTCTTCTGGAGCCTGCTCTTCCGGACGTCTCACCCGGCCAGCCGACGGTCGACCACAGTGCGCAGTTTCCCGCTTGCCGCACTGCGTTCGAAGCCCGAGGAGCTGACTGTCTCGACCACCAGGTCGAGTAGCCTCTCGCGGGTCACCGCCTCGCGCAGTTCGGGGCTGTGGGCGAGCAGGGCCTGGGTCACTGCCCCGGGGTCGCGCACTGCTTGATCGTCGACTCTGACGGTGATGCGTTCCCGGTCCGCTGCCGATTCCACAACCATCTGCAACTCGCCGCAGTACCCGAGGTGTTCGGCGACGATCCGGGCGAGAACCCGGTAGTTGATGAAGTACGTACCGGCGCGGACCACGTCTCCGGTGCGGCCGAGCAGTTCGAAGCGCGGAGTGGTGCGGCCGCAGTCGCACTCGCCCGCGACCCAGCGTCCCAAGTCCCCTTGTTCATAGCGGGAGATGGGTGGCGCGCTGCGGGTGTGGGGGGTGAAGACCAGTCGGCCCGTGGCGCCGTCCTCGACCGGGAGGTCGGAGTCGACTTCGAGGATCTCCAGGGTGAACAGGTCGTCGAAGAGGTGGTGGACGCTGCCTTCGGCACTCGCGCACTGGTGGCCCATGCTCCCCAGGTCCGTGCCGCCGTACACGAAGGAGCGGACCAGCTCGACGCCGAAGCGCTCTTGGAGGTACCCGCGCTGCTCGGTGCTGAAATGCTCGCCGCCGTAGAAGATCTTCTTGACACCTCGGTACTCGCCCAGCACGTCTCCGGCGTTCTGGAACAGCTGCCAGATGTACGAGGGCATGGCCATCAGGGTGTTCGCGCGGTGCCTGACGATCAGCTGGGCGTCCCGCGTGTAGTCCGTGCCGGCGCAGACGGGGAGCTGGGCCGCGCCGATCTGCTCCAGCAGACCGTGCCCGTACAGGAAGCTGGCGTACATGTCACCGGCGTAGAATTGATTCGCCACGCGGTCACTCCGCACGTCGAGCCCGGCGGCCACCAGGCCCTCGCCGGCGCGGCGCAGTTGGCTGCGGAAATCCGCGTAGGTGTAGACGGAGACTGCGGGGGTCCCGCTGCTGCCGCCGCTGGAGAGATGGAGCTGGGCCTTCCCGGGCGGGATGTCGGCGTTGAGGCGCTGGACATCGGCCTTGGTCAGTACGGGGCGCGTGGCGTCGGGCCGTTGCCAGAGCGGGGGCATGGGCTCGCCGTGGGCGGGGCGGCGAAGGTCGTCCAGGCGGGTGTCGTGGGCGAAGCGGTCGTCGAGCCGGACGCTGACCCGGCGGCTGTAGCGCTGCAGCGGGTAGAGGCCGTCGTGGGGTTCGCCCGGGTAGCTGTCCAGCATCGAGCCGACGGGGGTGACGCGCAGCGCTCCGGCCGTGCACAGCCGTGACACGAGCTCGGGAACGTCGCCCCGGGCGGCGGCGAGTCCCGCAGTCTGCAGGAAGCGGCGCATGGGGCGCAGTGTCGTGACGATCCGCTCGCGGGGGAGGGGTTTCACCCACACGGTGCGGTACAAGGGGGAGGCGCGCAGCGCGCCGCGGTGGTCGACGAGGATGCGCCAGGCCCCGGCCGGGCTCTCGTGGACCTGTGTGAGGCCCAGGTGTTCCTCCGACCGTGCCACCAGCACGGTCGTGGTGATCTCGGCCTGTTCCTGGAGCGCGGGACGCGGAGGCGGCAGGGCGCTTCCCTGCCGGTCCAAAGCGTCTGCGAGGCGGTCGGTGAAGGCGGACAGCTCCGTACGGTCGTCGGTGTCCAGATAGACGACCTGGGGGCTGGAGCATGCCTGCTGGTCCAGGCGGCAGATGCTGTCGGCAATGCCGTGCAGGGTCTGCTCGTCGTCCCACAGGGCGGGGGTCACGTAGGCGAAGGAGATCTTGTGCCCGAATGCGATCAGGCGGCAGCCCGTCGGTACATGGGCGGCCACTCCGGCGATCGCCTCCTCGCCGCCCCAGGCGGCCACCGCGTCGGCCGCCGCGCAGACGCGCTTCAGCCAGTCGGTGCGGGACGAGGGGAATCTCAGGACGATCAGCCGGGCGGCTATGCGGCCGTCCGGGTCGAGCGTGGCCAGCGCCTCCAGCAGGAGGTGCGTGAACAACGAGTCACCGCCGCTGACCTTGATGATGTTCATGTTGCCGGCGAGCAGGCCCTCCACGGCGCTGAAGATGCCCACGATCGGGTCGTTGCTGGCTGTGATGTGGGTCAGCAGGCCCACGGGCTGCCAGGACTCGAAGACCGGGGCGCGGAAGTCGGTCCGCGTCAAGCTCTGCGGGGCGGTACCGCCGAGCTCCACGGAGACCTTCTGTTCCAGCGCGTCGCGGCTCAGGAAGTCGGCGATCTCACCCAGGCTCTGCTCGGCCGAAGCCGGGTTGTGGCCGTGAGCCATGAGGTGTTCGGCCAGTCGCGTACGGGTGATGTGGTCCGGCGTGGTCAAGGTGCCGCTCAACCGGTCGCAGGCAGCGATGACTTGGCGGGCGGGCAGGGGGCGGGCCAGTTCGTCGGCAACCAGGGCGGGAAGCTCCGCGAGGCGTTTGTCGGCTTCCGCGTCGTCGATCCAGGCGCCCTGCCAGAGGTGGTCCTGCGCGGTGACGGTCATGAGGCTTCCTTGAGAAGTTCCGCCGCGGCGACGGCGCAGCTGCGATTGGTGCTGGTGCCGGCGCGGCCGTGGATCTCGAACCACGGTGTGCGCAGTCCGCAGCCGCACTCCGAGCCCGGGTGGATCGACACCAGGTCGCCCATCAGGACGCTGTGCACCGGCACCGATGTCATGAAGGGCGCCACGCAGTGGAGGTAGCCCTTCTCGCCGTACGGCAGGGGGTGCAGTGTCGCGACGTCGCGCGCGAAGATCCGTGACCAGACCGGTGTGTGCAGGTTGTGCCGGGCGCACTCGGCGTAGGTGACGCCGTGCTCCACCGCTCCGTAGCTGTCGCGGACGCGTTCGTGAGGGATGCCGAGTTGTTCTTCGACGCGGTCGTACAGCTCGTGCTTGCTGATCTGGCGGCCGGTGTGGCCCTTCCAGCCGCCCCCGAGGTAGACGAAGGAGTCCGGGCGCAGCTTCAGGGGCGGGATGCCCATGGCGCGCATGCGTTCCAGGGTGAACCACAGGAACGAGGGGAACCCCAACAGCCGTACCGGCAGGTCCTGTTCCGCGTAGCGCAGCAGTGTGCTCACGCAGCCGAACGCGTCGAAGATGTGCTCGTCGCCGACCGCGCGCAGTGCGTAGGCGCGCTGATTGACAGGGGCCAGGTCGCACAGGAAGTCGTCGGTGAAGGCGGTGCCGAGGTTGAGCCGGTCGGTCGGTTCGTAGCTGTAGAGCAGGTAGTTGTTGGGCTGGTCGGGGGTGATGAACCCGTAGTGGTCCAGGACGAACGCGGCCATGCGCATGACCGAGCCGATCGACCAACGGTCGAAGAACATCTGTGACTTCTGGCCGGAAGTGCCGGACGAGGTCAGGTGCATGGCCACCTGTTCGGGGGCGATGGACACCACTTCGTGGGCCTTGAAGAAGTTGGCGTGGATCAGCGGGAGCCGTGTCGCGTCGTCCGGTGTTCGCAGGGGTGCCTCGTCCCGGCTCGGACGGTCGTTCCACGCGCTCCGATAGAACGCCGATCTCTCCGCGTGCCAGAGGCAGATCTCACCGAGGGCCGAGGTGAACAGCTCGTCGACGTCGGTCCCCGTCGCGTATGGGTCGCGCAAGTCCCCCAACTGCTGTACATGAGCCAGCCGTTCGGGATCGGGTACAGGCAGGGGCTCGAAGTACTTCTGGTGGGCGGGCCGTGCGGTCGGCGCGGAGGAGCGGGCCATCGTGTGCCCTCGCTTTGCACTGGGGAGGAGACGGCTGCCCCCCGGCTCAGCTGCGGCCGTGCTGCTCCAAGTATGGAGCGAACCGGTCGTCCACGCACAGCGAGCGAACGTCGGGGCGGTCGGTCGTGCGGCTGAGCACGACATAGTCGTGCCATACCCCGCCTTCGAGGCGCATCGCCGGGTAGACGGCGCTGGGGACGAAGCCGTGCGCGAGGTGCTGCTCGATCTGCTCATGGTCGTGCAGCGGCAGCACAGCCTCGATGTACGTCGCGCCGCGTTCGGTCATCGCCTGGATGACGTCGCCGAGCATGCCTTCCGGCGCGTCCGGGGACGCAGGGCCGCCCAGGAGCAGGCCACTGCCCGCGGTGGGGTCGATGACAGCGAACGTCTCGGACCCGCCGTCCGGCGAGGCGAGCAGGGTGTTCGGCTGGTGCAGTGGCAGCACACCGGCCCCATCGGCGTGGACCTGCGCATAGCGCTGACGGACCAAGGCCGCGTCCTGGTTCACCTCGAGCCCGGTGCCCGTTCGCGAGGGGGCGCACGCAGGAGACGGCTTCGGGTGTACGTCCGTGAAGTCGAAGCCGGACCCGTGGCTGCGGGCGGCTTCCAGCAGAGCGGCCACTTCCTTGGGGACCCGGTCGAGCGCCTTGCGGTTGGCGGGAAGCCCGTCCCGGTAGCGGACCAGCAGGGCGAGCGTTTCCGTCTCGCACAGCCTGATCGCGCCGGGCAGCAGGCCCATCGGCTGAAATCCGTGCCGCATCAGCATGCGCTGCGGAGCCGGTGAGACACAGCGGGCGGTGGCGTACACCGATTCCAGCTGACCTTCCGGACCGAAGGCCGAGGCGACCAGGGCCTCCAGGAGCAGGCCCGCGATGCCCTCGCCCGCGCGGTCGGGATGGACGACGATGCCCTCGACCTTGCCGATGCGGGTCACGGGGTCGGTGCGCAGCAGCCCGGATCCGACCACGTCACCGGTTGCCACGTCGCGGGCGACCCACCACTGCACGGCGGCGTCGGTCAGCGCGGTGGCCATCGCCGCCGGATCCGTGCCCAGGCGCAGCGGGTACGCATCTCCGTACACCGTGCGGTACAGACGCAGCAGAGCGGCCACGTCGTCGAGCGCCGCGGAGTCGATCAGGACGCCGGCGTGCGCGGTGGGGGGAGCGGGGCGCGTGCGGTCCACGGTGGCGGGCATGGCGTTTCCCTTCGGTGCGAGGAGCGGGTGCACGGCCTCAGAGGGCGGCACGGAGGCGGGCGTCGCGGCGGCTGCGGAGCGCGAGGGCGGCGGCGATCGGCAGCAGTCCGGCGGACTGGACCAGGAAGAGGCTCTGCGGGGAGAGCAGGTCGCCGGCCAGCCCGAAGGCGAAGGCGGCCACGGGGAAGCCGGCTCCGAGGAGCGCCAGCATCGCGGAGAAGAACACCGGCTTCGCTGCGGTGGGTACGGAGCGCTGGAAGGCGGCTACGAAGACCACGTTCACGGCGCCCACGGCCCACCCGGCGACCGCAAGGCACACCAGAAGCGCGGTCTGGTCGGGCACGACGCCGGGGACGATGGTGACCGCTCCGAAGAGCGCCACACACCCCCCGCCGATGAGGCCGGGGTGCCCGGGCAGCCGCTTGCCGGTGAAGACACCGATGAGCATGCCAAGCCACAGCGCGCCCTCCAGCAGGCCCAGCGCCAGGGCCGGCGCGTGGAGCACGTTCTTCGTGTACAGGGGAAGGACGACGAACGTGGCGGTGATGAAGAAGTTGGCCGCCGTGAAGCAGACCAAGGCCAGCTTGATGAAGGGAAGCCCGGCAAGGAGCTGCCAGGCCCGGCCGATACCGGACCCCGATCCCTCCTGCACCTCACCGCCGTGCGGCTGGAAGTGGACGGTGCTCAGAAAGGCGGCCGCGCCCAGGTAGGCGAGCGCGCTGACCATCACTAGGCCGGTCAGCCCGATCCGCTCGACCAGAATGGCGCCGAACAGGGCACCGGCCATGCCCACCAGAGAGAAGCTCGACTGCTCGAACGCGGTGGCGTCCTCGATGTCGCCGTCCTGGACCAGTTCCGGTATCGCCTTGGTCAGACACGGGTCGAACAGCGCCTGGCAGGCGGCCAGACCGAACATCACGGGATAGACGGCCAGTGCGGGCATACCGGCCGGCGCGGCGAAGCCAGCCAGCGCCACCGTGAGGATCACCCCGCCCAGCACGGCGCTGCCCAGCACACGCCGACTGCGATGCCGGGAAATCGCACGAGCGATCAGCGGGGCGAACACCACCGGCGGAAGCGCCGCGGACATCAGGAAGAGCCCCGAGGCCAGGCCGCGGTCGCCCGCAGCCACCTGCCCCAGGAGCCACCACAGGGCACCCATCTGGTACATCCGTGTCGCGCTCTGACTCAGCAGCTGGGCGACCCAGACGCGGGCGAACCCGCCGTTGCGGATAATCAGCGGCGCTCGCTTGCGGTCGGTGTCCTCGAGGGAGGCAGCGGTGAGCTCGCAGGTCATCGGTGTACTCCTTTGCGTGTCTCTGAGCTGATCGGGAGCGAACGTGGCTCTGACCTGATCGGAAGCGAAAGGGGACGCTGTGTGGGTCCGGGCGCTGCCCTCTCCCTCTGCACACCACTCTCGCCCGCCGCCACGGCCCCGTGGATCCGCCTGCCGTCGGGAGCCGCCCCGCCGGTCGGCGGGACGGGGCGCCTCCGCTCATCGCAGGCGCCGCACCAGGCCGCGGCTTAGGGTTGCCACGTGGGACAACCAGAGCATGGAGGGACCATCCGGGTAGTCGTCGTCGATGACGAGCAACTGGTCCGGTCCGGCCTGCGGATGATCCTGGCGGCAGCGCCGGACATCGAGGTAGTAGACGACTGCGGTGATGCGCAAGCCGTGGATACGATCCTCGCGCACCGCCCCGACGTGGTGCTGCTGGACATCCGGATGCCGGATGTGGACGGGCTCACCGTGTTGAAGCGACTCAAGTCGACGCTGGGGGACAAGGCCCCGACCGTCACGATGCTCACGACCTTCGACGCGGACGAATACCTGATCAGCGCACTGCGCGAAGGCGCGTCCGGTTTCCTGCTGAAGGACACCGAGCCGGAGCAGCTCGCCCGGTCGGTCCGGATCCTGGCCGCGGGGGGACAGACCCTGGACCCTTGGGTCACCCGCACCGTCATCAGGGGGTTTGTCGAGGGCACCGATGACGCCCAGGCCGCCAAGTGCGCCCTGGAGCAGCTGACCGACCGCGAACGCGAAGTGCTCGCACTCCTGGGGCAGGGACTGTCGAACGCCGAGATAGCCCAGCGTATGCACCTGGCCCACGGCACGGTGAAGGACCACGTCAGTGCCATCCTCGCCAAGCTCGGCGGACTCAACCGCGTCCAGGCCGCCGTGCTGGCCGAGAGGGCCGGCCTGGCCACCTTCGATCCCGCGGGCTCCCAGGAACCGCCGTGAAGGACGACTGGCTGTCCGAACGACACAAACGCCTGCTGTTCCTGCTCTGTCCGGTGGTCCTCGCCGTCGTCGACACCATCGTGTCGGTCGGCCCGATGCATGCCTCGACACTCGAGGTGGCGATCGGTCTGGTTGGTGGCGTCGCGCTGCTGGCCCGTCGGCGGACGCCGGTCGCCGTCCTCTTGGCGACCGTGCCCGGCGTGTACCTGGGCACCGGTTGGTTCGCCGCCATGGCAGCCCTCTACACCGTGGCCCGCCTGCGTTCCGAGCGCCGTCCTCTGATCGCCTGTGCTCTCCTCGTCGCCGTCGCCCACTATTTGCCCGTCCCCCTGGAACGGCTGGGGGAAGTGGGGTGGGAGAACCTGGATGCCGAAGACGCCGTGCTCGTATCCCTGGCTCCGGTCGCGCTCGGGCGCGCCGTCGCCATGCACGCGGAACTCGCCACGCGTCTGCGTGAACTAAGCGAGAGCCGAGCCCGGGAGCATCAGCTGGTGGCCCGGCAGGTGCTGGCCACGGAACGGGCGAGGCTGGGCCGGGAGATGCACGATGTGGTCGCCCACCAGGTGAGTCTCGTCAGCCTTCAGGCGGGTGCGCTGCGTATGAGCAGCACCGAGCCCGCGGTCAGGGAAGCCGCGGACGCCATCCGGAAGTTGTCCGTGCGCACCCTGGAAGAATTGCGGCACATGGTGGGGCTTCTCAGGGCCGCGGGTGTGGGCGGCGGCGACCTCAGCCCTCAGCCCCGCCTGGCCGACCTGGACCGGCTCATCGGCGAATGCGGATCCGACATCGACGCCGACATCGACGCGGCAGCCTGCCGCGACTGCCCCGACGCCGTGGAGCGAGCCGCCTTCCGTATCGTCCAGGAGGCTCTGACCAACGTACGCAAGCACGCGCCTGGCGCTAAGGTCTGGGTGAGCCTTCGGTGCCAGGGGCAACAGCTGTGCGTCGAGGTCCGAAACGGCCCGGCCTGCGCAGGGACCGAGCCCTTGGATCTGCCCAGCGGAGGCCACGGCTTGATCGGCCTGTACGAGCGGGTCCACCTCTTGGGCGGCAGCTTTGAGGCCACGGCCCTTGCGGACGGCGGCTTCCTGGTCAGCGCGATCCTGCCCACCAGCGCGTCCTGACACCTGCTCGACGACATCAGAGCCCCGAGCTCCGGCTGCCCCCCCCCCTTGGCGGGGGCCGCC
>NZ_JAZGRL010000001.1:477676-651007 GCF_046540415.1 Streptomyces sp. E11-3 | reverse complement strand
GCTGCCCCCGCCGATTGGCGGGGGCAGCCGACGACACGAGGCGGATCCGCCGGCGCCGCGTGAAGAACAGCATGGTGGACATGACTGCTCCCCGTTCCGCCGCCGTCGCGCCTGCCACTACCCCCTGTTGCGTCCCCGCCACCCCTGACTGCTGTGTGCGCGGGACCTGCCCGCCTCGTTGTCTGCGCACCTTGGCGCCCCGACGCACGCGGGGCTGACGGCGCCGCGGACCGTATCCGCCCCTCAAGCCGCCCGGGCCACGAGCCCTGCTATTCCGTCGCTCCCCGTCAAACCGCGGCCCCGTGCACCGTGACGGCCCCAAGCCCCACAGCTCCCTGGAAGAAAGGCACACCACCCATGCCCACAACGGCAGACCGCATGCTCATTCGTGCCGCATGGCAACGACCGGCCTGGTCCGCGGCCTTCGTGATGGCATGCGCGGTCGCGGCGGCCACGGGCCTTGCCCTGCCATCGATGCTCGCCGCCGCCACCGATGCGGTCATGCGGCACGGCGGCGGTTCAGGAGCGCTCATTCCGCTGGCCGCGGTCATGGCTGCCAACGCTCTGGGCCAGGTGACGGCCGGGCTGGCCGGTGCCCGATGCGTCACTGTGGCTCAGTCGTGGCTGCGCAGCGGCATGGTGCGCCACGTGCTCGCCCTGGGGGCTCAGCGCGGGCGCCGGTTCGCCGCCAGTGACCTGACGAGCCGCCTGCTGGGCGATGTCGGGCATGCCTCCTGCGCTCTGCCCGTCACCGCATCGCTGATCAGCGGGCTCAGTACCGCAGTGGGCGCAGTGGTCGCACTCTGGCTGATCGACGTCCGCCTGGGGGTGGCCTTCGTCCTCGGCGTGCCCCCTGCCGTGCTGCTGCTGAGACGTTTCCTGGTCGGTTCCACCGACCTGCACGGGCGCTACCAACGCACGTTCGCCTCCATCGCGGTACGGCTGTCGGACGCGTTGACCGGCGTACGCACGATCCGCGCCGCAGGCACTACGAACCGCGAAGTGGAACGTGTCCTCGTGCCGCTGCCCGACCTGGCGGAGACGGGCCAGGCGACATGGCGGCTGCAGCGGAAGGCGATTTGGAAAGGCATGGCTCTGATGCCGCTGATCGAGGCGATGGTGCTGGCGGTCGCGGGCCTGTCCGTCGTCCACGGGGACATGAGCCCGGGCCAGCTCCTGGCCGCGGTCGGATACATTGCCTTCGCCCTGTCCTTCTTCGGGCAGATCGATGCGTTCATGGAACTGGCAGGCGTGCGGGCCAGCGCCCGCAGGATCAGTGAAGTGCTGTCCCTGCCGACCCAGTCACGGCCCGCCCGGCCGCGCAGTCTCTCCCCCGGCGCGGGGGCGGTGGCCTTCCACTCGGTCACCGTGACCGAGAGTGAGCGGCACGTTCTCGACCGGCTTGATCTGTACGTTCCCGCGGGTGCCTCGCTGGCCTTGGTCGGCCGCTCGGGCTCCGGCAAGTCCACCCTGGCCGCGCTGATCGGACGCCTCGTCGACCCCGACCAAGGCACGGTCCTGCTCGACGGCGTCGATGTCACCGCGATGGATCTCGACGAGCTCCGCGGCCAGATCGCCTACGCGTTTGAACGACCGGCGCTGATCGGGGACACCGTCGCCGACGCCATCGCCTACGCCCACCCGGCAGCGACCCGGGCCCACGTGGAGCGTGCAGCGGGCACGGCTCGCGCCGACACCTTCATCCGGCGGCTGCCCCAGGGCTATGACACTCCGCTGTCGAGCACACCGCTCTCCGGCGGCGAGGCGCAACGTCTCGGCCTGGCCAGGGCTGCCGCTCAGAACGCGCGGGTACTGGTGCTCGACGACGCCACGTCCAGCCTCGACACGGTCACCGAGGCGCAGGTGACCCGTGCGCTCACCGGCCACTTCCGCGGCCGTACCCGGGTCATCGTCGCCCACCGTGCCGTCACAGCCGCCCGCGCCGACTTGGTCGCCTGGCTGGAGGACGGCCGCATCCGCAGCGTCGCCCCGCACGAGCGCCTCTGGCAGCACCCGGAATACCGCGCCGTTTTCGACATGGCCGACGCGCTCACGACAACCGACCCCGTTGCGACAACCGAACCCCTTACGACAGTGGAGGACCGATGAACCGCAGCGGCTGGCACCTGCTCGTCGAGCACGTGCGACGACAGCGCAGCACCACGGTCCGACTCGCCGGGTGGTCGGCGCTCGAGGCGCTGCCCGCGATGGCCTCCGGTGCGCTGCTCGCCCGTGCGCTGGACCAGGGCTTCCTCGCCCAGCGGCCACTGGCCGGCCTCGGTTGGCTCACCGGGTTCGCCCTGACCATGCTGATCGGAGCCTTTGCAACGCGCCAGATGTTCCCCCACCTCGCCGCGACTGTGGAGCCGCTCCGTGACGCCCTGCTTCACCGTCTGGTCGATGCCCGGCTGACCACCGCAGTGGCTCATCCGGACGGCACCGACGCCGCCGACGCCGCCAGGCTGACCAACCTCGCCGAGGACACCCGCAGACTCGTGACAGCGCTACTGCGGACCCTGCGCCCCCTCGTCTTCAAGCTGCTCGCGGCCCTGATCGGAGTCACGGCGCTCGCTCCCGCCGTCGCTCTGCTGACCCTGCCTCCCCTGCTGCTGGCACTGATGCTCAGCACGGCCCTGCTGAGCGCCGCTGCCCGGCGTCAGCGCGCAGTCCTCCTCGGGGAGGAGGAGATCGCCCGCATAGCGGGAACCACTGTGGCGAGCATCCGGGACGTCCTCGCCTGCGCCGCCGACCAGCGTGCCTTGGCGCATATCGACCGGGCCATCGAGGCGCACGCCCGCAGCGCGGCCCGCCTGGCCTGGTTCGTCTCCCTGCGCACCCTGATCATCACCATCGGCGGACACCTTCCGCCCTTGGCCCTGCTGGCCGCTGCCCCCTGGCTGGTCAGCCACCACAGCCTGACCACAGGCCAGATCATCGGCGCGTTGAGCTATCTCAGCGCCACGCTGGTCCCCGCTCTGAGCTCGCTGGTCGCTACGATCGGCTCGCGCGGCCTGGAACTGGGCGTCGTCCTGCGTCGCATCTCCGAAGCGACCCCCTCGACCGCCGAATGCAACTCCGAGGCCCCCTCCGAGCGCTCTCGCGGCCTGCATGCTCCGGACCTGTCGCTCCACGACCTGACCTTTGCCTACGGGCCCCATGCCGCACCTGTGCTTCAGCACGTGGACCTGAAGGTGCCCCACGGCGACCACCTGGCGATCGTCGGTGCCAGCGGCATCGGAAAGTCCACCCTGGCTCAACTGCTCGCCGGCACCCAGCGCCCGCAGAGCGGGCACGTCCTCCTGGGCGGCACCGCGCTCACCGAGCTGCCCGCGCACACGGTGCGCACCGCCATCGCCGTGATCCCGCAACAGGCCTACGTCTTCTCAGGGACCCTGCGCGAGAACATCACCTACCTCAATCCCCAGGCACCTGAGCCGGACATCGCGGCCAGCGTCGACGCGGTCGGCCTGCGCCCCCTGGTGGAGCGTATTGGGGGATACGACGTCCAGCTCGGCCCGGAGGGCCATCAACTCTCCAGCGGCGAACGTCAGTTGATCACGCTGGCCAGAGCGCACCTGTCCCCGGCGAGCATCGTCATTCTCGATGAGGCGACCTGTCACCTGGATCCGCTCGCGGAGGCTCGCGCGGAACGGGCCTTCGCCGCCCGCCCGGGAACGCTGATCGTCATCGCCCACCGCCTCACATCCGCGGCCCGCGCCCGGCGGGTGCTGGTGCTGTCGGAGGGCTCGTACGCGTTCGGCACCCACGCCCAACTCGTACGAGACAGCGCGCACTACGCCGACCTGGTCGGTCATTTCGATGCGGCCCACATGCGAAAGGAAGCGGCAGTGAGCCCCTGTCAACCTGCGGTTTGCGCTGTCCAGGAGCCTTCGGTTGCACTTGGGAAGTCGTGATCAGTTGTTTGCGCCCTCCCAGCGGACCGGTAGGTCGTGGGAACCATGGGGGCAGTGCCGCAGGTCAGATCACGGATTGTCAGTGCGGTGCCATCGCCAAGTGCCTCTAGAAGAAGCCGAGCTTCTTCGGCGAGTACGACACCAGAAGGTTCTTCGTCTGCTGGTAGTGGTCCAGCATCATCTTGTGGTTCTCGCGGCCGATGCCGGACTGCTTGTAGCCGCCGAAGGCCGCGTGGGCCGGGTAGGCGTGGTAGCAGTTGGTCCAGACGCGGCCCGCCTGGATCGAACGGCCCGCCCGGTAGGCGGTGTTCATGTCGCGGGTCCAGACTCCGGCGCCCAGGCCGTACAGCGTGTCGTTGGCGATTTTGATGGCGTCGTCGAAGTCGTTGAACGACGTCACCGAGACGACCGGGCCGAAGATCTCCTCCTGGAAGATCCGCATCCGGTTGTTGCCCTCGAAGATCGTGGGCTGGACGTAGTAGCCGCCCGCCAGCTCGCCGTCGTACTCGATGCGCTGGCCGCCGGTGAGGACCTTGGCGCCCTCGCGCTGGCCGATGTCCAGGTAGGAGAGGATCTTCTCCAGCTGGTCGTTGGAGGACTGGGCGCCGATCATCGTGTCGGTGTCCAGCGGGTGGCCCGGAAGGATCTGCTCGGTGCGGGCGATCGCCGCGTCCAGGAACTCGCTGTAGTGGCCGCGTTGGATCAGTGCGCGGGAGGGGCAGGTGCACACCTCGCCCTGGTTGAGGGCGAACATGGTGAAGCCTTCGAGCGCCTTGTCGCGGAAGTCGTCGTTGGCGGACCAGACGTCGTCGAAGAAGATGTTGGGGGACTTGCCGCCCAGCTCCAGGGTGACCGGCTTGATGTTCTCGGAGGCGTACTGCATGATCAGCCGCCCCGTCGTGGTCTCCCCGGTGAAGGCGACCTTCGCCACGCGCGGGCTGGAGGCGAGCGGCTTGCCCGCCTCGGCGCCGAAGCCGTTGACGATGTTGACCACGCCCGGTGGCAGCAGATCGGCGACCAGGCTCAGCCAGACGTGCACCGACGCCGGCGTCTGCTCGGCGGGCTTGAGGACGACCGCGTTGCCCGCCGCGAGGGCGGGGGCCAGCTTCCAGACCGCCATCAGGATGGGGAAGTTCCACGGGATGATCTGGGCGACCACGCCGAGCGGCTCGTGGAAGTGGTACGCGACGGTGTCGCCGTCGATCTCGCCGAGCGTCCCCTCCTGGGCGCGGATCGCGCCCGCGAAGTAGCGGAAGTGGTCGATGGCCAGCGGGATGTCGGCGGCCAGGGTCTCGCGGATCGGCTTGCCGTTCTCCCAGGCCTCGGCGACCGCGAGGAGTTCGAGGTTGGCCTCCATCCGGTCGGCGATCTTGTTGAGGATGCCGGCGCGGTCGGTGGTGGAGGTGGCGCCCCAGCCGGGGGCGGCGGCATGCGCGGCGTCCAGAGCGCGTTCCACGTCCTCGGCGGTGCCGCGGGCGATCTCGGTGAAGGGGCGGCCGTTGACCGGGCTGGGGTTCTCGAAGTACTGGCCGCGGGCGGGTGGGACGTACTCCCCGCCGATGAAGTGGTCGTAGCGCGACTCGTAGGAGACTAGTGCGCCGTCGGTTCCGGGTGCGGCGTAACGGGTCATCTCTGCTGGCCTCCCGAGGATGGCTGCCCGCCGTTGGGCAACGCTCGCGGGGAGGCTAGGAGCGCGGAGGTTGCAACCACGTTGCGGCCGACTGCTCCTCGTCGAGGGCGCGGGTGACGGCCTCGGCCGGGGCCCGTTCTGGTGCGCCGTGCTCGGTCGCGGCCACCAGCGCCCGCCAGATGTCGAGGTCATCGCCGCCCCACGGGCTGTGCGCCCAGTCCGCCAGCAGCTGCGGGTCGCCGCGGTCGATCAGGGCGCCGCGCAGCGCGCACGACAGGCGGTCGCGCACTCTGGCCACCTCGGGAGCCTGGGAACAGGGCAGCAGCGGGCCGTTGTACGCGCTCATCGCACCGGACACCGCGCCTGCTGCGAGCCGCCGCTGTACGAGGGTGAAGTCCGCGTCGACGGGTTGCGTGAGCCGGTAGGGGCGTGAGGCGAGCAACTCGGCGCCGAGCAGCACCCGGAGCCGGGACAGTTCCGCGCGCAGCGTCACGGGGGACATCGACTCGTCCTCGTACAGGCCGACCAGCAACTGGTCACCGGTCAAGCCCTCGGGATGGCCCGCGAGCAGGACCACGATCTCGCTGTGGCGGCGGCTGAGGCGCATCTTGCGGCCGTGCGCGACGAGCAGCGCCTCGTTCCTGCCCAGGGCGTGCAGGGCGACGCCTGTGTCCGGGGTCCGGCCGCGGTCCAGGGCGAGTTGGGCCTCGGCCGCGCGGGCCACGGCCTGTACGAAGGCGAGGCTGTGCGGGTGGGCGAGGCGGTCGCCGCCGGTGATGTCGACGGCGCCGAGCAGCCGTCCGGTGTGCGGATCGTGCACCGGCGCCGCGGCGCAGGTCCAGGGCTGGACGGGCCTGCTGAAGTGCTCGGTCGCGAAGACCTGTACGGGGCGGCCGACCGCGACCGCGGTGCCGGGGGCGTTGGTGCCCATCGCGGACTCCGCCCAGCGGGCGCCCGGTACGAAGTTCATCTGCCCGGCACGGGTACGGGTCCCGGTGTGGCCCTCCACCCACAGCAGCCTGCCGTGCGCGTCGCACACCGCCAGGAGGTGCTCGCCGTCCATCGCGAACGTGCTCATCAGTTCACGGAACAGCGGCATCACCCGCGCCAGGGGGTGCTCGGCCCGGTAGGAGCCGAGTTCGCCGTCGGCGAGCTCCACGCGCGCGGTGCCGTCCGGGCTGACCTTGGCGCGGGCCGAGCGCCGCCAGGAGTCCGCCACCACGGGGCGTACGGGTCTGGCGACCATGCCCTGGGTGGTGAAGTCCGTGTGGGCGCGGCGCAGTTCCCTCACTCGCTCGGCGGGGTCGGTGCCGGGCTCCAGGGCCACCCATGGATCTGTCAACTAGGCCTCCCGCTGCGGGCGGTGCTCCGATGCACGCTCAGATGCCCATCGTGGCCCGAGTGGCGCGGGGCGACAACCACTCCCGTAAGCACTCCTGGATGCATTTCCGTAAGCATTTCCGCAAGTACTTCCGTATTTCCGCAAGTACTTCCGTCCGCTTCCGGACACGCTCGGTTACCCGGGTTCCGGACACACCCGGCTACCCGGGCGGCGGCGCGACCGACACCGGATCGTCCAGGACCGCCTGGACCACCGCATGGGCCGCCCCGAGCAGCGGCCCGTCGGAGCCGATCCGGGACACGGTCACCGAGGCGCCGCCTGGGCGTTCCGGGTCCGCGGTGCGGCGCAGCAGCTCCCGTTCCATCGACGGCAGCAGCCAGGGCGCGAGCCGGGACAGCGCCCCGCCGAGCACCACGGTCTGCGGGTCGAGCAGATTGACCGCGCCCGAGACCGCGATGCCCAGCGCGGACCCGGCGCCGCGCAGGGCACGGCGCACCCGCTCGTCGCCGTCCTCGGCGAGCGCGGTGAGCAGCCCGATGCGGCCCTCGCCCGGTGGCAGGCCCGCGGCCCGCAGCACTGCCTCGGCGCCCGCGTACTGCTCCAGGCAACCCCGTCCACCGCACGGGCAGTCGGGCCCTTCGGGACGTACCGGTACATGGCCCAACTCGCCCGCGAAACCGCGCGCTCCGCGCAGCAGTCGGCCGTCCACGACCACCGCGGCACCGATGCCGATCTCGGCTGAGACATGCAGGAAGTCCCGAGGTGCCGCGCCGCCGCCGGTCGCCGGGGCGCCGCCCGTCGCCGGTTCACCATCGGTCGCCGGGGCATCAGCGGCTACCCGTTCGCCGCCGAGCCAGAGCTCAGCCAGCGCGCCCAGGTTCGCCTCGTTGTCGACGCGCGGCGGCAGCGTGTCCCCGAGGTGCCGACCCAGGTCCACCTGCGTCCAGCCGAGGTTGGGCGCCCGGACGACCGTCCGCGCGTCACGGGCGACCAGGCCCGGCACGGCGACACCGAGCCCCGCGGGCCGTAGCCCCGCCGCGCGGGCCGTATCGGTCACCTCTCGGATCAGACGGGCGAGCTCCTTGAGTACGGGCTCCGGGGGACGGCCCCGGTTGTCGCCCTCCAGGACGGCCCTGGCCCGTACGGTGCCGTGCAGGTCCACGGCACAGGCGGCGAGATGGTCCACACCGATCTCGGCACCGATCCCGACCGGGCAGCGCTCGCTGAGCGCCAGGGCGCTTCCGGGGCGGCCCACCGTGCCGGACCGCTGCTCGGGGCCGAGCTCGACCAGCAGGTCCGCGCGGACCAGTTCGTCCACGAGAGTGGACACGGCCGCCCGGGTGAGCCCGATCCGGGAGGCCACGGTGGCACGGGACAGCGGGCCCTGGGCGGCGACGGTGTGCAGGACCAGGGAGAGGTTGCGCCGCCTGATGCCCTGCTGGGTGTGGGGGAGCGGCGAGCCCGGCTGAGGGATGGGGGAGTTCACGCCGACAGTCTGCCAAGGTTGCCGAGGAGCGGTCCCGCGTCGGTCAGCAGTGTGGAGATCCGCTGCAGGGTCTCCTCGTCGCGGGCTACGGGATCGAGCACCGGCCCCCGCGCGCTGCCCCAGCGGCGTGCGACGGCGGCCGGGTCCTCGCCGGTCAGCAGCCCCGCGGCCTGCGCGGCGGCGCCGAGCGCCACGGGTTCGTCGGCGTCCGGCACCTGGACGGGGCGGCCGGACAGTCGGCGTACGGTCTGCTGCCAGGCCGTGCCGCGGGCGCCGCCGCCGATCAGCAGGAGCGGGGCCTCGGGGGCGGGGTCCGCGCCCGCGTCTACGTCGAGCACCAGGTCAAGGGCCTGGAGCAGGGCGAACACCGCACCGTCGTACGCCGCCTGAAGCAGCTGCCCGCCGCTGGTGTCGTGCCGTAGCCCGTGCAGCAGGCCTGACGCGTCCGGCAGGTTCGGGGTCCGCTCGCCGTCCAGGAAGGGCAGCAGCGTGGCGCCGCCGCCCGGCTCCACCGCCTCGCGGTCCAGGCCGAGCAGGGCCGCGATCCGGTCCACGGCCAGGGTGCAGTTCAAGGTGCAGGCCAGCGGCAGCCAGTCGCCGCGCGCGTCGGCGAAGCCCGCGACCGTGCCGGTGGGGTCGGCGGGGCGCTGCCGCGACACCGCGTACACGGTGCCCGATGTGCCCAGGCTGAGGACCGGGGTGCCCGGGCGCAGGCCGAGGCCGAGCGCGGCCGCCGCGTTGTCGCCGGTGCCCGCGGCGACCAGGGTCCCCTTGGCGAAGGGGAGTTCGGGTAGGTCCCGTACGGTCCCGGCCACCTCGCCCGGGCGCACTATGCGGGGCAGCAGGGCCGGGTCCAGGTCGACGAGGGAGAGGATCTCCTCGTCGTACGCCTCGGTGGGCCCGGCCCACCAGCCCGTACCGGACGCGTCGCCGCGGTCGGTGGTGGCGTGCCCGGTGAGCCGCTCGGTGAGGTAGTCGTGCGGCAGCCGGACGGCGGCGGTCGCGGCTGCCGCGTCCGGTTCGTGCTCGCGCAGCCAGACCCACTTGGCCGCGGTGAAGGCGGGCGCCGGAACGCTGCCGGTGCGCTCCGCCCAGGCCTTGGTGCCGCCCAGCTCCTCGATCAGTCGCGCGTTCTGCGGCGCCGGGCGTACGTCGTTCCACAGCAGGGCCGGGCGGACCGGGGCGCCGTCCGCGTCCAGGGTGACCAGGCCGTGCTGCTGCCCGGCCACGGACACCGCCGCGGCCTCGCGCGCCACGTCGCCACACTGTCGTAGCGCCTCGGTGAGCGCGCTCCACCACTGGCGCGGATCGCTCTCCCGGCCGGGCCCGGTCGACACGGTGTGCGGGGCCCGCCCGCGGGCCAGGACCGTGCCCGTCGCCGCGTCGACGACCAGGACCTTGGTGGACTGGGTAGAGCTGTCCACACCGACGACCAGGGGCCCATCGGCTGCTGACATCGCACTCTCCGTTCGACGATCGGGGCTGTCGCGCCCTTCCCTGTGATGCTCCCGGATACTAGTTTGTTAAGTGCTATGACAAAATAACCAGTCGGTGAGGGAGAAGCCGCGATGAGTTACGCACCCACCCCCGAGGACAAATTCAGCTTCGGTCTGTGGACCGTCGGCTGGCAGGGCAGGGACCCGTTCGGCGACGCGACCCGCGCCGCGCTCGACCCCGTCGAGAGCGTACGCAGGCTCGCCGAGCTCGGCGCGTACGGCGTCACCTTCCACGACGACGACCTGATCCCCTTCGGCGCGTCGGACACCGAGCGCGAGTCGCACGTCAAGCGCTTCAGGCAGGCGCTCGACGCGACCGGCCTGAAGGTGCCGATGGCGACGACGAACCTGTTCACGCACCCCGTCTTCAAGGACGGTGCCTTCACCGCCAACGACCGCGACGTACGCCGCTACGCGCTCCGCAAGACGCTGCGCAACATCGACCTCGCCGCCGAACTGGGCGCCGAGGTGTACGTGGCATGGGGCGGCCGCGAGGGCGCGGAGTCCGGAGCGGCCAAGGACGTACGGGTGGCGCTCGACCGGATGAAGGAGGCCTTCGACCTGCTCGGCGAGTACGTCACGGCCCAGGGCTACGACCTGCGCTTCGCGATCGAGCCCAAGCCGAACGAGCCGCGCGGCGACATCCTCCTGCCCACCGTCGGCCATGCGCTCGCCTTCATCGAGCGGCTGGAGCGCCCGGAGCTGTACGGGGTCAACCCGGAGGTCGGCCACGAGCAGATGGCGGGCCTGAACTTCCCGCACTCCATCGCCCAGGCCCTGTGGGCGGGCAAGCTCTTCCACATCGACCTCAACGGCCAGAGCGGCATCAAGTACGACCAGGACCTGCGCTTCGGCGCCGGAGACCTGCGGTCCGCGTTCTGGCTGGTCGACCTGCTGGAGACCGCCGGGTACGCGGGGCCGCGGCACTTCGACTTCAAGCCGCCGCGTACGGAGGACTTCGACGGCGTGTGGGCATCGGCCGCGGGCTGTATGCGCAACTACCTCATCCTGCGCGAGCGCGCGGCCGCCTTCCGTGCCGACCCCGAGGTCCAGGAAGCGCTGCGGGCATCGCGCCTGGACGAGCTGGCGCTGGCGACCGCGGACGACGGGCTCGCCGGGCTGCTCGCGGACCGGGCCGCCTTCGAGGAGTTCGACGTGGCGGGGGCGGCCGCGCGCGGAATGGCCTTCGAACAGCTGGACCAGTTGGCGATGGATCACCTGTTGGGGGTACGTGGCTGAAGGGCGCTCGGCTTACGGGCGCGTGGCTGAGGGGCGCGCCGCTGGTCGGGGGCGCGTGGCTGAGCGGCATGCGCTCACCAACTGCCGTACAGGGGTCGCTTCGTGGCCGGATACGGGTGACTCTGGACGGTATGGGCCCGCCACCCGTGCCGCCACAGCCACCGATGCCGGACGCGACCCCCGACCCGCCACCAGACCCGCCGCCAGACCCGCCGTCAGGTCGTCTCCGCGGCGGCCTGCTGGCGCTGCTGGCGGTGATCGTGGGTGCGGGGGCGATTATCGCGGTCGTGCTGGTGGTCGCCGGTGGCGACGGCGGCACATCGGACGAGAAGCCGACCGGGCCGAGCAGCTCGCCCGCCACGCCGACGCGGGCGCCGAGCCCGCCGTCGCAGCTTCCGACGGAGATCCCGACGGAGCTGCCGAGCGAGTTGCCGAGCGAGCTCCCGACGGGGCTTCCGACCGGGCTCCCGAGTGTGCTGCCCACAGAGCTACCGACGGGGCATCCACCCGGGTTCCCGACGGAGCTCGCCAGCGCGCTGCCGAGCAGCTTGCCGTAACTGCCGTGGTGCACTCCCACGGAGCTTGCCGAGGGCAGCCGAGACGGGCGCGGGCAGCGGTCACTGCCCGCTCAACCCAGCCCCGCCCCGGTTACCCCCATTACCCCTGCCCCGTCACTCCTCGCCCGTCACCACCGCCAGCGCCGTAGCCGGGTCGTGTGTCGCCGGACCGGCCGGAGCCCAACGGCCCCGCTCCTTGCGGTAAGGCCACCAGCGCCCGTCCCGGCCGTGCCGCAACTGGGCCCGCGTGCCGACCACGGTCCACCGGTTGCGCGCGGCGCGCAGCGGCGGACGCTCGTCCTCGTCCCAGGCCGCGTCCAGCGCGGCACGCGCGCGTACCAGCGCATCCCCCTGCGGGGTCCACTCCTCTTCGAGTACGGACAGCGCGGCGGCGCCGCCGAACTCCCACGCCCGTACGGCGAGCGCGAGCCCCTCGTGGTCCCGCCCGGACCCCGTGGCGAACCGCCCGGCGATCGGCGCGGCGGTCCGGGCGGCGGCCCCGCTCACGGCCAGCCGGACCGCGTCCTGCCCCGGAGTCGGCTCCACCCCGACCGGCTGCCCCGCATGGCCGGGCGACAGCGCTTCGGCCAGCAGCTGGTGCGCCGTCGCCGCCGCCCCCGTGGCGAGGAACTCCAGAGCCGCCACATCCAGGCCGGGCGCGGGCTCCGTCTCGGTGTCCAGGGCGGGCGGCGTGCCCGGCGCGTCGGGCAGCGCCGGGGAAGCGGGCAGCGGAGGCAGGATGTCCCCCATCGCGTACGCCTCGTCCGCCGAGACCCCCTCCGGGGCGCTCGGCGGGGCCTCGTCGGCGGCGGGCTCGTCAGGCGCGGCCCGCGCGACGCTGCGCGCCCGCAACTCGTCCAGGAGCTCGCGCTCCCCGCGCCCGCGCATCAGCAGCAGCACAAACGGATCCTGGTCGAGCAGCCGCGCCATCTGGTAGCAGAGCGCCGCCGTATGCCCGCAGTGGTCCCACGCGTCACAGTCGCACTCCGGCTCCAGGTCGCCGATCCCCGGCAGGAGTTCGACGCCCGCGGCCGCCGCGTCCTCCACCAGGTGCGGCGGCATCTCGCGGTCGAGCAGCGCCGCGATATGCCCGGCCCGCTCGACGGCCATGTCCAGGAAGCGGTCCCACGCGTCCTCGCCGAGCCGCTGCAGCAGGACGTCGGAGCGGTGCGTGGCGCGGTCGCGGTCCTGGACGACCGCGGTGATCCGGCCGGGGCGCACCGACACGGCGCCGACCGCCCCGGCCCGCGCCAGCCTGCGCCCCGACTTCACCTGCTGGGAGTCCAACGCCGTGTCCTCCAGCGCCTTCAGCCAGGCCTGACCCCACCAGGAGGTCGCGAAGCCACGGCCGTGGGCCGGGGGCAGTGCGGCGAAGGTGCGCTCGTCGCCGGAAGCGTCCGAGGTCGTGTGCCCCTCGTGCTCCTCGTGCTCCTCGTGCTCCTCGTACGCATCGCTGTACGCGTCACTGTGCCCATCGTTGTACGCGTCGCTCATCGGGCGCCTCCTCGCAGCTCGACCAGGTCGGCCAGTTCCGCGTCGGTGAGTTCGGTCAGTGCGGCCTCGCCAGAGCCGAGTACGGAATCCGCGAGCACCTGCTTGCGCTCCAGCATCTCGGCGATACGGTCCTCGATCGTGCCCTCCGCGATCAGCCGGTGCACCTGTACGGGGCGGTTCTGCCCGATGCGGTACGCGCGGTCCGTGGCCTGCGCCTCGACAGCCGGGTTCCACCAGCGGTCGTAGTGCACGACATGCTCGGCGCGGGTCAGGTTCAGCCCCGTACCCGCGGCCTTCAACGACAGCAGGAAGACCGGGACTTCGCCGTCCTGGAAGCGCTGCACCATCGCCTCGCGCTCGTGGATGGGGGTGCCACCGTGCAGGAACTGCGTCGGCACGCCACGGGCGGCCAGATGCCGTTCGACGATCCGCGCCATCTGGACGTACTGGGTGAAGACCAGCACGCTCGCGTCCTCGGCGAGGATCGTGTCCAGGAGCTCGTCCAGCAGCTCCAACTTGCCCGAGCGACCGACGACCTGGGGTCGCTCCTCCTTCAGGAACTGCGCCGGGTGGTTACAGATCTGCTTGAGCCCGGTGAACAGCTTGACGATCAGGCCGCGCCGCTCCATGCCGCCGGCGGCGGAGATCGCGGCCATCGTCTCGCGCACCACGGCCTCGTACAGGCCGGTCTGCTCCTTGGTGAGCGAGACGGCACGGTCGGTCTCGGTCTTGGGCGGCAGTTCGGGAGCGATGCCCGGGTCCGACTTGCGGCGCCGCAACAGGAAGGGGCGTACGAGCTTGCCGAGCCTGTCGGCGGCGGCCGGGTCCGTGCCGTTCTCCACGGCCCGCGCGTATCGGGAGCGGAAGGTGCCGAGTCGGCCGAGCAGCCCTGGCGTGGTCCAGTCGAGGATCGCCCACAGTTCGGAGAGGTTGTTCTCCACCGGGGTGCCGGTGAGCGCCACGCGCGCGTGGGCACCGATCGTGCGCAGCTCCCTGGCGGTGGCCGAGTACGGGTTCTTGACGTGCTGCGCCTCGTCCGCGACGACCATCCCCCAGGTGACCTGGGCCAGTTGCCGGGCGTCGAGCCGCATGGTGCCGTACGTGGTGAGCACGAACTCGCCGTCCGCCAGGTCGTCCAGGCCGCGCGATGCGCCGTGGAAGCGGCGTACCGGCGTGCCGGGCGCGAACTTCTCGATCTCGCGCTGCCAGTTGCCCATCAGCGAAGTGGGGCACACCACGAGGGTGGGGCCCGCGGACGCCGCCTCGCACTGGCGGTGCAGGTGCAGGGCGATCAGGGTGATGGTCTTGCCGAGCCCCATGTCGTCGGCGAGGCAGCCACCGAGCCCCAGCGAGGTCATCGTGGCCAGCCAGGACAGGCCGCGCAGCTGGTAGTCGCGCAGGGTGGCGGCGAGCGCCTCCGGTTGCGCGAGGGGCGTGTCGGACTCGGCCTCCGGGTTCGCCAGCCGCTCGCGCAGGTTGGCCAGCCACCCTGTGGGGGTTACTTCGACGCGTCGCCCGTCGACCTCTGTGGAGCCGGTCAGCACGGTGCTCAGCGCGTCGATCGGCGTGACCTTGTGGTCCTGCTGGGCACGCGCGCGTCGGGCCTCTTCGGGGTCGATGAGGACCCACTGGTCGCGCAGCCGCACCACGGGGCGGTTGGCTTCGGCGAGTTGGTCGAGTTCGGCGCGGGTCAGTCGCTGCTCGCCCAGCGCGAACCGCCAGTTGAAGGCGAGCAAGGCGTCGGCGGACAGGAAGGACGGGGTGTCGGATGCGGCCTTGGCGGGTTCCTTGCCGTCGGCGTAGTCGGCGTCGTAGCCAGAGCCGCCGATGTCCCCGGTGCCGCCAGAGCCGCCGACGTCGTCGGTGCCGTCGGGCGGCCCGATGGTGGCGCGCGCGGTCAGCTCGCGGGCCAGCTCCCGAGGCCAGTGCACCTCGACACCGGCCCCGGCGAGTGCGCGGGCGGCCGCGCCCAGGAGCTCGGTGACCTCCTCGTCGGCCAGCTCGATCGCGTCGGGCACGGCAGCCGAGAGCAGCGGCGCCAGCGGCGCCCAGGCGCGGGCCGCACGCCGCAGGGCGAGCAGCGCGTCCAGCTCGGTGCGCGGGCCGAAGGACTGCGCGGCCGCTCCCGACCGCGCCCACACCTCGGCGGCGTCGGCGACCAGCGCGGGGTCGCTGACGCTGTGCAGCTGCGGTACGGCGCGGAAGGTCGGCCCGCTCGCGTCGGCGGCGGCGTCGTCCGTGAGCCCGAGTACCTCGATGCGCAGCGAGACCCGTACGCCCGCGTCGTGGCCGGCCGCCACATCCGCGGCCCACGCGCGCTGGTCGGGAATGCGCTGGGGCGACGGTGCCGCGAAGGCCGGATGGCCGGTGGCCAGCGGCGCGGCGGGGGAGCGGGGCAGGGTGTCGGCGACGGCGTCCAGGAAACCGCGCAGCAGCGCCTCAGGGTCCGCGAGGCGCAGCGGGTCCGCTCCCGGCAGGGGTACGGCGTGCGCGGCGGGTGGCATCGCGGCGGCCAGCCCGCGCAGCCGCGCCAGCTCGTCGGTGCCCAGCGGCCCGGCCCGCCAGGCGTCGTGTGCGGTCGCGGACAGGCCGGGCAGCAGCAGGCCGCGCGCGGTGAGCTGCAGGGCGAGGAGCGCGGCCGTACCCCAGAAGGCGGCGGCCGGGTGCGCTCCGGGTACGGCCCGCGCGCGGGTGAGCACGGGCAGCGCGGCCCGCATCTCCAGCAACCGCGCGGGCACCCGCACCGGCGCGACCCCGGCGGCGCCGGGCAGCGCGACGGTCAGCTCGTCCGCCGTGCCCGCCGCGGTGGTCGGCGGCTGTTGGCCGTCGGGGTGCCAGAAGGCGACCTGGCTGGTGCGTGCGGGGTCGGCGGGCAGGAAGACCACGGAGCAGTGGGCGAGTTCGGAGATCTCGGAGAGTGTTGCCGCGGGAAGCGTGGGCACAGTAATGCGCATTCCTCAAGTTTGACTACTGATTCCGGAGTGGCCGAGGGTACATCGTTCGACGGTGCCTGCAGCCCCTTAAAGGCGTGATGCCAGTCACTCTCCTCTGTGGGGGTGTATCCAGTGCCACCCCCTCCGGGGGAAGACCCCCGGAGGGATGCGGGTGGTGGTGCCATGGCTGCGCCAGGTCACCGCTCCGTAGGTTCAAGCAGGTCAGCCCGTCGATCCCACGGACCGGAGACCACCATGCCGCAAGCCGCGCTCGCAGAGCCCCGCGCAGCAGCCCCGCTCGCCGACCAGGCGCCACCCCGCGGCAGTGACTTCGCACCCCTGCTGCGTACGGTCCGCAGCCAGGGCCTGCTGGAGCGGCGCACCGGCTGGTACGCCCTGGGTATCGCCGTCAACGCTCTGGCACTGGGTGCGATCGTGACCGGCCTCGTCCTCATCGGTGCCTCCTGGTGGGCGCTGCTCCTCGCCCCCGTACTCGCCGTGTTCTCGGCCCGTACGGCCTTCATCGGGCATGACGCGGGGCACGCGCAGATAGCCGGGAGCCGCGCGGTGAACCGGGCCATCGGGCTGATCCACGGAAACCTGCTCCTGGGCATGAGCGCGGCCTGGTGGAACGACAAGCACAACCGGCACCACGCCAACCCCAACCACCTGGACAAGGACCCGGACGTCAAGGCCGATGTGCTGGTCTTCAGCAGCGAACAGGCCACCGTCCGCACGGGCTTCGGGCGCTGGCTCACCCGCAACCAGGCCTGGCTCTTCTTCCCGCTCACCCTCCTGGAGGGCATCGCCCTCAAGGTCTACGGATTCCAGGACCTGCGGCGACAGGCCCCGCGCGAGCGGATCGTCGAGGGACTGCTGCTGCTCGGCCATGTCGTCGGCTATGCGGCGCTGCTGCTGACCACCCTGTCCGTCGGGCAGGCCCTCGCCTTCGCCACGATCCACCAGGCGCTGTTCGGCCTCCACCTGGGGCTGGCCTTCGCGCCCAACCACAAGGGCATGGAGATGCCGGACCCGGACGGCGAGGCCTGGGGCCATCTGCGTCGCCAGGTCCTCACCTCGCGCAACATCCGCGGCGGCGCCCTGACCGACTGGTTCCTCGGCGGCCTCAACTACCAGATCGAACACCACCTCTTCCCCAACATGCCCCGGCCGCATCTGCGGCTCGCCCAGCCCCTGGTCCGCGCCCACTGCGCCGAACTGGGCATCCCCTTCACGGAGACCGGGCTGGTGGACTCGTATCGGCAGGCCCTGGGGCACCTGCGCGAGGTGGGTGAGCCTCTCAGGGTTGAGTAGGGGTCGGACTCAGGGTTGCATCAGGGGTACACACTGGAACTACGGCAGACGCGAGGCCGTTCTCACCATCAGAGAGCGGCAGCAGCCGCGAAGGAGGCGACGCACATGTCGAATACCGCGAAGATCGCCGTAGGGGGCGTGGCGCTCGGGCTTTTCCTGTGGATCTGGCTGCCCTTCTGGGCTGTGCTGCTGATCGTGGTCGGGGTGCCCGCGGCGGCGTATATGACGCTCGACCCGTCCCAGCGGCGCAGGCTGCGCCGCGTCAGCCGCAAGGAGATCGGCCACTGACCTCCGCCTGTCCGATCCGACGTCGGCTCAGGAGGGGCGTACGGCCATGAGGTCGAGGGCGGCGAGGAGTCCGGACAGCTCGGGGCCCCGGCCCACCGGCAGTACCTGCCTGGGTTCCTCGTCGAGCAAGACGAACGCGATGTCGTCGGTCCTGGCGACCAGGGACCAGCCGGGGCCGTCGACCCGCAGCGTCCTGGCGTCCTGGCTGGCGAACGAGGAGCGCACACGCCCGAGGGGTGGGGGCGTCACCGTGTACGCGCGAGCCGCGTCCAGGACCTGCCGTACGGTTCGGGGCGCCGCCTCGGCCGCTTCAGAGGTTTCGTTGATTTCGGCGGACTCATCGGTTTCAGCGGCCGGTGTGGTGGAGTCCGAGGCGAAGTCCGCGTCGTCGAGCTGCTCTCGCCACGTCGCCCACTGCCGGGCGATCTCGTCCGCGCCGAGCCTTCGCTGCGCGGGCCCCCAGCCGCCCGCGTCGGGCGGTACGAGCACCGGCCACTCGGCCTCGCCGGGCTCGGGCTCCGGGTCGTGCGGCGCGGGCACACCCGGCGCGGCGACGGCGAGGGGCAGCGGCCAGCCGCCCAGCGTGGCGACCACCGTGTGCTCGTCCGGGGACAGGTCGTACTCCATACCGCAGTCCCAGGATGCGATGGCGACGGCCACCAGCGACACGTCGTCCACCGCCACAGTCCACCGCGCCCCGTGCCCATCCTGGCCGAGCACCAGCCCGTACCCGCCGCTGACCGGCGTCAGGCCGAGCGCCGCGCAGGCCTGCGCGTAGTCGTCGCCCAGCACGCTCGGGAACTGCGCGGGCGTCAACAACACCGCGGTCAGCACATGCAGTGCGTCGTCGACGAAAGCCTCGTCCGCACCGGTCATGGCAGCCTCCTCCGTAAGCAGTCGGCGCACCCTAACCAGCCGGTAACCACGGCGTCGAGGCCCCTGGAGCCTGTCGTCTGGTTCTGTCTGGTCCCGACTGGTCCCGACGAAAATCCGCTCGCCCCAGGCCCAGCGCCACTCGTACGCTGCGCGACATGTCCCGGCACCAGTTCGTCTGCACACCCTGTCGCGCCGCCTACAAGAAGGAGCCCGACTACGCGCGCGTACGCCGCGATGTCTGCCCCCGGTGCGGCGGCGCGTTGCTCAGAGCCTGTCTTTGAACCCCCGCCTGCGCCCCGACGCCCGGCACGCACTCTCGCCGCACGGCGCCGCAGGACAGGTGGCTCCTTCCCCAAGCTCTCGGCTTCGCTCTAGCAGGGGAGACCCCATTCATGACCTGCGACGCCGCACGCCGAGAGCACGCACCGAACGCCGCTGCGCCCGCGCTCCGCGCGGACGACGGGGGTTCAAAGACAGGCTCTCAACGCGGGCTCCGCGCTCGCGGTGCCGCCGCGCCGTGACATCGTGGCCTGGCGTGCCCTGACCGCCGTACTGCAGGCCGGTGTCCGCTTCCCCCAGGGCTGCTGCGGCGACGGCCCCGGCTACCGTCCGCGCACCCCACGCGAGGTCCGCGAACGTCTGGAATTCGCCGCCGCCACCGGGACTCCCGCGTCACAGGCGCTGGTCCGCTACGACCCGGTGCCCTCCACCGACGTCAGGCAGCGGGTAGGCCGAGGAGGGTACGGGCGACGGTCCGCGGCGACTCGTCGTACTCCCGCGCGAGGGCGATGACCGCGCGGCACGCCAGCTCGCTGACGCCGAAGGACAGGGCCTCGGGCGAGACCCACCCCTCGGCCTCGTCCATCTGGTCCCGATCGTCCTCCGCACACGCCGAGACATACGCGGCGGCCGCGTCGAAGAGGTTGTGCTGGGTCTTTCGACCGCTCGGGGGCTTCTTCTCCGGGCCGGGCGCCGACTCCCCTGGAGCCCGCCCGTCCGGCCGGAAAAGCCTGAACAGCCTGTCGAGTCTGCCGAGCATACGGACCACCTACCCCCGGTACGGTCGCCACGGTCGTTCTGCCCAGTGTGCCCTGACGGCGGCACGTTCGGGGGGCGCGGGCGCCGGTCAGTCCTGACGCACCGCCAGCGCCAGGAAGAGGGCGTCCTCGTCGATGTACCGCGTCATCCGCCAGCCGGAAGAGGCCAGCAGCGGGCGGAGGTTGGCCTCGGCCCGCAGATCGCCCGGCGTGATCTGGCGCCCCTGCCGTGCCGCGAGCGCGGCCCGGCCGATGGCGTGGAAGAGCGCCAGGCGCCCGCCTGGGCGCACCACTCGGGCCAACTCCCGCAGGTTCTCGGCCGGTTCCGGAAGGTGGGAGACGAGTCCCGCGCCGAACACGGCATCCAGCGACCGGTCGCGCAGCGGCAGCCGCGCCACATCGGCCAGCAGCAGGTGCCCGTCCGTGTCCCGCCCGGCCCGCACCGCGGCCGCCAGCATGGCAGGCGTCAGATCGGCGCCGATCACCACACCGGACGGGCCCACCGCCCGGCGCAGCGCGGGCAGCGCGCGCCCGGTGCCGCAGCCCGCGTCGAGCACGGCGTCACCGGGCCGCAGCCCGAGCTCGGCGACGCCCGTCTCGAACGCGGGCCCGTCGTCGGGGAAGCGGGCGTCCCAGTCGGCCGCCCGCGCCGCGAAGAACTCCTGCACATCAGTGTGGTCGTTGCTCATACGCCTCATGATTCCGTATCCGCCCCGACGGGCCCCAGGGCGTCCGGGCGTGGGTGCGAAGCGCCGTACATCCGTCTGGGCGCGCACGTTCGACCCTGACGCGATCGTTCAGAAACATATCCATGTCATATTCCGACAGCTTTCGAAATGCGCCCCCGTTGTGCGCCCCTGTCAGGACTAGCGTCCTGGAGTCATGGGACACCTGGACCACGCCACCTTCGGCTGGCTGACACCCTTACTGTCGTACGTGATGGCGTGCATCGGCGCCGCCCTCGGGCTGCGCTGCACGGTGCGCGCACTCGCCGCCACCGGAAGGTCACGCCGCAACTGGCTGATCACCGCGGCCTCCGCGATCGGCACCGGCATCTGGACCATGCACTTCGTGGCCATGCTCGGCTTCGGCGTCAGCGGCACGGACATCCGCTACGACGTACCGCTGACCCTGCTGAGCCTGCTCGTCGCGATGCTCGTCGTCGGCGGCGGCGTCTTCGCCGTCGGCTACGCCCCAGCCCGCGGCCGGGCGCTGGCGCTCGGCGGACTCACCACCGGGCTCGGCGTCGCGAGCATGCACTACCTGGGCATGGCGGCGCTGCGGCTGCACGGCAAGGTGATGTACGACCCCGTACTCGTCGGCCTCTCGGTGCTGATCGCCGTGGTCGCCGCGACGGCGGCGCTGTGGGCAGCCCTGAACATCAAGTCGCCGGTCGCGGTCGGCGTCGCCTCGCTCGTCATGGGCGGCGCGGTGAGCAGCATGCACTACACCGGAATGATCGCGGTGAGTGTGCGGGTCGACCCCTCCAGCGGGGCCCTGGCCGGGGCGACGGCGATGCAGTTCATCTTCCCCCTCGCCGTCGGCCTCGGCTCCTATCTCTTCCTCACCTCGGCCTTTGTCGCGCTCTCGCCCACGGCAGGAGAGCGCGAGGCCTCCGCTTCGGCACAGCGGCCGACCGCGAGCGCCGTCCGCTAGCGGAGCCGCCCCGCCGCCGCGGGCACGACGCCCCGAACCCCGTTTCGAGACCGGATGGAACCGACGGAACCCATGCCTCCCACGCCACCGACACGCGGCCGACGCGCCCACGCCGGCCCACCCGCCGAAGAACCGCCCGATGCGCAGACGCCACCCCCGGCGAGTACGCCGAGCAGCGGACGGATACGGCCGCGCGCCCGGACCGTACGCGCGAAGATCGTCTGCCTGCTGATGGTGCCCGTCGTCTCGCTCCTGGGCCTGTGGGCCTTCGCCACGGTGAACACCGCCCAGGACGTGGCCCGGCTACGGGAGTTGCAGCGGGTTGACGAGCAGGTCCGCGCCCCCGTCGCCGAGGCGGTCGCCGCACTCCAGGCGGAGCGCGTCGCCGCGGTGCGCTACGCCGCCGAACCGGACACCGGCCGCGGTGAGGCACTGAAGAAGCTGGCCAAGACCACGGACCGGGCCGTGGGCGAACTCCGGCTCGGCGAGCAGCACACCATCGCCGACGGCGGCGGCCTCCCGGCCGGTGTGGCGCGCCGGCTCACGTCCTTCGTCGCAGGCACCCAGGAGCTGAAGCCCCTGCGCGCCACGGTCCTGGACCGCAGCACCGGCTGGGACGCGGCGTACGGGCAGTACACCAAGGCCATCCAGAGCGCCTTCGGTGTCGGCGGCGCCCTCACCGGCATCCAGGACGCGGAACTGGGCTCCGACGCGCGCGTGCTGCTCGAGTTCTCCCGCGCCGGTGAACTCCTCGCCCGCCAGGACGCGCTGCTGGCCGCCACCAAGCCGACCGACTCCATCGACGGCGAACGGCTGCGCAGGTTCATCGGCACCGCCGAGGCCCGGCGAACCACGACCGACGCGGCCGTCCAGGATCTGCCCGGACCCGACCGCGCGGCCTGGCGGGACCTTGAGAAGTCCCGCGCCTACACCGCGGTACGCGCCGTCGAGGACCAGCTACTCGCCGCGCCGTCCGGGCGCAAGGCGGCCGACGTGCTCAAGGGCGGCGACTGGGACACGGCGTACGCGACCGTACGGGAAGACCTGCGCGCGATCGAGGCGGGCGCCGGGCGCAGCGCGGCCGACCGGGCCGACCCCCTCACCCGCGGGGTGCTGACCACGGCGGGTGCGGCGGTGCTGCTCGGGTTGCTCGCCGTCGCGGCGTCGCTGGTGATCTCCGTACGTATCGGACGCGCCCTGGTCGTCGAGCTGATCAGCCTGCGCAACAGCGCACTGGAGATCGCCCGGCACAAACTTCCGCAGGCCATGCGCCGGTTGCGGGCGGGTGAAGAACTCGACATCCGCGCCGAGGCACCACCGGGACCACGCGCCGACGACGAGACGGGCCAGGTCTCCGAAGCGCTCGGCACCGTGCACCGCGCGGCCCTGCATGCGGCGGTTGAGCGCGCCGAACTCGCCAGCGGGATCTCCGGGGTGTTCGTCAACCTCGCCCGGCGCAGCCAGGTCCTGGTCCACCGCCAGCTCAACCTCCTCGACTCCATGGAACGCAGGTCCGACGACCCGAACGAGCTCAGCGACCTGTTCCGCCTGGACCACCTGACGACCCGGATGCGGCGCCACGCCGAGAGCCTGATCATCCTGTCCGGTGCCGCGCCCGGCCGCGCCTGGCGGATGCCGGTCTCCCTGACGAACGTCGTACGGGCCGCGGTCTCCGAGGTCGAGGACTACGCGCGCGTGGAGGTACGCCAACTCCCCGAGGCCGCCGTGACCGGCACCGCCGTCGCCGACCTCACCCATCTGCTCGCCGAGATCGTGGAGAACGCCGCCCAGTTCTCGCCGCCGCACACCAAGGTGCGGGTCTCAGGGGAACACGTCGGCAACGGTTACGCACTGGAGGTCGAGGACCGCGGCCTCGGCATGGGCAAGGAGCGCCTGGCCGAGGCCAACCGGCGCATCGAGCAGTCCGAGGCGCTGGACCTCTTCGACAGCGACCGCCTCGGCCTGTTCGTCGTCAGCAGGCTGGCCGCCCGGCACGCCATCAAGGTCCATCTGCGCACCTCCCCGTACGGCGGCACGACCGTGGTCGTCCTGCTGCCCACCGCGCTTCTGCAAGGGGCCATGACCGAGGGCCACGGAGCCGCGCGCGAGCGCCACGAGGCGGCCATACCGCAGGAACACGCGCGGCTGGCCGCAGCGGGGGCGTCGCGGGCAGGCGGCGGCTCCGTGAACGGCGGCCCGGTGCACGGCGATTCCGTGCCCACCGCACCAGCCGTGCCCACCGCACCAGCCTCCCGCCCGGCACTCGCCCCGTCCGCGGAGCCCGCCCCGTCCGCGGAACCCGCGCCGCCGCCCGGCGTGACCGCGCTCAGGCCGCACACCCGCCCCAGCCAGGCGGGCGGCGGGGACGAACCCCAGGCCCCACCGGACCCCCCGGCCGACGACACCGACGCCGAACTCCCGCGTCGAGTACGCCAGACCCACCTCGCGCCCCAACTGCGCGCCGAGCGCCCGGCCGACGACCCGGCGGACCCCGCACCCGACGCGGCCGAGCGCACCCCCGAACAGGCCAGAGACCGGCTGGCCGCCTACCGCGACGGGTGGGCGCGCGGCGGAGGCCGGCCCTCGGGCGTCCGAGGGCCGATACCGGGCAGTGACAGCAGCGAAGGAGACCCCGCATGATCGAGAATCCGCGCGTCGGCACCGCCCACCGTTCCGGCGAGCTCGACTGGCTCCTCGACGACCTGGTGGTCCGCGTGGGCGAGGTCCGACACGCCGTGGTGCTGTCGAACGACGGGCTCGCGGTCGGCGCGTCCAGCGCCCTGCGCCGCGAGGACGCCGAACACCTGGCCGCCGTCGCCTCCGGCTTCCACAGCCTGGCCAAGGGCGCGGGACGCCACTTCGGTGCCGGCGGCGTGCGCCAGACGATGGTGGAGATGGACGACGGCTTCCTGTTCGTGGCCGCCGCGGGCGACGGCTCCTGCCTCGCCGTACTCACTGTCGTACACGCCGACATCGGCCTGATCGCCTACGAGATGGCCCGGCTGGTGAAGCGGGTGGGCGAACACCTCTACACACCGCCGCGGTTCGCCACCCAGCCGCCCGACGCCGGATGACCGGATGTCGCCGGATGACAGAAGGGGGCGGCACAGCCCATGAACACCCACAGCGGCGCCGAAGACGCCGCCCGCCCACGGTCGGGCAGCCAGTGGTACGACGCCGAGGCCGGGCCGCTGGTCCGCCCCTACGCGATGACCGGCGGCCGTACCAGCGCGGGTCCTACCGCGACGCACTTCGACCTGATCGCCCTCGTACGGCTGGACACGGCCGCTCTCGACGCCGCGCACGACACCTCGCTCGGCCCCGAACACCGGGCGCTCATCGACCTGTGCCGGGGCGAGACCCAGTCGGTCGCGGAGCTGGCCGCGGGCGCCGACCTGCCCGTGGGCGTGGTGCGGGTACTCCTCGGCGACCTGCTCGAACTGGGCTGCGTCAAGGTGAGCCGGCCGGTGCCGCCCGCACAGCTACCCGACGAACGAATCCTGAGAGAAGTGATCAATGGGCTCCGAGCGCTCTGAGAGCCAGGGCGGCGAGAGTGTCGCCCTGGCGCTGAAGATACTGGTCGCGGGCGGCTTCGGGGTGGGCAAGACCACCCTGGTCGGGGCGGTCAGCGAGATCCGGCCGCTGCGCACCGAGGAACAACTCAGCGAACTGGGCCAGTCGGTGGACGACACCGGCCAGGTCGAGCGGAAGACCACCACCACGGTCGCCATGGACTTCGGCCGGATCACGATCAGAGACGGGCTGTCCCTGTACCTCTTCGGGACGCCCGGCCAGGACCGCTTCTGGTTCCTGTGGGACGAGCTGTCCCAGGGGTCACTCGGCGCCGTGGTCCTCGCGGACACCCGGCGGCTTGAGGACTGCTTCCCCGCGGTGGACTACTTCGAACACCGGCGCATCCCCTTCGTGGTGGCCGTCAACTGCTTCCCGGGGACGCGTACGTACGGCGCCCAGGAGGTCTCCCGTGCCCTCGACCTCGACCAGGGAACGCCGGTCGTGCTGTGCGACGCACGCGACCGGGACTCCGGCAAGGAGGTGCTGATCCGACTGGTCGAGTACGCCGGGCGGATGCACACCGCCCGGCTGCTCGACACGGTGGGGTGAGCGGCGCGCCGGCCTCCGACCGCTACGCCGGCCTCCGACCGCTACGCCGGTCTCCGTCCGCTAGGCCGTCCTAAGTCAGCCACGCCGTCCTCAGCCCACCACGCCGTCCTCAGTCCGCTACCCCGGACTGGGCGAGCACTTTGTCGATGGTGACCCGGACCAGGAGCTCTCCCGGCACGCCGTTGCGGGCCCCGAACTCCTCGGCGCGCTCCGCGCCCATGTAGCGGGCCGCGATCCGGGTCGCCGCGGCACGCACCTCAGCGAGATCCTCGACCAGCTCGGCGCGGCCCTGGATCACCACGTACGCGAACGGCGGCCGGTCGTCGTCCACACACAGGGCGAGCCGTCCGTCGCGGGCGAGATTGCGGCCTTTCACCGTGTCCTTGCCGGTGTTGAAGAGGAGCTGGTCGCCATCGAGCAGGAACCAGACCGGGGCGATATGCGGGGAGCCGTCGGCCCGGACGGTGGAGAGCTTGCCGGTCCGGGTCCCGTGCGCGACGAAAGCGCGCCATGCTTCATCGGTCATCTTCTTTGCCATGACTCCATGATGGCCGGTCTGGACGCCTCGACCTGCGCTGACCGGCCCGGCGCACCGGCCCGGCGCCAGAGTTATCCACAGGCCGAGCGGAGAGCTGACCTTCCGCGCTACGGTCTTCACCGAGAGTAATCACACCTCACGGGGGAGGCCCTCATGGCCGGAAACACCGCTGTCCGTACGGCCGCTGACAAGCCGTCTGTCGAGAGATCGTACGCGCTGGGCCGAGCGGCCCGGGAGCTCGGGCTGAAGCGCGGGGAGTGCGAACTGGGAATGCGGCTCGGCCATATCCGCAGCGTGCCGGGCCCGGAGCCCGGCAAGCGCCGGGTCCCCGCCCCGGAGATCGACCGATTGCGCACCGCCGAGGGTTTCCCCGGAGCGCTGCGCGAGCGCGTCAGGACGGTGGGCACCACCGAGGGCGCCGCACTGCTGGCCATTCCGACGAGCCGCTTCACCCGCCTGGCCCGCGCGGGCCTGCTGGTCCCGGTGCGCTTCTACCTGAACCGCTACCGCGCGGTGGTCTGGCTCTATCTCGCGGACGATCTGCGGGAGTTCGCCCAGGCGCACGGCGCGCTGCTCACCGGCACCGCCCCGGAGTTCATCCGGCGGCGTCTGGAGGCGGGCGAGGATCTGCGGGCCCGCAACTGGCGCGGCAGGTGCCGAGGCCTGCTGGCGCGCCAGGCGGGTGACGCGTGGGAGCACGCGGCCGTCACCGCGTCGGTGCTGGACCCGGCGCAGCTGGCCGAAGCCGTGCCGGATCCCTACGAACGCGCCTACCTACGGCGGATCGGGCCGGACCCGTACCTCGCCTCAGGCTCACCCGACGCACGCTCCACACAGGTCATCACGCGGATCCTCTTCGCGGACGACCCGGACGAAATCCACTGGCTGCACACGACCCTCGCCCAGGACCTGGCCCAGGCCAGGAGGCAGCGGCCCGCGCCGCGCCCTGAGGGGGCCCGCCCGGTGCTGTCGGCGGCCCCGCCCCCTGTTCCTCAAGCGCCCCCGGCCGATGGGGGCGGCCCGGACCCGGCCGCTGCCCAGGGGCCGCTGGGATGGCTGCGGCGACGGCGACGCCGACGGGTGTCGGCCGGCTGACACCTCTCGGCGCGCACGTAGCGGAGTGCGGGGTGCGGGGTGCCGGGCGAGGCATCCGGGTGCCGTAGGCGCGCCGTCGGCAGGGCATACCCGCACACCAGGGAGGAGGTTTCTACGTTGGCCGAATGACTGTCAGATCAACTGCGCGTGCTGCCGTGGTGGGCACGGTGTCCCTCGCCGTCGGCACACTGCTCCTGGTGCCGGTGTCACCCGCGGCGGCCTCCCACGCCGAGCCGCGGCCACCGCGGCCGATGTCCGCCGACTCCCCGCTCCTGGACCGTGGGGGGACGCAGGTTCGGCTGCGGCAGGAGGCGCCCGCGCTGCCGGGGAGTGTGTCGGCCCTGTCCTGGCTGGTGGCCGACGCCGACACCGGGGAGGTGCTGGCCGCGCGCGACGCGCACCGGCGGCTGCCACCGGCCAGCACCCTCAAGGCGCTCTTCGCCGTCACGGTGCTGCCTAACCTGCCCGGCGGGTTGAGTCACAAGGTGGCCGAGGCGGAGCTGGCCGAGGTGGGCGACGGCAGCAGCCTGGTCGGGGTCATCGCGGGGCGCACCTACCGCGCGGCGGATCTGTGGCGGGGCGTGTTCCTGAGTTCGGGCAACGACGCGGTGCATGTGCTGGCCGAGATGAACGGCGGCTGGCAGCGCACCGCGGAGCAGATGGAGGCCAAGGCCCGAGCGCTGGGCGCCCGCGACACACGGGTGGTGTCGCCGGACGGCTATGACGCACCGGGGCAGGTCTCCTCGGCGTATGACCTGGCCGTCTTCGGTCGCGCCGGGCTGCGGGACCCGGAGTTCGCCCGGTACAGCGGGACCGCCGTGGCCCAGTTCCCCGGCGATGGCTGGTCCTACGCCATCCAGAACACCAACCGCCTGCTCACCGGCGCCGATGGGGTGGGCGTCTACCCGGGGATCATCGGGGTCAAGAACGGCTACACCTCCAAGGCGGGGCACACCTTGATCGCCGCGGCGCGGCGTGCGGGCCGCACCCTGGTGGTTTCGGTGATGAACCCGCAGGCGGGCGGCGGTCGTGCCGTGTACACGGAGGCCAGGTCGCTGCTGGACTGGGGATTCGCGGCGGCCGGGCGGGTGAGTCCCGTCGGGTCGTTGCGGCCACCGGCCCCGAAGGCGGGTCCCGAGGCGCCCGAGGTGCTGCCCGCGGTGGCGCGTACGGAGGCGAAGGGGGGCAGCGTCTGGCCAGCGGTGGGCGCACTCGTGGGCGCGCTGTGCCTCGCGGCGGCGGTGGCCGCCCTGCTGCGACGTGGACGGTTGGGACGACTGGGGCGGCACGGACGGTTGGGGTGGTTGGGGCGGCGCGGACGGCACGCCGGAGTCAGGAGGGGCTGAGGGAGCGGGCGTTGGGTTCAGGAGGGGCTGAGGGAGCGGGCGTTGGGTGCGGCGGCCGCCTGCTCCCCGGTGGGATGGGCGGCGAACAGCCCGTCGAGGTGGTACCGCAGCACCTCACCGGCCTGCTCAGCGGTTCGCTGGCCGACCATCACGCTGGTGCCGAGCCCGTGGTTGAGGGCGAGCAGCCGGGCGGCCTCGGCGTGGGCGTCCAGCCCCGGGTCCAGTTCACCCTGGGCCTGGGCCTGTCGGATGACGTCGGTGAGCCGCTGCTCCAGCCGAGCGGGGCCGTCGACGAAGGACTGCTGGGCCAACTCGGGGTCTGTCATGGCGAGTACGGCATAGGAGGTCCATACGAGGTGGAAGGCGCGGCTGGGTTCGTCGTTCGGCAGCGCCTCGGCGAGAAACGCCTCCAGCAGGAGCCGGGTCGAGGCGGGGCGCGACGAGTGGGCCAGGCGCTGCTCCCAGCGCTGGTGGCTCTGGAGCTCGAGGTGCTCCAGCGTGGCCCGCATCAGCTGCGCCTTGCTCTCGAAGTAGTACTGCACCAGCCGGAGTGAGACACCCGACTCCGCCGCCACCGCCCGCAGGGTGACCGCGTGCAGGCCATCCCGGGCGGCGAGGCGCACAACGCCGTCGGCGATCTGGGCGCGCCGCTCGGCGTGATCGACATACTTGGGCACGCCTTTATGGTACCTGCGTATCATGAAGGTGCAGGACCGCCCCTGGGAAAGGAGCGCACGATGACCGAACGCAAGCCGCCGGGTGTCAGCTTCGAGTCATGGGTCGACAAGCAGATCCGCGAGGCGGAGGAGCGGGGCGACTTCACCGAACTGCCGGGCTTCGGCAAGCCGCTCCCCGATGCCGACGCACCATACGACGAGACCTGGTGGATCAAGCGGAAGATGCACCGCGAGGGTGTCTCCGTCCTGCCCCCGACGCTTGCCCTGCGCAAGGAGGCGGAGGACGCCCTGGCCGCCGCCGAGCAGGCCGTGTCGGAGCGCGAGGCGCGACGGCTGCTGACGGAGGTCAACGAAAAGATCCACGCGGCCCTCGCCCGCCCACTGCCCGGCCCACCGCTGGGCCTGGCCCCGTTCGATGTGGAACGCCTGCTGTCCGAGTGGCGCGCTCGCCGTGGATCCTAGGGTCTGACCGGCGGATCATGCCTGGGACGCGGCGCCCCAGGCATGATCCCCCTTGCCCCGTATCCCCCTTGCCCCGTGCATCCCGCCTCGCTCAGTCCGACAGCGCCCACAACAGCCGGTAGTACATGATCCGCTCCGGGTCCGCCTCGATCCCGTAGGCCTCCAGCAGCGGCTCTTCCCAGCCGGGGCCGTAGTTCCACTGCGTGCTCCAGGTGGCGATGGCGAGGTCGGCCCAGCGGTCGGCGACACCGAGCGCGCCGAGGTCGACGTGCCCGGTGTACGTACCGTCGTCACCGATCAGGGTGTTGGGGGCGCAGGCGTCGCCATGGCAGACGACGGGCGCATCAACCGGCGGGATGTCGGCGAGCACGCCGAGCGCGTGCTCGACGGTACGGAAGTGCTGAAGGTCTTCAGGCCAGTGCGCCGGATCGATCCGGCCCGCGGCCGCCCGTGACCGTACCCTCTCCAGCCGTTGGCTGGCCGACCAGTCGAACGGACAATCCGCGACGGGCAGCTTCTCGTGCAGCGCGCGGAGCCCGGCACCGATCGCGCGTACCGCGGTGTCGGGGTCGCGCTTCCAGTAATCGTCCACCGCCATGCGCCCGGGCAGGCCATCCGTGACGATCCAGGACCCTGTGTCGTCCGCGCCCTCGTCGAGTACGCGCGGCACCACGAGGAACCCCGCCGCCCAGCGCAGGCGTACCACCTCGGCCGACAAGTCGATACCGCTGCCGGTCGGCGTCCACTTCACGAAATGCCGCGCGTCCCCCAGGCCGAGCTGAAACGTCAGGCCACCGAGTCCGTTCTGCCAGACGCCCCGCACCGGCCGGCCGGCCGCCAACTCCGTGACGATCCGTGGAAGCTCGACCGGGCCTTCAGGCGGTATGGCTGTCATTGGATCACTCTCACCGGACCTGCCGGTCGCAGGCCAACCAGTTTCACACGTGCGGACGGAACAACCCCTCCTGGACGACCGACACCAACAGCCGCCCCTCACGGTCATAGATCCGGCCGCGTGCCAGGCCACGGCCGCCCGTCGCGATCGGGGACTCCTGGTCGTACAGGAACCACTCGTCGGCGCGGAACGGCCGGTGGAACCACATCGCGTGGTCGAGCGAGGCCATGTCGAAGCCGCGCTGCCCCCACAGGGGTTCGATCGGGATGCGGACCGCGTCCAGCAGCGTCATGTCGCTGGCGTACGTCAGGGCGCAGGTGTGGATCAGCTGGTCGTCGCCCAGCGGGCCGACCGCGCGCATCCACACGGCGCTGCGCGGCTCCGCGTCCTTGACCTCGTCGGGGGTCCAGCGCAGCCGGTCCACATAGCGCAGATCGAAGGGCTGGCGGCGGGCCATCCGCTCCAACTGCTCGGGCAGCGCGCCCAGATGGTCGCGGATCTCGTCGACGACCTTCGGCAGCGACTCGGGGTCGGGCGCGTCGATCCGCGCCGGCAGCTGGTGCTCGAAGGTGCCCTCCTCCGGCTGGTGGTAGGAGGCGGTCAGATTGAAGATCGTGCGCCCCTGCTGCACCGCGGTCACCCGGCGTGTGGTGAAGGAGCGTCCGTCCCGCACCCGCTCGACCTGGTAGACGATGGGCACGCCCGGAATGCCGGGCCGCAGGAAGTACGCGTGCAGCGAGTGCACCGGCCGGTCCCCGTCAGTGGTGCGGCCCGCCGCGACCAGGGCCTGGCCCGCGACCTGACCGCCGAAGACCCGCTGCAGGGACTCGTTCGGGCTGCGGCCGCGGAAGATGTTGACCTCGATCTGCTCCAGGTCGAGCAGGTCGACGAGTCTCTCGGCGGGGTTTGGCCTGGGCTGCGTCTCAGAATCCGTCATCGCTGCTCCTTGCTGGTCCTTGCCGGTCCTTGGTGTCGGGGCGGGGAACGTACGCGCGGAGGTCAGAGCTGGCCGACGTCCGTGACCCGGACGACGGCGAGGCCCTCGGCGTCCGACGCCACGAGGTCGACCTCGGCGCTGATGCCCCAGTCATGGTCGCCGTTCGGGTCGGCGAACGTCTGCCGGACGCGCCACAGGCCGTCCTCGGGACGCTCCTCGATCTGCAGCAGCTTCGGCCCGCGCGCGTCGGGCCCGGTGCCCAGGTCCTCGTACTCGTCCCAGTACGCGTCCATCGCCTCGCCCCACGCGTCCGCGTCCCAGCCGGACTCGGCGTCCAGCTCGCCCAGCTGATCGACCTGGTCGAGCGCGGCCAACTCGACCCGCCGGAACATGGCGTTGCGCACCAGGACCCGGAACGCCCGGGCGTTGGCGGTGACCGGCTTGACCTGGTCGGCCTTCTCCTGGGCCTCCTCGGCCGTCATCACCTCGGGGTTGGCGAGCTGCTCCCACTCGTCCAGCAGGCTGGAGTCGACCTGGCGGACCATCTCGCCCAGCCAGGCGATCAGATCCTGCAGGTCCTCGGACTTCAGATCGTCCGGGACGGTGTGCTCCAGGGCCTTGTAGGCGCTGGCGAGATAGCGCAGCACGATGCCCTCGGTGCGCGCCAGCTCGTAGTACGAGGTGAACTCCGTGAAGGTCAGCGCCCGCTCGTACATGTCGCGGATGACCGACTTCGGCGACAACGGGTGGTCGCCGACCCAGGGGTGGCTGCGGCGGTACAGGTCGTAGGCGTGGAAGAGCAGCTCCTCCAGCGGCTTGGGGTAGGTGATGTCCTGGAGCCGCTCCATCCGCTCCTCGTACTCGACGCCGTCCGCCTTCATCGCGCCGACCGCCTCGCCGCGCGCCTTGTTCTGCTGGGCCGCCAGGATCTGCCGCGGGTCGTCGAGCGTGGACTCCACCACCGACACCATGTCCAGGGCGTACGACGGCGATTCGGGCTCCAGGAGGTCGAAGGCGGCCAGCGCGAAGGTGGACAGCGGCTGGTTGAGCGCGAAGTCCTGCTGCAGATCGACGGTGAGGCGGACGATCCGGCCCTCGGCGTCCGGTGTGTCCAGCTTCTCGACGACGCCCCCGTCGAGCAGCGAGCGGTAGATGGCGATGGCGCGGCGGATGTGGCGCAGCTGGTTCTTGCGCGGCTCGTGGTTGTCCTCAAGGAGGCTGCGCATCGCGGCAAACGCATTGCCGGGACGGGCGATCACCGCGAGGAGCATGGTGTGGGTGACCCGGAAGCGCGAGGTCAGCGGCTCGGGATCGGAGGCGATCAGCTTCTCGAAGGTGCCTTCGGACCAGCCGACGAAGCCCTCGGGGGCCTTCTTGCGCACCACCTTGCGGCGCTTCTTCGGGTCGTCGCCGGCCTTGGCCAGGGCCTTCTCGTTCTCGATGACATGCTCGGGCGCCTGGGCGACCACCAGGCCCGCCGTGTCGAAGCCCGCGCGCCCGGCGCGCCCCGCGATCTGGTGGAACTCGCGGGCCCGTAGCACCCGTACGCGATTGCCGTCGTACTTGGCCAGCGCGGTGAACAGCACCGTACGGATGGGGACGTTGACGCCGACACCGAGGGTGTCCGTGCCGCAGATGACCTTCAACAGCCCGGCCTGCGCCAGCTTCTCCACCAGGCGCCGGTACTTGGGCAGCATGCCCGCGTGGTGCACGCCGATGCCGTGCCGGACGTAACGCGACAGGTTGCGGCCGAACTTGGTGGTGAACCGGAAGTTGCCGATCAGGTCGGCGATCTGCTCCTTCTCGGCCTTGGTGCACATATTGATACTCATCAGCGACTGGGCCCGCTCGACGGCCTGCGCCTGCGTGAAGTGCACGATGTAGACCGGCGACTGCTTGGTCTCAAGGAGTTCGGTCAGCGTCTCGGTGATCGGGGTCAGCCGGTACTCGTACGACAGCGGGACCGGACGGGTCGCGGAGCGCACCACCGAGGTCTCGCGGCCGGTGCGGCGGGTGAGGTCCTTCTCGAACATCGCGACATCGCCGAGCGTCGCCGACATCAGGATGAACTGCGCCTGCGGCAGCTCCAGGATCGGGATCTGCCAGGCCCAGCCGCGGTCCTGCTCCGCGTAGAAGTGGAACTCGTCCATCACGACCTGGCCGATGTCGGCGTCCTTGCCGTCGCGCAGCGCGATGGAGGCCAGCACCTCGGCGGTGCAGCAGATGACGGGCGCGTCGGAGTTCACGGACGCGTCGCCGGTCAGCATGCCGACGTTCTCGGTGCCGAAGAGCTTGCACAGGTCGAAGAACTTCTCCGACACCAGGGCCTTGATCGGTGCCGTGTAGAAGGTGACCTTGTCCTGGGCGAGGGCGGTGAAGTGCGCCCCCGCCGCGACCAGGCTCTTGCCCGAGCCGGTCGGCGTGGACAGGATGACGTTGGCCCCGGACACCACTTCGATCAGCGCCTCCTCCTGGGCCGGGTAGAGGGCGATGCCCTGCGACTCCGTCCACGTGGAGAACGCCTCGAAGAGGGCGTCGGGGTCGGCGGTCGGCGGCAGCTGATCGATAAGGGTCACCCCCCTATCTTGCCTGCCCGTGGCACCGATCAGGGAACCGGCCGTCAGCACGAAGATCACAAGCGTTACGCTGTGCCGTCAACTGGGCTCTGGTGTACGCGCAACTGGGCCGCTGAGTACGAGGAATGGGGCGGCAACGGCCATGATGGGTCCTGCACACTCACTGTCGGGAGCAGCGGCCTGGCTGGGGGTGGGCGCGATCGCGACCGCCGCCGGTCATGGGATGCCGTGGCCCGTGCTGGTCGTCGGCGCGCTGATCTGCGCGGGCGCGGCCCTGGCGCCGGACCTGGACCAGAAGTCGGCGACGATCTCCACATCCTTCGGCCCCCTGTCGCGCACCTTGGCCGTGTTCATCGACAAGCTCTCGCACGGTGTCTACAAGGCGACCCGCAAGCCCGGCGACCCGGTCCGCCGCGGCGGACACCGTACGCTCACCCACACCGCGGTCTGGGCGCTCCTGCTGGGGGCGGGATTCGCCGCCGGCGCCATGACCGGCGGCCGCTGGGCGGTGCTCGCCATCCTCTTCGTCCATGTGACGCTGGCCATCGAGGGCCTGATGTGGCGCGCCACGCGCGGTACGTCCGCCTCGGTCCTGGTGTGGCTGCTGGCCGCGGCCAGCGCCTGGATTCTGGCCGGAGTCCTGGACATGGCGGGCAACGGCTCGGACTGGTTCGTCACCGGGACGGGTCCCGAGTACGCCTGGCTCGGTCTGCCGATCCTGCTCGGCGCGATGGTGCACAACATCGGGGACAGCCTCACCGTCTCCGGCTGCCCGATCCTGTGGCCGCTGCCGATCGGCCGCAAGCGCTGGTACCCGGTGGGCACCCCGCGGATCATGCGGTTCCGCGCGGGCAGCTGGGTCGAGGTCAAGGTGCTGATGCCGACGTTCATGGTGCTGGGCGGGGTGTGCGGGGTGCTGGCTCTCAATCTCTTCTGAGCCCACGCTCCAGAAGGGGCTGGCCCTCAACCTCTACAAGAGGTTGAGGGCCAGCCCCTTCGGCACACTCACCCGTGCCACGACCGCCACAGCGCCGCATACGCGCCGTCCGCCGCGACCAGCTCGTCATGGCTGCCCAGCTCGGCGATCCGGCCCTGCTCGACCACCGCGATCACATCCGCGTCATGCGCGGTGTGCAGCCGGTGCGCGATGGCGACCACCGTGCGCCCTTCGAGCACCCCGGCCAGCGAGCGCTCCAGGTGGCGCGCCGCCCGCGGGTCGAGCAGCGAGGTCGCCTCGTCCAGCACGAGGGTGTGCGGATCGGCGAGTACGAGCCTGGCCAGGGCGATCTGCTGCGCCTGGGCCGGAGTGAGCGCGACGCCCCCGGAGCCGACCTCGGTGTCCAGGCCGTCCTCCAGCGCCCGCGCCCAATCGTCCGCGTCCACCGCGCCCAGCGCCGCCCACAGCTCGGCGTCCTCGGCGCCCGAGCGGGCCAGCAGCAGGTTGTCGCGCAGCGCGCCCACGAAGACGTGGTGCTCCTGGTTGACCAGGGCGACCTGCTCACGTACCCGCTCCGCTGGCATCTTGGACAGCTCCGCGTCACCGAGCGTCACCCGCCCGGTCCGCGGCGCGTAGATCCCCGCCAGCAGCCGCCCGAGTGTGGACTTGCCCGCGCCGGACGGCCCCACCAGCGCCATCCGCGTACCGGGCGCGACCTGCAGGGACACCTCCCGCAGCACGTCGACGCCCGCGCGGTACCCGAAGTGCACCTCGTCGGCCTGTACGGCGCGGCCCTCGGGCGTCACCGACGCGTCGCCCGCGCCGGGCTCGATCTCCCGGACGCCCACCAGGCGGGCCAGCGACACCGTGGCGACCTGCAACTCGTCGTACCAGCGCAGAATGAGCCCGACCGGTTCGACCATCATCTGCGCGATCAGGACGGCCGTGGTCAGCTGGCCGACGCCGATCCAGCCTTGCAGCACGAACACGCCGCCGATGATCAGCATCGAGGCGAGCACTGTCGTATGGGTGAGGTTGATGACCGGGAAGAGCACCGACCGCAGCCACAGCGTGTACCGCTCCCAGGCGGTCCACTCCTTGACCCGCTGGTCCGAGAGCGCGATCCGGCGCGCGCCGAGCCGGTGCGCCTCCACGGTGCGTCCGGCGTCCACGGTCTCGGCGAGCGCGGCGGCCACGGCCGCGTACCCGGCGGCCTCGGAGCGGTAGGCGCCGGGCGCCCGCTTGAAGTACCAGCGGCACCCGGCCACAAGCAGCGGCACCGCGAGCAGCACGGCGGGCGCCAGGGGCGGTGCGGTGACGACCAGTCCGCCGAGCAGCAGGGCGATCCACACCACGCCGATCGTCAGCTGCGGCACCGCCTCGCGCATCGCGTTCGCCAGCCGGTCGATGTCGGTGGTGATCCGCGACAGCAGGTCACCGGTCCCGGCCCGCTCCAGCACACCAGGCGGCAGCCCCACGGACCGTACGAGGAAGTCCTCGCGCAGGTCCGCCAGCATCTGCTCGCCGAGCATCGCGCCGCGCAGCCGCACCAGCCGGACGAACACCGCCTGGACCACCAACGCGAGCGCGAACAGCGCCGCTGAGCGCTCCAGATGGAGGTCCGACGCGCCGCTGGCGGCCTTCTCGACGAGCGGGCCGAGCAGTGACGGACCGACCATCGACGCGCACACGGCGATCACGTTCACACCGACGAGCAGCAGGAAGGCGTGGCGGTGCCGCCGCAGCAGCTCCCGCACATACGCCCGTACGGTCGCGTGCCCGCCCACCGGCAGGGTGGTCGCGGTCCGGGGTGCCGCCGGGTCGTACTCGGGCGGCGCCACGCCGATCATGCCGTCTCCTCGATGTCGTAAGCGTCGTCGAAGGTGATGCGGAGTTCGCTGCGGTACGCCGGTCCGTCCTCGGCGTGTTCGGGTGTGTCCCGTTCGACGGCGTCCCGTTCGACGGCGGCCCGCTCCGTCTCGGCCCGCTCCGTCTCGGCCCGCTCCATCGCGGCCCGCTCCGTCTCGACCTGCTCGTCCTCGGTCTCACGGGTGACCACGGCCCGGTAGCGCGCGTGGGTGTGCACCAGTTCGCGGTGCGCGCCCACGGCCGCGACGGATCCGTCGTGGACGAGGACGACCCGCTCCGCGCGGTCAAGGAGCAGCGGCGACGAGGTGAACACCACGGTCGTACGTCCCTGCCGGAGCGTCCGTACGCCATCGGCGACCCGCGCCTCGGTGTGCGAGTCGACGGCCGACGTCGGCTCGTCGAGTACCAGCACCTCGGGGTCGGTGACCAGCGAGCGGGCCAGCGCGAGCCGCTGCCGCTGCCCACCGGACAGTGAGCGGCCGCGCTCGGTGATCGGCGCCTCCATGGCGTCGTCGTCCACCGAGGCCTGGGTGAGCGCGTCCAGCACATCGGCGCACTCGGCCGCGTCCAGTGCCTCCTTGGCGGAGACCTGTCCCGATGCCGGTACGTCGAGGAGTTCCTGGAGCGTGCCGGACAGCAGGACCGGGTCCTTGTCCTGGACGAGTACGGCGCTGCGGGCCACGTCCAGCGGCAGGCCGTCCAGGGCGACGCCGCCGAGCAGCACGGAGGGTGCGAGCTCCTGTTCGCCGTTCTCCTTCTCCGGCGCGGCGGGCTCGTCCTCAAGTGCGGCGTGCCCGCCGAGGCGCTCCGCGAGGCGGCCTGCCTCGTCCGGGTCGCCGCAGACGACCGCGGTCAGCCGTCCCGCGGGAGCCAGCAAACCGGTGGCCGGGTCGTACAGGTCGCCCTGCGGGTGCGCCGTCTCCTGGGCGCCGCCATCCCCGTACGAGGTCCGCTCCAGGGACAGCACCCGGGCGGCTCGGTCAGCCGACGGCCGGGAGAAGGAGTACGCCATGGCGATCTCCTCGAAGTGCCTGAGCGGATAGGACAGGAGCATCACCGCGCTGTAGACGGTGACCAGTTCACCGACCGAGATCCGGCCGTCCTGCACCAGACCGATGCCGTACCAGACCACGCTGATCAGCAACAGGCCAGGCAGCAGCACCTGAACGGCGCTGATCAGCGCCCACATTCGGGCACTGCGGACGGCCGCCTTGCGCACCTCCTGCGAGGCACGCTGGTAGCGCCGCAGGAACAGTTCCTCGCCGCCGATGCCGCGCAGCACCCGCAGTCCGGCGACGGTGTCCGAGGCCAGCTCGGTGGCCCGGCCCGCCTTCGCGCGCTGGGCGTCCGCGAGCTTTGTCGCGCGGGGCAGCAGCGGCAGTACGCCGAGCGCCAGTACGGGCACGCCCACGGCGACCACGACCCCGAGCGCGGGCTGGTACACGGTGAGTGCCACACAGACCAGCACCACCGTCACGGCCGCGGCGGCGAACCGCGACAGCGCCTCGACGAACCAGCCGATCTTCTCCACGTCCCCGGTGGACACCGCGATCACCTCACCCGCTGCGACCCGCCGGGTGAGCGCGGCGCCGAGCAGCGCCGTCCTGCGGGCCAGCAGCTGCTGGACGCGGGCCGCCGCGGTGATCCAGTTGGTGACGGCCGTACGGTGCAGCATCGTGTCGCCGAGCGCGATGGACACCCCGGCTACCGCGAGCAGGCCGCCCGCCACCGCGAGCCGCCCACCGGAGCCGTCCACCACGGCCTGCACGGCGAAACCGACACAGAACGACAGCGCCATCACCGAGCTGAAGTGCAGCAGCCCCCAGGCCAGCGACTTGAGCTGACCGGCCAGCTGGTTCCGCTCAAGCCACAGCAGGAACTTCAGGCCCGAGCGTGCGTCAGGCACGCCCGGATCGGCATACGGAAGGTTGCGGATCTGCATGACATCCCAGAGCTCGGCGGCGACGGTCGGGGGAGAACGGAGGACAACGGAGGACAACGGGAGAGGAGAACGGGAGGAGAAACTGAAACCTTGCAAGGCTGACGCCCGGAACAGGAGGAAAGCAAACGATTTTCCTCATCCGGGCAGCCCGCGGGGAGGTTCCGGCCGCGGGCCGCGGGGGAGTCGTACGAGGCCGAGCGTGAGGTGCGACGATGGTCCGTATGCGGATATCCGGCACGGTGCGTTCCGTGATCGCGGCCCTCGCCTGCTGCGTGGCCCTCACCTCCTGCGGCGGCGCGGTGAGCGGCAGTTCGGACGCGGGGACCCGGCGCGGCGAGCAGCCGACACCCAGCTCCTCCGAATCGAGCGCGGAGCCGACCGCCGAGCCGAGTGCCGAGCGCACCACCGGCCTCACCCGCATCCCCGACGTCGGCGACCGGCTGCACCGGCGCATCCCGGACCGCTCCCGCCAGGTGGTCGCGGTCTACGGCGAGGGCGAGAACTCCGCCGACTCCACCGTCGCCCTCTACACCAAGCACGGCTCCACCTGGGATCTGACCCGCAGTTGGCCCGCCCACAACGGCAAGAAGGGCTGGACCCCCGACCACCGCGAGGACGACAAGCGCAGCCCAGTGGGGGTGTTCACGCTGACCGACGCGGGCGGCGTCCTGGATGACCCGGGCGCGCGCCTCCCGTACACCAAGTCCTCGTCTTTCGCCGCCCCGCGCTTCTGGCCCAAGACGCACTGGAACGACTTCGACCTGGTCATCGCGATCGACTACAACCGCGTCAAGGGCACTCCGCCGAACGACCCGACGCGGCCCGAAGGGCAGTCCAAGGGCGGTTCGATCTGGCTGCATATGGACCATGGCAGTGGCACATCCGGCTGTGTCAGCCTCGCCAAACCGGCCATGGAGTACCTGCTGCGCACTCTCGACCCGAAGCAGCACCCGGTCGTGGTGATGGGCGACAAGGCGCACCTGCGCGCGTCCTGAGACAGGGCCTGAACAGGAGTCCGACACAGGGTCTGAGCAGGGGCCCGACACAGGGTCTGAGCAAGGGGCCCGACACAAGGCCTGAGCAAGGGGCCGACATATGGCCTGAGCAGGGTCTGACCACGCGCCGGTCGCGGCGCGGTCCGGCGGCCGATCGGCCCGCCGAACCGCGCCGTACGCGCCCAGGGCGGTGGGGTCGCGGCGGCCGGGTGGCTGGACTCCGGCGGCACGCGGGCGCCCCGGGCGCATCGGGCCGCCGGCGAGAGGACGGGATCAGCGGCCCGGCACCGCGCGGAAGAGGCCGGGAGCACGCGGTGCGTACGTCCTAGTGGACCGCACGATTTCGGCCACGGCGAGGGCGCGTACGTGATCGGGGCGTGCGTGCGGTTCACACGGGGTGTGCGCGGCGGTCCGGCGCGCGCTCAGCTCCCCGGTTTCCCGGAGTCCACACCCGGCCGGGACCGCTTCCAGCGCCCCCGGGTGAAGTCCGGGATCGCCTGGGGCGCGCCCTTCGCCCTGATCGACGCGTGGCTCAACGGCACTGGCGCGGTCCAGACGGCGGCGTCGTACACGTCGAAGTCGGGGACCAGACCGAGCCGCATGCACTGCATCAGCCGGAACAGCATGATGTAGTCCATGCCGCCGTGCCCGCCCGGCGGGTTGGAGTGCTCCTTCCAGAGCCAGTGGTCCCACTCGGCGTACTCGGCGAAGTCCCCCCACTGGTGGCCGCTGTGGTCCGGCTCCAGATAGATGCGCGAGGGATAGTCCTCGAACAGGCCCTTGGTGCCCCCGAGGCTGTTGATACGGCTGTAGGGGTGCGGGGTGGACACATCGTGCTCCAGGCGGATCACCCGGCCCTTCGCGGTCTGGACGAGGCTGATCGTCCGGTCGCTCCCGATGTACGTCTCCTTCCAACTCGGGTCGCCAGGCGGCATATTGGCCTCGCGGTACTCGGCCAGGCCGAGCGCGGGGGTGCCGAAGCTGGAGATGTGGGTGACGCGGTCACCGCGGTTGACGTCCATGTAGTTGGCGACCGGGCCGAAGCCGTGGTTGGGGTACAGGTCGCCGCGCAGCCGGGTGTGCCACAGCCGCCGCCAGGGGCCCTCGTAGTAGTCGGGGTCGAACATCAGGTCGCGCAGGTCGTGGTTGTAGGCGCCCGCGCCGTGCAGCAGGTTCCCGAACAGACCGGCGTGCGCCATCCGCAGCACCCGCATCTCGTTCTTCCCGTAGCAGACGTTCTCCAACTGCATGCAGTGTCTGCGGGTGCGTTCCGAGAGGTCCACCAGCTTCCACAACTGGTCGAGCTCCATCGCGACCGGGCACTCCACACCGACGTGCTTGCCGTTGAGCATCGCGCTTTCGGCCATCGCGAAGTGCCAGTCCCAGGGCGTCGCGACGTACACGAAGTCGATATCGCCGCGCTCGCAGAGCTTCTCGAAGTCGTGATCGCCCTTGGTGTACGTCGCCGGGGCGGGCTGGTCCGCGTCGGTGACCTTCTTGGCGGCCGCGGCGGTCTTGTCCTTCACCGGGTCGCAGAGCGCGACAACCCGCACGCCGGGTATCGCGAGAAACAGGTCGATCATGCTGTTCCCGCGGTTGCCGAGCCCGATGATCCCGACGCGGACCGTGCCGCGCTCCTCGAAGGGCACGCCGATCATCGTGTCGCCCTGCGGCTTCGGGGCGCCGGCCGCTGCGGTCGCCGCGGGGGAGGCGTCCGACGGGCTGGCCGCGTGTGCCGTGCCTCCGCCCAGGACGCCGAGCCCGAAGCCGAGCCCGGCGCCCGCGACACCGGCGGTGCGCAGGACGTCACGGCGTGAGTGGTCGGTGGGCTCGGGGGCGGTCGCGTCGGGCTCCGGTGTCGCGTTCTCGTCGTGCATCGGTCCTCCGTCGTCGAGGGGTGTGCAACGGCGGAGCCACCCTGACGGCGCGCGGATCGGGTGCGCAAGAGACGGAAGTGGCCGGGGAGTTGGACTTATGTACGAGGCACGGGGTGCGCGCCGGGTGGCGGCGCTCTCTTACCTGCCCGACACCCCAACCCCCCTACCCCATCACTGAATTGGACCTCAGAGTTGTCCATCGCGGCTAGAGCCGGACGCCCTACCCTGTACGGCATGTCCACCCCTGACCTGATCCGCATCGTCTCCCGCGACTCGCCGATGGCCCTGGCTCAGGTGGAACGCGTGCGGTCCGAACTGGCCGCCCACCACCCCGGCCTGCGCACCGAGGTCGTCCCGGTCAAGACCAGTGGCGACAAATGGATGGGCGCGCTCGCCCAGCTCGGCGGCAAGGGAGCCTTCACCAAGGAAGTCGACGCCGCCCTGATCGCCGGCGAGGCCGACCTCGCGGTGCACTGCCTCAAGGACATCCCCGGAGACCGGCCGCTGCCCGCGGGCACGGTGTTCGCCGCCTACCTGCCCCGCGACGACGTCCGTGACGCCCTCATCCACCCCGCGGGCCTCACCCTGGCCGAACTACCCCCTGGCACCCGCATCGGCACCTCTTCGGTACGTCGTGTCGCCCAACTCGCCGCCGCCCACCCGGACCTGGAATGCGTCCCCTTCCGCGGCAACGCCAACCGCCGCCTGGACAAACTCGCCGCCGGCGAAGCCGACGCGCTCCTGTTGGCCGTGTCCGGCCTCGAACGCATCCACCGCACCGACGTCATCACCGAGATCCTGCCCACCGACAGCATGTGCCCGCCCATCGGCGCCGGCATCCTCACCCTGCAATGCCGCGAGACCGACCACGACACCATCGCCGCCGTCGCCCCTCTCAACGACCCGACCACCTACCGCGAAGCCGCCGCCGAGCGCATGTTCCTGCACGTCCTGCAAGGCCACTGCAACAGCCCCATCGCCGGCTACGCCCACACCGACGACACCGGCCAACTCGCCCTGCGTGGCCAGGTCTTCACTCCCGACGGCAAACGCGTCCTGGAGGCCACCGAAACCGCGGGACCTCTCGACCCGGACACCCTCGGCATGTCCGTCGCCGTCACCCTGCTCCGCCAGGGCGCCCGCGAGCTCATCGACGCCATCGCCCACTGAGCTGGGCGGGGAGCCGGATCCACCTCGGAGAGTGGGACTCACTTACCGGGAGTTGGGCTCACTTACGCGGAGCGCGCCGGGTGGCGCGCTCCAGTTCCAGGAGTACGGAGTAGTAGCCGCGGCCCGTGGCATGGTCCATGCCCACCTCGCACATACGGTTGGCCGACAGATGCGCGTCAAAGTGCCGTGCCGTCACCTCGGCGGCCTCACGGGCCGTCGCCGACTCGGTCAGTTCCCTGTGCAGCATGCCGCGGTCGCCCGCAAAGGCGCAGCATCCGGCGTCGTCCGGCACGATGACCTCGTCCGCGCAGGCCTCGGCGACCGTCCGCAGCCGCGCCTCGTGGCCGAGGTGGCGCATGGAGCAGGTGGGGTGCAGGACGGCGGAGCCGATGGTGCGGTGCACTGTGAGGTGGGGGAGTAGCTCGTCGGCGGCCCAGACGAGGGAGTCGACGACGTTCAGCTCCGCGTGCAACTCCCGGTTGGCTTCGGTGAGATGGGGCACCACTTCGTGGGCGATGCCGAGGGTGCAGGAGGAGGCGTCCACGACGAGGGGGAGCCTGCCGCCCGCGGTCCAGCCCCAGGCGGCCTCCACGATGCGGTTGGCCATCACGGCGTTGCCCGCCTCGTACCCCTTGGAGTGCCAGATCGTCGCGCAGCAGGTGCCGCCGACGTCGTCCGGAATCCACACCGGGCGGCCCGCCCGCGCCGACACGGCGACCATGGCCTGCGCGAGGGACGGGCCGCGGTGTCCTTCGGGGCTGCCGAAGATGCGGTTGACGCAGGCCGGGAAGTAGACGGCCCGCGCGCCGACCCGGGAAGTGCGCGGGAGCCTGCGGGGTGCGGCGCCGGGGATCCGCGGTAGCCACTCGGGGACGAGGTCGGGGCGTACGGCCTTGCGGGCGGCCCGTGTTGCGGCGGTGAGCAGCCGGTCGCTGATCTTGTCGGCGGCGGCCACGGCCAGTCGCGTGGAGGCCTCGACGCCACGGAAGTTCCTGGCGGCGAGCGCGGCGATCCGCTCCTCGCGCGGGGAGTGCCTGGCGTGCCGGAAGTCCCTCATCATCGCGCCGGTGTCGATGCCGACGGGGCAGGCCAGCTTGCAGGTCGAGTCGCCCGCGCAGGTGTCCACGGCGTCGTAGCCGTACGCCTTGATCAGCTCGTCCTGCACCGGGGAGCCGTCGGGCTGGCGCATCATCTCCCGGCGCAGCACGATGCGCTGGCGCGGAGTGGTCGTCAGGTCGTGGCTGGGGCAGGTCGGTTCGCAGAAGCCGCACTCGATGCACGGGTCGGCGACCAGCTCGACCTTGGGGATGGTCTTCAGGCCGCGCAGATGGGCCTCGGGGTCGCGGTCCAGGACGATACGCGGGGCGAGCACGCCGTCCGGGTCGATGACCTGCTTCGTACGCCACATCAGCTCGGTGGCCTTGGGGCCCCACTCCAGTTCCAGGAACGGCGCGATGTTGCGGCCGGTGGCGTGCTCGGCCTTGAGTGAGCCGTCGAACCGGTCGACGGTGAGGCGGCAGAACTCGTCCATGAAGGCGGCGTACCGTGCGACGTCCTCGGCCTTGGCCGCGTCGAAGGCGAGCAGGAAGTGCAGGTTTCCGTGGGCGGCGTGGCCCGCCACGGCCGCGTCGAAGCCGTGCCTGGTCTGCAGTTCGAGCAGCGCCGTGCAGGCGTCGGCGAGTTGCGAGGGCGGTACCGCGAAGTCCTCGGTGATCAGGGTCGTCCCGGAGGGGCGGGAGCCGCCGACCGCCGTGACGAAGGCTTTGCGGGCCTTCCAGTAGCCCGCGATGGTTCCCGCGTCACGGGTGAACTCGTTGGTCACCGACGCTACGGGCGCGACGAGTTCCAGCCCCTCCAGCGCGCGGGCCGCCGCCTGCTCGTACGCCTCCTGACCCGCCTCGTCGGGTGCCCGGAACTCCACCAGGAGGGCCGTGGTGTCCTTGGGCAACTCGGCCCAGTCGGCGGGTACGCCCCGCACGCTGACCGAGGCCCGCAGCGTGTTGCCGTCCATCAACTCGACGGCCAGCGCGCCCGCTTCGTTGAACAACGGCACCGCGGCGGCTGCCGCGGGCAGCGAGGGGAAGAACAGCAGCGCGGACGTCACCCTCCGGTCCAGTGGCAGGGTGTCGAACACGACTTCCGCGATGAAACCGAAGGTGCCTTCGGATCCCACCATCAGTCCGCGCAGGATCTCCACCGGCGTCGAGCCGTCCAGATAGGCGTCCAGGCGGTAGCCGTTGGTGTTCTTGATCTCGTACTTGGCGCGGATGCGGCGGACCAGGTCCGGATCGGCCTCGATCTCCCGCTTGATCGCCAACAGGCCTTCGCAGAGCGCTGGTTCCGCGTGCGCCAGCTGTTCGTCGGCGTCCGGCTCCGCGGTGTCGACGACCGTGCCGGTCGGCAGGACGAAGGTGAGCGAGGCGAGGGTGCGGTACGAGTTGCGGGTGGTGCCGGCCGTCATACCGGAGGCGTTGTTGGCGACGACTCCGCCGAGGGTGCAGGCGATGGCGCTCGCCGGGTCGGGGCCGAGCACCCGTCCGTACCGGGCGAGGGCGGCGTTGGCCCGTACGACGGTGGTGCCCGGGGCGATCCTGGCCCGCGCGCCGTCGTCGAGCACCTCGATGCCCGCCCAGTGCCTGCGCACGTCGACCAGGATGTCCTCGCCCTGCGCCTGGCCGTTCAGGCTGGTTCCGGCGGCCCGGAACACCACGTCGCGGCCCTGGCCGTGCGCGTACGAGAGCACGGCGGTCACATCGTCGAGGTCCTCGGCGATCACCACCACCTGGGGCAGGAAGCGGTACGGGCTGGCGTCCGACGCGTACCGCACCAGGTCCGAGACCTTCCACAGCACCTTGTCCTCGCCGAACACGGCGAGCAGGTCGCTGCGGAGGGGCTCCGGTGTGCCGCGCGCCTGCCGGTCCTGCACCCGGTCGGGTGACGGGGCTGCCCGCCGGGCGTCGGGACGTAGTGCCTCGGGCTTCGGCTCCAGCAGGGGCATGGCGGACTCCTCGGCGTCGTCGGCTCACACGTCGTCGCGAACAGTCTGTGTCACCGGCAGGCTGATTCAGCGGCAGTCTGCGTCGCCCATCAGTCTGTGTCACCGGCAGTCTGTGTCAGTGGCAGTCTGCGTCACCAGCAGTCCGTGTTGCTGACAGCCCGTGTCGCTAACAGTCGGTTTCGCCCCGGTGATCCAGCAGCGCGGACAGCAGGCCGCCGAACACCTCGCGCTGTTCGGTGGCCAGTGGAGCCAGGATCTCCTCCGCGGCGGCCCGGCGCGCGCCGCGCAGCTTGTCCAGTGCCACCCGGCCGGTGTCGGTGAGCTCGATCCTTATCACCCGGCGATTGGCCGGATCGGGCACCCGGCGCACGCAGCCGCTGTTCTCCAGGCCGTCGACCAGGGTCGTCACGGCGCGCGGGACCACCTCCAGACGCTGGGCCAGATCCGCCATCCGCGGCGGCGTGTCGTAGTGCACGACGGTGCGCAGCAGCCGGGACTGGGCGGGGGTGATGCCGATGCCGGACTTCTCGAGGTGGCGCTTGTGTACGCGGTGCAGCCGTCGGGTGAGCCGCAGCAGCTGTTCGGCGAGCAGGCTGTCGGGATCGGAAAGTGTCGGGCCCGGTGTCATGCCCGGAGACTAGCAGGACAAAGCTCATTGTGCATATAGGTAACAATGAGCTATGCTCCCCTGACGGTCATGGATTCCGCGATTCCGCACACCCCGCAGGAGTCCTCACGTCGCCTTCGCGTCGTCCTCAAGGAGCCGCCCGTGCACCCTCCTGATGCCCCCGAGTGGGTCCCACCGCCACCCGACCCCGAGCAGCCCCGCCAGCTGCGGCGCATCCTCGGCCTCTTCCGCCCCTACCGCGGCCGCCTCGCCATCGTCGGCCTGCTGGTCGGAGCCTCCTCGCTGGTCTCGGTCGCCACGCCGTTCCTGCTGAAGGAGACCCTCGACACCGCGATCCCCGAGGGCAGGACCGGACTGCTCAGCCTGCTCGCCCTCGGCATGATCCTCAGCGCCGTACTCACCAGCGTCTTCGGTGTCGTACAGACCCTGATCTCCACGACGGTCGGCCAGCGCGTCATGCACGACCTGCGCACCGCCGTGTACGGCCGCCTCCAGCGTATGTCGCTCGCCTTCTTCACCCGGACCCGCACCGGCGAGGTGCAGTCACGGATCGCCAACGACATCGGCGGCATGCAGGCCACGGTCACCTCGACCGCCACCTCGCTGGTCTCCAACCTCACCAGCGTCGTCGCGACCGTCGTCGCGATGCTGGTGCTCGACTGGCGGCTCACTATCGTCTCGCTGCTCCTGCTGCCCGTGTTCGTCTGGATCAGCCGACGCGTCGGCCGCGAGCGCAAGCGGATCGCCACCCAGCGGCAGAAGCAGATGGCGACCATGGCCGCCACCGTCACCGAGTCGCTCTCCGTCAGCGGCATCCTGCTCGGCCGCACCATGGGCCGCTCCGACTCGCTCACCCAGTCCTTCGCCGACGAGTCCGAACGCCTCATCGACCTGGAAGTCCGCTCGAACATGGCGGGGCGGTGGCGGATGTCCGTCATCGGCATCGTCATGGCCGCCATGCCCGCGGTCATCTACTGGGCGGCGGGTATGGCCCTCCAGTTGGGCGGCCCCACCATCTCGCTCGGCACCCTCGTCGCCTTCGTCTCGCTCCAGCAGGGCCTGTTCCGGCCGACCGTGAGCCTGCTCTCCACCGGCGTGCAGATCCAGACCTCGCTCGCCCTCTTCCAGCGCATCTTCGAGTACCTGGACCTGCCGGTCGACATCACCGAACCGGAGCAGCCGGTCCGGCTCGACCAGGCCAGGGGCGACATCCGCTTCGAAGGCGTCACCTTCCACTACGACGACACCAGCGGACCGATCCTCGACGCCATCGACCTGCACATACCCGCGGGCGGCAGCCTGGCGATCGTCGGACCCACGGGCTCGGGAAAGTCCACGCTGAGCTATCTCCTGCCACGGCTGTACGACGTCACCGACGGCCGCGTCACCCTCGACGGCGTGGACGTACGCGACCTGGACTTCGACACCCTGGCCCGGTCGATCGGCGTCGTCTCCCAGGAGACGTACCTCTTCCACGCCTCGGTCGCCGACAACCTGCGGTTCGCCAAGCCCGACGCCACCGACGAAGAGCTGTACGAGGCGGCGCGGGCGGCCCAGATCCACGACCACATCGCCGCCCTGCCCGACGGGTACGACACGGTCGTCGGCGAGCGCGGCCACCGCTTCTCCGGAGGCGAGAAGCAGCGCCTGGCGATCGCCCGCACCATCCTGCGCGACCCGCCCGTCCTCATCCTCGACGAGGCGACCAGCGCCCTGGACACCCGCACCGAGCGGGCGGTCCAGCAGGCCATCGACACCCTGTCGGCCAACCGCACCACGCTCACCATCGCTCACCGGCTCTCCACGGTGCGCGGCGCCGACCAGATCGTGGTGCTCGACTCGGGCCGTCTCGCCGAACGCGGCACCCACGAGGTGCTCATGGAGCGGAACGGCCGGTACGCCGCCCTCGTCCGCCGAGATGCCCAACTTGAGCCCGCGAAATGACGATATGCGTCATTTCGCGGCATTGGCGCGTTAACGTGCCCGCATGCAGATGAACAGTCCACGTCAGGGCAAGATCCGGCTCACCCGCCGTGGCTGGGTGGCGCTGCTGACGACCGCGACCGTCATGGTCGCGGCGGCGGTGGCCGTACCCCTGCTGATGCGCGGTGACGACACCCAGCGGCCAGAGTCCCTGCTGATCCCCGAGGGTTGGCGCAGCAACCAGGTGTACGAGGCGGTCGACAAGGCCCTCGGCGTCCCGGCGGGCACCGCGAAGAAGGCCGCGGGCAAGGCCCGTCTCAAGCTGCCCGGCGACGCCGGCGGCAACCCCGAGGGCTACCTCTTCCCGGCCACGTATCCGATCGGCGGGCAGTCGACACCGACCTCGGTGCTGTCGTACATGGTCAACACCGCCAACAAGAAGTTCGGGGCATCCGCCGTCATCCAGGGCGCCGACCGCAACGCGGTGTCCGTCTACCAGACCGTTACCATCGCGAGCATCGTGCAGGCCGAGGCCGAGACCAAGGAGGACATGGGGAAGGTCGCCCGTGTCGTCTACAACCGGCTCGACCGCGGCATGCCGCTCCAGATGGACTCCACGATCAACTACGCCCTGAACCGCTCCACGCTGGACACCACGTCCACGGACACCAAGATCGAGAGCCCGTACAACACCTACGCGCGGATGGGCCTCCCGCCGACCCCGATCGCCAATCCGGGTGACGACGCGATCAAGGCGGCGCTCAATCCGACGGAGGGCGACTGGTTGTACTTCGTCACGGTGAAGCCGGGGGACACCCGCTTCACGGCGGACTACGCGGAGCAGCAGCGCAACGTCGACGAGTTCAACCGCAACCGCAAGAACGCGAAGGACTCCCAGGACGCGAAGGAAGCGAGCGCGGCGCGCTGAGCCGGGCGGGGGCGGGTCTTCCGACCTGTCCGGCCGGGCATGTGCGGGCCGCGAGGTGCGGGTGTGCGGTCACGGGGCGGCGGGCCCTCAGGCCACGAGGAGCCGGTGCGCGGCCCACGAGGCGCTGTCCTTAGGCCACGAGCTCCCGGCCCTCCGCCACACGGACCCCGTCCCCGTCCCTGTCCCCGGACAGGAGTCGGCGGATCTCCCGTACGGCCGCCCGGCCCGCGCGGTTGGCGCCGATGGTGCTCGCCGAAGGCCCGTACCCCACCAGATGCACTCGCGGATCGCGCACCGCGCGTGTGCCCTCCACGCGGATGCCGCCGCCCGCCTCGCGCAGCCGCAGCGGCGCCAGATGGCCGATCACGGCCCGGAACCCGGTGGCCCAAAGGATCACATCGGCCTCGACGCGCCGCCCGTCGGCCCACTGCACGCCATCGGGAGTGATCCGGTCGAACATCGGGAGCCGGTCCAGCGTCCCGTCCGCGCGCCCTCGCCGGACGGCATCCGTCACGGCCAGTCCGGTCACCGAGACGACGCTGCGCGGCGGCAGGCCCCGCCGCACCCGCTCGTCGACCAGGGCCACGGCGGCCCGCCCCTGCTCGGCGTCGAACGGCCCTTCGTGGAACACCGGCTCGCGCCGCGTCACCCAGGTCGTCTCCGCCGCGTACGGCGCGACCTCCAGCAGATGCTGGACCCCCGACGAGCCACCCCCCACCACGACGACCCGCTGCCCGGCGAACTCCCGCGGCCCCGGGTACTGGGCGGTGTGCAACTGACGCCCCCGGAAGGTCTCCTGTCCCGGGTAGCGGGGCCAGAACGGCCGGTCCCAGGTGCCCGTCGCGCTGATCAGCGCCCGAGTCGACCACACCCCGACCGAGGTCTCCACCAGCAGCCGCCCGCCCTCGCCCTCGCGCACCGCCCGCACGTCGACCGGCCGCCGCACCCGCAGATCGAAGGCGCGCTCATACGCGGCGAAGTACTCGCCGATCACCTCGGACGAGGGCCGCGCCTCGTCCGCGCCGGTCAGCTCCATGCCCGGAAGCTGGTGCATCCCGTGCACCCGGCCGTACGTCAGCGTCGGCCACCGGAACTGCCAGGCGCCCCCGGGGCGCGGGGAGTGGTCGAGCACGACGAAGTCGCGCTCGGGCTGGTATCCCGTACGCCGCAGGTGATACGCGGCGGACAGCCCGGCCTGCCCGGCTCCGACCACCACGACCTCGACGTTCCGTACGGCGTCTGCTGCCCCGATATAGTTCACGCTTCTACTAACTAGCTCGGCGGCCGGGTTCTTCCCGTACGACGGCAGCGGTGCCGGCTGGTGCCCACCGGCGTCCACCAGTGCGAGGATGGCTCCATGTCCGATGCCTTCACCACCCGCATCCTGCATGTCGCCACCGGCTCCCGTGAGAGCGTCGTCGACCTCACACGCGACTGCGAGGCCTTCCTCAGAGAGGCGGCAGCCGGACGCGACGGACTCCTCAACGTCTTCGTCCCGCACGCCACCGCCGGAATCGCCGTGATCGAGACGGGCGCGGGCAGCGACGACGACCTGCTCGCCGCCCTGCGCACCCTGCTGCCCGCCGACGACCGCTGGCAGCACGACCACGGCAGCCCGGGCCACGGCCGGGACCACGTGCTCCCCGCGCTCGTACCCCCGCACGCAACTCTGCCGGTCATCGGCGGCAGCCTGGAACTCGGCACCTGGCAGTCCGTCTGCCTCGTTGACACCAACGTCGACAATCCGAATCGCCAGGTGCGGTTCTCATTCCTCGGCTGAATCGCCCGCGGCGCCGGCGATCGTGTAACAACTGAGGTTGGGGCGTCTGGGGTCAGCGCCTGAATGCGTTCTTGGCCTTGTCGCCAGCCTGCTTGAGGCTTCCGGAGATCCGGTCGGTCCTACCTTCGCGCTGCAGTCGCCGATTGCGGGTGGTCCGTCCGATGCGTTCGGTGATTCGGCCCTTGAATTCCTGTGTCTTGTACTTGATTGTCTGTCCGACGCTCATGACTGTCCTCTGCATGTCGACTTGAGGGACTCCCGCGCGTGATCGCCGTACGGGTATCGGTCGTATCGGTCGTGGAGCGGATTACCTGCGGCCGCGACGGTACCGGCGGTGGCCACCGCCGCGCCCGCGCTGGACGAAGCCGACGATCCAGAGGACCAGCAATACTGCCGCGACCCACCACAGGATCTGCAGGGTGAAACCGAATCCGAATACCACCAGGATCAACAGAAGGAGAAGAATCCAGAACATTGCCGGGCCTCCAGATCACGGGAATTTCCTGATTCCGCGGGGTCCTGGCGAAGTGGGAGGGTGGAATGCTGCGGCCGAATGCTCCGGAGCGGCATAACCCCGCGCCGTGTCGCCAGTCAACGCCCGGCAACGCTCCTTGTCAACGCGGCGTCGACACTGAGGAGTTCTGAGAGCTGGGCAGGGCCCGCTGGGGTGAATGGAGCCTCGGCCGGGGCTTTGTCCGGTTCGGTCGGCGGCGTCGGCAGGATGTGGTCCTCCCACCAGGACAGGCCCAGCACGGTGGCGAGCAGGACGAAGGGGGTCGAAGCGGGAACGATCAGCGCGTACATGTGTACCGCCTGGTGTGGGATGCGTACGACGCGGCGGGCAGCGGATCGGTGCCCGCTCGGGGCGCATCAGAGTGCGCCGTGATCACGTGACGACGGGTGTGCGCGGGAACGGCCTCGCTCGTGGCGCGGCGGGTTCCGGCACCGATGCGCAGGGTGCGCCCTGTTGGGGAGCGCGCTGGCGGTGCGACGCTGCCGGGGGCAGGGGCGGCACGTCGCACGCTAGCCCCTGCGGCAGTTTCCCGACAGGTGTCAAGCAGCCATCTACGTCGGGCAGGACGCGCTGACGCCGCACGGTATCCGCAACCTTGCCGCAGGACTACGCTGCGGGGTGAGGCCCCGGACCCCGGTATCGAAGCTGTGTCGCGCTCTCGGGGAGGACACCGTGTTCGTCCTGGTTCTCATCCTCATCGTCATCGTGGTCCTGTTCGGCTTCGGCTTCCTCAATCCCATCTGGTGGGTGGCCGCGGCGGTGCTGGTCTACGTCGCCACCCGCTACGGCCGTGATCGCGGCGCGGGCCGGAGCCGTGGCGGCGGTTCCGATCTCGGGGACTACCGGGACTACCGGGAGCGCCGGGATCGTCAGGAACGCTGGGACCGCCGCTACAGGCGCCAGAACCGGGCGCGCTGGCGGCGCGAGGAGCATCGGGACCGCTAACACCACGTGGTGATCGCGATCACCACGTGGTACATGCCATCGAGGTACATGCCCTAGATGCGGAGCAGTCGTTGGGTGATTTCCCGGTACTCGCGCAAGGCGTGCCGGAGTTCGTCGGACTGTGTTCCGGAGTCCTGCTCCTCACAGGCGGCGCGGAGGAGATGCCGCCGTTGCGCGAGGGCGTTCACGAGCTGGGTGGTGGCTTCGTCGTAGGCGCTCTCGGCCTCTTCGAGTGCCTCGCGCGGAGCGTCGGCGAACGTGTTGAGGGCGTGCCGGAGGCGCAGGACGATCTTGTCCCGTTCGGCCGATGGGAGCAGCGGTTCCGGGCCCGGGGTTCGGCGTTCGGCGGGGCCGCGGATTTGGCCCGCGGGCTGCTGGGCGCGTGTCTGGTCGTACATCATCGAGTGTCGATTCCGTTCTGCCCGAGGGCGTCCTTGGTCTTCCGTACGAACGTCACATCCCCACCGCCAGCCGGCCGGGCCGGTCAGCGGTGGTCTCGTACGACGAGGAAGTGCCGATGGCCTGTTCCGCCGTGATGAGCGCGGTCGCGGTCATCGGCGGGCCGGCGCCCGCGCTGGCGGCGGCCATCAGCCGGGCGGCCGAGGGGGCGCTGGTCTCCGGGGGTATCACCAGGAGGTCCCAGCGGCCCGCCGTGTAGGACAGCAGCAGGATCGTGTGCGGATCCAGCTCCGAGGTGAACCAACCGACCTTCACCACATGGCCGTTGACGTAGAACTTGGGCGGGAGGATCGGCCAGTAGCGGGGGTTGACGGCGATCCGGGTGATGCGGCCCCACAGCGGGTCCAGTACGTCCGCCAGCGCGGCGAGTTCGTGTGCCAGGTCACGTGAGCGGGGCCACCAGGCGCCGTCCAGTTCGGCACGTCCCGGTGAGGGACTCACCGGTTTGAGGGCGAGGCGCGCGGTCGGGGCCCTGAAGGGCACGGCTCGTAGCGGCGGACGGTGGATGGTCGCGGACATCGCGCGAACCTGTCTCCGGACCTCTGCGTGTGGGCAGTTGCCCGGTGTCGTTGCTCACCGGGAACGACACCGGCATCGGGGCCGGCGTGCGAAATGCTCCTGATGGGTTCACGTTACTCCCCGAAGCGGCCGAAGGGCCCTGAGAACCTCCGCGACGCTACGCGCGACCTCGACCCGGACAGAGTCACACTGATGCTTGGTGAACCCATAAGTTGGCCTTATGAGGTCATAGATCCGACCCGGCTACTAACTAAGGTTTGCCTTAGTTTAGGCTTCCCAACGAGTCCTCGCAGTTCACCGCTCGAAGGGAAACCTGATCATGCCTCGCCCTCTGCGGGTAGCCATTGTCGGAGCTGGCCCGGCCGGGATCTACGCCGCCGACGCGCTGCTGAAGTCCGCAGTGGCCACCGAGCCCGGCGTCTCCATCGACCTCTTCGAGCGGATGCCGGCCCCGTTCGGCCTCATTCGCTACGGCGTCGCCCCCGACCACCCGCGCATCAAGGGCATCATCACGGCCCTGCACCAGGTGCTCGACAAGCCCCAGATCCGCCTCTTCGGCAACGTCGACTACCCGGGCGACATCAGCCTGGACGACCTGCGCGCCTTCTACGACGCGGTGATCTTCTCCACGGGCGCGACGGCCGACCGGGCACTCGACATCCCCGGCATCGACCTCGACGGTTCGTACGGCGCGGCGGACTTCGTCTCCTGGTACGACGGGCACCCGGATGTGCCGCGGACCTGGCCGCTCGAGGCGGAGAAGGTCGCCGTCCTCGGGGTCGGCAACGTCGCGCTCGACGTGGCCCGCATCCTCGCCAAGACCGCGGACGAGCTGCTGCCCACGGAGATCCCGCCGAACGTCCACGAGGGCCTCAAGGCCAACAAGGCGCTGGAGGTCCACGTCTTCGGCCGCCGTGGCCCGGCGCAGGCCAAGTTCAGCCCGATGGAGCTGCGCGAACTGGACCACTCGCCGAACATCGAGGTCATCGTCGACCCCGAGGACATCGACTACGACGACGGCTCGATCGCGACCCGGCGCGGCAACAAGCAGGCCGACATGGTCGCCAAGACCCTGGAGAACTGGGCCATCCGCGACGTCGGTGACCGCCCGCACAAGCTGTTCCTGCACTTCTTCGAGTCGCCGTCCGAGATCCTCGGCGAGGACGGCCAGGTCATCGGCCTGCGCACCGAGCGCACCGCCCTCGACGGCACCGGCAACGTCAAGGGCACCGGAGAGTTCAAGGACTGGGACGTCACCGCGGTCTACCGTGCCGTGGGCTACCTGTCCGACGAGCTGCCCAAGCTGCCCTGGGACATCGACTCGGGCACGGTCCCCGACGAGGGCGGCCGGGTGATCGAGGACACCGGCGAGCACCTGCGGTCGACGTACGTCACCGGCTGGATCCGCCGCGGCCCCGTGGGCCTGATCGGCCACACCAAGGGTGACGCCAACGAGACGGTCGCCAACCTGCTGGACGACCACGCGAACGGCCGTCTGCACGCTCCCACCGCGCCCGAACCGGAGGCCGTGGACGCCTTCCTCGGTGAGCGGAACGTCCGCTTCACCACGTGGGAAGGCTGGTACCAGCTGGACGCCGCGGAGAAGGCCCTGGGCGAACCGCAGGGGCGCGAGCGCGTGAAGCTCGTCGAGCGCGAGGACATGCTGAAGGCAAGCGGCGCCTGAGCTCGTTCGTATCGTCTGTCGTTGAGCCGGCCGCAGGAGGAGATCCTGCGGCCGGCTCTTCGCTGTGCACCCCCGGCCTCCGAATGGGCCAGCCACTGCGCCAGACGCGGCGCCCCCGGTACGGAATCCCGGTGAATCTCCCCAACCCGCCCCGGCGAAGCCCCGGTGTTCTCCCGTGCGCGTGGCACAGTCCGCACGCCAAAAGCACAGGTCCGTACGCCTGTACGACGGCGGCTCGCGGAGGAGGCGATCGGTGCACGAAGACGGATCGGTGGACGACGTCAGGGCGAGACCGGGACCGAGACCGAGGCTGCGACGGCGAACGCGACGGATCCGGGAGAAGCGGGCCAGGACGCGCGCCGCCCTCGGTCTCGTCGCCAGCGTGCTCCTGGTGCTGCAATCCCTCGTGGCGCTCGCATCGGCGCCCGCGTGGGCGGGCGAGGACAAGCAGGTCAACTCCAACACGCGCCGAGAGCCGCACAACGCGGTGGTGAATCCCCGTGATCCCTCGCAGGTCGCGGTCATGCAGGGCTGCACGGTCTACATCGACAACAACTACGGCGAGGACGGCTTCCCGATCAGGCGGTCGACCTCCATCTCAGGCTGTTTCGGGGACCCGTCCCTCGCCTTCGACTCGCAGGGGCGGTTGTTCGCCACCCACCTCTCGACGTCCTTCAACGCCGACGGCGCCAGCAGGTTCGGGGTGGGGGTCGGTGAGATCACCGACCTGACGACCACGGGGAATCAGCAGTACACCCCGACCCAGGTGAGTGCCGACACCACCGCGAACAACGACAAGCAGTGGCTGGTGGCCGACGCCAACCCGTCGAGTCCGTACGCCGACAACCTCTACATCGTCTGGACCCGCCTGGGCGGACCGCGCCGGGTGATGTTCTCGCGCTCCACCGACTCCGGTGCCAACTGGTCGACGCCGGTGGAGGTCTCCGAGGCCGGAGAGGGGGCGGCGTGGCCCGCTCACCTTGCCGTGGCGGCCAACGGGGACCTCTACGTCGCGTACCACACCAATACCTGCGAGGACGAGGACCGGACGACGGCCGAAGGGCCGATCGAGACCGTCCCCCTCATCCGGGACGGGTCCGGTGGCGCCGATCTGGCCGCCGGTACGATCGCGCAGCGGACCGACGCGTTCGGGCCCGGGGAAGCCAGCGTCACCTGCAACGTGCAGGGCACGGGTGACGAGATCCCCCGTACCGACTTCTGGATGCAGGGCAGCAACCAGGCCTGGGTGCTGCCCGACCCGGCCCGCCCCGGCCATGTCTACGTGGTCGCCAACGACAACCCGGACAACGTGTTCGGGACCTGCTCGGGCGATGTCGCCAACAACATCTGCGACGGTGTGGTGCAGGACCCGGGGGACGACGCTGACGTGGTGATCGCCCGTTCGGCCAACAACGGCCTGGACTTCACCACGAGCAGGGTCGATCACGGACCGGGCGAGACGTTCGCGGTGCTGCCCACCGCCCATATCGACCAGGACGGCACCATCGTCGCCACCTGGTACGACAACCGCCTCGGCACGACGAACGGCGGCAGCGGGCCGAACGGGAACGACAACTTCCTGCTGGAGCTGTACGGAACGACCAGCCGGGACGGCGGACAGACCTGGTCGCCGGACTTCAGGATCAGCGACGACCCGTTCGACCCGGACGTCGGTGCTTCGTGCCGCTTCGGTTCCAACACGAACTGCGGGACCGTGACCACGGAGCCCCAGCAGACCCTGCGCATCGGCGAGTACAACGGCCTGTGGACCGCCAACGGGATCGGCTACGCGACGTGGACGGGCAACACCACGCCCCCGGGCGCCGGTGGCGCCGGAGCGGCGGCGCCGCACACCATCTACTACGACGTGTTCTCGCTGCTCGGTGCCTCGCCCGACGCGCTGGAGCCGAACGAGTCGATCGACACCGCGGTCGCCGCGGGGCTCGGCAACAACGACAAGTTCAACAAGCGGCGCCTCACCCTGCACAGTGCGACCGATGTCGACTTCTTCCGGGTCGAGCCCCGGCACACCGGACACCTGCGCGTCGAGATCGACTTCAGCGAAGTGATCTCCGACCTTCAGGTCCGCGCGTACGACAGGTTCGGTAACGAGGTCGCCACCGGCACGGTCGGCACGACCAGGACCGGGAGCTCGACCAGCGAGTTCGCGATCCCGGTCGTCGAGGACGGCAAGTACTTCATCGCGGTCGGCGACGCGGGGATCGGCGACCCGACCAGCCCCGGTGACGCATCGCCCAGCGATCCGCCGCAGGCGACGTACGACCTCACGGTCGTCAACCGCGCGGCCCCCGAACCGTTCGGCATCGACCTCACGCGCGCGTCGGACTCGGGCCGCTTCGACAACGACGACGTCACGGGCGACACGGGACCGGTGCTCCGCCTTCGGGTCGACGACTCGGCGCTGCTGGGCGCGGGCATCAAGCTGTCGCCACAGAACGCCACCGCCGATGACTTCACCGACGACGACGCGGGATTCAAGGTCGCGGTCGAAGCGGACGGGAAGCGCGTCGGCCTCGCCCAGCCGGTAGACCCGGCCGACAAGCCCGGGATCTACGAAGTCACCCTGGACCAAGTGCTGTTCGAGGGGGAGAGCCTGATCACCGCCGAGGTCGTGATCGTCGACCCGTCCGACGACCCGGCGACCACGGACGTCGACCACGACACCGATTCGGGCAAGGAGAGCGCACACCGGCTGGGGCTCACCCTCGACACGACCCCACCGGGCGCGCCGGGCGCGCCTGACCTGCTGCCCTCCAGCGACACCGGCGGGATCACGATCGACAACATCACGACGCTCACCACACCCGCCTTCCAGGGCTCGGGCGTCGAACGGAACACGCTGGTGCGGCTGCTGGCCGACCCGGCGGGACCGGAAGGGCCGTTCGTGGTCGGGAAGGACACCGCGACGTCGGGCGGTGCGTACGAGATCGTCAGCGATCCGCTCGGCGACGGGGTGTACGTCTTCACCGTGCAGCTGGAGGATCTCGCGGGCAATGTGACCACCGGGCTGTCCGGGCTCCAGGTGACCATCGCCCACAAGTCGCTGACACTGTCGGGCGCGACCGAGGACGTGGTCGTCGACATCGCCGAGGGCACGGTGACGGGCTATCCCGGAATCCCCGGTGGCGTGATCGGAATCGAGGGAGTTCCGACCGTGCGTCTCGACGCGAGCGGGAACGGTCTGTCCGTCGTGGGCGGTGCGGCCGACGAGTCGCTGACGTTCACCCCGACGAGCGCCGACGGCGGACGCCTGACCCGGGCGGGCACCGCACCGGTGCTGAACGTCTCCGGGGTGGACGGCCCGGTGGGGATCGCTCTCGGCAGCGGTGACGACGTCGTCACCCTCAGGGGCACGACTGGCGCCGATTCGATCACCGGCACGGTGGACACCTTGGCCTTGCTCGCGGTCGAGGGCCTGCTGGGGCTTGAGATCGTGACCGCCGAGGCCGAGCGGATCGCTGTCGTCGCACGTGACGGCAAGGACACGGTGGACCTCACCGTCATGGACACGGTCAGTACTCGTCTGTCCGTCGACGCGGGCCCGCCGACGACGGCCCCGCCGCCTCAGGGTGACGAACTGATCGTGCGGGCCGGCTCGCCGCAGGGCCAGGTCAACAAGTCACCCGGCGGCCCGAACACGGCGCAGGGGTCGGTGTTCGTCACCTATCCGCAGACCACCGATGCCGAAACGCGGGTCGACTACACGGAGGCCGAGAAGCTGGACCTCGCGAAGTAGCGCAGCCGCAGCCGCGGCCTCCGCCGCGCGGCGTCAAGCAGACCGAAGGCCGTGGTGTCCGCCGACAGTGCGACGCCACGGCCTTCGGCCGCTGTGGTCTGAGCACCAGGTCTCGGGTCAGCCGCAGGGGTTGGTGGAGGGGTTGGTGGAGGAGGCGCCCTGTGGCGGGCAGCAGCTCACCAGGTATCCCTGGAGTTGGGTCAGGCGCTCGGTGATGCCCTCGGTGTTGGTGCGGTAGCGGACGAGTTTGCCGTCGCGGGTCGAGGTGAGCAGGCCCCCGCGACGCAGCAGGGACAGGTGTTCCGAGGTCGTGGACTGGCCCAGGCCCGCGCGTTCGGCGACTTCGCCGACCGTGAGCTCGACGCCGCCGGTGAAGTGCAGCATCAGCTGCTGGCGGGTTTCGCTGGCCAGGGCCTTGAGGAAGTCCTGCAGCTGGTCGTCGGGCTGGGCGGGGGCGGTCACGGCTTCTCCTCGGGCAGTCGCTGGAGCTCCAGTGTACGCGGTACGTATCGTCACTTCCCGATATGACGATACAGTGGTGTCATGGAGCGCATGGAACACATAGACATCGCCGTGATCGGTGGCGGCCAGTCGGGACTCGCCGCCGCGTACGCCGCGAAGAAGGCCGGCCTGCGGGCCGTGGTGCTGGAAGCGGGCCAGGAGCCGAACGGCTCCTGGCCGCACTACTACGACAGCCTCACCCTCTTCTCGCCCGCCCGCTTCTCCTCGCTGCCGGGTCTGCCGTTCCCGGGCGACGGGCGGCGGTATCCGCGCCGCGACGAGGTGGTGAAGTACCTCAAGGAGTACGCCGACCAGCTCGGCGCCGACATCCGCTGCGGCCAACGCGTGACGAAGGTGTCCGCGAACGGCGGCTTCAGCCTCACCACCGAGACCGGCCAACAGCTCACCTCGTCCTACCTCATAGCCGCGACCGGCGGCTTCGGCGCCCCGCACACACCCGCACTCCCGGGCCTCGACGCCTTTACGGGAGAAGTCCTGCACGCATCGGCCTACCGCGCGCCGGACGCGTACGCGGGTCAGCGCGTCGTGGTCGTCGGGGCAGGCAACTCGGCCGTGCAGATCGCCGCCGAGCTGGCCAGGACCGCCCGCGTCAGCCTCGCCTCCCGCAACCCCGTGCGGTGGATGAACCAGCGCCCGCTCGGCCGGGACCTGCACTGGTGGCTGACCCGTACCGGCATCGACAGCGCCCCCATCGGTCGCTTCCTGGGCGGCCAGTCCATGCCGGTCATCGACGACGGCCGCTACCGGGCGGCACTCGGCTCCGGAAACCCGGACCGCAGGCCGCTGTTCACCCGCCTGGAACGTGACCGCGCGGTATGGGCGGACGGCACCCACGAGCACATCGACGCCGTCATCCTGGCCACGGGCTACCGACCGGACCTCGGCTACCTGGAGGGCACGGGTGCGCTCGACGAGCAGGGCGCCCCACTGCATCGCGCCGGAGTCTCGACGACCGTACGCGGCCTGGGCTACGTCGGCCTCGAATACCAGCACAACAATGCCTCCGCCTCCCTGCGCGGGGTCGGGTGCGACGCGGCGTACGTCCTGCGGAAGTTGGTGCGGCGGGCATGACGGTCGGGCGCCTGTTGTCCTGCGTGACAGCGGGCGACTGTCACGCGTAGCAGTGGGCGACTCCAGCCTCAACTCGCCTGCGGTCACTTCTGGATCACAACCCATCTATATAGATGACCCTCTATCGTTCATTCGCGATGGGGCTCCCGTACACCCGAGGTTCATATAGGAGGACTTCGATCCAAGGTGTCCGAACGGAGCGCGCTGCGCACCGATCCATACGCCGGGTGACCGGCAGACGCGAGGGTCGAGAGTCGTGAACATTTCCACTTCGTTGCGCCGGGTCAAGGCTCCGCTCGCCCTGGTGGCGGCTGTGACGCTGGCCGCGAGTGCGTGCGGCGGGTCCGACGCGGGTTCGGACGGCGAGAACGGTGGCGCGCTGTCCGGCAAGGTGAAGATCGACGGTTCCAGCACGGTCGCCCCGCTGTCCAGCGCCGCCTCGGAGTTCTATGCCGAGGAGCAGTCCAAGGTCCAGGTCACGGTGGCCACTTCGGGCACCGGCGGCGGCTTCAAGAAGTTCTGTGTCGGCGAGACCGACATCTCCGACGCCTCGCGTGAGATCAAGGACGAGGAGATCGAGACCTGCAAGAAGAACAACATCGAGTACGAGAAGTTCTCCGTCGCCAATGACGCGCTGAGCGTGGTCGTCCACAAGGACAACGACTGGCTGGAGTGCCTCACCACCGACCAGCTGAAGAAGATCTGGGAGCCGGGCTCCAAGGTGAAGAACTGGAACGAGGTGGACCCGAAGTTCCCGAAGGAGGAGCTGAAGCTCTTCGGTCCGGGCACCGACTCGGGCACGTTCGACTACTTCACCGACGCCATCAACGGCGAGGAGGGCGCCTCCCGTACGGACTACAGCCCGAGCGAGGACGACAACGTCATCGTGACCGGCGTGGCCGGATCCAAGGGCGGGCTCGGCTACTTCGGCTTCTCCTACTACGAGGAGAACAAGGACAAGCTGAAGCTCGTCGACATCGACGGCGGCGACGGCTGTGTCACGCCCAGCGTGGAGTCCACGCAGGACGGCTCGTACGCCCCGCTGGGCCGCCAGCTGTTCATCTACCCCTCGAACGCCGGTCTGAAGAAGCCGCAGGTCCTCGATTTCGTCGAGTACTACGTCGAGAACCACAAGAAGATCGCCGAGGATGCCCAGTTCATCCCGCTCAACGACGAGCAGGAGAAGGAGCTCGAGGCGTCCCTGGACAAGCTGAAGAAGGCCGCCAAGTGACCGGCCCACCTACCAAGTCTGCCGCGGGGACCGGTGTCCGGTCCCTGCGGCGGACGCGTCCGCGCTATGGCGAAGCCGCGGTCAAAGGGGTGCTGCTGACGGCGGCCCTGGTCTCGGTGGCCACCACGGTGGGGATCGTCATCTCGCTGATCCCCCCGGCCGTGGACTTCTTCCAACAGGTCAGCGTGGTGGAGTTCTTCACCGCCACGGAGTGGACCCCGCTCTTCGCCGACAAGCACTTCGGCGTGCTGCCGTTGGTGGCCGCCACTTTGGTGATCACGGGCATCGCGCTGCTCGTCGCGATACCCGTCGGCCTCGGTTCGGCGATCTACCTCAGCGAGTACGCCAACCCCCGGGTACGGAAGGTGCTCAAGCCCGGCCTGGAGGTACTCGCCGGTATCCCCACAGTGGTCTACGGCTTCTTCGCCCTGGCGTTCATCACCCCGTTGCTGCAGGACGTCATGCCCAGCGGCATGGTCCCCGAGGTGCGCAACGGCCTCGCCGCAGGGTTGGTGATGGGCGTGATGATCGTGCCGACCATCGCCTCGCTCACCGAGGACGCGCTGTCCGCGGTGCCGCACGCACTGCGCGACGGGGCGTTCGCGCTGGGCTCCGGCAAGCGCACGGTCTCCACCCGGGTCGTCGTCCCCGCCGCGCTCTCCGGCATCGTCGCCGCCTGCGTACTCGGTATCTCCCGGGCCGTCGGCGAGACCATGATCGTGCTGATCGCGGCGGGCGCGAAGCCCGACTTCACGCTCAGCCCCCTGGTGGAGATGGAGACGATGACCGCGTTCATCGCCCGCGCCGCCTCCGGTGACGTACCGGTGGACTCCCTGGAGTACAACACCATCTTCGCGGTGGGAGCCCTGCTGTTCGTCGCGACGTTCGTGATGAACCTGATCAGTATTCGTCTGGTGCGCAAGTACCGGGAGGTGTACGAATGACCGCGACCATCAAGGACGCACCCCCGGCGGCGCCCGGCCGCGGGACCCTGTCCGGCCCCCGGTTCCGCCCGGGCGAGAGCATCTTCCGGTGGGTCCTGCTGGCCTGCCTGGCCATCGGGTTCATCTTCCTGGTCGCGCTGCTCGCCTACATCCTCGTCGAGGCGTGGCCGCGGCTCGACTCCCGGCTCTGGAGCAACTTCCCCTCGGTCCGCAGGCCCGAGAACGCCGGTGCCCAGTCGGCCATCATGGGCACCATCTGGGTCATCAGCCTCACCGCGCTGTTCTGTCTGCCCACCGGCATCATGGCGGCGATCTACCTCGAGGAGTACGCCGACCCCGACCGCTGGTACAACCGGCTCATCGAGCTGAACGTCCAGAACCTCGCCGCGGTCCCCTCGATCATCTACGGCATCCTCGGACTCGGCCTGCTCGCCCGGCAGTTCGGCCTGGGTACCACGGTGCTCACCGCCGCACTCACACTCTCCCTGCTGGTGCTGCCCGTCGTGATCATCGCCTCCCGCGAGGCGATCCGCGCCGTACCCCAGTCCATCCGGCACGCCTCGCTCGCCCTGGGCGCCACCCAGTGGCAGACCATCTGGCGCCAGGTCCTGCCGGCCGCGGTGCCGGGCATGGCCACCGGTTCGATCCTCGCGCTGTCCCGCGCGATCGGCGAGGCGGCACCCGTGATCATGCTGGGCGCGGTCACCTTCGTCATGTTCAACCCCGAAGGCCTGCAGAGCTCGTACACCGTGCTTCCGGTCCAGATCTACAACTGGATCAGCGAGTCCCGGGAGGAGTTCCACCACCTGGCCGCCGCGGCCATCGTCCTGCTGCTGGCCATCCTGCTCGTGATGAACGCCGCCGCGATCTGGCTGCGCAACCGCTACTCCCGCCGGTGGTGACCGCCGTGACCTCCTCAACCGCTCAGCCGGACCAGCCTGTTACCCCTTCGCAGGAGACCCCCATGACCCCTCCCTCCGACGCCGCGAGCGGCACCAGGGCACCGAAGGTCGCCTACCGCGAAGCCCGCGACCTGGTCAGCCCGGTCTTCGAGGTCGGCAGCCTCTCGGTCTTCTACGCCGACCACGAGGCGGTCCGCGACGTCAACATGAACATCGGGCACCAGCAGATCACCGCGATGATCGGCCCGTCCGGCTGCGGCAAGTCCACCGTGCTGCGCGTCTTCAACCGCATGAACGACCTCGTGCCCACCGCCCGGGTGGTCGGCAAGGTCCTCTACCACGACGAGGACCTGTACGGCCGTGAGGTCGACCCCATCGAGGTGCGCCGCCGGATCGGCATGGTCTTCCAGAAGCCGAACCCCTTTCCCAAGTCGATCTACGACAACATCGCGTACGGGCCCAGGGTGGGCGGCTTCAAGGGCGATCTGGACGGCCTGGTCGAGGAGACCCTCACCCACGCCGCACTGTGGGACGAGGTCAAGGACAAACTCAAGAGCTCCGCCCTCGCGCTCTCCGGCGGGCAGCAGCAGCGGCTGTGCATCGCCCGCGCCATCGCGGTCAAGCCCGAGGTGATCCTCATGGACGAGCCCTGCTCGGCTCTGGACCCGATAGCCACCGCCAAGATCGAGGACCTCATGGAGCACCTGGCCGAGGAGTTCACGATCATCATCGTCACGCACAACATGCAGCAGGCCGCGCGCGTCTCGCACCGCACCGCCTTCTTCACGGCGGACGTCGACGACAAGGGGGAACGCCACGGCCGCCTGGTCGAGTACGACGAGACGGCACGCATCTTCAGCTCCCCCTCCGACCAGCGGACCGAGGACTACATCTCCGGCCGATTCGGCTGAGGGACCCGTCCGATGTCCGCGTCCCTTTGCGCGATTACGTGAAGGAGTTACGCGGGTGACACCCGACGCACACGAGCCGCCGAGTACCGCTGGCGACAGCGGGCCCGGCGGGCTGGAAGACGGCACGACCCCCGACCTGCTCCTCGCCGAGCCCGACAGGGAGCTGGCCGTCAAGGCCATGACGCGCTTCGAGAGCGCGGGCGTGCGCACCATCGTCTGCCACGACGGAGCCGAAGCCCTCCTGCAGGCCGGGGCCCGTCACCCCCGTGTCATCCTGCTCGGCGCCCCACTGCCGGTCGTCGACGCCGCACGGGTCACCGAGCTGATCTCCCGCTTCCACCCGGTGCCGATCCTGGTCGGTGCCGACCGTGAGGGCGCCGCGGAGGCCAGCGCCGCGGTGGCAGCGGGAGCCATCGCCTCCGTGGCCCGCCCGTACCGGACGGAGGAGATCGTTCCCATCCTCAAGTCCGGGCGGTCGCCGGGTGGTTCGGACCGACCGCTGAAGGTCGGTGACATCGAGCTCGATCCCGCGGGCCTCCATGTCAACGTGGCCGGGCGCCCGCTGCAGTTGCCGGTCCGTGAGTTCATGGTGCTGCGCTACCTGATGGAACGTCCCAACAAGGTGGTGAGCCGGGCCGAGTTGACCCAGGCGCTGTGGGGCACGGACGCCTTGGAGAGCAACACGCTCACCGTCCACATTCGCCGGGTGCGCAACAAACTCCGTGAAGCACCAGGGAGTTGCTGCACCATCGGCGCCATCCGCGGCATGGGATACCGCCTGGACTGCGGCCCCTCCTGCTTCGCCGGCGCCCCCGAGGAGTCGTCCCGGCCCGCGCCCACGGCGTAGGCATCTACGCACGGGAAGTGTCGCGGGAAAGGTGAACCCTTGGTGAACAAGGGTTGTGGTGTGGCGCAGGCCACGGGGGCGTATCCGCAGGCCGCTTAGGGTGCATAGATGGCTATCACTGCATACGGGGCGTCGGAGACAGCGGTGGACACGGCGCAGGCGGACGCGTGCTCGCCGAGCCTGGCCTGCCTGCTGATCGACCGCGAAGAGGCCGAGCGGCTGGCGGCCATGCTCAAGGCCATCGCCGACCCCACCCGGCTGCAGCTCTTCCGCCTCATCGAGCGTGCGCCCGACGGCGAGGCGTGTGTCTGCGACCTCGCCGACTGCCTGGGCTTCAGGCAGCCGACAGTCAGCCACCACCTGAAGATCATGACCGAGGCCGGCCTGCTCAGCCGCGAGCGCCGGGGGACCTGGTCCTGGTACTCGGTGAACCATGACGGCCTGCGCAAGGTGCAGGAAATACTGGAGCCCTCGGTCCACTGACGGTTCTCCGCACGCGACAGGGCCGGAACCCGGTAGGGGTTCCGGCCCTTCGTCGTGCCGCCGCGCGCGGGCCTCGGTCGAGTCCGTACGTCAGACGTACGTCAGGCGGTGGCCGCGGCCGGCTGGGTCGCGAGGTCGGCGTCCGCCAGGGTGGCCAGGTACCGCTCGGCGTCGAGCGCGGCCGCGCAGCCGCTGCCCGCTGCCGTGATGGCCTGCCGGTAGGTGTGGTCGACGACGTCACCGGCTGCGAAGACGCCGGGCAGGTTGGTGCGTGTGGTGGGCGCGGCGACCTGCAGGTAGCCCTCGTCGTCCAGGTCCAGCTGACCCTGGACGAGCTCGGTGCGCGGGTCGTGGCCGATGGCGACGAAGAGGCCCGTGACGGGGAGCTCGGAGGTCTCACCGGTCCGGGTGTCGCGGAGCGTGAGGCCGCCGAGTTTGCCGTCCTTCTCGTGGATCTCGGCCACCTCGCTGTCCCAGGCGAACGTGATCTTCGGGTCGGCGAAGGCGCGCTCCTGCATGGCCTTGGAGGCGCGCAGCGCGTCGCGGCGGTGGACGACCGTGACCGACCTGGCGAAGCGGGAGAGGAAGGTGGCCTCCTCCATCGCCGTGTCGCCGCCGCCGATCACGGCGATGTCGTGCTCGCGGAAGAAGAAGCCGTCACAGGTCGCGCAGTAGGAGACACCGCGTCCGGAGAGTTCGTCCTCGTTGTCGAGGTCCAGCTTGCGGTGCTGTGAACCGGTCGCGATGATCACGGACTTGGCGCGGTGCACGGTGCCCGCCGCGTCGGTGACGGTCTTGATCTCGCCGGTGAGGTCGACCGCGACGATGTCGTCGGGGACCAGTTCGGCGCCGAACCTCTCGGCCTGGGCGCGCATGTTGTCCATGAGCTCCGGGCCCATGATGCCGCTGGGGAATCCGGGGAAGTTCTCGACCTCGGTCGTCTGTACGAGGGCGCCGCCTGCCGTGACCGCGCCCTCGAAGACCAGGGGGCTGAGGTTGGCGCGGGCGGTGTAGAGCGCTGCGGTGTAGCCCGCGGGGCCGGAGCCGACGACGATGACGTTCCGGATGTCGCTGACGTTCCGTACGTCGTCGCTCATGCCGTCTTCTCCGGGGCGATCTCGGCGATCAGGCCCTCGATCAGGGTCTTGATCTCGTCGCGGATGGGGCGGACGGCCGCCACGCCCTGACCGGCCGGGTCCTCGAGCTTCCAGTCCAGGTAGCGCTTGCCCGGGAAGACGGGGCAGGTGTCTCCGCAGCCCATCGTGATGCAGACGTCCGACTCCTTGACCGCGTCCACGGTGAGGATCTTCGGGACCTCGGCCGAGATGTCGATGCCGACCTCGCGCATCGCCTCCACGGCGGCCGGGTTCACCGCGTCGCCGGGGTTCGACCCGGCCGAGCGGACCTCGACACGGTCACCCGCCAGGTGGGTCAGCCACGCGGCGGCCATCTGGGAACGTCCGGCGTTGTGGACGCACACGAAGAGGACGGAGGGCTTCTCGGACATCGGAGGTCTCTCTTGTCTCGCGACGGGGGCGGGCGCTGGACCGCTGACCGCACAGGTCGCGGGCTGCGGCTCACATCAGCCGCTCAGTCGCTCGACCACTCAGCTGCGGCTCACATCAGCACCCGGTGGTGTCAGCCACCACTGATGTGACAGTATCAGTCCATGATGACGTCAGCCAACACTGATCTGATCCGGGTCGTCGCCGACCCGCTCAGGCTGCAGATCGTGACTCTGCTCGCCCACGAGACCCTGTGCACCAGCCATCTCGTGGCAGAGACCGGTGCCCGGCAGACCAACCTCTCCAACCACCTCCGCGTGCTCCGCGAGGCGGGCGTGGTGGAGACCGAGCCGTGCGGGCGCTTCACGTACTACAAGCTGCGGCCCGAGGTCATCGAGGCCCTTGCCGAGGTCTTCGGCGAGCTGGCCGCCACCGCGCGTACGACGATCGAGACCAACCGAAAGCGAGCCTGCTGATGACCGCGACCGAACCCGGCACCACCGCACCGCCAAAGGCGGGCGATGATGCCTCGATCGCCGATGCCTCGATCGTCGCCAAGCTCTCCACGCTCGACCGCTTTCTCGCGGTGTGGATCCTGCTCGCGATGGCCCTCGGCCTGGGGCTGGGCCGGGCGATCCCGGGCCTGAACGACGCGCTCGCGAAGGTCGAGATCGGCGGGGTCTCGCTGCCCATCGCCGTCGGCCTGCTGATCATGATGTACCCGGTCCTCGCCAAGGTCCGCTACGACAAGCTCGACGCGGTGACCGGCGACCGCAAGCTGATGATCTCGTCGCTCGTCATCAACTGGATCGCCGGGCCCGCGGTGATGTTCGCGCTGGCCTGGATCTTCCTGGCCGACCTGCCCGAGTACCGCACCGGCCTGATCATCGTCGGCCTGGCCCGCTGCATCGCCATGGTCATCATCTGGAACGACCTGGCCTGCGGCGACCGCGAGGCCGCCGCCGTCCTGGTCGCCCTCAACTCCGTGTTCCAGGTCCTCGCCTTCGGCCTGCTCGGCTGGTTCTACCTCGACCTGCTGCCCGGCTGGCTGGGCCTCGGCGACGGCGAGAGCCTCGACATCTCGATGTGGAAGATCGCCCTGAACGTGGTCATCTTCCTCGGCGTGCCGCTCCTCGCGGGGTTCCTGACCCGCCGCGTAGGCGAGCAGAAGCTGGGCCGCGAGGCCTACGAGTCGAAGTTCCTGCCGAAGATCGGCCCTTGGGCGCTGTACGGCCTGCTCTTCACGATCGTCATCCTCTTCGCCCTGCAGGGCAAGACCATCACCTCGCAGCCGCTGGACGTCGCCCGGATCGCCCTCCCGCTGCTGGTCTACTTCGCCGTGATGTGGGCCGGAACCTTCCTGCTCGGCAAGGCGATCGGCCTCGCGTACGACCGCACCACGACTCTCGCCTTCACCGCAGCGGGCAACAACTTCGAGCTCGCCATCGCGGTCGCGATCGCCACCTTCGGCGTGACCAGCGGCCAGGCGCTCTCGGGTGTCGTCGGCCCCCTCATCGAGGTCCCGGTCCTGATCGCCCTCGTCTACGTATCGCTGGCCTGGCGCAAGAAGTTCGCGGCGGACAAGCTCACTACGTGATCCACCCTTGTGGGCGGCGTGCCGGGCCGGGAGTATCGGGGCATGGGGGATGAGCGATGTGCGCATGAACTCGTGGTCGGACAGTGCACGGAGTGTGCTCCGGTGCCTCGGGGCCTTGTTGCCCGGGTCTACGTCACCAGCGGCGGCTCGGTCTTCCACCGCGCCACGAACTGCGAGGCGTTGCATGACGGGCAACGGAAAGCCCGCCGTTTCGGCCGGGACAATCACGTCCCGCAGCAGATAGGGGTGTCCGTGGCGCTGGCGGAGGGGCGGGGCGCCTGCATTCCCTGTTTCCCCGACTTCCGGCCTTCGGCCGAAGCGAAGCCATGCCGGGTGCTGGTGAATGGTGCCTGGGTACCGGGGCTGCTCACCCAGTGGCGACGAGGACCCGACGGCCGGTGGTCCGGCGTGGTGACGTGCATCGCCGACGGCGATCAGGTGACCGTGACCAAGGACCAGACAGAGCTCCGGCCGGCGTAGCTCACCCGGCTGCTGACTGCCCTCGCGGTATCTCAGCTCACCGCCCCCGTGGCGCTGTGCGCGCCCGCCGGTGCTCGTGAGCTGGGATAATGCGCGGGTCAAGGGCTGGGGGGAGGACGCATGGCCGTGTTCGTGTGTGCGGGGTGTGGCGTCGTGTTGACCGCCCCTGTGGCGCAGGTCGCGCTTCCCGTCCATGCCCGTCAGCGGTACGGACACGCCCTGCTCCCCGCGCTGATGGAACCGGGGACGTACGCCATCGACCCGGAGCCCTCCGGGCCGCCGTGGCGTCCGTGGAGCGAGATCGGAGCGGACGAAGCAGCGGCGCGCGGCGTCTTCGCACCGGTGCACTCGCTCTCCTTCGGGGCGCCGGGAGCGATCGTCGTCGCGCCGGGTGACATCCGCGGCACCGTCTTGATCCCCGAGCGATGCGATGGCTACTGCATGGGACTGGACGGGAGGGATGGCCCGAACCTCGCATGCGCGCAGTGCGGGCGGGCGGTGGCGACCCGGATCGACGACTGCACGTACTGGCAGGCGGTGTGGCTCGACCCGGACGCTGTACGCCGCGTCCCCGCCGACGACCCCGCTCGCCGTACGGTCGACTGGGAGGCGCTGGCGGGGGAGCGGCAGGGCACGCCGCCGGTCGAGGCGTCCGGCGTGTGGAGCCCACGGTGGGAGGCGGCGGTCGGGGCGGCGCTGGCCCACCTGCTGGCGGCCTCGGCGGGCATGCCGGTGGCTGTCCCCGACGGCCTCGTCGCGGACACGTTCGCACGCGCGCTTGAGGCGCTGCTCCCGCCTGGACCGCCAGCGAAAACGGTGGCCTTGGCCGGGCCGGGGCTGTCCGCGCCCGACCCCGCCGCCAGCATCGCCCTGGTTCCGCGACATCCGCAGACGGGGAAGGCGTGGCGGCCGTCCGGCACTGTGGACAGCGTGCCGTTGGCCGCCGACGTGTGGCTGCATCTCGCCTTCCACCAGGATCAGTTGACCGTTCCCGTGACAGGCGGAATGCCCGACGGCGTCCTTCGCGACGATCCGCTCCCGCTGCGTCCTCGGGAGCTGTTCCGGCCCGACTCGCGCGTGTTCCTCGACACGCTGGCACGGCTGCCTGCCGTCGATCAGCCCTGGCTGCGCAGGATCTACGAGCACGTCAAGGATGCCCCGTACGCTCGACCGTTCTAGCACCGGTGCATCGCGGCGCACGGGTGCCGTGTGCCTGCCCTATGCCCTGTTGTGCGCCTGGGGAATTCGGCCCCAGGCGAGCGTTTTATCGCCAACCACCAGTAAACGGACCACTGCATCGCCTGGTTCGGGCTATGCAGAAAGGCCGGGATGTCTGACGTCTCTCCTGATGGGAGGACTGGCCGGATGATTCTGACGCTCAACTTGGCGGTACTGCTGGCGGTCATCATCGTCCTGCGGCTACGTCGGCGCGTGCAGGCCCGAAGTCGGTCCGACCAGATGCTGACCGTGGCCCTTGTGCTGGTGTTCGGCGTGCTGATCGCCCCGACCAGCTTCGGCCAGGGGGTCTTGAACTTCGTGGGCCAGCTCTCGCAAAGCATCTCGGAGGCCGGCAGCCCGTGAGCGCCGCGGCTGCCGCCTGAGGTCTTCGCCCTGCTTGGGGGTGAGGACCTCGTACGCCTCAGTCGAGGCCGCATCGAGGAATCGGGACAGTTCATCGGGCTGACTCCTGCGAACTGGACGGGCAGCCAGGCGAGTTGCGGACCTACCTCCGCGACAAGGTGTCCCGCTGGCGGAATCAGGAGATCCAACTGCTCGGCGACGACACGGTGGCGGCCCGCGCGCGCCGTCTCATGCGTGCCGCCATCGGCGAGCGCGCCACGCTCGGAGGGTGACCGGCAACAGGCCGATCTCCAGGGCGCGGTGTGCACCCTGCCCTTCTGGTCGCGGAGCGCTCTATGATCGCTACTCCGTGTGCGAGGGGGCTTGGTATGGGGGCGGCTGGTTGGTCGGCGTCTCGGAGGGCGCAGGAGGCGCGGCGGCAGGAGCGGGTGCTGCGGGAGCAGTGGCAGGCGGCCCGGCAGCGGGCACGTAGGTGGGAAGCGGCGAGCGAAGGGGAACGCCGGGTCGCCGCACAGTTGTTGGTGCTGACCGAGCGAGGCTGGCGGCTGCTCGTGGACCGCCGGTGGCCGGGGACCCGAGCGGCCAACGTGGACATGCTGCTCATCGGCCCCGGTGGTGTCTTCGTCATCGATGTGAAGAACTGGCGGTCCGAACCGGAGGTATCGGACGGCAAGCTCCGCGCCGGAGGCGAACCGCGTGACGTCCACGCGGAGAAGCTGCTCGCGGTGACGAAGGCCGCCGAGGGCGCGGTGGCGGCCTTGGGTTTGTCCCCTGTGGCGGTCCAGCCGCTGATGGTTTTCGCGGGGCAGCGCGTTGACGCCGAGTTGGGCAGAATCCGGCTGTTGGGAGAGCACGCGGTAGGTCCCGCCCTGTTGTCGCAGAGCAACCGGGTTCGCCCGGCGTCGGTGCGCGCCATCGCCGACCACCTTGAGCGTGTCTTCCCCGAGTACGAGGAGTCGGCCGTCACCCAGGTGCGGCCTACTCAGACTCAACCCCAAGAGCCGACGTCTGACGGCTTGTTCGACATCGAAGGTCTGCGGGACGCCGCACTGGACGAAGCACTGCGGGCCCCGATCGAACAATGGATGACCTTCCTCCACCCCGACCAGATCGCGCTGGTCCGCCGCAACTGGGCCGGACCCGCACGGATCAGCGGCCCTGCCGGGACCGGGAAGACGGTCGTCGGCCTGCACCGTGCCGCCTATCTCGCTCAGCGCAGCACCGGCCGCATCCTGTACGTCACCTTCGCCAACAACCTGCCCAGGGTTCAGGGCACGTTCCTCAAGACCATGTCCCCGGCCGTCGCGGACCGGTTCGACTTCCGGAGCCTGCACTCCTGGGCCCAGGAACTCCTCCACGCTCGCGGGGTCCCGGTTCGGCTGCATGGCGACAAGGCCGAAACCGCCTTCAGCCTCGCCTGGAAGCACGTCGGGCGCGACAGCGTCCTCGCCGAGGTCGATCCCGCGCCTGGGTACTGGCGCGAGGAGATCGACCACGTCATCAAGGGGCGGGGTATCACCTCCTTCGCCGAGTACGCGACCGTGCCCCGGCGCCGCCGTCGGGCAGGCCTGCGCCGGGCGCATCGAGAGGCGGTGTGGGCCCTGTACGAGGCCTACGAGTCGTTGCGTGTCGAACGCGGGGTGCACGACTTCAACGATGTCCTCTCGCTCGCGTTGGCAGAGGTCGAACGCGGAGCAAGCAGCCCTCGGTACGCGGCGGTCATCGTGGACGAGGTCCAGGACCTCACGCTCGTCGGCGTACGGCTGCTGCACGCCCTGGTGGGCGACGCGCCCAACGGGCTGCTGCTCGTCGGGGACGGCCAGCAGGCCGTCTACCCCGGTGGATTCCGCCTCTCCGAAGCGGGGATCGACATCCGCGGCGATCGCGGACAGGTGCTGAGCATCAACTACCGCAACAGCAAGGCAATTCTGGACGCGGCGCTCGCCTTGGTCGCCGACGACGCGTTCGAGGACCTGGACGGGGTACCCACTTCGGGGCTGCGGGACGTCGATCTGACGTACCACGAGGGGCACGTGGTACGTGTCGTGAAACCGACGCGGCCCGAGCACGATCAGGCGCTTCTTGACGCCCTGCGGTCGCTGCCCACGTCGGCGCGTCCCGACGTGGCCGTGCTCTGCCCCTCCATGCGGGCCATCGGCCACTACCAGCGTCTGCTCACCCGGTCAGGCCTTCCGGTATGCCTGTTGGAGCACTACGACGGCCATCGGGTCGATGCGATCAAGCTCGGAAGCTACCGCCGCGCCAAGGGGCTGGAGTTCAAGTCCGTCTACCTACCGCAGCACGATGCCGGTCTGACCAGCGCCAGTACGGAGCGCGACACCGGCCTGTCCGAAACCGCGCGCGAACGCGCCGAACTCGCCCGGAGTCAGCTGTTCGTCGCGATGACCCGGGCGAGGGACGTCCTCTGGCTGGGCAGTGTCCGGCCTGAGGCTGCCCCTAACCCCGCAGGGTGACGGTGAGGCTTCGGCCGTAGGCGTGGTGGGTGTTGAAGTCGAGGCGGGTGCCGCCGTGGGTCGGGGTGACGCGTACGCCGTCGTCCGATGTGACCTTGCGCAGGGACCTGCCGCGGATCAGGACGCTGACCGAGTCCCGGTGCATGGTCGGGTCGGAGACGGCGACGGTGGTCAGGCCGCGGCGCCTGCGGTGTACGAGGACCGAGGCAGGGCCCTCGATGCGGAGTCCCCCGGCTTCGTGGCGGCCGGGCGTGAAGGTGTTGGCGGCTGTGAGGCCGAGGCCGGTGTGGGCGGCGGCCTGGAGGCGCGGGGTGTTGGACAGGATCTTCAGCGGGCCGCCGTGGCGGTACGAACGCAGCGCGGGCTCGGTCGCGTTCGGTATCAACGCGTAGGCCAGGTGGGAGGGCTGGGCTTCAGCGGGCTGGTCAATCGTCAGGCTGAAGACGTTGCGGGTCACGGGGGTGTCCGGGTTCGCGGTGCGGACGGCTCTGCGGCTGCGGGTGACCTCGTCCAGGGCGACTCGTACCTGCGGGGTGTCGAGGAAGACGTAGCCGACGGCGGCGCGTTGTGTGGTGTTGGCGTAGCGCAGGTAGTGGAGGTCGGCGGTGCCCGGACCGGTCCAGGGGCCGCCGTCGCGCAGGAGGCCGGTGGCGGAGATGTGGTCGTCCGGCGCGGCGGTACGGGCGTCGACGGTCGTGGTCACCGGCCGTCCGGCGAGGTCGCCGACCCCCGCGGCGAGTACCACGATCTCGTCGTCGAACAGGAACCATGACTTCGTCGCCGTCGCGTTGCGGTAGGCCACGAAGTCGTCCGGCAGCAGGCCCGACTCCTTGTCGCGGTAGGGGACATCGTCGGACAGCACCATCGCGGCCGTGCCGTACGCCCCGAGCACCGCGCCACCGGAGTGCCGGTTGGTGCCGCGCGGGAAGTAGACGTAGGTGTTCTGGGACTCGGACGACGGGGTGAAGTTCAGTGGGTGGCCGGGGTTGTCGTAGTACGGCTTTCCGTACAACTCAGGGATAGTGCGGCGCTGTTGGACCGGCGCGGTGACACCGGCGAGGCCGTACGGGGAGACCGTGGTGAAGTAGTCGACGCCGTACGACCGGGTCTGGTCCTGGCCGGAGAGGTAGAGGTAGTGCGCGCCGTCGCCCTGGAACCACGGCATCAGGTTCTCGCCGTTCATGTACTCGTACTTGCTGATCCGTTCGGAGCTGCGGGCCAGCGCGAAGGCGTAGCCAGGTCGGCGGTGCACGGCCTTGTCCATGGCGTTGAAGGCGACGCTGCGCGCGGCGGGGTTGAGGTCCGCGGGTGGGATGGAGGCGTCGCCGATGATGTCGGCGTAGCGCACGATGCTGACGGGGGAGACGAAACGGGCCGGATCGAGCGCGGTGGGTGTGGTCGCGCGCAGGTGTTTGACGTAGCCCTTGAGGGCGGTGGCGTCGGTGCCGGTCGCGAGCGAGGAGAGGTCGACGACCGCTTCGACGATCACCGCGACGTCGGCGTAGCCGGTCGTCGTACGGGACACCGCCCGCCCCTTGACGATCTCCATCATCCAGCCCTCGAAGATCAGCGGCGCGAAACCGTCGCGCACCCAGCCCCGTACGGTCGGCACCAGCTCCGCACCGTGCGCGAAGCCCGTGCCGTCGAGGATGGTGAGGGTCTGCACGACCCGGGTGAGCAGGCCCTTGCCGTAGGAGCCGGTGTAGGCGACGGAGGAGTGCTGGAGGAAGGAGCCGTCGGCGTAATGGCCGTCCGTGACACCGTGGTTGAGGTGGTAGGGGTCGATGGTGACGAAGACCGTCAGCTGGTCGGTGAGGGCCTTGCGGATGCGCAGATCGTCGTCGAGGAGGGCGCCTTGCAGGATGCGGTTGGTGGTGATGTCGGCGAGGTTCGCGCCGGTGTGGAAGCGCGAGTCGAGGTCCACGTCCCCGTCGATGCCGTTGCGGAGATAGGCGTCCATCGACGTGACGTAGGTGCGGATGAGGGCTGGGCGGTAGGCCCGTACCTGGTCGGACAGGAGGGCCAGGGTCTTGCTGATGTGCTGGGAGATGCCGATCTCCCAGTGGTACCAGTTGCCGTAGTAGCCCTGGGACTGGTCGCCGTAGTACCGCTCGTGCAGCCAGACGAGTCCGTCGATCACCCGGCGCTGCACGACGGTGTTCTCGAACAGGTCTGAGGCGGTGTCCCCGCTCGGCGCTGGGGTGCGGGTGGCGAGCGCGATCTCGTAGAGCCGCCTGAAGGCGGTGTTGAGGTTGGCCTCGTTGGTGCCGAGGGGCAGACCGGCGAACAGTTCGTCCTCGGCCGCGTTGTCCATCGCCGTCAGGTTCGTACGCGCTGTCTTGTCGACGGTGGCGAGCTTGTCGGCCGTCTCGGGGCGGGAGTTGGACGCGGCGGTCCCGGCGAAGAACGCCACGGTGTTGGCCAGGAGCCGCGCGCTGCCCGCGGCGACATCGGCGGCGCTCGCCCGCTGCGAGGGGATTACGGACAACAGGCCGGTGGCGGCCAGGGTGGACAGCAGACGTCTGCGGCTGATCTCCATGTGCCCTCCGCCGGTGATGAGTTGGCGCTCTGGCGGGCGGAGTCAAGCAGATGCCCCAGGTGTCGACAAGGGGGCAGAACGGTCGGCTACGGCGATGCCGCCCGCCCCGTGTCCCCCGTGGCGGGCGGCTCGCGCCGTGCTGTTCAGAGGTCAGAGTCGGCGGCGGCGACGTAGCGTCCTGGGCCGCTGGACGACACCGGCCGAAGCCGGCGACGGGATTCGAACCCGCGTTGCTCTCTTGGCAGGAGAAGTAGCCGCAGCCTGCGCACCTGAACGAGATCGAGCCTAGCCGCACCGGTCCGTGACGGCACGCGAATTAGTCGCCGCCGCCTCCATACAGACTGGCAGGACGGCCGTGCGGGTCAGCGCAGGCCGTGGCGGCGGGCGACCATCCGTTCGGCGGCCGAGCGGGGGACCAGGCGGCGTAGCGCGAAGACCAGCGGTGCGTTGCTGCCCACCGCGTAGAGCGGCTTCGGGCGGGTGGCCTCGATGGCCTTCACTATGGTCGCGGCGACCTTCTCGGCCGGGATGCCGCTGGCCTCGTTGGCGTTGAGGGCGGCCAGCATCGTGCGGTACTCGTCGGCGAACGGGGAGTCGTCGGCCACGTACTGCGTGCGGCGTTCGCTGATGCCGGTGTTGATCGCACCGGGCTCCACAGTGGTGATGCCGACCCCGTACGGCGCGACCTCGCGCCGGGCGGCGCTGGCGAAGCCCTTGAGGGCCGCCTTGGAGGCGACGTACGAGGAGCGGTAGGCGAGCGGGAAGCTGGCGAGCATCGAGCCGACCATGACGACGCGGCCGTGGCGCCTGGCGCGCATGCCGGGCAGCAGGAGCTGGGTGAGGCGGACGGCGCCGAAGACGTTGAGCTGGAAGAGGCGGCCCACGGCGTCCATGGGGAGTTCCTCGAAGGGGCCGTTCTGGCTTTCCCCGGCGTTGTTGACCAGGACGTCCACCGCGCCCGCCGCCTCGGCGCAGGCCGTGATGCTCGCCTCGTCGGTGAGGTCGAGGGCGAGGTACTCGACGCCTGGGACGGGGTGGGCGGTCGCCGATGGCTTGCGGCTGGTGCCGTACACCCGGTAGCCGCGCCGGACGAGGGCCTCGGCGACGGCCGCCCCGATACCGGACGAGGCGCCGGTCACCAAGGCCGTGCCGCGGCCCGTGCCGCGTCCGGTGTTCACGCCAGCCGCCGAGCCAGCGCGCGCCCCGCGGCACGGCCGGAGAAGATGCAGCCGCCGAGGAACGTGCCCTCAAGCGCGTTGTAGCCGTGTACGCCTCCTCCGCCGAAACCGGCCACCTCACCGGCCGCGTACAGGCCGTCGAAGGGCGTGCCGTCGGGGCGTACGACCTGCGAGTCCAGGGTCGTCTCAAGGCCGCCGAGCGTCTTGCGGGTGAGCAGGTGCAGGCGTACGGCGATCAGCGGGCCCTGCGCGGGGTCGAGGAGGCGGTGCGGCTTGGCCACCCGCATCAGCTTGTCCGGGCGGTAGTTGCGGGCGTTGTTGACGGACATCATCTGGAGGTCCTTGGAGTACGGGTTGGCCGTCTCACGGTCGCGGGCCACCACCTCCCGTTCGACCTGGGCGAGGTCGAGCTTGGGGCCGGGGGTGATCGCGTTCATGCCGTCGACGAGTTCGGCGAGGCTTCGGCGTACGACGAAGTCCTCACCGTGGTCGAGGAAGGCCTGTACAGGGCCTGGCGCGCCCTTCTTCACGCGCGACAGCACCAGTTTGATGTCCTTGCCGGTGATGTCGGGGTTCTGCTCCGAGCCGGAGAGGGCGAACTCCTTCTCCACGATGGCGCGCGTGAGGATGAACCAGCTGTAGTCGTAGCCCGTACCGACGATGTGCCGCATGGTGGCGAGCGTGTCGTGGCCGGGGAAGAGCGGCGCGGGCAGCCGCTGGCCCGTGGCGTCCAGCCAGAGTGACGACGGGCCCGGGATGATGCGGATGGCGTGGTCGGGCCAGACGGGGTCCCAGTTCTTGATGCCCTCGGTGTAGTGCCACATCCGGTCCCGGTTGACGATCGAGCCGCCCGCGCTCTCGGTGATCCCCAGCATCCGGCCGTCCACGTGCGCGGGGACGCCGGTGATCATCGACTGGGGTGCCGGGCCGATCCGGTCGACCGGCCAGTTCTCGCGCACCAGTTGCTGGCTGCCGCCGATGCCGCCGGAGGTCACCACCACGGCCTGGGCGCGCAGTTCGAATTCCCCCGCGGTCTCGCGGGAGGAGGCGACGCCGCGTGGCTCGGTCGACGGGGCGAGCACGGTGCCGCGTATACCCACGGCGGCCCCGCCCTCGACGATCAACTCGTCGACCTGGTGCCGGTGTTTGAAGGTGACCAGGCCGCGCTCAGCGGCGGCCATCACCGGCTCCAGGAAGACCCGTACGACCTCGGGGCCCGTGCCCCAGGTCAGGTGGAAGCGCGGCACCGAGTTGCCGTGCCCGCTCGCTGAGCCGCCGCCGCGCTCGGCCCAGCCGACCATCGGGGTCAGGCGCAGGCCGAGCCCGCGCAGATAGCCGCGCTTCTCGCCGGCGGCGAAGTCCACATACGCCTGCGCCCACTTGCGCGGCCAGTGGTCCTCGCGCTCGCGGTCGAAACCGGCCGAGCCGAGCCAGTCGGCGAGGGCGAGATCGTAGGAGTCCTTGATGCCCGCCCGTCGCTGCTCGGGGCTGTTGACGAAGAAGAGCCCGCCGAGCGACCAGAAGGCCTGGCCGCCGATGTTGGCCTCGTTCTCCTGGTCGACGACCAGGACCCGGCGCCCCGCGCGGGTGAGTTCGTACGTGGCGACCAGTCCGGCCAGCCCCGCGCCCACCACGATGACATCGGCGTCTTCGCTCATTGCGGCTCCTCGGTGATCGGTGCGCTGGTCGGTGTGCTGATCGGTGTGCTGATCGGTGTGCTGTACGACTGCAGAACGTGCTGGAACAGCTCCTCGCGGCGGTGGCGCGCGGCGTCGCTGTCCGGTTCGAGCAGGACCTGTACGGAGGTGCCGTCATGCACCGCCACCAGGGCCTGCCCCAGTGCCGTCGCGTCGGTGACTCGGCGTCCGGCCCGGCCGAGCGCGGCCACCACGACCGGCAGGATGGTGTCCTGGATGGCCTGCTCCCGCGCGGCCATCACCCGCCGCAGACCGGGGTTGCGCAGCGCGTGCGCGGTGAACTCCGCGGTCACCCGGTACCAGGCGTCCTCGACGGGGATCGCGCGGAGCGCGGCCCGCAGCGCCTCGTCCGGCGTCGCGTCGGGCACCTCGGCCAGGGCGGCGCGCAGTCCGGCGATCAGCTGCGTCGAGCGCTCCTCCCACATGGCGAGGAACAGCTCGTCCAGCGAGGAGAAGTTCGAGTAGAACGCGCCGCGCGTGTACCCGGCCCGCTCGCAGATCTGCTCCACCGTGGAACGCCCGAAGCCCTCTTCCGCGAACACGTCGAGTGCCGCTACGAGCAGCCGCTGCCGGGTCTTCTCGCGGCGGGCCGTGGGTGCCGCCATGGCTCACCACCTCTTTCGATACATGAACGTATCCGATACGCGCGTGTATCGAAAGAGGTGGGGAGTGCCTGACCGGCTGCCCGCGCTGACGCAACGCCGACGCCCGCGGCCGGTCCGGTGATCAGCTGACGTGGGCGGCGATGGTTCGCGCGCACACCAGGGACTCGGTGTGCGTCGTGTCCACCTCCAGGTCGTAGGACACCCCCTCGTGAACCGCATCCGCCTGCGACGCGGCCATCCCCTGGATGCGATCTCCTCGTGCGACCTCACGGCCCGCGGCGACCGCACTCTCACACCTGACGCCGACCCACAGCACGGTCAGGTGGCCCAGAGCCTTCCGCCACCGCTGCTGGGACGCCGCCGAGCCGAGGAAGACGTCATCGATGATGATCCTGGCTCCCGCACCGGCCATCGCCACGATGCCGTCCCTCCAGGCCGCCTCCAGCGCCCGGAAGTCCGCCCCGACGCTCACCTCGCCGTCCGCCGCGAACACGATGCCCTCGTCCGACGCCCGCATCTTCGCGGGCATGGCGTCGACGAACGAGTCGCACCCGAACGCCAGCCACGGATCCGGCAGTACGTCCTGCAGGCACCGTACGATCCCGGACTTCCCCGAGCTGGAACCACCGTTGAGAATGATCATCTGTGTCGTCACCGCGCCACGGTATGGCGCTTCCCGTACCGCACGAAACGAATATCGGCGCGCCCTGCGCTGCTGCCACGGCTCCGTGAACGTGTCCCGGTGACAGCATCAGCAGGGCGCGTCGAACGCGCCATGGCGCCCCGCACCCGAGGCGAACCGCGCCGCCCCCGCCAGGGTGTCGGCCGCCAGTGACACCGTGCCGTGGGCGAACTCCCCGGCGAGCGCGGCCGGTTCACTCAGACCCTCCTGGTCGAGTACGGACAGCCGGTCGTGCCGTAGGCAGGTCTGCGGGAACGCCGCCAGCTGGGCCGCGAGCTCCTGCGCGGCGGACAGGGCCTGCCCGGCCGGTACGACGCGGTTGGCCAGGCCGATCCGCAGGGCCTCGGCCGCGTCGACCGGCCGGCCGGTCAGGATCAGGTCCATCGCGACGCTGGTGCCGATCAGCCGGGGCAGCCGTACGGTGCCGCCGTCGATCAGCGGGACGCCCCAGCGGCGGCAGAACACGCCGAACACCGCGCTCTCGTCGGCCACCCGCAGATCCGCCCAGAGCGCGAGCTCCAGACCGCCCGCCACGGCGTGTCCCGAGATCGCGGCGATCACCGGCTTGGACAGACGCATCCGGGACACGCCCATCGGGGCGTCGCCGTCCGCCGCCACGCGGTTGCCCTCCCCGGTGCTGACGGCCTTGAGGTCGGCGCCGGAGCAGAAGGTGCCGCCTTCGCCGTACAGGACGGCGACCGAGGCGTCCGGGTCGGCGTCGAACGCCCGGAACGCGTCCGCCAGCGCGGTCGCGGTGGCGCGGTCCACGGCGTTGCGGACCTCGGGCCGGTGCAGCGTGATCGTGGTCACCGGCCCGGCACGCCGTACGTGTACGGCCTCCGGAGGAGAGGGCTCCGCGCCGCTCACCGCGTGCCTTCGGCGGGGCGCGTCCGTTCGATGATGGCCGAGGTGTCGACGCCGGTCGGCAGAGTGCCGAAGGCGATGCCCCAGTCGCTGTCGAGCCGGGACGCGCAGAACGCGTCCGCGACGGCCGGGTGGCCGTGCCGCAGCAGCAGCGAGCCCTGGAGCACCAGCGCCATCGACTCCACGATCCGGCGCGCCCGGAACTGCACGTCGTCGAGGTCCGTGAGCTGCTTGCGCAGCCGCGCGACGGCCGAGTCCAGGCGCCGGTCGGCGCCCGCGGCCCGTTCGACCTCCGTGAAGAAGGCGTCCACCGTCTCCGGCTGCTTGCCCATCGCGCGCAGCACATCCAGGGCGGCGACATTTCCCGACCCCTCCCAGATGGAGGGCAGCGGCGACTCGCGGTACAGCCGGGGCAGCCCCGACTCCTCTACGTAGCCGTTGCCGCCGAGGCACTCCAGGGCCTCCGCGGCGTGCGCGGGCGCCCGCTTGCACACCCAGTACTTACTGACCGCGAGACCGATCCGGCGCAGCAGCTCCTCCGCCTCGTCACCGGCCGTCGCCCGGTCGACGGCACCGGCCAGACGCATGCCGACCACGGTCGCCGCCTCCGCCTCGACGGCGAGGTCCGCCAGTACGTTGGTCATCAGCGGCTGGTTGATCAGCCGGTCGCCGAAGGCGCTGCGGTACGTGGCGTGGTGCACCGCCTGGACGACGCCGTGCCGCATCCCGGCCGCGGAGCTCACCGCGCAGTCCAGCCGTGTCATGTTGACCATCTGGATGATGGTGGCCACGCCCCGGCCCTCCTCGCCGACCAGGCGGCCCAGCGCACCCTCGTACTCGATCTCGGACGAGGCGTTGGAGCGGTTGCCGAGCTTGTCCTTGAGGCGCTGTAGCCGGATCGCGTTGCGGGTGCCGTCCGGCAACACACGTGGCACCAGGAAGCAGGACAGCCCGCCGGGGGCCTGGGCGAGGGTGAGGAACACGTCCGACATCGGTGCCGAGGTGAACCACTTGTGCCCGGTCAGCGCGTGCAGTCCGTCGCCCGCGGGCACGGCGCGCGTGGTGTTGGCGCGTACGTCCGAGCCGCCCTGCTTCTCGGTCATCGACATGCCCGCGATCAGCCCGCGCTTGGTGGTCGGCACGCGCAGCCCGTAGTCGTACGTGTCCGAGGTCAGCAGCGGTTCGTAGATCCTGGCCAGCTCGGGCTCGGCGCGCAGCGCGGGCACAGCCGCGTACGTCATCGAGATCGGGCAGAGGTGTCCGGGGTCGGTCTGGCCCCATACGTACACCTTCGCGGCCCTGGCCACGTGTGCGCCGACGCGGTCCTGCCGCCAGGGCGCGCCGTGCAGGCCATGCTCCACGGCGACGGTCATCAGGTCGTGCCAGTACGGGTGGAACTCGACCTCGTCGACGCGGTGGCCGTAGCGGTCGTGGGTGTGGAGTACCGGTGGGTTCTTCTCCACCACCCTGGCCCACTCCTGGGCCTCCTCGCCGCCCGCGCGGACGCCGAGCTCGCGCACCTCGTCCTCGGCCCAGGCGGCGCCCTCGCGGCGCAGGCCCTCCAGGAGGGCCGGGTCATTGGCGACGTCGTACCCGGTCAGCGGGGGGACCTGGTTGGTGACCTCATGTGTCGCTGGCATCGGTGACTCCCAAAGCTCGGATGGTGAAGGTGACCAGGGCGGGCACGGTGTCCGGCCCCGCCTGAGGGTCGGACAGCGGCCCGATGAGCGCCTCCGCGCCCGCGCCGACCAACGCGGCCGCGGTCAGCGCGGCGTCCTGCGGGGGCAGCACCCCGCGCGCGACGCCTTCCGCGATGCGCTCGGCGAACACATCGCGGAAGGCGCGCCGGAATACCAGGCGCTCCGCGTCCACCGCGGGGTCGGCGGGCTCGGCGAGCAGCGCGTACGCGAGCCGCGGCGCCTTGAGGGCCCGGCTCGCGAACGTCTCGATCGCCGCCACTATCGCGTCGACCAGATCGGCGTGCCGGTGCGCGGCCTGGGACACCGCCGCCACCTCACGGGACACCACGGTGCGGAACAACTCGACCGAGAGTGCGGACTTGCTGGGGAAGTGCCGGTACAGGCTGCCGGTGGCCAGCCCCGCGCGCTCGGCGACAGCCGACATCGTGCAGCCCGCGTACCCCCGCTCGGCCAGCAGCTCGACGGCCGCGTCCAGGACGGCGCCGCGCTGGGCGTCGAGACGGGCCTGCACCGCGGGGGTACGTCGGTAGGGCATATAAGAAGTGAAGCAGTGATTCACATCTTCAACAAGAGTCTGTCGCCAGTCCGCCCGATACGCCACGGGCCGCCGAAAGGGGCAGGGTCCTGTCAGGCCACGGCCGATCACGAGATATCTTGATGTCGAGCAATGTTGCAGACGTGGAGCGGAGCACCCGGTGACTGACTCGACCATCATCTATACGCACACTGACGAGGCCCCGGCCCTGGCGACGTATTCGTTCTTGCCTGTGGTCCAGGCGTACGCCTCGACGGCCGGGGTCGGCGTGGAGACCCGTGACATCTCCCTGGCGGCGCGGATCATCGCCAGCTTCCCCGAGCGCCTGACGGAGGACCAGCGCATCGACGACGCGCTCGCCGAGCTCGGCGAGCTGGCCAAGACTCCCGGCGCGAACATCATCAAGCTGCCGAACATCTCGGCGTCGATCCCGCAGCTGAAGGCGGCCGTCGCCGAGCTCCAGAAGCAGGGTTACGCCCTGCCGGACTACCCGGACGACCCGCAGAGCGACGAGGACAAGGACGTCCGCGCGCGCTACGACAAGGTCAAGGGCAGCGCCGTGAACCCGGTCCTGCGCGAGGGCAACTCCGACCGCCGCGCCCCCGCGTCGGTCAAGAACTACGCCAAGGCGCACCCGCACCGCATGGGCGCCTGGACGGCCGACTCCAAGACGAACGTCGCGACCATGGGCGCCGACGACTTCCGTTCCACCGAGAAGTCCGTGGTGATCTCCGAGGCCGGTGCGCTGCGCATCGAGCTCGCCGGGAACGACGGCACCACCACCGTGCTGCGCGAGTCGGTACCCGTACTCGCCGGTGAGGTCGTGGACGCGGCGGTGCTGCGGGTCGCGGCGCTGCGCGAGTTCCTCACCGCGCAGATCGCCCGCGCCAAGGCCGAGGGCGTGCTGTTCTCGGTGCACCTGAAGGCCACCATGATGAAGGTCTCCGACCCGATCATCTTCGGCCACGTAGTGCGCGCCTTCTTCCCGAAGACCTTCGCCGCGTACGGTGACACGCTCGCCGCCGCCGGTCTGAGCCCGAACGACGGCCTCGGCGGCATCCTGGCCGGTCTCGACGCGCTGCCCGATGGCGCGAAGATCAAGGCCTCCTTCGAGGCCGAGCTCGCCGAGGGCCCCGAGCTCGCCATGGTCGACTCCGACCGCGGTATCACCAACCTGCACGTGCCGAGCGACGTCATCGTGGACGCCTCCATGCCCGCCATGATCCGTACCTCCGGTCACATGTGGGGACCGGACGGCGACGAGGCGGACACCCTCGCGGTCCTGCCCGACAGCAGCTACTCGGGCGTCTACCAGACCGTCATCGAGGACTGCCGCGCCAACGGCGCCTTCGACCCGTCGACCATGGGCTCGGTCCCCAACGTCGGTCTGATGGCGCAGAAGGCCGAGGAGTACGGCAGCCACGACAAGACCTTCGAGATCCCCGCCGCGGGTACGGTGCGCGCTGTGGACGCCGCGGGCGACGTCGTCCTTGAGCAGGCCGTGGCCGCCGGCGACATCTTCCGCATGTGCCAGGCCAAGGACGCGCCGATCCGGGACTGGGTCAAGCTCGCCGTGACCCGCGCCCGCGCGACCGGCTCCCCGGCCGTGTTCTGGCTCGACGAGAACCGCGCCCACGACGCGCAGCTGATCGGCAAGGTCAGGACGTACCTCGCCGACCACGACACCGACGGTCTGCAGATCGAGATCATGTCGCCGGTCGACGCGACGGCGTTCTCGCTGGAGCGCATCCGCCGCGGCGAGGACACCATCTCGGTCACCGGTAACGTCCTGCGTGACTACCTGACCGACCTGTTCCCGATCCTGGAGCTCGGCACCAGCGCCAAGATGCTCTCGGTCGTGCCGCTCATGAACGGCGGCGGCCTCTTCGAGACCGGCGCCGGTGGCTCCGCCCCGAAGCACGTCCAGCAGCTGGTCAAGGAGAACTACCTGCGCTGGGACAGCCTGGGCGAGTTCTTCGCGCTCGCGGCCAGCTTCGAGCACCTGGCGCAGACCACGGGCAACGCGCGCGCCCAGGTGCTCGCCGACACCCTGGACCGCGGTACCGCGACCTTCCTCAACGAGGACAAGTCGCCGACCCGCCGTGTCGGGGGCATCGACAACCGCGGCAGCCACTTCTACCTGGGGCTCTACTGGGCGCAGGAGCTGGCGAAGCAGACCGACGACGCGCAGCTGGCTGAGGCGTTCGCGCCGCTCGCCAAGACGCTGGCCGAGCAGGAGGAGACCATCGTCGGCGAGCTGCTCGCCGTGCAGGGGTCGCCGGCCGACATCGGTGGCTACTACCAGCCGGACGCGGCCAAGGCCGAGGCCGTGATGCGTCCTTCGGCGACGCTGAACCAGGCGCTGGCCACGCTCGCCTGACGCGCGCCAGCCGCACAGCTGACCCGCACCGCCGCGCACCGAACGCCACTGCGCCCGCGCTCCGCGCGGACGACGGGGGTTCAGAAACAGGCTCCTACCCCCGAGGTAATCGACCGGCATCTCCTCCCTCCGGCAGGATCGAGCACATCGGCGGGAAGCTCCGCCAGGTACCGGCCGCAGTTGCGAGGAGAGCGCCATGTCCGTCAAGTCCACCGCCACCGCGCCGGGTTCCGTCGCCGAGGCCACCCGGGCCGTCGTGCAGGAGTTCCTCGCCGCCCGGCTGGCCGGGGACACCACGCGGCTCGTCGAGCTCTTCGCCGCCGACGTCGACTGGCTGCTCGCCGAGAACCCCGCCGTCCCGTGGATCCGCCCGCGGTCGACCGCCGCCGAATGCGCCGCCCAGTCCGCGGAGCTGGCGGAGCACACGGTGCCCGAGGACGCCCGTGCCTCCCTCGACACCTTCCTCGTCGACGGCACCGACGCCGTCCTGACGGGACACCTGTCGGGGACCGTACGCGCGACGGGGAAGTCCTTCGAGGGCCCGTTCGCTCTGCGCCTCACCGTCGAGGACGGCCGGATCACCCGGCACCACCTCTACGAGAACAGCCTGTCGATCGCCGAGGCCTGCACCCCGTGAGGGCCGGTCAGACCCCCGTCACCGGCCGCGTCAGCCAGTCGTACGCCGCGCGTGCCGTGAACTCTGCCTGGCCGCCCTTGAACAGCAGCTCCGCCGTGGCGAACTCCGCGTCGTCGGCGCTCGCCGCCACGTACGGGATCGCCACGCACCGCATCCCGGCGCCATGCGCCGCCACCACGCCCGGAGCGGCGTCCTCCAGTACCACGCAGTCAGCGGGATCGACCCCGAGCCGACGGGCCGCTTCCAGGAAGATGTCGGGTTCGGGCTTGCCTCGGGCGACCTCTTCGGCGGAGACGATCGTGGGCAGGAGCGTGTCCAGGCCCGTGCCTTTGAGGATCGCCTCGATCGCGGCACGCGAGGAGCCGGATGCCACCGCCATCGGTACGCCGTCGGCGTGCAGCAGTTCCACGAAGGCGTACATCTGCGGGTACGCGCGCGTGGCGGTCCTCGCCAGCTCCAGATAGCGGTTGTTCTTGTCGGCGAGCAGCTCTTCGAGCGGAGCCGTGAGCCCGTACTCGTGGCGCCAGAGCGCGAGCGTTTCGGCCGTGGAGATCCCGATGTAGCGCTCGTGGTCCTGCCAGGTGAAGTCGGTGATCCCGTGCCGGGCCAGCAACTGGCGTCCCGCTTCGAAGCAGTTCGGTTCGCTGTCCACCAGGGTGCCGTCGAGGTCGAAGATGACCGCGGTGGTGCGGGGGATGCGCGGGCTGGTGTTCGAAGTGCTCATGGTGTCCAGGATGCCCGTACACCGCTCAGCGGCGCTGCTCACCGGCTGCTCGGCCCACCGCCTCGACCAGCGGCAGCAGCCGGTGCGGTACCCGCTCGCGCAGCACCACCTCGGTCCGGGTACGCACCACACCCGGCAGCTGGATCAGCTGCTGGATCACATCCTCGAGGTGGGCGTTGTCGCGGGCGGCCACCCGGGTCAGCAGGTCGCCGCCGCCGGTGATCGAGAAGGCCTCGATGATCTCGGGAACGGCGGCCAGCGCGTCGCCCACCTCGTCGAGATGCCCCTGGGTGACCTCGATGTGGACGAACCCGAGCACCGGGTGGCCGAGCGCGGCGGGGGAGAGGGACGGGGCCGTACCGGTGATCACTCCGTCCCGTTCGAGACGGTCGAGCCGCGCCTGCAGGGTGCCGCGGGCGATCCCCAGGATGCGGGCGTACTCGCGCACGCTGGTACGCGGCTGCTCCAGCAGCAGTCGCAGAATCCGGGTGTCCAGCTCGTCGACCGCCATGGTTCGTTGGCCTCCTGGGTGCGCAGCATGATCGCGTACGACTTTACCCAGGGTGTGGCACTGAGGGGCTGGCGCGCGAGTGGTGGAGGGGTTGACGCCTGCGAGGAGGGGTTGAAACCATTCAGGGTCGTTCGGTGCCACCGACCAGGGAGACACGTGCTCAATCCGCTCGCTCAACTCCCCCTCGAAAGCCGCTCCGACCTTCAGGAAGCGGTCCGGGCACTGTGCGCCCCGCTCGCCCGGCGGACCAGCCCAGCAGGCGCCCGGGTCCGCGCCGGTCACACGGCCGCGCACTTCGGTGACGCCCCGGCCGAACTCGAAGGGTTCGCCCGCCCGTTGTGGGGGCTTGTTCCGCTGGCCGCGGGCGGCGGCGACTTCGACGGATGGGAGCGCTACCGGGAGGGACTCGTGGCCGGAACCGATCCCGGGCACCCGGAGTACTGGGGCGCGATGACGGGCTTCGACCAGCGCATGGTCGAGTCGGCCGCGGTGGGCCTCGCCCTGGCGCTGGTCCCGGAGCACGTCTGGGACCCCCTGCCGCCCAAGGCACGCAGGGCCCTGGCCGACTGGCTCTTCGAGATCAACCGGCACGACATCTGCGACAACAACTGGCTGTTCTTCCGCGTACTGGTCAACCTCGGACTCGCCCGTGTCGGCGAGCGCCACGACCACCAGGCGACGCACCAGGCGCTGGACCGGCTCGAAAGCTTCCACATCGGCCAGGGCTGGTACGCCGACGGCCCCGCCAGGCCGAGCGACTACTACGTGCCCTGGGCCCTGCACTTCTACGGTCTGGTCTACGCCAAGCTGGCCGGAGACCAGGACCGGGCCCGCGCGCAGCGGTTTCGCGAGCGGGCCGCCGAGTTCGCCGGTGACTTCCTGCACTGGTTCGCCGCCGACGGGTCGGCGCTTCCGTACGGCCGCAGCCTCACCTATCGGTTCGCCCAGGGCGCGTTCTGGGGGGCACTCGCCTTCGCCGATGTGGACGCGGTGCCGCCGGGCGTCGGCAAGGGGCTGCTGATGCGGCATCTGCGCTGGTGGGCCGCGCGTCCGATCTTCCAGCCCGACGGGACCCTGTCCATCGGGTACGGCTACCCGAACCTGTCGATGGCCGAGGGGTACAACTCGCCGGGCTCTCCGTACTGGGCCCTGAAGGCCTTCCTGCCGCTCGCGCTCGCGGACGAACACCCCTTCTGGGCGGCCAAGGAGGAGCCGCTGCCGCGGCTGCCGGAGGTCCATCCGCTGCCGCACGCCCAGATGACCATGCTGCGGGATCCGGCTGGTTCCCACGTCGTCGCCCTGACCAACGGGCAGCCCGCCGAGGGCCATCGGCACAGCGCCGAGAAGTACGCCAAGTTCGCCTACTCCACGACCTTCGGCTTCAGCGTCCCGGTCGGCGGCCAGGGGCTGGCGCACGCCGCGCCCGACAGCATGCTCGCGCTGTCCGACGACGGCACCCACTTCCGCGTACGTGAGGAGGCGGTGCTGGCCGAGCGCGAAGGCGAGGTGCTGCATTCGCGCTGGGAGCCCTGGCCGGGCGTCGAGATCGACACCTGGCTGCTGCCGCACACGCCGTGGCACATCCGTATCCACCGGCTGCGCACCGACCGGACGCTGGCCAGTGCGGAAGGAGGGTTCGCCGTCGACCGCGCAGGCCACGAGGCCGCGGCCGCGCGCCGGGGCGCGGCGTCCGCCCTCGCCTGGGCGCGCGGTGCGGCGGGCGCCAGCGGCATCCGGGACCTGACCGGTGCACGCACCGGCGAGGTGATCAACCCGGAGCCCAACACCAATCTGGTCCTGCCCCGCACCGCACTGCCGCTACTCCACGGTCGGCACGACCCCGGAGAGCACTGGCTGGCCTGCGCGGTCCTCGCCGACCCGGACACCGGGCGCTGGGAGCAGGCCTGGGACGCCGGTGCGCCGCCGCTGCCCGAAGGGTACGTCCCGCGCCCGTGAGGGCCCGGGTCAGCCATCCGTAGACCTGCCTGTAAGGCCGTCTGCAAGGCTGTCTGTAAGGTTTCAATCGGTCGGGGCGGTGCTAGATTCTGCCCCGTACGTTTCACAAGGAGGTTCGTCTGTGGCGACCCAGCCCGGGGCAGTGAGTGTGAAGGACGTTGCCGCCGCCGCGGGCGTCTCGCTCGGCACCGTGTCGAACGTACTCAACCGCCCGCAGCTGGTCAGCCCGGCCACCCGGGCCAAGGTCGAGGCGGCCATCGCCGAACTCGGCTTCGTCCGCAACGAGTCGGCGCGCCAGCTGCGCTCCGGCAGCAGCCGGATTCTCGCGTACGTGATGCTCGACGCGGGCAACCCGTTCTTCACCGACGTCTCCAAGGGCATCGAGGAAGCGGCGAAGGCCGCCGGGCTCTCGGTGTTCCTGTGCAACAGCAACGAGAGCGCCGAGCAGGAGGCCGCGTATCTGGATCTGCTCGAACAGCAGCGGGTCCAGGGCGTGCTGATCACCCCCGTCGACAGCACCTCGCCCCGGCTGACCGCGCTGCCCAGCCGTGGCACACCCGTGGTCGTCGTGGACCGGCCGACCCAGGACGCGGCGCACTGCTCGGTCGCGGTGGACGACGTACTCGGCGGCGACCTCGCGGTCACCCACCTGGCCGAGCTCGGGCACACCCGGATCGCGTACGTCGGCGGTCCGGCCGGGCTCGGGCAGGTGGCCGACCGGCGCGCGGGCGCCCGCCGGGCGATCGAACGGGCCGGGCTGCCCGCCGATACCCTGGTCGAGATCGAGACGGCCGGGCTGACCGTCGCCGAGGGGCGGCGCGCCGGGGAGCGGCTGACCGCCCTGCCGGAGCGGGAGCGGCCGACGGCCGCGTTCTGCGCCAACGACCTGCTCGCCCTGGGCGTGCTCCAACAGGGGGTCGGGCTGGGTCTGCGGGTTCCGGATGACCTGGCGATCGTCGGCTACGACGACATCGAGTTCGCCGCCGCGGCGGCCGTCCCGCTGACCTCCGTACGCCAGCCGCGGCAACTGCTCGGCCGCACCGCCGCCGCACTCCTCCTGGACGAGTCCGCCAACCCCGACCACGAGCACCAGCGGGTGATCTACACCCCGAAGCTGATCGTCCGGACCTCGACGCGGGGCCACTGACCCGAGCCAGAACCCCACGCTCCTCATTTGTTGTGCGGGGCTCGGAAGGCGCGCCGGTAGCCCTGGGGTGTGATTCCCAGCCGTCGGACGAAGTGGTGGCGCAGGTTGTCGACGGTGCCCAAGCCGGTACACCGGGCGATGGCGGTGATCGGGTCGTCGGTGGTCTCGAGGTGGTGCTGGGCGAGCAGGACGCGCTGTCCTGTCAGCCATTGCAGAGGGGTGGTCCCGGCTTCCTGCTGGAAGCGGCGGGCGAAGGTGCGCGGGGACAGGTGGGCGTGGCGGGCCATGGCCTCGACGGTCAGGTTCTGGTCGAGGTTGGCTTCGATCCAGCCCAGGACGGGGGCGAGGGAGCCGGTTCCTTCCCGGGGCTGGGGGCGTTCGCGGTACTGGCGCTGACCGCCTTCCCGGTGCGGGGCTGCCACCATGCGGCGGGCGATCGTGTTGGCGACGGCACTGCCGTGCTCCCTGCGGACCACGTGGAGGCAGGTGTCCACACCGGCGGCGGTGCCGGCCCCCGTGATGATCGGGTCCTGGTCGACATACAGCACGTCCGACTCGACCCGGGCGCGCGGGTGGCGGCGGGCGAGTTCGTCGGTGTAGCGCCAGTGGGTGGTGCAGCGCCGCCCGTCCAGCAGGCCCGCCTCGCCCAGCAGGAAGGCTCCGGTGCAGATGCTCAGGACACGGGCACCTCGCTCGGCGGCGGCACGCAGCTCATGGGCCAGGCGGTCCGGCTGCCGCACCCGAAGATCGTAGGCCGGGACGCAGATGAGATCTGCGGAGGAGAGCCGCTCCAGGCCATGAGGGGTCCGTACGTCGAAGCCGTGCCGAGTGGACACGCTGTCGCCCGTGGCCGAGACGAGGGCGAAGTCGTAACCGGGCAGCGCGTCGTCGCTCCGGTCGATGCCGAAGACCTCACAGAACACGCCCAGCTCGAAGGCATGGCTGCCTTCGAGGGCCAGGACGGCCACATCGCGGATCATCAGGTCCCGGTCTCCTTCACGGCCGACGCGGATGGCGGGATTTTCAGCCTACCTGTCATTTCTGCCACTCCCGCCGTGTGCCTGGTCCTGGAAGGCTTGCCGCGTCCCCCGCACACGAGACCGAGAGCCAGGCGCCCTATGACCACGGAACTTCCCGCCACCGGTACCACCGCACTTGCGTCACAGGCCGCGCAGGTCCTGCGGAGGCTCGCGCTCGACGAGGAGCTGAAGTGGCGCGTCCCGGATGACCAGGTCCTGGGACCCCTGGCCCGCAAGGTCGCCCGGCGTTTCGTGGCCGGCGAGAGCCTGACCGATGCGCTGGAGCGCGCGCAGCGCATCCTCGCCGACGGCCACCGCGTGAATGTCGAGTACATGGGTGAAAGCTGCCGCGACCCGCAGCGGGCCACGACGGAGACCGCCGTGTTCCTCGACGCGGCCCGGCTCCTGCCGCACGGATGCTCGATTTCCCTCGATCTTTCCCACATCGGTCTCGCCGTCGACGAGGAACTCGCCCTGGCCAACGCCTCCCGCATCGCGGCGGCCACCGCCGAGACCGGCCGGGAAATGGTGATCTCCGCCGAGGGCTCCGACCGTACCGATGCTGTGCTGGCCGTGCACCGCACCCTGTGCGAACGGTTCGACCACGTCGGCATCACTGTCCAGGCGCGACTGCACCGCACATCCGAAGACCTGCGGGAACTCCTCGCGCGTCCCGGCCGCATCCGCCTGGTCAAGGGCGCCTTCCTCGAACCCCAGACCATTGCCTACGCGCGCGAAGATCCCGCTCTGGCCGCCGCCTACGTCGACTACGCGGAACAACTGGCCGACTCGGGCCACCCGTGCTCCTTCGCGACCCATGACTGGGACCTGATCCACCGCATTGACCACCATCTCGGCGGGAAGGGCCACGAGACCGCGCCCTGGGAGTTCGAAACCCTCCTCGGGCTCGGACCCGACCGTCTCGACGTCATGGCCGGGCATGGCCACCCCACCCGCGAGTACGTCGTCTTCGGCACGGAATGGTGGCTCTATGTCTGCAACCGGCTCGCCGAAGATCCCCAGCGGCTGCTCCAAGCCCTCGTCGACGCCGCGTCAACATAAGGGTGCGGACGGGGTGTGGGGGACGCGGCATGCGTCCCCCGCACCCCGCACATGCGGCTACCCCGCCGTGTCGCCGTAGACGATCCCGCGTCCGTTGGTCGAGACATACACCCTGCCGTACACCCGCGGATCACCGGTGATCGCGGCGCCCGTCCAACCCCACTGGTGCGCGTCGTCGTTGATGCGCACCCAGCTCGCGCCCTCGTCCGTGGACCGGAAGATTCCGCGCACGCCGCCGATCTTCGCGCTGGTGTAGAGCGTCTGGTACGAGGCGCCGGGCGCGGCCTTGCCGAAGCCGATGGTGTCGGCCTCCTCGACTCCGGGCACCCGGGTGAAGCTCGTACCGCCGTCCGTCGAGTGCCACAGGCCGTACGTGCCCTCCGGCTTGCCGCCCGCGAGCCAGATGTCGCCCTGTTCGCCGGGTACGGCCTGGAAGCGGACGTCGCCCTCGGCGGGGAGACCGGTGGCCTTGGCGGTGAAGGTCGCGCCGCCGTCCGTGCTGACGTAGAACGTTCCGGCCGCGAAACCGTAGAAGGTGCGGGGGTCGGCGCGGTCGGCCTCGACGGTCGCGCCGTCCGGGATGCCGGATGAGGCGGTCCAGGACGAGCCGAAGTCGGATGTGGTGTGTACGCCCGTGCCCTGCGGGCTCCAGACGACACGGCTGCCGTCGGCCGCCGCGGCGACCGTGCCGCCGCCCGTCACGCCCGAAGGCTCCTGGCCGCCCCACCAGTTGGCGGCGTTGTCCGTGGAGAAGGCGATACGCGGCGCGGAGGCGCCGTTGCCGACGCGTACCACCGTGTCCGGGCGGGACTCGGCGTAGTCCAGGCTGGTGGTCGTGTCGAAGTTCGGTGAGGTGTACATCAGCGAGGGGACCTTGGTGAGGTCCGTGTGCCGGAAGCCTCCGATGTCACCCAGGGCGCTCAGGAGTGGGGCGCCGGACGGGGGAGCGGCGAGGTCGTTCACCGCCGTCTCCTCCAGGCCCTCGATCATCGGCTTGATGGTGAACTTGCCGTTGCCGTCATCCCAGTTGGTGAGGTTTTCCGTGCCGTAGATCGTCGCGCCCGTGCCGTACATCATGCGGTCCGAGTCGAACGGGTCGATCTCCAGGGCCTCGGTCATCCAGCCCAGCTTGGGCGTCTGCTCCGGCGGCGCCGGGTTCGAGCCCCACGACAGCCACGGCACGGACGAGACGTCCATGGTGTAGCGGTTGGCGCGCTCGGGGTAGGGCGCGAACTCCCAGGCCGATGTCCAGTTCTCGCCGCTGTCCGTGGTGCGGAAGAGCTGGGTGTCGGGCCACCAGGAGCTGTAGCCGGTCACCATGACCGTGCCCGGGTTCTGCCGGTCGACCGTGAGCCCGCTGTAGCCGTAGGACGTATCGGCCTCCGCTACCGGGCTGATGTCCTTCCACTTGTTGTTCTTCGTCGAGTACCGCCACACCTGGCCCTTGTCTCCGTCGTAGGGGCCGCCCTTGTCGCTGTAGGCGATGTAGAGGTAACCGTTCTCGGCGTCGAGCACGCCCTTGTGGGGGAGGTGGCCGGTGGGCTGCTTGGCGATCCTGGACCAGCTGTCGCCGCCGTCCGTCGACCGGTAGACCGCGTTCTCCTTGTCGGCGACCCCGACGTAGATGGTCTGGGTCGCGCTGTAGCCCGAGCCGGTGGACTCGTCGAAGGTGACCCAGACGATGCCCTGGTTGTCGGAGGCGTAGCCGCTGGAGTCGTCCGGGTCCTGGGCGTAGTTACCGGAGTTGGGGAACGCGGTCACCTCCGACCAGGTGACGCCCGCGTCGGTGGAGCGCCATAGGCCCTTGCCGCTGGGGGCGCCCAGGTACAGCACTCGGTTGTCGTGCGGGTCGACGGCGAGGCGCTCGCCCATGCCGCGCCCCGGCATGTTGCCGCCGAGCTTGAACGGCAGGTCAGTCTTGCGCCAGGTCTCGCCCCGGTCGGCGGAGCGCAGGATGGCGCCGCTGCCCGGGTCCCAGTCGTTGGTGTACGTGCCGACGGCCGCGTACACCCGGTCCGGGTCGACGGAGTCGGAGGCCAGGCTCGCCACTCCCGTATGACCCCAGTCGTCCCAGCCGACCGAGTCCAGCAGCGGCTTCCAGGTCTTGCTGGACTGCTGCCAGCGGTAGGCGCCGCCGATGTCGGTGCGGGCGTAGGCGAGGTGTTGTTCGCTGCGGTTGAAGACGATGCCGGGGACGAAGCCGCCGCCGTCGATGCGGACGTTCTTCCAGTCGTACGCCTCGGTGGCGGGGGCGGTGACGGGTGCTTCCGCGGTGGCGGTACGGGCGCCGGGATCGGCGGCCGCCGCCGGGCCGCCGACCAGAAGACCGGCGACCAGACCGAGCAGAGCGGGGAGTGCGCGCGCTCTGTGCACGCGGGGGACAGGACGCATGAGAAGTGTTCCCTCGGAGCGGATCGAAGTGGATCGGTGCGGGTGAGTGCGTGGTTGCGGCTGGGCGGTTGGGGACGCGGGGGAAGGCCGGGCGGGCCCGGGGAGGGGTCCGCCCGGCCGGAACAGGGGGCGCGGCGGGGCTACTCGAGCAGCTCCCCGTACGCGCCCAGGGCGAGGGCGATATCGGCCTGCGCCCAGAACCGGTGGTAGGTGAAGACGGGTGCCGCGCCGCCGTCGAGATAGCTCTCGATCTTCGGCCAGGCCGGGTCGTCCTCGTAGAACGAACGGATCGAGGAGAACGTCGAGTCGGCGTCGATCGGGTCGCCGTTCGGCATCGCGCCGGTCCAGCCGCTCGGTACGTAGACAGGGTCGTCGAAGCGTTCGTAGTCGGTGCGGGTCTCCGGGACCGCGATGCCCAGCGGGTCCTGGTGGTGCTCCCACATGCCGTCGAGCAGCGCCTCGGCCGTCGACTTCGCCTCCGCGTCACCGGACTTGGCGGCGTAGTAGGTCAGGGTCTTGGCGTATGCGGCGGCCACGCCCACGTCGTTGGTGTAGTCGGTGACGGTGACGTGAAGTCCCCCGTTGTCGCCGGGAGTTGACGGGTCCCAGGTGTCCGGGGCGCCCGACCACTCCAGCGTCGCGGGGATGCGGTACGTGCCGTCCGGGTTGACGGTCGTCTCGGACAGGGCCCAGTCGACCCACTTGTCGAGGACGCCCTTCGCGTCCGCGTCGCCCGTCTCGTGGTAGTACTCGGCGACCCGCTCCATGGACCACGCCTGGAAGCCGAACCACTGGTTGGACGGCGGGTCGTGGTACACGGGCTTCTCGTCGTAGTACATGCCGTAGAAGGTCGGCGTGCCTGCCGGCGGCTGGGCGTAACGGCCCTGCCAGCTGTTGGTCGCGCCGCCTGCGATGCCGCCCTCGTCGGACTGCAGCCACTGGTAGAACTCGATCTGCCGGTCCAGGCTCTTGGCCCAGTCGTCCCGTCCCGTCGCCGACTCGGGCTTGAGCGCGTCGTACGAGCTCAGGGCGTAGGCCGCCATCGGGTTCTGGTAGCCGCCGTGGGCGTGGCTGGAGCCGATACGCCAGGCCCAGCCTGCCGAGCTGTCCAGGGCGCCGCCCCAGGCGTAGTACCACGACAGCAGATAGTGCGAGCTGTCCTTGCCGCTGCCCGCCGGGCAGGCGGTCGGTCCCACGCAGTCGCCGATCTTCTTGAAGTACTTGTCGAACATGGCGTAGCGCAGATTGTCGCCCATCTTCGCGGCCTTGCCGACCGTCGCCGCGATCTCGCCCTCGTTGCCCTGCTCCTTCGCCCACATGTCGGCCCAGTACGCGGCCTGTACGGCACGGGCGTCGGCGTCCGGGGCGTTGGTGAACTTCCACTGCTTGGCGTACGTGGCGTCCTGGGTGAACAGGTCGAGATAGCCGTTGTCGCCGCCGTAGGTAAAGTTGTCGCAGGTCGGCTGGGGGATGGTCTCCCAGACGGACTCCTGTGCGCCGCGCTGGAAGGTGTTGATGTACGACGGTCCTGGCGTGGCGGGACCTGCCTGGCACTCACCGGGCGCGTTGCCGTAGCCGTAGACGTTGTCCACGTCCTGCAGCCAGTGCATGCCGTAGATGTCGTCCGTGCCGTACGTGCTCTTCAGTTCGGCGGCGATCGGGTCGGAGCCCGCCGCGGCACCCGGGTCGAGCGGGGCCGGGTACTGCGAGGGCTCGTCCAGCTCCGGGGCGTAGGTCGCGGGATCCGACGCGTTGTAGAAGGAGTTCGTCGGCTGGTCGGCGGCCGTGGGGATCATGTACGTCTCCATGGTGTCCCAGGCGCCGTTGAACCTGTCCCAGTCACCGGTGATCTTGCCGTACATGGCCTGCAGCCAGATCAGATAGCTGTACGCCTCGGACGTCGTCTGGTGGCCGTGGTCGGGGGCCTCGACGATGAGGGTTTCGACCGAGTGGTACGGGATGCCCTCCGGTGAGAAGTAGCCGTTCGCCGGGTCGGTGATCTTCCCGTACAGGTCGAGGAACCGGGCGTCGTACTCCTTGGACCCGGCGAGCTGGGTGACGGTGACCTCGGCCTTGGTGTGTCCCGGGGCCGAGGCCGTGAAGGTCGCGGAGCCGGTGCCCGACGCGTCGGCGGTGATCGTCACCCGCTGGGCGGTGCTCCAGTTCGACGGGGTGAAGGTGAGGCTCGCGCCGTCGGTCACCGACAGACCCGAGTTCCCCGCGGTGCGCTCCACGCTCACGGTGACGTCCGACGACGGCTCGGTCGACAGCTGTACGTCGAAGGTGCCCGACTCGCCCTGTACGACGCCCAGTTGTGCGGGCGAGGCGACGATGGTCGGGCCGTCGGCGACCGTGATGCCGACCGGTGTGGACTCGCCGGACGCGCCGACGCTGTCGTAGGCCCGCGCGTAGAGCGAGTGCCCGCCGCTCTCCAGGCCGTCCACGTCGAGCGTGTACGGCGCTGTGGCGTCGGTGCCGAGCAGTGTCGTGTCGTCGTAGAACTCGACCTTGCTGATGCTCGCGCCGTCCGCGGCCGCCGCCGTCGCTGCCATCGGCACGGCGCTGCCCTCGGTGAAGACGGCACCCGCCTCGGGGCTGGTCAGCACGGTGACCGGGGGTGGATGGGCGCCGTTGCAGGGCGTGCCGTTGACGGTGAAGTCGGTGGGCGCGGCGTTGGTGCCGCTGTAGGTGAACTGCCCGGCCGTGGAGACGGAGCTGCCCGGGGCGATCTCTGCGTTCCACGCGGCGTTCCCGACGCTGACCGACTTCCCGGTCTGGGACCAGGTGCCGTTCCAGCCGCTGGTCAGCTGCTGGTCGCCCGAGTAGGTGTAGTCCAGGGTCCAGCCGTCGATCGCGTCGGAGCCCCGGTTGGTAATGGTGAGCTCGGCGGTGAAGCCGGAGCCCCAGTCGTTGGTCGTGTAGTCGACGCCGCACTGGGCGGCCGCGGCCTGCGCCGGAGTGCCGCCGACGACGGCCATGCCCAGCGGGAGGGAGAACGCGGCGGCCAGCGCCGTCCATAGCCGGTGCGTACGTCTCCTGCGGCGTGTTCTTCCCGCGCTTCGTGCGCTTCCTGTTCTTCGAGTGCTTCCTGGCGACATGGGCTTGAGCCTCCTCGCGGCTCGGAGGGGATGGGGGTGTGCACAAGCCTTGAACCAGTGGGAGCGCTCCCAGAATGGTGAAGAGAGAAAAGGGGGTCAAGATACGTGAAGAGTCGAATAAATTCGACGGGGAAGAAAAGCAATTCCTCTGTTGCTTGACGGCACTTGATGCTTTAGCGTCCTCATCCACCAGTGGGAGCGATTCCGTCAGTCGACGTGCCGTGCGCGGTACGTCCGATCGGCAAGGAGTCGCTCATGCGACACCCCCCGCCTTTCTCCCGCTTGACTCCCTTACTGGCGCCGCTCGTCGGAGTGGCCCTCGCCGTGTCGGGCACGGCACTCGTACCCGCCGCGGCTGCCGCTCCTGTCTGCACGGTCACGTACGAGACCGTGGGTGAGTGGGACGGCGGCTTCCAGGGCTCCGTCACCCTCACCAACAACGGCCCTGCGGTGAACGACTGGAGCCTCGTCTTCGCGTTTCCCGGCGACCAGCAGGTGACCCAGGGCTGGAACGCCCAGTGGTCCCAGTCGGGCGACACCGTCACGGCGACGAACAACGACTGGAACGGCGCACTCGGCACCGGCGACAGCACCACCGCTGGGTTCCTCGCCTCATGGTCGGGCACGAACGCCGCGCCCACCGCCTTCACCCTGAACGGCACGGCCTGCAACGAGGAGGCCGAACCCGACCCGAGCGATCCACCGGATCCGACCGATCCACCCGACCCGACCGACCCACCGGACCCTGAGGACGGGCCACCCGCCCTGAAGGTCTCCGGAAACAAGCTCGTCGACGCCGAAGGCGCCACCCGCCGGCTGCTCGGAGTGAACCGCTCGGGCGGCGAGTTCGCGTGCGTCCAGGGCTACGGCATCTTCGACGGCCCCGTCGACGACGCGGCGATCCAGGCCATCGCGGACTGGAACGTCAACACCGTCCGTATCCCGCTCAACGAGGAGTGCTGGCTGGGCCTGGACAACATCGACCCGCGCTACGCGGGCGCCAACTACACCACCGCCATCAAGGACCTGGTGCGCCGCGTCGAGGACCACGGGATGACACCGGTCGTCGAACTCCACTGGTCCTGGGGTCAGTACACCGGCAACTCCGCGGGCTGCTCGGACGTCCACGCTAGCTGCCAGAAGCCGATGCCCAACGCCGAGTACACCCCGGCCTTCTGGACCTCGGTCGCCAGCACCTTCAAGGACGACCCGGCCGTTGTCTTCGACCTGTTCAACGAGCCCTACCCGGACCGCGCCACCAACACCGCCGAGCAGGCCTGGACCTGCTGGCGCGACGGCGGCGACTGCCCCGGCATCGAGTACGAGGCCGCCGGTATGCAGAGCCTCGTCGACGCGGTACGGGACACCGGCGCCGAGAACCTGCTCCTGGTCAGCGGACTCGCCTATTCCAACGACCTCAGCCAGTGGCTGTCGTACGCGCCCGATGACCCGGCGGGCAATCTGGCCGCCGCCTGGCACGTCTACAACTTCAACACCTGTGCCGACGAGAGCTGCTGGGAGAAGACCCTCGCTCCGGTCGCCGCCCAAGTGCCGCTGGTGGCCGGTGAGATCGGCGAGAACACCTGCGCGCACTCCTTCGTCGACCGCGTCATGCGCTGGTTCGACGACCGGGGCCTGTCCTACCTCGGCTGGACCTGGAACACCTGGGACTGCTCCGCGGGACCCGCGCTGATCAGCGACTACGACGGCACACCCACCGCGTACGGCACGGGGCTGCGCGACCATCTGCGCGCCCTTGACGGGTCCTGACACGGACCGCTCCAAGAACGACGGACCCTCCAAGAATAAGGAGATCAGCATGAGCCGCACTGTCCCCAAGAGATCCCCCCGAGCACGCACCGCGTTACTCGCGGCCTGCGCCCTCATCGCCACAGCGGCCGGGACCGCCATGGCCGCCGAGGCCGATGTCCAGGCGGCTGCCCCCGGCTGCAGCGTCGACTACGCGGTGCAGAACGACTGGGGCTCCGGTTTCACCACCGCCGTCACGGTCACCAACACCGGTGACGCGGTCAGCAGTTGGGATCTGAAGTGGTCCTTCGGCGGTAGCCAGCAGATCAGTCAGGGCTGGAACGCCGAGGTGTCCCAGTCCGGCGCCGATGTCACCGCGTCGGACGTCGGGTACAACGGCACCCTCGGTACCGGAGACTCGGCCTCCTTCGGCTTCAACGCCAGCTACAGCGGCAGCAACGCCGTACCGGAGACCTTCACGCTGAACGGCGTCGCCTGCAACGACGACGGAGGCGGCGACCCCGACCCTGACCCCGACCCGACCGACCCCCCAGGCGACAAGGTCGACAACCCGTACGCGGGCGCCAAGGTCTACGTGAACCCGGACTGGTCCGAGAAGGCCGCCGCCGAGCCAGGCGGCACGGCGATCGCCGACCAGCCGACCGGCGTGTGGATGGACCGCATCGCCGCCATCGAGGGCACCGCCGACGCCCGCGGCCTGCGGGCGCACCTGGACACCGCGCTCGAGCAGCAGGGCGACGACGAAATGGTCGTCCAGGTGGTCATATACAACCTGCCGGGTCGCGACTGCTCGGCGCTCGCCTCCAACGGCGAGCTGGGCCCGGAGGAGATCGACCGCTACAAGAACGAGTACATCGACCCGATCGCGGAGATCCTCGGCGACGAGAAGTACGCGGGCCTGCGGATCGTCACCACGGTCGAGATCGACTCGCTGCCCAACCTGGTCACCAACACCGGCTCCCGGCCGACCGCGACACCCGAGTGCGACGTGATGCTCGCCAACGGCAACTACGTCAAGGGCGTCGGGTACGCGCTCGGCAAGCTCGGCGCGATCGACAACGTCTACAACTACGTGGACGCGGGCCACCACGGCTGGATCGGCTGGGACGACAACCTCGCCGCGTCCGCCGACGTCTTCTACGAGGCCGCGAACGCCGAGGGGGCCACCCCCGCCGACGTCCACGGCTTCATCACCAACACCGCCAACTTCAGTGCGCTGAAAGAGGAGAACTTCTCCATCACGGACACGGTGGGCGGTAAGTCCGTCCGCGAGTCGGCCTGGGTCGACTGGAACAGGTCCGTGGACGAGCTGTCCTTCGCGCAGAGCTTCCGCCAGCGGTTGGTGTCCACCGGCTTCGACTCCGGCATCGGGATGCTGATCGACACCTCCCGCAACGGCTGGGGCGGACCGGAACGGCCCACAGGACCCGGCGCGATGACCGACGTGGACACCTACGTCGACGGCGGCCGCTACGACCGCCGTATCCACGTCGGCAACTGGTGCAACCAGTCGGGCGCGGGTCTCGGCGAACGCCCCCAGACGGCCCCTGAGTCCGGGATCGACGCGTATGTGTGGATGAAGCCTCCGGGCGAGTCCGACGGCTCCAGCGAGGAGATTCCGAACGACGAAGGCAAGGGCTTCGACCGGATGTGCGACCCGACGTACGAGGGGAACCCGCGTAACGGCAACAGCATGTCCGGCGCGCTGCCTGACGCCCCGGTCTCGGGCCACTGGTTCTCCGCCCAGTTCCAGGAGCTGCTGAGAAACGCTCACCCGGCGCTGTAGCGCCTGGTACCCCTGGTGCGGCAGTCTTCGGCGGAAGGGTGCCGCACCAGGCCAGCGGTGACGCTCAGGGAGTGAGCAGGAATCGAAGCGCTTCGACTCGGCCTATGGACACCACAGGTGCGTGCGCATAGGCTCGGAGAGTTACCTGAGCCTGATACGAGAATGGCGACGGGTGTGGCGTCCGTCGAAGCGGTTCGCCACCCTGGTCGCCCTGTTTGGGAGAGCTGAATGGTCACCCTCGCCGAGGTCGCCCAGCACGCCGGAGTCTCGGCCAGCACGGTGAGCTATGTCCTCAGCGGCAAGCGGTCGATCTCGCTGGGAACCCGTGAGCGCGTCGAGCGCAGTATCCAGGAGCTCGGCTACCACCCCAACGCGGGCGCCCGCGCCCTGGCCAGCAGCAAGTCCAACATCCTCGCGCTGATGATGCCCCTGCGCACCGACATGTATCTGCCGGTGATGATGGAGATCGCCGTCGCGGTCGCGACCACGGCCCGCGAGCACGGCTACGACGTCCTGCTGCTCACCGGCGAGGAGGGCACCGCGGCCGTCCGCCGGGTCACCCGCAGCGGACTCGCCGACGCCATGATCCTGATGGATGTCGAGCTGGAGGACGAGCGGCTGCCGCTGCTGCGCGAGAGCGACCAGCCCGCCGTGCTCATCGGACTGCCCGCCGAGACGGCCGGACTGACCTGCGTGGACCTGGACTTCGCGGCGACGGGCGCGCTGTGCGCCGAGCATCTGGCCGGGCTTGGACACCGCGATATCGCCGTGATCGGTGAGGCCCCCGCCGTCTACGAGCGGCACACCGGGTTCGCCGAGCGGACCCTGGACGGGCTGCGGGGCACCAGCCGCGAGCTCGGGCTCAGGATGCTGCACCGGCCCTGCGAGGGCGGGTACCAGGCGGTGTCGGCCACTCTCGCCCGGATCTTCGATGAGCGGCCCGGCACCACAGGGTTCGTCGTCCAGAACGAGTCGGCCGTGGAACCACTGCTCGGCCTGCTGCGCCAGCAGGGCCGCGCCGTACCCGAGGACGTGTCGGTGGTCGCCGTCTGCCCGGACCAGGTGGCGCTCCAGTCGTCCGTGCGGCTGACCTCGGTCGCCATCCCCGCGCAGGAGATGGGGCGCCAGGCCGTGGAACGGGTCATCGCCAAGCTCGACGGTCAGGGCAAGGACGAGGTGGTCCTGCTGGCGCCGGAACTGGTCCAGCGCGCCAGCTCGGGCCCGGCGCCGACCTGAGAGGCTCGGCGCCTGAGCTGAGAAGCCCGACGCCTGAGCTGAGAAGCCCGACACCGACCCGAGAGCCTGTCCCGCGCACCCAGGTCGGCGCCCGAGCGACTACCTCGTACCGAGGTAGTAACTGGTGTGCGGCGGCTGGTTGTAGCCCGTGTTCTGCCAGGCGATGCCGAGCCGGTAGACCGGGTCGTGCATCAGGGTCGGCAGCCGGAACTCGGTCGGATGCGGGGTGCTGTAGAGCCGTAGCGCCGTGGAGTCGGCGTTGCGCCAGATCATCTCCTCGCGCCAGTCGCCGAGGATGTCGCCGGACAGCACCGGGTTGCCCTTGGTCCAGTTGTTGGACTTGGCGTCCTGGTCGTACCAGATGCGGTCCAGGTCCGTGGAGCCGTTGTACTTCAGGATCTGCGCGTAGCCCACGCCCGCCGAGCCCGACCAGCGGTGGTCCAGGAGCTCCCGGTGTGCGTCGCCGTCCCACCAGATGGCGGAGTTGAACGAGTCGCCGCCCGCGAACGTCGGCACACTGTCGCTGATCTTGGTGCCGTCGGCCGCGTAGAACCCGCCGGCGCTGGACCAGCACTCGGCGCCCGCGTACTGCCGTGTCAGGTCGGCGCAGATACCGCGGCCGACGTCGCTGCCGGTCCGCTGACCCCACAGGATCTCGCCGGTGCGCGCGTCGTGCATCTCGTAGCCGTACGCCGCGTCCGTGTGCTCGTGCACGTTGAACGATTCCAGGCCCGGCCGGGACGGGTCCAGGTCGCCTACGTGCATCGCGTCGCCGTGGCCCAGCTTGGTGGTCCACAGGCCGCTGCCGTCGTCGTCCACGGCCATCGCGCCGTAGAGGATCTCGTCCTTGCCGTCACCGTCCACGTCGGCGACCGAGAGCTGGTGGTTGCCCTGCTGGTCGTAGCCCTTGCCGTAGTTGGTGGACGAGTTGGTGTCGAACTTCCAGCGGCGGGTGAGGTCGCTGCCGTTCCAGTCGTACGCGGCCAGGGCGGTGCGCTCGTAGATGCCGCGCGTGAAGACCATGCTGGGGTGCGAACCGTCCAGGTACGCGGTGCCGGAGAGCAGCCGACCCTCGCGGTTGCCCCAGGTGTCGCCCCAGTCGGCGACGTTGCCGCGGGCGGGCTCGAAGGGTACGGAGTCCATCACCCTGCCGGTCTGGCCGTTGAAGACCGACAGATACTCGGCGCCACTCAGCACCGCGCAGTTGTCGGCCAGATGCGAGGCGTCCGGGTCGCCGATGACGGTGCCCGCGGAGTCCTTGGAGCCGTCCGATGCGCGCACCGCCATCTCGGCCTTGCCGTCGCCGTCGTAGTCGTACACCTGGAAGGAGTCGTAGTGGGAGCCGCTGCGGACGTTGGTGCCGAGGTTGACGCGCCACATCCGGGTGCCGTCCAGCTTGTACGCGTCGTAGACGGTCGGGCCGGTGCAGGTACCGGAGTTGGCCACATCGGTGGCGTTGGAGGGTACCCACTTCAGGACCAGCTCGTAGGCGCCGTCGCCGTCCAGGTCGGCGGCGGAGGCGTCGTTGGCCGAGTAGGTGTAGGCGACGCCGTCGCGGGTGGTGCCGCCGGACGGCTTGTCCAGCGGGATGTCGCGGCGGCCCGCGTTCCAGGCCGTGGCCTTCTCGCCCGGCTGCTCGGCGCCGTTCACGACCGCGCGGATCTCGTAGGTGGCGCCTGTACTGCCGCCGCTGTCCAGGAAGTTGGTCTTCTGGGTCTCCTCGATCAGGGTGCCGCCCCGGTAGAGCCGGAACGAGAGGTTCGCGGGGTCGTCGCCGAACATCCGCCAGGTCACCAGCACCCCGCCGTCGGCGGGCACGGCGACCAGGCCGCGGTCGAGCTGCTCGGCGACGCGGGCCGCCGCGAGGGCCTTCGCGGGGCTGTTGGCGGCGGTGGGCAACGGCGTCTCGTCGGCGGCTCCGGCGAGCTGGTCGACCGCGAGCATGCTGCCCGTGGCGACCATCAGGGTGGCGAGTACGCCTCCGGTGAGTTTTCCGGGACGGCGGTGCCGACTAGCGGTGCGGGTGCGTCCTTGCATCGGGACCTCGCATGTCGGGTACGGGTACACCCCCTGGTCGCCACCGCACCGGCAAAGGTTGCCCGTTGACCAAGTCGATGTGCCAAGAGTCGGCCGGCGTGATGAGGTCGATACGAGAGGTACGGGTGGGGTGGATGACGGCGGTGCACTCATCCGCCGCCCAGGCGAGGTCGACGGTGGCCCCGAAGCGGGTGCGCACGCCGCGCAGCTCGCCGGCCGGGTAGCCCTCCGGGAGGGCCGGGAGCAGCACCAGACGGTCCGGCGATGACTGGATGAGCGCCTCGATCAGCAGCGCGGGCAGGGCGTGCGCGGCGTCCGCGTTGTAGACGTCCCGCCGTGGGTAGTGCGCGCTCATCAGCGAGGTGTGGAAGTAGTCTCCGGTCAGGACGTGCCGCAGCGCCGCCGACGCCCGCTCCGGGTCGCGCAGCCGGGCGGCGATCAGCGCGTGGTGCAGATGGCCGTGCGCGGAGTCGTTCTCGGCGCCACGCAGCAGCAGCGCGCGGTGCGCGGCCTTCGCCAGGTCCGGAGTGTCGTACGGGTTGATCTCGTCCAGAGGCCAGACCGGGTAGAGGTGGCTGAGGTGGCGGTGGTCGTACGCGTCGCCGAGGCCCGGCCAGGCCCACTCGGCCAGCGCGCCGTCCTCGTTGACCAGGTAGTCGGGCAGCCGGTCGGCCAGGGCGCGCAGCCGGGCGGCACGGTCCGGGTGGTACGCGGCCGCGGTCAGCAGGGCGTGCCGGGCCGCCGCGATGTCCATGGTGGCGTTGACGGTCACCCAGCTCCCGCCCTCCGGGCGGTTCTCCGGCGAGTACGAGGGGACGATGGCCAGGCGCCCGTCGGGGCCGGTGCGGCTGAGGAAGTCCTCGTAGAAGTCGGCGACTTCGGCGAGCGCGTCGGCCAGCCGCGGGTCGCGGGTGCCATGGATGGCGTCGTGGTCGACGAGCGGCTGCAGCAGCCAGTCGGCGCCCGCCGTCCACAGGTGCAGCGGATAGGCCCGCTGGAAGTGGTGGGTGTGGCCGTTCTCGCCGTCGGTGTGCGCGGGGGCGACCACCCCGCGGGCCCCGAAGACGGCACGGGCGTTGTCGCGCCAGTGCGCCAACTGGCCGTGGATCAGGGTCGCCTGGGCCTCGGTGACCTCAGGCAGCGCCCCGGCCGCGGCGGAGGCGGTCTGCAGGCCCAGGTTGGCGTCGGTGGTGAACGCGCCCGACCAGGCGGTGTCCCAGTCGCCCGTCCACAGGCCGGTCAGCCGGGGCGGCAGCATCCCGCTGGCGCACAGCAGGTGGTAGCGGCCCGCGGCGAGCAGCCGCTCCAGCAGCGCGGGGCTCTCGGGTCTGCGGAGCAACGCGCTGCCGCTGAGGGCGCGTTCGTCCGGCGCGGCGCCGAGGTCGAGTGCCACCCTCTCGTAGGCCGGGCGGTGCAGCGCCTCGTGCCGGGCGAGCAGCCGCCGGTACGCGTCCGCGACGCTGTCCTCGCCCGCCAGCGCGCCCAGGGACGCCGCATCGGGCCCGGTGTCCAGCTCTCCCGTATGTCGCCGCACCCGGGTCAGCAGCAGGAGCTCGCGGGCGCCCGCGACCCGGGCGCGGGCGCCGGAGAGGCTGATCGTGCCGCCACGGACCCGGGCGAGGCTGAGGCCGGTGTACCCGCGGTCGCTGTCCGGGTAGTGGGCCCGTAGTGTGAGCAGCACACCGTGCTCGGTGAGCAGCGTGCCATGGCCCACGGACAGGTCCTTTGGCGCACCGGGCAGCCGGTGGTCGAGGGCGAGTTCGACGGTGAGGTCCGCGTCGGTGACGTACTGCACGATCACGTCGTCCGCGCGCGAGACGAAGACCCGGCTGCGCCATCCGCCGCACTCCGCGCTGACCACGCCGGTCGCGAACCGGACCGTACGCCGGTAGCCGTGTCCTTTGACGGCGGATGTGCGCCGCACATGGGTCCGGAAGGCGGGATGGAAGGGTTGCACCCATTGCAGCGGGCGGCCGTCGGTGAAGTCCTCGGCGGCTGTGGTGTCCCCGGTGAGCAGCCGGTCCTGGAGGCCGGGCAGCTCGGCGGCCAGCTCGGGCGGGCGCGCCTGCTCGGTGCCGTTGGGCCGGACCAGTGTGTGGTGGTTGACGATCACCTGGTCGTCCCGGGGATCGCCGAACACCATCGCGCCATGGCCGCCGTTGCCGCTCAGGAACGCGTCCTCCCAGCGGGCGGCGGGCTCCGGCTCCCACGTCCCGTGGATCACGACGCCTGTTCCAGTACGGCCACACCGTAGCGGCCGAGTGACACCACGTCCTGTATCGCGGCACCGGTGAGCAGGTCGCGGTAGTGCCCTGGCAGTGGCACGGTCGCCGCGTCGCGGCCGTGGTTGAGGAGGAACAGCAGCTCGCCGCGGCGTACGGCCTCGACACCGAGGGGGAGGCCATGGGGTGGAGGCCGTACGCCTGCCTCATGGGCGACCCGCGTCAACAGCGCACGCAGGGCGGCCGGTTCGGGGAGCGTGGAGAAGTACCAGGCGCGGTCACGGCGCAACAAGGCGGGCAGCCCGTCGAGCTCACCGCCCCGGTAGGCGGCCACGACCTCGGCGTCGTCGGCGGCCGTCAGCTCCTCCGACCACAGCGTGCCGTAGAAGGCCCCGCAGTCCACCCGCTCCTCGGCCTCCAGCGGCCACCACTCGTGCAGCACGCTGATGCCGAACAGGTCGCGCAGCCGGGCGTCCATGCCACCGGGACGCACCCGGTCGTCGTGGTCGGCGACGCCGGTGTGGAAGCCGCAGACGAGGGTGCCGCCGCCGGCCACGTACGCGAGGAGGTTGTCGACGGCCGTGTCGGTGAGCAGGTAGAGATGCGGGACGAGGACCAGCCGGTAGCGGGACAGGTCGTGCTCGGGGTGCGCGAAGTCGGTCGGGGTGTTCGCCTCCCACAGGGCGCGATGCCAGGCGCGTACCACCTCGGGATGGTCGAGCCGCGCCGAGACCCGCCCCTCCTGCTGGTCCGCCCACCAGGAGTCCCAGTCGTGCAGGATCGCCACCTCGGCCGTGACCCGGGTGCCCGCCACGGCCGGTGCCAGCCGGGCGAGTTCGGCGCCCAGCTCCTTGACCTCGGCGAAGACGCGGCCCTCCTCGCCGGCGTGGCCGAGCATGCCGGAGTGGAACTTCTCGGCGCCCTGCCGGGAGGCCCGCCACTGGAAGAAGCAGACGCCGTCGGCGCCGCGCGCCACGGACTGCAGTGACAGCAGCCGGTTGAGGCCGCGCGGCTTGGGGTGGTTGACGCCGCGGAAGTTCACCGGGCCCGCCGCCTGCTCCATCACCAGCCATGGGCCGCGCGCCTGGGAGCGGGTCAGGTCGCCGATCATCGCGTTGTCCTGCCCGGCCCACGGGTCCCTGGGATCGGGGTAGATGTCGACGGAGACCACGTCCTCGTGCTCCGCCCACTGCCAGGCGTCCTGCCCGGACCACAGCGGCATGAAGTTGGTGGTGACCGGAATGTGCGGCGAGTGCCGGTTGACGATGTCGCGCTCGGCGAGGTAGCACTCCAGGAGCGCGTCGGACGTGAAGCGCTTGAAGTCCAGTACCTGGGTGGGATTTCGCATGTACTGGGCCCGGCGCGGCGGGATGATCTCGTCCCAGGCGTCGTAGCGCTGGCTCCAGAAGGCGGTGCCCCAGGCCTCGTTGAGCACCTCCAGGGTCCCGTACTTCGCGCGCAGCCAGCCGCGGAAGGCGCGGGCCGCCTCGTCGCCCCAGTCGTAGGTGCAGTACTCGTTGTTGATGTGCCACAGGGTGAGGGCCGGGTGGCTGCCGTAGCGGGCCGCGAGGTCCTCGGTGAGGGCGGCCGCGTACCGCCGGTAGACGGGGCTGGAGTGCGCGAACTGCTGGCGCGAGCCCCACCACACGATCCGGCCGTCCTCGTCGCGCGGCAGTGTCTCGGGGTGCAGCGTGCCCATCCACGGGGGAGGGGACGCGGTCGGGGTCGCGAGGACGACCCCGATGCCGTTCCCGTGTATCAGGTCCATCAGCCGGTCCAGCCAGTCGAACTCGCGGGCGCCTGGCCGGGGTTCGATCCGCGCCCAGGAGAACACCCCGAGCGTGACGGAGTTGACCCCGGCCTTCTTCATCAGCCGTACGTCGTCGAGCCAGACCTCCTCGGGCCACTGCTCGGGGTTGTAGTCGCCGCCGAACAGGAGGCGGCCGCGGGTGGTGTCGTCGAGTGCCGGAATGGGACTACCCCTTGATCGCGCCGGTGAGCATGCCTTGCTTGAAGTGTTTCTGGACGAACGGGGACAGCACCGAGACCGGCACCAGGGCGAGCACCATGACCGCCATCTGGATGGCCAGCGGCGACAGCTGCCCCGTGTTGATCGCCTGCGCCAGGCCGGTCGGCCGCTCCTGCTTGATGACCAGCTGGTTGAGGATGTTCTGCAGTGGCAACATGTCCGGGTCGCTCAGGTAGATGGAGGCGTTGAACCAGGCACTCCAGTAGCCGACCGCGTAGAAGAGGGTGATCACCGCGATGACGGCCCTCGACAGCGGCATCACGATCTGCCACAGGATGCGGAAGTCACCCGCCCCGTCGATCCGGGCGCTCTCGATCAGCTCCTGCGCGGTGCCCATGAAGAACGCCCGCAACACCAGGATGTTGAAGACGTTCACCGCACTGGGCAGGATCAGCGACAGATAGGTGTCGGTCAGACCGAGCCCCTGCACTACCAGATACGTGGGGATCAGACCGGCGCCGAAGAACATCGTGGCCAGCAGGAACATCAGCAGCGGCCGGTGCAGCACCGACCCCGTGCGGGACAGCCCGTACGCGCACAGGATCGACACCGCCATGCTGAACAGCGTGCCGACGACCGTCACGCCCGCACTCACCAGCGTCGCCCGGGTGACCTGCCCGCCGCCGAGCAGCTCCTGGTACGCGACGAAGGTGATGTCGCGCGGGACCACCACCAGACCGCCGGTCTCGGTGATGGTCTGCACCGACGACAGGCTGGTGACGACCACCACCCAGAGCGGGAAGAGGATCGCCAGGCACACCGCGACCAGGGTGACCCCCTTGATGGCGAGCCCCGCCCTGGTCGGCTGTTCCTCCCACGCGGGCCGCAGCCCGCTGCGGCTGTTCGGCCTGATGCCGAAGGACAGCAGGCTCATCGCTTGTACACCCCCTGCTCGCCCATCAGATGGGCGACCTTGTTGGCCGCGAGGACCAGCAGCAGTCCGAAGACGCCCTTGACGATGCCCACGGCGGCCGCGTAGCTGAAGTTGCCGTTCAACAGGCCCACGTTCCAGACATAGGTGTCCAGGACCTCGGCGGCGGTCGGGCCGACCGCCGTGCGTTGCAGCAGGATCTGCTCGAAGCCGACGGTGAGCGCGTTGCCCACCTGGAGCACCAGCAGCAGGGCGACGACCGGGCGCAGCGCGGGAAGCGTGATGTGCCACATCCGGCGCCAGCGGTTCGCGCCGTCCATCGCTGCCGCCTCGTACAGGTCGGGACTGACCGAGGCCAGCGCGGCGAGGAACACGATCACACCCCAGCCGGCGTCCTTCCAGATCATCTCGAAGGTGATCAGGAACTTGAAGAGCGCCGGATTGGTCATCAGGTCGATGCCGTCGTGGCCGTGGTCGCGCAGCACCTGCGACACCAGACCCGCGCCGCCGAACATCTGCTGGAAGACCGTGATGACCAGCACCCACGAGAAGAAGTGCGGCAGATACAGGATCGCCTGGGCGACGGCCTGTACCCGTGGCCGCACAAAGCTGTTGATGAACAGCGCCAGCAGGATCGGCAGCGGGAAGAACAGCGTCAGCTGGATCGCGAAGATCGCGAGGGTGTTCCGCAGCGCCTGCCAGAACAGCCGGTCGTCCACCATCTGCTGGAACCACTCGGCACCCACCCAGGGGCTCTGGCCGATGGCCTCGAAGGCGTTGTCCGCGATGTAGGGGTCGTAGTCCTGGAAGGCGACGACATTGCCCAGCAGCGGTACGTAGTTGAAGACCAGCAGGAGCAGCAGCGCGGGTACGGTCATCAGCAGCAGTGTGCGGTCGCGCCGCAGCCGGTGCCGCAGGGTGATGCCGCCCGGCGGGGGTTTCCCTGTGCTGCCGCGGCGCCGGGGCGGGCCTCCGGACCGCTGCTGGGGGGTGGAGTCGCGGGCTTTGGTGATGCTGTGCGTCATGTCAGGAGGCCGCGTCGCCGGTCTCGTCGAGCAGCTTCCTGTACCAGTCCCGGAGTTTGTCGCCGCCGCCCGACTTCCAGTCGGACGTCGCCTGCTGCATGTCGCTGACCTTCTTGCGGCCGCGCACGATGTCCTTCTCCAGGTCCTCGAACTGGGCGTTGAGGCTGGTGTAGCGGTTCGGCTCCTGGATCTGCATCCCGTGGAACAGCGGCTCCCTGGTGTGCGCGCCCTGCCGTTGCTGCCACTCGATCATGCCCTTGACCACGTCGGGGTGGTCGGGGTGCGCGCGGAAGGGGGCCGGGGCCGCGATGTACTCGTAGGTCGCGAAGGCCTGGTTGTTGCCCAGCTCGGTCTTGGTGAGCAGCCCGTCCTTGAGGGTGTGGTGCTTGCCCTCCACGCCGTACGCCTTGAGCCGCTGCTCCTTCGTGCCGTAGGGGGCGGCGCAGAAGTTGGCGAGGGCGAGGATCTCGCGGACGGTCTTCTCGTCGGCCTTCTTGTTGACACAGCACCAGATGTTGGAGGGTGCGCCTGCGAACAGGGTGGGGTCACCGCCGTCGTGGGCGAAGTAGTCCATCGCGGCCATCCTGAACTCCGGCTTGTCCAGGCGCTGGACCGCGGTCTTGCCATACCAGTCGGAGATGTCCATGTTGTACATCCACACCTTGCCGGAGGCGAAGAGGCTGCCGATGTCGCCCTGTTCGGCCTTGGCGTCCGGGTGGACGAAACCTGCCGAGTACAGCGAGCGGGACCACTCCAGGGCTTCCAGGTACTCGTCGGTCTCGTAGCGGTGGATCAGCTTGTCGCCGTCCAGCTTCCAGTAGTGCGGCCTCTCGGGCAGCACACCGAAGAAGGCGAACGCCGCCCATGACATGTCGCCGCAGGCCCAGACCTTGCTCTTCGGGGCGTTGACCTCCTTGCAGAGGTCGAAGAACTCCTGGGTGGTCTTCGGCGGCTGGTAGCCCTCCTTGTCGAAGAGGTCGGCGCGGTAGAAGGGCGCGATGTTGGGGGTGGACTCGGCCGGGAAGGGCAGCCCGCGCAGCTTGCCGCCGAAGACCGCCCGCTGCCAGGCGCCGGTCGGGATGGCCGCGAGGTTGGGGTACTCCTTGACCTTGTCACCGCTGAGATACGGGCCCAGGTCGGCGAACTTGTTGCTGATCGCGCCGGGGATCTTGCCCGCCAGCTCCCAGCCGGGTATCACCACCGCGTCCGGCAGGGAGCTGGAGGCCAGCACCGCGCCGAGCTTCTGGCCGTAGGTGTTGCCGTCCTGGTTACGCCAGTTGACCTTGACGCCGGTCGCCTCGTCCATGGCGGTCCAGTACGGGTTGCCCTGCTTGGGGGACGTCCCCCACAGCGGGGCCATGATGCTCACCTCACCGCCCTTGCCGAGCTTCTTCGGCACCGAGACGGCGAGCTGGTCGGCCGGGAGCGCGGTGGTGAAGCCGACCGCCGAACCGTTCTTGCTCGGGATGTCCGGCGTGACGGCCTCGGACGCGACATAGGTCGGAAGCAGGTCCTTGAGCTTCTTGCCGGAGGTCGTGCCGTCGTTCTTCGAGCCCCCGCCTGAGCCGCTGCACGCACTGAGCAGCGGTACGCCGCCGGTCACCGCGGCCGCGGCCACCGCCGTGGAGGCGAGGAAGCTTCTCCGGCTCGGAGCGGAGCTCGGGGAGGGGGAGTTCGGCGTCATTGCGTCAACCCTTCGTGGCGCGCCTGGACACACGGCGGGTACACCCGCTGGTCAGCTTTCGAAGCGCTTCGATATTGCTGCGAGGTTAAGTGAAGGCTCAGACCGTCACAAGGTGCGTGCCTAAATTTCCCGGAGCTCCTGGGGGGGGCGCCAACAGGGAGGCTCTCATATGGGTATCGACGGGCTCTCGGAACAGTGTCTTGACATTCGTGCCGCCGAGCGCACAGCATCGAAGCGCTTCGAGGAAGTTGTCAGAGGCGCGCTCCACTCACCTGCCAGGGGGACCCGTACGTGACCGACAGTCCGCCGCCGTTCCGCGACCCCGAGCTGCCGCTCGGCCGACGCCTGGACGATCTGCTGGCCCGGCTGGCACTCGACGAACGGATCGCGCTGCTGCACCAGTTCGCGCCCGCCGTCGAGCGACTCGGCATCGGCTCCTTCCGCACCGGACAGGAGGCCCTGCACGGCGTCGCCTGGATGGGCCCCGCGACCGTCTTCCCCCAAGCGGTGGGGCTCGGCGCGACCTGGAACGACGACCTGGTGCGCCGGATCGGCGCGGCGGTCTCCGTCGAGGCGCGGGCGATGCGCTCCCGCGACCCGCGCGTCGGCCTCAACGTCTGGGCGCCGACCGTGAATCTGCTGCGCCACCCGCTGTGGGGCCGGGGCGAGGAGGGCTACTCGGAGGACCCCGGGCTCACCTCCGCGATCGCCGTCGCCTACACCCGCGGCCTGCGCGGCGACCACCCGGTCTACTGGCGGACCGCCCCCGTGCTCAAGCACTGGCTCGCCCACAACAACGAGACCGACCGCGACACCTCGTCCGCGTCCGTACCGCCGCGTGTGCTGCACGAGTACGATCTGCGCGCCTTCCGCCGGGCCGTCGAAGCGGGCGCGGTCGCCGGGGTGATGCCCGCCTACAACCTGGTCAACGGCCGCCCCAACCACGTGTCGCCGTATCTGCGCGAGCACTTGCGCCAGTGGACCGACGCGGACCTGCTGGTGTGCTCCGACGCGGGGGCGCCCAGCAACCTGGTCGACTCGGAGAAGTACTTCGCCACCCACGAGGAGGCCACCGCCGCGGCCCTGCTGGCGGGCGTGGACAGCTTCACCGACCACGGCACCGACGCCTCGGTGATGACCGCCCGGATACGCGGCGCCCTGGACCAGGGGCTGATCGGCGAGGCGGATATCGACACCGCCGTCCGCCGCCACCTGTCCGTCCGCTTCCGGCTCGGCGAGTTCGACCCCGGTCTCGACCCGTACGCGGCCACCACACTGCGGGACTTCGACACCCCCGAGCACCGGGCCCTTGCCCAGGAGGCCGCCGAGCAGGCCGTGGTGCTGCTCAAGAACGACGGCCTGCTGCCGCTCGCCGAAGGCACCCGGATCGCGGTCGTCGGGCTGCTCGCCGACACCGTCAAGACCGACTGGTACAGCGGCACCCTGATCCGCCGCGTCACCCCGTTGGACGGCATCCGCGCACGCTTCGGAACCGAGAACGTCACCTTCGCCGAAGGCGCCGACCGGGTGCGGCTGAAGTGTGCGGCGGGCTGGCTCCAGGTGCTCCACGCCGACGCCCACGGTCCGGCGCGCGGCGCCGAGGGCGCCCTCGACCCGGCCCTGCTCGTGGGCCGCACCGACCTGCCGCCGCTCACCGTGGGATCCGAGCCGACCGAACTGGCCCTGGTCGACTGGGGTGACGGCGTCTGTACGCTGCGCGCCCCCGACGGCCGGTACCTCTCGGTCGCCGACGACGGGTACGTCCGCGCGTCGGCGGACGAGCCGGGCGGCTGGGTGGTCCAGGAGACCTTCAGGCTGGAACGCGAGGGACGAGCGGGCGGCGATGACACGTACCTCCTCAAGCACACGGGGACAGGGCGGTATGTCTCAGTCGCCGCCGACGGCGTAAAGGTTGCCGAGGAGGGAGACATCTTCGAGGTCGAGTTCCTGGAGCGCGGTGAGGAGGCCGTGGCGCGCGCCGCGGCCGACGCGGACGTGGTGCTCGTCGTCGCCGGGAACGACCCGCACATCAACGGCCGCGAGACCGAGGACCGTACGTCGCTGGCCCTGCCGCCGCACCAGCAGCTCCTCTGGTACGCGGCCCACGCCGCCAACCCGCGCACCGCGTTGGCTCTGGTCTCCTCCTACCCGTACGCGGTCGCCGACGCGCACGCAGCCCTGCCCGCACTGCTGTGGACCGCGCACGGCGGGCAGGCTGCGGGCACCGCGCTGGCCCGTGTCCTGGCCGGTGACGTCTCCCCGGCCGGGCGGCTGCCGCAGACCTGGTACGCGTCCGACGCGGACCTGTCCGACCTGCTGGACTACGACATCATCGGCTCCCGGCAGACCTACCTCTACTGCGACAAAGTCCCGCTCTACCCGTTCGGGCACGGCCTGTCGTACGCGTCCTTCGCCTACGAGAACCTGACGGCCGAGCGCGACGGCGACGCGCTGCGGGCCGCGTTCACCGTCACCAACACCGGTGTGGTCGCCGCCGACGAGGTGGCCCAGCTCTACGTCCGGGCGCCGCGCGGACCGGTGGACCGGCCGTTCCGGCAGCTCCTCGCGTACCGCCGTATCCCGCTCGCCGCGGGTGCCGCACGGCGCGTGGAGTTCCGGATACCGCTGGCGGACCTCGGCTACTGGGACGTGGCCCACGACCGCTGGACCGTGCCGTCCGGAGCGTACGAGCTGTTGGTGGGAGCCTCCAGCGCGGACATCCGGCGCACCGTCGCCGTCGAGATCGACGGCGACCCGATGGCCGCCAGACCGGTTCGGGGGGCCGGTCTGGCGGCCGTCGCTTACGACCGGCAGTCGGGCACCGAGATCGTCGACCGCACCAAGGTGGCGGGCGACGCGGTGACACCGGCCGGCGGCGACACCAAGGAAGACGAGACCAAGGAAGGCGAGCCCAAGGAAGGCGAGACGCGGGAAGGCGAACTGCTCTTCCGGGACTGCGACTTCGGCGACGGGGTCACGGCCGTCACCGTGGAGGCCGCAGGCGAAGGCACCGTCGAGGTCGCCGTGGACGAGACGGTGACCCTGACCGTCCCGCCGACCGGGGGGCCGTACACCTACACCACCCGCACCGCCGCCTTCACCGCCCGCGGAGTGCGCGACGTACGGGTCAGGCTGCGCGGCCCCGTACGCCTGGCGCACCTCTCCTTCCCCACCTCAAGGAACCCCACGCGATGAAGTTCACCAACGGCTTCTGGCTGATGCGCGACGGCGTGCAGGCCTCGTACGCCACCGAAGTGCGCGATCTGCACACCGGCGAAGGCCACTTCACGGCGTACGCGTCCGTCCAGCGCGTACGGGACCGCGGCGACACCCTCAACTCCGCGCTCATCACCGTGGAGTGCTTCTCCCCGGCCGAGGGCGTGATCGGTGTCCGCACCACCCACCACGCGGGCAAGGCGCACCACGGCCCCGACTTCGGCCTGCCCGGTGCCGACATCGACGCCGGTGGCGCGGCCAAGATCCGGCGCGAGGACACGGTCACCGAACTCACCAGCGGACCGCTGACCCTGCGCCTGGACTCCGCCGCGCCGTGGGGCCTGGAGTTCCTCGACGCCGACGGGCGCCGGCTGACCGCCGTCGAGCGCAAGGGCACCGCCTTCGCCACCACACCGGACGGCGCCCACCACATGATCGGCCAGCTGGCGCTAGGCGTCGGCGAGCAGATCTACGGGCTCGGCGAACGCTTCACGCCGTACGTCAAGAACGGCCAGAGCGTCGACATCTGGCAGGCCGACGGCGGCACCAGCAGCGAGCAGGCCTACAAGAACATCCCCTTCCACCTCTCCTCACGCGGCTACGGCGTCTTCGTCAACCACCCGGGGCGGGTCTCGTACGAGATCGGGTCCGAGTCGGTCGGCCAGCTGCAGTTCAGCGTCGAGGACCAGGCGCTGGAGTTCTACGTCGTCGCGGGTCCCACGCCCAAGGACGTGCTCAGCCGGTACACCGCGCTCACCGGGCGCCCCGCGCTGCCCCCGGCCTGGTCGTTCGGGCTGTGGCTGACCACATCCTTCTGCACGCCCTACGACGAGGAGACCGTCGCCTCCTTCGTCGACGGCATGGCCGAGCGCGATATCCCGCTGAGCGTCTTCCACTTCGACTGCTTCTGGATGCGCGAGTACCAGTGGACGGACTTCCGCTGGGACCCGGAGGTCTTCCCCGACCCGGAGGGCATGCTGAGCAGACTCAAGGAGCGTGGACTGCGCGTCAGCATGTGGATCAATCCCTATATCGCCCAGAAGTCCCCGCTGTTCGCGGAGGCCGCGGCCGAGGGCTTCCTGGTCACCCGGCCCAGCGGCGACATCTGGCAGTGGGACCTCTGGCAGCCCGGCATGGCGCTGGTGGACTTCACCCACCCCAGAGCGCGCCAGTGGTACACCGACAAGCTGCGCGCCCTGCTGGCCATGGGCGTCGACTGCTTCAAGACGGACTTCGGCGAGCGCGTCCCCACCGATGTCGTCTGGCACGACGGCTCCGACCCGCAACGGATGCACAACTACTACGCGCAGCTCTACAACCGGGTCGTCTTCGACCTGCTGGAGCAGGAGCGGGGGAGCGGTGAGGCGGTGGTCTTCGCCCGCGCGGCCACGGCGGGCGGGCAGCAGTTCCCGGTGCACTGGGGCGGCGACTGCTTCGCATCCCTGGAGGCCATGGCCGAGTCGCTGCGCGGCGGTCTGTCCCTGTCGCTGAGCGGCTTCGGCTTCTGGAGCCATGACATCGGCGGCTTCGAGGGCACCCCGGACCCGGCGGTGTTCAAGCGCTGGCTCGCCTTCGGGCTGCTCTCCTCGCACAGCCGCCTGCACGGCAACGTCTCGTACCGGGTGCCGTGGGCCTTCGGTGAGGAAGCGGTCGCCGTGGCACGGAAGTTCACGCTGCTCAAGCACCGGCTGATGCCCTACCTCTACGGGGCGGCGGCCGAGGCGCACCGCACCGGGGTGCCCGTACTGCGCCCGATGCTCCTGGAGTTCCCAGACGACCCGGCCTGCCGCACCCTGGACCGCCAGTACATGCTCGGGCCCGACCTGCTGGTGGCGCCCGTCTTCAGTGCCGACGGCGAGGTCGAGTGCTATCTGCCCGAAGGCACCTGGACCCATCTGCTGACCGGCGAGACCGTCAGCGGCCCCGGCTGGCGGCGCGAGACCCACGGCTTCGACAGCCTGCCGCTGTACGTACGCCCCGGCGCGGTGCTCCCGCTGGGCGCCGACGACCAACGCCCGGACGGCGACTGGCTCGACGGCCTCACGCTTCTTCTCGCCGCGGACGTCCACGACACGACGGTCACCGTCCCGGGCCGGGACGGCACGGCCGCGGCCGTGTTCCGTGCGGTGCGCGAGGACGAGGAAGTCCGGGTCACCGCCGAGGGCTGCGAACGGCTCTTCAGGGTGCGCACGGTGCGCGGGGACGCGGCGGCCAACGGCTCGGGCGAGGTGGTCGTGCGGCTGCCCTGACACCGGCCCGCGGGGGGCGAGTTCCGGACGACATCCCGCCATATTGTTGACCGATGAACAAGTCGAATCTACGGTATCGCTGTTCGGAACCACAGATCACGTACGGAACTCCGAACGCCGGGGTGGGGACAGCGGACGCGCACGACGCGCGGCCGCCGCTGGGAAATTTCTGTAATCCGGGCCCTGACCTGGCCGTCTCCTCTCACAGGACGGCCGGGTAGAGTGCCCGCCCCGAGGTGCGGAGAAGGTGTGGACGAGCGTGCGACGCGTGGCAGGATCGAGGCCGCGCAGGCCGGTGACCGGCAGGCGCTGGAAGAGGTTCTCGCCGCCGGGCTGCCGCTGGTCTACAACGTCGTGGGCCGCGCGCTGAACGGCCATCCGGACGTCGACGACATCGTGCAGGACACCATGCTCCGGGTGGTCCGCTCGCTCGGGGAGCTCCGCGATCCCGACCGCTTCCGCTCCTGGCTGGTGGCCATCGCCATGCACCGCATACGCGACCGGGCGCGGGTGCGGCAGCCCGTGCCCGCCTCCGCCATGGCGTACGAACCCGCCGACCCCGGCGCCGACTTCGTCGGCCTCACCATCGAACGGCTCGGCCTTGCGGGCCAGCGCCGAGAGGTCGCCGAGGCCACCCGCTGGCTGGACGAGGACGACCGGCAGCTGCTGTCGCTGTGGTGGCTGGAGGTCACCGGTGAACTGACCCGGGCCGAGCTCGCCGCGGCCCTGGGCCGCAGCCGCCCGCACACCGCCGTACGCGTCCAGCGCCTCAAGGAGCGCCTGGAGGTGGCCCGCTCCCTGGTACGGGCGTTGGACGCGGTACCGCCGTGCCCCGACCTGTCCGCGCTCACCCGGGACTGGGACGGCACCCCGGGATCGGTGTGGCGCAAGCGCATCGCCCGCCACCAGCGGGGCTGCCCGCGCTGCGGCACGCCCGCGCCCGATGTGGTCCCCGCCCAACGCCTGCTCGCCGGGCTCGCCCTCGTACCGCTGCCCGCAGGGCTCGCGGCACCCGCGCTCCTGGCACTCGGCGGCGGGGGCACCGCCGACGCGGCCGCCGCCGCACCCGCGCTCATCGGTGCCGATCCGGTGGGCCTCTCGGCGCAGCTGGCCCAACTGGTCGCCAAACCCGCCGTGCTGGGAGCCGCGGGCCTCACGCTCGCCCTGGGCGGCGCCTATGTGATGCACGAGGGTGCCACCCCGCGGCACTCGGCTCCCGCCCCGGCATCCCCCGATCCGGCACCTTCGCCCGCTTCCTCCGCCGCGCCCTCACCCACCCCGTCGTCCTCACCTTCACCCTCACCCTCACCCTCGCGTTCGCCGTCACCGAGCCGGGCCGCCCCGGCCCCCGAGGCGAAGCCGTCCCGTACCCCCTCCGGCGCGTACGGCAGCGTCGTCGACGCGGCGGAACGGGCCCCGGACCCGAGGGCGATGCCCGCAGCGCTTCCACCACGCCCCGAGGGCACGCTCACCAGCTCCGCGGGGGACAAGGCGGTCATGGTGCACCGGGGCGACACCGTCGCCCTGACCGGCCGGGGCTACTTCACCGTGCGCTGGCAGCTCGTCCCCGCCGAACGGGCCGGGTCCCTGACCATGCCCACCTGGACCGGCCTGGACGGCAAGCTCTTCCACGTCGCGTCCGGTGGCGGCCGTCGGATGGACGACCAGATGCCGCAGGCGACCGCCAGCCCGCACAGCTGGATGGGCGCGCCCGACACCGGCTACACCGTGCTGCCCGCGGGAGCCCAGCAGATGTGGCAGAACGAGTACTTCTACCTCGACGGCGAGATCACCCTGAACCAGAACGAACGCGGCGCCGACTACAACCTCATCGTCATGCCCGCCGACCGCAAGACCATCGACGACGACCTGCGGCGGGCACCCGACCCGTTCGCGGGGACGGTGCGCTACGGCTACGTACGCGACAACGGCACCGACACGGCACCCGTCCCCCAGTACCTCACCCGCGCCTCCCCCCAGGACCCGGCCACGGTGGCCCAGCGCTCCCGGGTCGGGGAGTGAGGCCGCCGATGCGCAGACCCAGACCCAGACCCACCGACGGCGACGCCGCCGCGGAGTTCCACACCTTCTTCGAGGAGCAGTACGCGGCGCTCGCCCGCCTCGCCTACCTGCTCACCGGCGACGCCGACAACGCCGACGACCTGGCCGCGGACGCCTTACTGGCACTCTGGCACCGCTGGGACCGGGTGCGTGCCGCCGACCACCCGGTCGCCTACGCGCGTGGAGTGGTCACCAACATGGCGCACAGCCGCATCCGCAGCGCGGTACGCGAGCGACGACGGATCACACTCTTCTGGTCCCCACGCGATGAGAAGACCGACAACCCCGACATACCCGCCGTGGTCGACGTACAGGAGGCACTGGGCAGACTGCCGTTCCGCAAACGAGCCTGTGTCGTGCTGCGGCACGCCTTCGACCTGTCCGAGAAGGACACCGCCCAAGCGCTCGGAGTCTCGGTGGGTACGGTGAAGAGCCAGACCTCGAAGGGGATGGCCGAGCTACAGCGGCTGCTCGGCCCGCACACCACCGTGGAACGGGTCCGCGCAGGTGCCGTGGACGCCGGGGGAAGGACATGATGGACGACGAGCTGCGCAGGCGCCTGCGGGACGCCGCGCACGCGCACCAGCCCGACCGCGAGCGGATGCTCGCCCGCGTCGAGCGGGGCATGGCCGAGCGCCGGGCCCCTCGTATGTCGGAGCCCCGCACACCGAGGGCGTCCTGGGTACGGGTGGTGAGCGCGACGGCCGCCGTCGCCGGGGTCTTCGCGCTCGGCGGATACGCCGTCGCCTCCGCCGTACGCGGCCCGGAGACACCCCCGCAGACCGTGGCCACCACGCCAGGACCCGAGACGGAGACCGAGCCGGGTGCCCCCGAGCGGTCCCCGGAGCCCAGCCGGACCCCCGACCCGCCGACCCAGCCGCCCAGCAGCACCCCGAAGCCGCCCCCCGCGAGCACCACCGGCCCCACGCGGTCCGCGCCGACCCAGCCCGAGCCGGAGACCGAGACCGGCTCGAAGACGGTGCCGGTGGCGGAACTGCTGTGGGCCGACGGCTCCATCGACCCCGGCAGCTCCGCCTACTGGGGCCAGAGCAACCTCACCATCAAGGCGAGGAAGCCGCTGACCGCGCTCACTGTCGAACTGCGCGTCGCACAGACCGGCCAGGTCGCGGACACCGGCAACTGGCGCTCACTGCCCGCCGAGGACTTCGACGTGACGGTACGGGAGCAGGGCGGCGCCCTGGTGTACCGGTGGACGCTGAAGTCCGGGCGTACGGTACCGGTCGGCGAGCACGTCTTCGCCGGGCAGTACAACCACGCCGAGGGCCAGCGCGACGCGGGCGACGACACCTACCGTATCGAGGCGGACACCTCGGACGAACGAGCCGAGTGGAAGGGCGACTTCGCCCCGACCTCCGACTAGGGCTGTCCGCCGGGGACAGGCCCTGGCTTCCGAACAGCACCGTGCCCCCACCGGTTCCGACCGGTCGGGGCACGGTGCCGCCTGCGAGAGTGTGCGGCAGGTCAGTTCATCGGGGCGCCGATGGCGTCGGTGCCCGTCACGAGGAAGGTGGTCGCCGGGAGCGCGCCGTTCGCCTTGCGGGCCCCGTAGGCCGAGCTCGCGTCGGTGGACTTGAAGCTGGGCGTCGCGACGCCGCTGTCCCAGTTGTTGGCCGCCGAGACGGTCCTCGAACCCAGCTTCGCCAGACCCTGGCTGTTGGACACCGCGAGGTTCCTGGCCAGCCGCGCCTTGCTCTGGGCGAAGTAGAAGCCGTGCTGCTTGTTGGCGTAGGCGGTGTTGCGGTGCAGGATGAACGCGGCGTGGTTGCTGTTCTCGGTGAAGCCGTGCTTGGTGTTGTCCCAGGCCGCGTTGTTCTTGACGATGTGCGCCGCGGTGGCGCCGCCGCCGCCGAGCTTGAAGCCGTTGCCGTTGCCCTCGAAGTCCTTGTCGTTCCAGCGGTTCTTGCCGTTGCCGAAGGCCCAGCTGTTCTCGATGGTGATCGGCGTCGCGAACTGCCAGAGGTCAAGACCGTCGTCGGAGTTGTTGAACAGGCGGGCGCCGGAGATCCTGTTGCCGCTGCCCGAGCCGAACTTCACCGCGATACCGTCCGCGTTCTGCCCGTGGTTGGCCGCGTCGTAGTTGCCGTGGCTGTCCAGGTTCTGAACGAGGTTGTTCACGGTGTTGTCGCCGCGCAGGTTGAACCCGGTGTCACCGTTGTTGGCCGTGACCAGATTCTTGAAGATGCCGCCGGTCGACGAGGTGACCACCACGCCGTGCGCGGGCGAATTCTGGAAGGTCATGTTCTCGATCGTCCAGTAGCTGCCGTAGATCCCGGTCAGCCAGGAACCCGACGGCAGCTTCGAGCCGTCGATCTTCACCTTCTCGCTGCCGTACGCGGTCAGCGTGATCCGGTTCGAACCGGTGCCGCTGGCCGTGGACTTCAGCGTCTTGGACGGCCGGTATGTGCCGCCGCGCACCTGGATGGTGGTGCCAGCCGAAGCGTTCGCGACGGCCTTCTCCAGAGCCGAGGTGGACGACACCACGACGGTGCTGCCGGCCGCGTCGGCGTCGCTCGGGGCGAGACCCAGGTAGACGCCTCCCGCGCCCGCCGCGACCGCGACGGCGGCCGCGACGGCGAGCGGGCGGGTCCTGCGGTGGCGTCCGGTGCTGCTGCTCACAGCAGTCGTTCCTTTCCTAGGGGGTGGTGACAGAAGGCGGCCCCGGAACCCCGTGTCCTCAAGGCCGCCTCCATCCCCCTGTCTCCGCCGCCGGTCGGAAAGGTTGCCGCGGGCGCGGATCTTTCTTGTACGTCCTCGAACGTCAGGCACTTCCCGGGGTACGGCGTGCCGTGAGAACCCGCTGCAGCAGGACGAAGGCGAGCAGCAGCGCACCCGTCACGATCTTCGTCCACCAGGAGCTGAGGGTGCCTTCGAAGTTGATGATCGTCTGGATGACACCGAGTACGCAGACCCCGAGCACCGTGCCCAGGACGTACCCGGCGCCACCGGTCAGCACGGTGCCGCCGATGACGACCGCGGCGATGGTGTCGAGCTCGGTGCCGAGCAGGTTCAGGCTGTACCCGGACTGGGTGTAGAAGGTGAACAGCACCCCGCCGAGCGCCGAGCAGAACCCGGAGATCGTGTAGGCGGCGATGACCGTGCGGCGTACCGGCAGGGCCATCAGCTCGGCGGACTGCGGGTTGTCGCCGACCGCGTACACCCCACGCCCGAAGCGCGTGTAGTGCAGTACCCCGAAGGCGATCGCGACCACCACCAGGGCGATCACCACACTGACGGAGATGAACGTCCCTCCGGACAGCGGGATACGGGTCTGCGCCGCGGTGGCGAAGAACGGGTCGGTGATGGAGATCGACTCGGTGCTGATCAGGAAGCACAGCCCGCGCGCGAGGAACATCCCCGCGAGGGTGGCGATGAAGGGCTGCACCCCGAAGTCATGGACCATATGGCCCATCAGCCTGCCGAGTCCCGCACCCACCGCGACCGCGAGCACGATGGCGACCAGGGGCGGCACGCCTGCCCGCTCCACCATCCAGGCGACCATCATCGTGGACAGCGCCGCCACCGCGCCGACGGACAGGTCGATGCCCCCGGTGAGGATGACGAAGGTCATCCCGACCGCGAGGACCAGCAGACCCGCGTTGTTGATGAGGAGGTTGAGCAGGACCTGGCCGTCCAGGAAGCCGTAGTAGCGGGAGTTGCCCGCCGCGAGCAGCGCCAGGAACAGCACCGCTGTGGAGGCGACGGGGACATAGCCGCGCCGGTGCGACACGGCGAGGCGGAGGCTGGTCAGCGCGGCGCTCATGTGTTCTGGACCTCGCGGGGGGTGGGCTCGGTGGGCTCGGGGCGTGCCACGGGTACGGTCGCGGGTGGCCCTGGACGGCCGCGTTTGAGACGGGAGGTCAGCGCGGTCCGGAAGGCCGGGGACTGCAGCAGGCAGACCGCGGTCACGACACAGGCCTTGAAGACCAGCGTGGTCTCCGGTGGCACCCCGAGGCTCAGCACGACGGTGGTCAGGGTCTGGATGACCAGCACCCCGACCAGGGTGCCGCCGAGGTAGAAGCGGCCACCGGTGAGGGCCGTACCGCCGATGACCACGGCGAAGATCGCGTCCAGTTCGATCCAGAGACCGGCGTTGTTGCCGTCGGCCCCCGAGATGTTGGAGCTGATCATCAGCCCGGCGGCGCCCGCGCACAGCGCGCAGAAGGCATACACGCCGAGGGTCAGACCACGGGACTTGATGCCCGCGAGCCGGCTCGCCTCGGGGTTGCCGCCGACGGACTCGACCAGCACTCCGAAGGCGCTGCGGCGCACCAGCAGCGCCACCACACCGAGGACGACCCCGGCGATCAGTGTGCTGAAGGGCAGGCCGAAGAGATAGCCGCCGCCGATGAGGTGGTACGGCGAACTGCTCACGGTGACGATCTGGCCGTCCGTCACCATCTGGGCGATGCCCCGACCCGCGACCATCAGGATCAGCGTGGCGATGATGGGCTGGACGCCGACGTAGGCGACCAGGAAGCCGTTCCACAGCCCGGCCACCAGACAGAGGCCGAGCGCGATGCCGACGGCCGTGAGGACCCCGGACGTACTGTTCTGGTCGGCCAGTTCGCTGATCCGGGTGCAGGCGACCGCGCCGCCGATGGCGACCACGGCGCCGACGGACAGATCGATGCCCTTGAGCGCGATGACCAGCGTCATCCCGAGGGCGATCAGGGCTAGCGGGGCGCTCAGACGCAGGATGTCGATCAGGTTGCCGTAGAGGTGGTCGCCCTGGACCCGGATCGAGAAGAACGACGGGTTCTCGACGACCGCGACCAGGAGCAGGCCCGCGAGCAGGGCCAGCGGCCAGAACAGGCGGTGCCGGGCCAGGGCGCGCAGCCGCTCGGGGGCAGTGCTCATGCCTTCTCTCCCTGGGGTACGGGGTGGTGGTCCGGTGCGTCGTCGGCTCCGGTGGCGATGACCTCCATCAGACGGTCCACGGTGAGCGCCGCGTCGTTGGGCAGCGAGGCGACCAGCTCCCGGTCGCGCAGCACGGCCACCGTGTCGGACAGCCGGAGCACCTCCTCCAACTCGGCGGAGACGAAGAGCACGGCCAGACCGTCGTCGGCGAGGCCGGTGATCAGCCGCAGGATCTGCGCCTTGGCCCCGATGTCGATCCCGCGCGTCGGCTCGTCCAGGATCAGCAGCCGGGGCTCGGTGAGTAGCCAGCGGGCGAGCAGCACCTTCTGCTGGTTGCCGCCGCTGAGGTTGCGCACCGGGAGTTCCGGGTCGCGGGGCCGGATGTCGAGCGTCGTCATCCACCGCGAGACCAGCTCATCGGTGCGCCGCGCCGACAGCGGCCTGGCCCAGCCCTGCGCGGCCTGCAGCGCGAGCACGATGTTCTCGCGGACCGTCAGATCCGGGATCAGCCCGTCGGTCTTGCGGTTCTCCGACAGATACGCGATGGAGCGCGCGATTGCGGCCCGCGGCCCGCGCAGCGCCACCGGGCTGCCGTCCACGGTGATCTGGCCGTGGTCGGCGCGGTCGGCCCCGGCCAGCAGCCGGGCACTCTCACTGCGCCCCGAGCCAAGCAGCCCGGCGAGCCCGGTGACCCGCCCTGGAGTGAGATCGAGGTCGAAGGGTGCGATGGCGCCCTTTCGTCCGAGGCCCCGGGCGGTGACGTACGGCTTGGTGGTGCTGTGCTCGCGCGGGGCACGGTGCTCCTCGGCCTCCAGGTCGCGCAGCTCCTGGCCGAGCATCCTGGCGACGAGGTCCCGGCGCGGCAGGGCGGCGGTCTCGTACTCGCCGATCAGGCCGCCGTCGCGCAGGACGGTGATCCGGTCGCTGATCTCGTAGATCTGCTCCAGGAAGTGCGAGACGAACAAGACCGCGACCCCGTCCGCGCGCAGTCTGCGCAGCACCGCGAAGAGGCGGTCCACCTCGTCGCGGTCGAGGCTGGACGTCGGCTCGTCCAGGATCAGCACCCGGGCATCCACGTCCATGGCACGCGCGATGGCCACCATCTGCTGGATGGCCAGGGGCTGGCTGCCGAGCTCGACCCTGACATCCACATCGAGGTCGAGACTCGCGAGCAACTCCCTGGCCCTGCGGCGCAGCTCCTTCCAGTGGATCGTCCCGAAGCGGCGCGGCTCCCGGCCGAGCAGCACGTTCTCCGCGACCGACAGGTTCGGGCAGAGGTTGACCTCCTGATAGACGGTGCTCACGCCGTGGGCCTGCGCCTGCAGAGGGCCGGTGAACCGTACGGGCGCGCCCTGGAGGCATATCTCACCGGCCTCGGCGGTGTGCACACCGGTGAGGACCTTGATCAGGGTGGACTTCCCCGCGCCGTTCTCGCCCATCAGGGCGTGGACTTCCCCCGGGAAGAGGCGGAAGTCCACGGCGTTGAGGGCGCGCACACCCAGGAAGTCCTTGACGATGCCCGTGGCCTCCAGCACGGGCGCTGCGGGTGCCATGTGCATCAGTACTTACGGTTGGGGAGTTCGGCCTCGGCCTGGTCCTGGGTGAAGACGCCCTCCTCGGCCTCGATGCGCTTGTCGACGCTCTCGCCCGCGGCGACCTTCTTGACGAGGTCCATCACCTGGGGGCCGATCAGCGGGTTGCACTCCACCACCGTGTTGATCTTCCCGTCGGCCATCGCCTGGAAGGCCTCCTTGATGCCGTCGATGGACACGATGCGGATGTCCTCGCCCGGCTTCTTGCCCGCCTCCTCGATGGCCTGGATCGCGCCGATCGCCATGTCGTCGTTGTGCGCGAACAGCACATCGATGTCCTTGTGCGACTTCAGGAACGACTCCATGACCTCCTTGCCCTTGGCCCGGGTGAAGTCACCGGTCTGCGAGGCGATGAACCTGAACCGCTTGTCCTTGCCGACGATCTCGGCGAAGCCCTTCTTGCGGTCGTTGGCCGGGGCGGACCCGGTGGTCCCCTCCAGGACGACGATGTTGAACGGGCCGTCCTCCTTGGTGTCCTCGACCAGCCACTTCCCGGCGCGGCGGCCCTCCTCCACGAAGTCCGAGCCGATGAAGGTGACATACAGACTGTCGTCGGCGGAGTCCACGGCACGGTCGGTGAGGATCACCGGGATCTTCGCGTCCCTGGCCTCCTTCAGGACGGTGTCCCAACCGGACTCCACCACCGGCGAGAAGCCGATCACATCGACCTTCTGCGTGATGAAGCTGCGGATCGCGGCGATCTGGTTCTCCTGCTTCTGCTGGGCGTCGGAGAACTTCAGAGTGATCCCGGCCTTCTTGGCGGACTCCTTGATGGAGGTGGTGTTGGCGGTACGCCAGCCCGACTCGGAACCGACCTGGGCGAAGCCGAAGGTGATCGCCCCGTTCCCGTCACCCGAGCCGCCCCCGCCCGACGGCTTCTTCTTCTCGCCGCCGCATGCCGCGAGGGGCACGGCGACCAGCGCGGCCCCCAGGGCCATGGTGAAGTTGCGGCGGCTCAGGCCCGGATGGCTGCTGCCTTGTGCGGTCATTCGACACTCTCTTTCGTGGTGCGTGATGCGGTGGGTGACGTGGTGGGCGATGCGGTGGGCAGTGCGGTGGGTGACTGGTGGTGAGGGTCGTCCCATACGCTCCCCGCTCGTTCGACATACCGAATGCTGCTCGCAACTTCGAACGGACCGTAAAGTCGAACGTGATGCACGTCAACGGTTCGGACGAACTCCCGTGAGAATCACGGCCGATGTTCGGTCGGGCGAACGGGAACGCCGCCATCTCGGCCAGGGGGTGACCAGGTGCGCGGGTGCGCGGGGGTGTGCATCCCGCGCCGCAGCCCCCGCCGACATCTCGCACCGCAACTCGCTTACCCCGCACCGCCCCACCCATTGACCCGGCATTCCGGCCCCGCTTACGGTCTGAATGTCTGTCCGGACAACCGCTCAACGTCCGGTATTTCGAACTTGCTTGAGGGAGTCTTGAGGGAGTCATGGCCCGTTCCGCCCGCTTCACCCTGCACCCCGGCTTCGCCGTCGGCGCGGTCGATCCCCGGCTGTTCGGCTCCTTCGTCGAGCACCTCGGCCGCTGCGTCTACACCGGCATCCACGAGCCGGACCACCCGACGGCCGACGAGGCGGGACTGCGCGGCGACGTCCTCGACCTGATCCGCGAACTCGGCGTCACCGCCATCCGCTACCCCGGCGGCAACTTCGTCTCCGGCTACAAGTGGGAGGACTCCGTCGGCCCCGTCGACGAGCGCCCCCGCCGCCTGGACCTGGCCTGGCGCTCCACCGAGAGCAACCGCTTCGGCCTCAGCGAGTTCATCGACTTCCTGAAGAAGGTCGGCCCGCAGGCCGAGCCGATGATGGCGGTCAACCTCGGCACCAGGGGAGTGGCCGAGGCCCTCGAACTCCAGGAGTACGCCAACCACCCCTCGGGCACCGCCCTGTCCGACCTGCGGGCCGCTCACGGCGACAAGGACCCCTTCGGCATCAGGCTCTGGTGCCTGGGCAACGAGATGGACGGCCCCTGGCAGACCGGCCACAAGACGGCCGAGGAGTACGGGCGCCTCGCGGCCACCACCGCCCGCGCGATGCGCCAGATCGACCCGGACGTCGAACTCGTCGCCTGTGGCTCGTCCGGCCAGTCCATGGACACCTTCGCCGCCTGGGAGGCGACGGTACTCGCCGAGACCTACGACGTCGTGGACTACGTGTCGCTGCACGCCTATTACGAGGAACTCGACGGCGACCGCGACTCGTTCCTCGCCTCCGCCGTCGACATGGAGTCCTTCATCGAGAACGTCGTCGCCACCTGCGACCACGTGGGGGCCCGGCTCAAGTCCAAGAAGAAGCTCCACCTCTCCTTCGACGAGTGGAACGTCTGGTACCTGTCCAAGACGGAGGCGGAGGTCAGCGCACTGGACTGGCCTCAGGCCCCCCGCCTGCTGGAGGACAACTACACCGTCACCGACGCCGTCGTCTTCGGCTCCCTGCTGATCGCCCTGCTGCGGCACGCCGACCGGGTGACCGTCGCCTGCCTGGCCCAACTGGTCAACGTCATAGCGCCCATCCTGACCGAGCCGGGCGGCCCGGCCTGGAGGCAGACCACATTCTTCCCGTTCGCCCAGGCGTCCCGGCACGGCCGGGGGCAGGTACTCGACGTACGGGTGGACTCGCCGACGTACACGACAGCGAAGTACGGGGAGGTGCCGCTGCTGCACGCCACGGCCGTACACGGTGAGGACGGCACGGTCACCGTCTTCGCCGTCAACCGCGACCAGCACCAGCCGCTCCCGCTCGAAGTCGCGCTGCACGGCCTGGAGGTGACCGAGGTCGTCGAGCACAGCGCGCTGGCCGACGCGGACCCGGAGGCCCGCAACACCCTCGCCGAGCCGGAGCGGGTCCTGCCGCACGACGTACCGGACACGGCCCTCGCGGACGGCACTCTGAGCGCCGTCCTGGAGCCGCTGTCCTGGAACGTGATCCGGCTGCGCTGAGGCGCGTACGGATGCCAGACGGGGTGCGCCCGGGTTGAGGGTCCTGGGCGCACCCGCGGGGGGCGGGGGGGGGCGGGGGGGNGAGCGCCGTCCTGGAGCCGCTGTCCTGGAACGTGATCCGGCTGCGCTGAGGCGCGTACGGATGCCAGACGGGGTGCGCCCGGGTTGAGGGTCCTGGGCGCACCCGCGGGGGGCGGGGCGGGCCGGTGCGAACCGGCCCGCCCCGTACGGATCCCTGGGGCCCGACAGACCCGTACGTCCCGTTGGGGTCCGACAGGCGGACCTACCGGCCGGTGAACCGCGGCGGGCGCTTCTCGAGGAAGGCGCTCATGCCCTCGCTCTGGTCCTCGGTCGCGAACAGCGCGTGAAAGACCCGCCGTTCGAAGAGGATGCCGTCGCGCAGCCCGGTCTCCAGGGCGCGGTCCACCGCCTCACGGGCCGCCGTCACGGCCGCCCGACCGTAGGAGGCGATGGCCGCCGCGGCCCGCGTCGCCTCGTCGAGCACCGCCTCATCGGGCACGACCCGCGAGACCAGACCCGAGCGCTCGGCCTCCGCCGCGTCCATGGTGCGGCCGGTGAGGACCAGGTCCATGGCCTTGGCCCGGCCGACCAGCCGGGTCAGTCGCTGCGTCCCGCCGATGCCGGGGATCACCCCGAGCTTGATCTCCGGCTGCCCGAACACCGCGGACTCGCCCGCGATGACCAGGTCGCACATCATCGCCAGCTCGCAGCCGCCGCCCAGGGCGTATCCGCTGACAGCCGCGATCTTCGGCGTACGGAAGGCGGCGAACTCCTCCCAGCCCGCGAAGTAGTCGTCGGCGGCCATCTCGCTCGCGGTCCTGCCCGCCATCTCCCTGATGTCCGCGCCCGCCGCGAAGACCTTGTCCGACGAGCCGGTGACGACGAAGCAGCCGACCTCCGGGTCTCGGTCCAACGGCCGGAGTGTGTCGAGGAGTTCGGTCATCAGGTCGTGGCTGAGCGCGTTGCGCACGGCGGGGCGGTGCAGGCGTACGGTGAGGACCCGGCCGTCCCGATCGATCTTGAGGTTCATCAACACACCTTTCTGTCAGGAGTCCCAGATCGCGCCGTACGCCGGAATGCCGCGGCGCTCCAGGCCGTGCACGACCTGCCAGGTGAGCTTCTTGTTGGAGATGCAGATGACCGCCTCGGCCCCGAACTCCCGGTAGGCGGCGTACGCCAGCCGCACCATGTCGGGCTTGCCGTCGGTGCCCGTGTTCCACACCACCGCGTCCGGCTGGACCGCGAGGATCTCGTCGACGAGCGCGTCCCCATAGGTCTTACGCGGGTCACGCGTCGCCCACACCAGGCGCGAGGGGACTTCGGCGGCCAGCAGATGGGGCAGGCACGGGCCGATACCGCTGCCCGTCGCGACGTAGATCACCTTGCTGAAGAGGGTCTCGATGTTGGCGACGCCCGCCGTGGTGATGCCCTTGACCCACACCCGCGACGGCGCGTCGTCGATGAAGGAGCCGGTCCAGTCGCCCGCCCGCGAGATGGTCAGCCGGAAGCCGGGACGGCCCGGCGTCGGCACATTGGCGAAGGAGTGCCACTCGGTGAGCGGGCTGCGGCTGATCGTCGTGGACGACCCGGCGAACGGCGTCACCCCGTGATCGAAGCGGGCCAGCGCCACATGCGAGGAAGGCCGTTCGACCCGGACGTCGACCTTGCGCAGCCGCATCCAGGGCAGGGCGACGCTGAAGGTGACCAGCGCGAGAATCCAGATGCCGGGTTCCCCCGGCCCGGGCGCGAGCAGCAGTGTGTGCGCCCAGAACAGCAGCAGCGCACCCCAGCCCCCGAAGCGGTGGATCTTCTCGAAGCGGTCGTGGAAGCGGGACCGGAAGGGCGGCAGCGCGGTCGCCACGATGAACACCAGCAGGGCGATCAGCGCGTACGACACGACCAGCACCCCGGCCGAGCCGCCACCGGTCGTCAACGCCGCCGTCAGCGCGAGGAACCACAACGTCCCGGCCAGCGCACCCCCCACATGCAACCCGCCGAAGTGGTACACCTTCCCCAGGGTCCAGCGCACCTTCAGCGGCCAGGTCACCGGGGCCGCGGTGGCCAGCCGGAAGAAGAGGTTGACGACGTACTGCTGACGGACCACGACCGCCAGCGCCAGGTTGGTGAGCGCCGCGTATCCGAGGGTGCGCTCGCCGGGCGGGCCCCCGGCGAAGAAGCCCAGGTTGGCCGCGATCACGCAGGCGGCGAGGCGGTGGTAGTGCATCAGCCGCGGGTGCTTGAGTACCCGCCGGGGCCAGGAGGCGAGCGGCGGCAGCTCGACGCCGTCGCCGAAACGCGCGTCCGCTGTCGCCTCCCGGGGGAGTGCCTGGCGCACTGGTGGTGACGTGGTCACCGGGCCACCTCCTCGGTCAGCCGCAGCAGCGCCCCCTTGTCGACCTTGCCGCGGTCGGTCTCCGGCAGCGCGGCCAGCGGCAGCACGGCGTCCGGCACGCAGTAGTACGGCAGTACGGCGGCCACCGCATCGCGGGCCGCGGCCGGGTCCACCTCCTGCGGGCACACGAAGGAGACCAGGCTGCGCGCGTCGCGCTTGAGGGTGACCGCCCGGGCGCAGCCGGGCAGCGACTCCAGGACCGCGGAGACCGCGTCGGGTTCGACCCGGAAGCCCCGTATCTTCACCTGGTCGTCGGTCCGGCCGAGGTGTTCGAGCTCGCCGCCCGGGGTCCAGCGGCCGAGGTCGCGGGTGCGGAACATCAGACGGCCGCCGCCGAGGAAGGGGTCCGGGGCGTAGCGCTCCGCGTTGAGCGCGGGATTGCCGAGATATCCGGCGGAGACGCAGTCGCCGCCCGCCCACATCTCGCCGCTCGCGCCGATGGGCACGGGTCTTTGGCGCTCGTCCAGGACGTAGACCGTGTTGTTGGGTGTCGGGCGGCCGATGGTGAGCAGGGCCGCGTCGGGTGTGTGGCGCCGCATCGTGTTGACGATGGTCGTCTCGGTCGGACCGCAGCAGTTGTAGAAGACGGCGCCCGCCCTGGCCCACAGGTCGGCCAGCGGGCGGGGGCACGGCTCCCCGGCGACGGCCACGGTCCGCACGCGCGGGCAGGACGCCGGGTCGATCCCGGAGAGCACGGTCGGGGTGGCGATCACGACGTCCGCACGGCGCACGGTCTCGGTGATGTCCTTGCCGCGGATGAGCAGGGTGCCGCCGCCCGTGAGACAGCCGAGGATCTCCCAGGCCGCCATGTCGAAGGCGATGTTGAGGATCTGCGCCACCCGCTGACCGGGTCCGATGCCCAGCCTGCCGGGTTCGGTGAGCAGGATGTTGCAGACGTTGCGGTGGGTGACGGTGACGCCGTTGGGGGCGCCGGTCGTGCCGGAGGTGAAGAGTACGTAGCAGCCGTCGTCGGGCCGTACGGCGCGCGTCGGACTGGACCGGGAGAGCGCGGGGGCGTCGGCCCACGACTCGTCCGTCGCCTCGTCGAGGGCGATCAGGACCTGCCCGTCGGGCCGCGGAATCCGGTCCGCGTCGGTGGCACGGGTGAGGATCACCCGTGCCCCGGTGGCCCGGATGACCTGGCGCAGCTGGGTGGCAGGGGCGAGGCGGACGTCCTGCGGTACGTAGGCGGCACCGGCCTTGAGCGTGGCGAGCAGGCCGACGAGCATCGGGATCGATCGACGGAGGAACAGACCGACCCGGTCGCCGGGCCGTACGCCCTCGCGGACGAGCCGCGCGGCGAGCCGGTCGGCCCGGCGGTCGAGCTCGCCGTAGGTGATCGTCACGCCCAGGTGCTCGGCGGCGACGGTGTGCGGGGTGGCCGCGGCCCAGTGCTCGAAGGCCTCGTGGACGAGGAGATACGGCAGCGGAGCGGTGGGACCCCGGCCGAACTCCTCGAAGAGGCGGCGGTCGCGGGGCGTGAGGTGGCCCAGCAGGGATGTCAGGGGCGTAGGGGCGTCATGGTGGGCAAGAGAGAGCGGACCCATGTACGGGAGACCTCCTGGCTGTTGCGCATGACGGATCTCTGGAGGTGGATCGTTGGGCATGCCGAACGCCGTACGGTCTTTTCGGTGTACTTCCGAGTACTCCCGAAGGGCCCGGGACCCCTTCGGAGCGACGACTCTAGCCCGCCTCCTTCAACTCTCAACTAGTCCTGTTCGGCCAAGAGTTGATGCGCAATCGGCCACATGTGGCGTCTTTCGTCACAGCGGCAACTCACGGCCCGCCCGGCGGCGACCTTAGGCGGGGGGAGGTGCGCCCGCGCGATACGGTGGACGTTTCAGCGGGTACGTTCTGAACACGACCCCCTCCACCGAGCGGTGAGGCAGCATGGGAATCCCCGACGAGAACTACTTGGCGGCGGCCGTCGTGATGCGGCGCGGCCGGGTCCTGCTCGTACGGCGCAGTCGGACCGAGAGATTCCTGCCCGGTGTGTGGGGTGTGCCCTGCGGCAAGCTCAAACCGGGGGAGAGCCCCCAGGTCGGAGTCCTGCGGGAGCTCAAGGAGGAGACCGGGCTGCGGGGTTCTGTGGTGAGCAGAGTCGGCAGCTCGTCGTTCGTCAGCGAGTACGAGGGGCGCGAGATCAAGAACTACCAGGACAATTTCCTGGTGTGCCCCCTCAGTACCAGGATCTCCCTGCCTCTGCCCGACCAGGCCTACGACTGGATCGACCCGCACGATCTCGGGGGCGTGGAGATCGACGCGTACAACCAGGAGATCGTGCGCCAGGCCGTCGAAGCCGCGCCGCACGCCGCGCCGCACTGACGGGCGCTCAGCGGCCCGCTCGCTCAGCCGTTTACCAGCTCAGCCGCCTGCCAGCTCAGCGGCCCACTAGTTCAGCGGCCCACCAGCTCCGCCACCGCACCGACCTCCGCCAGATACCCCGCCACATCCAGCGGCGACTTCGCCACCACCGCCGGACGGTGCGCCGCATCCGTGAACACATCCGTGTGCCGACGCCGCCGCACCCCCGTCTCCAGGAAGAGCGTCACGGTCGGCCGCGCCCCCGTACTCCAGGCGCGGTGCAGGGTGTACGGCGCCAGGGCGTAGCCGCTGCCCGCCCGGTACTCCGCGCTCTGTGACAGCCGTAGCCGGGCCGCACCGACGGGCCTGAGCAGCCACTCGCCCTCCGTGCCCGGCTCGTCCGACACCGACTCCTCATAGCGCGTCGTCGCCAGGCCCGGCCCGTCGACCGCCACCTCGTACAACTCCATGACGAGACCGCCGCACACCACGAACGACGCCAGCGACGAGCGGTGGTTGTGGATGTCCCCCAGCCCCTGGGAGCGCTGCGGCGCCGGATGCCAGACGTGGGCGCGCAGCATATGGCGGGGGCTGCCGTCGATCAGCAGCAGCTTGTCGAAGCCCAGGACATGCCGGTACGACAGCCGGGCGCAGGCCGCCGGGTCACCCGCCCCCGAGGCGAGCTCGCCCAGCAGCTCCAGGAGCCGTTCCTCTGCGCCCAGTTCGGCGACGACCGCCCGTGCGGCCCGCACCACATCCCGGTCGTCCTGATCTCCGTCCAGCGCCCGCGCCAGCAGTCGCCGCGCCTCCTGAACCCGCCGTTCAGCCATGCACCCCTCCTGTCTTCTCGGCGCTCACCTCGCTGGTTCAGGCCCATCGGGCTGGTACCGCCACAGGGCGTGGGCCCGCAGCGCCGAGATACCCTGATAGGTCATCCACAGCGGGCGGCGCGGCTCCGCTGTGTCGATTCCGGCCCAGGTCCAGATCCCGTCGGTCTGCCCCCGCCACACCGCCGCGGCGGCACCGGCCAGCTGCTCCCGCCACACCTCCTCCAGACCCTCCGCCCGCGCGAGGTCACGGGCGGACGGAGTGAGCAGGGCCCGCAGCACCCAGGCGGCCGTGAACTGCCGTACGTTCAGGACCTCGTGGTGCGTGGGTGCGTCGGTGCGCGGGCGGCGGATCTCCTCCCGGAGCCTGGTCAGGTCACGGCAGGTGTCGTGCCGCGTCGAGGGGCAGGCCAGCAGCCAGCGCACGCCGTCCTCGCGGGCGGCGCGGATGTGCTGGGGCTCGGCGCCGGGGGAGCGGGCCGCGCGGTCCAGGGCCACCACGGCCTCCGCGGTGTGCACGGCGGTCGGCGGGCCGTGCGGCGGGCTCAGCCGGCGGGCCCAGCAGCGGCGGTGCTCGCGTGCCGGATCGGTGACCGCTCCCTGGACGAGTGCGTCCCGCAGTGCGGGCAGCGCCCGCGCGTCCGGCGCCGCTCGCAGCAGTCCGCGCAGCACGATGGTCAGCACATGCGTCGACTCGCACCCGGCGCGGTCCAGCTCGCGGGTGAACGCGGACGCGCAGCGCGCCGCTTCCTCGGCCACCCGCTCGGGGTCCGCGCCCGTCCTGGCCAGCGCACCCAGGACCAGCGCGGTCACCTCCGGCCGGGACTGCGACCCCTGGGAGCGCGCCGACCAGCCGCCGTCGGGCAACCGCAGGTGCCACAGTGTCCGCACCAGCTCACCCGTGGCGAGCCGCCCGTCGGGCACCCCGAGCTCCAGCGCGATGTGCAGCCCGTACGCCGTGCCCACCGGTGTCGGCCGGACCTGCGGCGGCTGCCCCGGACGCCGGCCGTCGGCCTCGCCCAGGGAGTGCGGCCAGCCGGTGAGCCGCCCGCAGTCCGGGTCCTCGACCACGCTGAGCTCCGCGATCAGCGTGTCGTACGTCGCCGCGGTCAGCTCCGGGAACGGTCCGGGACTCGGCAGCGCGGGCGACGTGGCCGCGGGCGGCGCCCCCGGTATGCGCTCGCGCGCCCGGGCCCTCACCAGCGCGGCCGACAACCACGCCGCGAGTCCCGTGCCGAGACCGCTGACCCCGGCGATCGCATAGCGCGCGGAGTTCCCGGCGATGCCGTCCGGCAGGATGCCGAGCAGCGACTGGAACACCGCATACGCCACGGCGGCACACCCGAAGCTGCCCAGCCAGCCGACGAACCGCGCGGGCGGTGTGGCGGGGCGTGCGGGCGGAGCGGGACCAGCGTCCGGTCTGGTCGGGCTGGGAACCGGGTGCTGTCGTGACACGGTGTGCTCCCTCCCCCCAGGGCGTCCCGTGGTTCGTTGCGGAGGGTGCCAGTCTAGTGGTGGGGGGTGACACCGCGTGAGTCCGCGGTCACGCCGATGTGGCGCGGCCTGGTCTGGTCACCCGCCCTTCATGGGAGAGAAGAGGAAAGTGAACTCCGCTGGGGCGGCGTGGAGTTGGTACTGGGGGAGCACTCCGGGGCCGCAGGACTGCGAGCCGATGCCCTGCTGCCCGTGGTCGAGGTTGACCCAGACCGTGTCGCTGGGCACCAGGTCCGTCGGATGCTCTGCGGCGTCCACCCGCTCGGTGGACCAGCGACGGGCCGTGAACCAGAACTCCGGTTCGCCCGCCACCCGCAGCCCGCCGATCTCGGCCCAACGGACGGCGGCCCGTGCGCCGTTCTCCTGCGGCCGGACGTACGGCGTCTGCATCTCGTCGACATCCGAGTGCCACAGGCCGACCATGGAGGCGGTCGCGGTGTCCGGATAGGCCTCGCCGGGGCCGCCGCCGAACCACTTGGTGGCGTCGGCCGAACGCGGCAGTCCCAGGCGGATGCCCAGGCGGGGCAGTGGCAGCCGCCAGGTGCCATCGGGCGTGACGGAGACGGTCAGTTGCAGCCGGGTTCCGTCCGACGTCCACCGGTAGCCGACCGCGAGCCCGGCCTCGCGGGCCGCGGGCGCCACGCGGGTCCGTACCGTCAGTGCGTCGCCGGTCAACTCCACGGCGTCCAGGCGGTGTTGCATCCGGTGCAGGCCCAGCTCGCGCCAGAGCACGCCGTAGCGCGCGTCGGGCTGCCAGGGGGCGCCGTTGTCGTTGTCCGTCGGGGCCCGCCAGACGTCCAGGCGCGGGGCGTGGGTGAAACCGACGGGGCCGACGGTGCGCAGCTCCCCGGTGCGGGCGTCGAAGGAGGCCGGGCCGAGGGTGATCAGCCGCTCGCCGCGGTGCGGCCGGTCACCCACGGCGGGGGCGGCCCGCTGGCGCGGCGTCACCACGAACTGGCCCCAGGCGACCTGATGGTTGATGTCGGCCACGGACATGGCCCGTACGGTCCACTGCGTCTCAGCGCCCCCGCCGTCCGTCAGCGGCGGCGGGAGCTTGACCTCCGCCTGCTCCCCGGGCGCCAGCGGCGGCACCGGCAGCGGACCGGCCTTCACCGTGTCCCCGTCCACCTGGAAGGACCACTCGAAGGTGAGATGGGCGAGGTCCGAGAAGTCGTATCCGTTGGTGATCAGGACCGTCCCGGCCGCGCCGTCGCCCTCGATCCGTACCGGCTCGATGACCTTCTTGTACTCGATCAGGCCGGGGGACGGGGTGCGGTCGGGGAAGAGCAGTCCGTCGCAGACGAAGTTGCCGTCGTGCAGCTCCTCGCCGAAGTCGCCGCCGTACGCGTACCCCAGCTCGGCGTGGGCCAGGCCGTGGTCGATCCACTCCCAGACGAAGCCGCCCTGGTTGCGGGCGTGCGTCTCGAAGAGACGCTGGTACTCGGCCAGTCCGCCGGGTCCGTTGCCCATCGCGTGCCCGTACTCGCAGAGGATGAAGGGGAGTTCACGGCGCTTGTGGGTGCCGCCGTCCTGGCGGCGGCCGATCAGGTCGACCTCGGCGTGCGGCGGGTACATCCGCGAGTACATGTCGGTGTCGCGGCAGTCGATGTCGCCTTCGTAGTGGATGAGGCGCGAGCTGTCCCGCTCGCGCGTCCACGCGGCCATGGCGGTGAGGCCGCGGCCTGTGCCCGCCTCGTTGCCGAGCGACCAGATGACGACCGAGGGGTGGTTCTTGTCGCGCTCGACCATCCGGGCCGCCCGGTCCAGGAGGGCCGGGGTCCAGCGGTCGTCGTCCACCGGGTTGTCGCGCCAGCCCTGTTCGACGAAGCCGTGGGTCTCCAGGTCGCACTCGTCGATGACCCACAACCCGTACTCGTCGCAGAGCGACAGGAACGCGGGGTGCGGCGGGTAGTGGCTGGTCCGTACGGCGTTGATGTTGTGCCGCTTCATCAGCTCCACGTCGTGGCGCATGGTGTCCAGGTCCAGCGTCCGGCCCGTCTCGGGGTGGAACTCGTGCCGGTTCACGCCGCGGAACAGCACGCGCCTGCCGTTGACCTTGATCACGCCGTCCTCGACGCACACCGTACGGAACCCGACGCGCAGCGGCACCCGCTCGCCCGCGGTCGCCAGCTCACCGTCGTACAGCCGGGGCGTCTCGGCGGTCCACGGTTCGACGGCGACCGTCACCGACTCGCCCGTGGCCACCTCGACCCCCAGCTCGGGCACGGTCACCCGGCCGGGGACCTCGCTCTCGACCCGCAGCGTGCCCTCGCCGCTGACATGGTCGTACGACGCGTGTACGAAGAAGTCGCCGACCGAGCCCGGCGGGCGGTGCAGCAGGGTCACCTCGCGGAAGATACCCGGCAGCCACCACTGGTCCTGGTCCTCCAGATACGAGCCCGCCGACCACTGGTGCACCCGCACGGCCAGCACATTGCCGCGCGGCCTCAGCAGCGCGCCGACCGCGAACTCGTGCGGCAGTCGGGAGCCCTGGAACTCGCCCAGGTCCTCGCCGTTCAGCCACACCTTCGCGCAGGACTCGACGCCGTCGAAGCGCAGCACCGTGTCCCCGTCGCCCGGCCAGTCATCGGGCAGGTCGAAGACCCGCAGGTGGTCGCCGGTGGGGTTCTCGGTCGGTACCCGTGGCGGGTCGACCGGGAAGGGGTACAGATGGTTGGTGTAGATCGGCGTGCCGTACACCCCGTCGCCCTGCAGCACCCAGTGCCCCGGAACCGCCACCTCACCCCAGTCCCCGGCGTCGTACCCGACGGCCGCGAACGAGGCGTCCTCGGCGTCGGCCGTAGGCGACAGCCTGAAGCGCCAACTTCCGTTGAGGGAAAGGGACGCGGCATCGGACTCGGGGTACCAGGCGCGTGGCGGGAGCGTCCCGCGGCCGGGCGACACGGTTTCGACGTACGAAAAGGTCATGCTTCTCCTCGGTCAGCCCTTGATGCCGGTCTGTGCGACCCCCTGCACCAGCCAGCGCTGGAGGAAGAGGAACACGAACACCAGGGGCAGAATGGAAATCGCGGTGGCCATGAAGATCAGATGGAAGTTGACGGTCTGGTTGGTCATGTAGGAGGACAGCGCGACCTGTACGGTCCAGGCCTCCTGGTCCTGGCCGATGACCAGCGGCCACAGGAAGGCGTTCCAGCCGGAGATGAAGGTGATGACGGCGATCGCCGCGAAGAAGTTCTTCGAGTTGGGGACGACGATCCGCCAGTACGCGCCCCAGTAGCTCAGCCCGTCCACCCGCGCCGCCTCCTCCAGCTCCTTGGGGAACCCCAGGAAGTACTGGCGGAAGAGGAAGCAGGTGAAGCCGGAGAACAGGCCGGGCACGATCAGCCCCTGGTAGCTGGAGACCCAGCCGAGCGACGACACCAGCACAAAGCTCGGGACGAAGGTGACGGCCGCCGGGACCATCAGGGTGCCCAGGACCAGATAGAAGATCTTGTTGGCGTGCCGGTACGGGATACGGGCCAGGCCGTATCCGGCGAGCGAGCACACCAGCAGCGTGCCCAGAGTGTGCGCGACGCCGACGACCCAGGAGTTCCACAGGGCGGTGCCGAAGGGCACCAAGTCGTCCGAGAAGAGCTCGGAGATATTCCCCCACTGGATATCCGAGGGGAAGAACTGCCATTCCTCGCCGGTGATTTCGGCGTCCGTGGACAGGGCGTTGCGGACGATCAGATAGAAGGGGACCAGGAAGAGCAGGGCGCACAGGGCGGTGGCGGCGTACAGGCCCGCGCTGCCGAAGGCGCCGCGCCGGTTGGCCGGGGCGGTGGTCGCCTTCCTCGCGGTGGTGGTCACTTTCTTCGCGGCGGTGGTCACTTGGCATCGTCCCCTCTGCCGAAGCCGAGGAACCGGCCCTGGAGCAGGGTCACGGCACAGATCAGCACGGTCAGGATCATCGCTCCGGCGCTGCCGCGCCCGTAGTCCTGGTTCTCGCCGAGCGCCATCTTGTACAGCTCCACCAGGGGTGGCTGGCCCCAGGTGGCCTTGGCCAGCAGGTTGTAGAACTCGTCGAAGGCCTGATAGGCGGCCACGAGCAGGAGCAGGATCACCGCGGTCGAGGTGGCGCGCAGCTGGGGCAGGGTGATGTGCCAGAAGGTCTGCCAGCCGGGCCGGGCGCCGTCGATGGCGGCCGCCTCGTACAGTTCGTCGGGGATGTTCTGCAGCGCGGCCAGGAACAGGATCATGTAGAAGCCGGACTGCAGCCACAGCCGTACGGTGAGGATGACCAGCCAGTACCAGGGCGGGTTGGGGTTGGCCAGCCAGGCGATGTTCTCGATGCCGAACAGGTCAAGGACCGTGTTCATCAGGCCGAAGCGGACCCCGCTGAAGATGGACATCTTCCAGATCAGCGAGGCCGCGACGAACGACACCGCCGTCGGCAGGAAGAACACCGACCGGAAGAACGCCTTCATGAACCGCAGCCGGTGCACCATCAGCGCGAGCGCCAGCGAGAACGCCCAGGTGACCGGGACGACCAGCGCGGCGAACACGGTGAAGGTGCCCAGACTGCGGACGAAGTCGCCGTCCGAGAGCATGGTGGCGTAGTTGTCGAAGCCGACGAACTCGGTGGGGTTCACCGTCGCCCGCGCCTCGAAGAAGCTGAGCCACAGGCTCCAGCCGATCGGGATGTAGACGAAGACGAGCAGCCCGGCCAGGAAAGGGCCGGTGAACAGCCAGAAGCTCAAGGTGCGGCCGCGCACGCCGCGCTGGTGCCGGGCGGGGGCCGCCTCGGTGGGCGCGCGGCGTGGGACGCCGGTGCGGGTCTTCGTGGTGGAAGGGGTGGACATACCGGGCCGCCGCCTATCCGAAGAGCGACTTGAGCTCGCGGTTGATCTTCTTGTCGGCTTTGTCGAGTGCGGCCTCGGGCTTCATGTCGTTACGTACGGAGTCGGCGATGACGCCCTCCATGGCGTTGATCATGGACTGGGTCCAGTACGGGTTGTCGAAGTGCCCGTACTGCCCGGCCAGTTGCACGCCCTCGGCGGCGAGCCCCGTCTTGAGCTTGTCGGCCTTCGCGGCGATGGACTTGCGCGGCGGGATGTGGAAGCCGTAGTTCAGCGCCCAGTCCTCCTGGTGCTCCTTCTGGTCGATCCAGAGCCACTTCACATACTCCTTGGCCAGGTCGACGTCCTTGGCCTTGGCGCTGACGAACATCGACCAGCCGCCGTTGATGAGCGAGGGCTTGCCGCTGTCCGCGGCCTTCGGGAAGGGGATGATGCCGACGTCGTCGCCGTGGGCCTTGAGGATCGCGGGCATCGCCCACATCCCGCACCACTGCATCGCGGCGAGGCCCTGCGTGAAGGCCGAGGGGTCCCAGTAGTCGGCCGGTGCGTCGAGCAGCAGGCTGCCGCTGGTGAAGAGCTTCCGCAGGGTGGCCAGGCCCGCGGCGACCTCGTCCGTGTGGTAAGCGATCTCCTGCTTGTCGGTGAGTAGATCGGCCCCGCACGACCAGACCAGCGGCCGGGCGATGTCGGCCAGGTTGTTGCCGAGGAAGAGGCCCTTGACCTTGCCCGTGGTGAGTTTCGCCGCGGCCTCGACCAACTCGTCCAGCGTGCTGGGCGGCTGGAGCCCCGCCTTGTCCAGAAGCGACTTGCGGTAGTAGATGAACTTGGGGTCGTCGATCATCCGTATGCCCCAGATCTTGCCGTCCATGGTGTGCGAGGCGATGTCCGCCTCCACGAAGTCGTCCTGGACGGGCTTGATGATGTCGTCGAGCGGCACGATCTGCTTGGCCCGCACCATCTGGATCTGCGGGTGGAACTCGAAGACGTCCGGGGCCTTGGAGGACAGCAGGGCCGAGAACAGCTTGCTCTCGAAGTTGGAGCCCGTGATCCACTGGGTGGTGACGTTGGCCTGGTCGAAGCCCTTGGCGTACCGCTTGATCGCGTCCTGGGTGCCGGCCTCGCCGTACGCGTGGAAGTACTGGGTGAGTTCCTTGCCGGAGCCAGAGCCGCTGCCGCGCCCGGTGTTGCCGCCGCAGGCCGCGAGCGCGGCGAGTGAGGCGGCGCCTCCCAGGGTGCGCAACATGGTGCGGCGGGACGGGTTTCCGCTGTTCGGCATTCCGTGTGTCGGCGACATGGTGAAGGCGTCCTTGTCTCTCGAAGGGTCGTTCGTTGTTCGGGATACCGGACGGCCGGGTGGCCGTCCGGTATCCCAGGGGTTGCTACTGCCGTGTCCAGGACTGGTTCAGGCCGCCGTTGCAGCGGTACAGCACGACCTTGCTGCCGTCGGCAGTGGCCTGACCGCTGACGTCAAGGCACCGTCCGTCGGCCTCCAGGACGATCTGGCCGTTGCCGTTGAGCAGCCACTGCTGGTCGGGGCCGCCGTTGCAGTCCTGGGTGCCGAGCGTGCTGCCGTCGGCCGTGAGACAGCCGTTCGCACCGCTCAGGGTGCCGTCCGCGGCGTACGACCACTGCTGCTCGTCGCCGCCCGTGCAGGTGTTGATCGCCGAGCCGGTGAAGCACTTGCCGGACTGGCTGCCGACCAGGGCGCCGGTGAGCGCGGTCGGCGTGGACCGCTTGCCCTGGCCGAGCACGTAGGTGGTGACCGAGCGGGGCGTCAGGGTCGCGCTGGCGCTCGCCCCGTCGACCTGTGCGGGGGCCACATCGGACCAGTCCTCGGTGGCCGATGTGCGCACCGCGCGCTGCGGGGACAGCTTGGACTTGTTGTTGAAGTGCAGGTCGAGCGGGGTCTCGGTGGTGTTGTGGTTGTTCACGACGACCACCCAGCGGCCGTCCACGTCGTAAGCGGAGGCCTCGACCCCGGCCGGTACCCCGGTGATGTCGTGGGCCCGCGAGCCCTGCTTGACGAACTTGCTGTACTGGCCGAGCGCGTAGTACCGCTTCGTCGTGTAGAGCTTCTGGTTGCCGCCTGCCGCGTACTCCTTGTCGTAGTAGAGCAGTCCGTCGTTCCAGCCGTTGTCGTTCTTCCGCCCGTGCTCGGTGTCCAGCTCGGTGGTGCCGGACATGTTGGACACGGCCGTCCACCAGTGGAACGCCGAGTCATGGGCGGTCGCGAAGTCCTTGTGGATGATGCGGGACATCAGCAGGGCGTTGTCGATGGTGGGGTCGTACTCCTTGTTCCAGCCCGTGCCGCCCTTGCCGAAGCAGCAGATCTCGGTCGCCCACGGCTGCTTGCCGAACGCCTTGGACGTCTCGTAGACCCTGGCGAGTGAGCCGTCGCCCGGATTGTTGTACGTGTGGTGGGCGAGCTTGGCGACGTACTGGGCGGTGCCCTCCTCTGCCAGCCACTGGGGCACCTCGCTGTTGAAGCCGTCGGTGCTGCTCGACTCGTCGGCGATCAGCCCGGTGCCGAGGCCGCGCTTGGCGAGCTCGGCGCCCACGGCGCGTACGATCGCGCCGCGCTGGCCGACGTCGACCAGCATGCCCTCCTGGCCGCAGCCGGCGAAGCTGTTGGCGGGCTCGTTGAACGGGCTGAGGTAGTCCAGGTCGACACCCTTGCCCTTGAAGTGCTCGGTGACATCGGCCAGATACCGCGCGAAGTCCTCGATATGCGCGTCGTCCAGATGGCCGCCACAGCTCTGGCCGTTGGTCTTCCACCGGGCCGGGGCGCTGTTGACGAAGCCGATGATGTCCTGAACGCCGTACGTGGCCGCGTACTTGACGAAAGTCTGGCCACCGGCGTCCTCGGACCAGTCGTAGGAGCCGTCGTCATTGAGGAAGTCCTCGGGGGCGCGCTCCGGAGTGGTGACGGCGGTGCCGCCGCCACCGATGTTGTAGCGGTAGCTGCTCAGATCAAGCCCGCCCTGGCTGAACAGCAGCTTCGCCGCCTCGGCTTGGGCCTCGGGCGAGAAGTTAGCGAGGTCGTTCACCCACCAGGCGCCGGAGGCACCGATGTTGTCGATGGTCTGGGCCGGATGCGGCGACACCTCGGCGGCCTGAGGTGCGGCGGCCTCGGGCGGCTGGTCCGCCGACGCGGCGGCGGGGGTCAGGGCGGTGGCTGCCAGGGCGAGCGTCGCGCAGGCGCTGGCTACGGGTAGGCGAAGGCGGCTCTTGCGGTTGGTCCTCACGCCGGTTCTGCCGGTTCTCACACCGGTCGTACGGGGCATGGGGCATCCCTTCGTCGACTATGAAGGCGTGCTGCGGGTCCTTGCCGTGCCGTTGGTACGGCGGCTCTTGTGTCCTACGGACGCCAGTGAGCCCTCAAGCGCGAAGGTCGCCGCGCCCAGGCTGACGGGGTCGGTCGGAATCGGGCTGAGCACGATCTCGGTGGCGGTGAGGGGGCGTGGCAGCGCATGCCGCGCCACCGCTTGGCGGACCTCGTCCAGGAGCGGACGGCCGAGCTTGACCGCCACCCAGCTGCTGAGCACGATCACTTCCGGATTGACCAGGTTGACCAGACCCGCGATGGCCGCGCCGAGATAGCGGGCGGTCTCCCGCACCACCCTGACCGCCACCGGGTCGCCCTCGGCGACCGCCGTGGCGAGCGCGTCGATGGTCGCGGTCTGGTCGTCGGGGTGCAACAGCGGGCTGTCCGGGCTCAGTTCGCGCAGATGCCGCATGATGCCGGGCGCCCCGACGTAGGTCTCGACACAGCCGTGGTTGCCGCAGTGACACGGCCGCCCGTCCAGGACGAGCGTCGTATGCCCCCACTCCCCGGCGGTGTTGGTGACCCCCCGGTGCAGGGCGCCGCCCAGGGCGAGCCCGGCCCCCACNCGACGCCCGGCACGCACCCTCGCCGCACGGCGCCACAGGACAGGTGGCTCCTTCCCCAAGCTCTCGGCTTCTCCCCCACTCTCGGCTCCGCTCGAGCGGGAGGTGCCCCCCTGAGCAGGGGAGACCCCATTCATGACCTGCAACGCCGCACGCCGAGAGCACGCACCGCCGGGACATCAGCCGCTTCGCGGCGGGCGCTGCGCCCGCGCTTCGCGCGGACGACGGGGGTTCAAAGACAGGCTCTGAGGTGCGGCCTCGCGGTCAGCCGATCGGTGCGTAGAGCACACCGAGTTTGTCGATCTCGTCCCCTGAGCGCCCCGTGAACCCGACGATCCGCCGTCCGGGTGGGGCGCTCAGGGTGACGCGGTCGGATGTGGCCGTACCGGCCGAGACCGTACGGCCCTGGTCGGTGGTGAACGCCGCGGAGAAGAGACGAGTCCTCCCGTCCTTCTTGCCCTTGCTGAGGGTGACCGAGGTGAGGTGCTCACCCGCGCCCAGCGTGAGGGACGCGGCGGTGCCGCCCGTACCGCCGTGGCGCAGCACCGTGCCGTCGTCGTGGGTGAGGGACAGAGCGTCCAGGCGCGCCGCGCCGCGCAGCGTGAGGGTACGCGGCGCCAGGGTCGCGGGCAGCCGGACGGCGTCGTTGAAGGCCGTGCCGTGCGGGCCGCCGAAGAAGTCACTGGCGCGCAGGCCGCCGTCTGGCAGGGACCAGGAGAAGCCGACCGCGTGCGGGTAGTGGTCGGAGAGGTGCTCGCCGTCGTCGCGCAGGAAGGAGCGCCAGGCGTTCTCGTAGCGGGTCGCGGTGAGGTGTACCAGGTCGCTGCCCCGGTACAGGACCTTGTCGACCACCTCGCAGTCGTCGGTGGGGGCGGCTTTGTCGCAGCCCAGCGTGTCGCTGCCGGGTGCGGGGATGTCGCCGCCGCGGATGAGGTCCACCCAGGGGTCGGCCAGGCCGTTGTCGTCCAGCAGGGTGCGGATGTTGTCGCCCGCGCGGGTGTAGCGGGTGTTGGTGTCGCCCATGACGATGACCGCGTTGCCTGCGGAGTTGGCCTGGATGAAGTCCGACAGCTGCACGATGTTGGCCCGGCGCGCGGCCAGCGCGGCATCGGTCACGTCGGCATTGGTGTGGACGTTGTACAGGTCGACGAAGACGCCTTCGGCCAGCCGCACGCGGGCGAGCGTGAAGCCCTTGGGCGTCAGGCAGTCCGCGTTGGTGCAGTTCTTCCAGCGCACCCGCTGGAAGTCCTCGAAGGGGTAGCCGGACAGTGTGTTGAGTCCGTCGCCGAAGCCCGCGCCGCCGCTGGTCGCGGTGCGGTGCGGGTGGCCGTCGTTCGCGTACAGGGCCGCGTGGTAGTTGAAGTCCTCCTGGACGTTGACGATGTCGTACGGGCCGAGGCGCTGCCCGATCAGCGGGGTGTTGGTCTCCGGGTCACTGTCGCCGAGCCCGGCGGGGAGGCCCGCGATGTTGTACGTGAGGACGTCGAAACTGCCGGAGTCGGCGGCCTCCGCCACGGCAGGCGCCGCCGTGGCGGGGGCCGTGCTCGCGGCCGTCAGACAGGTGAGGGCGAGCGCGCCCGCGGCGAGCGCGCTCAGGAGTCTTCTCATGGGGGCTCCATCGGGTCGGGGACGAAGGAGTGCACGGTCGTCGAACGGAACGTCTTACCGGGGCGCGGCACTGTCGTCGAACGGGAAGGTCTCACCGGGGCGCAGCACTGCCATCGGGAACGACGCCTGGTTGGGGGAGTCCGGAAAGGGCTCCCTCACGCGCCGACCCTGCGCTTGTTCCACACGTCGAACCCGACCGCCGCCAGCAGCACGAGGCCCTTGATGACCTGCTGCCAGTCGGTGCCGACACCGACGAGGTTCATGCCGTTGTTGAGCACACCGAGTACCAGGCCGCCGATGATCGCACCCAGTACGGTGCCGACGCCGCCGCTCATCGACGCGCCCCCGATGAACGCGGCCGCGATCGCCTCGAGTTCGAAGTTGAGTCCGGCCTTGGGCGAGGCCGCGTTGAAGCGCGCCGCGAACACCAGACCCGCCAGGGCGGCGAGCATACCCATGTTCACGAACACCAGGAAGGTGACCCGCTTGTCCTTCACGCCGGACAGCCTGGCCGCCGGGAGGTTGCCGCCGAGCGCGTACACATGGCGGCCGATGACGGCGTTGCGCATCACATAGCTGAACCCGACCAGCAGCGCCGCCAGGATCAGCAGGACCACGGGCGCGCCCTTGTAGCTGGCCAGCAGCAGGGTGAAGGCGGTGACGGCGGCCACCAACGCGGTGAGTTTGAGCAGGAACAGGTTCCGGGGGAGCACCTCAAGGGCGTACTCCTGCTGGCGCCTGCGGTCGCGCACCTCCTGCTGCACCACGAACAGGATCAGTGCGAGGCCGAGCAGGAGTGTGAGGTTGTGGTAGTTGGTGGTGGGTCCGGCTTCGGGCAGGAAGCCGTTGGCGACCTTCTGCAGCCCGCCGGGGAACGGGCCGAGTGTCTGGCCCTCCAGAACGATCTCGGTGAGCCCGCGGAAGAGCAGCATCCCGGCGAGTGTGACGATGAAGGACGGCAGTCCCAGATACGCGATGAAATAGCCCTGCATCGCGCCCGCGGCCAGTCCCAGGAGCAGCACCAGGACGACCGCGAGCGGCCAGGGCACCTGGTGCTCGGCCATCAGGACCGCGGACACCGCGCCCACGAAGGCGGTGAGCGAGCCGACCGACAGATCGATATGGCCCGAGATGATGACGATCATCATGCCGATCGCCAGGATCAGGATGTAGCTGTTCTGCAGCACCAGGTTGGAGACGTTGCGCGGCAGGAGCAGGTCGCCGCCCGTCCAGGCCGCGAACAGCGCGACGATCAGGCCGAGGGCGAACAGCATCCCGTACTGCCGCGTGTTGCGGCGGATGCCGTCGAGCAGCAGTCGGCCGAGACCGGGACCCGGTGCGTTCGGTTCTCCGGGCGGCGGGGCGTCGGCCGGTGTCTTGGCCGTCAGATGGGCGCTCATGGGTGGGACCGCTCTCTTTCGCTTCCCTCGGGGGCTTGAGGTTCTTGGGGGCGTGGTGAGTTTCTGGTCATGAACCGCATCAGGACTTCCTGGGAGGCCTCGGCGCGCGGGACCTCACCGGTGAGCCGTCCGGCGGCCATCGTGTAGATGCGGTCGCACATACCGAGCAGCTCGGGCAGTTCCGAGGAGATGAAGACGACGGCCTTGCCCTCGGCGGCCAGTTGGTCGATGACCGTGTAGATCTCGAACTTGGCGCCCACGTCGATGCCACGGGTCGGCTCGTCCAGGATCAGCACATCAGGACCCGCGAAGATCCACTTGCTGAGGACGACCTTCTGCTGGTTGCCGCCGGAGAGCCGCCCGACCGGTTCGAAGACATGCGGCGCCTTGATGTTCATGGACTGCCGGTAGCCCTCGGCGACCCGCCGCTCCTCGTGCGCGTCGACCACCCCGCGCCGGGCCACCTTCCCCAGCGCGCTCAGCGTGATGTTGCGGCCGATGGTGTCGATGAGGTTGAGCCCGTAGTGCTTGCGGTCCTCGGTGACGTACGCGATGCCGTGCTCCACCGCCTCCGGGACGGTCCTGGTGCGGATCTCCACCCCGTCCTTGAGGACCGTGCCGCCCGCGTACCGGCCGTAGGTGCGCCCGAAGACGCTCATCGCCAGCTCGGTGCGGCCCGCGCCCATCAGGCCCGCGATGCCGACGATCTCGCCGCGCCTGACCCGCAGCGAGACGGAGTCGACCACCTTGCGCTGCTGGTCGATCGGATGGTGCACCGTCCAGTCGCGGATCTCCAGGGCGGGCGCGGCGCCCGTCTCGGCGTCATGCGGGGTGCGCTCGGGGAAGCGGTGGTCGAGGTCGCGGCCGACCATGCCGCGGATGATCCGCTCCTCGGTGGTCTCGGCGGCCTTCACATCGAGGGTCTCGATGGTGCGGCCGTCCCGCAGGATCGTCACGGAGTCGGCGACTGCGGCGATCTCGTTCAGCTTGTGCGAGATGATGATCGAGGTGATGCCCTGGCCCTTCAACTCCAGGATCAGATCGAGGAGTTTGCCGCTGTCCTCGTCGTTCAGGGCCGCCGTCGGCTCGTCGAGAATGAGCAGCTTCACCTCCTTGGCCAGGGCCTTGGCGATCTCGACGAGCTGCTGCTTGCCGACACCGATGTCCGCGACCCGGGTCTGCGGATGCTCGCCCAGACCCACCCGGCCGAGCAGCTCGGTGGCGTGCCTCAGTGTGTCGTGCCAGTCGACGACACCGCGGCGGGAGTGCTCGTTGCCGAGGAAGATGTTCTCCGCGATGGACAGATACGGCACCAGGGCGAGCTCCTGGTGGATGATGACGATGCCGCGTCTCTCGCTGGCCCTGATGTCCTTGAACCGGCACGGCTCGCCCTGGAAGAGGATCTCCCCCTCGTAGCTGCCGTGCGGATGGACACCGCTGAGCACCTTCATCAGCGTCGACTTACCCGCGCCGTTCTCGCCGCAGATCGCATGGACCTCTCCCGCGCGGACGGTCAGCGAGACGTCCGACAGCGCCTTGACGCCGGGGAAGGTCTTGACGATGGAGCGCATCTCGAGAACGGAACTCGTCTCGACAGCGGAGCTCGTCTCCAGGTCGGGCCGTGCCGTGCTCACTTGAGGTCGCTCTCCTTCAGGTAGCCGGAGTCGATGAGCACGGGGCGGTAGTTGTCCTTGTCCACGCTGACCGGGTCGAGCAGATACGACGGCACGACCTTCTTCTCGTTGTCGTAGGTCTCGGTGTCGTTGACCTCGGGCTTCTTGCCGTTGAGTAGCGCGTCGACCATGTTCGCGCCGACCTTGGCGAGCTCCCGGGTGTCCTTGAAGACGGTCTGCGTCTGCTCGCCCTTGACGATCGACGCCACCGAGAGGGCCTCCGCGTCCTGGCCGGTGACCACCGGCAGCGGCTTGCTCTTGCTGCCGTAGTCATCGGATTTGAGGGCCGACAGGATGCCGATGGAGATCCCGTCGTACGGCGAGAGGACCGCGTCCACGCGCTCCTTGGAATAACTGGAGGTGAGCAGGTCGTCCATGCGCTTCTGCGCGGTGCCGCCGTCCCAGCGCAGGGTGGTGACCTGGTTGATCTTGGTTTGCTTGGACCTGACGACGAGCTTCTTGTCGTCGATGTAGGGCTTCAGGACGTTCATGGCGCCCTGGAAGAAGTAGCGCGTGTTGTTGTCGTCGTTGGAGCCCGCGAACAGCTCCAGATTGAACGGGCCCTTCTCCGAACCGTCCTTGAGCCCCAGCTTGTCCACGATGTACGTGCCCTGGAGCTCCCCGACCTTCTCGTTGTCGAAGGAGGCGTAGTAGTCGACGTTCTCACTGCCGAGGATGAGCCGGTCGTAGGAGACGACGGGGATGTCGGCGTCGGCGGCCTGTTGGAGCACGTTGCTCAGCGCACGCCCGTCGATGGCCGCGATCACCAGGGCGTCCACACCCTGGGTGATCATGTTCTCGATCTGTGAGACCTGCTGGTCGGTGTCGTCCTCGGCGTACTGGAGGGTGGTCTGGTAACCGTGACCCTTGAGCTGGGCGACCATGTTCTTGCCGTCGGCTATCCAGCGCTCGGAGGACTTGGTGGGCATCGCGATGCCCACCGTCATGTCCTTGGCGCTCTTGCTGTCCTTGTCCTCCTTGCTGCCGCCCTCGCTGCTCTGCCCGCAGGCGGTGAGGGAGAGGGACAGGGCGAGGGCGGCGACGGCGGCGGTGGTGATGCTGCGGGTGCTCATGGTCATCAGTCCTTGCGGGTCGTGTCGTCGAGAGCGGATGGGGCGGGGGCGGAGCTGTCCGTGCCGGGTGCGTCGGGGCCAGGTGTGTCGGGNCTCCCATGTTCGAAATATCGGATGGTATTCGAGTCATTGGATGTACGGCGGTACGGAGGCTGTTCAGGGCGCTCCCCGTACCGCCGTACGGACAAGGGGGCACGGGGGGTAGGGGAGCCACCGGGCTAGGGGAGCCAGCGGGCTAGGGGGCTAGGGGAGCAGCAGTACCTTGCCGGTCTTCGGGTCGCCGCCGCCGACCAGCGCGATCGCCTCGTCGAACCGCTCCAGCGGGAACTCGTGCGTGATCAGCGGTGCCGGGTCGAGCAGCCCGAGGCCGAAGGCCCGTACCGCGTCCGACCAGGCCGATGAGGGGGCGCCGAACACGCTGCGCAACTCCAGCTGGCTCAGCGACAGATGCACCGGGTCGATGCCCACCGCGCCCGGCGTGAACATCCCGGTGAGGACGACGCGGCCGCCCCTGCGGGCCAGCAGGCAGGACGAGGCCGCCGTGGGCGGTGCCCCCGCGGTCTCCACCACCAGATCGAAGGTGCCGTTGACGGTGCCGTTGGCGGACAGTGCCGCATCCGGCGTCAGACTCTCACTCGCCCCGAATCGCAACGCCAGTTCGCCGCGCGCGGCACGGGGGTCGATGACGGTCAGCTGGGCGGGCGACGCGGCCGCCAGCAACTGCACGGCCAACAGCCCGAGGGTGCCCGCGCCGACCACCGCGACCCGCTCACCGGGGCGCGGCCGCCCGGTGCGTACCGCCGCCGCGATCACGGCGGCCGGTTCGAGCAGGGCGGCGGCCCGTAGGTCGGCGTCCTCGTGGAGCGGGTGCAACAGCCGCGCGGGCACCGTCACATGGTCGGCGAACGCGCCCGGCTCGGTGAACCCGGTCTCCGCGTACCCGCCGGTGCACAGGCTGGTCTCTCCGCACCGGCAGCGCTCGCAGACCCCGCAGGCCCGGAACCCTTCGGCGACCGTCTTGCGGCCGACGAGCGCGGGATCGACGCCCTCGCCCACCGCCTCCACGGTTCCCGACCACTCGTGGCCCGGCGTGAGGGGGTAGCGGACGTAACCCGGGTCGCGATGGCCGTCGTACACCTCGCGGTCGCTCATACAGATCCCGGCCGCGGCGACCCGCACCACCGCCTCGCCGGGCGCGGGCACCGGGTCCTCGCGCCGCACCAGGCGGTGGCTGCCGGGCCGGTCGATGATCAGCGCGCGGCTCACTTCGGTGCCCTCTGCTCCCAGCCCTCGGCCCACAGGTCGAACCGGGCCCGCTGCTGCGGGAACTCGGCCGCGGCATCGACATCCAGCTCGACACCCAGGCCCGGGGCGTGCGAGAGCGCGAAGGAGCCAGTCTCCGGATCCACCTCGGGCGCCCCCTGCACCACCTTCTTGATCTCCGCGTCCGCGAAGTCGTTGAAGTGCTCCAGGATCTTGAAGTTCGGGGTGCAGGCGGCGAGTTGCAGCGAAGCGGCGGTCAGCACCGAACCGCCGACGTTGTGCGGGGCCACCAGCACGTAGTGTGTCTCGGCGGTCGCGGCGAGCTTGCGGGTCTCCAGGATGCCGCCGATATGGCCCACATCCGGCTGGATGATGTCCGCCGCCTGCGACTCGAAGAGCTCCCGGAACTCGATCCGGTCATGGATGCGCTCACCGGTCGCGACCGGCAGCTCTACCTTCTCGGCCACCTTTTTGAGCGCCTTCAGATTCTCCGGCGGTACCGGCTCCTCCAGCCAGGCGGGACGGAACGGCGCCAGCTCGCGTGCGAGCCGCAGCGCGGTGGCCGGGCTGAACCGCCCGTGCATCTCCAGCATCAGCTCGGTGTCCGGGCCGATCGCGTCCCGTACCGCCTCGATCAGCGACACCGCGTATCGGCTCTCCTCGGCGCCGAGCTCGAAGTGCCCGGTGCCGAACGGGTCGATCTTCAGCGCCCGGTAGCCGCGCGCCACCACCGCCTGGGCCGCCTTGTGGTACGCGTCCGGGGTGCGCTCGGTGGTGTACCAGCCGTTGGCGTACGCCTTGACCTGGTCGGTCACCTTGCCGCCGAGCAGCTGCCACACCGGCACCCCGAGCGCCTTGCCTTTGATGTCCCAGCAGGCCATCTCGATGACCGCGATGCCCGACATGACGATCTCGCCGGCCCGCCCGTAGTCGCCGTACTTCATCCGGCGCACCAGGTCCTCGATCGCGAACGGGTCGGATCCGGCGATGTGGTTCGCCTCGGCCTCGCGGAGATATCCGACCAGCGCGTCGGTGTGGCCGAGCATGCGGGTCTCGCCGACACCGGTGAGCCCCTCGTCGGTGTGGACGAGCACATAGGTCAGGTTGCGCCAGGGGGTCCCGACGACATGAGTGCTGATTCCCGTGATGCGCACGGCAGTTGCCCCTAGAGTCCGTGAGTCCGTTGGTCCGCTGAGTCCGTGGGAGTCGTTCGAGATTTCGTCATGCGTTCGAAATGTTGGCGTGACCGTAATCAGCGTCTCCCAGGGGTGTCAATGGGTTGTGCACCGGTGGATCCCGCCCAACCCATTGCCGGGCGAACGGAGCGATGGCTAGCCTATGTTCGTCATACCGGGCACTGCCCGAAGTCTCGAACGGAAGAGTGGTGGAGGCCATGGGACGCCTTGTCCCCGCGGTGACCAGGGCGCTGGACATACTCGAACTGTTCCTTGAAGGCGACGGAACCCTCTCCGCGCCGGATGTCACACGCAAGCTCCAGCTGCCGCGCACCACCGTGCACGAGCTGCTGACCACCCTGGCTGCCCGCTCCTATGTGGTGTCCGTACCCGAACAGCCCGGCCGCTACCGACTCGGCGTCCGCACCTACCAGTTGGGCAGCCGGTACGCGGAACAGCTCGACCTCGCCGCCGAGGGGCAGCGGGTGGCCCGCGAGGTCGCCGAGACCTGCGACGAGACCGTCCACGTCGCGATCCTTGAGGACACCGACGTCATCTACATCGCCAAGGTGGACTCCACGCACGCGGTCCGGATGGTCTCGGCCGCGGGCCGCAGACTCCCCGCGCACTGCACATCGGTGGGCAAGATGCTGCTTGCCTCACTGCCCGCGGGCGAGCTGGACGCCCGCCTCGAAGGCAGCGAACTAGTCGCCATGACGCCGGGCAGCATCACCGACCCCGACGCGCTGCGCGCCGCACTCGCCGACATCCGCGAACGCGGCATCGCCGCCGAGCACCAGGAGTCCAACCCGGACGTGAGCTGTGTCGCCGCTCCCGTACGCGACAGCGCGGGCCGGGTCGTCGCCGCGCTGTCCATCTCCGTACCGATGATCCGGTGGACTGAGGACCGCGAGGGCGAGCTCGCCGAACTGGCCGCCAAGGGCGCGGCCGACCTGTCCGTACGGCTCGGGCACCGGGGCACCAGGTGAGGGTCGAGGTCGCGGTACGGGAACGGGCGGCACTCGGTGAGGGCCCCACCTGGGACCCGGACACCCGGCGCCTGATCTGGGTGGACATCCTGGGCTCCCGTGTCCACACCTACAGCCCCGCGGACGGCCGCCGCACCGTCATGGCCACCGAGCAGCACGTCGGGGCGGCGAAGCCGAGAGTCGGCGGCGGCCTGGTGGTCAACCTCCGGGACGGCATCGGTCTGTACGCCCCGGACGGCACGTTCTCCTGGCTGATCCACGACCCGGTGCCGGGCCGACGCGGCAACGACGCGGCCGTGGCGCCCGACGGGTCCCTGTGGGCGGGCACCATGCGCTACGACGAGGCGAGCGGCGGCGGCACGCTGACCCGAGTCTCCCCCGTCGGGGACGTCACCAGAGTCTTCCCCGACACTCCCGTCGCCGTCAGCAACGGCATCGGCTGGAGCCCCGACGGCTCGCTGATGTACTACGTCGACAGCCCCACGCGCCGCGTCGACGTCTGCCGCATGGACGGCGAACTCCCGCTCGACCGCCGCCCCTTGGCGACCATCGAGCCGAACGCCGGCTTTCCCGACGGCCTGACCGTGGACGCCGACGGCTGCGTGTGGATCGCCCTCTGGGGCGGCGCCCAACTCCGCCGCTACACCCCACGCGGCGACCTGGACCGCACGGTCGACCTCCCCGTATACCGCCCCACGGCCTGCGCTTTCGGCGGCCCCGACCTCCGCGACCTGTACATCACCACAGCCCGCACCGGCTTGTCCGCCCCTCACCCCCTCGCGGGCTCCCTCCTGGTACTCCCGGACGCGGGCCAGGGCCACCCGAGCCCGGGGTTCGACGGCTGATGACCACCTGGGACATGCGCCCCGCGGAACTGGCGGACGTGGAGGCGATCGCGGAGCTGCGGGCTGAGGTGATGCGCCCGGACCTGGAGCGGTTGGGCCGGTTCGACGAGCACCGGGTCCGGCAGCGGCTGCGGGATTCCTTCTCCCCGCGGCACACGTCGGTCATCGTGGCCGACGGCGCCTTCGCGGGCTGCGTCACCTTGCGACCGGCCGAGGACGGGCGGTGGCTGGAGCACTTCTATCTCGCCCCAGGTAACCAAGGGCGAGGGCTCGGTTCGGCCGTCCTGCGAACACTGCTGAAGCGGACCGATGCCGACGGCACGCTCGTCCGCCTGAACGTCCTGCAGGGCAGCGCCGCCCGTCGGCTGTACGAGCGCCACGGGTTCACCGTGGAGGCGCAGGACCCGATCGACATCTACATGCTGCGACGGCCCGCGCCCGTCGGAAGGGGTTCCGGAACAGGTTCCGGAACAGGGCTCGGAGCAGGCTCACGACAGTGAGACGTTGTCCACGGTGACGACCGCTTCCTGGGTGATCGGCTGCATGGAGTTGAAGGCATGGCGCCTGGTCGCGGGGGACAGTTCGTCGTTGCGGTAGACCTCTGTCAGCTCGTCCTGGAGCGCAGGCCTGAGCGCGGGCTCCCGAGCCAGTCGCACACCGAGGTTGACCAGGATCTCCAGCTCTGAGCGGAGCAGCGAGCGGATGAACTCCACGCCGTCGCGCCGGTTGCGGACCCGGTCGAGGATCGTCGCCAGCCAGTAGCGGCACATGTCGGCGACCGTGTCGAGCAGCAGATCCTGCTCCTTGTACTGCCGGTCGTCAAATTCCGCCACATCCCGCAGCGCCGAGGCGGCGTCCAGGAAGGACTGCCAGGTGAGGAGCTCGACCACGCCGTCCTGAAGAGCGGTGGCCTCGGACTTCGCGGACAGTCCGGGCGAGACGGAGGCCATCGCCTCGCGGCGGGCGTGCTCGGTGCGTACCTCATGGCTGTGTTTGATGCTCGACAGCCTGTCGCGCACGCGCATGAGGTCGCCGGTCATCTCGTAGGTCAGCTTGAAGCGCCTGTCCTGGAGGTTCGCGAGCAGTTCGACGGTCGGCCCGCTGCTGTGTATCCGATCGGACGGCGCAAGGTTGACGGACAGCCAGCTGTCCTTCGTCCTGAGGCTCAGATCCGGATCCGTCAGGCTCTCCTGCTGATGCTCCCACTTGTCGACCTCACGGTAGTACATCGTTGTCTCCTACTGCCGCGGGGTGGCAGGACCGAGCTGGAAGTCAGGCGGGTCGGCGTCATCGGGGGGATCGTCGTCCTCAGGTGGGTTGTCCTCCTCTCGACGATGCACAGGTCCGAGTTCGAAGTCCAGCGGTCCATCGGCCTGGGTCATGCGGTTTCCGGCCTCGTCCCAGAGCCCCAGGAGGTCGTCGAAAGTGAGCAGAGGCTGCTGATCCGCGTCGGCCTTCTCGGCGGTCCGAGCGGCGATCTTCGACTTGATCAGCCTTCGCCACAGGTCCAGGGCGTCGTGCAGCCAGTCCAGCGGGGCCGCACTGTCGGCCCTGCACTGGTCGATCATCTTCTCCGCCAGCTCTATCACCTCGACCGGACTGACCTCCGTGAGAGGCGGACCGGCCGTTGTGTGTACGTACTTGACCACCGTCTTCTGGTCCAGATGACTGTCGGCGAATACGGACATGAAGTAGGTTTCGTCGTCTGGGGGAAGTTCGCTTTGAAGTTCACCCGCGGCCCGTGCCGGAAGGAGCAGCACCACACGAGACCCTGAATCGCCTCGTTCGCCGGGCGGCTCCTCGCCATGGCCGCTCCAGCGCTGGGAGTAGGCCAACAGGGTGCTCAGCCACGCCCGGTCGGCCGTTCCGCTGCCGTTCAGCTGACCGACGAACCAGACGTTGCCGTCGAGCCCGGACACCGTCATGGCCAGTTGGCCCAGTACGGAGATATCGCTGTCGGTGCGTACGAAGACGTCACGGCCCCGTGCGTTCAGTTCGGCCGTGAGCCAGTCGAAGCAGCGCCCTCGGGCCAGTTCTCCGTCGACGCCGATATAACTGATCCGGTGCCGCTGGACGTTGGCGACCAGTTGGGCGAGGAGCTCGTCGGAAAGCAGCGGGCGCGGGGCCGCCGCCGTCGGCGGGGCCGCCCGGCCCGATTCGGCCGGGGGCTGCCAGGGGGCGGTCGGAAGCGGGGCCTTCTCGTCGTCGAAGAGTTCCTTGGCCAGTTGGTGCAGTACGTCGGTTGTCGCCATCTCCAGCGAGCCGTCGCACACCACGATGTCGAACGCGGTCCGAAGCTTGATCGCCTTCCGGGTGGTCTCGTACCAGCCCAGGACCTTGAGCCGCTTCTCGGTGTTCAGGATCACCGAGTCGAGCTGGTGGTTGATCTCGCACCAACCCCAGCAGTACACGGCGTTGAACCCCTCCAGGTGGGATCTGAGGGCTTGGTGCATCCCACCGACATGCTCGGCGCCGTTGTCGCAGATGTCCGGCTCACAACCGTAGAGCAGATGCTCCCCGGCGTTGATGAAGAGCGGGTGCGGGCCCTTGGCCTTGATCTCCAGTACGTGGGGCAGCGACTCGCTGCACTCGTACCGCGTCATCGTCACGCCGAGTTCAGTCAGGGACGCGTAGAACCTACCCGCGTTGTCCGTGGCGATGATCGACCGGAGGTACCCGTCCCGGACCAGCCGTGCGATGCACCACAGGGCCTCCGTGTCGGGCTCCCCGTCCGGCGGCGAGGTGTGCTCCTCCATCCACTGCCTACGGTGCTGCTTCTCCCCCAGAATGCTGCGCCAGGCCGTGTCGACTCTGCGGTGCACCGGAACCCCCAGGTCATCCTCGAACACCTGAGGGCGCGGATGCTTGAGGAGCGCCGCGCCGCCGTCGAATCCGACGACGAGCGCCGCGTTCCAATCGCTCTGCTGGTTGTGCAGCTTCAGGTTCATGCTGAACTGTGCGACGTTCAGGTCGCTCATGGCATGAGTCCCTCCTCCAACGCGGCGATGAACCCGCCGAAGCAGCCGAGGTCGCCGTCGACGAACCACGCCGACTTGGGGTTCCTGGCCGACATGAGCGACAGCACCATGGGCGCGTCCGGGAACTGCAGGTTGGCGTAGACCATGTAGGAGCCGGTGCGGCTGAACGCCTCCAGGACGTTGAGGTGGAAGAACGAGTAGCCGCACACCACGGCGGGCTGTCCGGACCACATCTCCACGGCCTTGCGGATCGCCTCCGGGTACTGGGTGATCTCGGTGCTGGTCATGAAGTTGATGCCCCACCGGTAGTCGCCGTGCAGCTTCACGATCCGCAGCCGGGGACCGTGGTGCGGGGAGATCCGTGGGGCGACCACGTCCGGCACCAACTCCGGTACGAGGACCACTTCGTAATCCTCGTGCTCACGCAGTCCGGCCGCGTGGAAGGCCTGTTCCAGCAGGTTGTCGATGTTGAAGGTGAAGACCACGTCGGCGTATCCGGCCCGCATCAGCCGGGTGAGGCCGTGATAGGGGGAGTCGGGGCGCGGGGTCCGTTTGACGTGCGGAGCGAGGAAGTCGGCCCTGGACAGGTCCGCTCCGATGTTGTCGCAGAACACGTCGAACCGGTACTGCGGACTGCCCCAGGTGCCCCGGTCGTCGGGCATGGCCCGGCGGAGCAGTTCGGCGTTGAGGGGCACGCCGTCGTGGGCCGAGCAGCCGGCGCCCAGCCAGAAGACCGGCTTGCCCTCGCGGGGTACGTCGGAGCGAGCCGACTTCATGTAATCGACGAGGAAGCCGACCGTGTCCTGTGCGCTCAATGTCATCTCCGCATGTCTCGCATAAGGCTGAAGTCGAAGTGGGGCTGTTCGGTCCAGGCGTCCTCCGGTACGAGCCGCCAGGCGGGCGTCCCCGAGCCCGTGTCCTGCACCAGTGCGTCGAAGTCGGCGACAAACGGCCCGTACGTCCGCTCGACCTGCTCCGCCATGGCGTCGAGGTGGTTGTTGCGCAGCGCGGCGACCGACTGGCGCACCCACTCCTGGACATGCATGGGCTGGCTGTAGGCGCGCAGCACCCGCAGCAGGGCCTCCTGGGTGAGTCTCGCCGCGCCGTCGGCCTGGCCCAGCAACTCCTGGGAGGCACGGTTGACCACCTGCTGGATGTCACCGGGGGTCAGTCCGTGGGACCGCTCCGCCAGGAGCTTCAGGTCGGCCGACTCCGGACGTACGCGGGTGCTGAGCCGGTTGAGATAGAGCTCGAAGACCTGGGAGCGCACCTCCGGGCCGGGGAGTTCCACCGGCAGCTTCTGGTCGAAGCGGCGCAGCATCGCCGGGTCGATGCCCCAGATGCGGTTGGTGCAGCCGAAGAACAGCACCGCGGCACCGGACTCGCGAAGCCGGTCGACTTCCTGGATCCAGTGCGCGGCCAGATGGATGCGCCAGTCCTGGCTGTCCTCCCGGGACATACCGATGGCGTCCACCTCGTCGGCGAAGAGAATGGCCGGCTGGAGGTCGATGACCTGGTCGATCAGGCTCGTGAGGGCTTTCTGGTCGTCGCCTACGTACCGGTTCAGGACCTCGTTGAGGCGGATTCGCACGATGGGCAGGTCCAGCTGGTGCCTGGCCTGGTACTCGCCGGCGAGGGCCCGGATGATGTGGGTCTTGCCGCAGCCCGACGGACCGAACATCAGCAGGGACTGGGTCGGCGACTGCCCGTACTCGGCCAGCTTCCGGCGCAGGGCCTCGATGTCGGGCGAGGCGAAGTAGGTCTCGAACAGCTGCTTGACGGTGCTGGTGAAGCTGCCCGGGTGATCGAGACCGCCCACGGCGGCGAAGGTCGGTTCGGAAGCGGCGGACTTCGGCGCGGCCGTATGCGTCGACGCGCTCTTGGGGCTGCCGTCGGCGGCCATGGGGTGGTCCGGCATGAGCCGGGCGACCGTGTCGACGTCCGACTGGTAGGCCTCGTGGTGGCCCGCCGAGCGGTGGCAGTGGGCCCGGGTGGCGATCACTTCGGCCAGCAGCTCGTCGGCGCGCTTCGGCGGCAGGGGCGCCGCCTGCACCAGCCGTACCAGCCGCTCGCACACCACGAGCGCGTCCTCGGCCTCGGTCTCCGTCTCCAGCTGGTCAAGCAGCATCGCCAGCTCCTCGCAGACCCCTTCCTCGACGAGAGAGGGCCTGCTGCTGCGGCCAAGCGCGCGCAGATAGTGCTCAAAGGCCTGTTCGTGGTCCCCGCGCCAGGCGGCGAGCTCTCCGCGCAGCGCGGTGGCGTCACCCCCGGCCCCGAACTCCTCGACGGCGCGTCGGAGATCGTCCTCCGCCAGGTGCAGCCGGGAATCGTCCGCGTCTGTCGCGGACCGCGTCGAGGCCCAGGCACGGGCGTAGTACGCCTCCCAGCGGTCGGCGCCGGCCGCGACGGCCTTGTCGAACAGCGACCGAGCGTCCTCGACCCGCTCCTCTCGCAGCGCCTCGACCCCCTGCTCGTAGTGGATCTCCCAGTCGCGCGGACGTCGCATGGTCATCCCTCCCCTCCGGTCGTGGGACGTGGCCACAGCATGAGCCGTGCGGAGCGGGTGGCGCCCGGGCCGGTGCAGCGCACCAGGCACGCGGGGGCATGCTGCCCGTCGGCCGCGGGCGGCAGCCGGACTCCGGCCCCCACCTCCAACGCCGTACGCAGCTCGCCGTGCCGGTCGGCGAGTTCGCCCACCAGGAACGTGCCGTAGCGTGCTGCCGTACGCAGCTCGGCGGGTGAGGCGGCGGTACTCGCGACGACCAGACCGTGACCGTGTGCGGCTCCGTCGGCCCCGAACCAGTCGAGGACCCGAGCCGGTACGGTCGCGAGGCTCCCGGACACCAGCACGCACACCGGCTGCCACGTGTGCGGACGGACCATCCCCCGCTCCGTCCAGGCCGAGGCGAACTCCGTCCGGGTGGCGAACTCCGTCCGGGTGGCGTGATCGGTGTGGTCGGTGTGGTCGTCCTGGGAGATGTCGAACCAGGAGTCGTCGTCCTGGTAGTCGAGTAGGGCGGCCAGCGGCTCCGGCGCGTCGGCGTCGGCGGTAGTGTTGGTGACGACGGCGGTGTTGGTGACGGTAACGGTGTCGGCGATGTCGTCTGTGCCCTCTGTGCCCTCTGTGCCCTCTGTGCCGTCGGTGTCGTCGGACGGGTCGGTCTCGGCGGTCTGTTCGTCGGTGCCCCGCGGCCGTGCCCTGAGCTCGAATCCCTCGGGCCAGATATGCGTCGCGGCTGTCGGAGGGCTGTCGGACTCCCGCACGGCCTCGGCGGCGTGGATGAGGGACCCCGTGACGAGGGCGAGCGCCACGGCCGCGGCCGTCGTGTCGTCGGCGGGCAGCTCCAGGAGCACCCCGCGCGGCGCTTCCGGCACCGGATCGCGCGGATCCTGCCAGCTCAACGAGATGGCCTCGCGCAGGGATTGGGCCGCCCTCGTGGTGCGTTCCAGGAGCAGAGCGACGCGGCGCAGCGCGTCGGGACCGCGGAAGCTGAGGCGTGCCCGGGCCTCGACCACCCGGGCGGCGATTCGACGCGGTGCTTGGCTGCCACTCGCGGCCAGTTCGCGCGCTCCGTCGTCACCGCAGACCGCGTCGAGCAGCCCGCTCAGGCAGTCGTCGCCCGCCGGGTCGGGGCACGGACCCATTCCTGCGATCAGACAGTCGAGGACCGCCGCCCGGGTGTCGGGGCGCTGGAACTCCGCCACCCAGGCGTGCGCGCGCCGCCCCCAGGGGCCTCCGTCGGCCAGCCGGTGCCAGCTGCCGGTGACGCGGTGCGCGGGATCCTCCGGCCCGGGGAGCCGGGCCCACAGCACCGGGACATCGGCGCCCACCAGTTCCGCCGCCAGGTGACCGCTCAGCTCCGCGTCGCCGGCGCTGCCGAGCAGCAGCGCCGGGCTGCCCGGCGCGACCTCCAGGACCTGGTCGCCACCATCCGGACCGATGCCGACCACCGCCCGCAGGAGTACGGGGTCCGAGGTCGACGGGAGACTGCCGGGCAGGCCCTCGCGCACGGCCGGGGACCGGGTCCCGGTCAGGTCCGGTGGCGGGTACTCGGGCAGGCTGTCCGGCGCGGGCCAGGCGCGTCGCCGGGCCGTGCCCGCGCCAACACCCGCCTGCGCGCGGATGCCGCGGACGCTGTCCCGAAGGGGGGTCGGCAGCGAGGGCGGGGGCGCGGTGACCGGTGGCGCCGTATCCGGGATGTCCGGGGGCGGGGGCGCGGTGACCGGTGGCGCCGTATCCGGGATGTCCGGGGCGGCGGGCATCAGGTCGGTCAGGGGCAGGAACCAGCCGCTGCGCCGGGCGATGCCTTCGAGCTGACGGCGCAGCCTTCGGCGACGGCCCCGCATCGGCCCGGCGCACAGGTTCCGCACCAGCGGGCCTTCCAGCAGCTGCTCCTGCAGGCCCTCCCGCTCCAGCCACTGGGCGAGCGCCGAGCCCCCCAGGTGAGGCCCCGGCGGCGACGGCTCGCCGAGCCGGTCCGCCAGAGCAGGCGAGCGGTTCAGGTAGGTATGCGCGTACCGCACGTGGGGATCGCCGGGGTCGGCGTCGCCGAACTCCGCGGCGGGCTCACCGTGCACGGACACGACCAGGCGGAAGCAGGCGTACGCCGAGACACGGTCGCCCAGCGCGTGCAGGGCACGGCCGCAGAGCACCAGATCCTCGGTGTCGACGTACAGCCAGTGCTCCAGCGGCCGCAGCGCGGCCTGGCCCAGCAGTTCCTCCACGATCAGCCAGTACCGGCCCTCCCGGTACCACCGTCGCCTCATGTCCGTGTCGACAAGAGTCGCCACGCTTGTCCGTCGGCTGAGCAGCCTCGCGAACTTGGCGTAGCCGCCTTCGGGTTCGGTGGGGGCGGTCGTGTCGTCGGGGGGGGGGGGGGGGGGGGGGGGGGGGGGGGGGGGGGGGGGCGCCCCCCCCCCCCCCCGCCGCGTCCGTCTCGCTGAGCCGCCGGACCAGTCCCGGAGCAGGCCGCACCCCCTGGTTGAGCAGGTGCCGGGCGCGCAGGGTGCAGGAGGTCGCGGTGGCGGCCATACGCACGGCCAGCCAGAGTTCGGCGACCCGCGCCCACCACTCCGCGTCATCGGACCGCCCCTCGCGCACCGCGTCGGCCAGCGCACGGACGGCGTCGTCGTCGACGGCCACCGACCGCGGCACCGTGGTCGGTTCGGTCAGTCCATGGACCGCGGCGAACGCGCGGGCCGCGCGCACCGGATCGCCGTCGAGCAGACACTCGACCACCGTCGGTACGGTCATCCGCTCTCCCCCTCCCCGCTCTCCCCGCCGCGCACGCTCGCAGGCCCGCTCAGACCCTGAACCGGTACAGCGACTCGTCGGCCCGGACGTAGACACGCCCGGCGCGGTCCGCGCCTAGGCCCGTGGGCTTGACCGGGTCGATGTTGTCCGAGTCGAGGAAGTGGCAGAGCAGCCGCAGCGACTCCCGTTCGAAGAGGGCGAGTTGACGTCCCGTGCGGTGCTCGAACAGGACGTGGATGCCCGATCCTCCACAGCAGACCTGCACCACCGGTACGTCGTGGAACGGCTGGGGCAGGTCGGACGTACCCCGCAACACCCATGTCCCGGCCTCGTGGCGCCAGGTACTGAGCGAACCGTTTCCGGCGGTGAGCAGAAAGGGCGCGGAGGACGACTCGGACACCGGCTCTTCCAGGACGAAGTGGTGGTCAGCCGCGGGCAGTGGCCCGGATGCCAGCGGGCTGATGCCCTCGACGCGCTGGGGATACGGGTAGCGGTACCAGCGGCTGTCGGTGAGTACCCAGATCTCGTCCTGGGCCGCGAGCAACTGCCGGCAGGTGCCGTCGAGCCCCTTCATCACCATGGTGTGGAACTCGTACTGGTAGCCCGCGTCGTTCTGCTTCACGGTCGGCGGCAGCTTGTACAACCGCTGGTCATCCGCCGTGAGATAGAGATCGTCGTCGGGGCCGAAGGAGAGCGTGCTCAGACGGACCCCCAGAGACACGTGCACCCACAGGCCGCGGGCGATGTCGTAGCGGCGGACCGTCTCCGCGTCCGGGTCCAGCATGCAGCAGATGCCGTGGTGTACGGCGATGTGGTCGGTGAAGTCGTCGTCGACCAGCACGCGTTGCAGGACGTCCCGCAGCGGGCGGGTACGCAGGAGCCGGTCTTTGACCAGCGTCAGTTCGGCCGCCGCGCGCACGTCCTCGGCCGCGGCGCTCGCGAGTCCGACGATGAGTTGGAGCTCCGAGCCGCTCCCCAGCAGCCACCGACGGCCGGCCGAGGACTGCTTCGGTGGCAGCAGCGCCTGCCCCAGCGGGCCGCGGGGATCGATACCGAGAGCCGTGAACAGGCTCAGCACCCGCAGGGCGGAGGTCTCGGCGGAGTCCTCGGGCATGCCACAGGCCCGTAGGGACCGCCGGTGGTTCTCCAGCCCGGAGCGCGGCGGGACGGCCTGAGTCGTGACGCAGTAGTCGTCGATGGTGCGCAGCCGGCCGTCAGCCCACCGCCAGAAGCCCACCGGCACGCCCCACTCGCCGGCCCCGATCACGCAGGACACGTACCACGGGGTGGCGAAGTGGCGCTGGTGGGTCCGCTGGTCGGTGCGGGACATGAACGGGGCGCCGTCCACGTGCGAGTGGTACCAGCCGACCACGTACTCGTCGGCGCCCTCCTCCAGGCGGGCCAGGATGGCGTCCATGGAGGAGTCGTCGAAGTCGAAGTGCACCTGGCTGCGGCTCTCGCTGGGCACCGCGAGCGAGTCGGTGATCCGTACCGCGTACTGGTCCCCGGTCCGGTAGTGCCGTCCCAGCAGGACGCCTCCGCACTCCTGTTCAGGGTCGAGCGCGGAGTGGCTGCGCATGCCCGCCAGTACGTGATCGGCGACCTCAAGCCGGAAACCGTCGCTCCCCACAGGAATGTCCGCGATGCGCGGGGGCGTGTCCTTCAGGGAGACCCTCGGCACCGGGCTGATCGAGAAGTCCGGGTCGGCATCGGTCATGACCGGACCCCAGTCGACGTCTTCGGCCGCACGGCGGTGGCACCGGCGCGCGCCTCGGCCGACATGATCAGGGTGTGCCCTTCGGCGACCTGGGCGGCGCGCAGGGTCTCGCCCTCAAGGAGATAGCGGTTCCCCTCCTTCCACCGGAGTCGGTAGGGGATCCGGCGTCCGCTGCTGTCCTGGTCGTCGAACCCCAGGTTCGCGTCGATGAGTTTCTTGATGATGGCGGCGACGTTGATGTCCAGGGGCAGGCTGATGTCCCAGGAGCTGGTGCCGAAACTCGCACGGAGAATGACGGGAATCGATTCCGGAGCGGGGGCTGTCATGTTCTACCTCGCGGCGCTTGAAGTTGCGGGGACGGCGGCGGACGACGACGTGGGATTGACCACCAGATCGAAGTCGAAGTCCAGTTCTTCGGCCGTGAGATTCCGGCCTGCGGTGGGCGAGTAGTCGTTCTCCCGAGCGGCTTCGACCGCTTCGTAGAGTTCGCAGGCAGTGGGGTTCGTGGCGAGTACGGAGACCTCCACCCCGACGAGTTCGCTGTACCGGCACACGGCCGACAGGGCGTCACGGAACGCGCCGGAGTGGCACTGCACCGTGGCGATTTCCGCCTGGACGATGACACAGTCGTCGACCAGGAGCAGCCGTGCCTGATGGCATCGCTGGTTCCAGCGGGAGATGAACCGCAAGACGGTGACGCGCCGGGCGGGCAGCACATCGCGCTGCAGCAGCACCCGCAGGTACACCCAGCGTTCGCCGGTGCGCACCTCCAGCGCCGCGCGGTAGTCGTAGCAGGGGATGAGACACCGTACGCCGGTGAGCACGGTGTTGTTGTCGACGATGCGGTAGTGCCAGCCGAGCTGGTCGAAGTATTCCGCGGCGGTGTGCGCGTCGATCTTGGCCATGTCGGCCTATTCCTTCCCTGGTTCGGGGCGCGGAGAGGCCGTGATCTCGAATGCCGGGACGACGGCCGGACGAGGGTCGATCGGCACGATCGTCTCGTCCCGGCTCAGCTCCTCCCAGAGCCACAGCGCGGCTTGTGTGTCGAGCGGGTCGTAGATGTTGAAGGACTTGTACTGGACGAGTTCGCACAGCGCCAAGCACAGTTCCGCGAGTGGGAGGCCCGGATACCAGATGTCGCCCATGCATACCGTCGGCGGTTTGAAGTTCGGATGGAATATGGCCGTCTTCCAGACCACGGTCGGTGGCAGCACCGGAAACTTCTCGCCCAGGACGAGGTCGAATTCATGCTCATCGGACTTCATCAGGACGCCCTTGAGTTGAGCGAGGCCCAGACAGCTCATCTTGACGGTGTATTTCGTGGGCGGATTTCCCAGGCTGTGGAAGCTGATGAGCTCACTGCGCTCGGCGAGGTCGAGCATTCCCGCGTAGTCGTTGGTGAGCCGCCGGTGGTGAGGTGAGGTCATCCGTGCCGCCTTGGGTCGAGTCCGGCCAGTTCCGACTCCGGTGGGAATCCGGGGAGTTCGAGGTGCACGGGGCTGTTGGCGTGCACGCCGTCGGCCGCGACCCAGGTCCACGGAGGGAAGCCGGTCTCACCGGGGGAGAGCCCGGCCCAGGGTTCTCCCCCGGTCATCAGGTTGGACAGGTCGGGGACGGTTGGTGCGCCGCAGTTGGCGCAGGCGCCGTGGTCGTCATCGGGTGTGTCCGTGCTCGGCTGGACGTGGTTGACCACGTGGGTGCTGCCGCATCGCGGGCACACCACCCGTGAGTTGATCTCCATGGGCAGGCGCAGCACGGCTCCGGGCTCGTTGGAGGCGTGACGCCAGGAGCTGAGGAGCCCCGCCCAGTTGGTGTCGGCGTGCGTCCAGGCGGCCGGGGCCCTGGTCAAGGCGGCTGCCTGGGGGTGCAGCCAGCAGTCCTTGCGGCGGGGGAGTGCGGTGCGGACGTACTGGTCAGTGGCGAGGTCGAGGCGTATCTCCTCGCCCAGTCGGACGGGCAGGGTGTCCGGGGTGTGGTGGATCCACTTCACGGCCTGCTGGACCATGAGCGCCGCCACCACCGATGCCCCGAGTGCGGTGGTGGGCACACCCTGGCCGTACTGGGCGCGCCGGGCGTAGGCGAGGCAGGAATGGCGCAGGGCCAGCTCGCGCAGGTCCTCTTCGGTCAGCGTGCACACATAGCAGGGGCCGGTGTCGTCCGGGGCGTACAGCCGTACCGCGCCCTCCCACGGGGAGAGGCCCCCGTCCACGTACAGACAGCCCGCCAGTCCGGCGAGCTGCCCGAGCGCGATCCGGGCGGCCGCGTTGTCGACACAGCCGAAGGCGACATCCATCCGGGCCAGCAGCCCGGCGCCCGCCACGGTGCGCAGTTCCCCGTCCAGGGCGACAACCGAGCAGTCCGGGTTGATCCGTACGGCGGCCGACCGGGCGACCTCGACCTTGGGGCGCCCGATGTCCTTGTCTGTGAACAGCACGGACCTGCCGAGGTTCCCGGCCTCCACGCGGTCGAAGTCGACCAGGACGACTGTTCCCCAGCCGAGCAGGACGAGGTTCTTGACGACCTCGTTCCCCAGAGCTCCGGCCCCGACCACGATCGCGCGGGCGTCTTTCAGCAGAGCCTGACGCCACCACGGGAGCGACGTCAGCCGGGCGTAGCGCTCACTGGCCATGCGTCCCCTGACTGTCCGGGGAGAATCTGCAGTTGCGCGAGCAGCAGCGGCTCCCCACCAGGTGCTCCCAGCAGTCCGGGCAGTAGCCCTCGCCGCACAGCGGACAGCGAATCACCTCGGTCCCCGCCGTGAAGGCGGTGAAGCAGTGCGGGCAGTGGCGGCCGGTCAGAGCGTCGCCGGGGGCGAGGGTCAGGTGTTGGACCTCTTCGTAGACGGCGAGTCGGCCGCCGAGTTCGAGAGTGTCGCCCTGGTGCAGGACGGCCATGCCGGTGACGGCGGTGCCGTTGCGGATGACGTCCATGCCGTCCGGCATCAGCACACCGAGGCCTGACTCGGTGTGCAGAACCCAAATTCCGGACTTGCGTTCGGATACCTCGGCATTCAGGGGTGCCCGGAGGTTTTCGGCGGGCAGGAGGAACCGACGGCCGCGCTCCGGCAGAGCGATGTGCCAGCCCGTGAAGTCCAATCGGGGAAACGGTGAAAGATTCGAACCCATGGGTGATCCGCCTGCTTTTCGCGGCCGTCCGGGGCGGCCATTATCAGCGTGGACCAGGCGGGCGAGCAAGACGGTGACAGGGGCAGAAATCGGAACCCCCAATCCCTGCCCGTCAGTTGACAGGCGGCCGACCCAGCGCCCACAGATGCTCGAACTGATCGATCCAGTAGTCATTCCAGCGATTACTGCTGGCCCGGCTCAGGTTGATGTGCATACGGGTGCCCGTGTGAGGCCCGTGAACAGCGTGAAACTCGACGATCAGCGATCCGTTGTTGGTACCGGGATCGACGGCGAACAGGCTGAATCCGGGGCTGAAGTCGATGAGCCGATACTCGAAACTTCCCGGAACACTCCAGCCGCGCATCGTCTCCATCCGGGACATCACGGTCCGTATCGACGGAACCAGCGGTTCCACGGCGAACTCCTGCCCGTCGTCCAGCTGTCGGGCGGCCACCCGCACGGCCTCGGTCGCGGAGGGGTCGAGCAGGAGAACGCGCACCTTGCCGTCGGCGCGGGACAGCACCTGGCTGCGGAGCGCCTCGCAGGTGCTCGAATTCAGCAGGTTGATGCCCGAGGGGGCGAAGACGGCGACGTCGCGGGCCCCGGCCAGCTGGCTGGCGACCGAGACCGCTTCGAGGTCCGTACGGTCGTGCAGCACCGCGTCCACCTCCGGGACCCGCGGGCCGGGCAGCGTGATCCGGAAGACCAGCAGCCCCACACCGGCCAGCAGGACCGTCAACTGGAGCCGCTGGGACAGCACATCACCGACCAGGGACAGCGCGCTGAAGACCAGCGCGCACGCGGAGACCACGTACGCGTCGAGATGCGTGCGAGTCCGGAGATCGCCGAGCACACGCTGCCAGGTCCGTCGCATGAATCCCCCGGTCACTCGGCACCCCGTCCAAGGTGCAGTCCGTCGAAGAGTTCAGCGTAGGGATGCCGCCCCGGTCCCGACTAGACGATCAATTCCAAGGGGTGCTGCGAAGGGTGTGGGGTGGGCGGCGGCCGAAGCCACCGCGAGACGGTCAGGCGGCGGGCTGCCGGCCCTGGTTGTCGAGGTGGCAGCGGGCGGTCAGGCGTCGGGGTCGACTTCGGGGTGCGTGAACCGCACGGGCTTGCCCAGCGACCGGGCGTAGGCGATTTCGGCTCGGGTGCTGTCTCCGATGTAGTCGCCGACTACGAGCACCTCATCGGCGAGCCGGATCTTCGCCCGGTGCAGATCGTCGAGTTGAACCTTCAGCGCCTCGGCCTCGACAGGATCGGACCAGAGTTCGTGCGGCGACTTCATGTCGCAACCCGGCTTGACGACAATCTTTCCGGCTTTGGTCTCCCGCAGCTCGGCCTCGGTCATCTCGGTCATGAAGCGGGTGGAGCCGCAGATCACGACGATACGCGGGAGGCTCAGCTGCTTCTTCGCGTCGGCGAGCTTCTCCTCGGGGGTGAGCAGGTGCGGGTATGACACTGGTTCCTCCTGGTGGTGTGGTCCAAGGGGTGCCTGCGGAGACGAGAACGAGGGTGTCCAAGATCGTCTTGTGGCGAACGACGTGGACACCCTCGCGAGGGCACTCTATGCGGCGACCGACGACATACTGAAGGAGCATCCCGAGCTGGCGCCGTGGCGCCCGCCGGTCTGATGCGAAGCGTCGACCGGATCCTGGCCACCACCACCTCGGTGTGGAGCGACGACGTATAGGTCGTGGACTCCACCCCGGTGGAATGCGGCCGCTCCCGCGAGACCGTCAAACGCTCCGACCTGGCAGGCTGGGCCGAATACGGCTTCTGCGCCAGCCACAGCCGCTCTTCTGGGGCCTGCGCCTGCACCTGGTCTGCACCCTTCAGAGCCTGCCCATCGCCTTCGCCCTGACCGGGGCCAAGCCCGACGAACGCGCGACCCTCCGTGCAGAGCCGTCCCATCCGGCGTGGGGTGGCGGCCTGGTCCTGGCCTTGCTGCCGGTGCTGAGCGTCGCCTCGTGCAGCGCGGAGCCGAGGAAGTTCCCGCATGCCTTTCCCGGCTCACACACCGATGTGGGCGCGCGGCAGACGTTCCGGGACTTCCGTGTCGACGTGCCGGCGTCGGCGGAGGTCGTCGGGTACTACGCGTGGTCCTCGGACGACATGTACCCAATGGCGGCCGTGCTGCGGAAGCCCTGTTCGGCAGTGCCCAGGTGCGCAGGCCCAGGGTCGGGCCTCATACGGGAGACGTGGACGACGTGGTGTGGGTGGTGGCCCAGTCGCAGATGGCGGCCAGGGGTTCGCGCAGGGTCTTGCCGAGTTCGGTGAGGGCGTACTCCACGTGTGCGGGCGGGTCTTCCTTGAGGACTCGTCGCTCCACCAGTCCGTCTGCGGCCATGCCGCGCAGTGTCTCGGTGAGCATTTTCTGGGTGATGCCGGGCAGCCGGCGGCGCAACTGGGCATGGCGTTGCGGCCCGGCGAGCAGTGCGTAGATCAGCAGGACGCGCCACTTGCTGCCGAGCCGCTCAAGTGCCTGCCGTGTCGCGCAGCCGGGGTCGAGTACCTCGGGGATGATCAGGGCCATGACGGTGACGGTCCCTTCTGTGGAAAGGCACTTCAAAGTGCCTTCTGTTCCGGGGTGTTGTGCGCCTCTAGCGTCGAGTCATGACCGATCTTGCCATTCACACGTACACCGCGGACGAGTCCGGCATCTTCGCCAACGCCTATCTGCTGCAAACGCCGCACGGCGTGGTGCTGATCGACGCCGGATTGCGGGTCTCCGACGGCCACGCCATCGCAGAGCGTGCCGCCGCACTGCGCGGCCCGGTTCTCGCGGCCTTCGTCACCCACGCCCACCCCGACCACTTCAACGGGCTGCCCTACGCGGTCGGCGACGACGTCCCCGTGTACGCCGGCGCGGCCGTGGCCAAAACCATCGCGGAGATCGCCGAACCCAAGCGGGAGCAGTGGCAGCCGTTGTACGGGCGAGAGTGGCCCGACCGCTACCGGGTCCCGGAACGAACGCTGGGCGACGGCGTCACCGTGGAGCTCGGCGGGCTGCGGATCACCCTCCACGAGCTGGGCGCGGGCGAGAGCCACGCCGACTCCTGCCTCCTGGTCGAGGCCGGAACCGAACGCGCTGCCTTCATCGGCGACCTGGCCTTCGGTGATCTGATGCACTCCTACACCGCGGATGGCCATACCGGAGCGTGGCTGGGGCTACTGGACCGGCTGGAGCAGGAGCTGGCCGGGGTGCCGCTGTATCCCGGGCACGGCGCGCCCGGCGACACGAGCCTGTTGTCCGCCCAGCGCCGGTATCTGCTGATGTTCCGCCAGGCCGTGCTGCGTATCGCCGACGGCCGCCCCGCTCTGGCAGACGACCAGAAAGCCGAGCTGACCGCATTGATGGAGGCGTATTCGCCGCAGGCGGCGCTGCCCTGGATGGTGGGGCTCGGCGCCGACGCGGTCGCCCGGGAATTGGCGAAGGGAGCCGGGAAATGACGGTCCTGGAACAGGTCGCCTTCACCGCGGACGGCCCCGAAGGCGGCCTGGAGCTGGTCGGCGAGCTGCGGCTGCCCGACGGGCCGGGCCCCTTTCCCGCAGTGGCGCTCACCGGCCCGTTCACCGGGATCAAGGAACAGGTCACCGGCACCTACGCGGAGCTGCTCACGGCGTCCGGATTCGCCACCCTCGCCTTCGACCACCGCGGCTTCGGCCAGAGCCCGGGGCGGCGCGGCCACGAGGACAGCCAGGGCAAGCTGGCGGATCTGCGGGCCGCCGTCGGCGCACTGGCCGACCGTGCGGAGGTGGCCGAGGACCGCATCGGCCTGGTCGGCATCTGCCTGGGCGGCGGCTACGCGGTCAAAGCGGTGGCCACGGACCCGCGGGTGCGGGCGGTGGCCGGGATCGCGGGGGCGTACAACAGCCCGGTGCGGTTCGCCCGAGGTATGGGCATCGACCGCTACCGCACTGCCCTGGCCACGTTCCTGGACCGCTACGACGAGACGCTGCCCGCCGTCGCCCCGAACGGCGGGGAGGCGGCGATGCCCGGCGAGGAGCCGTACGCGTACTACGGCACCGAGCGCGGAGCGGCGGCCTCCTGGGTCAACCAGGTCACCCGGGGCTCGTTGCACTCGCTGATGACCTTCGATGCGCTGGGCGCGGCCGAGCTGCTGGGCGCCACTCCCCTGCTGATCGTGCACGGGAAGGCGGACGACTACTGCTCGCCGGAGCTTGCCGAGGCGATGTACGAGCGGGCCGCGGGGGAGAAGGAGATCCGCTGGCTCGACTGCGAGCAGCACATCGACCTCTACGACGTAGCCCCTTATGTGGGACAGGCGGCCCAGACGACCGCCGACTTCCTCCACCGCCACCTCGGCTGAGGTCTCTTCGCCCAGAATCCGTCACGTGGGTCATCTCATGCGGCTCCGTCCGGCACCGTCCTGCCCGAGGCTGCTCAACCTCTACGGCGCAGGTCAGTCCAGTCACGCCCAGCCCCGAACGCCCGGACGACCATGGGGAAGGCGTGTTGGGGGCAACCCCTCACGAGTTCGAATGCCTCATCACGCACGCCCGCTGCCCGCGAGCAGGCCATCGCGCGTGTCCCACCCGCAGGTGGGTGAGCGTGAGGAGAGCCTGACGGGAGGGCTCACTTTTTGTTAGCCTTAAACGTTTGCGCGGCCGCGACGGCTGGCGATGCTGCCCGTCCGCTTCCCTTTCCTCGTCGGCTGATCAGTCCTGCCGGGCCTTCCTCGGTACGTTCCCCCTGCGGAAGGCTCTTCATGAACCACCCGAACCGCCCCGGCACCTCGAACGGCGACCCCGCCCAGCCGGCCACCCC
>NZ_JAZGRL010000001.1:349414-477576 GCF_046540415.1 Streptomyces sp. E11-3 | reverse complement strand
CCCAGCCGGCCACCCCCACCCCGACGGTGCCCCCGGTCGCCTCCTTCGCCGATCTGGAACTGCCGGCCGAGGTGCTGCGTAAGCTCACCGAGCTCGGCGTGCGCGAGCCCTTCCCGATCCAGGCAGCCACGCTGCCGAGCGCCCTCGCGGGACGCGACGTCCTGGGGCGCGGACGCACCGGATCGGGCAAGACGCTCGCCTTCGGCCTGCCGCTGCTCGCACGGACGGCCGGGCGGCGCGCGGAGCCGAAGCAGCCCCTCGCCCTGGTCCTGGTGCCCACGCGGGAGCTGGCCCAGCAGGTCACCGAGGCGCTCACACCGTACGCGGAGGCGCTCCGGCTGCGGATGGCCACGGTCGTCGGCGGTGTGTCGATCGGCCGACAGGCCGCCGCGCTCCGTGACGGGGTCGAGGTCGTCGTCGCCACCCCGGGCCGGCTGCACGACCTCATCGAGCGCAAGGCCTGCCGCCTGGGACGCGTACGGATCACGGTCCTCGACGAGGCCGACCAGATGTGCGACATGGGCTTCCTTCCACAGGTCACGGAGGCGCTCGACCAGGTGCACCCCGACGGCCAGCGGATGCTGTTCTCGGCCACCCTGGACCGCGACGTCGACCACCTGGTCGAGCACTACCTCCACGACCCCGTCGTCCACTCGGTCGACCCGCCCGCGGGCGCGGTCACGACGATGGACCACCATGTGCTGGTCGTCCACGGCCCCGACCGGTACGCCGTCACCACGGAGATCGCCTCCCGCGACGGCCGCGTACTCATGTTCCTGGACACCAAGCACGCCGTCGACCAGCTCACCCGGCATCTGCGGGCCAACGGGGTGCACGCCGCGGCCCTGCACAGCGGCAAGGCCCAGCCGCAGCGCACACGGACCCTCGCCCAGTTCAAGAACCACCACATCACCGTCCTGGTGGCGACCAAGGTCGCGGCCCGTGGCCTGCACGTCGACGACCTCGATCTCGTGGTCAACGTCGACCCGCCCACCGACTCCAAGGACTACGTACACCGCGCGGGCCGCACCGCGCGGGCCGGTGAGTCCGGCAGCGTCGTCACGCTGGTGCTGTCGGGACAGCGCCGTGAGGTGAGCCGGCTGATGGCCGAGGCCGGCATCAAGGCGACGATCACCAAGGTGCGCTCGGGCGAGGCGGAGCTGAGCCGGATCACCGGGGCCAAGGCCCCTTCCGGTATCCCGCTCGACAGCGCGCCCGACGCGTCCCGGCCCAAGAACACCAACGCCCCCTTCCGCGGTCTGGGCACCAGTAAGGACGCCTCCCGCGCCACCGGCGGCAAGTCCCGCAAGGCCAGCGAGGCCCGCAAACTCGCCGAGGCCCGCAAGGCCGCCATGGTCCGCCGCGGCGGCTGAGAGTCTCTGCCCTGAGGTCGGCTGGCAGAAGGCCGCGGCGACCTGACACGTCAGGGCGTGGGTGCCGGCGCTGCGGCCGCCCAGGCGAACCCGTCCGGGTCGGTGAAAGGCCCGCCATCGCCGCCGATCGTGAGCCGGTGCGATCCGGTGCCGTCGGGAGAGACGCCGACGTCCTTGGCGAGGGCACGGCGCTTGTACAGCGCCAGCTTGACGGGGCTCGACTCGCCGGCAGCGAACTCGACGTACTTGCTGCCGAAGCTCCTCGCCACGGCGAGGCCCTGCCCGACGTAGAACTGCTTGCTCGCCTTCACGTCCTCGACTCCCAGCAGGAGCACGATCTCGTCGATTTGGCGGTTGGCCGGTCCTGTGTCCTTCTTCGCGGAGGTCGCGACCTTCCAGATCGTCCCGTCCGGGGCCTGTACGACACCGCCGTAGCCCCAGAGGGACTTCGCGGCAGGCTTCAGGGGCGTGGCGCCGGCGTCGAGGGCGGCGTCGACGAGGCTGTTGACGGTGGCAGGCTGGGACACCGTGAGCGCCAGGGTGAAGCCACGGAAGCCGGTGGTGGGTGCCTCCGAGGCGCGCAGGCGCAGCTGCGTGTCCAGACCGAAGGCGGCGGAGTAGAAGCGGTGGGCGGCCGTGGGGTCGGCCACGTCGAGGGTGATGGATTCGATGGATGCCATGGCCATCACGCTAGTTGCGGCTCGGCGGCCAGCGCTTCTTGATTCCTGACCGGTCTTGTCACCTGTTCTGCCGCCCACGGCGGCATCCCCGCCGCAGCGCCCGTCGCACGGCGCCGGTAAGTGCCGGGCGGCATGCCGACCAGCTCGGTGAAACGGGCGCTGAAGGTGCCCAGCGATGAGCAGCCGACCGCGACGCAGACCTCGGCGACGCTGAGGTCGCCACGGCGCAGCAGCGCCCTCGCGCGCTCGATGCGGCGCGTCATCAGGTACGCGTACGGCGACTCGCCGTAGGCCAGCCGGAACTGGCGGCTGAGCTGCCCGGCGGGCAGGTGCACGTCGCGGGCGAGCGCCTCGACGTCCAGCGGCTGCGCGTACTCCCGGTCGATCCGGTCGCGGACGCGGCGCAGTCGCGCGAGGTCGCTCAGGCGCTGTGCCGCGATGCGTGCGCGCCCCCACGAGGGGTGACACATGGGAGAGCTCCTTTTCATAGGTGTCCGTGAGTTCACGGGTGTCCGCGAGCACTTGGGGTGCCCGCCGCGTAGGCGGCCATCAGGGACGGATCGATGACCGGACGGCTCAGCGAAGTTCCTGGATGCGGATCAGGTTGCCCGCGGGGTCACGGAAGGCGCAGTCGCGGATGCCGTACGGCTGCTCGGTCGGTTCCTGGACGACCTCGGCGTCGCGGGCCTGCACCTTCGCGAAGACGCCGTCGAGGTCCCGGGTGGCCAGCAGGATCCAGCCGTAGGTGCCCTTGGCCATCATTTCGACGATGGTGCGGCGCTCGTCCTCGGTGATCCCGGGGTCGGCGGCCGGTGGCGCCAGGAGGATGGACGTGTCGGGCTGGCCGGCGGGGCCGATCGTGATCCAGCGCATCTTGCCCTGTCCGACGTCGCTGCGGACCTCGAAGCCGAGGACGTCGCGATAGAAGGCCAGGGACGCGTCCGGGTCGTCATGCGGAAGGGCGCTGGTGTGAATGGTGATGTCCATGACGATCATGCTAGGCACGGCCCTGTGACCCGCGCTTCTCGATTCCTGACGGATCTGGCCACCTGTTTCAAGGTCGCGGTGCGACAGCGGGCGGTGGGGCGGTCAGGCCGGGCTCCACGCGAGGCCGTGACCGCCAGCCAACCGGGCCGTCACGGAAAGATCGGCCGTGGCCCGAGCAGCGCCGCCGCGAGCCGGAGATACGCCCTGTACGCATCAGGGGTCAGCCAGGACAGTTCGACGGTGCTGCCCATGGCGAGATGACCGTCGCGAGGGACGGTGACGAGTCCGCGGCAGCGGGAGCTCAGGGCCCGTTTGGTGGCCGGGTCGAGGTTCCAGCCGGCGGCGGGGCGGCTGTGGTTGAGCACGACGACCGCCTCCCGGACCAGGGCTGAGTGGTTGAGGGCCACCAGCCGGTCCATGGTCTGCTGGGCCTGGGTGAGCCCGGCGGGGTCCGCGCGCGAGACGATGACGACACGGTCGGCGTACTGCAGGACCGCGGGCAGTGGTGTGTCCGCGTCGACGAGGGTGAGGGCGAAGTACTGCTGCGTGGCGCGGGCCACCCGGCTGAAGTCCGTGTCGGTGTACTGGACCCCCGCCGCGGGGTGGGACAACGAGTCGTTGGCCAGGACCAGGAGCCCCGAGCGGTGCGGGGACAGGAACAGTTGAAGGTCTTCGAAGCTGTGCACCTCGTGCAGCGACCGGGCCAGATCGGACAGGCCCGCCAGCGTGTTGCGAAAGACGCGGCGGCCGATGTGGACGTGGCTGCCGGCATGCCGGTCGGAGTCGATGGCGAGTACATGCTCCTGTCGCTGGTCGGCCAGGACCGCGCCGAGCATCATGGTCGTCGTGGTGCACCCGACGCCGTCCTTGACGCCCACGAGGGCGATCCGCAGTGGCCGCTCCAGGGGTGCTCGGATGGTCCGCGTCCAGCTCTCGCTGTCGTCCTTCGGTCCGCTCGCCTCATCCCGCTCGGGCGGCGCCGCGGTCTCGTCCGGTGTCCAGGGCTCCTCCTCGACGTTCGCCCACTCCGGGCCTCCCGGCAGCCGTGCGCCCAGGGCTTCGGCCACCTCCTGGGCGGTCGGCCGGTGCTCGGGCTCGGTCGAGACACAGCGCAGCAGCAACTCCCGCAGCTCGTCGTCGAGTCCCAGGAAACCCCGACTGCGGGCCAGCGCGCCCTGCTCGTAGGCGTGCCACGCGCGGCCCAGCACCGCGTGCAGCAGGATCGCACCCATGGAGTACACATCGCCCGCCGCGATCCGCGACTCGCCCCAGTAGGTCACCTCCGGCGCGCGATACGGCGAGCTGGCCGGGACGGATGCCGTCGACGCGCTCCACGCGCCGTCGATACGCGCCGACGTCCAACTGATGATGTTCAGCGTCGACTCGGTGATCAGGATCGCGCCCGGCGTGAGCGAGCCGTGCACGATGCCCCGGCGGTGGCAGCGGGTCACCGCGCGTGCCAGCTGCCAGCCGAGCCAGGTGAACAGCGGTGTGCCGGGCAGCGGTCCGGCCGCGTCCAGCACGGCCCGCAGCGTGGGAGCCGGCCGCCCGTCGGCGAGGGTGCCGAGCCGCAGGGCGAGCCACGGCGTGGGGATGCCCTTGAGGTCGCTGCCGACGACGGCGGGCGCGTACACCCCGTCCATACGGCGCAGCGCACGGCGCTCGATGTCCAGCAGTTCCTGCCCGACGGGCGACGCGAAAGACGAGGACACGCGCAGCAGTACCTGCCGCCCGGCCTCGTCCTCGCCGATGTAGGCCGTGGGTGTGCCGCCCGACCCGCCGCGCTGCAGGAGCGTGTACGGGCCGAGCGCCTGCAGATCCTGCAGCCGCAGCGGCAGCCAGGTCGGCGACGCCTGCAGCCCCGTCGGCAGGCGTACCTCCTCGTACTCGACCACCCGCTCGGGCGGCGGTGCCATCGGCCGGGCGCCCAGATGCGTGAGGAGGCGATCCTCCAGCCAGGCGAACGGCCGGGTGCCAGGCAGCAGTTCGCCGGTGCCCGCGGGGTGGGCGAGCCAGGCCGGGAAGTCGGGGGAGCGGCCCACGAGCGTGCGCAGACGCTCGGTGACGGCTCGGATCGTACGCAGCAGGTCGATCGGGGACACCGTGTCGAGCAGGATCTCCTGGGCGTCCGGGGAGAATCCGAACCGGCGGTGCTGCGCCGAGAGGTGCTCGTCGGCCGGTTCGACCTGGCGCATGAGACCGCCGAGGAACACCTCGGCGAGATGAGCGGTGTCCGCGCGCCAGGGGACGGCCGCCTGGACGAGCCGCATCACGGGCACGGTGAGCGGCGACACCGCGGCGAGGTGGGCGGCCAGCCGGTACGCCTCCTGCGACGCCGCGTCCCGGAATCGCAGGACGGCACTCGGTGCGTCCGTGCCACGGGTGTCGGCCCTGCCGCGCGGCGTCTTGGCGTGCGGCGGCTCCAGCAGGGGCAGCTTGGCGCTCGCACCCGGCGACGCGACGAGCCGGGCCCAGGCGGTGATCGCCGGCGGGTACGGTTCGAGCACGGGAACCGGTACGCCCGTGAAGCCCTCGCCCAGACCTGGGGGCAGCAGCGGGTCGGTCACCTCCCAGGTGTCGTTCACCGCTCCCCGCCGCCTGCTGGTCACCAGCCAGGGCTCCGAGCGGATCCCCGAGCCGTCCCACAGATGCGCGGGCAGGGTGTGCATGATCGCGGTCGGTCCCTGACGTGCCCAGCGCTCCAGGGCCTTCGTCATCCGCCCGTCCCGCCAGCACACCCCGACTCCGTCGCTGATCACCAGGACCAGCGTGCGGCCCGACGGGTCGACGACCGAGGCCGGGGACTGGACCGGAGCGTGCGGATCGAAGGGGCGGGCCCGCAGCACCGGCGCGCGTGCCGACCGGGTGTCCAGGCCGTGCACCCGGATGTCCCGGAAAGCACCCAGCCGTTCCAGCAGGGCGCGCAGTTCCGTCGCCAGGCGTCGCCACAGCAGCATCGAGATTCCGTCGTCGATGAGCAGGACGAGGTTCAGCCAGCGCCGTCGCGCGGGACGTGTCACCAGGTCAGGGAGCCCGGACTCGGCCAGCGCCGCGGCGGTGGCCTCCTCGTCGAACTCGGTCTTGAACGGGTCGGGTTGGGGCTGCTTCAGCGAGCGCAGCGCCCGCCCGAACCGCAGTTCGTCCTTCCCGAGCGCCTTCTCCTCGGGGACCCGTAGGGGCATCGCTCGCTGGGGCGCGCCTGCTCGGCGTTCCGTCCCGAGTTCGGCGAACTCGGGCGCGCTGCGTGCGGCCGCCGCTGCGTGCAGGGCACCGAGCAGCTGGGCAGGAGGCGGTGGTTGGGGCGGAGGACCCGGTTCCGGTGAGAAGTCCGGTGCGGGTCTGGTACTTGACGAGCCGTCAGAACCTTCGGCGTCGTCCGCTGATCCTGGCCCCTCCGGGCGCGTGGCAGCCCCGCGCAGGGAATGCGCGAGCGGGGCGGCGTCGTCCGCAGGCAGCCGTGCCGCCAGCCAGACGGCGTCGAGCAGTTCATGGACGGACAGGTCGTGCCCGGTGAGCTGCGCCAGCCGGCCGAGCGCCGACGGCAGCGGCTCGGCGTCGCCGCCCGACTCCGCCGGGGTGCGCGGGCCTGTGCCGTCGGACGGCATCTAGACCGCCCCGCCGAGCCGGTGCAGTACGGCGTCGAGCAGTCCGTCGGCGTCCAGGTCGACCCCGCCCTTGCGCAGGAACACGGCGTTGAGCAGCTGATCCGTGGCCAGCTCACCGGGCGCCCGGCGGTTGAGGAAGGCGTGCAGGAGATCGTCCACGCCGTCCAGGGCCCCCTCGCCGAGGTGCGCGGCCACGATGTCGCGCAGCCGCGCTTCGTCCGGATCAGGCAGGTCCAGGCGTACGCAGCGGCGCATGAAGGCCGGGAAAGTCGCGCTCGCCGTTGCTCGTGATCACCACGACGGGGAACTCCCGGCAGCGGACCAGGCCTCGGGGCAAGGTGACCCGATCACTGTCCGAGCCGTGAGTGAGGACCGCGACCTCGGCCTGCGCCGCGGGCAGCCGGGACAGCTCGGGGATCTCGAACTCGCCCTCCTCGAAGACGGTCAGCAGGTCGTTGGGCAGGTCCACGTCGCCCTTGTCCAGCTCATCCACCAGCAGGACCCGCGGCTGGTCGCGCGGCACGAGGGCCGTGCCCAGCGGGCCGAGGCGGACGAAGGTGCCGATCTCGGGCTCGGTGTCGCCCCGCTCCTTGCGCAGATGAGTCTCACGGAGCCGGCCGATGGCGTCGTAGCCGTACAGGGCTTCCTTGAGGACCGAGCGGCTGTTGACGGGCCACTGGAGCACCGACCCCAGGGTGAGCTCGTGGGCGATGGCATGCGCCAGAGAGGACTTGCCGGTGCCGGGGTGCCCGGTGACCAGCAGCGGGCGGCGCAATTGCAGGGCGGCGCTCACCACGTCGGCCTCGGTGCGCCCGATGAGGTACGGGCGGTGCCGGATGCGGGAACCCGAGGCGTCGCCGAACTGCCGCCATGGTGGGGCCTCGGGGAAGTCCACCTGCCGGGCCACACGGTCGCCGCGGAACAGCCGCCACTCGTCGCTGTGCGTCATATCGCCTGTTCCGTTCCTTCCGAGGGGTCGGCGAGCTGGAGTTCGTCGGGCAACGGCAGTTCGGCGTCCTCCCACACCAGCGCGGGGCGCTGGGATTCCGCGCCGTGCGCATACGCGCGGACCCTGAAGTGCCGCAGGCGCTCCGGGAGTCCGTCGACCGGACCCTCCGGCACGACGGCATCGAGCCGGGGCCCTCCACCAGAGCCGGCGGCACCGCACGCTCCGTCATCCGCTCGGTTTCCACGGCCCCCGGGACCTCCGCGGTCTTCGCGATCCCACAGCACGATCGGGACACCCATCACGAGGCAGACGGGAAGGAGTTCGCCGCGCTGCTCGGCGCCCCCTTGTACGAAGACGCGCGCGCTGTCCCGGTGGGTTGTCTTCAGCAGCCCGATGAGTCCCGCGCGCCCGCCGACGGTGTGGTCGGCGAGGAGCGGGGGGCTCTGCGTACGCACCTTCCACCGCCGCTTGAGGTCCGAGACGCCGGTACGGGAGCGCATCCGCAGCTTCGGGCAGCGCAGTACGAGGTGGAAGTCCTCGCCGAGCGGGGCCGGGATGACTTCGTCGGCGCCGGCGCCGTCCCACTCGTCCACCGGAAGCTCCAGCCCGTCGGGTGGTACGGACACGGCGACGAGCGCCACCCCGTCCCCCGTACCGTCGACCCCGCCCGCGACCTCGCGGATCAGCCGGGCGATCTCCCGGCCGGTAAGAGGCCGTTCGGAGCCTGTGACGGCGCGCGCGGCGGTCCCGTCGGGCCGCAGCCGCCAGACCGAGCAGCGGTAGTGGTCGGCCGGGTCCTTGGCGTACCGGTCGAGTTCCACCAGGATCCGGGCGCCGGCCGGGGCGGTGCGCCGTGACCATCGCTCGGCGTCGGCGCGCCGCTCGTGCAGTGCCGACGGGTGGACGCCGAGGCGGGTGGCGACCCGTCGGCTCCACTCCTGAAGCGCCTGGCAGGCCATTCCACCCGTCTCGGCGGCCACGTACTCGACCACGCGCAGCAGGGCGGGCAACCGCGGCGTCTCCTCCGGCACCGGTGACCCGTCGCCGTACCAGGTCTCCAACTCCCGTAGGACACCGGGCACGGCGGACGGCGCGAGGCGGGCCGCCTGGAGTGACTGGGGCAGGTCGACGTAGGGCAGGGCGGCGGTCGCGGCGCGGTGTAGCAGGCCAGGATCGTGCCGGACGACATGCTCCACCTTGGCGAGTAGCGTGCGGTGTTCGGCGACCGACAGCAGTCGGGCCGCGTCGGTGAGCCGCCCCAGGGCGAGCAGCCGGTCGAGCTCGCCGCGACCGCGCGGGTCGTCGGCCAGCTTGGGGGCCAGCGACTCGGCGAGCGTGGGCAGCGCCCGCTCCGTACCGCTGAGCAGCTGGGCCAGCTCCTCCACGGAGGGCGCGGTCCCGTCGACCGGGGCGCGCAGGCGGAGTTGGGCGGCGAGCTCTCCGGCGTGCGCGGAGCGTGCCCCCGGGTCGCCGAGCAGGGTGTGCAACGGGCCGACCATCATGTCGCGTACCGACTCGTCCACGTCGAGGACGGCGGGTCTCGCCCACAGCGCGTCCAGATGCTTCTCGGGAACCGCCCCCGCCCGGCGTAGCTCCGCGAGGACCGACTGCCAGCCGAGGCCCCAGCTTCGCCGCACCGTGTGCTGCGCCGAGAACGCCGCGTCCGGGGCCGCGATCCGGCCCATGACCAGGCCCACGGCAGCTCCGTGGTCCATCGACCACAGGGGCCCGCCGCTGTAACCCTCGCCGATGGAAGCCCCCGACAGCTGTCCGTCGAGGTAGCCGACGCCGTCCTCGTACGCGGCGACCCGGACGTCGGCGTACGAGAACGTCTGCCCGCCCCCGTACCAGGCCCTGACGTCCTGCCCGCTCGTCATCTCCAGCCAGCGGACCGGGCCCACCGGCGGCGGGGGCTCTTCGTCCAGCTCGAGGACGGCCAGGTCGCCCTCCCACTTCAGCGAGTCGTCCCCCATCGCCCCGTACCGCTGGGGTCGTGGGGGTATCCAGGCCGTGAGCCGCGCCCGCCAGGTACGGGTGGCGGACAGCACCGGGAAGGCGACGTCGACCACGATGCTTCCGGGGTCCTGAGTGCTGAGCAGCCGCACTCCGAGGGCCGCGTTGACGACGTGCGCACAGGTCAGCAGGGACCGGCCGGAGAGGTAAACGCCCGCACCGGCCGTGCGCCCCTGGCGTTTCGACAGCACCTGGACGAGCGCACTGCGGGCGTCCGCGGCTGGCCCGTCCTGCGCGGCCGCGAACCAGGTCACGCGTCGGTTCCTCGGGGCAGCTGCCACGTAGCCGAAATGGTCATACTGGCCTGGCCGTTGGCGCCGACGATACCGATCTTCAGGTCCTGGCCGATCTGGATCCCGAAGTCGACGGAGATCTCGTGCGGCGGGTCGGGGATGCCTCGCACCGAGTCGTGCACCTGCTGGAGCACGGGACCCAGCGGGCTCAACACCGTCCGCAGCGCATCCGTGGCCAGCGCCCCGACGCGCGCCCCACGCCCCACCGGAGTCACTCCGGCTATGCCTTCTGGCAGATCGGCACCGCCTTCCGGGGGCGTCGGCCCCTCACCCGCTGCCGACAGCTCAAGACGAACAGATGCACCGTCATCGAGCGTGAACTCCATGTAGTCATAGTCTGGCACAACCCGCATTGTGCCGATCAACGACGCGTCCAGACAGGTGAGTTGAGAAAATGGTCGCGCGCAATCTGCGCGAGGAGCTTTGACTCCGATCGGGGGGCGCCGGCGGGAAAGCCGGGTGCGGAGGGTCGGTGGGGTGGTGTGTGATCGGGGGATGGCGATCGAGATGGGTAGGCCGGGGGCCGACGGGCTCGGTGACGTAGTACGGGTGTTGGGGGAGTGGCAGCACGACGGAGGGCTCGTGCAGTTGCACCCGGGGGATGTGGGGTGGTTCTGGCGGTTCGGTGCGGAGCGGACGGCGGAGGCCACGCGGACCTGGAGCCGGGCTGGGGAGGTTCTGGCGGTCGGGCTGCTGGATGGCCCGGAGTTGCTGCGGTTGGCGATCGCGCCGGAGGCCTTGCGGGACGAGGAGCTGGCGCGGCAGGTGGTCGAGGACGTATCGGCGCCTGAGCGTGGTGTGCTGAGCGAGGGCAAGGTGTCCGTCGACGCGTCGATGAGTGCGCTCGTCCAGGACCTGCTGTTCCAGGCCGGCTGGGAGAGCGACCAGCCGTGGATGCCCCTTCGGCGCGACCTCGGCGAGCCTGTGCCGGATCCCGGTGTACGCGTCGAGGTGACCGGGCCGGAACAGGCGCGCGAGCGGACCGCGGTTCAGCGGGCGGCGTTCGACAGGCCCACGTTCACCGACGAGCGCTGGCACGCGATGGCGGCGGGAACGCCGTACGCCGACGCGCGGTGCCTGGTCGCTCGCAACGAGCAGGGCGAAGCGGTGGCGGCCGTGACGGTGTGGTCGGCGGGTACGGGCAAGCCCGGGCTGATCGAGCCGATGGGCGTGCACCCGGCACACCGCCGTCATGGTTACGGCCGAGCGATCACGGTCGCCGCGGCGCGTGCCCTCCAGGAGTTGGGTTCGTCGAGCGTGGTCGTGTGCACGCCGAGCTCCAACGTCGGCGCCGTCGCCACCTACCAGTCGGCCGGCTTCGAGCGGTTGCCCGAGATCCGGGATCAGTACCGCCACGCTCACTGAGGTTCTCGGTCGCCGCACGACGGCAGGTGGCGCCGATGGGCGGGCTGTTCGACCTGCGCGGGCCCGGCCCGGATCAAACGATCCTGAGCCGGGGCCGCGTCTGGCCTGCCGATCAGCTCGCCATACTGGCGAACTTGCCGGGCTCGTACGAACCACCCGGGTTGGCCACGATCACGTTCATCCGGGTGGCCGCGTTGATCAGGGCGACCAGGCCGACCAGCGCACCGACCTGGTCGTCGTCGTAGTGCTTGCGCACCTCGGCCCAGGTCTCGTCGGAGACGCCGTGGTTGGTGAGCTGAGTGCCTTCCTCGGCGAGCACCATCGCGTTCCGCGGCCTCGGCGAACGCCATGTACAGACGACGCCCGAGACCGGTGCCGCGGGTGTCGTCCCGCGTAGCGATGAGATGCACGTACCTGGTGCCGTTCGGGGTGACGAACCCGAAGATGTACCCACGGATGCCGTCCTGAGCCACGGCAACCAGGCAGGTCGAGTCAGACTCCTGCACCAGGGCCGGAAGGTGCAGTGACCGAAGGTCGCGTTCGCCCCCGATCATGGCAGGCGCCTTGGCCGTAACAGGCGAAGGCCCGTGCGGGTTGGGCAACGCCCTGACGGATCGCTGCCAGTCCGTGCCGGGACGGAAACCGTGGGAGTGGCGGGAAGACCGGACGTCGTAGGGGCTTGGATCCCGGTTTCGGGATCGGTCAGTTGTCGCGGGGTTTGCCGAACTCTTCGATCAGCACGGGATACTGCTCCCCACCGTGTCCGGCGGCGATCGCGCGGTCGGCCATCGCCTTGATCAACTTCGGCAGTTCGGCGTTGACGCCCACCGCCTCGCTCTCCTCGATCAGGTGGGCCATCGACCGCACCTCGGTCTCCAGGGCCGACACCTCGGCCGGGAAGGACCCGCTGTCGATCTGCTGGGCGTACCCCGGCAGCCATTCGGCCACACCGGCAGCGATCTGCTGCGCGAACGGCGCGTACGTGGCGGCGTCAACACCAGCCGTCCTGAGCAGGGCAGTGCCCTGGAGCCAGGCGTTCAGGACGCTCCACATCATGGCAAGGCCGGCCACGTCGTACAGGGACGCCAGCCCATGGTCCGCGCCAAGGTAGGTGACGGTACCGAGAGCGTCGAGTGTTGACTTGTGGGCCTCGAAGTCCGACTGTGGCCCGCTGTGCAGAATCACCGCCTCGGCGGTCCCGATCCCCGACGGGATGGCCATGATGGCGCCGTCCAGGTAGCGGGCGCCGTGCTGCTCGGCCCATCGGGCGGCGTCCCGGGCTTGGGCCGAGTCGCCCGAGGTCAGGTTGATCAACATCGTGCCGTCCAGTGCGGTATCGCTCGCGCCGAGCAGCTCGTGCATGGCCTGGTAGTCGGCGACGCAGATGAGCGTGAGGGAACCTGCCTTGAGCGCGTCGCCGACAGTTGGCGCCAGCCACGCGCCCTCAGCCACCAGCTGGTCGGCCTTGGACGTCGTACGGTTCCATACAGTTGTGGGATGCCCGGCTTTGAGGAACGCGCCGGCGAGTGCCTGCCCCATCCGTCCAAGTCCGATGACGGTCACGGGTGTAGCGGTGTTGTTGTTCATGGCAGCATCGTCAACGTTGATACCGGTGTGAAGGTCAAGTGAGGTTCGATGCGGATCGGGGAGCTGGGTCGTCGGACGGGCGTCAACGCCCATCAGTTGCGGTACTACGAGGCCCAGGGCCTGCTGGAGGCAGACCGTCGGGCGAACGGATACCGTGAGTACGACGAGAACGCCGTGCTGCGGGTGAAGCAGATCCGACACCTGCTTGGAGCCGGTCTGTCCTCCGAGGACATCGCGTACCTGCTGCCCTGTGCGGTCGGAGAGGCCCCGGAGCTGCCCGGGTGTCCCGAGTTGCTGGCCGCGATGCGGTCACGGCTGCGGCGACTGGACGATCAGATGGAAAGGATCGCTCAATCCCGCGACGCTCTGGCCACCTACATTGATGCGGCCGATCGCATGGGCGGCGAGAGCTATCCCCCCTTTGACGATCCTGACCAGGAACCCGTCCCCGCCTGAGCATCCCGGATGCCCGTGCGCGTCCGATCACGCCGTAACCGCTTAGCGGCCAGCCCCGGAAGTTCTTCGGAGGGGTTGGCGTGAGGTCAGGTGGAGGCGGCTTGGAGGAGGGTGTCGGCTGCGGTGGTGCGGGCGTAGAGGACGGAGCGGCCCGCGCGGTGGGCGGTGACCAGGCCCGCTTTACGCAGCGCGGTGAGGGATTGGGATATCCCTGCGGGGGAGAGGCCGGTGCGGTGGGCCAACTGTGTGGTGGAGGACGGGGTCTCCAGTTCGGTCAGTAGCAGGGTCCGTGAGCGGCCCAGTACGGCTGAGAGGGCCTCGGTGCGGGGTGCGGGGCGCGCTGTCCACAGGGAGCCGATGCCGCGTGCCGGATAGGCGAGTTGGGGTGGGTCAGGCAGTGTCGTTCGGGTGCGCAGCCCCGGTCCGGTGAAGGCCGAGGGGATCAGCAGCAGTCCCGTGCCTGCGGTCGTGCGGGTCAGCGGCTGTTTTCGGCGGGCCATCCGCAAGGCGTTGTCGTCCCAGCTCACTGACGTGTGCAGGTCGTTGAGGAGGCAGCCGGCACCGTGCTCGGCGACCATACGAGCCCGGTAGAAGATGTCTGCGTCCAGCACTTCCCGGATCCGTGCCCAATAAGGGGCCAGCGCCAGCTCCCAGTACGTTTCGATTTCTTCTGTGAGGTTGGCCAGGCGGGTCTGCGGGGCGGCATGCAGACTCCGCAGCCGGGGACCCAGGTACCCCTGGTGACGGGCCAGGTGGTCGAGATCCTTGCGTACCCGGTCGGCGGGTGCGGCCCGGATCGCATCCAGCTCTGCCGCCGGGGTGGGTGCCGGTCCGGTGGGGGCCGGGTTGAGGAAGTCGGGGACGTAGCCGGTGGGCGGGATCAGCTCGGAGAGCCAGCCTCGGTCCAGCCCGGCGGCCATCACGCGTGACCGTACCTGGTCGGCCCAGGGCCGGTGGACCGGATGCGCGGCGGCGGACGTCAGCAGCCGGAAGCTGGGCGCAACCTCCCACATCGGTGACACGGCGAACCGCACCTGCGCCAGATCGCTCGCCGAGAACACCAGCTCTGCCAGGACAACCACTCCTCAATGGATTCAGGCATATATGAATCAATGGCGGGCCAGCCTACTGTGCGGAGATCATCCCGCCATGACCTCACAGACGATCACTGCGGCGGCATCGGGCACCTGGAAGCTCGGCGACCTGACGGTCAACCGGATCGGCTTCGGCGCGATGCGCCTGCCGCAGCATGGCGAGGCGTTCGCTGCCGGTGCCGTCCCACGCGACCGCGACCAGGCGATCAGTGTGCTGCGCCGCGCGGTCGAGCTCGGCGTGAACCACATCGACACCGCCGCGTTCTACTTCTCCCCGCTGCGCTCCGCCAACGAGCTGATCAACCAGGCACTCGCCCCCTACCCGGACGACCTCGTCATCACCACCAAGGTCGGACCGGGCCGCGACCCTTCAGGCCAGTGGCTGCCGCACGCCACCCCCGAGCAGCTGCGCGGCCAGGTCGAGGAGAACCTGCGCCAGCTCGGCCGCGACCACCTCGACGTGGTGAACCTGCGCATCGTCGGCACCGACTCGATCGCCGAACGCTTCGGGGCACTCGCCGAACTGCGCGAGGCCGGGCTCATCCGTCACCTGGGCCTGTCCAACGTCCGCCCCCACCACCTCGCCGAGGCCCAGACCATCGCACCGGTGGTCTGCGTCCAGAACATGTACGGCATCGGCGCATCACCCGAGCAGAAGGAGTTCCTGGGCATCTGCGGTGAGCAACGCGTCGCGTTCGTGCCGTTCTACTCGATCGCCGGCACTGGACGCGAAGGGGGCGCGACCACCGACCACAGCCCGGAGGTGCACGCCATCGCCCGCGCCCACGGGGTGAGCACAGCCCAGATCCGGCTCGCGTGGACCCTGCACCAGGGCCCCCACGTCCTGGCCATCCCCGGCACTGGCGACCTCGACCACCTCACCCAGAACGTCGCCGTCGGTTCCCTGCGTCTGTCGGAGGAAGAACTCACGGCCCTGGACCCCCTCCACTGACCAGGCAGTCAGGCGCCGCGCCAGCGATGTGCGTACCCGTCCCTCAGCGGTCCGCCGAGCAGGTCGAGTACCTCCTCGGCCGCCGTCGCCAACGGGGTGGGATCGGCGTGTTCCGCCAGAGCTTGATGGCCGTCCAGCAGAGCCTTTCCCCGTACCGGGTCCGCGCTCAGCACTCTGCGGGGCAACCACTTGCCGATGCCCGTCCAGGCGCCGTGGTACGCAGTGAGCAGGTGCGCCGCCTCGCGCAGGGTGAAGTCGGCGAGGCACAGCTGTTCATACCGGTTGGCCGACGGGGTGTCGACCAGGTCGTCCATGAAGCAGGTCAGGCCGTAGCGGCCTCGTTCCCATTCCGCCGACGTAAGCGGCGGCGGACCGGCCGCGAGCACCGCTCGGGCCTGTGCGCGCGTACGGGAAAGATCGCCGTGCGGGTCCATCAACGGCAGACCCTGGTCATAGATGAACAGGACCGTGCCGCGGCGGCGGGCCCTGTCCCACTCGAAGAATTCCGGTATGTCGACAAGGGTGTTCAGGAACAGCTCTGCCAGGCGACCCTCATGGCGTACGACCTCACGGCGGCTGATGTCCGAGTCCGGCAGGAGGATGGCCACGTCCAAGTCGCTGGACGAAGTAGCGCGACCCTGCGCAGCCGATCCCCCCAGCGTGGCACCCAGGGCATCCGGGAAGCGGGTCGTAACCAAGCGCAGAGCCTGAGCGGCAGCAGTTCCTTGATCGTGCATGGGCGCTCATCGTGCCATCCGCCGCGAACGCACGCCAGGGCCCAGGCGCACGCCTGGCTGCGGTCTGCCCCGGTCGAGCCGCCTGAAGCGGTCGGGCGTCCGCAGCGCGGGACGGTGGTGCTCCACGGCGGCGATCGTCGGCATACTGGCCGCTCTTGATCACCGCTGCACCCGCAGGAGGAAGCATGGCCGCAAGTTTCAGAACCGTCATCGAGGTGGGGGCGGAGCACCTCGAACAGGCCCGGGCCGTCGACCGGTTGTTCCAGGAGGCGATCGCTCCCGCGACCGTCAACTTCGACTTCGCGCACATCCGGGAGGCGGCCGCCGCCGTGCCCGGCAGTGAGATCGTGAAGATGATCCGCGGCTGGGGGCTCCAGGAGAGCGCCCCCGTCATGGTGATGGTGCTGTCGCTGAAGGAGGCGGTACGGCAGGCGCTGCCCGCGGAGTTCGCCGAGGCGGGCTTCTGGGAGACCGTCGAGCAGGAGCTCATCCGCGCCTTCACCGGGCTCGCCGCGCAGGAGGGCGCGCCGGGACTGTCGTACTACGAGGAAGGCGCGGACCGCACCAGTTACTACCGGGACCTTCTCTTCGCCCTGCAGGACGCCGAGACCGGCGAGTACCTGTACACGATCGCGTTCTGCATCGATGTGACCCTCGGCGTGGACAAGGACCGGGCTGGCGCCCTGGAAATCATGGACGTGGTGCCGTTCTCGATCCGGCTCAACGCGATCGTGCTGCGTCAGGGACTGTCGCTCGCGGCTTGACCGCGACGCGTGTCGGCCCGCCGTCCCGGGCCGTTCCGGGCCACTGAGGTGTCTGACCTTGTGCAGCGTGGCGATGGAGCGCAGAGCCTCGACCAAGGACCAGGGAATCGGCCCGTACCCGCCGGGCGTGAAGCTGCGCTGTGGGCCCGCTTAAGAAAGCGTCGATGGACGCGACGCTCCGCGCTGGGCAGATTGGAGCGCGTTCACGGACCGGTACCGCCTTTTCGGTAGCCGATCAGTCCCGTCGCCCCTGCCTGGAGCCGCCCCGATGAAGGCACTTGTCAAGCAGTACGCCGAGCCCGGCCTCTGGCTCATGGACGTGCCGGAGCCCGAGACCGGCCCCTCGGACGTGCTGATCAAGGTGCTGCGTACCGGCATCTGCGGCACCGACCTGCACATCAGATCGTGGGACGGCTGGGCGCAGCAGTCCGTCACCACGCCCCGCGTCCTCGGGCACGAGTTCGTCGGCGAGGTCGCGGCGGTCGGCGCCGACGTCACGGATATCGCGGTCGGCGACGTGGTGAGCGGCGAGGGCCACCTGGTGTGCGGGAAGTGCCGCAACTGCCTTGCCGGGCGCCGCCATCTGTGCCGGAGCACCGTCGGCCTCGGCGTCGGCCGTGACGGCGCGTTCGCGGAGTACGTCGCGCTGCCCGCCTCCAACGTGTGGGTCCACCGCACCAAGGTCGACCTGGACGTCGCCGCGATCTTCGACCCGTTCGGCAACGCCGTGCACACCGCGCTGTCCTTCCCGCTCGTCGGCGAGGACGTACTGATCACCGGAGCGGGCCCCATCGGCATCATGGCCGCGGCCGTCGCCCGGCACGCCGGCGCGCGCAACGTGGTGATCACTGATGTCAGCGAGTCCCGGCTGGCCCTCGCCCGCAAGGCGGGCGCGACCCTCGCGGTGAACGTGGCCGAGACCGACATCGCAGCGGCCCAGCGGCAGCTCGGTCTCAAGGAGGGCTTCGACATCGGCCTGGAGATGTCCGGCCGCCCTGAGGCCATGCGTGACATGGTCGACAACATGACGCACGGCGGCCGTATCGCGATGCTGGGCCTGCCCGCGCAGGAATTCGCCGTCGACTGGTCGAAGATCGTGACCTCGATGATCACGATCAAGGGCATCTACGGCCGTGAGATGTTCGAGACCTGGTACGCGATGACGGTCCTGCTGGAGGGCGGACTCGACCTCAGCCCCGTGATCACCGGCAGCTACGGCTACCAGGACTTCAACGCGGCGTTCGACGAGGCCGCCACCGCCCGCAGCGGCAAGATCATCCTCGATTGGACCGCATAGAGGCCGTCCGGCTCGTCCGGCTCATCCAGCTCGTCCAGCCGGACCAGTCCAGCCCCCGGACCTGCCAGGCCCCAGGACCTGTCTGGCCAGCCCTTAATACCTGTCCAGCCCGGACAACAGCCCTCTCCCGCCACCCCACCTCCGCGCCCCTGCCCAAGGAGAATCCCTCATGTACGCGTCCGTCCGAGACGACCTCCGCGTCACCCTCGACGAGATCCGCGACGCCGGTCTCTACAAGCCCGAGCGGGTCATCGGCACCCCGCAGAGCGCGTCCGTCGCCGTGACGGCCGGCGCCGCGCCCGGTGACGTACTCAACTTCTGCGCCAACAACTACCTCGGCCTCGCCGACCACCCCGACGTCGTCGCCGCGGCCAAGGACGCGCTCGACCGCTGGGGCTACGGCATGGCCTCCGTCCGCTTCATTTGCGGCACGCAGGAGATCCACAAGGAGTTGGAGCAGCGGCTGTCGGTGTTCCTCGGACAGCAGGACACGATCCTCTACTCGTCCTGCTTCGACGCCAACGGCGGAGTCTTCGAGACCCTCCTCGGTCCCGAGGACGCCGTCATCTCCGACGCCCTCAACCACGCCTCGATCATCGACGGCATCCGGCTGTCCAAGGCCCGCCGTCACCGCTATGCCAACCGGGACATGGCCGACCTGGAGAAGCAGCTCCAGGAGACCCAGGAAGCGCGCCGCCGCCTCATCGTCACCGACGGCGTGTTCTCCATGGACGGCTACGTCGCCCCGCTCCGCGAGATCTGCGATCTGGCCGACCGCTACGACGCCATGGTCATGGTCGACGACTCGCACGCTGTCGGCTTCGTCGGCCCCGGCGGACGCGGCACCCCCGAGCTGCACGGAGTGATGGACCGCGTCGACATCATCACCGGCACCCTCGGCAAGGCACTCGGCGGCGCCTCCGGCGGCTATGTCGCCGCCCGCGCCGAGATCGTCGAGCTGCTGCGCCAGCGCTCCCGCCCGTACCTCTTCTCCAACTCCCTCGCCCCGGTGATCGCCGCCGCATCGCTCAAGGTCCTCGACCTGCTGGAGTCGGCCGGTGATCTGCGGGACAAGCTCGCCGCCAACACCAAGCTGTTCCGTACGAAGATGACCGACGCCGGCTTCGAGATCCTGCCCGGCGACCACGCGATCGCACCCGTCATGATCGGAGACGCCGCGGAGGCGGGCCGGATGGCCGAGCTGCTGCTGGAGCGCGGCGTGTACGTCATCGGCTTCTCCTACCCGGTCGTCCCCATGGGCCAGGCACGGATCCGGGTCCAGCTGTCCGCGGCCCACTCCACCGAGGACGTCGAGCGCGCCGTCGCCGCCTTCGTCGACGCACGCCAGGCGTTCAAGCGCTGAGACGACGAGCCGGAGCCGGCTGGCAAGATGGCCGGGTGATCGACCCCCGCCGGCTACGCGTCCTACGGGCCGTGGCGGACCACCGTACGGTGACCGCCGCGGCCTCCGCGCTGTACCTCACCCCGTCCGCCGTCTCCCAGCAGCTCAACGCGCTGGAAAAGGAGACCGGCCACACTTTGCTGATCCGCAGCGGCAAGGGGGTGACCCTGACGGCCGCGGGGGAGATCCTGCTCGTCCACACCCATGCCATGCTCGCCCAACTCGAGCGGGCCGAGGCGGAGCTCGCCGCGTACGCGGGCGGAGCCGCCGGTGAGGTCAGCGTCGCCGCGTTCGCCACCGGCATCGCCGAGGTCGTCGCACCGACCCTGGGACGGCTGTCCGAGACCCATCCGGGCATTCGGGTACGCGTCCGAGACGCCGAAGGCGACGAGAGCCTGCCGCTCGTCCTGGACGGCGAGGCCGACCTCGCGGTCGCCGTCGAGTACCGGGGCGCGCCGGGCGCCGACGACCAGCGGCTGTCCCGGGTGCCGCTGTACGCGGAGCCGTTCGACGCCGTACTGCGCGCCGACCACCCCCTCGCAGGCCGCGAACGGGTCGAACTCGCCTGGCTCGACGACAGTGACTGGATCGGTCCCTATCCGGGCAACCCCTGCCACGACATGGTGCTCCTCGCCTGCGAGCTGGCAGGTTTCCAGCCCCGGCTCGTGCATCTGTCGGACGACTTCCGTGCCGTCGTCGCACTGGCGGGCGCCGGTGCGGGCGTCGCGCTCGTGCCGCGCTCCGCGCTGCGCGGGATGGAGCTGCGGGACACCGTGGTCCGGGCCGTGTCAGGCCCGGCGGCGACCCGTCGCGTCTTCGCCGCGGTGCGCCGCGGCGCGGAGACCCACCCGTTGATCCGGCCGGTACTCGACGCCCTCGCCCACACCGCGGCGGGCCTGTCCACGGACTGACGGCTGGCCGGATGCGGCCCGAGCTCGTGCGGGGCGGGCCACCACCGTCCACTTCCGGCCGGCGGCTGAGGTGCAGGCCCAGAAGGGTATGACCCGCGTCATGCGGCCGGCGGCTGAGGTGCGGGCCCAGAAGGGCATGACCCGCGTCATGCGGTCGGCACCCGTGCATACACCGGCCGTCAGGTCGGCAGGCGCAGTACGGCCACTCCGTTGATCCGGCCTGCGGCGAGGTCGTCCAAGGCTCCGTCCGCGTGGGTGAAGTCGTAAGCGGTACGGGCCACGTGGAGGCGGTGTTCGGCCGCGGCGGCGAGGAACTCCCTGCCGTCTTGGCGGGTGTTGGCCGTGACGGAGCGCACGGTGCGTTCGCGGAAGAGGTGGCGCTGGTAGCGGAGCGGCGGGATGTCGGAGAGGTGGATTCCGGCGATGCTGAGCGTGCCGCCCGCGTCCAGCGCCTCAAGGGCCGTCGGCACCAGGTCGCCCACCGGAGCGAAGAGGATGGCCGCGTCCAGCGGTTCGGGCGGCCCTGCGGCGGCGTCACCGGACGAGGCGGCACCGAGTTCGAGAGCGAGAGCCTGGGCGGCCGGGGAGCGGGTGAGAACGTGGACGCGGGCGCCCAGACCGACGGCGACCTGCAGTGTGAGGTGGGCGGAGGCCCCGAAGCCGTAGATGCCGAGACGGCCGCCATCGGGCACCTCGGCGCGGCGCAGGGCCCGGTAGCCGATGATGCCGGCGCACAGCAGCGGGGCGAGCTCTTCGTCCTCGTACCCGGAGGGCAGTTCGTAGGCGTAGGCCGCGGGAACGGTGGCGTACTCGGCATAACCGCCGTGCGCGTCCCATCCCGTGTAGAGCGATGACGGGCACAGGTTCTCCCGGCCCCGCACGCAGAAGCGGCAGGTCCCGCAGGTCCGGCGCAGCCAGGCGATCCCGACACGCGCCCCGACCACAAGCGCGCTCACCCGCGCGCCGACCGCGACGACGTCACCGACCACCTCGTGGCCCGGCGCCACCCGCTCCCGGTGCGGCGCCAGGTCACCGTCCCGGACATGCAGATCGGTCCGGCACACCCCGCACACCCGCACGCGGACCAGCAGTTCGTCCGCGGCGGGAACGGGGACGGACAACTCGGTGAGGGCAAGATCCCCACGGCCGTCGGTCACCCAGGCCCGCATGGTCCCTGGAACGCTCCCACCCATCGCTGCCACCGCCCACCGTCGTGATGCCATCCATCAGACTCAGCATGCCGCGCCATGTCCAAGGCCCCTGCCAGGCTCGCGCGTGCGCCGGCCCGTCCGAGAGCTCTGGGTGTACGACCAGGGGCGGGCGGTCTCCAGGGCCTTGCCGACGCGGAAGACCGTGGGGTCGTCATAGGGGAGGCCGACGATCTGGAGGCCCGTGGGGATGCCCCAGGCCGACATGCCGGAGGGGACGTTGAGGACGGGGCAGCGGTTGTTGATGTTGAACGGGCTGGTCATGGCGCACCACAGGGTGTCGGCCACCTCCTCGCCGTTCACCACGACCCTGTCCCCGGCGAGTTCGTCCGCGGCGTGCCAGCCGGGGATCGCGGTGGTGGGGCACAGCAGGGCGTCGAAGCCGTCCATGGCGGTGGCGAGCTGGCGTTGCAGCCGGTGCTCGGCACGCAGGGCGTCGAGGTAGCTCACCTGAGTGCGGGAGAACGTCATCAGATCGGCGAAGGCGACCGTGTACGGGGTCAGCAGGTCGCGGTGCTGTTCGGCGGTCTCGACGACGAGGGCGCCGAGGATCGTGGAGAAGTGCCCCGCGAGTGCGGTGAGCAGGTCGTGGTGCGTCCAGGGGAGGGTGATCTCCTCCACGGTCGCGCCCGCGTCGGCGAGGGCCTGCGCGCAGGCGCGGGTGTTGGCCTCGACCTCGGGGTGGACGTCGTACTCGCCGAGACGGACGCACAGGGCGATGCGCATGCCGGTCACGTCGTCGTAGGCGGTCGGCAGGGTCAGTTTGGGGTGGAGGGAGGTGTGGTCGCGGGGGTCGGGGCCCGACAGGACGTTCTGGAAGGCGATCACGTCGTCGACCGTGCGGGCCATCGGGCCGTCGCCTCGGTAGTGGTCGGCCGTGAGTACGCCGAGGCCGGGGTTGCGGCCGTACGGCGCCTTGAAGCCGACCGTGCCGGTGAACGCGGCCGGGATGCGGGTCGAGCCGCCGATGTCCGATGCCGAGGCCAGCAGGGACGTGCCGGCCGCGAGCGAGGCGCCCGAACCGCCGGAGGAGCCGCCCGGAGTGAAGTCGGGGTTCCACGGGTTGCGGGTGACGCCCCACATACGGGAATGCGTGTAGGCGGCGATGGAGAACTCGGGGGTGGCGGTACGGGCGTGGATGACGCCGCCCGCGTCGAGGATGCGGTCGATGACGGGGGCGTTCTCGGTCGCCACCTCGTCCCGGCGGGCGAGGGACCCCTCGGTGAGGGAGCGGCCGAGGATCGCGTGCTTCTCCTTGGCCGCGACCGGGATGCCCTCCAGCGGGCGGGGCTCCAGGCCGTTCCTGCCGAGGTAGCGGTCCTCGGCGTGTCGCGCCTGGTCCAGGGCCGCGTCGAAGAGGCGCTCGGTGAAGGCGTTGACGACCGGTTCGGTCTTCTCGGTGCGCTCGATGACGGCGCGCATCAGCTCGACGGGGGAGAGGTCACGGGCGGCGAAGAGGCGCAGGGCCTCGGTCGCGCTGAGGTAGCCGAGGTGGTTGTCGTCGGCGGTGGTGACGGACACGCGGAGTCCCTTCTGGCGGGGGGCAAAGGGGGGAGACGGCCTCTAGCGCAGCCAGTGAGCAGCGGCGGCGAGGAGCGCCGTGACGCCGACCTCGATGGTCGGGTCGGGCACCGGGGCGTAGCGGGGGGAGTGGTTGGCCGGGATGGTGGCGGGCAGGCCGTTCTCCAGCAGGTCGTCGGGATCGATGTCCTGGAAGAGGGCGGGGTCCGCGCCACCGAAGTGCCACATGACGGAGGGGGCGCCGAGGGCGGTGCCGAAGACGCCGAAGTCCTCGCTGCCGGTGAAGGGCTGGGGCAGGGTCATGACCCGGTCCGCGCCGAGAGCATCGCCGAGGGCCGCGGTGACGACAGCGGTGGTCTCGGCGTCGTTGTTCGTGACGGGGAACGAGGGCAGGCGGGTCATCTCGGGGTCCTTCGGAGCTCCCGACGCGGCGGCCTCCGCCCGGATGATGCGCTCGACCGAGGCCAGGACCCGGTCGCGTACCGCGGGGGTGGTGCTGCGGATGTTGATCAGCATCTCGGCCGTGTCCGGGATGATGTTCTCCTTCGTCCCGCTGTGGATCGAGCCGACCGTCACCACCGCGGTCTGGGTTCCGCCGACCTCGCGGGAGACCACCGTCTGAAGGCGCATGACGATCGCGGCGGCCATCACGACCGGGTCCACGGTCAGTTCGGGGGCGGAGCCGTGTCCGCCGCGGCCGTGGAGCAGGACCCGCAGACCGTCGGAGGCGGACATCAGCGGGCCCGGCCGGGTGGCGATGAAGCCCACCGGGGCCGGCATCACGTGCTGGGCGAGGCAGACGTCGGCGCGGGGGAAGCGGTCCAGGAAGCCGTCCTCGATCATCTTGGGCGCTCCGCCGATCTCCTCGGCGGGCTGGAAGACGGCGACGACGGTGCCGCTCCAGTGCTCGCGGTTCTCGGCGAGCTGGGCGGTGGCGCCGAGCAGACAGGTGACGTGCATGTCGTGGCCGCAGGCGTGCATGACGGGAACCTCGTTGCCGTGTCCGTCCACGGCCCGCACGGTGGAGGCGTACGGCAGACCCGTCTCCTCCCGCACCGGGAGCGCGTCCATGTCGGCGCGGAGCAGCACGACGGGACCCTCGCCGCCCGTGAGGACGCCGACGACCCCCGTACCACCGACGCCTTCGGTCACCTCCCAGCCCTGCTCACGCAGGCGGGCGGCGACGGCACCGGCGGTGCGCACTTCCTGGAAGGACAGTTCGGGGTGGGCGTGCAGGTCCTCGTACAGGTCACGCAGTGCGGGCAGCCGCTCGGCGAGGCCGGTGAGCAGGGGGGTGACGGGGGTGATGGTGGTCATGACAGCTCCGTAGTGGTGGTCGCGGACGGGGGTGATGGTGGTCATGACAGCTCCGTAGTGGTGGTCGCGGGGGTGGGGGACGCTGTGCCGAGGGCGGCACGGAACGCGTCGGTTGTCTGCGGGGTGAGGAGGGCCATCGCCGCGGCGAGTACGGCACCGAGGACGAGGGCGAGGAAGGCGGCCTCGAAGGAGAACGCGTCCGCGATGACGCCCATCACCGGTGGGGCGACCATGCCCGCGACCTGCCCGCCGAAGATGATGACGGCGCTGCCGACGCCGACGTAGGCGGGCGGCAGGGCGCGCAGGGGCACGGCGAAGATCGGCATGTAGGCCAGGGAGGCGCTGAAGACGGCGAGGGTGCCGAAGACCGCGAAGCCGACGAGCGACGAGGAGAAGGCCATCAGGGGCAGCGCGACGGCGGTGACGGTCATGGCGGGTGCGATCACCTTGCGGTGGTTGCCCTCCAGCCGGTCGGCGAGCCGGCCGCCGATGATGGTCGCCGCGGCGGCGGCGAGTGCGGGCAGGGCGAGGAGGGGGCCGGCGGTGGTGAGCGGGAGGCCGCGCTCCTCGCTGAGATAGGAGGGGACCCAGGTGGTGAGACCCCAGATGATGACGTTGTAGCCGAACATGATGAGCGCGAAGCGCCAGAGCACGCCGATGCGCAGCACGTCCCGGACGCGGTAGCGGTCTTCCGGAGCCTCGGGTTCGGTACGGTCCAGCGGCTCGGGAAGCCAGAGCCGTACCGCCACGACGACCAGGACACCGAGCGCGGCCGTCGAGAAGAACGCCGAGCGCCAGCCGAAGACGGCGATGAGCGGGGCGACGAGGAGCGGGGTGAGGACACCGGCGACGGCGTTGGAGCTCATGATCAGGCCGTTGGCGCCCATGCGCTCCTCGGGCACGGTGCGTTCGGTCAGCAGTTTCATCGAGGCCGGAGGGAACACACCCTCCGCCGCGCCGAAGGCGAACCGCATGCCGAGCAGGGCCGCGAAGGACCAGGCGAAGCCGGTCAGGGCGGTGAAAACCGACCACGTCACCAGGGCCCAGAAGGCGACCCGGCGGGCGCCGAAGCGGTCGGCGAGCATTCCGCCGGGGATCTGGCACAGCGCGTAGGAGAGGAAGAACGCGGAGACCACCAAGCCCTGTTGGCCGAGACTCAGCCCGAACTCGTCGCCGAGGGATGGCAGTACGAGGTTGATGACGAGCCGGTCGGCGTAGTCGACGAGCCAGGCGGAGAAGAGCAGGACGATGGTGACGCGGGTCGTGCGGGTCGTACGGCTCGTGCCAGCGGTGCCGGCGGTGGCCGTGTGCGGTGGTGGAGCAGGCATGACACTCCTCTCGCCTGCGGTCGGCAATCGGGTGCCGACCGGGAAGTGCCCCTAAGATCCGGTGTGTGACGAACGAACTCGCGGAATCGCCGGAAAATTGTGTGGAGTCGCCACTGTCACCGGATTCCGACAGCGCCGACCTGTCGGGCGACGGCAGTGAACGGTTCATGGAGCAGGACCTCGCCCTGATCGACGCGCTGCAGTCGGCGCCGCGTGCACCCTGGTCCCGTATCGGGCGAGCCGTCGGCATGGACGCGACCACGGCTGCCCGGCGCTGGGAGCGCCTGCGGGCGGCCGGGTTGGCCTGGGTGACCGCCTACGCATCGGCGAGGACCGCGACCGTGGCGTTCGTCGAGGTGCGGTGCAAGCCGCGCGACCACGCGGCGGTCGGCGCGGCGGTGAGCGCGCTGCCGTGGGTGTTCAGCGTCGATGAGACGGCAGGCGACTACGACCTCCTGCTGTCGGTCGGGGCGGCCGATCTGTCCTCCCTCGGCCGGGCGGTCAACCACCACATCGGCTCCCTGAAGGGCGTGCGGTCCGCACGGATGAGGGTCGGCATCACGCTGTACGGCGAGGGCGGCGACTGGCGCATCCGGGCCATGGAACCGGCCGCGCGTGCCGAGCTGGGCGTATCAGGACCGCCGAACCGGATCTCGTACGGCACCGGCGACAGCGGCCAGGTGTCCGGGGAGAACGAGGCCCTGCTGACGGCGCTCGGCGCCGACGGGCGGCTCGGCTACACCGCGCTCGCGGCGCAGACGGGTCTTGGCGAGCACACGGCGCGCCGTCGGGTGCAGCGGATGTTGCGCGACGGGGACATCACGCTGCGCTGCGACTTCGCGCAGCCACTCGCCGGGCTGCCGACGCTGGTCATCTACCGCATGGCCGTGCCACACGGCCTGCTCGGACCGACGGCGCAGGCGCTGGCCCGGCTGCGGCAGGTCCGCCTGTGCGCCTCGGTCAGCGGCCGGCACAACCTGCTGGTCCAGGTCCTGCTGCACGGTCTGGCGGGCATCGACCCGTTCGAGGCGCAGCTCGCCGACGCGTTCCCGGCCCTGGAGATCAAGGACCGCACTCCTGCCCTGCACACGCTGAAGCGGATGGGCTGGCTCCTTGACGCCCAGGGCCGCACCGTCGGGCGCGTCCCGGTCGAGCCGCCGCGGATCTGACCGGGGGCATCAGGGCGGGGGTTCAGAAACAGGCTCTTACCAGGACGGTCGCCGGTCGCCGTGCCGGGTGGCCTGCTCGAACCTGTGGCCGGCGCGCAGCAGGGACAGCTCGCCGCGGTGGGCGCCCACGAGCTGGACGCCCACCGGGAGCCCCTCCGGGGTGAATCCGGCGGGGACGGCGAGCGAGGGGCAGCCGGTGGCCGAGACGTAGTAGGCGGATCGCATCCAGTCCAGGTAGTCCTCCATGGCCACACCGGCGACCTCGGTCGGGTACTCGATCTCCACGGGGAACGGCGGGAGTTGACTGACAGGCAGCAGGAGGACGTCGTACCGGGTGAAGAACTCCCGCATACGGTGGAAGAGTTCGCCGTGCAGGAGCTCCGCCCGCCCCAGGTCGGCGCCGCTGAGCCGCTGCCCGAACTCGATGTTGGCCAGCAGCGACGGTTTGACCTCGTCGCGGTGGTCGTGGAGGACCGGGCCGAGTACCGTCGCCATCTGCCAGCCCCGCAGGACGCGGAAGACGTCGTCGGCGCCCGTGAAGTCGGGACAGTCGCGCACGACGGTGCAGCCCAGGCCGGTGAAGACCTGCGCCGCCGCCTCGACGACGGTCGCCACCGCCGGTTCGACGGGCGCGGCGCCGCCCAGGTCGGGCGACCAGGCCACGCGCAGCGGCGCCGAAGCGCGGGAGTCGCGGGAGTCGCGGGAGTCGAGGGGTTCGGCGAAGGCGGTCGCGTCCTGGTCGATCGCGATCGGGGACCTGGGATCAGGCCCGGCCATGACGGAGAGCAGCAGCGCCACATCGGCGACCGTACGGGCCATCGGGCCCTGGACGACCTGGGTGGCGTACGGGGTGAAGTCCGGCCACAGCGGCACCCGGCCCGGTGCCGGGCGCAGCCCCACCACGTTGCAGAACGAGGCCGGGTTGCGGATGGAGCCGCCCATGTCGCTGCCGTCGGCGAGCGGGTGAAGCCCGGCCGCGAGGGCAGCGGCCGCGCCGCCGCTGCTGCCACCGGCCGAACGCGTGGTGTCGTACGGGTTGCGCGTGGGACCGAACAGCGGGTTGAAGGTGTGCGAACCGGCCCCGAACTCGGGCACGTTGGTCTTGCCCAAGGTGATGGCGCCGGCCTCCCGCATACGCTCGATGCTGAGGTCCTCGCGCTCGGGGACGTACTCGGCGAAGACCGGGGAGCCGTGGGTGGTGCGGATCCCCGCGGTGTTGTGGGTGTCCTTGTGCGCGACGGGCAGGCCGTGCAGCGGGCCGACCGGTTCGCCGTGCGCGAGCCGCTCGTCGGCGGCGGCCGCCTCCTTGAGCGCCTGGTCGGCGGTGAGGGTGACGATCGCGTTGATCCTCGGATTGAGCTGCTCGACGCGTTCCAGGTGCGCCGTGACGACCTCGCGCGCGGACAGCTCACGGGAACGCAGTCGGCGGGCCAGCTCGGTCGCGGGCGCGTCGCAGATCTCCGGGTGGACGGGGGCGGTCATGCAGGCCTCCAGCGGGTGGCGAACTCGTGGTCAGGCGGCGCGGGTGACGACGTCGTGGACGACAGGTGTCGCCTCGGGGGCGAGACCGAGGACACGGTCGAGATAGGGGTTGGCGAAGAGTCCGGTCGGGTCGAGGGCGTTCCGTAGCGCCACGAAGTCGTCGAAGTGCGGGTAGCGGGGGCGCAGGGCTTCGGCGTCGAGCGTATGCATCTTGCCCCAGTGCGGGCGCCCGCCGTAGGCGCCGAGGATGTCCTCGCACGCCTGGAAGTAACGGCGGTAGGCCATGCGGTGGTACTGGTGGAAGGCGATGTAGCAGGTCTCGCGCCCCTGCGCCGTGGAGAGCCAGATGTCGTCGGCGGCGGTGAACCGGACCTCCAGCGGGAAGGACACCCGCTCGTCGTGGGCGTGGACCCAGCGCTCGACCTCCCTGAGCGCTTCGACCGCGTGCTCGCGGGGGATGGCGAACTCGCCCTCGTGGAAGCGGACTTCGCGAGGTGAGGCGAAGACCCGCGGGGAGAGGTCGGTCCACTCCCGGGTGGACATCGCCCGTGCGGCGAGCCGGGTGATCGGCGGCACCAGCGAGGGGACCTTCGTGCCGAGCCGGCACAGTGCCGCGAAGCCGAGGTTGCTGACGGTCTCGTCGAGGCGGCGGCTCAGCTCGCCGATCGGCTTGAGCGGGGTGTCGCCGGGCAGTCGGCGGAAGCGTCGGGTGAGTGTGGTGGTGCTGTGCGGGAACCAGAAGAACTCGAAGTGGTCGTTGTTCTCGGTGAGTTCGTCGATACGGCCGAGCGTCTCGTCGACCGGCATCGCGGAGTCCCGGGCGTGCAGGGCGAATTCCGGGACGCACTGGAGCGTGACCTCGGTGAGGACTCCGAGCGCGCCGAGCCCGACGCGCGCCGCCCGGAACAGTTCCGGCCGTTCGTCGGCGGAGCAGTCGGCGACCGATCCGTCGGCGAGGACCAGGCGCAGTCCCCGGATCTGGGTGGCCATCCCGCCGAACCGCAGGCCCGAGCCGTGCGTCCCCGTGGAGATCGCCCCTGAGACGGTCTGCCGGTCGATGTCCCCCATGATCTCCATGGCGAGCCCGTGCTCGGCGAGCAGCGGGCCGAGCTTCCACAGCGGCATCCCGGCCTCGACCGTGACCAGGCCGCTCGCCGGGTCGACGGAGCGCAGGCCGTCTAGGCGGTCCAGGCGCAGCTGGACACCGGGAGCGACGGCGGCCGGGCTGAAGGAGTGCCCGGCACCCACCGGCTTGACCCGCTGCCCGTCCCGGACCGCGTCCAGGACGGCGTCGGCCACCTCGGCCGTGCTCCCCGGCCGCCGGACCCGCCCGGGCCGAACCGCCTCGTTCCCTGCCCAGTTGCGCCATATCTCGGTCATTCCAGGACGTCCCTTCGCGTGGATCGCCGGCCCGTCGACGCCCGTGCCCGGCAGGGTGCGCGGGTCCTGGGCACGGTTTCCGGGTCATGGGCATGATTCCCGGCAGAGTGAACTTGGACGCCTGTCCAAGTCAAGAGGTACAACCCCTTGACTTGGACGATTGACCAAGAGAGGTTGGCGCCGCCCGGCCGCCGCGAGAAAGGCCCGTACGCCATGGCAAGTCCGACCCCGACCGACGCCGCCACGCACACCGGGCGCCGCCTCGCTCACACCACGGCACCGGCTTCCTTCGCGGCGCTGCGCGAGGCGACCGCAGGCCTCCAACCGCCCTTCGCGGTTGTCGACCTCGGCGCCCTGCGTGCCAACGCCGAGCAGATGACCCGGCGCTCGGGAGGCAAGCCCATCCGCCTGGCCAGCAAGTCCCTGCGCTGCCGGCCACTGGTCGACGACATCCTCGGCCTGCCCGGCTTCTCCGGGATCCTGGCGTTCACCCTCCCCGAGGCACTCTGGCTCGCCGGACATCACGACGACGTCCTCGTCGGCTACCCGTCCGCGGATCCGGACGCGCTGCGCCGCCTCGCGCACGACGACACCCTCGCGGCACGCGTCACGCTCATGGTGGACTGCGTCGAGCACCTGGACCTGATCGCCTCGGCCGTCGGCCCGGACGGCCCGCCGTTGCGGATCTGCCTCGACCTCGACGCGTCCCTGCGCCTCCTCGGGGGCCGCCTCCACCTGGGGATGCGCCGCTCACCCGTGCATAGTGCCCACCAGGCCCGCGATCTGGCGCGAGCGGTCCTGGCCCGGCCGCGGTTCCGGCTCGTCGGCGTCATGTCGTACGAAGGCCAGATCGCCGGCGTCGGCGACAACCAGCCCGGCCCCGCCCTGGCCCGCTCCGCCGTCCGGCTGATGCAGCGGCTCTCCGCACGCGAACTGCGCGAACGCCGCGCCGCCGCGGTCCGGGCCGTCCGTACGGTGGCGCCCCTGGAGTTCGTCAACGGCGGCGGCACCGGCAGCCTGGAGAGCACCTCCGACGAGCCGGCCGTCACCGAACTCGGCGCCGGATCGGGCCTGTACGCGCCCGGCCTCTTCGACCACTACCGCCGGTTCCGGCCGCTGCCCGCCGCCTACTTCGTGCTGCCCGTCGTCCGCCGTCCCGCCCCCGGTCACGTGACCGTCCTCGGCGGCGGCTGGGTCGCCTCCGGCGCGCCGGGCGCCGACCGACTGCCTACGCCCGTGTGGCCCACCGGGCTGCGGTTCCTGCCCAGTGAGGGCGCCGGTGAGGTGCAGACCCCGCTCACCGGCGAGGCGGCCGACCGGCTGCGCCTGGGCGACCGCGTGTGGTTCCGGCACGCCAAGGCGGGCGAGCTGTGCGAGCGCGTGGACCGGCTGCACCTCGTCGAGGGCGACCGGATCGTCGACGTCGTCCCCACCTACCGGGGCGAGGGCCACGCTTTCCTGTGACCCTCCGGGCACCGGACCGCAGCGGGGTACGGTGCACCTGCCCTGACTTGACCTGCCCGCCCCCGTGACCCGAGGAGTCCACATGGCCCGCCAGTCGGCCGACGAGCGTCGCGACCAGCTGGTCGAGGCCGCCATCCGCGTCATGATCAGTGACGGGGTCGCCAAGGCCACCACCCGCGCCATCGTCGGCGAGGCCGGGCTCCCGCTGGGCGCCTTCCACTACTGCTTCCGCTCCAAGCGGGAACTCCTCCACAGCGTGATCGAACGCATCATGCTCAGGTCCCTCGCCTTCGCCCCGGCCGCCGCACCCGAGGGCGCGGACGCCCGCGACCTCATCCGCTCCACCCTGCACGCGTACTGGGAGGGGATCCGCGCGCGCCCGGCAGAGCACCTGGTCACCTACGAGCTCACCCAGTACGCGATGCGCGAGCCGGGTCTCGCCGACGTGGCCCGCCGCCAGTACCAGCACTACCTCCAGGCCAACATCGACCACCTCACGGCCGTCGCCGACCTGGCGAACATCCGCTGGACGGTGGAGATCCCCGTGCTCGCCCGCGTCGGCCTGAGCTTCCTGGACGGCCTGACCCTGAACTGGCTGATCGACCGCGACGACGCCCAGGCCCTGGCCGCCCTCGATACCTACGCCGACCACCTGATCAGCGTCGCAGCACCCGGCTCGGTGCACGGGGCAGCCCCGGTTCCAGGGCACTGAAACCGTCGTGAATCCGCGCTGAATGCGCCCTGCCGCAATCTCTGCGGCATGACGAACACGACATCGCACTCTCCCGCCATCGCGGCCAAGGGGCTGCGCAAGACCTACGGGGACAAGACGGTCCTCGACGGCATCGACCTGGAGGTTCCCACCGGCACGATCTTCGCGCTGCTCGGGCCGAACGGCGCCGGCAAGACCACCGCCGTCCAGATCCTCTCCACCCTCATCACCGCCGACGCCGGCGATCTGCACGTCGGCGGCCACGACCTGGCCACCGACCCGCAGGCCGTGCGCGCCGCGATCGGCGTCACCGGGCAGTTCTCCGCCGTCGACGGCCTGATCACCGGCGAGGAGAACATGCTCCTCATGGCGGACCTGCACCACCTCTCCCGCAGCGAGGGCCGCCGCAGGGCCGCCGAACTCCTGGAGCGCTTCGGCCTGGTGGAGGCCGCGAAGAAGCCCGCCTCGACCTACTCCGGTGGCATGAAGCGCCGTCTCGACCTCGCCATGACGCTGGTCGGCAACCCGCGGATCATCTTCCTCGACGAGCCGACCACCGGCCTCGACCCGCGCAGCCGCCACAACATGTGGGGGATCATCCGCGAGCTGGTCTCCGGCGGGGTGACCGTCTTCCTCACCACCCAGTACCTGGAGGAGGCCGACGAACTCGCCGACCGCATCGCGGTGCTGAGCGACGGCAGGATCGCCGCAGAGGGAAGCGCCGATGAGCTCAAGCGGCTGATCCCTGGCGGGCACGTGCGGCTGCGGTTCTCCGACCCGGCCGCGTACCAGTCCGCCGCCGTCGCCCTGCGGGAGGTCACCCGCGACGACGAGGCGCTGTCCCTGCAGATCCTCAGCGACGGCAGCCAGCGCGAGCTGCGCGCCATCCTCGACTGGCTGGACTCGGCCGGCATCGAGGCGGACGAGCTGACCGTGCACACCCCCGACCTCGACGACGTGTTCTTCGCCCTGACCGGCGGCACCAACGTCCCCAACCAGCCCAAGGAGACCGTCCGATGAGCGCCCTCTCCCTCGCCGTCCGCGACTCGCACACGATGCTGCGCCGCAACCTGCTGCACGCCCGGCGCTACCCGTCCATGACGCTGAACCTGCTGCTCACTCCGATCATGCTGCTGTTGCTCTTCGTCTACATCTTCGGAGACGTGATGAGCGCGGGCATCGGCGACGGCGGCGCGGACCGCTCCGAGTACATCGCCTACATCGTCCCGGGCATCTTGATGATGACCATCGGCGGCACCGTGATCGGGGCCGCGGTGTCCGTCGCCACCGACATGACCGAGGGAGTCATCGCCCGCTTCCGTACGATGGCGATCCACCGCGGCTCGGTGCTCATCGGGCACGTCGTCGGCAGCGTGCTGCAGTGCATCGCCAGCGTGGTCCTCGTCGGCGCCGTCGCCCTGGCCATCGGCTTCCGGTCCACGGACGCCACGGCCCTGGAGTGGCTGGCGGCCTTCGGTCTGATCGCGCTGTTCGCCCTGGCGTTCACCTGGATCGCGGTCGGGATGGGTATGGCCAGCCCGAACCCCGAGGCGGCCGGCAACAGCGCGCAGCCGCTGATCCTGCTCCCGCTCATCTCGAGCGCTTTCATCCCGGCCGAGACGATGCCGGGCTGGTTCCAGCCGATCGCCGAGTACCAGCCGTTCACGCCGGCCATCGAGACCCTGCGCGGCCTGCTGCTCGGCACCGAGATCGGCAACAACGGGTGGATCGCGATCGTCTGGTGCGTGGGCCTGGCCGCGCTCGGCTACCGCTGGTCGACAGCGGTGTTCAACCGCGACCCGAAGTAACGGCCATGACAGCGCGGGCCGCCTCCCGCAACTCGTCCCGCTCCAGGGCGGCGTACTCCGACACGGCGTCGGCGTACGCCGCCCTGTCGGCGTCCTCGGCCGCCTTCCGGGCGCCGCCCGCCGACATCGTCGGCTGGAAGTCGCGCTGCACCCGCAGCCGTTCGGCCAGCGCGATCATCCGTACGGCGGAGGTGTCCCCGGACGCGAGCCCCGCCATGCCGAGGGCGTGCAGCACCGTCCCGAACACGAGGAGCTCCATCGGCGAGTCGGCCGGACCGGAGAGCCGGGTCCGCAGCGCCTGCCGCAGCCGGTCGACCAGTTCCGAGACCGGTTCGAGACGGCCGGCGTGCGCGTGCGCCGTCACCGCCGCCGACTGGATGTGCAGTGCCGACGGGTCCAGCCAGAGGTCGCCACTGGGCAGCGCGTCGACCTCGAGTACCCGTTTCGCGGCGCCGCGCCACAGGCCGAGCCCGACCTCCGTCAGTCCGCGGGCGAGCGCGATCTCGGCGCGCCCGCCCAGGTCGGGCCGGTAGAAGGAGTCCTGCCGCGGGGTGTTGTCGCTCTCCGCCTGCCGCAGCCAGTACTCGGCCTCGTCGGGTTTGCCGCGCTGCAGGCAGGCGAGGACGAGGCTCGTACGGATGAAGAGGTAGTCGTGCCCGTCGCCGAGCCGCGGCACCACCTTGAGCACCGCCTGGAGGTGCTCGTACGCTTCCTCGCCCTGTTCCGTCCGCAAACACAGCTCGCTCAGCCGGGAATGCCCCATGAGCTGTATGGACGGATTGTTGACCGGAGCCAGCTCGGCGAGTATCCGGCGAGCCGAGGCGAGCGCGCGGTCGATGTCGTGCTCGTACTCCCAGACGTAGGTGGCGATGCTCTCCGCGACGCCGGCGACCAGCGGCTGCTCGCTGTCGCAGAGACCGCGCAGCACGTCGTAGTCGGGAGGCAGCATCTCGGGGACCGCGCTCAGCACGACCGCGATGGCGCGCGGCAGCGTGTCCGGCGGGGCCGCGGGCAGTCGTCGGAGGGTGACGAGCTGGCGTACGGCGCCCGGGCCGTGGCCCATGAACAGGCCCACCGTGCACAACACCGCGGCGGCGCGGGCGACTTCGACGTATTCGGGCTCGGGGTGGTAGTGCGACAGCGGCGGGCCGGTGTCCGCGGCGAGGGCGGTGAGGCGGTGGAAGTTGGAGTCGCTGGACCACAGAGCGGCGAGGACGGCGGTGAGGGCGGCGATCGTGGGGCCGTCCGTACGGGCCAGGGCGTGCCGCAGGGCCAGCACGAGGTTGTCCTGCTCGGCCCTGATCCGCTCCCAGGCGGCCCGCGGCTCCGAGCCGAAGAACCAGTCGTGGTACGCGACGCCGAAGTCCCGTGCCCAGGCGAGGAGCCGGCCGACGGCCTCCTCTTCCTCGCCCGCCTCCGCGCGCCGGGCCGCGCTGAACTCCCGTACGGTCTCCAGCATCCGGAACCGCACGCCGACCGGGGTGTCGGCGACGGTGAGCAGCGACTGATCGGCCAACTGCTCCAAGACGAACAGCGCATCCTCGCCAAGGACCTGCTCCGCTGCCTCGCCGGAGAAGCCGCTGGGGAAGACGGACAGGATGCGCAGCGCCGCCCTGGCGTCCTCCGCGAGCAGGTTCCAGCTCCACTCCACGACCGCGTGCAGCGTACGGTGGCGCTCCGGCACGTCCCGCGCCCCGCCGCGCAGCAGCGCGAACCGGTCGCCGAGGCGGCGGGAGATCTCCGGCACCGACAGCACCCGCACCCGCGCCGCGGCCAACTCCACGGCGAGCGGCAGCCCGTCGAGGTGGCGGCACAGCTCGGCCACCGCGTCCGGCGGCAGCTCCACGCCGGGTCGGGCGGCCCGGGCCCGCTGCGTGAACAGCTCGACCGAGGTGTCGAGTCCGAGCTCCGGCAGCGCGTACACGGCCTCCGATGTGAGGCCGAGGGGGGCCCGGCTGGTGGCGAGCACCGCCAGGTCCTTCGAGGACGAGACCAGGGCTTGTACGAGGTCGGCGGCGCCCCGGATGACCTGCTCGCAGTTGTCGAGGACCAGCAGAGCGGGCGCGGAGCCGAGCACGCCGAGGATGCCGGACACCGGGTCGGCCGGGGTATGGCCGCTCACGGCGCCGGGCCGCCCCTCGCCAGCGCCGAGCGCGGAGGCCACCTGCGCGGCCACGTCCGCGTCCGTGGTGACGCCGGCGAGTGGCACGAAGTACACCACGCGCTGCTCGGCCCGGCGGCTGAGGGCGTGCGCGAGCCGGGTCTTGCCGAGGCCGCCGGGGCCGACGACGGTGACGGCGCGGGAGGCGCGCAGCAGCCGCTCCACCTCCTCGATGTCCTCGTCCCGGCCGAGGAGCGGGTTCGGTTCGTGCGGCACGCCGTGCCTGACCACGGGCGCCTCGCCGCGCAGCAGTTCCTGCTGTACGGCCTTGAGCCCGGCGCCCGGGTCCGTGCCGAGCTCGTCGCGCAGCTCACGGCGGTACGCCTCGTAGCGCATCAGCGCGGCGGACGGGCCCGTGGTCGCGGCCTCGCCGCGCAGCAGCTCGGCGAACACCTCCTCGTCGCGGGGATGCTCCGAGGCGGCCACGGCCAGCGGCCCGGCCGCCTCCGCGTGCCGCCCGAGGCGGGCGAGCGCGAGGGCCTGCGCGCGTACGAGCGTGGCGTGGACGGGGGCGCGCTCTGCGCGCAACGCGGCCACGGGGTCGTCGGCGGCGCCGACCTCGCCAGGGGTGCCCTCCCACAGCGTGAGCCCGGCATCGGCCGCGGCCAGCGATCCCGCGTGGTCCCCGGCCCTGGCCCGGTCCGCGCTCGCGGCGGCGTGCAGCAGCAGGGCGGAGCTGTCGACCTGATCCTCGGCGAGGGCGAGCCGGTATCCGGTCGGGGTGCTGGCCAGGACGTCGGCTCCCAACTGCGCCCGCGCCCTGGACACAAGGACCTGCAGCGCCTTTCCCGGCCGCTCCGGCAACGCGTCCGGTAGCCACAGCCCGTCCACGAGCCGCTCGGTGCTGCAGCCCGTGCGCAGGTCGCCCGCGAGCAGCGCGAGAAGCCCGCGGAGCCGGGGCGCGGTGACCTCCTGTCCGCGATAGGCGACACGCGGAAGCAGGGTCAGGTCGGTAGTCACCCGTGCAGATTAGCCAAGGCGCCGGCCGCCCGAACGCCGAGCCGCGTTCACCGACGAGCGGCCAGCACTGCCGCGAGGCCCTCTTGCAGATCTTTGACGAAATACTCGGGAACCTCCAGCGACGGGAAGTGTCCCCCGTTTTCGGGCGACCTCCATCGGACGATTCGCCGGTACCGCTCCTGTGCCCAGGGGCGCGGACTCTTCTCGATGTCACGGGGATACATCGTGATTGCTGACGGGACGTCGACCCGAAGTTCGGGGTCGAGTGAGTTGTGGCTCTCGTAGTAAATGCGGGCTGCCGATGCGCCGGTCCGCGTCAGCCAATACAGGGTGACGTCGTCAAGAATTCTGTCCAGGGAAATCGTCTCGAACGGGCTGTCTTCGGTGTCCGACCACTCGGCGAACTTGTCGAGGATCCAGGCAAGAAGCCCGACCGGTGAGTCGACGAGCGAGTAGCCGATGGTCTGCGGTCGGGTCGCCTGCTGCTTCGCGTACGCCGCGCGGCGGCGCCAGAAGTCGTGGGTTTCCTCGGTCCACTTGCGCTCGGTCGCCGTCAGCCCGTCCGTTGTCAATCCGGGCGGCGCCTCCGCGAACGTGGTGTGGATGCCGAGAACGTGCGCCGGGAACCTGCCGCCGAGAACCGTGGTGATATTGCCTCCCCAGTCGCCGCCGTGGGCTAGGAACTTGCTGTAGCCGAGCCTTCCCATCAGTTCCACCCATGCGGCCGCGATCTTTTCGGTTCCCCACCCGGTGGTGGCCGGCTTGTCGCTGTAACCAAAACCGGGGAGCGACGGGACCACGACGTGGAACGCCGGCGCGTCCGCATCTTTCGGATCTGCCAGCTCGTCTACTACATCGATGAACTCGGCAATGCTGCCTGGCCAGCCGTGCGTCAAGATCAGAGGAGTGGCATCTGCGCGCGCGGATCGGCGGTGCAGGAAGTGGATTCCCAGACCATCGATGGTCGTGCGGAACTGGCCGATCCGGTTAAGGCGCTCTTCGAACGACCGCCAGTTGTACGCGGTGCGCCAGTAGTTCACGACATCGACGAGGTCGGCGAGCGGAACGCCCTGTTCCCATCGGTGAGGGTCGGGTGCGGCGCGATAGACCGTCTCGGCCTCCGGTAGCCGCGCCGCGGCCAGTCGCGTGCGCAGATCGTCGAGGTCAGCGTCAGTTGCGTGGGCTTCAAATGCTTGTACGTCGCTGGTTGGACGGGGCATGAGACCTCCTGGCCATCGTGAAACCGGCTACGACCTATCGCGAACCGTCTAAGACGGTTCTAGCAGGCCTCCGAGTCACGCTGCAACCGGCTAAGGTGGTTCCATGCATGCTGAGTTCCCTGACTTCCGCCTCGGTAACGTCCTAGCGACCAGCTTCACGGGGACTCTGTCGGAGCGTCATGGCAACGCTGTGGAGCGCATCCCCACGCCGCAACGACTCGTCGACTGGCTGGTCGTGAACGGCCTCGCCGTGGACGCCTGCACCACTGCCCAGCTCGACCTCGCTCGGGAACTGAGGGAGTCGATTCACGCCGCCGCGACAGCGGCCGCGATCCAGGACGCTCTTCCTGCGTCTGCTGTCCAAGTCATCAATGACTGCAGCGCTCAGGGTCGGGCCGCGGCGATCCTGACGCCCGAGGGTAAGCGGCGATGGCGGCTCAGCTCGGCTTCCTGTGTGGAAGACGCACTCGGCGTGATCGCCGCCGACGCGATCAGCGTCATCGCGGGCGAACGAGACGGCAGATTGGCCTTGTGTGCGTCACCGACCTGCCAAGCCGCCTTCTTCGACACCAGCCAAAGTCGCACCCGCAAATGGTGTGACATGAACACGTGCGGAAATCGCCAGAAGAAAGCGCGCTTCCATGCCAACCAGCGCAAAAACCCGAGATCAGCGGAGTGACCGCTCCAGACGACGGCAGCTCCGGCGACGAGCAGACCGGTGTGAGCATCCGCTGCCAGGACACCCCGTCCGTCGGTGTGAAGTTCTGTGATCGGTTCAGCTTCGACGGGGACTCGGTGCACTACGCCGTCGAGGTATGGGCACCAGGGCTGACTGCTCGCGTCGACGAGGTGGTGGCCTGGGTCTGGGACAGCGATCTCGTGTCGTTCCTCGAGGAACTGGCCGCGGACTACCGAGGCTGGGACGGGGAACGGAGCTGGCGGACCAACGACCGGGACCTGGCCGTCTCGGCCGTGTTCCGGTCCGGTGGGCATGTTGGTCTGACCTGGACTCTGCGTCCGTGGCCGAAGGGCTCCGGCGGCTGGAGCGCCTCGGTGACCACGTGGGTGGAGGCCGGGGAGCAGATGTCGACTTTGGCGGCTGACATCCGGCACTTCCTCGCGCTCTCGCAGGGGTGAGCGGCTGGGGCCGCTGACCTCCCCTCGCCCTGGGCGCGCCGGTGGGCCAGTGCGGCGCGCGGGCCAAGGCAGCGCCGCGGACGTCAGATGATGCCGCCGTTGGCGCGGATGACCTGGCCGTTGACCCAGTGGCCGGCCGGGGAGGAGAGGAAGGCGACGACCTCGGCGATGTCGGCGGGGGCGCCGAGCCGTTCCAGCGGGGGCTGGGCGGCCAGGCGGGCCACGGTCTCCTCGTCCTTGCCTTCGAGGAACAGGTCGGTGGCGGTGGGACCGGGGGCGACAGTGTTTACGGTGACGTCCCGGCCGCGCATTTCGCGAGCGAGGATCAGCGTGACCGCCTCCACCGCGCCCTTGCTCGCGCTGTAGGCGCCGTAACCGGGGAAGGCCAGGCCCACCACGGACGTGGAGAACGTGACGATCGCCCCTCCAGGGCGCACCTTCCGGGCGGCCTGCTGGGCGACGACGAAGGTTCCGCGGATGTTGGTGCGGTGCAGCGCGTCCAGCTCGGCCAGGTCCAGGTCGGCGATGGGCGCCAGATGCATGCGGCCGGCGGCGTGGACGACGACGTCGACGCCGCCGTACTCGGACTCGGCGGTGGCGAACAGCTCGGCGACGGCCTGCTCGTCGGCGACGTCGGCCTGCACGGCGACCGCCCGGCCCCCGGTCGCGGTGACGTCCTTGACCGCGGCCTCGGCCAGGTCCCGGTTGCCGGCGTACCCGATCACGACGGCGAACCCGTCGGCCGCCAGCCGGTCCACCGTCTGGCGGCCGATACCGCGGGACGCGCCGGTGACGATCGCGACGCGGGGGTTGTCGGTGGTGTGGTCGGGCGTGGCGTGGCTCTGCTCGGGGTGCGGGAGGGACACGGGGAACTCCTGTGAGGGGTGGGGAACGGGCGTGCCGGGCTCGGTGTCGTCGCCGTGCCCCGCCGTTCCCTCCATGATCGGCCGGTGCTCCGCCGCTAGCCAGGGCTGCGTCCACCCAGGGGTTGGCATCCCCTGGCTCAGCTCGACCGGACGAGTGACCATGGGGAAGTGAACCTTCCCGAACTCGCCGCGTTTCTGAAGTCCCGGCGCGACCGGATCCGGCCGTCCGACGTCGGCCTGCCCACCGGTCCCCGGCGCCGGGTGCCCGGCCTGCGGCGCGAGGAGGTCGCGCAGCTGGCCAGCCTGTCCGCGGACTACTACACCGAGCTGGAACGCGGACGCGGCGCCCAGCCCTCGACCCAGACCCTGGCCGCCCTCGCCCGGGCGCTGCGCCTGCGCGGCGACGAACGCGACCACCTGTTCCACCTCGCCGGCCAGTCCGTCCCCCCGGCGGCGCACGGTCTGACCGCGCACGTCCAGCCGGCCCTGCTCGGCCTGCTGGACCGGCTCACCACCACCCCCGCCCAGGTCATCACCGACCTGCACGAGACCCTCGTCCAGAATGAGCTGGCCGCCGCGCTCGTCGGCCGTCCCCCGACGGTACGCGGCCCGGCGGCGAGCCTCGCCTACCGCTGGTTCACCGACCCCACCGCCCGCGCCCTCTATCCGCCCGAAGACCACCCGCACCACTCCCGGGTCTTCGTCGCCGACCTCCACGCGGTCGCCGCCCGGCACGGCCGCGACAGCGAGGTAGCCCGGATGGTGACCGCGCTACGGCGGCGCAGCCAAGAGTTCGCCACCCTGTGGGACACCCGCGACGTCGCCCTGCGCCGGACCGACCACAAACGCATCGTCCACCCCGCGCTGGGCGTCATCGAGCTGGACTGCCACAGCCTGTTCAGCGAGGACGGACACCAGCGCTTGCTGTGGTTCACGGCCGCGCCCGGCACCGAGGGCGCCGCCCAGTTGGAACTGCTGTCCGTCATCGGCACCGAGAACATGGCAACCAGCGAGAACGACACCCTGAACACCGACTGAAGGGAACGCGTGGGTCCCTCAGTCGTCCCTGCCCGTCAGTGGGAAGTGGCACGCGACCCGATGCCCCGGCCGCAGTTCCACCGGCGCTGGTGTCTCCTGCGCGCACAGCTCGTCCGCGATGGGGCAACGGGTACGGAACCGGCAGCCGCTGGGCGGGGTGAGGGGAGAGGGCAGGTCGCCGGTGAGTAGACCGGCGTCGTCCTTCGCGGCGCGCTCGCCGGGGACGGAGGCCAGCAGGGCTCGTGTGTAGGGGTGGGCCGGTCGCTCGTAGAGCTCGTCGACCGGAGCGTCCTCGCACAGGACTCCCAGGTACATCACCGCCACCCGGTCCGCGAGCTGGCGGACCACGGCCAGGTCGTGCGAGATGAACACCATGGCGAGGCCCTGCTGTTCGCGGATGTCCATCAGCAGGTTGATCACTTGGGCCTGGATGGACACGTCGAGTGCGGAGACCACTTCGTCGCACAGCAGCAGATCGGGTACGCGGGCCAGGGCGCGGGCGATGCTGACGCGCTGGCACTGCCCGCCGGACAGTTCGTGCGGGCGGCGGTCGAGCTGGGTCGGGTGCAGACCGACGAGGTCCGCGAGTTCGGCCACACGGGCGGCGGTCGCCGTGGAGTCGTCGTGTCCGGCCAGGCGCAGTGGGGTCGCGATGATGTCGCGGATGCGGCGGCGAGGGTTGAGGGAGGCGATGGGGTCCTGGAAGACCATGCCGACGCGTTGCCGGTAGGGACGCAGGGCGCGTCCGCGGAGCGCGGCCACGTTCTGCCCGTCGAAGGTGAGCTCACCGCTGATGCCGGGTTCGAGGCGGGCGATCGCCCGGGCGACGGTGGACTTGCCGCATCCGGACTCGCCGACGAGGCCGACCGTCTGCCCGGCCCGTACGGTCAAATCGATCCCGGCGACGGCTTCGAAGGACCGTCTGCCAGTGCGGTAGCGCACCCGCAGATCACGGACCCGCAGCAGGGGCGCTCCGGAATCGGCCTCCACCAGGGGCGGTTGGGCCGTGGCGGTTGGCGTACCGATGGGAACAGGGGCGTTCATGCCGGGCTCCCTTCCTGTGTCACGGTCGGATCCTGGGGATCGGGCACCGGCCCGGCGGCCGAGGGCACCGGCTCGACGGCTGAGGGCACCGGCCCGGCGCCTGAGGCCACCGGCTCGGCGGCCGAGTGCACCGGATACCAGCACGCGGCCGCCTGCGGACTGCCGCTCTCCACCGCGGTGAGCGACGGGCGTTCGGTGTGGCAGTGCTCCCGCACCCCGGGGCAGCGCGCCGCGAAGGCGCATGCATCGGGCGTACGGGTCAGGTCCGGCGGCTGACCGGTGATCGCGGCGAGTCGGCCACCACGGACACCGTGCAGGGTGGGTGCGGCGTCCAGCAGAGCCCGGGTGTACGGCATCCGGGGCGTAGCCAGGACGGTGCCGGTCGGCCCGCGCTCCGCCTGGCGTCCGGCGTACATCACCAGCACGTCGTCGGAGTGGTCCGCCACGACGCCGAGGTCATGGCTGATCAGGATCAGCCCCAGTCCGCGCTCGGCACGGAGTTGGTCGAGCAGGCCGAGTATCTGCGCCTGCACGGTGACGTCCAGGGCGGTGGTCGGCTCGTCCGCGACGATCAGCTCGGGGTCGCAGGACAGGGCCAGGGCGATCATCACGCGCTGCCGCATGCCGCCGGACATCTGCACCGGGTACTGGTCGGCGCGGCGCACGGGGTCCGGGATGCCCACGGCGTCGAGGAGTTCGACCGCCCGGGTCCTGGCGGCTGTGCGGCGCAACCCCAAGTGGCGCCTGAGCGGCAGCGCGAGTTGCCGCCATACCGGGAGTACGGGATTCAACGCGGTCATCGGGTCCTGGAAGACCAAGCCGATACGCCGGCCGCGCAGCCCGCGCAGACCCTTCTCGTCGAGGGCGGTCAGGTCGGTGCCCGCGAAGAACGCCTCGCCGGTGCGCCGGGCGACGGCGGCCTGCGGCAACAGCCCGAGCAGGCTGCGGAACAGCACGCTCTTACCGGAACCGGACTCGCCCACCACCGCGAGTGTCCGGCCGCGGGCCAGGGTCAGGCTCACGCCGTCGACCGCGCGCACGATCCCACGGGGCGCGTGGAGATGGACGGAGTAATCACTGATGGACAGCAGCGGGCCGTCGCCGGAACGGGTGCCGGTGACACCGGGACGGGCACTGGAGGTGCTGCGGGCGTTCGGGGTGCTCGCCGTGTTCATAGCATCGCTCCGCGGATGTCGAGCAGGGATGACAGCCGGTCGCCGATCACGTTGGCGCAGAGCACGACGAGTACGAGCACCAGCGTCGGGGTGAGGCTGACCATGGGGTGGTCGGCCAGGACCTGGCGCCCCTCGGAGATCATTCCGCCCCAGGTCGGGGACGGCGGCGGCACGCTCACCCCGAGGAAGCCGAGCGCCCCTTCGACCATGACCCCGATGCCGAACATGGTGACCGCGTAGGTGACGACGATCGCGGTGACGTTCGGCAGGATCTCCCGCGCCATCAGCTTCGGGGTGGACATGCCCATGGCCCGGCAGGCGAGGACGAACTCCCGTTGCGACAGGCTCATGACGGGGGCCCGTACGACGCGGACGAACCCCGGCACGAAGAGCAGGCCGATCACGAGCGTCACCGACAGCGTCGACGGGCCTACGGCGCCGATCACGGCCAGCGCGAGAACCAGCGCGGGGAACGCGAGCAGCACGTCGGTGGCCCGCATCACCACGGCCTGGGTCCACCCCCTGCCGAGCCCGGCGATCATACCGAGCAGGGTGCCGACGGCGGCCCCGACCGCGGTGGCGCCCACCGCGACGACGAGGCTGACCCGGGCGCCGTACACGGTGCGCGCGAGCACATCGCGGCCCAGGGCGTCGGTGCCGAGCCAGTGGCCGGAGCTGAATCCTGCGGCCAGCGCGTCCGTGTCCACCCGTTCCGGGTCCTGCAGCGGCAGGAGCGGCGCGGTGAGCGCGGCCACCGCGAGCAGCGTGAGGAAGGCGATCGCACACCACGTCCCGGCGCCCGTACCGCGACGCCGTCGGGCCGGTGGCGGCAGGCCCCCGCGGTCCGCTCCTCGGGCACCGGCCGGTTCCGCCGACGGCGCGGTTGCGGTTGCGGTGGCGGCGGCGGGATCGTCAACGGGCATGGCGGATCCTTGGGTCGAGTACGCCGTAGAGGAGGTCCACGGCGAGATTCACGAGCACGTACAGGGCGGCGATCAGCAGCACCACGCCCTGGAGTACCGCGAAGTCCTTGGTCTGCACGGCGGACAGGGCGTACGTGCCAAGACCGGGGATGGCGAAGAGCTGCTCGACGATGACGGCGCCGCCGACCAGGAAGCCGAAGTTCAGGCCCACCAGGGTCACCAGCGGAAGCAGCGACGGACGCAGGGTGTGCCGCGTCAGGATCTCGCGCGGGCACAGCCCTTGGGCCCGCGCGGCGAGCACGTAATCCTGCTGCAGGGTTTCCAGCACCCCCGAGCGCAGCACGCGGTAGTAGACCGCCGCGAGACTCAACGCCAGGGTCACCGCGGGCAGTACGAGGCTGCGCACGGTCTGGGCCGGATCGTCGTGCGGCGGGGTGTAGCCGGTGGCCGGGAACCATCCGAGCTGCACGGCGAAGAGGTAGATGAGGACGATGGCCAGGGCGAACTGCGGGGTCGCCAGCAGCACGGACGACACTGCGTTGGTAGCCCGGTCGGGGGTCCTGCCGCGCCGGTAGGCGGCCCAGACCGCCGCGGGGACGGCGATCACCAGCGCCAGGACCTCGGCGAAGACCACCAGCAGCAGGGACGGCTGCAGCCGGTCGGCGAGCGCGTCGGTGACGCTCTGGCCGGTGGTCGCCGAGGTGCCGAAGTCCCCGTGCAGCACACCGGTGAACCACGTCCAGAACTGCTCGACCACCGGCCGGTCGGCGCCGGTCCGCCGATGGAACTCGGCGATCTGCTCGGCGGTCGCGCTCTGGCCGAGTACCGCGGTGGCCAGATCGCCGGGCAGCAGCCTGCCTATCGCGAACGTGGCCACCGCGACGGCGAGCAGGACGACCACCGCCTGCCCGAGCCTCGCGGCGAGGAAGGACAGGCTCACTTGGTGATCCAGGCGTCGCCGACCACGAACGTGTCGGGGCCGTAGGCGTCGGCGGGCGGCAGATGCACCTTGGCGGACGCGGCGAACATGCCCATCTTGCGGACCACCGGGATGCTGGGCAGGTCCGCCGAGACGTTGGTCATGATCTGACGGGCCAGCAGCAACGCGGCCGCGTCCTCGGAGGCCGCGCCCAGGCGGACGAACAGTTCGTCGTTCTCCTTGCTCGCGTAGCCGCCGAGATTGCGGCTGCCGCCGCTGGTGAACGCCACCTCCATCGCGTCGACCGTGGTGGCCGCGATGAACGCGGGGGAGTAGCTCACGTCGTACTTGCGCTGGAGCACGTCCTGCATGATGCCGACCGCGGTGTTGGTCTTGATGGTGGCCTCGACGCCGACGGCCTTCCACTGCTGTTGGATCAGCTGGGTCGCGGCCATGTAGTTGCCGCCCGCGAGGGTGTTCAGCTCAAGGCGCACCGGTTTGCCGTACGCGGCGAGGAGTTGTCTCGCCTTGGCCGGGTCGTGGTCGGGGACGGCGATGCCCTTCTGCTCCGGATTGTTGTCCAGCAGGAAGGAGAGGCTGGGCTTGGTGTTGCCGCCGTAGGCGGCCTTGTTGACCGCCTCACGGTCGATGGCCATGCTCAGCGCCTTGCGGACCCGGACGTCGTCCAGGCCAGGACGCTTCATGTTGAGGATGATGCCTTCGGGGCCGAGCCCCTCGTTGAGCTGGACGCGCAGCCCCGCGTCCGTGGCCTGCTTCGCCTGGTTCGGGGCGGCGGCGACCATCATGTCGATGGTGCCGGACCGCACCGACTGCACGGCGGTCTGCGAGTCGAGCATGACCTTGAGGACGACCTTGTCCGGGTAGGTCTTGTCGGCGCGCCACGAGGTGTCGTCGCGTACGAGGGTGACGTGGTCGCCGGGGACGATCTCGGTGGCCTTGAAGCCGCCCGTACCCACCGGCTTCTTGCCGAACCCGGCCCCGGCGGCCTTCTTGGCGGTGGGGGAGGGGATGAGACCCGGGATACCGGTGAGCGCCACCTCGGGGAACTTCGCCCACGGGGCGGTCAGGGTGAACACCACCGTGTTCTCGTCCGGCGCGGCGACGCGCTTGACGTTGGTGACGAGTCGCGGCGGGCAGCCCAGGCAGTTCCGCTTGTCCTTGATCTCCTGGTAGTGGGTCACCACGGCGTCGGCGTCGAAGTCGGTTCCGTCGGAGAACTTCACTCCTTTGCGGAGTTTGACCGTGAAGGTCTTGTTCTTGTTGGACGGCGTTGCCGACAGCGCCAGTTCAGGCACCAGACGGCCCTTCCGATCGATGCCGAAGAGCGGGTCCATCACCGCGCGGGCCGCGGTGTAGTCCATGGCGCTGGCGAAGTTGGGCGCGGTCGGGTCCAGGGTCTGGACGTCGAAGGACATGCCGACCCGGAGGGTGCCGCCGCGCTGCGGGGTGCCCGAGGGGCCGTCGGCGCCCCCGCTGCCGCCACCGGAGCCACCGCAGGCGGCCAGCAGCAGAGCGACGGAGCCCGTGGCGGCCGCGTACCGCAGGGCACGTCGGGGCCGGGGGAAGGTGGGACGGTGCATCAGGGCCTCACAGGTGTACTCAAGGGGCTTGGGCTTGGGCAGGGGCTCGGCGCGTGGCCAGGTCAGCGCCCCGACGCCGCCTGCCAGATACGGCGCGAGGCGGCCAACGGGTCCTGGACGACGGTCGGTTCGATATTCCAGAGGCGGGTGAGCGCCTCGTCCGCGGTGAACTGCGGCCAGCCTGGGTCCCCGGTGGCGGCGAAGGACACCCAGGCGGACCGCAGTTGCCTGGACAGCCGCGCGAAGTCCTCGCCGGGCGGCTTCCCGCCGAGCATGAAGTCCGCGATGGGACCGTCCGTGTTGCCGAAGGTCACCGGGACATCCACCAGGTGGCTGGCGCCCAGCACGCCGCCCAGCGCCGGGCTCGGCCAGGTGAAGTCGTACAGGTAGCCGCGCCCGCCCGCTGCCGTGTGCGCCTCGACGAGCCAGGTCGACGGCATCCGGAACAGCGCGTCCGAGAACATCTCGGTATACAGCCGGGCTTCGCTCATCCCTGGACGGGCCGCGCGGTACTGATCCGGTGCGGTGTCGTCCAGGCCCAGACTTTCGGCGACGTCCCGCAGGTTTACCTCACGCATTCGCCCGGGAGGTCGGGAGGCTGACGTCGACCTCCCTTGGCGGAGACGGCCGAGTGCCACACCGGCCAGCATCGGCAGGGCTCTGACCATCGCCGACAGGCTCGGTCTGACCAGCCCTCGCTGCATCGCGAACATGGTGAACTCGTCACGGGTGTATCCGGCGATCAGATCCACCTCACGTGCGGCACCCGACCGCAGGGCCAGCCAGGGCTTGTCCACCACCGTCACACCGTCGATGACGGGGGAGTACGCGGTGATCGCCTCGGGCGTGGACCAGGAGCCGGGATGCGCCTCCATCGCCGCAAGCGGCGCGTCCTGTACGGCGAGCAGCGCCTCGGGAGCCAGGGTGGCGAGCGCCTCGGGCTTGACGCCGAGGGCGGCGGCGAGCAGGTCGGCGATCCGTCGCGCCTCCTCCTGAGGCAGGTAGCGTCCGGCCATGCTCTGCGCGATGGCCCGGTGGAAGAGCCCCTGGGCGGCGGGCGCGGTCAGCAGCGACGCGACCGACGCACCCCCGCCCGACTCGCCGAAGACGGTGACGTTGTCCGGGTCCCCGCCAAAGCGGGCGATGTTCTCGCGTACCCACGTGAGTGCGGCGATCTGGTCCAGGAACCCACGGTTGGCGGGGGCGTCCGGCACGTACCCGAAGCCCTCGAAACCCACCCGGTAGTTGAACGTCACTAGCACGACGCCATCCCGTGCCAGCGTCGCGCCGTCATAGGCCGGGTCGCCGGACCAGCCCGACTTCCAGCCGCCGCCGTAGATCCACACCATGACCGGCAGCCGGTCGCCCTGCCCGCCCGGCGTCCACACATTGACGCTCAGACAGTCCAGGCCGTCCTCGGGCCGCCATGGCGAGGGCGTCCCGGGCGTCAGCGGAAGCTGCGGCGGCGCGACACCGAACGCGTGCGCGGGCCGTATGCCGTCCCAGGGCAGCGGCGGTGCCGGGGCCTGGAAGCGCAACGGGCCCTCAGGCGAGGCGGCGTAGGGGATGCCCTTGAAGGCGACGAGGCCGCTGTGGGCAACGCCCGCTACCGTCCCGCCGGTTGTCCTGACGACAACGCCCATGGTCTTGCTCCCTGCTCAGTGGCTGTCGCGGCAGCCGCAACGGATTCGGATTTCGGATGTCCGGTTTCGGGTGTCTAACCACTGGGCCTCGGACCTCGGACCTCGGGCATCCAAGGCGCCTCAGGGGCGCAGGCCGACCAGGAGCGCCGCGGTCCTGGCGAAGTCGGCGGGCCCGGTGTTCCAGTTGGGAGCGATCGGGGCGATGGACACCTTGTCGGCGATCAGCGCTTCCAGGTCGCCGCCCTTCTTGGCGGGCCGGATGGCCGCGTCGACGGTGACCTTCCAGGTGTCGCCGCCGGTGTGGGTGTACTGGGACCGGATGATCGGCTGGGGGTCCTGGGTGGTGAGGGAGGTGCCGCGGGCGGTGCCGGTGCCGTCGGCGCCGACCACGGGGTGGTTGACGTTCAGGCCCGTGCCGGCGGGCAGCAGGGGCCGTCCGGCCTTCGCCCGGGACCGCAGCCGGTCGATGAGCTTGACCGTGTAGTCGCTGGTCGGCCTCATCGCGGCCAGCGTGGGGCCGGGTTCCGGGGCGGCGAGTGGACCAGTGCTCACGGCGAGCGCGGGCACGCCGTGCTCCAGGGCGGAGACGGCGCCGCCGACCGTCCCGGAGTGGGTGGCCACACCCGCGACGTTGAGTCCGAAGTTGGGGCCGGAGATCACCAGGTCGGGTGCCCGCTCGGCGAAGACCACGGAGAGGCCGAAGCTCACCGCGTCGCCGGGAGTGCCGTCCACGGCCCAGACGTGCGGCTCGGGGTGCTTCGCCGTCAGCGTGGGAGCGTTGGTCACCTTTGTTCCGCTGCCGCTCTGTTGCGTCAGCGGGGCGACGACGGTGACGTCGTGTCCGGCTGCGGTGAGCCGGCGGAACATGGTCTGGATACCGGGTGCGTCGTATCCGTCGTCATTGGTGAGCAGGATGCGCAACGGACCGGTCTGGGCGGCCTGCGCGGAGGCGGCCGCGGGGGCCGTCCCGGCGAGGGCGGGGGTACACAGCAGCAGAGCGGCCAGCGGCAGCGCGCGGGTACGTCTCATCGTGGGCTCCTTGAGGACAGCGGGAGAGAGAGGGAGGAAACGGCGGGCGCACGACCCTCGGCATGCGCCCGCCGGGACGCGGACGTACGGGTCAGCGCACGCCGCGGATCGGGAGGATCGCGAGCGCGCCGATCAGCGAGAGCGCGCCGCCGACCAGGAACAGCGGGGTGTATCCGCCCAGGGCGGTGACGACCGCGGAGGCGACGAACGGGGCGACGATCTGCGGGCCCGCGTTGGCGATGTTGAGTACGCCCATGTCACGGGCGGCGTCCTCCGCACTGGGAAGTACGAGGGTGACCACGGCCGTGTCCACCGCCATGAAGCAGCCGAAGGCCAGGCCGTTGAGCGCGCTGAAGACGAGCATCCCGGTCCAGGTGGGGCTGATGACCGGCACGGCCATGACCAGACCGGCGAGCGCGGCCGAGACGCCGACGAACACCTTGCGCCGGTTCCACCGGTCGGACAGCACTCCGCCCACCACGGTCGAGACGGCCATCGCGAGCATCGACACCGGGGTGAGGATCGCCATCGCCGTGGCCGGCCGCATGCCGTCGGGCAGCGCGATGTGGTCGTCCAGGATGTACAGCTGGTAGCCGATGACGGAGAAGTAGCCGAGCACCATCAGCGCCCGGCCGATGAACGCCCACCGGAAGTCCCGGTGCGACAGCGCCGACAGGAACGCCGCGACCTGCACACCGCGGGGCGCGGCCGGTGCGGGCGCGCGCCGGGGAAGGTCGCGGCAGAAGACGGTCATCAGCAGGGCCGCGCCGGCGACGATCGCGCCGAACAGCAGGTAGCCCGTACGCAGGTCTCGCTCCATCTGGGACCCGAGCAGGACGCCGAGGCTGCCGCCGATCGGCAGCCCGAGCCCCACGAGAGCGGAGGCGGTACCGCGGCGGGCCCGTGGTATCCGGTCGGGCACCACGGCGGTCACCGCGGCCTGGTAGACGTTCATGGTCGCCTGCACCAGACACCAGCCGATACCGACGAGCAGCGCGGTGTGCACGTTGCCCAGGAAGGCGAGCCCCGCCAGCGAGGCGAGCGCACCGCCCAGAATCCAGGGGTTGCGTCGGCCGGTACGGTCCGACAGGGCACCGGCGATCGGGTTGAACGCGGTCGCGAAGACCGAGCTGACGCCGCCCACCACGCCCAGGATGACGACCTTGTTGGCGGGATCGATCGACGCGATGTGGGTGGGCAGCAGGACGGCACCGACCCCCATGTAGACGGCCAGCATGGAGGAGTTGGCCACCAGGAGCAGCAGCATGAGTCCGCGCTGCGTGGGTTCTGTCGCCGTGGTGTGCGGGCGGTTCGGCTGGGCGAGCTCATGGGTGGTCATGACGACCGCCGTGTCTGGGCGTGCGTGGCACGCCCTGTTGGCTGAGGACGGACATGGCGACTCCTCGGGGAGGGAGCGGAGAGGGAGAGGGAGCGGGNGCCGGGGAAGGCGGGGCACGCGGGAGTGGACCGGCCGTGGCTGTTCGGATTCATCGGTCTCCGTAAGGGATCGGCGGGCAACGCTGGTGCGGGGTGCGGGGTGCGGGGTGCGGGGTGCGGGGTGCGGGGTGCTGGGCGCTGGGCGCGAGCCGCAGCCCGGAGATGCCCTCACCTGCGATGTCTGATCAACGCGTGTAACCTAGAGAGGGAGAAAACGGTCGTCGGACCGGCGGAATCGATCAAGGACGTCATGGCCAAAGACCCGACCACTCCGGCGCCGATCACCAGTGCGGACGTGGCCCGCCTGGCGGGGGTGTCCCGCGCCACGGTGTCCTTCGTGCTCAACGGCACCCAGACACACCGGGTCAGCGACACCACCCGTGCCCGTGTGCTGGACGCGGCCCGACAGTTGGGATACGTCCCCCACGCCGCCGCCCGCTCCCTGCGCGCGGGCCGCAGCAACCTGGTGCTGATGCCCACCTCGGTCTCCGCGGTCGGCCGACTGGTCAGCACCTGGGTGGACGACCTGCACAGCGAACTGGAACGGCACGGCTATATCGCGGTGCTGCACGGCGGACGCTTCCCCGACGCGGTGACCGCGGCCCGGGCCTGGGCCGAGCTGCGGCCCGCCGCGGTGCTGGCCATGGACGGCGACCGGTTCACCCCGCAGGCGGCGGACCTGCTGCGCCGCGCCGGCGTGCGCGCGCTCCTCGCCTTCGCCGCCGAGCCTGTTGAGGGCGCCTACACGGTGATCGTCGACCACAGCCGCATCGGCGTCGCGGCCGCCGAGCACCTCATCGCCCGAGGGCGCCGCAGGATCGGAGTGGTCATGCCGCAGGAGCGCGGGCTCGACGCCTTCGCGCAGCCACGCCTGGCCGGGGTCGAGACGGTCGTCGCGCGCCACATGGCCACCGTGACCCCGGTGGACCTCGCGTACACCCGGCAGTCCGTCACCGACCTGGCCCGGCGCTGGCCGAGCCTCGGTCTTGACGCCGTCTTCGCCTACAACGACGAGTACGCCGCCCTGCTGATGCGCGCGCTCCAGGACGAAGGCATCGCCGTACCGGACGACGTGGCCGTGGTCGGTGCGGACGACCTCGTGCCGTCCGCGCTGCTGAATCCTCCGCTCACCACCGTTCGGCTGGACCTGCCGTCGGCCGCGGAGGTCGCCGACACTCTGCACCAGCTGATCGAACACGGATCGGCGCCCGCGCTCCACGGCATGTCGCCGGTCCTCGTCCACCGCGGTTCCTCCTGAGAGCCTGTCTTTGAACCCCCGTCGGGGCGCAGGCGGGGGTTCAAAGACAGGCTCTGAGCCGTTCTCAGCCCCGGCTGAGCGGTCTCAGGTCCGGGTCGCGGCCCGGGTGTCGGTTCCGGCCGGGTGGTTGGTACGGCCCGCGGACCGCCCACGCACACCGGTGCCAGGCTCTGACTCGCGGGCGAGCAAGGGGGCGAACGCCCACCACAGCAGCAGGGCGGCACCGGCCCCGGCCAGCGCGCCGGCCGCGGTGTCGACGAGCCAGTGGGCATGCAGCCACGTGCGGCTCCACATCATGGCGACGGTGAACACCACACCGCCCAGCCACCACATCCGGCGCCGGACCACCGGCACGAAGAGCACGCCGACGATCACCACCAGAAGCGCCGCCCCGGCCGCGTGCCCGGAGGGGAACGAACCGTGGTCCACCCGGACCAGGGGATTCTCGGGCCGGGGCCGGTCCACCCAGTGCTTGAGGACCTGGACGACGGCGACGCCGCCCACCCCGTAGGCGGTGAGCAGGTACAGCAGGGACCACCAGCGCTTCCGGGCGATCAGAACGATCAACAGGGCGACGGGGACGACGACGCCCGGCGGCCCTCCGAACCAGTTGAGGACCTCGGCCGCGACGGCGTAGAGGCCGTCGTGCGGGCCGCCCATCCAGCCGAGCCATCGCTCGTCGAGGCTCTGGAAGGCGGGCCGGTCGGGGTCGGCGCGGACGACGACACCCACGGCGACGGCGGTCAGGGTGAGGAGCAGCCCCAGCACGGCCGTTCTGGCCGATGGGGAAGCCGCTGGGAGAGTCGACGGGGGCGCCGCTGGGGGAGTCGACGAGGAAGTCGCTGGGGAAGCGGCCGAGGTCTGGCTGGAGTCGGCGGCGGTCGAGGTGTCCTCGGCAGGGACTGGCGTACTGGGCATGATGGGCCTCTCGCGGCCGCGGCGCGTCGCCGGGCCGATGCGTGAGCGGGGGAGACGTACGTGCTGGCAGGGGGCCATAGGGCCAGGGCCACAGGGCCAGGGCCACAGGGCCACAGGGCCGCAGGGAGTGACGCGGGGCGGGCGGGGCACCGTACGGCAGCGCCCCGCCCAGTGGGCGGCTTCGACCGGGTGCTCGGTCAGTCCGCCAGGTGGTGGGCCAGGAAGGCCACGGCCTCGGTGACAATCGGTGTGATGTCCGGGGCGCCGAGGAAGATGTGGTCGGCGCCGTCGACCGGCCGGAGCGTGACCTCGCCACCGGCGCCCTTCAGCGCGGCGGCGAGTACCTCGCTCTGGCTGTAGGGGACCAGGCCGTCCCCCGTCCCGTGTGTCAGGAGGAACGGCGGGGGAGTCGCCCCGTCCTTCGCGTACGTGACGGGGCTGGCGGCCCGCGCGAGCGTCGGCCACTGGTCGGCGGAGCCGCCGAGTAGCGCGGTGAACGGGTTGGGGTACTCCGTACCGGGCGGGGCCGGCGGCATCGGGTGGGAGAGCAGCGACTCCACGTCGGACACCCCGTACCAGTCGACGACGACCCGCACGCCGCTGGGCTCGTCGCCCACCCCCGTCGTGCCCTCCAGCGCCTCGCCGTCCGGACTGTCGGGCCCGACCAGCCCCGCGAGCGCGGCCAGATGCCCGCCCGCGGACTCGCCCCACACGCCGATCCGGTCCGGGGCGATGCCGAAACTGTCGGCGAACCGCCGGACGTAGCGGATCGCGGCCTTCACATCGTGCAGTTGGGCCGGGAAGGGCGCCTCCAGGCTGTGCCGGTAGTCGATGCAGACGAGGGCGAGTCCGGCCCCCAGCACCGCACCGTGCAGCAGCTCGACGGGAACGGTCGGCGGCGGGTAGCGGCGGTCGCCCTCCAGCCAGCCTCCGCCGTGGATCCAGACGACGGCGGGCACCGGACCCGTGCCCACGGGCACATGAGCGTCGAGCAGGCGGGGCCGGTACCCCGGCGTGGTCGCGTAGGTGACCCCCGCGAAGTGCCGTACGCCGTCGTCGCCCACGACGGGGGTCACGGGGGCCAGATAGGGAGGCGGCGGCCATCCCAGGTTGAGTTCGGCTGGAGGAGATTGCGTCATGTCCGCCCCTTTTTCCATGTTTTCCATCTGAGTTGATCGCGAGTCGATCGAGTGAGGGCGCTGCTCGGCGCCGCGGACGGGCGACGGGGCGAAGAGAGCCGCACGGTCGCCGTGGCCTCCCGAAAGCCCAAGGAATCGCGATGTTTGTCCGAAATGCCTTGTGCTGCCGCGGAGAGGTGCCTAGGATGTTACACGTGTAACACCTTCTCTCGCGACCCTTGAGTGCGCCGAATGTGGGTGCCCCCGCCGGTCCGCCTTCGCGGCCGGCCCGTGAGCCCCTCGGCGCCGTCGCCTTCCTGCCGGGAGCCCGTCATGCTCACCGCCGTTCGAGCCGTCCCCGTACCCGCCGCCCCGTCCTGCGGGTCCTGTGCCCCATCGGCCGTCGGCGCCGGTTGGCACTCCGCCCGCTGGGCGCCGAGGCCCACCCTGGCCGCTGTTCCGTGCGTGAGGGCGCGGGTGCGCAGGGTTCTCGACCGCTGGCGGATTCCCGCCGCCGTCACCGACGCCCTGCTGGTGGCCGCCAGCGAGTTGGTCTCCAACGCCGTGTGTCATGCCGGAAGCGTGACCGAGCGGCTGAGCGTCACCGTGGTGCGCGGCCGCGGGTGGGTGCGCATCGAAGTCGCCGACGGCGATCCGGAACTGCCGGGTGTCGGGCTCGAGGTCGCCGCGGATGCCGAGGGCGGCCGCGGGCTGATGATCGTTCATCTGCTGGCCGCTGAGCTCCAGGGTGCGGTGACCGCGTTTCCGCAGGGCCACGGCAAGGCCGTCCGTGTGTGCGTCCCGCTGCCCTGCGACCAGCCCGATATCGCGAACTATTGACGAACGTCATTTTATCGAGATACTTGCTCCACTCTCCCCGCTGCCCCGAGATTGAGGTGCCGCCCCATGGAGCTGTCCCCTTCCGCGTACGCCGATTCCTTCTGCCGTGATCGGCTCCCGCCCTTCCCCCTCTGGCCCGAACTGCACTTCGACCTCCCGGAGTTGCGCTATCCGGACCGCCTCAACTGCGCCCAGCGACTGCTCGACGACGCCGTCACACGCTGGGGAGCGGACCGGCCCTGCCTGCTGACCCCCACCGAGCGCTGGACGTACGGCGAACTCCTGCGCCGCGCCAACCAGGTCGCCCGGGTACTCACCGAGGACTTCGGCCTGCGCCCCGGAAACCGCGTACTGCTGCGCGGACCGAACAACCCGTGGCTCGTCGCCACCTGGTTCGGTGTGCTGAAGGCCGGCGGAGTCGCCGTCACCACCATGCCGCTGCTGCGTGCCGCCGAGATCGCGGACCTGTACGACATCAGCCGACCCGCGGTCGCGGTCTGCGACCACCGCTACCTCGACGAACTCACCGCCGCCGACACCCCCGGCCTCGCGGTACTCGCCTACGGAGGTCCCGGCGAGCTGGATCTGACGCGCCGCAGTGCCGCCAAGGCGGCGGACTTCACCTCCGTCGACACCGCGGCCGACGACGTCGCCCTGATCGCCTTCACCTCCGGTACGACGGGGCGACCCAAGGCGACCCTGCACTTCCACCGGGATGTGCTGGCCAACGCCGACACGTTCTCCCGGCATGTCCTCAAGCCCCGCCAGGACGACGTGTTCACCGGCACGCCACCGCTGGCCTTCACCTTCGGGCTCGGCGGACTGGTCGTCTTCCCGCTGCATGTCGGCGCGGCGACCCTGCTGGTCGAACAGGCCGCCCCGCGCCAACTCGCCGACCTGGTGGCCGAACACGGGGTCACTGTGCTCTTCACCGCCCCCACCGCCTACCGGGCGATCATGTCCGCCGGAGTGGTGGACCGGCTGGCCGGTCTGCGCCGGTGCGTGTCCGCGGGGGAGGCGCTTCCGGCGGCCGTGTGGGAGGAGTTCCACGCCGCGACCGGACTGCGCATCATCGACGGCATCGGCGCCACCGAGATGCTCCATGTGTTCATCTCCGCGGCCGACGACGACATCCGCCCGGGCTCCACGGGCAAGCCGGTCCCCGGATACCGGGCCGCGGTCGTCGACGAGGAGGGCCGCCCCGTCCCCGACGGGCAGCCGGGCCTGCTCGCCGTCACCGGACCCACCGGCTGCCGCTATCTCTCCGACCCCCGCCAGACGGCCTACGTCAAGGACGGCTGGAACCTCACCGGCGACACTTATGTACGCGACCAGGACGGCTACTTCTGGTACGTCGCCCGCAGCGACGACATGATCGTGTCCTCCGGCTACAACATCGCCGGACCCGAGGTCGAAAAGGCGCTCGCGGCCCATCCCTACGTCGAGGAGTGCGCCGTCGTCGGCGCGCCCGACGACCAGCGCGGAACGATCGTCAAGGCGTACGTCGTCCTGTGCGCCGACGCCGCGGCCGACGACACGACGGTCAAGGCGCTGCAGCACCACGTCAAGCAGACCATCGCGCCGTACAAGTACCCGCGCGCCATCGAGTTCGTCGGCGCGCTGCCACGTACCAGCACCGGAAAGATCCAGCGCGGCGAACTGCGCAAACAGGCTCGGGCGGCCGCCAGTTAGCCCGTGCCCTGGCCGATGCCCGCGCGCGTCTGGGCGCGGCCCGGCACCCCGTCGCCTGCCAGGCGTTCCCCCGTCTCCGGTCAGACCGTTCCCCCGTCTCCGGCCGGGCGGTCCCCTCGTCTCCGGTCAGACGGTTCCCCCGTCTCCGGCCTGAAGGAAGGCAACCACCATGGACACTTCCCATCCGCAGCAGCCCGACGCCCTGGCGGTCGGTCACGCCACTGGCACACCGGGGCTCGCCCAGCAGTTGCCCAGTATCGTCATCGAGCGCCGGGTCGAGTGGCCCGACACCGATGCGGCCGGGCACTACCACCACTCCACCGTGGTGCGTTGGGCCGAGGCGGCCGAGGCCGCCCTGCTGCGGCGCCTGGGGCTGGCCCACCTCTTCGGCAGCACTCCTCGGGTCCGCTTCGAGGCCGACTACCGCGCTCGGCTGTGGTTCGGCGAACGCGTCCGTACCGAGCTCCGGGTCACCAGGGTCGGCACGAGTTCCCTCCACTACGCCTTCACCGTGCACGGCGAAGGCGAGGCGGCCGCTGCCGTCGGGCGCATGGTCGTCGTCCACTCGGCCGCCCGCGCGACCGGGTCAACGCCCTGGCCCGACGGCGTCCGAGACGTCCTCACCCAAGCGGGCCCGCAACCGCCCGAGTTGCTCGCCTGAGCCCTCGCCGCAGCGGCGACCGCTGCCGCCCCTCACCTACATGTAACGCTTTCTTGACGGTCGACGAAAAGTCGGCATATCTTGTTTCGTGGAACCACTAGGAGGACGCCGTGCGTATAGCAGTCATCGGAGGAGGGCCCGGCGGGCTGTACTTCGCAGCTCTGGTCAAGCAGCTCTCCCCGCGATGGGACGTCACCGTCTGGGAACGCAACGCGGCCGACGACACGTTCGGCTTCGGAGTCGTCTTCTCCGACGAGACGCTCGACGGCATCGCGCAGGCCGACCCGGAGGTCTTCGACGCGATGTCAGCGGACTTCGCTCGCTGGAGCGACATCGACGTCCGCTACCAGGGGCAGGTCCTCACTTCGGGCGGCCACGGCTTCGCGGCGCTCGGGCGCAAGCGGCTGCTGCAGATCCTGCAGCAGCGGTGCGCCGCGCTGGACGTGGATGTCCGCTACCGCACCCAAGCCCCACCGGTCGACGAACTCACCGCCGCCTACGACCTGGTGGTGGCCTGCGACGGGGTACGGTCGGCGACCCGTGCCACCTACGCCGACACCTTCGGCCCTGACCTCGACGAGCGGCACTGCCGCTATATGTGGCTCGGTACGGACAAGGTCTTCGAAGCCTTCACCTTCATCGTCGCCGAGCACGACTTCGGCACCCTGCAGGTCCACGCCTACCCGTACGACAGCACCCGTAGCACCTTCATCGTCGAGATCGACGAGGACGCCTGGCGGCGCGCGGGATTCGACGAGCACGCCGCACGCGACCACCCGGCCGGAACCAGCGACGAGGCCAGCATCCGACGGTGCGAGGAGCTGCTGGCCCCGCACCTCGACGGGCACCGGCTGATCCCCAACAACTCCAAGTGGATCCGCTTCACCACCGTACGCAACCGCACCTGGCGGCACGGGAACGTGGTGCTGCTCGGGGACGCCGCACACACCGCCCACTTCTCCATCGGGTCCGGCACCAAGCTCGCCATGGAGGACGCGCTCGCCCTGGCGGCCTGCCTCCACGAACACCCCGACGTGCCCAGAGCGCTCGCCGCGTACGAGACCGAGCGCAGGCCGGTCGTCGAATCCACCCAGCGGGCCGCGCAGGCCAGCCTGGAGTGGTTCGAGAACATCCACCGCTACACGCGCCAGGAGCCCCACCAGTTCGCCTTCAACCTGCTCACCCGCAGCCGCCGCGTCACCTACGACAACCTGCGGGTACGGGACGCGGAGTTCACCACCGCCGTCGACTCCTCGCACGCGGCGGCGCACCTCCAGACCGCACCGCCCGCCCCCGCCGTCCCTCCGATGTTCCGCCCCTTCCAACTCGGCGGACTGCGGCTGCGCAACCGCGTCGTCGTACCTCCAACCGCGCTGTACGCCGCGCACGACGGGGTCCCCGGAGACTTCGAACTCGTCCATCTGAGCACCCAGTCCATCGGTGGCTCAGCGCTGGTCATCGCCGGAATGACGGCGGTCAGTCCCGACGGGCGCGCCACCCCCGGATGTCCCGGCCTGTACACCGACGAACAGGAGACCGCCTGGCGGCGGATCACCGACTTCGTCCACCGCCACGCCCGCTCCTGCCTGGGCCTCCAGCTCACGCACGCCGGACGCCGTGCGGCGACCACCGTGCCAGGCCCGGACGGCGGCCACCGCCCCCTCGCGGGCAGCGACGGAGCCTGGCCGCTCGTCGCCTGCTCGGCCATCGCCTGGGACCCGGCCAGCACGGTCCCGCGCGAGGCCACCCGCCACGACATGGACCGCATCACCCAGGACTTCGCCACCGCCGCCGAGCGGGCCCACCGTGCCGGCTTCGACGCCATCGAACTCCAGTACGGGCATGGTCACCTGATCTCCGGCTTCCTCTCGCCGCTCACCAACCAGCGCACCGACTCCTACGGCGGAACCCTCGCGGGCCGACTGCGCTTCCCGTTGGAGGTCCTACGGGCGGTCCGCGCCGTATGGCCCACGGACAAGGCGCTGATCGTCCGCATCTCCGCCACCGACTGGGCCGAAGGCGGCACCAGCGAAGCGGACACGGTCGCCGTCAGCCGCGCCCTGGCCGACGCCGGAGCCGACGCGGTGGACGTCTCCACCGGAGAGGTCGTCGCCCACGAGCAGCCCCGGTACGGGCGCAGCTACCAGACGCCGTACGCCGACCTGATCCGCAACGCGACCGGCATCCCCACCATCGCCGTCGGCGCGATCTCCTCCTACGACGACGTCAACTCGATCATCCTGGCCGGCCGGGCGGACCTGTGCGCCGTCGGCCGCGCCCAGCTCCACGACCCGCTGTGGACGCTCCACGCCGCGGCGGCCCAGAACTACACCGGGCCCGGAGCACCCTGGCCCCCGGCNGAGCCGCGCCGCCGCGCCGGAACCTCCGGCCCTGACACCGGTATCGGTGCGGCGGCGCACCCTTCCACCCGCTCCCTCCCCCTTCACCTGTTCCTTCCCCCTTCACCTGTTCCTTCCCCCTTCGCCCCACGCCCCGCCAAGGAGTACTCATGCGTCTGCTGACGTACACCCGCAACGACGCGCCCATCCGCCTCGGCGCGCAGGTCGACGACTGCGTGATCGACCTCGCCGCGCTGGCAGCGCACACCGGCGTCGAACTGCCCGGCGACCTCCTGTCCTTCATCCAGGCCGACGCCCCTGCCCGCGAAGCCGCACGACGCCTGCTGCTCAGCGACCCCGCGACCTGGCCGGACGAGGCTGTCCACCAGCTCGACGAGGTGTCGCTCCGCGCCCCGCTGCGCCCCGGCAAAATCATCGGTGTCGGCCTCAACTACGTCGAGCACGTGGAGGAGTCCAGCCGCAGCCTGGACACGGACAAGGAACTGCCCCCGCGCCCGGTCCTGTTCAGCAAGCCCGCCACGGCCGTCACAGGACCCGGCCAGCCGATCCTGCACAACGGCGATCTGACGGCCCAGCTGGACTGGGAATGCGAACTCGCCGTCGTCATCGGACGCACCGCCCGCCGCGTGAGCGAGGAGGACGCCTACGCGTACGTCTTCGGCTACAGCATCGTCAACGACATCAGCGCCCGCGACCAGCGCCGCTCCGGCCAGTGGTTCTTCTCCAAAGGCCAGGACTCGTACGCCCCCTTCGGCCCGGCCGTCGTCACCGCGGACGAGGTGCCCGACCCCATGTCCCTGGACCTCTCGCTGCGCGTCAACGGCGTCACCAAGCAGAAGTCGAACACCCGCCACATGCTCTTCCCCATCGCGCGCCTGATCGCCGACATCAGCTCGGGCGTCACGCTCGAACCGGGCGACGTGATCGCCACCGGCTCACCCTCGGGCGTCGGAGCGGGCATGGTCCCGCCGGAGTTCCTCACCCCCGGCGACACCGTCGAGGCCACGGTGGAAGGCATCGGCACGCTCACCAACCCGGTCACCGACGCGCGCTGAACTGCTGCGCCCCGCCGCCCGAGCCGTATCCCGTCGCCAGACCCCACCACCAGGAGTGCCCGTGTCGCACCGCACCCATCGCCCCCAGAGGACGACCTACCGCATCGGCCAGATCGTGCCCAGCTCCAACGTCACCATGGAGACGGAAGTACCGGCCATCCTGCGCGCCAGGCACACGATCGCGCCTGAACGCTTCACCTTCCACTCCAGCCGCATGCGCATGACCCACGTCACCCCCGAACAACTGCAGTCGATGGACGCCGACTCCGACCGGTGCGCCGTGGAACTCTCCGACGCCCACGTCGACGTACTCGGCTACGCCTGCCTGGTCGCCATCATGAGCATGGGCCTGGGCTACCACCGCACGTCCGAAGAACGCCTGCACACCCGAACCGTCGAGAACGGGGCGCCCGCCCCCGTCGTCACCAGTGCCGGTGCCCTGGTCCACGGACTGCACACCCTCGGAGCCAAGAAGATCGCCCTGATCGCCCCGTACATGCGCCCTCTCACCAAGACCGTCGTCGACTATCTCACCCACGAAGGCATCGAAGTCCTGGACTACCAGGCACTGGAGATCCCCAACAACCTGGACGTCGCCGCCCACGACCCGGCAACCCTGCCCGGCCTGGCCCGCGCCCTGGACCACACTGACGCCGACGCCGTGGTGCTCTCCGCCTGTGTGCAGATGCCGTCCCTGGGCGCGATCGAGGAGGCCGAACAACTGCTGGGCAAACCCGTGGTGTCCGCGGCGGTCTGCACCGCCCATCAGATGCTGCGGGCACTCGACCTCCCGGCCGTGGCCCCCGGAGCGGGCCACCTCCTGTCCGGCCACTACGCCGATACGCCCGTGCCCGGTCAGGCGCACGTGCCCGGCTGACCGGCTGACCGCCCCGTGCCCGGCCGTCCCGGCGGGCCGCTCGGTAAGATCGCCACCGCACACGACGGAAGGCGATCATGTCGGACAGCCCCACCCGGCCCAGCTCGTTGATCAACACGGTCTACGGAGCGTTCCTGCGCCGCCTCGGCGGATGGATCTCCATCGCCGACCTGATCACCCTGATGTCCGAACTGGACGTGGACAGCCAGGCGGTGCGCTCGGCCATCTCCCGGCTGAAGAAGAAGGGCGTCCTGGAGCCCGAACGGCAGTCGGCCACCGGCTACCGGCTGAGCCCGGCCGTCCACCCCGTGTTCGACGAGGGCGACCGCCGCATCTTCGGCAGCCTGGAACCCGCGGACCTGGCCGACGGCTGGGCGATGGCCGTCTTCTCGGTGCCCGAGACCGAGCGCTCCTACCGCTACCAACTGCGCACCCGGCTGACCTGGCTGGGTTTCGGGAACATGGCCCCGGGCGTCTGGCTGGCGCCCGGCCGGCTGCTCGACGACGCCCGCGACATGCTCCAACGCCTCGGCCTCAGCGACTACGTCCACCTCTTCGCGGCCGACTACGCCGCGTTCAGCGACCTGCGCGCGACCGTCGGCACCTGGTGGGACTTCCCAGCCCTGGAGGCGCAGTACGCCGCGTTCACCGACGCCTACGCCCCGGTCGCCGAACACCTGTCGCGCCAGGACGCCCTCGACCCCGCCGAGGCGTTCGGCCACTACGTACCGATGCTCACCCGGTGGCGCCGCCTCCCGTACCTCGACCCCGGCCTGCCCGCCGAACTGCTACCAGCGGACTGGAACGCCGTCGCCGCACGCCAGGTGTTCCAGGACCTGCACCACATCCTCGCCGAACCAAGCCTGCGCCACGTACAAGACGTCACAGGCCTGGCACCACAGGCGTCGTAGAACCCGCAACACACTCCTGCGAGCGCTACGCCCGCGACCACCACCTGCGCGATTGGCCGCGGCGCAGGCAGATCTTGCCCCGCTTCGCCCGCCGACCTCGGAAGAAGGCCTGAGTGACCCCGTCCGAACGCACCGTGGAGCGCGATGGCGTCCGGCTGTCCTGCCGCGACTGGGGCGGCTCGGGGCCGCCCGTCATCCTCCTGCACGGTCTTGCCGGACATGCAGGCGAATGGGACGCCCTCGCCCGGGACTTGAGCCCGGACTACCGGGTCGTCGCCGTCGACCAGCGCGGCCACGGCGCCAGCGAGCGCCTCCCGCGCGAGGTGAGCCGTGCCGCGTACGTCGCCGACGTCGTCGCCGTACTCGAACAGCTCGACCTGCACCGGCCCGTCCTGGCGGGGCAGTCCCTGGGCGGCCACACCGCCATGCTCACCGCTGCCGCACACCCCCACCTCGTGCGCGCGCTCGTCCTGGTCGAAGCCAGCCCCGGCGGGCCGAACCCGAACGTGCAGGCCGAGATCGGCGGATGGCTCGACGCGTGGCCGACACCATTCCCGTCACGGGAGGCCGCCGTCGAGTTCCTCGGCGGCGGTCTGGTCGGCGAGGGATGGGCCGCCGGGCTGGAGGAGCGCGGCGGCTGGTGGCCCCGCTTTGACCGGGACATCATGGTCGCCTCGCTGGCCGAGAATGCCCAACGCTCCTTCTGGGACGAGTGGGCGAGGATCACGTGCCCGGTCCTGGCCGTACTGGGCCAGTCCGGCATCGTCTCTCCAGAGGAATCCGAGACCATGCTCCGACGGCACCCGGGGACAACGGCCGCGAGCATCCCCGGAACAGGCCACGACGTGCACCTGGAGCGCCCCGACGTCCTGCGGCATCTGCTCCAGGAGTTCCTCGACGAGGTCGCCGCGCATTCCGCCCACGGGCGGCCCTGACCACCGAACCACCCGGCCCCGCCGACTCGCGCACATCCGCCGGGCGTAACGCCCGACCACAGCCCCGACGACCGTGGCACGTTCCCAGGAGCCCGGTACCTCCGGCCGCCTCCACCAGCTCCAGCGCCCGAAGTTCGACGAACTGCTGGCGTACGCGCGGCCGGGCGACACCGTGCACATCTCCGAGATGTTCCGCCTCGTACGCGGCACCGGGCGAATCCGCCCGCCCCCTTCCGCGCACCGGCGAGCTGCTGTCCACCGTGACGTTCATGGACGCTCTCCGACGTGCGCGCCGCGCTCGGCCACGGCGTGACGGTACGGCGCGGCCAGGGCTACACGCTGAGCGTCACTCCGTACTGCAACTACTCACACCCGGGATCAGGCCGGTGGGGTTGTGGGTGGGGCGCGCATGGGCAGGCTTCGTTGATCGTTATCCGTCGCGGAGTGAAGCGCTGCTGGCCCTGTCCGAGCACGCCCGGTACTACGCCGCCGCCACCGGTGTCTCGGTGCGGGTGGTCGGGTTCGACAGCGGCATGGGCATGCCCGCCGCCAAGGACTCCCGAGATGTGCCCTACCTGTTCGGCCCCGGCTTCTACACCATGGACGAGGCCCGGCTGCGCACCCGACTGGGCTCAGTGGAGTTGGTGCTCGGCGATCTCGGCGAGACGCTGCCCGACTACCTTTCCTCCCGCGCGGAGCTGCTGCGTGAGCACCCGGTCGGCTTCGTCAGTCTCGACCTGGACTACTACTCCTCCACGACGACTGCCCTGGGGCTCTTCCGGGGCCAGGGGCCCGGGGGGCACGATCACCTGCTCCCGCGAGTCACCTGCTACCTCGACGACCTGCCGGGCACCGTCGAACAGATCGGTGAGGCAGCCGCGGTCGCCGACTTCAACACCGACCACGCTGAGCGTGTGATCGGCCGGGTCCTGGGCCTGCGCGCGTTCACGCCTTTCGATCCGCCGTGGGCCGACCAGATCTACGTCCACCACCGCTTGGACCACCCTGACTACGCCCGCCTGGAAATCGGCGCCACCAGCGAACAACTCCCCCTGCGTCCCTGAGAAGACACCTCACGATGCCAACGGGGGGCGAGTTCGGCGAGTACGGCGGGTGCCAGATCCGGTCACCACCGGGCCGGTCCCTTCGGGGAACCGACGGCAGTTGAATACGAGAGCCACGAGTAACCAAACCAGTAACTACGGCACTGGCGACGTGCGGTGCAATGCGTACTGGTTGAGTGAATCCGGGTCGCCGATCCAGTAGTAGAGGGTGGGCTGTTCCTCGGTGCCGCCGAAGTGCCAGCCCCTGCCCTCCATGCAGCCGCTGACACTGAGATCGAGCTGCGGGGTTCCGGACAGCGATGCACCCCGCGCCCACGAGCCGGAGCCACCGCACTCCTCGGGTGCGTCCTCGTCGTACGCGGCCCCCGCGGTATGGACGTCCAGACCGTTGGCCACCGCGGTGCCATCAGCCCGGAGGGTGAGGGTGCCGCCCTGGTCGTCGGTCCAGGTGCCGACGAGCTGCGCGTCGGTGAGCCGTGGCGGCTCGTATATCTGGATCAGTCCAGTCCCGTAGGCCGCCAGGCCACCGACGAAAACCACCACCGACAGCGTCAGCCCGCAGACGAACACCACCGCGGCCAGCCCGAACCGGGCGCCGGTGCCGCGCAGGACGGTCACGGCCCGAGTGCACAGGACGGCGGGAACCAAGCCGAGGAAAGCCACGAGAAGAACCAGCGGGAGCACAGTCCAACTGCCGCCGCGAAGCGCCGTCGGCATCCCGGTGCACACGGCGGCCGCAGTGGCGAACGCCCCGCAAACAGCCAGGCACCAGCGCATCGTCTCCGTCCGTCCAGTCCTGCGGGCCGACCAGCGCGACAGCTGCACGACAGGCAGGACGGCCGCCGCCGAACCGATCAACCCCGCCAGGCCGAGCAGGACCACGGTGACCACGGCCACGAGGAGATACCCGACGTAGGCCGGGATACCGGCGGCGAAATAGTGCTCGTCCCGCAAGCCCGCCAGGAAGTAGACGACCAGCGCGAGCGCGCCCTCCGCCGACAGCGTCACGGCCCCTGTCAGCCACGCGGCCGTCCAGCCTGCGCCGCCGACACGCTCCGGCCCTGCTGGAGTTGCTACGGGCCTCTCCACCGTCCACTGCGCCATCCCCGCCCCTTCCCTCACATGTCTGCCTCATCATGCACCTGACCTGCAGGGCCGCCGCAGCGGGGGTGCCACGCTTGAGGTCCGCGAGCGCCACGCAAGCCGGGCAGCGGTCGACCACGGCGTGACGGTACGTCGAGGCCAGGGCCGGCGGTCTGTGGCGCTACCTCAACGCTTGACACATCCAGAGACCCCTCTAAATTTAGATTGCTCTCTAAAAATCAACGAAGGGGTGTACGCGCATGCGGCTGGTCGAAGGAGGCCTACGTGAGCAGCACAAAGCCCAGCGACGGATCCGCATCCTTGAGGCGACGCGCGAACTCCTGCGGGACAGCCCGGAATCGGCGATCAGTACCGAGCGGATCGCCGAGCGAGCGCAGGTCGCCCCGGCCACCGTGTACAACCTGATCGGACCGCGCGACAAGATCTGGGAGGCACTCGCCGACGGGTTCATGGACGAACTCGAGCGCCGCCTGGCCGAGTTGGGAGCAGTCGCCCCGCGCGAGGTCGTCAGCTCGACCGTCCAACTGTTCGTGGACGACCCGGTCGTGTCGCGGCGTATGGTGCGTGAGTGGGAGCAAAGCGGCCTCGTACTCGACCGCAGTCCGCTGACCCAGCTTCGCCAGGCGATGGCGGACGCACGGACACAGGGCCTCCTGCGCGCCGATATCGACACGGACGCGTTGGCCTCCGTTGTCGGCACCTCGTGCGTGGGTGCGCTGCATCAGTGGGTCGCCGCCCTGATCGATGACGAACGGTTCCTCGCGCGTGCTCTGCTCGCGCTGGACGTCGCGCTCGCCGCGGCGGCTGCGGATCCCTACCGCGACCAACTGCTGGCACCGCTGCGAACCCGGGACACGGTATGACGGCCGGAGCCGGAGCCGGAGCCGGAGCCGGAGCCGGAGCCGGAGCCGGAGCCGGAGCCGGAGCACGGCCACGGCCCTGGAGCTTCGTGGGCCGCGGCGGAATCCTCCTCACGGCGGATGTGTGGGGCGAGGCGTCCTCGCCACCCCTTGTCCTGCTGCACGGCGGCGGCCAGACGCGGCACGCCTGGGGGCGGACCGGCCCTCGACTCGCCACGCTGGGATGGCGAGTCATCGCCCCGGACCTGCGCGGACATGGCACCAGCGCATGGTCGACCGATGGCGACTACGACCTCGACCTGTTCGCCGGGGACGTCCGGGCCCTCGTCGCTCAAATCGGCGACCGGCCGGTGCTCGTTGGTGCCTCGCTCGGTGGTCTGAGTTCGCTGCTCGCAGCCGGAGAGGCGCCCAGTGCGGCGATTCGCGCACTAGTACTTGTTGACGTCGCCCATCGACCAGATCCCCGCGGGGCGCGCCGGATCGTCGAGTTCATGCGCCGTCGGCCGGACGGATTCGCCAGCGTGGGGGAAGCAGCCGCGGCGGTGTCCGCCCACCTGCCGCATCGCCCACGTCCGCGCGCCCCCGAGGGGATACGGAACAACCTGCGACGCCACGGCGACCGCTGGGTCTGGCACTGGGACCCACGACTGCTGGACAGCTTCGAGGGCCGGATGGATCCGCCCGGCATGGCGGAGCGCCTCCTCGACGCCGCGCGCCATGCCGACGTGCCGATCCTGCTCGTCCGCGGCGGGATCAGCGACGTGGTGCGCGAAGACATCGCCGAACAGTTCTGCGACGCGGTTCCCCAGGCGCGGCGGGTCGATGTGGCCGACGCGGGGCACATGGTGGCCGGCGATCGGAACGAGCACTTCATCGATGCGATCGTCCCGTTCCTGGACGGGATCGGGCGAGCGTGACACTCAGCTCGGACGAGATCCTCAGCGTCTTCACGTCTCAACCGATCTGGTCGCCCCAGGTCACAGGTCTTGGCTGGGGCCAGATCGTTTGAAGCGGGACAAGAGCCCAGCTCACACCGTTCTGGCGGGGGTGCTTCAGCGCGTCCGACGTGCACGGCGGGACAGGATCCGCTGCCGCTGAAGGGTAGTTCGGGTTTGGGACTGGTAGGCGCGCATGTTGCGGTGTCGCCTATTCATCCGCGGGGTTTGCCTTGCCATCACGATGAGTGACGGTTGCCGACCCCGCTGGGGCAGGCGTTCGCCGAGTACGGGCGCATCGCCAAGTCCCTGCACCTGCTCCAGGTCGTCGACCCGGTCGATGACACCTACCGGTGCCAGATGGGCAAGCAGCTGTCCGTCCAGGAGTCCCGCCACACCCTCGCCCGGGACATCTGCCATGGCAAGCGGCGCACCATCCACCAGGCATACCGGGACGGAATGGACGACCAACTAGGGTCGCCGGGACTGGTGTTGAACGCCGTGGTGCTCTGGACCCACGAAGTACATCGACGCCGCGGTGGCCCAGCTGCGCGCCGCGCCAGGGCCTGCGTCCGCTGCGTGACCCGGATGTCCCCGAGTTGGCAGAGGACGAGGAGATGGCGCAGCGGACGGCGGCGATCGCGGGCGCAGGGGCGTTACCAGCTCTGTCCCTCCGGCAGGTCACCCAGGCCGGGGGCGGACAGGTGCAGCACCTCGTAGCGCTCGGTCGCCTCCTCGTCCGGCGCGGAGGAGTCCGCCCACACCACGAACCGCAGCAGCTGCCAATGGTGGGGGTCGACGGCCAGTGCAGCGGTGTGTACGCCGTCATGGCGGGAGAGCCGTCGAAGTTGTTCGGCCTCCCGTTCGATCAGCGCGGACAGGCCCAGTCCGGTGCCATCCAAGTCCGCGTCGGAAGGTATCGGGATGAGGCGGCGCGAGGCCGCCTTGGGAGGTGTTGTGCGGGCGGGGCCGGCATGGCAGGCAATACCGGCCCAATGCCGGGCGACGGGGCGGCCGAAGTCCCGAACGATATTCTGGAATCCTCCGCCACCGACGAGGAAGTGGGCCATCGCGCCGGTGTCGTTCCACAGATAGAAGGGGGCGTACTGGTTGACCGGCGAGCCGTCGATGCCGCGTTCGCGGATGACATACGCCTTCAGCCCCAGTCCGGCCCGGTCATCGAGGACGTGGCCGCCCTCGGCGACCCGCTTGCGGATGATCTTCATGTCGTAGTCGGCGGGCAGGGTGATCTCGTACTGCTTTGCGTACACGGACGATGCTGCCTTTTTTCGTGGGTAATCAGTGGGCAAGCAGGCCGGTGAGGTATTCGGCCTCGGTGACATGAGGGCCGCGTTCGGCTTCGGTGCCGTCCTCGGCGACTTCCTGGATGGCCAGATGCGTCATGAAAGTGCTGGGAGAGGCGCCGTGCCAATGCCATTCGCCCGGCGCGACGCGCACACTGCCTCCGGCGCGAAGTGAACGCTGTCGACCCGGAAGCGCGAGGATTCCTCGGGTGCGGCGAGCTCGTCGACCCATGCCGCGCCGAAAACCCGTTCGGGTGGTGCGACGACGGTGGGCTGCGGCGTACGGGAAACACGCATGAAAGGCAGGACCTCTACTCGTGGGTGGTGGAGATATGTGCGCCTAGGAGGCCCAGCACTCCAGTGATCGCCTGGTCGAATGGCTGCACCGAGTCGGCAGCGCGAGCCAGGACGTAGCCGCCCTGCAGAGTCGCGACGACAGTCGCTGCGGTCGCCTGCGGGTCCAGCGCGGCACCCAGTTCGCCGCGCTCGCGCCCCTCGGCCAGCAAGTCGGCAAGGCGTTCCCGCAGCCAGGCGAGGGTTTCGTCGACGGGGGCTCGCAGCGCAGGGTCGGCCATGACATCCGGGTCCTGGGTGAGGCGCCCTATCGGGCAGCCCTTGAGGACGTCCCGCTCCCGGCGCAGGTAGGCGGTGATGCGATCTACCGCGGTCCCCGGTGTGGAGAACTGCTCCTCGGCCCTGGCGCGCATCTCCTCGGCGGTGCGCCGGATCGCGGCGAGCGCCAAGTCCGGTTTTCCAGTGAAGTGGTGGTACATGCTTCCTTGCCCGGCGCCGGCCCGCTGCTGGATCGCCTTCGGGCTGGTGCCGGTGTAACCGCGTTCCCACAGCAGCTCGCGAGTGCTCTCGATCAGGCGTTCCGCAGTGCTCATGCAAGCAGCGTACATACTAGTAGGTACAGAAGTCCCGAATGCTTGGCGGCGCAGCCGCGCCTTCTCATAAACGATCGATTGCAAGGGGTCGGTGCAGACAAGCCGTCACGCCCGTCAACAGTCGAAGACCGACCAGCAGATGTCGTTGCGCAACCGCTGATCGTCTAGGACGAGTTCGCGAATCGCATCCGGGAGCTGTTCGCGCTGCCAACGGCACTCGAGCCTGCCGGCGCTCTCGCTCTCCCGCCCGGAGGCCGCCGCACGCACGGCCTTGATCGCGTAGGCCGCGGCGCCAAGCTCGTGCGCGGCGACGTGCGCCACCACTGCCGCCTGGCCCGCAGCAAATGCGGCGTGCCGAGCAGCTCCGCTCAACGGTCTTGCCGCAGCCATGGCATGGCCACCCGCCGCTCGGGACTGAGACATCCTGATCTCGCCGCACGCCCATGTCCGAATCTGCTCGATCGCCTCGCGGGGCCGCGGGTCCGAGGGCTGCACCGACTCGAAGAGGTGCAGAACGTTCTCCGCGCACGCGGCAGCCCACAAAGTCAGGAGCCGATGGTCGGAGTCCGTAAGCGTCCCCCCACGGCGGATGGTGACGAAGCGGGGGTCGCGATCTTTGGGGAGGATCATGGTGTTCCAAGGGATCGGCTGCACGCATAGGGCGAGGGCGTCCAACGGCACTGTGTGAAAATGGAGTTGGACGCCCTCGCGATCGCACTCTATGTGAAGACCGACGACCTGCTGAAGGCGTCTCCGCATCTCGTGCCATGGCGGCCGGCCGTGGGGATCGCCCCGTAGCTCACCTACGCCGAGGTGGTCACGCTGGCGCGATGCTGCAGGCCATGCTCGGCTTCACCTCCGAGGCCAGGTGGCTCCGCCACGCCCGTTCCTACCTGCGGCATCTCTTCCCGTACCTGCCGCAGCAGCCCGGCTACAACAAGCGGCTGCGCCAGGCCGCCGAACCACTGCGGCGGGCGCTCCCGCGAGACTGTGAAACGATCCGACCTGGCCGGATGGGCCGAGTACGGGTCACAACCTTGCTTGAACGGGATAGCTCCCGCCGCGTACGAGACCAGCGAGGTCCAACGGAGGCGGCTCCCCACCTCGCCGACTCAAAGGATCCTCAGTCGAGACAGAACTCGTTGCCCTCAATGTCCTGCATCACAATGCAGGACTCGTTCTCGCCGTCGGCGCGCATCGTTCGCACATGTACCGCGCCAAGCGCGACGAGCCGTGCGCATTCGGCTTCAAGCGTGGCCAGGCGCTCCTCACCCACGAGCCCGATACCGGCCCGCACGTCAAGGTGCAGCCGGTTCTTAACGACCTTCCCTTCGGGAACGCGCTGAAAGAGCAGGCGCGGGCCCACACCTGAGGGATCACTACACGCGAAGTAGATCACCTGATCCTCAGGCGGCAGTGAGCGATGGTAGTCCTCCCAAGTGGCGAACCCCGCCGGGATCGGAGGGACGACGTACCCCAGCACCTCGCACCAGAAGCCGGCGAGACGCGCAGGTTCCGCGCAGTCGAAGGTCACTTGGAACTGCTTGATCGTTGACATCGGCGCACGGTAACAGGGGCCCTTGCTCATCTCCCCAGGTGGGTGGGTCCGCACGTTGTCGGGAGAATGGCCCCTTCCATTCGCTGCTGTGTCGTGCGGTCGCAGGGCTGAACCGAGGTCGGTGCCTCCCAAAGGGCGGGACCCAGAATCCGATCCCGGCCAACCACTGGCGTGCCAAAGATCAGTTACGGGACAACCCTTTAGGGCCCCCAGTTCCTGGTGTTCTTGCGCAGTCCACAAGCACGGCAACGGGGCTACTGGGCCCCGCTCAGTGGCACGATCTGCACTGGTGGACCGCCGCGGTCACGGGCGGAGAGCTCACCCTCGATCCCGGAGAGGTCAGCGAGGCTCGATGGGTCACCGTCGAGGAGTTCGGACAATTGCAGCCGACGTTCGCCGGGGGGATCGCTCCTTCTTCACCGAGGTTCTCCCTACGCTGTGACGGTGGTGTGGCACTCGGTGCTGCGGCGATAGCAGATCGAGGCACTGGCGATGCCGACGAAGGCGGGGAAGCGCTTGGCCTTGCGCTCGTGGCGGCGGTGCAGCCGCCGACAGCCGTTCGACCAGGACATGGTCTGCTCGATCCCCCAGCGATGCCGGCCCAGACGCCCGGTCGGCTCGATGCCACGGCGGGCGATGCGCGGCGCGATCTGCCGACGGCGCAGCCAGCTGCGCCGGTGATCCCAACTTGCCGCGGTCGGTCGTATTCGGTCCTGTCATGGGCCCCCTTGGACCGCCCTCACGTTGACCGGAGCGATTGCGCACCGCGACCAGTCCAGCTCACCGTTCGCGCCGAGTCGGTCCAGCACCACCCGGTGCAGTTTGGGCCACACCCGCGCCCTGGACCAGTCCGTGAATCGTCGATGCACGGTCTGCCAGGAGGCGCCGAAGACTGGCGGTACTTGCCGCCAGGTGCAGCAGAGGGGAGACCCTCACTCGCGACGACCGCTATCGGGCGTCGTGGGCTGACTGGCTCGTTGTTCCTCGGCACACCCTGTCGGCGCTCGTCGGCGCCGCCGTCGTACAGGGCCGCGCGAGCTCGGCATCCGCGTGATCGTCGCCGGGAACCAGGCAGCCAGGGCAGGCGAGTTGCTCCGAGGCTTGAACCTCCCCGCCGACCATCCGGCCAACGACGTGTTTTCCGCCAAGGACGCCGGACCGCGTACGGCACACATCCGTCGTAGCCCGTGGGGGCCCTTGTGGGCCGACGACCGGGCCGTCGTCGCGGCGGCGGACAGGCGCATCGACCCCCTCGCCCAGCTCACGTCGATCATCGCCGACTGTCGATCATCCAATGCCGCGAAGTTAGGGCCCCGATGGCGGTGTCAAGGGTTCGGCGAGCGGGATCTTGTAGGTGCACGGGGAAGTGCGGATGAGTCGGTCGTTGCGGGTCCAGTAGCAGAGTTGTGCGGTGAGGCTCTTGATGGACTGCGTGGTGGTGAGGCCGAGGCGGCGTGCGATGTCTCGAGTGTGCATGGCCTGATTCGCGTTCGCCGCCAGAATTCGGCAGACCTGGTCCCAACGCCTGGAAGACGTCTGCCTCGGAGCCTGTGTGCCGGGAAGGGCCGGCGGGTGGACGGTGATCTCGATGGCACTGATCGGCGTGCTGTCCCGGGGGCGTCCGTCGCGGTTCCAGGTGTGGGAGCGGGAGATTCCGCTTTTGACGATGCGGGTGGAAAGTCGCATCCGGCGTTGGGGAAGGAGCGTGCGCAGGATGCGGGTGCCGATGTGTCCGACCAGGTCGTAGTAGTTATTCGGTCCGGTTGTTGGGAGTGTTCCGGTGAGGATGACTGTGTCGCGGGCTGCCTCCAGGGCGGCGGTGAAGCCGGCCCGGTCGGGGTCGCAGCCGGGTTCGGTCTCCACTACGGTCACCATGATCGAGCGTAACGCCTGGTAGAGGGTGAGCAGTCCCCACATTTCCTGGGTGAGACCCACCGGGTCCTTCGAACGCAGCACCCGACCTTGGAGGAGGGTGTGGCGCAGTGCCAGGTAGGCGGTCTCGATCTCCCAGCGTTCGTGATAGAGACGCATCAAGTGGGCGGCGGGATCGGTGCGATGATCGGTGAGTGTGGTCAGCAGGCGGTAGGTGCCGCCGAAGGCTTGGCCGTCGATGGTGCGGGCCTGGACCTCAGCCTCGATCACTCGCAGCGAAAGGCTGCCGATGCGGGTGAGGTAGGAACCGTCAGGCAGGAGGGCCAGCACCGGTGGGCGCCGTGCACTGGTGCAACGCACCAGGAACTGCGCGCCCTGTCGTGTGATGGCGGCCAGTAGTTCGTTGCCGTCGAACGCGCGGTCGGCCAGAAGCAGCATGTCCGGGGTGAGGCTGTCGGTCAGTTCCCGGGCGTAGTCGCTCTCGCCTTTGGCAGAGGGGCCGAAGGCTGCTGCGATCAAACCGCGGGTGCCTGTCTCGCACAGCGTCATCAGCATCAGCCGGGGGTATCCCGCCGGGCCGTGGCGTCGTACCGTCCGGCCGAGCCAGGACCTGTTGCGCTCGTGATCGGGGACCGAGAGGCTTCCGCATCCGTCGAATGCGACCGTGCGCCAACGGCGATAGCGCACTCCGGATGTGGAGGGCTGGGCCAGCGGGCCTGACAGTACGTCGAAGAGCCGCTGCAGCGGGGCCACGCCCACCCGCCGGCGCAGATCGCGGAGTGCCTTCTCGGAAGGTCGTGGCACATTGGTGCCCAGCCCGGCTACGAGTTTGTCCCAGACCAGTTGGGCGCCCAGGTGCTCGAACAACCCGAGAGCCAGGACGAAGTAGACCCCGACTCGGGAAGGCAGACTCCGCAGTCGTTTCTCACGGGCTCCGGTCTCCTCCACAACCGCATCCACCAGCTCCGGTGGGATGACCTGCGTTAACTCACCGATGTGACCGGGCGCGAACACGTCACTGGTTCCGCCCGTGACAAACTGGGCCACAGGGCCTCTGCTCTCTCAGGAAGATCTTGGTCGATCCCCTGGATAGCAGAGGCCCTGCCACATCTCACGACCCCCTTGACACCGCCATCGGGGCCCTAACTTCGCGGCATTGGTCGATCATCACCGACTGAGTGGCCGGGGCATCTGTCCACCTCGGAGTCGTAGGCGTTGGCGAGCGTATGTCGGCGGTGGCGGCAGGCTGCGCGGGTACGGTTCCCGGTGAAGCCCGAACGGAGCCCTGTGCCCGTCACCCACGACACCGAGGCCCGAGGTGGGCAAGCGGATCGCCTGCAACCGCGACGGAGTGTGACTGCCTCGCGCACGAGTCTCGCGCACGTACGGTGACGCGGCTGACCGGCCCGGTCCGGGAGCGCCACCATGACACTGGCATGGCGGCGGGCGCGGAGTGGGCGGTTGTGCGGCCGCTGCTGCCGGTGCCGGTGCCGGTGCCAGCCTGGCGGGGGCCAGCGGCGGGCAGCCGCACCACACCACATCACCCGCGCCCCGAGGAGCCAAGATGACCGACCCCACCGAACCGGGAGACTTCACCGAACCCGGCGACCCCACCAACCCCGCCGACCTCGTCATCACCGGCTGCACCGCCCTGGTGCACGACCCCCACGGCGACATCGGCTTCCTCGACAACGCCACCCTCGTCATCCGCGACGGCGCGATCGTCACCGTCACCCAAGGCAACGCGGCAACACCCCCGCCCCCCACCACCGAACTCATCCACGCCGACGGCCAACTCGCTCTGCCCGGCCTCATCAACTGCCACACCCACGCCCCCATGGTCGCCCTCCGCGGCCTCGCCGAAGACCTCCCCATCGAGCAGTGGTTCAACGCCCGCATCTGGCCCGTCGAGAGCAACCTCACCGACCGCGACATCGAACTGGGCGCCCTCCTCGCCTGCGCCGAGATGATCAGCGCCGGTGTCACCGCGTTCGCCGACACCTACTTCGCCATGGACCAGGTCGCCGCCGCCGTACGGCACAGCGGCCTGCGCGCCAACCTCGGCCAGGCCTACTTCTCTTCCCAGGGCCCCGAAGGCCGAGAGCGCTCACTGGACTTCGCCCTGCGCCAGCGCGGCGCCGCGAACGGCCGGATCACCACATCCCTCGCCCCCCACGCCCCGTACACCGTCGACGACGCCGACCTCACGGCGACCGCGGACCTCGCGCGCGAGCACGGACTGCCCGTCCACATCCACGCCGCCGAGAACAAGGACCAGACGGCGTCCAGCGTGGCCCGGCACGGAGTCACCCCCATCGAGATCCTGCACCGCACCGGCCTGCTCGACGTCGACGTTCTCATCGCGCACGGCACCGGCATCACCGACCAGGACCTGGCCGTCCTGCGCCAGGGCTCCGGCCGGATCGGCGTGGCCACCGCGCCCAAGGGCTATCTGAAGTTCGCCTGGGACACCACCCCAGTACGGGCCCTGAGCGCGATCGGCATCCCCGTCGGCCTCGCCACGGACGGAGCCGCCTCGAACAACACCCTCGACGTCTGGGAGAGCATGACGCTCACCGCCCTGACCCAGAAGGCCGCCGAGCACGACCCGACCTGGATGACCGCCCGCCAGGCCCTACGCCACGCCACCACCGAAAGCGCCCGCGCCATCGGCCTGAGCGAGGCGATCGGCGCCCTGGCGCCGGGCCGCCGCGCCGACCTGATCCTTGTCGACCTGACAGGACCGCACACCCAGCCGATCCACGACCTCGCCGCGACGCTGGTCCTCAGCGCCCGTTCCGCCGACGTCCGTACCACCATCGTCGACGGCAAGGTCCTGATGCGGGACCGCAGGCTGCACACCCTCGACGTACCGGAGATCGCCGCCGAACTGACCGCACGGCTCCCCGCCCTGACCGACCGCTCCCATGGCCGCCGCGTCCAGCACTACGACACCTGAGACACGGGCGGTACGTGCCTGCGCATACCCTGGGCCGATGCAGGACGAGTACCGCACCGTAGCCCGTGAGGGCGTGCACGAGACCGAGGTCAGCCGCTCACGCTTCCTGTGCGCGCTCGCACCCGCGGCCACCGAGCAGGAGGCGCAGGAATTCCTCGCGCGCATCCGCAAGGAGCACCCGACCGCCACCCACAACTGCTGGGCGTACGTCATCGGCGCCGACGCCTCCGTACAGAAGGCAAGCGACGACGGCGAACCGGGCGGCACCGCGGGGGTCCCGATGCTGCAGATGCTGCTGCGCCGCGACATGCGGTACGTCGTCGCCGTCGTCACTCGCTACTTCGGCGGCGTGAAACTGGGCGCGGGCGGCCTCATCAGGGCGTACGGGGGCGCGGTCGGCGAAGCCCTGGACACCCTCGGCACGATCACCCGGCGCCGTTTCCGGCTGGCCACCGTCACCGTCGACCACCAACGCGCGGGCAAGCTGCAGAACGATCTGCGCACGGCCGGACGCGAGGTACGTGAGGTGCGCTACGGCGAGGCGGTGACCATCGAGATCGGCCTGCCGGACGCGGACGTCGACACCTTCCGCGCCTGGCTCGCCGACGCGACCGCGGGCACGGCGGCGCTGGAGCTCGGCGCGGAGGCGTACGGCGACGCCTAGCGGAAGTGACGCCTAGCGGAACCGGCACCCAGCGGAACCGGCACCCAGCGGAACCGGCGCCCAGCGGAACCGGCGCCCAGCGGAAGCGACGCCCAGCGGAAGCGACGTCCAGACGTCTAGCCGAAGCGGCGCCTAGCGCGAGGAGCGCCTCTCGGCAGCGGCAGCCCTGTGCAGCCATGCGTTGGCCGCACCGGTGTTCTGCTGGGTGACCCAGGTGTCGAAGTCCTCCACCAGATACGCGGGGTCGACCGGCTTGAGGCGAATCTGCGGGCGCTCGTCCAGCCACCACCAGATCTCGAAGTCGGTCACGGTCCCTTCGGTCGGCCACCGGGCAAGGTCGAGTCGCGGCATGAGGATGACGTCGACGAAGCCGCCTACAGACAGCCCCAGGTCAACGAAGACGCCGATGGCGCCGGGGCGGGGAACACGCACGATGGTCCCGGTCAGACGGTCGCCGAGCCGCAGCCGGGACCGCAGCTGCTCCCATGGTTCATCGGCAGGCATCCGGCCATTCTGCCCGGTTGGCGCGGCCACGCCAGTGTTCAGGTCGCCGGTGACAAACCGAGGTCCGTGAGGGACCAGGTGCTCACAGGCGCTAGCGTGGTGGGTGCTGACGGTGCGGCCCGGGGTGGGTCGGTGCCGGTTCCGGGGGCGTAGGAGGGGAAAACATGCAGGTCGGAGTGGCGCCTTGAGGATTCTGCACACCTCCGACTGGCATCTGGGCCGGTCCCTGCACCGGGTGAACCTGCTCGACGCGCAGGCCGCCTTCATCGACCACCTCGTGGTGACCGCGCGCGAGGAACGGGTCGACGCGGTGGTCGTCGCGGGGGATGTGTACGACCGGGCCGTGCCCCCGCTGGCCGCCGTGGAACTCTTCGACCAGGCGCTGCACCGGCTCGCCGACCTCGGCGTACCCACCGTGATGATCTCCGGGAACCATGATTCGGCGCGCCGCCTCGGGGTCGGCGCCGGGCTGATCGACAAGGCGGGCATCCACCTGCGCACCGAGCCCGCCCGCTGCGCGGAGCCCGTACTGCTCGCGGACGAGCACGGCGACGTGGCCTTCTACGGGCTGCCGTATCTGGAGCCCACCCTGGTCAAGGACACCTTCCAGCTGGACAAGGGCGGGCACGAGGCGGTCATCGGCGCCGCGATGGACCGGGTGCGCGCCGACCTCGCCGGGCGGCCGCGGGGCACCAGGTCGGTGGTGCTCGCGCACGCCTTCGTGACCGGGGGAGAGCCGAGCGACAGCGAGCGGGACATCACCGTCGGCGGGGTCGACTCCGTACCCGCCGCGGTCTTCGACGGCGTCGACTACGCGGCGCTCGGACATCTGCACGGCAGCCAGATCGTCTCCGAACGGGTCCGCTACTCCGGGTCCCCGCTCGCGTACTCCTTCTCCGAGGCGCAGCACCGCAAGAGCATGTGGCTGATCGACCTCGGCCCTGGCGGCGAGGTGCGCGCCGAGCGCGTCGACTGCCCGGTGCCGCGGCCGCTGGCCCGGATCTCCGGCACCCTGGACGCCCTGCTCACCGACCCGAAGTGGGACAGCGCCATCGACGCCTGGGTGGAGGCGACCCTCACCGACGCGGTGCGCCCGGCCGAGCCCATGGCCCGCCTCACCGAGCGCTTCGCGCACGTACTGAGCCTCGTCTTCGCACCCGAGAAGACGGCCGACGACCCGGCCGTGTCGTACGCCCAGCGCCTCAAGGGACGCTCCGAGCAGCAGATCGCCGAGGACTTCGTGGCCCATGTACGCGGCGGCAGCGGACCCGACGTGCACGAACGCACCGTACTGCGGGACGCGTTCGACGCCACCCACGCCCTCGACACGCAGCGCGAGGTCGCCCGATGAGGCTGCACCGGATGAGCATCACCGCCTTCGGCCCCTTCGGCGGCCAGCAGCAGGTCGACTTCGACTCCCTGTCCCAGGCCGGGATCTTCCTGCTGCACGGGCCCACCGGCGCGGGCAAGACCTCCGTCCTGGACGCCGTCTGCTACGCCCTGTACGGCTCGGTGCCCGGCGCCCGGCAGAACCAGGCCCTCACCCTGCGCAGCGACCACGCGGCGCCTGCCACCCGCACCGAAGTCTGCCTCGAACTCACCGTGGCCGGGCGGCGGTTGGAGATCACCCGGCAGCCGCCGTGGGAGCGCCCCAAGAAGCGCGGCACCGGCACCACCACCGACAAGGCCCAGTCCTGGCTGCGCGAGTACGACGCCGAGAGCGCCACCTGGAAGGCCCTCAGCCGCTCCCACCAGGAGATCGGCGAGGAGATCGGCCAGCTGCTCGGTATGAGCAAGGACCAGTTCTGCCAGGTCGTACTGCTCCCGCAAGGCGACTTCGCACGCTTTCTGCGCGCCGACGCGGAAGCCCGCGGCAAGCTGCTCGGCAAGCTCTTCGACACCCGCAGGTTCGCCGCCGTCGAGGACCGCCTCGCCGAACGCCGACGCGGTACGGAGGCCGAGGTACGGGCCGGTGACGACCGGCTGCTGGCCACCGCGCACCGGATGCAGCAGGCCGCGGGCGACGCTGCCGAGCTGCCACTGCCCGACCTGTCGCCCGGCGAGCCGGGACTCGCGGACGCCGTCCTCACCTGGGCCGCGGTGGCCAGGACCGGCGCCCGCGAGCGGCTGGACGTCGCCCGCGCGGCGGTCGCGGCCGCGGATTCCGCCCACGCGGCGGCGCAGCGCGCACTCGACGACGTACGCGAGACCCACCGGCTGCAGCGCCGCTTCGCCGAGGCCCGTCAGGGCGCGGACCGCCTCGCCGAGCGCGCCGACGAACGCCAGTGGCAGCTGCGCCTGGACCGCGGACGCAAGGCCGAGGCCGTCACCCCCACACTCGCCCTGCGTACCGCCACCGAGACCGAACACCGCCGCGCCGCCGCCGACGAGGCCCGCGCCCGCGCCGCCCTGCCCGAGTCCTTCGCCGACGCCGGTGCGGCGGGCCTCACCGCGGCCGCCCGCCGAGCGCTTGAGGAACTCGGCGGCCTGGACTCCGCCCGCCGCGCCGAGCACCGCCTCGGCGAACTCACCGCGGAACGTACGGACATCGAACGCCAGCAGCGCGCCGACGACGAGGCACTCCAGGAGGCTGCGGCCTGGCTCGACGACTGGGACACCACCCGCCGCACCCTGCAGGAACGCGTCGAGCACGCGCAGGACGCCGCGACCCGCGCCGAACACCTCGCGGGCCAACTCGAGCCCGCCCAGGCCCGCTGGGAGGCCGCCCGCCGCCGCGACAGCCTGACCGAGAAGGCCGTCGGCGCCCAGGAACAGGCCCTGGCCGCCCGGGAACACGCCGCCACCGCACACGAGCACTGGCTCACCCTCAAGGAGCAGCGGCTGCGCGGGATCGCCGCCGAACTCGCCGAAGGCCTCACCGACGGCGCGCCCTGCGCGGTGTGCGGCGCCACCGAACACCCCGCCCCCGCCCGCAAGGTCGCGGGCCACATCGACCGCCCGGCCGAGGAGGCCGCACTCGCCGTCTACCGCCGCGCCGACGAACAGCGCACCGACGCCGAGCGCGCACTCGGCGACGTACGCGAATCCCTGGCCGCGGCGAAGGCGGCAGCAGGCGACACACCAACACCAGAACTCGCCGCATCCGTACAGGAGTTGCGGCGCGAGCACGCCGAAGCGCGCGACAGCGCGGCCGGGCTGCACGCCGCCCGCGAGGCGCTCGCCCGCGCCGAAGCCGAACACGACCGCCGCCGCACCGCCCAACAGCAGGCCGCGACCCGTACCGCGTCACGCGCCGCCCTACGCGACGCACTCGACAAGGAACAGACCACGCTGGAAACGGAGTTGCGGCAGGCGCGCGGCTCCGCGGACACCGTCGCCGCCCGCGCCGCCCAACTCGAACGGCACGCCGCCCAACTCACCGAGGCCGCCGACGCCGTACGCACCGCCCAGGACACCGCCGGGCGCCTCAAGGACGCCGACGCCCGGCTCGCCGACGCCGCCTTCCGCGCCGGGTTCAGCACCCCCGAGGACGCGGCCGCCGCCGCACTCGACGACGCACAGCACCGCGAACTGCAACACCGGCTCGACGCACGGCAGCAGGAGCAGGCCGCCGTACACGCCGTACTCGCCGAGCCGGACACGGCCGCCGCCGCCCAACTCCCGTCGGCCGACCCCGAGACGGCCCGGCACACCGCCGACGCCGCCGAGCGCCGCCTGCGCGACGCCGACCTGGCCCGTGACGCGGCCGCCACCCGCTGCGCCGAACTCGACCGTCTGTCCGCACGCGCCACGGCCGACGCCCGCGGACTCGCCCCGCTGCGCACCGAGTACGACCGGGTCGCCCGCCTCGCCGCGCTCACCGCGGGCACCTCCGCGGACAACGAACGCAAGATGCGCCTGGAGTCCTACGTACTCGCCGCCCGCCTGGAACAAGTCGCAGCGGCGGCCACCGTACGCCTGGCCCGCATGTCGTCCGGCCGCTACACACTGGTGCACTCCGACGACCGCTCAGGCCGCGGCCGCTCCGGCCTCGGCCTGCACGTGGTCGACGCCTGGACCGGCCGCGAACGCGACACCGCCACCCTGTCCGGCGGCGAGACCTTCTTCGCCTCACTCGCACTCGCCCTGGGCCTCGCCGACGTCGTCACCGACGAGGCGGGCGGGGTGCGCCTGGACACCCTTTTCATCGACGAGGGCTTCGGCAGCCTCGACGACCAGACCCTGGACGAGGTCCTCGACGTCCTGGACACCCTCCGCGAACGCGACCGCAGCGTCGGCATCGTCAGCCATGTCGCGGACCTGCGCCGCCGCATCCACGCCCAACTGGAAGTGGCCAAGGGGCGGGCGGGGTCGGTCGTACGGCAGCGGGGCGCGGACTTGTAGCGGACTGTCAGGACGGGTTCCGTCCCTGACTTACCGTTCCTTTCCTTGATCGTCTTGGACGAAATACGGGCAGGTCAGCGACGAACGCGTCAACCATCGCACCGGCTACCGCCCGCGCGAGTGGGACACCCGCGCCGGCACCGTCGAACTGGCCGTCCCCAAGCTGCGCCAGGGCAGTTACTTCCCGCACTGGTTCCTCGAACGACGCCGCCGGGGCCGGCGTCGGCTGGCTCGCCTTCCTGCGCTCGCTGATCGCCCGCGGCTTGTCCGGCGTCCAACTGGTCATCTCCGACGCCCATGCCGGTCTGGTGGATGCGATCGGCGCGATGCTTCCGGAGCCTCCTGGCAGCTCTGTGATGACCACCGCAAGAATCCACCCCCGAGCGGAGATGAGCGCCCAATAGGCAGCGACAGAGGCAATCGGTGGAACAACGAACAGCAGTAGATCAGCAGCGAGTTGGAAGCGCTGGTGGGACATCCGTCGCTGGTCGTAGCGATGCACCAGTTCCCATCCTAATATCGGCACTTGACGGCCGATCTGTTCCGTGCGGCCATTTGCCGCGAGGGAGGCGTATACCAGATGATCTCGGAACCCGATTCTGGTGCGCTGCTCATGCTTGATGCTCTCGTACTCCAGCAGACTGGCCACCGTGGCCTCTTCTTCCCCTGCCATAACTCCTCCCTCCGGCGCCCCATCTCGTTGCCGGGGCAGTGCAGTGTGCGTGCACTCTCCCGTTGAACTTGACTGAGGCTGACCGGAGTGACCTCGGGGCAATCGCGTCAAATACGCACCGTGCAGGGGACGTTGCCCCCAATTCCAGCTAGAGTTTCCCCCTTGCCCCACTAGGGGCAACGTAAGTCGACGTCGCCCTTTCGGGAGGCCGTATGCGGACGCGCGGCTCACCATCAGTGGACTCGATGCCGAGTCTGCGCGTCGAAGGTCGGGTGTCGACGGCCCAGGTGGACAAGGCGCTGGTGGACGCTTCGGCCCATCTTCTGTCCCCCGGCACGGTTCTCATCGATCTCGCCGCGTCGACAGCGTTCGACGTGGTGGCGTTGCAGCAACTGCTGTCGGCGATCGCAGCCCGCAGGAGCCAGGGCGTCGAGACCATGATCCGGCTGCCGGTGGACGCCGCCGCCCGGCATGTCCTGCGTCTGTGGCGGTTCCCGCACGCTGTCGGCTCGGTCGCGCGGGTCCCGTTCAGGGTCCTGGTCGCGCCAGAGGATCATGAGTTTTTCGGTGAGGAGACGCCGACCACTCCGCTCGTCCGCGACACCGCGAGCCCCCGCTCCTCGGCTCTCGCCTACCTCACGGCCCAGCAGCGCTTCGGCCTGCGCCCCTACCGGCTCGACGGCGAGCTGGCCCGTCTCCAGATGCTCGAGGGCGAGACGTCCTGCTGGGGCGGCTTCGCCCTGACACGGCTGCTTCAGAGCACGCTCATGGGGCCCGCGTCCGAGGTGATCCGCGTTCTGGTCCAGGAGCTCTTGAGCGGCCCCCTGCAACGCCGAAGTGGGAAGGTCGCCATCACCGGTGCCCAGCTAGAGCTCCCCGCCGGGGGATCCCAGACGGGCACACTCACACTCGCCGTCTGGGACGACAGCGAATCGCTGATCACCGACCTGAGTAAACGTGAACGGACCGCCGGGGGCGTGCGGGCGGACGAGTTCGCCCTGCATGCCGATGGCTGGTCCCCCGGCCAGAGACTGGACCTCGCCGACTGGCAGCCCTGGCTCGATTCCGGGGATCCCGAGGTTCTCCTGGCCGGATTGATCAGCAGCACACCGCGCGACCGGTGCGCGAAGGGCTATGCGGAAGGCAGTCACGGTATGTACGCCCTCTACAACTGCGCGGTCGATGTGTTCGGCGGGAGTCTGCGCATTGAGTCGAGGCAGACCCGGCTCGAGATATCTGCCGCTCCGGATTCGGACACGGCCCGGTACCGCGTTGATGTGACCACCGGACCCCAACTCCCTCACCAGCGCGGCAATCTGCTCGCCGTGCGGTTGCCGGTGTGTGATGACTAGGCCTTTGGTCACGGCCCGGCAGGTCACAGTGGGCCGTAACGCCCCCGAACCGGTCTCACCGGAGCGCAACGGTTTCTACCGGTGGCTGGGCGAGACTCTGGTGGCCCCCGGCGTTTCGACCGGGCCCACCGGAGACACGGTCTACATCACCTCCGATGAACTCAACGACGTGTCCTTCAAGATCGAGGAATACTTGGGAAGGACGCTCCCGAAGGGCCGCGCGCCCCAGTTCCTCATCATCGATCTGGCGGCGAACCCCTGGACTCAGCTCTGCGAGGCGTTGCTCATAGGCGTGGCCAGCACCGTTCAGAAGTGGGTTGCGCAAGTCGCCAACCGGTCGCTCGTGATGCTCCTGCCGGAGATGCCCCACGAGAGGTCCGAGTACTGGCGGACCCTGCGTTCACTGGCGGGTGGTCAAGAGACTGCGGCCAAGCTGGTGGTCATCTCCAATGACGGGACGACCGAGTGGCTGCACGGCGACAGCAGATCCCCGCGACGGGATTTCGCCTCGGTCTACGCGCTGAAGCAGGATCCGTCCCGAAGGGACCCCGGGGAGCTGCTGTCGCGCCAGATCGTCCGCAAGCTCGGCCACTATGCCTCCCGCGAACGCACCGCCCCGCACTGCAACCGCTACTTCTTCGACGCCGAGCATGCCGCGCCGGAAATCGGCGAGCTCGCCGAACGCTGGCTGCGCGGAACGGTTCTGGTCGATCCCGGCGTATCGAGCGACCTCATGCTGGTGAGCAAGGACCGTCAGTCAGGTCTTGGTGAGGCCATCACCGGCGTCGCCACCGCATTGGGTCTGGACTTCGGGACGTTCGACGCCGAGGGCAGAATCTTCGACGCGAACAAGAAGCTTTTGAACGGCGCGGACATCCACAGCACTGTCGTGCTCTTCTTCGCTGTGGTCAGCAAGCGGGAGAAGTACGAGAAGATCATTAAGGCCATGCGCCGGGACCGGATCCAGTTGGCCCAGCGAGCCTGGACCGTCCTGGCCACGGATGTGGACGTGAAGTTCGTGGAGACGGCGCTTCCGCTCGATGCCGAACAGACGCTCAGCCGCAAGGCATTGCGGCAACAGGACTGTGAACAGTGCGACATCGGCCTGGCCCACACCGATCCGCTGCGAGAACACCACACATTCCGTACCTTCGACGCCTGGGACATCCTTCTCACATCGAAGTGGGGGGAGGAAAAGGTCGCTCCGGCAGCGGAGAGGCAATTCTTCCCCTTCGTCCCCGACATGGGGGACGTATTCGACAAGTACGGGGACTGCATTGCGTCCAAGGTGATCACTCTCCTGCGGACGCTGGGGCCGGCACCTTCCAGCGTCGTCCTCGTCTGCCCCGATGAGGAACACATCAACAAGCTCGTCGTCAGGATCAGCACCCTCATGAAGGTCCGCCCGGTGACGATAGCGATACCGGGCGAGATTCTGGACCACAACACGTCCTCCGGTGGCACAGATGCCCGTGCCCGCCGGCGCCGGACGCCGGGCAGTGACATCTGGCGGCGCCAGCTCCGTCATCTGCAGGGGGGCAGAAGCAAAGTGGTGATTCTCGATGAGTTCAGGGCGACCGGCCGCACAGCCCGCGCGATCCGTTCGCTTCTGCTGAGCGGGGGAATCCGTCCGGTGGCCTACATACCCATCCTCGACTTCTCCGACGAGACGGATCTCGACGCGCTGCCCGTCCACTCCCTGTACCGCATACGAGCCACCAGGGGCGGGGCATGACGGCCGGGGACGGCGTATGGGAGCAATCGGCGGAAGAGGCCTGCCGGACGCTGGTGTACCTGCTGCACAACCGAAGGCATGAATGGGCGTCGGGCGGCCGCAATCCGGATGAACTCGGCTACATCAAACGAAACATGCTGATCGCCGACTATGCGCGTAAATCCCTGGACCTCCGCCCGGAGGTGCGGGAGGAGCTCGACCGCATGGTCGTCGATTCCTTCCTCCCACCCAACCCGGCAGCCACCAGGAGGAGATTCGACATGTCACCCAAGGCAGCCGAAACCGTCGACATCGCCGTGGTGGTCGTCATCCTTGAGGAGCTCACTGCGGCACTCGGCGCCTTCGGTATGACCCAGAACGACTTCAACAAGAGTCATGTCGTGGGTGATCAGCGCTTCTACCGGACCACTGTGCCGAACGGATACCGCCCACTGAAGCCGCTCTCGGTCGTCATCACCACGGCGGGCAAGGCCGGCAACGTACAGATGGTGAAGTCCGTCGGCGCTCTTCTCAAGCGCTACGAGCCGGAGTTGATCTGCCTGCTGGGCACCGCCGGAGGTCTCGAGGACGAGGTGCAGACCGGAGACGTGGTGGCCTGCGATCGCGTGTACTACTACCCGCCCGGCCGCCTTACCGAGGGACAGATCCTCCAACCACGGCCCAAGCACGGGCAGGGGCGCAGCGACTACGGGCACGGGCTCTACTACTACGCCCCCGGAGAGACCGGCTTCCAGGAAAAAGTCAAGGAGTTCATCCGCGGTCTGCTCCCCGACGAAGTACCCGAGACCTTCTCAGCCGATCGCATTCCCGAGGTGCACACCACCAACGTCACCATCGCCTCGGGCGAAGTGGTCCTCAGGGACGGGGAGTTCCTGCCCGGTCTGCACCAGGTCGACAACACCATCCGCGCCGCCGACATGGAGTCGTACGGATTTTCCCAGGCCGTGGAAGGCCTCTCCTGGCTGATCTTCCGTGGCATCAGCGACTACGGCCCGGACCGCGAGGACCGCTGGAAGTACGTCTCGACGTCGTTCGCCGCCATCTGCCTCGAGGACTTCCTCAGCACGCAGTATCTCCCGCCGGACACCGACGACCTCTGACATCGCGCCGGCGCGGCGCGAACACGGAGGAAGCCCAGCACACCGGACTCACCCCCCCCGACGAGCTGCCGAGACCGACCCGCAGTCCTGCACTGATGCCTGCATCTGCCTCATCATCAGCCGATCCGGCTGAGGGGTTCTCGCCGGGGCCGCTCGTGACCTGCGGGTCTGTACGGTCAACGGCCCTGTCTCTCTTTCGGGATGCTGTTGGTGATCTCTAGACGCTCGAGTCTCGGCAGAGTTGCCGGAATCTGCTGACTGGCCTGGCTCGGGTCGGCGCTTCGCTGCCGGGCGAGCCGCATCGGCTGAGCCTGATGATGTTGGCTCCGGCAGCGGTGAGGGCATGCTGGACGTGAGTCTGTGCGGTCCCGCGGTAGCGGCAGTGGCGCAGCCCGTGCGCGTGGCGAGCACGGCCGTCGGTATTTCCGGTGCAGGCGAGCCGGTCTTCGCAGGCCCGGCAGGCGGGTTGGGGAAACAGCACGGCAGCCGCTCATGTTGGTCGCCGAGGGTGAGCTTCCACGGGTGGCTGGTGGTTCCGCGGGGACAGGTCAGGGTGCGGGCTTGCCAGTCGGGGATGAAGTCGGCCTTCGTGAAGCCGGGATGGTCCTGGGCCCACGGGCCGGCGCGGACCGGCCCACTCTCGGTGCAGATCTCGCTCTGATGATCGCGATAGCCGAACCAGTTCTTCGTCCCGGGTGCGGCGAGTTTCCGGCTGTATCGGCTTCCGGGTGGTGAGGGGTGGCGATCTCGACGCTGGCCCATGGGACACAGGTCGTGGCAGGATCTGGCCGCCTGTCCGTTGGCGGCGGCAGGTCCGCGCGGCGGGGCATGTTCCGTCGGCTCAGCCGGTCTTTGGTGGACTTCGGGCTGCGACTCCCGTTTCCACGCCCAACTGGAAGTGGCTAAGGGGCGAGCCGGGTCGGTCGTACGTCAGAGGGCCGACGACGGCTCGTGATCCTTGCCCCCGGAGCTGGAGCCGGAGCCTGCGGGGCGCCATGCAGCGTGGTCTCGCGTGGTCAGACCTCCGTCGAGTTCTTCACGTACGGCGACTCGGCCGCGGGTCCCGGCACAGCCTCGGGCTCGGGGCTGCCCTCGCTGAGGCCGTACCGCCCGTGGAGCTTTCGCAGGAAGCCGGGCGCGTACCAGGCCGAGCGGCCGAGCAGGCGCATCGCGGCGGGGACCAGGACGCCACGTACGGCGACGGCGTCGATGAGGATCGCCAGTCCGCTGCCCAGGCCGAACATCTGCATGAAGCTGAGCTCGGCCGTCCCGAACGCGAAGAAGCTCACCGCGAGCAGGAGGGCCGCCGCGCTGACGATGCGTCCCGTGTGCCCAAGGCCGTTGGCCACGGCGGATTCGTTGTCCTCGCCCGCCTCGTGGAGTTCCTTGATGCGGCTGGTGACGAACACTTCGTAGTCCATCGAGAGACCGAAGGCGATGCAGAACATCAGCACGGTCATCGAGACCTCCATCGGCTGCGCTGTGAAGCCGAGCAGGGAGGAGAGGTTGCCGTCCTGGAAGATCCACGTCATGACGCCGAGGGTCGCTCCCAGGCTGACCATGTTGAGCACCAGCGCACGCAGCGGCTGCACGACGCTTCCGGTGAACAGGAAGAGCAGGACGAAGGTAGTGAGCGCGACCAGGGCCACCGCGAGCGGGAGCCGGCTGCCGATGGAGTCCTTGGAGTCGACGAGTACGGCGTCGGTTCCGCCCACCAGAGGGTGTGACCCGGTGGGTGGGGTGACCGTCCTCACCTGTTCGACCAGGCTGTGCGCCTCGTCCGATTTCGGTGACAGAGTGCTCACCACGTTGATCTGCTGTGCGTCAGGGCGGCCGAGGGCAGCGTTGCCGGGGCCGGTCGCCGTGGACCGTCCGTCGGCGTAGGTGCCCGTGCTGGCCTCGACGCGGACGACGCCCTTGAGCCCGGACAGCGCGACCGCGTACGACCGCAAGGGGGCCTCGCTCACGGGCTCGTCGATGACGACGTGGAGGGCCGTGTCGTCGTTGCCCGGGAAGTTCTCCCGCAGCGCCGAGGCGACCTGGCGGCTCTCGGCGTCCTCGGGCAGCACGCGTTCGTCCGGCGTGCCGAAAGTGATGCCAAGGAGCGGGCTCGCCGCCAGCAGCAGTACCGCGAGTACGGGCAGCGCGGTGAGCGCGGGCCGCCGCATGACGGTGCGGGCCAGCCGTCCCCACAGGGGCGCCCGGGTGTCGGAGCGCCCGGGATTCGCCCACGGCAGCCGCCCGCTGTTGACCCGGGGCCCCAGGACGACGAACAGGGCCGGCATGACGAACAGGGTGCTGACGGCCGCGATGGCCACGACACCGACCCCGGCATAGCCGAACGAGCGGAGGAAGTACTGCGGGAACACCAGGAGTGCCCCGAGCGCGGCTGCCACCGTCGCGGCGGAGAACGCGATCGTACGGCCCGCGGTGCTCACCGTCCGCCGGACGGCGTCGTCCACGGCCGCCCCTGCCGCGAGCTGCTCGCGGAACCGGCTGACCATCAGCAGTGCGTAGTCGATGCCGAGACCGAGACCGAGCGCCGTGGTCAGGTTGATCGCGAAGACGGAGACATCGGTGACACTGCCGAGGATGAAGAGTTCCGCGAACGTGCCCGTGATGGCGATGAGTCCGATCACCAGGGGCAGCAGGGCCGCGACCGCGCTGCCGAAGACGACCAGCAGCAGGACGAGGGTGAGCGGTACGGCGATGGCCTCGGCCAGGACGAGATCCTTGCCGGACTGCGTCCCCATCTCGCTGGTCACGGCGGCACCGCCGCCGGCCTGGACCGTGAGTTCGCCCTCATACGGTCCGGCGTACGCGTCGATGACGCTCTTGGCGTTCTCGTTCCGCTCGGTGTCGTCACCCTTCACATGGGCGAGCACCATGGCTTCGCGGCCGTCGTCGGAGCGGAGGTCGGGGCTGTCCGTGTCCCAGTACGAGATCACGTTCTCAAGGTTCCGCTCGCCCTTGAGGTCGGCCACCAAGGCCCGGCCGCTCTGCTGGGCGGCCGGGGCGTCGATGCGGCCTTCGGTGGCACGGACCAGCAGGACCAGGTTCGTCTCCCCGCCGAACTTCTCGTCGATGACCTCGCTGGCCCGGGTGGACTGAGAGGCCGGGTCGTCGTAGCCGCCTCCGAGCAACTTGCCGAACGCGCCGGCGCCCATGACACCCATGAGGGCCACAGCCACGACGGCGACGACGAGTACCCGCCGGGGCCAGCGAATCGCCAGTTCGGCTATGCGTTCAAACACGCCCGTTCTCCTTTACGTCATTGAGGTCTCGCGGACTTGCGGACTTCCGGACTTGCGGTGAAAACGACGTCAAGCAGCCGAGGTTGGGAGGGGAAACCAACGCGGTGCTGCTCACGTGCGCACACGTCGTCGCCGCGATGACGTTAGTGAGGTGGAAGAAGATTTGGCAGTGTTAGATTTTCCTCACAGTCCACAACTTCTTGATAACCCGTGGGAGTTACCGTCGTACGGTCGGTGCATGCCCGCAGACGAACACGTAGCTGCCCTGCCCTCCCTGCGCCAACGGCGTCGGGCAGCCGCCACCCAGGAGATCCTGGATGCCGCCGAGCGCCACATCAGCGAACACGGCCCCGGGGCCCTGTCCCTGCGCGCGGTCGCCCGGAGCCTCGGAATGACCGTGCAGGCGCTCTACCACTACTTTCCGAGCCGGGACGACCTCGTCACGGCGCTCATCGCCAAGGCGTACGACGAGTTGGCCGATGCTGTGCAGGCCGCCGTCGACGCCGCGGCGGACGACTCGGACCTGCCGCGCCTGGTGGTCGCGGCCGAGGGGTACCGCCGATGGGCCATCGCGCACCCCGAGCGATTCCAGCTCCTCTACGGAACACCGCTGCGGTACTACGCGGCACCCGCCGAGGGCCCAACCACCCAGGCGATGCGCCGGATGAGCACACTCTTCGAGCGCGAGATGCTCGACGGGTTCACCGCGGCGCAACTCGCCGCGGCCGACACCCCCGCGCTCTCGCCTTCGCTCGCGGCGCATCTGGAACAGCTGCCACCTGACGGACTGGGAGACCTACCGCCGCCCGCGACCGCGCTCCTCCTGAGCGCGTGGGGGCACATGCACGGCCTCGTCGTCCTGGAGGTCTTCGGGCACACCTCCTTCCTCGGCGACCACCAGGCCGAGATCTTCCGCATGGCGATGCGGAACATGCTCAAGGACGTCCACAGCCGGATTCCTGTCGCCGGACCAGGTATGGCGGCGACGGAGCCAGCAGAACCAACGGAGCCAACGCAGCCCCATACGCGTGAGCAAGCCCCTTCGGCTGGTCAGTGACCAGGATGACGGCGGGCTCTGGACGCTCAGGGGCGTCGCCGCGATCCCCCTGCGGTTACGATCACGAGCCGTCGGGCAGGCCCCGGACCGTTCGCCAGCGCGGGGCCTGGTCGTCGGGGGAGTCCGGAGAGGCGAAGTGAAACGGCACCCGGAGGGAGTCGGCCAGGGCCCGGCCCGCTGCTGCGGCAGCGGTGCCCGGTGGGGGCTCGCCAGGGCGGTGGTGGACAGTCGCCAGGTGGCCTTCCCCGGCCGGGTCGTCCAGGACCGCGACGAGCTCCACGAACCAGTCATGGACGGTGTCGCCGTCCCACAGAGCCTCGATCGCGGCCACCTGGCCGGGGAGGGCCGCGGCGCGAGCCGCGAGTGAGGGGACGTCGAGCGGATCGGGCGGCCTGTACTGCACGCGGTCGCCGAGGGCCTCGTAGCGCGTGTGGACCACCTGCTCCGCCTCGCTCAGGCCCAATCCCAGTGGGCGGAGGGTTTCCCACACGGCCTTGACCGCCATCATCCGGCGATCGCGCAGCACGTTCGCGTCGACCTCCTGGCGGGTCTGATCCTCCAGGTAGGCCCACCAGCCGCTCATGGGGCCTCCAGGCGGGATTCCGTGGCATGTGTCATGGCCCGAACGTACGGCAATGCGCCGCGAACGAGGCCGCGGGGCCGCCGTGTGGTCCGGCTACGCCGAAGACGTCGCGGAACGGGCCCTGTCCCAGTCGTCGCCGTCGTAGTCCGCGGTGCTGGAGGTCACATGGCCGGCGAGGCCGATGAGCAGGAAGAGTACGACTAGGACCTTGGCCCCGGTGCCGAGCAGCAGCGGCCGGGTGGCGGAGTGGACCGCGTCAGTGGGGGCGGGCTCGTCGCCGAAGAGCCGCTTGGGGTAGGCGGGCGTGAGCAGCGTGGCGTACGCGGCGAAGCGCAGGCGGAAGCGGGCGACGGCGGCGGTGGCGGCGAACACCGGCTCGGGCAGCCGGCCCAGGATGATGCCGATGAGCCAGAAGATCCAGCTGAGTGTGAACCAGCCGGCCTGGAGGAGATTGGCGACGATCGCCGCCGGGATCATCAGGATGAGGCGGAACAGTACCGCGAGGCGGTTGAGCGGGGTGGCACGCAGTTCGATCTGCACCGGGTGGCCGGGGGCCGAGAACGCGAACGGCGGGTACCGGTCGACGAGGAGCGCGGCGCTTGCGCTGACCCGGGTCTGGTAGACGAGGACCGAGGCCAGGAAGGAGAAGATCGAGTCTGGCAGCCGGCCCAGGAACAGGGCGGCGAACCAGCCGACGATGGTGACGAAGAACGCCGCGATGGAGAGCAGGGAGACCACCACGAACTGGGGGAGCAGCAGCAGCCAGCGCAACAGCACGGTCCAGCGGCGCTGCGGCGCGGGAGCGGGGATGTCGAGGACGGGCAGCCACTCGCCGCCCGCGGAGTCGGTGGTGGGGCGGGGGCCCCAGTCCGTGGCCATGACGTGCTCCTGGTGATCCCGGTTCCGGCGGAATATCACCATGCTGTGGCAGAGCGGCGGCGCACGCGCGTCTGATACACCCGAATAGTGTGTCCTGGTTCTGGTCAGCGGGGCTTGCGCTTCAACTCCTGCGGGAGTCTGGCTAGGGCCTCGTCACTGGCCCACCCTGCCGTCGACGCACTCGCGCAACAGGTCAGCGTGCCCGCAGTGCCGGGCGTACTCCTCGATCCTGTGCACCATCAGCTCCCGAACGGCGAAGCCGTCCTTCCCCAGACGCTCGCTCAGATCCGGGTGCTCGGCCAGCGCGGCGTCGGTCGCGGCCTGCTCGCGCTCCAGAGCGGAGTACGCGGCGTCGACCTCGGCCTGCTCGGCGACAGCTCCGTCGAAGTCCGCGTTGTCCTCGCCGTACACCTTCGGGAGTGGGTCAGCTTCTCTGATCCAGTTGTGCCAGTCCCGTTCCACCTCGGCGAGGTGCCGAAGCAGGCCGAGCAGCGACATCGTCGACGGCGGAACCGACCGACGGGCCAGTTGCTCCGCATCGAGGCCCTCGCACTTCATCCGCAGCGTCGTGCGGTAGCCCGTCAGGAAGTCCTGCAGCGTCGCAAGCTCGCCGTCCGGACTGACACCCTCGCTGTTACGGGGGTCGTCGTCCGGGTCAGCCCACATGTCGGGGTAGGTGGTCGCCTGGGTCCATCGTGCGGGTTGATCACTCATGCGCGCCATGTTCGTCCGCGACGGCCCACGCTCGCCACTGATTTCTACGAGGCGGTGGGGCGAAGCGGGCGGTGGGGCCAACCGGGCCGTGGGGCGAAGCGGGCCGTGGGACGGGCGCGCCCCGTTGTCAGTGCCGTCCGTCATGATCGGACGCATGAACGAGATCGACACGGCCGCACCCCGAACCCCCCGTACGTGGAGCGGATTCGCCACATCCGCCGCCCTGCAGGGTCTCGTCGGTGCCTCGGGCTGCTGGAACGAGGACTCCTTCGCCGACATCCGCCGCATCGGCCGCTATATCGAAGGCAGTTGGGTGCCGGAGCCGGGCGAACGGGAGGTCCGGCCGCCCGCGGCGGGCAGCTGGACGGAACTCATAGGGCGCACGGGAGCACTCGCGCTGCGCGCGGCCGCGCCAGCGACCAGGCCGGAGCGCCGCGAGGTGCTGCTCGACTTCCTGGAGATGTGGGCGCGGACGCCGTTCGCCGACCCGGCCTATCGGTTCCGCCTGGGGCGGCTCGCCGGTACGACCTCGTTCACCGTCCGCGACGACCAGGGCGCCTCCTTCGGTCTGCACCTGCCGGCCGCGCGCTGGACTCGCTACTTCGAGGCCGTACTCCCCGGCGGTGAGGCCGCCCCGCGCCCCGAGGAACCGCTCTACGTCGTGGACTGCCACCGCGGTTGGGGCACCCCGGAGCAACTGCTGCGCCTGGTGGAGCTCGTGCGGGAGCGCGGCCCGGTCGCCTGGGACGCGGACGCGGCCATCGCCCTGAGCGAGGCGACCGGTCTGAGCCGCCCCGCCGCGGCCCTCGTGCTGGCCGGAAACCCCGGTGCGGGCGGCTACTACAAGCCCTTACTCGACGAGCACGAGCGCGCCTTGTTCGGTTTCAAGGCGGGAGAACTCGCATCGGCGCGCGCTGAGTTGTCGATGCTGCGCGACGACGAGCGGCTCGCCCTGCTTGCCGACGTGCTGCCCGCGGACCCCGTGGACCTGTGGGCGCCCGGCGGCCTCGCCCGCGTCGCGGAGCGCACCGCCGCGGCCTGGGCGGAGCAGCACGGCGCCCGTCCGCACGCGCCGTGGCGCACCTGGCAGGCCGCGGTCGCCCTGGAGACCCGGATGCCGGCGACCCACCTGTGCCACCTGTTCCTCGACCCGGCGAACGCCGCTCTGCCGCCGGGCTTCTACCTGCGGGCCTGGCCCTGCCCGTCCGAGCACCGCCACCTGCGCACCGCGTGGGACGTCATGGGCGACTACGACGCCACCACCGTCGCGGACGCCGTCTTCGCCGGCCTGCCGTGGGCGTACGCGGACCTCCCTGCCGGTGACCCCGTACGCGCCGGGGCGCCGGAGGTCGTCCACCACCTGCGTAAGGTGCTGGCCGGACGCGACTCACCGGCCCGGGTCCTCTACTCGGGCGTGATCCGCGGCAACCGGGGGAGTGGACGCTGGGACTGGCTGGCGGACGGCACCTGCGATCGCGTCATAGCCCGCATCACCGCCGACGACCTGCCCGCGGGCCGCTACGAGTCCGACCCGCGCGCCTGCGCCCCCGACGTGGTCGCCGACGTCGCCGCCACCCTCGACCTGGTAGAGGACGCCGCCGCCCTCTACCTCCAGCTCCTGCTGCTCCCCGTGCCGTCGGACCGCAACGTGCGACGCTGGAACGCCTGGACACCGGCCCGCCACAAGGCGGCCGCGGCGGAGTTGGTGACCCGCGGCCTGGCGGTGGAGGACCGCCGGGCCCGCGCGGGACGCACGCTCTTCCTGCCCGGTCCGTGGGCGCAGGCCAAGAAGCCGCTGCCGTCGATGGAGTCCTGGAAAGCGCCCGTGATCGGTGCGCGACTGAGCACCGACGGAAGCGAAGTGAGGGCCTTCGAGCTGCTGCCGGGCACGCTCCCCGAGCTGTTCACCGAAGCCTGGCGGCTGGTCTGCGGAGGGGAAGGGCCGACGGCCTGACCGGCCGCACGAGGAGCAGGTCAACAGCTGAAGGCGCGCCGAGGCAGCGGCGACGAGTAGACCACACTCGTCGTGACCGAGCCCAAGGTGCCGATCTTCCCGGAGACCTCCTCCAGGTGCCCCATCGAGCGCACCGCGACCTTGATGACAAAGCAGTCGTCGCCGGTCACATGGTGCGCCTCCAGGACCTCCGGTGTCGCGTCCACCAGGTCGTGGAAGGGCTTGTAGTTTCCGTTCGGGTAGCGCAGCCGGACGAAGGCCAGGATCGGCAGTCCGAGCCGCTCCGGGGCGACCACCGCGGCGTATCCCTGGATGACGCCCGCGTCCTCCAGGCGGCGCACCCGTTCGGTCACGGCGCTCGGCGACATCGAGACGGCGCGGGCGAGCTCCGCGAAGCTGGCCCGGCCGTCGCGCTGGAGGACTTCAAGGATGCGCCAGTCGGTGGCGTCCGGGGAATACTCGGTCATGCCCGAGAGATAACAGGGCTTTCCCCGGTGAATCAAGAGCAAGGCCGGTGATCGTCCCTTCGCTGAACCGATCATTGGCCGTAGATTCTTGGCCATGGACACACAGCTCACGACCTCGCAGAACCCCGTACTCCGCGTCCCCCCGGCCTCACCCGCCGCGGCCGTCGCCCACTTCAGCGCCTCCCTCGCCTTCCACGCCGACGTCTCCGACGTCGCCTCGGCACTCGCGGCCGGCGGCGCCCCCGGCTTCGTCGTCGTGGACTCACGCTCCACCGCGTCCTGGGACCAGGGCCATGTCCCCGGCGCCGTCCATCTGCCCACGGCCCTGATCCCGGCACAGGCCGGGGAGTTGCTCGACACGTCCGTACCGATCGTCACCTACTGCTGGGGTCCCGGCTGCAACGGAGCGACCCGCGCGGCGCTGTCCCTCGCCCAACTCGGCTATCAGGTAAAGGAGATGCTCGGCGGCTTCGAGTACTGGATACGGGAGGGTTTCGCGTACGAGACCTGGGAGGGTGCCGCCCAGCGCGCCGCCGACCCGCTGACCGCGCCGGTCGCCGGCGACGACTGCGGCTGCTGAGCCGATCTAGTGTGTGACCTGCGGCAGTTCGCGCAGGAACGGGACGTCCGTGTGGCCGAAGGAGTCCACCGGCCGTGCCGCCCGTTCCACCACCCGCAGTACGGCGTCCGCGTCACTGGCGTAATGCCCGCTTCCCCACGCCGCGTTGGCCTCCACCACCGCCCACGCGCCGTCCACCAGACCGATGTCCACGACCACGGCGCTCGGCAGTCCACAGCCACGCAGCCGCGCGGCGAACTCCAGGACCTCCGCCCGGCGCCGGTCGCCGTCCAGCGGCGCGACATCCAGCTCGCCGCGCGTCATGTACCTGCTCCCGGTCGCCACCTCCCCATCGAGGAGGAACAACCGGTACTCCACCGCGAACGCCACGATGTCGCTCACCAGCACCGGAACGTCGTCGTCCACGGCATCGGATCCGGGCAGCCCGCTGCCGTCCGGGTACACCCGAGCCGGAAAGCTCTTGTCGTTGGGCGGCTTGACGAACGCGGGCCTACGCAGCTGCCGCGCGGCGGCGACGGTGCTGAACTCGATGTCCCTGCGGGTGAGTTCATAGGGCAGCCGGGCCAGCCAGTCCCGCGGCGCCTCCAGCAGCCCGAGCCCCAACTCCCCGCCTACCGCTGAGGCGAAGCGTGGCCCCGCGTACAGCGTGGCACCGGGTGCGTTCCGGTGTTCCTCGGGAACCCGCCAGTCGTGCAGGGTCTCGACGTGCGTCCCACAGCGGCGCGCGGCGGATGCCAGTGCCCGCCCCGTGGCGGTGAGACGCGGCGAGAGGAAGAGCGTACGGGCGATCATGGCCGAAAGCATGACGTACGGGAAACGGCCACGGTACTCGTTTTCCCGGCGTCACCGTGATGCGGCGGTCCGGCAGAGCGGACTTGCCGGATCAGCAAGAGAAGTGGCAGGTCTGGCGGACGCGGCGCACGGTGTTCGCATGACTGAAGTGAAGGTTACTGACGAACTGGACGTCCTGGTGGTGGGAGGGGGCGTCGCCGGGCTGTCGGCGGCGCTGACGCTGGCACGCGCCCGCCGCTCCGTACTGGTCATCGACTCCGGCGAACCGCGCAACGCGCCCGCCGCGGCGGCGCACGGTCTGCTGTCCCGCGATGGCCTTCCTCCGCTTGAACTGTTGCGCGCCGGCCGGGAGGAGGTCGTCGGATACGGCGGGCAGATCGTGGCCGACCGGGCGGTGTCCGCCCGGCGCGTGACGGGCGGCTTCGCCGTCGAGACCGAGCGCGGTCGCAGCTTCCGGGCGAGGCGTCTGCTGGTGACGACAGGCCTGGTTGATGAGCTGGCTCCGGTGCCGGGGCTGCGCGAGCGGTGGGGACGCGATGTGCTGCACTGCCCGTACTGCCACGGCTGGGAGGTGCGCGACAGGCCGATCGGTGTACTCGGTGGCAGTCCGGCCTCGGTGCATCAGGCGCTGCTGTTTCGTCAGTGGTCGCCGGAGGTGACGTTGTTCCTGCACACCGGCGAGGACTTGGCCGAGGAGCAGTGGGAGCGTCTGGCGGCGCGCGGGATCACGGTGGTCGACGGCGAGGTGACCGGTCTGGTCGTGGTGGGGGACCGGCTGACCGGGGTCCGGCTGGCCTCGGGCCGGAAGGTGGCGGTGGAGGCTCTGGCGGTCGCGCCGAGGTTCGTGGCGCGTGGGGAACTGCTGTCCGACCTCGGGTTGGCCACGGTGGAGCATCCCCTGGGGGTGGGGGAGTACGTGGCGTCGGACGCGAGCGGGCTGACCGACGTGCCCGGGGTGTGGGTGGCGGGCAACGTCACGGATGTGATGGGCGGCCTCGCTGCCGCGCAGGCAGCCGGGACGCAGTCCGCGGCGGCGATCAACGCGGACCTGGTCAACGCGGATGCCGATGCCGCGGTGGCCCGCCGCAGAGCGGCCGCCACCGGGGGCGTGTTCAGCGCGGCAAATGAGGCCGCGGTCTGCGCGCGGGTCCTGGGCGAGCGCCGTCATGGTCTCGACTCGCCGCCGCGCTCTGAGGGCCCCGCGCGGGCGTAGCGGCGGGCTCTCAGTCGGGGCGGGCTCTCGTCGACGGCAGACTCTCAGCGGGGGCGGGCGCGCAAGTGGGCGCGCTCGCCCTGCTGTCCGAAGATGATGAGGAGTTCCACCGGTTGGTCGTCGTCGGGCCCGAGCCAGTGCGGGACGTGGGTGTCGAACTCCGCCACCTCGCCGGGCGCCAGAGTGAGGGCGCGGTCGCCGAGGAGGAGGCGCAGGCGGCCGTTGAGGACGTAGACCCACTCGTAGCCCTCATGGGTCTGCGGTGTGGGCTCGCCCGCGCTGGGATTGATGACGAGCTTGTGCGCGTGCAGGCCTCCGGCGCGGCGGGTGAGTGGCACGTACGTCATGCCGCCGCGGGTGACGGGACGCAGGTGCACGCGGGGATCGCCGGTTTGTGGGGCGCCGACGAGTTCGTCCAGGGGGACGCCGTAGGCGCGGGCGAGCGGGAGCAACAGCTCCAGGTTGGGTTTGCGTCCGCCGCTCTCCAGCCGGGAGAGCGTGCTCTCCGAGATGCCGGTGGTCTCGGCCAAGGCGGCCAGGGTGATGCCGCGTTCGTGGCGTAGGTCGCGCAGTCGGGGGCCGACGGCGGCCAGCACGTCGGTGAGTTCGTCCATATGCCCCATCTTGCTGATTCAGCATGAAGACTTGCAAGCGGAGTGGGTGCGGTCGCACTCTCCTGGCGTCCTCGGCCTCCTGGCGCCCTCGGCGCCGCACGCGACCGGGGCGCCAGCACACCCGACGACCTGAACGGAGCCCCACCCCATGAGCGACCACACCAGTGATCACCACACCAGTGATCACAGCGCCAGTGATCACAGCGCCAGTGATCACCACACCAGTGATCACAGCACTCGTGATCACCACACCCTCGGCGACGCCGCACGGTTCTGGGAGGGCCACTACAGCGGCCGCGACAGGTGGTGGAAGGGCACCCCCAACCCGCTGCTCGCCGCCACCGCCAGCCAACTGACGCCCGGCAGGGCGCTGGACCTCGGCTGCGGCGAGGGAGGCGACACCGTCTGGCTGGCCAGCCAGGGCTGGCAGGTCACCGCCGTCGACATCGCACCCACCGCCCTGGCGCGCACCGCACGCCACGCCGCCGAAGCCGGGGTCGGCGAACGCATCGTCACCGAGCGGCACGACCTCGCCACCAGCTTCCCCGCCGGGACCTTCCACCTCGTCTCCGCCCAGTACCTGCACACCCCCTTCGACCTGCCCCGCGCCGACGTCCTGCGCCAGGCCGCCCACGCCCTCACCCCGGGCGGGCTCCTGCTCATCGTCGACCACGGCTCGGTACGCCCCTGGGCCTGGAACCCCGACCCCGACACCCGTTTCCCCAGCCCCGAGGAGATCTACGACGGCCTCGGCCTCGACCCCGCCCGCTGGACGCCCGAACGCCTCGACCGACCCCAGCGCGAAGCCACCGGACCGGGCGGGCAGACCGCCGTCGTCACCGACACGGTCCTCGCCATCCGTCGCGCCACCTGACCTCGCGCCCTGTGCCGGTCACGCGAGACCGCCCCCGCCCCGCAGGTACGCTCCCGCGCGTGCCGCGGCGGCGGCGGCCTCGGCGGCCCGGTCCGCGGCGGCCTCGTCGAGGCGCTCGCCGCTGGTCAGCAGGCGGTAGTAGAGGGGGGCGGAGACCGCACGGATCACCTCGTGGGCATCCGTGCCCGCGGGCACCTCGCCCCGGTCGATGGCCTGCTGGACGCAGGGTGCCCACTCCTTGACGCGGATGTCGTAGAAGCGGTGCAGTGCATCGGCCGTCTTCGCCTCGCAGGTGGCGGCCGCGATCACTGCCTTGAACAACGCTCCCTGCCGCGGGTCGGCCAAGGTGCGCTGCACGAGCCGGGCGTTGGCCCGGAGGTCGCCGAGCAGCGAGCCGGTGTCGGTACGGGGCAGTGACTGCTCGGCCATGTCCAGCAGCAAGTCGGCGACCAGGCTGGTCACCGTTCCCCAGCGGCGGTAGACGGTGGTCTTGCCCACCTCGGCACGGCTCGCGATGGCGGCCAGGTCCAGGTGGGCGAAGCCCTGCTCGGCCAAGGCGTCCCCGGCCGCCCGCAGCACCGCCGCCCGCACCCGCGCCGTGCGCCCTCCCGGACGGACGGTCCCCGGACCCGCACTCTCAGACTCCATAACGGGACTCCTGTTCCATTAATCGCTTGCACTTGCTACATTAAGGCACGCACACTAACGGAACTACAGAACCATTAGTCAGCTTCAGGTGACGAGAGGAACAGTCATGGAATACCGGCGGCTGGGCGTATCCGGCCTCAAGGTCCCCGCACTGAGCTTTGGCGCCGGCACCTTCGGCGGCCAAGGCCCGCTGTTCGGCGCGTGGGGCAACACCGATGCCCAGGAAGCGCGCCGCCTCGTGGACATCTGCCTCGATGCAGGGATCACGATGTTCGACACCGCCGACGTCTACTCCGGCGGCGCCTCCGAGGAGGTGCTCGGGGAAGCGATCAAAGGCCGCAGGGACCAGGTGATCGTGTCCACCAAGACCAGCCTGCCCATGGGCGACGGCCCAGGCGATGCGGGCTCCTCCCGCTCGCGCCTGATCACCGCATGCGAGGACGCCCTGCGCAGGCTCGGCACCGACTACGTCGACCTGTTCCAGCTGCACGCCTTTGACGCAGGCACACCGATCGAGGAAGTCCTGTCCACGCTCGACGATCTCGTACGGGCGGGAAAGGTCCGCTACGTCGGCATCTCCAACTTCTCCGGATGGCAGGCGATGAAGTCCCTCGCGATCGCGGAGCGGTACGGCCACCCGCGCTATGTCGCCCACCAGGTCTACTACTCCCTCATCGGCCGCGACTACGAATGGGAACTGATGCCCCTCGGACTCGATCAGGGCCTCGGGGCCCTCGTCTGGAGCCCCCTCGGCTGGGGACGGCTCACCGGCAAAATCCGCCGCGGTCAGCCACTACCGGCCAACAGCCGACTGCACGACACCGCGGACTACGGCCCGCCGGTCGAGGATGAACACCTCTACCGCGTAGTCGACGCCCTCGACGAGATCGCGCAAGAGACCGGCAAGGGAATTCCGCAGATCGCCATCAACTGGCTGCTGCAGCGGCCGACCGTGTCATCGGTCATCATCGGCGCCCGCAACGAGAAGCAGCTCCGTCAGAACCTCGGTGCCATCGGCTGGGCTCTCACACCCGAACAGCTCGCGAAACTCGATGCGGCGAGCGCCAAGACCGCGCCGTACCCCTACTTCCCCTACCAGCGCCAGGAAGGATTCGCTCGCCTCAACCCACCCGTGGCCGACGTCGCGCCCGCGCCTGCCACAGGGCACCATGCCTTCGTGTGACCGGACTTCAGACACCCTCAGCAGACCAACTCCGCCGCGACCCGCTGCCCCTGCGCGACCGAACCGCGCTCGTCACCGGCGCCAGCCGTCGCGCCGGCATCGGCTACGCCGTGGCCCGCAGACTCGCGGCGTACGGTGCCAGCGTCTACCTCCACCACCATGTTCCGCACGACGCGGGCCAGTTGTGGGGCGCCGACAGCCCCGACGAGGTCGCTGCCGCCGTCCGTGAAACGCTCGCCGACCCCAAGGCCCGGGTCCTGCACGGGCCCGGCGACCTCTCCGACCCCGCGGCACCCGCCCAGCTCGTCGATACGGCAGCCGACGCCCTCGGCGGCCGTATCGACATCCTCATCGCCAACCACGCGCTCAGCGGGGACGACGGCCCTCTCGACACCATCGACGCGGCCATGCTGGACAAGCACTGGGCAGTCGACACCCGCTCCGTGATCCTGCTCGTCCAGGCCTACGCGCGGCTACGGGGCACACTGTCACCCCGTACCCCCGGAGGCCGGGTGGTGATGATGACCTCGGGACAGGACATCGGCGGCGGCATGCCCGCCGAACTCGCCTATGGCTTACAGAAGGGCGCCCTCGCCTCGGCGACCCGCACCCTCGCCACCGCACTCGCCGACCTCGCGGTGACCGTGAACACCGTCAACCCGGGCCCGGTGGACACCGGCTACCTCGATGGCGAGGCCCACGCGCGGATCGCCGCCATGTTCCCGGCCGGACGGTGGGGCATGCCCGACGACCCGGCGCGGTTGATCGCCTGGCTGGCGACCGACGAGGCCGAGTGGGTCACCGGAAATGTCATCGACTCGGAGGGCGGCTTCCGGCGTTGAGAGCCTGTCCTTGAACCCCGGCCGGGCGCGGTTCAAGGACAGGCGCTGACCAGCGCGTCGAACAGATCGGCGGTGGCCGGGCTGTCCCGCGGCAGACCACTGACCTGTCCGTCACCGACCTCGACCACCCGCCAGACGCCGTCCTCGCGCAGAGCCAGATCGGTGGTCACCCAGCGGCAGCCGAGCGCGGCCACCGCATCGCGCACCGCGCCCAGTTCGGGCCGCGGGCTGCTCCCAGGTGTGTCGGGGTGGGCCGTGACCAGCACCGGCTCACCGTCCACCCACCACGCTCTGGCCTCACCTTCGGGCACGAACGGTTCGTACGCGCGCACCACCACGCCTCCGGCGAGGCTGTCGTCCTGCAGCGCGAACATCCGGCGCACCACAGCCGACAGACCTGCTCCGTCGGTCAGTTCGGGGACGTAGCACGCCTCGTCCCACTCGTGCTTGCGGGACTTGACGTAGTCCTTGACCACGGCGGGCCCGGGCCCCAGGGGCGCCGCCAGCACGGCCAGTGCGTCGTCGGACGGCGGTGCGCCGGGCGGCGCACCGAGCCAGACGCTGCGCGGGGTCAGCTGCTGGAACGTGCCGTACCAGCCGGGTAGTTCGTGCGCGCGGCGGTACTGCCCGGGGCTGGTGAGCAGGGTGCCGCCGCGCTCGCCGATGGCCCGCGCCAGATCGTCGTAGCGCTCCGGCGGGATCATCCAACCCCGGTACCAGTACGGCCCTCCGTCGCGCGGCACTCGCCGGATGGCACCGTCGGTGTCCCCGGCGAGCAGCGCGTCATGATCGAGCAGTGCCACGGCGGCACCCGTCGCGCGGGCGGCCGCCACCTCCCCGGCGAAGGCGGGATCCGGGCGGCTGGCCCGGAGCGGGTCGGCGCAGAAGAGGAAAGCGGCGCTCACGCACGTACTCCCGTCAGAGCTTGAACAGTTCGTCCACCGTCAGAGCTTGGACAGTTCGTCGACCAGGTCGTCCAGGCCGAGCGACCCCTGCGACAGGGCGGCCATGTGCCACGCCTTGGGGTCGAAGGCCTCGCCATGCGCCCGGCGCGCGTTCTCGCGGCCAAGCAGCCACGCCCGTTCGCCCAACTTGTAGCCGATGGCCTGGCCCGGCACCGACAGGTAGCGGGTCAGCTCGCTCTCGACGAAGTCGGCGGGCCGCCCGCTGTGCATCCCGAAGAACTCCTGGGCCAGGTCGGGAGTCCAGCGCTCGCCCGGATGGAAGGGCGAGTCGGCCGGGATTTCCAGCTCCAGGTGCATGCCGATGTCCACGATCACCCGCGTCGCGCGCATCATCTGCGCGTCCAGATAGCCGAGCCTGCGCTCCGCGTCGGTGAGGAAGCCCAGCTCGTCCATCAGCCGCTCCGCGTACAGCGCCCAGCCCTCGGCGTTGGCGCTGACCATGCCGACCGAGGCCTGGTAGCGGGACAGGTTGTCGGCGACGTGCGCCCACTGCGCCAGCTGCAGATGGTGGCCGGGCACGCCCTCGTGGTACCAGGTGGAGACCAGGTCGTACACCGGGAAGCGCGTCTCACCCATCGTCGGCAGCCAAGTGCGGCCCGGACGCGAGAAGTCCTCCGACGGCGCGGTGTAGTACGGGGCCGCCGCGCCGCCCGGCGGAGCGATATGGGACTCCACCTTCCGTACCCGCTCGGCGAGTTCGAAGTGGGTGCCGTCCAGGGCCTCGATCGCCTCGTCCATCAGGCCCTGGAGCCAGTCGCGCACCTCGTCGACGCCCTCGATGTGGGTGCCGTGTGTGTCGAGGTGCGCCAGGGCCTCCCAGGGGGTGTTCGCGCCGGGCAGTACCTGCTCGGCCTCGGTCCGCATCTCGCCGAGGATGCGGTGGTACTCGGACCAGCCGTACGCGTAGGCCTCGTCCAGGTCCAGGTCGGTGCCGTTGAAGTACCGCGACCAGACGCGATAGCGGTCCCGGCCCACCGTGTCGGGCGAGTCCGCGACGGCGGGCGCGTACACGTCGCGCATCCAGTCGCGCAGCGCCACCACGGCACGGGTGGCGCCGGCGGCCGCGGCGGAGAGCTCCGTGCGCAGCGCGTCGGGACCCTCCGCGGCGAACTCGTCGAACCAGCCGTGGTCCGCGCCGTCGCCGCCCGCCCACTCGGTGAGCTGATCGACGAACGTGGCCGTCGCCCGCGGGCCGCCGTGCCGCTTGCGCTCCAGGCCGAGCTCGAGTGACTGGCGGTGCCCCTCAAACGCGGCCGGCACCGCACGCAGCCGCTCGGCGACGGCCGCCCAGTCCTCGTCGGTCTGGGTCGGCGTCAGGGTGAACACCTCCCGCACCTCGTGTACGGGGGACATGATGTTGCTGACGACGCTGAGGTGTTCCTCCGCCTCGTACAGCGCCAGCCCCGCGGTCAGCCGTTCACGCAGCAGCCGGGCGCACCGCCGCTCGTGGTCGCTGTCCCCGCCGGGCGCGCGTTCGGCGGCGGCCAGCCGGTCCAGTGTCGTACGGGCCAGATCCGCGAGGGCCTGGTAGCCGGCGGGGGAGAGGTCACGCAGGCGGGACGAACTCTCCGGCACACCGAGATAGGTGCCGGTGATCGGGTCGAGGGCGATCAGGTCGTCAACATAGGCGTCGGCGACCTGGCGGGGCAGCGGACTCAGCGTCGTGTCAGGCATGCGGACATCCTCGTACGCCGACACCCGTCCCGTCACACGTTTTGCTCGGCGCGCTGGACATCTTGGCTGGTGGCGGCCCCCGGCGTGGACGCCGGGGGCCGGATGCTGGGGGCTGGGACCGCAGGCCGCCTGAGGGGAGCGCTCGCTCAGCGGCGCTCGCTCGGCCCGATCTGCTGAGTCTGCGCGTACGGAGGCGGTGCGTGCGCGGCGGTCTGCTCCCCATACGCCGATCCCGAGCCGACCCGCTCGGCGTCGTGACGCCCGCTGTCGTGACGCCCGGTGTCGCGACGCCCGCTGTCGGTTCCGGCGCCGTCCAGCCGCGCCGTGATGACCAGGGTGCCTTCCTCGATCTGGTAGTCGAGAGGAAGCCCGAGTCCACGCATCGCGGCGACCATCCCGGTGTTGGACGCCTTGGTGACCGCGTACACGCTGTCGCAGCCCGCCTCGACGCCGAGCGCCACCAGGCGGCCGAGCAGTTCGGCGCCGATCCCGCGGCGCTGCCAGTCGTCCTCGACGAGCAGCGCGACCTCGGTCTCGTCGCCGTCCCACAGCAGATGGCCCAGCGCGACCAGCCGACCGGACGCGGTCTGCACGGCGAGGGTGCGCCCGAAGCGCGGGCTGAGCAGGTGGTTGAGATAGCGGTCGGCGTCCCCCGCCGGGCCGTGGTACCGCATGCTCAGCGTGGACTTGGAGCACCGCTCGTGCATCGCCTTGGCGGCCTCGAGGTCCGTGGTGTCGGCGCGGCGTACGGTGATGGCGTTGCCCGCCGGCAGGGTCAGTACGTCCTGGCTGCGCGGAATACGCGGACCGAGCCGGGCGTCCAGCTCGACCAGTGCGCGGGCCCGGGCGAACTCGGTGGGCGTGAAGGGAAGATACGGCCGCTCCACGGTGATCGCCCCGCCCGCGGGGTCGCGCAGCCGCATCAGCGTCCCTTCGAGCGCCCCCTCCACGGGAGCCCGCTCAGCCGCGGCGCGCGGCCCGGTCGGGGGACTGGCAGGCAGCGACCTGATGGTGCAGCGGCCGAGCAACTGGCGTAGGGCCAGCGGGAGTTCGGCTGCGTCCAGGGCCGTACGGGTGGCGAGGTCGAGCACCCGCGTGGGCGCGTCGACCAGGTCGTGCGCGTCCGCCCGCTCGATCCAGGTGCCGGTGCCGCCCGCGCCGGCCACCGCCCGGGCCAGCTCGGCGGCGGAGCGCTCGTCGGGGGCGCGCAGCAGGAACTCGTCGACCGTCCCCTGGGCCAGCGGATGGGTCTGCAGGCTCAGGATGTCGACGTCGATGCGGGCCAGCACGGTGCACAGCGCGGCCAGCGAGCCGGGCTGGTCGCGCACCGTGGTGCGCATCCGCCACAGCGTGGTGGCGGTGGCGCCGGTGATCGGGGTGGGTGATTCGCCGTCCTGGTCGCTCGGGTCGGTCCCCGCGGCGGGCGGGGTGCCGGTATCCGCCGTCGGCGGGGCGTGGCCGTGGCGCCGTGCCCACCAGGTGTGGAACGCGGCCGTGGCGACCAGTGCCACGGCCGACACCACCAGCAGCACCGGTCCGTCGGGCCCGCTGACGACGGTCTTGGCGATGGTGTCCGCGACCACGACGGCGGTGAACAGGGCGGCCAGTTCGATGGTGTCCCGGCGCCAGTGGTGCTGCTGGCGCCGGACCCGCTTCGCTGTTGTCACATCAGTCATACCGTGCACCCTGCCGGACCGGTGTTGCGTGATCACGAACGCTTTGTGACTGCACGGTTAAGTCGGCTTCTGCCCTTTTTGCCGCTTTGTTTATTCCTCTACGACGCGACGGACCACGCCCACGGTGTGGTGCACTGACCGGCCTACTGGCCTTCCGGCCTTCCGGCCTTCCGGTGCCTACTGGCCGACCCGGCCCGGCTGGAGCACCTTGGTGAACAGCACCGCGTCCCCCTCCTCGCGCAGCCGCACCGTCAACTCCCCACTGCCCCCGTCGATCTCGACCTCGCCGAAGAGCTGTGGCGCCTCGGCGGGCGAGACGTTGGCCCGCGTCGGAGCCTTCAGGAAGGGCCGCTCGGGGCCGAAGGTGCCGTCGAGCCGCACCGCGGGGAAGCCACCCGCGGCCAGCGGCCCGGTCACGAACTCCCAGAACGGCGCGAAGTCCGTGAACGCCGCCCGCGACGGGTCGTAGTGCTGTGCCGATGTGTGGTGCACATCGGCGGTCAGCCACACGGTGCCGGTGATCCGCCGGTGCTTGATGTGCCGTAGTACGTCGGCGATCTGCAGCTCACGGCCGAGCGGGCGGCCCGGGTCGCCCTGCGCGACCGCCTCGATGTTCTCCCGGCCGTCGGTGACGACCAGGCCGACCGGCATGTCGGAGGCGATCACCTTCCACACGGCGCGCGAGCGCGACAACTCCCGCTTCAGCCAGGCCGTCTGCTCTGCACCGAGGATGCCGACCGGGTCATCGGTCTGCAGACCGGGCGAGTTGGCGTTGCGATACGTCCGCATGTCGAGGACGAACACATCGAGCAGCGGCCCGTGCCGCAGCACCCGGTACACCCGCCCGTCGTTCCTGCGGCGGGGCCCGAGCGTGGAGATCGGGAAGTACTCGGAGAACGCCCGCCGCGACCGCGCCGCGAGCACATCCACGTTCTTCACCGTGTACCGGGCGTCGTCCAGGATCTCCCCGGGATACCAGTTGTTGAGCACCTCGTGGTCGTCCCACTGGACGATGCTCGGCACTTGCGCGTTGAACTCCCGCAGGTTGCTGTCGAGCAGGTTGTAGCGGAAGGCACCGCGGAACTCCGCGAGGGACTCGGCGACCTTCGACTTCTCCTCGGTGGTGATGTTCCGCCACACCCGCCCGTCCGGGAGGGTCACGCTGGACGGGATCGGCCCGTCCGCGTAGACCGTGTCACCGCTGCACAGGAAGAAGTCCGGGTCCAGGCGGCGCATTTCGTCGAAGACCCGAAATCCCCCCAGGTCGGGGTTGATGCCCCAGCCCTGCCCCGCGATGTCACCCGACCACACGAACCGCACGCCGCCGCCGCGCCTGACCGGAGCCGTACGGAAGGTGCCCGGCACCGGCTCGCCGGTGCGCCGCGGGTCGTCGGGGTCGGCGAGCAGCACCCGGTAGTGGATCTGCTCGCCCGGCGGCAGCCCGCGCAGCCGGGTCGTCCCGGTGAAGTCCGTGCCGGGGCCGAGCAGCGGCCCGTGCCATCTGGTGGGGTTCCTGAACGACTCGGTGGCCGAGGTCTCCACGACCATCCGGGCCGGCCGGTCGGAGCGCACCCACACCAGGCCCGAGTGCGCCGTCACATCACCGGCCTGCACTCCCCACGCGGCCCTCGGCCGTCCGGAGCGGGCGAACGCGGGAGCCGCGGCGCCGAGCGCCGGCAGGGCCAGCGCGGCGGACGCGGCGGCGAGCGAGCCGCGCAGGACGGAGCGGCGGGCGGGGGCCGGGATCGGGTGACCTGATGACATCGATGCGCCTCCAGTGACGGGTCCGACGGACGCGAAGGGTGTGCGGTGCCACATCTAGCGGGACGCCGCGGCCCTCGCGCGAACCCCAAGTGAACAACTGTCCATGGAGGTAGGGAACCAGGCGCGCGGCACTGTTCACCAGCTCCTCGGGTACGGCTGACTCCGGCGCCCGGCGCCCGGCGCCCGGTCCAGCGGCGTACGCCATGAGACCGAGGCGTCCGGGTCGCGGGACCGATACCGAAAGATCGCCCAGTACTTACTGTGGAACACGCCCACCTGTACGCAGCACCTCACGCAAGGGATCCCTATGCCCGCCAACGGTCAGAGCCACATCCGTATCGCCCGCCCGTCCCGCGACCTCGCCGCGGCCGAGCGCTTCTTCGGGCAGGGGCTCGGACTGGACGTCCTCTACCGTGCCGAGGGCGGCGGCGCGCCCGGCGAGCACGATCTGCTGATGCTGGGCTGGCCGGACGCCTCCTGGCACCTCGAACTCGTCCACGAACCCGGCGCGCCCGTCGAGCCGCGCCCTACCGACGAAGACCTCCTGGTCATCTACCTCGACGAGCGGGTCCCCGAGGAGCTGGTGGCCCGCCTGGAGGAGCACGGCGGTAAGCGGGTTGTCTCGCCCAACCCGTACTGGAACGAGTGGGGCGTCACCGTCGAGGACCCGGACGGCTATCGGCTGGTGCTCTGCACGCGCGCGTGGTCCAACTCCTGAGCCGTTTGCTCCAGCTCCTCAGCGGCCGCGCCCTCGCCTACGTGGCTCGCGCCAGCAGCCGCAACCCGTCGGCGATCCGCGCCGGGGCCAGTTGCGCGTACCCGATGACGAGCCGTACCGCCCCGTCGTCGGGCACCGTCGAGGTGTAGTCGCTCAGCGGGCGCACCGCGACCCCCGCCGCGGCCGCCCGCTCCAGGAAGGCGTCCTGGGGTCCGTACGACTCGGGGACGCGGGCGATGACGTGCAGCCCGGCGGCGATGCCGGTCACCTCCGTACCCGGGAAGTGCTCCTCAAGGGCGGATACGAGGGCGTCCCTGCGCTCCCGGTACGCGCGCTGGCAGCGGCGCAACTGGCGGTCGTAGCCGCCGCGTTCGACGAAGTGCGCCAGAAGCGCCTGGTCGAGCACCGGGTTGCCGAGGTCCATCATGCGCTTGCGCGCGACGACGTCGTCGGTCAGCGAGTCGGGGACGAGCAGCCAGCCGAGCCGCAGCCCGGGGGCGAGGGACTTGCTGACCGAGCCCGTGTACGCGACGCGCTCCGGGTCGAGTCCCTGAAGGGCTCCCACGGGGGCACGGTCGTAGCGGAAGTCCCCGTCGTAGTCGTCCTCCACGACCAGACCGTCCACCGACCGTGCCCAGTCCAGCAGTTCGGTGCGGCGCCGCGGCGCGTACGAGAGGCCGGACGGGAACTGGTGGGACGGCGTGGTCACCACCGTACGCAGCTCACGGCGCGCGCGTAGCGGAGCCAGGGCGAGTCCCTCGTCGTCCAACGGCAGGCGCACCGTGGCGATTCCGGCCGTGGCGAGCTGCTGCGCGTGCTCGGGGCTGCCCGGGTCCTCGGCGCCCAGCGTGCGCTCCCCGCGCGCGTGCAGCACCTGGCCGACCAGGCTCATCGCCTGGGCGACGCCCGAGCAGACGATGACCCGCTCCGGGTCCGCGACCACCCCGCGGCGGCGGGTGAGCAGCTCGGCCAGGGCGGTACGCAGCCGGGGCAGCCCGCGTGGATCGGGGTAGCCGAGCCCGTGGTGCGGCAGTTCGGCGAGGACCGCGCGCTGGGCCGCCGCCCACGCGGAGCGCGGGAACAACGACAGATCGGGACTCCCGGGAAGGAAGTTCACCCGCGCGTCGCCGGGGCGGGGCGCCAGATCGCGGGCCCTGGGCGCGGCGGCCCGCGCGGCGCCGCCCACCCAGGTGCCCGAGCCACGGTCCGCGCGCAGGTAGCCCTCGGCGGTCAGCTGCTCGTACGCCTCGGTGACCAGGCCACGGGACACGCCCAGGTCCGCGGCCAGTTCGCGGCTGGACGGCAGCCGGGTCCCCGGCGCGAGCCGCGCCGATCTGACCGCTTCCCGCAGCGCCGACTGGAGCGTGCGGCCACGCGCGCGTGGCGGGGCGGCCGCGGCGGGCAGCAGCAACTCCCAGGCGGCGGCCCAGGTCTGACCGCCGCTCTCCGGTGCGGACAGCGGAAATCCCCCACTTCCTTGGTGAGCCGGGCTGTTTGTGAAGTGGTCCCTGAAGGAGCCACCGGAGTGGACCTTAAACGGTGCCACAGCGCTGCCTAGCGTCGGGCGCATGACCTCGAACTCCACGCGAGGAGCCCTCCTCGCCGCGCTGGCCTGCTGCCTGGTCGGCGGCTCCTTCACCGCCAACAGCCTGCTGGGCGACTACCCGTACGCGGGCGGCCAGTTCCTGCGCTACGGCCTCGCCTGCCTGCTGCTTCTGCCCCTGCTCGGCCGGGGCGGCACGGCCCCGTCGCGCCGTCTCACCCGGCCCCAGTGGGGCCGCCTCGCGCTGCTGGCGGCCGTCGGCATGGTCGGGTTCAACCTGGCGATCCTGGCCGCCGAGCGGACCGCGGAACCCGCCGTACCCGGCGTCTTCGTCGGCTGCGCCCCGGTCGTGGTGGCCGTGCTGGTCCCCGCGCTGTCGGGCCGCAGACCCACCCGGCCGGTGCTGTACGGCGCGCTGCTCGTCGCCGCCGGCGCCATGACCGTGCAGGGGTGGGGCCGCACCGACACCGTGGGCATCGTCTTCTCGGTGCTGGCGCTCGTCGGCGAGGTCGGCTTCGCGGTGCTCGCCGTGCCGGTTCTGCGGCCGCTGGGCCCGAAGCTGCTCTCCGCCGTGGTCTGCGGCGTCGCCGCGTTGGAGTCCGCCCTGATCGGCATGGTGATGGACGGCTCGCACTGGCTGCGGATGCCCTCCGGTCATGAGGCGGCGGCCCTGTTCTGGCAGGCGGTGGTCGTCACCGTCGTCGGCTTCGTCTGCTGGTACGCCGCCATCCAGCGGATCGGCGCCGAACGCGCCACGCTCTTCTCCGGCCTGATCCCGGTCGCCGCCGCCTGCACGGCCCAGCTGGTCGGTACGGGGACCTACGGGGCGGCCCAGGCCGCGGGCAGCGCCCTGGTCGGGATCGGCGTCGCCCTGGGCTCCGGGGTGTTCACCAGCGGGACCCGGCACGGCGGGCAGACCGAAGCGGCCGGGTCCGGCCACGAAGCGACCGGGTCCGCCCACGCAGCGGCCGGGTCCGGCCAGGGGCGCAGCGGCAGGCTCTCAGCGGCTGGTGTCGAGGATGACGCGGGCCACCCGCGCGGGGTCGTCGTTCATCGGCACATGGCCGCACCCCGGCAGCCGCACCAGCCGCGCACCGGGGATCGTGTGCTTGGCCCGGATGCCCTGGCGGCGCGGGAGCAGCATGTCGCGGGTGCCCCAGGCGACGGTCACCGGGACGCCGGAGATCTGGCAGACATCGTCGAGGTAGAACACGTCCCGTCCGGCGGCGAGCGTCTCGTGGAAACCGGTGGCCTGGCGCAGGGCCAGGGTCTCCGCGACGACGGCCTCGGGTGAACGCCGCCCCGGCCGGGCGTAGATGGTGCTGGTGAGCGCTGCCCGTCCGGCCGCCGAGTGGGACAGCCGCTCGATCATGGGCAGCGGCAGCGCCGCCGCCCCCTGCCGCATCGCCCGGAGTATCGTTACCGCGTACCGCTGCTCGCCCTTCGACCAGAAGCCGGCCGGGGAGAGCGCGGTGACCGAGCGTACGAGCTTCTCGCGGCCCAACTCCAGGGCCAGCAACCCGCCCAGGGAGTTCCCGGCGACATGCGGACGGTCGATGCCGAGCTCCGCGCACAGGGCCCCCAGCGTGGGCACCACCGACGCCAGGTCGTACGGGACCCCGTCGGGCAGCGCGGGGGACGCGCCGAAGCCGGGCAGGTCCACGGCGATCACGTCGCGCTCGGTGGCCAGAATCCCCAACACCGGTTCCCAGGCCTGCCAGTGGTGGCCGATCCCGTGCAGCAGGAGCAGCGGCTCGCCCGAGCCCGCGCGGTGGTAGGCCACGGAGACGCTCTGCGGGCCGTTCGGGGTGTCGATGCTGAAGGAGGCGGTGGCGGACATGCTGCTCCTCGTCGTGGGCAACGCTCGGTCGGACAGCTCTTGTAGACACCTTGTCAGCAACGATTACCGTTCGGTAGCCCCTGGTTCAATGGTGGCGTGGCAACCAATACCGCGACAGACGTTTTCGAAGAGCACCGCCCCGTCCTGACCGGCGTCGCCTACCGCATGCTCGGCCGTGTCAGCGACGCAGAGGACGTGGTGCAGGAGGCCTGGCTGCGCTGGTCGGCCGCCGACCGCGAGAAGGTCCGGGAGGAGCGCGCGTACCTGGTACGGATCACCACCCGGCTGGCGATAGACCGGCTCCGCCAGCTGGGCTCCAGGCGTGAGGCCTACGTGGGGCCCTGGCTGCCCGAGCCGCTGGTCACCGACTTCGGGGCCACCGTGCCCGACACCGCGGAGCGAGCCGTGCTGGCCGACTCCGTCTCGCTCGCCGTCCTGGTCGTCCTGGAGTCGCTGTCGCCGCTGGAACGCGCGGTGTTCGTGCTCCGTGAGGCCTTCGGCTTCCCCTTCTCCGAGATCGCCGCGACCCTGGAGCGCAGCGAGTCGGCCGTCCGGCAGCTCGCCGGGCGGGCCCGCAGGCACGTCGAGGAGCGCAAACCGCGCTACGACGTGGACCCGGCCGAGTGCCGCGACCTGACCGAACGGTTCCTCGCCGCGGCCGCCGGGGGAGACCTCGGCGGGTTGATGTCGCTTCTTGCGCCGGACGTACGACTCGTCGGGGACAGCGGCGGCAAGGCCAAGGCGCCACTGCGCGTCATCGAGACGGCCGACAAGGTGGGCCGCTTCCTGTACGGGGTCGCGCGCCAGCCGGTCGCCGACATGGAATTCCGCTTCGTCGAGGTGAACGGCCGCCCCACCCTGCTCGCGCTCTCGGCGGGCAAGCCTGACGCGGTGTTCCAGGTGGAGGTCGCCGACGGTCTCATCCAGTGCGTCTACATCATCCGCAACCCCGACAAGCTCTCCTCGCTCGCCGCCCTCTGAGACTCCGGTACGAAGGGCCCCTGTCCAGGCGGACGGGGGCCTTCCGCATGCCTGCGTACGGGACCGGCAGCGCTCCGTAACCGGCGGCTGATTGGTCTTGACCAAGGGTGGGGGTGGCCCTATCGTCGCTGAGATAGTGAGGAACCTTTAATAAACAAGGGCATGTAAAGCGCCCGGGGTTTCTGGGGATGGCGGAGGAACAGGGTGGGGACCACACAGCTCGAAACGGTGCCGGAGCCGAAGTACCGGCACCTCAAGACCGTGATCAGCGAGGCGCTCGACTCCGAGTTCGCCGTGGGCGAGATCCTGCCCAACGAACGTGACCTCGCGGCCCGCTTCGGCGTGGCCCGGGCCACCCTCCGCCAGGCCCTGGAGCAGCTGGAGCTCGAAGGGCGGCTGCAGCGCCGCCGCGGCGTCGGCACCACCGTCGCCCCGCCCCGGATGGGCGTGTCCGTGGGCTCCACCGCGCACAACTGGCCGGGCGTGTCCGACACCGCCTGGGAACTCGCCGACGGCACGCGGGAGGTCCCGCCCGCGTCCGTGGTCCGGCACCTGGGCACCGGGCAGGACGAGCCAGTGCATGTGGTGCGCCGGCTGCGGGTGAGCGGGGGACAGCCCGTCGCCGCCGAGCTGCTGTACGTTCCGGCCGCATCGGTACCGGGCCTGGCCGCCGCCGACGCGCCCACCGGCACCGCACGCGGGGCCGCCGTGCTGCGCGAACTGGAGAGTCTGGGCCTTGAGGGCGAGGACCGCGCCGTGGAGCTGGGCTCGGCCCGCTCCGACGACGCCAAGCAGCTCGACCGGCTGCCCGGTGCCCCCGTACTGGTCGTCACCACTCGGTTCTTCGCCGGGGGCGGCACCGCAGCGGTCTCCGTCGCCACCTACCGCGCCGACACCTGCCGCCTCACCTTCGGCGACACCGGCGACGTCGAAGTCCACTCCTGACCCAGCGCCCCTGACCGTCCCATCCGGTCACGGGCATCACCGCCCGGTCACGGGGCACCACCCACCCGGTCACGGGCCAACGGCCCGCCGCACCGCTCAGCGGCGGGCCGTCACCGTACTCTCCACCGCGAACAGCTCTTCCTCGACATGGTCCAACGCGAGCCGCAGCGCCCCCGTCGCCACCGCCGCCTCGCCGAGCACGGACAGCGCGACCCGTGGCGGGCGCAGGCAGTAGCGCGCCAACTCGCGGCGCAGCGGGTCCAGTACGCCGTCCAGGCCCGCCGCCCAGCCGCCGACCACCACCAGCTCCGGGTCCAGGGCCAGCACCAGGGCCGCCACATCGTGCACCAGCCGCTGGATAAACCGCTCGACGGCCGCCGCGGCCCGTGCGTCACCCTGGCGGGCGAGCGCGAAGACCTCGGTCACCGCCTGCTCGTCCAGCGGATGTAGTGGCTCGTCCGTGGTGGACAGCAGCGATTCGGGGGTGACCTCACGGCCCAGCAGATGCAGCGCGCCGATCTCGCCCGCGGCGCCGCCGTACCCGCGGTGCAGCCGCCCGCCGATCAGTGCCCCGGCCCCGGGACTGAGCCCGGCCAGGACGAACACCACGTCGTCGGAGTCGGTCGCCGCGCCCTTCCAGTGTTCCGCGACCGCGGCGGCGTTGGCGTCGTTCTCCACCAGCACCGGGCACCTGAAGGACCGCCGCAGCCGTTCCCCGAGCGCGAGGCCGGTCCAGCCGGGCAGCGCCGTGCTCAGGCGCACCGTGCCGTCGGTCTCCACGATCCCCGGGGTGCCCACACCGACGGCCCGCAGTGAGCCGCGGGCGATCCCCGCCCGCCGCAGCAGCTCCGCGACGGCCGTACGCAACCGGTCCAGCCGTTCATCGGCGGGCGCCGCCTCGTCCACGTCCTTCTGGCCGGTGCCGATCACCCGGCCGTCCAGGTCGGACAGGACCGCGGCGACCCGGTGCGGCCCGACCTCGAGGCCCAGCAGATGCCCGGCCTCGGCCCGGAAACGGAACCTGCGCGCCGGCCGCCCCTGGCGCCGGGCCGCGCCCTCGTCGGCCGGGGCCTCCACCACGAGCCCGGCCCCGATCAGCCCCTCGACGACGCCCTCGACCGTGGGCCGGGAGAGCCCCGTGACGCGGGTGACCTCGGTGAGGGTCGCCGAATCCGTGCCGCGTAGCGCGTGCAGCACCACCGCCGAGTTGATCCGCCGCAACAGCGAGGGGTCCCCGCCGGTCAGCCGCCCCACCGTCCGTCCTCCCAGCTCGCCCGCTTGATGGGCGGATCGTACTCGCCGCGACGAACACCCGGCGACCGCGGGGGTACCCGGGGTGTGGGCGGGGGCCGAACGGACCCGCGCCCAGGCCGCGCGGCCCCTGGCCGCCCCCGCGCCAGGGAGAGACGCTGGCCACGATGGGTAAGCCCGCACGGGGACAAGCCCTCTGCGGTCACGAGTGGAGGAGGCGCACATCATGATGCGACCGGTCGCCGTCGGAGTGGACGGCTCCGCCGAGAGCCTGGCAGGCGTCGCATGGGCGGCGCGGGAAGCGCTCCGGCGCGATCTGCCGCTGCGTCTGGTGCACGCCTGGGACTGGAACCCGCGGCCCACGTCCCCCATGCCGGCCAGCCCCGCCCAGCGCGGCCTGGCCCAGCGCATTCTGCACGATGCCGGGGACAGTGTCCGGCGGGCGCACCCCGAGCTGCGGGTCACCGAGGACCAGATCGAGGCCCCGGCCGCCACCGCCCTGTTGGAGACCGCCGAACGGTCCGAACTCCTGGTGCTCGGCTCGCGCGGGCTCAGCGGCCTCACCGGATTCCTGGTCGGCTCGGTGGCACTCGGCGTCGTGGCGAAGGCGGTACGGCCCGTCGTCCTCGTACGGGCGGGGGAGCAGCCATCCGACGAGCACCTCCCGGCGGACGACGGCAGCCCGTCGCTGGGCACCGGCTACCGCGACGTGGTGCTGGGCCTGGATGTGGGCGACCCGTGCGACGAGGTCATCGAGTTCGCCTTCGAAGCGGCCCGGCTGCGCGGCGCGCGGCTGCGGGTCGTCCACGCCTGGCACGCCCGCTCGCCGCTGAAGGCCGGTCCTGGCGAGGTCGGTCTGGTGGACGACCCCCGTCAGCGCGAGGAGTGGCGCGGGTTCGTGAACGCGGTCCTGCACCTGTGGCGCGGCAAGTACGCCGAGGTCGAAGTCGCCGAGACCATCGTGCGGGGCAGGGCCACCACCGCGCTGCTGCGCGCGGCCAGCGGGGCGAGCCTGCTTGTCGTCGGCAGGCGCATGGCCGAGCGGCCCGTGGGTCCACACACGGGTCCGGTCACGCACGCGGTGATCCACCACGTCGACTGCCCCGTCGCCGTAGTACCGCACAGCTAAGGCGCACCCACAGCTAAGGCGCACCCGCAGCCAGGGCGCACCGCGCAGCTGAGCGGCACCGAAGAGCCACCCGGGCGCAGGCCCGGGTGGCTCAGCGGCTCAGCGGCTCAGAGGATCGCGCCGGGCGTGTACCCCGCGGCCTCCGGGCGCTGCTTCACGATCTCCTCGATACGGGACACCACGGCCGCGACCTGGTCGCCCGCCGCGCCCGTGAAGGACAGCTTGTCGGCCATCAGCGCGTCCAGCCCGGCCCGGTCCAGCGGAATCCGCTCGTCCGCGGCGAGCTTGTCGAGCAGCTCGTTGCGCTCGGCGCCCTGCTCGCGCATCGCCAGGGCGGATGCCACCGCGTTCTCCTTGATGGCCTCGTGCGCCAGCTCACGGCCCACACCGCCACGCACCGCGCCCATCAGGACCTTGGTGGTGGCCAGGAACGGCAGATAGCGGTCCAGCTCGCGGGCGACGACGGCGGGGAACGCGCCGAACTCGTCCAGCACGGTCAGGAAGGTCTCAAGGAGCCCGTCGAGCGCGAAGAACGCGTCGGGCAGGGCCACCCGACGCACCACCGAGCAGGAGACATCGCCTTCGTTCCACTGGTCGCCCGCCAGCTCGCCGGTCATCGACGCGTACCCGCGCAGGATGACCATGAGGCCGTTGACGCGCTCGCAGGAGCGGGTGTTCATCTTGTGCGGCATGGCGGACGAGCCGACCTGGCCCGGCTTGAAGCCCTCGGTCACCAGCTCGTGCCCGGCCATCAGCCGAATCGTCTTCGCGGTCGACGACGGCGCCGCGGCCAGCTGCACCAGCGCGGTGACGACCTCGTAGTCCAGCGAGCGCGGGTAGACCTGGCCGACCGAGGTGAACGCCTGCGAGAAACCGAGGTGCCCGGCGATCCGCTGCTCAAGCTCGGCCAGCTTCGCGGCGTCCCCGCCCAGCAGGTCCAGCATGTCCTGCGCGGTGCCGACCGGGCCCTTGATGCCCCGCAGCGGATACCGCTCCAGCAGCTCCTCCAGCCGCCCGTACGCCACCAGCAGCTCGTCCGCCGCGGTCGCGAAGCGCTTGCCGAGCGTGGTGGCCTGCGCCGCCACGTTGTGCGAGCGGCCCGCCATCACCAGCTCGCCGTACTCGCCCGCCAGCTTCCCGAGCCGGGCCAGCACCGCCACCGTACGGTCGCGCATCAGCTCCAGCGAGCGGCGGACCTGCAGCTGCTCGACGTTCTCGGTGAGGTCGCGGGACGTCATGCCCTTGTGCACGTGCTCGTGCCCGGCGAGGGCGTTGAACTCCTCGATGCGGGCCTTCACATCGTGCCGGGTCACCTTCTCGCGCTCGGCGATCGAGGCCAGGTCGACGGTGTCGAGCACGCGCGCGTAGTCATCGAGCGCGGCGTCCGGCACCTCGATCCCGAGGTCCTTCTGCGCGCGCAGCACGGCAAGCCAGAGCTGGCGCTCCAACTTCACCTTCTGCTCGGGGGACCAGAGGGCGGCGAGCTCCACCGAGGCGTAGCGGCCGGCAAGAACATTGGGGATGCGAGGCTTCGCAGACACAGCAGTCACAGTCGGCCATTCTACTGGCGGTTTGTGCAGGCCAGCGCCCCGGCCTGGTTCGTACGTTGCTACGACTTGATCGGGTCGAACGGCAGCAGCTCGGGGCGCTTGGGCGGGAGCCCGTCGCCGGATGAGCGGCCCGTGAGGCGGCGGCCGATCCACGGCCCCAAGTGCTCCCGGGCGAACCGTGCGTCGGCCTTGCGCCGGGTCAGCCAGCCCGGCAGCACCGGGGGCGGCAGCGGCGCCTGCCAGTCGTCCTCGGGCTCGTAGCCGAGGGTCTGCCAGACGGCCTCGGCGACCCTGCGGTGTCCATCGCCGGTCAGGTGCAGCCGGTCCACGTCCCACATCCGCCGATCGCCGAGCACATCGGCGCCGTACAGGTCGACCACCAGCGCACCGTGCCGGGCGGCGAGCGTGTCGATGTGCGCGAACAGCTCCTCCATCCGGGGCCGGAAGCGCTCCAGGACCGGCCCCTGCCGCCCCGGGCTGCGCATCAGCACCAGCTGCTCGCACGCCGGTGCCAGCCGCAGGACCGCCTCTTCGAGGAGGTCCTTCACCCGTACCATGTCGCACTTGGGGCGCAGTGTGTCGTTCAGACCGCCTACCAGGGTGACGACATCGGGCCGCATGGCCGCGGTGGCGTCGACCTGCTCGTCGACGATCTGCGCGATGAGCTTGCCGCGTACGGCGAGGTTCGCGTACCGGAACCCGGGCTCGCGTGCCGCCATCCGGCCCGCCAGGACATCGGCCCAGCCGCGGTAGGAGCCGTCGGGCAGGCGGTCGGACATGCCCTCGGTGAACGAGTCGCCGACCGCGACAAGACTGGTGTAGGTGGCATTCATCTGCATGGCGGGAGCGATGCTATCCCGCGGCGGGGTCGGCGGCACGGCGCGGGCCGACCCATGGGGGATCTGCCGGGCACGGCTCGGAGCCGCGGCCGATCATGGAGTGACGTACCGTGTGCGCATGTCCGTCGTCGCCATGATCGCCGTTCTCGCGCTCGGCCTGCTGCATGTCTACATCCTGGTCCTGGAGATGTTCCTGTGGACCAGCCCCCGGGCGCGGGCCGCCTTCGGCACGACGGAGGAGTTCGCCGCCTCGACCAAGGCGCTCGCCGGCAACCAGGGCCTCTACAACGGCTTCCTGGCCGCCGGGCTGCTGTGGGGCGCCTTCGCCTCCGACCCGGTCGGCTTCCAGGTGCGGATCTTCTTCCTGATCTGCGTGGCCGTCGCCGGGCTGTACGGCGCCGCGACGGCGTCTCGCAAGATCCTCTTCGTACAGACCGTCCCGGCCCTGATCGCGCTGGCGCTGGTCCTGCTGGCCCACTGAGGCCGACCGGACGCGCCGACCGACCCGGACGCGCCGACCGACCCGGACGCGCCGACCGACCCGGACGCGCCGCGGTGCCCGCCGCTAGGGGGCGTCTCCCCGATCTTCGCGGGCCCGCGACGCCTGGCACGCGCCCCCAAGCTCTCGACTGCTTCCCCAAGCTCTCGGCTGCGCTCGAGCAGGGGAGACCCCATTGAGCAGGGAGGGACCCCCTTCGACGCACGGCCGAATCACCCAAGTACGTCCAGTACGAGGGCGATCCGGCCGTACGCCGATGCACCGCACCGCGAGACATCAGCTGCTTCGCAGCGGGCGCAGGCTGATCCGCGAAGATCGGAGAGACGCCCCCTAGGCGGACTGGCCGAACAGCTCCCGCAGGACGTCCTCCATGGTGACCATGCCGGAGAGACGGCCGTCCTCGCCGAGCACCGCCGCCACATGGGTGCGGCTGCGCCGCATGGCGGTCAGCACGTCGTCCAGCGGCGTGGCCTCCCGGACCCGGGCGATCTGCCGCATCTCCCGTACCTGGAACGGCAGATCCCGCGGCATGGCGTCCAGCGCGTCCTTGACGTGCAGATAGCCGACGATCCGCAGGCCCGAGTCGACGACCGGGAACCGGGAGAACCCGGACTCGGCCGAGAGCTGCTCCAACTGCTCCGGGGTCACCCCGACCCGCGCGTACACGACCCGCTCCAGTGGCAGCACCACGTCGGCCACCGGGCGGCGGCCCAGCTCCAGCGCGTCGTGCAGCCGCTCGCGGGCGCGCGCGTCGATCAGCCCCGCCTCGCCGGAGTCCTTGACCAGCCGGGCGAGTTCGTCGTCCGAGAAGGTCGCGGTCACCTCGGTCTTGGGCTCGACGCGCAGCAGCTTCAGCAGCCCGTTGGCGAAGGCGTTGATGGTGAAGATCACCGGGCGCAGCGCCCGGGTCACCGCCACCAGCGGCGGGCCGAGCAGCAGCGCGCTGCGCACCGGCTCCGCGAGCGCGATGTTCTTCGGGATCATCTCGCCCAACAGCATGTGCAGATACGTCGCCAGGGCCAGCGCGATCACGAACGAGATCGGGTGGACCAGGCCGTGCGGCACACCGACCGCGTCGAACACCGGCTCCAGCAGATGCGCGATCGCGGGCTCCGCGACCACACCCAGGACCAGCGTGCACAGTGTGATGCCCAGCTGGGCCGCGGCCAGGACGTGCGACACGTGCTGCAGGCCCCACATCACACTGCGGGCCCGCCGGTCGCCCTGTTCGGCGCGCGGCTCGATCTGGCTGCGGCGCACCGAGATCAGCGCGAACTCGGCGCCGACGAAGAAGGCGTTGGCGACCAGGGTCGCGAAGCCGATCAGCAACTGGACGACGATCATCGCGTTCCCTCCGTGGTCTCCTGGGTGGCGTCGGCGGCCGGCGCGTGCAGCAGCAGCCGGGCCGCGCGGTGCCCGGTCGCGTCCACCACGTCCAGCTGCCAGCCGGTGACCTCGATCGTGTCGCCGACGGCCGGGATACGGCCGAGCTCGGTGGCGACCAGGCCCGCGAGGGTCTCGTACGGGCCGTCCGGCGCACGCAGCCCGATCTTCGCCAGCTGGTCCATGCGTGCGGCACCGTCGGCCGAGTACACCTTGCGGCCCTCGGCGTCGTCACCGGCCGGGGCCAGGTCGGGCGTCTCGTGCGGGTCGTGCTCGTCCCGCACCTCGCCGACGACCTCCTCGACGATGTCCTCCAGCGTGGCGACCCCCGCCGTACCGCCGTACTCGTCGATCACGACGGCCATCGTGCGCTTGCTCGACAGCCGGTCGAGCAGCCGGTCGACGGTGAGTGACTCCGGCACCAGCAGAGGTTCGCGCAGCAGCTCGGAGACGGGGAAGCGCGCCCTGCGCTCGGCGGGCACCGCCAGGACGTCCTTGATGTGCGCCACGCCGACGACCGAGTCGAGGCTGTGGCGGTAGACGGGGAAGCGGGACAGCCCGGTCGCCCGGGTCGCGGAGGCCACATCCTCCGCCGTCGCCTGTACGTCCAGGGCCATCACCTGCACGCGCGGGGTCATCACGTTCTCCGCGGTCAGGTCGGCGAGGTTCAGGGTGCGGACGAACAGTTCGGCGGTGTCCGCCTCCAGCGCGCCGGCCTTCGCCGAGTGGCGGGCCAGGGCCACCAGTTCCTGGGGCCCGCGGGCGGACGCGAGCTCTTCCGTGGGCTCCATGCCGAAGCGGCGCACCGTGCGGTTCGCGGTGTTGTTGAGATGGGTGATCAGCGGGCGGAAGGCGGCGCTGAACCAGCGCTGTGGGGTCGCCACCCGCTTGGCGACGGCCAGCGGCGTGGAGATCGCCCAGTTCTTCGGCACCAGCTCGCCGACGACCATCAGGAAGACCGTCGACAGGGCCGTACCGATGACCAGGGCGATGGAGTGCGACGCCGAGTCCGGGACACCGACGCTCTCCAGCGGCCCCGCGATCAGCTTGGCGATCGAGGGCTCGGCGAGCATGCCGACGATCAGGTTGGTGACCGTGATGCCGAGCTGGGCGCCGGAGAGCTGGAAGGTGAGGCCGCGCACGGCCTTCAGCGCACTGGCGGCGCCGCGCTCCCCGCGCTCGACGGCACCTTCGAGTTCACTGCGCTCCACGGTGGTCAGCGAGAACTCCGCCGCCACGAAGGCGCCGCAGGCGAGGCTGAGCAGTACGGCCAGAGCGAGGAGGAGTACTTCCGTCATCGGGTCACCTCCGTCCCATGATCGGACAGAGCGGTGGTGACGGCGCGATATCGGGTACTAGGAGGCTCGCCCATGGGCGGACGCTCACACCTTTCAAGAGAGGGCAGACGTTTCACCCATGGTAAACGAGCGGCAAAGCGCGGTGGTGGGCGCGGGCGCCGTGCTCAGTCGGTGAGCGGTTTGACCCAGCGCCGCCACTGGTTCTCGGGTTGGTACCCGGCCGCCCGCCACGCGTGGTGGGCCAGCTCGTTGCGCTCCAGCACCATCGCGTCCCCGCGGCGCCCTCCGAGGCGTACGAAACGCTCCTCCGCGGCGGCGAGCAGCGCGGCTCCGATGCCTTGCCGCCGGTGCTCCGGATGCACCGCGAGCCGGTACAGATGGCAGCGCCAGCCGTCGAAGCCGGCGATCACCGTCCCGGCCAGCTCGCCCGCGCGCTCGGCGAGGATCAGCGCCTCGGGGTCCCGGGCGAGCAGTCGCTCCACACCGTCGCGGTCGTCGCTGATGCTGTTGCCCTCGGCGGCGCTCTTCCAGAAGGCGAGCACCGCGTCGAGGTCCTGGGGCGCGGCGGCCCGTATCCGAAGATCGTTCATGAGCCCTATCCCATCACCGGGCGGGCCGTTGCGCCGTGGATTTCGGTATGTGGGCAGGGCAGTTCGCCGATCACCGGCTGAGGACGTCCAGGTCGGCCGACGGGGGCCGACCTGGACGTCACGATCAGGCGAGGTCGAACCGGTCCAGCTCCATCACCTTGTTCCACGCCGCGACGAAGTCGTTCACGAACTTCTCCTTCGCGTCATCGCTCGCGTAGACCTCCGCGAGCGCGCGCAGTTCGGAGTTCGAGCCGAAGACGAGGTCGGCACGGCTGCCGGTCCACCTGACCTTGCCCGTGGCGGCGTCGCGGCCCTCGAACGTGCTCGCGTCCTCGGACGTCGCCTTCCACGTCGTGCCCAGGTCGAGCAGGTTGACGAAGAAGTCGTTGGTCAGCGCCCCGGGGGTGGCGGTGAAGACGCCGACCGGTGACTCCTGGTGGTTCGCGCCCAGGACGCGGAGGCCACCGACGAGGACCGTCATCTCGGGGGCGCTCAGGGTCAGCAGGTTCGCCCGGTCGAGCAGCAGGTACTCGGCCGGCAGCCGGTTGCCCTTACCGAGGTAGTTGCGGAACCCGTCGGCGGCCGGCTCGAGCGCGGCGAACGACTCCACGTCGGTCTGCTCCTGCGACGCGTCCGCACGACCCGGCGTGAAGGGGACCTGGATGTCGAATCCGGCGTCCAGGGCGGCCCTCTCGACCCCCGCACCGCCGGCGAGCACGATCAGGTCGGCGAGCGAGACCCGCTTGCCGCCACTCTGGGCGGCGTTGAAGGTCGCCTGGATGCCCTCCAGGGTGCGCAGCACCGTCTTCAGATGGTCGTGGTTGTTGACCTCCCACCCGATCTGCGGCTGGAGGCGGATGCGCGCACCGTTGGCGCCGCCGCGCTTGTCGCTGCCACGGAAGGACGAGGCCGACGCCCACGCGGTGGACACGAGCTGCGAGACCGACAGGCCCGAGGTGAGGATCTGGCTCTTGAGGGCAGCGATGTCCCCGGCGTCGACGAGCTCGTGCGTCACCGCGGGCAGCGGGTCCTGCCACAGCAGCGTCTCGCTCGGCACCTCCGGGCCGAGGTAGCGCACGATCGGGCCCATGTCGCGGTGGGTCAGCTTGAACCACGCCCGGGCGAAGGCGTCCGCGAACTCGGCGGGGTTCTCGTGGAAGCGGCGGGAGATCTGCTCGTACGCCGGGTCGATTCGGAGCGAGAGGTCGGTCGTCAGCATCGTCGGGGCGTGGCTCTTCGACGGGTCGTGGGCGTCGGGTACCGTGCCCGCTCCGGCGCCGTCCTTGGGCCGCCACTGGTTCGCGCCGGCGGGGCTCTGGAACAGTTCCCACTCGTAGCCGAACAGGATGTCGAAGAAGCTGTTGTCCCAGGTCACCGGGGTGTTCGTCCACGTACCTTCGAGGCCGCTGGTGATCGCGTCGCCACCCTTGCCGGTCCCGAAGGAGTTCCGCCAGCCGAGGCCCAGTTCCTCCATCGGGGCGGCCTCGGGGTCGGGGCCGACGCTCTCCGACGGGCCCGCGCCGTGGGTCTTGCCGAAGGTGTGGCCGCCCGCGATCAGGGCGACGGTCTCCTCGTCGTTCATCGCCATCCGGCGGAACGTCTCGCGGATGTCGCGGGCCGCGGCGATCGGGTCCGGGTTGCCGTTCGGGCCCTCGGGGTTGACGTAGATGAGGCCCATCTGGACCGCGCCGAGTGGGTCCTCCAGCTCTCGGTCGCCGGTGTAGCGCTCGTCGTCGAGCCAGGTGGTCTCGGGACCCCAGTAGACGTCCTCGTCGGGCTCCCAGACGTCCGCACGACCGCCGGCGAAGCCGAAGGTCTCGAAGCCCATCTGCTCCAGGGCGACGTTGCCGGTGAGGATCATCAGGTCGGCCCACGAGAGGTTCTTGCCGTACTTCTTCTTGACCGGCCACAGCAGGCGGCGGGCCTTGTCGAGGTTCCCGTTGTCCGGCCAGCTGTTGAGGGGCGCGAAGCGCTGCTGCCCGGCGCCCGCACCGCCGCGGCCGTCGCTGATCCGGTACGTGCCCGCGCTGTGCCACGCCATCCGGATCATGAACGGGCCGTAGTGGCCGAAGTCGGCCGGCCACCAGTCCTGCGAGGTCGTCAGTACCTCCGCGATGTCCCGCTTCACTGCCGGGAGGTCGAGGGTCTTGAACGCCTCGGCGTAGTCGAACTCCTCGCCGAGGGGGTTGGCCACGGCGGGGTTCTTGGCAAGGATCTTCAGGTTGAGCCGGTCCGGCCACCACTGGCGGTTTCCGCCGCCCTGGGTCGGGTGCGGAGCGCGCCCGTGCGCGACCGGGCAGCCACCTGTGCCCTCCGCTGGTGTGTCAGTGACGATTGCCTCGTGGTTCTCGGACATGGGAATCCTTCCGGATTTGGCGTATCACGGCGCACAGAACTGCGGGCGGTGGAACAGTCGGGGCACAAGCTTCCATTGCTGACCTCGGCCTCGCCGACCGGTTCGCCTCGACACCGAGGTGCTGGACTCTTCTTGTCCCTTGGCTATCGCCAGAACCGATCCTACGATGGAGCAAATCCAAGTCAAGAAGGTTGCCAAACCCGTATCCCATCGGACCCCGCACGCTCACGGGTAAAGTCCGCGCGTCCCACCGAACCTGAAGAGGTGAAGCGATATGAGTGACCTGCTGCGGCGACTGCGAGGGCGTGGCTGGCGGATGACCTCCCAGCGGCGTGTCGTTGCGGAGGTCCTCGACGGCGACCACGTGCACCTCACGGCCGACGAGGTGCACGCACGCGCGGCCGATCGGCTGCCCGAGATCTCCCGGGCGACCGTCTACAACACCCTGGGCGAGCTGGTCTCCCTCGGTGAGGTCATAGAGGTCTCCACCGCGGGCCGCGCCAAGCGCTACGACCCCAACGCACACCATCCGCACCACCACCTGGTGTGCTCGACCTGCGGCACCATCCGCGACGTGCACCCCACCGGCGATCCGCTGGGCGAGCTTCCGACGGCCGAACGCTTCGGCTTCACGGTCTCCGAGGCCGAGATCACCTACCGCGGACTGTGCCCGTCCTGCGCCTGAGGGGCGTACCGCCTGTGCCTGAGGGGCGTACCACCTGCGCCTGAGGGGCGTCCCGCCGCTCAGTCGCCGTCGACGAGCTTGATGCCGGCGGCCACCGGCAAGTGATCGCTGCCGGTGGCGGGCAGAGTCCAGACGTCGGTAACCGTCGCCGAGCGGGCCATGATGTGGTCGATCCGGGACAGCGGGAACGCCGCCGGCCAGCTGAAGGCGAAGCCCCCTCCCGCCGAGCGCACCTGCGAGGTGACCGGGGCCAGCCCGCGGTCGTCCACCGTGCTGTTGAGGTCTCCCAGCAGGATCACCTGGTCCAGCTTCTCGGCGGCGATGGCCGCGCCGAGGAGCTCAGCGCTGTCGTCCCGCCAACCGGAACGGAAACCGTTCCATCGCACGCGGACCGAGGGCAGGTGGGCGACGTACACCGCGATCTCGCCCCATGGCGTACGGACGCTGGACCGCAGCCCACGGCTCCAGCCCTCCCCGATCCCCTCCGGCTTGATGTCCATCGCCCGGGCGTCGGCCAGCGGATATCTCGACCAGAGCCCGACGCTGCCCTCGACCGCGTGGTAGGGGTACTCCGCGGCCAGGGTTTTCTCGTAGACCGGCAGGGCGGAGGGCGTCAGCTCCTCCAGAGCGATGAGATCCGGTGCGGCCGTGATCAGGGCACGCGCGGTGCCCGCGGGGTCGGTGTTCTCGTCACTGACGTTGTGCTGGAGCGCGGTGATGTCGTGTGCGCCGGTGTCCGCGGGGAGCAGCAGCCCTCCGAAGTGGTGCGCCCAGATGGCCGCGGGCAGGACCAGGGCCACCAGCGCGGTGACCGAGCGGCGCAGCAGCGCCAGACCGAGCAGGACCACCACGGCCAGGCCGAGCCAGGGCAGGAATGCCTCCAGCAGGCTGCCGAGGCGGGCTACGGTGTTGGGCACGGCGGCGTGGAAGGCCAGCAGACCGGCGGTCAGCACGGCAAGCGCCGCGAGAACACGACCACGCGCCCAGGGCGACCGGCCTCTCGCGTCCGTGCCCCAACGCCACCGGTCGCCGGGCCGCAGCCGCCGCCCGAGCGCCGCGGCCTTCGACCTCGGCGCCACCCAGCTGTTCGCCCGCCCCACCAAGTCCCACCCCTCTGCCTCGGACACATCCGCGTCCTGCGGCCACGAGCAGCACGACGTGCCCGCTACGACGCATAGTCCGCTGACCAGGTTCCAGACCGCAAACGCGGAATTCCACGGGTGGGCCGCAGCAAGCGACTGCTGCTGGAGCGGGCCCGGTCGCAGACCCCGGCGGAGGCCGAGGACAACGACGAGGCGGTGACCACGACTGGACTGGCTCACCGAATTCGCGGACCGACTGGCGGAGTTGCTCACGGAGCACGCCCAAGAACGCCCTGGCAGATCAGGGTAAGGAGCGGTATGATCACCGCGATGATGACTCATTCTGCTCACAGATTGGGGGTCCCATCCGCGCAAGGTGAGTGCTGATGCTCACTCAGACCGCGAACAGGGATTCCCGACTTTCCTCCTGGCGCCTTACTTCCTGGCACCTTTCCTTCTGGCTGCGCGTACGTGAGTTCGCCGTGCCGCCGTCCATGATCGAGACTGCGACCGCCCGCCGCTGTACCGGGGACTGGGCGGGGGCGTGTGCCGCCGCAGGCATCGATGTCGATCTCAACCTTCGTTCCGTGGCGCGTATCCGTGGCCAGGAACTAGCAGCTCAAGTCCGGGCCGATCTCCGTCATTTGGCGCCTGACCTGTTGCGTTGGCACATGCCGAGGATCGCTCCCAACGGGCTGCTGCGCCCAGGTCTGACCCTCTCGCTGGCTCGGTACGACGCCACGGGGCGTGACGGTGCGAGCCCGGTGCACCTCGTGGCCCGGACTCCGCCTGCCTGGGCGGACGCCGGGCAGCGGATCAGCCTCGCGCTGTGGGACGGGGCCGACTTCGAGGTCGGCGCCTCCTGCCATCCGCACCCTCGTCCTCACCAGCGGTTCCGCCTCGACCTGCATCGCCATCTGTGGGACGCGCGCAGGACCGATGAGCTGCGGATCCGGTCCGGGGCCGATCGGCCACCCGCCGACGACGGCCCTGAGCCGGACCCGGAGTTGCCCGGGTCGGTGCCGCAGGGGCGTCGCTGCGCCGTTGACCGGTGGGCGGCCGAAGCGGGGATTCTCCTTCACGACGAAGGGCGGTCCACCGGCACCGTCATCGTGCGCCTGGGGGCCCGGCGTCGGCTGGCCGTGGACCTGGTCGCGGACGCGGACGAGGGCGAGGGCGGGGACGGGGGCGGA
>NZ_JAZGRL010000001.1:294728-349314 GCF_046540415.1 Streptomyces sp. E11-3 | reverse complement strand
GGCGGGGACGGGGGCGGAGGCGGGGTGGAACCGCCCGCACTGCGGATCGCGGCGGCGAACCCGGTGGGCAATACCTCGGCGTTGCCTCTCCTGCCTGATGCGGCGACCTGGGTGCTGCCCGACCTGGAACTGATCCGCGCCGGTTGGATCGAGCCCGATCGGCTTCACCCACTGGTCGCCTCGGCGCTGGCCCCGGGCCATACGCCGACCGGTCCTGCCAGGACTCCGGACCCGGCCGGACAACCGCGCCTCGTGGAGTGCCGGGGAGCACAGCACCGGATCGGCCTGGTCAACGGGGTACTCGCCCCGTTGGACCACGATCCGGCCGAGATCCGGCGCGAGGAACTGCTCGTCGCGCTGACGGGTACTCCGCTTCCCTGTCTGCAGGCCATCGACGAGGCGCACCGCCATCCGGACTGCCTCACCGGCGTCCGCGAACGCCTCGACCACGGCGACACCGTCGGCGCGCTGGCTGTGGTCGAGGGCCTGCTGGGCCCCGACGCGCTGCTGCGCGCCGGTGCTCTGCGGGACGCGCTGGAGACGGCCGCGCGGCGGCGGGTCACGTACGGGCTGTACAGGTCAGGCCTGATCGAACCCACACCCGACCGCATCCGCCCGGGCGTTCCCCGCCCCCGTGACCACCGCTCACACCCGCGCCACACGACCGCGCGCTGACCTGCGGGACCTCCGTCCTCCCGCACCCACGCCACTCACCGCTCACCGCTCACCGCTCACCACTCACCCAAAGGTGATCACGCATGCCTACGTACACCCCGTTCACTGCCACCGACACCCTCGCCGACCCGGCCCCGGCCTCCCAACTCGACGTCGCCGACGAGTTGTTGACCCTGCTGCGCGATGCCACCACCGAACCGCGACCCGACACACAACTGGAGGCCCTCACACTGGCCGTGGCCGCCGACCTGCCCGTACTCCTGTGGGGTGAGCCGGGGATCGGCAAGACCGCGGCCCTGACACAGCTGGCCGCTGCCCTGGACCTGCCGCTGACCACAGTGATCGCCAGTGTGCACGAGCCGTCCGACTTCTCGGGCCTGCCCATCGTCGGCGACGACCCCGCGGAACAGGGCGTCCCGATGGCCCCACCGGACTGGGCCGTGCGCCTGGTCCGGGCCGGTCGGGGACTGCTGTTCCTGGACGAGTTGTCCACCGCACCGCCGGCCGTTCAGGCCGCCCTGCTCCGCCTCGTGCTCGAGCGGCGGATCGGCTCCCTGCAACTGCCGCCCGGCGTCCGGATCGTGGCAGCCGCCAACCCGCGGTCCTCGGCCGCCGACGGCTGGGAACTGAGCCCGCCGCTGGCCAACCGGTTCGTCCACCTGCAGTGGACCCACGACCACGAGGTCGTGGTACGCGGCCTCGGTGGAACCTGGCCCCGGGCGACACTGCCACGGCTCGACCCGGCGAAGATGTCAGAGGCCGTGGACTTCGCCCGCCGCGCGGTGTGCGGACTCCTCGCCGCGCGCCCCACACTCGTACACCGGCTGCCCAGCAACGAAACCCGCCGGGGCGGCGCCTGGCCATCCCCGCGAAGCTGGGAGATGACCCTGAGCCTGATCGCCTTCGCGACCGCGGCCGGCTCCTCCCGGGACGTCCTCTCCCTGCTGGTCAGGGGCACCGTAGGAGACGGTCCGGGCCTGGAGCTGCTGGCCGGCCTGGACCGGATGGACCTTCCCGACCCCGAGGTCCTGCTCGCCGATCCCGCGGGTGCCGCCCTGCCCGAGCGGGGGGATCTACGCCAAGCCGCGCTCGACGGTGTGGTGGCGGCGGTCCGCAAGCGCCCGGAGAGGGCACGCTGGGACGCGGCGTGGGCGCTGCTGGTCCGGGCGGTGGAGACCGGAACCCCGGACCTGGTGGTTGTCCCCGCGACCACCCTCGCCACCCTGCGCCAGGAGGACTGGGACGTTCCGGCATCGATCGAGAAGCTCGCCGGAGCGGTGTCCCTGTCCCGGCGAGCCGACCAGGCGGCGGCCCGGACCGCGGTCGCAGCGAAGGCCGCACGATGACCGCGGACGCACCGGAAGCACCGGAAGCACCGGACGCACAGGGGGTACAGGGGACACCGGGGACACCGGACGCACAGGAGGCGCCGGTCGCGCCCAGGACCCTGGACCTCGACAAGCTCTTCGCCGCGAGACTGCACGCCGCCCGGGTCCGGCCCTACCTGGCGACGGCCCTGTTCGCCCTGCACACCGTCGAGTCGCGCGCGGTCCCGACGATGGCCGTCGACCGGCACTGGCGGTGCTACGTCTCGCCGGCGTTCGTGGACCGCACACCCGTGGAGGAACTGGCCGGCGTCTGGGTACACGAGGTGTCGCACCTGCTGCGAGACCACCACGGGCGCAGCGACCGCGTCGCGCGGCAGCGCGGGCTGACCGGCCCGGCGGAACGGCTGCGGATGAACATCGCCGCGGACTGCGAGATCAACGACGACGTGTTCGGCGACGGCCTCGTCCGGCCCGAAGGCGCCGTCCAACCGGTGTCCCTGCGGCTGCCCGAGGGGGAGCTCATGGAGGACTACCTGCGCCAGTTCCGGCTCGGGCCGCTGACCCAGAGCCTGGCCTGGCTGGACTGCGGCAGCGGCGCCGACGGACAGGAACGGGAGTGGGAGCTGGGACCGGACGGCGCGCACGGCCTCAGCGAGCAGGAACGCGACGCCGTACGGTTCCGGGTGGCGCAGGGCATCACCGCCCGGCCGGGGAGCACCCCCAAGGGCTGGCAGCGGTGGGCGGAGGAGGCGTTCCACCCGCCGCAGCCGTGGCGGGAGTTGCTGGGAGCGGCGGTCCGCTCGGCAGCCTCCGGCCCCGGCGCGGGCGAGGACTACACCTACGGTCGGCCCGCGCGGCGCTCGGCCGGGTTGCCCGGCGTAGTGCTGCCGAGCCTGCGGCGCAGGCCGCCTCGGGTCTCCGTGGTCATCGACACGTCAGGCTCGGTCAGTGACACCGAGCTGGGCAGCGCGCTCCTGGAGGTCGCCGCGATCTCCCGAGCCGTGGGCGGCCGCCGCGACCTGGTCACCGTGCTGCCGTGCGACGCGGCGGCCCGGGTCGTGCACCCGCTGTGCCGCGCCGAGGGAATTCCCCTGATGGGCGGCGGGGGTACCGATCTCCGTACCGGCTTCGCCAAGGCGCTCAGGGCGCAGCCACGCCCCGATGTCGTCGTGGTCCTGACGGACGGCCAGACGCCCTGGCCGAGCACGCCGCCGCCGTGCCGGACGGTGGTGGGTCTGTTCCCCCGGCAGCACGCGTCCCGGTCGTGGGACGAGGACGATCCCGAGTATGTTCCGGACTCGCCGCCCGCGTGGGCACGCGTGGTCGAGATCGAGTCCACCCCCGCTGTCCGGTGAGACGCTCAGGGCGTCGATGCACGCCGGAGTCCTGTGCGATCACCGGTTCCCGCACCTGTTCCCGCGAAGGAGTTCGGCCGTACCGTCGGAGACCGGCGCGGTCACCAGGGCGACCGACGCGTCGACGAGGTCGGCGAGGAAGCTGTCCCGGTCGTCCGGCCGCTCCGCCCCACCGGACGCGATGAACGCTTCGCGGTCGGTCAGCGCGTGCAGGACGAAGCCCACGAGAAACACCCAGCGGTGGGCCAGTGTGCGCGGCGGCAGCCCGCTCAGTCCCGCGCGCAGCCGCCGTTCGATCTCCGTGGCACCCGCGGTCCACCGCTGGGCGTCCAGGTCGGTCACCGAGGCCGTCGTACCGCCCAGCGCCTGCGCCGCGAAGCGCAGATATCAGTTGGGGCGGTCGGCCGTCCCCAGCCGCGCCGCCAGCGGCAGGATCAGCGCCTGCACCAGGCTCGTGGATCGGCGCCCCGCCCCGCGCGGTCGAACTCGGTCAGCATCTGCTGGCGCAGCATGCTGGCGGGCTCCATCCGGTGCGCGAACACCGCGTCGAGCAGCCCCTTCTTGGAGTGGAAGTGGCAGCGCACCGCACCCGTGTTGCGCTGGTCGGCGGCCGCGCCGATCTCCGGTGGTGCGCGGCCATGGACTACCTGACTCAAGCGAGTTAGTTTCCTCGGCTGTGCGGTACGCAGCGGCTCACCCCCTCTTCCACCTTCCAAGGAACGGGCTATGAAGAAGCCGAACATCCTCCTCGTCGTCTCGGACCAGGAACGCCAGCGCGGCTGGATCCCGCCCACCGTGCGCCTGCCCTGGCGCGACCGACTGCGCGCCGAGGGGCTGGAGTTCACCAACTACTGGACCCACTCATCCCCGTGCTCCCCGTCCCGCGCGACGATGATGACCGGGCAGTACGTCACCCAGCACCGGCTGGCGGAGAACGTGATCTTCCCGTGGCAGCCCGAACTCGATCCGGCCGTCCCAACGATCGGCAGTGTCCTGCGCAAGGCCGACTACCGGACCTCGTACATCGGCAAGTGGCATCTGTCCCGCTCCGCCCACCCCGACATGGAGGCCTACGGGTACGGCGACTGGGACGGCAACGACCACCACTTCATGGGCATGGCCGGCACCGGTGTGCACTTCGACCCGGTCATCGCGGCCAACGCCGCCCGCTGGCTCCGCTCCCACGCGAACGCTCCGGACCCGTGGTTCCTCACCGTCGCCCTGGTCAACCCGCACGATGTGATGTGGTATCCGATCGACCAGCCGGAGTACCAGCGGGCCAACCCCGCACTGCTCGACCTCATCCGCCAGTTCATCGACCCTGGTGACTGGGGCCGCGGGCAGGCGATACCCCCGTACGACCAGCCCTACGAGGAGGTCTTCAGCGAACTTCCCGCCAACTTCGACGACGACCTGCACACCAAGCCCACCACGCAACGGCAGTGGCGCCACGACCAGCAGCACGGCTTGTGGGGCTATATCGACCCCGCGGACAAACGCTCCTGGCTGCGCCAGCTCGACTACTACCTCCAGCTCCACCGACTCGCCGACGACAGCCTCGGCACAGTACTCGGCGCCCTGGAGGAGTCGGGCGGCTGGGACGACACGGTCGTCATCTTCACCTCGGACCACGGGGACATGTGCGGCTCGCACGGCCTGCGCTCCAAGGGCCCCTTCCTCTACGACGAGATCATGCGGGTGCCGTGCTACGTCAAGGCGCCCGGCATCACCCGGCCCGGCACCACGACCGACGCGCTCGCCTCGCACGTCGACCTGGCCTCGACGATCTGCTCACTCGCGGGCGCGGCCCCGGCCCCGTCCTTCCGCGGCACGGACCTGACCCCGGTGTTCGGCGACCCCACCGCATCCGTACGCGACTTCGTGCTCTTCGCCCAGGACGCCGTGCACACCCGGCGCATCCAGCGGACCCGCTACGCGAACCGCGGGATCTTCGACGGACGCTACAAGTACGCCCGTTACTTCGGCGTGGGCGGGGGACTGCCTGCCGACCGGGGGGAAGCGCCGAGGCCCTCCAAGATGCTCTACGGCGCCGATGCCGCCTTCGACGACAACGACCACGAGCTCTACGACCTTCAGGAGGACCCCCACGAACTGGTCAACCTGGCCATGGACCAGGGCCGCCGAGCCGAACTCCGCGAGCGTTTCGAGCGGCTACGGGCCATCGAGCGCACAGAACTCGCCCCGTAGCAGAACCATGTGATCAGCGTGGTCAGAAAGTGTGCCATATCCCACGATCTGTGACGTTCTGTGATGGTTGGCAGAGGCGTTCAACTGAGTGCCGAGACAGGCTTCGTGTTCGGGCAGGAGCGGGATGGTTTGCGCGCAAAGTGGGGTATTTCAGGTCATAAGCGGTGACCTTGGGGCGGGCGGTGGACACTGACGGGCATATGCGGGCCGGAGTCGCTGCGGCCGGTGAAGTGCCGACCCTAGTAAGACTCCGCTAGGTCTGCGTGGGTCTTGAGTCCCACGTCACTGGGGTGAATGCCGCGCGTCCCGGGCTGGTGGCGAGCGCGGCCACGGACGGCGGGGACTGGCGGTAGCGGGGCTGCGGCCAGCAGCCGTTGACTCCTTTGCGGGGCGGTGCCACGGGGACCGCGTCGAAGGGATGAGCTGTGACGTCGGAACGGACGGACAGCACGTACTGCAGGCCGCGTTCGTCGAGCGCACTACGAAATCGGGCGTTGGTTCCGTAGGCGGCGTCGGCCACGATGACCGGCGGGGTCAGGCCCCAGGTGGCGAGTTCGTCGAGGATGTCCAGAGCGAGCAGCCACTTCTCCCGGTGCCCCACATCGGCGGGAACGTGCGCCTTGGCCCGTCGTGCGTCGTCAGCGGCCCACTGCGCGGGCAGGAACAGGCGCCACTGCAGCGGACACGACGCCGTGGCGGTGACGGCGTGCACGCTCACCGCGACCTGGCAGTTGGCCCGCTTGCCCAAGGCTCCGCAGTACTGCGGAGCAACCCCGACCGATATTCGGCCGTCCTTGGGCACCGACACGTCATCGATGGCCCAGGCGTCTGGAGCGAGGGACCTCGCCACGCGCTCGGCGATCCGCCGCCGGACCGGCTGCGGATCCTACGGCGACTGGTTCACGAACTGCTGGAGGTTCTGTTCGTTGCCGTCCGACAGCCGCGAGGCCATCGCCTGGACCGACTTGCGCCGTCCGTCCAGCAGCAGTCCGCGTAGATAACAGTCGGCCTTGGCCCGCTGATCCCGCCGTGACACCGCGGCGAAGACGTCCGCAACGAACTCCGCCAAATCAGCCCGCAGACCCTCTACTTGTCCAAGTCCACACGTCCCACGTGCTGCCGAACAGGCCGAACGAGAAGACCCAACGGAGTCCTATTACTGGTCCGTCTGGGGAGTGTTCGTCGTGGCCCAGGGGATCGGCATTGTGCCGTGTGAAGGTTTTTATGATCTGGTGGACCAGTCGGTTCAGCTGGTCGGCCCACGCCGCACCTCATCGGGGCAGTGAAAGCAGCCGGCAAACTCACGCCCATGCGCATCCGGATGCAGCAGCCAAAGACGATCCGACTTGCCCTCACCACCCTGCGCTGAAACTGACAGGGCTGACGCCGCGACCTCGATTTGCGACGCGATCGGGGGCGTTCGCGGCGCAGGTCAGGCGGCGGAGGTGGGCCAGGGGATGTCGGTTTCGGCAGGGGCGGTGTAGTCGATGCCGGGGACAGCAAAGCCGTAGAGGCGGCGGACCTCGTCGCTGAACCAGTCGAGGTCGGCGAGTTCGGTGATGGTGTCGCTGGTGGCGTTGGCCCAGCGTTCGGCGACGGCGCTCTGCACGGTGGGGTCGAGTTCCCAGGTGTCGAGGCGGACCCGGCCCTCGTCGTCGAGGTCGAGGGGGCGGGCACCGGTCAACTGATCCCAGAGGTTCACCAGTTGGCTGATCGGGGCGACCATGGTGTCGCCGAGGACGCCTCGCAGCAGCCCGACGTACAGGGCGATGCCCGGGATGGCGGTGGAGGACTGGGTGACGGCGGCGGCGTTGACCGAGGTCACGGCCCGGCCGCCCACGGTCTTGCCGAGGCGCTCGTTCAACGTGCGTGCGGTGGCTTCCAGATGGGACTTCGCTGCGCCGATGGTGCCGTGCCGGTAGATCGCCGCGGTGAGTGGCGAGCCGATGTAGGACAGGGCGGCCGTGGTGAAGCCGTCGGCCAGCAGGGACCGGGCGGCCAGGAAGGTGATCCACCGTTCCCAGTCGGTGCCGCCCATCACCGCCACGGTCTGCTCGATGTCGTCGCCCTCGGCCGGCGCCGTGGTGACCTCCTTGACCTCTGGGGCACCGGACTCGTCGAAGACCAGGGTCTTGGTGGTGTACGGCGAGCCGACCGGCTTGAGGACCGAGGCGTGCACCGTACCGGTGTCCGGGTCGGTGCGGCGAGGCGCGGCCACCGAGTAGATCAGGTAGTCGAGCCGTCCCCCGAACCGCTCGGCGAGGAGGTCGGCGACCTGCTCCTTCACCGTGTCGCTGAACGCATCGCCGTTGACGAAGACCATGTCGCGCCCGTGCTGTCGGGCGAGCCGGGCGGTGGCTGCGGTGCGATACCAGCCGGCCGTACCGGTGCGTCGCGCGGGCGCCTTCTCGAAGCACACGCCGATGCCGCGGATACCGGCCCGGGCCAGGCCTGCGATCGTAGCGGCCAGGCCATACCCGGCGGACGAGCCGATGACCAGAGCCACCGGCTCTGCGCCCCCGTCGGTGACCGGGGCCGGGACGGCCTGCCACATCTCGTCCACCAACTGTCGGCAGCCGCCGGGATGGGAGTCGAGGAACAGGAAGCCCCGGCTCTTGGGCGCAATGACGCGTTCGCTCATGGTGTGGTGGCCCAGGTGTCGTCGCGGACAAGGACGCGGCGACCGCCTTGGCCTCCCCGTCCCGCAAGTCTGCGGCGGAACGGTGAACCCAGTGATCTTGCCTGGCACAACGATGTCCAGCCGGTATTGGAGGGTTCCGCACTTCAGCCTTACGACTCTCCGGCCCAGCACATGGGCCAGAGAGCGAGAGGCTGCGTCAGAAGACCACGACGATCTTGCCCGTCAAGCCACCCCGGAGGAAACGCGTGTGTCCAGCGTGGATTTCCTGGAGGCTGAAGCTGGAGTGCACGCGCAGTTGCAGGGCCCCATCGTCGACGAGCTTGGTCAGCTCGCTCAGGCCCAAGCCGTCCTCGCGGACCTGGTTCACGGTGGTACGCACATTGCGGGAGGACAGGTCAGGTGCCGGACCGGCCTGCGTGGCGATGGATGCGTATCGCCCTCCATCGACCACAACCTCGGTCACGAATGCCCCGAAGGTGTCGAACACGGCGTCATAGTGACGGTCTTGCAGGGCGTCCTGGTTGGTGGTCACGAAGTTGGCACCGTGCTCGTGAGCGAATGCGACGTGCTCATCCCGGGAAACCAGCGCATCGACTTCGGCGCCACGGGAGCGGGCGATCTGCAAGGCCAGCCCGCCCACCGCTCCCGCGGCACCCGTGATCAGCAGCCTCTCGCCAGCCTTGATCTCCAACCAGTCCAGCGTCTGCAGAGCTGTCAGCCCGGGAAGCGGCAAGGTGGCGGCTTCCGCCAGACTCACCGACGTCGGTGCTACAGCAACAGCTTGCGCGGGAAGCACGACGAGGTCGGCCCAGGTCCCTCGGCCCGTGCTGAGCTGATGGGACATGGCAATCACTCGTTCACCGACGCGCAGACCGCTGCTGCCGCCATCGACCACGATGCCGGACAGCTCCCAGCCGAGTGTCAGTGGCAGTGGCGGCGTGCCTTCACCGATGGCCCCCTCCCGCGTCTTGTCATCGACGGGGTTGATGCTGGTAGCAACGGCCCGGATCAGCACCTGGCCAGCGCCGGGCGAGGGCTCGGGGACATCGATGATGCCGAGCACGTCAGGAGTACCGAATCGATCGATCTGTATTGCGCGCACGAAGAGTCCTTCACTTGACGGGACTGACAGCACGGCTCAACACCATTGATGATCAAGGGATTCCTGCTTTAGGCCTGTCCCGCCCACCGAACCAGCAAAACGTGACTGTGCCCGACCGGATTCGAACTGCGGGGCCCTCATGCTTCCACAGCGGCGATTCGCTACGAAGCGTCACAGATCAAGGGATATAGCACAGCTTCTCAGCGCAGTTCGCCGATCACCGGGGCGAGGGCCTCCATATACGGCTCCAGGATGCAGACGTACGAGAAGCCGTACCGCTCGCGCTGCGCGAGCAGTTGCTCCGTGATCTGGCGCACCGTGCCGACCAGCACGATCGGCAGTTCCAGGACCTCGTCCTCGGTCAACTGCGGCAGGCGCGGGAGCAGGTCCTTGACGGCCTTCCGTCGGTCCTGGGTGATCGCGACGAACTGGATGAGCAGATTCAGCTCGGCCGGTGTCGCGCGTCCGGCGGCGAGCTTGTGGTAGGCGGCGACCCGCGCGTCCAGCTCCGTCGTGGTCAGCGGGGCGAGTCCACTGACGCTGTCGGGATCGGGGCGGGCGCCGGTGAAGGCGGTGATGTCGGCGTGTTCGGCGGCCAGGCGCAGCATGCGGTCGCCGTTGGCGCCGATCAGGAGGGGAGGCCGCGGCTGCTGCGAAGGCTGCGGCTGGTGGTCGGGTGAGCCAAGGAGCCGGTCCAGCTCGGTCACCGTGTGGCGCAGGTGGTCCACGCGTTCGCGCGGGGAACCCCAGGGCAGACCCGCCTGCTCGTGCTCGGCCCGTATGTAGCCCGTGCCGAGCCCCAACTCGAGCCGCCCGTCGGTCAGCGCGTCGGTGCCGGCCACCTCGCGGGCCAGTAACGCCGGGTTCCAGAAACCCGCGTTGAGGACGAACGTGCCGAGCCGCGGCCGTTCGGTCGCCTCGGCCGCGGCGACGAGCGACGGGAACGGCGCGGGCATCCCCAGATGGTCCGGGACCAGGATGACGTCGTAGCCGAGCTGCTCGGCCCTGCGGCACTTCGCGCGCCACGCGTCCCCGGTGGACGGCTGGATCATGTTGACGCCAAAACGGAACGGCCGTGTCATGAACTCCCCTTGGTCGGTCAGTGCGATGTGGTCGGCGGCTGAGATCACCGGCGGCCGCTACTCGTGGGCGATCGCGGCCAGTACGTTCATGCGCGAGGCCCGCAGCGCGGGCAGCAGCGCGGCCGCCAGGCCCACCACCACCGAGCCGGCCACCACGATGAGGATGGTTCCCCAGGGGATGTCCAGGGCCGTCATCCCCTGTAGTGCCAGGACCCGTTGGGCGGCCAGGCCCCACACCAGGCCCAGGGACAGGCCGAGTACCGCGCCGAACACGGCGATCACCACCGATTCCAGGCGGATCATCCGGCGCAGCTGCCTGCGGGCCAGACCGATCGCGCGCAGCAGCCCGATCTCCCTGGTGCGCTCCACGACCGACAGCGCGAGGGTGTTGACCACACCGAGCACCGCGATCACGATCGCCAGGCCGAGCAGCGCGTACACGAGGTACAGCAGCACGGCGATCTGGCCGCGGATCAGCTCCTTGTAGTCGGCCTGGTCGCGGACCTGCACCTGCGGGTACGGGTCCAGGGACTTCTCCATGCTCGCCCGGAGGGTGTCGGGGTCCGTGCCGGACGCGGCGTTCACGAACACCGCCGAGTCCTGGCCGTCGGGGAGGTACTTCTCGGCCGTGCCGAAGCCGAGGAACAGGTTCCCCTGATTGGCGGGCCCGCTTGCCCCCGGCTGGTCGGTGAGGGCCCCGACGGTGAGCCGCGTCTTGCGGTTTCCGGGGAACTCCGCAGGCAGCACGGTGCCGATCCGCACCTGGTGGTCCTCGGCGAACTCCCGGTCCATGGCGATGTGATCCAGGGCGAGGGCGGACGCGGTGTCCCCGGCCGAGTACTCGATCTTGGCGACCTCGTCCAGACGGTCCTCGTACGCCCCTGCCGTCGAGGTGACCTTCTTGCCGTCCGGCAGGCGCAGCTCCACGGGCGCGTACCGCTGCCGTACGACGAGCCCGGCGCCGTCGGACGCGCGGACCTTCTCGGTGATCTCCTCGGGGAACGGCAGGAAGTCGGCGCTCTGCACCACGAAGTCGGCGCCCAGGGTCCGGTCGATCTGCTCGTCGAAGGACTTCGTCATCGATGCGCTGGCCACACCGAGCCCGCCCACCAGCGCGAGGCCCACCATCAGCGCGGCGGCGGTGGCGCCCGTACGGCGTGGATTGCGCAGGGCGTTGCGCTGGCTCATCCGGCCGACCGAGCCGAACACCGCGGGGAACGCGCCGCCCAGGACCCGGATCACCGGACGGACCAGGAGTGGCCCCGCGATCACGGTGGCGATCAGGGTGAGGACTATGCCGAGCCCGAGCAGCGACGCGGCGTTCGAGGTGTCCTCGCTCACCGCGCACCCGATCAGGGCAGCCGCCCCGGCCGCGCCGACCAGGACGCCCACCACGGCACGCACCTTCAGCGGCCGCCCCACACCGGCGACCTCCACATCGGCGAGCGCGGCCATCGGCGACACCCGCGCGGCCCGCCGCGCCGGAAGGTACGCCGCGACGAAGGTGACGCCGACCCCGACGAGGTAGGCGGCGACGGGAGTCGGCCACCCGATGACCATCTCGGTGGACTTGAGGTTCATGCCGAGCAGACTCATCAGCTTGATCAGCCCGAGCGCCAAGCCGATGCCGGTGGCCAGGCCCAGCGTCGAGCCGACCAGGCCGAGCAGCAGTGCCTCGGTCAGCACCGAGCGGCGCACCTGGCGGCGGTCGGCGCCGAGCGCGCGCATCAGGCCCAGCTCACGGGTGCGCTGGGCGATCAGCATCGAGAAGGTGTTGACGATCAGGAAGACGCCGACCAGGACCGCGATCCCGGCGAAGCCCAGCATCACGTACTTGATGACGTCCAGGAACCCGGCCAGTTCCTCCGCGGCGGACTTGGCCTGCTCGTCGGCGGTCTTCACCTCGTAGTCGGCGCCCAGTTCGGCGACGATGTTCCGCTTGAGCTCGGCGTCGCTTACGCCAGGGGCCGCTTCGATCCCGATACTGGTCGCCAGGTCCGGGTCGCCCAGGAGCTTGGTCTGGGCCGTCTCGGTGTCCAGGAAGACCAGCGCCGCGCCCGGGTTGGTGGTGGTGAAGGTGGCGATGCCGACGACCTCCACCTTGAACGACCCCGGCCGGGCCAGGATGTTCAGGGTGTCGCCGATCCCGACGTTCTTGCGGTCCGCGGTGTCCGCGTCGATGAGTGCCTGGTCCGCGCCGCGCGGGGCGTGGCCGTCGGTCAGCTTCACGGGGCTGCGGTCGCTCTCGTACCAGGCGACCGCGATGGTGGGGGCACCGCTGGTCGGGCCCACCGACTCGTTGTCGGCGTCGACGATCGTGATGTTCTCCACGCCGACGTCCACGTCGGTCTTGGCGACGCCGTCCACGTCGGCGACCCGGTCGGCCACCTCGGCCGGAAGGGTCGGGGTGAGCCCCGACGGGATCGCCTCGCTGATGCCTTCCTTCGGCTCGATGGACACATCGGCCGAGGTGGAGGCGAAGAGCCGGTCGAAGGTGCGGTTCACCGTGTCCGAGAAGATCAGGCTGCCCGCGACGAACGCCACGGACAGCAGCACGGCCAGCGCGGAGAGCGCCAGGCGGCCCTTGTGTGCGAAGAAGCTCCGCAGTGTCGCCTTCAGCACGGCGGCCTCAGCTCTCCTTGGTCTCGTCGAGCCGCTTCGCTGCCTCGGGCAGCAGGGTGTCGAACCGCTTCAGCCGCTCCAGCACCGCCTCGGCCGTGGGGTCCGGCATCTCGTCGACGATGCGGCCGTCCCCGAGGAACAGCACCAGATCGGAGTGGGCGGCGGCCCCTGGGTCATGGGTGACCATCACCACGGTCTGGTCCAGCTGGTCGACGGCCTCGCGCAGAAAGCCCAGCACCTCCAGGCCGGCGCGCGAGTCCAGGTTGCCGGTCGGTTCGTCGGCGAAGATCAGTTCGGGCTGGCAGGCGAGCGCCCGGGCGCAGGCCACGCGCTGCTGCTGCCCGCCGGAGAGCTGCGCGGGCCGGTGCCGCAGCCGGTCCTGGAGCCCGAGGGTCTTGATGACGTGTTCCAGCCATTTGGCGTCCGGCTTGCGGCCCGCGATATCCATGGGCAGCGTGATGTTCTCGGCCGCGGTGAGGGTCGGCAGCAGGTTGAACGCCTGGAACATGAAGCCGATACGGTCCCGGCGCAGCCGCGTCAGTTCCTTGTCCCGCATCCCGGTGATCTCGGTCTCGCCGAGCCACACCTGGCCCGCGGAGACCGAGTCGAGCCCGGCGAGGCAGTGCATCAGGGTGGACTTCCCCGAACCCGAAGGCCCCATCACCGCGGTGAACCGGCCGCGGGCGATGTCCACGTCGACCGCGTCCAGGGCGAGCACGGTGGTCTCACCCGAGCCGTACGCCTTGGTCAGACCGCGGGCCCGCGCCGCGACGCCATCGGCCTGCGCGGGGCCGGTTCCGCTACCCGTCTTGGCTGTGGACAAGTCGTCCTCCCCAGTTCCCGCCGCACCAACGCACGTACGGCTACCGAGAGTAGAGCGCCACAGCGGGCCGCCGGTATCCCTCCGAGGTCGCTGTCCCGGCATGCATGTAAGGGACACCGAACGGCCGTTCCTGTCGCACCACTACCCCCACGCTAACGCGGGGGTATCTCCAGGACACTGTGGAGCTAGACCCCTAGGGGCCGCCGCGCCGTGCCCAGCACGCAGTACGACGTCGGCAGGCGCGGCCCTCTCTCGGGGATCAGCAGGCGCCGGTACGTCGTCACCTCGAACCCGGCCGCCTCGATCGCGGCGAGTGGCTCCCGCGCCACATGGCAGCCCCCGAAGAGCAGCGGCCACACCGTGCGGTCCAGCGCCCTCTGCGCGGCCGGCATCCCCCGGCCGCTCGGCGCCAGGCCGTGCTCCAGAAACCGCAGCTCCCCGCCAGGACGCAGCACCCGCAGGGCCTCCGCGAGGCTGCGCTCCACACCACGCACACTGCACAGCACCAGCGAGAAAACCACCGCGTCAAACGCCTCGCTCTTGACCGGCAGCGCCTCGGCGGCGCCCGGCACCACATCGACGGGAACCTCGGCGTGCCGCGCCGCCTTCGCCGCCAACTGCCGCAGCAGACGTTCCGGTTCGATCGCGACCACCTCGGAGACCGTCGAGGGATACGACGCGAAGTTCAGGCCGTTGCCCGCACCGATCTCGATGACCCGGCCGGAGATTCCGGCCAGCAACTCCTCGCGATGGGCGTGCATGACTTTCTCGGCCACCACGCTCTGCCGTGCGTAGAAGCGAGCGAAGACGGGGTGGTGCACGAGGTCCCGGGACACTTTGGCGCTGCGCGACGGCATGGCGGAGGCTCCTCGGCGAGTGCGACGGTTACCGCGATTGTGCCCTTCTGCGCGCGGTTCAGCCGTGCCGGACGACGACGGTGACGCCTGGGGCGCAAGGGAAAACAATCGGCCATTCGCGTCGAGAATATGCCGCTGTCCAGCGCACCGCGACGACAATGGAACCGCCCCGCACCACCGGAAAGGCCTTTCGAGAACGGCGTGAGGGAGCGGCTGTGCATGAGGAGTTCCTGTGCCATGTCACCGCGTACGGAGTCTGCGCCGGACGGCGTGTCGGGGTTCCCCTCGGCACCTACCGCGCGCCCTCCTTATCGCTGGCCCTGTGGTGGTTACGCGAGCGCGCGACCTGGATCGCCGAACGCCTGGACCCCACCCCCGACAGCAGCCACGTACCCGTGCGGGCACTGGTACCGATCGCGGCCCATGTCCCGGACGCCTCGGGAGAGCTGCGCGCCTGGCGGGACGACCCGGCCGTCCAGAGCGCGGTCGCCGAAGGCCTGTCGAGGGGGCAGCTGATCCGCTTCGCCACAGCCGACGACACCACCGAGTACGAGCTACTCGCGGAGTCCATCGACGCACTCCGCATGCAACGCGCGACCCACACGCGCCCCGCGCCCGCGCGCGTCCCTTCTTGGGCCGCGATGGTGCCCCGCCGCTAAGGGGCTGCCCCGCGCTCGGGGAGGGCGTCGCCCTTCGGCCTTGGTGAAGCGGTGCGCCCGAGGCGAGGGGTTGTGCCCACCCGTTCCGCCCTGCGGAACGTATGCCCACAACGGCAGGGGACGACTGCCACAACGGCACGCCCCACCGCGCCCCCGACCCACAACGGACGAAGCGCACCACCCCCGCCTACGTCAGTGACGCCGACGCCGCGTCCCACGTCCCGCCCAGCGCAGGGGCCAGCCACCCTGCCGCGCCCGCCCGGAAGGCCGGTCCGTCCAGAGCCCCGGCGCCTTCGGGGACAGCACCCAGGAGCGGCGCCCCAGCGACCGACGGCAGGTCGGTGAGGTTGCAGCGCGCGGCGAGGTCAGGCCGCCGCGGCCAGCTGCCGACCAGGACGCCCAGCGGCCGCAGGGACCGCGCCCGCAGCGCCTCCGCGGTCAGCGCGGTCGTGTTCAGGGTGCCGAGCCCGGCCGACGCGACGACCAACACCGGCGCGTCGAGCAACAAAGCCGCGTCGGCAAGCGTGCCGCCACCGCCACCGCCACCGCCACCGCCACCGTCGTCGTCGTCGAAGCGTACGAGCAGCCCACCCGCACCCTCGACCAACACCAGATCGTGCTCGGTGGCCAGCTTCTGCGCCGCGTCGGCGATCTCCTGCGGCCGTACGGGCGCGAGCCCGGCCCGACGCGCGGCCGTCGCGGGCGCCAACGGCTCGGGATAGCGAGCCAGTTCGACCGCGGTGACCGGCCCGGCGAGCCGCACCACCTCGTCCGCGTCACCGCGCTCACCGGCACCGACCCCGGTCTGCGCGGGCTTCAGTACGGCCACCGAGCGCCCGGCCGCCAGCGCGGCCCTCGCCACCGCGGCCGTCGCCACGGTCTTGCCGACCTCGGTACCGGTCCCCGTGACCACCAGAACCGTCATTGCACTGTTCTCCTCGCTGAGAGCGGCCCGTCCGGCAGACGCCCGGACGGGCCCGCACCCGGTCAGCCCGCAGCCGCGGCCGCGGCCGCCGCACGGCAGATCCGCGCCACATCCTCGTCACCCGTGATGTACGGCGGCATGGTGTAGATCAGGTCGCGGAACGGTCGCAGCCACACACCCTCGCGCCGCAGCACGTCGGTGGCCGCCGCCCCGTCCACCTGGTGGTCCAGCTGGATGACACCGATCGCGCCCAGGACCCGTACATCCACCACACCCGGCACATCGGACGCGGCCGCCAGCCCCTCACGCAGGCCCGACTCGATGCGCTTGACCTCGGTCTGCCAGTCCTGCGCGAGCAGCAGGTCGATCGAGGCGCAGGACACCGCCGCCGCCAGCGGGTTGCCCATGAACGTCGGCCCGTGCGCGAGCACCGGCACCTCGCCCCGCGAGATCCCGTCCGCCACGCGCGCGGTGCACAGCGTCGCCGCCATGGTCATATAGCCGCCGGTCAGCGCCTTGCCCACACACATCACATCGGGCGTCACGCCCGCGTGCTCGGCGGCGAACAGCGTGCCGGTACGCCCGAACCCGGTCGCGATCTCGTCGAAGACCAGCAGTACGTCCTGCTCGTCGCACACCTCGCGCAGCACCCGCAGATACGCGGGGGAGTGGAACCGCATCCCGCCCGCGCCCTGCACCACGGGCTCCACGATCACCGCCGCCAGCTCGTCGGCGTGCCGTGTGATCACCTCGCGCAGGTGGTCGGCGTACGACTCCTCGTACTGAGCGGGCGGCGCGTCCGCGAACACCTGCTTCGGCAGCGCGCCCGACCAGAGCTCGTGCATGCCGCCGTCGGGGTCGCAGACCGACATCGGCTGCCAGGTGTCGCCGTGGTAGCCGCCGCGCCAGGTCAGCAGCCGCTGCTTGGCGGGGCGGCCGACCGAGCGCCAGTGCTGCAGACACATCTTGATCGCGACCTCGACCGACACCGAACCCGAGTCGGCGAGGAAGACATGCTCAAGACCCTCGGGCGAGATGTCGACCAAGCGCTTCGCGAGCCGTACGGCGGGCTCATGGGTGAGCCCGCCGAACATCACATGGCTCATGCGGTCCAGCTGGCCGCGCACCGCGTCGTTCAGCACCGGGTGGTTGTAGCCGTGGATGGCCGACCACCAGGACGACATGCCGTCGACGAGCTCCTCGCCGCCGTCCGCGAGCCGCAGCCGTACCCCGGAGGCGGACTCCACGACCAGCGGCTCCGTACGGCCCGGCATCGGCCCGTACGGATGCCAGACATGCCGCCGGTCCAGCTCGACGAGCTCCTGAACCCGGGGGTCAGGCATTGGGCGCGAGGTCCGTGCCGGCGCCCCGCCGACGTACCGCTACCAGGTCCGTACGGGCGTCGGACGCCGAGACCTCATCGGCGGCGGAGGCGTCCTCGGGCGCCGACGAAGCCCCGGCATCCGAGCCGCACGGCGCGCAGCCACCCTCATGCGAGCCACACCCCGCCGTCTCATGCGAGCCGCACCCTGTCGCCTCCCCGGACAGCCGGTGCTCGGGCAGCGTCACCTTGTCCGCGCCCTCGACCTCGAATCCCGCGTCCTTGATCATGTCCAGGTCGGCCTGACCGGCCTGGCCCTCACTGGTGAGGTAGTCACCCAGGAAGATCGAGTTGGCCAGGTGCAGGGCCAGCGGCTGCAGGGTGCGCAGATGCACCTCGCGGCCGCCCGCGAGCCGTACCTCCACGTCCGGGCAGACGAACCGGACCATCGCCAGGATGCGCAGCGCCCGCTGCGGGGTGAGGTTCCACTCCTTGGCGAGCGGAGTCCCCTCGAACGGGATCAGGAAGTTCACCGGCACCGAGTCCGGGTCGAGCTCACGCAGCGAGAACACCACGTCGACCAGGTCGCCGTCGCTCTCGCCCATGCCGGCGATCAGTCCCGAGCAGGCGGATAGCCCGGCGGCCTGCGCCTGGTGCACCGTCTCCACCCGGTCGGCGTAGGTGTGGGTGCTGGTGATCTCCCCGTAGGTCGCCTCGGAGGTGTTCAGGTTGTGGTTGTACGCGTCGGCGCCCGCCTCGCGCAGCCGCTCGGCCTGGCCACCGGAGAGCAGCCCGAGGCAGGCACAGACCTCGACGCCCTCGTTCTGCTCCTTGATCGCCTCAATGGTCTTCCCGACCCGGTCGACGTCGCGGTCCGTGGGTCCGCGCCCGCTCGCCACCAGGCACACCCGCTTGGCGCCGCCCGCGACACCGGCCGCCGCCGCCTTGGAGGCCTCGTCGGGCTTCAGCCAGGTGTACTTGAGGATCTCGGCCTTGGAGCCGAGCCGCTGTGAGCAGTACGAGCAGTCCTCCGGACACAGTCCGGACTTCAGATTGACCAGATAGTTGAGCTTCACCCGCCGCCCGAACCACTGCCGCCGCACCTTTCCGGCCGCGGCCACTACGTCGAGAAGCTCGTCGTCGGAGGTCGCCAGGACGGCGAGCGCCTCTTCACGGGTCGGCAGCTCGCGCCGAAGCCCCTTGTCCACCAGCGTGTTCAGCAGGTCCATGAGGTCTGATCCTTGCCTACGGCACCGCCCTCGGCCAAGTAGGAACCGAACAACAGGGGTGGATCGGGGTGTGGGTATCGCCACATTCTGACCACGGGATTGTCCCGATAGGGTCTGTTGACTGCATACAAAGAGCCTGTGACACCCGACATACAAAGAGCCCGAGACACCCGACGACGCGAGGGACGGCCATGTACCGCCAGGCGACCGACGCTGCCCAGGACCCGTTCCACTGGATCGACGACCAGGCCGAGCAGCGTCGCCGTGCCGGTCTGGTACGCACCCTGCGGCCGCGCCCCGCTGATTCTCCCCTCCTGGACCTCGCGAGCAACGACTACCTGGGCCTGACCCGCCACTCGGAGGTCACCGAGGGCGCCGCCGACGCGGCCCGGGTGTGGGGCGCCGGCGCGACCGGGTCCCGGCTGGTCACCGGCACCACGGAACTGCACGCCCGACTTGAGCGGGAACTGGCTGACTTCTGCGGATTCGAGTCGGCCCTTGTGCTGTCCTCCGGCTACGCCGCCAACCTCGCCGCTGTCACCGCGCTCGCCCCGCACGGCTCTCTGATCGTCTCGGACGCCGCCAACCACGCCTCGCTCATCGACGGCTGCCGCCTGGCCCGCGCTGCGACCTCGGTCGTCGGGCACACCGACCCCGACGCCGTCCGCAAGGCCCTGGACGCCCACGGGGGGCCGGCGCTCGCGGTCACCGACTCGGTCTTCTCGGTGGACGGCGACGCGGCCCCGCTGCCCGCGCTGGCCGAGGCCTGTCGGGCGTACGGGGCGGGGCTTGTGGTGGACGACGCGCATGGTCTGGGCGTACTGGGCAGGGGCGGCCGGGGCGCCGCACACGCGGCAGGCATCGCGGGCGCGCCGGACGTCGTCGTCACCGTCACCCTGTCCAAGTCGCTGGGCAGCCAGGGCGGCGCCGTGCTCGGGCCCGCCAAGGTGATCGACCACCTGGTGAACACCGCCCGCACCTTCATCTTCGACACCGGTCTCGCCCCCGCCGCGGCGGGAGGTGCGCTAGCGGCGCTGCGGCTGCTGCGCCGCGAACCGGAGCGCGCCGAGCGGACCCGCGAGGTGGCGGCCGCGCTGTACGACCGGCTCACCGCCGCGGGCCTGCGGGCGGTACGGCCCGACGCGGCCGTCGTCTCTGTCTGTGCCCCCTCGCCGGACGAGGCGGTGCGGTGGGCGGCCGACTGCCGGGCAGCGGGCCTCGTCGTCGGCTGCTTCCGCCCGCCGTCGGTGCCGGACGGTATCTCCCGGCTCCGGCTGACGGCGCGCGGGGACCTGACACAGCAGCAGATCGACCAGGCCGTACGGACCGTCGTCGCCACCGCACCCCAGGCGGCCCAGGCATAGAGAGACCTATCGCCCGTCGCCCGTGAGTGCCGCGAGGAAGGGTTCCCAGGCGGCGGGGGAGAAGAGCAGAGCGGGCCCCGCCGGAGCCTTGGAGTCGCGCACCGCCAGCAATCCGGTCAGCGGTCCGCCGCCGAGGCGCGCGGCCTCGACGCAGTTGTTCATGCCCGTGCTGCGCGTGCTGCGCCGCCACCGCGCGTGGTGCGGGGCGGTGCTGAGTGATGTGCTGGAGGGTACGTACCGAGGCAGTGCAGACATGGTGCCTCCTTACGCGCCGTCACCGATCCCGGTGATGAATTCCTGAGTGTCCTCTGCCGAAAGTGCGTGCTTCTGAAGGAAGTTGAATGCTTCGCTGTAGGCCTGGAGGTCTTCTTTCCGCTCGAGGTAGAGGCTACTCGTCATATGGTCGAGAACAACCACATCCAGATCAGCGATGTTCGGAAATGAGAACATTACGAAAGATCCGGTGAGGCCGATATGCGCCCCCGCAGCGAACGGAACAACCTGCAGCCGTACCTGAGGCAACCGAGCCACCTCCCGCAACCGTCGCAGCTGCCGCGCCATCACCCCGTACCCACCCACCGGCCTGCGCAGCACCGCCTCGTCCAGCACCGCACTCAGCTCCAGCGGCGGGTCACCGTGCAGCACCTCCTGCCGCGCCAGACGCACCTCGACCAACGCGTCGACCTCGCGCTCGGCAAGCCCGTCCACCGCCGCCCGGGTCACCGCACGGGCGTACTCCGGCGTCTGCAGTAACCCCGGCACCACCGACGTTTCCAGCGTGCGCATCTGGCAGGCCTGCGACTCCAGGCTGATGAAGTCCCGATAAGCGGGCGGCAGCAGCCCCTTGTACGCGTGCCACCACTGGTGCCCCGCCGCGTGGTCACCGTCCGTGCCCGCCAACGCCTCAAACAGCGCGCGCAGTTCGGGGTCGCGGACGTCGTACGCGTCGAGCAGCAGCCGTACGTCCGCGGGCTTCGCCGCGCTGCGCCCGGTCTCTATCCGGCTTACCTTGGACTGGTGCCAGCCGACGAGTAGCGCGGCCTCGCCGCTGGTCAGTCCCGCGCGGTCGCGCAGGGAGCGGAGTTCGGCGCCCAGCTTGCGCCGACGTACCGCGGGGCCGTATCGCATGACCGCTCCTTCCGGCCGCCCGTGTGCTCCGTTGCGCCAGTCTCGCCCAAATACGTTCTTCCGTAGCAGAGTTCACCGCTTCGGGCGACAGATATATGCATATCTTGGGGGATCGCCACCCTTCGGTGCCCCTGGAGTGGCACTCTGGCGCGAAGCACCAGTCCGAGGCCGACCCGCTACATCCGCTACGTAACGGAGTTCGTCCCCGGTGGGAAAGGGACAGCGTCGCCATGGCAGACCATCAGGAAGCATCCGTCACTCTGCCGAGCGAGCCCGCCTCGGTGTCCGCGGCGCGGAAATACGTCAGCAGCATCTTGGCCGAATGGGGCCTGCCGGGAGATGCGGAGGCGTCCGACACCGTCCGGCTCATCGTCTCCGAACTCGCGACCAACGCCGTCCAGCACACCTTCGGCCAGTCGCCGACGTTCACGGTCGACCTGGAACTCGAGCGCGACGAGCAACTGCGGATCGGCGTCACCGACAGTCACCCCCGCTTCCCCAAGCGGCTGCCCGCGGCCGTCCAGCAGGACAACGGCCGCGGGATGGTCATCATCCGCTGGCTGACCGCCGAGTGCGGCGGCCGCCTCGCGGTCAGGCCGACGGCCGAGGGCGGCAAGACCATCTGGATCACCCTGCCCTGGACCGCGACCGCACCCGTCCAGACCTGACGGCACGGAACAACCACCCGGCTCGGCGGAGAAATAATCGGTTGCCTGTTGGCGATGGTGGTGGATGCAATGTCCGGCATGGTCACCGGTTCATCCATTCAGATCGGCGCTCTCGTTCCGCTGACTCGGCCTGGCTGGGTCGAGGCGGGCCAACACCTGCTCGCTGGACTCGAGCTGGCCGTTCGCGAAGCCAATGACGCAGGCGGGATCGTCGGCAGACCACTTGAGTTGGTGGTCCGAGACACGGCGGCTGATCCGCAGCGGGCCGTGGCGGCGGTAGATGAATTGGCTCGCCTGGGCGTGGCCGCCTTGGCGGGGGAGTACCACAGCGTCGTCGCTCGCGCCGCTGCCACCAGGGCCGACGCCCTCGGCCTGCCGTTCCTCTGCTCGTCAGCGGTTCTCGACGCGCTCACCGAACAGCCAACGGAATGGGTCGCGCGCCTCGCCCCGGCGCAGTCCCACGGCTGGCAGATCTACGCGGACTTCCTCCTCAGCGCGGGGCACAGTCGCATCGCCGTAGCCGCCGATCCGAGTGTGTACTGGTCATCCGGGACGCGCATACTGCGGGACTACCTCGCTGCGCGCGGTGGCACCGTCATCGAACTCGACATGCGCGCGCTCGACCCCACGGCCGTGTGCGACGAGCTCGTCGACCATCGCGCGACAGCCGTCCTTCTTCTGGTCGGCCACCCGGATCCGGCAGTGCCGATCGTCCAGGCCGTCCGCCGCGACCAGCGCCTCGCCGAGGTCATGATCGGTGCGCCTGCCGGGCAACCGGAGTTCGCCGAATGGGCGACGCTGCTGGGCGACGACGGCGCCGCGATCCCGTTCTTGCGCTACCTGCCCGAACGCCTCAGCCCACTCGGTGCACGCGTCGAGACGGCCCTCCGTGAGCGGCTAGGCGAAGCGCCCTCCTTCGTCGCCTTCGAGGGCTACGACACGATCACCGTCCTCGCCGATGTGCTGCGTTCTCACGGCGCGGACCGGGCGCGCACTGCCGAATCCTGGCCGCGTGTCGCAGTCGAAGGCACGCGCGGGCAGATCCGGTTCTCCCGCACGCCAGGCATCAGCGTGTGGCAATGGGCTTGGACGCCGGTCCAAGTCGTCGATCGAGATCCGGCGGAACCCGGTCGCTTGCGGATCCTCCACGCCAGCTGAGAGAGCACGGAGGAGGGACCTGACGACCCGCTTGGCTCAGGACACGCCCGAGCGGCCGAACGCGCCGCGCAGTAGCGCTCGTAGGGTGTCCGCCGCGGGATTCGGCTCGTCCACGCGGTACACGACCGAGATCGTACGGCGCAGTCCTGGCGGGTCCAGGGCCCGGACGTTCACCGGTGTCAGGGCCTTGCGCGCCACCATCTCGGGCACCACGGCCACTCCGAGTCCGGCGCTGGCCAGGGCGCACACCACGGCGTAGCTCGGCGTCTCGACCACCACCGACGGGCTGGCCCCGGCCCGCGCGAGTGCGGCCTCCACCTCCCGGCGGCGCGGATGCCAGGGTGCCATGCTGATCAGCGGCTGCCCCGCGAGGTCCCCGAGCGGCAGCCGCCCCGCGCCATCCGCCAGGGCGTGCCCCGGAGCGGTCACCAGCACCAGCTCCTCGGTCAGCAGCGCCTCGGCGGCGACGGCCACGGGCAGCGGCTCGGTCTCGCCCGGCTGGTACGCGTGCGTCAGCGCGAGATCCACCGCGCCGTCCGCCACCGCGGCCACACCCGCCGGAGGCTCGAACTCCGTTACCGCCAGCTCGACATCGGGATGCGCCCTGCGGAACGCGCTGAGCGCCGGAGGCAGCAGATGAATCCCGGCCGTCGGGAACGCCCCGATACGCAGCCGCCCGCCCGAGAGCCCTGTCAGCCGGGCCAGCTCGTGGCGGGCCAGGTCCATCTCGTCCAGCACCCTGCGGGCCCGCTTGACCAGCAGTTCGCCAGCGGCCGTCAGCCGTGCCCCGCGGTGGTGCCGTACCAACAGCGCGGCCCCCGCCTCCCGCTCCAGCTTGGCGAGCTGCTGGGACAGCGCGGGCGCCGTATAGCCGAGCCGCCCGGCTGCCCGAGTGATCGAACCGGCCTCGGCGACCGCCACCAGTGCCGCGAGTCGCGTGGGATCGTACATAAAGCAACTCTTAAGGCAGACCCTCAAGATTGCAAGTACCTGCTGAAGGCTGACGGCGGGCACGCTGGGGGCCATGGACACACAACTGGTCGCCTTCACGGGGGTCGCCGCCGCCATGGTCGCCATGCCGGGCGCCGACTTCACCGTCGTGGTGCGCAACGCCCTCGCCTCACGCCGGGCGGGCGCCGCCTGCGCCCTGGGGATCGCGGCCGGCCTGCTGGTCCATACCGCGCTCGCCGTCGCCGGGGTCGCCGCCGTCCTCACGGCGGTTCCGGCGCTCTTCCGTGGGCTGCAACTGCTGGGCGGCGCCTATGTGCTCTACCTCGGATACGGCGCGCTGCGCGCCGCGGCCCGGCCACGCCAGACCGCCACCGACGCGGACTCCCCCGACGGCACGGTGGCCGTGAGCCCCGCCAGGGCCCTGCGCCAGGGATTCCTCACCAACGCGCTCAACCCCAAGGCGTCGATCACCTTCCTCAGCGTGCTGCCCCAGTTCGTCCCCGCGTCGAGCCCGGCGATGCCCCGCACGCTGCTGCTCGCGGCGATCATCGTGGGGATCGCCGCGGTCTGGTTCCAGGCCGTCGCCCTGCTGGTCGACCGGCTCGGCCGCTGGCTGCGCCGACCGCGTACGGCCCGCGCCATCGAAGGCGTCAGCGGTACGGCACTGGCCGCCCTGGGGCTGACCCTGCTGGCGGCGCCCCTCGCGGGCTGACCCGCGAGGGACCCGGAAGGGTCCCGGCGGAAGGCGCCGGAAGGTGCCACAGCCTCCCGGGCCCGGCCCGCCTACCGCTGACGCACTCGCCTACCGGCTAACGCCTACCGGCTAACGCACCCGCCCGTAGGACACGCTCTTGGTCCAGATCTTCTGCAGCCGCACCACATCGCCGCTCTTGGGCGAGTGCCAGATGCGCCCGCGACCTGCGTAGATGCCCACGTGGTACACGCTCCGGCCGGAGTGGAAGAACACCAGGTCGCCGCGCTGACGCTTGCCCGCGGAGATCCGCCGGGTCTTGTTGCGCTGGGCCGCCGCGGTGCGCGGCAGCGACTTTCCGACGCGCTTGAACGAGTACAGCGTCAGCCCCGAGCAGTCGAAGCGGCGCGGCCCCGCCGCTCCCCACTTGTACGGCGATCCCTTCTTGGACGCCGCGATCTTGACGGCCTTGGTGGCGGGCGCCGCGGCCTCGGCCTGGCCCGCGGCGCCCGGTACCACCAGGGTGCCGCCGACGGCGACGAGTGTGAGGGCGGATGCGGTGCCGGCCCGAGTGAGCAGGGACGGAACACGGTGACGCGCAGTCATGCGCAACCCTTCGGCAGCCGCCTGTGAAGGATGACCTGTCGGATTCGGACCGGCGCCACGGCAGGGAGCCGTACGCCTTCGCTGTCCGGCCGCTCTCACGGCTTCACCCCAAGGGGCCTTCTCGCCCCGTAGTGCTCGGGTCCTCCACTCCTGCCGATCCGCTGTCGTCGACCCGGCATCCGGACGGCGGCAGGACTCGGCGTCCGCCCGGACCGCCCCACCGCGGTTGGCGGGGGCTTGTCGTCGCAACGGATCTTGGCGCACGGCACCGGCCAAAACCGAGAAGAAACGGCGGTATGTGAGTGTCCTCACGACTGACCCGTTCGGGTGGACAACAGGGGTTTACGGCCGGGGCGCCGAGCCCCGAGGACCCCTGGACCAGCACCGGAACCAATCATTCCGAACACCACGTACAGCACGCGTGCAACTTTCTTGCGCCATCAGGGCGGATATTCACTCCGCCGATCAGGCGACCCGAACTGGTCCTTCCGGGGCACGGCGCGGACGGACCGCTCCGTGCCCCGGAGCCGTCAGGCCGTGGACGTGGGCGGCAGCGCCACTCGCCCAGCCCGCCGCTCCCCGTCCAGCACCCGCAACGCCCGCGCCAGCGTGTCCGCGTGGACCTCGGCCTCACCTCGTTGGTGCATCAGCGTCAGGGCGTCCCGCAGCGCGGTGGACTTGGCGACCAGGGCCTGCGCGGCGCGCAGCGAACCGTACGTGTCGCGGCCGCGCGCCGGGTTGATCCGGCCCAGCAGGTCGATCACCTCCAGATACCGGTCGACGACCTCCGACTCGGCGCGGGTCAGCGCGGGGAGCTCGGGCAGTTCCGGTGGCAGCATCGGCGGCTCACCTCGTGCCAGGCGTCGCCCGGGACGCCTTACGGGACGGAATGACCCGGTCCACCAGCCCGTACTCCACCGACTCGCGCGCGGTGAGGATCTTGTCCCGCTCGATGTCCGCCGCGATCCGCTCCAGGCGCTGCCCGGTGTGGCGTACGAGCATCTCCTCCAGCAGCCCCCGGGTACGCATCAGTTCGTCCGCCTGGATCGCCAGATCGGTCGCCTGCCCCTCGATCGGCTCGGCGACGGACGGCTGGTGGATCAGTACCCGGGCGCCGGGCAGCGCGTACCGCTTGCCGGGCGTCCCGGCCGCGAGCAGCACGGCCGCGGCGGAGGCAGCCTGCCCCAGGCAGATCGTCTCCACCTCGCAGGTGACGAACTGCATGGTGTCGTAGATCGCGGTCATCGCGCTGAACGAGCCGCCGGGGGAGTTGATGTACAGCGAGATGTCCCGGTCGGGCGCGGCGTGCTCGAGATGCATGAACTGGGCCATCACGTCATTCGCCGACGTGTCGTCGATCGGCGTCCCGAGAAAGACGATGCGCTCCTCAAGCAGCTTCGCGTAGGGGTCCATCGTGCGCTGCCCCACGCTGGTGCGCTCGGTGAACTCCGGCAGGACGTGGCGGGCGGACGGTCGGTTCATGGCAGAGCGCTCCTCATCCATCGGTGCTTGCGGTCCTGTAAAAAATGTACAGGACGTACATTGCGTAGGGAGAGGGAGGGGAAGTCGGCGCGGCGTGCTTAGGCTGGGGACATGGCCTACGAGATTCCGGTGACGCAAGCGCGGGCAGAGCTCGCCGACCTCATCAACCGTGTGGTGTACGGCGGGGAGCGGGTCGTCGTCACGCGGCACGGCAAGCCGCTCGTGGCCCTGGTGTCGGCCGCTGACCTGGAGCGGCTGGAGCAGTTGGAGGGCGCGGACGAGCAGGTGATCAGCGCCGTCTCGACGGTGGGTGGGGTGTCGCCCGCTCCGGGGGAGCGTCAGCGGTTCGGGATCGCGGCCGAACATCGCGGGCCCAACCCGTCGTAGACCGGGTACGCGGCACCGTCGTAGGCCCTGGCGCGCGACACCCGTCGTAGGCCCCTGGTGCGGGGCACCCCTCGTAGACCCCGGTACGCGGCACGCGCCGGTGCGCGGCAAGACCGTGCGCCCCCGTCCGCTACAGCGGGGGCGCACGGCCGGTCTCACGGTGCGGTGTCAGCCAGCCGGAGTGGGCTCCGGCGTGCGCACCGGCTCGCCCGCCGGGGCGCTGCTTCCGGCCCGCCGTCCGCCGAGCAGCACCGCCGTCAGGCCCAGCGCCGCCCACAGTCCGAGGGTCAGCGCGGGCCCGCCCGCCTGGGCTCCGTCGAAGAAGGAGACGGACCGCAGCAGGCTCCCGCCCGCGCCTGGCGGCAGCCACTGACCGATCATTCCGATTGGCTCGGGGAGGAGTTCGGGCGCGGAGGTCACCCCGGAGAACGGGTTGCCGAGCAGCACGACCAGCAGGGCGCCGACGCCGATACCCGCGGGGCCGATCAGTGCCGCGAAACCGGCCACGGCGGCGCTCACCGCCAGCGCCGACAGGCCCAGCGCGCCGGCCTCGGCCCACCAGTTGCCGGTGAGGACGCCCAGCCAGCTGTGCGTGAGCGTGGCGGCGACCAGGCCCACCAGTGTCGCGGCGCCGACCAGGGCGACGGCCGCACGCATCCGCCGCAGCCCGACCATCGTCACGATGGAACCGGCCGCTACACCGGCGATCGCCATCGGCAGCACACTGGAGCTCAGTGCGGCGCCGCGCGGGTCGCTGTCCGGGGCCGGTACGACGTCGACGGTCTCCACGGGCGTGCCGTCTGGGGACTGGGCGGCCACTGCCTGCTGCAGCAGCTGGGCCACCACGGGGCTCGCCGCCGACGCGGTGAGCAGCTTCGGGCCGCGCTCGGTGACGACGACCGCGCCGTATACGGTCCGGTCCTCGATGGCCTCGCGCGCGGCGGACTCGTCCGCGTACCGGTGGACCTCGAACGCGCCGTCGTTGTTCTGCTCCAGCCGGTCCTGTACGGCGCTCGCGGCGGCCGTCGGGCCCGCGACGCCGAGTGGCAGATCCTGGGGAGCCATGCGGGCGGCCGGCCAGGTGAAAGCCCACAGCGCGAGGGCGACCAACAGCGGGACCAGTACGGCGACCGCGACCATCCGACGGGACTGCGGCGCGGCGGGCGGGTCCGGGGGAGCGGCCGGGGTGGGCGACGTAGCGGATGTGGTGGACATGGTGCCCCTCGATTCGCCTCGGTGATCAAAGAGAAGGATCGTTCGTTTTCCGTGGGCCCACTGTCCCGCCGGGTGCTGTCCTTGTCAAGAATGAATATTCGTTTTACTTTGGGCGCATGGCTCGCGTATCCCAGGAACACCTCGATGCCCGCCGCCGCCAGATCCTGGACGGTGCCGCGCGCTGCTTCGCGCGTAATGGATTCCACGCCACGTCCATGCAGGACGTCCTGCGTGAGGTCGACCTGTCGGCGGGCGCGGTCTACCGCTACTTCAGCGGCAAGGAAGAGCTGATCGGCGCCGTCGTCGGTGAAGTGCTCGACATCATCCGCGGCGCCTTCGAGACAGCACTGCGGCAGAGCCCGCCGCCGCCCCCCGATGTGCTGATGGAGGAGATCCTGACCAAGGTGCTCCGGCCTGATACCGGGATCACCTACGAGGGGGAGTCAGGCTTCCCGCGGCTGATGATCCAGGCCTGGACGGAGACGCTCCGCAACGACGAACTGTCCGCCCTGCTGCGCGACGGCTACACCAAGGTGCGGGAGGCCTGGGTGCGCATCGTCCGGGCCTACCAGGACGCCGGGCTGATGCGTGCGGACGTCCCCGCCGACAGCGTCGCCCGGACCATGATCGCCATGGCGCAGGGCTTCGCGGCCCAGCAGGCGCTGTTCGGAGAGGTGACGGTGCAGTCGATGACGGAGGGGCTGCGCGGCCTGATGTCCATGGGGCAACCCCGAGCCAGTTGACCCACCAGTTAACGCATCGGAAAAACTTCCGCATTAACGTGCAACCTCTTCCCCCAGGGGACATCAACTGTGAGGTGGCGCGTGCAACTGACCCCGCATGAACAGGAACGGCTGCTTATCCATGTGGCGGCCGACGTGGCCGAGAAGCGCCGAGCGCGGGGCCTGAGACTCAACCACCCCGAAGCCGTCGCGCTGATCACCTCGCACATACTCGAGGGCGCCCGCGACGGCAGGTCCGTCGCCGAGCTGATGTCGTCCGGGCGCAAGCTCCTGACCCGCGGCGACGTCATGGACGGCATACCCGAGATGCTCCACGACGTCCAGGTCGAGGCCACCTTCCCGGATGGCACCAAACTCGTCACCGTCCACGACCCGATCGTCTGACGGGGGATGAGCCGATGATCCCCGGAGAGATCTTCTTCGCCGACGAGCCGGTGCTCCTCAACGAGGGCCGTGCCACCACCCGACTCACCGTCCTGAACCGCGCCGACCGGCCCGTCCAGGTCGGCTCCCACTACCACTTCGCCGAGGCCAACCCGGGCCTGGAATTCGACCGCGCGGCCGCCCGCGGGCTGCGGCTGCACATCGCGGCCGGGACCGCCGTCCGCTTCGAGCCCGGCATTCCCGTCGACGTGGAACTCGTACCCCTGGCCGGGGAGCGGATCGTTCCCGGCCTGCGCGGTGAGACCGGAGGTGCCCTCGATGGCTGAACTGACACGTGCCGCCTACGCCGACCTGTTCGGCCCCACCACCGGCGACCGTATCCGCCTCGCCGACACCGACCTGCTCGTCGAGATCGAGGAGGACCGCTCGGGCGGACCCGGACTCGCGGGGGACGAGGCGGTGTTCGGCGGCGGCAAGGTCATCCGCGAGTCGATGGGCCAGTCCCGCGCCACCCGCGCCGACGGCGCCCCCGACACCGTCATCACCGGCGTGGTGATCCTCGACCACTGGGGCATCGTCAAGGCCGACCTCGGCATCCGGGACGGCCGGATCACCGGCATCGGCAAGGCCGGGAACCCCGACACCATGGACGGCGTACACCCGGACCTGGTCATCGGCCCGGAGACCGAGATCATCGCGGGCAACGGCAAGATCGTCACGGCGGGCGCCATCGACGCCCATGTGCACTTCATATGCCCGCAACTCGCCGACGAGGCCCTGGCTTCCGGCATCACCACGCTCGTCGGTGGCGGCACCGGACCCGCCGAAGGCAGCAAAGCCACCACCGTCACCCCGGGCCCCTGGCACCTCGCCCGGATGCTGGAGTCCATGGAGCAGTACCCGGTCAACCTCGGGCTGCTCGGCAAGGGCAACACCGTCTCGCGCGAGGCGATGCTCTCCCAACTGCGCGGCGGCGCGCTCGGGTTGAAGATCCACGAGGACTGGGGGGCCACCCCCGCCGTCATCGACGCGGCACTGGGCGTCTGCGACGAGACCGGCGCCCAGCTCGCCATCCACACGGACACCCTGAACGAGGCGGGGTTCGTCGGTGACACGCTGGCGGCGATCGCCGGGCGCACCCTGCACGCGTACCACACCGAGGGAGCGGGCGGCGGGCACGCGCCGGACATCATCACGGTCGTCTCCGAGCCCAACATCCTGCCCAGCTCGACCAATCCGACCCGGCCGCACACCGTCAACACCATCGAGGAACACCTCGACATGCTGATGGTCTGCCACCACCTCAACCCGGCCGTCCCCGAGGACCTGGCCTTCGCCGAGTCCCGGATCAGGCCGTCCACCATCGCGGCCGAGGACATCCTGCACGACCTCGGCGCGATCTCGATCATCTCCTCGGACTCCCAGGCGATGGGCCGCATCGGCGAGGTCATCCTGCGCACCTGGCAGACCGCGCACGTGATGAAGCGGCGGCGCGGCCTGCTGCCAGGGGACACTCGCGCGGACAACCTCCGGGCCCGTCGCTATGTCGCCAAATACACCATCAACCCCGCCGTCGCCCAGGGCCTGGACGCCGAGGTCGGCTCGGTGGAGTCCGGCAAGCTCGCCGACCTGGTGCTGTGGGACCCCGCCTTCTTCGGCGTCAAGCCGCAACTGGTCATCAAGGGCGGGCAGATCGCGTACGCGCAGATGGGTGACGCCAACGCCTCCATCCCCACCCCGCAGCCGGTGCTGCCGCGCCCCATGTTCGGCGCGACGGGCCGGGCGCCGGGCTCCAACTCGCTCAACTTCGTGACCCAGGCGGCGCTGGACGACGGGCTGCCCGAACGGCTCGGCCTCGGCAAGGAGTTCGCCGCGATCCACAGCACCCGCCAGGTCACCAAGGCGGACATGCGCGAGAACGACGCCAGGCCCCAGGTGCGGGTCGACCCCGACAGCTTCGCCGTCACCATCGACGGCGAACTCGTCGAGGCCGCACCCGCCGCCGAACTGCCCATGGCCCAGCGCTACTTCCTCTTCTGAGACGTGACAGGAGGGAGCCAGGGATGTCCAGAGCCGCACTGCTCGTACTTGCCGACGGCCGCTTCCCCGCCGGCGGGCACGCGCACTCCGGCGGGGCCGAGGCGGCGGTCGCCGCGGGCCGCGTCACCGACGCCGCGAGCCTGGCCGAGTTCTGCCAGGGGCGGCTGCACACCACGGGCCTGACCGCGGCCGCCCTCGCGGCGGCTGCCGCGCTCGGCGTGGACCCGCTGGAGCTCGACGGGGCCGCGGACGCCCGCACCCCGTCGGCCGCGCTGCGTACCGCGGCCCGAAAGCTGGGCCGCCAGCTGATGCGGGCGGCCCGCGCCACCTGGCCGTCGGCCGAGCTCGACGCGCTCGCCGCGGCCCGGCCGCGCGGCGCCCACCAGCCCGTGGTGCTCGGGCTCGCCGCCCGCGCCGCGGGGCTCGGGCCCGAGGACGCCGCGTACTGCGCCGCGTACGAGAACCTCAGCGGCCCGGCGACCGCGACCGTACGGCTGCTCAGCCTGGACCCCTTCGACGCCACCGCGGTACTGGCCCGGCTCGCCCCCGAGGTCGACCGCATCGCCGACCACGCGACCAACGCCGCCCGGCGCGCACTCGACAGCGGTGTCGACGCACTGCCCGCCGCCTCCGCGCCGCTGCTGGAGATCAGCGCGGAGGCGCACGGCGGCTGGCCCGTACGCCTGTTCGCGTCCTGAGCGCCGCGTACCACGCACTACGCACCACGCACCACGCACTACGCACCACGCACCACGCACCACGCACTGGGTGCGCACCACCGCCCAGCAACCCTTGGAGCCGCACCATGCACCTCGACCACGCCACCACCTACCCCGAGCGGCACACCCACAGCGCCGACGCCCTGCGCCCCGATGGCACCCGGCGCGCGCTGCGGATCGGCCTCGGCGGGCCGGTCGGCTCCGGCAAGACCGCGACTGTCGCCGCCCTGTGCCGGGCCCTGCGCGACACGGTCTCGCTCGCCGTCGTCACCAATGACATCTACACCCGCGAGGATGCCGCGTTCCTGCTGCGCGAGGCGGTGCTGCCGCCCGAGCGGATCACCGCGGTGGAGACCGGGGCCTGCCCGCACACGGCCATCCGTGACGACATCTCCGCCAACCTCGAAGCCGTCGAGGACCTGGAGGACGAGGTCGGCCCGCTCGACCTGATCCTCGTCGAGTCCGGTGGCGACAACCTCACCGCCACCTTCTCCAAGGGCCTGGTCGACGCCCAGATCTTCGTCATCGATGTCGCGGGCGGCGACGACATCCCCCGCAAGGGCGGCCCCGGCGTGACCACCGCCGACCTCCTGGTCGTCAACAAGACCGACCTCGCCCCGCACGTCGGCTCCGACCTGGCACGCATGGCCCGCGACGCCAAGGAGCAGCGCGCCGAACTCCCCGTCGTCTTCCAGTCCCTGCGCTCCGACGAGGGTGTCGCGGCCGTCGCCGCCTGGGTACGGGAACGGCTCACCGACTGGACCGCCCGATGACCCTCACCGTGACGCCCGCCCTCGGCACGCAGGCGGCGCCGACGGCGGGGGTCCGTGCCACGGCCCGGATCGTCGCCGAGCCGGACGCGCGCGGCGGCACCGCGCTGCCCGTACTCGACGGTGAGGGGCCGTTCGCCGTGCGGCGCACCCGCGCCACCGGGTCCGAGGCCCGGGTCACCCTCGTCGGTGCGATGAGTGCTCCGCTCGGCGGCGACCGCCTCGCTGTCGAGGCCGAGGCGTGTGCGGGGGCGCGGCTGCGGATCGGTTCGGCCGCCGCCACGATCGCGCTGCCGGGACAGGCCAAGGAGCCCGCGCACTACGCCGTACGGCTCAAGGTCGGCGCAGGCGCCGAGCTGCACTGGCTGCCGGAGCAGCTCATCTCGGCGTACGGGAGTGACCTGCGGGTCACCACCCACGCCGAACTCGCCCCGGACGCCCGGCTGCTGCTACGCGAGGAGCAGGTGCTCGGCCGGTCGGGGGAGGCCCCAGGACGGCTGACCACCCGGCTGACACTGCGGCACGCGGGCCAGGTGCTGCTCGACCAGGAACTGGCCTGCGGCCCGGGCGCGCCCGGCGGCTGGGACGGCCCGGCCGTCCTGGGCGGACACCGGGCCGTCGGTCAACTCCTCGTCGTACGCCCGGAGTTCGCCGCGCAGCTGCCCGAGCCGCGCACCCTGGGGGAGTACGCCGCCCTGACCCCGCTCGCCGGACCCGCGGTGCTCGTCACCGCCGTGGCCCCCGACGCTCTGCGGCTGCGCCGGGTCCTCGACGACGCCGTACGCATCCTGGGGTGAGGGGACGCGGTCACTGGGAGATCGGAGCCCTACGAGGCTGGGCGATGCTCTCGTAGTCCGCGGTGCGCAGGGCCAACGAGCGGTCCAGCCGGGCCGCGTTGAAGTACAGCTCCTCGTGTTCGAGCAGCGCCGGGTCCACGACCAACTCCAGCTCCGGGTCGAAGGAGAACGGCAGAATCGTCCCGCTCACCGACCCGGCGAGCCGCTCCGCCACCTCCGGGGTCGCGAACCCCGCGTAGACGCCGTCGAACAGTGCCTTCACCGCACCGAGATCGACCCGCCGGTTACCGGGCACCACGGCCAGCACATAGCGCTTCGACTTCTTGGTCACCTTCACCATCACGACGATGCACTTGGCCGCCTGCGCGAGGGTGTTGCCGCGCAGCGCGGACACCGCCTCGGTGGCGCCCTCGGGCTCGTGCTCGATGACGCGGTACGTCGCCGAGTGCTCCCCCAACAGGCCGATCAATTTGTCGTACAGGACGTGCTCGCTCACTTCAGGCCTCCCGCCGCTTCAACCAGGCGTCCTCAGCGGCATAGTCGAAGAGATCACCACCCGCATCGTAGTTCGCCGCCATCTTCGGAAAGGCCTGACGCCAGTCGGACCCGGCCCCGCGCAGCTGCCGCTCCAGCCACTCCACCGTCTCGGGCAGCGCGTCGGCGTACCCGGTCACCGGCCGATAGCCCAACTCCCGTTCGGCCAGCGCCATGTCGAGTACCACCGGATGTGGCACATCCCAGGGCGTCAGCCCGACGGACGCCTCCGGCGGCGGGCCGTCAACGAGCACAGTCTCGCTCTCGACCCCCATCACCGCGTCGATCGCCGCCCCGATCTCCGCGACCGTCGGCGCCTCGGGATCACCGGCGTTGACCGCCCGCGACCCCGGCCGCGCCGCGGCGAGCCGCACGAGCTCGGCGATGTTGCGCACGCTCACCGGATGGAAGCGGTTCGCCCCGCCGCGCGCCAGCACGCGGGTGCGCCGCCCGTCCAGGGCCCGCTTGACGAAGTACAGCTCACGTGGCGTACGGCAGTACGGTCCGTGCACCGCGCCCGCGCGCACCAGCGTCACCGGCAACTGGTCGCCCGCCGCGAGGAGTTCCCGCTCGATGGCCGCCTTCCGGGTGGGGTACGTCCCCTCGCCCGCGGCCACCGTGCGCTGCGTCTCCGGAATCGGCACCGGGTACCGGGGAAACCCGTCGGGCTCGTCCTGGGTGTCGAAGGTGCGGCCCTGGTCGTCCCCGTACACGGACGCGCTGGACACCACGACCGCCGAGCCGATCCGGTCGCCAAGCGCCGTCAACTGCCGGGCGTGCCGGGCGTGGAAGGCGACCATGTCGACCACCAGATCGCAACCGTCCCCGATCACCGCGGCCAGCGCCGCGTCGTCCTCCCGGTCCAGCCGCGCCGCCCGCACCGTGTCCGGCCAGGACGCGTCCCGCCCGGCCCCGCGCGACGCGGCCGTCACCTCCCAGCCGTCCTCGGCGAGCGCCCGTACCGCGGCCCGCCCGATCTGTCCCGTCGCCCCGATGACCACCACATGATTCATGAACGGACCGTACGTCGCCGGGGCACCCGACCCCCAGGCTGTTTCGCCCTGCGCGGATTACCCGCTCAGCTGATCCGCGCGTCCCCGCCCGTCGGCAGCCGCCCGTCGCCCCTCGGCAGCCGACAGCGGGAGTCAACTCAGCGGCATCCGGGGGAATTTCTTCGGCTGCTCGGCCCGCTCCACCTGCTCCTCGGCCTTCACCTGGGCCGCGTACCGGTCCACGTACTCCTGCCCGGACAGCCCGAGGATCGCGTACATGATCTCGTCCGTCACGGCGCGCAGCGCGGCCTTCTCGTTCTCCATGCCCGCGAACCGGGTGAAGTCCAGCGGCTGACCGAAGCGGATCGTCACCCGCTTGAACGTCGGCATGATCTGTCCCGGAGGCTGCGCCTCGAACGTGCCGATCATCGCGCACGGCACCACCGGCACTCCCGCCTTGATCGCCATCACGGCGACCCCGACCTTGCCCTTGTACAGCCGCCCGTCGTGCGAGCGAGTGCCTTCCGGGTAGATGCCGAGCAGCTCCTTCCTGCGCAGCACCCCGAGTCCCTCGCGGATCGCGGCCTGTCCCGCGTCCTTGCCGGAGCGGTCCACCGGGATCTGCCCCGCGCTGCGGAAGAACGAGGCGATGAGCCGCCCCTTGATGCCGGGGCCCGTGAAGTACTCCGCCTTCGCCAGGAAGGTGATGCGCCGTTTGATCACCGCGGGCATCAGGAAATGGTCGGAGAACGACAGATGATTGCCCGCGATGATCGCCGCGCCGGACTCCGGCACATGCTCAACGCCCTCGATCCGAGGGCGGAACATCAACCGCAGCAACGGCCCCAGTAACACGTATTTGAGCACGTAGTAGAACATCGGGGCGCTCCCAACTGTACCGAGTCGGCTCTGGGGGTTGCGTTCGACCAGCTCAACGGGCGTTTCAGATGGGGAAGTGTAGGTGCATGTCCCGTCGGCCGTAACCACGCCTGATCGGACTCAGGCTATTTCGTCCGGTGATCAGACGGTGTGCGGCGACGGCGGACGGCCCGGTCGGCATGCGCCGACCGGGCCGTGTTCATCGCGGACTCACGCGTGCTCACGTGTACTCCCTCGTACTCCCTCGTACTCCCTCGTACTCACTCGTACTCACTCGGACGGTGGGCCCCCGCGCCACGGCGGTGCCGCCGTCCGGTGACCCTCGTGCCCGGCGTGGGCGGCCTTGTCGGTCTGGCGGCGCAGACGGTCCTGGAGCTGATCGATGGCCTCCGCGCCCGTTGCCTCCTCCGCGAGGACGACGACGCGCCACCTGCCGACGTGCAGGTCGGCCGTGGCAGACCAGGGGCGGCCGGCGTGGTGCGCGGCCGCTCGCACGACGCGCACCTCGCCGGTGACGGCGGGCAGCCCCGGCCTGCTCAGCACGGCGTCGATCTTCCTGCGCGCGTACGCCAGGGTCTCGTCGTCCACCGCGCCGTCCGAACGCAGCCGCACGGTGGCCGTGGTCTGGGTGTGGTCGCTGGTCATACGGATTCCTCCCGCAGGAAGTGGGGACGTTCGGTGCGGCTCGTTCGGTGCGGCTCAGGCCGCGGTGCCGGGGAGCCACAGGTCGGGCCCGAAGACCTCGTAGCGGATGCTCCGGGCCGGAACCCCGGCGCCCAGCAGCTGTGCGCGGACGTCGCGCATGAAGGGGAGCGGGCCGCACAGGAACACCGTGGCGCTGTCCGGAATTTCGATCCCGTCGAGGTTCATCTGGCCCTCGCGGGCGTCGGGTTCCTCCAGGCCGGGGTGCTCGTACCAGAACACGGCGCGAGCGCCGGGCAGTTGCCCGACCAGCTCATGGGTCTCGGTGCGCAGGGCGTGGTCGCCGGGGGAGCGGTCTGCGTGCAGGACCAGCACCGGGCGGGTCGCGTCGTGGGCGGCGAGGTGTGCCAGGATGCCGGTCATCGGGGTACAGCCGATGCCCGCGGAGACCAGGATGACGGGGGCGGCGGCATCGGCTGAGGCCCCAGCCGGGCCATCGGCCAGGCCGTCGGCCGGGTCATCGAGGAACACGTCACCGAAGGGCGCGGACAGAGCCAGTTCGTCCCCCTCGCGGAGGTGGTCGTGCAACTGGCTGGAGACCTCGCCGTCCGGCGTGTCGGCGGTCCCCGCGACCCGCTTCACGGTGATCCGCCGCACATCACCGCCCGGGTCGGAGGACAGGCTGTACTGGCGCAGCTGGTGCACCCCGTCGGGCATCCGGACGCGCACGCTCACGTACTGGCCCGCCCGTGCCCGCGGTGCCGGTTCGCCGTCTGCCGGGCGCAGCAGGAAGGACACCGTGTCGGGGGTTTCGGCGGTGCGCTCGACGACCGCCCACTGCCGCCAGATCCGGCCGGGCTGGACGCCCGCGTCCTGGTACAGGCGCGCCTCCTTGCCGATCAGGGCGCCGGCCATCAACCAGTAGACCTCGTCCCAGGCGGCGGCCACCTCCGGGGTGACCGCGTCGCCCAGCACCTCGGCTATCGCGCCGAACAGGTACTTGTGCACGATCGTGTACTGGTCGTCGGTGACCCCGACCGCCGCGTGCTTGTGCGCGATCCGGTCCAGAAGCGTGTCCGGGCGGGTGTCCGGATCCTCCAGCAGGGCGGTCGCGAACCCGGCGATCGACCCGGCGAGGGCACGCCGCTGCGCGCCGCTGGCCTGGTTGCCACGGTTGAACATCCCGTCGAGCAGCTCCGGCCGGTCGCGGAACATCGCGCCGTAGAACCGGGTGGTGATCTCGTCGAGCGCTCCGCCCACAGCGGGCAGCGTGGCCCGGATGAGGGCGGCGGATTCTGCGGACAGCATGGGACCTCCGGACAAGGCGGATGACGTGGAAGAAGCCGCATCATCTGGGGCGGCGCTCTTCTGTGTAGCAGGCACCCGACTGTGTTTCGGTGCCGTTTCGCCGCCGTGGGCCGAAGAGGGGCCGAAGGGCCCACCGCTTCGGGCGCTTCGGCCCCACCAGGGCTGCTCCACCAGGGCCGGACGGACCTGCGACGCACTCCCCGCGGGCCCTGTCCCCGGCCTACGCCGCTGTAAGGAGGCCGGACTGCACACGTCCCTGGACACCTCCGGCTTCCTGGGCGTCCGCGCCACCGACGAACTCCTCGCCGACGCCGACCTGGTCCTCCTGGACATCAAGTCCTTCGACGTCCGCACCTATCGGGAGCTGACCGGCGGCGAACTCGCGCCCACCCTGGACTTCGCCACCCGCCTGGACCGGCTCGGCAACCGGATGTGGATCCGGTACGTACTGCTCCCCGGCTGGACCGACTCACCGCATGCCGTGTACGGACTCGCCCGCTTCCTCGCCGGTCTCGGCACCGGAACACCCCGACGCCGGGACCCGACATGGTCGGGCGGGTACGGGATCAGTTCCGCGAGCTGGGTCTGACCGCGTATTGAACGGCCGCGGCGTCGGGGCGCAGGCGGGGGTTCAGAAACAGGATCTGAGGGCCGAACGGTCCGATCTGATGGACTCATCGGCCCTGGTGGTGCTGGGTGTGGCGTGGTGGGATGAAGTCAGCGGGAAGGACCTGAAAAGGACGCGGAGCAGCGGCCAGCAGCCGCGCACCACGCAATCAGGATTCGCGAGAAGCGAATGGGTCCTTCCCGTTTCTGCTGTGCGCTTTTTCTACGTCCTGTCGCGGACCGAAGCCGTATACCCCCGCCGGGTAAGGGTCCACCGGCGGGGTGTGCTGGCCCCTTCGGCCCACGACGCGCCTGCCGTACGGGGTCGAGGGTGAGGGTGAGGCGATGGGAGGACACGGGCGTCGAGCCCCGTAGGAGCTGACCGCAGATCCCGAAGGGCACGCTTTCGAGGAGGCTCACGATGAACACCAACCAACGTAACTACGGCCTGTACGCCATCGCGGTGTCGATAGCCGTGGTCGGCGTCCTGAGCCTGGGCGTGCCGGTGGGCACGCTCGCCATCCTGGCCATCGTGCTGGTCTGCCCGCTGATGATGCTCTTCATGATGCGTGGCATGCACGGCGGCGGTGGCAAGCACGGCGGCCACGACGCCTCTGACGAGTCCCGGCTGGACGACGATCCGTTGGCCAAGTACGACCGCCCGCACCGGCGGGACTGACAGCTCGCGCCCTGGAAGCCGGAGCGTGCCATGTCCGCGGTCGTCGCCTCACTGCTCGGGGTGGCCATCCTGGCCGGTGCCGTCTACCAGGCCCGGATGAGCCACCTCGCCCACCCGCCCCGCGTACACCCCGCACTCCCCGCGTACACCCCGCACTCCCCTGGCGAGGTGACCGGCCATGACCGGCCATGACGTGCTGCTGCAGGCCACCGGCATCGAGAAGAGCTACCGGCGTGGCACCTGGCCGAGCCGCCACCGGCTCCCCGTCCTGCGGGGCGTCGACCTGGCCCTCGCGCCGGGTGAGGTGGTAGGGCTGGTGGGGGAGAACGGCGCAGGCAAGAGCACCTTGATGAAGATCCTCGTCGGCGCCTTGGCCCCGGACGCCGGGACGGTGGTGCACGCGGGGCGCCTGGGCCACTGCCCGCGCCCGGCTACGGCGCCACCCGCGTGCTGGCCGACGCGGCCCTCACCCCTGGCTTCGACGAGACCGCCGCCCTGCTGATCGCACTGGGCTGGATCGCCGTACTCGCTCTGGCCGTGATCCTGCTCTTCCGTTCCACCATGCGCCCGATCCGTGTACCGCGCCTCGCGACGGGTACCGCGCGCAACCAAGCCGCTTGATGGCGAAGGAACGAAGGGGCTCCAGCGGACGACACCGGCTCGCAGCCGGGCCGCGGAGCAGACCAGTCGAAGTGACAGATGCAGGCGGTGTGGCGGCCGGAAAGGCTGGAGGTGTCCCTGAGAGGAGCACTTCATGCCGGATGAGGCGTCGTCCCCCAAGCCCACCAGACGCACCGTCGTGCGCGGTGGCGTCACCATCGGCGCGGCCCTGGCGGTCGCCCCCCACCTGGCCGCGCCCGCGGCGGCCGCCGTTTCCGAGGGGGCGCCGCGCAGGCTCGCGCTCACCGTCAACGGGCAGGACCTGACGCTGGACCTCGACCCACGCACCAGTCTGCTCGACGCGCTGCGCGAGCACGCGGGCACCACGGGGCCCAAGAAGGGCTGCAATCAAGGCGCGTGCGGGGCCTGCACCGTCCTGCTCGACGGGCAGCGCGTGCTGTCCTGCCTCACCTTCGCCGTGCTGCACGACGGCCAGGAGGTGACCACGGTCGAGGGGATCGCGGACGGCGACCGGCTGCACCCCGTGCAGCAGGCGTTCATGGACCATGACGCGTTCCAGTGTGGGTTCTGCACGTCGGGGCAGATCGTGTCCGCCGTCGGGCTGCTCTCCGAGGAGCCCGGTATCACCAAGGACCGGATCCCCGAGGCGATGAGCGGCAACCTCTGCCGGTGCGCCGCCTACTGCAACATCAGGGACGCCATCGAGACGGCATCGGCCGCGACGACGCAGGCGAAGGGGCGGTAGCCGTGGACCCGTTCCAGTACGTCCGCGCCGAGAGCGTCGGCCAGGCCGTCCGGGTGCTCGCCGAGCACCCCAGGGCCGCGGTCATCGCCGGTGGTACCGATCTGACGACCCTGATGCGCGACCGCGTGCGACGGCCCAGTCACCTCATCGACCTGGGCGGGCTCGCCCTCGACACGGTTACCGCACGGCCGGACGGAGGGCTGCGCATCGGCGCCCTGTGCCGCAACGCCACCACGGACGCACGCATCGCGCGGGACTTTCCCGTTCTCGTCGAGGCGCTGCGCTCCGGCGCGTCCCCGCAGATCCGCAACCGCGCCACCTTCGGTGGCAACCTGCTCCAGCGGGTGCGCTGCCCGTACTACCGACAGCCCGAGTTCGACTGCAACCGCCGTGACCCCGGCTCGGGTTGCGCTGCCCTGGCCGGGGACAGCAGCCGTCATGCCATTCTCGGCACCAGCGGGTCCTGCGTCGCCGTCCATCCGTCGGACTGTGCCGTCGCCCTCCAGGCCCTGGACGCCGAGATCCTGGTACGCGGGCCTCGCGGCGAGCGACGTATCCCCATCGACGCCTTCCACCGGCTGCCCGGCAAGGCGCCCCAGCGCGAAGTCGCCCTGCGCCGCGACGAGATCGTGCTCGCCGTGGAAATGCCGCCGCGGGCCGCGTCCGCGCACTCCCACTACGTCAAGTTCCGCGAGCGCGCCTCGTACGCTTTCGCGCTGGCCTCGGCCGCCGTCGCCGTGGAACTGCGCGGCGGCACGGTCCGCTCGGCGCGGATCGCGCTGGGCGGTGTCGCGCCCAAACCCTGGCGGGCCAAGGCCGCCGAACAGGCCCTGCGCGGGCGCCCGTTGGACGACGACGCCATCGACGCCGCCGCGCGGGCGGCGACCCGCGGCGCCACGCCCCGCCCCGACAACACGTACAAGGTGCGCCTGGCCCAGGAAGTCGTACGGCAGGCCCTCACCGAACTCGGAGGTGCGTGATGACGCCCAGGACCGCGGCGAGCGAGGTGCCAACAGAGGGCATCGGCGCGCCGGTCAACCGCGTGGAGGCCCGCGACAAGGTCACCGGAAAGGCCGTCTACGCCGCCGACGCACGGCTCCCGCGCATGGTGCACGCCGCACTCGTCGCCAGCACCGTATCGGCGGGCCGGGTCCGCGGCATCGGCACGAAGCGGGCGGCGGCCGCGCCCGGCGTGCTCGCCGTCCTCACCCACCGCGACCGGATGCCGTGGCAGGGCACCCCCGCCGACGCCGACTACATCGAGGACCGATTTCCGCTCGCCGACGACCGTATTACCTACTACGGGCAGTACCTCGCCGTCGTGGTCGCCCGGACGCCGGAACAGGCCGAGCATGCCGCGTCCCTGGTCGCCGTCGACTACGCGGAGCACACCCCCGTGCCCACCCTCGACGATGCGCTCCCCGACGCCCACACCGCCACCGGCCGCCTGATCCGGCCGCCGTGGCCGCAGCGGGTCGTCCTGCCGCCCGGCGCGGACCCGCAGGCCGCGCTGGAGAGCGCCGAGGTCCGTACCGACTCCAGTTACCGGGTGCCGCACTACAGCCACGCCCCGATGGAGCCGGGCGCCGTGCTCGCCTCCTGGCAGGACGGCACCCTCACGCTGCGCGACTGCAGCCAGAACGTGCACAAGCACCGCCAGGTCGTGGCCACCGTCTTCGGGCTGCCCAAGGAGCGCGTACGCGTCCTGTCGCCGCTGGTCGGCGGCGCGTTCGGCAGCAAGACCGACCCCTGGGCGCACACCCTGCTCGCGGCGGCCGCCGCCCGGGTCGTCCGGCGTCCGGTCCGGCTCGTCCTGACCCGTAAGCAGGTCTTCACCGGCACCGGCCACCAGCCGCCGATCATCCAACGCATCCGGCTCGGCGCGGACCGCGGCGGCAAGCTCGCGGTGATCCTGCACGACACCGTCAACGCGACCGAGATGCGCGGCGACCGGCCCGAGCCCGCGATCGTCGCCACCGCCAACACCTATGCCGCGCCCGTCCTTTCGGCATCGGCGCAGGTCGCCTCGGTGAACATCGGCCCGTCCGTCAACCTCCGGGCGCCCGGTGACGCCCCCGGCTCGTTCGCGCTGGAGAGCGCCATGGACGAGCTGGCGTACGAGATCGGCCTGGACCCGCTGGAGCTGCGCCGCCGCAACCACCTCACCAAGGACCCGCTCACCGGCCGCCCGTGGAGCGCCAAGCACCTGCTGGAGGCCTACGAGCTGGGCGCGGAACGCTTCGGCTGGTCCGACCGCCCGGCCAAGCCCCGATCGCTGCGCGAGGGAGGGGAGTTGGTCGGCTACGGCATGGCCACCGCCGTACACGGGCAGCGCGACGACACGGCGCGCGCCGAGGTGGAGATCCGGGCCGACGGCACGGGGCAGGTGCGCACCGCCACCCAGGAGATCGGCACCGGCACGCTCACGCAGGTCGCCCAGATCGCGGCGGCCGGGACCGGGCTGCCGCTGCCCAGGGTGGACGTCCGGGTGGGGGACACCGAGTTGCCCAGGACCGCGGGCAATGCGGGCTCGCGGACGACGGGTTACACCGGTTCCGCCGTGTATCTCGCCGCGGAGCAGGCCCGCGGCAAGGCCGTACGGATGGCTGTCGGGGACCGCGAGTCGCCGCTGTACGGGCTGCCGCCGGGGGAGGTCGCGGCGGGCGACGGCCGGTTGTTCCACCGCGATGACACCAAACGCGGCGAGACCTACCGCGCCCTGCTCAACCGTCACGGCGGCGAACCGATCGTGGGGGATGGCCTCTACGAGCCAAAGACCTCCCACTCCGTGGCCTCGTTCGGCGCGCACTTCACCGAGGTACGCATCAACCCCGCCCTGCCCAGAGTCCGGGTCACCCGGCATGTCGCCGTGTTCGACGTCGGCCGGGTGACGAACCACAAGGCCGCGCGGAACCAGGCGCAGGGCGGCATCGTGTTCGGGATGGGCTGGGCGCTGATGGAACAGCTGACCCCCGACCCGGTCTCCGGCCGCTACATCGGGCCCGCGTTCACCGACTACCACATCCCGGTCAACGCGGACGTCCCCGACCTCGATGTGCGGTTCATCGACAAACCCGACACGCTGGCCCACCCGATCGGCAGCAAGGGCCTGGGCGAGGTGAGTGCGGTGGGCGTCGCGGCGGCCATCGCCAACGCGGTGTACCACGCCACCGGCAAGCGGATCACCGAACTGCCGCTCACGCCCGACAAGTTGGTGGACTGACGCCGCTGCCGCTGCCAAGCCGTTTCGAAGCCGCTCCCAGCCGCGCACCACGACAGGGCGTCAGTCCACCGCGCCCAAGTCCGCGTCGCGCAACTGGGAGCGGCTGCTGATCCCCAACTTGGGGAAGACCTTGTACAGGTGGTAGCCGACGGTACGTGGGCTCACCGAGAGCCGCGCGCCGATCTCCCGGTTGCTCAGGCCCGCCGCCGCCAGCCGGGCGACCTGCAGCTCCTGGACGGTCAACCGGGCCGTGGGATCGCCCCCGCGCCGCCGCGGCGAGCCGCCCGCCGCCCGCAGCTGGGTCCGGGCCCGCTCCGCCTCCCGGCCCGCGCCGAGCCCCTCCAACACCTCCAAAGCGGACCGCAGTTGGGCCCTGGCCTCCCCTTCGTGGCGGGTGCGTCGCAGCCACTCGCCGTACAGCAGCGTCGTACGGGCCAGGGTGTACGGGTCGTCCGCCGCGCCCGGCGTGGCCAGGGCGGCCCGGAAGTGCTTGTCCGCCGCGTCGCCCTCCGCGAGCAGGGCGCGCAGGCTGTGCCGGTGCAGCTGGGGCCACCCCAGGGTGCTCTGATCCGCCCACTCACCGAACGCCCCCGCCGCCCGTTCGGCGCCCTCCGGGCGACCCGCGCGCACCTGCGCCTCCACCACGTCGAGCACGGCCCGCCGGGCCACCTGGCGGTGGGCGAACGGCGATCCGGGCCGTCCGAGCAGGGCAAGGCGCTCGCAGGCCTCGTCGTACGCACCCGCACCGAGCGCGAGACGGCCCAGCGCCCACTGCGCGGTGCCCGCCGCCGCCCGGTTGCCCTGCGGCACCGCCAGGGCCTGCGCCCGCTCGGCGTGCTCGCGACACAGCTCCTCCCGCCCGCGCCCGGCACCCAACAGGGCCGACAGAGCCAGCAGATCCGCCTCCAGCACGGGTTGGCCCACATCCCGCGCCGCCCGCAGCCCCTCCCGTATCCGGGCCTCGCAGTCCTCCCACAGCCCGAGCCCGTACTCCAACTCGGCCAACCAGAACAGCAGCAGTACGCGGACGGCCAGCATCCCCGCGGCGTCGAAGTGGGCGCACGCCTCGACGGCGAAGGCACGAGCCTGCCGGGGCGGCGTCCCGAACCTGCCGAGCGCCGCGGGCCACAGCCAGCGGTGCGCGTCGCCGGGCCCGAGCGAAACCGGGGCCTCCTGGAGCAACTGCCAGGGCGACAGGTCATGCCGCGGCCGGTCGCACAGCGAGTCCGCGAGCCACCGCCCGTACCTGGCATATCCGGGATCGTGATCGCCCGCGGTCTCGATCTGCTCCGCCGCGCGCAGCGCCTCGTCCAGCTGGTCGGCCCGCAGCGCCCCGTCCACGGCCATGAACGCCAGTGCCACCGCGCGGTCCCTGGACCGTCCGGCCAGCAGTTCGGCGCCGTGCAGCAGCCGGGCAACCGCCGCCTCCTGCTCGCCGCCCCAGAGCTCCATCATGCCCTGCAACCGGACCAGTTCGAGCTCGGTGGCCTCGTCCGCGGGCCGGGTCAGGGCCTCCCGTACGATCGGACGCGCGAGCTGCGGATTGCCCGACTTCCAGGCGGCGTACGCGGCGGCCGTCAGCCGCCTGGTGTGCTGCTCCCGCGTGGGGCTCAGGCGTGCGGCCCGGTGCAGCACTGCCGCCGCCGCCGCGAGCCCGCCGCGCCGCCCGGCCTCCGCGGCCCCGGCCTCCAGAGCCCGCGCCAGCTCCTCGTCCGGGCCGGTCGCGGCGAGCGCGCGATGGCGTATGGCCTGCTCGGCGAGGACCGGCTCGTGCCGCTGGGCCAGCTCGGCGGCGAGCGCCCGGTGCGCCAGGGCCCGCTGCCGCGCCGAGGCGTCGGCGTACACGGCGGCACGTACCAGCGNGGGCGGGAACTGTGGCGGGGGAGGCGGACCGTAGGCGGGCGGCTGCCCCGGTGGCGGTGGCACCGCCCCTGGTCCGAAACGGTTGTCTCCCGGCTCCATGCAAGCCCCCCAAATCCGGCGTGCGTGACGCTGTCAGCGCGCCGGGGCGCCCGGCACGCCACCACAGTATGCAACCGTGTGCGGACAGTGGTCACCGGGGTGCCGGGACAGGCGCACGCGACGGGCGCCCGAGCGGGCCCCCGCGCCCCTCCTCGGGCGCGGGGGCCCGCTCAGTCACAGGGGCAGCCCCGCTCAGGCAGCCAGGGGCAACCCCGCTCAGACAGCCAGAACAGCCCCGCTCAGGCAGCCAGGGACAGCCTCCGCTCGGGCACAGCCGCGGCCCGCGCGCAGAAACAGGCCCTCAGGTAGGGCGGGACAGTGCCATCGCCAGCGTGATCAGCCCCAGCACCACCCAGCCGAACCACAGCCAGCCGTTGCTGCCGAGCGCCGCCGTGTAGGCCGTCACCACGACGAGCCCTCCGACGGTCATCACGCCCATCGTCTTCGTAGAACCGGGCATCGCGACACCCTCCTCCGGGAAGCCGGACGCGAGCTGCGCCCGCACCGCGACCGTTAGGTCATGGTCTCCCGCGAAGACCCACTTCCGCTAGCGCCCACGCGCGTGCAGCGACGCCAGATAGGCGTTGTACTCCGCCAGCTCCTTGTCCCCGTCCCGGTCGGCGGCCCGGTCCTTGCGCCGGGCCTCCCGGTCCTCGGAGCGGCGCCACTGGAACAGCAGCGCCACCAGCACCACCACGGACGGGATCTCGCTGAAGGCCCAGGCGATACCGCCCGCGGCCTCCTGGTCGCTGAGCGCGTCGATGCCGAGCGACGCCGGCGGGTCCATATACGTGCCGATCATCGGCTGGGACGCCATCATCAGGGCGATTCCGAAGAACGCGTGGAACGGCATGCCCGCGAAGAGCTCCAGCATCCGCATCACATAGCCGGGCCGCTGCGGCCCCGGGTCCACACCCATGATCGGCCAGAAGAACACCACACCCACCATGAGGAAGTGCACCATCATGAAGGTGTGTCCGGTCTTGGACTCCATCAGGAAGTCGAAGAGCGAGGTGAAGTACAGCCCGTACAGGCTCGCGATGAACATCGGGAGCGTGAAGGCCGGATGGGTGATCACCCGCATATAGCGGCTGTGCAGCAGGGCGAGGAGCAGCTCCCGTGGCCCCTTGCGGCCGCGGCCGGCGACCGGCAGGGCCCGCAGCGCCAGCGTCATCGGCGCCCCGAGCAGCAGCAGGATCGGCGACAGCATGCTGATCACCATGTGCTGCACCATGTGGACGCTGAACATGACCATGCCGTAGTCGTTCAGCTTGGTGCACATCACCAGCGCGATGCTCAGCACCCCGAGCACGAACCCGACCGTACGGCCGACGGGCCAGGCGTCCCCGCGGCGCACCAGACGCGTCACACCCCAGCCGTACAGACCCAGCGCCGCCAGGGAGCCGATCAGGAAGAAGGGGTCCAACGACAGTTCCAGACCCCGCCCCAGCGTGAACGGCGGCAGATCCATCATCATGCCGTGTCCGCTGTGATCTGCCATCCGCTCGCTCCTGATTCGTGCCGGTTGTCCGAACCAGAGTAGAACCGCCCCCGCACGCGACTGCGGGCGGGGGCGGACGTATGAGCGACGGGCTGGGGTCAGAGGACGGTCTCGGCCTCGGCGTACCGCTCGTCGGGCACCGTCTTGAGGGTTTCCACCGCTTCGGCGAGCGGCGCCATCACGATGTCCGTGCCGCGCAGCGCCGTCATCATCCCGAACTCGCCGCGGTGTACCGCCTCCACCGCGTGCCAGCCGAAGCGGGTGGCGAGCACCCGGTCGTAGGCGGTCGGGGTGCCGCCGCGCTGCACATGGCCGAGGATCACCGGGCGGGCCTCCTTGCCGAGCCGCTGTTCCAGCTGGATGGAGAGCTCCCGGGCGATGCCCTGGAACCGCTCGTGCCCGTAGATGTCCTTGCCGCCCTCGTCGTACTCCATGGTGCCCGGGCGCGGCTTGGCGCCCTCGGCGACGACGACGATCGCGAACTTCTTGCCCTGCGAGAACCGTTCGCCGACCCGCTCGGCCAGCTCGGCGATGTCGAAGGGGCGTTCCGGTACGACGATGGCGTGCGCACCGGCGGCCATGCCCGAGTTCAGCGCGATCCATCCGGTGTGCCGGCCCATGACCTCCACGATCAGGACCCGCTGGTGCGACTCGGCGGTGGTCTTGAGCCGGTCCAGGGCCTCGGTGGCCACGCCGACGGCGGTGTCGAAGCCGAAGGTGACGTCGGTGACCGCGATGTCGTTGTCGATGGTCTTCGGTACGCCCACGATGGGCAGACCGCCGTCGGACAGCAGCCGGGCCGCCTTGAGGGTGCCCTCGCCGCCGATCGGGATGACCGCGTCGAGCTCCAGCTCCTCAAGGTGGCCCTTGGCCAGTTCGACGCCGTTACGGAGCTGCGCGGGCTGCACCCGCGAGGAGCCGAGGATGGTGCCGCCGCGGGCCAGGATGCCGCTCACGGCGTCCAGGTCGAGCTTGCGGTAGTCGCACTCCAACAGGCCCTTCCACCCGTCGTGGAAGCCGATGACCTCGTCACCGTGGTCGACCACAGCGCGATGCACGACCGAACGGATGACAGCGTTCAGGCCGGGGCAGTCGCCGCCGGAGGTGAGGACACCAATACGCATGGCCCAAGAACCTTTGCAACGTGGGCGGAAGACCGGACCACGTCGTCCGGCAAAGACCCCGTCACCCTACTAGTGCCAAGTGACGGGGCCGAATCAGTCCCAGCTGCCGGACCTTGGAGGACCCTACAAACGCCGCGTCAGGCGGGCTGGGTCGCCGCGGCGATCCGCTCGCCCCGCAGCGCCTCGTACCAGCGGTCGTCGGCCGGCGGCAGCGCGTTCACGTCCAGGGCCAGCTTCAGCAGCAGATCCGCGATCTGCGGATTGCGGGCCAGCACCGGACCGTGCATGTACGTCCCGAACACCGTGTCGTTGTACGCGCCTTCGGTGCCGTCCCCGGTGCCGTTGCCCTGGCCCAGGCGCACCCGCGCCAGCGGCCGCGCCGAGGGGCCGATGTGCGTGACGCCCTGGTGGTTCTCGAAGCCCGTGAGCTGCGGCAGCCCGAGCCGCTCGTCGATGTCGCCCAGGACGTCACCCACGCACCGCGCACCCTCGCCGCGGGTGGACACCACGTCGAGCAGGCCGAGGCCCGGCTCCCGCTCGCCGAGGTCGTTGATGAACTCGTGGCCGAGGATCTGGTAGCCCGCGCAGACCGAGAACACGATGGCGCCGTTGGAGGCCGCGCGGCCCAGGCCACCGTCCCGGCGCAGCCGCTCGGCCGCGAGGCGCTGCGGCCGGTCCTCACCGCCGCCGATCAGGTAGATGTCACCGGATGTCGGCACCGGCTGGTCGCTGCGTACGTCGTAGCGCTCGACCTGCAGGCCGCGCTGCCGGGCCCGGCGTTCCACGACCAGGACGTTGCCCTGGTCGCCGTACGTGCTGAGCAGGTCCGGGTAGACCCACACCAGACGCAGGCTGTTGTCACTCATGCTGATCCGTCCTTACGAGTCTGGTGGGGCTAGTTGCCGACGCGGCGGCGCAGGTCCTGGAACGCGGTGTAGTTCGCGATGACCTCGATCCGTCCGGGCGGGGCCAGCTGCACCGCCTCGTCGACCGTCTCGCAGACCCGGAAGTCCAGGCCCGCGACCTCCAGGCGCACCGCGAGGTCGAGCCTGCGGTCGCCGATGACGAAGATCGGGTGCCCGGCGAGCCGGGTGTAGTCGACGTCCCACAGCCACGAGGTGTCGGTGCCGTCGGCGCCGCGCGCGTTCACCGACAGCAGCACCGGGGACGGCGGCGGGTCGATCAGCGAGAACGTCTCCAGCCAGCCCGCGGGGTTCTTGGCCAGCAGCAGCCGCAGGTCACGGCCCTGGAACTGCACCACGTCGTACCGGCCGGCCACCGCCTGCACCTGGTACATCCGCTCCAGCGCCACCTGCGGCGGCACCCCGAACACCGCGGCGACCGCGGCGGAGCTGGCGGCGTTGGCCTTGTTCGCCCGGCCCGGCAGCTGCAGATGGATCGGCCACGCCGAGCCGTGCGGGTCCAGGACGTGGTCGCCGCTCAGGGCCCAACTCGGCGCCGGACGGCGGAAACCGCACTCGCCGCAGAACCAGTCGTCGCCGGGACGCTGCATCACACCGCCGCACGACGGGCAGGACCAGGCGTCGTCCTTCCACTCCTGGCCCGCCGCGACCCACACCACGTTCGGCGACGAGGACGCCGCCCACACCACCAGCGGGTCGTCGGCGTTGGCGATGATGACGGCCTTGGAGCCCGACAGGCCCTCCCGCCAGCGCTCGGCGAGCATCCGGGTCTCACCGGCGCGGTCGAGCTGGTCGCGGGAGAGGTTCAGCAGCGCTATGGCCTTGGGCGCCACATCGCGCGCGACACCCGCGAGGTACTTCTCGTCGACCTCGATCACACCGAACTTGGCGTCCGAGCCGCCGGCCAGCGCAGAGGTGATCCCGGCGGGCATGTTCGCGCCCAGCGCGTTCGACACCACCGGGCCCGCGGCGCCGAGTGCCTCGGCGATCAGCCGGGTGGTGGTGGTCTTGCCGTTCGTCGCCGAGACCAGGATCACGTCGAGGTGCTGGGCGAGCCGCCCGAGCAGCTCCGGGTCGAGCTTGAGGGCCACCCGGCCGCCGATCACCGATCCGCTGCCGCGGCCCGCGGCTCGCGATACCGCAGCGGCCGCCTTGCCCGCCGTCACGGCCAGCTTGGCCCGCGGCGACAGCGGGTCCGTGTTCCCTGACATCGTCCTAGATCCTCCTTGCATACGGCGCTGCGCCTGCCCCCCAGCACTGGTCTGGCCTCAGCCTATCGAGATCCGCGCCGGGCCCCGAACCACGGCACCGCCGTGAGGGCGCGGCTTGGGCGGAACGTACCCTTGCGTCCATGCGACAGGCTTCCATCCCGGGCAGCTCCGGGCGTGTACGACCGATGAGTCTGCTCGGTGATCCGGTGCTGCACTCCCCGTGCGAGGAGGTCACCGACTTCGGGCCACCGCTGGCCCGGCTGGTGGAGGACCTGTACGCCACGATGTACGCGGCCGAGGGCGTCGGCCTCGCCGCGAACCAGATCGGTGTCGCCCAGCGGGTCTTCGTGTACGACTGCCCCGACGACGAGGACCGCCGCCACCTCGGCCACGTGGTGAACCCGCGCCTGGTCGAGGCGGACGGGGTGAGCGTCCGCGGTCCCGAGGGCTGCCTCTCGCTGCCCGGGCTCGAGGCGGGCACCCCGCGCTTCGACCGCGCCCTGGTGGAGGGCGTCGACCTGCAGGGGGAGCCGGTGCGCGTCGAAGGCACCGGGTTCTTCGCCCGCTGTCTGCAACACGAGTGCGACCACCTGGAGGGCCGGGTCTACCCGGACCGGCTCACCGGCTGGCGCCGCGGCCGGGTGCTGCGGGCCGCCCGCCGGGCGCCCTGGAGCCGGTAGTTCTTCACTTCGTTGGCTTTTCTCGTTCGTTAGTCCCCGGGGTACGGCAGTTCCCGGGGTACGGCAGTTCCCGGGGTACGGCAGTTCCTGGCGTACGGCGGTCCCTGGGGTACGGCGGTCAGAACGCGGGGCCGCCGACGCGGTCACCGGCCGCGGCGAGCCGCCCCCACAGTAGATCCGCCAGGGTGCGCACCAACTGGGCGCGGGAGCAGGGCCGTTCGCCGAGCCACCAGTCGCCCGCCGCGTGCATCATCCCGACGATGCCGTGCCCCCAGACCCGCGCCAGCTGCTCGCTGTCGGGCCCGAGGTCGACCCGCTCCGCGATGACCTTGGCGAGCTCCTCGCCGAGCCTGCGCAGCACCGGAGCGGAGTGCAGGCCGACGTCGAAGCCCTGCTCGCCCTGGGGCGCGGTCTCGGACGGGTGCATCAGGAACCGGTACACCTGCGGCCGCGCCTCGATGGCCGCGAGATAGGTGTCCAGCGTGGCCTCGACCCGCTCCCGGCGCTGGGCCGGGGCGTCGAGCGCGGCGCGCAGGGCGTCCAGCAGGGCGTCGGTGTGCCGCTTGGCGAGCGCCGTGTACAGCCCGCCCTTGTCGCCGAAGTGCCGGTAGAGGATCGGCTTGGTGATTCCGGCCTCGGCGGCGATGGCGTTCATCGAGGCGCCGGGCCCGTCGCGGAGCACCACCCGGTCGGCGGCTTCCAGCAACTCGCGCCGCCTGCGCTCCGCCGACCGTTCCTGGTCGGTCCGCTGTGTGGTCGTCTCCATGGTGGTTCTCCCCGCCCGTGATATTCCGTGACGCAACGCGCAACGTAGCACTCCCGTCCGCTGTTCTCTCGAACGAGCGGTCGGGAGTTGACAGCGCCTACCAGCCGGTAACAGACTCGGGTTACCGTAAGTAACAAGGTGCTGGAGGGGACATGGCCGAGTTCACCATGGAGCTGAGCGACGAGCAGAAGGAGGTCCGGGACTGGCTCCACGGGTTCGCCGCCGAGGTGATCCGCCCCGCGGCCGCCGAGTGGGACGAGCGCGAGGAGACCCCTTGGCCCGTCATCCAGGAGGCCGCGAAGGTCGGCATCTACTCCCTCGACTTCTACGCCCAGCAGTTCTTCGACCCGACCGGGCTCGGCATCCCGATGGCCATGGAGGAGCTCTTCTGGGGTGACGCCGGAATCGCCCTGTCGATCGTCGGCACCGGCCTGGCGGCGGTCGGCGTCCTCGCCAACGGCACCGAGGAGCAGATCGGCACCTGGGTACCGCAGATGTACGGTGACGTCGACGACGTGAAGGTCGCCGCCTTCTGCTCGTCCGAGCCGGACGCCGGGTCCGACGTCGGCGCGATGCGCACCCGCGCGGTATACGACGAGGCCAAGGACGAGTGGGTGCTGAACGGCACCAAGACCTGGGCGACCAACGGCGGCATCGCGGGTGTCCATGTCGTGGTGGCCGTCGTCGACCCCGGGCTCGGCTCCAAGGGCCACGCCTCCTTCATCGTCCCGCCCGCGACACCCGGCCTGTCCCAGGGGCAGAAGTTCAAGAAGCACGGCATCCGCGCCTCGCACACCGCCGAGGTCGTCCTGGAGGACGTCCGGGTCCCCGGCCACTGCCTGCTCGGCGGCAAGGACAAGCTCGACGAGCGCCTGGCCCGCGCCCGGGAGCGCGCCAAGTCCGGTGGCGAGCGCGTCAAGAACGCCGCGATGGCCACCTTCGAGGCCTCCCGCCCGGCGGTCGGCGCGATGGCGGTGGGCACCGCGCGAGCCGCGTACGAGGAGGCCCTGGAGTACGCCAAGACGCGCACCCAGTTCGGCCGCCCGATCATCGACAACCAGGGCGTCGCCTTCCAACTGGCCGATATGCGGACGCAGATCGACGCGGCCCGGCTGCTGGTCTGGCGCGCCTCCTGGATGGCCACCACCGGCAAGAAGTTCACCTCGGCCGAGGGGTCCATGTCGAAGCTGTTCGCCAGTGAGACCGCCAAGAAGGTCACTGCCCAGGCCGTCCAGATCCTCGGCGGCAACGGCTTCACCCGCGAGTACCCGGTCGAGCGGATGCACCGGGACGCGGCGATCTACACCATCTTCGAAGGCACCAGCGAGATCCAGCGCCTGGTCATCGCCCGCACCCTGTCGGGCATGCCGATCCGCTGACCTTGAACCCCGCCCTTCGGGTCGCCGACCAGTCTGACAATCCGCCGTTATGGGTGGATGTTGCACGTGAAACATCGGTGCCGCCCCCTCCGTGGAAGCGGAGAGGGCGGCACGACGGCGCCTACTGCCGCTCAGGCGGGCAGCTGCGCCTCGATGGCCGCGACGAGCTCGGCGGCATCGGGCTCCGTGCGCGGCCGGAAGCGGCCCACGACCTCGCCGTCGCGGGAAATGACGAACTTCTCGAAGTTCCACTGGACATCCCCGGCTGCGCCCTCCGCGTCCGGGGTGCCGGTCAGCTGCTCGTACAGCGGGTGCCGTCCGGAGCCGTTGACGTCGGCCTTCTCCAGCAGCGGGAAACTGACGCCGTAGGTCGTCGAGCAGAAGGTCTCGATCTCGTCGGCGCTGCCCGGCTCCTGCCCGGCGAACTGGTTGCACGGCACCCCCAGCACCGTGAAACCCCGTTCGCCGTACTGCTGCTGCAGCCGCTCCAGGCCCGCGTACTGCGGGGTCAGCCCGCACCGGGAGGCGACATTGACCACCAGAACGGCCTGGCCCTTGAAGGCGCCGAGCGTGGTGGGTTCACCGGTCAGGGTGCGCAGGGCGATGTCGTACAGGCTCATTCCATCTCCTCGGTGCCTTCATGTACTGCTCGGTCGAGTGCATCCTGCCATCCGGGGCGGCGGTGGCTGAGCGGTAGCGGTGTCCATGGGGCGAATCTAGACTCGCTACGGAATGGGCAAGTCCTGAAATAAGGAGATGTCTGCCGATGTCGAAGCGAGGCAACAAGCGGCGCGCCCGGAAGAAGAAGAGCGCCAACCACGGAAAGCGCCCCAACACCTGAGCGTCACGAGAACGGCCGGTCGCCCGCCCAGCTGGGCGGG
>NZ_JAZGRL010000001.1:279768-294628 GCF_046540415.1 Streptomyces sp. E11-3 | reverse complement strand
CCCGCCCAGCTGGGCGGGCGACCGGCCGTTCTCGTGACGCTGCCGGGTGCGCTCACGGCCGTATGCCGAGGTCCTTGAGGGTGAAGTGCCAGGTGCCACGGGCGTCGAGCCCCGAGTCCGCGCCGGGCAGCACCCACAGCCGCGCGCTGTCGTACTGGGCGGTGGCCACCACGTCGAGGCGCCCGTCGCCGTTGACGTCGAGCAGCGGGGGCCGGGGACGGAAGCGGTTGCGGGCGTGCGGCTTGTTCTCGCCCACCACGCCGGGGGAGTCGAGGTCGAAGGCCTGCAGCGGTGAACCGCTGGTGGCGTGGGCCAGGTCAGGGAGTACGAACAGCAGCCCCTGGTTGTCGTTGGCGCCGGTCGCGCCAAGGACCAGGTCCGGTTTCCCGTCGCCCGTCACATCCCCGACCGTGCGGCCCGCGACACCGCCGTACGAGGGGGTGTCGGGCCCCTTGAGCCGGGGCAGGTCACGGAAGGTGACGGTGGTGGACGCGCGCGTACCTGGCCCGCCGTCGGATCCGCGGGCGATCCCCAGCGCCAACTCCTGCTCGTAACTGGCGAAGGAGACCCGGCACATCTCATCGGTGCCGTCGCCGTCCACGTCGCAGGCGATCCCCGAGGGGGTGGCAGCCCTGTCGTAGCGCCGCGCCAGGGTGGCCTTGCGCGCACCGCCCCGGAAGTGCAGGACGTCCGTGACGGCCGTATCGCCGTCGCCCTCGTTCTCCGGGTCGGTCCAGCGGAACCTCACGGTCAGGTCGTCCCGTCCGTCGCCGTCGAAGTCACCGGCCGTCACCTGGTACGGCTCCGAGTCCGCGGAGCGCTTCGCTTCCAGGGGCTGGCGCCTGGCGGGCTCCCCTGTGCGGCGGTCGAAGGGCCCGTAGTGGACGGTCCCCGCGGGCCCCTTCTCGGCACCGAACTGGAAGACGTCGCCGCTGCCGTCCCCGTCGACGTCGCCCACCGCGCCCGCCGTCCAGTGGCTGGTCTCCTTCCCCGACACCACGCTGTACCCGGTGTCGAGCAGCCGGGGCCCGCTGACCCCACGCGCCCCGCCCCACAGCGCGTACTGGCGCCCATCGGTGAGCGTGGCGAGGAGATCGGTGAACCCGTCGTGGTCGAGGTCGGCCCGCTCCAGGCGGATCGCAGGCGGTATGCCGCTGGGGTCCTTGGTGTCGGGCATGCGCACCGTGGCCCGCGTCCGCACCCGTGGCCCGTCCGCCGAGCCGTACACCACGGCGATGTGGCCCGCGCCCTGCACGGCCAGATCGTCGAATCCGTCGCCGTTGAGATCGCCGGTACGTGGCTTGGCCGAGGCCTTTCCGGCCGGTGGCCGCTCGGGCCCCTGGCGCAGCTCGCCGGGGCTGCCGGAAGGCGTCGGCGACGGGCTCGGGAGCTGCTTCGCGTCCCGGCCGCCGGTGTCGCCGCACGCACCGAGCAGCAGCGCGGCAGTGACCACGCCGGTGGTCACCAGGGCGGCAGGGGCGGTACGTCGCTTCATGGCCCCCGACCGTACAACCCGAGTCCGTACCACCAGAGCCCGACCGCCGCCCGCGCACCCGCCGCCCACCCCGGCCAACGGCCCGCGCCCCGGTGCGCCGCCTCGGACGACTTCCCTGGTCCGACCGGGTTGGCTACTGTGAGCCGTCGACCAACGCGACGGGAACCAGGAAGCCGGTGAGAATCCGGCACGGTCCCGCCACTGTGACCGGGGAGCAGACCCCACCGACGACCACGGCCTGAGGGCCTGTCGTCACACTCCCGTCTGCCCCGCGGCGTCTGGCACGCGCGCTCGCGGCGTTGCCGAAGAGCCCTCGTAGCTCCGCTACGAGGGCTCTTCGGCGCCTTGCGATCGCACGCACCAGACGCCGCGCGGCCCGCCCTTCGGGCGGACGGCGGGAGTGTGACGACAGGCCCTCGGCTGGAAGGTCGGGGTGAGTGACGATCCGGGAGTCAGGACACTGGCCTGTCGCGGACACCATCCACGGGGCGTGGACCCCAGGAGGCGTGCATGCGGTCTGCCGCGACGAGTTGGGCGGCAGCCGCGTTCGGGTGCTCGGCGTGCGCTGCTCGTGGCCCTCAAGGCCGCGGCCGGGGTGCGCCGCCGTCCCGGGTGCCGTCCCCTGGCGCGCCCCGGACGTGAGAGGAACCCGGATGCCCGTACGCGCCGTGCCGAGTGAGCATGTTTCGCGTCGCCGACTGCTGGGAGGCGCGCTCGCCGCGGCCACCCTGCCCTTCATCGCCACCGCCTGTGGACGTGCCGAACCGGCGGACACCGGCAAGGGACTCACCGCCACCGACCTGACCGGCAAGACCGTCGAACTGCCGCGCCCCGCACGCCGGGTGGTGACCATCCCGCTGCCCGCCGCGTCCATGGTGGTCGCCGTGAACGGCGGCCCCGAGGTGCTGGCCGGGATGAACGCCGCATCCCGCACCGCGATCGAGGGCAGCTTCCTCGGCCAGGCCTATCCGGAGCTGCTGAAGGTCCCCACCGATGTGGCGGGCGCTGAGTTCGCCCCCAACGTGGAAAGCGTGCTCGCCCTGAACCCGGATGTGGTGATCCAGTGGGGCGACCGGGGCCCCGGCATCGTCGAACCGCTGCGCAAGGCAGGCCTGAAGGTCGCCCGGCTCACCTACGGGACACAGGCAGACCTCGAATCCGCCGTCACGCTCTACGGCGAACTGCTCGGCAAGCGGGACCGCGCCGATCGCATCAACCGCTCGATACGCGGGAGGCTGAAGCAGCTACGCGCCGAACTGCCCCGCCGAAGCGGCGCCAAGCCGTCCGTGCTGTATCTCCGCGGAGCCGCCGACGGACTGCAGGTCGGCGGCGGAGCCTCGTACAACCACTTCGTCACCGAACTGGTCGGAGGCCGCAATCCCGCCGCGAAGGTCAAGGAGCAGCAGGCCACCATCGACGTCGAGCAACTGCTGAAGTGGAACCCCGACATCGTGCTGCTCGGCAACTTCGGCCCGGCGACCCCCAAGGACCTGTACGACGACCCCGCGCTGGCCACGCTGCGGGCGGTGCGCGAGCGCCGGGTCTACAAGGTGCCGCTGGGCGGCTACCGATGGGATCCGCCCAGCCAGGAGTCACCGCTGATGTGGCAGTGGCTCGCCGGTCTGGTGCACGACACCGGGGCACCCGGGCTGCGGGCCGAGGTCACCTCCCAGTACACGTTCCTGTACGGCGCCGAGCCCACCGGCGCCCAGCTGGACACCATCCTCCACCTGCGGACCAACTCCGCCTCCCGGGACTATGCCGACTTCGGCCGCTGAGCGGACACAGGAGCGCGGCCACGTGCCCGCCACCGGACCGGCTGTCGGACGCCGACGCCAGCGCTCGGCCCTGATCGGACTGCCGGTCGCGGTGCTGCTCGTCGGCATCGTGGCCCTCGCCGTGGGCCGCTACACCGTCGGCTTCGACCAGGTCGTACGGATACTCCTCGGGCAGCTGCTGCCGATCGAGCGGACCTGGACGGACACCGAGGAGGCCGCCGTACTCCAGGTGCGGCTGCCACGCGTGCTCCTCGCCATGCTGGTCGGGGCGGGGCTCGCGGTCTGCGGCGCGGCGCTCCAGGCCGTCTTCGGCAACCCGATCGTCAGCCCGCAAATCCTCGGGGTGTCCTCCGGGGCGTCCTTCGGCGGGGCCCTCGCGATCGTGCTCGGCCTGGGCTCGGCCGCGCTGGTGCTCGGCTCGTTCGGCTTCGGACTGCTCGCCCTGGTCGCGGTGTTCGCGACCAGCCGGGTGCGCGGGCCCGCACCACCGCTGACGATCGTCCTGTCCGGCATCGTCGTCGGGGCGTTCTTCGCGGCCCTGGTGTCCCTGCTGACGTATCTCGCCGACCCCTACGGCGAGTTGCAGTCCATCGTGTTCTGGCTGCTCGGCAGCCTGGCCACGGCCACCTACGGCAAGGTCGCGGTCGCCGCGGTGCCGGTCCTGGTGGGCGGTGCGCTGATCTGCGCACTGCGCTGGCGGATCAACGTCCTGTCCCTGGGCGACGAGGACGCGATGACGCTCGGGCTGCGACCGGGGCGGCTGCGCTGGCTGCTGCTCACCGCGGTGGCCGCCGTCGTCGCCGGGGCGGTCGCGGTGAGCGGAGTCATCGGCTGGGTAGGGCTTGTGGTGCCCCATCTGGCCCGGCTGTGGGTCGGCCCCGACCACCGGGTACTGATCCCGGTGAGCCTGGGCCTGGGCGCCGCGTATCTCACCGCCATCGACACCGTGACGCGGAATCTGGGAGTGGCCGAGATCCCCCTGGGAGTGCTGACCGCCCTGGTCGGGGCGCCGGTGTTCCTCTTCCTGCTGCACCGCAGCCGCCGCGGGATGTGGTCCGATGCTTGAGCTCGACGGACTCGGCTTCGCCCACGAGCGGGGCCAGTGGCTGTTCCGCGGCATCTCGCACCGGCTCGTGCCCGGCGGCATCCTCACCGTGCTCGGCCCGAACGGCCGCGGCAAGACCACGCTGCTGCGCTGCCTCGTCGGCCTCGCGACGCCCACCGAAGGGCGGATACGGGCCGACGGCGCGATCGGCTTCGTCCCGCAGAACCATCGCACCCCGTTCGCCTACACGGCCCTGGACATGGTGCTGATGGGCCGCGCCCGGCACCTGCGGCCCCTGGCCACGCCCGGCCGCGGCGATATACGCCGCGCCGAGACCGCCCTGGAGCGGGTCGGGCTCGACCACCTGGCCCATCGCGACTACCCGACGCTCAGCGGGGGAGAGCGCCAACTGGTGCTCATCGCACGGGCGATCGCCTCCGAAAGCCCGGTCCTGGTGCTCGACGAGCCCGCCTCCGCGCTGGACCTGCGCAACCAGGGCCGGGTGCTGCACCTGCTGCGCGGCCTCGCCGACGAGGGCCGTGGCATCGTGCTGACCACGCATCACCCCGACCACGCCATGGAGATCGCCGACACCGCGATGCTGATGTTCGGCGGCGCCGATGTGCGGATCGGCCCGGCCGACACGCTCCTGACGGACAGCACGGTCGGAGCCCTCTACGGCGTACGCGCCCACGCCCTCGTCCTCGACGACGCCCACGACTCCGGCGGCCCGCCGCGCCGCGTGATCGTCACCCGCTACGACCAGGAGCCCCCCGTATGACCCCCACCAGCCACCCCATACCCGACAACCGGCCCGCNCCGACAGCGGCCGATACCCCGGCCGCGTACGACGTGGCCGTCCACGACCCCCGCGCGGGCACCACCCACCGGCACCGCGCCGAACTCCGCCACCTCGGCGCTCGGCCGGTCCTGATCGGCTGCGACCGCATCGCGGGCGAAGTGCAGCGCTACACCGCCACCGTCTCGGCCGCCGACGGCGGCAGCTGAACCAGTCCGGGCCCGTCCAGGCCAGGGTCAGCCCAGGCCGGACAGGGCTCGACCTGGTCGATTCCCGGGCATATCGTGGTAGTGACGGCCGACTCTAATGGCAGGGGGTCGTCATGGTCGAAGAGCTGCTCACAGTGGGACTGACGGTCGCGACCGCCGGCGCCGTGTACGTCGCGGCGGCCGCCCGCGTGGTGAAACAGTACGAGCGGGGCCTGGTCTTCCGCCTCGGTCGCCTCAAGGAGCGCGTCCGAGGGCCCGGATTCACCATGATCGTCCCGGCGATCGACCGGATGCGTAAGGTCAATCTGCAGATCGTGACGCTGCCGGTGCCCGCGCAGGAGGGCATCACCCGGGACAACGTCACGGTCCGGGTGGACGCGGTGGTCTACTTCAAGGTCGTGGACCCGGCCAGCGCCATCGTCCGGGTCGAGGACTACCGGTTCGCGGTGGCGCAGATGGCGCAGACCTCGCTGCGTTCGATCATCGGCAAGAGCGAGCTGGACGACCTGCTCTCCAACCGCGAGAAGCTCAACCAGGGCCTGGAACTGATGATCGACAGTCCGGCGCTCGAGTGGGGTGTGACCATCGACCGGGTCGAGATCAAGGATGTGTCGCTGCCGGAGACGATGAAGCGCTCCATGGCCCGTCAGGCCGAGGCCAACCGCGAGCGGCGCGCGCGTGTCATCAACGCCGACGCCGAACTCCAGGCCTCCAAGAAGCTCGCCGAGGCCGCCCACCAGATGTCCGAGGAACCGGCGGCTCTCCAACTGCGGCTGCTGCAGACCGTGGTGGCCGTCGCCGCCGAGAAGAACTCCACCCTCGTCCTGCCCTTCCCCGTCGAACTGCTCCGCTTCCTGGAGCGCTCCACCCACAATCCACCGGTTGGGTCCGGTTCGTCGGATGGGTCCCACAGGGCGGTCACCCCGCCCCTGTCGCCCGCGGAGGACACGGAGTCCACTCCGTCCCTGCCGCCCGCCGAAGGGCCCGAGCCCGACGAGCTTCCGAACTCCCCGGAGCGTGAGGGCGAGTAGCGCGAGCATCGCGAACGGCCGCACGGGTACCCCTTGGCAACCACACAGTAATTCTTTAGGTTAGGCTGGCCTAAGTTTCGGGCCGTGTCCTTTCGGGCTGCCGGTCCATTCGTCGTCCCGGAGAGCCCATGCCGAGCCTCAGTACCGTACTCACGCCTCCACAGGAGGCGCGTGACCTGCGTATCGAGCACTTCGACGGTGCCGCCGTCGCCGCCGACCTCGAGCCGTGGGTCACCGCGTACGAGCGGGTGTACGCCGACTCGCTCGACCTCGACGACCACTGCGATCCACCGATCTCGGACAGGCTGCTGCGGCACTCGGCCCGTCCGGGGTTCGCGCTGGTGGCAGCCATGGACGGCGACGAGGTCGCCGGATTCCTCTACGGCTACACGCTGCCCACCGACTCCCTGTGGTGGGAGGGCCTGATCTCGGACCTCGGGCCGGAGTTCACCTGCGAGTACCCCGGCCGCACCGTCGGGATGTGCGAGGTGCTGGTCTCGGCCGCGTGGCGGCGATCCCGTATCGCCCATGTGCTGTTCGAGGCCTTCGTCGCCGAGCGCCACGAGGAGCGGGCCGCGGGGTTCGTCGCCGCCGACAACGACGTGATGCTCGCCACCTACGCCAAGTACGGCTTCGAGGTCGTCGGGCGGATGGAGCCGTACGAGGGCTGGCGGCCGCATGTCGCCATCGTGCGCCAACTCACCCGCGCCTGAGCCCACTTCACACCCCCATTTCCTTGTCCCGCGGCGCTGCCCGCAGCTCCGCACCCTGTTTCCGACCCGAAGGTAACTCCGTGTCCGTGCAGTTCCCTCCCTCCGCCGCGCCGCGGTCCGCCTACCCGCTGGACGTCCTGCCCGAGCGGGTCAGCAGCCGACTGCGGGAACTGGCCCGCGCCGACAAGCCGGTGTCGGCCTACGTGTACGACGGTGCCGTCGCCGCCGAGCGGGCCCGGGAGCTGCGCGCCGCGCTGCCCGACTGGGCCGAGGTGTACTACGCCGTCAAGGCCAACTCGTACCCCGGTATCGTCCAGGCGCTCGCCCCGCACGTGGACGGGTTCGAGGTCGCCTCCGTCACCGAGCTGGAACTCGCCCTGTCCGCACGGGAGTCCGTGGGCGCGGCGGGCCAGGACCCGGCCCGCGTCGTCGCCGCGGGCCCCGCGAAGTCCGTCCCCGTACTGACCGCGCTGGTGCGCGCCGGTGTCGAGGCCATCAACGCCGAAAGCCCCCTGGAACTGCACCGGATCAGCCGGATCGCCGTCGCCGAAGGCGTCACCGCACGGGTCGCCCTGCGGGTGAACCCCGCCGACATCCCGATCAGCGGTTCGCTCCACATGGGCGGCGCGCCCTCGCAGTTCGGCGTGGCCGAGCCGGACGTCCCCGAGGTTCTGCGGGCGGCCAAGGAGCTGCCCGGCATCGACCTGGTGGGCTTCCACATCCACGCCGCCTCCAACAACCTCGACGCCGAAGCCCACGCCGCCTATCTGCACTGGTGTGTCCAGTGGAGCGTACGGACCGCTGAGGCCGCCGGGATCGAGCTGCGCCACGTGGACATCGGCGGCGGTATCGGCGTCGCCTTCGAGGGCGAGAAGCCCTTCGACGTGGCACGGTTCGGCGAGCTCGCCGGGCAGCTCCAGCCACCGGCGGGCGTGAAGGTCGTGCTGGAGCCCGGCCGCTTCCTGGTCTCCGACTGCGGCTGGTACGCCGCAGAGGTGACCGACGTCAAGGCCTCGTACGGCGAGTGGTACGCGGTGCTGCGCGGCGGCATCAACCACTTCCAGCTGCCCACCTCGTGGGACATCGTGCACAACGTCACGGTGCTGCCCATCGACGCGTGGCCCGACGACTGCCCGCGCCCCACCGCCGAAGACGTACGCGTCACCGTCGTCGGTGAACTGTGCACACCGGAGGACACCCTGCTCAGGGACGTCCTCATCGACCGGGTCCGGGCCGGAGACCTGGTGGTCTTCCCCTGCGCGGGCTCCTACGGCTGGGAGTTCGCCATGCACTCTTTCCTCGGCCACCCCGTCGCCGAGCGCCACCTGCTCTAGCGCCACCACCTGCTCTAGTGCCACCCGGCCTGGTGCCACCCGCTCTAGCGCCACCCGACCTGGTGCCACCCGCTCTAGCGCCACCCACGCTCAGTGCCACCACACGCTCAGCGCCACCACCTGCTCCAGCGCCACCTGCTCTGAGGCCCCACTCCTCGCACCTCACCCTCCGGAGCCCTGCCTTGACCACACACCTCCCCGACGCGACCCCCCGCGCCGACGACGCGCTCAGCGCCGCCGTCGCGGACGTCCTGGACGCCGTCTCCCCAGCCGCCGCCACGGCCACCGCGAGCCAGTCCGTTGCCCTGCCCGCCCTGTCCGGCGGTACCGGTGGCGCCGACGCCCTGGCCCCGCTGCTGCACACCGCGCTCGGCGCCCTCACCGAGGGCGCGGCCCGCCGCGGCGGACCCGTCGCGGCCGGAGCGCCCACGCAGCTCGCCGCGCAGGTCGCCCGCGAGTTCGCCGCGTCCAGCGGCGCCGACGCCCTGCATCAGCTCACCGAGCTTCTCGCGCACGGCAGTGCCGACCCGGCCGACCCGGCCTGCGCCGCCCATCTGCACTGCCCGCCGCTGGCCGTCGCGGTCGCCGCCGACCTGGTGGTCTCCGCCCTCAACCCGTCGCAGGACTCCTGGGACCAGGCGCCCGCCGCCACCACCCTGGAGACCCTGCTCCTCGAAGAACTCGCGCACCTGGTCGGATACGACCCGGCCGAAGCGGCGGGCGTCCTCACCTCAGGCGGCACCGAGTCCAACCTGATGGGCCTGATGCTGGCCCGCGACCGGGTCCTGGCCAAGACGGCCGGGCACCAGGTCGAGCTGGCCGGAGTCCCGGTCGCGGGGCCGCGGCCCCGAATCCTCGCCTCCGCCGCCGCGCACTTCTCCGTACAGCGCGCCGCCGCACTGCTCGGTCTCGGCGAGGACGCGGTGCTGCCGGTCGCCGTCGACCACACCCAGCGGATGGACCCCGAGGCCCTGGCCGCCGAGCTCGAAGGCTGCGCCCGGCGCGGCGAGGTCGCCGTCGCCGTGGTCGCCACCGCGGGCACCACCGACACCGGCGCGATCGACCCGCTCAGGGAGTGCGCCGCACTGGCCGCCGCCCACGGCGCCTGGCTGCACGTGGACGCCGCGTACGGCGGCGGCGCCCTACTCTCCGACCAGCTCGCCCCGCTCCTGGACGGCATCGCGCTCGCCGACTCGGTCTCCCTGGACTGGCACAAGCTGGGCTGGCAGCCCGCAGCGGCAGGCATCTTCCTGGTCCGACAGGCCGAGACCTACGCCTCGCTGGCCCGCCGCGCCGTCTATCTGAACCCCGCCGACGACGAGGAGGCCGGATACCCCAGCCTGCTCGGCCTGTCGCTGCGCACCACGCGCCGCGCCGACGCCTTCAAGATCGCCGTCACGTTGCGGACGCTCGGTCGCGAGGGCCTGGGACGGCTGGTCGACCGCTGCCACGAGCTGGCCGGCTGGGGCGCGCGAGCGACAGCGGCACACCCCCGCCTCGAACTGCACGCCGAACCGGTGCTGACCGCCTTCCTGTTCCGCTACACGCCAGCCGACCCCGAGCTGACCGACCCGGCCCTGGTCGACCAGGTCAACGCCGGGCTGCGGCGCAGGCTGCTGCGCGAGGGCCGGGCGGTCGTGGGCCGCACCGAGCTGCCGGGCGATGGCCCCGGCCGGGTCCGCCTCAAGCTCACCCTGCTCAACCCGCACACCACCGACGCCGACGTCGAACGCCTGCTGCACGCCGTCGCCGTGGCGGGCCAGGCCGAGGAAGAGGCGCTCCGCGCAGCCCCGTCGACGCCTCGCACGGCGACCCGAGGGGACGCGCAGTGACACCCGAACCGAACGCCCCGGTCCTCGACACCCCACCCGCCGTGGTGGGCGACGACCCACTGGACCACCCTGACGCCCAGCGCGCCGGACACGCGGCGGCCACCGAGACCCTGCTGCGGGCGTACGTCCGCGAGAGTGGCACCGCCGTCCCGCCGAGCGGCGCCGACCTCGTACTGCATCTGCCCGCGACCGGCCTCGACCTGACCGTCCCGGTACGCCACCGCTCCACGACCGGCTGGCACCGCTTCGGCGAACCCCGCATCGGGAGTGACCGGCCCGCCGACACGGCCCTGGTCGCGGCCGCGCTCATCCGGGAGACCACCCTGGGCCGCGGGGCCCCGCCGCACCTCGGCGGCGACGCCACCGCACGCGTGCTCAACTCGGCCGCCCGCACCGCCGTACACCTCGCCGAGCGGCGTGCCGAAGATGAGCAGGCGCAGGGGCCGACACCGTTCCTCGACGCCGAGCAGGCGCTCTTGCTCGGCCACCCCTTCCACCCGGCCCCCAAGAGCCGCGAAGAGGCATCCGACAACGAACTGGCCGCCTACTCGCCCGAGTTGCGCGGCTCCTTCCCGCTGCACTGGTTCGCCGCACACCCGGACATCGTGGTCGGCGACAGCGCGGACGGCCGTACGGTGGCCGACCTGCTGCGCCCCCTGGCCACCGGCCTGGACCTCCCCTCCGGCATGCTGCCGCTGCCCGCCCACCCCTGGCAGGCCCGCGAGGTGCTCGAACGCCCCGAGGTCGCCCGCCTGGTGGACGCCGGACTGCTGCGCCCGCTCGGCCCCGCCGGGCCCGCCTGGCACCCGACGTCCTCGGTCCGCACCGTGCACCGCCCGGACGCCGACGTGATGCTCAAGCTCTCGCTCGGCATGCGGATCACCAACTCCCGCCGCAACAACCTCCGCGGCGAAATGCGCCTGGGCGTACGGGCGGCCCGGCTGCTGGCCGCGGGCCCGTTCACGTGGCTGCGCGCCGAGCACCCCGAGTTCTCCGTACTGCGGGACTTCGCCTGGGTGTCGGCAGGCACCGACGGGCCCGAGACCGGCCTGGAGACGGCCATCCGCGACAACCCCTTCACCGGCACGGGCCGTGAAGGGCTGTGCGTGGCCGGTCTGCTGGCCGAGCGCACCGGACCGGGCGACGGCACGCCGCCCCGGCACCGCGCCCGGCTCTCGGCCGCCGTCCACCAGGCGGCGCGGGCCCTGCGCATCGCGCCCCACGAGGCCGCCGAGCGCTGGTTCACCCGCTATCTCGACGTTCTGGCCGTACCGCTGATCCGCCTCCAGGCGCGGTACGGCATCGCCCTGGAGCCGCACCACCAGAACACCCTGGTCGCCCTGGACGACGACGGTCTGCCGTGCGCGGCCTGGTACCGGGACAGCCAGGGCTACTACCTGGCGAGCTCCCGCGCCGCCGAACTCGAAGAGCTGCTGCCGGGCGCCACCGACGGTGTCGAGCTGGTCTTCGACGACGCGTTCGTCGACGAACGCGTCGCCTACTACCTGGGCATCAACAACCTCCTCGGCCTCGTCGGCGCCTTCGGCGCGCTCCAACTCGCCGACGAGGGCGTGCTGTTGCGCAGCCTGCGCGGCACCCTGGAGCGGCTGCGCAGCACCGAACCCGGCGCGCGCGGTCTGCTCGACCTGCTGCTCGACTCGCCCGCCCTGCGCTGCAAGGGCAACTACCTGACCTGCGTGGACGGTCTCGACGAACTCGTCGGCGACGTCCACACCCAGTCCGTCTACATCGACCTTCCCAACCCCCTCGCGGAGGCCCAGCGGTGACCGAACTGACCGAGCACACCCCCTATGACCTGGTCGGCGTCGGCATCGGACCGTTCAACCTGTCGCTGGCCGCACTCTCCGACGGCGCACCGGACCTGCGCACCCTCTTCCTGGACGCCAAGCCGAAGTTCTCCTGGCACCCGGGCCTGCTCATGGAGGGCACCACCCTCCAAGTGCCGTTCCTGGCCGACCTGGTGACCATGGTCGACCCGACCAGCCCCTGGTCGTACCTCAACTACCTGCGCAGCCACGACCGGATGTTCCCGTTCTTCTTCTCGGAGCGCTTCCACATCCCGCGCCGCGAGTACGACCACTACTGCCGCTGGGTCGCCGAACGCCTGCCCTCCTGCCGCTTCGACGCCGAAGTCACCGCCGTCGCGTGGGACGAGGCAGCCGACGCCTTCGCCGTCACCCACCGCGCGGCCGACGGAACCCAGACGAAGGTGCTGACCCGCCAACTCGTCCTGGGCGTGGGCACCCTGCCGACCGTCCCCGAGCCGCTGCGCCCGCTGCTCACCGGTGAGCACGCCGGACGCGTCCTGCACAGCGCCGACTACCGCACCCACCGCGCCGCGCTCGCCGGGCTCGACGACGTCACGGTGATCGGCGCGGGCCAGTCCGGCGCCGAGGTCGCCCTTGACCTGCTGCGCCACCAGGACGGCCAGGGCGAGGGCGGACCGTTCGTGCGCTGGCTGGCCCGCACCACGGCCTTCGCCCCCATGGAGTACTCCAAGATCGGCCTGGAGCACTTCACACCGGACTACATCCGCTACTTCCGCGCCCTGCCCGAAGAGCGCCGCGAGCAGCTCGTACGCGAGCAGTGGCAGCTCTACAAGGGCGTCAGCGAGGAGACACTCGGCGAGATCCACGACGAGCTGTACGAGCGCACCATCGGCGGCACCGAACCGCGTGCCGCACTGCACCCCGGCGTGCGGATCGAAGCCGCCGCGCCCGACGGCGACGGCTACCTGCTGACCTGCCGCCACACCCAGCAGGACGCCCCGTTCGAGATCCGCACCTCGGCCGTCGTGGCCGCCACCGGATACGCGCCCGCCCGGCCCGCGTTCCTGGACACCATGACGGATCTGGTCGACTGGGACGTCAAGGGCCGCTACCAGATCGACGGCGAGTACCGGGTCGCGCTCGACCCGCGCGTCACCGGCACGCTGTACGTACAGAACGCCGAGATGCACACCCACGGTGTCGGCGCACCCGACCTGACCCTGGGCGCCTGGCGCGCGGCGACCATCCTCAACGCGGTCGCGGGCAAGACCGTACTGCCGGTGCCGGACCGCGCGGCCTGGACCACCTTCGGCGCGCCGCACCCGTCCGTCCCCGCGCCCGCCATACCGGGCGTCGCTCCGGCGGGCGCGCACCGGTGACGTCCGCGATGTCCGCGCAGAAGACCGGCGGGGCTCCGCGCGCCAAGGTCGTCCTGATCGCCGTGATCGGTCTGCATCTGGTCGCGGAGACCGCGCTCACCCCGTTCCTGCCGCAGCTGTTCGACCGGCTGTACGGCATCGAGGACCCGGGGGCGACCGGCCTGTACCTGTGGGTCTGCCGGATCGTCGGGCTCGCCGCGCTCCCGCTGTGGGGCCTGGCGGCCCGGCGCTGGCCGCTGCACAAGCTGGTGCTGGCCGGGCTCTGCGGCTCGGCCGTGATCGACGTCCTGCTCGGCCTGGCCCCCAGCTACGCCGCGTACCTGGCGCTGTCGACGGCGGTCGTGGCCACCAACAGTGCCCTGCTGCTGGCCTATCCGGCGTTCATCGCCGAGCACCGCGACGACCCCGATGGCGGTGAGCAGTCCCGCCTCACCGGCATCTGCTCCATCGTGGTGGTCTTCCACCTGTCGGTGGTCGTCTCCACGCTCGTGGGCGCGGGCGTCCTGGCCCTTCCCGAACCCCGCATCGGCATCTCGGCGTTCGCGCTGCTTGACGCGGGCCTCGCCGTGCTGGCGTACCGCGTCCTGGGCCGTGGCAAGGGTCCTGCCGCTTCGGCGGGCACGGCTGGCGAGGCCGACGCGGCGGACACTGTCGGTACGCCCGGTACGCCCGGTACGCCTGGTACGCCCGGCATGCCTGGCGCGGCCGGTCCGGCTGAGCCGGTGGACAGCCCCGGTACCGGCGCCGCGCCCGGCGCGGACGGCGCACCCGCTGTCGCCGACCCGCCGCGTGAGGCTCCCTCCGGCGCGGTCGACGGCCGCGCACCGAGCCGCCGCCGCTGGCTCCTGCTGCTCGTCCAGGTCGCCCTGATCGGCGTCGCCTTCGACTTCTCCGTCAACGTGGCGCGGCCGTTCTTCACCGAGTATTCCGAGAGCCTGGGCAGCGGTTCCGTCGGGGCCGCCGCGCTGTTCTTCCTGCCCAGCGTCGCCGCCCTGGCGGTGCTGCCCGCGGCCCGCCGCTGCCACGCGATGCTCGGCGACCGGCTGCTGCCGCTGGCCCTGCTGGTGGCCGCCGCCGGCCTCGGCTGGCAGGCACTGGCAGGATCGCTGCCCGGACTCGTCGGCGGCCGCCTGCTGTTCGGGCTCGGCCTCGGCCTCGGGCAGGTCGCCGTGGAGCTGCGGATGTTCCGCGTCACCGGCACCGCGGGCCCGGCCTTCACCGCCGTGGAGACGGCCCGAGCCGCCGGGCTGCTGGCCGCCCCGCTGGTCGCCACGGCCGCGGTCTCCAGGGACCTCGTACTGCCGCTGGCGGTCGCGGCCGTCGTCCAGGTGCTCGCCACCGTGCTGTCGCTACGCGGCACCCGGACCGAACGCGCCGCTCCGGCCCCCGTACTCACGCCCGCCGCCGTCGCGCGGGCCGTCCCCCACCGGCCGACGCCCGGGGACACAGCGCCAC
>NZ_JAZGRL010000001.1:87651-279678 GCF_046540415.1 Streptomyces sp. E11-3 | reverse complement strand
GGGACACAGCGCCACCCCCCACCCCCGTACCCGCGTACTCCGAGGAGATCCACCGATGAACCACCCCGCCAAGGACGCCTGGGCGCAGGCGGGCCGCCGTCTGCTCGTCAAGGCGATCGAGGAGTTCGCCTACGAGGAACTCCTCACCCCGCAGGCCCACGACACCCCGGACACCTACCGCCTCTCCTTCGGGGAAACCGGGGGCGACGGCGTCCACTGGACGTTCCACGCCACGCGCGGCACCTTCGGCACCTGGCGCGTCGACCCCGCGTCGATCCAGCGCCACCCCGCCGCCGAAGGCGACAACGGCCCCGAGCGGCTGCTCCTGGACGCCCGCCCGGTACTCGGCTGGGACGGTCCCACCACCGCCGAGGTCCTGCGCGAACTCACCGCGACCCGCCGCGCCGACGCCGAGGCCATCACGCACGCCAGGCCCGCCGACGAGCTCGCGGGCCTCGGCCACCTGGAGCTGGAGGCCTACCAGGACGGCCACCCCTGCATGCTCCTCAACAAGGGACGGCTCGGCTTCTCCGTGTCCGACGCCGCCGCCTACGCCCCCGAGTCGGCCCGCGCCGTACGCCTGCTGTGGGCGGGCGTCCACACCAGCCTCGCCGCGTACGCGGGCATCCCAGGACTGGACGCCGAGCAGCTGCTGTCCGAAGAACTCGACGCGGCCACCAGGGAGCGCTTCGCCGAGTCCCTTGCCGAGAGCTGCGCCGAAAGCGGCCTGAAGGCCGAGGACTTCACCTGGCTTCCGGTGCACCCCTACCACTGGGACGAGGCGGTCGCCCCGCTCTTCGCCCCCTACCTCGCCGAAGGCCGCATCGTGCTGCTCGGCCAGGGCCCGGACCGCTACCGCCCGTTGCAGTCCATCCGCACCCTCGCCAACCTCGACCACCCGCACCGCCGCAACGTCAAGGTGCCGCTGCTCATCCGCAACACCCTGGTGTGGCGCGGTCTTTCCACCGAGCCCACGCAGGCCGCCCCCGATGTCAGCGCCTGGCTGCACGAGGTGCGCGACGGGGACCCGTACCTCCGCGACGAGCTGCGCTTCCACCCGCTCGGCGAGGTCGCGGCGGTCGCCGTGCACCACCCCCTGTACGAGTCCGTCCAGGACGCCCCGTACCGCTTCCACGAACTGCTCGGCGCGGTCTGGCGGGAGCCGGTCGCGGCGCTCCTTGGCGAGCGGGAGCGGGCCCGCACCATGGCCGCGCTGCTCAAGACAGGATCCGACGGCCGGACCCTGGTCGCCGAGCTGGTGGACCGCTCCGGGCTCGCCCCACAGGCCTGGCTGGAACGTTTCTTCGCCGCTCTGCTGCCCGGCCTGCTGCACTACCTCTACCGCTACGGCGTCGCGTTCTGCCCGCACGGCGAGAACACCGTGCTCCTCTTCGACGGTACGGACACCCCGATCGGCATCGCCGTGAAGGACTTCGCCGAAGACGTCAACCTGCTGCCCGAACCGCGCCCCGAGTACGCGACCCTGACCCCGCGCGCCGACAAGGTGCTGCTGCGCTGGCCCGCCCAGGAACTGGCGCACTCCCTGCTCAGCGCCGTATTCGCCGGACACTTCCGGTTCTTCGCGCCGCTGGTCGCCGAGCATCTCGGCGTCCCGGAGAGCGACTTCTGGGCCATGGCCCGCGCGGAGATCGAGCGCTACCACGCCCGCTTCCCCGAACTGGCCGACCGCTTCGAGGCGTTCGGGCTGCTCGCCCCGTCCTTCGACCGGATCGCCCTGAACCGCGAACAGCTCCTGGGCGGCGGCTTCCACGACCGCGCCGAGAAGGACGAGGGCTTCGACGTCGTCCACGGCACCGTCGCCAACCCGCTCGCCACCGTCCCCACGCAGGAGCAGATATGACCACCTCCGAGCCGTACGAGCGCGAGCCGTACGAGCGCGAGCCGTACGCGGGGCTGCGCGCCGACGCCGAGAACGGCACCGTCGACGAGATCGTCGTCGCCGTCCCCGACCTCCAGGGCCGCCTCCAGGGCAGCCGCCTGTCCGCCCCGTACTTCCTGGGCGAGGCCGCGCGGGACGGCTTCGGCGCCTGCGTGTATCTCCTCGCATCCGACGTGGAGATGGGCACCGGACCCGGCTACGCCATCGACGCCTGGCAGGACGGCTTCGGCGACTTCGTCCTGCGCCCCGACCCGGCGACCCTGCGCACCCTGCCCTGGGACGAGGGCACGGCCCTGGTCATCGCGGACGCCACCTGGCCCGGCGGCGACCCGGTCGAGGTGGCCCCCCGGCAGCTGCTGCGCACCCAGCTGGACCGCCTCGCCGAGCGCGGCCTGACCGCACTGGCCGGCACCGAGCTGGAGTTCCTGGTCTTCCTGGACTCCTACCGCGAGGCCTGGGAGCGCCGCTACGAGGGCCTGGCCACGGCCACCGCGTACAACGTGGACTACTCGCTGCAGGGCCTGTCCGAGATCGAGCCCGTGGTGCGCCGCATCCGCCGCGAGATGGGGCGCGCGGGTCTGGCCATGGAGACCGCGCGCGGCGAGTGCCACGCCGGGCAGTACGAGATCGTCTTCCGCTACGCCGAGGCGATGACCACCTGCGACAACCACGTCTTCTTCAAGAACGGCGCCAAGCAGATCGCCGCCCAGGAAGGCGTGGCGCTCACGTTCATGCCCAAGTTCGACCAGGGCGAGGGCAACTCCTGCCACATCCACCTCTCGCTGCGCGGCACCGACGGCACGCCGGTGCTGGCGGACGCGTCGGCGGACGACGGAATGTCGGACCTGATGCGGCACTTCGTGGCCGGACAGCTCGCCTGTCTGCCCGACTTCGCGCTGCTGATGGCGCCCAACATCAACTCGTACAAGCGCCTGCAGCCCGGCGCGTTCGCCCCGACCGGCATCACCTGGGGCCGGGACAACCGCACCTGCCCGATCCGGGTGGTCGGTTCCGGCTCCTCGCTGCGGATCGAGCACCGGGTGCCCGGCGGCGACGCCAACCCGTACACGGCCGTGGCGGCCGCCGTCGCCGCGGGCCTGTACGGCATCGAGAACCGCCTGGAGCTTCCGGCCCCGCACACCGCCAACGCACTCGCCGACCCGTCGGTGCCGCGGCTGCCCTCGACGCTCACCGAGGCGCTGCACCGCTGGGAGACCAGCGAGATCACCGCGAAGGTGTTCGGCGAGTCGGTGGTGGCCCACTACGCACAGGCCGCCCGCACCGAACTGGCCGCTTTCGAGACGGCCGTCACCGACTGGGAGCGCGTCCGCGGCTTCGAACGCCTGTGATGCGAACGCCCGTGAAGGGTCAGGGGTGTGCCCGGCTCCGGGCTCGTTCGATCTCGTTGATGTGGGTTTCGGTCCACTGCCGGAGTGCGGTGATGGGCTCGGCCAGGCTGCGGCCCAGTGATGTGAGGTCGTAGTCGACCCGGGGCGGGATGGTGGGGTGGACGGTGCGGGTGACGAACCCGTCGGCCTCGAGGCTTCGCAGGGTCTGGGTGAGCATCTTCTGCGAGACGCCCTCGATGCGCCGACTGAGGTCGGTGTACCGCATCGTGCCCTCGAGGAGGGCGTCCACGACCAGGATCGTCCACTTGCCCGCGATGTGGTCGAGCACCTGGCGGGTCGGGCACTTCGCCGAGAAGGCGTCGGCGGGCAGCCCAGAGGACTCCACGAAGGTCTCCATGAGGGGAGAGTAACGCACTAAAAAGTGCCCTCTTCCCTGTGGAGAGTCACTCTCTGATAGTGAGTCACATGACGCATCCGATCATGTCTGTGGCCGAAGCCATCCGCACCCGCCGTACCGTCCGCCACTACCGGCCCGAGCCGATCCCCGCGGCCGCCCTCGATGAACTCCTCGCGCTCGCCATCGAGGCACCCACCAGCTGGAACCTTCAGGACCGGTCGATCGTGGCCGTCACCAGCAACGAGGGTCGTGCGGGTCTGGCCTGGGCCACCGGCGGTCAGCCCCAGCCGCAGGAAGCGCCGCTCATGCTGGTCTTCGTGGCCGAGCCGCTGTCCTGGCACGACGACCACAGCGATGTGCACGACCAGGCCCGCCGTAACGGAGCGTGGAGCAGGGAGTTCGTCACGATGTTCTCCGCGGCGGCACACGCCTTCCAGGAAGACCTCGAGGAACGGGGCCTGCTGCGCGAGTATGCGGTCAAGGACGCCCTGATCGCGGCCACTTACGTGATGCTCGCCGCCACGGAGATGGGGCTGGCCACCTCGCCGATGAACGGCTGGGACGAGGCCAAGGTGAAGAAGACGATAGGCATCGGCGACCGCGACGACCTCGCCATCGCGCTGCTGGTGTCCGTTGGCTATCCGGCGGAGGAACGCCGCCACCCCGGCCGCCGACCGCAGGAGCGCAACGTCTTCCACGAGTCGTACGGGGCGCCCGGCCACCCTTCTCGGTCACATCGCTAGCAAGGCCGAGGGCCCGTACGGAATTCCGTACGGGCCCTCGGCCTTGGGGCAGAGCCTGTCTCTGAGAGCTCAGCGGCGGCTCTGGTCGAGCGGGATCACTCGGCGGCGGCGCCGTAGTTCTTCTCCATCTCGTCCAGGACCTGGCCGGCGCCGGTGTAGCCGATGCCGAGCATCCACAGGTTGTCGTCGACCTTGAAGGTCTTCTTGTTCTTCACCGCGTCCAGCTTCTTCCACAGCGGACCGCCGGTGGTGTCGGTCTCCTTGGCCTTCTTCGCGTCGCCGTAGGTGGAGTAGAAGATGACGTCGGCGTTGGCCTTGTCGATCTGCTCGGGGCTGATGTCGAGCGAGAAGCCGGTGGTGTCCTGGTTCGCCGGGCGGCCGACCTGGAGGTCCTTGAAGATGGAGCCGACGAACGTGTCGTTGAGGTAGAGGCGGGTGTCCGCGCCCTCGACGAAGCGCACGAAGCCGACCTTGGTCTCCTTGGCCTTGGCGGGCCCGCCCAGCGCGTCGGTCAGCCGCTTGACGTGCGCCTCGTAGTCGGAGACGACCTTCTTGGCCTCGTTCTTCTTGCCGAGCGCGTCGGCGTGCAGGTCGAAGTTCTTGCGCCAGGTCGGGCCCGTGGTGTCGGAGAACACGGTCGGGGCGATGGCCGAGAGCGCCTTGTGGTGCTTCTCGTAGCGGACCTTGCTGCCCAGGATCAGGTCGGGCTTCAGCTGGTTGATCGCCTCAAGGTTCGGCTCACCGATCACTCCGATCGGCTTGATGTCCTTGAGCTTGTCCTCGGGAAGGTAGGTGGAGAACGGTGCCTTCTCCACGACGGTGGAGGCACCGACCGGCGTGACGCCGAGGGTGACAGCCGAGTCGAGCGCGTCGGTGTCGAGCACCACGACCCGCTTCGGGGCGTCGTTGACCTTCACATCCCCCATGACCGTCTTCACCGTGTGCGTGGCGGCGTCGTCTTTCTTGCTCTCGGAGGACGACGTGTCGCTGTCGCCCCCGCCGCAGGCGGTGAGCGTGACAGCGGCAGCGGCGGCGAGAGCGACGAACGTCGCGGACCGAGTGAGGGAACTGGACATCTAGGGAAAGCCTCTCCTGACGTTGGCCCGAATTCACCCCGGACCGTAAGTTAGGCGAGCCTAACCTTTGCATGGGCTGTGGGACAAGTAACGTGCTGATCACGGCGATGGTGAGAGGACGACGGGCCGGCGTCACGCGAGGGAGCAGACCGGGTCAACATGGCTCGTTCACGGCCCTGTTGCTTGCGTCGCGGGCGCGCGGCCCTGGACGATACGCGCACCGACGCCGCCCTCCCTTTCGGGACCCCGCCCCGGCGTCGTAGTGCAGTGAGGGGTACCGCATGCCCGACGCCGCCCACTGGTGGGCACGGCTCACCGCCACCCGTGCACCGGGCGCGGTGCTCCTCATCCGCCTGTACGTCGGGGCGGTGTTCCTGTCCGAGGGCATCCAGAAGTTCCTGGACCCGGACCGGCTCGGCACCGGTCGCTTCGACCAGGCCGGGATCCCGGCCCCCGGCTTCTTCGCCCCGCTCGACGCGGCCTTCGAGATCGGCTGCGGGCTGCTGCTCCTGGCCGGTCTGCTCACGCGCGTCGCCGCCGTCCCGATGGTCGTCAACATGGTCGGCGCGCTGGCCATCACCAAACTGCCCATCCTGTGGGGCGACGCCCCGCTGTTCACCGACGCCAGCGGTTTCTGGGACTTCGCCCACGCGTCCCGTACCGACCTCGCCCAGCTGTGCGGCAGCCTCTTCCTGCTGATCGTCGGCGGGGGCACGTACTCGCTGGACGCCCGCCTCTCGCGCCACGCCCGGCTTGAGGCCGCCACCCGCCCCTGACGTCGCGCGCGGGCGGCACGGTCAGGACAGCGTACGGATGACCTCCCGCACCTGAACGGCGACCTTCTCCGGCAGCGGCGCGTAGTGGATGCCGGGAAGGAGCTTCTGCCCCTCCTCGCCCGCCGTGTAGCTGAGGAACGACCTCAACGCGGGCAGCGCCTCGGCGTCGTTCCCCGTATCGCACACGATCTCGTACGCGACCAGGACGATCGGGTAGGCCCCGTCGGCACTCGTGCCGTAGTCCAGCTTCAGGGTCAGGTCCTTGCCCTTGCCCACCACTTCGGCCGCCGCGATGCCGACCGACGCGGTCTGGGGGCTGGCCTCGACCGGCTCGGCGGCGCCGGTGTCGATCCGCACCGTGGGAATCTTCGCGGCCTCGGCGAAGGACAACTCGAAGTAGCCGAGTGCGCCGGGTGTGGACCTCACCGCGGACACCACACCGTCGGAACCGTCCGCGGAATGTCCGCCCTTGCCCTTCCACGCCTTCTCGACCGGGTACGGCCACTGCTGCGGGGCCGCCTGGGAGAGATAGGCGTTGAGGTTCTCCGTCGTGCCCGATCCGTCGGAGCGGTGGACCGCCTGAATCTCGGTGCCGGGCAGCTCGACACCCGGGTTGAGCTTCCGGATCGCCGGGTCGTCCCACCGCGTGATCTCGGAGTCGTAGATCTTCGCCAGGGTCGGGGCGTCCAGGACCAGGTCGTCAACGTCGGCCAGGTTGTAGCCGATGGCGACCGGCCCGCCCACCATCGGCAGGTCGATGGCCCGCCCACCGGGGCAGACCCGCTTCGACCACTCCACGTCCTCCGGCTTGAGCGCCCCGTCGGTGCCACCGAACGCCGTGGCGCCGCGCAGGAACTGGGCCACTCCGGCGCCAGAGCCGAGGGGCCGATAGGCGATGCGGACCCCGGGACACGCCCGTTGGTACTCCTTGATCCAGCGTTTCACCGCGTTCTGCTGGGCCGTGGAACCCGACCCTGCCACCTTGCCGCTCTCCTCGCAGTCGATCCGCGCCGCGGCCGGTGCCGACCGCGGGGCGTCGTCGCGCCCCTCGGATCCGCCGCGGCCGTCCAGCGAGAACAGCAGGACACCCCCGACCGCCGCCGCCGCGACGGCCGTACCCGCGGCGGCGGGCAGCAGATACGACCGTCGCTTGTGTCGATGCCGCACTTGATCCCCCTCTGATGGCGTGCTCAGGGGATACAGATGGTCGTCGATGTGGGCCTCGCCCTGGCGAACCCCGGACGAACACCAGGCGTCAGATGCCCCCCTGAGCAGGGGAGACCCCATTCATGACCTGCGACGCCGCACGCCGAGACCACGCACCGGCTGTATCCGACAACCTCCCCCGCTCTCGGCTTCGCTCGAGCGGGAGGTGCCCCCTCGCGGCGGGCGCTGCGCCCGCCCTTCGGGCGAACGACGGGGGTTCAAAGCCCCCTCGCGGCGGGCGCTGCGCCCGCCCTTCGGGCGAACGACGGGGGTTCAAAGACAGGTCGCGGCGGGCGCTGCGCCCGCCCTTCGGGCGAACGACGGGGGTTCAAAGACAGGCTCTGGCGGGCGCTGCGCCCGCCCTTCGGGCGAACGACGGGGGTTCAAAGACAGGCTCTCAGCGGCGCTGCGCCCGCCCTTCGGGCGAACGACGGGGGTTCAAAGACAGGCTCTCAGCGGCGCTGCGCCCGCCCTTCGGGCGAACGACGGGGGTTCAAAGACAGGCTCTCAGCGGTTCGAAGTGAACTCCGTGGCCAGCAGCATGTGCTGGAGTTCGCGGGCCGCGCGCGGCGGCGCCACGTCGCTGCGGTGCGCCAGGGCGATGGTGCGGTGCAGCCCGGGTTCCGCCAGCGGCGTGACCCGTAGGCCGTGCCCGGCGCGGGTGGCGACCATGTGCGGGACCACGGCGACACCGAGTCCGGCGCGTACGAAGCCGAGTACCGCGTCCAGTTCGCCGCCCTCGACGGCGAAGTCCGGCTCGAACCCGGCCGCCCGGCAGGCCGCGACCGTCAGCTCCCGCAGGTCGTAGCCGTGCCGGAACATGACCAGCCGCTCGCCCTGCAACGCGGCGATCTCCAGCGGCCCGCCGTCGCCCGGCGCGGGCGCCTGCGGCGCCGAGACCACCACCAGGTCCTCGCGCAGCAGCGCGACGGTGCTCAGCGCGGGCGCGGGACTGGGCAGCGGCAACGCGAGGAGGGCCAGGTCCAGGGCGCCACGGGCGAGATGGCGTACGAGGTCGTGCGAGCCGCCCTCGTTGATCAGGAGCTGGATGCCGGGGTGGCGGTCGTGGAAGGCGCGCAGTACGTCCGGCAGCAGCCCGGTGCACAGGCTGGGCGTGGCGCCGAGCCGTACCCGGCCGCGGCGCAGCTGCGCCACCTCGGCGACCTCGTGCCGCGCGGTGTCCGCGTCGGCGAGGATACGGCGGGCCAGCGGCAGCAGGGTCTCACCGGCGTCGGTGAGGGCGATGTTGCCGCGGGCGCGGCTGAACAGCTCGGTGCCCAGCTCCCGTTCCAGTGCGCGGATCTGCTGCGACAGCGAGGGCTGGGCGACATGCATCTGCTCGGACGCACGGGTGAAGTGCCGGGTCTCGGCGACCGCCACGAAGTAGCGGAGCTGCTGGAACTGCATACCCGCACGATAGCGGAGTCATAGGCACTGGCTATGGAAATAAGCCGGACTATGTCTTGGACCTCTGACAGGGCGCGGCTTTAGCGTCGGCGGCATGGCTCTGGGAACACGGACGGACCGACGGCCGTCCACGGCGCGCACGGTGTGGGACTCCTCCGTCGGCAAGAAGACCGTGATGGCCGTCAGCGGCTTGATCATGCTGCTGTATCTGGTCGTCCACATGCTCGGCAACCTCAAGATCTTCTTCGGGTCCGAGGAGTTCAACGGCTACGCGCACTGGCTGCGCACCCTCGGCGAGCCCGTCCTGCACTACGAGTGGGCGCTGTGGGGCGTACGGGTGGTGCTGCTGGCCGCCGTCGTCCTGCACGCGGTGTCCGCGTACCAGCTCAGCCGACGCGACATCAGGGCGCGCCCCAGCAAGTACGTGCACAAGCGGCCGCGCGCCAGCTATGCGACCCGCACCATGCGCTGGGGCGGCGTCATCCTCGGCCTGTTCATCGTCTGGCACCTCCTTGACCTGACGACGCTGACCGTCAACGAGAACGCCCAGCCTGGCCATCCGTACGAGAACGTCCTGGCGACCTTCGGCACCTGGTACGGCAACACCATCTACCTCACCGCCGTGCTCGCCCTCGGTTTCCACATCCGGCATGGCTTCTGGAGTGCCGCCCAGACCCTCGGCGCGGGCAGCGCCACCCGCGACCGCGCGCTCAAGGCCGCCGCCAACACCCTGGCGCTGGCGTTGACCGTGGGTTTCGCCTCCGTACCCGTAGCCGTGATGACCGGATGGGTGAACTGACATGGCCTCGTACTCGTCGTACCTCTCCTACGCCACCGGCGAGCCGATCGCCGACACCAAGGCCCCCACCAGGCCGATCGCCGAACGCTGGGACACCCGCCGCTTCGAGGCGAAACTCGTCAACCCCGCCAACCGGCGCAAGCACACCGTGATCGTGGTGGGCACCGGCCTCGCGGGCGGCGCCGCCGGGGCGACGCTGGCCGAACAGGGCTACCACGTCGTCCAGTTCTGTTACCAGGACTCGCCGCGCCGCGCCCACTCGATCGCCGCCCAGGGCGGCATCAACGCCGCGAAGAACTACCGCAACGACGGCGACTCGGTGCACCGCCTCTTCTACGACACCGTCAAGGGCGGCGACTTCCGGGCCCGCGAGTCCAACGTGCACCGCCTGGCGCAGATCTCCGTCGAGATCATCGACCAGTGCGTGGCCCAGGGCGTGCCCTTCGCCCGCGAGTACGGCGGCCTCCTGGACACCCGTTCCTTCGGCGGCGTCCAGGTCTCGCGCACCTTCTACGCGCGCGGTCAGACCGGCCAGCAGTTGCTGCTCGGCGCCTACCAGGCCTTGTCACGGCAGATCGCCGCGGGCAACGTCGAGATGCACCCGCGTACGGAGATGCTCGACCTGATCGTCGTCGATGGCGTAGCCCGCGGCATCGTCGCCCGCGACCTGATCACGGGCCGGATCGATACCCACTTCGCGGACGCCGTCGTCCTGGCCACCGGCGGCTACGGCAATGTCTTCTACCTGTCGACGAACGCCATGAACTCCAACGCCACCGCCGTCTGGCGGGCCCACCGGCGCGGCGCCCACTTCGCCAACCCCTGCTTCACGCAGATCCACCCCACCTGTATTCCGCGCACCGGCGACCACCAGTCCAAGCTGACCCTGATGAGCGAGTCGCTGCGCAACGACGGCCGGATCTGGGTGCCCAAGGAGCAGGGCGACACCCGGCCGCCGCACGAGATCCCCGAGGACGAGCGCGACTACTACCTGGAGCGGATCTACCCCGCCTTCGGCAACCTCGTGCCGCGCGATATCGCATCGCGCGCCGCGAAGAACGTCTGCGACCAGGGCAGGGGAGTGGGCCCCGGCGGTCAGGGCGTCTACCTCGACTTCGCCGACGCCATCGCGCGCATGGGCCGGGCCAAGGTCGAGGAGAAATACGGCAACCTCTTCGACATGTACGAGCGGATCACCGCCGAGAACCCGTACGAGGTGCCGATGCGGATCTACCCCGCCGTGCACTACACGATGGGCGGCCTCTGGGTCGACTACGACCTGCAGACCACCGTTCCGGGTCTGTTCGCGATCGGCGAGGCCAACTTCTCCGACCACGGCGCCAACCGGCTCGGCGCCTCCGCGCTGATGCAGGGCCTCGCCGACGGCTACTTCGTGCTGCCCGCCACCATCAACGACTACCTGGCCCGCCACCCGCACACCGACACGGTCGACGCCGACCACCCGGCGGTACGCGAGGCACGCACCGGGACCGAGGACCGCCTCGCCCGCCTGCTGGCCGTCGACGGCGACCGCACCCCGGACTCCTTCCACCGCGAACTGGGCGAACTCATGTGGGAGTTCTGCGGCATGGCCCGCTCCGACACCGGACTGCGCAAGGCCCTGGAGCGCATCCCGCAGATCCGCGAGGAGTTCTGGCGCCGCATCAAGGTCCCCGGCACCGGCGAGGAGTTCAACCAGTCCCTGGAGAAGGCCAACCGCGTCGTCGACTACCTGGAGCTCGCCGAGCTGATGTGCCTGGACGCGCTGCACCGGGCCGAGTCCTGCGGCGGCCACTTCCGCGAGGAGTCCCAGACCCCCGACGGCGAGGCCGCCCGCCAGGACGACACCTTCTCCTACGCCGCGGCCTGGGAGTTCACCGCCACCGGCGAGGCCCCCGTCCTGCACCAGGAACACCTCGCCTTCGACTACGTCCACCCCACTCAGCGGAGCTACGCATGAAGCTCACCCTGCGCGTCTGGCGCCAGCACCACACCGACGCCGACGGCGCGATGTCCACGTACGAAGTGGACGGCATCTCCCCGGACATGTCGTTCCTGGAGATGCTCGACACCCTCAACGAGGACCTCATCCTGCGCGGCGAGGACCCCGTCGCCTTCGACCACGACTGCCGCGAGGGCATCTGCGGCGCCTGCTCCCTGGTCATCAACGGCGACGCCCACGGCCCCGAACGCACCACCACCTGCCAGCTCCACATGCGGTCCTTCACCGACGGCGACACCATCGACATCGAACCCTGGCGCGCTGCGGCCTTCCCCGTGGTCAAGGACCTGGTCGTGGACCGCTCGGCGTTCGACCGCATCATCCAGGCAGGCGGCTACATCAGCGTCCCCACCGGCTCGGCCCCCGAGGCCCACGCCACACCCGTACCCAAGCCGGACGCTGACTCCGCCTTCGAGCACGCCGAGTGCATCGGCTGCGGCGCCTGCGTGGCCGCCTGCCCCAACGGCTCCGCGATGCTCTTCACCTCGGCGAAGGTCAACCACCTGAGCGTGCTGCCGCAGGGTGCGCCCGAGCGCGAGAGCCGGGTCCTGGACATGGTCGGGCAGATGGACGCGGAGGGCTTCGGCGGCTGCACTCTCACCGGCGAGTGCGCCACGGCCTGTCCCAAGGGCATCCCGCTGCCGTCCATCGCGGCCATGAACCGCGAATGGCTGCGCGCCACCCGCAAGGGCAGCCGCCGGTGATCCGTCCACAGGCTCTCACCAGGCGCGGCCCGCCTGGAGCAGGTGGTCGTGGACCCGGGCGACATGGGGGTTGTCCGATGAGCCGGGGCGCTGGATGAGGTAACCGGTGTTGATGGGGGAGTCGTCCGGGGCGTGCAGGGCGACGAGGGCGCCGGAGCCGAGTTCATCCAGGCAGAGATAGCGGGGGAGCACGGTGAACCCGGCGCCCGCGGTCACCGCGGCCAGGACACCTCGCAGGTCGGGGACGGTCACGGCGGCCTGGCAGTCGAGGCGCCTGCCGAACACGTGCCGCCAGTAGCGGCGGGCGATGGGCAGGTCCTCGGCGTAGGTGACCAGCGGTACGTCGTGCAGCGCCGCGGGACCCTCGGCGGCCAGGCGCCCCGTGACACGTTCGGCCCAGGCGGGGGCGGCGACCAGGACGAACTCCTCGTCCATCAGGGGCGCCGCGGTCAGCGTGCGGCCGCGCGGGCGGCTGGTCGCGATGACCAGGTCGTGGCGGCCCGCGCGCAGCTCGTCGAGCAGTACGTCCGTCAGGCCCACGGCCACCCGCAGCCGCACCCCGTCGGCCACGAGCGGCGCCAGGGCGGGCAGGACGCGGGTGCACAGCAACTCGGCGGGGCCCGCCAGATGGACCGGGTCGGCACGCTCGCCGTCGGTGCCGTTCCCGGTGGCGGCCGCGAGCGCGTCCAGCGGCGCCGTGACGCGGGCGGCGAGCGCGTCCGCGACCGGGTTCGGCGCGACCCCGCGCGGCAGCCGCGCGAACAGCTCACGCCCGAGTTGCCCCTCCAACGCCCGCATCTGGGTCGTCACCGTGGGCTGCGTCAGACCCAGCAGCTGCGCGGCCGCGGTGAAGGACCCGGACCGGTAGACGGCGAGGAACGTACGCAGGAGATTCAGATCGAGCGGCGACGGCACGACAGGAACCATAACCTCCACTATGGCGTATCGCCAGAGCCATAGAAATGCACATGGCAGCCATGGCTCTCCCCATTGGTCGCCCCCCGCCGATCGGCCTACCGTCGAGGCATCGCCACGCCACCCTGGGAGAGAGCACACACCATGGCCAAGATCCTTTTCGTGATGACCGGCGCCGACTACTGGACGCTGGCCGACGGCACCCAGCACCCCACCGGCTTCTGGGCCGAGGAGGCCGTCACCCCGTACGAGGCGTTCAAGGCCGCGGGCCACGAGGTCGTCGTCGCCACCCCCGGTGGCGTCATCCCCACCGTCGACCAGGGCTCCCTGGCCCCGGCGGTGAACGGCGGCGAGGAGGGTGCCGCCAAGATCGCGGCCACCCTCGCCTCGCTCACCGAGCTTCAGCGCCCGATCAAGCTGGAGGAGGTGAACCTGGACGACTACGCCGCGGTGTTCTACCCCGGCGGCCACGGTCCCATGGAGGACCTGGCCGTCAGCACCGACTCCGGCAGCCTCCTCACGCGCGCCCTGGAGTCCGGCACGCCGCTCGGCGTCGTCTGCCACGGGCCCGCCGCCCTGCTCGCCGCCACCAAGGCCGACGGCACCAACTCCTTCGCCGGCTACCGGCTGACGGGCTTCACCAACGCCGAGGAGACCCAGGCCGGTCTCGCCGACAAGGCCAAGTGGCTGCTGCAGGACCGCCTCGTCGAAGCCGGCGCCGACTTCCAGGAGGGCGAGCCGTGGGCCCCGTACGTGGTCGTCGACCGTAACCTGGTCACCGGCCAGAACCCGGCCTCATCGGCCCCGCTGGCCGCCGAACTCCTGAAGAAGCTGGCCTGACGGCACAGCGAACCAGCCAAGACCGAAAGTCGCCCTGGCCCCCCTTCGAACCCAGTGATCGAATCGGCGTGTTCACCTCACCCGCCGGCACTGACGGAGGCCGCCATGAATTCCCTGTCGTACGTGGAGCTGCACGAGCAAGTCGCCCCGGACATCGAGGCGGAGATCGCGGCAGCACTCGAACGGCTCGGTCCGCCATCGAGCACGCTGCGGAACGCGGTCACCCGACTCCTGGAGCACCGCAAGCTGAAACACCCCCTGTCGGTGCTGCCGATGCTGGTGCACGCGGTCGAGACCGGCACCACGAAACCCGCGGTGCCGCTGGCCGCCGTGCACGTCCTGTGGTGGACGTCGGCCTGCTATCTCGACGACCTGGCCGACGGGCACGGCGCGATCGCCGCGGGCGGTCTCGACGAGAACGAAGCGCTTCTCGCGTCCGTCATCACGGGAAACACGCTTCCCCTGCACACCATCGCGTCCCCACGGGTTCCCGCGTCGGCACACGGCGCCCTGATAGCGGAGGTCATGACCGGCTGGAACGGCGCTGCCGAAGGTCAACTGGCCGACATGCGCGGGGACATCGGCAGCGCCACGCGCCGCTCTGTCATCACGGCGTACCGAATGAAGTCCGGCGGCCCCTTCGGCATGATCACGGCCATGGCGGCGGTGCTGTCGGGCGCGCCAAGCGAACGCATAGACCAGTGGCGCGAGTTCGGCTGTGTCTTCGGCATTCTGTGGCAACTGTTCAACGACCAGGAGGACATCCTCTCCGGCCGTGACGAGGACCAGTTGAACGGCACGGTGACCTACCTCCTCGCGTCCGCCGTGGAAGACGCGTCCCCCGCTTCCAGGGAGCGCATCCTGAGCCTGCACTCAGCCTCCAAGACCTCCCACGAAGCAAGAGCGGAACTCGCCAGCCTCCTCCTCGCACCGGCCGTACTCGCGCGCTACCGAGAGGACATCACCGCGTACCGCGACGACGCGCACTGCCTTCTCGACAAGTTGGGCGGTGACCAGGACCACGTGCCCGCGCTGCGACAGCTTGTGGACCAGGCGGCACAGATGCTGCTGGAGGCGCGTCAGGCGTGAAGTCTTACGTCCTGATGGCAGTGGCCGTCCCCCTGTGGACGGAGTGGTGCGACTTCCGCGTCCGTAGGGCCGCCCTGAAGTGCCGCGGTCTCGGGGCGTGCCGCATAATCGGCCGCCATGAGATCCATCAGAGCGGCAGTCGTGGGCGCCGCGCTCGTGCTCACCGTCTCCTCCTGCGGTACCGGCGGTGATTCCACGAGTGCCGACGCCGGATGCCCGTCGGGTGCCTCCGACCCCCAAAAGTCCTCGACGGGTTGGGACCGCCCGGCGGACTTCGACAACGACGGTTACCCCGATGCGGTGGCGGTGGTGCGCGGCGACCCGGCCACCGCCAAGGGCGCCCCGCCCGTCGTACTGAGCCGCTCGCTCGCGGTCTTCATGGGCGGCAAGGACGGACTGCGTCCCACCGGCCAGCCGCTGGCCGACGGCGTGGTCCCGCCGGGCTCCGGCAGTAGGTGGAAGGAGGGTTTCGCCTACACCTACACCGCCGATCTGGACGCCGACGGCTATACCGACGTGCTCGCCGAGCAGCGGATACCGAAAAACGAGCACGCCGACCACCCCGGATCGATGGTGCTCTTCCGTGGCGGCCGGAGCGGGCTGAGCGCCAAGCCGGTCGCCGTCCCCTTCCCGGAAGGCGACAAGCACACCGAGTCCCCGCCCACCGCGGTCGGCGACTTCAACGGCGACGACCGGGCCGATGTGCTCGCCCCGATCCCGGGGAAGGAACCGGGTGTGATCGGTCAGATCCTCTACGGCCCGTTCGGCTCCGACGGCCGCCCCGCCTCGACCCGCTCCGTCACCGTCCAGGGCCGCAAGCTCGGCCACTACTCCTCGCTGCGGGCCGCGGACATCGACGCCGATGGCCGGACCGACCTGCTGTTCACCGTCGAGACGGACGACTTCGCGGACGAGGGGACGGGCGGCAACCACCACCCCCTGCGCTGGCTTCGCGGCACCGCCAAGGACGGCATGGCGGAGGCCGAGTCACCGCCGGGGAAGTACGACGCCGGCCTCGACACCGGCACGGACTACGACGCGGACGGCTACCCGGACACCCTGACAGGACCGAGCCGGCAGGGCGCTGGCCGGCCGATGCTGCGCGGCGGCCCGGACGGATTCCGCCCCGGTATCCACAGCCTGCGTTCCGACAGTAAGGGCGGGGCCATGGTCACCGGCGACATCACCGGCGACGGGCGGGCCGAGGCCGTGTCCACCGTCGGGACCGGCAAGTACGCCACCACGAAGCAGATCTGGGTGTCGGAGCTCAAGGCGACGAAGGACGGCGCCCGGATGCACTCCGTGCAGCGCATCTCGCACAACGACAAGAACCTCCCGGGTGCGGCCGCCGGAAACAGGTTCGGCGAATCCCTGCAGCTCCTCGACGGCGATCGGGACGGCTGCGCCGACCTGCTGACCGGCGCCGAGTTCACCGGATCGTCCTACCAGCGCGGCGGCTTCTGGGTGTTCCGCGGCGGCGCCGACGGGCTGCGCACCGACGGCATTCGTCACTACGGGCTGCGGGAACTGGGGCTGCTGACGAAGTGAGAGCCTGTTTCCGAACCCCGGCGCGCGGTGTCCAGGCCGAGTACGGGCACCTCAGGACCTGCGCGAGCGGGCCGATTCGGGAGGCGGCGGTGCGGCCGTACTGTCGCGGAGCTCCAGCCTGGGCAGCTCGGCCTGGACATGCCGGATGGGGCCGCCGTCCACCAGGGCGAGCAGCTCCTCGGCCGCCAGTCGGCCGAAGCCACCGGTGTCGCGGACGAGGGACGTCAGCCGCGGGTGGGTGACCCGGCACAGCGGGGAGTCGTCCCAGGCGACGATCGACAGCTCCGCGGGGACGGCAACCCCGCGCCCGGCCGCCACCGACGCTCCGGCCACGGCCATCACGTCGTTGTCGTAGACGAGGGCGGTCGGCGGCAGCGGACCGGCCAGCAACTGCCGGGTGGCTTCGGCGCCCTCGGTGTCGGAGTAGTCGGTGGTGACCGAGCGGACCTCGTCGGCGCGCAGACCGAGCCGCTCCGCCTCGGCGCGCAGCGCCAGGATGCGGCGCTCGGTGTGGGCCAGGCCCGGCAGTCCGGCGATGTGGACGATACGGCGATGCCCGAGGCCGTACAGGTGGTCGATGATGGAGCGCATCGCGGCGGCGTCGTCGGCCCACACGTTGGAGATCGGAGAGGGCTCCTCGGACGCGTCCGGGCGCGGCGCCAGGCCGCCGACGGCGACGGCGGGCAGCCCGAGTGACTCCAGCAGCGCCGGGCGCGGGTCGTCGGTGCGCGGGTCGACCATCAGCACGCCGTCGACGCGGTGCTCGGCCCACCAACGCCGGTACAGGGCGCACTCCGCGTCCACGTCCGGCACCACCTGGAACAGCAGCGCCGTACGGCGAACGGACAGGGCCTCCTGCACGCCGGAGACGAGCTGCAGGAAGAACGACTCCACGCCGAGCGTCTGCGCCGGGCGGTTCAGTACGAGGCCCACACAGCCGGACTGTTCGCCGGACAGCGCGCGGGCGGCACTGTTGGGCTGCCAGCCGAGTTGCTCGGCGACCCGGCGCACCCGAGCCCGCGTCGCGGGCGAGACGCCGTCCCGGTTGTTGAGGGCGAAGGAGACGGCGGAGGCGGATACCCCGGCGCGCTCGGCGATGTCCTTCATCGTCGGGCGGCGTACGGGGACGGGGCGGCGCGCCGCGGTCTCGGGGGTGTCGGGCGTGGTGCCCGCGTCGTCAGCGGGATACATGGCGTCCATCCTGTGCTGTGCTCTCCACCCGTAGTGCGATGGAGGGACTGTAAGCCACATGCCCGTCGCATACGGCTTTGACGGCTGCCCAGTACGTCCCTGGCGGGAGATCCGCGGGCGGCCGTACGTCGTAGCCGAGTTCCACCTCACCGTCGCCGGGCACCTCGACACAGACGGCGGCGGGGCCGAACAGCCGCCAGGTGCCGTACGGCGAAGTGGCGAGGACCTGGCCCCGTACGAGGCTGCGCAGAGTGTTGCGCAACCGGAAGCGGGCTCTGGCGTGGCCGCCCGCGGGGACGTGGACGACGGGGTCGAGGGAGTCAAGGGCGAGTCGGCCGGGGGTGGTTCCCGGCACGGTGACCGTCAGCGAGTCCGTGACGGCGCCCGGACCCTGGTCCGGTGTCGCGGTGACGCGGACCAGGTACTCGCCGGGCGTGGCCGATGGCGGCACGTCGATCGTGAGCGGGAACGCGGCGTGTCCGTCACGGGACAGGACCACCTCGCGGCGCTCCCACGACAGCCCCCAGCCGGGCGGGGCTTGGGCGGCGAGGGCGATGGCGGCTGGTGGGCCTCCGGGCGGGAGGTTGCCGCTGACGGTGACCACGGTTTCACGCGGTCCACGCGGGGTGAGGTTGACGGAGTACGGCATGTTGCCGAGCGGGGCGGTGCCGGTGTTGTGCAGCCAGTAGCGGCTGAAGTCGGGCGGGTGGCTGTGCTGGTGCTGAGGTGGGGGAGCGTCGGGCAGGGGCAGCAGCACCGTGGCGTAGTCGTTGCCGCGCAGATCCGCGTCCTCGCGCGGGGTGTCCAGGAGGTCGGCCTCCTCGCGCGGGGTGTCCAGGAGGTCGGCGGCGAGCGGTTCCGACGCGGCGAGGGGGCCGCGCAGGGCGGGCGTGGCCGGGCTCCCGTGGGTCTCGCGCAGCCGCACCGCGAGTGCGTCACCCACACCCTCGGCGAGCTTGACCGTCTCGACCAGCACCCGGTCGGCGGGCTCGACGGCCAGCAGCGAACGCCCGTCCGGTAGCTCGCCCGCCGCCGGTTCGCCGACGACCGCGGTGAGCGGTTGGTTGAACTCCCGGCCCCGGCGCACCATGTCGGCGTCCCGCCAGTCGCCGTCCGCCGCCACCAGCGCGTGCTCGAAGCGGTGTGTCCAGCGCTGGAGTTGGAAGGAACTGCCGTCCGGCGCGGTGCGCCGGGGCGGGTCCATCCACGCCCCACTGGGCCGCCCGGTGCAGGACCGCATGAGCGAGCTGTACAGACACCCCGCGGCATCCACGGCGAACCCCGGTGTCCCCCGCACGAGCAGCCCCACGGTCCGCCCCGCGAACGTACCGTGCTCCTCGACCCCTTCCCCGGGCACCGGGTGCACAGCGTCGAGCCCACCGCGCCGGGCAACCCACTCGCCAAGCCGAGCCACCCCCCTGGCCGCGCCCCCGCCGCGAGTGACCAGCACGGCCACCGGCAGATCGCGGACCCCGGTCAGGTCGCAGCCGGGCCGCCAGGTCTCGCGCAGTGGGCTTCGGGCGGGCACCCAGACGAGTGTGGGGGAGTCGGCGGTGCGTACGGTCTGCTCGTACGCGGGGTCGGCGGCGGCGAGTACCGCGGCGGTGAAGGCGTTCTCGTCGGGGCCGCCGATGGCGATGCGCAGGTCGGGCAGGCTGCTGTCGACGGCGATGTCACCCCAGCGCGGCCCGGCAGCCGGGGTCGGCGTCGCGGTGACCCCGAGCCGGGCCAGGGCGACCACGAGCTCCCGCAGCGCCTCCGCTGAAGTTGAGGTGGTGGCCCGTTGCCCGTGCCCCGGCAGGCCCGCGTCCGGCAGGACGAGCTCGACCGCGCCGACCGCACGCCGCCCCACTGGCGCCCCCTGCGCGTCGCGGAGGGACACCTGGCTGGTCGCCGACAGGCCGAACCAGTTCTGGCAGGGAGAGTCCAGGGTGCGCGGCGCCCGCGTGTGGTCCGCGCCCGTGTCCGCGCTGGGGAAGGCGAAGCCGCGTCCGATCACCGCGGCAGCGGTGTCGGCGACCGGCAGGGCGCCGGGAACGTCCGCGGGGACGCGCAGCCGCAGCAGCTGGTCGCTGCCGGTGAACTCCTCTACATCCGTGGTCAGTTCGACCCGGTGCAGGCCGTCCCACAGGGTGGCCGTGCGCCGCCAGCGGACCGGCCCGGTGCGGCCGGTCGCCGTGATGCGGGTGCCCAGCGGGCCGCGCTCCACGGTGCAGGACTCGGCCGGAGCGGCGCCCGATCCGATGCCGGGCCCCTTGGGCAGCAGATGCCACGGGCCCTCCTCGAAGTACGGGTGGGCGGGGTACTCGTCCTGGACGACGAGTTCGTCCACCTCGCCCTCGGTGAGCAACTCGCGGCCCGTACGCAGGTCGGTGACGCGGCACAGGCCCCCGCCGCGCGCCGGATCGGCCTCGATCCGGTACGTGCCGTTCTCGGCGACGGCGGGGACGGGCGGGCCGGACGGGCTGGGCGGGCCAGGCGACCAGCCACCTGACCGCGGGCAGTCGGCCGCGACCAGCCACCACGTGCGATGCCCCAAGGCCGGTACGTCCCGGGCGAGGAAGGCCACTTCCGCCCCGCCCGCCGCGTCGACGGCCTCGACGTGGACCGGTGCGAGGGCGCCTTGCGCGTCACGGACGGCGAACCGCTCGGGTGCGACAGCCCCCAGCACCCCCGCCGCGACGTGCATCCGCACCACATCGGTCCTGGCCCACGACAGCGTGTTGAACACCGTGACCGCGACGCCGGGGCCCGAGCCACTGGGCGGCAGCGTGTCCACCCGTTCCACGATGGCCCGCAGCGCCGCCCCACGTACCCGGGACGCCGTCTCGTGCGCCTCCCGCCAGGTGGGCAGCAGATCCAGATACACCTGGTCGGAGAAGGTCCCGGTGACGCCGTCGTGGTGGGCGGCGTGCAGCAGGTGCCGCCAGGCCCGGCCGAGGGCGTCCCGCGGATACTCCGCGAGAGTCAGCCCGTGGGCCAGCGCCGCCGCGGTCTCCGCCTGCTGCAGAAGGTTCTCCGCGGCCCGATGCGCCTGCTTCACGTCCGCGTACGTGACGTCCTTGCCCGCGTAGATCGGCCCCATCTCCCGTGTCACCGGCAGCGGCCGCTCCCCGCGCGCGGCGAGTTCGGCACGTACCGCCGCGAAGTGCTCGCGCGGCCCGGCGTGTTCGACCCGCGGCCACACGTACCGGCGCCGGAACGCGTGCTGGACGTGCATGCCCCACGGGTGTGGCCAGGAGAAGTCGGTGCCCATCGGGACGAGGACGTTCCTCGTCGACGCACTGGGCCGCAGCAGCTCGTACAGCTCCAGGAGTTGCTCGAAGGCCTCGTCCACGCTGCCCGCGCGGTGCGAGGGCCAGCCCGCGGAGTAGTGCGCCGGCAGATAGTGCAGCAGCAGCCCCTCGCCACCGGGCCCGATCCACTCGTACTCGGCGGGCAGTTGCATCCCCTTGGGCGGGCGCAGTGGCTCGCCCCAGCGGTCCATCATGGGCCCCCACTGGTGGTGCGGCCCGCGCGCGAGGACGGCGGAGTCGAGCCCGGCGCCGGCCATCAGCGCGGGGAACGCGGGGTCGTGGCCGAACACGTCGAGCTGCCAGGCCGTACGCACCGCGGCACCCAGGACGCCCTGGTGGAAGGCGAGGCCGTGCACCGCGCTGCGTACGGTCGACTCGGCACACGTCAGGTTGGTGGAGGGCTCGTTGTATGTGCCGCCGACGATCTCCACTCGACCCTCGGCGATGAGCTGCCGCAGCTCCGCGCGGTACTCGGGGTGGGTGTCCCAGAAGGGCTTCAGATAGTCGATCTCGGACAGGACGAAGCGGTAGCCGGGGTCGTCGCGGGCGGCCTGGAGGTGCAGCGGGACGAGGGTGAAGGCGGGCACGCCGACGTACTCCCAGCCCTTCTCCGGCTCGCCGGGGCGCTGCGGGGCGTCCCACAGGGCGGTGTAGGCGGCCTGGGTGTTCCACCACATCGGGTCGTAGTGGAAGTGGGAGACCAGGCGCAGGGTCCAGCCGGGCTCGGCGACGGTGATCTCACCGTCGTAGGCGGCGAGTTCCGCCCCGCCGAGTGTCGTCACGCGGACGGCGACGGGCAGCCGTTCGCCCGGAGCCGCGCCCTGGGTGCACACCGCGACCTCGACGGTGGCGGCACCCTCCTCAGCCCGTAGCAGGCGCGGGTGCGGGGTGCGCACCCGCCGCCCCTCGACGGTGACCGCGAGCGGCCCCGTCGGCCGGGTGCGGGCCAGCTCGACCCGTACGACCTGCAGGGGCGCCTGCTCGGTGCCGGTGAAGAGGCCCGGCGCACCGACCCCGGTGATCACGACGCCGCCGTCACTGTGCATGAAGCCTCCTGCTAAAGCGCATTAGTCCCATCGAGCTAAACCGCATTATGTGCCCAGCCCGGCGGTTCGGTCAGGCGAATGTCAATCCGCCTGAACCAAGTCGACCGTTACCAAACCGATATCGTTCTCTCGGTGGTCAGTACTTATGCGCATCAGTCCAGCTCGATGCGCATGTCAATACCACGCAGACAAGATCTTTCATGTCCGTGTAGGTCGCACAGATCCAGCCTCGCTCCGCCCGCGGCATTGACGAACCGAACGGACGGAGAAAACGTTGTCGCCGCTGACCGGCAGCGTCAGCCGGGTTTCTTCAACGAGGAGCGACATGAAGCGCCTACGCCTGCCCAGACTCACCCTCGCCACGGCCCTGGCAGCCGCCGTGATGTCGACCGCAGCCTGCGGCGTCGGCGGCTCGGGCGGGTCAGGAGACCAGCCCAAGAAGACGGGCAAGACCGAAGGGAACATCACCTTCCGGACCCTGCAGCTCAAGCCGACCTTCACGGACTACGTCCAGGGCGTCATCGACGCCTTCGAGAAGAAGTACCCGGACGTCAAGGTCAAGTGGGAGGACGTGCCCGGCGAGGGCTACAACGAGAAGCTCGTCGCGGACGCCCAGGCCGGCTCCCTGCCGGACGTCGTCAACATCAACACCGACTCGTTCCAACTGCTCGCCGACCGCGGAATCCTCGCCGACATCTCCCAGCTCGACCCCAAGGCCAAGGCCGACTTCGTACCCGGCGCCTGGGACCAGTACAAACTCCCGGACAAGGGCGACGCGGTCTACGCCTACCCCTGGTACGTGACCCCGGAGATCCTCACGTACAACAAGGCGCTCTTCGAGAAGTCAGGCCTCGACGTCGACAAGCCCCCGACGACCGTCGAGGAACTCTTCGACCAGGCCGAGCAGATCACCGAGAAGTCCGGCGGCAAGTACAGCGCCTTCATGGCCGACCCGAAGAGCCGACTGCCCGGCGACTGGCAGAAGATGGCCGTCCCGATCCTCAACGACGCGGGCGACGAGTTCACCTTCCACACCGACAAGGCCGTCGAGTGGGTCAAGCGGATGAAGAAGCTGTACGCCAAGGGCGCCATGCCCAAGGAGTCGCTGACCGGCGCCGCCGACATCAACCAGCTCTACGGCGCGGGCAAGATCGTCTTCGGCCCCGGCTCGCCCGGCTTCGTGAAGGACATCAAGGAGAACGCGCCGAAGGTCTACGACAACACCGCGGTCGCGAAGGCCATCACGGGCACGCTCGGGCACATCGGCATCTACACCCAGTCCATCGGCGTACGCAAGGACACCAAGCACCCCGACGCCGCGACCGCCTTCGCCAAGTGGGTCACCAACGGCCCCAACCAGGTGGAGTTCTCCCAGCACGCCACCATCTACCCGTCCAACGCCAAGGGCCTGGACGACCCGCGCTTCGCCGACCGCGGTGACGGCACCGACGCCGAGACCGTGGCCCGCGCCACCGGCGCCGACCTGCTGCGCGAGGCCCAGCTGGACGCCAACACGCCGGTGCAGTGGACCAGTCAGGTCGGCGACGCCGTGGTGCGGCAGATGCAGAAGGGCATCAAGGGCGACATCTCCGCCGAGGACGCCGTCAAGAAGGCCCAGGACGACGCCAACAAGATCCTCGCCAAACAGCGGGACCAGTGACGGACGCCATGACCAAGACCGCCGACCCGGAGCTCCGCGCGGACACCGCCGCGCGGAGCCCCGCCCCCGCCCCGAGCAAGCGCGAACAGCGGCGCCGCAACAAGGAGATGGAGACGGCGACGGGCCTGGTGCACCGGCGCTGGTGGACCCCGTACCTCTTCCTCCTGCCCGGCCTGGGCATGGTGGTGCTGTTCAGCCTCTGGCCGTTCGTCAACACCGTCATCCTGTCCTTCACCGACGCCCAGATCCTGCGCGGCGGCGGCTTCGTCGGCTTCGACAACTACACCCGGGCCCTGGACGACCCGGACTTCTACAAGGCCCTGACCAACTCGGTGCTCTACACCGCGGTCGTGGTCCCGGCGCTGGTCTTCCTGCCGCTGGCGCTCGCCGTCCTGGTACAGAAGAACATCCCCGGCATCGGGTTCTTCCGCTCGGCCTTCTACACCCCGGTCATCGCCTCGGCGGTGGTCGTCGGCCTGATCTGGCAGTGGGTGCTGCGCAGCGACGGCCTGGTCAACACCGTCTTCCTCAAGCTGAAGTTCATCACCGAACCGATCCCCTTCCTCACCGACTCCACGGTGTTGCTGTTCTCCGCGATGGCCGTCACCATCTGGAAGGGCCTCGGCTACTACATGGTCTTCTACCTGGCGGCCCTCGGGAACGTGCCCGCCACGCTGTACGAGGCCGCCGCCCTTGACGGCGCCGGGGCACTTCGCCGCTTCTTCAGCATCACGGTGCCCTCCGTCAAACCGATGATGCTGCTGGTCGGCACCCTCTCGGCGATCTCCGCGCTGCGCGTGTTCACCGAGATCTACATCCTCGGCGGCGAGAGCGGCGGCCCCGGCGGTGACGCCCGCACCCTGCCGTTCATGATCCGCGAGGTCGGCCTCGGCTTCGCCGGGGAGAGCGGCTACGCCTCGGCCGTGTCGATCCTGCTGTTCCTGCTGACCCTGGTCTTCAGCCTGCTGGGGCACCGCCTGTCCAAGGGAGACGAGCGATGACCACCCTGTCCTCCCTCGGCCGGAGTGCCGACCAGCGCGGCGACTTGGCCACCGGCCGGGGCCGACGCCGGATGACCCTTGGGCTCGCCGGACGCTATCTGACCCTGTGTCTGATGCTGGTGGTCATGCTGGGCCCGATCGTCTGGCAGTTCCTCACCTCGATCCGGGGCCGCGGCGAGAACGTCTACGACGGCGTGCTGCCCAGCCAGCCCACCCTCGACAACTACGCACGCGTCACCGAGTCCTTCCCGCTCTTCCAGTACGTCGGCAACACGCTGACCGTCGCCGCCCTGGCCGTCGTCTCCAACTGCGTGTTCGCGGCCATGGGCGGCTACGCCCTGTCCCGGGCGGGCTGGCGCGGCCGCAAGATCGTGTTCACGGTCCTGGTGGCGACGCTGATGTTCCCCTTCGAAGCCGTGATGATCTCTATGTTCCTCACGGTCCGCTCGATGGGCCTGGTGGACACCCTGATCGGCGTCTGGCTGCCGGGCGCGGTCTCGGTACTCAACCTCCTGATCATGCGTGCGGCGTTCCTGGCCGTACCCAAGGAGCTGGAGGAGGCCGCCGTCCTGGACGGCGCCAACGAGTGGCAGCGCTTCAGGCGGGTGTTCGTGCCGTCGGCCAAGGGTGCGCTCGCGGTCGTCTGCATCACCAGCTTCATGGGCGCCTGGGACGACTTCCTGTGGCCGCTGATCGTGCTCTCCAGCAGCGACAACTACACGCTCCAACTGGGCCTGAAGACCCTCGCGGGCGCCACCACCGTCAACGACCAGCGACTCATCGCCGCGGGCGCGATCGCCGCGCTCGCCCCGATGATGCTGCTCTTCTTCGCCCTCCAGCGCTTCTTCTTCAAGGGCGTCGGCGAAGGGGCGCTCAAGACCTGACGGCCACCCAACCCAGCCCGGAGCGCCCACCCAGCCCGGAACGCCCCGCCATACCGGAACGCCCGCCAGACGTGAACGCTCCCGCGGCCGACCCGACGCCGCCCGATCCGCCACGCGCAGGAAGCAGCGACTGCCGATGAACCACCCCTCCCCGTCCGTGCCGCGCCTCGGCGTGAACTACACCCCCACCCGAGGCTGGTTCCACCACTGGCTGGACTTCGACGACGCCTCCGGCATGGACAGCCTCCGCCGCGACCTCGACTCGCTGGCGGCTCTCGGCCTCGACCACATCCGGGCCTTCGCGCTCTGGCCGGTCTTCCAGCCCAACCGCACCCTCATCCGCGGCCGCGCCGTCGAGCAGCTGGGCCAGCTGGTGGACGCGGCCGCCGAGCGCGGTCTGGACGTGGCCGTCGACGCCCTTCAGGGGCACCTGTCCAGCTTCGACTTCGTACCGTCCTGGCTGCACAGCTGGCACCGCCGCAACATGTTCACCGATCCCGACGTCGTCGACGCCGAGGCCCGCTACCTCGAAACGCTCGCCGCGTCCCTCGCCGACCGGCCCAACTTCCTCGGCATGACCCTCGGCAACGAGGTCAACCAGTTCTCCGACAAACCCCACCCCGACCCCGACGTGTGCACCTACGAGCAGGCCGGGCAGTGGCTGGAGCGGCTGCTCACCGCCTGCGAGCGGGCCGCGCCCGGCCGGGTCCACACGCACAGCGAGTACGACGCGGTCTGGTTCCAGGACGGCCACCCCTTCACCCCCGCGCACGCCTCCCGGCTCGGCCGGATGACGACCATTCACTCCTGGGTCTTCAACGGCGCCGCGCAGCGCCACGGCCGCACCGGCACCGGCACCGTGCACCTGGCCGAGTACCTCATCGAACTGTCCCGCGCCTGGGCCACCGACCCGCACCGGCCGGTGTGGCTGCAGGAGGTCGGCGCCCCGGCGCCGCTCATCCCGGCCGAGCACGCCGCCGAGTTCACCGAGGCCACCCTCGCGGCCGCACTGACCTGCCAGGACCTGTACGGCATCACCTGGTGGTGCTCGCACGATGTGTCCCGCTCGCTGGCCGACTTCCCCGAGCTCGAATACGGCCTCGGACTGCTCACCGCCGAGCGCGCACTCAAGCCGGGCGGACGGGTCGTCGCGGACCTCGCCGCCCGGCTGAAGAGCGACCCGCCGCCTCCCGCGGCGCCGCGCCGTACCGCCCTCGTCCTGGACGCCGGTGCGGAGGACACGGCGCCGCTGCGCTCGGTCTGCGCCCCCGGCGGCACGTACTTCGAAGCCTGGATGCGCCTGGCCGCGCAGGGCGTACGCGCCACGGCCGTACTGGCGGGCCGGGCCCAGGACCCCGGGCACCTGGCCGCACGGGGCATCACCGACCTCATCCATCCGCAGGACGTCGGCTGACCACGTCCATCCGCAGGACGTCGGCTGACCACGTCCATCCGCAGGACGTCGGCTGACCACGTCCGCCCGCGACACCCCCACGAACAGGAGACCGCAGTGACTGACCACCAGCTCCGTGACTCCGCACCGCACGGGATCACCAGACGCACCCTCATAGCCGCGGGGGCGACTGCCGCCACCCTTCCTTGGCTGGCCCCCGGAACCGCCCACTCCGCCGAAGGCACGAGCGCCGCCGCCGAATCCCTCCAGCCGTACGCCTCCTACTGGTTCCCCGAGACGTTCCCCGACACACAGCAGCCCGACCCCGGCGCGGTGTGGCGCAGCCTGAAGGACTGGCGCCCCCAGGACGACCCCGACCTGCCGTTCAACACCTCCACCGTGCCGCTCGCCGAGCGCTTCACGCCCACCCCGGCCAACACCACCGCCCGCACCGACCAGGCCCGCGTCACCGCCCTGGTCTCCTTCGCCGGAACCGCCTCCAACCCGTCCCAGGGCTCGCCGAAGGCCGACTTCTACGCGCTCACCAACTGGGCGTACATCGACGAACTGGTCTTCTGGGGCGGCTCATCCGGCGAAGGCATCATCCTCGCCCCCAACGCGCCGGTCATCGACGCGGCCCACCGGCACGGCGTTCGCGTCCTGGGCAACGTCTTCCTGCCGCCCGCCGCCTACGGCGGCCTGCTGAAGTGGACCCGCGAACTGGTCCAGCAAGACGCCTACGGTCGCTTCCCGATCGCCGACAAGCTGATCCAGGTGGCCCGCGCGTACGGCTTCGACGGCTGGTTCCTCAACGGTGAGACCTCAGGCGGCGACCCCGCACTCGGCCGCCAGTTCGCCGACTTCGTGGCCGCGCTGCGGCGCGGCGCACCCGACCTGGCCATCACCTGGTACGACGCCTTCACCATCGAGGGCACCGTCGCCTGGCAGGGCGCGCTCAACGACCGCAACGCCGCCTTCTTCCACCGAGCGGGCGAGCGCCAGGCCGACACCATGTTCCTGGACTTCCGCTGGAGCGCGGCGAAGCTCGCCGCGTCGGCCGACTACGCCAGACGGCTCGGCCGCTCCCCGTACGAACTGTTCACGGGCCTGAACGTCGAGCCGAGCGGCTGGAACGGCAGCTACGACTGGGACGCCTTCGCCCCCGACGACCGCGGCCGCGACCACGTGACCTCCTACGCCTACTACCGGCCCGAGTGGACGCTGCACTCGCTGCCGCACGAGACCCGTACCCCCGCCCAGTTCCACGCGCGTGACGACCGGTTCTGGTCCGGGCAGCACACCGATCCCGCCCGCCCGGAGGGCCCTGGCCGCTGGCGTCCGGCCGCCCGGCATGTCGCCGACAGCTCGACGGTCACCGCGCTGCCCTTCGCCACCACCTTCAACACCGGCCACGGCCTGGCCTGGTACGAGGACGGCGAACGCACCAGCGCAGCCGAGTGGAACCACCTCGGCCTGCAGGACGTCCTGCCCGCCCGCCGCTGGCTGCTGCGGACCACAGGACAGCGGCCCGAGGTGGGCTTCGACTTCGCCGCCGCCTGGCACGGCGGCAGCAGCGTCCTGGTCGAGGGCACCCTCTCCCGCCCGGTGACCCTTGAGCTGTTCCAGACCAGGCTCAGGCCCGCGGGCGAGGCCGTAGTGGAGATCACGCACCGCGCCGACCCCAGCTCGGCCCCCGTCACCGTCGAGGTCGCCGTCGCCTGCGCCGAGGCCAGACGCCCCGGCCGCCCCACCGCGTACCGGCTGCTGCCCGCCGACTCGGTCACCGCCGCCGATGGCTGGACCACCTCGACCGTACGCCTGGACGGCATCCGCACCCTCCATGCCCTGGGCGTACGCCTGACCTCCCAAGGCGGCGGCACCATCCGCTGGCGGCTGGGGTCCCTGGCCGTACGCGACGACGAGCCCGCGGCCCCGGCCGCGCCCGACGGGCTGCGCATCACCGACACGCGCGCCGCCGCGCCCGACACCGCCGAGGTCCGCCTCGCCTGGCGGGCCCCCGGCGGCGGGGGGGTGCGCCACTACGAGGTGCACCAGGAACTCCCCGGTGGCGCCCGCCGCTTCCTCGGCGGCACCAGCGGCACCGCCTGCTACGTACCGGCCGTTCACCGCACCGGAAGCGAGACCTCGACCCGCCTCACGGTGCGGGCCATCGGCGCGCACTACTCCCCATCGGGCCCGGCCTCGGTCAACCTGGCCTGGTAGACCGCAGTTTCCGGCCCTCCCACCCTCGCACTGCCAAGGAGCACCCCTCATGCACGACGACCGCGACATCGTCGAACACCGGCTGCGCCGCGTGCTCAGCGAACGCGTCAAACCCGCCGTCTACGGCGCCTCGACCCCGCTGACCGTTCAGCGGTGGGACGCGCCGGGCGAGCCGGTGCCCGTCGCCGAAGGGCTCGCCGCCCCCTACCGGCCCGCGGCGACCGGGGACGCGTGGGGCCCGGCCTGGGGCACCACCTGGTTCAAGGTCACCGGGCAGGTGCCCGACGCGTGGGCGGGCCGCACCGTCGAGGCCGTCCTCGACCTCGGCTTCGACCGGATGATGCCCGGATTCCAGTGCGAGGGCCTGGTGTACCGCGCGAGCGGCGAGGCGGTGAAGGCCCTCAACCCGTACAACGCCTGGGTACGGATCGCCGACAGCGCCACCAGCGGCCAGCAGATCGAGCTGTTCGTCGAGGCGGCCGCCAACCCGATCCTCGTCCACCACGGCCCCACGTACGAAGGAGACCGGACCACCGCCAGCGACCAGCCGCTGTACCGGCTGGCCCGTATGGACCTGGCCGTCTTCGAGGCCGAGGTCTGGGAGCTCGTCCAGGACCTGGAGGTGCTGCAGTCCCTGATGACCGAGCTCGCCCACGGCGACGCCCGGCGCCACCAGATCCTGCGCGCCATCGAACAGGCCTTGGACGCCCTCGACCTCTCGGACATCGCCGCTACCGCCGCCCGCGCCCGCGCGCGGCTGGCCGGGGTGCTCGCCGCCCCCGCCCACGCCTCCGCACACCGCATCAGCGCCGTCGGACACGCCCACATCGACTCCGCCTGGCTGTGGCCCCTGCGCGAGACGGTACGCAAGGTGGCGCGCACCTCCGCCAACATGGTCAACCTCATGGACGACCACCCCGAGCTGGTCTTCGCGATGTCCCAGGCCCAGCAGCTGGCCTGGATCAAGGAGCACCGGCCCGAGGTCTTCGAGAAGGTGAAGAAGAAGATCTCCGGCGGACAGTTCGTGCCGGTCGGCGGCATGTGGGTGGAGTCCGACACCAACATGGTCGGCGGCGAGGCGATGGCCCGGCAGTTCCTCTACGGCAAGAAGTTCTTCCTGGACGAGTTCGGCATCGAGACCAAGGAGGTGTGGCTGCCGGACTCCTTCGGCTACACCGCGGCCATGCCGCAGATCGTCAAACTGGCCGGCAACACCTGGTTCCTCACCCAGAAGATCTCCTGGAGCCAGGTCAACAAGTTCCCGCACCACACCTTCTGGTGGGAGGGCATCGACGGCACCCGCGTCTTCACCCACTTCCCGCCCATCGACACCTACAACGCCGACCTCGGCGGCGAGCAACTGGCCCACGCGGCCCGCAACTACCAGGAGAAGGGCCGCGGCACCCGCTCGCTGGCCCCCTTCGGCTGGGGTGACGGCGGCGGCGGACCCACCCGCGAGCACCTCGCCCGCGCCCAGCGCACCCGCGACCTCGAAGGCTCACCACGCGTCGAGATCGAACGCCCGGACGCCTTCTTCACCAAGGCCCACGCCGAGTACGAGGACGCCCCTGTCTGGCAGGGCGAGCTCTACCTCGAACTGCACCGTGGCACCTACACCTCGCAGGCCAAGACCAAGCAGGGCAACCGCCACAGCGAGTCCCTGCTGCGCGAGGCCGAGCTGTGGGCCGCAACCGCCGCCGTACGCGTGCCCGGCTACACCTACCCCCAGGCGGACCTGGAACGGATCTGGAAGACGGTCCTGCTGCACCAGTTCCACGACATCCTGCCCGGCTCCTCCATCGCCTGGGTGCACCGCGAGGCCCGCGAGACGTACGCCCGCGTCCGCGACGAGCTGACCGCGCTGATCACCACCGCGCAGCGGTCCCTGGCCGGTGAGGGGGACACCGAGGTGGTCTTCAACGCCGCCCCGCACACCCGCGGCGGCATCCCCGGCGGCGGCGCCGCCCCGGCCGCCGCCCGCGAGGCGGCCCAGCCCGTCACCGTGGCACAGCGCCCCGGCGGCGGCTTCGTACTCGACAACGGCCTGCTCAGGGTCGAGATCGACGAGCGCGGCCTGATCACCTCCGCCTACGACATCGCCGCCCAGCGCGAGGCCATCGCCCCCGGCCAGGCAGGCGGTCTGCTCCAGATCCACCCCGACTTCCCCAACATGTGGGACGCCTGGGACATCGACGCGTTCTACCGCCACAACGTCACCGACCTGGTGGACGTCGACGCGCTCACCCTCGCCGAACCGGGCGGCGAAGGACCGGCCACTGTCCGCGTCACCCGCGCCTTCGGCAACTCCGCCGTGGAGCAGACCTTCACCCTGCGCCCCGGCGCCAAGGTGCTGGACCTCGACACCGAAGTGGACTGGCACGAGACGGAGAAGTTCCTCAAGGCCGCCTTCCCGCTGGACGTGAAGGCCGACCGCTCCGCCGCCGAGACCCAGTTCGGACACGTCTACCGCGCCACCCACACCAACACCTCATGGGAGGCGGCGAAGTTCGAGATCTGCGCCCACCGTTGGATCCAGGTCGAGGAGCCCGGCTGGGGCACCGCCGTCGTCAACGACTCCACGTACGGCCATGACGTCACCCGCGACATGCGCACCGACGGGGGCCAGACCACGACCGTACGGCTCTCCCTGCTGCGCGCCCCGCGCTACCCCGACCCGGAGACCGACCAGGGCCGCCACCACCTGCGCTACGCGCTCGCCCCCGGCGCGGCCATCGTCGACGCGGTCCGCGAAGGCCACCGCATCAACCTGCCGGAACGCACCGTCACCGGCGCCGCCGCCCGGACCGTCGAACCCCTGCTGTCCTGCTCCACCGACGCGATCGTCATCGAAGCCGTCAAGCTCGCCGAAGACGGCAGCGGCGATGTGGTCGTCCGCCTCTACGAGTCCGCCGGGGCCCGCAGCACCGGCACCCTCACCGCGGGCTTCGCACTGGCCGCGGCGATCGAGACGGACCTGCTGGAACGCCCACTCGCGGACGCGGCCGACTACCCGGTGACCGACGGACGCCAGGTCGACCTGGCACTCCGCCCCTTCCAGATCCTCACCCTGCGCCTGCCAAGGACTGCCGTCTGACGGCTCCGCCCCGGACTCTCTGATCCCCCGAAGCCGCTTCCACGAATTCATTACTCGGGGGTAGGCCTACCCGACCCGCTTATTATACGGTCCGTCTAACAAGCGGGTCGGGGACCGCCACAGAGAGCCAAGGAGCCGCAGCATGGCAAGCAGCACTGTTCGGCCGAGCGCCGAGGACCGCACCCCACAGGCACCGGACGACGTGGCCCGACGGCTGCTCGACTCGGCCGCCGTGTCGGCGTACGACCCGGCCACCGAGGTCGACTGGGAGACGCCGCTGGACCGGGACTTCCACGGCGCGAGCCCGGAGTGGAGCACCCTGTACGGCACCGCCTACTGGCAGGAACTGACCGACGCTCAGCGCAAGGAGCTGACCCGGCAGGAAGCCGCGTCGGTGGCCAGTACCGGCATCTGGTTCGAGATGATCCTCCAGCAGATGGTGCTGCGCGACGTGTACGCCAAGGACCCGACCAGCGCCGAAGTCCAGTGGGCACTCACCGAGATCGCGGAGGAGTGCCGCCACTCGATCATGTTCGCCCGTGGCGCCGCGAAGCTCGGTGCCCCCGCCTATCAGCCGCCCCGGTTCGCGACCGAACTCGGCCGGGTGTTCAAGACGCTCGCCTTCGGTGAGGCGGCCTACGCCGCGATCCTAGTGGCCGAAGAGGTACTCGACGTCATGCAGCGCGACTGGATGCGCGACGAACGCGTCGCGCCGTTCGTCCGCACGATCAACAACATTCACGTCGTAGAAGAGTCCCGCCACATGAAGTTCGCCCGCGACCAGACCCGCAAGCGTCTGGCGGGCTCCGGTCGCCTGCGCCGCCGGCTCAACGCCTTCGTGATCGCGACCGCCTCGTACGTCATCGTCACCAGCATGGTGAACCGCAGGGTCTACGCGAACGCCGGACTCGACGAGAAGCGCGCCCTGGCCGAGGCCAAGGCCAACGAACACCACAAGTCGATGATGCGCTCAAGCTGTTCGGGCCTCATGGAGTTCCTGGCCTCGGCCGGTCTGCTCACCAAGCCGGCACTGGCTTTCTACAAGCGGGCCAACCTCATCTGAGCCGCACCGCACCGAGCCGCACCGAGCCGTACTGAACTGCACCGAGCCGTACCGAGTCGCCCGAGCCGAACTGAGCCGAACTGAGCCGACGCCATGAACAACCGTGCCACCACCTACGCCATCACCCAGACCTGCTGCAGTGACGCCACCTGTGTCGCCGTATGCCCGGTCAACTGCATCCATCCGACGCCGGAGGAACGGGCGTTCGGCAGTACGGAGATGCTGCACATCGACCCCGAGACCTGCATAGGCTGCGGCGCCTGCGCCGACGCCTGCCCCGTCGACGCGATCTACCCGGTGGACACCCTCCCGCCCGCGCAGCAGGAGTACGCCGAAATCAACGCGGCCTACTACGAAAACGAGCTCCCTGAGCCGACAGTGGCCCCCGACGGCCCGAACTTCCACACCTGGGGCGAGCCGTCCTTCCCACGCGTCCTTCCCTCGGACTTCGCGCCGCTCAGGATCGCCGTGGTCGGCACCGGCCCGGCGGGCATGTACGCCGCGCAGGACCTGCTGCTGCACACCAACGCCGAGGTAACCCTGATCGACCGACTGCCGGTGGCCGGCGGCCTGGTCCGCTACGGCGTGGCACCGGACCACCCCGCCACCAAGAAGGTCGGCGACACCTTCGCCCGCTTCCACACGCACCCCCGGGTGCGGATGCACCTGGGCCTCGAAGTAGGCGCCGACATCACCACCCAGGAACTCGCCGCCCACCACGACGCCGTCATCTACGCCGTGGGGGCATCCGCCGACCGACGTCTGTCCATCGAGGGCGAGGACCTACTCGGCTCCATCCCCGCCAGCGCGTTCGTCGCCTGGTACAACGCCCACCCGGACGCGAAGCCGGACCTGATCGACCTCTCCTGCGAGCGCGCCGTCATCGTCGGCAACGGAAACGTCGCCCTGGACGTGGCCCGCATCCTCCTCACCGACCCCGACACCCTGGCCCACACCGACATCGCCGCCCACGCCCTGCAGGCCCTGCGCGCCAGCAAGGTACGCGAGGTGGTCCTCCTGGCCCGACGCGGCCCCGAAGACGCCGCGTACACCAGGTCCGAACTCCTCGCCCTACGCCACCTGCCAGGCGTGGACCTTGCCATCGACGACCACGACCCCCGCATCGCCCCCGCCATCGACCAGGCCCGCCCACACGACAAAGCAGCCGTACTCCAAGGCGTCACCCGCGACAACCAGGACTGGCAGGCCCCACCGACACCAGGCCGCCGACGCATCGTGCTCCGCTTCCACTGCACCCCCACCGAGATACTCGGCGACGACCGCGTCAACGCCGTACGCGTCAACTCCGTACGCGTCACGGGAGGCGCGGGCGAGCACACGATCAAGGCGGGAGCTGTGCTACGCGCCATCGGCTACCGCGGCACCCCGATCCCCGGCCTCCCCTTCGACGAGACCACCGCCACCGTCGCCAACGAGCGCGGCCGAGTGACCGGACACCCCGGCACGTATGTAGTCGGCTGGATCAAACGAGGCCCCACCGGCGGCATCGGAGCCAACCGCACCTGCGCCGCCGAAACGGTCTCCGCGCTCCTCGGCGACGCGGTCACCGGCACCCTGCCCCCACCCGCACACACCCCACGAGCCTTCCGCCGCCTCGTCCGACGCCGTGGGAGATGACCTGACCCCTGCGGGCCGACCGGCGGGGCGCCCGAGGCGAAGCCCAGTCGCCTCATCGGCACAGCGAGCGAAGCCTGGGCCCCCGCCTCACCAACCAAGATCACCGGGTGCAGAATGATCCGTATGTCGATAACGAGCACCCCTAAGACGGCGACCATCGACCACGCTGCACTGATCAGTCGCACCCTGGCCCGCGCCTTCGACGACGACCCGATGATGCGCTGGTTCTTCCCCGACGACGCCTCGCGCGAGGCAGAGCTGGGCCGCTACTTCACCACTATCTTCACTCGGCAGTACGTCCACCACGGGGTGTGCGAGCACACCGAGGCGGCGGCCGCCTTCTGGGTACCGGCGGAGGCACAGGCCAAGGCCGTTCCCGACGCGGAGACCATCCAGGAGCTCCAGAACATCCTCGGCGACCGAGCTCCACTGTTCAGGGACGCCGTCGAGACAGTCGCCCAGCACACACCCCAGGAACCCCACTGGTCCCTGTCGGTGATCGGCGCTGACCCAGCCGCCCAGGGCCAGGGACACGGGGCCGCCCTGCTTCGCTCGGGGCTGGCCAAGGCCGACGCGGCGGGTCTGCCCGCCTATCTGGAGTCCTCCAAACCCTCCAACCTCCCCTTCTACGAGCACTTCGGCTTCACTGTGCGTGAGGAGCTGCGGCTGCCGGGGGATGGGCCGCTGCTGTGGGCGATGCGGCGAGAGCCGCGCCGCCCGGCCTGACGCAGGGCTCCGTCTCCGGGACGCCACCAAGCCCGCCGCGATCAATCGCTGACGCGGCGGGCAGCCTGAGCTGCGTGTGCGGCCTCCGATCAGGGGCGGCGGCTCGCGAGGACGCAGAACTCATTCCCCTCCGGGTCGGCAAGCGTCACCCAACTCTCCTCGCCTGATTGGCCGACGTCGGCATGTCGAGCACCCAGGTCGAGCAAGCGACGTACCTCGTCGTCTTGCTCTCTGTCGGTTGGGTTGACGTCGAGGTGGAGCCTGTTCTTGATGGTCTTGCCCTCGGGCACGCGCGCGAAGGTCAGCGTCGGTGGCACGGGGCCAAGGCGGTTCTTGCCTTCAGGCACCGCGGGGGAGCCGATGCTGACGATTCCGTCGTCTTCGTCCTGCACCTCGTAGCCAAGGACCGAGCACCAGAATCGGGCGAGACCGTGGGGATCGGCACAGTCGATCGCAAGCTCGGTGAACTTACTGGTCATGTCAAGACCTCCCAGTCAGGCGAGGGTTCGCCAAGGCCACACGCTAATCGCAGTTCTCGACGGCGAGGTCAGCCACGCGCGGGCGTGGCCGCAGGCCGCTGAACCTCCAGGACGACCGCCGTTCCGGCTACGGATCGGTCCTCGTGCATGGTGATCACTTGGCCGGACCGAAGGTGCTGCCACTGCTGAGGATCAAGGGGAGCGAGTCGCACCGAGGCCCGTCCGCCAGGTTCGAGGAACGGCGTGAACTCGACCCACAGCGTGGCGATGTTGAGGGCCGGTTCGCCGGTCGCGGTTCGGTTTCCGATGTTCCACATCGGTCGCAGGACGCCGGCGCCGGAGATGGGCGTCTGCCGTCGGGCTTCGGCGGCCGGGCGGAGGGTGAGGTCAGCTCGTATGACGCCGCGGCGAGTCTCGTACCAGCGCCAGTGGCACCAGGCCGCACTCTTCTCCATCCGCATCTGCTCGGCGGCGGTGGCCAGAGTTTCCCAGAAACCGAGCGGAAGCGGTGGGACGTCTCCGAGTTCCTCCAGCAGCCCGAGAGCCACCTCCCACTGGTCGTGGGTGAGGTACTCCCAAATGTCGGCCACCGTGATGTCGTTCTCGGTGGCACTCCCCTCGGGAACCAGCAGGGAGGCGGCTTCCAGCAGCTTGGGAACATCCATGCCCCCGATTCTGACCTGGGCCGCGTTCTCGGTGTTCATGGTGCTGCTCGATGTGCTGCTCGATCACGCCTCGCCGGTCCTCCTCGACAGCTCGTCTGCGGCGGGCGAGGAGGTTCTCCCGGCCGACAGGAGCAGGCCCGTCGCCACGCCTCGAACGTCTGCCCAGTGGAACTGTGCGGCCTTGGCGTAACGGCCCGCACCGCCGAGTGCAGCGTCCTGCCCCCCGTAGCGGCACCCGCGCTCGCGGGACCGTCGGCGTAGCGGACGGTCTGGACGGGGCCTACCTCTGGAATACCCCCCTGGGTATTACTGTTACGGTGATGGAAGATACCCCCCGGGGTACACTTTTCTCGGAAGGAGTCAGCGTCGTGTTCTTCGTCGACACCCTGGAGTTCGAGGGCTTGGGCAACCGCAGCTACCTGGCTGGCGGGCCGGGCAAGGCCGTGGCGGTGGACCCGCCGCGGGACATCGACCAGGTGATCACCGCGGCGGCACGGCGCGGGGTGCGGATCGCGTACGTGGTGGAGACCCACGTACACAACGACTACGTGAGCGGCGGACTGGAGCTGGCCCACCTCACCGGTGCCCGCTACCTGGTTCCGGCCGGGGCCTCGGTGTCCTTCGCCCGCACCCCGGTAGCCGACGGTGACGTCGTCGCGGTCGACGAGGGCCTGGCCCTGCGGGCGCTGGCCACCCCCGGCCACACCCCGCACCACACCTCCTACGTCCTGGAAGAGGATGGCCGTGGGGTGGCCGCGTTCACCGGCGGGTCCCTGCTGATCGGCACGGTCGGGCGGCCCGACCTGGTCGAACCGCGGCTCACCGAGCGGCTGGCCCGCGCCCAGCACGCCTCCGCCCACCGGCTGGCCGAAGAACTGGACGACGCGGTGGCGGTGCTGCCCACGCACGGGTTCGGCAGCTTCTGCTCCAGCTCCCAGGCCGAGGGAGCCGCCACCACGATCGGGCGGGAGCGCAAGACCAATGACGCGCTGACCCGGGACGTGGACACCTTCGTCGCCGAGATGCTCGCCGGTCTGGACGATGTGCCCGCCTACTACGCGCACATGGGCCCGGCCAACGCCGCGGGCCCCGCCCCCGTCGACCTCACCGCGCCGCGGACGGCCGACGCCGGGCAGATCGCCGCGCGCCTGGCGGCCGGGGAGTGGGTGGTCGACCTCCGCAACCGCGTCGCATTCGCCCACGGGCACGTCGCGGGATCGTTCAACTTCGAGGGCGAGGGGAAGCTGGCCACCTACCTGGCCTGGCTGATCCCGTGGGGCAAGCCCGTCACCCTGCTCGCCGACACACCCGAACAAGTCGCCGACGCACAGCGGGAACTGGCCCGGGTGGGCATCGACCGCCCGGCCGCGGCCGCCACCGGCGACCCGCGGGAGTGGGTGGTGAAGGGGGAGGGGCTACGGTCCTTCCCGCGCGCCACCTTCGCCGACCTGGCCGCCCGCAGCGATCACCGCCGCGACCACGGCCGCGACGAGGACGTGGTGGTGCTGGACGTGCGCCGTGACTCCGAGCGCGCGAGCGGCTTCATTGACGGTTCGGTGCACATCCCCATCCACGAACTGCGCGGCCGTATCGGCGAGTTGCCCGCAGGTGAGGTGTGGGTGCACTGCGCGGCCGGGATGCGCGCGGCGATCGCCGCCTCGCTCCTGGACGCCGCCGACCGCTCCGTGGTCGCCGTCGACGACGACTTCGACGCCGCCGCCGAGGCCGGGCTGCCCCTCACCCGGCCCGCAACGCACTGACATCCCACCACCGCGCCACCCCCCTTCGGAGTGATCACCGCATGTCCGTCCGCAAGCTTTTCCGGGGCCGCAGTCGTGGCCCAGGCCGTCTCACCCCCACCCAGGCCCACCAGCGCACCGCCGACGGCCAGGCCGTCCTGCTCGATGTCCGCGAAACCGCCGAGTGGAACGCCGGGCACGCGCCCAGCGCACTGCACCTGCCCCTGTCCCGGCTGCAGGCGGGAGCGGTCCTGCCGCCCGCCGTACAGGGCAAGCCGGTGGTGGCGATCTGCCGCTCCGGCAACCGCTCCCGGCAGGCCGCAGAGATCCTGGCGGGCCGCGGGGTGGAGGCCACCGATGTCACCGGCGGCATGACCGACTGGGCACGGGTCGGCCTGCCGGTGACCCGCGCAGGCGGCGGTGCTGGTGTCATCGAGTGAGCGCCCTGGTCCTGGCGCTGACCGCGGGCGCCGTGGTGGGCCTGGCGCTGGGCGCCCTGGGCGGCGGTGGCAGCGTCCTCGCGGTACCCGCGCTGATCTATCTGCTCGGCTTCACCCCGGCCACGGCCACCACCGCCAGCCTGCTCATCGTCGCCGCCACCTCGCTCACCGCCCTGTACGCCCACGCCCGCAGCGGTCATGTGCGCTGGAAGGCGGGGGCGTTGTTCGCGGCAGCCGGCATCCTCCCGGCCGCGGCGGCCGGAGTGGCAGCGTCCCGGCTGCCGCAACCGGCGCTGACCGGCGCGTTCGCCGCCGTAGCGGCTCTCGCGGCCGTCCGCATGTTGCGGCCCGCCCGAACGGCGGACGCCACGCAGGGTGCCGCCGCGGTGCGGCCGGGCCGGGCCGCCGGGACGGGAGCGGGGCTGGGCGCGCTGACCGGTCTGCTGGGGGTGGGCGGCGGCTTCCTCGCCGTACCGGCCCTGGTCACCGTCCTGGCCTTCGAGATACAGGCCGCCGTCGGCACCAGCCTGCTGGTCATCTCGGTCAACTCCCTGGCGTCCCTGGCGACGCGCGGNGCGGGGGACTTGTCGGGGTCGGGCAGCAGTTGGGGAGCTCGCTGGCGTAGCAGGTCCAGGACCTGCCGGGCCGAGGGGTTGGTCAGCGCTTGCCCGGCGACGGCGACCGTGGGGACAGTCTCGTCGCCGTGGTTGACCGAGCGCACGTAGGACGCGCCGGCCTCGTCCTGCCAGATGTCAATGGCCTCGTACGCGAGCCCGGCGCGCCGCAGCTGGCGGCGCAGCCTCACACAGAACGGGCAGCCGGGCCGCCAGTAGACCTGCACCTTGGCCGGGTCGGGGCGCACTGAAGCGGACATCGGGGCCTCCACCGAGGTCGGGTCAGGGGAACCCGGTGCGACCCGGCCGCTATTCCGTACCCCCGTACCCCTACCGCAGTCCGCTCGGTGCGGCGGAACGGCAAGCCGCCCGCAACTTCACCGTGCACCCGCACCCGGACCCGCACCTGCCGCGGTTCTACGGAGCGGTCGTGCCCTTCGGGACGCTGGCGGAGGTGCCCACGGCGACGGTGCCCACGGCGACGGTGTTGGCGGTGACGATCGCGGCGATGGCCAGCCACGACGCCGGGTCAAGGCGTTCGCCGAGAACGAGCATGCCGATCAGGGCGGCGAACACCGGGTTGACGCTCATGAAGATGCCGAAGAAGCCCGCGGGGACCCGGCGCAGCGCGAGCAGGTCGGACAGGAACGGCACCGCGGACGACAGCACACCCGCGGCCAGCGCGCACAGCAGGGCGCCGGCAGTGGGCATGTGCAGCCACAGCACAACGGCGCCGACGGGCAGGTAGAGCAGGCCGGACACGGCCGCGGCGGCGGCCGATCCCTGCAGACCGGGCAGGCGTTCGCCGACGGTGCGGTTGAGCAGGATGTAGCAGCCCCAGCAGACGGCGGCCAGCAGCGCCAGGCCGATCCCCAGGTAGTCCGTGCTGGGCTGGGGGCGGGTGAGGACCATCACGGCCGCCGCGGCGACGAGCGCGCACACCAGATCGATACGGCGACGGGAGCCGGCCAGCGCCACGGCGAGAGGGCCGAGGAACTCCAGGGTGACCGCGAGGCCGAGCCCGATCCGGTCGATCGCCGTGTACAACGTCAGGTTCATGATCGCGAAGACCAGGGCCAGCCCCAGCACCGGCCGCCACTGCGCGGCCGTGAACGCGCGCAGCTTCGGCCGACCGGCGCTCAGCAGCACCACCGCGGCCACCCACTGGCGCACCGCCACCACTCCCACCGGACCCAGCACCGGGAAGGCCAGCGCGGCAACCGACGCTCCGGCCTGGTTGGACAGGCCGCTGCCCACCATCAGCGCCATCCCGGACCACCGGGGCGACGCCGTCTGCGCTGCGGCGGCGGCCGACGTCTCTGTGTGAACTTCGAGTGCCATGGCACGACCATCCGCGACGCCGACACATACGCAAAATGCATCAGGCGCGCTATCTATACTCTGAACGCATGGAAGGTCATACGGGGCTGGAGCTGCGGCACCTGCGGTGCCTGGTCGCGATCGTCGACACCGGCAGCTTCACCGACGCCGCGATCGAACTGGGCGTATCCCAGGCCGCGGTCTCGCGCACCCTGCTCGCGCTGGAGCGGATCCTCGGCGTGCGACTGCTGCACCGCACCAGCCGTACCGTCACCCCCACCACCGCCGGCGTACAGGTCCTCGCCCGCGCCCGCCACCTACTCGCCGAGGCCGACGAACTGGTCCGCCAGGCCACCACCGGCCACACCCGACTGCACATCGGCCACGCCTGGTCCGCGATGGGCCGCCACACCGCCGAGTTCCAGCGCCGCTGGCACGACCGCTACCCCCACGTCGAACTCCACCTGATCCGCCACAACACCCCCACCGCCGGCCTCGCCGAGGGCCTGTGCGACCTGGCCGTCCTCCGCACCAGCATCGACACCCGCCGCTACGCGCACGCCCTCGTCGGCCACGAACGCCGCTACCTCGCCCTCGCCTCCGACGACCCCTGGACCAAGCGCCGCAGCATCCGCCTGGAAGAGATTTGTGAACGCACCTTGGTGGTGGACCGCCGCACCGGCACCACGACCTTGGACCTGTGGTCGGAAGACGCCCGCCCGGCCGTGGAGTACACCCACGACATCGACGACTGGCTCGCGGCCATCGCCACCGGCCGCTGCGTCGGCGTCACCCCGCAGGCCACTGCCACCCAGTACCGCCGCGACGGCATCGCCTACCGCCTCGTGCGCGACGCCGACCCGGTCCCCGTCCACCTCATCTGGCGGCGGCACGACCCCCACCCCGCCACCCACGCCGCCGTGGCGCTGCTCACCGACCTGTACCGCGAAGACGCCTGACCGCCGAGCGCGCACCGGGCACCGCTCACGGCGAACACTGCGTCACGCGACCGACACCCCTGATTTCACGGCCTGGCCAACGTGCGCGCAGCACCTTCGTGCCGCGATGGCCGACGCAGATCAGCGCGCCTATAGTGAAGTTGTATTCACCTCATGGTGATACGTATCCCGGCCTGCGGAGTCGGCCATGCCCAGCAAGGCACAGCTCCCCATCGTCTACGTGCGGGGATTCGCCGGCGACACCTCGGGAATCAACAAGGCTGTCACCGACCCCTTTTACGGATTCAACGAGGGATCCACGCATGTACGCGTGGGTGCGAACGAGAAACCGAGCTTTCATCAGTTCGAAAGTCCGCTGTTGCGACTACATTTGGACGAGGGCTACCACATCCTGGTCGAAGGCGGCCAGGAAGCGTACTTGGACGCACACGACAACGTCCCGCCGAACAGCATGTGGGTCCAGCGTTTCTACGACACGTCCGCCAGTACCTGGGGGGATAAACCCCGGGAATTCCGTCTGGAGGACGCCGCTCTCGACCTGCTGCGCCTCATCGACAAGTTGAAGCGGAAGACCGGTGCGCCCCGGGTCCATCTCGTCGCCCACTCCATGGGCGGGCTTGTCTGCCGCTGCCTGCTCCAGAAAATCCTGCCCGACCAGCACAAGAACCCGACGGACTACGTCGACAAGCTGTTCACGTACGGAACGCCGCACGGCGGCATCACCTTCGAGTTGGGCTTCGGCCTCTTCGAGCGGCTGCGCGACGCGACCGGCATCCACGGTGCCGACATCTTCGGTCCGCGGCGGATGTACGAGTACCTCACCCCCGACGCGGAGCAGGTCGAGGACGGCCCGCCGCGCGGCTGGGACGCTCGTGCCATGCCCGACCGCGAGAGCGGCTTTCCCCCGCACCGGGTCTTCTGCCTGGTGGGCACCAACCCGACGGACTACGACGTCGCGGGAGGGCTGTCAGCCATCGCGGTCGGCGCGCGAAGCGACGGACTCGTACAGATCGACAAGGCCCGGGTGCCGGGGTCCCACGGCGCGTACGTATACCGGAGTCACAGTGGGCGCTTTGGGCTGGTGAACTCCGAGGAGGGCTACCAGAATCTGCGGCGCTTCCTCTTCGGCGACCTCAGAATCGAAGCCGCACTCGTCGACTACCGGCTGCCCCCGGACGACGAGGTGACCTGGCAGGCCGAGGTGGTGCTGGCCATCCGGGGCCTGCCCGTCTTGATGCACCAGCGGGTCACCGCCCAGTGGTGCCCGGTCCCCCTGCCACAGCCACCCGGTGACGGCGCCGACAGTTCGCCCGTCCCGCTCACCACCACGTTCCTGCGCAGCGACCTACCCCGCCCCGAGGGCAGCCCCACCATGCGCTACGCGCTCCATGTGCGGATCCTCTCCCTGCGCCAGACCAACCGCATTCTGCGCTTCAGCGACCACCTCGAACAGACCGCCGACCTCGACGACATCCTCGTCATCGACACCGGCGCCGACGCGTCGGCATCCCGCGTCTGGGCGAGCTGGAACTCCGCCATCCCCGGCGCGATCAAGGACCACGAACCCCGTGGCCGGCCCCTGGACGACGAGGACCCGCGCGGCGGGCTGTGGACCGCGCACATCCCGTTCCCCGACACCGCGCGCCCGATCCTCGGCGACCACGCGAAGATTCGGCTCACTGTGACCCCGTGGGAGTGACCGCTCAGTGCACGAGTACGGATCGGGTGCGGGTGCGGGTGAAGGTCAGCAGCGGCTCGGCGCAGGGCGGGGGCACGTTCAGCGCCGGCCGGGGGTTTCGATCAGGCGGCCGGGGCCTGACTACGCGGAACCTTGACCCATGGCCAGCGCGCGCTTGATGCCGCGCCGCAGGAAGGCGCGGGCCCGGATCGCTCTGCGGACGCGCCGCAGCGGGCTGAGCGGCTCGGGGTCCGCGTAACGGCGCGCGTGGATATCGCGCACCACGTCCGCGGGCGCGCCGAGTTCCCGCAGCTCCATCAGGGCCTCGCCCTTCGTGATCAGCCGCCCGTCGCGCAGCGTGACCGTGGCGCGGGCCAGCACCAGCAGCCCCAGGTCCACCCAGACATCCTGGAGCCAGAGCCGAGGATTGCCCGTGGCCGGCAGCCAGAACTCCGCCAGGTCGCGCCGGACGAACTCCTCCAACTGCCCACCGGCGAGCGGCGGAAGCAGTTCCGTCGGCGGCGGGCCATGCAGGGTGAGCCCGCCGTCCAGGAGCTCCCGCCGGGTGACCGGTGTCACCGGGCGTTCCCGGGTCATGCGGTGCGCCCAGGTGAAATGGTCCGTCTCGACCGCGGAAAGCGCCGCCCTGGCCATGTACGAGCAGTGCAACTTGGCCGCGGCCGGTTCCTCGTCCAGCAGCCGCTGGTGCATGCCGACCAGCCGATCCCGCTGCGCACCGTCCACCGGGCTTTCGACCACCGCGATGAGGTCGAGATCGCTGCGCCCCGGCTGGAAGTCGCCCAGCGCCAGTGAACCGTGCGCCCAGACGGCCACCACCGTCGGCAAGGCCAGCTGTACCTCGGAGACGAACCGCTTGAGCACCTGATCCGTTTCAGTCGCTGCCATGGCCAGGATCCTCGCAGAGTGCGGACAGCGACCACGAGTGTGCCGCCGATATCCGCCCCAGCGACCCTCCAGGGCGCCCTCCCGCGCGGGGCCAGCGCTAGGGGGCGTCTCTCCGATCTTCGCGGGCCCGCGACGCCTGGCACGCGCCCCCAAGCTCTCGACTGCTTCCCCAAGCTCTCGGCTGCGCTCGAGCAGGGGAGACCCCATTGAGCAGGGAGGGACCCCCTTCGACGCACGGCCGATTCACCCAAGTACGTCCAGTACGAGGGCGATCCGGCCGTACGCCGATGCACCGCACCGCGAGACATCAGCTGCTTCGCAGCGGGCGCAGGCTGATCCGCGAAGATCGGAGAGACGCCCCCTAGGCGTAGAAACGCGACACGCTCTGCAGGACGCAGGCCGGCTTGGTGCCGCCCTCGGTCTCGATGGTGCCGTCCACGGTGATCTGCACTCCGCCGGGCACCTCCGCCACCTCGGCCAGCCGCGCCACGAGCCGGGCGCGGGATCCGGCCTGCACGGGGGAGGGGAAGCGGACCTTGTTGAGGCCGTAGTTGACCTTGGTGGTCACGCCGTCGACGTCCAGGAGCTCGGTGAACATCGGGATGAACAGGGACAGCGTCAGATAGCCATGGGCGATGGTGCCGCCGAAGGGGCCCTCCTTGGCCTGCTCCACGTCCACGTGGATCCACTGGTGGTCGCCGGTGGCGTCGGCGAAGGTGTTGATGCGTTCCTGGGTGATGTCGATCCAGTCGCTGGTGCCCAGGTCGGTGCCGGCGAGCTTCTTCAGTGCGTCGATGCCGTTGACGGTGATGGCCATGGTGAACTCCGTGACGAGTAAAGGGAAAGGGAGGTGAAGGGAAACAGGAGACGAAGAGGAAGGAAGGGGTGTCAGCCGGTGCCGTACCGACGGCGCACGTGCGTCTTGAGGAGCTTGCCGGAGGCGGTGCGGGGCAGTTCCCGTACCGCGACGAGGGACTTGGGGATCTTGTACTTGGCGAGGCGTCCGGACAGTGCGGCCAGTACCTCGGCGGGGTCGATCTGTGCGCCCTCACGCGCCACGACCACCGCACGGCCGACCTCGCCCCAGGTGGCGTCGGGTACGCCGATGACGGCACACTCCACGATGTCCGGGTGGGCCAGCAGCGCGTCCTCCACCTCGGCCGGGTAGATGTTCTCCCCACCCGAGATGATCATGTCTTTGAGCCGGTCGACGATGGTGACATAGCCGTCCGCGTCAACCCGGGCGGCGTCCCCGGTACGGAACCAGCCGTCGGTGAAGGCGGCATCGGTCTCCTGGGGCAGCCCCCAGTACCCCGGCATGACATGCGGCCCGCGCACCAGAATCTCGCCGGTCTCCTCCACCGCGGCCGGAGTGAGGTCGGGCAGCACGACCCGTACGTCGCTGAAGAAGTGCGGCACACCCGCCGATCCCGCCTTGCTGACCGCGTGCTCGGCGTCCAGGAAGAGCGTGCCGGGGGCCGCCTCGGTCATCCCGTACCCCTGCATGAATGTGAGTCCGCGACCCTGGTAGGTGGCGATGAGTGAGGTCGGCACGGGGGAGCCGCCGCAGGAGAGCATGCGCAGGGACGACAGGTCCGCCCCGCCCCAGCGCGGGTGGCGGGCGATCTGGTCGAACATCGCCGGCACCCCGAACATGAAGGTGATCCGGTGGCGCTCGATCAGGTCGAAGGTGGCGCCCGGGTCGAACGCCTCCACCAGGACGCACGAACCGCCCTTGAGCAGCACCGGGAGTGTCAGCATGTTCAGCCCGGCGGTGTGGAAGAGCGGGGCGGAGACCAGCGCGACCTCGTCGGCGATGAGGTCCTGGTCGATGAGCACGTTCACGGCGTTCCAGGTGAGGTTGCCGTGGGTGAGCATCGCGCCCTTGGGGCGGCCGGTCGTCCCAGAGGTGTACATGATGATGCAGACGTCGTCGAGCCCGACCGGCTCGTCGATCGGTTCGGTGGCGGCACCGGCGAGCAGCTGCTCGTAGGCGGGGCCGACGACGACGCAGGTCTGGACGTCGGCTTTCCCGTCCACCTCCTCCACCAGGGGCCCGTGCGACGCCGCGTGGATCAGCACCTTGGCCCCGGAGTCCGCCAGCTGGTAGGCGATTTCGGGTCCGGCCAGCCGGGTGTTGAGCGGGACGAAGACCGCACCGAGCAGTCCGGAGGCGAACAGGGTCTCCAGGTAGGACGGGTGGTTGGCGCCCAGGTAGGCGATCCGGTCGCCGCGGCGGACACCGGCCGCCCGCAGGGCGTGGGCGAGGCGGGTGGTGCGCTCGTGCAGTGCGGCGTAACTGACCACCGTGGACTGGTGGATCAGGGCTGTGCGGTGCGGGGTCTTACGGGCCCGGCGTGCGGGCCACGATCCCAGTCCCTCGTTGCGCATCGTCGCGCCCCTTCACGCATCGGTGAGCCCGAGCAGCCGGGCAGCGTTCTCCTTGAGGATCTTCGGGCGTACCTCGTCCTTGATGGCCAGTTTGCCGAAGTCGGCGAGCCATCGGTCGGGAGTCAGGACGGGGTAGTCGGAGCCGAAGAGGACCTTGTCCTTGAGCAGGGTGTTGGCGTACTGCACCAGTTGCGGCGGGAAGTACTTCGGCGACCAGCCGGACAGGTCGATGTGGACGCCCGGCTTGTGGGTGGCCACGGCGAGCGCCTCGTCCTGCCAGGGGAAGGACGGATGCGCCAGGATGATCTTCATATGGGGGAAGTCGGCGGCTACGTCGTCGATGTGCAGCGGGTTGGAGTACTTCAGCCGGATGCCGCCACCCCCCGGGACGCCGGCGCCGATGCCGGTCTGGCCGGTGTGGAACAGGGCGATGGCGCCGGTCTCCTCGATGACCTCGTACAACTCGTAGGCGACCGCGCGGTCGTGGGGGAAGAAGCCCTGGATGCTGGGGTGGAACTTGAAGCCCCGCACCCCGTACTCCTCCACCAGGCGGCGGGCCTGCTTCACTCCGGCCCGGCCCCGGAAGGGGTCGATGGAGGCGAAGGGGATCAGTACGTCCGCGTTGGCGGCGGCGGCTTCGGCGACCTCCTCGTTGGGGACGGGCTCGGTGCCGGTGGCCGACTCCGCGTCCACGGTGAAGATCACCGCTGCCATCTTCCGCTCGCGGTAATAAGCGGCGGTCTCCTCCAGGGTGGGCTTGCGCTTGCCTTCGACCTTGAAGTAGGCGCTGGAGGCGTCGTGCAGCCCTTCGTTCAGGGAGGAGTGGCCTTTGGAGGAGACCTCGGCGTGGGTGTGGACGTCGATGGCGACCAGGTCGTCGACGTTCATGGCGCTGCTCATGGGCGTCAGACTCCCGGGGTCTCGGGTGCGGCAATCTCGGGTGCAGCGATCTTGGGTGCGGGAATCCTCGGTGCCGGGATGCCGACGCTCTGCGGTTCGCTGCCGACGGAGGTGTGCCAGGCGGCGGCGATGGTCTCGGGGGTCCAGCCGCCGTCGGCGTACGCGACCTTGGCCTCCTGCGGGTGCGACCACAGGGCGAGCTTGTCGCCGCCGATGCCGATGCACTGGCCGGTGACGTCGCGGGCCGCCGTGGAGGCGAGGAAGGGGACGAGGGCGGCGCAGTCCTCCGCGGTGCCGAAGCCCTCGCCCTTGCGGAGGAAGTCCGGCAGCGGCTCGCCGTCGCGGTTCGCCTCGATGTGCGGCGCGAAGGCGGGGATCGTCTCGGTCATGGCGGTGGCGGCCACGGGGACGATCGCGTTGACCGTGATACCGGCCCGGCCCAGCTCCATGGACCAGGTGCGCACGAAGGCCGCGATACCGGCCTTGGCGGCGGCGTAGTTGGTCTGACCGAAGTTGCCGCGCTGCCCGGCCGGGGAGCCGACGAGGATCAGGCTGCCGCCCTCGCCCTGCTCGCGCATCTGGACGGCGGCGGCACGGGCGAGGGTGAAGGTGCCCTTGAGGTGGACACCGATGACCGTGTCGAAGTCGTCGTCGGTCATCTTCCACAGCACCTTGTCGCGCAGGACACCGGCGTTGGTGACCACGATGTCCAGTCGCCCGAACGCGGAGACGGCGCGGGCGACCAGGCGCTCGGCGGCCTCGGTGGTGCCGACGGCGACCGCCTCGGCGACGGCCTGGCCACCGGCTTCGGTCAGGGACTTGGCGGCCTGCTCGGCCATCGCCTCGTCGACGTCGTTGACGACCACACGGGCGCCCGCCCTGGCCAGCGCGGTGGCGTAGGCCAGGCCGAGGCCACGGCCGCTGCCGGTGACGATGGCGACCTTGCCGGTCAGGTCGAGGGAAGCGTTCGACACGGCGTGGTGTCCCTTCGCTAGGGGAGTCCGATAGGGGAGTTCGAGGAGGGAGTTCGAGAAGGGGAGCTCGGGAAGGAGAGCTCGGGAAGGAGAGCTCGAGAGGGGGGGCGACCTCGCTGAAATAGAAGCTATGACCAATCATTGTTGACGTCAATAGTTGTCTGTAACCTCGGTACGCGGCATGCTGGTACGGCACACCCTTCAGGCCCCGGCACGGGCCCTGACCCAGGAGCAAGACATCACTGACACAGAGACGGACGCGCCCTGGATGCGCGCCCTGCACGCCGACACCGGCTATCTCCTCTACCGCCTCGGCCTGCGGTCGGGGCAGCTGTTCAACACCGCGCTGGAGGAGTACGGGCTACGGCTGCGGCACTATGCGCTGCTGCGCTATCTGGCGACCGTCGAGGGCGCGCTGCAGCGGGAGCTGAGCGAGCGGCTGGGCTACGACCCGAGCGCCATCGTGAGCCTCGTGGACGACTTGCAGAAGCTCGGCTTCGCCGCGCGCCGCCCCCTGCCCGGCGACCGACGCAGCCGCATCGTCGTCCTGACGGACGAGGGCCGGGGCGCGCTGCGCGACACCGACCAGGCCAGCCGCCGGGTGACCGACGAACTGCTCGACCCGCTGGGCGCCGAGGAGCGTGAGGCCCTGCACGCGCTGCTGCGGCGGGTGTCCGACCAGGGCCGAGGCTGAGCGGTGCCACCAGGACCGGCCCCGAGGTCCGCCGCCGACCGGCTGCTGGATGTCCTGGCCGCCTTCGACCTGCGCCATCCGGCGCTCTCGCTGACCGAGATCAGCCAACGCGCCGACCTGCCGCTGGCCACCGCCCACCGGCTGGTGGGCACGCTCACCCGCTGGGGCGCCCTGGAACGTGACGAGTCCGGCGGCTACCACATCGGCCTCAGGCTGTGGGAGGTCGCGGCGCTCGCACCACGCGGGGTGGCACTGCGGCAGGCGGCGCTGCCGTTCCTGGAGGACCTGTACGAAGCCACCCACGAGAACGTCCACCTCGCGGTGCGCGACGGCCTCGAAGTGGTCTACATCGACCGCATCTCGGGGCGCTCGGCGGTGGGCGTACTCAGCCAGGTCGGCGCCCGCTGGCCGCTGCACGCCACCGGGGTCGGCCTGGTGCTGCTCGCGCATGGCGCCGCCGCCCTGCAGGAGCAGGTCTGCGGAGGGCCGCTGGCCTCGTTCACTCCGTACACCGTGACCGACCCGGCCGCGCTGCGCCGGACACTCGCGGAGGTGCGGCGCGCCGGCTGCGCGGTCAGCGACCGCCAGATCACCGAGGACGCCCTGTCGGTGGCCGCACCCGTGCGGGGACCGCGCGGCGATGTGATCGCGGCGGTGTCGGTCGTCGTCCACGTCGAGGACGCCCGTACGCCGGCACTGATCCCCGCGGTGCGGGTCGCGGCGCGCGGCGTCTCCCGGACCCTGGGCTGGCAGCCGGGTCCCGGACCCGTGGCGGCCCTTGGCCCCGGCTGACGACCCGCCACGCACCCGACTCAGAGCACCCGTCTCAGCGAACCCCTCCCGGAGAACCTGCCTCAGAACCGCAGGACCGGCTTGATGGTGTCGCCGGAGACCACGTCCGCGACCGCCCGCTGGATCTCTTCGAACTTGTAGTGCTTGATCAGCCGGTCGACCGGCATCCGGCCGGAGGCCACCAGGTCCACCAGGACTGGCACGAGGGCCTCGGTCTCGCTGTCACCGAGCGTCAGGCCCACCACGCTGCGGCCCGGCAGCATGAAGTTGACGTCCACCGGGACGGTTGCCCCGAACGCCGGCGCGCCCACCAGGACCGCGGTACCGCGGGCGGCCAGGGCGCCGACGGCGGCGCCCGCCACCTCGGTGTTGCCGGTCGTCTCGACCACTCCGTCCGCCCCGGTGCCGCCCGTGAGTTCGGCGACCGCCTCGGCGAGGTCGGCGGTCGAGGTGGTGGTGTCGATGGTGTGGGTGGCGCCGAGTTCGCGCGCGAGTTCCAGCCGGGCGGGCACCCGGTCCACCGCGATGATCCGGGTGGCCGGGGTGAGCCGGGCCGCCATCATCGCGGACAGGCCGACCGCTCCGGCGCCGGTGACGACGATGCTCGCGCCGGGGCGTGGCTTCAGCACGTTCCACACTGCTCCGGCGCCGGTCTGCACCCCGCAGCCGAGCGGCGCCAGCAGCTCCAGCGGCGCGTCGGCCGGGACCTTGACGACGCTGCGTTCGTCGACCAGGGCATGGCGGGCGAAGGAGGACTGGCCGAAGAAGTGGCCGCCGAGGACTTCGCCGTCCCGGGTCACAGTGGGGGAGCCGTCGGCGCGGGCGCCGCCGAGCAGGTTGAGCGGCAGCCAGCTGGCGCAGTAGGCCGGGTGTCCGTCCCGGCAGTTGGCGCAGCTGCCGCAGGAGGTGAAGGACAGCAGCACCTGGTCGCCGGGTCGGACCCGGGTCACCGAGGAGCCGACCGCCTCGACGACGCCTGCCCCCTCGTGGCCGAGCACCCCGGGCAGCGGGAAGGGCAGCGCGCCGACGGCGACGCCCAGGTCGGTGTGGCAGACCCCGGCGGCGACCATCCGGACGAGCACCTCGTCCGGGCGTGGCTCGGCGAGCTCGACCTCGGTCAGTGAGAATCCGGCGCCCGCGGACTCGACGACGGCGGCGGCAGTGGTGGTGGCCATACGGGGCTCCTAGCGCGGCGCGGTCAGCGGCGCGGTCAGCGGCGCGGTCAGGCGAGGGAGATGATGACGGACTTGACTTTGGTGTACGACTCCAGCGCCTCGGGGCCGTACTCGCGTCCGTAGCCGGACTGCTTGACGCCGCCGAAGGGCATCGCGGGGTCGAGCATCGCCCAGTCGTTGACCCAGACGATGCCCGCCTGGAGCCGCGCCGCGACCCGGTGGGCGCGGGTGACGTCGGTGGTGTGGAGTCCGGAGGCCAGGCCGTACGGGGTGCTGTTGGCGAGCGCGACGGCCTCGTCCTCGGTGTCGAAGGGCTGCACGGTCAGGACAGGGCCGAAGATCTCCTCCTGCACCGCGCGGGAGTCGTTGCCCAGGCCGGCGATGACGGTCGGCCGGTAGTAGAAGCCCCCACCGAGTTCGATGCGCTCGCCGCCCACGACGACCCGGCCGCCCTCGTCCCGGGCGATGCGTACGTACTCCTCCACCTTCGCCAGGTGCCGCTCGCCCGCCATCGGGCCGACGACGGTCGCCGGGTCGAACGGGTCGCCGACCGGTACTCCCGCGACTGCTCCCGCGAGGGCCTCCAGGACGGTGTCGTACAGCGAGCGGTGTACGAGCAGCCGGGGTCCGCCCATGCAGAACTGGCCGGTGTTGAAGACGAAGCCCTTGATGGCCGCGCCGATGGCCTGGTCCAGATCGGCGTCCTCGAAGACGATCTGCGCGGCGTTGCCGCCCAGTTCCATGGTGACGGGTTTGAGCGCCTGGCCCGCCGTACTCGCCGCGTGCCGACCGACGTGCGTCGAGCCGGTGAAGGCGATCTTGTCGACTCCGGGGTGCCGCAACAGTGCCTCACCGGTCACCGCGCCGCCACCGGTGACGACGTTGAGCACACCGTCCGGCACTCCGGCCTCGGCCAGGATCTCCGCCATCAGCAGGGCGCTGAGCGGGGTCTCCTCGGCCGGCTTGTGGACCACGGTGTTGCCGGCTGCCAGCGCGGGGGCGATCTTCGAACTGCTCAGGATCAGCGGGAAGTTGAAGGGGGTGATCGCGCCGACCACACCCAGCGGCTCGCGGCGGGTGTAGGCGTGCGAGGGGATCGGGAGCTGCCTGACCGTGCCGTCGACGCTCTGCGCCAGCGCCGAGCAGTACTCGTACTGCTCGGCGGCCGTGGCCACGTCGACCGCCCGGCACAGGGATACCGGCTTGCCGACGTTCACGCTCTCGACCGCGACGATCTCGTCCTCCCGGCGCCGGATGATGTCGGCGACGCGGTGCAGGACGCGGGCCCGTTCGCGGCCCGGGGTGTGCGCCCACGGCCCCGCGTCGAACGCCTCGCGCGCCGCGGCCACCGCGGCGTCGACATCGCCGGCACCGGCCTCGGCGACGGTGGTGATCACCTTCCCGCTGGAGGGATCCACGATGTCCCGACGGTCCTTGGTCTCCGCCTCGCGCCACGCACCGCCGATGAACAGCCTGCCCGGCTCGATCTGCGGCCGACTCACACTCATGGCCCGCTCGCCTTCCCGGTACGGCCGCTCGCCGCACCGCGCTGATGTCGGCCACACCACTGAGACCAACAGGTTTCCTGATGATTGCGCCCTCGTCGCACGAAACGCAAGAGGTCGGGGATAATCAGGAACCCTGAACGTCGAGAGCCCGGCAGCCGGCAACCGGACGTGAGGGATCGGCGACGAGAAGTGGAGGGGGTTCCACGTGACACACACAGCGGATACCGGCAGCGGCGGCAGCGCTACCCGAACCGACGACGGCCCGCACCCGTCCCTGCTCTACGCCGTCAAACAGGTCGAACTGGCGGCACGCTCGCACATCGACGAACTCGTCAAGCCGGCCGGTATCACCGCCCTGCAGTACACCGCGCTGACGGTGCTACGCCGCCGCGACGGACTCAGCTCCGCCCAACTGGCCCGCAACTCCTTCGTCACCGCGCAGTCCATGGCCGACATGGTCACCACCCTGGAGCGGCGCGGCCTGATCACCCGCCGCCGCGACCCGGACAACCGACGGGTACTGCTGATCAGCCTGACCGACACCGGCCATGAGCTGCTGGCCGCGTACGACGAGGCGGTGGACGCACTGGAGGAGCGGATGGTCTCCGCCCTGACAGCAGGCCAACGACGCGACCTGGAGGACTACCTCAACCGCTGCCGCGCCGCGCTGTCCGACCGGCCGCCGCACTAGGGGAGACACACCTAGGTCGCTGTAGCGCGGCCCAGGCAGCGGATGGGGCGCGTGGGTCGCCGGGGGCCCGTGTCAACGATCCGGCACGCCGCTCACGTTCCGCGTGCAGATGCTCTACGCGTCCCAGAACCACCTGCCCGAACCCGTCATGGGCGCCGAGGACTTCTCGTACGTCCTCGAACGCGTCCCCGGTGCCATGGCCTTCCTCGGCGCCCGTCCGCCGGGCCAGTGCCCTGAGGACACCCCGGATTGCCATTCCCACCTCGTCGTCTTCGACGAGGACGCCATGACCACGGGCGTGGCCCTGTATGCGGCCATCGCCTGCACACGTCTCGCGCCCCGCCCCTGACACCCGACCCGCGCCTTCCACCAGACGGAAGGAGCGTTGCCACCGTGCGTCGCCCCTCCCGATGGTGTCCCCACCAAGGCATCACGCCCACAGCACGGGAGGGGTACGCCATGACCGTATGGCCAAGGAACCAGTGGTACGTCGCCGCCTACGGCCGCGAGGTCGGCCGGGAACTGCTGGCACGGACGATCCTGAACGAGCCGATCGCCCTCTACCGCACCGAGGGCGATGACACCGGGGCGGGCGGCGAGGTCATCGCGCTCGCCGACCGCTGCGTACACCGCCGATTCCCGCTGTCGGCCAGTCGCCTGGACGGCCACAAGGTGGTCTGCGGCTACCACGGCTTCACCTATGACACCACCGGTACCTGCGTGTTCGTGCCCGGCCAGAAGCGCGTTCCCCGCACCGCGCGCGTCACCTCCTATCCCGTGGTGGAGCAGGACTCCTTCGTCTGGGTGTGGATCGGGGACCCCGCGCTCGCCGACCCGGCCGCCATCCCGCGCGCCCGCCACCTGGCCGACCCCCACTGGACGACCGTCGGCGGCATGGAACCCATCGACGCCCACTACGGACTGCTCGTGGACAACCTGCTGGACCTCTCCCACGAGACGTACCTGCACGGCGGCTACATCGGCACACCGGAGGTGGCCGACACCCCGATCACCACCGAGGTCGACGAAGGCGCCGGGATCGTACGGGTCAGCCGGCACATGGAGGACGCCGCCTGTCCGCCCTTCTACGCCCGCTCCACCGGCATCGACGGCCGCATCACCCGCTGGCAGGACATCGAGTACCACGCCCCCTGTCTGTACCTGCTGCACAGCCGGGTCGCCCCGGTCGGCGTGCTGCCACGCCCCGACGGCACCGACCCGGACGCCTTCCACGTCGAGATCACCTATGCCATCACCCCGTCCACCGACCACCACGTGTACGACTTCTGGGCGGTCTCCCGCGATTTCGGCCTGGGCGACGAGGAGATGTCCACCTTCCTGCACGACTTCAACCGCGAGGTCGTCCTGCAGGACGTCGACGCGCTCAACCTGCTCCAGAAGGCGCTGGATACCGAGCCCGATGGCTACCAGGAGCTGAGCATCAACATCGACACCGGCGGCCTCGCCGCCCGCCGCATCCTCGCCCGCCTCGCCGCCGAAGGCGAGCGGTCCAGGCCCACCCCCATCCCGACCGCCGCCCGATGAGCGTCACGACGAGCAGGGCGCCCAGCGCCGAGGTCTACCGCATCGACTGGGTCCCGGGCACCGACCTCCTGCACGGCGTCTGCCACTGCGGCGCCGAACACGACGCCCCGGACCCGATCGAGCTGTGGGACTGGATGCTCGCCCACCCCAGGGGTCACGAAAAGGAGCGACCATGAGCTCCCGGCCGGGGGAGTACGAGAGCGAACTCGTCGTCACCGCACGCGCCGAAGAGGCCGACGGAGTCATCTCCCTGACACTGCGTCACCCCGCGGGTGAGGAACTCCCCACCTGGAAACCGGGCGCGCACATCGACCTCGCCCTCGACCTCGCCGACGGGATGGTCCGGCAGTACTCCCTGTGCGGCCACCCCGGCGACCGCACGGCCTGGCGGATCGCCGTGCTTCGCGAGCCCGCAGGCCGCGGAGGTTCGGCGTACGTCCACGACAAGCTCACCGAGGGCACACCGGTACGGATCCGGGGCCCGCGCAACAACTTCGCCCTCGCCCCCGCGCCCCGGTACCTGTTCATCGCAGGCGGCATCGGCATCACCCCCATCCTGCCGATGCTGCGCGCGGCCGAGACAGCGGGCGCCAAGTGGACTTTGCTGTACGGCGGGCGCACCCGCACCTCGATGGCCTTCGCGCAGCGGCTGGGCGTCGCGTACGGCAGCAAGGTCCACATCGCGCCCGAGGACGAGACCGGACTACTGGACCTCGCCGCCCACCTCGCGGATCCCGAGCCCGGCACACTCGTCTACTGCTGCGGCCCACCCCCACTGCTGACCGCGGTCGAGGAACGCTGCCGCACCTGGCCCGCAGGCACCCTGCACGTCGAGCGATTCCAGGCCAAGGACATCGATCCCCAAACACCGTCCAGCTCCTTCGAGTTGGAGCTGCGAAAGTCCGGGCTGACACTCACCGTGCCGCCACATCGCAGCATCCTGCAGACCGTCGAAGCCGCCGGGGTCCAGGTGCTCTCCTCCTGTACGCAGGGCACCTGCGGCACCTGCGAGACCGACATCCTGGAGGGCGAGGCGGACCACCGTGACTCGCTTCTCACCGCCGAGGAACAGGCGGCCCACGAGACGATGATGATCTGCGTGTCCCGCTGCCGGGGGCCGCGACTGGTCCTCGACCTCTGAAGGCCCGGCAGCAGGACGGGCCGCTGCGGTTCAGCGGCGGCCCGGTTCACAAGCCCGGCGAGGTGACCTTCAGTTCGGCCTCGATACGGGCGGCAGTGGCAAGCAGCGGTGGCAGGAGTTCGCGGTGGATCGCATCCGGGGTGCGCCTGCCGGCGTGTGTGGAGAGGTTGACAGCGGCCACCACCTGCCGGGAGTCGCTGCGGATGGGTGCGGCGACCGCGGTCAGCCCCTGTTCCAGCTCCTGGTCCACCAGGCACCAGCCCTGCGCCCGTACCCGCTCCAGCTCGGCGGCGAGCGTCTTTGCGGACGTGAGCGTGCGGGAAGTCAGCGGGGCCGGGGAGACGGTGTCCAGGTAGTGCCGCAACCGGCCGTCGTCCAGATGGGCGAGCAGGACCCGGCCAAGGGAGGTGGCATAGGCGGGGAACCGGGTCCCGATGCTGATGGACACCGTCATGATCCGCTGTGTCGGCACGCGGCTCACATACACCACGTCCTCGCCGTCGAGCACCGCCACCGACGACGACTCGTGGACCTCGGCGACCAGGTGTTCCAGGTGTGGTGCGGCGATCTGCGCGAGGGTCAGACTCGACAGGTAGGCGTACCCCAGTTCCAGGATCCGGGGCGTGAGCCGGAAGTGCCGACCGTCGGCGGTCACGTATCCCAGGTCGGTGAGGGTCAGCAGGAAGCGCCGGACGGCGGCGCGGTCCATGCCGGTGGCCCTGGCGGCGTCCGAGAGGGTCATCTCCGGTGTGTCGGCGGTGAAGGCCCGGATCACGGCGAGGCCGCGTTCCAGGGACCGTACGAAATACCGGCTGTGCCCGGTGTCGTCGCCGTGCTCTTGATCGTCCCCGCGCTCGTGGTCGTCCCCACGCCCGTGGTCGTCCCCGCGCACGGCGGGTCCTGTGCCCGGCGGCACCTCAGGACTCGGTCTTCTGGAGGGCCGGCCCGTGTTCCTGGGCGGGGGAGGGGGCGCCCGTGTCGGCGCTGTGGTGTTTGGCGCGCTGGATCTGTTCGTAGACGTGGGCGCGCAGCTCGGCGAAGCGTGTGCCGGAGCGCGTGTGCAACTGGTCGCGCTCGTCAGGGAGATCGATGGTCAGGTCCTCCAGGACGACGGTCGGTGACTTCGACAGGATGATGGTGCGCTGGCCGAGGTAGACGGCTTCGTCGATGTCGTGGGTGACGAAAAGGACGGTGACGCCCAGCTCGTGCCACAGGCGCCGGATGAGGTCCTCCAGTTCGGCGCGGGTCTGCGCGTCGACCGCCGCGAAGGGCTCGTCCATGAGCAGGACCTTCGGTTCGAAGGCGACGGCGCGGGCGATGGCGACGCGCTGCTGCATCCCTCCGGAGAGCTGCCAGGGGTAGGCGTGGTAGGCGTCGGCGAGGCCGACCACCTCCAGGGCGTGGTCCACCAGTTGCTTCTCGCGGGCCTTGCCGAGCTTCTTGCGGCGCAAGGGCAGGGCGACGTTGTCGCGTACGTTCATCCAGGCGAACAGGGATCGGCCGTACTCCTGGAACACCACCGCCATGCCGGGCGGGGGCCCGCCGACCGGGCGGCCCTCCAGGCGGATGTCTCCCCGGGTGGGGGCGAGCAGCCCGGCCATGCACTTGAGCAGTGTGGTCTTGCCGCAGCCCGACGGGCCGACCAGGCATACGAGTTCGCCGGCGCCGATGTGGAAGGAGAGGCCGCGCAGCGCTTCGACGTTGCGGTGCCGACCGGTGTAGATCTTCTGCAGGTCTCGTACGTCGAGCATCGACGTCTCCTTGTCAGAGGTTGCGCGGCGTCAGAGGTGCGCGCGGCGTCAGAGGTCGCGCTGGGCGCGGCGCAGGCCGTGGTACCAGGCCAGCACCCGGTTCTCGGCGAGGCGGAAGAGGAGTGAGAGGGCGAATCCGAGCAGGCCGAGCAGCAGGACACCGCTCCACATCTCGGGGATGGCGAAAGAACGCTGGAACTGCACGATGGTGAAGCCCAACCCGTTGCTGGCGGCGAACATCTCGCTGATGACCATGAGGATGATCCCGATCGACAGGGCCTGCCGCATGCCCGTGACGATCTGCGGGCTCGCCGAGCGCAGCACCAGATGCCACAGCCGTGCGGGCCCGCCGATGCCGTAGGAGCGGCAGGTGTCACTGAGTACCTCGTCGACGGCGCGGACGCCTTCCACCGTGTTGAGGAGGATCGGCCAGACGCAGCCGCTGACGATGACGAGCACTTTCATCGTGTCGCCGATGCCCGCGAAGAGCATGATCACCGGTACGAGTACGGGTGGCGGGATGGCCCGGAAGAGTTCCAGGACGGGCTCCAGGACATCCCGTACGACGCGGTTCATCCCGACCGCGAGGCCCAGTCCGACCCCGATGGCCACGGCGAGGAGAAGGCCCGCGGTGAGCCGGAGCAGGCTGGGAACGACGTCCGACAGCAGCCGGTCGGCCGTCCAGGTGTCCGCGAAGGCGGTCAGGATGCTGGACAGGGGCGGGACGTAGAAGCTGGTGCTGTCGGCGGTGGCGAACCACCACACGGCGAACAGGACCGCGGGCAGTCCCAGAACCAGCAGGACCCGCCGAGCCACGGTGCGAACAGTCATCCGACTACGCCTCCCCACGCATCGACGGGTGCCAGTGCAGCGCCCGCCGCTCAACCGTCCGGGCCACCAGGTTGATCGCGACTCCGAGCAGCCCGGTGACCAGGACCAGGGCGTAGACCTGCGGCACGGCGCCGGAGGTCTGGGCGACGGCGAGTTCGCGGCCGAGCCCTGGCGAGCCGATCACGAGTTCGGCGGTGATCGTCAGGACCAGCGCCACGGTGGCGGCCAGCCGTACGCCGGTCATCACGTACGGCAGCGCGGTGGGCCACATGACATACCGCACCCGGCCCCAGCGGCCCAGCAGATAGCTGCGGGCGGTGTCGTCGGCGACCGGGTCGACGTCGTGCATGCCGGCCAGCACCTGGACGAGCACCTGCCAGAAGGAGGCGTACACGACGAGCAGCAGCTTCGAGCGCAGGTCGGTGCCGTAGAGCAGCACCGCCACCGGGATCAGGGCCACGGAGGGGATCGGCCGCAGGAACTCGATGGTGGAGGCGGTCAGCGCCCGCAGCACGGGCGTGGAGCCGATCACGACACCGGCCACCACGCCCGCCGCGACGGCGATGGCCAGCCCCAGTCCCCACCCCGTCAGAGTGTTGCCGAGCGCGGTCCAGAACGCGTCCTCGGCGAGCATCCGCCCCAGGGCACGGAAGCTCTCCGAGGCCGGGGGGAGGTAGTCGGCGGACACCAGACCGGTGTGCGGCAGTACTTCCCACAGCGCCAGCAGCCCTGCCAGTCCGGCCAGCCCGCGCAGCGGGGTCGCGGCGGCGCCCAGGCCGCGCCGGGCGCGGGAGCCGCCGTGACCCGGGCCGCTGTGCCCCGGGCTGCCGGGGCGTTGTCCGCCGTGGCCGGGCCCGCTGGCTTGGGTGCCGGTCCCTGCGGCCTGCCTCGACACAACAGTGATCTCGGAGCGTGTCATGAGAACAGCGCGTCCAGGTCCGGCTTCCTGCCACCGAAGATGCCGTCCTTCTCACCGAGAGAGGCCAGCTTCTCCACGGAGGCCATGTCGACAACCGTCGGCCACGTGGGCAGCGTCAGGTCCTTCAGCACATCACCGCTGATCTTGGTGTACGTGGTGAGCATCTCGCGTGCCTCGTCCGGGTGTTCGGCGGCGTACTCCAGCGACTCGGACATCGCCTCGGTGAACTTCTTCACCAGGTCCGGCTTCTCCTGGATCAGCTTGGTGGAGGCGAAGTAGGTGGCCAGAGTGAGCTTCGGGTCGGTCTCGGCGAACGGCGACGCCACGACGCGGGCGCCCTGGGACTTGGCGATCGTCAGCGCCGGTTCGCCCATCCACGCGGCGTCCACCTGACCGCCGTCCAGGGCGGCCGGCATCTGGTCGAAGGCCATCTCCACAAACTTGATCTTCGTAGGGTCGCCGCCGGCCTTGCGTACGGATTCACGGACCGTGGTGTCCCCGATGTTCTGCAGGGTGTTCACCGCCACTGTCTGCCCGCTGAGTTCCTTGGCCGACTTGATCGGGCTGTCCTTCTTGACGGCCACGCCGCTGACGTCGGTTTCGGTGTTTCCGGTGGTGGCCGCGCCGTTGGCCACGGACTTGATCGGCACGCCCTTGGTCTGGGCGAGCATCAACGAGGTGACATTGCTGAACCCGACCTGGAACTGCCCGTTCAGCACGCCCGGAATGATCGCCGCACCCCCCTGGGCGCTTTCCATCTTCAGGTCGATGCCGCGATTTTTGAAGAATCCCTTCTGCTGCCCCAGATAGAGCGGTGCCACATCGACGATGGGGATGATTCCGACGGTGACCTGCGTGGACCCACCCGCCCCCGAGGAGGGTGAGCCACCGCTCGCAGAGGACGAGGACGATCCGCATCCGGCCGCGCCGGCGACCGTCAACACCGCTATGGCAAGCCCGAGAACGCGCCTGTGCATGGGCCCCTCCTGACGGGGACGAAGATGTGCGCATAGCGCACAGAGGCGCGTTATTCGCACGAGTTGGCGGTGACGCTAGGGCGCTGCTGTGGGGCCGTCAACGGGCTGCGTCGAACTTTGTGCATTTTGTTGACGGCAGTCAAGGCTGCGCCTACCTTCGCGATGTCGCACCCGTACCCGACCGGCCGAGGCACCGCCACACAAGGAGTCCGCCGCGTGAAGTCCCGCACTCGCACTCGCACCCGCACTCACACCCGCAGCCGTTCGCTCGCCTGTGTGGCGGCCTTGCTGCTGGCCGCACCCCTCGCCCCGACCGCCCAGGCCGCCGGCACCGGCACCGACACCCATCTCGAGGGCAGCCTGCCGTCCGGTGCGACGTATCTGATGGACGTTCCGGCCCGATGGAACGGCACCGTCCTGCTCTACAGCCACGGCTACCGCCCGTCCAACGCCCCCACCAACCCCGCGATGAACGCCCCCGACGACGCCACGAAGACGCTGCTGCTGGACCGGGGATACGCGCTCATCGGCTCCTCGTACGCGACCACCGGCTGGGCGGTGACCGACGCCGTGCCCGATCAGCTCGCCACCCTCGACTCGTTCACCGGCCGGTTCGGGCCCGCCCGCCGCACCATCGCCTGGGGCACCTCCTACGGCGGCCTCGTCACGACCGCCATCGCCGAACGCCACGCGGACCGTATCGACGGCTCACTGTCCACCTGCGGTCTGCTCCAGGGAGGCGTCGCCAACTGGAACAACACCCTGGACCCGGTCTTCGCCCTCAAGACCCTGCTCGCCCCCGGCTCCGCCATCCCCCTGACCGGTCTGGAGAGCGAGGCCGCGGCCGCCGACGCGGCGAACGCCATGAGCGCAGTCGTCAGCGGGGCACAGGGGACGGCCGAGGGCCGGGCCCGTATCGCCCTGGCCGCCGCCCTGCACAACATCCCCGGCTGGAACGACCCCGCCCAGCCCCGTCCCGGAGCGACCGACTGGGACGCCCAGCAAGCCAACCAGTACCAGGCTGTCATGGGCCTCATCGCCTGGCCCGCCTTCAACTGGCGGCAGGAGGCCGAAGACCGGGTCGGCGGCAACATGTCCTGGAACACCAAGGTGGACTACGCCGCGATGCTCGGCCGCTCTCCCCTCCACAAGGAGGTCAGCGAGCTCTACGCCAAGGCCGGCCTGTCCCTCACAGCCGACCTCACCAGCCTGAACCGGGCCCCGCGGATCAGCGCCGACGCCGGCGCCGTCGCACGCATGGCCCGGACCAGCTCCTTCACCGGCCGACTGACCAAGCCGCAACTGGACATCCACACCACAGGCGACGCCCTGATCCCCGTACAGGCCGAGAACGCCCACCGCCGGGCGGTCACCGCGGCAGGCTCCTCACGCCTGCTGCGCCAGGCGTACGTCGAGAACGCCGGGCACTGCTCCTTCAGCCGCGCCGAGCTGGCCGCCGCCCTGCACACCCTGGAGGACCGCGTCACCACCGGTCGCTGGCGGGGCACCGACCCACGCGCCCTCAACGCCCGCGCAGCCAAGGCCGATTCCACCGCACCGGCACGCTATGTGTCCTACCGGCCGACGCCCTACCCGCGCCCCTACGACCTGGCCCACCCGGCTGACCGACACCGCAGGTGACCACCCCGCCGCCGCCCGCCGAGCCCTCAACGGACGACCGTACCCTTGCCAACGTGAACGACGCGAACGACGTGAACCACGTGGACGACGCGAACGAGTTGAACGACGTGAACGCGCAGGCCCTCACAGACTCCCTGGACGGACCGCAGCTGCGCCCCCAGTCGCTCCTGCTTGCCTTCTTCGGCGACTACGTCATGGACGAGGGCCCTCTGTACGTGTACTCGGGCAGCATCATCGCCGTCCTCGCCCGCGCCGGAGTCGGGGAGCAGGCCGTCCGCTCCACCCTCACCCGCATGGTCAACCGGGGTCTGCTGCAACGCCTGCGGCAGGGGCGCCGCATGTACTTCGGCCTGACCGCGGAGGCGACGCGCATCCTTCAGGACGGAGGGAAACGGCTCTGGGAGGACAGTGCCGTCAACGAGGACTGGGACGGCACCTGGACGCTCTTCGGTTTCTCCCTGCCCGAGTCCTGGCAGCGCCAACGGCACGACCTGCGCTCACGGCTCACCTGGTCCGGATTCGGCCCCCTGTACAGCGGACTGTGGATCGCCCCCGGCGACGTCGAGGTCTCCGGCATCGTCTCCGAACTCGGCCTGGCCGCCCACGTCAAGGTCTTCCACGCCAGCGCCGACGCCGCCACCGACATCGATGTGATGATCCGCGACACCTGGGACCTGGCGAGCATCGCGGCCCGCTACGCCTCCTTCGACAAGCGCTGGACCGCCCACCTCGGCACCTGCTCCGGGGACCCGATCGGGACCCGCCTGCGCCTGATCAGCGAATGGCTCGGCATCATCCGCACCGACCCGCGGCTTCCCGCCCCCCACCTGCCCGCCGACTGGCCCGCACGCACGGCGCAACGGACCTTCCACCACATCGCGGAACACACCGAAGCCCCCGCCCGCCAGATGGCAGCCGAACTCCTTCAGACCACGTCTCCCCAAACCCCCTGACAGCAAGGTGCTGCCACCGCCATGGTGAGTGCGAACCGGTGTCGGCTCCGGCCTGCGCCGATGCTCACAGCGGCGCTGCGTCCGGGGCCGCCGCGCCGGGTTTGGCCACCTGACCTCGGAAGGTGCGCCGGTAGGCCAGCGGGGAGACCCCGATGGCGGCGTGCAGATGCTGGCGCAGCGAGGTGCCCGTGGCGAAGCCGACGTGGCCGGCGATGTCGTCCACGGGCAGATCGGTGGACTCCAGCAGCTGCCGGGCGCGGGCCACCCGCTGCTGGATCAGCCAGCGACCCGGACTGATGCCGACCTCCTCGTTGAAACGGCGGGCGAAGGTCCGCAGACTCATCCGGGCGTGGTCGGCGAGTTCGCGCAGGGTGAGCGGCTCATGCAGGTTCTCCAGCGCCCACTGCCTGGTGTCCGAGGTCCCGTTCGCCGTGGCCTCGGGTACGGGCTGTTCGATGTACTGGGCCTGCCCGCCGTCCCGCCACGGCGGCACGACGCAAGCGCGCGCCACCCGGTTGGCAACGGCGGCGCCGTGGTCCTTGCGTACGAGGTGCAGGCAGACGTCCACCCCCGAGGCGGCCCCGGCCGATGTCAGTACGTCCCCGTCGTCGACGAAGAGCACGTCCGGGTCGAGCGCCACCCGCGGAAACCAGGAGCGGAAAATGTCCGCGAGGGACCAGTGGGTCGTGGCGGGGCGGCCATCGAGGAGCCCGGCCCCGGCGAGCAGGAAGGCCCCCGTACAGATGGACACGATGCGAGTCCCCGAGGGGATCGAGGCGAGCACCGCCCGGATCTCCCTCGGCACCTCGCGGGCAAGACGCGCCGGATCGTAGGGCGGGATGACGACGGTCTCGGCGGTACGCAGGGCCTCGGGGCCGTGCTCGACAGTGACCGAGAAATCGGCGTTGGTCCGTACAGGCAGGCCGTCGACGGAGCAGGTCAGGACCTCATACCGGCCCTCAGCGGAGCCGAGGACACGACTCGCGATGCCGAGCTCGAAGGGGTACACCCCGTCCAGGGCGAGAACGACGACACGGTGAGCGCGATGCGTCATGGCACGATCCTGTCGAAAGATGGCAATCATGCCATGGTACGCGGCGAGACCCTCCGCGACGCTGAGAGCATGACCAACAACGCCACCATGCGTGCCATCAGCCAGGACACCCACGGAACGCCCGACGTGCTCAAGGAGGTCGAGCTTCCCCAGCCGACGCCGGGCCCGAGCCAGATCCTGGTCGCCGTCAAGGCGGCCGGGCTCAATCCCACCGACTGGAAGCACCGTTCGCGCCGACTCTTCCTGGACCGCCTGCCGCTCGTCCTCGGCTGGGACGTGTCCGGCGTCGTCGAGGCGGTCGGCTACGGCGTCACCCTCTTCAAGCCCGGCGACGAGGTCTTCGGCATGCTGCCCTACCCGTACGGCGTCGGATCGCACGCCGAGTACGTGACCGCACCCGCCCGTGCCTTCGCCCACAAGCCCGCCGGGATCGACCACGTCCAGGCCGGCGCTCTGCCGCTCGCGGCGCTCACCGCGTACCAGGCGCTCGTCGACACAGCGGAGGTCACCCCAGGGCAGCGGGTTCTCGTCCACGCGGCCGCCGGCGGCGTCGGCCACCTCGCCGTCCAGATCGCCAAGTCCCGTGGCGCGTACGTCATCGGCACCGCGAGCGCCCCCAAGCACGACTTCGTCCGCTCCCTCGGCGCGGACGAGGTCATCGACTACCGGACCACCGACTTCCGGGATGTCGCCCGCGACATCGACATGGTCCTCGACCCGATCTCCGGTGACACTCGCGCCCGCTCCCTTCAGGTCCTGCGCCCCGGCGGCGTCCTCGTCTCCCTCCTTCCGGGTACGGACCCGGACGAGGCGGCGAAGGCCACCGAACGGGGCGTACGCGTGGAAACCCTCCTCGTGGAAGCCGACCACACGGGTATGAACGCGATCGCCGACCTCGCGGTGGCCGGATCCCTGCGCGCCCACGTCGAGGCGGTCTTCCCCCTAGCCGACGCCGCCAAGGCCCACGCCCTGGGCGAGACCGACCGCACCACCGGCAAGATCGTCCTGCTCGTGGACGGGGCATCCACCGAGGCGTGAGGCGTCGCTCGGCCCCATCGCCCGGCCCGGCGCCCGCGGCAGACGCCGGTGCCGGTGCCGGTGCCGGTGCCGAGTCTCTGACACCGCCGGGCGAATCACCCGGCGCGGCGGCGAGGCGTCAGAACGGCCGATCACCCGCGATGGCGACTCGCTCCGCCACCCGACGGTGCGGCGCGTAGTCGTTCACCGCGTAGTGCTGGGTGGCACGGTTGTCCCAGAACGCGACATCGCCCGATTGCCACCGGAACCGCACCTGGTACTCCGGCACATGGGCCTGCTGCGTGAGGTAACGCAGCAGCCGATCGCTCTCCTCGCGCTCCATCCCGGTGATCCGGGTGGTGAACGAGGTGTTGACGAAGAGCAGCCGCCGCCCCGTCTCCGGGTGGGTGCGCACCACCGGATGCTCCACGGGCGGGAAGGCGGACTGGAGCGGTAGGAGCCGCTCGGGCGGATAGAAGCGGGCGAAGCCGGGGATGAAGTCGTGCACGGCGGTGGCCCCGTCGATGCGGTCCTTCACCTCCTGCGGCAGATTGTCGTAGGCGGCGGCCATGTCCGCCCACATGGTGTCCCCACCGAAGGGCGGGACCTCGTGCAGCTGAAGTACGGCGCCCAGCGCGGGCCGCTCCCGGAAGGTCACGTCGGCGTGCCAGACGTTCTCGAAGGTGGGCACTGCGCCGTCACCCTTGTCGAAGCGCACGACGTCCTCGCTGGAACCCCGTGCGAGCAGCGGGTTGGTCTCCAACTCCCCCCACTGCCGGGCGAAGTCACGCTGCTGCGGGGAGGTCAGCCGCTGATCACGGAAGAAGAGCACCTTCCACTCCAGCAGCGCGCGGTTCAACTCCTCCCGCAGCGCGTGTCCCAACGGCCGCGCCAGACTGAGGCCCCGTATCTCGGCCCCGATCGTGCGCCCCTGCGGCACGACCTCGACATGCTCGTACGGGCGCTCCTCCCACCCCTCGGGCAGACGGCGCAGCACACGTACGCCCTCGTACATCCCGCCCTCTGGCACCCGGGCTTCCCGCAGTGTGGGCGGCAGCCCGGCGTTCACGACAGTCATCGAATCCCTCTCCTCGTACGTCGCATGCCCTCGCGTGCCGCGAACGGAGGAGTCCAGTGATGCGGTGTGGACGTGTACCGGAAGTCATCCGGACCTCAGGAAGGAAGAGACCCCCTGGAAGAGACCCTCAGGAAGGAAGAGGCCATCAAGAAGGAAGAAGACCGGCACGGCCTGGGCTGCGGCGCACGGCGAGCACACGGCTCGGCGGCAGCCCCGCTAGCGGCCGGAGCGCTCGCAACCGGTCCGATCCGGGACGCGTAGCGCCCTCGTCGTGTCGAACCAATACCCGGTCATGCCGACGATTGTGTGAGTCCCCAACCGGCCCTGTCAACGGGGCGCCGGTACGCGAGCGGCGCTCACGGCCAGGTGGCGCCGGAACGGCAGCAGGCGAGCGACCTGACCGAAGCTTCCCCCTAGCGCGGGGCGACGGCTTCGAGCCAGTCCTCGACGGCAACGACGTCCGCCCACTGCGGGAACAGCTTCTCGGTAAGGACCCGGTGCACCTCGGCGTCGGTGTCGAGGCAGGCGTCCGCCAGGACGGTGAGGTCGAAGTCCAGGTCGGTGGCCTGGCACAGCGTGTACAGCACCACGCCACTGGTGGCGATGCCGGTGAGAACAAGACGGTCGATACCGCGAGCCCGGAGGACCAGGTCGAGGTCGCTGCCCGAGAACGCGCTCCCGCGCCTCTTGGTGACCACGATGTCGTCCGGCTGGGGCGTGACGTCGTGGTGGATCTCGGTGCCGGAGTCGCCCTCGGTGAACAGGCCGGCCCGCACGGCCGTGGTGAGCGGCCTGTTGCGCGTGCTGACGTCTGGATGACCCGGCCGCCACCCGATGACCACGTAGATCACGGGGATGCCCGCCGCGCGGGCACCGTCGATCGCCCTGCGCAGGCGCGGCAGATATCCGGAACCGTCGTCGGCGACGTCCACCATGTGCCGTTGGACGTCCATCACGAGGAGTGCGCTGTTCGCCATGCCCGCCGCCCCTTCATCCTTCACCGGGAAACACGAGCAAGTCTGGGGGACCAAGCGAGCTGCGGTGGGCGGTTCGGAGATCCTCATCAGGGGGACGCGGCCTGACGTTGCCGAACGCCGACCGTGTGCCGACACCCCGTAGCACTAAGCGCTGCCGCGCTCGGTACTACGCCTTCGGCGCGTCGGTGAGTTTGTCCAGGTCGCGCATCACCTCGGCGTGGGCGCTCATCTGGCGGGCCACCGTGCCGCTCGTGAACAGCGCCACGCCAGCGGCCGACATCGGCACGGACAGCGCGAGCACGGCCAGGGCCTCCGGCCAGTCGCGCTCGTTCTCACACCAATCCCCCCTGTACAGACCCTCGTTGGCCGTACTCCGATCCGTGAACAACCGTGATTCACACTGCCGGGGATAGCGGTCGTCGGGCTTCCTGTCGGCCTCGTAGGGGGTGAGCAGCAACACGGCACACCAGGTCCACAGCAACGCCGCCACGGACAGCAAACCGATGCCCCAGGCGCGTATCCGAGTGGCCCGGTCGCGGAATCTGTAGTCGTACTCACGTGAGCGTCGCATGGCGGACGAATCTAGCAGCGCCCGCACAGGCCCCATTCGGCCTGGTCGAGCGGCGGTTCACCACAGCCCAGGGGCGGAAGCCGGGGCGCCACGATCGGGCTTCGGAGGCCTCAGCCGAACGCGCAGCCGCATGTCCGTGCGGTGTTCCCCGATGTGGACCCCCTCGACGTCACCGGCCCGGCCGAGGTCTTCGCGCTGACCTTGGACGGGGCCGAGCAGGCATGCTGACCCGTATGGGGGATCAGACGCATCACAACTCCGTACGCCGCAGCGTTGAGACGCACATGGAACGCACCCACCACCCCCACGAAGCCGAAACCCGCCGCGCCCACGTCCTGGCCCGCCGCGCCTAACACCCCCGCCGCAACCTCGCCCGCACCGGACATGGGGCGTGGTCGCTCGCCTGCTCGAGTCGATGTGCTGGTCGTGTGAGTGTCAGGTGGGGTGGGCGGTGTGTGTTTCTGAGCGAGGGATGTGAGGATAGGTCCATGAGTAACGTGTTCTTCGACATCACCATCAACGACGAGCCCGCGGGGCGGATCGTCTTCAAGCTGTACGACGACGTGGTCCCCAAGACCGCCAAGAACTTCCGTGAGCTGGCCACGGGCGAGCACGGCTTCGGCTACGAGGGCTCCGGTTTCCACCGGGTCATCCCTGACTTCATGCTGCAGGGCGGCGACTTCACCCGGGGCAACGGCACCGGCGGCAAGAGCATCTACGGCGAGAAGTTCGCGGATGAGAACTTCCAGCTGAAGCACACCAAGCCGGGCCTGCTGTCGATGGCCAACGCCGGTCCCAACACCAACGGTTCGCAGTTCTTCATCACCACCATCGTCACCGACTGGCTGGACGGCAAGCACGTCGTCTTCGGCGAGGTCGTCGAGGGCATGGACGTGGTGAAGACCATCGAGGGCCAGGGCTCCCGCAACGGCACCACCAAGGCAGCCATCAAGATCGCGAAGTCCGGCGTCGTCGACGGCCAGTAACGCAAACACCCCGGTTTCGAGGCGTGGGGGGCCGCGGGCCGGCGTGGAGGCACGCGGGCAGGAGCCGGCGGCCTCCACGGCGGTTCTGCGCGGTGATCGTGGCGGGCAGTGTGTGAGGCCTCCGGAAACGGTGGCCCACCGCTGTCCGCTTCGGCCTCAGCGGTTGTCCCGCGGTTGTCCCGCGGCTGTCCCGGGGGTGTCCCGGCTCAAACGATCTGACCCCAGCTCGATCCGACGTTACATGTCTCGGTCGGCTTCCTGAGCTGCTCGCTCAAGTCGGCTTCGATGGTTCTCCCACCACGCCGCGTCGCCCGGCGGCATGCTGTCGTTGGCCTCGTTCATCCCCACGGCACCGTCTATGAGTTCCCGGATGATGTCGGCGTGCCCGGCGTGCCGGTGCGTATCGGCGATCACGCGCACCGCGGCATGATGCAGCGTCACCTCGTCCTTGCCGCTTGGCCACCACGGCACCCGGCCGACCGTGTCCAGCGCCAGCGCGTCGATCGTCGCGTCCGCGTGCGCCCACGCCCGGCGGTAGAGCCCCACGATGTACTCACGTGACTCGTCGGCGGTGGCCCACATGTCCGCGTTGGGCTCAGCACCGTCTTCGATCCAGGGCAGCGGCTCGCCGGACGGCCGTGCGAAGGTGTCGCCGAGGTAGCCCAGTTCCACGCTGGCCGCGTGTTTCACCAGGCCCAACAGGTTGGTGCCGGTCGGTGTCAGCGGGCGGCGGATGTCGTACTCCGAGAGCCCCTCCAGTTTCCACAGCAGGGCGTCGCGGGCGGACTGCAGGTAGAAGTGCACGTCAGCCTTGGGATCCGGTGAGGCCATGGGGCCAGTCTGCCACTCGAGGTTGAGGTGGTTGGTCGTGGCGTACGGTCCAGGTCGGGGCTGGCGCCCGTGGCCTGGGCGAGCTGGGCCTGACGAGGGGGCTGCTGGGCGAGGGCGTCACCACCGGACGCCGCTACCGAAAGGAAGCCGTATGAAGGTCTGCATCGTCGGGGCGTCGGGCAAGCTGGGGCGGTACATGGTCCAGCACGCCCTCGACCGGGGCTACGAGGTCGTCGGGGTCTGCCGGGAGCGCAGCGTGCCCAAGCTCGACGCGTTCACCGGCCGCATCACGGTCGTACCGGGGGCCACTGACGACCGCGAAGTCATCCGGCGGGCGGTCCAGGGCTGCGACGGGGTGCTCACCGTCCTGGTCCCCTGGGGCGTCCACCAGTACGCGACGGGAACGGCCCAGGCCGTACTCGACTTCGCGCCGAAGGGGGCACGGCTGGTCTTCTCGTGCGGGTGGCACATCACGCGTGACGGGAAGGACGTCTACCACTGGCGGCTGAGGGCGTTCGCCGCGGTGGTCGGGCCCCTCGCCCGGCTCCTCCGCCTGATCGACGTCAACGACCAAGTGGAGGCGTGCAGAAGGGTGTTCAGCAGCGCCACCCGGTGGACCGTCGTACGGGGCAGCGACTTGGAGGAGGGCGAGAGCCAGGGCCTGCCCATCTGGCGCCTCCACGTCGGCGATCCCGCACTCAAGAGCAACATCACCCGCCGCGTCGACTTCGCGCTCTTCATGGTCGAGGCGCTGACGGACGAAAGCCTGGTCCACGAGGCCCCCGCCATCGTGGGCTGCCGGACACCCTCGGCACTCGCGGCCGAGGGCTGACCGACCGTCCGGTGACGAGAGTGCCCGGCCGGGATGGATGACCGGCCCCGCAAGCACCCAGACCGGTCTCCCTCGCCCGGGCGGGTGCGCCTGCGGGGGTTCGAGTCCACCCTGCTGGAGTACCAGGGGGCCTACGGGCGCTGCTTCAAGCGGTCGACGATCGCCCAGTCCGCCACGTACGACCGCTGGACACATTCCTTGCCGGCGTCGCAGGTATCCCGGAAGCCCAGGTATTCGTACGTCCGTGCGTCGAAGATGGCGTACTGCTCCTGTCCGGGCTTCTGCTTCGGTTCCCCGGGCGGGCTCTTCGTGTACGCGATCCCCACGCCGGTCCGCCCCCGCGCGTCCTTCATCCCCGGGACCGCCTTCATGTCCGGAATCAGCGCCAGCGCCTCGTACGCCGCCGGGCGTAGCCCCTCCGGCAGCACCGGGTGTTTGAGCAGTGCGGTGAGGGTGAACGCAAGGCTCCACCAGCGGTCGTCTCCGAGATCGCTGATCGACTCGGGCGGGGTCCGGTCCCCGGTCATGACCAGGAGCAGCTTCTCCGGGTCGGTGGGGAGCTTCTCCAGCAAGCTCCACTTCTGGGGTGGCCACACGCCATGACCCTTCTTCAAGGGTTCCTCCCAGAACACGTTGCCGCGCTCCATGGTCAAGGAGCGTTTGGAGCCGTCCACCGAGTTCCACATCTCGTCCACGAAGGTCTTGACCTTGCCGGTGTCGTCCGTCTCCGTGATGATCCGCTTCCAGTAGATGAACTGGTCATCGCGCGGCTCCACGGGCTTCTCGTGCTTGCTCTCCCACGCCGCCGCGGCGTTCAGCACCTTGGCGGCGCGGGCGTTGACCATCCGTGGGGCGTTCGCGCTCTCGTCCGCGGTGATCAGCACCGCCGTCCCCGTCACCGCCGTGGCGACCACCGCGGCGGTCGCGAGGCGCAGTGCGCGGCGGCGGCTGAGGGCGGCGCCGGGGTGCCGCTCCGCGTGCGCGATCGTGTTGAGCAGTCGGTGACGGGCCTGCGCCCGCGCCGGTTCGGTGAGCGGGGTCGCGTCCGCGTCCCAGTCCCGCAGGAGTTCGAGTTCGTCAGTCATGGCCGGATGCCTCTCGCAGTGTCGTCGGATCGGATCCGCCCAACGCTTCGCGTAGCTTGCTGCGAGCCCGGTGCAGCCGTGATCTGACCGTGCCGATGGGGACACCGAGGGCCTGGGCCACCTCCTCGTAGCCGAGACCGCCCCACGCCACCAGCAGCAGCACGTCCCGGTGCCGGGCCGGCAGCGCGGCCAGTGCCGCCGCCAGCTCGCGGCGTACGGCCTGTGCCCCCACCCGGGCCGCGGCCCGGTCGGCCAGCGGCTCCGCATGGTCGGCGGGCGCCGGGATGCGGGCCATGGCCTTGAACCGGCGGGCCTCGGCCCGCCGGTGCCGGCCGACCAGGTTGGTCGCTATGCCGAACAGCCAGGGCCGGGCGTCGTCGCCCGTGGCCCGCGCGGGGTCGTACCGGTGCCGCTGCTGGAAAGCAGTGGTGAAGGTCTCCGCCATGAGGTCGTCGGCCGGCTCGCCGCCGAGCCTACGGGCCAGATAACGGTGTACCGCATCCGCGTGCCGGTCGAAGAGCACGGCGAATGCCTCGGGCTCATCCCGGGACCGCGAAATGACCGAGGCATCGCTCTCCGCCCCCGTGCGGACGCCTGGTTCGACGGTCATCGGGGCTCCTCTCGTCCTGGGGAACGCTTCGAAGGCTTGGGCTTTCATCTCTCCTTCGCCCGTCGCCCCCGGCGAGTTCCCTCGCAGCCCTGGGTACGACGTCGACCCAGCACTGGACGAACGTGAACGCGAGGCCCCAGCGGCCCGGATCCACACCTGGCTGAGGCCACCGGCCCGACCTCACCACGCGTCCGGGCGCCGCACTCACGCTGCCCGTCTGGTCATCTCGTCGATCGCTTCGTCCAGCGTGGTCGCGGCCATGATGAGAGACAGATGTGTGAAGGCCTGTGGGAAATTGCCCAGTTGTTCGCCGCTCGGGCCGATCTCCTCGGCGAACAGCCCGACATGGTTGGCATAGGTGAGCATCTTCTCGAAGGAGAACCGGGCCCGGCGTACCCGCCCGGCCCGGGCCAGCGCATCGACGTACAGGAAGGTGCAGAGGCTGAACGTGCCCTCGGCGCCGCGAAGTCCGTCGGGTGAGGCGGCGGGGTCGTAGCGGTACACCAGATTGTCCTTGACCAGGTCGTGGTCGATGGCGTCGAGGGTGCTGAGCCAGGTCGGGTCGGTCGGGTTCAGCAGCCCCACCCGGGGGATGAGCAGCAGTGAGGCGTCGAGCACATCGCTGCCGTAGTGCTGGACCAGGGCCTTGCGCTGCTCGCTCCAACCGCGGTCCATGACCTGTTCGAAGATTTCGTCCCGGGCGGCCCGCCAGGTGTCCAGGGCGGCGGGCCGCCCGAACTCCTGCGCCAGCTGCAGCCCGCGGTCGAAGGCCACCCAGGACATCACCCGGCTGTAGGTGAAGTCCTGCCGCCCGCCGCGGGTCTCCCAGATCCCGTCGTCCGGACGGTCCCAGGACACGGCCAGCCAGTCGAGCAGCGAGGCCACCGCCTGCCAGCCGCGGTAAGTGGGGCGGGTGTTCAGGCCCCGGCCCTGGGCGAGCGCGTACAGCGCCTCGCCGTAGGTGTCGAGTTGCACCTGGTCCACCGCCGCGTTGCCGACCCGTACGGGGAAGGAGCCGCGGTAGCCCTCGAAGTGGTCCAGCACCTCCTCCGGCAGCCACGGGTTCCCGTCCACCCGGTACATGATCTGCAGCGGTGAGGTGCCCGCGGACGGCCCGGTGGCCCGCTCGGAGACTCGTTCGGTGAGCCAGCTGGTGAAGGCGGCGGCCTCCTCCATGAAGCCCAGGTCCAGCAGGGCCCGCACTGACAGGGACCCGTCGCGGATCCAGGTGTACCGGTAGTCCCAGTTGCGTTCCCCGCCGATCAGTTCGGGCAGCCCGAGCGTGGCGGCGGCGATCGGTGCGCCGGTCGGCAGGTAGGTCAGCAGCTTCAGGGTGATGGCCGACCGGTGCACCATGTCCGGCCAGCGGCCCCGGTAGCGCGCGGTGCGCACCCAGGTCTGCCAGAAGTCCACCGTGTCCCAGAGCCCACGCTCCACGGCAGCCACGTCCGGCAGCGGCGGCGCCGCCGCGTCCGGACCGGTCACGGTGAAGGAGGCGCCGGCCAGGCCACCTTCGGTCAGGGTCAGGCTGCCCCGCATGTCGTACGGCCCGTCCCGCTCCAGCGGGATACTGGTCTGCAGGAAGCCGCAGATGCCCGGCGCCCGGAACTGTGCGGTGCGGCCGTCGAGGCGCACCTCATGCCGCACCCGGCCGAAGTCGAAGCGCGGCCGGCACTCCAGGGTGAAACGGACCGACCCGCGCATACAGCGTATGACCCGCATCAGAGTGTGCTGGCCGGTGGGCCGGCCGGTCCGGTCGGGCGGCATCCAGTCCATCAGCTCGCCTACGCCGTCCGGCGACATGAACCGGGTGACCAGGATCGCGGTGTCCGGGTAGTACAGCTGCTTCACCGTCACGTCCGGCCCGTCCACGGAGAGCCGGAAGTAGCCGCCCTGGTCGTGGTCCAGCAGTGCGGAGAAGATGCCGGGCGAGTCGAAGCGTGGCGCGGCGAACCAGTCGACCACGCCCTCGTTGGAGACAAGGGCGGCCGTCTGCAGGTCGCCCACCAGCCCATGGTCGGCGATGAGGGGATAGCGCTCCATCACTCTCCCGGCGCGGGGTCCTCGGCTTCAGCTGAGGGCACATCCCTCCCACTATCAGGCAATCGGGGGGCCTCGGCTCGCGGGAGCCACGCACCCGCGTCGGCCCCCGGCCCCGCAGACCTCCGCGCCGCGCCCCCAGCGAGGACATCCGTACAGGTCAAAGACGGTACCGGCGGGAAACTTGATGCCCCAAGGTGCCGGATCCCGGCAGACGGCCTTCAATTCAACTCAGGGGAATTCGCACCCAGAGACGGCAACAGGACATGAACGCTGCAAGGCTGGACACGGGCAGGCGCGCACCGGACCAGGGCGCGCTGTACCGGCTGGGACACTGGTGCGCCCGCCACTTCGTGGCCGTCATCGTGCTGTGGCTGGCCGCCGTAGCCGGTCTGCAGATCACCGACCGGGCCGTCGGCGGCCAGTTCTCCGACAACTTCTCCCTGCCCGGCGTCCAGTCGGCCGAGGGCCTGGAGGTACTCAAGGCACACGAGCCCTCCGCAGGCGGCTACGGCGCCCAGATCGTCCTGAACAAGCCCTCCGGGCCGCTCACCGAGGACGCCTCCCAGGTGTCCTCGGCCGTGGCGAGCCTGCAGAAGCTGCCCGACGTCCTCAGTGTCCAGAACCCGCTGCCACCCGCCGGAACCACGCCGCCCGCGCCTCCGGCCGGGGTGCCCAACACCGGCCCGCTGTCCACCGACGGCAAGACCGCGTACATCACCATCCGGTTCAGCGTGCCACCCTCCACCCTCGGTGACGACTACCTGTCCGGGGTGGACGCCGCCGTGGAGCCCCTACGTGACGCGGGTGTCACCGTCGAGTACGGCGGCTCGCTCGGCGAGCTGGCCCGGCCGCACGCCGACGACCGCAGCAGCGAGGCCATCGGCTTCGCCGTGGCCATCGTGGTCCTGCTGGTCGGCTTCGGCAGCATCATCGGCGCCGTCACGCCACTCGTCACCGCCCTGATGGGGGCGATCGTCGGACTGGCTCTGCTGGGCCTGATCTCCGCCGCGTTCACCTTCGGCACGGTCTCGCCCACCCTCGCCACCATGATCGGCCTCGGTGTCGGCATCGACTACGCACTGTTCCTGATCACCCGTCACCGCCAGAACCTCATGAACGGCCACGACCCCGCCGACTCCGCGGGGCTGGCCACCACCACCAGCGGCCGGGCCGTGCTGGTCTCCGGCTGTACGGTCATCATCGCCCTGTCCGGCCTGTGGGTCTCAGGGGTCACCTTCATCGGCAAACTGGGACTGGCCGCCGCCTTCACCGCGATCACCGCTGTGCTCGCCGCCCTCACACTGGTCCCGGCGATGCTGGGCGCGGTCGGACACCGCATCGACAAGTACCACGTACGCAAGCCGGTCGCCGAGACCGACGCCGAGCCCGGCGCCCCGGCCCACGGCACCTGGCACCGGTACGCCCAGCGCGTGGAGCGGCGCCCCTGGCGGTTCCTGGCGGGCGGAGTCGTCACCCTGGTGATCCTGGCGCTCCCGGTGTTCTCCATCCAGCTCGGCCACATCGGCGACGGCGCCGACCCCAAGTCCTTCACCGACCGCCGCGCCTACGACCTCATCGCCACGGCCTTCGGGCCGGGGGCCAACGGCCCCCTGACACTGGTCGTCGACCAGAGCGCGGTACCCGCCGACGACCGGTCGGCCCTGGCCACCAAACTCCAGCAAGCCCTGACCGACGTCCCCGACGCGGCGTCCATCACCGCGCTGCGCCCCACATCGGACGGCGACGTGCTCATCGGCACGGCGTACTCGGCGGCCGCCCCGCAGGACGAGAAGACCACCGAACTCACCGGCCACCTGGTCGACGACGTGCTGCCCCAGGCGACCGCGGGCACCCAGGCGCACGGTTACGTCACCGGCACAACGGCCGCCCAGGTGGACTTCCTTGACATCGTCTCCAGCCGACTGCCGCTGATCATCGCCGTGGTGGTGGCCCTGGCCTTCCTCGTCATCCTGATCGTCTTCCGCGGCCTGCTGGTCGCGGTGAAGGCGGCCGTGCTCAACGTGCTCTCGATCGCCGCCTCCTACGGGGTGGTTGTCGCCGTGTTCCAGTGGGGCTGGGGCGGCCCCGCGCTCGGCGTCTCCGGCAAGGTGCCGATCGAGAGCTACGTACCGATGATGATGTTCGCCATCGTCTTCGGCCTGAGCATGGACTACGAGATCTTCCTGCTCTCCCGGGTCCGTGAGGCGTGGCTACGCACCGGGGATCCCAAGGCCAGCGTGGCCCATGCGCTGGAGATCACCGCCCGGGTGATCACCTGCGCGGCTCTGATCATGGTGAGTGTGTTCGCGGCGTTCATCGTCTCGGACAACATCGTGGTCAAGATGCTGGGCCTGGGCCTGGCCGCCAGCGTGCTCATCGACGCCACGGTCGTCCGGCTGCTGCTGGTGCCCGCCGTGATGACCCTGCTCGGCAAGTCCGCCTGGTGGACGCCAAGCTGGCTGGACCGGCTGCTGCCACATCTGGACACCGAGGGCGAGGGCGCGCTGGAGCAGGACTCCGACAAAGCCGCCGGGCACTGAAGGGGCGCTGTGACGGCCGGGCAGGATATGCGCGGGGGAGGGGGGCTGGGAGTGTGGCCGCCCCTGTGATCAGTCTGGCCAGGATGGAGCACAGGGCAGGGCCCGGGGCTGGTCGGCTGCTACAAGAGCGCTGGCGTCAGTGCACACATCCCTCGCCACCCGCACCGGGTGGTGCGCCACGACGGGCACAGGTCACCCCTCGGCCGCGCGACCATCGACGGCCGCGGTGCCCGTCTTCCGCCTACGACAGCGCGCGGGCGACCACGGACGCCGCCTCTGCGATCAGCTTGTTGTCGTAGTCGGCGTCTTCGCTGCGGCGGTTCGACATGATCGCGAGGGCAATCGGAGCGGCATCGGCAGGCCATACCACCGCGATGTCGTTGCGGACGGCGTAGACGCCTCCTCCTCCGGTCTTGTCGCCGACCACCCATCCCTTGGGCATCCCGGCCCTGATGAGTTCCGCTCCGGTGGTGTTGGTCCGTAGCCACTTCGCAAGCTGCGTCCGTTCGGCCTCGCCGAGCGCGTCGCCCAGCACAAGCGCTCGCAGGTCGCCGGCCAGCGCACGGGGCGTGCTCGTATCCCTGGTCGCGCCCGGGGCCCATTGGTTCAGTTCCGGCTCCCGGCGCTCTACCTGGGTGACGTCGTCGCCCAGGTCCCGAAGCGCGGAGTCCAGGCCCTTGGGTCCGCCCAGAGCGTCAAGCAGCAGATTGGCCGCCGTGTTGTCACTGAAGCGGACGGCCGCGTCGCACAGCTCGCGCAGGGTCATCCCGGTCTTCACGTGTTTCTTGGTCACGGGGGAGTGGGCGATCAGGTCGTTCCCGGAGTACTTGATCACCTGGTCCATGCTGTTCGGGGAGCGCTGGCGGAGTACGGCACCGGCGGCCAGCGCCTTGAACGTGGAGGCATAGGCGAACCGTTCGTTGTCCCGGTAGGCCACCTTGCGTCCGGTCCCGGTGTCGATGGCATAGACCCCCAGCCGTGCGTCGAACTCGCGCTCGAGTTCCTTCAAGGCGTCGGTGGCCCGTTCCGCCTCCGCACTGGCGCCCGCCGTGGCAGCGGACGGAGGTGACGCGACCGGGCCACTGCCCTGGCCGCAGCCCGTGAGCGGGGCGACGGCGAGCACGGCGAGCGCACCGAGAAGGGCACGCCGGGTGCGGGTGTACTGCATGGTCCGAACCTCCGGGACGCCCCGCACGTGGGGCGCGTTTGGGAAAGGGGATGGGATGACGCGGCCCTGTTCCGATCACGGTCACCGGCGCCGGGTTCACCCTCACCTGCGGGCGTCCGTACCGTCCAATGCGCTCATGCCCGGTTCCATGCTGGTCTGGCATAGAATCCGGGCTGTGGATCTGGTCGGAGCATGCCGCGCGTTCGTCAGCGTGAGTGAGCGCGGCAGTTTCACGGTCGGGGCTGCCGCTGCCCGCATGTCCCAGTCGGTGGCCAGCCGCCGCATCGCCGCCCTGGAGGAACGCTTCGGTGCGCAGCTGCTGGAGCGAACCTCGCGGCGCGTCGTCCTCACCCCGTTCGGCCAGGACCTCCTGCCCGCGGCCAGGCAGCTCACGCAGGCGGCGGATGTGCTGCTGCACGAGGCAGAAGCGGCCAAGCGCGGTCCATGGCGTCTCGCGGTGCCTGGCATCTGCTCCATGGCCGGTCGAGCCCGCCTCGTCGCCGAGGCGCGCGGACACGGTGTCACGCTCCAACTCCACGTCGCGGCACCGGCGCAGCGACGGGACCTCCTGTCCTCGCAACAGGTACGGGCCGCAGTACTCGCGGTACCCGTGGACCAGGCGACGTGGTCGGTTCCGCTCGGGCTCGCCGGGACCCAGGAGCCTGGCGTGAAGCGCGTCTACCTTGAATCGCTGCGGAACGGACGAGCCTCCCCGGGGCCACCCCGCCGTGTCTGGATCCAACCTGAGGATGATGTGCCACACATCCGTAACCCGCTGACCCGGCTGCGCGACGCGGTTGGCCTGCAGCCCGCACAGCTCGTCGTCGCGGCCGACCTGCCGACCGCCGCGGCGGAAGTCCTGTGCACACGCGATCTGCTGTTGTGCTCCGCTGCTCAGGCCGAGGAGCTCGCTCTCGACTGGCGGCCCATCGGCGAGGCTGAGCTCAGCCGGGGATTCGCCTTCGCCGCCGCACTGGACGCGGACCCGCAGGCCGTGCGGGCCTGTCTGGGCGATGCCATCGGCCCGTGCCTCGACCCCCGGCCCAGTACCCATGGTGGAGCGACGGCGTGAGCATCGAGGCGCTGCTGCGCGAACTGGGCCGACACCTGCATGACGGTGGTCTGCGCGGCTGTCTGCTCGTACGAGACCTTCATACCGGGGACGAGCTGGGAATCGAGCCGGACACCGAGCTTCCTGCCGCATCCCTGATCAAGATCCCGCTCGCGCTGGCGACGGCGGAGCGCATCCGGCGCGGCGAGATCGACGGAGCGCAGAAGCTCGACGTGCAACCGGGCCGCATCGCCACGCCCGGCCCCACCGGGCTGAGTCGCTTCCGCCACCCCGTGCGGATCGCGGTCGACGACCTGCTCTACCTGAGCACCAGTGTGAGCGACGGAACGGCCGCGGACGCGCTGTTCGCTCTCACCCCGCCCGCCCACGTCGCTGAACTCATCCAGGGGCTCGGCCTCCGCGGCATCGCCGTTCGGCACCCGATGCGTGAACTGACCGACACCCCGGCGGAACGCTTCGATGCCGCAGAGGCGCACTTGCCCCATGCGCTCGCCATCGACGCTGGCACCGTCGGCCGTGGACACCGGGTGCCGCAGCTCGACACCACCCGTGCCAACACCGGGAGTGCACGCGCCTGGGCCGACCTGCTCCAAGCCCTCTGGACACCGTCACCGGTCCACCCCGACGTGGCCGCGCGCGTGCGCGACCTTATGGCCCACAACGTGCTCCGGCACCGGCTCGCCCCGGACTTCAGCTCCGACGCCACGCGCTGGTCGTCCAAGACCGGTTCGCTTCTCAACCTCCGGCACGAGATCGGTGTCGTCGAGCACCGCGACGGTCAGGCCTTCGCTGTCGCCGTCCTCACCGAGTCACGCGTTCCCGCCGGTACACAACCAGGAGCCGACATCCTTATGGCGCAGGCCGCCCGCAGGCTGACTGATCACCTGAGGCAGTGCTCATGACTCGGGCGTCGACCTGCCGTGCGCGGTGTGTTCGCCGCCCAGCCCGGCACCGGCAGCAGCGGGCCGATACCGCAGTCCGCAACGCGATCTCGAAGGGGATCACCTTCGCCGTAGCGGCTGGAAACAGTCAGGGCAGGAACGCCTGCGACTACTCGCCCGCGCGCGTGCCCGCGGCCCTCACCGTCGGTGCCACCAACAGCGGCGACCGGCGGGCCAGCTTCTCCAACATCGGCTCCTGAGTAGACCTGTTCGCGCCGGGGGAGGGCATCACCTCGTCCTGGAACTCCAGCAACACGGCCTCCAAGACCGCGTCCTGAAGCAGGCCTCGACGATCGCCGCGTACTGGCACGACTACGCCCGCCAACAGCCAGCCCCTCCCTCACCCGTCGAACGCGCCGAAGCCGAATGCCAAGCCCGCCTCGCGCAGGAACAAGCCGAAGGTGAACGCCGGCTCGCGTACGAGCGATGGCACTGGGGCGGACGACTGCCGAGCCAGGCCCTACGCAGCGTCGGTGGCAGCGTGCGCGGCCTGCTCGACTTCGACCCAGCCCTCGTCCGCGCCATCGACGTCGCCGGCCCCGAGGCCCAGCGTGCAATAGCCCTGCTGGCCGCGCGCCGCGCCTGCGCGGCGGCCGGTCTCATGAAGCTCGACTGGATCGCCGCAGGACTCACCACCCTGGCCGAGGGCCGCCCGCTGCCGCCGCCCCTCGACGACCCGGCCCACATCTGGCGGGCCCTGGCATCCGACCCGCATGTCCCCAACAGGACCGTCGGCCGGGCCATCCCGCGCAAGCGGCCCCCCTTCCAGCCGCCCGCCCGTGACGACGCGCACGCGCCGATACCCCAGCCCGAGTCGGTCCCGCAGATCGTGGGTCCCGCGGCCGCCACGGTGAAGCCGCCGAGCCCGCCCACACCGCCAACGCCGCAGCCCGAGGAAGCGACGTCGTTCACGGTGGAGGTCAGGCTCGGCGAGCCGGATCCGTCCCTGCGGATGTCCCAGCCCCACATGGCCCTCCCCGCGCTGCTCGGCGCCGCCGAAGCCGACCCCCTCCAGGCGGCCCTGGACGCGGTGTACGCGGCCGTGGCGACCTACGGCGAGGACTACTGGACACTCCTGCAGGAAGTCTGGTCCGCGTGCCAGTCGCAGCAGGACGCGGGTGCGGCACGCTGTACTTCGATAGCGAAGGGTGCCGTGTTCTGGGAGGCCGAGCATGAAGGCTGCACGGTGAGCGCCGCGCCGGCGGTGGCGGTCGCCGTGATCACCTTGGTGACGGTGACTGTGGTGTCGCTGCTGCTGGTTGATCGTCAGCAGCGGCGCAAGGGGGAGCGCGTCCAGCGCCAGGACCTCAATGCGGGATACCTCAATCCGCTGCGGCTGCACCTGGTGGAGAACCACATCTGGTCGTCCGGCACCCCGGCGCGTACCGAGTCGGCAAGCGGAATGGCCGAAGCGATACACTTCACGGCGCCGAATCTCCAGCGGAATCTGGCCCCCGGTACTGGTGGGCCGTTGGCGCTGAGATAAATCGTGGTCCGGCTGTGGCTGCCGGGAGTTGACACGATTCTCGTACTCTCGACGGGCTTTGCGCTTCCGCAACTACTCACACCCGTGTGGGCTGAGCTTTTTTGGGGGGACAACCCCACCCGGTTTCGGGGTTTTCCCGGAGTGTGCTGAAGTGTCCGCCGCCCCTAGCGTGCGGGCATGTCAACTTCCCGACGCATCAAGGCATTGGGGGGGGGGGGGGGGGGCCCCCCCCCCCCCCCCCCCCCCCCCCCCCCCCCCCCCGACCCGGACCCGTTCGTCCGCTTCCGCAGCCAGCACGTCGACTGGCACGCCTGCGCCCTCGGCGCCGACGACGAGGTCGGCCAGGCGCTGGACGCCGCCGGCGCCGACTGCGCCGACATCACCGTGCCGCTCGACTACGCCGACCCCGGCGGTCGCACGATCACCGTCGCCATATCCCGCCTGAAGGCCACCGACACCGCCCACCGCGTCGGCCCGCTGCTGCTCAACGACGGGGGACCAGCCGGCCCCAGCCTCCACATGCCACTCACCAAGTCGGAGGTGATGGGAGCGGTCGCCGACCGCTACGACCTGATCGGCATGGACCCGCGCTTCGTCGGCCGGAGCACCCCGCTGGACTGCGGCTGGGACCTCGGCTCCGCCCTCCTCCGCTCCGCGGGCGCCGACCTGGCCGCGTACCGCGAGGAGGTCGCCCTCGCGCGCGAGCTGGCCGGCCGGTGCGAGCGCGCCCACGGCGACGTGCTGCCGTACGTCACCACCCGCAACACCGCCCGCGACATGGACGTCATCCGCGCCGCCCTCGGCGAGGACGCCCTCTCCTACCTCGGCTACTCCTACGGCAGCTACCTCGGTGAGGTCTACACCCAGCTCTTCCCCGGCCGCACCGACCGCATGGTGCTCGACGGCGTCAACTCCCCGGAGTACTACAACCAAACCCTGTTGCGCGGCGCCGAGGCGGCCAACGAGGCGGCCCTGCGCGCATGGGCGTCGTGGGCCGCCGCACGGCACGGCACCTACGGGCTGGGCGCCACGCGCGGCGAGGTCCTGGCGAGGGTGGAGCACATCCTCGACGCCGCCACCAGGGAGCCGCTGCGGATCGGGGAGGCGTACCTGCTGGACGAGCACGTGCTCCCCTCCGTCTTCATTGGCGGCCTCGGCAGCGACCTCGACGAGCGGCGCGCCGACCTGGCCAAGACCGTACGTCTCCTGGCGCGCGCCGCGGACCGGAAGCCGGTCGAGCCGTCCGAAGCACTCGCCGGGCAGCTGGAGTTCCTGCTGACCGGGGCAGGCTCGGCCTCCTCCAGCCAGATGACCGCGATCATCTGCGGCGACGTGGCTGAGCGGCGCGGCGTCCGCAGCTACTGGCGCGCGGTCGAGGAGTCCCGCGAGCGGTTCCCCCTCACCGGGCCGCTGGCCAACAACATCACCCCCTGCGAGTTCTGGGACCGGCCCGCCGAGGAGCCGATCGTCCTCGACAACGACGTCCCGGCCTTGCTCGTCGCCGCCACCGGCGACCCTCGCACCCTCTACGCCGGCGCCGAAGCCATGCGCGAGCAGTGGCAGAGCTCCCGGCTGCTCACCGTGGAGGGCGCCCGCCAGCACGGCCTGTACGGCGAGTACGGCAACGCCTGCGTCGACGAACGCGTCAACGCTTACCTGCGCACGGGACGACTCCCCGGACATGACCTGACCTGCGAGGCGTAGCCCCGGAAGTTCTTGACCGCCAGGGCTCGGATTCAGCCCTCCGTGACGATTCGTCGTTGGCCACTGTGTCGACCGATAGTTGGCCATCGGGGATCCGAACTGCATGGCCGAGTCCGGTGCGTGAGACCGACGTGCTTCGGCCCGCGTGCTGCTGTGCAGCGCGGGGGCCGAAGGGGTGCCGTCCTCGCTCCGACTCAGGTCACTGGATTCCGGTGGCTCTGGTCACCATGCGTTGATGACCGGCGCGGCGGGTTCGTGTTGCCGCCAGGTCTCGTTGAGGCGCACGAGCCGGTCCGCGGCGCCGATGCCGCGCAGGGACGCGACCTTGCCGTCGCTGACTTCGAACGCCACGGCGCCCACGACCCGGTCGTCGACCACGGCGACGACGGCCGGGGAGCCGTTGACCAGCGCGATATGCATCGCGGGTGAGCCGCCGGCCAGCCGTCGCTTCGCCGGAGTGGGCTTGAAGCCGGCCCGCACGTAGGAGGCGACCCGCTCGCGTGTCTTGTACCGCAGCAGCCGCCTGGCCAGTCCGGCGCCGTCCGAGACCGCCGTCACGTCGTCGGTGAGTAGCGCCACCAGCCGTTCGGTGCGCCCCGAGGTGGCGGCAGCGAGGAACTCCTCGACGATCCGGCGCGCGGACGCGGGGTCCACCTCGTCGCCGCCGCGGCGCTCGGCGGCGACCCGGCGGCGGGCACGGTGGACATGCTGCTGGCTCGCGGACTCGGTGATCTCGAGGATCCCGGCGATCTCGGCGTGGGGGTACGCAGCCGTGTCGATGTGGTTCACGCCCAGCTCCACCGCCCTGCGGAGCACCGCGATGCCCGTCTCGGGATCTCGCGGCGGACCGGCGAAGGTGCCCATCGCCAGGCGCATCGCACCGAAGCCGAGCCGGTTGATCGTCAGTTCTCCGCCGAGGGAGAAATCGTCATAACGCTCATGGTGTCCGCCGCCACGACGCCCAGCGAGCTCGTGACAGCTTGCTGTCAGACTGGCGGGATGCGGAACGAAGAGGTTTTTTCAGTGCGAGGAGATGCAGAGCTGACCGCGCGCAGGTCATCTCTTCGAGTCCGCGCGGACCGAGTTCCCGTGCGCCGCCCGGGATCTCAAAACCTGGTCGCAACCGGAGGCCAGGGCTGCGGTCCGGAATCGGATGCGCGCTGCGGATCCCGCTGACTTCACCCCTCGGAAGCTGCTCAGCCCGGTCGCACTTGCCGACGAGGAGGCCCGCGCACACCTGCGGCTGGTGCGGAGTAGGGGCGCTTTCGTTCGGATCAGCCGTTCGCCGCTGCCGCACGAAACCATCCTCATCGACCGGCGGGTGATGATCCTTGCCGGCCAGGAGACCCCCACCGGCCGCGAGTACACCGTGACGACGTCGCAGATCCTGGTCGACGGTGTTCACTCGCTGTTCCGGGCGATCTGGGACGCCGCCGTCGATCTCGAAATCTATCTGCGCAGCGACGTCCCGCAGCTCGATGCCGAGGGCCGGATGATCCTCAAAGCCCTGGGTCCGGGCCTGACCGACGAATCGGCGGCAAAACGGCTCGGCGTCTCACTGCGCACCTACCGGCGACGTGTGGTCGAGCTGATGGCCGAACTCGAGGCCGACTCCCGCTTCCAGGCGGGGCTGCGTGCGGGCGAGTTGGGGCTACCCCACTAAAACCATAGTGATCGCGGCCCTTTAGCAGTCCGCACGCCTGAGCACCCCAGACCACACGCGGGATGAAGCCAGTGGCCGTCCCTCCGACGACGAATGGGACCGCTCGGTGGAGCGGCTGCAGGAGCTGCTGGCCTCGGCGGAGTGGGCGGGCTTCGATCGGCCGGAGTTCTGGGACAGCGACCGGGACCCGCAGATGGGGGCGCTGCTGGTCTGGGAGACCTGGCGTGGTGACGGGTGTGTGGTGGTCGAGTACCGGCCAGGCGAGGGGGTGCTGGAGCTGCAGCCTTTCGATGATGTGACGGGGGACTGGCCTGAGTCCCACATCCCTGCTGGACACCAGCCTGGAGATAGCCGTCGCGGCATCCGGCCAGGACGCGTTGACTGGCGTCGCCCGGGTGGCGGGGGAGGCCGGACTGCTGGACGCCACCCACGTCAGCGTTGCCGACTCCGCTCCCCAGGACGCGAAGCAGGACTTCGCCATGCGGCGGATCCACCGGCCCTTCCAACCGGCCGCGGACTACCGGCAACTCCCATTGGGCGAGCTGCTGCGGGAGATCATCGAGAACGCTGCTGAGAAGGTCGAGTCATGGCGTGGGCCGCCCGTCAGGGACGTGGGGCTTTCTCGCCGTGCACGGCTGTGTATTCGGCTGCGAGCCAAGGGCCGAGGTCGTTGATGAGCATCCCGAGCACCGCCAGGTCGGGTGAGGGTGCACGGCCAATGGACGCGGCGACGCGCATCTGCTCGACGTGCTCGGGGTAGTAGCGGCCGAAGAGCTCGGCGGACTGGTCGAGGTCACTGGTCCAGCCGTCCCATCGGGGCATGATCAGCGTGAATCCTGTGCGGACGATGCGACGGCCGACGAGACGGCTGAGGGTCCGGCGATCCGCGTCCGTTGCGGCTTCGGCTGCTTTGGCACGCCAGTACGGAAGTACGCGGGCGAGGTCACCGTTGGTCTCCCGCGCGAGTAGGGCTGTGGGGCGGTAGCGGGGCAGTTGTTCTGCGAGGTCAGGGCCCAGCAAGGGGGTGCAGAGGCAGGCGATGAAGAATCCGGCATCGTGACGTTCGACGTCGCTGAGCAGAACCCGCCTGCTGGTCAGCAGGATCCCGACGCCATCGATCTGCGGGAATGCACGGTCGAGTACGGCCTCGATCGCTTTGGCGTCAGCGCGGTCGTATTCGGTGGGCTCGTCGTGGAGGGCGAGCTGGAGGTCGAGGTCGGACACGCCGGACATGGCGGTGCCACGGGGGATGCTGCCGTAGAGGTAGGCGCTGTGCAGGCGCGTTCCGCCGAACGTCTCGGTGATATGAGCGCGTGCGGCATCGACGACGGGGACGAACGCTGCCGGCACTCGATCCAGTGCGCCTTCGCGTGCGATCGTTCCGTCGCGGTCCAGCCCTCGTTCATTCATGGGGCCACTGTGCCTTGCGCCGCCGTGTGCTGCCGAGCGGATTTCCGAGGCGGTGTGGCGTCCGCGAATCGCACCGTCCGCGCATCCGCCAGCGGGCGGAGCAGCACCGGCCCGCCAGGATCGATGGACACGACCTCGCTGTCCTTGTTCGCTCCCCAACCCGCGGGGCGCTCTCGGACACTCCAGCGTAGGGCTTCAGGGCCACTCAGAACTGGGATCGGGAACAGCAGCTTCGCAGCCTGCGGCGGCTTCGTGTTCGGTGGCGCGGGCGCGGTCGGCCGGGTTCCCAGCCCGCGAGCACGGCCAGGAGACCCAGTGAGCCTGGCCGCCGCGCCGGTCCGGCGCACCGATGCAATGACCTCTCGCGCCGCTTTGGTGATGGCCTCGGTCGCCGAGGACTTCCTGACGAGCATCTGCTGGGATCCCGTCACCAGGATGGTCGTCTCTCCCCAGAACCACCCCCAGCTCGGCTGGCGGCCCTTGCCGGATTCAGGGATGCGGTGAGGCCACCACGGCCAGCACCAGGCCGTGCTCAGAAGCTGTGAACGAACCGCCTTTCTGAACTCTTATGAGGTTGGTGGGCGGTTTCGTTCGTTCGCGGGTCAGGAGGAGACGAAGACGAGCGCGTACGACCAAGGGTTCGGTACGAGAGCGGGGGCTTTCGGTCTCCTCCGGTGACCATGGGGGAGGACTGCGGACTCTCGGTTGCAGGCGGGCCGGATTCGCTCGTGGCACCTGCTGGTCACTGACGAGGGCCACCTGCGGGTGGAGGAATCGCTGCGGCTGTCCGCCGACCGGGTGGGACTGTCCTTCCATACCGTGCGTAAGCAGCGGTGGGTGGCCGCCCAGTGGCCCGAGGAGTACTGCCAGGAGGGCGTCTCTTACGAGGTACAACGGATTCTGGGCTCGTCGCCGGCCCGGTTTGCCCTGATCAAGGATCCGCCGTTGAACAAGCGCACGGGGCTGCGGCAGTGGACGGGCGACCTTGCGAAGAAGGCGGTGGGCTGGAAGACGGACACCCCGGCGACCGCACAGGAGAAGGTGGTGGCGATTCACGAGCTCGTCCGCCGGCACCTTCCGCCTGGACATGGACAAGCGCCTCGACCTGGGGCGGTCGCCAACGTGCCCCACCCCCGGAGCCCGGCGGATGCCGCCGACCGATCGCGTACGGAGATGTAAGGAAAGGTGTCCTGAGCAGACGCGTTATGGGTCGCCCGGGTCAGACTCGGGGGTGACTATGAGCCGGTCCAGCGGATCGGGTGACCGGATTGATCGGCGGTGAGCCAGGATCCGTCTCCGAGGGGCTGGATGTCGTAGGGGTTCTCCGCGTGCGCATCGAACGCAGCTTGGACCTGGCCGGAGCGCACATCGACGCGGTAATGGCGGAACCACTCCTGCTCGTCCTCGGTTTCGCCGGCGAGGGTGACGATGACGGTGTCCTGGTCCAGGTAGCCGCCGCTCCATTCCACGTAGACCTCGTCCGGGTCGTGTCCGAAGGCGTCGACGGAGAGGGTGAACGTCATGTCGCCGTCCGGGTAGGTGTGGATGGCCATGCCGGTTTGGTCGTGGTCGACGGTCATGAACTGGCGTCCGTCGGGCGACAGGTCGATGAGGCACCGGTCGCTCCAGGGATAGCGGATGAGATCCATCCGGTCCTCGGCCACCGAAGCGCGGTAGATGACCGAGCCGTCCTGCCCTTCTCCCACATCGAGGAACACCTGATCGCCCGCTTGGTGCAACAGCTGCTGACCACCATGCCCGACGGTCTCCAGATCCGCCTGCGCCATGACCGCTCCGGTCCCGGCGTCCAGGGCAACCCACTGGTCGGGGCGGTTACGGCCGGCCATGGCGTCAGGCCGGTAGACCCAGACCACAAGTCCGTCCAACGACAGTACGCAGCTGGGCCGGTGCCCGAATTGTTGGTCTGACTGCGGCTCGAACGCCGATCGCCAGACTTCGGTCCCGTCTGCTGTCACGCAGACAACTGCGTTCAGGGTCGTGTAGTAGGCGCGCTGGAGATCTGCGGGAACGGTGTGGTTGACGACGTCATCCTCGGCAGACGGCCGACAGATCATGGCGGGTGACAGCACACCCCCTACATCGGCAGCCAGGTCATAGGCGCAGATGCTTCCGTCAACGAGCCGCGTGATGACCTGGAGGGGGCGAGCGGATTGAGCCATGTCAGGAGGTTAGCCTCCAGAGGATCTTCAAGAAACCATGGCGAGCTCAAGCGGTCAGCGCATCACCGCTGTTCAGGAGGTCAGCGTAGACCTCTGCCGGAGTACGGTACCCACGGGTCTTGCGCGGACGATGGTTAAGCTCGTGGGCGATGGTGTCCAGGTCGGCCTGGCTGAACGTACGGAGGTCCGCGCCCTTGGGGAGGTACTGCCGAAGCAGCCGATTGGTGTTCTCGTTGGTGCCGCGCTGCCACGAGCTTCGCGGCTTGCAGAGGTAGATCGGCATCCCCGTCTCGGTGGTGATGGCCGCAGCCTCCAGGACCTCGTCAACATGGTTGCCGAGCTGCGTGAGCGCGGCATCGGCTTCCAGACCCTGCATGAATCACTCGACACCACCACTCCGGCGGGCGCCTGATCTTCCACGTCTTCGCCGCACTCGCCGAGTTCATCCGCGAACTCATCGTCGCCGGCACCAAGGAGGGCCTTGCCGCCGCCCGCGCCCGCGGCAAGGTCGGCGGACGCCCCACGGCCGTCAACGGGGACCTCATCCGTGCGGCCCGCGACATGCTGCCCAACCCGGAGAACAGCGTCACCACTATCGCCAAGATCCTGGGCGTCTCCGTCGGCACGCTGTACAACCACATGCCAGACCTCAAGGAGCTGCGGAACTCCCGCGTCCCACGGCAGTTGGACGCATGCGGAAGATCACGCGCTCTTCCCCGGCCGCCGGCCGGACAGCCCATGGCCCGGAAGCTCTGGCACCCCGGCTCCGCCACCTGGGCATCCCTACCCGGCCAGGACGCGCAGCGGCAATCCGCCAGCTCGTGCTCCAGGCCCCTGCCCCGGTGATCGCCCGGATGCTCGGCTACAGCAACGACCACACCACCCGTCTCGCCGAAGAGGCCGGAGGAACCTGGCGTCAGTATGCCCCCGGTGACCACTCACGGTGATCACGAGCCGTCAGAAGCTTCAGAAGCTGAGGAATACGCGACTCCCGATTACGCGAGGTCGCCAGGGCGATACCCCAACGTCACGTGAGACGGCGGCCGTCCGCGGTGGTCCGGCAGCTACTGGCGGGTTACTCGCCACCTGGTTCGCCGCTCGTTAACGGCCCCCTCTTCAGCGCCCGGCCCCGCCGGGTGAAGCCTTCCTCTTGATGCCAAGTCATCGGAGCAGCACCTTGATCACAGTCGAGAGCTGGTACTTGTCACCGTCCTCGATGGGCCCGCTGCCGCCGTTCCACGCCGGGTACGTGAATGGCTCGGTCGCTCCAGGTGGCAGAACGCGGCAGATCCTAGGCGTCGCCTGGGCGTACGCCTCGTCCTCGACGAGGATGAATGGCCCTTCCTCGCCGTCCCGCCCAAGTTGGGGTCGTTGCTGTAGCTGGTCTGGGTGGTCTTATGGGGCGGTCCGTCCACCGGGACACGGGGGCGGGCCGCAGGTGGTCGGCGTGAACCCTTGACGCGCCTCCGGGGCCCTCACATACTGGCGGCCAAATCGATTTGGCCGAATCGATGTGGTCCCCCGTCCAGGGCCGGATCTCGGCTGAAACCGGAGCGAGCCGAACGGAGCTCGAACGTGTCCAGTCCCCGTCCCGTCCCCCCGAACACCACCCACCCCGTCGACGAATCCCGCCCGCTCAGCAGGATTCTGCTCTTCGGCGTCCAGCACGTCCTCGTCATGGCAGCGACCCCCATCTCGGCGATCTTCCTGATGAGCGCCACACTCCGGCTCGACCCCGGCCTCACCGTCAATCTGCTCTCGGCGGCGTTTGTGCTCTCCGGGGCCGGATCGCTGATCCAGTCGCTGGGGCCATGGAAGTTCGGCCCCAAGCTGCCGTTCGTCATGCTGCCGGGCGGCGCCCCGCTCATCCTCTTTCTGGCGATCGCCGAGCAGCACGGCCTCCGGACCGCGACCGGCGCGGTGATCATCACGGCCGCCTTCTACTTCGTCGTGCTGCCCGTCTTCTCGCGGCTGCTGAAGTTCTTCCCCGCCCTCGTCATCGGCACGATGATCGTCATCGTCGGCGTGAACCTCGTGAAGGTGGGCGCCGTACTGGTCACCGGACGGCCTGGGGAGCCCGGGTTCGCCGACACCACCAATCTGATGCTGGGCATGGCGACGATCGGCTTCACCGTCGTCTTCTATCTGCTCTTCACCGGCGTACTGCGCCAACTCGCCGTCATGCTCGGCCTGATCGCCGGCACGGTTCTGGCCTTCGTACTCGGCGGCGTCGACTTCGGCCGGGCCGCCGAGGGCGGACTCGTCAATGTCCCGCTGCTGATGCCGTTCGGCTCACCCCAGTTCAACCTGATCGCCGCGCTGCCGCTGATGCTGTACAGCCTCGCCTCCATGGCGGAGGCCACCGGACAGACCGTCATCAACGCCGAAGCCGTCGGCAAGGACATCGACAAGCGCGCCGATGTGCCCAAGACCATTCGCGGGGATGCCGCCACCTCCCTCTTCGGCGGCTTCTTCGGGCTGCCGCTGATGGTGACCAGCGGCGAGAACATCGGGATCGTCCGCGTCACCGGCGTACGCAGCCGCTACGTCACCGCCGCCGCCGGAGTGGTGCTCATCGTCATCGGGTTCCTCGCGCCGGTCACGCGCGCCATCAGCGTGGTGCCGTCGGCCGTCGTCGGCGGAACCGCCATGGTCGTCTTCGCCGTGATCACCGTGCTCGGCGTACAGATGCTGGGACGCTCCGACCTCGACCGGCACACCAGCACCTTCATCTGTGCCGTCGCGCTGGCCCTGGGGCTGCTGCCCATTCTGATCCCCGGCGTGTACGGCGGCTTCCCGCCCAACGTCCGCATCCTCCTCGAAAGCGGCGTCGCCGTCGGGGCGTTCGTCGCCGCCGTCCTCAATGTGCTCTTCCACCATGTGCGGCCGCGACTGACCCGTACCCCCGCCTCGCCCACCGTCCCCGAGGGCGATCGAGAGCCGGGTCCTGAGGCTTCCGAGACCGTCCCGCATGCCTGATCCGTACGGAAAGAGACCGATGAACCATCTGATGGCCGACCAGCTCGGCGGGACCGGCACGCTGCTCCTGGTACCCGATGCGGTCCTCACACCAGACGGATTGATGGACCATCACGCGGTGGTCGTGGCCGACGGGTCCTTCCGCGCGGTCGGGCCCGCCGAGTACCTGGAGCGTACGCATCCGCATCTGACGCCGCTCCCGCTGCCCGGACACGTACTGCTGCCTGGATTCGTCGACGCCCATCACCATCTGACGCAGAGCTTCGGGTCGGCACTGGCCTTCGGCGAGCCCTCGGAGATCTTCCGGCGGGTATGGGTGCCGCTGGAGAGCGCGCTGGACGAGGAGTCGGCGTACGCGGCGGCGAAACTGGCCGCCCTTGAGTCGCTGCGCGGAGGGTTCACCACCGTCACCGACGCGGGCACGCGGGCGGCGGTGGACGTGGATGTCCTGGCCGCGGCGGCGCGGGATGCCGGAATCCGTTGCGTACTCGGCCTCGTCTGCACCGACACCGACACCGACACCGACGGCGACGGCGATCGGGCCCGCACGCTCGTCAACGCCGAGAAACACCTGGGTCGTTACGACTCCGAGGGACTGATCCACCCCTCCCTCGCCATCCCCGTCCCGGAGGCCGCGACAGCCACCACCCTGCACCGCACTGCCCGGCTGGCCGCGGAAGCGGGAGCGGTCGTACAGATCCATGTCAACGAACACCTCGCCGCCGTGGAGCGCTCCCTCCTCACACACGGGCTGCGGCCCCTGGAGTATCTGCACGAAGTGGGCGCCCTGGGACCGCAGTTGCTGGCCGCGCACGCCACCCTGCTCACGCCCAGGGAACTGACCCTGCTCGCCGACACCGGCACGGCCGTGAGCTACAACCCTGTGGCCAGCGCGTGGAAGGGCAACGCCGTGGCCCCGGCGACCACCATGGCCGAGCGCGGAATCCGGTTCGGTCTTGGCACGGACGGGACCCGGGGCGATGCGTTCCGGCTGGCCGAGGCCGCCGAGTTCGCCCAGCGTCTCGCGTACGGCGTGGCCACCGGCGACTCCTCCTGTGGCGCGGGCTGGACCTGGCTGGAGCACGCCGGGCGGGGCGGCGCGGACGCGGTCGGGCTCGGAGCCCGTACCGGCCGGATCGCCGAAGGAATGGCCGCCGACTTCCTGCTCGTCGATGTCTCCACCCCGGAGCTGCGGCTGTCCTGGGATCTGCCGTGGGAACTCGTACGGCGCGGCAACCGCGACCAGATCACCGCCGTGTTCGTGGCCGGGCGGCTGCGGCTGTGGCGGGGCTGGCCGACCGACTGGGACGGCCCGGCACTGGTGCGGCGCGCTGCCGAACTGGCCCGCGGCGTCGTGCACCGGGCCTCCATCACCCGGGTCCACCCCACGTCCATGGATACGCGGGCGGCCGGGTGAGCGTCGAGACGGTGGCGATCCTCGCCGTGACGGTCGGTGTCGCGGCGTTCGTCCAGGGGACCAGCGGCCTCGGCTTCGCGCTGATCGTCGCCCCGGTCGCCGGACTCCTCGATCCCGGACTGGTCCCGGTGTTCGTCCTGGCCTCGATGATCCCGCTGAACCTCTACGTCGCATGGCGCGAGCGGGCCGCACTGGACCTGCGCGGCGCGGGCTGGATCACCGCGGCGCGCCTGGCCGCGACACCGGGCGGGCTTGCGCTGCTCTGGGTGATCCCGGACCGCAGGCTGGGTCTGTTCGTCGGGGCGGCGACCGTTCTGGCGGCGGTGGTGAGCCTGGCCGCACCCGCCTTCACACCCGGCCGCAGGGCGTATGTGGGTGCCGGGGTGGTGACCGGGCTGACGGAGACGGCGACCGGTGTGGGCGGCCCGCCGCTCGCGCTGGTCTACCAGCACCGCCCACCGGCGGAGCTGCGCTCCACGGTCGCCGTCTGCTTCCTCGTCGGCGAAGTCGCCTCGCTCGCCCTGCTGTTCGCCACCGGCCAGGGCAACCCGGCCGAGCTGGGGTGGGCGGTGTTGCTGCTGCCGGCTCTCGCGGTGGGGGCGTGGCTGAGCCGACTGGTGCACCATCGGCTGGACGCCCCCAAGATGCGCCGGTTCGTGCTGGGCTTCGCGCTCGTCTCGGGGGCGGTGCTGATGCTGGGGACGTGAGGGAGATGCTGGGGATGTGAGGGAGGAGACGACGCCCCTGCGGGTCACACGCGGTGTTTACGCCGGCGGCATGACCCGCAGGGACGACGCCCGGGCGATCACCTCGGGTTCGGGTGCCGTGCTCACCGTCATCGTGACGTCTCCGCGCAGGCGGCTGAGCAGCAGCTCCACCGCGTCGGACGCCGCCCGGTCCAGATGCAGGTTCACGGCGGTGAGCGGAGGCTCGCAGGTGCTGGCCCGCAGGCCGTCGTAGCGGGTGGTGACCATGACGTCCTCCGGGATGCCGCGGCCGCTGTCCTGGATCGCCCGGACCGCGCCCACCGCGAACGCGTCCACCAGCGCGCAGACCGCGTCGGTCTCGGGGTGGTCGGCCAGAAGGGCGGCGCAGGCGTCGTACCCGGCCTGCTCGCCGCCCTCCTCCGGAGCCGTGGCCACCAGAGGAGCCCAGCCGTGCTCCGCGGCGACGCGTTCGAAGGCGGCGCGGGCGTCCACCGCGGAGTGGCGCGAGCCCGCGCCGATGATCAGCGCCGGGTGGCGTGCACCCTGCTCACGCAGGTGCGTCAGCAGCAGCTCGGCGACCGGGCCGCCGTGCAGGTCGACGTACGGCGCGTCGTCGTCGGGGGAGACCGGCCGCCCGAGCGCAACATACGGCAGGCCGCGTTCGCGCAGTTGCGCCGCGGCCGCGTCGTTCACATCCGGCTCGACGACGATCGCGCCGTCGATGTCCACGGAGTACAGCGCCGAGTCCGACTGCACCGGCGGTACGAGAACGAGCGCATAGCCATGGACCAGGGCCCGCTCGGCGGCCGCGGCGGCGACCTCCATGTAGAAGCCGAGCCGGGACGGACCGCCGGCCACCGCGAACGGCATAGACGAGGCGAGCGCGATGGCCTTCGCCTGGCCCCGGCGCAGTCGCTGTGCGCGCAGATTCGGCCGGTATCCCAGCTCGGCGGCGACCTTCTTGATGCGCTCGCGGGTCCGGGGATCGACCTTGCCGAGCCCGTTCAGGGCGTGGGAGACGGTCGTACGCGACACTCCGGCGGCCGTGGCGACGTCGGCGATCGTCGGCGGGCGGGATCCCGGACCGGAAGTGGGCATCTGCGCGACGGCTCCTCGCTTGCTGCGGACGGGTGACAGCAACATCTTCGCCGACCGGGCCCGTACGAGACAGACGGACAGGACGATCAACATCGGTATCAGTACCAATACCGGTACCAGTACCACTGTCCGGCCGTGGCCGAGCTCGTCCCTGAGCAGTTCCCGAAGGCCCACTGCGCCGACAAGCCTGTGCCGCCCGGCGACCCGCGGGGCGGAGACGGGCGGTGCCTGGGCCATAGGACCGGCGGGCGGCCCAACCGGGTCATCCGCCACACCGTGGACCAGCGCATCGGACGACGCGGCGGGCACACGGTGCGGACGCCCTCGGCGAAGCCCCCGGCCCAGGCGCCCGCAGGCCGCCCAGCGAGCGGGTGCGGGGCGAGCGTGGCCGCAGTCCACACCCCGAGGTAGGCGGGCACGAGGAGCGCGGGCAAATGGCGTTTGGCCAGCCAGACCCGGTTGCGGGCGGTCATCCGGGTCACCAGCCCTCCGCGCATCGGGAAGCCCACGATGCCCAGCCGCGGATCGCTGGCGAACAGCTGCCGCACTGTGCGGAAGTTATCGGGGTCCATCAGGAGCCCGTCGTCGTCGAGCTCGATGACCGTCACCTCCGGGCAAGCCCGCAAAGGGCGGCAGCGGCGAGCCGTTGCCCACGATCACTTGCGTTCCGGTGGCACGTCCTGCTTGGCCACCGTCTCCAGCAAGGCCTTGACCGCCTTGGGCCGGGTGCCCATGGTCACAACGGCAACACCCAGACGCGGCAATGACACGGCACGTACTCCAGTGCTCGGCGACGGTGGCCGCGATCGTAGCCGTTCACGGGCCCGCCGCCTTCCAGCCAGACCCCGTTGGAAGGGGCTACCGACGCCCCGCTGACGCCGGGCAACCTCATCATCGCCCCCGCCCTGGTGCAGACGCCCTACAGGACCCTGGGAACGGTCCTTGATCATCACCAGTAACAGGGCGCCCAGCGATTGGTATCCGCCTTCCCCACCCGGGTTGTGGCCGAGGCGCTCCTGGACCGTCTGATCAGGGCCGATAGCCCTGTTTGACAGCTTGCTTGCGGGCTCGATAGGCCGCGGCCTTTACGCGACTGCCGCAACCCTCCATGCCGCACCAAGTGCGACGTGCACCACGGGAGCGGTCGAGATAGAGGCGAGTGCAGCCCGAACGACCGCACTCCTTCAAGCACGCGTGGCGGTCGGCGAACACGGCGATCCCGCTGCGTGCGACGTGGGCCAGCGCGGAGCGGAGATCTCCTGACAGATACAAGCCCGCGTCGCTGAGTTCGACCGTGGGCACCGGTCCGACAGCGGCGTCGTTGACGATATCCAAGCTCCTCGGCGCGAAGCGACGCTCCCGCATGCGATCGAGCGCCAGCTGGTAGATCGCCTCGCGGAGCTGCAGCGCGGATGTGAAGGTCGCGACGTCGGCGGTCACCTGGTCGGGGAGCTCGTCGCATTCGCGGACCCACTGCTCAAGATCGGCGGGGACCGCCAGGAGGTCGACGGGCTTGTCTCGACGGGACCCCACGGTACCCGCCAGGTCCAGGGCCGGGTTGCCACTCACGAAGGCGAATCTCACGTCACCATCTTGACCGGTGACGCGAGGTTAAACAAGAATCGTCACCTGTTGAACCGGTGACGCGACGAGAGCGGGTACGCCGGGCGGCCCACGTACCGGGGCGTCTAACGCGCACGGAGGCGGGGCAACCCTCCTGACTGTCCAGTCCACGTGTTGATCCGGTCCACGTCGCGCCCGACTGCCACGAAGAGGAGACCGGATGCCCGAGGCATGCGACATCGAGGTCGTCGTCTTCGACGTCCTCGGAACGATGGTCGACGAGCCAGGCGGACTTCGAGCGGCCATTCGCGACGCGGTGGCCGCATCCAACGATGAGTCTGTCGACCAACTGCTCACTGTGTGGCAAAAGCATGTCGAGTACGAGCAGCAACGCATCGAGAAAGAAAGCCGGGCATACGCCAACACCGAGATCATCGACCGCGAGGCAGCTCAACGCGTAGCCGCCTGCGCCGGGCTCACCGACCCGCCGGCCATCGAGCGACTGGCTACCGCGGGTCAGCGCCTAAAGCCCTGGGATGACTCCCTCGCCGGACTCACGCGCCTCGCGCGGCGATTTCCTGTACTGGGGCTCTCGAACGCCAGTCGCGCGACTCTGCTCCGTCTCAACGCATACGCCGGGCTGCGCTGGCACCAAGCCCTGTCCGCCGAGGATGCTCAGGCCTACAAGCCCGCACCGGAGGTCTATCAACTCGCGGTCGACGCGGCAGGATGTCCATCAGGGCGCGTGTTGATGGTCGCCGCCCATGCCTGGGACCTTCGCGGAGCTCAAGCGGTGGGCATGCGAACTGCCTACGTCCAGCGCCCGGGCGGGGATCCTCCGAAGCGCTCCGACACCTTCAACTGGCGGTCAAACAGCCTGGATGAGTTGGTCGCCGCGCTGACGGCGACGTAGCAGGGCCGATCCGACGAATGTCCCCCACGTCCAGGGGTGGACGTTCGCTGAATGAGCGTCACGTCGGTGGACACTTCTGGCCTTTCAGATCGACACTCGCCGACGACAATCATGCGTTCGGTCGTCCGAGCCGAACGTGCTCGCCCGAGTCGAGGATCACCGGTGGCGTCAGAATCACCACGTAACGGTTATGCGGGCGAGAGTGCGGATTCCCTGGCCGTGCTGCCACTGCACTGCGTCGGTTTGCTGCTGGAGGCGAAGGGCTGGCAGGGTCGTGAACAGCCGCTGCAGGACGGTGGTGAGCTGGAGGTTGGCCAGGGGGGCGCCCAAACAGTGGTGAGGCCCGTGCCCGTAGGTGAGGTGTCGTCTCCGAACGCGCGTGGCATCGAAGGTGCCGGGTTCGGGGTAGATCCTGCTGTCGTGGTTGGCGTCCATGAGGGAGAGCACAACGGCCTCACCAGCTTTGATTGTCTGTCCGGACAGGACGACGGTTTCGCGGACGGTGCGGCTGAAGGTGATGGGTGTGACGGGGCTGATGCGAAGGCATTCCTGTGCCATCGCCTCCACCTGGGCCGGATCCGCGCACGCGGAACCGTTCCCGGTGGCGAGAGCGAGCAGTACAGCCAGACCGATCTGGCCGGACGTCGTCTCGGACCCGGCCATCAGCAGTGCCACCGCGTTGGTCAGTGTCTCCTCTTCCGACAGTCGGCCCCGTCGGCAAGCACATCAAGGAGGCCGCCGGGCCGGTGCCGGCCTGGCCGAAGTCTGTCCTGTGCGTAGGAGATGAGCCGCAGCGCCCGCTCATCCTTCTCCCGCACGTCCATCGAGTTGTCGAAGCCAATCCCCACCAGATCCCCGAAGACGGCCGCGTCGGCGCCGGGCACACCAAGCAACTCACACAGCACCCTCAAGGGCACTGGCCGCGCCACCAGCCGCACCAGATCCGCCGGCGGTCCATGGCTCACCAGGAGCCCGAGGTGCTCGTCGACCACTCCCTCGACCGGTGCCCGCAAAGCTTCGATCGCGTCAGGGCTGAAGGAACGGGCAAGCACTTTGCGCACGCGGGCGTGGGAAGGGCCTTCCATGCTCATGATGGAGGCCGCTGACGGCTGCCTCTCTGGGTGCCTCGCCACCCGGGCCAACAGTGCGTCGGCCCTGCTGAACCGGCTATCCACCAGCACCCGCCGCGCCAGCTTCCAACACGCACCAGCCACACCGCCTGCCCGGACACCGTACGGCTGCGCACGACCGCACCGGCGGAACCCGTCAGCAGGTTATGGACGGGTCCGTACACATCCATGTCTACCATCCCCTCGGCGAAGTGCCGTCCGCCGGCAGAGAGCACCGCGTCTCTGTCGACAAGGACGAGATCTGGACTCGCTGGCTGACCACAGGGTGCACCTGACGATCGCGCTGGATGCCTGCACCCGCTCGCGCAAGGCCAACTGGCCGGAGGGCGGTTTCACCGGGCGCCGGGGCGGGTGAGGACGATGGCGGCGTTGTGTCCACCGAATCCGAAGGATGTGCTGACAGCGGTGGTGGCCTGGACGTCACGGGGAGTTTTGGTGACGAGGTCGATGGTCAGAGCGGGGTCGGGCTGATCGGTGTTTGCGGTGGGAGGGATCAAGCCCTGCTCCAGGGTGAGTACGGTCAGGGCGGCTTCGATGGCGCCTGCGGCGGCGAGGGTGTGGCCCAGTGTCCCCTTGGCGGCAGTGACGGGCGGGCGATGCGGGAAGAGCCGTTCGATCAGTAGGGCTTCCGCGGCGTCGCCGAGCCGGGTGGAGGTGCCATGGGCGTTGACGTGGTCGACGCTGTTCGGGGTGATGCCGGCTCGGTGGAGTGCGGTCTCGACGGCCTGCTGGGCACCTGCGGCGTCGGGGCGTGGCGCGGTGGAGTGGTGGCCGTCGCTGCTTTGTCCGCATCCCGCCAGGACCGCGCGCACGGGGGCATTGCGGGCACGGGCGCTCTCGGCGCGTTCCAGCACCAGGACGGCCGCGCCCTCGGCCATGACGAAGCCGCCGCGGTCAGGAGCGAAGGGCCGGGAGGCTGTGGCCGGGGCGTTGTTGAGGGTGGAGAGCGCTCCGCACCGGTAGAAGCCGGCGACCGTGAGCGGGGAGATGGCAGCTTCCGTGCCGCCTGCCAGGGCGATGTCGCACTGTCCGGTGGTGAGCAGATCGTGGGCCACTGCGAGGGCAGTGGTGCCGGTGGCGCATGCGGTCAGGGGTGCGTGGCTGGGGCCCCGGGCGTTGAGGGCGAGGGCGACCTCTGCGCAGGGTGTGTTGGCCAGGAGCATCGGGATACAGGCGGCGGAGACGAAGTCGGGGCCGTGGGCGGTGAGCTTGGCCAGCTGGTCGTGCTCGGCGACGAGGTCTGGTTGGACGGGGTGGTAGACGAGGGCCTCACGGGTGCCTCATCCGGCGCTGAAGCGGACGCCGTGCCAAGGGTGGCCTGGACTCGCGGGTGCCAGGCGCCCGCCCAGCTCTCGCCACGCGCTGCGTTCCAGCGGGGTGGTGGGGCCACCAGCCGCGGGTAGCCCGGAGTGTCCCAACGGCCCAGCGACAGACCACTGGGCGGTAGGGGCGCTGGACCAGGCTCACACCATCGGCCTCCAGAACGTCGAAGAGGATCATGTGGGCGGGATGGTCGGCGGCAGCCTGGCTGGCGCCTTGGCCTCGTCGCAGGGCGCGCTGCTGGAGGAGGCCGAAGTCGAGACAGCCCTTGTGGGGGACGACGAGTTCCCCGTTCACGACGAGCTCTGGCTCCAGGTCCCGCTCTGCCGCGGCGATGTCGGGAAGGCCGGCGCGAGGTCGGCCCCGCGGCGGGACTGGAGCACCACGTTCCCGGTTTGGGTGAAGACGATCACACGGAAGCCGTCGGGGCGTGCTGGCCTGACAGTTCGGCTGGTGTGCGATCAGCAGGGGGACTGCCGGGCGAGCGCCAAAGCCCATAGGCCGCCTCCGAGCCCGAACCAACATGCAGCACTATGGGGGCATGATCACCATTCACCTGACGTACGAGATTGACGCCGACAAGCTTGAGGACTTCGAGGAATACGGCCGCCGCTGGGTCGGGCTCGTCGACCGTTTCGGCGGGACGCACCACGGTTACTTCCTGCCGAGTGAGGGCGACAGCGACATCGCCTACGCCCTCTTCTCCTTTCCCAGTCTCGCCGCGTACGAGCAGTACCGCACGGACAGCATGACCGACCCGGAGTGCCAGGAAGCCTTCGAACTGGCTCGTAACACCCGCTGCATCAAGCGGTATGAGCGCCGCTTCCTGCGGCCGCTCGACGGCGTGTCCTAGACGTCGTGTCCTAGGCGACAGTCGCGGAGCATCTTCCAGCTCTTCATGCGGGCGAAGGGGTGCTCGACGCGGACGCGGACCTTGCGGTGGGCAGTGTTGTGCTCCTCTTCCCAGGCTGGGAGTTCGGTCTGGCCGCGTTCGCGGCGGTGCGGGATGATCAGGCCGGTTCCCCGTAGCCGCCGCCAGCGACCAACAGGCCCGGTCCTCCAGCGGGAAGCTCCACGGCCCGGCCCTTGCGAGCCGGGTCCGCACCCTCCCGCCCGCAGCGCGGTGTTGAGCTTGTACTTCAGATGGGCCTCATTGGTCAACTGCACCGCTCACCGCACAGTCGAGACTCCGGCGGGCGGGGTTGGGGGGTGGGGACACGGATACCGATCCAGTCCCGGGCCGCGACGCCGGGGGCCTTCCCACCCACCCCCCATGGCCGCGAGTCCCTCACGATCTCCGCCCGGCCCATCACTCCGCACCGTATCCCAACCCTCTGACAACGTCGGCGGTCGGTGAACAAAGGCCACGAGGCCACCCGCGGAGCCAGTTCGCACGCCCAGCCGGACCAACTCAAGGGACCAAGTACGTCACCCGCGACCAGCAGTTACGGGGCAAGTCTTGCTAGTCCTCGGCGACCTGGATCAGGATCGCAAAGCGCTCGCCGTCGGTTCCGGCGATCAGGCCGTCGAACGAGCACTCGGTGACGGCGGTGCTGGAGTGGTCGTCGAAGTTGCTCCACCAGGTCGCGCGAGGGCCGAGCAGGTTCACGACCTGCTCGGCCGCGCTGCGGGCCTCCTCGGGGTCCATGTGCGTGAAGTTGGGCCACACGAGGTCGTGGGCGGCCAGCGTTGTCATCAGGTCGATGGCGGCCGAGGCGTCGAGGGGCTCCAGGGAAGCTTCGATCTCCGGAATGGTCGCCCGCCCGAACCCGCCGCTTGCGTACCGCTCCCAGTACGTGTGCAACTCGGCCACCACTGCGTGGATTTCGTGAGCGAGCGTCGAGCCGCCCCGGAACCGGCCGTGCCGTACGTAGACGCGAAGGTCGGTCGATAGCGCCTCCAACGGGCAGCCGCCGAGTTCAGGGCCCGGGCACGCCTGGGTCATGGCGCCGCCGAGGGGAACACGAAGAAGCCGTCGTGGGTGCTGAGGTAGCCGTAACCAGACGGCTGGGAGAACAGCGGGACGTTCTCCGAGGGCAGGTCCTTGGCGAGCACCTTCTTCGTGCGGGCGTCAACCGCGAGCACGGTCTCGTCACCCCCTTCTCTTGTGGTGCCGTACAGCACACCCTTCGGGAGAAGCGCAGCGGCGTCATCTCATTCTCACGGTCCTGCTGCGCCCAGAACTCCTTGCCGTCGGCGAGCCCTGGCGTGGGGACCGCCGCAGGGCTCGGTCCATTCCCGGGCCGCGAAGGTCTTCGAGGCGTTCGGCGAGTATACGGCCGCCGCCGAGCAGTACGGCTGGGCCGCGGCCTCGCGCCCGGCTGGCACCTACGCCCGCATCGTCGCCCTCGACCTGGTCGCCGAAGCCGAGATGCAGCTCAATCAGGGCCGCATCGAGCAAGCCTGCCCTACCTGGAACCGGTCCATGGACCACATGACCAGCGTCCACTCCGTCCGCACCATGTCCCGGGACGGAAAGCTGCGACGGCACCGCCCGGCAGGACGCCTACCGGCCAGAGCTCCGCATACTGGGCACGGGGTTTGGGCACGGAGTTAAGGATCAGGCCGGAACCGTGGCTGAGCATGAAGCCGTCAGGATGTCGACGCCCTCGGGCAGCCAGCGGTTCTCCTCGACGATCTCGGCCTTGAACTCCGGCGTGAACGAACGGCGAAGCCAAGGCTTCTTCTTCCCCATGCTCTCCATGATGGACATCCTTCCGGGGCAGAACCCCTGATCTCAGATGTCCCTCAAAGCGCATCAAGCCCAGGGCAACGGCTGACCATCTGCGGACCGAACTGGTCGCTGACGCCCTGCGATCCGCTTGCCGGCAGCGTCGCCCTGCCCGGCCGGTGATCTTTCATTCGGATCGCGGCTGCCAATACACGAGTCAGCAATTCGCTTCCCTGGCAACCGAGTTCGATGTCCGACTGTCCGTCGGCCGCACCGGGCAGTGCTGGGACAACGCGCTCGCCGAGTCGTTCTTCGCCACCATCAAACGCGAGTTGCTCGACACCACCGCCTGGCCCAGCCGGGCCTCAGCCCGCACCGCGATTTTCGACTTCATCGAGAGCTGGTACAACTTGCATCGGCTGCACAGCAGCCTCGGCTACCGCAGTCCTGCCGACTACGAGCCAGCCCTCGCGGCCTGACCACCACACCAACGGTGTCCGTCAAAGCGAAACAAGCTCAGTCCTCGCCCACGGCACCCCCGAGGACATCCGCTCCGACGAGGCCGTCATCGCCTCCTACCCGGGAGGTTCCTGATCGTGCTCACCGTGGAGAACCTCACGGTCTCGTTCGGCCCCACCACCGCCGTACGGGACGTCAGCCTGGCCGCCGCCCCGGGGGCCGTCACCGGCATCCTCGGTGCCAACGGCGCCGGCAAGACGACCACCCTGCTCGGCATCCACGGCCGCGTGCCGCGGACCACGGGCACGATCCGCCTCGACGGCGAGGACGTCACCGCGTACGGCACGCGCCGACTGGTCGCAGCCGGCATCGCCTTGTGCCCGGAGAACCGACGGCTGTTCCCGAGCATGAGCATCGAGGACAACCTCCTCCTCGGCGCCCACGGCACCGGACGCAGGATCCAGCAGACTCGTCTGGAGCGGACGTACGACCGGTTCGACTGGATCCACCGCCGTAGGGCCGAGCCCGCCGGCCGCCTCAGCGGCGGACAGCAGCAGAGCGTCGCCATCGCACGGGCACTGATGTCCGACCCGAAGCTCGTGCTCTTGGACGAGCCCTCCAGCGGGCTCTCCCCGGTGGCCGTCGACGAAGTCGGCGCACTCCTGAAGGACATCGCCGATCAGGGAACGGCGATCCTGCTCGTCGAACAGAACGTGCGCCTCGTACGGGCCCTGTGCTCGACCGCATGGGTCCTCGCCCATGGCGACGTCACCGCCTCCGGCCCAGTCGCCCATCTACTGGAGACCGACGAGATCTCCAACGCCTACCTGGGCGCCGTGGTCGGTGTGCATGACCGCCCCGGCTGGTGAATGACCACTCTGAGCGGGCTCGATTCCTCGCGCATCGGGCGCGTGGCGGGCCTATGTGTGCGGATCGGTGGTGGTGCGGACCGGTTGTCTGAGGATGGTGCGTAGCTTCTCAGGGGCGACTTTGCGGGGGTCGCTGAGGTAGATCTCGTGGTGCTTGCCGGCCATGTGGAGACCGTTGTCGGGAATGAACTCGTGGTGCATCCGTGCCAGCGTGTCGGCCTCGTCGTCGAAAGAGCCGACGTGCAGCGTCTGCACGCAGACTCCCTCGGACAGCGACTCCAGGCGGATATCGCCCAGGCGCGCCGGGTGACCTTTGGTTCCGGCCTGCTCGACGGCGGTGTCGAACATCTGCTGGTCGATCCAGCCCGGAGTCATCATCATCAACGTCCAGTCCCACCGGGACTTGTCACGTGACACCGTGAAGGAGTCCATGTCCTCGGCCCACCACAGGCCTTCCAAGGGCATGACGATGTAGTCGCGTCCGAGGTCTCGCTTGCTGGCGAACTTCAGTTTGTAGGCCACCGGGTAGAGCGCTTTGACTGCTTCGGTGTAGGCGGGTGAGGTGTTTGGGTCGCCGTGGCCGTCGATCATGAGGTACTGCATGTCGGGCACGTCCACGATCCGGATCTGGTCTCGTTTCGCCTGGTAGGCGTCGAGGTTCTTCTTGAAGTCGATCTTGTTGGTCATCGGGCACCTGGACTCGGGGGGCGAGCCGCGACCTTTCTGCCTCAAGGAGGCTCAGCGAGTAGGAGCACACAACACTTCGCTTGCTGGCAGCGCGAGCAGGCTGCCAGTTCAACACCCCCGGACCGCACAACCAACCATCACGCCCCGCCAGCCCGCCACATCCGGCTGTAGTACCTACCGATCCACAGGAATGGACAACCGCGCTCGGGGCGTTCGTCGTGCCAGGTTGCGCCGGGTGGCGCACGCACGCGGGATCTGCGCGTGCGAGGTGTTGGTGACTGCTGCTTGTTGCCTTCGCGCGCCCTTGTGATGACGGTGGTTGCGTGAGGATCATCGTGCTGGGGATGTGATGGCGGCGGCCGCAGTCGGTGAACAGCATCTGCGGTGACAACCCACCGTCATCATGAGCAGGGGGGCGAGTTCAGCGTATGCCTGATTGGTTCTCGCATTTGACGTTCTGGGCACAGGCTGCAGTCCTGGTTGGAGGTTTCCTCGTTTTCGGCCTCAGCGGCCTTCTCGCACGATCCAAGGTCCGCGGATGGTTCGGCGAAGATCCCGAGCACAACGAACGTGTCAAGTTCCTGGTCGAAGTCGTGGGGGCCTTCTACGCCTTGCTGGTCGGGCTGGTTGCCGTGGGGGCGTATGAGCACTATGTGGAGGTGAAGAAGCTCGTCAACAAGGAAGCCTCACAGCTCACCACCGTCTATCGGGCTGGTCAGGCGTTTCCCAACAGTCGTAGATGTCGGCTTCAGTCTCAAGTACGGAACTACGCTGAGAATGTGATCAATGAGGTCTGGTCGAAGCAGCAGCGGGGGGAAATCGCTGAAGACCAGGGGCGACTGGATGCGGTGTTCGAATCCTTGATGTTCTATGAGCCGCAGAACGAGCAGGAGTCGAATGCCCAGTCCGTCACCCTCGACGCCTTTAACGAGTACAACAACCTTCGCCGCGAACGGCAGGGGGAGGTGAGCATCGGACTGCTGCCTGTGCTGCATCTCGTCCTCTTTGGCGGCGCGTTAGTGACCATCGGCGCAACCTGGGCACTTGTCGGCGTCCGACTGGTCGACCATGTGGCACTGACCGGCCTCCTGTCGCTCTTCATCGGACTGTTCATCACGCTGATCATCACGCTGGACTACCCCCTCCAGGGCAGCAACGCGATCGGGCTCACGCCCTGGAAGGTCGCGCTGGCGCAAGGAATGGGAGTTCCCTCAGGGGGAGAGGAGCAGATCACGACGTATTTTGGAGTGTCGAGCGCGGAGCGGGTGCCGGGCTGCCTCCTGGACGTGCCTGACTACGTGTCGTTCGCGAGCTCAGAAAAGCTCCCGCAGTGAAGGGCACGACCCATCTCTGGTGTGTGTGCCTGATGCCGACAGGGAGGAACCGAACCGATGCCGTACAGGCGGCGGACCGGGCAGCTCGCGCGTATCCCTGTGGTGGGAGGCCTGCTCGCCTCACTCGCGCTTGGCCCTGCCGCCTGCGCCGGGAACGAACAAGACACGACGACGATCACTGTCGCGTCCGTCGACTTCACCCGAGATATGCAGAAGCTCATCAAAGACTTCCAGCGCACCCATCCCCACATCCGCGTGAAGTTCGACTTCCTCCCCGAGAGTGTGCTGCGAAACCGGCTTCCCAAGGACGTAGCCAACGAGAGCGGCCGCTACGATGTCGTGTCCATCGGCCCCTGGGAGACGCCAATATGGGCCTCGCGAGGATGGCTCACCCGACTCGACGCCTTAGCGAGTCAGGGTGACTACGACGTACAGGACTTCATTCCTGTGGTGCGCAAAGCGCTGTCGTACCGCAACGGCCTGTACGCGGTGCCCTACTACGGAGAGTCGTCTTTCCTCGTCTACCGCAAGGACCTGTTCGCCAAAGCCGGGTTGACCATGCCGAAACGCCCAACCTGGCAGCAGGTCGCCAAAATGGCGGCCAAACTCAACGATCCCCCAAACGGCACAGCCGGAATCTGCCTGCGTGGAGGCCCCGTCTGGCTGGACCTGCTGCCTCTCAACACAGTGATCCTGACATTCGGGGGCCGTTGGTTCGACGAGAAGTGGAACCCTCAACTCACCTCCCTCGAAACCAAGCGGGCGGTGCGGTTCTACGTGGACCTGGTCCGCAGTTCCGGCGAGTCCCGGGCCTTCGAAGCCGGGCCCGCTCAGTGCCAGGCGACGATGCGGCAGGGCAAGGCGGCCATGCTGTATGACGCCACCTTCTTTGCTGGCCGTCTCGAGGACCCCAAGACCAGCAAGGTCGCCGGGAAGCTCGGTTACGCCCCGGCGCCGGTGATGCGCACGGACAGCTCGGGATGGCTGTGGACCTGGGCGCTGGCGATCCCGATCACGTCCAAGCACCCGAAGGCCGCATGGGATTTCGCCTCCTGGGCCACGTCGAAACGGTACCTGAAGCTGTACGGCGAAAAGCTCGGCTGGGTCGGAGTGCCACCTGGCAGCCGGCTGTCCACGTACCAGCTTCCCGCGTACAAGAAGGCGGCTAAGGGGTTTCTCCAACCGACGCTCAACGCACTCAACGCCGTGGACCTGACGCGGCCTGGCCTGCATAAGCAGCCGTGGACGGGAACGTCGTACGTCGGCATCCCAGAGTACGCGGGCCTGGGCGGACGGGTGGCCAAGGAGATCTCCGCGGCAATCGCCGGCCGGCAGTCAGTCGACGAGGCGCTGCAAAAGGCCCAACTCTTCGCGAACGACGTGGTGGAGGGCGGTGGCTACAAGGACTGAGCCAGCGTGGACCGGTATGGGGCCGGTTCTCGATCGGCTGTGGACGACAGGCCTGCGGGGGCGACGCGACAATAGCTTCCGAATTGATCTGGCCCGCGAGCGTCCGGTCCTCGACGTGCTGCTGCCTGGCGCCGCGGGCGGCCCTGGGTGGGAGTGAGAGCGTCGCCGTCGCGTTCAGGGAATCTGCGGAACAAGCAGTGCGGCCGTGTACCTGCCGGTCAGGGCGCGTTGTGCCGCGTCTGGGGGCGCGCTATCTGGCCAGTTCAACGAACAGCGGGCTCGCGACCACGACCCTGGATGCCTCTCTGCCTGAATCGGCATAGAACGGCGTGTGGTCGACTCTGACGTTTGCCGTCACGCGTGCGTATCCGGTCACCCTGGCAGCGATCTCAGCGGGATAGCGACCGTCCAGGTCACGGAGCGTGAACCACAAGGTTTGCGAGAAGCTCCGTTGCGTCAGTCCGGTGAGGAAGTCGACCAGGCCAATCGGCGAGGACATTGCCGCCGTGTGACAAGAGGCGACAGTCGGCGTCTCGTCAGCGCGAGTGCCGACGAGGTGCTCCGGTGATCCGTGCAGCAGCAACCTGGTTGGCCACACATCATCTCCGTCGGGTGGCTGGGGGTCCCAGAACAGCAGTGCGGGGGGTCCTGGGTGGTCTGCGCTGGACCTGCGAGCAATTCCCTCGGGGTCACGGAATATCTGGTAGATCATGTCGGCACTGAACCGCACCCATTGCCCCGGCCGTAGGTCCTCGTCGGTGAACGACTGCGGTGCCGCGGTCTTCTCAAGATGACGGATGACCTCGGCCAGCCGCGGGTGTTCGACGGGCGTCGACTCGGACAGCCCGACCTGAAATCCGCCCAGTCCCATGGGCGCGGTCGCCCCTAGCTGATTGACACGCCGCTTGCGTCCATTCCCTCCAGTATCAACGAACTGGCTCAGCTTCCGATCGGACAGATAGATCAGCTCGCGCACACCCCAACTATGCTTGCTGGCCTCGCTGTTAGGCAACGATGATGGCGATGTTCCGCTGACTCGAAGGTTCCGCTCAGGCTGTGGAATACGCCCTCACCGCTTGATCACGGAGCTGCCTTGCGAACAGACTGCACCAGTGAGCGCCGACCTGCCCGCCTTCCGCTACCATCCCGACCCGCTCGCCAGCGGGTCCATCCGCGCGAGCACCCGGGCGCCATAACCATGCTCTTCCGCTGCACTGTCTGCGGCACCCACCTCGCGTACGCCGACGCGTCATAACCCACCACCCAGCCCGGCAGCCCGCGAGATCAAACCGATCATCCCTCAAAGGAACCGTGCCCACCGGAGTTTGGACAGCATCGGTGGTTGGGGGACCGAGTCCAGGACGCCTGCGGGGTCACCGCTTCGGCCTTGAGGAGAAGGCGGCCAGGGGCGTTGCTTCACCGAACCTGTCGAGTGTTTAAGGTCGCCTCCATGACGAGGACCACGCCGCCGCGCCCGCTCGATGTCGAGGCGATCTTCCCCGAGCTGGCCGCCTACCGGGGCACGACGACCCGGCTGCACCCGCGGCCAGGAAGGCCCGATGTGTCGGCCAGTTCCGTGGGCGGGCCGATGCTGTGGCCGGGCGACGAGCCGTGGCCGCTGTGCAGTGAGGCCCATGCCCGCGGGCGTGGCCGGCGTCCCGCGGACATCCACCGGGAACGAGAGGTCCTGGCCGCCGCGTGGGCCCGTGAACCCTTCCAGGGACTCACAGCCGAGGAACGGCAGCTCGTGGATGAGCTGCACCGCAGGCACCGGATTCCGGGGGCCTGCGAGACCGACCCGCTGCCGCTCATCGGCCTCGCGCAGTTGTACCGGCGGGACATCCCTGACCTGCTAGCCGGGCCGGACGACTGCGACCTGCTCCAGGTGTTCTGGTGCCCCTTCGACGCGCACGGCATGGGCCAGCACAACATGCTGCTTCACCTGGTCTGGCGCAAGGCCTCTGAGGTCGGCGAGGTGCTCGCCTCGCCACCGCAACCACAGGTCGTCGGCCACGACGGGTACCTGCCCGAGCCCTGTGTCCTGCACCCCGAGCAGGTGGTCACCTACCCCTTCGCCGGTCTCCTTCCCGAAGTACTTCGCGACAGGCTCGACGCCTGGGAGGAGGAGGGATGGGAGGAAGAGGCCGAGCAGTGGGACGACGAAGAAGGGACCGAACCGGTCGGCTACCAGTACGACCTGTCCATCCCTCCCGGCTGGCGCGTCGGCGGATTCGCGTCCTGGCACACGACTGACCCGCACCCGATGGACTGCGGGACCTGCGCGACCCCGATGCAACTCCTGCTGGCCATCGACAGCTCCGAGTGGGACGGCGGCAGCGGCAGCTGGAAACCGGTCGAAGACCAGGACCTCCATCCACACCCGTACGCCACCCCGACCCAGGTCGTCGTGGGCCGCTCCGGCGAGCTCAACATCTTCGCCTGCCCCGCCGATCCCGAACACCCATACCGCTGGAGCATCCAGTAGGTCACTGAAGTCCTTTATTCGGGTGCTGCCACTGCTCGGTGAACATCGAACGCGGCGTCGGCCGGGTACCTCCCGAAGAGGGGTTCTGGCTCACGTTCTGGATGCTGTCCTGGCACGCCGCGCAGGGCGGAACCGCACGATGGGAAGCCGTGGGCAGTCGGACAACGACCCGGTGGGCGAAGTCCGCAGCGTCGAAACCTCCGATGGTGGCAGGCCCGTAGGAACGTCCCTTGACGCGATCGGATCGGACGGCCCGGCCGCCGAGGCTTCGCCTGAACCGGCGAGACCACCGGTCCAGTTGTTCCTGCCAGCGCTACGAAACCGGCGCCGAGCTGCACGAATCCAGCGGGGCGGACATCTTCAGCCGCGATGCACCCGATGGACACTGACGGCATAGCCGCCGCCCTCGTAGGGGTGGGCATCCCAGGTCGCGAAGCGGTCGACGAAGGTGAGGCCGGCCGCAGCGCAGTAAGCGTCGTACTCCGGCAGGGTGATGGCTGGCGGTACCGGCAGGTGGGCTTCGTCCAGGCCGAATCCGGCGACCATGAGGCCGCCCGGGCGCAGAGTCGCGGCCAAGCGGCTGATCACCGCGGCCTCAGTACCCGCAGCAAGGAGCGGGAAGATGTTGCCTGCCGCGACCACGAGGTCGACGTTCGCGTCAACCTGAAGCTCAGCCGGGTCGTACGTGGCCAGGTCGGCCTGGATCCAGGGCAGCTCCGGCGCCTGCCTGCGTGCCACGGCCAGCATGGAAGCGTCGAGGTCGATCCCGACACAGTCGTACCCGAGCTCCGCCAATCGGATCATGACCCGGCCGGTTCCGCACCCGGCATCCAGCACACGTGCCCCGGCGGGCACCAGCGTGGCGCACAACCGTGCCTCACCGTGCATGTCCTTGCCGCTGCCGGCCAGGGCCGTGAACCGGGCGGCGTAGTCCTCTCCGGACGTCCCACCGGTCAGCTCTTCCCAACGACTCATGACGGACAGGGTAAGTGACCAGCACGAGTGCCTCGTCAGCCCGTCCCATCTCCGCCTCCGCTTCCGCCGCGTCTCGACGCCTCTTCCCAGCGTGTGCCGCGCGTTCTTCGCCGACAGTGGCGGGAGTGTCCAGGGTCCGTTCGAAGGGGTCGCCGGGGCACCCGGGCAGGTGGCGGCCTCAAGTCCGGCCTCCGCCCCTCGTCCCGCGGCTTCAGGCTTCCCAGAGGGCTTCGGGGTGCGGAGAGTCGGTGCCTGCCGGTGGGTTGCCGGGTGCGCACCGCCGCCCACCCGCACCCGCATTCGCATTCGCACCGGCGTCGGCACAACTAGGGCCTGTCCGGCGATCTCGCCAGGTAAGCCTGTGCCGGAGACCCAGACCCTGTGGGCTTGGTGACGGAGGCGTAGGGCATTGCGAGCCCTGTCTGTGCCGCCGGGCGGTCATAGACTCGGCACATGGTGACGATTCGATCTGCACCGGACTGCGGCAACGCTCCCCGTAAGGAGGTGCTCCGCGACCTCGTCGTCGCCCTCGCCGAAGGGAACGACGAGACCGTGGCCGCGCTCGTCGGCGAGGACGTGGAATGGAACCTGGTGGGCGACACCGTCCTCCGTGGACGTGAAGCCGTGCGCGCCTGGGCGGCCGACCTGCCCGAGGCCAAGGAGGTCGCCTTCGGTTCCCTGATCACTCACGGCCGGGAGGCGGGCGTTGATGGCACGATCGAGGCGGCTGACGGCACGCGGTATGCCTTCTGCCATGTGCTCCGCTTCCCGGGGACGGCCAGGACGGCGAAGATCGCTGAGATTCGCAGCTACGTTCTGCCAACCGCGTGAAGTCGATGGGCTAAGGGGCAAGCTGGGTGGGCGCATGTTGCCGGTACACGCTTCACGTGTCCGCACCGCAGTCTGCCCAACAGATCATGAGCGAAGCCAGAGTCGGATTGAGGCGACGGTGGGGGATGGGGTGCTTGATCTGGCGCCGTCGCAGGTAGCGACGGTTGCGGCGGGACGAGTACGCCTTGTCGACGCCGAGGTGATCGGGTCGGGTACGCGGGTGTCCGCCACCGGCGCGGCCGACGCGGATGTGTTCCATGGCCGGGATGAGCTGCGGGGCATCGCCCCACTGGCCCGGAGTGATCAGGAGGGCCAGGGGGCGGCGTCCACTCTCACCGGCCAGATGAATCGTTCAGGTCAGACCGCCCCGGGAGCGTCCGAGTCCCGGGTCGGGGCGGTGCTGTCCGTTGGCCCAGCGGGAGCTCAGGCAAGGGTCCCCAGCGTGGCGACTCCGGGCCCGGCAAGGTCGCCCAGCGCCACCCGCCGCCCGGAGACGGCCAGGAGCAGTGAAAGCGCGGTTCCGCTCACCTGTGGACCGTCTCCGACCGAGAGGTCGGCGTCTGTGGCGGTGAGCCGGACCCGGGCCGTGAGGTCTTTGGCCCCGCCGAAGGACGCCGGGGTACGGGTCTGCAGACGGAGTGATCTGACCACGGCCTCGTGCAGGTAGGAGTGGTTGAGCCCCAGGGGCCGGCGGATGTCCTCACCATGGACGACCTCTTCGACGAGTCGGCTGTCGAGGGGCGCCGGTGGGGTCGACCTCCGCGAGGCCACCCGACGAAGCCGCTCCAAGGTCTCCTGCGGCGTGGCACCACGCTCGCGTCGCACACCGCGTGCGTTGAGACGGTCGAAGTTGAACTGCGCCCGGACGAGACCGGACACGAAACCGAGGCGCGTCGTGCGAGTGCTGTCGACCAGATGGGCGACCACGTCGTGCACGGTCCACCCTTCGCACAGAGACGGTTTCGCCCACTGCTCGTCGTCGAGTTGCGAGAGGTCAACGATCAGGGCCGCGCGCTCGGCATGCACCATCGACCAGACATCGTCCTTCATGGCTTCCTCTTTCCGTCCGACCACCACAGTGTCCGACGGATAAGACCTGCCGCGCGGCGGGAACTCATCGCCCGATGAGCAGATCACCGCGACGAGCCGACCGTTAGCCGACCACCGCCCCCACCCCACGGGACGCCGCGGACGGCCCCGCTGAGCCGCATTTACACGCCCCTGCCGCAGGGGGCCTCATCCCCCTCGCAGGCCGCCCCCGCCCCGTGCGCAGGTACCGGTCCGTCTCAGCTGGTCCCGGTATGGGGGAGTGCCGTGAACGTGGCCTCGGTGACCTGGACGAAGCCGAGCCTGCGGTAGGGCCCGACGGCACTGGCGTTGTCGCCGGGACGTTCAGCCCGATGTGGTCCATGGTCTTGCCGAGCCGCCGGCACAATGCGGCGACACAGGCCCCGCCCGCGCCCTGCCCGCGTACCTCGGGGACGGGCGGTGACATTCCCGACCCCGGCGACCCGGTAGGTGGCCGGGCAGACGTGGCACGCGTCGACCCGCGCGTAAAAGGTTTGGCGTGCTGGTGGGACTGCTGTCGAGCACCACCGGGGGAAGCAACGCCCTGTTCATCGCGCTCGTCGTCCAACGCAGTGCCCGCCGGGGCTCGGGTGCTGGATGCCGGGTTCGGTTGTGCACGCCCGCGACGGCGACGAGCCGCCCGTCCTGCCGGGCTCCCACCGTCCCGTCTCAGCAGACACCGGCTCGACGAGAGCTGCACAAGCGCGAACCCCGATTGTGAAGAGGAACGCTCCCTTCCCGCAGGCGGGATGCGCGGGCATCGGGGACGTAGGTTCTGACCGTAGCGGCCGGAACCTCTGACCTCGTGGTCGCTGCCGCCAACATCTTCCCGCTCCTTGCGAAACGACGGCACCATCTACCCTTACGCCGCCAGCAGATCTTCGTCGGCGCGGACGGCCACGACGGGTTCCTCCTCGACCACCTCCACCAGGCCTGGCCTACGTTCCCGCCGCCTCCGGACCGGCTCAACTCCTCGGCTCCCGTACCGAAATGATCCGCGCAAGCTCTCACCCGTCCTGGGGACGGCAGCTGACCCGCCGGATCATCGCCGCGGAGACCGGCGGCGACTGCCCGCGCCCCAAGCAGGGCCGTTTGACTGAGCACGAGCAGCACGCCGCCCAGCGGCTGGCCCATGCGCCGCTGATGACCGACGACGACGGCGGCGCCCTGACCGCCGAGCCATCGCGAACACCGCCCCGCATGCGGCGGACGAGGGAGCTTTGGCGGGCGAGGTGGCTGTGGGTGACGTTCATGTCTGGGTCGTCGGTGGGCAGGCCGAGTCGTCGTGCCGTGCGCGATCTGCTGGTAGGCGGTGCCTTGGTCGTGAGGATCGGACCGGGATCGGATATTCGGTGTTCTGCCCGCCTCATGAGGACACAAGATGGTGCGCATGACTTTGGCCACCCCCATACTGCACACCGCTCGCCTGCGACTGCGCCCCTTCACCGACGCCGATGCGGACCCCCTCTTCGCGCTGCACAGCAGCACCTACGTGATGCGCTACTGGGACTCCCCGCCGTGGAACGAACGGGCCCGCGCCGAGCGCTTCATCAAGATGTGCCGGAAGATGGCGGACGAAGACACCGGAGCGCGGGTGGCCATCGACCGCGCTTCTGACGGGGCCTTCGTCGGCTGGTGCGGTCTGACCGGATGGAACCCGGACTACCGCAGCGCGTCGTTGGGCTACGTCCTCGACGAAGCGATGTGGGGCCACGGCTACGCGACGGAGGCCGCGCACGCCTTGCTGCAGTGGGCATTCGACACACTGGGCCTGAATCGAGTTCAGGCCGAGACCGATACGCGCAACGTGGCATCTGCCCGGGTCCTGGAGAAGATCGGATTCGTGCGTGAAGGGACGTTGCGGGAAGACTGCGTCGTGAACGGCGAGGTATCCGACTCGTGGGTGTTTGGATTGATCAGGCGAGAGTGGCAGCTGTCGGCCGTGCCGGTTCCAGCCCGCTCAGAGCGACGTTAAGTCCGTTTCTGGTAGAGGCCTCGTCCGGGTTGGGTCGCGCCCTCGCGGCACAGCGTGAAGTAGGAGAACACCGCCGACCAGGCCGGCAGATCATGAGGCATATAGCGCCACTGACAGCCCGTCCGGTTCTGGTAGAAGATCGTGTTCGCGACGTTCCGGAGATCGCAGTCCCCGGGATCGCCGGTCGCCGACCGTGCGACCCGCTCCCGCTTCCACGCCGTGCTCATCGGCCCGATCAACGCCCATTGAGAGGTCCACGTCCTGACCGGCACGTTCTCCTGCTGGAAGCACTTTGAGAAGGGCGAGCGCTACATCCGACTGGCCCTGGCCTGGCCCGTGATCCTGAGGTCTTCGCAGACTCGGGTTGAATACACGGGAAACCGCGCGCCGCCCCGTCGGCAGATCGGTCGACTTGCCCGCGAACGGAATCGTAGAAGAATAGTTTTCAGAAGCAAGAGCCATCAGAGGTCCTTATGTCCTCACGGTCCGATCGGCATACTTCTGCCGAGGTCTCTTCACTGCGCGTGCCTCACGTGAAGCGCTCAGCGGCGGTGGCGGTCTCTTTCTTTGTTCTCTTGTTCCTCGCGCTCCGTGCCGTGGGCGGCAACGAGCCAGCGTGGCAGGCGTCATGGGGCTGGCCCTTCGTTCGGGCAGTCCTTGAGTGGTCTATGCAGTTCTTCGAGGGCGCCGCACGGATAGTGCAGAGCGGCGACAAGGGGGTTTCGCCCGGCGTCCGGGTCGGTTGCCTGCTGTTGCTCGTACTCTTCTTCGTGGCGCTGCGTCGCTGGATGCTGATGCATTACGCCCACAAACCGGGGGCGGTGGATGTGAAGAAGCTCGTCGCTTCTGCACCGGACACGGAGCCGCAGTTGGAGGGGTTGACGGCGCAATTGCGCAAGCAGCTGTCGGAGACGAACCTCTACCCTCCAGCCGCGCTGCCAGCGGAGGCACCGGCCGACAACTTTCTGGACTTGGTGGGCGATGTCGACCTTGAGCCCAAGAAGCTGGGGACGAGTCTGCTGCGCCTCTTCAGCCGCCTTCGACCGAAGATCGCCTACACGGTCAGTGGGGTTCTTCGGGTGCGAGCGCAAGAGCCCTGCTGTGGTGTGACCGTTACGGTCACGTCCTACGCCATCCGTGGAAGTCGCACCGAGGCGATCTGGCGGGAGACGTGGGAGCAAGCGGTGCAGGCGGCCGGCTATTGGGTCATGGCGACGCTTGTGCCAGTCACCCGGGCTGGCAGACGACCGCCCTGGCAGGGGTGGCGCGGACGAGACCTGCCGCCGGAGCTGTTCGCCGCCTACCAGGAGGCGAGGGAGCTCAGTCAAGAGCGGAAGTTCGACGATGCCCTGGACCGCTATTACGAGGCGATGCGGCTCGATCCGACGAACCTCTATCTGCGCACGCAGATCGCAGGGACGCAGGAGCACTTGTGGCTGCATCTCGATGCTCTTGAGACCTACTACGGGGCCATACTCCTGGACGGGCTGACCAGCGAGCAGCGCGAACGCCGCATGCGGCCCGGCCCCTTGAACGATCTGCGCCGTATCTTCTGGCGGCGTTACAGATGGTGGCGAAGTGGCCTGCTCGAGGCGCGCTACCGCTACGCCGTCGTCCTCGGCGTAGCGGAACGGACAGCTGATCAGTGGTGCAGGAGGGACGAGGCCGTGTGCCCACGGCGTGCGCACGCTCGGCGGGAGATCCGCAAGGCCCTCACACCGGCTCTGGCCAGTCGCTACTGGCGGACTCTTGCCGCCCTCGATCCTCCCGGTGTGGAGAAGCCCGTCAAGAAGCATGAAGAGGCAGCTGAGGCAGCTACAGAGTGGCTCAAGTGTGAACTCGGAGAAGGGCGACGCGAGATCGAGATCGTCCGGGTGGTCTTGCAGCTTGCTTGCCAGGAAGAGATGCGACAACTGGCCAAGGACTACCCCCGCTTCACGCATCGCCTTGGCCTTCCTGCCAGCCGCGGTCATGGAACGCTCACCCGGGCCTCCTTGCGTATCAACCGCGACGTGTGGGGACCGCTGCGACTTGCGTGGGCTCACAGTGGCGCCGGGAAGCACCAGTTCACGAATCCGACCGGCCTGCCGTGGCCTACGCCGGTGAACAGACTTGAGAGCATGGTGGAACAGGCCAAGACGGGCTGGCCGCGCAGTATGCGCCGTCCGAAGAGGTCCCGGGGGTGGCGCCGTTGGCAGGACAGCTACAACGCGGCGTGCGTGTACGCGGTGGCGATGAACGGTGTTGACGAGGGGAAGCAGAAGGAGGAGCTCGCCGACGCGGCGGTGGACGAACTGGAGGATGCGGCGCACACCGATCAGAGCGGATTCCACCCCCTTGCACGATCGTGGCTGCTCACCGAGGATCCCGACTTGGAGGAACTGCGCCAGACAGACCGCTTTATCCGCTTCGAGCGCGAGACCTACCCGCATGCCGCGCCGGATCGCCATCGGCCCAAGCGGCCCCTGTGGGCCGAGATGTTGGCCTACGACCAGGAGCTTCTGCGCGGTTGTGCCGACGTCATGGAGCACACCTGGCGGCTCAGGAGGAAAGCCACCCCTGCCGAGAGCCACCTGCTGGCCCAATGGTTCTCGAGCGAAACCGAGGTCTGGCGGTGTGTCCATCGGGTCGCTGCGAATCAGGGCCGCAACTGGCGTGACCGCGCGAAGCTCCTCCACAGCGTCAGCGACCTCGCTGATGCCACGCTGCTGGCCGAATGCGGTCTTCCTTCCAGCCTGCCGGAGTTGGATGACCTCCTCGATGACGCCGCGTGGTCCGAATTCGCTGATGCCAAGAGCCGAGTGGAAGCGTTCGCGGAGATGATGCCGCAGCGCCTGCAGAAGTTGAGCGACGCAGTGGATGAGGGGCCAAGCAATTCACCGTGCCTTCACTCCCCGATTCGTCGCAGCGCCCAGTGGCTGACCGCGGTGAGACAGAACGACGCGGCCCCAGGTGCCGTCCAACAGGCATGCTCGGACCACGAGGTGTGGTGGCGGGCACTTCGCAATCAGCTCGACCTGGACGAGAACAACGAGCAAGCTCTGTCCCAAGCCCTGCGACGCTTCCACGCACCTTAGTGGTCGGCTCCGGAAGTCCTTCGGGGGTTGACTTCGAGGCCCGATTCTGTGTCGGTTCGTTAGAGGTCTGGGGTGGCGAGGTCGGGCTGGCAGGCACCGTCGAGGGCGTCCTCGGGTGCCGGTGAACGTTCCTCGGCACCAGCCATCCCTGGGTTACCGCCATGTCAGCGTGGATGTGGTCGGCAACCGTTGGCCTCCTGTCGGGATTCCGGGGCCTGGCTTGATCGCGTCGAGGTGGCGGAATACCAGCGGTACCTGCGTGGTTGTCCGCCGTTGTCGATCAACAAGGAGGCCCTATGCCTACGATCCGTCGTCCCCGTGCGCTGCGTTCCGGCGATCTCGTGGTCGTCACCGCGCCCTCGGGCCAGCTCGAGCCCGGTGAGGAGCCGCTGCTCGCTCGCGGTGTGGCGATATTGGAGCGGATGGGTTTCCGCGTGCGGGTCAGCCCGATGGTCGACCCCGCGCGGAGCCGCTGGTGGGCGGCGGGCGCTCCGGCGGAGCAGGCCGCCGAGCTCAATGCGCTGCTCCGGGATCCGGAGGTGCGGGCCATCGTCGCGCACACCGGCGGCCAGGCGACCATTGGTTATCTCGATTTGATCGATCTGGATGCGGTCCGGGCCGACCCGAAGCCGATCCTCGGCTACAGCGACATCTCGCTGCTGCACATGGCGTTGTACGCCAAGACCGGCCTCGGCGGCTTCCACGCCGACATCGTCACCCACGGTTTCGGCAGCGATTGGTACACGTTGGGCGACGAGGCCCGTCGGTCCGAACTCGTCGACCTCTACGCCCGTGTGCTTACCAAGGCCGAGGCGCCGGGCGTGCTGCCGGCAAGGGGGACTTGGGAAACCTGGCAGCCGGGCCGCGCGCAGGGACCACTGGTTGGCGGCTTGCTGAACCGCCTGGTCCAGTTGCAGGCGACACCATTCGCACTGGCCGCCGAACGCTTCGACGGCGCCGTCTTGTTCTGGGAAGAGGTACAGCGGCCGGTCACGCGGATCTGGTGCGACCTGCATACCTTGCGGCTGTCCGGTGTGCTGGACCGGATCGCGGGCATGGTGGTCGGCATCCCGAGTGAGGTCACGCCCTACGAGGGCGGCGGAGACCAGGTCGGTCTGCGCGACGTTGTGCTCGACGTCCTGGCGCAGCGTGACATCCCCGTCCTCGCCCAGGTCGACTTCGGCCACACCTCGCCGAACCTGCTGCTGCCCCTCGGCGTCCGCGCAGACGTGGACGCGGACAACCGGACCCTGTCCCTGCTCGAGTCGGCGGTCGCGGAACGCTGAGTTCTGTTGGCTCCTGGCACGGGTTTCGGCGGGCTGCGGCCCGTCGTGATCCGCTTCTCCCGATCGGCCCGTCTGCCATGCCCGTTGCCCCGGCCTGCCCGATAGTCCCGACCGCCACCGAACGTGAGCGGTTGAAGAGGATGGCTTACGGCCACAAGATTGAGCACCGGCTGCGGATACGCGCGCAGGTCGTCCTGCATGCGGCACAGGGACGCCCCAACGCGCGCATCGCCCACGAGACGGGCCTGCACTTGGACACGGTCCGCGTCTGGCGCGGCCGCTTCGCCCGCGGCGGGCTGCGGGCCCTGGCCGACCGCAAACGCTCCGGACGTCCCGCCCTGTTCACTCTCGTGCAGGTCACCGAGGCCAAGGCGCTGGCCTGCCATCTTCCCGCCGAGACCGGCGTACCGCTGTCGCGCTGGTCGTGTCCGGAACTAGCCGCCGAGCTGACCGCGCGCGGGATCACCGACAGCGTCTCCGCTTCCACGGTGCGCCGCTGGCTGCGCGAGGACGCGATCAAGCCCTGGCAGTTCCGGTCCTGGATCTTCATCCGAGACCCGGACTTCCGCGCCAAGGCACAACGCGTCCCAGACCTCTACGCCCGCACCTTCGAGGGCGTCGCGCTGGGTGAGGACGAGTACGTCGTCTCCAGCGATGAGAAGACCTCTGTCCAGGCCCGCTGCCGTTGCCATCCCACCCTGCCCCCGGGCCGGGCCCGGGCGATGCGCGTCAACCACGAGTACGGCCGCGGCGGAGCTCTGGCCTACCTGGCCGCCTGCGACGTCCACCAAGCGAAGGTCATCGGCCGCTGCGAGCCCAAGACCGGCATCGTGCCCTTCATGACCCTGGTCGAGCAGGTCATGACCCAAGAGCCCTACGCCAGCGCGAGACGCGTCTTCTGGGTCGTCGACAACGGTTCCTCGCACCGCGGCAAGAAGGCTACCGACCGGCTCGCCGCCCGATTTCCCAACGCCGTCATGGTCCACACCCCCGTCCACGCCTCCTGGACGAACCAGATAGAGATCTTCTTCTCCGTCGTGCAACGCAAGGTCGTCACACCGAACGACTTCACTGACCTTGATCAGGTCAGAAATCGGCTCCGAGCGTTCGAAGACCGCTACAACGCCACGGCACAGCCGTTCCAGTGGAAGTTCACCACCACCGACCTGGACGATCTGCTGGCCAGACTCGATCGGCACACACTCGCCGACCAACAAGAATCCTCTGTCGCCCTGGCCGCATGATCAACCTCCGAAGAATTTCCGGAGCCGACCACTTAGTGGGTGTTTGAGCGCGTACGTCGCTCCGGTGGCCGACCCAAAGCCGTACAAGAACAGGTAGAACTCGGCCGTGGCGACTACAAGGAGCTGGGTGGGGCAGGTTGGGCCAGCCGTTAAATGCCTCGACATCGGGTGCGGTGATCGGGGACGCTTCGCGCGATGACAAGAATCGACGACACGCCGCCCGCGTGGGACGAGCGCACCCAGCTCACCACGTTTCTCGATTACGCACGTGACACCGCCCGCGCCAAGTGCGATGGCGTCTCGGCGGAGAACGCCCGCAAGGCGCTCCTGCCGGGCTCACCGCTGATGACGATGAGCGGAGTGATCAACCATCTCCGCTGGGTCGAGTACTACTGGTTCCAGGTGGTCTTCCTCGGCGAGGAAGACCAGGGCCCCTGGACCGAGGAGGACCCCGACCGCGAGATGCGTATCGCCGTCGACTTCCCGCTCACGCAATTGCTCGACGCATACGCCGAACAGAGCGCCCGCTACCGCGAACTGGTCGCCGGGAATGGCCTGGGCAAGCAGGCCCAGCGAGCCATCCGCGACGGCCTCCATGTCGACCTGCGCTGGATCCTCCTCCACCTCACCGAGGAGACAGCCCGCCACAACGGCCACCTGGACATCCTGCGCGAGATGCTCGACGGCACGACCGGCGACTAGATCCGGCAGAGATCACGGGCGGAGCCAGAGTCGGATCGAGGCGACGGTGACGGTGACGGTGCCTCGTCGGGGCGGTGCTGCCGGGGCGTGCGTCCTTTCCCGGCACTCGTGGCCGTTTTCTACGAGCCCCGGCGGCGTGCTGATGGGCCCGGCAGGAGGTCGAATCGACGCTTACCATCGACCAGTCGATCCGGCCTTCCGCGTCGGCGTCGGCCAGGACGGCCGCGAAGATCCTGTCCCAGGTGCCGTCCGCCGACCAGCGTCTGCGCCGCTCGTACACCCTCTTCCAAGGACCGAAACGCGCAGCTAGATCCCGCCACGGCACCCCCGTGCGCAGTCGATACAGGATCCCATTGATGACCCTGCGGTGACCGGCCCAGCGGCCGCCGCGCTGCCCGGACTTCGGCAGATGCGGCTTCAGCCGGGCCCACTCCGCATGCGTTAAATCTCCCCGCCCCATGCTCATGCCAACGAACGAAGCCACGACGGTCACAAGATCCGCCGGACAAGCCCCAGCGTCACCCGCACCGCGCGGCCAGCGTCACCCGCACCGCCCCGTGGCGACGTAGCCCACGGGAATCCGGCGCCCCGGCCGGCGGTCAGAACTCCACGGTGACAAAGCCGTCCTCGTCGGCGGGTGCGGGTGCCAGCACGCGGTAGCCGAACTCCCGCTTCAGGCTGCCGAGGTCCCAGTTCGCCGCCCGCTCTCGGTAGTTGAAGACGAGGTCCTTGGTCGCCCCGCCGTTCTTCAGGATCCGGGCGATGGTGATGTCATCCGGATGGCCGTGGATCTTTCCGTTGGTGGAGATCAGGTAGCGCCCGCAGTCGAGGAGGCCGAGGAGCTCGTTCGAGAGGTTCCTGGCGCTGCCGTGGTGGGCGACCTTCAGCGCGTCGATGCGCAGGCGCCCGCCCTCGCCCTCGGCGCGTGGCCGGACCGAGGCCACCAGACGCGGGTCGTCGGCGTCGCCGGTGAAGACGATCCGGGTGCCCTTGAACTCGAACAGCAGGCTGATGCTGGTCGGGTTCGACGGGGAGCCGTCCCGCTTGAACGGCGCGGCGGCCAGCTTGTCGACGTCGATCACGCCGAAGCGTTCGATGCCGGGCACCTCCTCCCTCTCCATGGGGTCCACGCCCGGGATCAGCCCGGCCTCCTGGCGCTTCGCCTTCCACGTGGGAATCAGCGACTCCAGCAGACGGCGGTCCGGCGCGAGCACCTCCATCGTGGATCCGTCGTCGAACCAGGTCAGCGGATGGCCCACTTCGATGCTGCGGCCGTCGAAGGCCTTGTTCCAGGGGAGGCGTTGGGTGATGAGCGCGGTGGTGAGCTCCTCCCCGTCCACCGCGCCGAAAATCTCGCGGTCGTGAAGATGGTCGAAGCCGTTGAACCACACGTCCCCGAACTCGACCGGTCGGTCGCGGTCTTCAAGCAGCGCCAGTACGCCGAGGATGTGGTCCTGGTCGACATGGGTCACCACGAGCACGTCGATCCGGCCGTCCAGTTCGGCGAGCAGCGGCTTGATCCGCTCGTAGGTGCCGCGCCGTCCGCCGTCGAAGAGGATTCTCCGGATGAAGTCGTCGTCACCGTATTCGAGGAGCAGGCAGTCGCCGTCCTCCGCGGGCAGCATCCTGAGCCGTATCATCACGCACTCCCTTGCCGCAGGTCGAGAATCAGGAACGGCTCACGCATGTCGGCCAGCCAGGACAGCCGGCGCGCCTGGTCGAGGCGCTCTACGCACTCGGAGTCGTCGGGGAAGGCGGAGAGTCCCTCGACGAGCCAGACCAGCCCGAGCGTATAGAACGGGATGCCGCGGTCGAAGGCCTCGATCAGCCCCTTCCGGGCCCCCTCCCTGTCCGGCGAGGCGCGACGCAGCAGCCGCACCGCCCGCAGGATCGCCCCGTCGCTGAGCCAGCGGAAGGAGTCGGCGAGCCGCTCCAGCCACGGGTCCCAGTACGTCTCGTCCCTTGAGTGGTCGGTACCGATGAGGACGTAGGCGCCGGCCGCCGCCGCGAGCGGGTTCTGGAACTTGGAGTAGAGCATCGCCTCGACATCGGTGAAGAGCTGGGCCGCCATGTCCAGGGCTCCCTGGGCCATATACGCGAGCCCCGCGCCGACCGCCGGGTCGCGGACGGCCACGGAGGCCGCGCTGCCGGTCGGGCTCTGCCGCAGGTTGACCAGGACCTCGACCTCGCTCGTGCCCCAGGGCAGAGGGAGGGTGACCAGCCGTACGGATCCGGCGGCCTCCACGACCAGGAACTGCCGCGTGCCGGGGGGCTCGCCATGGGCTCCGACAGGACCGTCCGGACCGAAGTGGTAGAGCGGTGTGACCGTATCCCCGCGCACGTCGGGCGCCAGCAGGGCGCGGGGCTCGCCCCGGGCGATCAGCTGGGCAACCGGGCGATCCGGCGGGTTCTCCGCCAGCGCCAGCATCGACGCGAAGGTACAGCTCGTGGGCGCGGCGTCACCGACCCAGGTGGCGAGCCCGCTCAGGGCTACGGCTGCCTCGGGAGTGGCATCGTCCGGCACGGCGGGGGTGGGGGTGGGGGCGACCATGGACCGTGAACCGTGAGGCGACCGACTCGGCGAGCGGGGCCTGGGAGGAACTGTGGTAGACCGGGCCCGGCTCGATGTTGCCCATGAGGTACTGCCAGGAGTGCGTCTCGTACGGCGAGTCCGTCATGTGGAACTCCACCGAAGTCTCCTCGCCCTCCACTGCCACGGCGTTCTCCGTCAGCACCAGCCCGGACGGCAGGGTCGCCGACACGAGGTAGCGGCCGGGTGCCACCGAGTACAGCTTGGGCTGGGGCGGACTCCCACAGGGGATCAGGATGTTGCGCTGGTCCTTGACTTCGAAGTCGGACGAATAGATGTCACCGACGATCATCGCGTCGTTGGACTCTCCCGCGGAGGAGAGGAAGATCCTGACCGCGAGTGTGGCGCTCATGGCTTGGCCAATCCGATGCGGAACAATGGTGGGCGGGCGTCGAGTTGGTCCTTGCGTACGTCTTCGTGTCCGAGGACGGCCTCGACCTCGTACCGGCCGAACGGCAGGGACAGGGCCCACTCGCGGACGTCGGGCTCTTCGCCGGGGGCGGGCGGCGGGCGTCGCCGTTCCTCCTGCCCGTCGCGTCGGCATATGAATTCGGCGAGCGCGTTGTCCTCCTTGGGCCGGCACCCGATGTACACGGGGACGACCGGGTCGCTTCTCAGCTCGTGGAAGTCGAAGTCGAACGACTCGGGGCTGACCGGTGTCGCGGCGCTCGTGAGGGTGCCCGCGAAGGAAGGCTCTTTCATGAAGCGGGTGATCGCGTGCTTCAGAGTGCCGGTGGTCACCCGCCACACGCGGTCTTCGGTGTTCTCGCTCCCGGCGCCGTCGAAGCTCCGCAGCAGCGCGCTGGTGAACAGACTGACGTCGTCGGAGCGTGCGAAGGACTCCTCACCGTGCAGGGTCGCGTAGATGACGGCGTGCTCTCGTGGCAGGAACCCGTCGGGCCGTCTGTTCCCGGAGATCGGGACCTGTCCGAGGTTGTCCGTGCCTACCACTTTGACGAGTCTGTCGGAACCGGCCCGGCAGGCGTCGACGAAGAAGACCTGCTGGGCGGCCTTGCAGCTGCCGAGTCCCCGGCGCAGCGCCTCGAAGTGCAACGCGCCGTTCAGCGGGCTGTGCAGGTCTGCGAACATGTCCGCCGCCAGAAGAGACGTGTCGACACCCAGCGAGACACCGTGGCCACAGAAGTAGAAGACCAGCCGGGCCTGGTCGTGGTCGCCCCGGACCTTCCACTCCTTGACGGCGGCCACGATGTTGTTGATGGTTGCCGTTTCCACAACGTGCGGCTTCCCTGTCCGCGGGTCGAAGAACGGGCCGGGAGCCGCCTCGCTCAGCAGGAGTGCCAGGCTTCCCAGCGGCCTTCCCGTGTCGTGGTACTCGTCGATCATCCAAGTGGCGAACTCGCGCGCCGAGATGGGGGGTGAGGACAGCTGCCGCATCCCCACAGCACCCGGGTGGTCCGTCGGCGACGGGCCGCCGTCCAGATGCGTGTACGCCCCGACCCCGATGACGAGCGCGTGAGTGGACGCGGGCCCCGCGTTCTCGTCCAGATGCACCGTGAAAGCGGCCATGGGACCTCCTGTGACGCATCGGCAGGCCGGTGGGAGGTATTGCTCCTATTATAGAAATGAATGCGGGCAACTGTCCCTCGGAGACCGTGATGGGTAAGAACATCGTGGTGTGCCTGGACGGTACGGGCAATCAACTCAAGGCTCGCGGCAATACCAACGTCGTCAAGCTCTACGAGATGCTCGACCTCCGCGACCCCACCGCGCAGATCGCCTACTACGACCCGGGCGTCGGCACCTTCTCCGCCGCCGGCGCCTGGTCGCCCCCGGCCCGCAAGCTCTCCAAGCTTTTCGGGCTCGCCTTCGGCTCCGGACTCAAGGCCAATCTCGCCGAGGCCTATACGTATCTGATGCACCATTACGAACCCGGCGACCGGATCCACCTCTTCGGCTTCAGCCGGGGTGCCTACACCGCCCGCGCCCTCGCAGGGCTACTCAAGTCCGTCGGCCTGCTCCGCCCCGGCTCGGAGAACCTCGTCCCGTACGCCATCGCCGTCTACACCAAGAACCGGACCTTCAGCAAAGACGACTGGAAGCAACTGCACAAATTCGCTGGCGCGTTCAGCAGGAAAGTGGACGAACGGACGGGCATCCCGGTCCATTTCATGGGGCTGTGGGACTCGGTGAAGGCCGCCGGACTGCTGCGCTGGAACCTGCGCTGGCTCTACACCCGGCGGATCCCCAACGTCGGCCGGGTCCGCCACGCCGTCTCCATCGACGAGAAGCGCCGACCGTACGAGGAGTACCTCGTCCTCCCCCCGAAGAAACCGGGGGCACCGGGCCCGCTGATCGAGGAGGTCTGGTTCGCCGGAGTCCACTCCGACGTGGGCGGCACCTTCGAGGACGACGACCCGAAGCAGCCAGAAGACGACCCGAAGCTGTCCACGGTCGCCCTCAAGTGGATCGTGGACGGTGCCCTCGACTCCGGCCTGCTGCTCAAGGACAGGGCGTACGCGAAGCACGTCACGCTCGGCCCCGCTCACGCGCTCGGCACGGTGCACCGCATGGGCGCCGTCTGGGCCCTGCTCACCTACCGGCACCGCCGCGTCCCCGACGGCGCCCGGGTACACGAGAGCGTACGGCTGCGCATCGAATCCGACGACGCATACGGGAAGCGGATCCCGGCCGGTGTCGGCTGGGCGGACAAGGACTGGCTGTCCCCGCATCCGGGCGCCGGCTGACGGGATCAAACCGCGTAGAGGGCTGGGCAGTTCGAATTGCAGCCATCCCCGCGCGGAGGGACGATGGAAGTCAGTCGCGGCCCACGGCCGGGCCCCGGCCTTGCTCGGTTCCGTAGGGCGGCCCGCACGCGGCAGGGCTCCGAACCCGTGATTCCGCATTCCGCATTCCGCATTCCTGCGATGTTCCACCTGGGGGCCGGATGGCGAGAGTCCCGCGCGGCGTGGTCGATGCGCGCGGTCGACAAGCCGTCGTACACGATCACGAAGGCGCTCTGATGGCCGTGGACCTGGAAAGCGGTGTGCTGCTGTGGCGCCACGGGCCAAGTCTGCGGCCGTGCGCCCTGCTTGTCGGGTCGCTCGTGGCCCTGCGGATCCGTCCGTCGCCGACACTGGTGGTCGTGGTGCTCGATGCCGCGACCGGTGAGGACCGCTGGACGTCGGAGCCGGTCGACCTGCCGCCATGGGCTCGTTGCACCCTCAACGACACCCGCGATTTCACCCTGCGCACCCAGACGGACGACGATGCCGTGGTGATCCACTGGGTGGCCCGCACCTGGTACGGCGGTGGTGCCGCACCGAGCCAACGGGTCCTGAAGGAATCGACGCGCGAGGCACACGGCGCCCTGCGGGTCGATCCGGCGGTCCCTTCGGTGGAGGTGCTGCCGGCGGCGGACCTGCCGGAGTCCGCCGACGCCGATGTGGCCCCCCTCGTACCGCAGGCGGCTCGCCCCCCACAGCCGGCCGCCGATGTGCTGGACCAGAGTCAAGTCGGCGACATACGCGTGGAACTCGCCCTTCACCCCGACTCCGGCGCCATCGTCCTGAGAGCGGTGGATCCCCCCACCGCCGCGGTCAGGTGGGAGGTGGAACTGGACCACGCGACCACGAGGCGGGCGCCCAAGCTTCCGCCCTAGCCACACCTCCACACGTTCTCATCTCAGACAGGGGCGCATCATGGCCATCTCGGACGAACAGCTGGCCCGGTCGAAGCACATCAGCGTCGAGCAGGTGCATTTGCTGTGTGCAGCCCGCGGTACGACGAACGAGACCCTTGAGGCCCTGCCCGAAGCCGCAGTTCGGCGGGCGCTTCTGCGTCTCGACTATCCCGACCTGCCCACGGCCCGTGGGCTCTTCCGCCTCAAGCAGGAGCAGAGCGACGACGGCCGTGTCCAACCGAACGCCCTCGGCACGGCCTACGAGCAGGGCCAGGCTCTGCTGAGTGGCGAGGCCCCACCGGTGACCGCGGGCATACCGACCGGCCCGAACGGTCAAAGACCCGGGGGAGGGCCGGCCCCGACGGCCGGGATGCGGCTGGCCCACTGGGTGTGGCTCGGCCCCGGAAACATTGGCGGGCGTACGCGCGGCATCGTGATCCACCCGGTGCAGCCGGACAGGATGTGGGCCGTGAGCGCCGGGGGCGGCGTGTGGCACACCGAGAACGGCGGTGCCCAGTGGGCTCCCGTCGACGACTTCCTGGAGAATCTCGCTTGCGCCTGCATCGCCATGGACCCCTCCGACATGTCCACGATGTACGTGGGGACCGGTGAGGCGTTCCACAACCTCGACGCCATCCGGGGCAACGGCATCTTCCGCACGACCGACGCGGTCAGCTGGAATCCGATCGTGGCCACCCAGACCCCGGACTTCCAGTTCGTGAGCCGGATCGCGGTGTCGCAGTCCGGGAAGGTCGTCCTGGCCGCCACCTCCACCGGCCTCTTCCGCAGTGCCGATCCCGCGCGTGCGACCTGGACCAAGGTCCTGAACAGCCCCCTCGGCGACGTCAGATTCGATCCGCAGGACAGCAGCAAGGCGGTCGCCGGGGCGCTGCGGGACGGTGCGGCCTGGTTCAGCCGGGACGGCGGTCTCACCTGGGCCCTCGCGGTCAACGGCCAGTGGAGCGGGCGGGTCGAGCTCGCCTACGCGGAGATGGACCCGGACATCGTCTACGCGTCGGTTCAGATGACCACCGGCCAGATCTGGAGGTCGCAGGACGGCGGCGCGACCTACCACAGCAGGACGATACTGACCCCGGGCGGCCTCCCAGCAGACTTCCTGGGCAGCCAGGGCTGGTACGACAACACGATCTGGGCCGGGGACCCGACCGACGCGGACCTGGTGCTGGTCGGCGGCGTCAATCTGTGGCGCAGCACGGACGGCGGTGACCACCTCTCCGAGATCAGCACCTGGTGGGATCCTGGCTCGGCCCACGCCGACCAGCACGCCATCGTCTCGCACCCCTCCTACGACGGGGTCACCAACCGAACGGTGTTCTTCGGCAACGATGGCGGGGTGTTCAAGGCGGAGGATCTGGCGGACGTCGGAAGCGAGCCGCAGCCTCCGTTCGTGAACGGCTGGACCGAGCTGGTGAACAACTACGGTGTCACCCAGTTCTACGGCGGCGCGGGCCACGTCGGCAGCGGAAGGATCATCGGCGGAGCGCAGGACAACGGCTCGCTCATCTTCGACCCGGCGCTCGGCACCGAGGACTGGCGGACGTTCTTCGGCGGTGACGGCGGCTGGTGTGCCTCCGACCCCACCGACCCCGACGTCTTCTACGGCGAATACGTCTTCCTCAACATTCACCGCAACACCGATGGCGCCACCACCGACGACACACAGGGTGATCGCTACATCAGCGGCCAGTTCTTCAACTTCGCGACAGGCGACTGGGACTGGAAGCAGGTGCCGTTCCGCATCACGGACGCGAAGAACGAGAACGCGCTCTTCATCGCACCGTTCGTCCTCGATCCGAACAACGAGAACCGAATCCTCGCGGGCGGGGTATCACTGTGGCAGACGAACAACGCCAAGCAGCCCAACACCTTCACCACCGGCCCGACCTGGAAGGCGATCAAGCCCAACGCGGGCACGATGATCAGCGCGATCGCGGTGGCGCGCGGTGACTCGAGTGTGGTGTGGGTGGGCCACGAGGACGGCATGGTCTTCCGTACCACCAACGGCACCGCGACAACGCCCACGTGGACGCGGGTCGGCGTGACGGGCCCGAACCCGCTGACGCCACGGCGCTTCTGTACCGGCATCACCGCCCACCCGACAGACCCCGACACCGTCTACGTCGCGTTCGGCGGATACGAGAGCGGCAACCTGTGGGTGACCACGGACGGCGGCGCGCGGTGGACCAACCTCGCAACCGCGCTGCCCGCCGCCCCGATACGGGCCGTTGCGGTGCATCCGCGGCGGACGAAGCTGCTCTACTGCGGAACCGAGGTCGGGCTGTTCGCCAGCGAGAACGCCGGCGCGAGCTGGTCGTCCACGAACGAAGGCCCGACCAACTGCTCGGTCGACGACCTGTTCTGGATGGACGAGACGCTGGTCTGCGTGACGCACGGCCGCGGGATGTTCCGGATCGACCTGTCGGCGGTCCCGTAGAGCGCCCCGGTCGTCGTGGAGGAGCCACTTGGCTGGGATCTTCGTTCCACGCCGGGTGGGGTGATCGGCACGACCTGACAGCCTCTATTTTCCTTACGTACCGATGAATAGCGCTATGTGCGTCCTGATACAGATTGCGAGGTTCTGTAGATGGCGGGACGCTGGTCGTATCCCCTGGATTGTCCGATGGGAGGGCGTCATGGACGGTACGACTGTGGAGGCCATGCGAACCGCACTGCGTGGTCCGGTCATCGGCCCGCAGGACCCGGAATACGATGAGGCCCGCAAGATATACAACGCAATGATCGACCGGCGTCCCGCCGCAATCGTGCCGTGCAGGGACGCCGGGGACGTGATGAACGCGGTCGACTTCATCCGCGATCACGGGCTCGAGCTGGCGGTTCGGGGTGGCGGCCACAGTGGCCCCGGCCTGTGCCTGGTGGAGGACGGCGTCACGATCGACCTGTCGCCGATGCGGTGGGTGCGCGTGGACCCGGTCGCGAAGACCGCGCAGGTCGGGGGCGGTGCCCAACTGGGCGACCTGGATCATGCCGCGCATGCCTTCGGCCTCGCGACGCCTGGCGGCATTATCTCGACGACCGGCGTCGGCGGGCTCACGCTCGGTGGCGGGCACGGCTATCTCACCCGCAAGTACGGCCTGACCGTGGACAATCTGCTGTCCGCTGACGTGGTGCTCGCTGACGGCAGCTTTGTGACCGCGAGCGAGGACGACCACCAGGACCTGTTCTGGGCGCTGCGCGGCGGCGGCGGGAACTTCGGCGTGGTGACGTCGTTCACGTACCGGCTACACCCCGTGCACACCGTGGTCTTCGGGGTCACCTTGTGGTCGCTGGACAGCATTGGCGACGTGCTGCAGTGGTACCGCGACTTCCTGCCTTCGGCGCCCGAGGACCTGTACGGCTTCTTCGCCGGCCTCGTCGTGCCGCCGGGGCCGCCGTTCCCGGAGGAGATCCACGGGCGCAAGATGTGCGGCGTGGTGTGGTGCTGGACGGGGGACCTCGACGTCGTCGACAAGGCCTTCGCGGCGGTGACGGACCCCGCGCCGCCCGCGTTCCACTTCACGGCACCCCTTCCGTACCCCGCGGTGCAGAGCACGTTCGACGAGCTGATCCCCACAGGGCTGCAGTGGTACTGGCGCGGCGACTTCTTCGACCGGATCACGGACGGGGCCATCGACGTGCACGCGAAGTACGTGGAGGGCATCCCGACCGACCTGTGCACCATGCACCTCTACCCGGTCGACGCCGCTGGCCAGCGGGCCGGCCAGGGCGACATGGCCTGGGCCTACCGCGACGCGGTCTGGTCCGGAGTCATCGGCGGCATCGACCCGGACCCGGCCAACGCCGAGACGGTGCGGCGGTGGGCCGTCGACTACTGGGAGGAGCTGCACCCGCACTCGATGGGCGGTGCGTACGTGAACTTCCTGGGAGCGGGCGAGAGCCAGGACCGCGTGAAGACGACGTACCGCGGCAACTACGACCGCCTCGCGCAGATCAAGCGGACGTACGACGCGGACAACCTGTTCCACGCGAACCAGAACATCAGGCCCGCTCAGTAGTGCACTTGGGGCGGTGGATGACGAACGGTTCGGTGTGGCCGTAGATGCTCCACAGGCCGCCCGAGACGCCGAGGACGGTGTGCTCGGTGCCGACGAGGGGCAGGCCGTGGGTCGTCGGGCAGGGGAACGACCATGGCCAAGATCGCCGACTGCTTTCCTCGCCGGGAACCACGGCTGCTGGCGCGGGAGGTGGCCCGGGGGTTGGAATCGGCCTGTGCCAGGTCGCCGTCCACTTCACCTACGCCCCCGCGAGGATGGGCATCAAGGCCTGATGGTTCGTCGGCGACGAGGTCTACGGCGGCCAGGAACTGCGCCATGCCGCCCGCGGTTTCGGCTTCGACTACGCGCTCGCCGTGCGCGCCGACCACCGCGTGAACACCCCGGCCGGCCGCTTCAGCGCCACCGCCCTGCCCCTGCCCCGCCGCGGCCCAGGTGTCCACAGCCAACTACCGCGACTCCGGGGCCGGATCGGTCCGCGACACGGGCTCCGGACCCCCTCCACCGTGACTTCGTCGCCACCCCCGCCGAACCGCTGCTACGTCGCGGCCCTTTGGTGGGCTGCCGTACGACCAAGGACGGCCCTCGACGGCCCGCCCTACGGATCAGGCGTCACGCCCCGCTCCCCCCGCGCTCGTTCACAGGAGCCGGGTGGCGGATCCCAGCGCACTACCTCATGGTGGAAGAGGCGGGCATCGCTGCTGACTTCGCGGTCTGACAGACTGAGGAGCACTGATGGAGCCGTTTCTGCTTCCAGTTGTGTTCCTGGCTGTGGCCGCCGCATTCACATTGTCCGCTTCGGCCGGGTTCGGTGGCAGCCTGGTTCTTGTTCCCACGCTGGCGCTCGTACTTGGTACCAAGTCCGGGGTGGCGTTGGCGGCGCTTCTTCTTGGCGCCAACAACCTGGTCAAGGTATTCGCCTACCGAAAGACGCTCCCATTCCGCAAGGCGGCCGTTGTCATCGCCCTGGTCGCCGCAGGATCATTCCTGGGAGCCAAGTTGCTGGATTCCGCGCCCGAACGGGTGGTGACCCTCGCGGTCATCGCTGGCTTCGCTGCCGCGTTTCTGGTCGAAACGATCGATCTCACCCGCTGGCGGCGATCTGGTTCCCCAGTGATGGCGTTCGCCGCGGGTGCGACGTCCGGATTCAGCGGCACGTCCGGACCCCTCAAGGGACTTGCGGTCCGCGGGCTGGCCCTGGATCGCCTCCACCTCGTAGGCGCGCTTTCTATGGCCTCACTCGTCGGGGATGCCACGAAGACCGCCGTCTGGACGGATGCCGCGCTACTTAGGGGCGGGGACTACCTCGTCGCCGTGGCGTGTCTGCCGCTGATGTTCTTCGCGACGTTTCTCGGCAAGCGCTTCAACACGAGAATCGGCGAGCGTGGATATACAGGCCTGTTCTGGACTGTTATGGCGGGCTACACCGGGCGCCTGGTGGCCGGTCTGTAAGGACGAGTTGACGCCGAGTTGATATCCGAGATCCGCGGTAAGGACCTGGACCGGGGGTGTTTGCGGACAGTCCCGGATCCCGCCCTTCGCAGGGCGGGACCGGAGCGGGGGCAGTGAATCTGGCGGCGGCCGCTTGCAGGTGGTCATCGCCGGCGCGCGTTGACCAGCCAGGCGCGGGAGTCGAACCATACGCCGTTGCCGGTGTCGTGCGCGTCGAGAGTCGCGTAGAGCCGCTCGAGTGCGCGCTTGGCGGACGCGGGATCCAGATCGGTGACCAGTTCCTTGGTCATCCACAGCTGGAGTACGGCGGCACGCGCGCGGTCGGCGTCCGGGCCGTAGTAGACGGGCTCGCGTACGTCGACGACGTCCACTGCGGTGAAGCCGGCCGCGGTCAAGTGGCCGACCACGACGTCCGGATCGGCCAGTGTGAAGGGATCGACGGCCGCTCCGGCCGACGTCGACGACGCGTGCCCGCGGGGGAGCGCCGCCCGGATCGCGGTATGCCACTCCTGACGGTCGGCGGCCTGCCAGACCAACTGTACGAAGCGCGCACCTGGACGCAGGGCTCGCCCGATGTTGGCGAACGCGGCGATGGGGTCGGAGAAGAACATCGTGCCGAACCGGCTGACGCCCAGACTGAAATGCTCCGGCGGGAAAGCGTGGGCGAGGGCGTCGGCCTGTACGAAGCTGACATTGCGGAGCCCTCCCGTCTCGGCCTGTTGGCGGGCCCGCGCCAGCATCGGGCCCGAGACGTCGATGCCGAGCGCGGTCCCCGGCGATGCGGCTCGGGCCGCGTCCCGGGTGGTCTGGCCGGTGCCGCAGCCGATGTCGAGGACATGGTCGCCGGGTCGGATGTCGAGGGCCTTCCACAGCCGTTTGTGATAGCGAGCGAGCTCCGAGTCGTAGTCGAACAATGCGGTCGCCTCCTTATGCCGCTGGGCCGTCGAGGAGTACGCCCCGCACGGTGTCGAGTCGTACACCCGGGTTGAACTCCGGCAGCCACCACGTCGCGCCGGCCTTCGCGTACGGCTCGGGATCGACACCGAGCGGCAGAGCGACGGCGATGTCGTACGAGGCCATCTCGCCGTGGCGCAGTGCGGTGAGGGTGCCGACGACCTCGGCGAGCTGGTCCGGGTGCGCGAGATTGGCCGGGAAGAAGCCGTCGAGCCGGGCGGCCCGGCGGATCGGCTTGGCGTTGCCCGGGAATCCGGCGGCCCACACCGGCACGCCGGGCTGCTGAACCGGCCGTGGCAGAAACGCGATGTCGTCGACGGTGTAGTGGTCGCCGCGGTGGCGCACCGGTTCGCCGGACCAGGCGGCGGCCAGGATCGCCAAGGACTCGTCGAGCATCTGCCCGCGCCGCCGGTCGTCGAGCTGCTCGCCGGTCTTGGACAGCTCGTCGGCGAACCGGTCGCTGCCGAGGCCGACGCCGAGGGTGAGGCGGCCGTCGCTGAGCCGGTCCAGCGTCGCGGTCTCGCGCGCGACCTTGGCCGGCCGTCGACGGGCAAGTGTCGACACCATCGGGCCGAGCCGCAGCCGCTCGGTCGCGGTCGCGATCGCCGCCAGCGCGATCCACGGGTCGGCGACTTGTCGGACCGGCGCCCGCCAGCACAGCTGATCCCATACGAAGCAGCCGTCCCATCCGGCTTCCTCCGCGTCGGCGGCGAGGCGCGCGACCGCCCGCGGGTCGGCGAGGTCGTCGAAGAGCGGCAGCCACAGTGCCGATCGCAGCCGGTTCATGGGCGGCCGACTTCCGTGTGCCGCACCAGGGCCGATACGAAGTCATCCCACACCGGCCGCGGCAGGTCATGTCCGGCCCCCTTAAGGACCAGCAGCTCCGCCCCGGGGATCGCGTCGCGCAACGCCTCACCGTGCGGCAGCGGCAGGAAGGGGTCATGGTCTCCGTGGACCACGAGCGTCGGCGCCGCGATATCGCCGAAGCCGCCTCGGACCGGCCCATCGAACTCGATGGCGTAGTGGTTGACCAGAGTCGACGCGTAGCTCTTGGCGCGCGCCACGTCATGTTCGGCCAACGCCCGGATCGCGGCCTCGTCGAAGTATGGCGAGCCACCGGCGTACGCCCGCGCGCCGGCGACCACGTACTCGACGGCCTCGGCCGCGTCGGAGGAATCCGGCTCGGCCGGCATGGCCAGGTCGCTCGATGGCGGCGGCAGGTCGTCGGCCCCGGTCGAGCTCGAGACGAACGTCAGCGACGCGACCCGATCGGGATGGTCCACCCCGAGGATGAGTCCGCTCCCGCCGAACATCGACTGACAGACCACATGGGCGCGTTCGATGCCCAAGGCGTCCTGGATGCCGAGCACGTCCAGAGTCAGGTCGGTGAACGAGTACGCCGGTCGCCCCGGTGGGCAGCAAGCCGAGCGGCCAGTGTCCCGATGGTCGTAGCGGACCACGAACCGACCACGGACGGCGATCCGTTCGCACAGTTCGGCGTCCCACCACAGCATCGAGGCAGCCGACCCGGCGACCAGAATGATCGCCGGGTCCGTGCGGTCTCCGAAAGTCTCGACACACAGCTCGACGCCATTGATCTTGAGGAGTTGCTCGCCGTGGGATTGATGAGGAGTCATGTCTGGCACGCTAAAGCCCGTGACTCCATCGTGGGAAACGATGATTTCCGATCGATTCAATCGCTCACAGCAATGGATATCGCTACGCTGGAACGCGTGACCGACGTCGAGCTGCGCCACCTGGCGGCGATGGCCGCCATCGTCGAGGAGGGCTCGTTCGGTCGGGCGGCCGCCCGTCTCGCGTACACCCAGTCGACGGTGAGCCAGCAGATCGCCGCCCTGGAGAGGGCCGTCGGCGGTCCGGTGTTCGACCGGCCGGGCGGTCCCAAGCCGGTACGGCTCACGCCGCTGGGCTCCGTGGTCCTCACCCACGGTCGCGAACTGCTGGCGAGGGCAGAGGCATTGGCCGATGCCGTGGACCGGTTCAAGGCGGGAGACGGCCGGATCGACATCGGCACGTTCCAGAGCGTGTCCAACGTGATCCTGCCGTCGGTCGTACGCCGGCTGCGAGACGAGCACCCCGGCTGTGACATCAGGTTGTCCGAGGAAGAGCCGGAGCAGCCGCAGATCGGTGACCTCGACCTGCTGTTCTACGACGGCCGCATCGACGGCGACGTCGAGCGCCTCAAGCTGCTCGACGACCCGTACCTGCTGGTCGCCGGCCCCGGTACCTTCCCCGAAGGCCCGGTCCCGCTGGAGCGGCTCGACGGCGCACCGATGGTGGCCTGGCCGCTGACCTGCGACCAGCCCGGGATGGAACAGGCCATCGCCCGCAACGGCGCCCGTCCACAGATCGTGTTCCGCACCGCGGTCAACGACACCCTGTTGTCGATGGTGCGCGCCGGCCTGGGATCGGCGGTGCTGCCCTGGCTCGCCATCCGCGGTGCCGATGTCCCCTCCGACGACAGGCTGCGCGTCCACGAGCTCCAGCCATCCCTGCCGGCGCGGGAGATCTACCTGCACTGGCGGGCCGGACGTACCCACTCACCACTTGCCAGCCGGGCCATCGAGATCGCCGTCGAAGTCGCAGCCGAGCTCGGGCCGCCGCCAGCCAGTGTGTGATGCATGCCAGTTGTCCTCGCCCAGGCGCTGCTCACCCTCCACCTCCCGCGCCTGAGCATCCGAGCCAACGGCCTGCCGGAGTGATCTCCGCACCAACGTCCGTGCACAGGCTGGCAGCGGCCGGGCCCGTGGGCGGGGTCACCATTCAGCCGATGATCTCGTGGAAGAAGTACACCGCGGCGGTGAACGCCGCGCCCCCGGCGAGAGCGGCGCCAGCGAGGGTCCCGCCGAGACCTCAGCCGCAGGTAGGCACGCATTCCGCACCCCACCGTCCGTCGGGAAGGCCGACTGCCGCGTCGGGCAGGATGAGTTCCCATGACGGGTGGGAGAGACAAGCTCATGGAGCTGCTGCAGCGCGCGGGGCTGGAAGTCGTGGGGGACTGGAGGATCGAGGAGGTATTGCCGCCCCAGGCCGCTTGGCGACCGGTCATCTCGGGTGACGCCAAGGCGACCGTCGCCGTGCGGGAAGACCTGTCCGACCTGGTCGCCGAGCTCAACGCACAGTGGCACCGGCTCGCGGCCGGCAACGGGATTATTGGCGAGGACGGCGTGTTCCTCATCGATGTCGCCGGCCACTGGACGGGCTGTGCGCCCAGGCGCTGGACGCGGGTGCGGCTCACTCGTCAGTGGGATCTCGCCGGAGCCCTCGGTGAGCGGCCCGGGCGGCCGCAGTTCGTCACCCTCTCGACGGACGGCAGCACCCTGGTGGGGGTGACCACCGAGGAGGACGAGGTCTGGTTCACTGTGCTGGACCGCATCGGAGAGCGGCAGGAGGCAGCTGCGCGGGCCGCAGCCCGGGAAACCCCTCGGGAGCGGGAGGCTGCTTGGGCGGCACCGCTCCAGGGACCGGGGCCTTCGGCGAAGCTGCGTGAGATGTGGGCGCATGGGCTGGCCCTCAACCCGGCCGCACCCGATGACCTCCGCGCCCGCCTCCTGGGCCTGTCGCACTTCCTTCTGTGGCGCCCCCTGCCGACGGCGGTCGTCGAGGCGGCCGTGGTCCACCCTGAGTGGAAGCTGCGGCAGTTGCTGGCTGAGGCTCAGCCGAACATCACCGCTGAACAGTGGGCCCACCTGATCCTGGGCGAGCAGGAATCCCGGCACCGCTGGATCCTCACCACGCTCGCGGCCGACCGGCGTGCCGAACTCACCGACGCCGCGTACGAGCAGCTCGCCGTGGATCCGTCCGCCCGGGTCCGCGAAGAGGCCGCTCGCCTTCCGGGACTGCCCATACGGATACTCACCGCCCTGGCCGCCGACGTTGCCCCGTCCGTACGGGCCTCGGCCTGCCGGAGAGCTTGGCCTCGTTTGGCCACCCCTGCTCGGCGTGAGCTTCTGCGCGATCCCGCTGGCAAGGTCCGCGTTGAGGCACTGCTCCAGCACCACCGGGAGCACCCGATGCCCCGATCGGTCCTTGCCACTGCGGAACTCCAAGACCGCGTGGTGGAGATCTGTCGTCTGGAGCGCGGCCTCGCCGAACACCTGGCCCACCACGACGATCCGGCCCGACGACGCTCCCTCGCGGACAACCCGTACCTGGACCCGGACCTGGTCGACCTCCTCGCCCAGGACCCGGACAAGAGCGTCCGCTTCACCGTCTCCATGCGCCCGGACATCACCGAGGAACAGCGGGCGGGCATCGACATCGACTTCGATCCGGCCATCCGCTCCTACCCGCTCGACTGGGTCACGGCGCTGCACGACGACCCCGACGCCATGCGCCGGTTGGCCTCCTCTTCCCACCCCCTCGTGCGCAGGAGCGTCGCCCGGGCCCAGCGCCTTCCGCCGGACGTCGTCGAACGCCTCGCCCGCGACGAAGACCGTGTCGTCCAGCTCTTCCTCGCGGAATCCTGCGACGATGCGCCCGCGGACATGCTGCTCAGGGTGTGGCAGTGGTGGACCGGCAGCCTCAGCACCCCCGATCGCCCCCACGGCCATCCGAACTTCCCCCGCCGTGACCTGCTCCGCTACGCCGACGACCCGAACCCGCGAATGCGTCAACTGGCCTTGGACGACCCGGAGTCGACAGCCGAGCTGGTCGAGCGGTTCAGCCGGGACAGCGATGAGGAAGTACGGCACCGGGCCGCGACCGACCCCCGGCTGGCACCGGAATCGGCGGTGCGGCTGCTTGAAGACCCGCACGAGCGCGTGCGCCACGCGGCCGCCCGGCACCCGCACGGGTGCTCATCCGGCTTCTGCGGGACACCGACAGCGCACAGGCGGCAGCCCGGCACCCAGCATTGCCCACCCCCGTCATGGAACAGATGCTCCAGCGGATCCAGCGTCCGGCCAGTGTCACGCCGGGGCCATGAGCCGGTGGACCGATGGCTGTGCGCCGACCCCGCGATCGGTGGGCACGGTCGATGGTCGTCTTCGAATCCTTCGCACCCTCGCCAAGTACGGCTCGGGCCTGGGCCTGGAGGACTTCACGGAGTGGCGTGACGACGACTCCAAGAGCTGCCTGACCCATCGGGAGGACAAGTCGAAGCAGTCGAAGACGGGCGGACGCACGAGCGTCAGCACTGAGCGCGTCACGGTAATCAGGACTCTTCCCAGATGCCGTGACGTTCTCGCTGACGGCGGACCGGCCAAGGATCCGTGGCCAGGACTCTCAGCGCGCAAAGTCCTCGACGTGCCACCGGTGGATGGGGTGAAGACTGCCGCCATCGCTCCCGACACGTGGTTCGCGCTCGTGTGGGCAGCCTGGACCTACATCGACAACTTCAGCGCGGACATCCTTGAGGAGGTCACCCGCTGGCGGAGTCTGCGAACCGCGGGGCGGAAAGTCGACCATGAAGCCGGAGAGCAGATTCTCCGGGCCTGGCTGGCCGATCCCTCTCACAAGATCCCCGTCCGGATCGCCCTTTCGGGCAGCGAGGTCCGATCCCCAGATCGGCAGCCCCCTGCCTGATCGGTGACTGGGGGCGCGACTCGTACAGCGCGACCGCGTCCGCCTTGGACCCCGGCGGATAGTTCTTCCTGACCACGAGATGTCCGTTCTCAGATCCAGTGTCTCGTGTGTCCAAGGGGGCAAGGCCCGCCCACGACACCTCCCCGCCGCCCTCGGCCCTGCACTGCGAGGGTGGAGCACCCCGCAGAGCCCCATGACCCGAACGCGGGATGCGTCACCCCAACGAACGACCGTCATGGCGAATCGGTACCGGCGCAGGACGTCGTCTGGTCCATGCCGTGGGCTCGTGGCCCGTCCGCGCCCTTGCCGCTGAAGTGTCCGAACGGCAGGGTGAAGTGGTGATCATCCCCTTCTTACGCGACGACACGCGGGGTGCGGTGACGGTGACGCTGGACTGCGTCGACGATCCCGCTGCGATCGGCAAGCACCCCTCAGCCCATGGTTTCCCATGCTGCACCGCTGCGGTGGACTATCCGGGCAAGGGTTACCGGTCCCTGTTCGGCTGGGTCCAGCTGGTGCGTTCGACGGACAACTCATCCGCCGGGGCCGCCTTTGACATGGACCCGTTTTACCTGTTCGAGGATGCCCCGGCGCCGTACGCGTTCTTCGGTATCAACCCCACGCTGTTTGACGCGCCGTCACGAGCCGAGCGAGTCCCCCTCACCTGGACGGCTCACAGCTACCTGGCGTGGACCCCGATGGATGAGGTCGGACGGCGTGTCCTGCCGCTGGCAGGCTTCTCCTGGGGGTTCGACATCGACTCGGGCCGTCGCATCACGTTGCACGAGGTTCAAGCGCTGACGACTGTGGACTGGGACGCACACCTGCCGTACCTCGGCGCCTCCTACCCAGGCTGGGCATTCGACACATGGCAGCCGCGGCAGTGAGCCCCTGAAGTCTCCCGCCCCTTCCACGGACGCTCCAGGTTGATCCCGGGGCACGTTGTTCTAGACAACGGTCTGGCCCCAGCCAAGACCTGTGACCGGGGGTGACCGGGACTCCATCCGGCCGAACCGGCCCGCGAACCGATCGGCGAAGTCGTCAAGCGCGTCTGGCCAACCGTCAGTTATCTCATTTCGCAGGCCATGGCCGACGCGACGATGCACGGCGCGGAGTGTCGTTGCCGTACGAGCGTCGCGAACCGCCCGGGTCCGGTATGGCGTGCCGGACCCGGGCGGGTGGCCGGGTCAGAGCGAGAGGGTCCAGGTGTCGAGGGTGCCCGTGTCGTAGCGGGCGGTGTCCTGGATGCGGAGCGACCACGTGCCGTTGGGCGCCTCGCCGGACAGGTCGGCCGTGTAGGTCTCGTGGATGTCGTCGGCGCTGTCCCGGCCGCTGGCGCTCTTCAGCGGATAGACGGTGCCGTCGGGGGCGATCAGGTCGACGACGAGGTCACCGCGCCAGGTGTGCTCGACGTGGACCTCGACGGTACTGGCGTCGGACGCGTTGCCGGTGCAGCCCGAGATCTCGATGCCGCTGGTGACGGCCGAGCCGTTGTCGGGGATGGCGACGTTCGTGCCGTTGGTGGCGCTGCACTCCGAGGGCGGGGGCGTGGTGCCGCCCCCGTAGGGGTTCTCGGCGTGCTCCGCCGCGTAGACCAGCATGGGCTTGACCTGGTTCCAGAACGTGTCCTGGCAGGAGTAGCTGGGGTGGAAGCCGCCACAGGAGCCGCCGGAGGGGCCGATCTCCCAGGTGAAGCTGGGTACGCCGAGATCGTCGTAGGCCCAGTCGTCGTGGGTGCCGCTGGCGTTGTAGAGGATCTCGCCGGGCTGTCCGTACTCCCAGCCGCCCGCCAGGTCCGCCATGTCCTTGCCCATGGTGCGGAGCGCGGCGTCGTTGCCGGCGTCGATGGAGGAGTTGAATCCCCAGGGGAACAGCACCATGTTGGAGTAGCTGTGCATGGTGACGAACATGCCCTGGGTGTCGGGGTCGGCGGCGGCGTTGTCACCGGTGGAGCGGGTGTCGGGGAACAGGTCGCGGTAGAGGGCGTGGAGGGCCTCGGTCTCGGTCTCGGAGTCCGCGGAGGGGCCCTTGTAGACCTTGGAGCACGGGTTGGAGCTGGTGCCGGCGCCGCCCCAGTGGCTGCTGTTGTTGCGGTTGAGGTCGATGCCCTCACCGCCGTAGGAGCCCTCGGAGCATCCGCTGCTGTGGCTGTGGTTGGCGTTCTTGCGGTGCCACTGCTGCTGGCTGGGCCCGCCCATGAAGCCCTGTTGGACCATGTCGACGCCGTCGGGGTTGCCGATCGGCACGACCCAGATCTCCCGGGTGTCCAGGATCTCGGTGGCTGTCGGGTCGGTGCCGTAGCCGTCGGTGAGGTAGTCGATCCAGCGGTAGGCCATCTCGCCGGTGCTCAGCTCCCGGGCGTGGACCTGGGCCTGGACGAGGAGCCGCGGCTTGGAGGAGTCCGGGTTCAACTGGCAGTCGCCGGACTGCTTCTTGGTGATGCAGATGGCTTTGAGGTCGTAGCCGTTCGACTGGCCGGTGGCCTTGCGCCAGGAGTCGCCGACATCGAAGACGGTGGCCAGGCCGGAGTGGTCGGAGGCGACCTGGTCCAGGTGGGCGTACTGGGCGTTCACGGTGCGGTAGCCGCCGTAGTAGGTCTCCTCGGCGACCTTGGCGGTCAGCCGCGGGGCCTGGCCACTGCGCTTGGGCGGTTCCCAGGGGGCCGGTCTCAGCCGCTGCTCGACGGTGGCTTTGAGTCCGGCGGCTCTGAGGTCCTCGGCGGTGTCGGCGTCGCCGAGGACGAACAGGTCGTCGCCTTCGCGGTCTTCGATCAGGTCGAAGCCGGCGAGCCTGCTGTCCGCCGCGTGTGCTCCGTCGTGGACGCGGTAGACGTAGGCGCGGTCGTCCTGCGCCGATGCGGGTCTGTCGGGTGGCGGGACGGCGACGCCGTAGCCGGTGCCGGCCGCCAGCGCGGCCGTCGTGGCGGCCGCGACCAGCCAGAAGGTCATTTTCCTGTGCACGTGAACCTCATTCAGTGGGGGAGCGGTCGGTTACCGCTGCATGACGAGGAGGTGCCTGGTGACTTGGGTCATGTACATGATTAGCCAGCGGTGCCGGATCTGGGAATGAGCTGCGCTTCCGATTCCGGACGTTGTCCGATTCCGAGGCCGCCCAATTGGGTGTGGAAGGCGTGAAACGCACTCCTGACGGTGGCTTGAGGGCCGACCTCAAGTCCGGTCACGCCCGACGGTCCCGTCGGTGCCGGGAGGTACGCGTGTTCCTGGTGGGGCCGATCGGCTTCGGTGGGCCGACAACGACGCGTACCTCGCCCTGCTCGCTCTGGACCGGGGGACGGCAAAGGAGCCGGGCGAGCTCCTCGGCGACCCGGCCGCTGAGCGGTGGCCCTGCCCGGGCGGCTCCTGGAGGCCGGACTCGTACAACAGGGGGCAGTCGGGGCCTCACGCGGTGTCGTCGTCTCCGGGCCGCCGTCGTCTCCGGGCCGCCGTCGGCCCGCTCGGGCGCCATCCGCCGGGCCCGCTGTCCCTCGGCCCGCCTGGAATTCTGGACGGGGCCCGATGGCGGTCCAGGGTCAGGGGACGCCGAGCGGACAGCTCGTCGAGGAGGAGGAACCGCGGATTGCCCAGCAGGGCGCGGGCGATTGCGAGCATCTGCTGTTCCCCGCCGGAGGGTTCATCTCCCCGGTGCCCGAGCCGCTCTCCCGCTTCCCAGACCCGGCCGGGTCCAGTGCGTGTGACGGCGGTCGTTCCCGCTCACCGCTGCGGGGCAGTCCCGGATTCCCACCGGGTTCCCTCGTGTGACGCACCTGCCCGGCGGACAGGGCGAACCGGCTGCATCCGCAACCCTAGGCGCGGGCTCGGCCCCGGGGCAGCACTGTTCACATGGCGGATGGTGAGATGAGCCACGCGCCCAGTTCCTGGCCCTGCCAGGAAGGGAATCGCGTCGGGCGCGGAGCGGCCCCTCAGCCGCCTCGCGCCCGCTCCACAGCAGCCCGGGCCCCTCAAGCCCCGGCGGCAACCCGGGCCCCTCGGCCCTGGTCGTACTGGTGGAATCCCCGGCCGGTCTTCCGTCCGAGCAGCCCCGCCTCGACCATCCGCTGGAGCAGCGGCGGCGGGGCGTACAGCGGCTCCTTGAACTCCTCGTAGAGCGACTCCGAGATGGAGGCGACGGTGTCGAGGCCGATCAGGTCGGCGAGCTTGAGCGGGCCCATCGGGTGGGCGCAGCCGAGTTCCATGCCCGCGTCCACGTCGACGGCGGTGGCGAAGCCGGATTCGGCCATGCGGATCGCCGAGAGGAGGTACGGGATCAGCAGGGCGTTGACGACGAAGCCGGCCCGGTCCTGGGAGCGGATCGTGGCCTTGCCGAGGGTGTCGCGGGCGAACTCCTCGATGGCCGTGACGGTCTTGGGCGCGGTGTGGAGGGACGTGACCACCTCCACCAGGGGCAGGACGGGCACCGGGTTGAAGAAGTGCAGTCCCAGGACGTGGTCGGCGCGCTGCGTGGCCATGCCCAGGCGCATGACCGGGATGGAGGAGGTGTTGGAGGCGAGGATCGCCTCCGGGTCCTCGACAATCTTGTCGAGGACGGCGAAGATCTCGGTCTTCGCGTCCGTGTTCTCGATGACGGCCTCGATGACGACTTGCCGGTCGGCCAGGTCGTCGAGGCTGCCGGTGAAGACGAGGCGGGCCAGGGCGTTTTCGGCGGAGATGCGGTCGAGCTTGCCGCGCTGGACAGCGCGTTCGAGGGATACCGCCACACGGTCCCGGGCTCCGCGGGCCGCGGTGGCATCCACTTCGCAGACGACCGTGTCGAGACCGGCGCGGGCGCAGATCTCGGCGATCCCGGCCCCCATTTGGCCGCCGCCGACGACGCCCACGCGCTGGATACCTGTGGTGGTCATGCCTGCTCCATTCCGCGCCGCACGAGGTGGCGGGCGTAGGCGTCGGTGGTGAAGAACTCGGGCAGATCGGGGCAAAGGGCAGCGCGTATGAAGATCTCGCGGGCCTCGGTAGTGAGCGCCGCCGGGTCCTCCTTGGCCAGGGCGGCCGTCTCGCCGTCGAGGATCCTGATCACTGTGTCGCGGTCTACGGTGCTGTGGCGCAGCCACTGCCAGATCTGGCAGCGGGCGATCTCGGCGGTGGCGGCGTCCTCCATCAGCCCGTACAGGGCGACCGCGCCGTGGCCGCGCAGCCAGGCGTCGAAGTAGCGCAGCGCGACGGCGATGTTGGCGCGGACGCCCTCGTCGGTGGGCGGCCCGCTGATGCGGCGTACCGACAGCAGGTCGCAGGCTCGGACTTCGACGTCGTCGCGGGTGCGGTCGATCTGGTGCGGCCGGTCGCCGAGGACACCGTCGAAGACCTCTGCGCAGACGGGGACGAGGCCGGGGTGGGCTACCCAGGAGCCGTCGAAGCCGTCTTCGGCCTCGCGTTCCTTGTCGAGCCGGACCTTGGCGAGCGCGGTCTCGTTCGCGGCTGCGTCCTTGTTGGGGACGTGGGCGGCCATGCCGCCGATGGCGTGGGCTCTGCGCTGGTGGCAGGTGCGCACGAGCAGTTCGGTGTACGCGCGCATGAAGGGGGCGGTCATGGTGACCTTGGCCCGGTCGGGCAGCAGAAAGTCGGTGCGGTGGCCGAAGGTCTTGATCAGGCTGAAGAGGTAGTCCCAGCGGCCCGCGTTGAGTCCGGCGCTGTGCTCGCGCAGCTCGTAGAGGATTTCCTCCATCTCGAAGGCGGCGGTGATCGTCTCGATGAGGACGGTGGCGCGGATCGTGCCGCGGGGAATGCCGAGCAGTTCCTGGGCGAGGACGAAGATGTCGTTCCACAGGCGGGCTTCGTAACGGTTCTCCAGCTTGGGGAGGTAGAAGTACGGGCCGTGGCCGGCGGCGATCTGGCGCTGGGCACAGTGGAAGAAGTACAGGCCGAAGTCGACGAGGGAGGCGGGGACGGGGCGGCCGTCGAACTCCAGGTGCTCCTCGACCAGGTGCCAGCCGCGCGGGCGGACCACGATCGTGGCGGGCTTGTCCCCCAGCCGGTATTCCCTGCCTTCAGGGGAGGTGAAGTCGATGCGGCGTTCGATCGCATCGAGCAGGTTCAGCTGGCCGCCGATGACGTTGTCCCAGGTGGGTGCGGTGGCGTCCTCGAAGTCGGCCATCCACACCTTCGCGCCGGAGTTGAGGGCGTTGATGGTCATCCGGCGCTCGGGTGGTCCGGTGATCTCCACTCTGCGGTCGGTCAGTCCGGGGGCGGGCGGGGCGACGTGCCAGTCGGGGTCGGTGCGGACTGCGGAGGTGACGAGCAAGAAGTCCAGCGGCCTGCCTGAGACCAGGTGGGCCGATCGGCGTCGCCGCTCCTTGAAGAGCTCCAGGCGCCTGTCCGCGAAGGCCGCGGCCAGACGTCCGATGAAGTCCAGGGCCTCGGGAGTGAGGATCTCCTCGTAGCGGTCGCCCGGCGCCCCGAGGACCTGGACACGGTGGGTCAGTGCGTTGGTGGACATGCGGGTCTCCTGAGAGGGGAGGGGGTGAGGGCCGGACGAGGCGGTTGCCCGGCCCGCACCTGAACTCGGGCCGACGAGCGGGCTGCGCAGGGAGTGCTTAGTGGAACTGCTCTTCCTCGGTGGAGCCGGTCAGCGCCGTGGTCGACGAGGCCGGGTTGACGGCGGTGGAGACCAGGTCGAAGTAGCCGGTTCCGACCTCGCGCTGGTGCTTGACGGCGGTGAAGCCCTGCGCCTGGGCGGCGAACTCCCGCTCCTGCAGGTCGACGTAGGCGGTCATGCCGTGCTCGGCGTAGCCGCGGGCGAGATCGAACATGCCGTGGTTGAGGGAGTGGAAGCCGGCCAGGGTGATGAACTGGAAGCGGTATCCCATGGCGCCGAGCTCCCGCTGGAACTTGGCGATCTGGTCGTCGTCCAGCGCGGCCTTCCAGTTGAAGGACGGCGAGCAGTTGTAGGCGAGCATCTGGTCCGGGTACTGGGCGTGGATGGCCTCGGCGAACTCCCGGGCCTGTGCCAGGTCCGGGGTGCCGGTCTCGACCCAGATCAGGTCGGCGTACGGGGCGTAGGCCAGGCCGCGGGCGATGACGGGGGCCATGCCGTTCTGGACGCGGTAGAAGCCCTCGGCAGTGCGCTCGCCGGTGCAGAACTGGGCGTCGCGCTCGTCGACGTCGCTGGTCAGCAGGTTCGCGGCCAGGGCGTCCGTGCGGGCCACGATCAGCGTGGGCACATCGGCGATGTCGGCGGCGAGCCGGGCCGCGTTCAGAGTGCGGATGTGCTGCGAGGTCGGCACCAGCACCTTGCCGCCGAGGTGGCCGCACTTCTTCTCGGAGGCCAGCTGGTCCTCGTAGTGGATGCCTGACGCACCGGCCGCGATCATCGCCTTGGTCAGTTCGAAGGCGTTGAGCGGGCCGCCGAAGCCGGCCTCGGCGTCGGCGACGATCGGTGCCAGCCAGTCCATGGTGTCCGATCCGCCCTCGGCGGTGGCGATCTGGTCGGCACGCAGCAGCGCGTTGTTGATCCGCCGAACCACCTGCGGCACCGAGTTGACCGGGTACAGGCTCTGGTCCGGGTAGGTGTGGCCCGCCTGGTTGGCGTCGGCGGCCACCTGCCAGCCGGACAGGTAGATGGCCTGCAGCCCGGCCTTAACCTGCTGCACGGCCTGACCGCCGGTCAGCGCGCCCAGCGCGTGGATGTAGTCCTGCTCGTGCAACTGGCGCCACAGGCGTTCGGCGCCGCGCCGGGCCAGGGTGTGCTCCTCGCGGACGCTGCCGGAAAGCCGCACGACGTCCTTGGCCGTATACGTGCGCTCGACGCCCTTCCAACGGGGGGCCGTGGCCCACCGCTGCGCCAGCTCCTGTGCCGCCTGTGTCCCTGCCTGCGCCATGACCGTCTCCTGAGGGGATCGAAGCCGAAGATCTTCTGTGAAGAATGCGAAGGCGCTATCCCTTCGCTGGGTGCGCGGCCCGCCATGCCCCCACTCGTGAGCGAAATTGAGCAATGTCGACGAGTCGCCGGAGGGAATCGCCGGGATCGCCGACGTCAGGGCAGGAATCGTGCCCGGAGTTCCGCTCCGGTCGCCGGGATTCGGCGGGCCGCACGACGACTCTGGCAGTGACACTGAGTGCCATCAAGCTTGGCGCTCTGCCAACTTCTGTGAATCTTCCACCGCTTCTTTGCCAAGATTGCGAAGGTCTCTACGGGGTGCCGTTCGCATAGAGTGTGGGCGGCGAAAGGGGCAAGGGATGAGTAAGACCTACGCGGGGACGCGGCTGCGGCGGCTGCGCGAGGACCGGCGCATGAGCCAGGCCGAGCTGGCCCGTGTCCTGGCGATCTCACCGAGCTATCTGAACCAGATGGAGCACGACTCCCGGCCGCTGACCGTACCGGTCCTGCTGCGGCTGACGGAGGCGTTCGGCGTGGACGCCGCCTTCTTCGCCGAACGCGACACCAGCCGCCTCATGGCCGACCTGCGCGAGGCCCTGGCCGACGAGGTGGCCGCCGGCCGCGTCTGTGCCTCCGACCTGTCGGAACTCGCCTCCCGACTGCCCACCGTCGGGGATGTGCTGCTGCGGCTGAGCCGAAGCAACCAGGAGCTGGGCGAGCGGCTCGCCGAGGCGGCCGACGGCCGCGCCGCGACCGCCGGCACGGCTGCGCCCCGCACGCCGCACGAGGAGATCCGCGAGTTCTTCTACCGCCGACAGAACTACCTGCACGACGCCGACACCGCCGCCGAGGAACTGGCGTCCGCCGTCGGGATCCGGCCCGGCGAGGTCCTGCGGGCCCTGACCGCCCGACTCGCCGACCGGCATGGCGTACGCGTCACGGCCGACGGGGACAGTCCGCACCACTACGACCCGCATGCCCGCACCCTGCACCTTTCACCGCGCCTGCGCCCAGGCCAGCAAGCCTTCCGCATGGCCACTCAGCTGGCCCTGGTGGAGTACGGCGACGAACTCTCCCGGCACGCCTCCGAGGACTACCAAGAGGGCTCCACCACCTGGAAGCTGGCCAGGATCGGTGTCGCCAACTACTTCGCCGCCGCGTTGATCCTCCCCTACCGCGACTTCCACACCGCCGCTGAGGAGGTGCGCTACGACATCGAGCGCCTCACCGACCGCTTCGGCCTCGGCTACGAGACCGTCTGCCACCGCCTGAGCACCCTCCAGCGGCCCCGCCTGCGCGGGGTGCCCTTCTCCTTCGTCCGCGTCGACCGTGCGGGCAACATGTCCAAGCGCCAGTCGGCGACCGGGTTCCACTTCTCCCGGGCCGGCGGGACCTGCCCGCTGTGGAACGTCTACGAAGCCTTTGCCGCCCCCGGCCGCATCCATGTTCAGATCGCTGCCATGCCCGACGGACGGCGGTACCTGTGGACCGCCCGCGCCGTCACCCGCAGCCGCGGCGGCTGGGGCGAGCCCGGCAAGAACTTCGCCATCGGGCTCGGCTGCGAGATCCGGCACGCCTCACGGCTCGTCTACTCCGACGGACTCGATCTGGACAACGCCTCTGCCGCCACCCCGATCGGCATGGGCTGCCGCGTCTGCGAACGCCTTGACTGCCCGCAGCGCGCCGTGCCGCCGCTCGGTCAGCGGCTCGCCATCGACGAGAACAGCAGCACGTTCGTGCCTTATCCCGTCGCACCCGCGCCCTGAACCGGCAGCGGGTGTGCGGCGGGCGCGCTTGTTGCTGGAGTGCCCCCGCCTCGTCTCACGCCCGCCCTGTTGGGCCGCGGCGTGTGCTTTCGGCTTCCCTCGTGCCGAGGGCCGGGACCGGGCGTGGTCGGCTCTCGGCGTCGATGGCGACGAATGTCAGCTGAGCGGTGGCGACGTTGGTGGCGGGTCCGGAGGCGTTCCACCGCTCGGCGGTGACGCGGACGCCGACGTCCATCGAGGTACGTCCGGCCCGCTCCAGCTCCGCGTGCACGGTGAGCAGATCACCGGCCCTCACCGGGGCGAGGAAGGTCATGCGGTTGACCGAGACGGTCACCGACGGGCCGTCCGCGTGGCGTCCGGCGGCGGCTGCCGCGGCGTCGTCGATCAGTTTCATGATGATGCCGCCGTGGATGGTGCCGTAGAGGTTGGTGTCGTGCTCGCTCATGATGTGGGCGAGGGTCACGCACGAGTCAGCCGGGGCCTTGTGGGCGGGGCCTACGGGCAGTCGAGTGTCCATGGTCACGGAACTCTCCTTCGCGAGTTCTCGACGACCTCGATGGCCGGATGCACGCGAAGGACGGGGCGGTCCACATCGCCCCTGCCGCCGCCGACCCGCCCTCGATGTCCGGTGTGGCCGCACCCATGGTGGGGCGCGGGCAGTGGCAGGTCTTCGGACTCACGGGCGCACCTGACCTTCGTCAGGCGCCTACTGGCCGTCGCTTCCCAAAAGCCTGAGCTTCCAGTGCGAATGACGGCGGTCGTTCCCGCTCACCGCTGCGGGGCAGTCCCGGACTCCCACCGGGTTCCCTCTTACGACGCTCCGCCTGGCGGGCGGGGCGAACCAGCCGCACCGGCAGCGTACGACAGTACGCGTGCGGGCTTAGAGGCTGTTGCCATTCCGAGTCTGATGACTGCGTTTTCGCTGGTCAGGGGTAGGGGTGGCGTCTGGGTGGGAGTGATGTCTCGTCGTTTCGTCGCTCCTATGGAGGTTACGGATGCTGTCGGTGGCCGGACTGCTGGAACAGCACGAGCTCGTACGGCCGCACTTACCCGATCAGTCTGGAGACCATGGTCCTCGTGTCGATTATTCGTACAGTTGAGACACGTCCATCGCTATGACGGGACTGCTGCGTGATCAGGTGACAGCGGGTTTTATGCAGCGTGTGCTGCGGGTGGGGTCATGATGGTCTCGTACTCGATGGGGGTCAATCGGGCCAGGCGTCTCTGGCGTCGGCGGCGGTGGTAGGTGCGTTCGATCCAGGTCACGATCGCGATCCGCAATTCCTGTCGGGTGGCCCAGACTTGGCGGTCCAGGACGTTCCTCTGCAGCAGCGCGAAGAAGCTCTCCATGGCCGCGTTGTCGCCTGCCGCACCGACCCGGCCCATCGAGCCGACCAGGCCGTTCCGGGCGAGAACGGACACGAATTTTCGGGACCGAAATTGCGATCCGCGGTCCGAATGCACAATGCAACCTTCCACATGGCCGCGGCGGGCGACGGCGGACTGCAGCGCCATCACCGCGAGGTGGGACTTCATCCTCGAGTCGATGGAATAGCCCACGATCCGACCCGAGAACACGTCCTTGACCGCGCACAGGTAGAGCTTGCCCTCGCCTGTGGAGTGCTCGGTGATGTCGGTCAGCCACAACCGGTTCGGCGCATCGGCGGTGAAGTTCCGCCGCACCTTGTCGTCGTGGACCGGCGGACCGGCCTTGGCGTTCTTGCCACTGCCCTTTCGCTTGCCGAAGGCGCTCCACCAGCCGTTGTCCCGACAGATCCGCCAGGCGGTCCGCTCGGCCATCGTCTCGCCAGGCAGCGCGGGCCTCATCGAGGAGGAAACGGTGGCCGAATTCCGGGTCGTCGCGGTGCGCGTCGAACAACGCGTTGGCCCGGTATGCCTCGGCCAGTTCGGCGTCGGCGACCGGGTGGTTCAGCCACCGGTAGTAAGGCTGGCGGGCCAGATTGAGTACCCGGCACGTCACCGCCACCGGCACCCGCACAGGGGCACCGGGGGCGGCCAGCTCGCGGACGAGCGGGTACATCATTTTGTCGGCAGGTTCGCCTGCGACAGATAGGCCGCGGCCCGCCGCAGCACCTCGTTCTCCTGCTCCAGCATCCGGATCCGCTTACGGGCTTCGGCCAGCTCAGCCGACCCGCCAGCGGCGGAGCCGGCGCTGCTGCCCGAGGTCGACCCTCCGGATTCCTCGGCCTCCGCGCGGCGGATCCACTTCGTCAACGAGACCGGGTGGACACCGAAATCGGCGGCTACTTGCTCCAGGGTGACGCCGGGCTCGCGGTTGCGCGCGACCCGCACGACGTCCTCGCGGAACTCCTTGGGATACGGCTTGGGCATTGCGACATCCTTCCAGCCCGCCTCTCAGCGAGCCAGATCAGGTGTCACCCAACTGTGCAGCAGTCCCAACTGCTGCCACCATTGCTGGGGCGCTGGTTTGACCATGTCCTGGATATGGCTCGCGATCGGCTGCGACCAGCCAGGAAAGTCACGCCAGTGAAACGGCAGCTGGGATCCGTGATCTTGGAGGTAGAGCTCGGCAAACTCTGCAGGGAACGGGTTTTTCAGCGGCGGAACCGCGGGGATCTGCAAGTCCGATGCTCCGCCCTCCTCCCACAGCACATCTGCATGCCCAGCCAGTTGCAGGCCAAGGCCCACGATCTGAGCTGCCTGCGACCAGGCGGCGATCTCCTCGTCCTGTTCGAAGGCTTCTGCCCCAGGCAGGGGACTCTCGATCACTGGATCCGACACGGCCAATCCCCAATCCAGATGGGTGAAGCGGGCTCGTGAAGATCACATCAGGCGCTGCTCGGGCCCGTAGGCCGACTCGCGCAGTAACGGCTGATCTCACTCCATCAGCACACTCCGGGGCTCAGGTCTGGCTCGGAGTAGATGCCCTCCGCGTCTATCCGACACGGGAACGAGCAATAACCGACGTTACGGCACCACACGAACCCAAGAACTGAACACCGCGCAACCACCGGTACTAGCCCGCGTTCCAGCCGAAGGGTCCTCGGAAATCCTGAACCCACGAACTTCTCGGCACGAAGCTGCGCTGGAGCGTGCCGAAACTGATCGAGGCGGCCAACCAGCGGGTGTCTGGTGCGAACGTTCGCGCCGTGCACGTCCGGGCGCCCGGATCTCTGAAGGCCGACTCCGCCACGGCGGCCGCCGACCCGGTTCCGCAGCCGGTTGTTCCCGCCTCTCCGGTGCAGCGACCGGCCCCGCCGGACGGATACCGCCGTGCGATCGAAGCGCACCGCCAGGCCACGCGGCCGTCCCGGATCGATTCGGGTATCGCGGAAGCGGTGGAACGGCAGACGGCTGCGATGCGCGAGCTTGGCCGTCGCGCCTTCCTCGAGCCGCCCTCTGTCCCGGATGGTGCGACGGCCCCGATTGAGCAGGACCGCGTGCAGCGGCGCCGCCAGGCTGCGGCGACCGAGGCGGCCGCCCTGCGCCGGGCCCGTGCGGAGCATGCCGCCCGGACACAGGGGGCGGTGGGCTGAGCAGCACAGGACAGACTGAACTGGCGGATCAGATCAAGGAGGACACGACGGTGGAAGAACAGACTCCCCACGGGCAGGACCTGGCGCGGATCGCCCTGCGCAACACCGTCCAGGGTGCCCGGCGCAACCGGGGCCGGGCCGGCACCCGTCGATCCCGCCTGCGGCCCCGGCCTGGTGCAGCGCAGCCGGTGCCGCTGAAGGTGACGGTCGCCGAAGTCGCTGATCACTTCGACTGGCCCGTTCCCGTGGAGACCACCCTGGTCAACCAGTGGGATGCGCTCGCCGGGGATCTCGCCGTGGGCCTGATCGCGGTCCGGTTCGATCCCGCCTCTGGCGTTCTGAGCCTGCGCGGCGTGTCTCCTGCGTGGGCGGCGACGGGGCGCTTCCGGTCCAAGCAGATCGTGCGTGCCGTGAACGACGCTCTGGGCCAGCAGGTGGTGTGCGAGCTCGCCTTCCTGCCGCCTGTGCCCGCGCGGCCGCCGGTCCCGCTGCTGCCGCGGGCGTTCCGGCACCCTGAGCCGCCTGTGCAGGACGATGAACAGCTGGTCTTCGCTGCCCGGCGGCGGCAGGCCGCGCAAGCACCCCGCGAACCCGAGGGCCTGCTCACCTCCGGCGACGACCGGCCGTCGGCTACCAGGGGCGAGCTGGTGCGCGCACGCGCCATGGCCCGAGCTCGTGCCGGGCGAGGCGCCCCGTCCTGATCCGTCCCGCCGCTGCACCATCGGTCGCTACGCTGACCTGCGGTGCAGGACACGGAGGCACACCGGCCCCGTGCTGACGTGTGGAGGAGCTCCGTGGCCGAGGACGACGTTCAGGCGGGGCAGCCCCCTCACGACCTGGCAGCGGAGAAGACCGTGCTGCGTGCGATGCTGCGCTCGGTCGACGCCATCTCCGACATCGTCGAAGTCCTCGTGGGCGACGACTTCTACCGCCCGGCGCACGAGCTGATCTACAACACCGTCCTGGCGCTCTACGCTCGCGACGAGACGGCCGACGCCATCACGGTCGGCGCTGAACTCGCCAAGCACGACCAGCTGACGAAGGCCGGCGGCAACGTCTACCTGCACACCCTGGCCAACGCTCCCGCCGGGCCCGGTACGTGGGAGAGGGCCGCAGACACCGTCCAAGCCATGGCCGTGCTGCGCCGCCTGCAGGTGGCCACCGCCCACATCGACAACCTCACCGCTGGCGCCACGGCCGACAGCGTCGACCACATCATCGACACCGCCCAGGCCGAGATCCTCGCCGCCACCAGCCGCAACCGGTCCTTCATCCCACCAGCACACCCGCTGGCCGACATCCTGGAAGGCGCCCTGGACGAAATCGAGACTATCGGCAGCCGCCCTGGCCAAACGGCCGGCATCCCCACCGGCTTCGAGGACCTCGACGCGCTCACCGGCGGCCTCTACCCCGGCCAGCTGGTCGTCCTCGCCGGCCGCACCGCCATGGGCACCTCCACCCTCGTCCTGGACCTGCTGCGCTGCGCGGCCATCAAGCACAACCTGCCCGCGGCGATGTTCGCCCTAGAGTCCCGCCGCATCGACATCACCGTGCGCCTGCTGTCCGCAGAAGCCCGCGTCCCGATGCACCACATGCGCTCCGGCACCATGAGCGATGAAGACTGGATCCGCCTGTCCAAACGCCTGCCCGAAGTCGCCGAAGCGCCGCTCTACCTACAAGACGACCCCTGCTCCAGCTTCACGGAGCTCCGCGCGCGCTGTCGGCGACTGTACCGTCTGCACGGACTGCAGCTCATCGCCGTCGACGACGTCCAGCAGCTCCACTACGGCACCCGCCCCCTGGGCTCCCGCTACGAAGAGGTCTCCGAGATCGCCCGCGGCCTCAAGCACCTGGCCAAGGAACTCGAGATCCCCGTCATCGCGGTTTCCACCCTCAACCGCAGCCCCGAACAGCGCGTCGACAAGCTGCCCCAGATCAGCGACCTCCGCGACTCCGGCGCCCTGGAGGACAACGCCGACCTCGTCATCCTCCTGCACCGCGAGGACGCCTACGGGAAGGACACACCCCGCGTCGGTGAAGCCGACCTCCTCGTGGCCAAACACCGCTACGGCCCCACCGCGACGCTCACCGTCGCCCATCAGGGGATGTACGGGCGCTTCGTGGACATGGCACGCGACTGATGTGGGGTCGTGTGGGATCTCAGATTCCGTGGCCGAATCTCATGACCGATGGCCAAGTGGTGGCCACCCGCGAGACTCTCGGCCCCGGAGTCGTTGTCCTGTCGCACTGAGCCTGTCGGATTCTCACCGCTTCTCGTTCGTGCTGTCGGATTCTCATTGCGTCGCACGCTGAGCGGCGGCGTTTGCCCCTTACGTGGGGTTTGATCTCATTTTTGGGATCCGGTTCTCGCGGTACCTGTCACGGTCGTACGCGATGCCCACGTGGCGTCCCGGCTCCCCCTGGACACATACGCGCCGAGTACAGAGGTATCGAGATCCTTGAGGGACTCCAGTACCTGAGTGGCAATCGCAAAGCGCGGATCGCAGCGATCAGCGGTCTCGGGAACGGCGACGACCGTCATCTGGGCTGACACGCCAGCGAGGACGCCGTTGAGCGAGTCCTCGATCACAATGCATTCGTTGGGTGACGCGCCGAGGGCGGCGGCTGCGCGGAGATAGGTGCCCGGGTGGGGCTTGCCGTGTTCGTCGTCTTCGGCCGAAAACACGGCATCGAAAGATCGGTCAAGGCCGGTGCTCGCGAGCGCATGCCGAATCACCGACTCCGGGGAAGATGACACGACGGCCATCGCCCTCGATGCACGCGCGCACGCTGTGACGGCGTGTTCGGCACCGGGTTTCAGCGCCACTCCATCCAACCTACGGCACACGGCGGCCACGATCTGCTGCTCGACGTCGTCGGGGTCGGCTTGAATGGTGGCCCGATCGAACCAATGGGCCACCATGTCCCTTTGCCGCAGCCCGCGCGTCGCCGCCTGCATCTCCGTTGTGAGGTGCAGGCCAAGCGGACCGAACACTTCACGCTTTGCCGCGTCCCAGATCGGCTCGGAGTCGATCAAAAGGCCGTCCAGGTCAAATAGGACAATCGGTTGCATCGGTTGCTCTTTCGTTGGCGATCACGCGAAGACGAGACGATTCGCTGCCCCACCGTGCATGAGCAGATGGTGCTGTGGTCGATGACGATACTCATGAGCCGCTGGCTGGCCCGGCGACGAGGGTGAACCATCCCGGGGTGGGCTCGTCGGCCCAGCCCCGGTCGGCCAGCCGCACAACCCAACGGCCCGAGCATGCCTTGCCATGCCGGCATCATGCCTGAACTGCGGAAACCCGCCCATCAAGTTCGGTACGACAACGGCTTCTTACCAGCGCGTGCGTGGCAGCTCCTCTACTGTGTCGCACCATGACCATCCTGATCATCGGCGGCAGTGGCTTCCTGGGCACTGAGCTGGTCCGCCAGGCGATTGCGGCGGGCCATTCGACGGCTGCGACGTTCGCCACCCGGCCTGGCGGCACTCCGAAGGTCTCGTGGCACGCCCTCGATCTGCGCGACTCCGGTCGCATCGAGGCAGTCATGTCCAAGGTGGAGCCTCGCGTGATCGTCAACGCGACGAGCGGGGGGCCCGATTGGACGGTCACGGCCGAGGGACCGGTCCGCCTGGCGATGACCGCGGCGAAGCGCGGCAGCCGCCTGGTCCATGTATCCAGCGACGCCGTGTTCTCCGGCCTCCGGGTCTACTACGACGAATTCTGCCTCCCCGACCCGCTCACCCCCTACGGTGCCGCGAAGGCCGCGGCGGAGACCGGCATCCGCTTCGTGAACCCGGAAGCCGTCGTCGCCCGCACCTCTCTGATCATCGGCGACCAGCGATCGGAACACGTACGCGCGGTGCACGACCTCGCGGCCGGCACCCGCACCGGCGCCTTGTTCACCGATGACATCCGCTGCCCCGTACACGTCGCTGACCTGGCCGCCGCCCTGCTGGAACTCGCGTCCAGCGACCGGGCCGGCGTCCACCACCTGGCAGGAACCGATGCCGTGAGCCGCCATGAACTCGGCACCCTCATCGCCCGGCGTGACGGGCTCGACGCCTCCCGGCTCCCCACCGGCCTGCGGGCCGACAGCGATCTTCCCGGAGCACTCGACGTCCGCCTCGACGGCCGCGCCACCCAGGACCGGCTCCGGACAAAGCTCCGCGGGGCCCGCCAGTTCCTTGCCCTGGGGACGTGAGCTCCTCTCCCCAGCCATGTGATCGTCCACGCTCAGATTCCGGTGGTACTGCGCAGCCCTCGATGAGACGGGCCGATTCCGGCGCTCCGGGCCCTTCCACCGCGTGAGCCCCGGTTCCGCGAGAGTCAACTGGACTGAGAACACCGACCGAGCCAGTTCCCACACCACCTGGCAGCCCTGCAGGTCACAGCGCCACCCGCTGCCAACTCAAATGAGATGGGACACAACTCTTGACGGCCTCTGCGATCTGCTGGGCGGCCTGGGCGGGTGTGAGGTGGGTGGTGTCGACGACCTCGGCTTCGGCGTGCAGCCACGTGCGGGCGGCTTCGGCGTAGGGCTCGAGGTATTGGAGACGGAACGGGGAGTTGGGGCCAAGAACAGTGTCGCCCGCGATGCGCCTGCGGAGGGTGTCCTGGTCGGCGTGGAGAACGAAGTGCCGGACCGGGATGGCGTGTTGGGCCAGGCCCGTGCTGATCTCGCGCCAGTACTGCTCGACCAGGACGGTCATGGGCATCACCAGGGTGCCGCCGGTGTAGTCGAGGATGCGTCGGGCCGTCTCGACTACGAGCGGCCGCCACGGTGGCCAGTGCTGGAAGTTGTCCGTCTCGGGCAGCCCCGGTGTGATGTCCATGAGGGTCTCGCCGACCTTCTCGGCGTCGAACACCCGTGAAGCCGGGATCAGCTGCTGCACGAGCGCACTGGTCGTCGTCTTGCCTGCGCCGTGGGTGCCATTGAGCCATACGATCATGAGACTCGATGCTAGCGTTGTGTCGGCCGCGCGATGCCGTTTCCGTCGACCCCGTCACGACTCAGGCAGCGTGGACGGTTTCAGCAGGTCGTGGCACGGATGCGTTGGGCTGGACGGCGGGCTTGGTGAGACGACGCGACATGAGCGTGATGGCTGCGAGGGTGAGCATCTGCTCGGAGTGCTCGGGCAGGGTCTCGTAATCGCGCACATTCCGGCGCGCGTGCAACAACCATGCCAGCGACCTTTCAACCACCAACCGACGCGGCAGGGCCGCGGCGGTGCGCCTTTGCGGTGCGGGTCGACAGGCGGATAAAGATGGGTTCTGAGCGCTGCATGGTGATACCGGAGATGACCGGGTCGATGGTGGCGTCGTCCATGTGGCCGTGCGGGATGACGAGGATGTGCCCGGCGGTGCAGGCGCCGCGGGCGAGGATCGCGATCGTGTCGCGCCATTCGCGGATGGTGGTGGCCTCGGCACCGTTGTGGATGATCTCGCAGAACGGGCGGCCGGGCCGGGGGCTTGCCGGGGACCGCCGTTATCCGTCGTTGGAGCCAGCCGGGTGGAAGGTGTCCAGGGCGGTTTCGAAGTAGCCGTGCCCCTCTTGCGTCTTCCCGACGGGGGAGGAGACCCAGAGGTCGTACTGTCTCCCGTCCTGTGTCCAGCACAGGTCGAAGGTGTGGCGCGCGCCGCCGCCAAACCCGTCCCAGGTGAACTCCCACAGCGCGGCCGGATACCCGTCGTGTGTGGTCTCGGTGACCACACCGTCTCGGTACCCGTCGTAAGCGGACGCGCCCTGGCCGTGCTGGGCGTGCATGACGGCCAGGCAGCCCTGGGTGTCAGGAGTCTCGTTGCGGATGCCTAAGCGGAACTCCTTGCCGGGGGAGTAGTAGAAGATGCGTGGCGGTTCGTAGGAGCGAGTGAAGCTCTTGGGCACGGCGAGGGAGAAGTTGGCCGGATCGGTGGCGAGACGGAAGCCGTCCGGGACGGAGGCGGCCGGTGAGGTGACCGTGGCAGGGGGATCGCTGGCAGTGGCAGTGCTGCCGCCGGGGGCGGATGAAGCTGTGGGGGAAGAGGGGCTGGTTGTCGTACTCGCCGAAGGCACCGACGGCGCCGTCCCGCGGTCGGCGAGCGAGAAGGTCGTGATGACCGCACCGCCTGCCAGCACCGTTAAGGCCACGAGGGACACCAGTAGCGTCTTGCGTTTGCTCTGCTGGGCCTGCAGATCGTTTACGGCAGTGGGCAAGGACGCAGATGGTGGCAGTGCGTCCGGACTGGGCGGCGGTGTGCTCGCGTTCACGGTCGGTGCGTGGTGTAGGTCGCTGCCCGTACCTGGTTTCATGTGTACGCGTGGTGGTGGTCTCACTTCCGTGACGGCTGGTTCGGCTGGTTCCGGTGCGGACCCGGATGAAGCTGGCGCGGCGGGTGGTGCCGACGGTGATGGAGGACGGAAGCCGCTGGGCAGCGGTGCGGATGCGTGTTTCCAAACCTCGTGGGCGACGGCAGGGGGAAGCCAGTCGGCCTCGGCGAGGGTGTCAACGGGCGCCCCGGCTGCGGCGGCGCGGGCGAACCGATCAAGTAGAAGGGATATGCCCGGTCGCTGAGCGGCGTCCTTGGCCAGGCATTGCTCGACGACTTCCCGCAGACCGAGCGGAAGGCTCTCCAGGTCGGGTTCCTGGTAGACGACGCGGAACAGCAGTTCATGGGTGCTGCCGGTACCGAAGGGGCTGGTGCCGGTGGAGGTACAGGCCAGGAGCGCGCCCAGAGAGAAGATGTCGCTTGCGGGGCCCACTGGCTGGCCGGTGAGTTGCTCGGGGGACATGAAGCCCGGCGTGCCGATCGTGAAGCCTGTCCGGGTCAGGGCACTGGAGTCGCCCCCTACCGAGATCCCGAAATCGATCACGCGGGGTCCGTCCGTGGCCAGCAACACATTCGAGGGCTTCAGGTCCCGGTGGACGACCCCGGCCGTGTGGATGGCTCCGAGCGCCTCGGCCAGTCCGGCTCCCAACGCTAATACCGACGCCAGGGGCCAGGGTCCGTGCTCGGTCAGTGCGTCTCCCAGAGCCATCCCGGGTACGTAGGCAGTGGCCAGCCAGGCCAGTGAGCCCTCGGTATCGGCGTCGACCACGCCTGCGGTGAAGAAGCCGTTCACCCGCCGGGCAGCCGCCACCTCACGGGCGAACCGCTTCCGGAACTCGGCGCCTTCGGCCAGCTCCGGGCGCACCACCTTCACTGCCACCGGTCGGCCTCCAGGGGAACGGCCCAGATAGACCCGTCCCATTCCGCCTGCCCCCAACCGGGCAATGATCTGGAACTGGCCCACCTCCTCGGGATCCCCCGGCTCCAGAGGACTGAATCCCCCCGTCATCGCTGCCCCTTTGCGGCTCACTGCGCGTCTCCGGGCCGCCGTCCGAAGTGTGCCCATTCTCTCCTTGTTCCTCCCCCTCGCGTGTAGGTTCCCGCAACATCGAGCGGATCCTCAACGGCACGTGCTGGTACGGAAGCTGCTGCTATTGGGCGTACAGCCAGCCTGAGTTGGGATGCTGCGGGGCCCGGCGGCTGCGGCACCAGGACAGCCTCTCCTGTCCTTGGCGAGGTGTAGGCGGCTCTGCTGCCTGGGCGCAGCAGGCGCAGCGCGGATCGAGGTGGGCGCGGTCGCCGTGCCCGTGGTGCGGGTGGCAGCCTTCACGGTGCGCAACTCCTCCTGTTCCTTGTCCAGTTCAGCCTTAGCCCTGACGACGCGGGGTGGGTCCAGGGGAGGGCGCGGCCGTCGCCGGCGGTGCGGGGAACGAGGTGGCCGTGCAGGTGTTCTTCGCGACTTGCATGTCTCACGAGACAGCCACCCGTCGGGGCGGATGACAGGAGCCATCCACCCCAATAGGTGAACATCAGTCGGGCCCGGAACCGGTGGAACGGGTGATGAACAAGTTGAAGCAGTTCATGGCCGTCGCCGCGCCTACGTCTACCTCGGAACCGTCACAGTTGCCATGCTCCTCATCTAGCTTCGCCCGTGACGGGCAAGCTCACGGGACGGAAGCATCACGAGTTACAACTCGGAGTTCGCGTCCGGGATTCCCGGTCACGCTGTGACATTCCCCCAACGCTTCGTGCCTTCCCGCCGCGCCTGTCACCTGCGCATACTCCAGGACCTCCGCGCCTTGAACCTTCGCAGGGCGATGGCCGATCAGATGGAGCTGATGGAATAGATGACGTCCCAAACGGTCTCCGCGGCAGCAGCCGGCACATGGATGCTCGGTGACCTCAAGGTCAACCGGATCGGCTTCGGCGCCATGCGCCTGACCGGCAGCGCCGCGTTCCACCAGGGCACCCCTAGAGGCCGCAGCCAGGCGATCGACGCACTGCACCGCGCGGTCGAGCTCGGCGTCAACCACATCGACACCGCGGCGTTCTACTTCTCCCGGCTGCGCTCCGCCAATGAACTGATCAACTCGGCGCTGGCGCCCTATCCGGACGATCTCGTAATCGCCACCAAGGTCGGCCCGGCCAGGGATGCCAGCGGCGAGTGGGCCACCTCAGCGCGGCCCGACCAACTGCGCGGCCAGGTCGAGGAGAATCTGCGCCACCTGGGCCGCGACCACCTCGACCTGGTCAATCTGCGCCTCATGGGTCAGGACTCCATCAGTGAGCACTTCGGGGCGCTCGCCGAACTGCGCGACGCCGGGCTTGTCCGCCACCTCGGCCTCTCCGGCGCCCGCATAGAACACATGGTGCAGGCCCAGGAGATCGCACCGGTGGTCTGCGTCCAGAACCGCTACGGAATCGACGCCTCCGGAGGGGAGGAGATGCTTCGGGCATGCGCAGAGCGCGGCATCGCTTTCGTGCCCTTCTTCTCCATCGCGGGGGAGGGACGCGAGGCCGGAGCCATCCGGGCCGAGCACGACCAGGTCCAAGCCGTGGCTCGCGCGCACGATGTCTCACCTGCGCAGGTCCGCCTGGCATGGGTCCTGCAGCAGGGTGCCCATGTGCTGGCCATCCCCGGGACGGGCAACCCGGAACACCTCGTCGACAACGTGGCAGCGGGCGCACTCCGACTCACGGCGGACGAACTCCAGCTCCTCGATTCAATCGGCCGCCTCGCATCCTGATGTCGGCCACGTCACCCGGACTTGAGCAATTCGCAGAAACCACGCGTGATTGAGGAGATGGGCCCTCGTGGGAACCCTCCAAGCCCGGCTGGACATCGTTGTGCCAGTCAAGATCACCGTGTTCATCCGCGCGGCCGCAGACTTGCGGGACGTGGTGGCCGATGAGGTCGCCGCGTCCTTCGTTGCCGCCCAGAGCGAGCCTCACCGCCCGCAGCACCTCCAACAGTTGCGGAGTACGACGTCCATAGCGGACGGTCAGCCCCTTGACCTGCTCGGCAAACGTCCGGCGGCCGCAGTCCAGCCGGTCGCAGAACAACCGCCGCACCGACAGCTCGATCTCCACCGGGCGGCCACCGACCGCAAGATCGGCCACCACCCGCCCGTACCGGCTGTGCACCCGAACAGAGACCACCCCGCAGTCCGGATAGGCCACCCCAATTCCGTCACGGGTACGGGCTGCGATACGAACCGCCCCACCCTCCACCCACACCCGCTCCACCAACACCCTATCCAGGTGCGGAAATACGACCCCAAGCAGATCAGCACACACGAATGACGGTGGCACCGACGTGACGCGCTGTCACCTCGTCACGGAAAACTTTCAAGATCCGCCGAATGTGCACAAGTCCAAGACGACGCTCAGGGATGGTCTCGGTTGTCCCGCTTTTCGAGCGCCCACGACCGGCGGGACCGACGGCGCCCCGGGGCATGAAAGCGTGTTCGCCCGTGAGATGGTTGCTGTCATGACAGTTGGCGCGCCGGGCAGCGAGGCTGTACTTGAGACGAGTCGCCTGCTGCTCAGACCTTGGCGGGTAGCCGAGGCTGTCGTCCAGCGTGAGCTGTGGACCGAACGTGATCCACGAGTGCCGCCGCACCGCCGAATCGACGCGGACGGACACCCCACGGTCGCGGAGCTTGAGGATTCGATCCGCACCAACCGGCTGTGGTCGATCGGGTTGCTGGCGATCGAACGGAAGGCTTCTCGTGACGTCATCGGCTACTGCGGGCTGGTGGACAGCGGGCGAGGGGCGGTAGGGGAACCGGAACTGGCGTTCGAGCTGCTGCGCCGAGCTTGGCGTCAGGGATATGCGACCGAGGCTTCGTTGGCGGTTCTGGAATGGGCGAGATCGTCTGGGTACGAACGTCTGTGGGCCACGGTCTGGGATTGGAACACTGCTTCTCGCCGTGTGCTGGCTAAGGTCGGGTTTGCCGAGACGGATCGGAAGGAAGCGGACGCGGTGTACGGGACCACCCTGTTCACTACGAGACGGCTCTGACACACCCGACGTTTGGCCTTGCGGACGGCTCTGTGTAGTGCTGGTAGGCGGCAGGTGGCCCCAATCCGTCGGAAGCCAGAAGCGGATGGAGCACACGCTCCACGCCGGGGAGCTGGGGACGGAACACCACGCTGGCTGGTGGCGGGGGCCGTTCTTATGGGTCTCGCTGAGTCCGGTGGTCGGATCGCGGTCGGTTGAAGCGTTGCATCTGCCTCCGCTCGTCTCATCGTTGATCCGCACGACGCTGTGCACGTCAGCTGTGCTTGGGCGTGCACGTTGACTCGCACGCCGACACCGGGGAAGGCGCCGGGCTTGCGGCCAGGACTTCCAGGTAGTGGTCCAGATCCAGACGGACGGCACCCTTCGCGATCAGCCGCTCGTGCAGGGCCACTTCCACGTTTTGGTCGTAAACCACCAGATGCGAAGCATGCAGCACGACGCGCATGCGTTTGCCGATCAGCCGGATCGGGACTGAGTAGCGGTTGGTGCGAACCGGGATTTGGCCGTAGCGGTCGACCCGCGAGGTGAACAGCCGACCTGTCTCGAATGTTCCTCCGGCAGCGGCATCAGCGGCGGTTGTTCGAGTGCGAAGTACTCCGCGACCGTCTTGGGTCTGGCTCCGATGCGGCGGGCGTCGTCTTGCCGGCGGTGGCTTGCTGGACAGTCGGGGGAAATGACACCGATCTGAGACAGCTGTCGGCCGACACGTCGTGAGACTGAAGAAGAACGCCCAGGTCACAGCGTCGGCACGTGACACCGGAAGCGAGAACCTACATTAGATCCCAACATCGCGGTGCAGCTAAAGAGGGATCAACCGCAGTGTCCTCTGCGGTCGCAGCCAGCATGCCGTCACCCGTTGTCAGACCCCGGACTTAGCATCCGCTCGTGAACCTCGAATCCCGTCTGCCCCATGGCATAGCCCTGCCGCCCGGCCGCATGATCACCTCGGACGAGGGCGACGGCGACGTGCAGCCGCTGTGGTTGAGCGAAGCCCCGGCCGCGATCGAACTGTGGCCACGGCTGCGCGCCGAACACGCCACCTCAGGACTCTGGCCCCTCCTGCTCGACGCTCTGGACCGGCATGACGCGGACTTCCGCCCCTGGGGCTGCGGCGAACTCTGGCCCGAACGCATGTCCTCCCCTGCGGACCACAACCCCGATACCCTCTTCGCCCGCTGGTGGCAGGACTACACCGCCACCGACGACGACCAGCTCACCGCTGACGAACGCCTGGCCGTTACCGCCCCCTTCGGCCAGACCTGGCCCGGCCCCGCACCTACGCCGGCGCCTTCGACGGACCCTGATGAGATCGCCGAGCAGTACGCGGGAGCCTTCCTTACTCAGAACCCGCACGCACGCCTGGGACTCGTCGCAGCGTCGCGCGGCGCCGACGCCCTCGCCACGGTCGGCTGGATGGGCCCCGCCAACTACGACAACGACACAGCCACGTTTGCCGCCGTCGTCCGCGACTGGGAAGACCGCTTCGGAGCACGCGTCGTGGGCATCGGATTCAGCACCCTCCACCTCAGCGTTGCCGCACCACCAGCCCGGATCGAGGACGCCCTGGCCGTCGCCGCCGAGCACTTCGCCTTCTGCCCTGACAACATCTGGCAGGGCACACACGCGGACTTGGCCTCCTACGCCGAGGACCTCATGGGCCTGAACTGCTGGGAGTTCTGGTGGGACTGAATCCGGAGGACAACACGGGCAACCATCATTTACTCGGCGGGCAGCGATCTTCCCGATCCCTGCAGCGCAGCACGTCAGCCATACTCGTGAACACCCCGTTACATCACCGCATGGGTACAGGTGAAGCGCACCTGGAATCTGAGCGTCGACGTGGCCGAGAAGCAGACCCTGACCGACTATGCCGCGAAATGCCCCAACGTGCCCGTCTCCTGACCGACCCGACGGCTGCGACCCTGTCGTTGGCCTGGTCGCGCAGCTCTATGACGCTGTCCTGGATGACTGTCCGCAGTGCCGTCAGGAGCTGCTGGCGCACCTTGCCCAGGATTCGTCCAGCGCGGGCGTGCTCGTTGGCTGGGCTTGACTGATCGCCTCCGAGACATACGGCGGGCTGCCGTTCACCGAGCTGTGCGCGCGGTGCGCCCTGACCGCCGACGAACGCGACCAGGCCGGGCAACAGACGCACGAGTACCTCGCCCCGTACGTGCACGGATCCGCGCGGCCCACAGGGGCACAGCCGAGACCGGGTGAGCGTGCGGGTGCGACCCTGGCCGAACGGCTGGAGAGGTTCCGTACCGCCCGCAGCCGCGGGCTGCGCGGACAGGATCATCGCCTGCCACAACCACCACTGACCACAGGCGTCCTTGGGCTCACCCGCCGGGGCGGCCCGCCGGGGCGGGTGAGCCCAAGGACGACAGGGGCCTGGCCCAGCGGCCCGTCCTCGATCCAGAACCCGTTCGCCGACAGGATCGTGCGCAGCGCCTGGCTCATCGCCGTCTGCTGGGCGCTCCACACCTCGGCTGGGGTGCGGGACTCGGCTGGAGGGTCCTGCTGCCAGACCACCCGCAGCGCATGGGCCCGGTGCTTCGCGGGCGCCAGGCCGACGCCGGTCGCCTCGCCTTCCGCGTCCGCTTCGATGCTGTACGGCTGGAGCCCCGCCTTCAGCACCACCTCGAACACCACCTGCGCCAGTTCCTGCTGCCGCTCGGTCAGTCCCGCACCGTCGAGGACGGCCAGGCCCGCGTAGTAGCGCGCCTGCGTCGCCCAGTCCCCGCCCTTCCAGTCCATCCCGGCCTCCCGCCCCTGACGTCGACGCCCACACTGACGGCTGTGTCCGATAACTCGCTACCGGCCGTCGTCGGTTGACTCGTCTTCGACCGTCCGCGGGTCCGGGTCGTCAGCCATGGCCCTCCTTAGGCCCCGCCATGCCTGCACCAAAGGCATACATGCCCGGACCAGGCGGGTGAGCGCCCTCGGCAGATGCTCCAGCGCGGCGATGACGGCCAGCAATGTAGCGACGGTGGTGACGAGTGTGTGGGTCATGGCGTTGTCATAGGGGACGGGTGAGATGTCGTCTCACGCGGGTGCTGCCGACACGCCCGTACGGGTGGTTCGTTCGCATCGGCGTTAGCTATACGGGACCTCTCCCCCTAGGACCCCGCCGACATCACCCCGTCCGGCACGCAAGGAGAGGTATGCAGGACGATTCCCTCGGCGGACCCCCGTCGCGAACGCCTGGGGGGCTGCCGGTGGCCCACGCTGCGGCTGATCACTCCGGTCGGCTACCGCTCTTCCAGGTGCAGGTAGACGAGGACACGGCCGGCCTTGGTGAGGCGGCGCGGCAGACGGCCGCGGACGACGTAGCGCGGTCCGCTGAGGACTCGGCCCTCTACGAGAGCCTGGCTGCTGCCGGGTTCACCGGTGTGGCCTGGGATCTCTTCGCGAGGGCCCTCGCGGAGTATGCCCATCCGATCGTGATGAGCTGGCTCTACACAGGACAGATCTTCGCTGCGTGTGCACAACGTGGCCGCCCCGTACGGAGGCGCACCGAGCAGGATGTGGAGACGCTGCGCACGGACCACGATGAGCGGGAGGAACTGGTCTGTGAGGTGATCGCCCGGGGACTGCGGGTGTTCCAGAAGCACGCGCTGGTCGAGGGAGGTTGGCGTCCGGACGGCGGCGCGTCGCTGAAGGTCTATTTCATCGGCGCTGTCATCGGAGAGTTCGGCGGTGTCTTTGACCGCTGGGCGTCGGAGCGTGCCCGTCGACCCCCGTGCGCCCCGGATGGTCAGGAGGAGTTGGGGTCCCTTCCCGCTCCGTCCAGTGACACCCCGGAGTCCCAGGTCATCGGGCATGACGCTGTCCAGCGGCTCCTCGCCCAGGTCAAAGACGATGCCACCAGGACGGCACTCTTCTTGTCGATGAGGGGCTACACCATGCAGGAGATCGGCGAGCACCTCCAGATGTCGGCGGCGGCCGTGTCCATGCGGCTATCCCGACTGCGCAAGAACCCACCACGGCAGCAAGGCGGGCCGCAGGAGTCCGATGCCGCGGCAACACGAAACCGGAGGGAGGACGCATGAAGCGAGAGGACCTCACCTGTGAGGACGTCGTACGGGCCATCGTGAGAATCCGGCAGGCCGCGCAGGGTCCTGCGTCCGGCCGGTTCCGCGCCTGCCTGCAGGAACTGGCCGATCTGCAAGAGCGCCTCGCCCAGGGCGAGACTCCCGATCTGGACAGCTACCCAGAGGGCCTTGCCGCCCTGGACTTCGTCGGTCAGCTTGAGCGGTCCTCACTTGGCACACCCGCCGCAGAGGGCATGCGTGCGCGGACCAGCCCGGCGGCACTGCGCCGCATCGCCCGGCACCAGCAGCAACTGAATGCCGACGAGACAGAGGACCAGCCACGCGACGAGGACGTCACGCACACGGAGCCCCACGACGCGACGCCGCTGAGGTACCGCATGCTCGCGCGCCTGACAGGACCACTCAAGCCTCTGCACTGGGGGAAGCCCGCCAGGGGAGCTGAAGCGGGGAGGGGTTCGAACTGGTCGGTCCGAACCGACCGCGAATCGGAGATCCCGGAGGTGATCTGCGAGGTACAGCTCCGCCTGCAGGTCTCCGAGGGTTCCCCCCTTCCGGTACCTGCCGAGTTCCGGTACCGGCCGACGGATCCGTACGCGATCAAAGTGATCTTCCACACGGGGAGCGACGAGCATGTGTCCTGGGTCTTCGCCCGGGAAACCATCACCGCTGGGCTTCGCACCCACTCCGGCGCCGGAGACGTGAAGATCTGGCCACGCAGCGGCCTCGACACAAAAGCCATCCTCATCTCTCTCGAGTCGCACGAGGGGACGGCTGTGATGGAGGCGCCCAGGGCCGCTCTGCAGACCTTCCTGCGACGGACCAACGGCCTCGTCCCTCTCGGCTCTGAGTCACAGCACGTCGACATCGACAAGGCGTTCGATCCGGCCACGTTCCAGGCCAAGGAGGGTCATCCGCAGACAAGGGCCGATCAATAAACGCAAGGCAGCTCCGGGCTGCGCACCCGCGACACAGCAGCTGTGTTGGAATACCGGGCAGGAACCGGGTATTTGTTGCCGCCGCTCATGCGAGCGGTTCCGGGATGCAGCCACTGGACCACCCTGGTGGCCGGGGGGATGGAGCAGTTGGTGAACGTGAGTGAGGTGCTGTTCGTGGGGCGGCCCGGCCGACAGCGAATGGATGACCGTGCCAGGTCCCAGGCCGCCAACCGTGATGGTCCTGCCCGACGGCGGTCCCGGCTTTCACGGCGAGACCTACGAGCCGCTGCCCGGCCCGGACGGCACGGGGCGGGCTGCGCGTGGCTCCACGTCGACTTCGAGGACGACCTGCGGCCGTTCTACCTCGACGCCTGCGGATTCACGCCGACCACGGCCGGCCTCCTCGCCCTCTGACTCCTCGGCCGACCTGTCCCCGGCCGTACCATACGGCCCTACCTACAGGGAGGTGTCGTGAAGCGACGATGGATATGGATGCTGGTCCTCAGCGTTCCCGCGCTCGGGTTCTCGGGGCTCGCCGTCGCGGCGCTCGTGGCGTTCGTCGCCGACGGCCCGACGGCCGAGTTCTGGTTCCCCACCAAGGGCTCGGACAGCATGATGAGCGCCCGGGGCGCGTCCCTCTCCTATGCCCTCGTGGCGGCCCTCGGCTTCGCGATCGCGTGGTCCCTGTCGAAGGGCGCCGACCGGACCGGACCGGCGGATGGCGAGGACCCGCCCACCGACGCCCGCTGACACCGCCGACGAACGCACACAGGGCCCCCGCCCGCGGAGAAACTGCGGGCGGGGGCCCTGCTCAGGCGTGTGGGCTACTTCTTGCCCTGGGTCTGAAGCGCCCGTTTTCCGCTGAGTGCCTTGCCGTCGACAGCGATCACGCGCCGCCACCCGGACGCTGAAGGTGACGGCACCTGAGCGGGCTCGGTGGCGACGCGGTACCGGTCGGCCAGGTAGGCTCCCACCGCCCGGTCCAGGGCGTCACCGTCAACAGCCCCCAGCACACGGCCAATCGTGGCCGCCGCCGGAGAGCGCCGCCATCTGAGCAGGTGGCGCCGGATCCCGATCACTGCCAGGAGTGCGTTCGGGGCACGCTGGCCCCACTCGGCGAGTTCGTCGATGCTCCTCGCTCCCGAGACGACCGCGCAGGCACACACCAGCAGGACCGCTGTCAGCGAGTACCACCGGCCCCGGCGGGCGCGCGGGTCGGGCACCGAGTCGAAGTAGGGGCGCAGGTCGGCGATCCGGCCGGTGTCCAGCGGCCCCAGTTTCACCAGCACGGCAGGGATGGGAGAGGATGCAGCAGCAGGCACGGGCCACCTCATGATCATCTGGCTTAGACACCACAATGATCACGAAGCCCGTGCCTGCCCTGTTATGCGCCCCAACTGGTCACAGCCCAACCAGCCGCACGACCCCGGAACTCGCAACCGCCCTGGCCGCCGCCCGTACCAGCCTCCGCCGCATGATCCGCAACGAGAACCGCGCCTGACGTCCCGACCTCACCACGTGCTGGACGAGGCCGATTTCGTCAATGCAGCACTGAGCGCTCAATGAATTGGGCTCATGGAATCAGCGCTCCTTTTGTCAGCTGCAGCGTGTGGCTCGCGCTGCTCGACAGCCGAGGAGGAACTCATCCGTGAGCACCGTCGGGCCCGCCTTGAACCACCCCGCGGGCCCGACGGGCGGTGTCCGGTGATGGATCAGCCGGCGGTCCAGACGACCGGCTTGTCGCTGTACGCGTCGCCTTCGTCGAATTCGGCGCCCGTGACATCGCTGCTCCGCGACGCGGCGAGCGAGCAGGTCTCGAACGACACTCCCTTACCGAACTCGGCGGGCGCGGATTCCTTGTCACACTTGCCCGGGATGTCGCCGATCAGCGAGACGCCTGTGCTCTGGCCGCCGTCGAGAAGGCCCCTCAACTGTACGTACGCGCGCGAGAGGTCGGTGTCGCCTACGTTCTCCACCTTCATCTTGATGAAATACGGCGTCAGGCCCTCTGCTCGCGCGCCGAACTGGGACATGTCGGCTTCAGTGCCCTTGTCGATCGCCGTGACGGTGATCGCGAGAGTGCCCTTCTTCTTGGCGTACTCGAAGGGCAGGACCGCCTTGTCGCCGACCTTGAGCCCGGCGCCCGGCGCGGTGACATCGCCCGCGGGCTGGGCGTCGCCGCCCTCGTTCTCGCCGCTGTCGGCGCTAGGGCTCGCCCCGTCCGGCGCGGGCACCGTCGCCGTCGGCGACTCCTTCTCCGTCGCCCCGTCCTTGCTGTCGCCGCCGCATGCCGTGAGCCCGAGGCCGAGCGTGGTGACCAGAACGGCCGTCAGTGCGATACGCGCCTTGCGCATGTGCTAAACCCTCGCTAATGGGTGAGTTGTCCGCCGATGCGGAGATGTCCGCGTAGTTTGTCAGACCTATGTGCATGCTTGGTGAGCGTCAGGTGGCGGAGACGTCTGGGAGCGCCGAGTCCTGCGGGTCCACAGACGGATGAACAGGGCCTTCGCGCCCTCGCTGCCCCTTCTACGTACCCCGTAACGGGGGTGACCGGCCTTGGGGGTTGGTATGACTGCCTCCCCATCTCAAGTGCGTGACGCGGGGAGGGCGTCACCAACTCCGCAGGCGTGGACAGACCGCCGACATCGACGTCTCTCTCAGCCTGGACGCCGGCCCAGTCCGCGCGCCCTGCCCCGAACGACGGCTTCGATACGAACGCGATGTCGGTGGGGCCGCTGCAAATGTCCCTGGCGAGACGTACGGTACGCAGGCACGGGCACTGGAGGGGAGAACATGGGCGACTGGTTCCAGACGATCGTCGACACCGAGGCCACGTCAGGGGAGGCGCAGGGGCTCGCGGCGAATGTACTCGATTGGCTGATTGCAAACGGCTTCATCTCAGCGGAACGTACCGGCTGCGTCCTCGGAGCTGACGCCGGGCACGCGCCAGGGACGCATTACGGCGAAGCCGTCGAGGACCCGGATCCCGAGCTGGTCAACGTGTGGAGCAACGGCCTGCACGTCACCGTAGGGCGTACGGTCTTCGATGCTGGGCAGGGCGAACCCTCGGCCGTCACCTGCCCGCACTGCGCAACGGAGATGCCCCTCGTCGACGAGCACTGGTCGCCCATCGAGGAGAGGTGGGCCCGGTTCGAGGACGCAGTGGGTTCCTGGGCCGAGGGCCACGATGAGCCCGTCGCGTGCCCGTCCTGCGACCGGACAGCTCCCGTGAACACGTGGCTCTGGGCCGACGACTACTTCGCGTTCGGTCATCTCGGCTTCACGTTCTGGAACTGGCCCACACTGCGCCCCGAGTTCGTCGTGGACTTCTCACGCCGTCTCGGTGGCCACCGCACCGTACTGCTCGAAGGCAAGCTCTGACAGGACATGAAGAGTGGGGGCCTCGTTTGTCAGAGTGTGGAACGTGAGCTCTTGTCCGTTTCGTGGGTGAGGTTGGGGAAGGGCCGCTGGTCGCAGGTGGGGGGGATCCTCAGGCGTCGGGGCGGGTGAACAAGCCGGGTTCGGGTTCGGTGAGGATCTGCTGGTAGGCGGGGTGGTGCGGGATATCGGGGCGGTCCGGCCCGATGGCGGGTGAGGGCAGCGGGAGAGTGAGGAGGGTCTTGCTGGTGATGCGCAGGTTCTCGCTCTCCGCGTCGAGTCCGCCGAGCTGCCGGGTGAGCTCTTCGATGCGGGCCAGGAACTGCCCGGCCCGGTCGGCCAGTTCACGCTCGCGGGTCTCGATGTTGTTCCAGGATGGCTTTGACCTGTGGGTTCTCGCTCATGCGGTCCTCCAGGAGGCGATGGTGGCTCCGGTGAGGCGGCGGCTCATGACGGAGGTCATCGCCCGGGGCGGCTACCACTTGACCAGATGGAATTCCATAGTGCCGAAGGTCGTGATGTCCATCGCGTAGCTCCACAGCGCGTACCGCCGCTGATCGGTACTGCGATAGGTCTTGCCGAAACCGTTGTCGAGAATCTCGGTCCAGCCGTCGCCCTGTCCGTAGTGCGCGAACAGCCGGTCATTGCGCCGCGATGCGTCCTGTCCGGACTCCGCCGGGGTCTGGTAGATCACCTCGTGCAGCTGGCCGCGCCAGAGAGTGAGAAGCAGTCGGCCGCCGTCGACCACGTATGTGTCCACGACCGCGTCGGGAGCGTTCTCGTGAGGGCCTGACGACTCGAGCTCGCCGGGGACCCGCACTTCGTCAGCGGCGCACAGCAACTCCAGCAACGGCAGGTCATCGGTGAGGCAGTCCATGAGGGACCACCCTAGGGCCGGTCCGGCACTCCCCAACCTGGGCATCATCAACGATCCGGACACCTACGGAACTTGATCAAGCCCTGGGTGCCGGGCCGCTGGCCGGTGTCCAACTGCGCTTTGCGGACCAGGTCCGCGCCGTCTCCGCTGCGCCGATGTCCTCGATCCTCTCAAGGAATCGAGCCTCCATCGGCCCCGGAGCGGTTTACCCCCGCCCCCGACAACACCGAACTGATCCGCGCCGCTCGAGCCGTCATCGCGGACGTTGTCTGATCGGGTAGCAACCCGAACCACCGACTGTGTCTGTGGGAGTGCTGTGCCGTCGGGCGGCGCGGTGAAACGCGACTCAGTAGAGGCAGTCGGGTCAGTGCGGGTTGTCCCAGCGGGCGGCCCCGGTGAGCTCCATCAGCCGTACCTGGTGGAGCAGTTCCTCGGGCACGTCCAAGGCGCGCAGCCTCGCTGGAGCGTGGCTCACCAGCCAGGCCGCGAGTTCAGCGGACCGGGCTTCGTCGTCGTCCCAGTACCACGCGGCCCAGGGAAGTTCGTCTCGCAGCAGGTCGCCAGCCCACTCGGAAATCGCCCGTGCCAGGTGCCGGTCGGAGATGGGGTGGTCCTGTGTCTCCCAGGCAGTGAGCCAGGGGCCGAGTACGCCGGACGCCTCCGCGCACATGGCGAACACCTCGTACGCCGATACCGCTGGGTCCGCTTCAGCGAGGCTGTGGGCCCACCAGGCATGCAGGAACGCCCGAACTGCCGCGTTCTGCCGCGCGGGCCACTGCTGCCAATGCCCCCGGGCGAACGACAGACCGACCATGCCCATGTCGAAGAGCGGCTCGACCAGACCACCGACCAGGGCCCGGGTGAACTGGGGCAGGATGCGCCGCAGCACCGCGCCGTGGTCGCCCCAGTCACCGGCGTCCCAGGTGCGGCGCAGCAGATCCGGTTCCAGCTCCACGTCGGGGACCTTCAACAGCGCGAGCTCTTCGGCGCTGCCCCAGTGGCAGTCGCACTGGACCTCTTGGGCGCGGGCGGTCATACCGCGGAAGGTGACGGCCACATGGTCCAGTGCAGCGTCGAGTCGGCGTCGTGTCAGGGTGGGGTCGAGGTTCATGGTCGCAGGCACAGCCTCACGGGACTCCGGACGGCTTCCGCCGACCGAAGAGGACGACCCTACCCACCCCGCCCGTCCCCGTCACCGCAGTATGCCCGCTTCCCCCAGCGGCCTCTCCGGGCGTAGGGAAACGACGTTCCCCCGTGCGATTGTCCGCGGGCCTCACGCTCCGGGCTGAGCCCATTTCCGTTGCAGAGCGCTGTAGTCGATCACGGTGATCCCTTCTTGGCGCAGGGCTTCACGGGCCTGCGGCGAGATCAGGAACTCGTAGTCGGTGCGGCGTACGCGCCAGCCGTCGGGATCGACGGCCCGCGACCTTGCGTCGCCGAGGGCCGGGTGCACCGCCCACTCGGTCAGTCCCCTCGGCAGTGTGCGCAGCAGTTCCGCGTAGCGGGCTGCCTTGCCGTCGATCTCGAGGGAGAAGCTGTCGAGGAAGGGGTGGTCGGTGGCCGGCAGGCCGCGTCGCCACATCTTCTGGCGCGACGGCTCGAGCCAGATCCGCACCGCCAGGCCGTACTCCTTGCCAAGAGCCGCAGTCAGGTCGAGGATATCGTCGCGTCCGCCGTCGGCCAGGCAATGCCAGTCCAGGTGAGTCGGCGCCAGCCCGGCAGCCAGCACCGTGCCGATCTGCGCGCGAAACTCGAGCTCGATCTCCTCCAGGAGGGCCTGTGCGAGGAACCGGGAGCGCCCGGTGGGCGTGGGAACGAACAGCTCTCCCGTCTCGTCGAGCAGGGACGGCACCCGGTCCTTCGCCGTCAGCGGTCCCCAGCGCAGGGCGGGCAGTTCGCAGACCAGGGTCAGATGAATGCCGAACGGGATCTGTGGACGTCGGCTGAGCATCTGCATCGCCTGCGGTGCACCGGGGCACGGCACCATCAAGCTGCACGAACTCGCGATCCCCTCCTCAACCGCTTGCACCACAGCCGGGTTGACCGCCTCGTACAGCCCGAAGTCGTCACAGTTGACGATGAGGACCCGGGCATCGGCCGGAAACCCCAGCGACTCACTCGACGAGGCCGGGTCAACGCGGGCCGGGGACGAGCCGTCTTCATCCATCCCAGCAGTGTGGACGCTCGCAGGGTAGCCGTGCTCACCGTTTTCACGCTTGCGATCACACCGAGTGGCGTCACCCCGGGCTGCGGGGAACGATCAACAACCGACTGGGAAGCGATCTTCATCACGGCGCGTCAGGACGGGTCAGCCTTACTCGTGAACGCCCGATCGTTGCTGATCGCGGTGGTGTGCCGGGTCAGTCCTGCATCACGGCTGATCGCCCTGGCCACATCTCGTTGTTCAGTGGCTTGGGAAGACGCTGGGAGACGGCATTCCTGCCGTCGTGCACGCGGACTGTGGCTCGTTCTCTACGGCCAGTTCCCTCACGGTGACCGCGGGCCTCCGATGGCCGTCTCCGTCCGGTGTGACGGTGAAGGCGAAGCACCCCGTCACGAATGTCTCGCTGGTGAGGAAGACCCCCGGCCCGACGCCCAGTAGTTCTGCCGTCACGATGGCATCGGGGCCGTGCCGCTCGATCTTGACCAGACCCCGAGCTGGCTTGCCTTGAGGGAAAACCCGTGCGATCTCGCTGTCGTCCAGCACGCCGTCGGCCGCCGATCCGACGAGCTCTTTCTGTCGAGCCTCAGCATCACTCCGCATATCAGCGTGGGCCTTTCCCTCGGCGCGGTCATCCGCCGTGGCCGCCCAGATCCCCAGCCCGATGAAGCACACAAGAAGCAGCACGAGCACAGCCAAAAAACCGTTGAACAGGCAACCTCCGGCCGTTCCACTGCGTACCCCGTCGCGTCTGCCCATGGCCCGAGCATGCCGGTGTTCAGACGGGCTAGAGGGCACGAGCCCAAGCCGTTACTCACTCCGCCCCTGCCCGAAACCATTCACCCCGAGCTCGGTGGGTCGGGGCTTGCCCTGGGGTGAGCCCTTCCGCGGTGACTTCTCCGTTCAGGCGGTGAGTTCGTAGTTCGCGGGTCGGTGGTGGGATGGAGGCGCCGGTGTTCGGCCTGGACGTGGAAGTTCCAGTACGCCGGGAAGATCCATGCCGAAGCGTGATCTACGGCGGCTGCTGTGACCCTGATACGGGCGGGGGCGTCGTGGATCCGCCGGGGAACAGGGGCCAGCCAGGCAGGGACAGGTGCCGTTCGCATGGGCTTGTTCGCAAAGCTGCCGGACAGGCAGGGGGGAGCTGGAACCCCAGTCCGATGAACGCGCCGGTCCAACTCGTCCGGGGCAACTGTGAAGTTGACGGTGCCGACGGTGGGCATTCTCGGCTCTGTTGGCGGTCTTGTAGCGTTGGCCGCCTTAACTGGGTATCAGCTGGGTGTAGGGCGCCGTGTGCTCGGTCCTGGTTTCTGTGCTGCTGCACATGGTTGTTGTGCGGTGTGGTGCCCTGGCATTCCCCGCTGGGAAGCGTCTCCGGCCCAGGCGGGCCGATCGCAGTGGCTGGCGCTGAACTCCTGGGTGTTGCTCGTGTGTGTTCGGGGCGGCTGAGGTTGAGCAGGCATCCGGGCGCGGCGGCCTGTGGGGTGTCAGTCCATCTCGTCAAAGAGTGTTTCCTGCATGCCGGGGGTGTTCCCGGGGCGGGGGAGTGGGTGTTGCGGGGCCGCGGGTGGTGGCGGTTGACCCGCCTCGCCGTCGGTGAGCGCGTGCTGGCAGGCGGCCCGCAGTGCGGTCAGGTCGAGTGGTGTGCCCAGCAGAGCGAGGAAGTCTGTCACGCTCCAGTCGATGAGTGCGCCCTGGCGGGAGAGATACAGGCCCACCTTCTTGATGGCGTGCTGATCGCTGTAGTCGAGCAGCAGGTACCCGGCGAGCTGGTAGACCTCGGCGCGGCCCTCGGTGGGGGCGGATGGTGGCTTTGCAGTCGATCAGGGAGCCGTCGAGGATGAAGTCGGCGTCCGCGCCGCCGACGTCCGGGCTGCCGTCGAAGACGGGTCCGCAGATCCGTCGGCTGGCAGGCAGGTGTTGCAGGTTGGCGAAGGGGCCGGGGCTGGCGGCGAGGGCCATCTGCTGGTGGATGTCGTCGACGACGGAGCCCGGCACGGCAGCGGCGAGATCGTCCAGGCTCACTCCGCGTTCGCATAGGCCCAGACGGTTGCCGCGTACCCATCCTCCGCAACGGAAGATGGTTTCGAAGTGGGAAGCGATATGGCACAGCCGGATGAGCCGCTCCTCGGCTTCGGGCTCAAGCGCCAGCGGCTGCCCGTCGTGGCTTTCGTACCGGCGCAGTTCCTCCAGCAGGATCAGGCCCGCTGCCTGCACGGTGTTGATGACTTCGAGGCTTGGCCAGCCGTCGTCGTCGAGGGTGGTCTGCCAGACGCCTTCCGCGATCGGCTGGCCGGTGGGGGCCCCAGGCTGATGCGCAGCCGGTGGTCGATCGTGTGGCCGAGCATCGCGTAGTCCGGGCGCTGGCCTGCCCCGGCAGCGGGAGCAACCGGTGCGCGATGGCCGCGCACGTGTTGTCGGTAGTCGGCTAACACGCGCTGGGGGTGGGGGAGATGCTCCGCGAGGAACCGGGACATGGCAGAGGTGGGGTCCTTGAGGGACGAGGTGAGACTCATACGCGCATGGTGGCGGACCGGTCTGACAAGGGGGCTGTGCGGGAACGTTTCCTGTGCCTGTCAGGGCGGAGATCTGGCCGCAGAGTGCTTCTAGTTCCGCTGACGGGAGGATCCCGTCCCGGTGAGCGGCCCACGGCGGGAAGGGGCGTGTGTGGGAGCGGCCGGGTGGGCGAAATCAAGTCAGCTGTCCCGGTTGGGCGGGGCCTTGGCGCATCTGCCTGGGTGTCCGTCGCGGGCGGGTGTGTGAGTCCGCTGTGCACGGGTGAATCCCGGCAGGCTCCGCAGCGTGGGACACCAATTCGCCGGGCGCTGTCGGGGACGCCCGTGGAGCTTGTGCCGCGGCAAGGCGGAAGCGAGCGCGCGTCTGCGTGTGTTGTGGTTGCTTGCGTTTTCTCTTGGGTGTTGCGTCTGCGAATGGGATGGTGGGTTGGTCGGTGGTGTGGGAGGGNGCGCAGTTACGACGAGGTCATCAAGCTGGAGCAGGAACGTCTGGTCTACCAGGCCCGGCTGCGCTCCCGCTACGGCCGCGCCTGGCGCCGTAAGGCCCCTATCGACGCGCTGATGCCGCTGCGGCTGGCCCGCTTCGGGGTGCCGCTGTCGCAGACCGCCCCTGGCGGGCTGGCCGCGCCGGGTATCGACGGGCCGGTCCTGCCGACACCGGGGTCGGACGAGGGCGTGGGGGAGGGGCGGGTGGCACCGCCGGAGGCGACAGATCGGCAAGCCCCCGGGGCCTTGAGCGGTGCATCGTCTCTGTGTGCGGGTGCGCCGGCACAAGAGGGCGCGTTGGCGGCACCGGTGCATCCCTGTCGTCCGGTGCACGCGAGGGTGGACGACGAGGCCAAGCTCGGTAGCCAGCAGGCCGCCGCGTCAGCGGGTGAGGCGGGGCAGGCGAGGTCCGGGCACCCTGTCGACGCGAGGGACGGTCACGATCCCGCGCCCCCGTTCGTCACGCCGAGGCATGTCCCCACGGGCGCGGAAGAGCCGGCCAGGACCGGCGTGCACAGGCACACGGGCAGCCCTGACGAGCATGGGCCTTGCGATGTCTTCAGGCCTGAGGGAAGGCACGTTGAGGCGTTGCGCCGCTATGTCAAGGAGCACGGCGACTATCCCACTGCCCGCCAGTTCGGTCACTACCTGATGGACGTCCATGGTGTCGTGGGGCGGGGAGGCGGCCCGCTGACTGAATCCGTACTGCGGCCGTACCTGCGGGATGTCAGGGCCCGTTCACGGCAGGCATCTGAACTTACCGCCGTGCCGGGCGAGTACGCGGTCACCACGAAGGAGCGGGAACCCCGTGACGGGGCTGTTGCGGGGGAAGGCGAGGGGGCCGAGCCAGCCGACCGGATCGCTGAAACAGAGGCGCACCCGCTGATCGAGCCGCTGTCGCAGGAACCTGAACCACTGGGGTCAGCTGGGGCGTTGGCGGGGCTGCGAGTGTCCGACCGCTACTACCTGGCGTGGGCGTCATACGTTGCGAGCCGGGGGAGCGAGCCGAACGGTGAGGAGTTGTCGCAGTATCTGGCCGGGCAGGGGATCGTCGGCCGCAACGGCCATCCTGTCGATCCAAGTACGCTGCGCCGGTACTTGCTGAGCATCCGCCTCTACGCGGTGTGGGACTGCCTGCGGGAGAAGGCAGGCGGTGAGCCGAGTGTGTCCGCCGTGGTGGACGAGGCCGCACGGCGCGGCATCACCGGTCGCCGTGGCCGCCAGTACAACGCCCCCATCACCGCTGAGATCCTCGAAGCGAAATACCTGGACGACTTCCGCCGCCGCCACGCGGCGCTCGCCTTCGACCGGGACGACACCCGCAGCTGATTCAGATCCAGCCCGGTCCCTGGAGGAGGACGGGATCGATGTGCTGTCCGACGCGGTGCGCCGGCCGCCACGCGAGGGCGCGGAGGACCTCGCCGTGCTCGGCGAGCTGCTGGCTGCCCCCTCCCTGAGCGGGTGGCTGCGCGAGCAGCGCGGGGCGGCCGTCTCCGCGGGCTGGCTGGCCGAGCTGCTGCACCGTGAGGGTTTCCGCTCGGAAACGCATCCACGACACGGTGCGGCACAAGGCCGACACCCGTCCTCCAGCTGTCCTGTCTCACTCACTCGAGTTGTCGTCGCAGCGAACCGAGTCGTTCGGTCTTCTGCCCCAGCGAACCTCGGCGTGCATCTGGGTGCGCTGGGGGTGCTGGATGGCCCTACCGGCAGGAGTGGGCAGTCACCGACGGCATGGGCAAGAACCCCACCGAGGACCTGACCTTCGCTCTCGTCTTCCACCCTCAGGTCGTGGCACTACCTGGGCTACTCGCAGGCCGAGAATGGGAATACCGTACTCGGTCAACTGGCCACATACTCTGGCTCGTCGAGCAGCTCACGCTCCGCGGCATCCTCATCGGCCACGTGCCCAAGGAGCAGGACGATCCGCTGGTCCACTGGGTTGAACGGCACTTCACACTGCACAAGTTCGTTGCGTTCCATCGCCGCCAGAGCATCTACGACGCGTTCTACCCCGCGAAACCATCACGCCCGAGGAAGAGGAGGACAGGCCCCGGACACGGCGGAGCCCGTTTGTCCCGTCTCAGGCGATCTGGCCTTGGGGGAAGACGGCGACCTGCGTCGACCAGATCAATTGAGCCGCCGGCGGTCGAGGATCTCGGTTGATCTCGTCCTCAGCGCCTGGGTACCGCATGCTGTCTCGGTTGATCTGGTCCGGCCCTGCGCCTTGGGAGTCGAGGCATCCGCTGCCCATGGCGTGCCGGCAGTGTCACGGCGGCCGAGGCGTCGGGAGGCCGTCGTGTGCCGCCGCGGCTGAATCGGTGAACTCGCTGCTCATCAGGTCTCTCCAGGCGAGCTGTGCCCTGGGCATCGACTTGAACCGGGAGCCTACGCTGGCCCGCATGAGTGAGCCTGATGCAGAGCGTGCGCAGTTCCTGGAGGTTCTGCGGGCCGACCCGGCGTCCTGGGCGGGGCTGTGCTTCGCTCCGGCCGAGGATGACGACGATGTCAACGCTTCGCGTCGTGAGGCCGTGTTGACGGCGATTTTGTTCGATCCGCAGCCCACCGATCGTGCCTTGCTGCGGTTCCTGCTGGAGCAGGAGATCCGGTGGGCTGAAGAAGGGTGGGGACTGTCGGACCGGCTCAGGCTCAGCATGCTCCTGCTGGCCGAGCACGCCTGTGTGCAGGATGCATGGCTCCAGTGGAGGGCGAAGATCGCTAACTTCGACACGGAGATGGGCCTGGACATCTGGGCTGTTCTTGCCGGCGGCGTGGATGCCGTGCGGTCGATGGTGGCGGCAAGTGATCACTCTGAGCGCGATGAACTCCTGTCCTATCTGGCAGAGGAGCCGTACGCCGGTGCCGCGGACGAAGATGTCGAGCGCTGGCTGCTGCAGCAGCGCACCGGGTACTTCCGGGCGCCTGAACGTGGGTCTTTGAGCTGACGGAGACCAGGCTGTGGTCTGGTTCGCCCGCAGGGCCGGTCGAGATGAACTCGCGTGTCGCCAAGGAGTAGACAGTCCCTCGAAAGGAGCCACACCCAAAGGGGAATCCGACGGGGGCGGCGCCGGTGGCTGCGCGCTGCGCAACCACCGCTGCGCGTGATCTTGCTGGTCAGTGGCCGTGGGGTGTCACCGTCCGTGGGCAGGCCGGGGGCTCGTGCTGGCGAGGAGGGTGTGGATGAGGTGTTCGGTGTCGGGTTCGAGGTCGCAGTCGAGGGTGTGGTTGATGTGTTGGATGCGGGTGATGGCTGTCGCGGCTCTCTTGGAGGTGAGCAGTCCTTACGTGCTGACCAGAGAGTTGCTCAGTCTTGGAGAGCGGAGTTCGGTAGAAGTTACCGGTAGGTAAGGTTGAGGGCGGGCCTCTGTAGGTTGGTTTGACCTGCGGTTTGTGCGATGGTTCCGGGGGTCTGCTCAGCAGGAGCGTTGGTTGCTCGGGGGCAACGGGCCGCCGGTAGTGGCGGTCGAGGGGCGCTGCTATGAAGGCGCGGAGTCGGCCCAGGGCCGTGGCGTGATTTCTCTTCGTCGGGCCTGCGCCGAACCAGGCGGGCCCGCCCCGTAGGGTGACTCTTCGTACCAGCCGGGGGTAGTCCTGGGCATTAGATGCGCGCGACAGGGGGAGCACGCGCTGCACGGCACCCAGGACACCGGGGCGATGGATGCTCAGATCAGGTTCGACTCGGCTACTGAACTCGACGATCACCTGGCGCTGATCGGGGGCTCCGCGGTGAACGCGGCCCCCAGGGGCGCGTTCACGTCGTGCCCGCCACACCCGCGGAGAACGAGCTTGGTGCCGGTCTCGAACTGCTCACGGTGTCCCTTGCCGAGGGTATCGCCACCGTCTTGGCCGGTTCCCTCGCCATGGTTGCAGAACAGCCGTACCCGACCAAGATCCGCATCTCCATTACCCGGGCCGACTGCACCCTGGAAGTCGAGACCGGTGACGCCTCTGAGGCCGAGGCGCTGATCCGGCTGGGTACGCCTGGGTGCTCGGCAGACGGGCAATGGCGAACGAGGCGCTCAGCCACCGGGTGCTATCCAGGGCGGCCAGCGCGCTTATCGAGGTCGCTTCGCTGCCGCCGGTGAGTCCATGACCTCGGCAGCGCGGCGATGGTTCCCTCTCCCGCAGTCCGGGCCGCCGCCACGTGCAAAACCTTGCTCTCGCCGGGCGGCCAGAACAGTCCCGAAGGACGCGGCCCTGACCTGCTCGGACGGTACCTTCTGCAACACGCCTCAGGGCCCTTCCTTCTCCGGCGGGCACTGACCCGGCCAGTCCCGAGCAGGACGCTCAGGAAGCGCCCCAGACCTGTGAGTGCGTGACACCCGTCCTGGGCCGGATCGGCGGCGTCCACCCAGGGTGCTGCTCGGACGAGGGCAATGAAGAAAAGCTCGCCACCTCAATTGATTGGCCGGAGCGACGGGGGCCTTTAGTGCAGTCTGAAACCAGAGGCTTCACGAGTACCAGGTGGAGAAGCCCGCACTGAAGCCATCCGCGCCATACTTCCGCCGTCGCGGTTGCAGCCGGGTCTTCACGACACCCCGTAGATGGTGCCTGACACAGCCAGTTGCAGCCGCTTCTGTTTCAACAGCCGCACCAGATCGTCGGTGTCTGAGAGCTGTTCGATCTCGCTGCGGGTCACCACCAGAATCTCCCGCTTCTGCCCCAGGGCGCGAGCGAGGATCTGGTGCGCGGCACTGCGATCAACCGCCTCCCCGGTAATGCCGGCCGCGGCGACCAGGATTCCCAAGGGCCGGCCCCGTCCCTCCAGCTTCGAGCTGAAGAGTGTCACCTCCGCCGCCCCCACAGGCTTCGACCAGTTCTTGCACTCCACAAGAATGATCTTGTCGAACTGGCGCAGCCCCTTGGGATCACCCTCGTTCCAGAAGGCGATGTCGATCTCCTCAGATGAGAAGTAATCCAGCTGGTTGCGAACGGTCACACTGATTCCGGGGACGAGCTCGAAGAGATACGTGAGGAGATCCTCAAAGGCCTTGCCCCGTGCAGCGTTGCTGGCAGCCGTGTCGCCGGCGGTCAGGAACGCGGCGACACGGCCCCGGTCAATGGACGTCATGAGGACGCCCTGCCATGGACAGCACGGTTCCTCAGATCGCGCACGACCTCAGCGAAACTCGACGCTCGCATGCGTTCCAGCAGCGTCTCGAGCGAGATCGTCAGAACGGGAAAGGAAGGTACCCTCAGGGCCTCATGGAACTCGGCGTTCGTTGGCGGATCGAGGTAGACCAACAGGGCTGCGTTCATGCGGCTGCGCTGCAGCAGATGGAGAGTCTGTTCGACCGCGGAGCGTGACAGCGTGCGCTTCACCTCGATGAGCAAAGGGTTGAGGGCGATGGCACCCAAGTCGTCCGACCACACCCCGAGATCGAGACGATCTCCGACCTTCGGGTCTGGATTTTTCACCGCCACCGCTCCACTGCCCTCCAGAGCGGCCTTCAGAACATCCACGGCCGTTCGCTCGAGACGCATGGGCTGCTTACGCAGCAGCTCCAGAAGCTCATTCACCTGCGTGCTGCCCAGCGCATGCTCCGCTGCGGACGTCGCAGGCGTCACCCTGACAAGACGCCCCTCAGCCTGGGCAAGGGCGTAGGCGACTGCCTCGACGTCGTCCGGTCGAGCACGAATGGTGAGCAAACCATCGAGGTCGGGAGAAGTGTCCTGATCGGGATCGGCAATGACGATGACCCGCTTGCCCATCCCAACTGCGACTCCGGCCTCGAACAAGGTGCTCTGAGACTGATCAGGGTTACCCAGAACCACCAGCACCGTCTCCGCCTGCGCGATGGCCTGCCGCAGACTCTGGGCGATGCTTGCTCCCAGAGGCGCTACGTCGGAAAGAACATAAGGGTCCACACCGCGTCGCTTGAGCTCCCTCAGCAACGTGCGCAGATCTGTGGCAGCCGGCGCGGAGATGAACCAACGCGAGGTTGGCAACGGCGAATCCTCACGTGTCGCACCGTCATTCACCCGGGAACCCCATTCTCTACTCTGTGACGCGACACAGCCACGTTCCTGTACGCACCACGCGTCATTTCATCATGAAGACTCCCGTACCGGCCTTCTGGTGTTCGCCGTACCGGTCGGGTGTTGCCGCCTCGTCCACGTCCGTGGCGGCAACGGCTGTACGCAGTGCCTCTGGCGCCGGTTTGGGTGATCCGGCGAGTAGGCCGGGCGACAGCCCCCGGCCTACTCGCCCCGCTGATTCAGCGGGATGGGGGCGTCGAAGACGTCGACGACGAATTCCGAGGTTCCGCTGCCCTCGAAGTCGATGTCGTAGCGGCTGTGCAGCAGCGTGTGGATCCTCACCCACCGGCCCGTGGCCGTTGCATCCGCGGCCACCTGGAGCGCGCCGCGAACAGGACCGGCATCGCTGGCATGCTCCTTACTCGTCCAGGTCCGCGCGAGCTTCCCCCCTGTGGGGACAGCCCAGGTGCGCGGCTCGGCGCTGGCCGGCACGGAAACCTCGTCGTTGAGCAGTCGGATGACCCACCCGACGCCGCCATCGTGCTGACGTTCGTTCGACATGCGGATGCCGAGCCCGATCGTGTAGGCACACTCGAGGTACTCCTCGAGTTCCTCGTCGATCCGCCCGAAGAAAACAGCCTCGCGAACGACCTCGACCGGCCCGCACTCGGTGAAGGCCCCCATCACCGGTTCGCACTTGTCCTTGAGGTACTGCTGCGCGGCCATGCGCACCGGTTGGGGGGCCCGGTCCAGCACCTTTTCAAGGGCCCTGTCGTCGCGGTCGTACAGGAAGGAGTTGAGTGCACTGACCAGTTCCATGGTCAGGTGGAGATCGCCAGCTCCCAGTGTGGTCACCGCCTCCAGCTCGTCCCCAGGCCTCCTCACAAGGGCGAACACCCTGCTTCGTCCAGGGCTCGTGTGCGCGACGAACGAATGAATCATTTTCTGTCTCACATCACATCTCAGGAGCGGTCCCCGGCACGAACACGCGCCTGAGCCGCAGAAGAACGAGGGAACCCTGCCAACCGACGTGTCGCACGAGCTACCGGCTCGTCCGCATGGGTCGGAGGTGAGTTGCTGTCAGACCCGGCGCTTCAGCCCGGGATCCGCATGGCTGTCGGCAGCCTACCCGGGCGGCATCAGCGGTGGCAACGACGCATCCGCCACTTTCAAGGCGCGGGCTGTCGGTGAGTCTGTGATGGTGACGTGCTTCGAATGGGGCCCTGTCGGTGCCTCGCCTGAGGCGTTCAACGGCACGCTCAAGGTCGAGTTTGCCGCCGGCAGCACTTCGCCTCCACGCCGAGGCACGCATCAAGATCTCGACCTGGATCGCGGACATCTACAACAATCGCGGACATCTACAACACTCGGAGAAGACACAGCGCCAACGACGGGCTCGCCCCGATCCCGTTCGAACGACATGTGGTAGAAGCACGGAAAACATCAACGGCCCAGCTCAGGGCCGAAGCGGCAGAACGACGTCTCTACGCTTCGAGGGGATTGACACGCTGGCGATCGGCCGGGGCAGCGTCAGCAGGAGGCGGTGATGGCAACGTAGAGAGCCGCGGACCGCCGGCGAGCGTTTAGGTGTCAGTGGCGCGAGCCCGGTGACCTGGCGGTTGGCGCTGACGCGTGGTGCTCATCTGCTACTGACATGACTGACGGTGCAGACTGCTATAGCGGTTGCTGGGTTTGCGCTGGTCAGAGGCGTTACCTGCCCGGAGTGTCGGAGTCCGGCCAGAGCGTCGCGACGCGTTCCTCCATGGAGGAGACGAGGATCCGTTCCGGACGGCCTGCGAAGAGGTAGAAGAGTGATTCCGGAACGTAGCCCGGGCGGCGGAACCAGTTGCGGACCTGTTCGCCGCGTCCCTGATCATCTGCGATCTCGCCGAGGACTTGTTCGGTGTCCTGGTAGATGTGGGCACCGCGCAGCCGCCCGGCCGATCTGCTGATCATGAATTCCTGTAGTGGGGCCAGCCCGCCGCCCGGGCCGGGGGTCCGTCCCCAACTGCTGAGCGACGGTGTGGACATGAGGATGTCGTTGACAGTGTTAGTGGTCTGGGTGTGATGCCACACCTCCAACAGTGTGGCGTGACGTCCTTGGTTGATGAGGTGGTCGGCGAGATTGGTCAGCAGGCGGCCGGTCAGCATCATGTTGCGGCGCACGTCCACGGGCACTTGCGTGCCCAGTACGGCCAGTGCGCCCTCGCGCAGCAGGAGATCGGTGATGGAGACGGCGCTGGATCCCCGGGGAGCGACGTGACATGCGCTGAGCACGATGACGGGTGGAGTGTGCTGCAGGCCGAGTTCGACGTGCGGTTCGTCGCCGATGACGATGGCCGCCGTGTTGGCAACGAGGGTGCCGTGCGCGCTGATGATCAGCAGGTCAGGTGTGTGCTCGCTGACGGCCTCGCGCAGGGCATCCAGGGAGAGCGTCTGCACCGCGTGGATACTCAGCCCTTCGACGTCTTTCAGGGTGTCCTGAGTGATCCGCCAACCGTCTCGTGAGGTTCGGCCCACCGGGTCGCTGGCGGGGATGCACTCCGCCACCAGGACACGGATGCGGTTCTTCCACTCGACACCGACGGCGACGGCACCGGCCTTCTGCACGGTGCGGGTCAGCGGCAGCAGCGGCTCGTACGTCAGGGGCAGGCGCGCCGCCAGCGGGGCGGTGTCGCCGGGGAGGGTGGCAAGGCCCAGAGGGAAGTTGGAGAGCACCGTGAGCATCGACGCCCGGCTGATGGCCTCCATCACCGGTTCGGTGAACAAGGGCCTGGCGACGGCGTTGAGGCGGCTGAGCAGTTTCTCCACCGAGCGGGGGCGGTCCGCGGCAGAGTCCCGGAAGTGCTTTTCCAGGTCGGCCAGCAGCGTGAACGCGCTGGGGGGAACGGAGGGCATCATCAGTCCCAGGCTGTCGTTGGCGACGGCCCGGTGGGTCAGCGTGTACTCGATGGCCGCCCGTTCGACGTGAGCATCATCGCGTTCACCGATCTCGGTCGACCAGGTGTCGCCGGCGTCCAGGGCCGCGAGCGGGCGGACGCGGGCTTTGCGCAGCTGAGGGGGGTAGGCGCCGCGTATGTATGCAGGGGCGACCCCGGGCAGCGCCAGAGCAAGCGGCAGCCGTAGTCGTGCCTTCTCCTCAACGACCGTCTGTTCAAAGACCGGTTCGGCTTCTTCGACAGTCAGTCCCTGACGCTCCAGTCGGGCGGTGGCCGCGATGAGCGTGTGCCCCTGCAGGGTGCGATGAAGCAGCGTACGTGGTTCCTCATCGGCGGGCGCATCAATGTCCCAGCCCATCCGGCGAGCCATGAGACGCCAGGGCAGGTCCAATGCGGCCAGGTCCAGCCGGCGGCTGAGAGTGACCTTCCCCGCCAGCGGAGGGACGTCGGGGTACACGCGCTTCTGGATGGCCTGCCAGTGTTCTTCAAGACTCGCGTCGCCCAGAGATGAGAAGGAGGCGACGGGGAGTTCGACCCCCAGCGCGACCGCTCCCCGTGCGGTCCGCTCGACGAGCTCGTCCGGGCACAACGCCAGCATCGGCCGCCACCACGGGGCCAGAGCCAGGCTGTCGAGCGCGGTGATGGGAACGGGCATCACGTGATGTCCCATCGCCGGCTGCTGCAGGCCCTTCAGCTTCCACGCTTCAAGGTCGACCAGGTCTCCTCGTGACTGCGGCAGATGCAGGCAGTACCACAGCCCGGGCAACGCCCGGGCCACGTCGCGTGCCAGTGCGTGAGGGATGGCGAATTGATCGGGGTCCTCAAGCGGTGCGTCGATGACCGGCGAGATCTCTGAGGTAGCCGTGCCGTCCTCCGGGTCGAACACCACGAGGTAGAGCAGATGTCTGACGGCATCCGGGAGTTGAGGGGCTGGTGTCGTCACTCCTAGAGCCTAGTGCTGTGCAAGGGCTCCCGGGGTTCAGCTATCCGCCTGCGGCATCCTGCAAGGAGGGCGCCTCCGGCCGGAGGCCCTCCGTCGATGGCGAGGTAGGTGCCTCGGTCGTCCGCGAGCACGGTGACACCGCGGCCCTCAGTTCGTCCAGCGCCCACGCGGACCCGGCGGCGCGAACATAAGGGTGCCGAGCCCGGGTGTACGACGCCTCCTGTCTCATGGAGGCGTCGTACACATCCCGCAGCCGGGCGTCAGCGCGGTCCCGAGTGGGGCTCGGCTGTCGCATCTGCGGCCGGCGCGCCCGGAGCGAGACCAGTTCGCTGCCTGAAGCGCCGCCTGACGCTGCGCGCTGCGACCAGCGTGAGTGCTGCCGCAAGGCTCGCTAGATATTCGGCTGCGGCTGCGCCGAGAATGTTCACTGGCCCGCCGCCGACACCGGGGCGGACGGGCTTGCCGCAGCACGGTGGCGCAGTCCCAATCGTCTCAGCTTGCGGCGCACCCGGTTGCCGAACGCATCCGGATCGTCGGCGCCGCCCAGAGCCGCGGCCTGGGCCCACGTCACGCGCTGCGCACCGTAGGTCGTGGCTACGGCTCTCTCCGTGGGTGCCAGATCCGCGAGCACGGCAAGGATGCGGCAATCGTCCACCTCGCCGTGCAACAGGCCGTTCTCCGGGCGCCGGTCATCGCTGACCACATCTCTTAAGGACACTCCCGACGCGACCGGAGCCTCCAGCAGCCGCACCGTGCGGCCGCCGGATTTTCGCTCCCAGAGCGGCTGCAGACAGCGATGTTCCCGTTCGGTATGACGGTGGAGCAGCTCCATGATCTCGGCATCGCCGCTCAGATGCCGGCCAAGAGTCTCAACCCAGTCACCCAGCAGGGCCATCTCCACGGCCGCGCGCCACGCGTGCGGTCGGCCAAGATGGAGCCACGTCCGAGAGAACTCGTCCACGGCTGCCGTGTCACCCTCGATGCAGGCGTTGCGTGCCACCAGCGCGGCCATGACAGCTTCGCGGGTGGTGAATGCTTCTGGTCCGCTGAGCTGTTGGGCGAGCGTGTGCAGGACGGCAGCGATGAAGTTCACGGGGGAGTGCCTCGCGTCGGTGTCCCTTCTCCGCCGCCCCCTCTCCATCAAGGCGATCCAGACGTCCTGGGCGAAGGCCCCGTCCTGTTCCTGGTCGACGTTCACGGCGTCATCGGGCAGACCCCGTGCCCTCCACATGCGCGCCATCTCATACAGGTGGTGCACGACAGCCCTGCGGGCTTCCTCACCGGCGCCGGGCACGGGTGTGGTCACTTGCCTGGCCATCCGGCGCAGCCGCTCGAGCACCCGGGAGGCCGCAGGCCGAGCCTGCGCCAGCCAGGTCCCGTGCTGCACGGGCACCGGTTCGATTCGCACCGCATACACGGCCTCGTGCACAGTCTTTCCCCTCGGGCTCGGCCGGTTGAGAGCCGGACAGCGAGCCTGCCCATCGCGGGGGCAGTCCGGACATAGGTAGCGAAGACGGGCGTTCCGGTCCATCAGCTGTTCCTGCGCGTAGCGCAGGAACCGGATGGTCCGCAATGCCAGTGCCTCATCCTCGGGCGTGCAGTCCTCGATCGGTGAGGCGAAGCGGGCAGGCAGGCGCGTGGCCCGGTCCTGGGTGTCGACCAGCAGGCGAAGCACCCAGCTCTCCAACGCGGCATGAAGCGCCGGGACGCCGACGCGGTCATCGTCCTCGAGATCCGAGTAACACAGCAGGACCATGTGAAGCTCCTTACCTGTAGCGCATGATGAGGCTGCTATCCCTAGGGACCGGCCTGAAGGCGAACCGGCAATCACCCCGCACTCTTTCCGAGTGATCTACATCACGCTGCGATTCTGGGAGGGTCCAGCCCCCGGAGCCCGGGACGCGCCACGCCGCTGCATCGGGCGGCCGGGCAGGCCCGCCCGATGGGACGCGACACACCGGGACGAGGCTGCGTTCGACAGTTGACCACACCCTCCATCCACCACAGGGCGCACCCCGCCCGCCGACAGCAGACCGCTGCCCCACGCCCGGTGCAGCGGGTCGCAGAGCACAGCCTGCAACTCTCCCGTCCCCGTGGCGTCTTGCCCGGTACCCGGGTTAGCGGCAGAGCGGCCACAGCAGCGTGGCGGAGTTTTGGGCGCGTCGCGCACCCGGGGGGTGGACGTTGGTGTATGTAGACCCGAAGCCCCGCGGCTGCAGGCGCCGAGCGGGGAGCAGGGGATCGGGGGTGGTTCGTGGCAAGCGGGGCTTTCGAGGAGCTGCAGACCGGCGAGTTCGGGTCGGCCACGTTTGATCTGTTGCGGCGGCTGGTCCACCAGGTGCGCCGGGCCTTCGGCTTTCCACCCCCCGAGGGATACACCGTCTGGAGCGATGACGCGGCGTACGACGTGATCCATGCGATGTTGTCCCAGGAAGGAGCGGGACAGCGGTTCGTGACCGTCTGCTTCGCTCAGGCCGCCGACGAGGCCTCCCTGGAGCGGCTGTTCCTCACGTCGATCAAGAACTTCCTCATCGATGAGGCGAAGAAGACGCCGCGGGGCAAGCTCCGGCGCCGCATCGCCCGCTTGATGGACGAGGACACGGCCTACCGCAAGAGCAGCGGCTCGTCGCCGCACTGGGCGCTGGCCGGACAGCCCGAGGGAGCTGTGTGGCAGGGAGATCTCGACGATCTCATCGCCCAGGCGGCACGGGTGAGGGGTGTTGGTATCACCCGATGGAACCATTCCGGCCCCACCCCCAGGCAGACGGTCCATGCCCTCAAGACCATCCTCCGGTGCGTGCTCCAGTACGCCCAGGGAGCGGTGCGGGAGGAAGACCTCGCCAAGGTTCTCGAGGCCCGGTTCGAGCTCCTGGCGTCGGCCCGTTTCACCGCGCTGTACGCCGATGAAGGGACTGTCGCCGAACTCGTCGAGCAGTACGCGGCCACCACCGCACCGGACCCCACGGGTGTTGACGGAGTAGCCGAGGACATCTGGCAGCATCTCTCGCCCAACGAACGCCTGCTGCTTCCCTACCTCGACGAGGACGCCCAGCACGCGGCGCAGCTGCTGGAGATCCGGCAAGCCCATGCGGCTGCCGTCCTGTCGAACCTCAAGACAACGCTCCGTGCCGCCCTGTCCGCGGACAGCGGCCCCCAGGCAGTCGTGGCCGCCCTACTGCGGCGCTGCGGCGACGCTCCTTCGTGAACAGCCCCAGTTACGTCGTCTGGATCCAGTGAGAAGAGAATGCGCTGATGGACCACAGCCGAGGAGACGGGGGAGACGGTATGAGCTCTGTCCACACCACTGCCTACCAACGGCTGGTGGCCGCCGCGGCGGGACTGAAGGTGCCCGACGCCGTCCGCCAGGTGGCCACCGCACCACCCCAGGACCCGCAGCCCGGCCAGATCTGGCGCGCCGTATGGGACGACACCATCCAGCTGCTGCTGATCACAGCGGCCGGCGACGATGACACCCTGCGCGCCGTGCCGGCTTCCTTCGAACGGTACGCCGACCCCGACACCCTGCTCCTGCCCGCCCAGGCGACCACCCTGGAACAGCCACTGGCACTGTGGTGGGGCCTGGAGACCACCCTTCCGTGGTGTGTGCTGGACCGGCAGGTCAGCGAGCTGACCAACCGTCCTCGCGCCCTCACCGCCCGCACGCTCGCCGACGCCGTGCCCGGTACGCAGTGGGGGAGTGGCACAGTCTCGTCCGCGCCAGCCAACGAGTACCGCGCGGTCCTGGCCGATCAGCTCGCGCTCTTTGCCTCGGCACGGTGGGCACCTCAGGGATCGGGAGGCCTCAACCAGCTGTTTCGTGACCATGGCATCACTGCCCCGCAGCTCGGCGCCGAACTGAAACTGCCGCCACCCCAGGCGCTCGCCGTCTGGCGGGGGCAACTGGCCCTGACCGCCGACCAGGCCGCCACACTCGCCGAACGCCTCGGCCAGTCGGCCAGCCACCTGCTCGCGGCCAACCCCGCCCTGCCGCCCGCCGTCGTGTACGAACTGAACCGTCCCCTGCGCCGCAAACAAGTCAAGGCACTCGCCGCTCAGCACGACGAGACCGAACGCGAGGCCCGGCTGCGCGCCGCCTACGGTATCTATACGCTCGCCGCACGCGACGACGACCGCACGCAGCCGAACTGGACGGCACGCACGGACCGCTACTTCGAACTGCGTCTGGGCGAGTAGAGGGGGGGCACACCGCATGGTCAACTACGTGCTCGCCGACGCCGCCCGGACCCAGGCCGCCGCGATGATCCAGGAGCTCGAAACGACCCGTCCCGGCGCGCTCGAGCGCCTGGCACAAGGCGCCCTCGCGGAGCTGAAAACCTGGCCCGAGCTGACCGTCCTGGAGGTCGAGGAGAATCTGACGGAACAAGGATGCAGCGTCGCCGGCGCTTACGACGTCGGCCCGCCACCGAGCCTGTCCGTCGCCACGTCCGCCAGCCGTGCACGGCGGGACTTCACCGCCCTGCACGAACTGGGCCACCACCTGCAGAAGAACAGCTACGACCTCATGGGGCCCTTCGGCAGGGAACTCGACGGTGGCCTCCTCCTGGAGGATGCAGCCTGCGACGCGTTCGCCGCCGAGATCCTGCTCCCCGCGCCCCTCGTCCACCAGCACCTGGACACCAAGGGACCCACCGCCTCGTCGATCACGAAGCTGTGGCAGGCGAGCAACGCCTCCCGCATGGCGGTCTGCGTACGAGCCGCCCAGCATCTCCCCGCCCCCGGCCACATCCTCCTCCTCGACACCACAGGACGCCTCGCCTTCGCCGCCTCCCACGGCCTTTCGCCCCTGCGACGCGGCAGCTTCCAAGGCGACATCGCCGTCATCGACCGCGCGCTCACCGGCTCCGGCCACGCACGAGGGCTGGCCCAGGTCCGTTACCGCGACGGCATCCTCGGACGGGAACTGCACACCGACACCGCGCCCATGGACGGCTACCTCGTCGCCGTCCTAGTCACCGACTCCGCCCCCTGGCGCACCTTCACCCCACC
>NZ_JAZGRL010000001.1:0-87554 GCF_046540415.1 Streptomyces sp. E11-3 | reverse complement strand
CCCCCGACACCGGCCCCCAGTCACGCGACTACATCTGCGCGAACTGCGACGAGGAGTACCGCTCCTTCGAACCCGCCTGCCGGCGCTGCCGCATCCCCCCGTGCCCCGACTGCGGCCGCTGCGCCTGCCCGCCCCGCGTCACCGAACGCCTCTGCCCAGGCTGCTTCACGCTGCACCCGCCCTCGATGTTCCCCTCAGGCAGCGACCGCTGTCTCAACTGCGACTGACGCTTCACCACCCCCATCTGCACCACGTTCACCCCTACCCGCGAGTTACGTCGTCTGTCCCAGGCGAAGCACCCCACTCAGGGGTGATCACGGAACCCGGGCGCCGGCCGCGGGGTGCCGTCGGAATACCGCCGGTAGGAACAGAACGATGGCTATTCAGATCACCGCGGTGCGCCTGTCGACCGGCGGCACCGCGCACGAGCACATCACCCACCTGTGGTGGACCGAGCAGGCGTCCGGCAAGACCGGCGACAACACCCGGGCGCAGATCGTCGACTGGATCGAGAATCAGGCCGGCAAGGCCTACACCAGCGACGCAGCCGGCCACCGCACGGAAGTCGCCGTGGTGACGCCCACTCGAGGCGAGAAGCACCTGCGGACCCACGCTGATGGCGTGTGGACCAACAACCTCCTCGCCCTTCCCCGGCGCTGACCCGCCACAACAACACGACCGTCTGGCGCGCCGCCCCTCCGGTGGCCCGCCGGACGCCTCAGCCCCGCCCGGGGCAGCCCGGGCGAACACACGACACCCTCATTGCAGGAGGACCTTATGTCCCAGGACAGCCACGGGCCTGCGCCCATCACGATCATCGTCAACGCCCGACCGCACACCTGGAAGGCGAAGGAGATCACCTTCGAACAGGTCGTCGACCTCGCCCACCCCGGCCAGCCGCCGAACGACCAGGACACCTACACCGTCCGCTACAGCCGCGGCCACGACGGACACGGAACGGGCAGCCTCACGGCTGGCCACAGCGTCCGAGTGAAGAAAGGAATGGTTTTCGATGTCTACCGCACTTCTCGCTCGTGACCCCGACCTGTCCCGCCTCCTCGACGACGGCTACGACATCGTCGTTCACGCCGGCCACGTCATCGTCCGGCACATTCCGTACGTCACCGAGAGCCGCATCGTCGAGCACGGCTTCCTCGCCTACCCCGTGACCGTCAGTGGAGACCGCCTCGTCTCCGGCACCGACCACCGCATCTGGTTCAGCGGCTCCCCGCCGTGCAACGAGCACGGCAGCCCCCTGACCCTCGCCAATCCGGAGACCCGGATGATCGCTGAGGGCATGCAGGCGCACTTCATGCTCTCCAGCAAGCCTGGCCCGGACGGCTTCCCCGATGAGTACACGAAGATCACCACATACGCGCGGATCATCGCCGACCAGGCACAAGCACTCGACCCCTCGGCCACACCCACGCCGGGCGCGGCATGGCAGGAGATCGAGGACGACAGCCCCTTCGTCTACCGGGACACCGCTACTTCCCGGGCTGGCCTCACGGCCGTCAACCGCCGATATCGCGGCCATTGCATTGTGATCGTCGGCCTCGGAGGCAGTGGAAGCTACATCTTGGACCAGGTCGCTAAGACCGAGGTCGACTCGATCCTCCTCATCGACGGCGACACCTTCGATAACCACAACGCCTTCCGGGCACCTGGCGCCCCCACCATCGACACACTGCGCAGCCGTCCGGCCAAGGCCACCTATCTTGCGTCGATCTACGCGAACATGCGCCAAGGAGTGACCGCATGCGAGCAGTACCTCGACGAGGACAACCTCGATCTCCTCCAAGGTTCGACGTTCGTGTTCCTCGCATCCGACGACGCGGCGAGTAAGCCGGCCATCATGGACTGGCTCGAAGCCCACGACGTGCCGTTCATCGATGTCGGCATGGGCATCGAAGAGATCGACGGCCGACTCAGCGGACTACTGCGCGTCACGACCAGCGTTCCGGGACGCCGCGACACTGCCCGCCACCGCATCCCCCAACCGGCGCCCGAACACGACGCGTACGGGCGGAACATCCAGACCGCGGACCTGAACGCGCTCAACGCCGTCCTGGCCGTTATCCGCTGGAAGCGCTCCATCGGCATCTACGCCGACGCCACCGACGAGGGCCACACCACGTACTCGCTGATCACCAACGAGATCGCCAACGAGGACCTGCCGTGACCACACAGGACACCCTGCGCCCGGTCTTCGTCGAGACCTTTCCCTCAGCGATGGACCCCGGGGCGCTATACGTCTCGATCCCCTACCACACCTGCGGCCACCTTTGCTGTTGCGGTTGCGGCCACGAGGTCATCACCCCCCTCTCCCCAACACAGTGGTCTCTGGCCTACGACGGTGAGAGCGTGTCCCTCATCCCCTCGATCGGCAACTGGGCACTCCCGTGCCAGTCGCACTACTGGATCCGCAACGGCCGCGTCCGCTTCAGCCGCCGTTACTCGGCTGTGGAGATTGCTCAGAACCGGGAGCGCGATCGTCGCGAGCTCGTCAAGGGCACCCAAGAAGCCAGGCCGAGGCCGCTGGCCAGGCTGCGTCGCTACCTGCCGCTCCGGCGCCGGTAGCCAACGAGCCAGCGCAGAGGCCGGTGGGGGAGGACTCCCTGCCCCCGCCGTGCGCCGATGGGACGTGATGTGGCCGCCGTCCCGTGCGACAGGATCAATCCAGCCAGTGCACCAGGCGGGCCCTGTCGTGGACCACCAGGGCCCGTTCCTCGAGGCCGAGCGCATACTGTCGGGCCTCGTTGCTGCCCTGCGTGAGGATCAGGGCGGACATGCCCAGCAGGCGGGCGCTGCCCAGGCAGGCCGCGTCGAGGGCCAGGGCGAGCATCTCGGGGGAGATGTCATGGGCGGACAAGGTGCCGCCGCGGTAGCGGGCCATGTGAACGAGGCCGATGGGTGTGCTGTGCGTGACCTGGCTCAGCAGCGAGTACGCCACCGGTAGCCAGCCCGGCTCGGGGTAAGGCGCCCCCATGAGTAAGAGCATCTCGTCTATCGACGGCAGCGGCTGGCGGCCCTTGGACAGCGTCTCCGGCCCCTCGACGACACTGCCGGGCAGCCGGAACAGCCTCGTGGCGGCAGCGAGGGTCACCCCGTTGCCAGCGAACAGCGCGATCGTCTTCTTCTTCCGCGCCCGGAACTCGTCGAAGTAACGGGTGGACCGCTGGACGAACGCATCCTCGTCCTCCAGATCTTGGGCCAGCCAAGTGAACCGGGCAGCTTCCTCCAGAAGCATCCGCGCGGCGAACACCGTGGTAACGGCGGCATGATCCTCGAAGGTGCTCACGACGGTCGCGAACGTGGAATGTGCCCCTGCGTAGGCCAGAACGCTCGCCAGTTTGGGATCACCGTGGGCCCAGGGGTCCGTGGCCCAACTGCTGACGAAATCGTCGTACTCACGGACTGCCGCGACGATCGGACCGACATGGGCGATGTCCGGCAGCAGGTCACCACGGGCCACGAGGACCTCAGGCCGAAGACGCCGCTTGCGTGCCTGGACCCTGACCTTCGATGGGACACCGACAGGCGGCTTCGGGTCGCCCAGACCATGCACAGCGCTCGCCGCGGCAACGACGTCCTCGGTCAGCCGCATCAGCGTCCCAAAGAAGCCAGCCTGCTCGACCTCCGGCGGCCAGCACTCCGGAACGGCCGCGCACACGCCCAGAAGCGTGACCGTCACACCCACGGCCGCGACATGCATGAACAGCGCTTCGTGATCAGCACGCAGATCATGGCCCGGGACACCGCCGACAGCCATGCTGCTCTGCAGGCCCAGCAGGTTGCCGTGGCCGGCATGCCCCAGGACCATCACCGCCCCCCGGAGCCCGGACATAGCCAGCATGCCCCGGGCGGCCTTCAGAAGATCCTCCACACCTCCGCCGATCAACGCGGGCGACGCAGGCAGCGTCGTAGAGGAAGCGAGGAACAAGTCGAGGAGCTCTGCCTCAGCCGGAAGCGACGGCGCTGCGAGTGCCGCCAGCGACGCTCCCGTCAGGTCAGTGATGCCGTGCAGGGGAACGAACCACCGCGCAAGGTTCGGGCAGCTCACCTCGTGGTCAACCAGATACCTGCAGATCCGGTCACGTTCGTCGAGCATGCTGCCCAGCAGAGCCGGCCGCCGCTCCGCCGGGGACTCGGCGATCCACTGCCAAAGCAGACCGTCATCGAACAGGCTCCGGGCCAGCGCGCCCACGACCGTGCCGCCAAGTCCGGAGCCCAGCAGCGAATCCGCGCAGGCGTACGGGAAAGCCGCCTCAGCGAGGAACTGATCCCCCGTCCCATCGAAGTGGAACACCGCGGGCAGTGTGTCCAGATGAAACCGCAGCGCTCGAGTCGCTGCCCGCAGAGAAACCACTGAAGGGTCTGTCTCCCGCCCGTCAGGCCACGTTCCGTCAGTCCTGTAGGACTCCCTGCCCATCCCGCCCCTGTCTGCCGCTTCTTCTCACCATTCTCACCTTGCCGCCGCAGGCCCGAACGGACTCCGACAGCCCCGCGCCAGATGCTCTGGCGGCACCGCATTGGGGAGTACCTCGCCATCGGACGCACACCACGCTCCTGGCGCACCCGGCTACGGATCTCTTCATGCAGACAAGTCGATGTAGGCGGCCAGACGTTGCTGCCAGATGGCGTCCTGTTCCGGCAGAACAGAGCGGCAGATTCGCTTGAGGGTGCCGTCGTCGCGCCAGCCAAGAAAGCGACGTCGGCATGCCAGGAAGGGGCCCAGAGCTGGGGGAAGTCGTGTCCACGCCTGCGCGGTGCAGGCGATGTGGACGATGGCTTCCAGGATCTGCCGTTCGCTGCGGGGGCGGCCACCGGTGTGGGGAGGGGCGGGCAGCAGCCCGGACAGCGTCTGCCAGGCGACGTCGCTGATCCGCGGCTGCCACATCGGCACCCCACCGGTCAGCGACAGCAGCTCATCGACCAGACACTGTTGCCCTGACAGCAAAAGTGTTCGTCGTGCGCTCTGCTCACGCAGCCAGGCGGCGGCGTGCTCGTCGTTCGGGGCGCCGGGCCACCATTCAACACCGTCCGGGAGCCCGGTCAGGTGGTAGCGGCAGGCCCACCACATGCGCTGCCAGGCCACCGGCCAGGGCGGGTTCCACCATGCATCGAGGTCCGTCAGACGGTGTCCCAGCCGGGTGAGCCGGCCGAGGCTGCGCTGCCGCTGGCGTTGATTTCTGAGCCAGGTCCCCAGCGCGAAACCGTCAGCGACGGTGGGCTGAGACACGGCGAGATGGCCGTGGCGAGCGATATAGGCATGCGCTACAGCCAGGCCATCGGCGACCGGACGCCGCCGCCCGGACCACGTGTGGAACAGCTCGACCTCGCCCGTGGACAGCCCGAGTTCAGCCAGCAGCACCCGCTGGCCATCGTGCAACTGCCCGTAGCAGGAGATCTGGTGGCGCAGCCACCGCTGAAGCCAGCCGGGCAGCCCGGCCAGGTTGTCGCCGCCGTGCACCGGCCCCTGCTCGTGCACATGGGCGCGGGCGCGGTACCAGGCACGCTGCCAGTCGACGGGCCAGGGCGGGTTCCACCATGCATCCAGGCGTCGAAGCTGTTCCGTTTGTCCCACGGTCAATGACGCCGCGTCGGCACGCCGGTTGGCCAGCCACCGCCCCAGGTCGAACCCTTCCCGCGCCCGGCCGTCGGTGTGCGCGATGGCCAGATGCCCGAACCGCTCTACATGAAGACGGGCCTGCTCGAGTCCTTCGGCGAACAACTGCGCATGCCGCTGTTCCAGGCCCCGGCCGTGCCCGACCCGCCGCGGCACCGCCAACTCCACCCGCCACCCTCGAGCCGCCGGCCCGCCACGTCCTGCTGCACCCGAACCCCCACGGGCGCCTGGGCCTGCGCCCAGAGGGTCTGCCAGCCGGCGCAGCCCCGTTCCTACTTCCACCGGCCGGTGCGCGCTGTGCACCCACCACAGCCCATACCGCCCCTGCTCCGGCGGCGACCCCGCCGGACGGCGCTGCTCGCGTACTACCCCGCGAGCCCAGGACGCCAANCTCGCCCACCCCTGCCCATCCCCACTACTGCTGGCCAACACCGCAGGCCCGGCCGCCCAGGACGGCAACGCCCGCGCCAGGTGCCCCGCTGGCACGCGACACCACCCGGCCAGCTGCCCCTGCGCCACCTCGTCGAGGAACACCTCGCCGTCGGGACGGACATCACGTCTTCCGGGCATGGGGTTCGCCCACTGCCACCATGTCGTCAGGTCGGTCACCTGCAGCCGGTAGGCAGCCGCCACCCGGTGCAGAAAGGACCATGTGGTTTCCCCCTGAACGGGTGTCACCCGCAAGACCGCCTCCACGACATCGCTTTCCGCTCCGGTGGGACCGTGCGACCGGACTGCCAGGTCACCATGGCCGAGCCGGCGAGAGGAGCCCGAGGCTTCTCTCGCCCGCTCGGCGGTGGGGTTCGAAGCGTGCAAGCCATGACGTGTCGCGTTTCGTTGATGCTCGGCCTACGGGCGGACTCGGAAGGCGGAGAAGTTCAGGAACAGGAACGATGAGGGGACGGGCAGTCAGGCGGATTCCTGGCCGGGGTCGTCGGCACCGGCCTCCAGAGCCTTGTCGACGAACTCCTGTACCAGATGCCTGGCCTGTGCGGCTGGCACGACCTGCTCCCACTGGGGTGTAAACACGCACTGCCAGCAGCGCATCCGGAAGCGGATCGATCCGTCCTTCTCTACTGAACCCCACAGTGCCGAGCCCCGCAGGCGGCGTCCGAGATCACCGTGCAGGCCGCATGACGGTCTGTGTGGCTGCTTCAGGCTCCACCGCGGAGCCGCCATCAGGCTCCAGTTTGCGAAGATCGGACTGGGACGGCCTGAATCAGCTCCATATGGGAGACCGCTCCTTCGTGCCGACCAAGACGGTGGCGCTATCCAGGAAAGACCTAGAAGTCGGCAGCCGGGCAGCCTCGGGCACTGCACGCTCGCCCGACGGGCCTGTGCCGGCCGTCGGGCGTGGTGGTCCGCAGTCGTTCGGCTCCGTCCGGACGCGTGTCGGAACTCAGAACGGCGCTTTGGCCTCTGCGCTTGAGGTGAGCCGTCTCAGCGGGCATGTCGTCTCCGGTGGCGGCCGAGGACGACATGCCCGGCGTTCCGCTACAGCCCGGAGTCGATGGCTTCGTTGATGAACCGGCGTACGAGAAGCTTCACTTCGTCCGATGGGACGGTGACGGACCACGCAAGCTCCGGCTGATGTTGATAGCACCGGAACCGGGCCACGACCGATCCGTCGTCCTCGACGTAGAACCACCTCCAGGACAGCTCGTGCGTGCATGCCGCGTGCGGTTCGAATACGGCAAGGCGGCGGATGATGTCGGTGTGGTGCTGGAGGGGGAGGGTCCGCTGAGCGCGGCAGTCCGTGCACTGCAGAAGGTGCTCGACCCCTCCGGGACGGTCGATGAACCTATGAGCGCCCTCGGAGTTGTTGCACTTCACGCACAACGGCCCGCGGAACAGACCGTGGGAATGGCAGTGGTCCCAATACAGGGCCCGCCGAGGCTCAGGACACATCCGGCACAGGAAAACCTCGGCGGGAGAGCGTTTGGCGAACCCCTTCGTGTACTGGCGGCCTCGCAGATGGCCGGTGTAGGGCCTGGAGGCCTGGGCAGCACACGACGGGCACAGGACGACGAATCCTGAGGCGCTGGAGGAACGCCACTGCTCGCGGCCGGCCGGCGTTCCGCAGCCGCTGCACACGTCGTCCTGCGCTGCGAGGCTGGCTTCGACCTCCTCGGCCCGGTCCAGCACAGCAGCATAGGCGCGAGGAAGCAGCCACTCCTTCCCCGACCAGACCATCAGTGGCAGCGGCCGGGTGCTCGCGATGGTCCGCCGAGTGAAAGCTTCGGGCAGCTGCTGCCCGGCGAAGTCCTTGGATAGGACACCGGGCCCCTGCATCTGAGGAAGCTCGGACTCATAGGTGGCCTGAGAGATCCACTGCCAGACGCGAGAGCGCCAGGTGTGTGGCTCGCTGGCCTCCAGGCCGGCGTCGACCAGGTCGCCGGGGTCGATCGCGAGTCCGGCGAGCCGCTTGCCGGACTTCTGGATGTCCCGGTCGAGGAAGCGCCATTGCTGCCGGTACTTGTAGCCGGGCACGGCTGTATCACCGATGAGCACGTGGCTGGCAGCGGCGAACGTGTAGCGGTTCACATGATCCAGATATGCGGGGACTGTCGTGTGGTGGGTGAGGTCGGCAAGCCTTTGGTGTGCTGCCTGGAGTGAAAGCCACATGAGGTATAGCTCCTTGAGATCGCTGATAGGGACAACGGGCGAGTCACCGAGCAGGCCGACGGGGCGGCACTGCCTTGCTGGGGGAGATGTCACGGGCAGGGCGCCAGCCCGGGCCGCGGCAAGGGCACCGGTTCCCAGCCACCGGTCAGGAAGGCTGCCCCGGCCTCTTCGCAGAGGCTGCGGGGACGGCGGTCGGTGAGGAAGCCGACGCGGTCGCTGTACTCGGTGGGCCGTACGGCCGTCCGGTGGACCGTCCACAAGCCGTCGCTGTCGGTGCCGTCCGCAGTGGTGAGCCGGCGCAGCCACCGATGGAGCGGATCGGTTTGTGCGGCCGTCCTGGGCCTGGTGCGGGTGTAGGCGATCAGCCAGTCCGCGAGCCACGGCCTGCCGGCCCGGCGGCTGATTTCCCCGAGCAGCAATTCCATTGCGGCGCCTGCCCCTTGGACTGCGGCGGTCTCGCGCAGCCGCTGCTGCCAGCGCGGAGCACCGAGCAGCCTGGCCACGGCGATCGTCTCCGGGTAGGACACCAGCGCATGCGGCACCACGGCCGTCGGCATGGATCCCGTGACCGCGGCCAGCCGCCGTACACGGTCCTGCCAGACCGTCTCGGATCTCCACCCCTGTACCTGCCACGACCACACCACCGCCGCGGCGAGGGCCACCACGTCCGCCGCATCCGGACGGGCCCGTGCGAGAGCAGAGTGATGGCGGTGAGCGGTGAGAACCTCGGGCAGGGTCTCCAGCGGAATGCTCGCCGGCCTCCCGGAATGCGCGAGGAGCCAGCGCCGGTGACGCCGGCAGACGTGCCCGGCCGTTCCCGGGTACACGAGAACCGGCTGTCCGGGCCGCCAGGCCCGCCCGGTACACGCAGGACAGGTCCCCACCCATGCCTCGCCCGGCATGTACCAGGCCGCCCGCGGGTTCTCGTCGTCCGCGAGTCGCCCGTGCGGGGCGGCGAGAGCGGGCAGCAGGCGGGTGAGCCGGGTCAGGGGAAGACCGGTGGAGCGGGCCAGGGCCGTTCGCGCGGGTGTGTTGAGGAACAGTTCCAGGCCGCTGCCCGGAGCGCCCGCCACCTGCACCCGGTGCGCGCCGCTCAGGATGCCCCGTAGCAAGTCCTGCGCGGGCAGACCGTAAGGGGCGGCCATCCTACGGAACCAGGAGCCGGTCAGTTCCCCGGCCACGGGCGGGATACGAACAAGCGTGGAGGCGGAGGCTTGCATCGGCATCGTCCTTTGCGCGTGGGGGTGTTGAGGGCAGGGCGGGGCAGAGGAGCGCGGCCATGGATCAGCGCCCCGTCGGCACGGGAAGGGGGGACTACAGGGCGGGCTCGCGGCGGGAGGCTCGGGTGGGGCCTTCCGCCGCGCCGGTCAGTTGCCGGGGCCTTGCCGCAGGGTGGCGCGCGCCGCGTTCGTGGCCTGGACGTCGAGGAGCACCTGGGACAGCTGTTTCTTCGTGATCGCGAGGCTTCCGTCCAGGATGGAGCGGATCGCGGCCTCCCTGACGAGGAGGGAGAGACTGGCCATCACGCCGCCGGTGCGGAGATGGATGTAGGCGGCGTGGCGCACCAGCGTTCCGGGCCGGTGGCGGGCCAGCCGCAGCGCCCCCTCCATGTCGCCCAGGAGCGTGCGCCACGTCTTCTTCTGTTCCGGGGTGCCGTTGAGCAGCGGGGGAGTGCGCAGGAGTTTGCAGCGGGCGGCGAGCTGGGCGCCGCGGGGCCCGGTCAGCAGCGGTGAGTCCTCCACGTTGACGCCGGCCAGCACGAACGTCGCGGGTACTCGTTCCATCAGGGTCTTGACCTGGTCGGAGGTGTCGGCGCCGGGCCGGGTACGGGTGTTGAGCAGGTGCACGTCGTCGATGAACACCAGCCGGGTGCCCCGCTCGTACAGGACGTGGCACACGGCGTTGGTGATGGTGTGTTCGGTCATCCGGTCGTGGACGGGAATGCCGGCGAACCGGGCGAGGACCTTGGCCAGGTTCCTGGGCGTGTAGGTGGGCGGGACGGAAGCGAACAGCACGGGCATGGACCCCTCCAGGTCCGGCCGGCGGCGCCGTTCGCTCAGTTCGAAGGACCGGCCGAGTTCCATGAGCGTGGTCGACTTTCCCGCCCCCGGCGGCCCGGACACGATCAGCCCGCGCCGGGCGGTACCCGGCTGCTTGTTGTTCACCAGCAGAGTCACCCTCAGCTCCGCCTTCGCCCGCTCCATGGAAGCCGTCTTGAGGGTGACGAACTCCGAGTGGTAATCCAGCAGCCTCGTACGGTCCCAGGACGGGTCGTCCACCGGAGGGGTGGTCACGCGCAGACGGCAGACGTACTCCTGCCACCGGACGCAGTCCGTGACCGCGCCGGGAGTGACATCGCCGTCGGAGAAGTCGCCGCCCACGGCAGGAGTTACGGCAGCCACTGGTCCTCCTCAAGGTCCTGGTCGCTGAGGATGAGAGACCCTCCCGAGACACGGCCGGCCTCCGGCCCGTCCCCGTCCTCGTCCCCGTCCTCGTCCCCGTCCTCGTCCCCGTCCTCGTCCCCGTCCTCGTCCCCGTCCTCGTCCTCGTCCTCGTCCTCGTCCGGCAGGGTCTCGTCGTCGGGATCCGGCGCCGCGTACACACCGGCCAGCCCGAACGACGGGGCGAGCACGTCCAGCACGTGGATCTCGCCCGCGGGCACTGGCACGGTCTCAGAGGCGCGGGACTTCGCCATCACCCGCCGCTCCACGGTGGACAGCTTCTCTTTGCCCGCGGCCCGTCTGAGGAAGGCGTCCAAGGCCAGGGCCAGTTCGGCCTCGTGTTCCTCACGCGAGCCGGTGCGCTCGACCACCTTGCAGAGGTGTTCCCAGACGTGGTGCGTGAACGGGAGCGTGACCGAGGTGGTGTGGATCCACGCCACCTCACGGAACCCCTCCGGCAGCCGGACCCAGATCCGGACCGGGTCGTAGGGGTTGTAGTGCACCTCCCACAGGCCCTTTTGCGCCTGTACCCCGGAGTGCTGCCCGCGGTGTCCGTTGAGGCAGCTGCCGTCGTAGGTGCGGTAGTCGAACCGGATACCGGCATCGGTGATCGGCTGCCAGCGCACCGGCAGCAGCTCCACGAAGTCGTCCGCCGGCAAAGGCACCGGCACGTATCCGGCGACGGGCAGCAGCGCCGCCCACATCTGGTTCGGGGTGAGAGCCTTCTTCGACATTAGTGGATGCCGCAGCCCCGCGTGCGGGCGGTGGTGCCAGTGCACGAGGAACTCCTCCCACAGCGCCCGGAGTTCAGCCGCGGTCCACAGCGGCTCCTGCTCGACCTTGGAGCCGCGCTCGCTCACGTTCGAGCCGGTGTGGCCGGGCAACCACTGGCAGAACAGCGAATTGATCGAACCGAACGACCTCTCCACATGGCCCTTGGCCGGTCCGTTGGCCGGAGGCACCGGCTGCAGAGAGATCCCCAGGCTCTCGCACGCGGCCCGGGTGGCCGCAGAGACGAACACCTTGCCCTGGTCGACCACGACCGTCTCGGGCACGATCACCGGACGGGCCGCCGCGTCGTTCAGCCGCTCGTCGATGTCGGTCAGCCGCTCGTGCGGCACGACCGAGGAGGCCATCGACAGCGCCACGGACCAGCCGGGCCGCATCACCATCGGCGTCATCATCTGCGCCAGCAGCACCGCCACGTCCGTCAGCTTGCTCCCCGCCGGCCGCAGCACCCCCCACAGACCGCGCGTGGCCACATCCACGGCGATGGTCAGCTCCAGGCGCCCCACCACCCCGTCGTCCAGGACCACCAGCACGTCCAGCGGCGAACTGTCCAGCATCACGATCTCACCCGGACGCAGCGTCAGCGTCGGTGTGAACGGCGGGGCCGGACGGGCGGCGCGGGCACGCCGCTGCGCCACCGTCCCCTGCAACCCGAGGGATGCCTCCACCGTGTCGAGGAGTCTGTTGAACGTGGACTGCGGCGGCACCTCGACCGTCCGCCGGCCCTGCTCGCCGTGGTGGTCGTCCAGCCACCACTGCACCTCCCCGCGCATCCGCTTCTTCCACCCCCGCGACCGGGAGCGGGAAGCCTCGACAGGCAGCAGGGTGCGCAGCGCCTCGACCACCCGGGGATCGGAGCGGACCAGCCGCGCCGGGCTGCGACGCTTCTTGACCAGCCCCCACACCCCGTCCGCGTGGTAGCGCGCACGCCACCTGCGCACCGTCGCCCGGCTCACGTCCGCCCAGCCCTGCGCGGCCAGTTCATCGGCCTTCGCCTGCTCACGCTGGGCCAGCGTGGTGGACGCGGGATCGTACTCAGGTCTCACCGACGCCGTGCCGTCCGGGGCGGGACGCCCCGTCTCCACCTCACGGACGTGCCGCTCCAGTTCGAACGCACGCCACTGCTCGCCCTCGGGCACCGTCGACAGCAGGCCCGTCTGCGGTACCCGCAGACGCGGCGGGCCCCCGACCGGCTCGAACGACGCATCGCCGAGCAGCTCCGCCAGCCCGAACACCGCCAGCGTGTCCTGCCCGTCCTTCTTCTCCGTCCCGGACAGCCAGATCCGCGCACCGGACGCCGAGGAGGCCTCGATACCCGCGACGGTCCATTCCCGGCCGCCGTAGCGCACACCGGTACCGGGCCTGAGCAGAGGCCGGCTCACCTCCCGGCCTCCGCCGCGCACGCCACGGCGACGGCCCGCTCGTGCAGCGGGCGCTCCAGCGGCACGCTCAGCACACCCACCCACAGTGCGTGGAACACCGACGGCCACACCGCGATCGGATCACCCAGCAGCCGCACCCCATCGGCCAGCGCCGTCGGCGCCCGAAAACACTCGGCCACCTCCGGCAACCGGCCCTGCGCATACCGCGGATGCCGGTAGCCGGCAAGCCAGCGCACGTTGGCCTCCACCACTGGCTGCGGCGGTGCGATCAGACGGTAGTGCCAGCCTGCCGCGGCTGCAGCACCCTCCAGGTGGGCGGCCGGCCAAACCAGTCGCCGCCCCGCCCCGAACCGGCTCGCACAATCCACCAGCAATCCGCCGCCGTTCGCCAGACGTGCCATCAGGTGCGGCGCGTGCGACACGGTCCTGCCGCCCCGGCCGTGCCACGACAGCTCCACCGGCCGGCAGGCCAGAGCTGTCACCACTGGATCGTGGTCCAGCATCATGAGCTGCGTGCGCATGGCCTTGAACCCGTGGTGCACCAGGCACCTGTCGGTCGCGGACCAGTACCAGCCCGGTGCCGAGCGCCGCCCCTTGCAGACGGGGAACCGCCGCACCGGCAGACACTCCTCCAGCCGCTGTTCTCCAGCCGCCTCCAGCCAGGGCAGTTCGTGCTCGGTGCCGTCAGGGCGGATGAACCGTGCGGTCATGTGTGCCGGATCAGCGAAGCGACGGCCGATGCTCAGTGGCGGCGGGGGACCAGCCTGCTGGTGTGCTTCGAAAGACAGAGGGATCACGAACAACTCTCATGTATGCAGGGAAAACGGGATGGAAGGCACTGCTTGGAGGGCAGGACAGGCGTCTGGACACATGCCATGGAGACGCCAGTCGGGCCCACGACGGCGAGCCGTGGCTCGCACATCGCGCTCACACCAACAAGGCGTGCGGCTACAAGGAGCGGAAGCAGAGCGGCTCCAGCGCCATCACCGATGGGAGCGCTGTCGGCGCCCGGAACGCGGGCAGGATTCCCATCTGAGCGCCTGCAGGGCCGCGCCCGGCGGTTTTTACTCGCAGCGGTGCCTTCCTGCAGCCGCATACCGGCCGCGGACTTGCCCGCCAAGGCATTCAGCTCTCGTGTAGTTCCTCGCCCCCGACCGGGCGCCCAGCGGATCCTGTCGCGCAACGATCGTCGGCATGAGCGTTTACGGGAGGCAGGCAAGAGCCATTCCACTCGCTGCCCGTTGCGCTTACCGGCTGCCGTAGGGCCAGCTGGAGTAGCCGATCAGGACATGGCGCCAAAGAGCGTGTCCTGGATGGGGGGCGCGTTGCGCGGGCGGGGGAGCGGGCGGCGTTGGTCCTCCGGCGGTGCCGGGGTGCCGGCCGCGCCCTCACTCAGCGCGTAGTGGCAGGCGGCGCGCAGGTCGGGCAGCTCGAGCCGTGCGCCCATGAAGCCGAGGAAGTCCGCGACGCTCCAGTCGATGAGGGCGCCCTGGCGGGACAGGTACAGTCCCACGGATTCGATGCCGTAGCTGTCGCTGTAGTCGAGCAGGAGGTAGCCGGCCAGCTGGTAGAGCTCAGCGCGGCCCACCCGCTCGGGGTGAATGGTGGCTTTGCAGTCGATCAGCTGCCCGTGGAGGATGAAGTCGGCGTCGGCTCCTCCCACATGCATGCTGCCGTCGAAGACGGGACCGCAGACCCGCTGCGCTGCGGGCAGCTGCCGCAGGCCGTCGAAGGGCCCGGGATGTGCGGCCAACGCCATCTGCTGGCGTATGTCGTCGACGACGTAGGCCGGCACGGCATCGACGATCTCGTCCAGTGTCGCGCCTGGCCGGCTGGAGCCCAGGCTGTTGCTGCGTACCCATCCCACGTGGCGGAAGATCGCCTCAAAGCTCGAGGCGACGTGGCACAGCCGCACCAGACGGTCCTCCGCCTCGGAGTCGAGCGCCAGCGGCTGGCCGTCGCTGCTTTCGTACTGGTCCAGTTCCTTCAGCAACACCGCCCCCGCTGCCTGCACCGTGCTGATGACGTCGAGGCCCGGCCAGCCGTCGTCGTCGATAACCGCCCGCACGACCCCTTCTTTGATCGGCTGACCGGTGGGCGCTCCGAGACTGATCCGCAGCCGGTGGTCGATCGTGTGGCCCAGCATCCGGTACTCCGGTCGCAGCCCCGCGCCCGCAGCGGGGGCCACCGGCGCCGGATAGCGGGCCAGGCGCCTGCGGTAGTCGGATAACAGGCCATCGGCACCGGGCAGATGCTCGGTGAGGAACCGCGACATCGTCGACGTCGGTTCCTTGAGGGACGAGGCGAGACTCATGGGTGCATCCTGGCGCACCCGTCCGGCAGTGCATGCAGTGTCCGGCCCGGTACCGGGCGGTAGCCGAAACTTCACGCCATCCCCGCTGTACCGGCCGCGGACGCATTGTCAGACCCTGCCTCTACAGTGCCCCGCCTCCTATGCAAGGACGAGTGCCCGAGTCCGCGCCCTGGCCGACAAGAGAGCACCCTGAGCTGCGCCAATGGCGCTGCGAACGCTAGTGCGAGGCAGGCATTCAGCCAGCGGTCGGAAATAAGGACGGACGGCAGGCGGCCGCGTGCTACACGCGTTGCATCGTGAGCCGCTCACGGGAACAAATGACCGAAAGGATCGTGTCGCGCATGAGCCCGCTTTAAGTTCAAGACGTGCTCGACGCGCCATCCGTGCCAGGGCACATCAGGCCTATACGCCACTGCACCCTGCCCTGCTGGCGCCAAGGCCGCTACCACGGCCTTGGCCTGCTCTGGAGCGTCTGCAGGAGGATCGGCCACCAGGCGTCCAGGTACCGCTGGTGCAACCGGTGCTTGGCCGCGGTCGCTGGCTCCAGCTTCCATGAGACGCCCATCCGTGCCCCTGTTCGGGGTCGCCATGGTCGGCGGCTGGCGCGGTGCCAGTCGCATCCCCTGGTAGCAGATGGTGAGCGCAACGACGTTCAACGTAAAGACCGCGTATCAGCCGCTGGGGGAGCGGGCCATCCAACTGACTGAAGAGCGTCGGCCACCGACCCCCTCCCAGAAGATATGGCCCGGTGAGTCTGCCGCGGGACGAGGCCGACAGGTCGCCCGCCTCGTCCCATTCGCTTACCCCCAGGTGATTCTTCGCTCCCAACTGCACGGTGATGACCTGACCGGCGGCCTCGTCCGCTTCCGTCACGGAGCCGACGGCAGGGAGGAGGCCTGGGGCTTGTGGGTGGTCTCCGGTCAGCCGCTCTTTGACGGCCCTTCAGGACTCCGCTAATCTTCATGCCAAATCAGATATCGGAGTTTGCATAGACGGAGTGGGTGGGGTGCTGCTGACGACTGGACAGGCCGCCGAGGAACTCGGCTGCGCCGTCACCACCTTCCGCCGCCTGGTGCGTGCCGGGCTGTTGCCGGGCCTGTCCAACCGTGGCGTGCGCGTCATGGTCCCGCTTGACGTAGTCCAAGCCCTCAGCCGGCGCCAGCACGCTCCGCTGGACCAGCTGGGCGCCTCCGAGTTCGCCGTCCTGCGGGTCGACGCGGCCAAGCCGGTACAGGAACCGGACCGGAAGTGGATCGGCTTCGCGGCTTCCCTCGCCCCCGAGGATCTCCTCAAGGCGCTGCGCGGCTGGTGGCGCTGCGATGCGCCGAGCGTGGCGGCCGCCGGAGTCCTGCCGGTAACCCTGTCCGGCTACGTGGTGGCCGTCCTGACCGGCCTGGAAGCCTGGGAGAAGAACGCTAAGGGCCGTTATGCCTTCCCTCACGCGCGGCTGGCGGGCTACGTCACCGACCTGGCCACGCCCGTCCAGCACGTGACTGCCTCCTCGCAGGCCGACCGGATGCTCGCTGATCTGCTGCTGGGCAGCCGACTTGTCTCCCACTCGGGCGGGGCGATCGCCTACGTCCCCGCGCCCGCCGCCCGCCGTCCGGACAAGGAAGCCTGATGGACGCACAGCGCTACACCGCAGCCCTCGCCGAACTGCGCACCGTACGGGACGAGATCAAAAAGACCCGGTCCGCCCTGGCGAAGCTGGAGGCCGAGCGGGACCGGCAGATCACGCAGCTGGCCGGGTACGAGAAGGCGAAGGCGGAACGGATCGCCCCGGCGGCCGGACTCAGCCTGGCGGATGTCGTCACCCTGGCCCCCGCGCTGGCCCCCGACCGCCTCACCACAGCCGAGACCACCCCGCNCCGAGCAGCTGCGCTGGCGCACTCAGCGCTGCCCGGCCCACGCCGCGACCCCGGGCGCCGCCGATCTCGCTTTGGCCGGATGGCAGGTCTTCGATCTCCTCCTGCTGTCGGCGTACACATGAACGCGGCCAGCTTCGTACGAATGAAAAGGGCCGTCTTGTGATGCGGTGAGTCCTGTCGCTCGGCACTCTGCTGCTTGGTCGGTCTGGAGTGGCGGAGGGCGGTGCACGGTGGTCTTGGACCCGCAGCGTTGGTTGGAACTCCGGCGTTTTCGTGCCCTGTTCGAGTCCGGAGCGGTGACCCTTACAGAGGTCGCCAAGGAGACCGGGCTGAATCGTAAGACGGTCCGGAAGTACCTGTCGGGACAGGCCCCCGCCGCGCCACCGCGGAGGACATCGAACGGGCGCCCCCGCCGACGGGTGGTGGACGAGGTGGCGCCGCTGATCGACGCGATGCTGCGGGCGGAGATCCTCATCAAGGGTGCGGTGGTGCACGAGCGCCTGGTCAAGGAGTACGGCTCCACCATCAACTATCAGCGCATCAAGCTCTATCTGCAGGAGGCCCGGCCACGGATCGCCGATGAACTGGGCATCACACCACGGGAGTTGGCGGGCATGCACCGCCGCTTCGAGGTGGTCCCCGGAGCTCAGGCCCAGGTTGACTGGGGCGACGAGGGGAAGGTCCTCGCTCACATCGGGATCGCGAAGGTCTATTCGTTTCACATGAGGCTGTCGTACTCGCGTGATCCCTTCTGCTGCTTCACCACCAGTCAGGATCTGCAGACGTTCTTCGACTGCCACCGCCGGGCGTTCGCGCACTTCGGTGGGGTGCCGATGTCAATCGTCTATGACCGCACCAAGACCGTGGTCCGTCGCCATGTCGCCCCCGGTGAGGCGGTTCCGCTGCATCCGGAAGCGGTCGGCTTCGCCGGCCACTACGACTTCGACATCGACGTCCTGGCCGCCTACCGCCCGACGGGGAAGGGCCGCGTCGAACGGCAGGTTCTGATCGTGCGCGATCACGTCCTGGCCGGACGGGCCTTCTCCTCCGTCGAGGAGATGGATGCCGCGTTCATGGCCTGGGTGCCGCAAAGACGCGGCCGCACCCACGGCACCCATCACGAGGTCATCGGGCACCGGGCCGCCCGGGACCACGCAGCCCTCAAGCCGCTGCCGCCGAACCCTTATCTGGTGGCCGAGCGGCAGCTGCGGCAGGTCGGCGAGGACTGTCTGGTTGCCTTCGACGGCAACCTCTACTCGGTGCCCGCCCGCCGTGTTCGTCCCCGCCAGCTGGTCGAGATCCGGGCCACCAGATCGCAGATCAGTCTGCATCTGACCACCGCAGATACCGGCGGCGGGGGTCTGCTGGCTGTCCACGACCGGGCCGTTGGCCGCGGGGCCCGCGTTGTCGACGAAAGCCACTGGAACGGTTTGCCCCGGGGCCACAACCGGCGGACCACCACTGACGTGCCGGTTCCCCCGCCGCGGCACGAGCCCGCAGCCGACAAGGATGCCGGTCCGCTGCAGGCCCTGCTCAACAGGGCCGCGGCCACCCGCGTCGAGGTCAGCCGGCGCCCGCTGTCGGTCTATGACGAACTCACCGGCACCCACCCCTTCACCTCCCAGAGCAAGGAATCGTCTTGAGCGAGCTGACCGGCAACCGCATCCGCACCACGGCGACCAAGCTCGGTTTGCCTCATCTCGCCGAAGGCGTCGATGAGCTGGCCCGCCGGGCCGAGGAGGGCAAACTCGGCTACCTGGACTTCCTGGATCTGGTGCTGTCCGAGGAACTGGCCGTCCGTGACGACCGCCGCTTCCGCCGGTCTCTGCTGTTCTCGAAGCTGCCGCACCACAAGACGCTGGACGACTACGACTTCTCGTTCCAGCCCGACCTCGACCCGCGCAAGGTCAAAGACCTGGCCACCCTCTCGTTCGTCGAGGCCAAGGCCAACGCTGCCCTGCTCGGTCCGCCGGGAGTGGGCAAGACGCACATCGCGGTCGCCCTGGCCGTCGCGGCCTGCCGGGCCGGGTTCTCGGTCTACTTCACCACGCTCGACGACATGGTTCGCCAGCTCAAGGCCGCCGAGGCCGCGGGCCGGCTGACCAACAAACTGGGCTCCTACCTACGGCCCGGCGTTCTCGTGGTCGACGAGGTCGGGTATCAGCCTCTGGAACGGGCCGAGGCGAACCTGGTCTTCCAGGTCATCTCGAAGCGTTACGAGAAGGGCTCGATCATTCTGACGTCGAACAAGACCTTCAGTGAGTGGGGCCAGGTCTTCGGCGACGAAGTCCTCGCCACCGCGATCCTCGACCGCCTCCTCCACCACTGCGACGTCGTCGCGATCAACGGCCCCAGCTACCGGCTCAAGAACCGCCTCAAAGCCATCGAGCGAGACACCAACGTGGCCTGATCACTGGCCACGTTCATTCGTACCGGACTGGTCACACCGGAGAGTACGCGGACACCTGCACGCGGCACACATCCACACCCGCCTGCCGCACACCACGCCCGACCGGCGCGGGAAGGCATGACGATGCCGCACCACGCCCTGGACATCACCCTGACCCGGCCCCTCACCCCGGCCGAACTCCACCAGGCCACCCGCACCATGCCGCTTGCGGCCAACCACGACATCACCCATCTCCTGGCCCTGGTGCGCGCCAAGACTCCGGGAAAGGCCCTTACCCGACTGCGCCGCCAGATCGGCGGACGGCTGCCCATCGACGTGATCACCACGCACTACCCCGACGCGGACGGCAAGATCCTCCTCAACGTCGCCTTCCGGCCCGCCACCCACACCGCTCTGAAGGCCGCCGCCGACAAGGCGGGACAACCGCTCCCGCTCTTCTCGCAGCTGGCCCTTCACCGGGCCCTCGCCCGGCACGCCAGCGAGGAGGCCGACTGCCTCGACCAGGCAGTCCGCCACCTGCTCGCCCACACCACCGCTCCTCACCTCCTGGCAGCCATCGGGCGTGCCCTCACTCACACCCCCGGAGCCGCGCGATGCTGAACCCCACCGACGAACAGCAGGCAGCGGCCGACGCTTTCCAGGCCGGCCACCACCTGGCGCTCCAGGCCGGGGCAGGCACCGGCAAGACCACCACCCTGGCCCAGCTCGCCCACGCCACCGCGCGCCGCGGACGCTACCTCGCCTACAACCGGGCCATCGCCCAGGACGCGCGCTCCCGCTTCCCGTCCACCGTCAGCTGCAAGACCGCCCACGCCCTGGCCTACGCCGCCGTCGGCCACCGCTACACCCGCCGCCTGAACGCCCCCCGCCGCCCCGCCTGGCAGACCGGACACGCCCTCGGCATCACCAAGGCCGTCCGCATCGGCGAGCGCGACCTGTCACAAAAGACCCTCTCCAATGCCGTGCTGCGCACCGTGGCCCGCTTCTGCCACACCGCCGACCCGACGATCACCCGCCACCACGTCCCGCACCTGCGCGGCCTCGAAGACCGCACCCTGCACGCCCAACTCGCCGACCACATCGTCCCCTTCGCCCGCAAGGCCTGGGCCGACCTCCAGCACCCGGACGAGGGCGCGGTCCGCTTCGACCACGACCACTACCTGAAAATCTGGGCCCTCACGAGTCCGAAGATCGACACCGACTTCCTGCTCCTGGACGAGGCCCAGGACACCAACCCCGTCGTCGAACAGATCTTCCTCGACCAGCGCGGCCACGCCCAGCTGGTCATGGTCGGCGACTCCGCCCAGGTCATCTACCAGTGGCGCGACGCCAAAGACGTCATGGCCGGCTTCGACGGCACCCAGCTCGCCCTCTCCCAGTCCTTCCGCTTCGGCCCTCGGCTCGCCGAAGAAGCCAACCGCTGGCTGACCATCGCCGAGGCACCCATCCGCCTGACCGGCACCGAGAGCGTGCCCACCGAACTCGGTCCCCTCGACCGGCCCGATGCCGTGCTGTGCCGCACCAACGTCGGCGCCATGGCCCAGGTCATGGAACTGCTGGCGACCGGATGCCGGGTGGCCCTGGTCGGAGGAGGAGACAGCCTGCGCGCCCTGGCCCTGGCCGCCCACGACCTGAAGGAAGGCCGCCGCACCACCCATCCCGAACTGATCCTCTTCCCCTCCTGGGGCGAGCTGCAGGACTACGCAGCCCACGACCCCGCCGGACGGGACCTGCAGCCGCTGGTCGACCTCGTCGACACCCACGGCACCGACGCCATTCTCATCGCTGTTGCTCAACTCGTCCCTGAACAACAGGCCGAGGTCACCGTCTCCACCGCCCACAAGGCCAAGGGCCGCGAATGGCCGCGGGTGAAAATCGCCGACGACTTCACCCCGCCCAAGGACAGCGACCAGCTGGACGACACCGGCCGCGCGGTACCCGGCCCGATCGACGACGGCGAAGCCCGCCTCGCCTACGTCGCCGTCACCCGCACCCGCCACCGCCTCGACATCGGCGGCCTGTCCTGGATTGAGGATCACCCTGCCGGCGCCCTGCCACCGTCATCGCGGGCAGGGGGCGGGCACCTGTAGACCTCGGCTCACGGGCGCCCGGTCGAGGTGCCCGTAGGCGCTGTGCGCGGCACTGGTCACCCCCCGGCACCGGTGTCGCTGAGCTGCACTTGAGTAGCCGTGCGTCGATCCGGGGCTGTTGGCCCCGTAGTCGCACCGGCCGTTCAAGTTGTGCACGACTGGGTTGTGTATACACCGCACCCCTCGGATACTGCGCGGGCAGTCGGCCGCAGATGGGCGTCACCTGGATGTAGCGTGACGCACGTCGTGTAGAAGTCGGTCCAGCTGTGCTTCTTCGTGAACGGCGAGGCCTCGTTGAGCCATTATGGCCTCAAGCTGCGGATCCCAGGGCGAGGGCGCAGGGGCCCCCGTCAGTGGGGTAAGTCGGTCGGCGGGCAGTTCTGCCAGTGCGTCGAGGTAGTCCGTGCTGTGCATGCGCCAGGGGCGAGCGCCCAGCCGGATCACCCGTTCAGCGATGGCGACGCCGGGCCAGTCGAAGTCGCCGTGGTAGGCGACGTCTGCTCCGCTGGCGACGAGCCGCCGCAGTAGTTCCCACCCCGCCGCAGACGGGTTGCCGCTGCCGCATACCAGGACGCCGGGCAGGCCATACCGTGCGGCTGCCTGAAGCACTTGCGGGTTCTCGCAGACATACACGGTTGCCTCCGGCACTGTCAGAGCGACATCGGGGACAGTGCGCAGCTCTTGAAGGGTCAGGTGCGTCACCAGCGACAGATCGTTGCGCGTGCGCATCATCATCGCCCAGGGATGGGTGCCGGGCGGGTCCAGCTTCCACACCATGACGGTTCCCGACAAGGTGTCTGTGCTGACGCCGACCCGCTCCCACAGCAGTCGGCGGCTTGCGGCCGAGTCGGGTGACGGCAGTGTGCAGGCTGCAGCAATGGCCTTGAGGACCAAAATGCCGGTGAGACGGCCCTCGTCGAGTCCGTGGGCGTCGCCGGTCGTGTGGGCGGCGAGTTCGCTCAGCTCCCACTGCTTCGCAGCCTCTGTTCCGGTTCCGGTCTGGGCGTGAAGGGGTGTGTTCGTCAGTGTGGCGATGGTGCGTACGGTGCTGCTGAGGGCGGTAGCGGCAGCTTCGATGCCGGCCCGGGTGAGGATGCCGGTGCTTCTCAACTCCCTGAGCCAGTCGACGATCCAGTCCGCGTGGGCCAGGTCTGCACGGGTGAGGTCGGCATCCAGCTGCTGCCAGAGCGAGGTCCACGCTGTCTGCTGTGCTTCTTTGGCCGACGTCCGGTCCTGCAGGGGCCGGCCGGTCAGCTCCGCCACGACGCTGACGAGGCCGCATTGGGCGGCCGATGCCCTCAAGGCCGCGTCCAGGGCGCCCAGTTGGATGCGGCGCAGGCCGGGCTCGAGCCGGGTGCCGAGCAGTCCTCCGAGTCGCTTGGCGCCTTCGGTGTCGAGTTGGGCCTGCACGGTGCCGGTGGGGGCCAGGCGGTTGCGCTCCAGCCGTTTGCGGGCCGCTGCCCACAGCGCGGTGAGGCTGGGGTCGTCGAGGTAGCTGCGGACGGGGGCGGGCAGCTGGGGGAGGGAATGAGGGGTCATGATGCGGCGTGCAGGTGGCGGTTGCGGCCGTCCCAGTGGACGTGCGTGGTCACGGCCGCTGTGCCTTCGGCGCGGCGCACTTCGTAGGTGTCCAGGGCGGGAACCTCGGCGAAGAATCCCCACAGGGCGTGGCCGGTCATGACGAAGTCGAGGTCCAGGCGGACCAGAAGCGCCATCAGTTCACCGATGGTCCGGTGGTCAACTTTAGCGAAGGCGTCGTCCAGGAGGATCAGCCGCAGGGCCCGGCCGGTGTCGGGCAGGCTGCTGAGATAGGCGTCGGCGGCGGCGAACAGGGTCACGTAGGACACGAAGCGGGTCTCGCCCTGCGAGAGCTTGGCCCGGCGGCTGATCTTGCGTTCCTGGCCCGGCTCGGGACCGGTGATGAAGGCGTCCACGACATGCCAGGCCCGGTAGTCGAGAGCCGTGTGCAGGTGGGTGGCGTATCCGGCCTGGGGGTCGTCGCTGTAGGCGGCGTCCACGAGTGCCTTGAGCCGGCTGATGAGTTCTTCGGACTCCGCTTCGCGCAGCACATGGACATCGTGTTTCATCAGCTCTTTGACCCGGGTGATGTGCTCGTTGGCCGAATCGGCCAGCCGCCAGCGGATCTTGACGCCGATGCCGTGACTGGTAGTGATGGGCTGCAGCGAGGCGTTCATCGCCTTGATCAGGCCTTCGGCCTCGAGGATGCGGTTGCGGAGTTCTTCGGCCATCCCGCCCAGGACGAAGTTGTGAAAGGCCGTGCGCTCACGCTGGGTCAGCGCGCTGCGGCCGCGATCGCGTCGTTCACGCAATTCGGCTGCGGCATCGGCGATGTGGCGCCGTCCGCCGGCATCTGTCAGCTCCACTACATGCAGGTCGTCCTCGATCGTGACGGTCACGTCATAGGCACCTGCGGTGTTGCGTTCCAGTACCGACTGGGCGCGTACCAGCGCGGTGGCATCGGCGGTGCTGTCCGGCCGCTGCACCGCTGCCCGGACCTCGCGCACCGCCGTCAGGACGTCGTCCGCACTGACGCTTGCCGACAGCAGCACCGCAGGAGCAACCGCGCCCGGAACCAGGGCCACGGCCAGGGCCGGATGGCTCAGGCGCCGGTGCAGCGCCTGGGCCTGCTGGACGAGAGCCGCCCGTGCTTCTTGTGCCTTCTCCCGGGCGCCCTGCGCCTTCTCCTTGGCCGCGGCCACCTGACCGGTCAGGGCGAGTACCCGGCTGTTGGTGCGCTGCAGGGTCTCCTTGGTCTGCTTCAGCTCCCGTTCGGCTGCGTCGAGACGGTCGTGCACCTCCTGCGGGCTGGATCCGAGGCTCTCGCGCAATGCGGCCAGCGCGGAGGCCTCCCGCGACCAGTCCAGGCCTGCCGCCTCGGCATGCCCCTCCGCCTCACTACGCCGGTCGCGGACGGTGCGCAGGCGTGCCAGCAGAAGCTGCCGACGGGCGAGATGCTTCTTGACCGCTTCGCCGGCGCGGTCCACATCCCGGCACATGGTCTGCGACTGCTCCGCACAAGCCTGCATGGTCCGCAGACCGTCTGCGTCGTCGGGCATTCCCAGGGCCGCACAGACCTCGCGGTGGCTGCGCCGGCGGGCTTCCCAGGCCCGCTGCATCCGCTGAGCCTCCTCCGCGAGCACGCCCGCTTGCCTGCGGCCGGCGACGGCGTCCGTGCGGGCTGAGGCAGCCTGCAGGCGCAACGTTGCGAGCTGCACGGAGCGCGGAGCCTCCACCAGGTGACTCTCCAGGTCCCGCAGCCCGGCCTCTAGGGCGTCCTGCTGCTCACTGCGCGCCTGCGCCGCCTGCTGCAACTGTTCGAGCAGTACGTCGATCTCGGCGAGACGGGCCGCGCGGGCGGCCGCCCGCGCCCTGGCGCCGATGTAGCGGGCGGTTGCAGGCAGATGACGTCCCGTCAGGGGACCGTTGCCCCACGAGCCGTCGGACGACACCCAGGTGGGGTGCCCCGGACGCAGGGCGATCTGATCCAGGACGGCGTTGACGCGCGCCACCTCCTTGCTATCGCTCCCGGCCGGGACCAGCAGTGTGCGCAGCGAGCGCAGTGCCGGGGGGCCGCCGGTCCCCAGCAGTAGCTGGCCGCTTTCGGCGACCACATCGCCGTCCTGCGTGAGTACGCCGTACAGCAGCCCCGAGGCCAACAGAGCGCCCTCCACGCCGGCCCGCACGGGTGCGTCGACCTCGGGACGGAACTCCAGCAGCTGCCACAGTGCCGGTGCACCGGCAGGCGGGCTGTCCAGCCAGTCGGGCACCGCCGGCGGCACATCCCGCTCCCGGCGCAGTTCGCTGGCTTCGGCCAGCAACTGCTCACGTTGGGCCTGTTCCTGCTGTGCCTGTGCGGCCAATGCTGCCGTCTGCTGTGCGTGCAGGGCCCGGGCAGGCGCGGCCACCTGGTGGGCGAGGGCATCCAGGCGGGCCAGTTCACGGTCGGCTTCCGGGCCGGCCGGCACATCACCAGCGAGGGCTTCGACATTGTCCAGGAGAGCGGCGACGGCCGTGCCGTGCCAGTCGACGTCGCCCAGCAGACGCTGCGAGCACGCGGATGCAGTCCAGGTCCGCCAGTCCACGGCCAGCTTCACTGCCGCTTCATCGCGTCTGGTTTCCGCCTGCTCTGCTTTGCCTTCAGCCGCGGCTGCGTCTTCGGCTGCGTCTTCGGCCCGGTCCTGTGCGCGCCGTACCTTCTCGAGGGAGGACGCCAGCTCCTTGGCCTCGCCGGCGCGCGCGGCTGCCTGCTGGGCCCGGGTGGCCGCGGCGGAGCGCAGCGCGGGGATCGCCGCGAGCAGTTCGTCGATTGTCGCGTTGATGTGGTCCGGGGCGGGGACGAGGCGCACTGCCGCCGGGCGGCTGACGGGCTCCGGGTCGGCATCCGCTGTGGTGCGCACCGGCTCCACCACGGGATCCGGCGGCCGCACCTCGATGCCCGTAGCAGCGGGCAGCGAGGTATTGAGACCTGCGCGGACCAGCAGTTCACCGGCCTGCTGGGCGATCTCGGCCGCCTCGGCCGCCGCGCTCTTGGTGTCCTGGGCCGCTTCGTTGCACGCGTCGGTGCTGCGCTGCTCTTCCTCGCGGGCCCCCTTGGCGGTGGCCATGGCGTTGCGGGCGGCCGCTTCCAGAGCCTGCAAGGTGCTGAGGCGTTCGCTGAGCTCCCGGGCAGCCTTATACGCGCTCGACTGCCGGATTCCGGCGACAGCTGCTTCCAACTCGTCGCGGTAGCCGTCCAGTTCACTGCTTTCGGCTACCGCATCGGCATGATCACGGACGAGCTGGACGTGTGTCTTCTCCCGCTCGGCGGCCGTCGCGTCGGTGTCCCGGGCCAGGACAGCCGCAGTCTGGGTGCGGTCACTGGCGGCGGTGCAGACGCCCGTGGCGTAGCGGGTGTAGACCCTGAGGAAGTCGGCGACGTGACCGTAGGCGGTTTCCAGCCGGGCCAGCGCGGCCCGGGTCTCTTCCAGCCCGTCGAGTTCCTCACCCGCTGTGGCGATGGCCTTGTCGGACAGCGGGGGCAGGGCGTCGGAAAGGATCTGGGGCAGGCGGCCTTCGTCGATGCGGTTGCCCACGTCGGGCGAGCGCAGCGTGTGCAGCAGCTGCAGCAGTCCCGTATACCGCTCGCGTCCCTGGTCGCCGTGGAGCCCGAAGACGGCCGTGCGTACCCGGTCGCGGTGAACGTCGGGAGATGAGGTCAGACGGTCCGCTCCGATGACGGCGGCCAGACCTTCTTTCGACAGCGGGACCCGGCTGGTGTCGAGCAGGACCAGGTCCTCATCGACCCGCAGAGGGGTGAGGAAGTACCAGGCCTTCGCCTCCGCGGCGCTGTGCGAGAAGCGGATCAGGGCGCCCGCGGTCAGGAACTCTGTGCGCTGCTCGCCGTCGGCGTCCTCCACGTCACGAGTGAGCTCCAGCCACACGTACCCGAGCCGGTTGGCCTGGCCGTCGCCGCCCGCCCGCATCAGGTCCTCCAGCCGGACCTTGCCGGAACCGGTGGCATCCATGCGGCGCCGGTCGGCGTCCAGGACGAACGGCAGCAGCATCTCCAAGGCCCGGGACTTGCCGGACCCGTTCGATCCCCGCAGTACCAGGCGGCCGCCTGAGAGATCGAAGCGCTGGTCGAAGTAGAACCAGACGTTGACGATTCCCGCCCGGTTCAGCCGCCACCGGTAGGGATGGGCCGCGCGGACGGGCGCTTGCCCGCCCGCGCGGCTGTCGGGTTTGCGTGGGCCGGGAAAGGCGAGGGCACTCACAGCGCCTCCCTGAGGAAGGACTCGGTGAACAGCACGTCGGAAGGCGGCGCGCCGGCAGCGTCGGGCGGTGTATCGGCCAACCGCCGGGCGGCGCGCGTCGGCTGGGCTTGCGGTTCGGGCCGGTAGCGGGCCGCTGCCGGATGCAGCACCAGTCCTTCGGGCAGGCTGCGGGCCAGCGACATGGATTCCAGCAGGGCCACGACCTCCTTCTGCAGACGTGCCGGATCGGCGATGTAGGCACCGGCCCAGGCCCTGGCGTAGCGCGAGGCCAGGCCGTCCAGTTCGCTGCGAACCGTGTCCCACGGCGTCAGCAGGCCTGGGACGTCTGCCGCAGCCCCGGGGACGTGGTGACCCGCCGCAGGCCGGGCCAGATCGGTCAGTGCATCGGTCAGCAACAGCGCTGCCTGGCGCACGGTGCCCGGTCCCGGATATGCCACATCACTGAGGGTTCCTTCGGTGTCATAGGCCAGAGCTCCCTCCGCCCTGACCTCCAGCGTCAGCCCGAAGTGCTCCTCCAGAAGGCGCGTCAGCTCCGAACGTTCCCGGGAGAGGACATCACGCTCGTCCTCCGGGAGCTCTTCCCGCTTCACCAGCGGGTTCTCCACCAGCCGGCGCCGCAGACTGCGCCGGGGCTCGGATGCCCCGCTCGGCAGCTGAGCCGTCAGGTCGGCCAGGGAGGCCACATTGCGCAACGGGCGGGGGAGCACGTGCGGCAGCAGGGGACGGTGGATCTGCAGCACACCTTCCTCGCGCCGTTCACTCCACGCGGACAGCGATCCGTCGGTCTCGGTCAGCACACCCCAGTCGATGAGAAGCCCAACGGCCTGGACCAGGCGGCGGTTTTCCGAGGGAGTGTCGCGCAGTTCGATACCGGCTGAGGCGGCATCGGCCCGTACCTGTTCGACCAGCGAGGAGATCAGCAGCCACTCCCCGGTACCGGGTGTGAGCAACGCGGCACAAGCCAGCGAGAACAGCGCATAGGTCTGCGGGGAGAAGGGCGGGCTGTCTCTCCGCTGGACGGGCCGCAACGGACTGTCCGGGCTCGGAGGCGTTTTCACCAGCCGGGCAAAGGAGGTCTCAACGATGAGGTGATAGCCCAGGAGCTTGGCGAAGGCGGACCGCAGCGCGGCGGAATGCCTGCGGACCACGGCCAGCTCGTCCGGTTGCCGTTGCGACGTCAGCACCGGGCAGGCCAGCAGGGTACGGGCTGCCAGGCGCCGCTCCGCCGCCTCGTGCTGAGCGGTGGAGCCGGCCAGCCTGTTGTCCACACTCACTGGACGCCTCCTGCGGCCGAGGGCGGCTGCTGGTCCTCTCCCGCGTCGGCAGCGATTTCGTCTGCCGCGCTCTCACCCGCTGCATCACCGGGTCGGGCCTCGTCGGCGGCCGAGGCTTTGAGAGCCAGACGCAAGAAGGTCGTGTCGCCGTCGTCCGATCTGATCACGGTGTCGGTATCCGACTCCGCAACGTCTACGGCGACGTTGAGATCGATGTCCTCCACGCGCACGGCTTGTGACGGGCTGAGTTCCTTGGCCAGTGCCATGGACACCAGTTCCAGCAGCAGATCACGGGCTGCCGGAGTGAGGTGCGCGCCGTCCAGCACACCGGCAGCGGCGAGTTCGGCTCCGGCCGTCCGCCGGGCCGCGAGTTCCTGGGCGGCCTCTTCCTGCAGACGGGTGATGTCCATGCCCGGGTCGGGCACCCGCGCGGTGCGTCCGCGCGCGGTGCGGTCGCCGCGCTCCCGCAAGGAGACCGGGACATCCACCGGGCCGGCGTCCCACCACGAGGTCGAAGCGGTGTCGCGGGGGTCGGCCTCCTCGGGCCCGAAACTCACATGACGCGCGGGGTAGGCGCCGAAGGCAGCCGAGAAGCCGCGGTGTGCCTCTTCGACACTGGCCTGCGCGAACAGGCCCGCCAGGTGCATCAGGTCGCTGCGCCTGGCTCCTCCGGTGCCGCCGGGGGTGAGCATGCGCCGCGCGTTGGTGAGCAACTGCCCCAGAGCGGACTCGGCCGCGGCCCGCAGCTGCGCCGGGCCGGACAAGCCGCCCTCGCCGCCGCTGTACCAGGCCTGCAGCTCCGCCCAATCGTTGTACTGCCGTCCCGGCAGCCGCTCGACGGGGGCGCCGTCCGCGGAAGCCAGGCCCGGCAGGCTGTCCAGGGCGTTCAGGACGTGGTCCAGGACCGGCTGGAGGTCGTCCAGGCATTTCAGGACCGCGGGGGAGTGCCGGGAGACGTCGGTGTCGATGAGGTGGACGTATTCCAGCAGCAGGCCCTTGAACGACGCGTACTCCTCACCGGCCAGGTCGTAGCGAACCAGCACGGACGACAGATATGCGTAGAAGTCGCGGATGCTGTCGGCGAAGTACGCCTGGTTGGTGAAGACGGTCGTGACATCGGCCGCCAGGGCCTGGGCGTCGATGGTGCGGGGATGGCGTGCCTGGCGGAGGATCTTCGACAGCAACACGGCCATGCTGCCGAGCAGTTCGCGGGCCACCTCCCGTGCCCCGTCGCGCATCTGCAGGACCTTGGTGACCTGCCGGTGGACCGTGCCGCCGAGCCGGGTGACCTGGAAACGGGCCCGGGTGTGGCGCAGCGCGGCGACTGTGGGGACACGGGGGTCGCGCGCGGAGGGCATGAGGTTCTTCCAGCGGACCAGGCTGGCGCAGCGGGCCTCCGCATCCTCCGGGGACAGGGCGATACCGCGTTTCGCCAGTGCCTCGCTGACCTCCGCGGCGGACAGATCGGTCAGCAGTGTCTGCGTGAACTGGTCCATGATGGCGAGGTATTCGGTCGCATTATCGACATTGTCGACCGTGACATACCTGAAGAGATCGCGCCGCTCGTCTGACTGGTCCTCGGGGCTGTCTTCGCCCCCGAAGTAGCCTTCCTCCACTCCCGTCCCCCTCAGGCTGTTTCTGGGCCGCAAGGGGCCAGGAAGGTACCGATAGTCAGATTAGGGCGGGAAGCCCTCGCTTCCTGGCGATCGATCGCCAAGGACCGAAAATGATCGAATTTTGACAGAGTGTCAGCCCGGAGACGGACTAGCGGAGCAGGCCGGAGGGATCGTCCGGTATCGCGAGATGCCGGCCCGCGTCCCGCATCTGCCGCAGGAGCTTGTAGCCGTCGGTGTGGGTGATGTCGCCCGTGCTGCATCCATGGGCCATCACATCCTGCGTCTCCAGCGTGGTGATGCCCTGGCGCCGGGCGTGATCGCACGCCGCGCGGTCGTCGCTGAGCCAGAAGGAACTCCTGAAGTCCGGCCAGAGCTGGATGACGTGCAGTGTTTGGGCCTCTCCCAGATGCTGCAACGGTGCACTGGCGGAGCCGCCGAACGCGGCCCTGCGCACGCGTTCGACCAGGTCGGCTTCGGAGTCCTGGATTTCCAGAGGTTCCCCGAGCCATCCGTCGGCGGCTACGTCGGCGAGCCGGGCGTAGGAGCTCTGGGCCGACCTCTTCGCTTCGTAGGCGACGGCTTCTGTCCACCGCCCCCGTCCGTTGAGGATGCTCTCGAGCAGCCCGAGGGCGTCGACGGAGGCGAAGTTGCACAGCACCGTGTTGTCGGGAAGCCACCATGAGGTCACGGGAAGAAGGCCAGTTCTGCAGGGCCGGATACCGGGGCGTCGGGCTGCGGGGCCCCTTCCGGAGCACCGGGGCCCGGATGGAAGAGATCCAGCAGCCGGGCGGAGTCCATTCCGGTCACGGTGGCGACGAGCCGAATACTGATGTCGCCCCTCACGTAGGCGGAGATGGCCAGTTTGGCCAGGCTGGCGGAGTACCAGCCGTCACTGGCCTGCTGGGCGTACCGCAGGTGCCGGCCGGGGTCTCCCGCGTGCAGTGCCGCCATGCGGGTGGTGGCGGCCGACCACGAGCGGCGCTGTTCGTCGGTGATGATGCCGAGCGCACGCAGTCGTGTTGCCATCGCGCTGGGGGAGACCTGGTACTCCCAGGACAGGGAGAGCAGTCCTTCTTTGTCCAGGCTCCCTGCGTCGGCGGCGCTCTGCACCAGTTCCTTGTGCGGCATGAGCAGTTCGGCGGCGAACGCATTGGCCCTGATCTCTGCCTGGCCTTGATCGACGCTGGGGGCGACGTGTTCGGTCAGGGGGCGGTCGGTGGCGTCGCCGGCCAGGATGTGGCCCAACTCGTGGGCAAGGGTGAAGCGCTGGCGCGTCCACACATCCGTGCGGCCGACCAGCACAAGACGGAAGTCACCGGCGTCCCACGACAGCCCGTCCAGGCCGTCGGGAAGGTCGGTGGCCGCGGCGACGAGGCCGAAGGCCTTCTCCCATTGTTCGGCGAGCCCTCGCGCGGTGACCCCGCGCGGACTGAGGCCGATCACGGCGGAGGCGTCTTCGGCCAGCCGGGCCCCCTGCGTGAGGAGATCGGGCTCACTGCACACCGAGAGGAGCTCCGGCCAAGCCAGGTGGTGTCCAACGGCGGCCAGAGCATCGATGATCTCGGCATGGCGGAGCGCCGCCGCCTTACTGTCGTCCGGCGCTGTCACGCCGCCCCCACGGGTGCGGGCGGCCAGCGCTGTGGCCCTGCGCGGCTCGGTGCCGTGCAGCAGCCAGTCGACCGTGGTGTGTCCTTCTTCGGCGATGAGTGCCAGTTCCAGAGAGGTGAAACGCCGTGTGCCGTTGAGGGATTTGCTGAGTTTGTCGGCGGACATTCCTATGCGCCGCGCGAACTCCGCCTGGTGGTCGCCGACGCCCTCGAGTACCTGGCGCACTCGCGCGTTCAACGATTCCGTCATTACTCCACCGTAAGCAGGCGTTGCGAAAATCGCAATGAGTTGATCATGGCTGGTCCGATGCAGGTTGTCCGCAAGGCCCGCACCGAGGAAGCCCTTGACTTCCATCCATGCCCTCGTCCGCGGCCCCGCGTGCGCCACCGATGCGCCGCGCACTACAGGTGACCTCCATGATCATTCCTCTCGGGTCGGCGCACGCCCCGCCCGGCATCGCGGCACCGTGATCGCCTGGCTCTTGGATCCCGGCGCGGCGCCAGACGCGCTGCCGCGCCCTGTCAGGAGATCGGACGCCGCCGCACTCGCGCACTCAGCGCACAGCCCTCGGTCCTCCGATTTCCCTCCGCTATCGACAAAGCCACCCGCAGCAGGCATCCCGTTAGTTACGGTCTGTACTCACAGATAGCACCCGACGTTTGTGCCCCGACCGGTGTCCACCGCCAGTCGGCAGTGCCCGACACCGCAAGACTGATCCAGGGAACGGCCGATGACCGACACCGACTCCGAGCCCCACAGCGCCGACAGCACCGTATTCGGCAGTGTCTCCTCACCCGCGACCAGCCAGCAGTCACCTGCAGGCCTCCTGGCCAGCGGCGACGCCGAAGAGGAGGTAGGGAAGGTCGCCGGCACAGAGGACTCCACTCCTTTGAAGTTCCACGTCGCTCTTTCCCCTGATGCTTACCTGCAGCTTGACGACGTGGTCAGCACCCGGCGGGAGATCCCCGGGCGCGGCACAGTCGTCACCTCCGGCGTGGTGACCGAGGTGGTTGCCCGCCACGAGGGTGCCGCGTTCGGCTCAGATGTGTTCCTCATCGCCGACGGAATCCTGCCGGCAAACGTGCAGGAGATCGCCGAGGTCACGACCACCCGCGTCGACCCCGAGTGCTACGTCCCGCCACGCCCCGGCGAAGTCGCCATCCGGGCCGCAGGCACTGCCCGGGACGCCGCCCTGTACTTCGACCGGATGGACGCGCGCGTCCCCGCCGGCATCGGCCGTGACGGCGAACCGATCTATCTCAACCTCGAATTCCTTGACGGCACCCGCGGCGCCCACGTGTCGATCTCGGGCATCTCAGGGGTGGCAACCAAGACCAGCTTCGCGCTGTTTTTGCTGCACTCGCTGTTCACCTCGGGTGCCCTGGGCGCCCGCGCGGTCAACGCCAAGGCCCTGATCTTCTCGGTCAAGGGCGAGGACCTGCTGTTCGTCGACCAGCCCAACGCCCGCCTCGACGACACTCTGCGTGCCGCGTACGCCCAACTCGGCTTGCCCGCACGCCCCTTCGCCTCGGCTGGCTTCTACGCCCCGCCACTGCCTGGTGACACCACCGGCCGCCCCCACGTCACCGGCAGGACCAGCGGCGTCACCGCTTTCTGGTGGACCCTGGCCGAGTTCTGCGAACGCGAGCTGCTGCCCTACGTGTTCGCGGACACCGAAGACGAGAAGAACCAGTACACGATCGTCGTGCACCAGGTCACCAGTCGGCTGCGCCGCGAGGCCCAGGCCGCCGGGAACGACGGCGCGGTCGCCGTCGACGGAACCATCCTCCGCACCTGGGCGGAGATGATCGACTTCATCTGCGACAAGGTCACCGACGACCTCACCCGCCCGGACTGGGCGGGCCCAGCCATCGGCCTGGGCACGGTGAATGCGTTCGTGCGACGGTTGCGGTCGTCCCAGAGGCCGCTCGGGCCCTTGCTGCGCGGCGACCTGAGCACGGTCACCGACCGCCCGGTTGCGCACTCCATCGACACCTCGCAGCAACAGGTCACCGTGGTGGACCTGCACAACCTGCCGGAACGGGCCCAACGGTTCGTCGTCGGTGTCGTGCTGGCCGCGGAGACCGACCGCAAGGAGCAAGCCGGCCCGGGCGGGCTGCTGTTCACAATGGTCGACGAGCTCAACAAGTACGCCCCCCGCGAGGGCTCCTCTCCGATCAAGGACGTACTGCTGGACATCGCCGAACGCGGGCGCTCACTCGGCATCATCCTCATCGGCGCCCAGCAGACCGCCTCCGAGGTGGAACGGCGCATCGTGTCGAACTCCTCGATCAAGATCGTCGGCCGGCTCGACGCCGCCGAGGCCGGCCGGCCCGAGTACGGTTTTCTGCCCGCCTCGCAGCGCCAGCGCGCCACGCTCGCCAGGCCCGGCACCATGTTCGTCTCCCAACCCGAGATCCCGGTGCCCCTGGCCGTCGAATTCCCCTTCCCTGCCTGGGCCACCCGCCTCTCCGAGGTAGCCGCCCCCACCTTCACCACCAGCAGCGCGGCGCGACCGGACCCGTTCAGCAGGCTGCCCCAGGCCGAGAGCGATCCGTGGCCCGACGACACTGACGACGGCGCCATCGACGAGCCGCCTTACTGACGCCCTCCACCTCCCTCCTCGGTGCGCCAACGCGCCACGCTGCTCTGCCTCAGCCACCCGAAAAGGACCCACGCCGTGAAGTTCCTTCACACCTCCGACTGGCACGTCGGCAAAACCCTCAAGGGCCGCAACCGGCTCGAGGAGCAGACACGCGTCCTGCGAGAGATCACCCAGATCGCGATCGACAACGACGTCGACGCCGTCCTCATAGCCGGCGATATCTACGAAAACGCCGCGCCGACCGCGGACGCCCAGAAGCTGATCGTGCGTACCCTGCTGCACCTGGCCAAGCAGAACATCGAAGTCGTCGTCATCGCCGGCAACCACGACCACGGCGCCACATTCGAGGCCTACCGGCCGCTGATGGACGTCGCCGGCATCCACGTCTATGGACAGGCCAGACCGGCCACCAAGGGCGGCGTGCACACCTTCCGCGCCAAGTCCACCAACGAGGCCGTCAACGTCGCCGTCCTGCCGTTCCTCTCCCAGCGCTACGCCGTCCGTGCCGCGGAGATCATCGCCAACACTCCGTCGCAGAACGTCGGCGCTTACGACCAACTCGTCCGCGATGTCCTCGCCAATCTGACCGGGGCGTTCACCCCGGACGCCGTCAACATCATCATGGCCCACCTGACCTGCACCGGCGGCGCCTTCGGCGGCGGTGAGCGACCCGCCCAATCGATCATGGAATACCATGTGCCCGCCGCCATCTTCCCCGTCGAGGCCCACTACGTGGCCCTGGGGCACTTGCACCGTCGGCAGCAGATCCCTGCCGCCTGCCCGGTGCACTACAGCGGCTCCCCCTACGCCGTCGACTTCGGCGAGCAGAACAACTCCCACGTCGTCTGCCTCGTCGAGGCAACCCCCGGCACCCCCGCAGAGATCACCGACATCCCTGTCACGACCGGCCGCCGACTGCGCACCGTCGAGGGAACCGTCGCCCAGCTGACCGCCGACCCCGCCGGCTACGGCGAGGACTACCTCAGACTCGTCGTCACCCAGCCCGCCTACGCCGGCATGCGCGACGACCTGTACGACGTCCTTCCCAACGCCCTTCAGATCCTCATCCACCCCGATCATGCGAGCACCGGCGCCACGGCAGGGATCGGCGTCGACCAGCCGGTCAAGACGCCTGCGCAGCTGTTTGCCGACTACTGCCACAGCGTCGGCGTCAGCGACGACCGGGTCACGGCTTTGTTCAATCAGCTGCACGACGACCTCACCCGCTCGACCACCCGACCCTGAAGCCCCAGGCCTGCACCCGCCCGAAGGAATCCTCAGATGCGTCCCGTTCGTCTGGAGCTCAACGGCTTCGCCGGCTTCCGTGCCCCCACCGTGGTCGACTTCACCGACACCGACTACTTCGCCCTCGTCGGCCCCACCGGTTCAGGCAAGTCCACCATCCTCGACGCGCTGACGTTCGCCCTGTACGGCTCGGCCTACCGGTGGGGACGCAGCAACGCCATCTCCTACGCCCTCGCCCCCACGAGCAACCGCTGCACGGTCTCACTTACCTTCGACGTCGGATCACAGCGCTACCAGGTCGCCCGCGAAGTCCGCCGCACCGGCCAGCAGATCCAGCAGAAGGCCGTCAGCCTGGTGCAGTTCACCGACCCCACCGCAGTCGCCGTCGAGGCAGACGGACCACAGCCGGAAGTACTGGCCGGGGAGATCAAAGAACTAAACCCCGCCATCGAGCAGTTGCTCGGCCTGTCCTTCGACGACTTCTGCCAGTGCGTCGTCCTGCCCCAGGGCGACTTCGCCCGGTTCCTGTCCGCCAGCGCCCGCGACCGCCAGCAAATCCTGCTCAAACTCCTCGGCGCCGCCCAATACGAAGGCATCGGCAAACGCGCCAGCGCCCAGGCAGACCAAGCAGCCAAAGAGATCGAGGTCCTCAACGACCAGCTGAGCCGCCACGCCGACGCCACCCCCGAAGCCGAGGCCACCGCACAGGCGCGTGTCGAGGCGCTCGAACAACTGGCCGTCACCGTCGACCAACTCGTGCCCCGTGTCACCGAGGCACACACCCGCGCACACGATGCCGACGCTCGAGCCGACAAGCTACGCAACGAGACCGATCTGCTGACCTCCATCCGCACCCCCGATGGCATCGAAGAGCTGCAACGCCATGCCACACAGGCACAGATAGAGGCCCGGCAAACCCGTGACGCCGCCGACGCAGCCGCTCAGACCCTCTCCGACGCCACCAAAGAGGCTCAGTCCGGCCCTCAGCGCACCGACCTGACCTTCACCCGCGACCGGTACACCGAGAAGGCAGGCCTGGTCGCGCGCCGCGACGGCGTGATCGCCGATGCCCAGCGCGCCCAAGACGAGCTAGCGCAATGCGAAGGCCGGCGGAAGGCAGCGGCGGACGCCGTCTCCAAGGCCCGGCGCAGTACCGAGGAAACCCGTGAGCGCCGCGATCAGATCCGGCAGACGCACGTAAAACTGCAGCATCGTCAACAACAGCTGGCCGCCGTCCGCACCCCCGATGGCGTCACCGACCTGACCAGCCGCGCAGCAGCTCGCTCCAGCGAGGCCGAAGCCGTCGCCGGGCAGCTGGCCGAGGCCCGGGACCGGCACGAACAGGCCTCCCGCGCGCTTACCGCCGCCGGCGATGGCAGTCGGCTCACGGACGCGCACCACACGCTGGACGAACTCCTCGACGTCATCGCCTTGCTCACGGACGCCACCAGCGAGCTGGACGAGTGTGCCGAGGTGACCAGCCGAGCTGAGGAGTCGGTGGCTGGCGCACAAGTGCGCCTGGACGCGGCTACAGCCACGCTCGAGAAGGCCCGAGCCCTTGCCGGTGCCGCGCAGCTGCGCCCCCAGCTTCAGGTGGGCCACGCCTGCCTGGTCTGCGAGCAGAACGTCACCACCCTCCCGCCCCCGCTGTCCGACCCCGCTCTCCACGCAGCCCAGGCGGCGCATGCCGTTGCCGCAGACGAACACCGTGACCTGCTGACCCGATACGAGGACGCCAAGGCCACGGTCGCCGACAAACAGCGGGCCATGGACGGACTGACCACGCAGCGCACCCTGCACGACAAGAGGCTGGGCACGCTGCTGCCCGACCGCCCCACCGGCATCGACCGCGACTGCGACGCCGACCGCGCCCACCTCGACGAACTCACCACCTCCCGCGACCAGCTGACTGCCGATGAGCAGCAGGCGCGTGACGCAGTACAGATAGCCGAAACCGCGCACGAGTCCGCCGCGTCGGCGGCCGCCGCACTGCAGCGAGAACTCGACCGGGCCCGCAGCACCCTGCACTCGACACTGGGCACGGTGGCCGCTCTCGGTCCGCCGGCCCTCGACACCGACGACCTGACCGCGGCCTGGACCGATCTGGAGACCTGGGCCCGCACCCAGACCGCCACCGCAGACCGCGACCTCGCAGCCGCCGCAGCCGAAACAACCGACGCCGAAAAGGCCCACTCGGACGCGACCAATGCGCTGGATGCAGCCGACCGCGCGCAGGTCGACGCCCAGGCTGCCCACACCGCAGCCGTTCGGGACGCCGCAACCGCCGACCTCGAGCAGACCACCCTGACCGACCGCCTGAGCGAACTGGACACACTCCTGGGACAGGCGCCGCCCGAAGACAAGCTGCCGGCTCTCTTCGAGGAATGCACCCGCCTTGAAGAGGCCGTGAAGACAGCCACCACCGAGGCCGGCCGCACACGCGACACAGCCAAGACAGCGGCGGCCGAGCAGGAACAGTGGCAAGAGCGCACCACGAGTGCCCGATCCGCATTGACAGCCGCCCGGGACGCAGTGGCGGCACTCAACCCACCGAGCCTCGACACCGCCGACCTCGCCGCCGCCTGGGCCACCCTGACCGGCTGGGCCGACCGTGGGGTTAGCGACCGGCAGGTCACCACCGTGCGTGCAGATTCCGACGCTCAGACCGCCCACGACGAAGCTGACCAGCTCCTGGGCCGCCTGGAGGTTCTCCTGCGCGATATCGGCCTGGATTCCCACGACCTCGGCGACGGCCCGGGGCGTGCCGCACAGACTCCGCGAGTGGTGGCGGTCGCAGCCGAACGCGCCCGGGGCCAGGTGGAAATGATCCAACGCAGCCTCGCCGACGCCGCCTCGATACGAGACACGATCGATACCGCCCGCACCCGGCAACAAGTGGCCGCCGAGCTGGCCCGGCTGATGCGGTCTACCAAGTTCCCTCAGTGGCTCGCCAACTCAGCCCTCGACACTCTGGTCGCCGGCGCCTCCCAGTCACTACGCCAGCTGTCAGGCGACCGCTTCGACCTCAGCCACCAAAAGGGCGAGTTCTACGTCATCGATCGCTTCGATGCCGATTCCTCGCGCTCAGTGCGTACCCTGTCCGGCGGCGAAACATTCCAGGCCAGCCTGGCCCTCGCACTGGCCCTCTCCGACCAGCTGGCCGGCCTGGGCGGCGCTACGAAACTGGAGTCCATCTTCCTCGACGAAGGGTTCGGCACCCTCGACGCCGAGTCGCTCCAGACCGTCGCCGACACCCTGCAAAACCTCTCTCTGGGAGAGCGGATGGTCGGAGTGATCACCCACGTCACCGCACTCGCCGAACAGATCCCGGTCCAGTTTCACGTCCAGCGCGATACCCGCACCTCCACCGTCACCCGGCAGGGCACATGACCAGCGCAGCACAGGCTTCCCGCATGCGGTTCCATGTCGACGGCTGGGACCCCACCTACGGCTCCAGCGTGGAGAACGCCGAGAACGGCATCGCCGACTCCACCGCCAAGGTCACTCCCCATATCGAACTTGCCCCGGCCGACTGGAAGCCCGTCTCGCCCTCCCAGGTATCTGCCCCAGGTGCGGTCCTGTTCGTCGACGGCGTCCGTCGCGTCGAGGCCCGCATCTGGATCGAACAGCCCCCCTCCGCCGAACCGGCCACCAGCCCCAGCAACGCAGTCCGGAACGCCCGGATGGCGCTGTGCGCCTCCTACGCGGCAGGCACCGTGTGCTGCTGCCCCGACCGCGGCGCACATCTGCTGACCATCGACTACCGGCGTGGCCTGTTCACCACCGCCACCAACGCCGCCGACGTGCCCACCACCGCCGGGACCTACAAGGCCACCATCACCCCCGACGACCAAGAACAGAACCTCGCCGTGCTGCTCTCGACGGCGCTGCAACGCCAACTCACCGAACTCGAGGTCCTCGTCGCCATCCATGCCCGCACCGCCCTGACCGGCCACGGAGTCTCCGAAGGCTCGGACCTCCTGGTCGTGGACGGCCCGCTGCGCGGCCGCACCCACCTACCGCGCGCCCTGGGATTCATCAAGTCCCACCGCACCGCCTACCTGCCGCCCGACCTGCACGCCATGATCGCCACCCTGGGCCCCGGCGAACGCAGCCCAGTGTTCTTGATGGGCACCTCCTGGGACCGCCACGCCTGGTACCTGCGGCTCCCGTGCACCCCCGGCGCCCCATGGGCCGGGATTGTGCGCCTGGAATGCGCCGCCGACATCCCTGCGACCGCGGCGATCGAGCTGGCAAACCTCTCCCAGGCACTCCTGCCGCGGTACGCCAGCATCGAGTACAAAGACACCCGGGCCCCGCAGAACCTGGTGCCGGTCGCCGGACTGGAGAGAGAACTACGCCGCCACCTGGGCAACTCCATCCTGCTCAGCCGCGCCCTACGCGTGGCATCGGCAAGCTGAACCGCAGCTCCCCACCCGCAAAACCATCGCCCACACCGCCGATAGATCTCCCTGCAACGCCCCATGACCGCCTCACCAGTTCATGTTCCGGAGCGGTACCCCTCTATGGCCACCACGCCCCTCGAACTGCGCCCCCACCAAAGGGAAGCCGTCTCGGCGACCACCCGTGTCCTCGGCGACCATCCCCGCGCGAGCGTGATCGCGGCCTGCGGCACCGGCAAGACCCTCATTGCCGCCCGTACCACCGCCCGCATTGCCCCCCGGGGCCGTGTGCTGGTGCTGCTGCCGACACTGGACCTGCTGTCGCAGACGATCCGTTCCTGGCGTCTGGCCGGCCGCAAGGGCACCACCGTGGCGGTGTGCTCGGCCCGCCAGGCCCTCGATCACGAACCGGTCGGCACCGACATCCCGTTGACCACCGACCCCGCCGAACTGACCGCCCTCACCACCACACCTCGCCCCGGGCCGGTCACCGTCTACGCCACCTACGCCTCCCTGCCCGCCGTCATCGCTGCCCACCGCGACCACCGCCTGCCCCCCTGGGACCTGGTGGTCGTCGACGAGGCCCACCGCACCGCGGGCCGCTTGGGCAAGGCATGGGCCGCCATCCACCACGACGACCAGGTCCCCGCCGCCCGCCGCCTCTACCTGACCGCCACCCCTCGCATCTGGGACCCCGACGACGCCCCGGACGGCGACGAAGTAGAGACGGTGGCCTCCATGGACGACGAGACCCTCTTCGGTCCCGTCGCCTATCACCTCAACCTCTCTGACGCCATCGATCTCGGGCTGCTCGCCGACTACCAGATCCTCGTTCCCGTCGTCACCGACGCGGACCTGCGTGACTGGCTGGCCACCGGAGCCGGCGCAGGCGTCGATGGACTGCGCCTGGCCGGCCGCCAGGTCGCTGCCCTGCGCGCCATCCACGACCACAAGCTGCGCCGCATCCTGACCTTCCATCACCGTGTCGCCGACGCCCGCGCCTTCGCCACCACCCTGACGGAGACGGCCGCCGCCCTTCCCGATCACCTGCGCCCCCAGGGGCTGTGGGCGGACTGGGTCAGCGGCAGCCACACCCCTCAGGTCCGCCGCCGCCTCCTGCTCGAATTCACCTCACACACCAGCCCCGACACGCCGGCCGTCCTGTCCAACGCCCGCGTGCTGGGGGAGGGCATCGACGTGCCCGACATCGACGCGGTGGTCTTCGTCGACCCCAAGAACAGCCCCGTCGACACCGTCCAGGCCGTCGGCCGTGCCCTGCGTCAGCGCCCCGGCGCCGGCAAGAAGGCCACCCTCGTCGTCCCTGTCTACCTCACGCCCGACGAAGACCCCGACGACCTCCTCGGCGCCGACGCCTACACCCCGCTGTGGCGCACCATCCAGGCCCTGCGCTCCCACGACGACCGCCTCGACGCCCGCTTGTCCGACCCGCGCACCCAGCGCCCCACGATGCCCTCCGAAGATCCCGAAGCCTGGCTGCGCTTCGACCGCCCCACCCAGGCCGACGAGATCGCCCTCGCCCTGTCCCTGCGCGTCCTGGCCCCGAAGAGCGCCGAATGGCGCCGCGGCCTCGCCGCGGCCCGCCGCTTCCGCCACACCCACCACCACCTCGACGTCCCCCAGACCTACGAAGACCCCACCGGCTACCCCCTGGGACGCTGGCTGACCTGGCAACGCCACCTGCACACCAAGGGCACGCTCGACGCCGTACGCGTGCAGGCCCTCGAACGCCTCGGCATCATCTGGGACCCCCGCCAGCAGGCCTTTGACCGCGCACTGGCCCACGCCGCCGCCTACGCCGCCTGCCACGGCCACCTCGCCGCCCCCGTCGACGAGATCCACGACGGCTTCCCCCTCGGCCGCTGGCTGGCCACCCAGCGCACCCGCGCCGAGACCCTCACCGACCAGCGCGCCACCGCGCTCACCGCGCTGGACCGGTGGTGGAACCCGCCCTGGCCGATCACCTGGCAACGGGCCTACCACGCCGCTCGTCAGAGCCTGGCAGTCAGCAAGACTGCCGCCGAGGCAGAGAGCTGGCTTGAGTCACAGCGCGCCCGTTCCGGCCGCCTGCACCCTGAACAGAGGTCACTGCTCGCGGAGTTGGGGCTGGTCGAACTGCCCGACACATCCACCTCCCGGGCGACGGACAGCCGCCTGCCGGCGCGCGAGCGTGCCTTCCAGCGCGGGCTGGCCGCCGCACGGGCCTTCCGCGCGCGCGAAGGCCATCTCAACGTCCCCCAGCGGCATATCGAGAAGGTCGAAGGCGACCCCGTGCGCCTGGGCCAGTGGTTGAGCAACCTGCGCCGCCGACGCTCCGGCCTCAGCCCGCAGAGGCAAGCAGCCCTGGCCGAACTCGGCCTGTAAGCAGGCGAACGCCCCTCATCGAGGAGAACGGTCAGACGCCAGCCGGCAGAAGGGCGGGAGGTTCAAGCCAATGGCCTGACTGCGCCCTGGCGGGGCCGCTCGGCATGCCCACACTGCACAGCAGGGAGGAATCCATCCCGGCCGGTGCAAGAGGGGGCAGAAATGGCGGCCAAACGCAAGGGCAAGGCGATGCGCAGACGACGCACCGCCCGGAACAAAGCAGCAGCAGGAGCGCTTGCCGCGCTGGTCCTGCTAGGTCTGCTGCAGCCGATGTTGTTGCTGTACCTCGGCGCCCTGCTTGCCGCCGCGGGAATCGGCTGGATGGTGTGGCGGCTCTGGCGTACCGACCGGCTGCTGCGAAGCAAGGACGACGCTTGGAGACGACAGGAGGAGATCGCAGCCGGACAGCGGACGCTGGCTGCCATCGACGCGATGTCCGGCACCGAGTTCGAGGAAGTGGTTGCCGAGTTATGTCGCCGTGACGGCTGCACACAGGTGCGCCGAGTGGGCGGGACCGGGGACAACGGAGCCGACGTGCTCGGCCGGCTGCCTGATGGCCGAACCATGGTGATCCAATGCAAACGGTACGCACCCCACCGGACGATCGCCAGTCGCGAAGTGCGCGATCTGCTGGGAGCCAAGGTGCATTTCGCTGCGGATGTGGCCATCTTCGTCGCCACCACCCGCTTCAGCCCCCAAGCCGAGGCGTTCGCGGTCAAGCACCACATCCTCACCCTGCACCGTGACTTCTTTGGGCTATGGAACAACGGGACACCGTTGCTGTCTCTGGCCGAAGTCAACGGACGCGGACAGGGAGAAGCCCGCCACCGAGCACGCTGGAAACAGACGTACTCCAAGTAACCAGCCGCACGCTCCAGTAGGACGGTCTGTTCGGTTTGTGACAGGTGAGGGGGGCGGCACAGTGCACCCGGCCCCGCCTCGCCCTGGGCTCGGGCGGGGCACGGCAGCAGTCAACAGCCCATCGGCTGCGCCGGCACCGGTCCTGGAAGCCGCCGTGCCCGCCGTCACCGCACCTACGCGCTCAGCCCTTCCTGGTCGACGAAGCCGGGATGCTTTTCATCAGCGCTCTTCGCCAGGTGCAGCGGCGCGGGCAGATTGGTGCGCCCGTCCCACATGGCGGCCTGCTCCGAGATCCGCGCGGCAAGACCTGCCAGCTGCTCCTCGCGCCAGCCGCCGCGGCGGGCGATGACGTATTCGGTGCGGGTCATGGCGTGGAAGGGAGCACCCATCTGGGCCAGTTGACCGCCGGGCAGGGTGCGGCGCGTGTACTGGGTGCCGGTGCGCTGGCCGCCTGCGTGCTGGCGGGACTGCCCGGAAAACAGCCAGGACACCGCGTCCCCGTGGTCGTGGCGGTAGAGGATCTTCTCCGGCATGACCGGCTGCAACGGGTTGGCCGGCAGCTTGCCCCCGCCGCCGGTGCGCCGTGACGGCTGGGGTGTGCCCTGCCCGTTGCCGACCCTAACGATCGCCACATCCCACCCTTGGGCGATCAGGCTCTGCCCGGGAACATGGCCGTCCCCGAGCCGGTCGTTGCACAGCCCGGGCCAGATCCGCTCACGCTCCTCAGCGAAGACGATGATCGGATATTGGTCAGTGAGCGCGGCCAGCGCCCGGTCCACATAGGTGCGCACGTTGTCCGGGCCCCCGTGGTCCTCCCGCAGGTGATGCCCTCTTTTGCCGATGGGACCGGCATGGTGCAGGGCCCGTGCCTGGGCCAGGGGGCGCCAGCCCTGGTCGCCGTACATGAGGGTGGGCCAGTAGGCGTCCTCGCCGAGCGGGATCCGCATGGCGACCAGCGTGATGGTCAGCACGGCGGGTTTGCGGGGGCGGCCGGGACGTTCGTCGAAGCGGTGGTAGCGGGTCCACAGCCCTACCGCCACGGCCTCCCGGTCAAGGGCGGTGTCCTTGGCGTTGCGGTGGAAGGCAGTGGCGGCCAGGCGGTTGTCGATGATGCCGGAGTCGGAGTGCAGGCTGCCGAGCGCGATCTGCACCGCATGGTCGTCCTTGTAGGCGACGTCCGGCTCCGGCAGACCGGCGTTGCGGGCCTTGGCCCGCGCGACCTTTTCGGGCGTGTTCAGCCGGTAGGGATCGCCAGGATCGGAGTCCATGGTGATGAACTGTGAGGGGATGCCACGCTGGGCGAAGAGCCCTTTGAGCGCGTGCTTGGCATCCGTCACCCCGGCGTCCTTCTCCTGCTCGGTGGGGTAGCGCGTCTCGCACAGGGCGGTGACCAGCGCCCGCCCGGTGCCGGGCTTGAACCAGGGCAGAGTGTTCAGAATCAGGCTGCGGTCGTGGCTGCCGTGGCGGACGAGTTCGGGCAGCCGCACCGTCACGAGTTCGTACCCGGGCGCCAGGACCACCGGCTGCTCGTCGGGCAGACCGGCCAGCTCGGGCCGCGCGTAGTCGCGGGCCAGCTGCTCCATCACCCGCGTGCGCCAGGCGGCCGATTCGTACAGCACGACGGTGCGCAGCGTGTCGAGTTGGGCGCCTGCCATGGCGTCGGGCATCTTGCCGGCCGGTACGTAGGGCGGCAGGATGCCGCCCGGCTTGCTGATCTTGATGGATGTCCCGGTGTAGACGACGGGCTCCTGGCCGAGGATGTGCCCGGCATGTTCCTCGAGCCGGGCGTGGAACATCGCACCGGCGCCCTTGTCGATCGGGTGCTTGCCCGTGCGGTGCACCCCGCGTACCTCTGTCAGTTCGTCCAGCCCCGTCAGGGGCGGCTCGGGCAGACGGCCGACGCCGCAGGCCTCGACGATCTGTGCCGTCGCCCCGCGGTAGCGGACGGCCGCGGGCTGCATGAACCCGTCCGGCCCCTTCTCCCACCGAGTGCTGATCGGGGCCTTGAGGATGATGTCCGGGTTGACAGGATGGCGCAGCAGAACGTTGCGGATGCCCTTGTAGTGAGTGGCGACACGCGAGATACGCGCCGACAGATGCGCCACGAGACTCTTGCCGCCTGGGGCGGCCTCGACCTCGATGTGGATACGCTCCATGGCGTAGCCGGCGATGCGTCGGCGTTTGCCGCTCTCCTCGTCGATCCACGACCGCTCGTGGACCAGCGGGGCCTGCCACGCCAGCAGGTCGCCCTCACTGTCGAGATGGAACCGCAGCGCGGGCAGGTTCTCGTCGAGCAGGAGCGGCTGGGCGGCCAGCATGCTCGCCAGCCGCCACCCGGCCACCCGAAACGCCCAGCGGGGACCGGTAATCCGCCCCAGGGTGTCGCGGTGCAGCAGCGAACTGAGCGGCTGGGGCCCGTCGTCGGACAGCTGCAGCAGGGCGGCGAGGGTGTCACGGCCGTCATGCCCGTCCAGCCGCGTCTCCCACTCCCGCATCAGGGTGCGCACGGTGGCCTCGTCCAGCGCCCCGGGCGTGACGATCACGCTCCGCCCGGCCCATCGGCCGGTCCTGGCAGGCCGGTCGGGGTTGGTGAACACCAGCCGCTCACCGGTCACGGCGCGCGCCGCCGTCTGCAGGGACGCGATCGGCTGCACGGCGTCCTTGCCCCGCGGCCGAGGCAGCCGCCTCCAGGCCGGAGCGAACGCCTCGTCCTGCGGATAGACGTGCGCTGTGCCCAGCAGCCGGTCATCCAGCGGGAAGGACAGGGTGAACAGCCGCCCGCGGTCGTCACTCACCATTCGCCCATCTCCTGTTCCTCGTCCCCGTACTTGGTGGGGGAGTGCTCCGCCAGCCCCAGCAGAGCGTCGGTCATGGTGGTGCCATAGACGGCGTCGATCAGCGGCATGTGATCCTCGTCCTGCCATTTCCCGCGCAACTGCTGAAGAAGGGCGGGCAGAGTGGAGTGCACGGCGGTCTGGGTGAAGGCGGCGTCCAGCAGACGCAGCCGCCCGTGATCCCCGCCGCGGCGCGTACGCCCGCCCAGCTGGATCAGCCGGGTCAGGATCTCCGCGACGACGGCGAGCTTGACGTCCTCGCCCAGCGACTTGAAATAGCCCTGGCCGCTGCGGATGTCATCGAAGATCTGGCCCGCCGCGATCCGCAGCCGCTCCAACTCCGCCGCGGGATTGGGGCCCGGCCGCCGTCGGCGGTAGGCGAGGGAGTTGACCAGGGACAGCAGCACCGGGGGGTCTTCCATCACCGGGACGGGCCGGTTGACCAGGCAGGCCACATGCAGCAGAGACCGCCCGTCACGGTCGACGATGTTCAGGCCGCGCTCGACCCGTGCCATGGGGGCGATCAGATACCGGCACCGGCCGTGGCCCACGGCGTGAGGGAACTGCTCGAGCCGGTTGCTGGGGATGGGCACCCAGCCCGGCGGCATCCGCTCCAACGAGGCCATGGCCTGCGGCCGCACCGCCACACAGATCTCCGATGCCGTGACCCCTGCATCGATCATGCCGCGAGCGAGCGCGGGACCGGCGTTGTAGGCGGTCGGCGCGAGCAGCGCATACGCCCGGTGCGCGGTCGCCGCATCGGCGGCCACCGCGTCGAGCTGCGCAGGAAGGTCCTTACCCACGCTGCGCCCCATGGCCGTATAGGCGCGTTCCCGGCTTGCTCCCTCGGTGCCCGACACCACGATGCCCGCCCCGTCGTCCTGGCCGGCCTGCAGCTCGACGGTGAGGCTTCCGTTGACGTCGTCCGGCACGTACCAGGTCGGCTCCGGCAGGAGGTGATGACGGGGCGCGTACGGCATGAACGCCGTCGCGGACATCCCGATCACCGCCCGGCGGGTGCCGGTATGGGCGAGCGCGGTCACCTCGCCCAGGTAGGCCAGGTGGGCGTGCGGATCCCCGACATAGGACTTCAGCCGCAGCGCCGTCTGGTGCCGGTCGGCCGGGTCGAACGTCTCGGAGAATGCGAACAGCGCACGCCCCAAAGGGCCGTAGGGGGCAGCACGCCACGGCACATGCGAGGCCAGCGCGTCCACCAGGCCGTTGCCGGCGGAGATCCCCGCCCCCTGCAACGGCGCCGCGACCCCGACGATGCGGTGCAGAATGCTGCGCATCTCCTCCAGATACGCCCGCCGGGCCGCCAGCAGCGCCAGGGAGTGCAGCCGCTTCTCGTCTGCCTCACCGGTGATCGCCGAGAACGCTTCTCCGATGCGCTTCAAGGTGACATGAGTGAGCCGGTCCAGCCCGCCGGCCAGGTCCGTGACCGAGGACAGCAGCTCCCTCAGCTCCGCCAGCCCCTTGACCTCATCGGCCAACTCCAGCGGCCCCTCCCGCTTGTAGAGCTGATTGACCGCCCGCATCTGCTGTTCAGTGGGCCGCTCCCCGGCCTCCAGCTTGAAGACCCGGGAGGCGAACATCCCGTCCCAGCGGCGCGGCACCACCATGCTGCGCCGCTCCCGGTCGGGATGGATGACCCCGCCGACGAGGTGGGACACGTAGTTCTCGGCCAGCCACACCAGGTGGTTGATCAGCGGCCGCAGATACTGCTCAAGACTCATAGGCAGCCGGTGGCAGTGCCGCCGGAACTGACTGTCGAGATCCCGTACCGGGGTGTGCTCCGCACCGTCCTGGGCCAGCAGCACCTGACGGGCCGCCTGCTCGAAAGCCTGCGCCTGCATCGCGTCGGCCTCGTCGATGATCACCAGATGGCTGCGGTGCAGCAGGAGCTGCTCGGTGGTCATGCGCCGTCCCGGGGCAGGACGGCCCGCCACCGGCACGTGGATGTGCCCGGTGAGGAAGTTCGCATGGTTCGTGACGAGGATGTCCGCCGACGCCACGGCCCGGTGGTGGCGGAACTTTCCGCATCCGCCGCGCCACGGGCAGGCCATAGCCTTGTCTGCTTTTGGCCCGTTGGGCTTGAGCTGGTCGCACGGTTCCTGGCCCGGCGTCCAGGCATCCACCGCTTCGGAGGAGGTGGTGGCGTGCCCGGTCAGGGAGCAGCTGTAGGACATCTCCCGGTACACCCAGGTCCTGAAGTCCGCATCGTCGTGCGGATTGCCGGCCGTCTGCTCGGCCAGCTCCTGCATGGAGGCGGGGGAGACGACTGGCGTGACCTGTGCGGAGATCTCCAGGTCGGCCAGGTCCTGCCGCAGCCGGTACACACTGGCCAGGACCTGCGCGCTCTGCGGAACAACCAGCGAGATCACCCGGCCCCGCTTGGCGCACCACACCGCGACGAGTTCACTCAGGACGTTCTTGCCCATGCCGGTGGGGGCGTGGAAGACCCGCAGCGGCCCGGCCTGGACACGCAGGAGCTCGCCCACGTCCGTGCCGTCGCGGCCGCGGGCATGCCGCCTGATGCCCGCGACCGCCTTGCGCCGGTAGTCCTGCCCACGCAGCTCATCGAGCCGACCCGCGATCTCCTCCAGGTCGGAGAAGGGGATCACCACCTCGTCCGCGACCGGGGCGTCTCCCAGCTCCTGCACCACGCTGGGAGCAGGGGGCCCTTGGTAGTCGAGATCGTAGAAGACGTCCACCACCCGGCCGGAAGGGCTGAGCGGATCCCGGATCCGCAGGTCGCTGACGTAGGATCCGGGCGGCGCAGGCTTGGGCAGCAACTGCCCCTTGGCCGCGTTGTCCTCGAGCTCGTCCAGCAAGGCATCGATGAGGGCTTCCTCGTCGCCGACGGGCAGGATCAACACCTGCTCCTCCCCGTCGGCCGGGGCGAACTCGACCGCCTCACCGCTGTCCAGGACCGCTGCCGTCTCCGTGACAAACACAGCGTGGGAAGCGAGGACCGCCGACCGCTGCCGCAGCATCCGGGTGATCCGCACCTGATCGGGCAGAGCCAGAGCGGGCCAGCCGTCCCACAGATGCATCTGCCCCGTTACCAGGAAGTGCGCATCAGAAAGATCCACCACACGCCGCCATGCCGCTTGCTCCTCCGGCGCCCGGTTGGGGGAACACCCGCGCGGCCAGCAGGATCGCCGTCCGCAGTGTCAGCGGCACGCCGACGGAGTACTTCACGTTCTTCGGCGACGTCATGTGTCCATCCCCTTCACCCGCCGGGTCACAGCCGCCTTGAAACGGCTGACTGTGAACACGCTGTAGCGCTGCCCGTCAGCAGTCCGCAGCGCATCAAGCCCGGCCTGCAGCTGATTGACCTGGCTGCGCCGATAGTTGGGGACGACCACCGCCTCCCCGGCAGGCGGCCGGTCGATGATCGTCTGCGCGTCCTGGTGGTCTTTGACGTCCACCCGCCAGCGATGCCGGTCCGCCAGGTAGACGCCGATATCCCACTCGTCGAGGTTCTCCCAGCGCTCGACCCGCACCCCCTCCTGCTTCTCCAGCCACTGCATCAAGCCCACCTCACTCAGCCCGGGACAGGTGATGTACCGCCACACCCCCCAGTCCAGGCACAACACGCCCTCCGCCGGCTCCGCAGCCGTCGCCAACCGGCCCCGCCCACCCGTCAGTGCAGGCGGCCCGCCCCGCTTGCCACCGCCCGCGACAAGACCGANACGAAGTGCGCCGCGCCGAAGGCACAGCGGCCGTGACCACGCACGTCCACTGGGACGGCCGCAACCGCCACCTGCACGCCGCATCATGACCCCTCATTCCCTCCCCCAGCTGCCCGCCCCCGTCCGCAGCTACCTCGACGACCCCAGCCTCACCGCGCTGTGGGCAGCGGCCCGCAAACGGCTGGAGCGCAACCGCCTGGCCCCCACCGGCACCGTGCAGGCCCAACTCGACACCGAAGGCGCCAAGCGACTCGGAGGACTGCTCGGCACCCGGCTCGAGCCCGGCCTGCGCCGCATCCAACTGGGCGCCCTGGACGCGGCCTTGAGGGCATCGGCCGCCCAATGCGGCCTCGTCAGCGTCGTGGCGGAGCTGACCGGCCGGCCCCTGCAGGACCGGACGTCGGCCAAAGAAGCACAGCAGACAGCGTGGACCTCGCTCTGGCAGCAGCTGGATGCCGACCTCACCCGTGCAGACCTGGCCCACGCGGACTGGATCGTCGACTGGCTCAGGGAGTTGAGAAGCACCGGCATCCTCACCCGGGCCGGCATCGAAGCTGCCGCTACCGCCCTCAGCAGCACCGTACGCACCATCGCCACACTGACGAACACACCCCTTCACGCCCAGACCGGAACCGGAACAGAGGCTGCGAAGCAGTGGGAGCTGAGCGAACTCGCCGCCCACACGACCGGCGACGCCCACGGACTCGACGAGGGCCGTCTCACCGGCATTTTGGTCCTCAAGGCCATTGCTGCAGCCTGCACACTGCCGTCACCCGACTCGGCCGCAAGCCGCCGACTGCTGTGGGAGCGGGTCGGCGTCAGCACAGACACCTTGTCGGGAACCGTCATGGTGTGGAAGCTGGACCCGCCCGGCACCCATCCCTGGGCGATGATGATGCGCACGCGCAACGATCTGTCGCTGGTGACGCACCTGACCCTTCAAGAGCTGCGCACTGTCCCCGATGTCGCTCTGACAGTGCCGGAGGCAACCGTGTATGTCTGCGAGAACCCGCAAGTGCTTCAGGCAGCCGCACGGTATGGCCTGCCCGGCGTCCTGGTATGCGGCAGCGGCAACCCGTCTGCGGCGGGGTGGGAACTACTGCGGCGGCTCGTCGCCAGCGGAGCAGACGTCGCCTACCACGGCGACTTCGACTGGCCCGGCGTCGCCATCGCTGAACGGGTGATCCGGCTGGGCGCTCGCCCCTGGCGCATGCACAGCACGGACTACCTCGACGCACTGGCAGAACTGCCCGCCGACCGACTTACCCCACTGACGGGGGCCCCTGCGCCCTCGCCCTGGGATCCGCAGCTTGAGGCCATAATGGCTCAACGAGGCCTCGCCGTTCACGAAGAAGCACAGCTGGACCGACTTCTACACGACGTGCGTCACGCTACATCCAGGTGACGCCCATCTGCGGCCGACTGCCCGCGCAGTATCCGAGGGGTGCGGTGTATACACAACCCAGTCGTGCACAACTTGAACGGCCGGTGCGACTACGGGGCCAACAGCCCCGGATCGACGCACGGCTACTCAAGTGCAGCTCAGCGACACCGGTGCCGGGGGGTGACCAGTGCCGCGCACAGCGCCTACGGGCACCTCGACCGGGCGCCCGTGAGCCGAGGTCTACAGGTGCCCGCCCCCTGCCCGCGATGACGGTGGCAGGGCGCCGGCAGGGTGATCCTCAATCCAGGACAGGCCGCCGATGTCGAGGCGGTGGCGGGTGCGGGTGACGGCGACGTAGGCGAGGCGGGCTTCGCCGTCGTCGATCGGGCCGGGTACCGCGCGGCCGGTGTCGTCCAGCTGGTCGCTGTCCTTGGGCGGGGTGAAGTCGTCGGCGATTTTCACCCGCGGCCATTCGCGGCCCTTGGCCTTGTGGGCGGTGGAGACGGTGACCTCGGCCTGTTGTTCAGGGACGAGTTGAGCAACAGCGATGAGAATGGCGTCGGTGCCGTGGGTGTCGACGAGGTCGACCAGCGGCTGCAGGTCCCGTCCGGCGGGGTCGTGGGCTGCGTAGTCCTGCAGCTCGCCCCAGGAGGGGAAGAGGATCAGTTCGGGATGGGTGGTGCGGCGGCCTTCCTTCAGGTCGTGGGCGGCCAGGGCCAGGGCGCGCAGGCTGTCTCCTCCTCCGACCAGGGCCACCCGGCATCCGGTCGCCAGCAGTTCCATGACCTGGGCCATGGCGCCGACGTTGGTGCGGCACAGCACGGCATCGGGCCGGTCGAGGGGACCGAGTTCGGTGGGCACGCTCTCGGTGCCGGTCAGGCGGATGGGTGCCTCGGCGATGGTCAGCCAGCGGTTGGCTTCTTCGGCGAGCCGAGGGCCGAAGCGGAAGGACTGGGAGAGGGCGAGCTGGGTGCCGTCGAAGCCGGCCATGACGTCTTTGGCGTCGCGCCACTGGTAGATGACCTGGGCGGAGTCGCCGACCATGACCAGCTGGGCGTGGCCGCGCTGGTCGAGGAAGATCTGTTCGACGACGGGGTTGGTGTCCTGGGCCTCGTCCAGGAGCAGGAAGTCGGTGTCGATCTTCGGACTCGTGAGGGCCCAGATTTTCAGGTAGTGGTCGTGGTCGAAGCGGACCGCGCCCTCGTCCGGGTGCTGGAGGTCGGCCCAGGCCTTGCGGGCGAAGGGGACGATGTGGTCGGCGAGTTGGGCGTGCAGGGTGCGGTCTTCGAGGCCGCGCAGGTGCGGGACGTGGTGGCGGGTGATCGTCGGGTCGGCGGTGTGGCAGAAGCGGGCCACGGTGCGCAGCACGGCATTGGAGAGGGTCTTTTGTGACAGGTCGCGCTCGCCGATGCGGACGGCCTTGGTGATGCCGAGGGCGTGTCCGGTCTGCCAGGCGGGGCGGCGGGGGGCGTTCAGGCGGCGGGTGTAGCGGTGGCCGACGGCGGCGTAGGCCAGGGCGTGGGCGGTCTTGCAGCTGACGGTGGACGGGAAGCGGGAGCGCGCGTCCTGGGCGATGGCCCGGTTGTAGGCGAGGTAGCGTCCGCGGCGCGCGGTGGCGTGGGCGAGCTGGGCCAGGGTGGTGGTCTTGCCGGTGCCTGCCCCGGCCTGGAGCGCCAGGTGGTGGCCGGCCTGGAAAGCGTCGGCCGCTGCCTGCTGTTCGTCGGTGGGGTTCAGCATCGCGCGGCTCCGGGGGTGTGAGTGAGGGCACGCCCGATGGCTGCCAGGAGGTGAGGAGCGGTGGTGTGGGCGAGCAGGTGGCGGACTGCCTGGTCGAGGCAGTCGGCCTCCTCGCTGGCGTGCCGGGCGAGGGCCCGGTGAAGGGCCAGCTGCGAGAAGAGCGGGAGCGGTTGTCCCGCCTTGTCGGCGGCGGCCTTCAGAGCGGTGTGGGTGGCGGGCCGGAAGGCGACGTTGAGGAGGATCTTGCCGTCCGCGTCGGGGTAGTGCGTGGTGATCACGTCGATGGGCAGCCGTCCGCCGATCTGGCGGCGCAGTCGGGTAAGGGCCTTTCCCGGAGTCTTGGCGCGCACCAGGGCCAGGAGATGGGTGATGTCGTGGTTGGCCGCAAGCGGCATGGTGCGGGTGGCCTGGTGGAGTTCGGCCGGGGTGAGGGGCCGGGTCAGGGTGATGTCCAGGGCGTGGTGCGGCATCGTCATGCCTTCCCGCGCCGGTCGGGCGTGGTGTGCGGCAGGCGGGTGTGGATGTGTGCCGCGTGCAGGTGTCCGCGTACTCTCCGGTGTGACCAGTCCGGTACGAATGAACGTGGCCAGTGATCAGGCCACGTTGGTGTCTCGCTCGATGGCTTTGAGGCGGTTCTTGAGCCGGTAGCTGGGGCCGTTGATCGCGACGACGTCGCAGTGGTGGAGGAGGCGGTCGAGGATCGCGGTGGCGAGGACTTCGTCGCCGAAGACCTGGCCCCACTCACTGAAGGTCTTGTTCGACGTCAGAATGATCGAGCCCTTCTCGTAACGCTTCGAGATGACCTGGAAGACCAGGTTCGCCTCGGCCCGTTCCAGAGGCTGATACCCGACCTCGTCGACCACGAGAACGCCGGGCCGTAGGTAGGAGCCCAGTTTGTTGGTCAGCCGGCCCGCGGCCTCGGCGGCCTTGAGCTGGCGAACCATGTCGTCGAGCGTGGTGAAGTAGACCGAGAACCCGGCCCGGCAGGCCGCGACGGCCAGGGCGACCGCGATGTGCGTCTTGCCCACTCCCGGCGGACCGAGCAGGGCAGCGTTGGCCTTGGCCTCGACGAACGAGAGGGTGGCCAGGTCTTTGACCTTGCGCGGGTCGAGGTCGGGCTGGAACGAGAAGTCGTAGTCGTCCAGCGTCTTGTGGTGCGGCAGCTTCGAGAACAGCAGAGACCGGCGGAAGCGGCGGTCGTCACGGACGGCCAGTTCCTCGGACAGCACCAGATCCAGGAAGTCCAGGTAGCCGAGTTTGCCCTCCTCGGCCCGGCGGGCCAGCTCATCGACGCCTTCGGCGAGATGAGGCAAACCGAGCTTGGTCGCCGTGGTGCGGATGCGGTTGCCGGTCAGCTCGCTCAAGACGATTCCTTGCTCTGGGAGGTGAAGGGGTGGGTGCCGGTGAGTTCGTCATAGACCGACAGCGGGCGCCGGCTGACCTCGACGCGGGTGGCCGCGGCCCTGTTGAGCAGGGCCTGCAGCGGACCGGCATCCTTGTCGGCTGCGGGCTCGTGCCGCGGCGGGGGAACCGGCACGTCAGTGGTGGTCCGCCGGTTGTGGCCCCGGGGCAAACCGTTCCAGTGGCTTTCGTCGACAACGCGGGCCCCGCGGCCAACGGCCCGGTCGTGGACAGCCAGCAGACCCCCGCCGCCGGTATCTGCGGTGGTCAGATGCAGACTGATCTGCGATCTGGTGGCCCGGATCTCGACCAGCTGGCGGGGACGAACACGGCGGGCGGGCACCGAGTAGAGGTTGCCGTCGAAGGCAACCAGACAGTCCTCGCCGACCTGCCGCAGCTGCCGCTCGGCCACCAGATAAGGGTTCGGCGGCAGCGGCTTGAGGGCTGCGTGGTCCCGGGCGGCCCGGTGCCCGATGACCTCGTGATGGGTGCCGTGGGTGCGGCCGCGTCTTTGCGGCACCCAGGCCATGAACGCGGCATCCATCTCCTCGACGGAGGAGAAGGCCCGTCCGGCCAGGACGTGATCGCGCACGATCAGAACCTGCCGTTCGACGCGGCCCTTCCCCGTCGGGCGGTAGGCGGCCAGGACGTCGATGTCGAAGTCGTAGTGGCCGGCGAAGCCGACCGCTTCCGGATGCAGCGGAACCGCCTCACCGGGGGCGACATGGCGACGGACCACGGTCTTGGTGCGGTCATAGACGATTGACATCGGCACCCCACCGAAGTGCGCGAACGCCCGGCGGTGGCAGTCGAAGAACGTCTGCAGATCCTGACTGGTGGTGAAGCAGCAGAAGGGATCACGCGAGTACGACAGCCTCATGTGAAACGAATAGACCTTCGCGATCCCGATGTGAGCGAGGACCTTCCCCTCGTCGCCCCAGTCAACCTGGGCCTGAGCTCCGGGGACCACCTCGAAGCGGCGGTGCATGCCCGCCAACTCCCGTGGTGTGATGCCCAGTTCATCGGCGATCCGTGGCCGGGCCTCCTGCAGATAGAGCTTGATGCGCTGATAGTTGATGGTGGAGCCGTACTCCTTGACCAGGCGCTCGTGCACCACCGCACCCTTGATGAGGATCTCCGCCCGCAGCATCGCGTCGATCAGCGGCGCCACCTCGTCCACCACCCGTCGGCGGGGGCGCCCGTTCGATGTCCTCCGCGGTGGCGCGGCGGGGGCCTGTCCCGACAGGTACTTCCGGACCGTCTTACGATTCAGCCCGGTCTCCTTGGCGACCTCTGTAAGGGTCACCGCTCCGGACTCGAACAGGGCACGAAAACGCCGGAGTTCCAACCAACGCTGCGGGTCCAAGACCACCGTGCACCGCCCTCCGCCACTCCAGACCGACCAAGCAGCAGAGTGCCGAGCGACAGGACTCACCGCATCACAAGACGGCCCTTTTCATTCGTACGAAGCTGGCCGCGTTCATGTGTACGCCGACAGNACTCATCGCATGACACCGTGCCAGATCACGATCTACGACTGGAGTACCGCCGGTCCGCTCTGCCCCTGGAGATACGCGACCAGAAAAATCGCGGCGGGAAGTGTGGTGGGCTCCGGCGCGTCGAGGCGGGTATGGACGATGTGGATCACCAGACCCGTGGATGCGCCGGACTTCTGATCGCAGGTGCGGGCGGCGCCTCGACAGCCGTGCTGGCCTGGGCGCCGCACGCCCGCGTCAGCGTCACCGGTGGATTCGAAGAGATCCACCGGGACCTCAGTGTGCTGTACGTCGACCTTCCGCTCATCGCGCTCGGCGGCGCGCTCGTACCGGTCGTCGCCTGGTCGCTGACCCTGCGCCTGCTGGGCCGGCCGTGGGCCGCGGCGCTCGTCGCCGTGGCCGCGCTCGGCATCGGAGTGTGGGGGCTGACCACGTGGTGGACGCCGTACGAGCGGCCGGAGTTCACGGGCTAGGTGCCGAGCGAGGTGGGAGCGGACCCATCACGAGCGGCCGGAGTTCACGGGCTAGGTGCCGAGCGAGGTGGGAGCGGACCCATCCCCTGTCAGCGGACCGCTCTTTCTGGCGGCGGGTCTGTCCGTTCGGACGTCATTGCTACATGGCGGCATCCGGGCCTGTCGGTGCCGTCACGGGACACCCGCTCAGGTGCCGCAGTTGCCGGATGTGGGCTGGCCGGCGAACCGCTGGCCGAGCCACTCGAGTGCCGGGCCGTTGCCCTGGATCGCCGTCCCGACATGGGACTGACCGGCGAAGGACTTCCACTCCACGGCGTGGCCCTTCGCGCACCAGTCGGCCCGCAGCTTCTGCCCGACCGCGTGCGGGATCGTCTCGTCCGCGTCCCCGTGGTACAGGAACGTCGGCGCCGACGGCCGCTCGGTCCCGATCAACTGCTCGGCGACGGCCTGCTGCCAGGCCGAGCGCTCCAGCGGGTTGGACGTCGTCACGTCCTCGATCGTCTTACCCCGCCCGGCCTCCAGGGCCATCCCGACGCATTCGTTGCGGACCACGTCGGCGAGCTTGCGGCCCTCGTCGTTGAGGTATCTGTCGAGCTTGAGGGCCGGGTAGGCGGCGTTCTGTCCCACGGCGGACATCAGCAGATAGCCCGCGCTGCCACTGCCCTCGAGCGACTCGGCGACCTTGGCGAGGTCCGCGGGAACACCGCCGCTCGCCGTACCCTTGACCTTTAGTTCGGGAGCGTAGGTCGCGGCCATCTCGGCCGCCTTCGCGCTGGCGCCGCCGCCCTGCGAGTAGCCCATGATGCCGACGGGCGCCTCGGCGGCAACCCCGTACTTCGCGGCCTCCGGGTGGCGCTGGGCCGCGCGCGCCGCGTCGAGCACGGCGCTGCCCTGCGCCCTGGCGACCATGTAGGTGTGGTCGCCCGGCGTACCGAGGCCCTCGTAGTCCGTGACGACGACCGCGTAGCCCCGTACCAGCGCGGCGTTGACCAGCGGCGCCTCGGCCGTGGTGCCGCCCGGGAATCCGGCGGACGGCGCGCACTTGTCGCCAAGACCGACCGTGCCCACCGCATACGTGATCAGCGGGCGCGGGGTGGTCCTGCCGTCGTCGGGAACGATCACGGTGCCGGAGACCGCGTTGGGCCGGCCGTCGGCGGAGGTCGACCGATAGTTGATCGTCCAGGCCTTGGTGGGAGTGGGCTGGCCCGGCGTGTACTGGAATGAGGACGGCTGCGAGCCGAGGATCTCGCCGGGAGCTGTCTTCTTGCCCGGCTTCTTCTTGTCCTGGCCGTGGCGCTTGTCCTTCTGCTGCTTCGCGGCAGCGGTAGCCTCTCCGGTGGACTGCGCCGCGGACTGGGCCGAGGAGGTCGCGTCCGGCGTGCCGTTCTGCGTGTGACCGCTCTGCGCGGCGGCTGACCCGGGCAGCCCGCACACCGCCACTGCGAGCACTGCACCCGCCGCCGTTCGCCTGCGTAGCGCTGACGTCATAGGGCTCTCCCAACTCTCCTGTGCGCAAGGGGGGGTTGACAGCGGCACCTTACTGACCCGTCAGTAATATGGCCATAGGCGGAGGGCGGTCCGTGGCGTCACCGCCTCCGGCGTGGTGCTGCCGCTCCTCTCGGGCGGCGAGGTGCACCCCGAGATCACGGTGCTCGCCGTCTCCTGCGGATCGATCGCCTTCTCCCACGTCAACGACCCGGGATTCTGGCTGTTCAAGGAGTACTTCAACCTCTCCGTCATCGAAGCGATCAAGGTCCGCACCACCTACACCACGGTGCTCGCGATCCCCGGCCTGGGCGGCATCCTCGCCCTCGAGTGGGCCCTGGACATCCTCAGCCTGTGACCACGGACCCCGACTCCCCTCACCCCCAAGGACATTGACGACGATGAGCAGCAAGCAGCCGACCATCACCGAGCTCGCCGTCTACCTCGTCGCCGGACGCGACGGCATGGGACTGAACCTCTCCGGCGCCCACGGCCCTACTTCACCCGCAACGTCGTCGTCCTGACGGACTCCGACGGCCGTACGGGACTCGGCGAAGTACCCGGCGGCGAGAAGATCACACAGACGCTGCGGGACGCCGCATCCTTCGTCGTCGGCGCCAGGACGTGCGACTACAAACGCGTCCTGCGAGAGATCGGCGACCGCTTCGCCGACCGCGACGCGGGCGGACACGGCACCCAGACCTTCGACCTGCGCACCGCCGTCACCGCCGTCACCGCCGTCACCGCCGTCGAGTCGGCGCTGCTCGACCTGCTCGGCCAGGAACTGGACGTGCCGGTCGCTGCCCTCCTCGGCGGCGGCCAACAGCGCGACTCCGTAAGGGGCCTGGGCTATCTCTTCTACGTCGGCGACCGCGACCGCACCGGCCTGGGCTACGTCCGCGAACCCGACACGGACGTCGAATGGCACCGCATCCGGCACGAGGAGGCCCTCACCCCCGAGGCGATCGTCCGGCAGGCCGAGGCCGCCTACGACCAGTACGGCTTCCGGGACTTCAAGCTCAAGGGCGGAGTCCTCGCCGACGCCCGGGAAGTCGACACCGTACGGGCGCTCAAGGACCGCTTCCCCCAGGCGCGCATCACTCTCGACCCGAACGGCGCCTGGTCCCTGCGCGAGGCCATCGAGCTCTGCCGGCCCCTGGTGGCACACTCGCCTACGCCGAGGACCCCTGCGGCCCCGAGGGCGGCTACTCCGGGCTCGAGATCCTGGCCGAGTTCCGCCGCGCCACGGGTCTCCCCCGGCGACCAACATGCTCGCCACGGACTGGCGGCAGATGACCCACGCCCTGGCCATGCAGTCGGTCTCCATCCCACTGGCCGACCCGCACTCCTGGACTATGCAGGGCTTGGTGCGCGTGGCCCAGCTGCGCAACGCCGTGGGCCTGACCTGGGGCTGCCACTCCAACAACCACTTCGACATCTCCCTCGCCATGGTCACCCACTGCGGGGCCGCGGCGCCCGGCGCGTACAACGCCCTGGACACCCACTGGATCTGGCAGGAGGGCTTGGAGCGGCTGACCGTCTATCTCGCCGCGGATCGTCGACGGCGAGGTCGCCGTCCCGGACGCCCCCGGCCTGTACGTCAGCCTCGGCATGGACCGCCTTCTCGCGGCCCACGGGCTGTACCGGAAAAAAAGCCGCTGGGGGCACGGGACGACGCCGCCGGGATGCAGTACCTCGTGCCCGGCTGGACGTTCGACAGCAAGCGGACCTGCCTCGCCCGGGACTAGGGACCGGCGACTGGAACCCCTTCGACAGACCGGGACTGGCGACGCGGGACTTCCGCGGATTCCGCTAGTGCCCACAAAGCCCACAAAGCGCACCGGGCGCACGCGCCGCGGGACCGCCCTGGTGACACGCCTGCCGCGTCACCGGGGCCGCCGGCCGAGCGCGACGTAGCGTGGTCTGCGGCAAAGGTGAGTACACGCGACGTCGGACCCCTGGTGGCGTGATGTGTTGGAGTGCGACGGCCGATCTCGTGGCGGGCACCGGTATCGCAGCGGTCGGGGTGGCCTGTGTGGCAGAGGTGCCCAGCCGCCGGGAGCTTCCGCTCGCCGCCCTGCCGCTGCTGCTCGGTGCCCACCAGATCATCGAATCGGTGGTCTGGGACTCGGGCGGGGGCAGCGGACCCGCCACACTCGCCTGGGCCGTCATCGCGCTGCCCCTGCTGGCCCTGTGGGTGCCCGTGGGCGTGTGGTGCGCCACCCCACCGCACGCCCACCGCAGGCTGGCCCTCCCCCTCATCACCGGAGCCACGACGGCCGCGGTGCTCGCCTACAGCCTGGCCACCGGCCCGGTGACAGCCGAGATCCGCGGTCGCACGATCGGCTACGTCGTCGATCTCTCCCACACGCCTTTGCTCATCGCGGGCTACTTCGTGGCCACCGTGGGCTCCTTGCTGCTGTCCGGCGACCGACGGCTGCTGACGCTGGGCATCCTGGTCGCCGTCGGCGCGTCAGTCTGCTGGACACTGTGGCGACTGGAGTTCGCCTCGACCTGGTGTGCAGTGGCGGCCGTGTGCTCGGTTGTGCTATTCGGCTGGGCACGGCAGCCCGCTCCGTCGCAGCCTGCGCCTTGAATGCAGCGGTCACCTGGACCTGCGCCTAAAGCGTCCGCCCAAGCGTGGCGACAAGCTGGGCGATGCGCTCTTCATCGCGCCTGTAGTGGATCCACTTGCCCACGCGCGTCGACCGCACCAGCCCGGCTCTCCGCAGTTCCGCCAGGTACGCCGAGACCGTGGACTGGGCCAGTGGCCTAGTAGTGCTTCGTTAGGAGTGCCGATCTTGGCTGGTCGGGGGCATGCTGCNCGAGTTGGGCCTGCACGGTGCCGGTGGGGGCCAGGCGGTTGCGCTCCAGCCGTTTGCGGGCCGCTGCCCACAGCGCGGTGAGGCTGGGGTCGTCGAGGTAGCTGCGGACGGGGGCGGGCAGCTGGGGGAGGGAATGAGGGGTCATGATGCGGCGTGCAGGTGGCGGTTGCGGCCGTCCCAGTGGACGTGCGTGGTCACGGCCGCTGTGCCTTCGGCGCGGCGCACTTCGTAGGTGTCCAGGGCGGGAACCTCGGCGAAGAATCCCCACAGGGCGTGGCCGGTCATGACGAAGTCGAGGTCCAGGCGGACCAGAAGCGCCATCAGTTCACCGATGGTCCGGTGGTCAACTTTAGCGAAGGCGTCGTCCAGGAGGATCAGCCGCAGGGCCCGGCCGGTGTCGGGCAGGCTGCTGAGATAGGCGTCGGCGGCGGCGAACAGGGTCACGTAGGACACGAAGCGGGTCTCGCCCTGCGAGAGCTTGGCCCGGCGGCTGATCTTGCGTTCCTGGCCCGGCTCGGGACCGGTGATGAAGGCGTCCACGACATGCCAGGCCCGGTAGTCGAGAGCCGTGTGCAGGTGGGTGGCGTATCCGGCCTGGGGGTCGTCGCTGTAGGCGGCGTCCACGAGTGCCTTGAGCCGGCTGATGAGTTCTTCGGACTCCGCTTCGCGCAGCACATGGACATCGTGTTTCATCAGCTCTTTGACCCGGGTGATGTGCTCGTTGGCCGAATCGGCCAGCCGCCAGCGGATCTTGACGCCGATGCCGTGACTGGTAGTGATGGGCTGCAGCGAGGCGTTCATCGCCTTGATCAGGCCTTCGGCCTCGAGGATGCGGTTGCGGAGTTCTTCGGCCATCCCGCCCAGGACGAAGTTGTGAAAGGCCGTGCGCTCACGCTGGGTCAGCGCGCTGCGGCCGCGATCGCGTCGTTCACGCAATTCGGCTGCGGCATCGGCGATGTGGCGCCGTCCGCCGGCATCTGTCAGCTCCACTACATGCAGGTCGTCCTCGATCGTGACGGTCACGTCATAGGCACCTGCGGTGTTGCGTTCCAGTACCGACTGGGCGCGTACCAGCGCGGTGGCATCGGCGGTGCTGTCCGGCCGCTGCACCGCTGCCCGGACCTCGCGCACCGCCGTCAGGACGTCGTCCGCACTGACGCTTGCCGACAGCAGCACCGCAGGAGCAACCGCGCCCGGAACCAGGGCCACGGCCAGGGCCGGATGGCTCAGGCGCCGGTGCAGCGCCTGGGCCTGCTGGACGAGAGCCGCCCGTGCTTCTTGTGCCTTCTCCCGGGCGCCCTGCGCCTTCTCCTTGGCCGCGGCCACCTGACCGGTCAGGGCGAGTACCCGGCTGTTGGTGCGCTGCAGGGTCTCCTTGGTCTGCTTCAGCTCCCGTTCGGCTGCGTCGAGACGGTCGTGCACCTCCTGCGGGCTGGATCCGAGGCTCTCGCGCAATGCGGCCAGCGCGGAGGCCTCCCGCGACCAGTCCAGGCCTGCCGCCTCGGCATGCCCCTCCGCCTCACTACGCCGGTCGCGGACGGTGCGCAGGCGTGCCAGCAGAAGCTGCCGACGGGCGAGATGCTTCTTGACCGCTTCGCCGGCGCGGTCCACATCCCGGCACATGGTCTGCGACTGCTCCGCACAAGCCTGCATGGTCCGCAGACCGTCTGCGTCGTCGGGCATTCCCAGGGCCGCACAGACCTCGCGGTGGCTGCGCCGGCGGGCTTCCCAGGCCCGCTGCATCCGCTGAGCCTCCTCCGCGAGCACGCCCGCTTGCCTGCGGCCGGCGACGGCGTCCGTGCGGGCTGAGGCAGCCTGCAGGCGCAACGTTGCGAGCTGCACGGAGCGCGGAGCCTCCACCAGGTGACTCTCCAGGTCCCGCAGCCCGGCCTCTAGGGCGTCCTGCTGCTCACTGCGCGCCTGCGCCGCCTGCTGCAACTGTTCGAGCAGTACGTCGATCTCGGCGAGACGGGCCGCGCGGGCGGCCGCCCGCGCCCTGGCGCCGATGTAGCGGGCGGTTGCAGGCAGATGACGTCCCGTCAGGGGACCGTTGCCCCACGAGCCGTCGGACGACACCCAGGTGGGGTGCCCCGGACGCAGGGCGATCTGATCCAGGACGGCGTTGACGCGCGCCACCTCCTTGCTATCGCTCCCGGCCGGGACCAGCAGTGTGCGCAGCGAGCGCAGTGCCGGGGGGCCGCCGGTCCCCAGCAGTAGCTGGCCGCTTTCGGCGACCACATCGCCGTCCTGCGTGAGTACGCCGTACAGCAGCCCCGAGGCCAACAGAGCGCCCTCCACGCCGGCCCGCACGGGTGCGTCGACCTCGGGACGGAACTCCAGCAGCTGCCACAGTGCCGGTGCACCGGCAGGCGGGCTGTCCAGCCAGTCGGGCACCGCCGGCGGCACATCCCGCTCCCGGCGCAGTTCGCTGGCTTCGGCCAGCAACTGCTCACGTTGGGCCTGTTCCTGCTGTGCCTGTGCGGCCAATGCTGCCGTCTGCTGTGCGTGCAGGGCCCGGGCAGGCGCGGCCACCTGGTGGGCGAGGGCATCCAGGCGGGCCAGTTCACGGTCGGCTTCCGGGCCGGCCGGCACATCACCAGCGAGGGCTTCGACATTGTCCAGGAGAGCGGCGACGGCCGTGCCGTGCCAGTCGACGTCGCCCAGCAGACGCTGCGAGCACGCGGATGCAGTCCAGGTCCGCCAGTCCACGGCCAGCTTCACTGCCGCTTCATCGCGTCTGGTTTCCGCCTGCTCTGCTTTGCCTTCAGCCGCGGCTGCGTCTTCGGCTGCGTCTTCGGCCCGGTCCTGTGCGCGCCGTACCTTCTCGAGGGAGGACGCCAGCTCCTTGGCCTCGCCGGCGCGCGCGGCTGCCTGCTGGGCCCGGGTGGCCGCGGCGGAGCGCAGCGCGGGGATCGCCGCGAGCAGTTCGTCGATTGTCGCGTTGATGTGGTCCGGGGCGGGGACGAGGCGCACTGCCGCCGGGCGGCTGACGGGCTCCGGGTCGGCATCCGCTGTGGTGCGCACCGGCTCCACCACGGGATCCGGCGGCCGCACCTCGATGCCCGTAGCAGCGGGCAGCGAGGTATTGAGACCTGCGCGGACCAGCAGTTCACCGGCCTGCTGGGCGATCTCGGCCGCCTCGGCCGCCGCGCTCTTGGTGTCCTGGGCCGCTTCGTTGCACGCGTCGGTGCTGCGCTGCTCTTCCTCGCGGGCCCCCTTGGCGGTGGCCATGGCGTTGCGGGCGGCCGCTTCCAGAGCCTGCAAGGTGCTGAGGCGTTCGCTGAGCTCCCGGGCAGCCTTATACGCGCTCGACTGCCGGATTCCGGCGACAGCTGCTTCCAACTCGTCGCGGTAGCCGTCCAGTTCACTGCTTTCGGCTACCGCATCGGCATGATCACGGACGAGCTGGACGTGTGTCTTCTCCCGCTCGGCGGCCGTCGCGTCGGTGTCCCGGGCCAGGACAGCCGCAGTCTGGGTGCGGTCACTGGCGGCGGTGCAGACGCCCGTGGCGTAGCGGGTGTAGACCCTGAGGAAGTCGGCGACGTGACCGTAGGCGGTTTCCAGCCGGGCCAGCGCGGCCCGGGTCTCTTCCAGCCCGTCGAGTTCCTCACCCGCTGTGGCGATGGCCTTGTCGGACAGCGGGGGCAGGGCGTCGGAAAGGATCTGGGGCAGGCGGCCTTCGTCGATGCGGTTGCCCACGTCGGGCGAGCGCAGCGTGTGCAGCAGCTGCAGCAGTCCCGTATACCGCTCGCGTCCCTGGTCGCCGTGGAGCCCGAAGACGGCCGTGCGTACCCGGTCGCGGTGAACGTCGGGAGATGAGGTCAGACGGTCCGCTCCGATGACGGCGGCCAGACCTTCTTTCGACAGCGGGACCCGGCTGGTGTCGAGCAGGACCAGGTCCTCATCGACCCGCAGAGGGGTGAGGAAGTACCAGGCCTTCGCCTCCGCGGCGCTGTGCGAGAAGCGGATCAGGGCGCCCGCGGTCAGGAACTCTGTGCGCTGCTCGCCGTCGGCGTCCTCCACGTCACGAGTGAGCTCCAGCCACACGTACCCGAGCCGGTTGGCCTGGCCGTCGCCGCCCGCCCGCATCAGGTCCTCCAGCCGGACCTTGCCGGAACCGGTGGCATCCATGCGGCGCCGGTCGGCGTCCAGGACGAACGGCAGCAGCATCTCCAAGGCCCGGGACTTGCCGGACCCGTTCGATCCCCGCAGTACCAGGCGGCCGCCTGAGAGATCGAAGCGCTGGTCGAAGTAGAACCAGACGTTGACGATTCCCGCCCGGTTCAGCCGCCACCGGTAGGGATGGGCCGCGCGGACGGGCGCTTGCCCGCCCGCGCGGCTGTCGGGTTTGCGTGGGCCGGGAAAGGCGAGGGCACTCACAGCGCCTCCCTGAGGAAGGACTCGGTGAACAGCACGTCGGAAGGCGGCGCGCCGGCAGCGTCGGGCGGTGTATCGGCCAACCGCCGGGCGGCGCGCGTCGGCTGGGCTTGCGGTTCGGGCCGGTAGCGGGCCGCTGCCGGATGCAGCACCAGTCCTTCGGGCAGGCTGCGGGCCAGCGACATGGATTCCAGCAGGGCCACGACCTCCTTCTGCAGACGTGCCGGATCGGCGATGTAGGCACCGGCCCAGGCCCTGGCGTAGCGCGAGGCCAGGCCGTCCAGTTCGCTGCGAACCGTGTCCCACGGCGTCAGCAGGCCTGGGACGTCTGCCGCAGCCCCGGGGACGTGGTGACCCGCCGCAGGCCGGGCCAGATCGGTCAGTGCATCGGTCAGCAACAGCGCTGCCTGGCGCACGGTGCCCGGTCCCGGATATGCCACATCACTGAGGGTTCCTTCGGTGTCATAGGCCAGAGCTCCCTCCGCCCTGACCTCCAGCGTCAGCCCGAAGTGCTCCTCCAGAAGGCGCGTCAGCTCCGAACGTTCCCGGGAGAGGACATCACGCTCGTCCTCCGGGAGCTCTTCCCGCTTCACCAGCGGGTTCTCCACCAGCCGGCGCCGCAGACTGCGCCGGGGCTCGGATGCCCCGCTCGGCAGCTGAGCCGTCAGGTCGGCCAGGGAGGCCACATTGCGCAACGGGCGGGGGAGCACGTGCGGCAGCAGGGGACGGTGGATCTGCAGCACACCTTCCTCGCGCCGTTCACTCCACGCGGACAGCGATCCGTCGGTCTCGGTCAGCACACCCCAGTCGATGAGAAGCCCAACGGCCTGGACCAGGCGGCGGTTTTCCGAGGGAGTGTCGCGCAGTTCGATACCGGCTGAGGCGGCATCGGCCCGTACCTGTTCGACCAGCGAGGAGATCAGCAGCCACTCCCCGGTACCGGGTGTGAGCAACGCGGCACAAGCCAGCGAGAACAGCGCATAGGTCTGCGGGGAGAAGGGCGGGCTGTCTCTCCGCTGGACGGGCCGCAACGGACTGTCCGGGCTCGGAGGCGTTTTCACCAGCCGGGCAAAGGAGGTCTCAACGATGAGGTGATAGCCCAGGAGCTTGGCGAAGGCGGACCGCAGCGCGGCGGAATGCCTGCGGACCACGGCCAGCTCGTCCGGTTGCCGTTGCGACGTCAGCACCGGGCAGGCCAGCAGGGTACGGGCTGCCAGGCGCCGCTCCGCCGCCTCGTGCTGAGCGGTGGAGCCGGCCAGCCTGTTGTCCACACTCACTGGACGCCTCCTGCGGCCGAGGGCGGCTGCTGGTCCTCTCCCGCGTCGGCAGCGATTTCGTCTGCCGCGCTCTCACCCGCTGCATCACCGGGTCGGGCCTCGTCGGCGGCCGAGGCTTTGAGAGCCAGACGCAAGAAGGTCGTGTCGCCGTCGTCCGATCTGATCACGGTGTCGGTATCCGACTCCGCAACGTCTACGGCGACGTTGAGATCGATGTCCTCCACGCGCACGGCTTGTGACGGGCTGAGTTCCTTGGCCAGTGCCATGGACACCAGTTCCAGCAGCAGATCACGGGCTGCCGGAGTGAGGTGCGCGCCGTCCAGCACACCGGCAGCGGCGAGTTCGGCTCCGGCCGTCCGCCGGGCCGCGAGTTCCTGGGCGGCCTCTTCCTGCAGACGGGTGATGTCCATGCCCGGGTCGGGCACCCGCGCGGTGCGTCCGCGCGCGGTGCGGTCGCCGCGCTCCCGCAAGGAGACCGGGACATCCACCGGGCCGGCGTCCCACCACGAGGTCGAAGCGGTGTCGCGGGGGTCGGCCTCCTCGGGCCCGAAACTCACATGACGCGCGGGGTAGGCGCCGAAGGCAGCCGAGAAGCCGCGGTGTGCCTCTTCGACACTGGCCTGCGCGAACAGGCCCGCCAGGTGCATCAGGTCGCTGCGCCTGGCTCCTCCGGTGCCGCCGGGGGTGAGCATGCGCCGCGCGTTGGTGAGCAACTGCCCCAGAGCGGACTCGGCCGCGGCCCGCAGCTGCGCCGGGCCGGACAAGCCGCCCTCGCCGCCGCTGTACCAGGCCTGCAGCTCCGCCCAATCGTTGTACTGCCGTCCCGGCAGCCGCTCGACGGGGGCGCCGTCCGCGGAAGCCAGGCCCGGCAGGCTGTCCAGGGCGTTCAGGACGTGGTCCAGGACCGGCTGGAGGTCGTCCAGGCATTTCAGGACCGCGGGGGAGTGCCGGGAGACGTCGGTGTCGATGAGGTGGACGTATTCCAGCAGCAGGCCCTTGAACGACGCGTACTCCTCACCGGCCAGGTCGTAGCGAACCAGCACGGACGACAGATATGCGTAGAAGTCGCGGATGCTGTCGGCGAAGTACGCCTGGTTGGTGAAGACGGTCGTGACATCGGCCGCCAGGGCCTGGGCGTCGATGGTGCGGGGATGGCGTGCCTGGCGGAGGATCTTCGACAGCAACACGGCCATGCTGCCGAGCAGTTCGCGGGCCACCTCCCGTGCCCCGTCGCGCATCTGCAGGACCTTGGTGACCTGCCGGTGGACCGTGCCGCCGAGCCGGGTGACCTGGAAACGGGCCCGGGTGTGGCGCAGCGCGGCGACTGTGGGGACACGGGGGTCGCGCGCGGAGGGCATGAGGTTCTTCCAGCGGACCAGGCTGGCGCAGCGGGCCTCCGCATCCTCCGGGGACAGGGCGATACCGCGTTTCGCCAGTGCCTCGCTGACCTCCGCGGCGGACAGATCGGTCAGCAGTGTCTGCGTGAACTGGTCCATGATGGCGAGGTATTCGGTCGCATTATCGACATTGTCGACCGTGACATACCTGAAGAGATCGCGCCGCTCGTCTGACTGGTCCTCGGGGCTGTCTTCGCCCCCGAAGTAGCCTTCCTCCACTCCCGTCCCCCTCAGGCTGTTTCTGGGCCGCAAGGGGCCAGGAAGGTACCGATAGTCAGATTAGGGCGGGAAGCCCTCGCTTCCTGGCGATCGATCGCCAAGGACCGAAAATGATCGAATTTTGACAGAGTGTCAGCCCGGAGACGGACTAGCGGAGCAGGCCGGAGGGATCGTCCGGTATCGCGAGATGCCGGCCCGCGTCCCGCATCTGCCGCAGGAGCTTGTAGCCGTCGGTGTGGGTGATGTCGCCCGTGCTGCATCCATGGGCCATCACATCCTGCGTCTCCAGCGTGGTGATGCCCTGGCGCCGGGCGTGATCGCACGCCGCGCGGTCGTCGCTGAGCCAGAAGGAACTCCTGAAGTCCGGCCAGAGCTGGATGACGTGCAGTGTTTGGGCCTCTCCCAGATGCTGCAACGGTGCACTGGCGGAGCCGCCGAACGCGGCCCTGCGCACGCGTTCGACCAGGTCGGCTTCGGAGTCCTGGATTTCCAGAGGTTCCCCGAGCCATCCGTCGGCGGCTACGTCGGCGAGCCGGGCGTAGGAGCTCTGGGCCGACCTCTTCGCTTCGTAGGCGACGGCTTCTGTCCACCGCCCCCGTCCGTTGAGGATGCTCTCGAGCAGCCCGAGGGCGTCGACGGAGGCGAAGTTGCACAGCACCGTGTTGTCGGGAAGCCACCATGAGGTCACGGGAAGAAGGCCAGTTCTGCAGGGCCGGATACCGGGGCGTCGGGCTGCGGGGCCCCTTCCGGAGCACCGGGGCCCGGATGGAAGAGATCCAGCAGCCGGGCGGAGTCCATTCCGGTCACGGTGGCGACGAGCCGAATACTGATGTCGCCCCTCACGTAGGCGGAGATGGCCAGTTTGGCCAGGCTGGCGGAGTACCAGCCGTCACTGGCCTGCTGGGCGTACCGCAGGTGCCGGCCGGGGTCTCCCGCGTGCAGTGCCGCCATGCGGGTGGTGGCGGCCGACCACGAGCGGCGCTGTTCGTCGGTGATGATGCCGAGCGCACGCAGTCGTGTTGCCATCGCGCTGGGGGAGACCTGGTACTCCCAGGACAGGGAGAGCAGTCCTTCTTTGTCCAGGCTCCCTGCGTCGGCGGCGCTCTGCACCAGTTCCTTGTGCGGCATGAGCAGTTCGGCGGCGAACGCATTGGCCCTGATCTCTGCCTGGCCTTGATCGACGCTGGGGGCGACGTGTTCGGTCAGGGGGCGGTCGGTGGCGTCGCCGGCCAGGATGTGGCCCAACTCGTGGGCAAGGGTGAAGCGCTGGCGCGTCCACACATCCGTGCGGCCGACCAGCACAAGACGGAAGTCACCGGCGTCCCACGACAGCCCGTCCAGGCCGTCGGGAAGGTCGGTGGCCGCGGCGACGAGGCCGAAGGCCTTCTCCCATTGTTCGGCGAGCCCTCGCGCGGTGACCCCGCGCGGACTGAGGCCGATCACGGCGGAGGCGTCTTCGGCCAGCCGGGCCCCCTGCGTGAGGAGATCGGGCTCACTGCACACCGAGAGGAGCTCCGGCCAAGCCAGGTGGTGTCCAACGGCGGCCAGAGCATCGATGATCTCGGCATGGCGGAGCGCCGCCGCCTTACTGTCGTCCGGCGCTGTCACGCCGCCCCCACGGGTGCGGGCGGCCAGCGCTGTGGCCCTGCGCGGCTCGGTGCCGTGCAGCAGCCAGTCGACCGTGGTGTGTCCTTCTTCGGCGATGAGTGCCAGTTCCAGAGAGGTGAAACGCCGTGTGCCGTTGAGGGATTTGCTGAGTTTGTCGGCGGACATTCCTATGCGCCGCGCGAACTCCGCCTGGTGGTCGCCGACGCCCTCGAGTACCTGGCGCACTCGCGCGTTCAACGATTCCGTCATTACTCCACCGTAAGCAGGCGTTGCGAAAATCGCAATGAGTTGATCATGGCTGGTCCGATGCAGGTTGTCCGCAAGGCCCGCACCGAGGAAGCCCTTGACTTCCATCCATGCCCTCGTCCGCGGCCCCGCGTGCGCCACCGATGCGCCGCGCACTACAGGTGACCTCCATGATCATTCCTCTCGGGTCGGCGCACGCCCCGCCCGGCATCGCGGCACCGTGATCGCCTGGCTCTTGGATCCCGGCGCGGCGCCAGACGCGCTGCCGCGCCCTGTCAGGAGATCGGACGCCGCCGCACTCGCGCACTCAGCGCACAGCCCTCGGTCCTCCGATTTCCCTCCGCTATCGACAAAGCCACCCGCAGCAGGCATCCCGTTAGTTACGGTCTGTACTCACAGATAGCACCCGACGTTTGTGCCCCGACCGGTGTCCACCGCCAGTCGGCAGTGCCCGACACCGCAAGACTGATCCAGGGAACGGCCGATGACCGACACCGACTCCGAGCCCCACAGCGCCGACAGCACCGTATTCGGCAGTGTCTCCTCACCCGCGACCAGCCAGCAGTCACCTGCAGGCCTCCTGGCCAGCGGCGACGCCGAAGAGGAGGTAGGGAAGGTCGCCGGCACAGAGGACTCCACTCCTTTGAAGTTCCACGTCGCTCTTTCCCCTGATGCTTACCTGCAGCTTGACGACGTGGTCAGCACCCGGCGGGAGATCCCCGGGCGCGGCACAGTCGTCACCTCCGGCGTGGTGACCGAGGTGGTTGCCCGCCACGAGGGTGCCGCGTTCGGCTCAGATGTGTTCCTCATCGCCGACGGAATCCTGCCGGCAAACGTGCAGGAGATCGCCGAGGTCACGACCACCCGCGTCGACCCCGAGTGCTACGTCCCGCCACGCCCCGGCGAAGTCGCCATCCGGGCCGCAGGCACTGCCCGGGACGCCGCCCTGTACTTCGACCGGATGGACGCGCGCGTCCCCGCCGGCATCGGCCGTGACGGCGAACCGATCTATCTCAACCTCGAATTCCTTGACGGCACCCGCGGCGCCCACGTGTCGATCTCGGGCATCTCAGGGGTGGCAACCAAGACCAGCTTCGCGCTGTTTTTGCTGCACTCGCTGTTCACCTCGGGTGCCCTGGGCGCCCGCGCGGTCAACGCCAAGGCCCTGATCTTCTCGGTCAAGGGCGAGGACCTGCTGTTCGTCGACCAGCCCAACGCCCGCCTCGACGACACTCTGCGTGCCGCGTACGCCCAACTCGGCTTGCCCGCACGCCCCTTCGCCTCGGCTGGCTTCTACGCCCCGCCACTGCCTGGTGACACCACCGGCCGCCCCCACGTCACCGGCAGGACCAGCGGCGTCACCGCTTTCTGGTGGACCCTGGCCGAGTTCTGCGAACGCGAGCTGCTGCCCTACGTGTTCGCGGACACCGAAGACGAGAAGAACCAGTACACGATCGTCGTGCACCAGGTCACCAGTCGGCTGCGCCGCGAGGCCCAGGCCGCCGGGAACGACGGCGCGGTCGCCGTCGACGGAACCATCCTCCGCACCTGGGCGGAGATGATCGACTTCATCTGCGACAAGGTCACCGACGACCTCACCCGCCCGGACTGGGCGGGCCCAGCCATCGGCCTGGGCACGGTGAATGCGTTCGTGCGACGGTTGCGGTCGTCCCAGAGGCCGCTCGGGCCCTTGCTGCGCGGCGACCTGAGCACGGTCACCGACCGCCCGGTTGCGCACTCCATCGACACCTCGCAGCAACAGGTCACCGTGGTGGACCTGCACAACCTGCCGGAACGGGCCCAACGGTTCGTCGTCGGTGTCGTGCTGGCCGCGGAGACCGACCGCAAGGAGCAAGCCGGCCCGGGCGGGCTGCTGTTCACAATGGTCGACGAGCTCAACAAGTACGCCCCCCGCGAGGGCTCCTCTCCGATCAAGGACGTACTGCTGGACATCGCCGAACGCGGGCGCTCACTCGGCATCATCCTCATCGGCGCCCAGCAGACCGCCTCCGAGGTGGAACGGCGCATCGTGTCGAACTCCTCGATCAAGATCGTCGGCCGGCTCGACGCCGCCGAGGCCGGCCGGCCCGAGTACGGTTTTCTGCCCGCCTCGCAGCGCCAGCGCGCCACGCTCGCCAGGCCCGGCACCATGTTCGTCTCCCAACCCGAGATCCCGGTGCCCCTGGCCGTCGAATTCCCCTTCCCTGCCTGGGCCACCCGCCTCTCCGAGGTAGCCGCCCCCACCTTCACCACCAGCAGCGCGGCGCGACCGGACCCGTTCAGCAGGCTGCCCCAGGCCGAGAGCGATCCGTGGCCCGACGACACTGACGACGGCGCCATCGACGAGCCGCCTTACTGACGCCCTCCACCTCCCTCCTCGGTGCGCCAACGCGCCACGCTGCTCTGCCTCAGCCACCCGAAAAGGACCCACGCCGTGAAGTTCCTTCACACCTCCGACTGGCACGTCGGCAAAACCCTCAAGGGCCGCAACCGGCTCGAGGAGCAGACACGCGTCCTGCGAGAGATCACCCAGATCGCGATCGACAACGACGTCGACGCCGTCCTCATAGCCGGCGATATCTACGAAAACGCCGCGCCGACCGCGGACGCCCAGAAGCTGATCGTGCGTACCCTGCTGCACCTGGCCAAGCAGAACATCGAAGTCGTCGTCATCGCCGGCAACCACGACCACGGCGCCACATTCGAGGCCTACCGGCCGCTGATGGACGTCGCCGGCATCCACGTCTATGGACAGGCCAGACCGGCCACCAAGGGCGGCGTGCACACCTTCCGCGCCAAGTCCACCAACGAGGCCGTCAACGTCGCCGTCCTGCCGTTCCTCTCCCAGCGCTACGCCGTCCGTGCCGCGGAGATCATCGCCAACACTCCGTCGCAGAACGTCGGCGCTTACGACCAACTCGTCCGCGATGTCCTCGCCAATCTGACCGGGGCGTTCACCCCGGACGCCGTCAACATCATCATGGCCCACCTGACCTGCACCGGCGGCGCCTTCGGCGGCGGTGAGCGACCCGCCCAATCGATCATGGAATACCATGTGCCCGCCGCCATCTTCCCCGTCGAGGCCCACTACGTGGCCCTGGGGCACTTGCACCGTCGGCAGCAGATCCCTGCCGCCTGCCCGGTGCACTACAGCGGCTCCCCCTACGCCGTCGACTTCGGCGAGCAGAACAACTCCCACGTCGTCTGCCTCGTCGAGGCAACCCCCGGCACCCCCGCAGAGATCACCGACATCCCTGTCACGACCGGCCGCCGACTGCGCACCGTCGAGGGAACCGTCGCCCAGCTGACCGCCGACCCCGCCGGCTACGGCGAGGACTACCTCAGACTCGTCGTCACCCAGCCCGCCTACGCCGGCATGCGCGACGACCTGTACGACGTCCTTCCCAACGCCCTTCAGATCCTCATCCACCCCGATCATGCGAGCACCGGCGCCACGGCAGGGATCGGCGTCGACCAGCCGGTCAAGACGCCTGCGCAGCTGTTTGCCGACTACTGCCACAGCGTCGGCGTCAGCGACGACCGGGTCACGGCTTTGTTCAATCAGCTGCACGACGACCTCACCCGCTCGACCACCCGACCCTGAAGCCCCAGGCCTGCACCCGCCCGAAGGAATCCTCAGATGCGTCCCGTTCGTCTGGAGCTCAACGGCTTCGCCGGCTTCCGTGCCCCCACCGTGGTCGACTTCACCGACACCGACTACTTCGCCCTCGTCGGCCCCACCGGTTCAGGCAAGTCCACCATCCTCGACGCGCTGACGTTCGCCCTGTACGGCTCGGCCTACCGGTGGGGACGCAGCAACGCCATCTCCTACGCCCTCGCCCCCACGAGCAACCGCTGCACGGTCTCACTTACCTTCGACGTCGGATCACAGCGCTACCAGGTCGCCCGCGAAGTCCGCCGCACCGGCCAGCAGATCCAGCAGAAGGCCGTCAGCCTGGTGCAGTTCACCGACCCCACCGCAGTCGCCGTCGAGGCAGACGGACCACAGCCGGAAGTACTGGCCGGGGAGATCAAAGAACTAAACCCCGCCATCGAGCAGTTGCTCGGCCTGTCCTTCGACGACTTCTGCCAGTGCGTCGTCCTGCCCCAGGGCGACTTCGCCCGGTTCCTGTCCGCCAGCGCCCGCGACCGCCAGCAAATCCTGCTCAAACTCCTCGGCGCCGCCCAATACGAAGGCATCGGCAAACGCGCCAGCGCCCAGGCAGACCAAGCAGCCAAAGAGATCGAGGTCCTCAACGACCAGCTGAGCCGCCACGCCGACGCCACCCCCGAAGCCGAGGCCACCGCACAGGCGCGTGTCGAGGCGCTCGAACAACTGGCCGTCACCGTCGACCAACTCGTGCCCCGTGTCACCGAGGCACACACCCGCGCACACGATGCCGACGCTCGAGCCGACAAGCTACGCAACGAGACCGATCTGCTGACCTCCATCCGCACCCCCGATGGCATCGAAGAGCTGCAACGCCATGCCACACAGGCACAGATAGAGGCCCGGCAAACCCGTGACGCCGCCGACGCAGCCGCTCAGACCCTCTCCGACGCCACCAAAGAGGCTCAGTCCGGCCCTCAGCGCACCGACCTGACCTTCACCCGCGACCGGTACACCGAGAAGGCAGGCCTGGTCGCGCGCCGCGACGGCGTGATCGCCGATGCCCAGCGCGCCCAAGACGAGCTAGCGCAATGCGAAGGCCGGCGGAAGGCAGCGGCGGACGCCGTCTCCAAGGCCCGGCGCAGTACCGAGGAAACCCGTGAGCGCCGCGATCAGATCCGGCAGACGCACGTAAAACTGCAGCATCGTCAACAACAGCTGGCCGCCGTCCGCACCCCCGATGGCGTCACCGACCTGACCAGCCGCGCAGCAGCTCGCTCCAGCGAGGCCGAAGCCGTCGCCGGGCAGCTGGCCGAGGCCCGGGACCGGCACGAACAGGCCTCCCGCGCGCTTACCGCCGCCGGCGATGGCAGTCGGCTCACGGACGCGCACCACACGCTGGACGAACTCCTCGACGTCATCGCCTTGCTCACGGACGCCACCAGCGAGCTGGACGAGTGTGCCGAGGTGACCAGCCGAGCTGAGGAGTCGGTGGCTGGCGCACAAGTGCGCCTGGACGCGGCTACAGCCACGCTCGAGAAGGCCCGAGCCCTTGCCGGTGCCGCGCAGCTGCGCCCCCAGCTTCAGGTGGGCCACGCCTGCCTGGTCTGCGAGCAGAACGTCACCACCCTCCCGCCCCCGCTGTCCGACCCCGCTCTCCACGCAGCCCAGGCGGCGCATGCCGTTGCCGCAGACGAACACCGTGACCTGCTGACCCGATACGAGGACGCCAAGGCCACGGTCGCCGACAAACAGCGGGCCATGGACGGACTGACCACGCAGCGCACCCTGCACGACAAGAGGCTGGGCACGCTGCTGCCCGACCGCCCCACCGGCATCGACCGCGACTGCGACGCCGACCGCGCCCACCTCGACGAACTCACCACCTCCCGCGACCAGCTGACTGCCGATGAGCAGCAGGCGCGTGACGCAGTACAGATAGCCGAAACCGCGCACGAGTCCGCCGCGTCGGCGGCCGCCGCACTGCAGCGAGAACTCGACCGGGCCCGCAGCACCCTGCACTCGACACTGGGCACGGTGGCCGCTCTCGGTCCGCCGGCCCTCGACACCGACGACCTGACCGCGGCCTGGACCGATCTGGAGACCTGGGCCCGCACCCAGACCGCCACCGCAGACCGCGACCTCGCAGCCGCCGCAGCCGAAACAACCGACGCCGAAAAGGCCCACTCGGACGCGACCAATGCGCTGGATGCAGCCGACCGCGCGCAGGTCGACGCCCAGGCTGCCCACACCGCAGCCGTTCGGGACGCCGCAACCGCCGACCTCGAGCAGACCACCCTGACCGACCGCCTGAGCGAACTGGACACACTCCTGGGACAGGCGCCGCCCGAAGACAAGCTGCCGGCTCTCTTCGAGGAATGCACCCGCCTTGAAGAGGCCGTGAAGACAGCCACCACCGAGGCCGGCCGCACACGCGACACAGCCAAGACAGCGGCGGCCGAGCAGGAACAGTGGCAAGAGCGCACCACGAGTGCCCGATCCGCATTGACAGCCGCCCGGGACGCAGTGGCGGCACTCAACCCACCGAGCCTCGACACCGCCGACCTCGCCGCCGCCTGGGCCACCCTGACCGGCTGGGCCGACCGTGGGGTTAGCGACCGGCAGGTCACCACCGTGCGTGCAGATTCCGACGCTCAGACCGCCCACGACGAAGCTGACCAGCTCCTGGGCCGCCTGGAGGTTCTCCTGCGCGATATCGGCCTGGATTCCCACGACCTCGGCGACGGCCCGGGGCGTGCCGCACAGACTCCGCGAGTGGTGGCGGTCGCAGCCGAACGCGCCCGGGGCCAGGTGGAAATGATCCAACGCAGCCTCGCCGACGCCGCCTCGATACGAGACACGATCGATACCGCCCGCACCCGGCAACAAGTGGCCGCCGAGCTGGCCCGGCTGATGCGGTCTACCAAGTTCCCTCAGTGGCTCGCCAACTCAGCCCTCGACACTCTGGTCGCCGGCGCCTCCCAGTCACTACGCCAGCTGTCAGGCGACCGCTTCGACCTCAGCCACCAAAAGGGCGAGTTCTACGTCATCGATCGCTTCGATGCCGATTCCTCGCGCTCAGTGCGTACCCTGTCCGGCGGCGAAACATTCCAGGCCAGCCTGGCCCTCGCACTGGCCCTCTCCGACCAGCTGGCCGGCCTGGGCGGCGCTACGAAACTGGAGTCCATCTTCCTCGACGAAGGGTTCGGCACCCTCGACGCCGAGTCGCTCCAGACCGTCGCCGACACCCTGCAAAACCTCTCTCTGGGAGAGCGGATGGTCGGAGTGATCACCCACGTCACCGCACTCGCCGAACAGATCCCGGTCCAGTTTCACGTCCAGCGCGATACCCGCACCTCCACCGTCACCCGGCAGGGCACATGACCAGCGCAGCACAGGCTTCCCGCATGCGGTTCCATGTCGACGGCTGGGACCCCACCTACGGCTCCAGCGTGGAGAACGCCGAGAACGGCATCGCCGACTCCACCGCCAAGGTCACTCCCCATATCGAACTTGCCCCGGCCGACTGGAAGCCCGTCTCGCCCTCCCAGGTATCTGCCCCAGGTGCGGTCCTGTTCGTCGACGGCGTCCGTCGCGTCGAGGCCCGCATCTGGATCGAACAGCCCCCCTCCGCCGAACCGGCCACCAGCCCCAGCAACGCAGTCCGGAACGCCCGGATGGCGCTGTGCGCCTCCTACGCGGCAGGCACCGTGTGCTGCTGCCCCGACCGCGGCGCACATCTGCTGACCATCGACTACCGGCGTGGCCTGTTCACCACCGCCACCAACGCCGCCGACGTGCCCACCACCGCCGGGACCTACAAGGCCACCATCACCCCCGACGACCAAGAACAGAACCTCGCCGTGCTGCTCTCGACGGCGCTGCAACGCCAACTCACCGAACTCGAGGTCCTCGTCGCCATCCATGCCCGCACCGCCCTGACCGGCCACGGAGTCTCCGAAGGCTCGGACCTCCTGGTCGTGGACGGCCCGCTGCGCGGCCGCACCCACCTACCGCGCGCCCTGGGATTCATCAAGTCCCACCGCACCGCCTACCTGCCGCCCGACCTGCACGCCATGATCGCCACCCTGGGCCCCGGCGAACGCAGCCCAGTGTTCTTGATGGGCACCTCCTGGGACCGCCACGCCTGGTACCTGCGGCTCCCGTGCACCCCCGGCGCCCCATGGGCCGGGATTGTGCGCCTGGAATGCGCCGCCGACATCCCTGCGACCGCGGCGATCGAGCTGGCAAACCTCTCCCAGGCACTCCTGCCGCGGTACGCCAGCATCGAGTACAAAGACACCCGGGCCCCGCAGAACCTGGTGCCGGTCGCCGGACTGGAGAGAGAACTACGCCGCCACCTGGGCAACTCCATCCTGCTCAGCCGCGCCCTACGCGTGGCATCGGCAAGCTGAACCGCAGCTCCCCACCCGCAAAACCATCGCCCACACCGCCGATAGATCTCCCTGCAACGCCCCATGACCGCCTCACCAGTTCATGTTCCGGAGCGGTACCCCTCTATGGCCACCACGCCCCTCGAACTGCGCCCCCACCAAAGGGAAGCCGTCTCGGCGACCACCCGTGTCCTCGGCGACCATCCCCGCGCGAGCGTGATCGCGGCCTGCGGCACCGGCAAGACCCTCATTGCCGCCCGTACCACCGCCCGCATTGCCCCCCGGGGCCGTGTGCTGGTGCTGCTGCCGACACTGGACCTGCTGTCGCAGACGATCCGTTCCTGGCGTCTGGCCGGCCGCAAGGGCACCACCGTGGCGGTGTGCTCGGCCCGCCAGGCCCTCGATCACGAACCGGTCGGCACCGACATCCCGTTGACCACCGACCCCGCCGAACTGACCGCCCTCACCACCACACCTCGCCCCGGGCCGGTCACCGTCTACGCCACCTACGCCTCCCTGCCCGCCGTCATCGCTGCCCACCGCGACCACCGCCTGCCCCCCTGGGACCTGGTGGTCGTCGACGAGGCCCACCGCACCGCGGGCCGCTTGGGCAAGGCATGGGCCGCCATCCACCACGACGACCAGGTCCCCGCCGCCCGCCGCCTCTACCTGACCGCCACCCCTCGCATCTGGGACCCCGACGACGCCCCGGACGGCGACGAAGTAGAGACGGTGGCCTCCATGGACGACGAGACCCTCTTCGGTCCCGTCGCCTATCACCTCAACCTCTCTGACGCCATCGATCTCGGGCTGCTCGCCGACTACCAGATCCTCGTTCCCGTCGTCACCGACGCGGACCTGCGTGACTGGCTGGCCACCGGAGCCGGCGCAGGCGTCGATGGACTGCGCCTGGCCGGCCGCCAGGTCGCTGCCCTGCGCGCCATCCACGACCACAAGCTGCGCCGCATCCTGACCTTCCATCACCGTGTCGCCGACGCCCGCGCCTTCGCCACCACCCTGACGGAGACGGCCGCCGCCCTTCCCGATCACCTGCGCCCCCAGGGGCTGTGGGCGGACTGGGTCAGCGGCAGCCACACCCCTCAGGTCCGCCGCCGCCTCCTGCTCGAATTCACCTCACACACCAGCCCCGACACGCCGGCCGTCCTGTCCAACGCCCGCGTGCTGGGGGAGGGCATCGACGTGCCCGACATCGACGCGGTGGTCTTCGTCGACCCCAAGAACAGCCCCGTCGACACCGTCCAGGCCGTCGGCCGTGCCCTGCGTCAGCGCCCCGGCGCCGGCAAGAAGGCCACCCTCGTCGTCCCTGTCTACCTCACGCCCGACGAAGACCCCGACGACCTCCTCGGCGCCGACGCCTACACCCCGCTGTGGCGCACCATCCAGGCCCTGCGCTCCCACGACGACCGCCTCGACGCCCGCTTGTCCGACCCGCGCACCCAGCGCCCCACGATGCCCTCCGAAGATCCCGAAGCCTGGCTGCGCTTCGACCGCCCCACCCAGGCCGACGAGATCGCCCTCGCCCTGTCCCTGCGCGTCCTGGCCCCGAAGAGCGCCGAATGGCGCCGCGGCCTCGCCGCGGCCCGCCGCTTCCGCCACACCCACCACCACCTCGACGTCCCCCAGACCTACGAAGACCCCACCGGCTACCCCCTGGGACGCTGGCTGACCTGGCAACGCCACCTGCACACCAAGGGCACGCTCGACGCCGTACGCGTGCAGGCCCTCGAACGCCTCGGCATCATCTGGGACCCCCGCCAGCAGGCCTTTGACCGCGCACTGGCCCACGCCGCCGCCTACGCCGCCTGCCACGGCCACCTCGCCGCCCCCGTCGACGAGATCCACGACGGCTTCCCCCTCGGCCGCTGGCTGGCCACCCAGCGCACCCGCGCCGAGACCCTCACCGACCAGCGCGCCACCGCGCTCACCGCGCTGGACCGGTGGTGGAACCCGCCCTGGCCGATCACCTGGCAACGGGCCTACCACGCCGCTCGTCAGAGCCTGGCAGTCAGCAAGACTGCCGCCGAGGCAGAGAGCTGGCTTGAGTCACAGCGCGCCCGTTCCGGCCGCCTGCACCCTGAACAGAGGTCACTGCTCGCGGAGTTGGGGCTGGTCGAACTGCCCGACACATCCACCTCCCGGGCGACGGACAGCCGCCTGCCGGCGCGCGAGCGTGCCTTCCAGCGCGGGCTGGCCGCCGCACGGGCCTTCCGCGCGCGCGAAGGCCATCTCAACGTCCCCCAGCGGCATATCGAGAAGGTCGAAGGCGACCCCGTGCGCCTGGGCCAGTGGTTGAGCAACCTGCGCCGCCGACGCTCCGGCCTCAGCCCGCAGAGGCAAGCAGCCCTGGCCGAACTCGGCCTGTAAGCAGGCGAACGCCCCTCATCGAGGAGAACGGTCAGACGCCAGCCGGCAGAAGGGCGGGAGGTTCAAGCCAATGGCCTGACTGCGCCCTGGCGGGGCCGCTCGGCATGCCCACACTGCACAGCAGGGAGGAATCCATCCCGGCCGGTGCAAGAGGGGGCAGAAATGGCGGCCAAACGCAAGGGCAAGGCGATGCGCAGACGACGCACCGCCCGGAACAAAGCAGCAGCAGGAGCGCTTGCCGCGCTGGTCCTGCTAGGTCTGCTGCAGCCGATGTTGTTGCTGTACCTCGGCGCCCTGCTTGCCGCCGCGGGAATCGGCTGGATGGTGTGGCGGCTCTGGCGTACCGACCGGCTGCTGCGAAGCAAGGACGACGCTTGGAGACGACAGGAGGAGATCGCAGCCGGACAGCGGACGCTGGCTGCCATCGACGCGATGTCCGGCACCGAGTTCGAGGAAGTGGTTGCCGAGTTATGTCGCCGTGACGGCTGCACACAGGTGCGCCGAGTGGGCGGGACCGGGGACAACGGAGCCGACGTGCTCGGCCGGCTGCCTGATGGCCGAACCATGGTGATCCAATGCAAACGGTACGCACCCCACCGGACGATCGCCAGTCGCGAAGTGCGCGATCTGCTGGGAGCCAAGGTGCATTTCGCTGCGGATGTGGCCATCTTCGTCGCCACCACCCGCTTCAGCCCCCAAGCCGAGGCGTTCGCGGTCAAGCACCACATCCTCACCCTGCACCGTGACTTCTTTGGGCTATGGAACAACGGGACACCGTTGCTGTCTCTGGCCGAAGTCAACGGACGCGGACAGGGAGAAGCCCGCCACCGAGCACGCTGGAAACAGACGTACTCCAAGTAACCAGCCGCACGCTCCAGTAGGACGGTCTGTTCGGTTTGTGACAGGTGAGGGGGGCGGCACAGTGCACCCGGCCCCGCCTCGCCCTGGGCTCGGGCGGGGCACGGCAGCAGTCAACAGCCCATCGGCTGCGCCGGCACCGGTCCTGGAAGCCGCCGTGCCCGCCGTCACCGCACCTACGCGCTCAGCCCTTCCTGGTCGACGAAGCCGGGATGCTTTTCATCAGCGCTCTTCGCCAGGTGCAGCGGCGCGGGCAGATTGGTGCGCCCGTCCCACATGGCGGCCTGCTCCGAGATCCGCGCGGCAAGACCTGCCAGCTGCTCCTCGCGCCAGCCGCCGCGGCGGGCGATGACGTATTCGGTGCGGGTCATGGCGTGGAAGGGAGCACCCATCTGGGCCAGTTGACCGCCGGGCAGGGTGCGGCGCGTGTACTGGGTGCCGGTGCGCTGGCCGCCTGCGTGCTGGCGGGACTGCCCGGAAAACAGCCAGGACACCGCGTCCCCGTGGTCGTGGCGGTAGAGGATCTTCTCCGGCATGACCGGCTGCAACGGGTTGGCCGGCAGCTTGCCCCCGCCGCCGGTGCGCCGTGACGGCTGGGGTGTGCCCTGCCCGTTGCCGACCCTAACGATCGCCACATCCCACCCTTGGGCGATCAGGCTCTGCCCGGGAACATGGCCGTCCCCGAGCCGGTCGTTGCACAGCCCGGGCCAGATCCGCTCACGCTCCTCAGCGAAGACGATGATCGGATATTGGTCAGTGAGCGCGGCCAGCGCCCGGTCCACATAGGTGCGCACGTTGTCCGGGCCCCCGTGGTCCTCCCGCAGGTGATGCCCTCTTTTGCCGATGGGACCGGCATGGTGCAGGGCCCGTGCCTGGGCCAGGGGGCGCCAGCCCTGGTCGCCGTACATGAGGGTGGGCCAGTAGGCGTCCTCGCCGAGCGGGATCCGCATGGCGACCAGCGTGATGGTCAGCACGGCGGGTTTGCGGGGGCGGCCGGGACGTTCGTCGAAGCGGTGGTAGCGGGTCCACAGCCCTACCGCCACGGCCTCCCGGTCAAGGGCGGTGTCCTTGGCGTTGCGGTGGAAGGCAGTGGCGGCCAGGCGGTTGTCGATGATGCCGGAGTCGGAGTGCAGGCTGCCGAGCGCGATCTGCACCGCATGGTCGTCCTTGTAGGCGACGTCCGGCTCCGGCAGACCGGCGTTGCGGGCCTTGGCCCGCGCGACCTTTTCGGGCGTGTTCAGCCGGTAGGGATCGCCAGGATCGGAGTCCATGGTGATGAACTGTGAGGGGATGCCACGCTGGGCGAAGAGCCCTTTGAGCGCGTGCTTGGCATCCGTCACCCCGGCGTCCTTCTCCTGCTCGGTGGGGTAGCGCGTCTCGCACAGGGCGGTGACCAGCGCCCGCCCGGTGCCGGGCTTGAACCAGGGCAGAGTGTTCAGAATCAGGCTGCGGTCGTGGCTGCCGTGGCGGACGAGTTCGGGCAGCCGCACCGTCACGAGTTCGTACCCGGGCGCCAGGACCACCGGCTGCTCGTCGGGCAGACCGGCCAGCTCGGGCCGCGCGTAGTCGCGGGCCAGCTGCTCCATCACCCGCGTGCGCCAGGCGGCCGATTCGTACAGCACGACGGTGCGCAGCGTGTCGAGTTGGGCGCCTGCCATGGCGTCGGGCATCTTGCCGGCCGGTACGTAGGGCGGCAGGATGCCGCCCGGCTTGCTGATCTTGATGGATGTCCCGGTGTAGACGACGGGCTCCTGGCCGAGGATGTGCCCGGCATGTTCCTCGAGCCGGGCGTGGAACATCGCACCGGCGCCCTTGTCGATCGGGTGCTTGCCCGTGCGGTGCACCCCGCGTACCTCTGTCAGTTCGTCCAGCCCCGTCAGGGGCGGCTCGGGCAGACGGCCGACGCCGCAGGCCTCGACGATCTGTGCCGTCGCCCCGCGGTAGCGGACGGCCGCGGGCTGCATGAACCCGTCCGGCCCCTTCTCCCACCGAGTGCTGATCGGGGCCTTGAGGATGATGTCCGGGTTGACAGGATGGCGCAGCAGAACGTTGCGGATGCCCTTGTAGTGAGTGGCGACACGCGAGATACGCGCCGACAGATGCGCCACGAGACTCTTGCCGCCTGGGGCGGCCTCGACCTCGATGTGGATACGCTCCATGGCGTAGCCGGCGATGCGTCGGCGTTTGCCGCTCTCCTCGTCGATCCACGACCGCTCGTGGACCAGCGGGGCCTGCCACGCCAGCAGGTCGCCCTCACTGTCGAGATGGAACCGCAGCGCGGGCAGGTTCTCGTCGAGCAGGAGCGGCTGGGCGGCCAGCATGCTCGCCAGCCGCCACCCGGCCACCCGAAACGCCCAGCGGGGACCGGTAATCCGCCCCAGGGTGTCGCGGTGCAGCAGCGAACTGAGCGGCTGGGGCCCGTCGTCGGACAGCTGCAGCAGGGCGGCGAGGGTGTCACGGCCGTCATGCCCGTCCAGCCGCGTCTCCCACTCCCGCATCAGGGTGCGCACGGTGGCCTCGTCCAGCGCCCCGGGCGTGACGATCACGCTCCGCCCGGCCCATCGGCCGGTCCTGGCAGGCCGGTCGGGGTTGGTGAACACCAGCCGCTCACCGGTCACGGCGCGCGCCGCCGTCTGCAGGGACGCGATCGGCTGCACGGCGTCCTTGCCCCGCGGCCGAGGCAGCCGCCTCCAGGCCGGAGCGAACGCCTCGTCCTGCGGATAGACGTGCGCTGTGCCCAGCAGCCGGTCATCCAGCGGGAAGGACAGGGTGAACAGCCGCCCGCGGTCGTCACTCACCATTCGCCCATCTCCTGTTCCTCGTCCCCGTACTTGGTGGGGGAGTGCTCCGCCAGCCCCAGCAGAGCGTCGGTCATGGTGGTGCCATAGACGGCGTCGATCAGCGGCATGTGATCCTCGTCCTGCCATTTCCCGCGCAACTGCTGAAGAAGGGCGGGCAGAGTGGAGTGCACGGCGGTCTGGGTGAAGGCGGCGTCCAGCAGACGCAGCCGCCCGTGATCCCCGCCGCGGCGCGTACGCCCGCCCAGCTGGATCAGCCGGGTCAGGATCTCCGCGACGACGGCGAGCTTGACGTCCTCGCCCAGCGACTTGAAATAGCCCTGGCCGCTGCGGATGTCATCGAAGATCTGGCCCGCCGCGATCCGCAGCCGCTCCAACTCCGCCGCGGGATTGGGGCCCGGCCGCCGTCGGCGGTAGGCGAGGGAGTTGACCAGGGACAGCAGCACCGGGGGGTCTTCCATCACCGGGACGGGCCGGTTGACCAGGCAGGCCACATGCAGCAGAGACCGCCCGTCACGGTCGACGATGTTCAGGCCGCGCTCGACCCGTGCCATGGGGGCGATCAGATACCGGCACCGGCCGTGGCCCACGGCGTGAGGGAACTGCTCGAGCCGGTTGCTGGGGATGGGCACCCAGCCCGGCGGCATCCGCTCCAACGAGGCCATGGCCTGCGGCCGCACCGCCACACAGATCTCCGATGCCGTGACCCCTGCATCGATCATGCCGCGAGCGAGCGCGGGACCGGCGTTGTAGGCGGTCGGCGCGAGCAGCGCATACGCCCGGTGCGCGGTCGCCGCATCGGCGGCCACCGCGTCGAGCTGCGCAGGAAGGTCCTTACCCACGCTGCGCCCCATGGCCGTATAGGCGCGTTCCCGGCTTGCTCCCTCGGTGCCCGACACCACGATGCCCGCCCCGTCGTCCTGGCCGGCCTGCAGCTCGACGGTGAGGCTTCCGTTGACGTCGTCCGGCACGTACCAGGTCGGCTCCGGCAGGAGGTGATGACGGGGCGCGTACGGCATGAACGCCGTCGCGGACATCCCGATCACCGCCCGGCGGGTGCCGGTATGGGCGAGCGCGGTCACCTCGCCCAGGTAGGCCAGGTGGGCGTGCGGATCCCCGACATAGGACTTCAGCCGCAGCGCCGTCTGGTGCCGGTCGGCCGGGTCGAACGTCTCGGAGAATGCGAACAGCGCACGCCCCAAAGGGCCGTAGGGGGCAGCACGCCACGGCACATGCGAGGCCAGCGCGTCCACCAGGCCGTTGCCGGCGGAGATCCCCGCCCCCTGCAACGGCGCCGCGACCCCGACGATGCGGTGCAGAATGCTGCGCATCTCCTCCAGATACGCCCGCCGGGCCGCCAGCAGCGCCAGGGAGTGCAGCCGCTTCTCGTCTGCCTCACCGGTGATCGCCGAGAACGCTTCTCCGATGCGCTTCAAGGTGACATGAGTGAGCCGGTCCAGCCCGCCGGCCAGGTCCGTGACCGAGGACAGCAGCTCCCTCAGCTCCGCCAGCCCCTTGACCTCATCGGCCAACTCCAGCGGCCCCTCCCGCTTGTAGAGCTGATTGACCGCCCGCATCTGCTGTTCAGTGGGCCGCTCCCCGGCCTCCAGCTTGAAGACCCGGGAGGCGAACATCCCGTCCCAGCGGCGCGGCACCACCATGCTGCGCCGCTCCCGGTCGGGATGGATGACCCCGCCGACGAGGTGGGACACGTAGTTCTCGGCCAGCCACACCAGGTGGTTGATCAGCGGCCGCAGATACTGCTCAAGACTCATAGGCAGCCGGTGGCAGTGCCGCCGGAACTGACTGTCGAGATCCCGTACCGGGGTGTGCTCCGCACCGTCCTGGGCCAGCAGCACCTGACGGGCCGCCTGCTCGAAAGCCTGCGCCTGCATCGCGTCGGCCTCGTCGATGATCACCAGATGGCTGCGGTGCAGCAGGAGCTGCTCGGTGGTCATGCGCCGTCCCGGGGCAGGACGGCCCGCCACCGGCACGTGGATGTGCCCGGTGAGGAAGTTCGCATGGTTCGTGACGAGGATGTCCGCCGACGCCACGGCCCGGTGGTGGCGGAACTTTCCGCATCCGCCGCGCCACGGGCAGGCCATAGCCTTGTCTGCTTTTGGCCCGTTGGGCTTGAGCTGGTCGCACGGTTCCTGGCCCGGCGTCCAGGCATCCACCGCTTCGGAGGAGGTGGTGGCGTGCCCGGTCAGGGAGCAGCTGTAGGACATCTCCCGGTACACCCAGGTCCTGAAGTCCGCATCGTCGTGCGGATTGCCGGCCGTCTGCTCGGCCAGCTCCTGCATGGAGGCGGGGGAGACGACTGGCGTGACCTGTGCGGAGATCTCCAGGTCGGCCAGGTCCTGCCGCAGCCGGTACACACTGGCCAGGACCTGCGCGCTCTGCGGAACAACCAGCGAGATCACCCGGCCCCGCTTGGCGCACCACACCGCGACGAGTTCACTCAGGACGTTCTTGCCCATGCCGGTGGGGGCGTGGAAGACCCGCAGCGGCCCGGCCTGGACACGCAGGAGCTCGCCCACGTCCGTGCCGTCGCGGCCGCGGGCATGCCGCCTGATGCCCGCGACCGCCTTGCGCCGGTAGTCCTGCCCACGCAGCTCATCGAGCCGACCCGCGATCTCCTCCAGGTCGGAGAAGGGGATCACCACCTCGTCCGCGACCGGGGCGTCTCCCAGCTCCTGCACCACGCTGGGAGCAGGGGGCCCTTGGTAGTCGAGATCGTAGAAGACGTCCACCACCCGGCCGGAAGGGCTGAGCGGATCCCGGATCCGCAGGTCGCTGACGTAGGATCCGGGCGGCGCAGGCTTGGGCAGCAACTGCCCCTTGGCCGCGTTGTCCTCGAGCTCGTCCAGCAAGGCATCGATGAGGGCTTCCTCGTCGCCGACGGGCAGGATCAACACCTGCTCCTCCCCGTCGGCCGGGGCGAACTCGACCGCCTCACCGCTGTCCAGGACCGCTGCCGTCTCCGTGACAAACACAGCGTGGGAAGCGAGGACCGCCGACCGCTGCCGCAGCATCCGGGTGATCCGCACCTGATCGGGCAGAGCCAGAGCGGGCCAGCCGTCCCACAGATGCATCTGCCCCGTTACCAGGAAGTGCGCATCAGAAAGATCCACCACACGCCGCCATGCCGCTTGCTCCTCCGGCGCCCGGTTGGGGGAACACCCGCGCGGCCAGCAGGATCGCCGTCCGCAGTGTCAGCGGCACGCCGACGGAGTACTTCACGTTCTTCGGCGACGTCATGTGTCCATCCCCTTCACCCGCCGGGTCACAGCCGCCTTGAAACGGCTGACTGTGAACACGCTGTAGCGCTGCCCGTCAGCAGTCCGCAGCGCATCAAGCCCGGCCTGCAGCTGATTGACCTGGCTGCGCCGATAGTTGGGGACGACCACCGCCTCCCCGGCAGGCGGCCGGTCGATGATCGTCTGCGCGTCCTGGTGGTCTTTGACGTCCACCCGCCAGCGATGCCGGTCCGCCAGGTAGACGCCGATATCCCACTCGTCGAGGTTCTCCCAGCGCTCGACCCGCACCCCCTCCTGCTTCTCCAGCCACTGCATCAAGCCCACCTCACTCAGCCCGGGACAGGTGATGTACCGCCACACCCCCCAGTCCAGGCACAACACGCCCTCCGCCGGCTCCGCAGCCGTCGCCAACCGGCCCCGCCCACCCGTCAGTGCAGGCGGCCCGCCCCGCTTGCCACCGCCCGCGACAAGACCGA